>CAVQYQ010000001.1:0-272168 GCA_963718195.1 uncultured delta proteobacterium
GAGAAGGTATCAGTAAATTATACCCAATGGGACTGCTCGACCCTGTTGATCCCGTCAAAACAGATGCTGCAAAAGTGAAGTTTTTCTATATCGGCCAGAAAGCCTGGGGTATCAACAACCTGCTCGGAATCTGCAACTTCTGTTCTGTACCGATTGGAGCGCTCACCTTCGGCAAACTTGTGGATGTAGTGCAGGCTATTACCGGCTGGGATACAAGTCTTTATGAAATCGTCAACGGTGTTGACCGGGCAAACGCCATGGCCCGAATTTTTAACAACCGGTGCGGATTCACCCCAGACGACGATACGTTGATCCGTAGATGGTTTGAGAAGATGCCCGATGGCCCGTTGAAAGGTGCTCGATTTGAGCCTGATGAATTCCGGGGCTGGGTTGAATTGTACTATGAGATGAGCGGCTGGGATCCAGAAGGAAAGCCAACCAGGGGAAAACTGGTCGAACTCGGACTTGACTGGCTCCCTGAAATGAACAGAGAAGTAGCATAATGCATTAAGAGAAATCTATCACCCGGTATTTAAGGGTGGTTTTACTAGCCTGTTGACGACATGACACTATAGCAGGCTTTTGATCGAGAACTACAAGGGAGGTCTATAATGAGTATTGGTTTTGTAGGTGTTGGCTTGATGGGAGGGCCGTTGGCTCGTAACCTGATCAGAGCCGGAAAAGAGGTCTTGGTGTTTGACCTCAGCGCGGACGCTGTTAAAAAAACACTTGAAGCAGGTACCAGCGGCAAAGCTGTATCATCGCTTGGGGAGCTTTCAGATTGCGATCTTGTATTTACAAGTCTGCCGATGCCCCAGCACATAAAAGGAGTCATGCTCGGCGACGAGGGCTTGCTGAAAACCTTGAAGAGCGGTGCTATCCATATTGAGCTCAGCACCATCGATCCGCAAACTTCCATGGAACTCAGAGATGCTGCGGCCGAAAAAGGTATCAAGTTTATGCAATGCACCCTTGGCAAGACCCCTGCCCACGCCGAGAAGGCCGAGGAGCCTCTGTTCATCGGCGGGGATAAAGACGTGTTCGAACAGCTTGAGGATATCTGGCCGATCATTGGTTCCCCGTCATATTACATGGGTGGAGTCGAGGCATCCTGTGCGGTCAAGTTGATCAGCAATATGGTCGGCATGGCTAATCTTGCTGTTCTGGCTGAAGGTATCAAGGCTGGCGAGAAAGCGGGTATCGAAAAAAACTTGTTAATCGAACTGCTGCAGGACACCGGGGCCAGAAGTTTTCAGATGGATGTTCGCGGACCGTGGATTGCAGCCGATGACTTTGAAAACAGGTTCGGTCTCGATCTTGCGCTCAAGGACGTCCGGCTCGGCTGCGAGATGGCGCGGGCCTGGGGCCTTGATCTGAAGACTATGGAGGCGGCCCTTGACCTTTACAAAAAGGCGTCGGCGGACGGCTTCGGCAAAGAAGACTGTAATGCCGTGTTTAAGGTGGTTGGCTCCTGATGCTCATAGCAAACAGGAACTGATGAGAAAAAAATCAACTGTTGAGATCAGATATGACAAACGGACAAAACCATTCCGATCATAAGTTGGGGTCTCGGATTGCCATTATTGTGGCGATTTTATCGTTCAGTCTTTATGTGGTTAACATGCTGGTTGGCAAAGCAAACATCGTTTATGGAAAGCAGATGTTTCACATCGGAGACATCGGTGAATTTCTCATGATGCTTGTTGCTTCAATGGCATTTATCGTAGCTGCTCTGTTTCAAGAAGCAAACTACAAAGCAAACCTCGAAACAAACAACAACTAAGACAGGAGAAAAACATGGAAGAGCGCAATGAAATACAAGACGTAAAAAACAAAGATCGTCGTCGTTTTATGGAACTAAGTGCAAAAGTCGGCTTCACTGCTGCAGTTGCCGCGCTCGGCAGCGGTATTCCGTTGAATGCGGAAGCTGCAGCCCCGACGGCTAAAGAGGATCAGGAGCGCCAGAAAGCAGCCAAGTTCACGATGAATGTGGCCACCGCCTATATCCTCGGGGCATCCCGGGAATATCCGATCATGCAGTGGAATTTCAAGGATAACATCGAAAATGCCACCAACGGTCAAATCTACGTCAAACTCGCCCCGGGCGGCCAGCTCGGTGCGGGCAGCGCCCTGGTCCAGAAGGTACAGGGAGGCACGATTCAGGCGGCCCAGCACTCGATTTCCAACTTTGCTCCGTTCGCACCTGCGGCCGATGTCATCAACATCCCGTATATGTGTGGTGAGAACCAGCAGTTCATCAACCTGGTGACCTCTGACGCGTGGAAGGGTGAGATCAACCCGAAAATCGAGGCCAAAGGATTCAAAGCACTCTGGTATTGCCAAATTGACCCGAGAACCTGTGCAATCCGCAAAGGCGTCGATGGACCGATCAAGACCCCGGATCAGCTCCAGGGCATCAAGTTCCGCGTACCGGGATCAAAGATCCTCCAGCAGTTCTACCAGTTGCTCGGTGCCAACCCGACCCCGGTCGCCTGGGGCGAGACTTCCTCAGCCATCAAGCAGGGTGTCGCAGACGCCCTGGATCCTGCTGTTGGCGCCCTTTACACATTTGGGTTCAAGGAGATCCTCTCCTGGATTACCTTCAACGCCGCGGTGCCCGACGCCCAGGTCTACTCCTGTAACCTCGAGTGGTTCAACAGCCTGCCCAAGGATATTCAGGAAGCTATCGAGTTCGCCAGTGATATTACCTTCCGCCAGAACCTGGCCATGGTTCCGGCCGCCCGGGCCTACGCCATGGCTGAAATGGCCAAGGCAGGCGTGCAGTTCTATGCACCGACCGCTGCCGAGAAGGAGCAGTGGGTCGCTAAGGCTGGAGCCCAGCTGCCGGCATGGGATGCCATCAAGAAGGAACTGCTCGGCTCGGTCGATAAATTTGACGCCCTGCAGGAGGCCGCTAATACCTTCACCGGCTACTATATACATGATGTAAAAGGTTGATGATGTAGTTGATGATGTTCGGGGCGGTCAGGCGCTGGCCGCCCCTTGATGAACCATAACCTGATGGTGGCCCCATGGATTTCAAAAAGATTCTCCAGCTCATCGACAAAAACGGTGAACGTTACCTGCTGCTGCCGCTCTACGCGTTTATCGTAAGCTCCATTTTCATTGAGGTGCTGAGGCGCAGCGTGCTTTCCTATTCATCTGTCTGGACCGAGGAGATGGCCCGCTACGCATTTATTTATATCGCCTATATCGGCGCCTCTGCTGCAATCAAAGAAAGAGCACACATAAGGATAGATGTTCTCCTCAATCTGTTACCCAATCGGATGAAACTGATCCTCTATATCCTTGGCGATATATTCGCGCTGATTCTTGCTGGCGTGTCGATATATATGTCCATGGAAGCAGTTCTGGTCTCTTTACATTTCGATTCGGTCACCCATGGCTTGAGGATTAGTCAAGCCTGGTTCCTTGCTGCAGTTCCAATCGGATTTTCAATGATGGTAGTCCGTATTTTGCAGTCACTATGGCGTGATTGGAATGACTTGAAGGCCAACAGACCTGTGTTTGAAGGCAACCCACTTTTTGATTAATAGGAGAAAAAAATGTTTCCAACATTAGGGCAGCAGGCACAGGAATTAGTTCTCGGCTGGGGTTTTTACGGACCGCTGATCGGCATGGTGGTGATGATCCTTCTCGGCTTCAGAATATGGGTTGTAATCGGGCTTGGATCAATGGCCATGCTCTATTTCACCGAGGTTTTGCCACTCACGCTTCTGGGCGAGGCACTGTTTGACGGGGTCGATTCATTTGCCCTGATTGCGGTACCGCTCTTTATCCTGACCGGTGACGTACTGGTGCGAACCGGCCTGTCGTTGAAACTGCTGCAGGTTGCGGAAGCGACGATGGGTTGGCAGAAGGCAGGATCAGGAACCTCAACGGTGCTGGGCTGCGGTTTTTTTGCCTGTATTTCGGGTTCGGACGCGGCCGATGCCGCGGCCATCAGCCGCATCACCATTGGTCGTCTAGTAGAAAAGGGTTACCCGAAGGGCTACGCCTGCGCGATGGTTGCTGCTGGCGCCTGTACGGGCATCCTGATACCACCATCGATTGCCTATATCATTATCGGCCTTGTTCTCGGAATTTCTGCATCCACCCTGTTCCTGGCGGCCGCGGTACCGGGTGCCATGATCCTCGCCTCGGTAATGATTACCAACATCATCGTCAACAAATTCAAAGGCTACGAGGATTCACGCATTGGCTTTGATTTCAAGCATTTTGCCAAAACCTGTTATGAAGGTCGCTGGGCGCTTTTGATTCCCTTCATTATCTTAGGTGGCATCTATTCAGGTATTTTTACCCCGACCGAGTCGGCTGCCGTGGCAGTCATGACCACCATCATCATCGGTTTTTTCCAGGGAACCCTGACCCTGAAGGATTTTCCCGATATGCTCGAGACATCGGCGAAAGTGAACGGGGTCATCGTGCCGATCATCGCCATGTCACTGCCTTTGGCACAAACGCTCGCATCGCTGCAGGTCCCTCAATTTTTCGTGCAGAGTATCACTGATTATACGACGAATCAGTACCTCATCATACTCCTGATGCTGGCTATTCTGATGGTCGCCGGGTGTGTGATGGAAACTACTCCAAACATCGTTATACTCTCTCCCCTGCTCCTTCCGCTGGCGCTCGAAATAGGGATGCATGAGATCCATTTCTGCATCTTCATGATCACCGCCCTGGGGATCGGGTTCATCACTCCGCCGCTGGGGCTTAATCTTTTCGTTGTGTCGGGGGTAACGGGCGAATCGGTGATGTCAATTTCGAGGTATGCAGTCACCTTCGTGTTTACCATGCTTATTGTTGTGCTGATTCTGGCATTTGTTCCGGCTTTATCGCTATGGCTGCTCTGACCTCTGTTTACATACTATTTAAGGGGCCAAGAAAGATATCGTACTATTCTTCTTGCACTTGGCCCCTGTAACAACATGTTTGAGATCGGTGGCTGACGGCGCCCGACAATCGGTTTTTATCTACTAGCATAGCATACCTATCGTTACTATCATTACTCATAGGGGTTTGACCAGTAAACGCACATGTGTATTCCCCAGGAAAGCGACAGATGGATGTTGATGTAACCTTATATCCCCCGCTTCGCTACAATAGATTCAGCAGGGCAACGGTACCGTTGGAACAGCCTGCAACGATTGACACCCTTTTGGAATACCTCGTTATCAATCAGCATGAGGTTGGTTCGGTGTATGTCAATGGAGAATACGGTATTTTCAGTCAACGCCTGGCACATGGAGACCGGGTCACGCTTTTACCTCTTATCGGTGGCGGCTGACCTTGGACACATCGAATATATTTAAATCATAACTCTATGTTTAGACGATTATGAGAGGATAATTAGTGATGAATAGATATACGTTGTTGCTTAACGGAACCTGGCAGGATAGTGATACCCATCTAGCGGTGACCGATCCGGCATCAGGAGAGGTGATTGGCGAAGTAGCCATGGTCGATCGTAGTGCGGTACGGCAGGCGCTTGACGATGCCCAAACAGCATTATCCGGCTGGAAGAAGTTGACGGCGAAAGCGCGTGGTAAGTATTTGCTTGCCATAGCAGACGAACTGGAAAAACGAGAAGACATGATAGCCGAGCTCATCAGCAAAGAAAATGGCAAGCCGTTGGCCCAGGGCAAGGGTGAAGTGGCCATGTCCATTGATCATCTGCAATGGTTCGCCGAAGAAGCCAGGCGGGCCTATGGCCGGGTCGTACCACAGCAGGCCGAGGGGAAACGGCACCTTGTCGTCAGGCAGCCGGTTGGGGTGGTAGGTGCCATTGCACCATGGAATTTTCCACTGGTTCTGGCTTTGCGCAAAGTTGCACCAGCACTTGCTGCAGGCTGCACTGTTGTCCTGAAACCGGCGAGTGCAACCCCGCTTTCTACAATTGAACTTGCCCGCTGCGTAGAGGCGGCTGGACTGCCAAAGGGTGTTTTTCAAGTCGTGGTTGGGTCCGCCTCCGAGATTGCAGCTGAAATGCTTGAAAATCCCATCTGCCGGAAAATCAGTTTCACCGGTTCAACCGAAGTCGGCAAAAAGCTCATTGGCGGAGCGGCAGAAAAATGCACCGAATTATCACTTGAGCTGGGAGGGAACGCACCTTTAATTATCTTTGCAGATGCAGATTTTGACCAGGCCATTGAGGGTGCTTTGATCACTAAATTCCGTAATAACGGGCAATCATGTATCGCCTCAAACCGCATCTATGTAGAGCGTCCTATCTATGAACGTTTCATAAAAACCCTGGTAGAAAAGCTGGAAGCCTTGAAAGTGGGCAGCGGCCTGGAACCAGGTGTTGATATTGGGCCACTGGTTGATGAAAAGGCACTCACCACAGCACTCGGCTTTGTTGAGGACGCAACCAGTAAAGGCGCACGAGTCCTAACCGGCGGCAGGCGATATGGTGATCAGGGGAACTTCATTACACCGACCTTACTTGTGGATATCCCGGAAGATGCCACCTGTCGTCACGAGGAAATATTTGCTCCGGTTGCGGCTGTCTATGTTTTTGACGATGAGGAAGAAGTTCTCAGCAAAGCCAACGATACCGAATTTGGACTGGCTGCATACGCCTATACGACGGATCTCAACCGCGCCCTTCGGGTTGCTGAATCGCTGGAAGCGGGAACTGTCGGAATAAATGACCCGGTTCCCTCAACAAGTAATTGCCCGTTCGGCGGATTCAAGCAAAGCGGCTGGGGAAGAGAACTCGGCAGTGAAGGTATCGACGCCTACCTGGAGACAAAACACATTTCCATAGGTGGGGTGAGTTGAAAACCTGATTGTATATTTGTCATTGGTTAAGCCGGTTACTTTGATGCCATTGCAGGAGGAGGCTCCATGCTCCTCCAGACCGGTGATTTACGAGGAGAACGTTACATGGCCAGGATCGTCTGCGTCGGGCTTGCATGCCTTGACCACCTGTTCAAGGTAGACCATTTGCCTGCTGGCGGTGGCAAGATTTTTGCTGAAAACTATGTCGCAGCACCTGGTGGCCCCGCAGCCGCGGCCAGCATGGCTGCAGCTGCGCTCGGGCACGATGCTGTTTTTCTCGGGCGTTTGGGGAATGACGATGTCGGCCGAGAACTGACAGCAAGAATGGCAAGATGCGGGGTTGATGTGAGCGGGATACGGTTTATCAATGGCCAATCCTCACAGGTATCATCCGTTGTGGTCGACCGGAATGGAGAGCGGCAAATCATCAACTTTTCTTCCAAACAGCTTGACCCTGATCCGTCATGGCTGCCGGAAAAGATTATTGGTAGTGCTGATTTCGCACTTACCGATGTGCGCTGGCCTGAGGGCGCGGAAGAAGCATTGAAACGTGCTCGCCAGGCCAATGTTCCAAGCCTCATCGATGCTGATATTTCGCCGATCGACACCAGCCACCTGATAGGTCTGGCAGATTATGCAGTCTTCAGCGAAAAAGGGTTGCAGATGTACGTCGATGAAAAAGACATTGAAAAAGGATTACAGAGTGCTCGCCGGAAAAGCGGGGCCTGGGTCGCCGTAACTGCTGGTGAAAAAGGGAGTTACTGGCTCGATGAAAGAGGAATCATCAGCTCTTGTCCGGCAGAACAGGTTGAGGCCATAGATACCTGCGGCGCAGGAGATATATTTCATGGTGCATTTGCTGTGGCACTTGCCGAAAAAATGGCAATTGAAGATGCAATACGTTTTGCCGGCGCAACCGCATCACTGAAATGCCTGACGTTCGGAGGCAGCCTTGGCACCCCTGACCGCCAGACAGTTGATACCTTTCTAAAGAAAGGATAGGACCGAAATCAGCTTCTAGCCCTAAAATAGGAACGATCACTGTTCCTTTCGCTGCATCGTATCGGCTGGCTGGTCAGGCTTTACCGCTGGACCCGAACAGCCTCATCCGTTTGGCAATGGAGGCAGTAACCGCTGCCATTCCCTTTTCAAGATCATCGAGCAGATCACTGTCCGGACTATTCTTCAGCTGAGTGCTGAGCAGGTCCTTCAGCACAACTTTAAGACCGGTATTAACGTTTATTTTCCTGATTCCGTTGGTAATCGCGGTCGATATATGTTCATCGACAACCCCTGAGGCTCCATGGAGAACAAGTGGAACCGGGATTTGCTGGTGCAGGGTTTTCAAAAGATCCTGATTTAGGGAGGTCCCGGCACTCTTCATCCCGTGTATGCTGCCAAGAGAGACTGCAAGAAAATCGACACCGGTTCGCTCGGCAAATTCCACTGCCCGCTCAGGATTTGTCATGTCGGAATCACTCACCGTGACATTGCCATGGGGGACGATGCCGATCTCGCCCTCAGCTGTCGCTCCACAGTCGTGAGCCATCTTGACCACTTCTGTTGTTTTTTTTACATTTTCTTCATAACTCAACGCAGATCCGTCAAACATAACCGAATTGATACCAAGATCCAGGGACTCTTTGACAATGTCGAGATCCCGGGCATGATCCAGGTGAATGGCAACAGGTACCTCGGTTTCCTTGCAGATAACCTGACAGGAGCTGATCAGCGGTGCCAGGCCCATGTATTTGATGGACATCATGCCAACCGCCAGAATTGCCGGAGAACGCTCCTGCTCTGCAGCCCTGACAACTGACCTGACAAATTCCTGGTTGTGAATATTGAAATGTCCGACTGCCCAGTCTGTTTCACGATTGATACCAAGTTGGTTCAGATTGCATGGGTTCATGGGTTAACCTCCTGGTTAATCGATTCAAGTAGTAGGAATATATCAGATTTATTGATTTTTTGATCAATAAGAATAAGAAATATCACATTAATTGTAAGAAATAAGCCCTCTTTTGTTGATAAAACGACATTAATGGAAAAATATCAAGTTTTTTTTAAATATTATTGACATTGCGCAACGAATATGTCAACTTGATTACACTCATATCAATCTTTTGCCGTCTGGCGACTCATATGTGATGCACGGGGAGCAAGGTAAGATGCAAACAATCAAACCACGTATCGGTGTCCTCGCGGTTGGCCGCAGCACCTTCGATGTTTCTTATGCCCATGAAATCCAGACTGAGGCACTGCTGGCGCTGAATGACCTGGATAGTGAGATTATTGGTACACAGGAACTCCTTTTTGATGCAGAGGATGTTACAGAAGCCCTTACCGCTCTGAAGAGAGAGGGTCTCGACATTGTCTTATTGCTCCAGGTTACCTTCACTGATGCGTCAATGACAGTGGAGATTGCCCGGCAGCTTGACGCCCCTCTGGTCATGTGGTCTTTTCCTGAACCCCGAACGGGAGGCCGGTTGCGTCTCAACTCGTTCTGCGGCATCAACCTCGCCGCACACGCACTCTCCCGAGCCCACCTCAGATACGATTATGTTCACGGAGCTCCATCCGACAAAGGTGTCATTTCGCGCATACGTGATTTTGCCCGGGCTGCTGCAGTAAAGCGGAGCCTGTCAGGTGACCGGATTGGAGTCATCGGTCAGCACCCCGACGGTTTTGATGCCTGTATGTTCAGTCACCAGGAATGTAAGGAGCTCTTCGGCATTGAAATTGAAGAGCATGACCTGATTGCATTCCTCGATACGGTTAAAGAGCTTGATGATTCAGTCGCCCTGCCACACTATGAAGACCGCCAAAAGGTTTTGGTTAATCTGGCAGATATGGATCGTGATGTGACATTGAAATCGTTGAAAGCCTACGAGGGTATGCGCAGGCTCATTGGCCAGAGAAACTATGCAGGTCTGGCTGTTCGCTGCTGGCCCGAATTTTTTACCCATTATGGTGCGGCTGCTTGCGGTGCAGTGGCCCTGCTCAATGAGCATTTTATTCCCGGCGGCTGTGAAGCTGATGTCCATGGCGTTATAACCTCTCTTATTCTCCAAAGGTTGGCTGGGGAACCGGCTTTCAATACAGATCTGGTTGATATTGATGCAGAGACCGATACCTGTGTATTCTGGCATTGCGGTCAGGCACCGGTGCAGATGGCCGACCCTGAAGTCCCGATAAAGGCCACCATTCATTCCAATCGCAAGCTCCCGTTACTCAACGAATTCCCTTTGAAGCCGGGTCGTTTTACAATGGCTCGACTGAGTAAAGGTCATGATAAAACGACTATGATTATCGGCGGAGGTGAAATGATTCGAGCCCCCCTGGCATTTTCCGGCACTGCCGGTGTTGCCAGGCTTGACAGTCCGGCTTCTACTGTACTGGAGAACCTGATGCGTGCCGGGCTTGAACACCACACCGCCATTGTCTACGGAGAACATCGGCCGTCACTGCGGATTCTGGCCAGTCACCTTAAAATCGAAGTTGTTGAATTGACCAAATAACAGATCCAGTTTAGCTCGCTTGAGGAGACTACAGTATGAAAACACTACTGAACGTGAAACTCATACTTGGTAAGGTTAACGACCTGGTAGACAAGATCGCCGTCAACCTTACCTGGATGATGCTTCTGGCAATAACCCTGCTGAACATTGTGCAGGTGTTTTATCGTTATGTGCTCAATAACGCGCTGTCATGGTCCGAGGAAGCATCACTGTGGATGATGGTCTGGATAACCTTCATCATTCTGCCTCTGGCCTACCGGAGGGGGCTCAATATCAGCATGATGTTCTTCCGGGATAAGCTGGGCAGGAACCGAATTGAGTTCCTTATCCGCTGCCTCTTTCACCTCATTGTTATCGTTATTTCTGCTGTCTGTTTCTACTACGCCATAGAGATGTGCAAGAGTGGAACCCGAATTGAGCTGCCTGCGCTGGAGGTCAGCAAGGTATGGGTCTACGCGGTTATGCCACCCGCCTGGATACTGCTGATCCTTGCTGCAGTTGAGGGAATTTTCACGGATTTCCCTGGTATTATCGATCCCGATAATGCCCGAGATACCGAAGATGCACTCGCTCATAAACTGTCAGAGGAGGCTGCCCTATGATGTACTTCCTTATTTTTCTGGTCATGATGTTCGGCGGCCTGGCGGTTGTCTTTTCGCTGTTGTTTGGGCCGGGACTCGCCTTCGTTATCGATGGCAAGCTGATGTTTTTAAAACTCCTCTATTCACGACTGTTTAACGGGGTATACAGTCCTCCCTTGCTGGCCCTGCCATTTTTTATTGTTGCTGGTGAAATCATGAATCAAGGTGGAATCACCAAAAACCTTGTCAAACTGGCCCAGGCCTTTCTCGGTCACCGGCGGGGAGGCCTCGCCCAGGTCAATATTGCTTCCTCCATGCTCTTTGCCGGTTTATCAGGATCAGCTGTAGCAGACACCTCAGCTCTTGGCTCAATGCTGATTCCGGCTATGGAGCGGAACGGATATACACGCCGGTTTGCAGCTGCAGTCACTGCTGCCAGTTCGGTAATCGGACCGATTATCCCACCGTCCGGCTTGATGATACTCTATGCCTTTGTAATGAATGTATCGGTTGCCGGTCTCTTCGCAGCTGGACTGGTTCCCGGCATAACCATAGGTCTGGGGTTAATGGCAATGACCGCGTATCTGGCGCGGGTCAGAAATTTTCCGGTAGCTAACGAACCGATGCCCTGGAATGAGCGGTTCAGGGCCTTGTGGGATGGTGCCATCCCCATGATGACTCCGGTTATCATGCTCGGCGGTATCCTGGCGGGGGTATTTACACCGACCGAAGCAGCGGCAGTTGGGGCCGGTTATGCCTTGATTGTTGCCCTGAGTACACGGCAAATGAAGTTCAAGGATATACCTCGTGTGTTTACCTCTGCGGCGATATCGTCTGGGGTTATCCTGATGCTGGTTGGCGCGGCGGTGAGCTTTGCGTCGATTGTCAGCTTCTACCATACGCCGGAAAAGATGGCCCGGATGGTATTATCAGTGAGCGAAAATCCGTATGCGGTATTTTTCATGGTGAACATTTTACTGTTCATCGTCGGTATGTTTCTTGATGCCGGGCCGGCGATCCTTATCCTCGGCCCGATCCTTGGCCCCGCCATGGCACAGGTAGGCATTCACCCACTCCATTTCGCTGTCGTCATGTGTGTCAACGTAACCGTCGGCCTGGCAACACCACCGATGGGGTTGGTCTTATTTGTGGCTGCTGGCTTGAGCCGCGAATCCCTTGAGAAGATAGCCATAGAAATGATTCCTTTTCTGGTGGTGGAGTTTCTGGTGATCTTTCTCATTTCCTATTTTCCCATATTAACTCTGTCCATTCCCAAATGGCTCGGTTATCTGGATGTTCCGTCAGCCGCCAGCTGGCTGCTGCGCGGAATAGGCGGTTAATTTTTATGAATTTCTAATCTCAAAGAGGAGGAGAAGCAGATGAAGAAGTTAATGGTAGCACTTGCAGTCTGTATATTTGTATTCGGCATCACTGCCGTTTACGCGGCGGACCACACCTTGAGGGTTGTGCATCTCTCCAACACCAACGATGAAGATTACGACGGAGCCCTGGTATTTAAGGATTATGTTGAGGCCCGCTCCAATGGCAAAATCGTTGTTGAAGTGTATCCGGGAGCCCAGCTCTGCGGTAATGCGGGAGAATGTTACGAGTCCACTCAGGCCAATATTATTCAGGTCCACCAGATGACTATCGGCGGAATCTCCGTTGCCTTTCCGGAGCTCCAGGTAATGGACCTGCCGTATATGATGGATAACGACGCGGTAGCAGAAGAAGTCCTGACAGGCCCGTTCCTTAATGTCATCCGGCAACATGTCCTGAAGAAGGGTGGCCCGAGGATTATGACCATGACCAATACCGGTGGCTGGCGTAATATTGCCAACACGAAACAACAGGTCAAGTCACCGGCGGATATGGAAGGGTTGCGTATCAGAACCATCAACTCGCCACTCCAGCAAACCCTGGTCAAAAACCTGGGCGCATCGGCAACTCCTGTTGCCTGGCCGGAAGTTTACACCTCGCTGGCGACCGGTGTTATCGATGGTTCCAAAAACGGTATCACTGATATTGTCGGGATGAAGTTCCATGAACATATCAAGTACTTAACGCTTGATGGTCATGCCTACATGGCAAGTCTGTGGATCATGAATGAGGATTCCTACCAGGCCCTGACACCCGAGCAGAAGCGGATTGTCAATGATGGCTTCCGCCACCTGGGCCAGGTCTGTTTCGCCTTCCCGAAACGCCGTGCAATCGAGGCATACGAGGAATTCAAGAAAGCGGGCGGCGATATCTATGTCCCAACCCCTGAGGAAAAAGATGCCTTCCGCACGGCAGCTGCCCCACTGCAGAAGTGGTACACCGACAAGTATGGTGCAGAGGGTGAACTGCTTCTCAATGAATACAAAGCTGCAATTAAAATGGCAGAAGAAAAGCTGGAGGCCCAGCTCCTTTTGAACATGTAACATTAACCTCCCCTCATGGCGGGCAGTTGCTAATTACTGTCCGCCATGGTTTTTGACCCCATTTTTAAACGCAACGACCTGATAACATGGACCCGCAACAGCTGCCTCCGATAACCGGACTGAAACTCTCTGAAATCCTGGACGACAGGGTTTTGTTCGCCACCAGCGAAGGCACCCTCGAGATCAGCTTCTGGGATGACAGTATTCTCAGGCTGAGACTGGGCGATGAGGAGGTAAACCGTTACCCGATAATCGTCGGCACACCTGCCGATACAGCAATCACCTACGCACATGAAAATGATCATCATATCGTTCGCTGCGGAGATTCAGAAGTAATTCTATCCACAGACCAAACCCCGGAGAACAATGGGTCGGGCCCGATCCACTTCACCTTCAGGAAAAACAACAGGACTGTGGTCCAGCCTTCTGGTGATGGCCATTTTGTCAGGCGATTCCGCATCCCGCCCTTCGCCCGCACCGACACGGGCTGGTTTTTTTCGGTGGCACTTCAGCCAGGTGCCCCCATCTATGGTTTTGGCGAAAAATACGCACGTTTGAACAAACGTGGCCAAAAGCTGACAAGCTGGGCAGAAGATTCGCTCGGTGTCAACGCCGAGATCTGCTATAAAAACGTTCCATTCTGCTGGACACCCAACGGTACAAACTGCTCTTGCGGGACATCGGGATACGGGGTCTTTATCCATACCACAGCACGGGTCACCCATGGGGCAGGATATCCTCAATGGTCTAACTGGAGCTATGCAGCCCATGTTGAGGACAAGGTTCTCGATCTCTTTTTCATAGCGGGTGACTCGCCTGCAGAACTGATAGAACGCTACACGGACATTACCGGACGGACCGGTGATGTGCCGCTGTGGAGCCTGGGGAACTGGATCTCCAGGGCCTATTACAAAACGTTTGAAGAAGCAGAGGAAATTGCCCGAACCATCAGGGAGAAAGAGATACCATGCGACGTTTACACGCTGGATGGTCGTGCATGGCTTGATACGGATACCCGCTTTTATTTTGAATGGGATCCCGATCGGTATCCCGAGCCGGAAAAATTTATCTCGGTCATGCGTGAGCTGGACCTCAAACTCTGTGTCTGGGAATACCCGATCTGCTCAGTGAATAATCCTCTCTATGATGCGTTTGAGGCCAAAGGCTGGTTCCTCAAAGATGTGAATGGCGACACCTATAGATACCAGTTTGACCTGTCTCCCTTTGGTGAGGTATTGACGCCGCTTCCTGACTCAGGGCTGTTTGACTTTACCGTTCCGGAGGCGGCTCGTTGGTGGTATGATCAGCACCGCAAGCTTCACGGCCTTGGTGTTGATGTCTTCAAGGTAGATTTCGGGGAGCAGGTTCCTGAAGATGCCTATGCCTCAAATGGTGACCCCGGGATCATCTGCCACAATGCTATTCCACTGCTTTACAACATGACCTGTTTCCAGGCATCGGAAGACCACTTCGAGCACGGCCTTATCTGGTCCCGCAGCGGTTGGGCTGGTTCACAGAGGTTTGCAACCCAGTGGGGTGGAGATGCGCAAGCCTCATGGGAAGGTCTGGCAGGTTCACTTCTGGGAGGGCAGAGCTGGGGAATGAGCGGAGCACCCTTTTATGCCCATGATATCGGCGGTTTTTATGGCCAACCACCCGATGATGAGCTGTTTATCCGCTGGCTGCAGGCCGGCGTGTGTGGCCCTTTTTGCCGGATACATGGAATCGGCCCGCGGGAACCCTGGTATTTTAGCGATGAAGCCCTGCACATAGCCAGGAATTGGCTGGGCCTGCGTTACCGGTTGATACCGTATCTCCAGCGACAGGTGCGTGAGGCAATGGTTTCAGGACTTCCTGTGATGCGCAGTATGGTGCTGGCCTTCCCCGAAGACCAGCGTACCTGGAACTTTGAATTACAATACATGCTCGGTGATCATCTCCTTGTCGCTCCGGTTCTGCAGCCGGGAGGATGGGTTACCCTCTGCCTTCCGGAAGGAGTATGGTACAATTATTTCGATGGAAATCGACTCGAGGGCGGCCAGGTGCTTACCCTGCAGATGGAGCTGGACCGCATACCTCTTTTCGTCAGGGAAGGAGCGGTTATTGCTGAAGGACCTGAGGTGCAACACACCGGTGAGATCAGCAAAAAAAATAGAATTGAAAAAATTCGTGTTTTCGGGTTTCCGTTCGTTGACTCGCTGCGTCACGAAAGCGATATAACGATGAAGCATGAACAGAGCTCCGTCAGGCTCAATTTCAGGCCAGGAATCAGGTGCGAAGTCTATGGTACCGCTCATTCAATACCTGAAGACGGAACTATTGTGGTGCGCTGATCACCAGGATTATAAAATCAACCAAAAACAACGGCTACATACCATGACCAAAGTTCTCGAACGACGCGAAGGAATTGCGAGTTTAGTTAACAGAAAAGGGTATGCGAGTATTGAATTTTTGGCAGAAAAATATGATGTTTCGACCCAGACCATCCGCCGGGATATCCTCGCGCTGAGCAGGGACAATCTGGTGACTCGCCACCATGGTGGAGCCGGCTCCGCCTCAAGTCTGGTAAATATCAGCTACGACGTGCGCAGGATCTCCATGCTCGAGGAGAAACAACGTCTGGCTGCCGCGGCGGTTTCACTGATCAGTCCTGGTCATTCAATGTTTGTATCCGGTGGGTCGACCATGGAAATCGTCTCAAAAGAGCTTGCCCGGCTCTCGACTCTCTGTGTGATCACCAACAATATTCATGCAGCATTTCACCTCTACAGTAAAAGTGAAATCGAGCTGCTGATGCCCTGCGGACGTGTGCGCCACCATAATGGCGGGATAATCGGTCCTGCCGCCATCAGTTTTGTGGACAATTTCCAGACCGACTTCCTGCTCATGGGTATCGGCGCCATATCACCTGAGGGATTTCTTCTTGATTACCATTACGAAGAAGCATTGCTGATGAGCAAGATGATAGAGAATGGTCGTGAAGTAATTCTAGTCACTGACAGTTCAAAATTTCAGAAAAACGCCATGGCCCAGGTTGGCCACCTTCGGGACCTCTCATACCTGGTCACCGATTGTGAACCGCCCCCCCAGATACTTGAAATCATGAAAGAACACCATGTCTCACTGGTTATTCCCGACTGAGCTTAAATACCGCTGAGCTTGAGCAGGTAAATAATGAGCGTATAGGTGACAATGGATGAGAGGGTGGTCATCATGATGATTGTCCCGGTAAGCTCGGCATCCGAGTTAAGCTGCTGAGCCATTATGTATGCAGCAGTAGCCGTAGGCGCAGCCGCCAGAATAATCCCGGAGCCAAGCTCCACTCCCCGAACCCCGAGAAAAACAAGGAGCAGGGCTGACAGTGCCGGTGCTGCGACAAGCTTAACCCCTGAAACCAAAAGAGCAGCGGTAAACTCACCCTGCAGGCTCTTTATCGAAAAAGACGCACCAATCGCTATCAGGGCAAGCGGTAACGACATTCCGGTAAGAATATCCAATGATCGATCAAGCACCTGGGGAATCGGCAGAGCCAGATAGCTCCAGGCGATACCGACAAATGAAGAAATAATCAGTGGATTAAACAGGAACTGGTAGGCCCAGAAGGAAGCACCGATCCGATGACTGGTTTTCTGCTGAGGCAACAGCATTGCCAGTACCGACAAAAAATTAATCAGCGGAATGATAAAACCAATGAGCACTCCTGCAATAGCAAAACCTTCCTCGCCATAGGCATTAAAAGATATCGCCAGACCGACATAGGCAACATTTCCCCTGAAGGCTCCCTGACAGAATGCCCCTCGCATTTGGGGAGAATAGTTCCGCATGGCCGCATAGAGATAAGTGATCCCGAATACAAGTAACGTCGAGACTGTTAAGCCAAACAAAAGAGCTGGGTTGAAAGTAGCGGAAAAATCAGCGGCTGATATCTTATGAAAAAGCAGGGCAGGGAGCGCCACAAAATAAACAAGCTTATTTATCTTCTGCAGAAACTCCTTGTCCACAAGGGTCGTGAACCGAATCCCGAAGCCAAGGCCTATTACCAGAAAAACAGGTAAGACAATCAGGAGTGTATCGATTAATACCTTCATTGTCGATAGTGCCCATTCGGCGTGTTCAGAGGCAAAGGCAGATCCATTATGAGAAGCGGTGTTGTCCGCCCCTCTATGGTCGAGGGCACATCTCTGATATAAACACAACCCATCTTTTCATAAAAGCCCCTGGCGTAAGGATCAGCCAGCATTTGAATGCTCCCTATTTCTTTACTTCTGCACCACTCACACAGGTGGGAAAACAGTTCTTTGCCGATGCCCCTGCCAATGGCGTCCTGACGGACGAACATATGATCCAGCCAATAGCCGCGGCCAAGTGTCTGACCTAGTAACTGCTGATCTTCTTCCAGCAGCACCAGAGAGTAATAGCCAACAATTGTATCACCATCTTCAACGAGATAGACCGCGTTTCGCTCAAGATAATCCCCGGTAATGGTCAACTCTGGTCGCCAGATCGAAAAATAGTGATCAGGATACGGCCAATGCCGCTTAGAGGCAAAGGAAAGCTCTGTCAGCTTTCCTTCATCACCCATGACTGCTTTTCGTATCCTGTATCCATCACTGCTCATTTGATCCTTCCCTGTTATTCAGGCACAATCAGCCTATGATACTGAAAATTAATTATTTTCACCTTTAAAATATTGCGATGATTGTATTCCCTGTTATCTTAATAATTGGAGCCACTGGCAAAACGCCCTTTTCGCTCAACCTCTGCGTTATGGTTAAATTTTTATCCTCGGAATATCAACGATGCCTGCGGTAAAAATTTTTCGCATGCCTTGACGCTGAACGAAAATCATCATTTTGCAAAAGGCTCATTGAGTAATCATTAAACTTCCCATCGTTTATATACTATCTTCCATGACTTATCAGGAGGCTGCCATGAACCCGCTCATGCCCTATACGCCACCGCAATTTTCCCAACCACCGCTGTCCGACAGTCCAGACGCCAGGCTCGAACCGGCTCCTGCAGACGGTATTGCCCCCGACCTCTTTCACGCAACATCCAACCTCCCCGAATACGTTAAGCTAGAAGACCATGGCTGGGTTATTGCCCCGATGAGCAGAATGGATGCGGTGCTTGTTGTTGACGGGCCGAACATCCGGGTCACCGAACCCCGACGCCTTAAGAAGGGAGAGCTTGTCGTCATCGGTCGGACAGAAAATGGTGAAGAGGGAATTTTTGTTCACGCCGACGGGTTTGTTGAGCTTGAAGCTCAAACGGACAAATTCACCTTTCGCTCCCGTGGGACGCGTGAGACCCCCTTCTCGCGCTCGTATGATGACCTCTACAATATCCTCAGACATGATCGTCAACATGGCCATATTGTCTGGGTTCTTGGCCCTGCGGTCTCTTTTGATAAAGACAGCCGGAAAGCGATGCAGGGGCTCATCGAATCCGGCTACTGCCACGGGTTGATGGCAGGAAATGCTCTGGCCACCCATGACCTCGAAGCCTCACGCTTTGGCACCGGTCTTGGCCAGGACATTTACAATCAGCACCTGGTTCCCCTTGGTCATTATCATCATCTCGATGTGATCAGTGGGGTACGGGCAGCAGGTTCAATCGCCAATTACATAGAACAGCAAGGTGTCACTGATGGAATCATGTATGGCTGTGAGAAAGCCGGTGTCCCCTATGTTCTCGCCGGATCAATCAGGGATGACGGACCACTTCCCGGCGTCATCGGGGATGCCTACCAGGCGCAGGACAGGATGCGTGAGCATGCATGCCAGGCGACAACGGTGATCTCCATGGCCACCCAGCTCCACTCAATTGCTTTTGGCAATATGGTGCCGAGTTACAGGGTGGAGGAAGATGGCACAGTCCGCCCGGTATTCTTCTTTATCGTCGATATGTCTGAATTCAGCGCAGATAAACTTGCAAATCGTGGTTCAGCACAGGCCCAGGCAATATTGACAAATGCCCAGGATTTCATCGTTAATCTCTGGAATAACCTCAGATGGCAGGACCATGAGTAAAACTGTCAGAATTATCGGTGTACCGATTGACCTGGGTCAGCAACACCGTGGTGTAGACATGGGTCCGGTTGCGATCCGTTATGCCGGGCTTGGCAAAACCCTGCGAAATCTCGGCTATCTCACCCAGGACGAAGGCAATATTGAAATACCCGGCCATTATACACTGACGGACAGTACTTACTCCGAGCGTTTGCCGCTTATACGCTCCGCCTGCCGAAAGGTCTACAGAGCAGCCAAGAAAGCGATAAAAGACAAAACAATTCCCATATTCCTCGGAGGTGATCATTCCGCTTCCATCGGCAGTATCGGCGGGGTGACAGACGGGTGTGAGTGCGGCGTCATATGGGTTGATGCCCATGGCGATTTCAACACGCCGGCAACGTCAGAGAGCTGCAACGTTCACGGCATGGCCCTGGCAATCCTGCTTGGCCATGGTCCGAAACAACTTGTTAACCTCGGGAGAAAAGGGTCAAAACTCAACCCCAGACATGTGGTGCTGATAGGTGTTCGTGACCTGGACCAGGAAGAAAAGGATAATATAAGAAAGTCCGGGTGCACGGTTTTCACCATGAGGGATATCGATGAGCTGGGCATGCATGTTGTTTTGAAAAAAACGTTAGCGATTCTGGCAGCCTGCAAGCAGATACACCTGAGCCTGGACATGGACAGTATTGACCCCATTGAAGCCCCAGGGGTCGGCACACCAGTTGCCGGCGGCCTGAGCTATCGTGAAGCCCAGTTATTGATGGAGACGCTCCATGATACCCGCAGGCTGATGTCACTTGACATCATGGAGACAAACCCTATCCTGGACACAAGTAACAGGACTGCCCAGGTCGCGGTCAGCCTGATCGGGTCACTTTTTGGCAAGAGTATTCTCTGATCATGATACTGCAACGACTAGTCGTGGACATATAATTCATCAACTTCATCCCAGGCTTCCGGAACTCCACGTCGCAGATCTACCAGTTCCTTATAGTAAAAGACCATAACCGATATATGCTGCAGTTTCAGCTCACGGCTGTTTTTCCCGCTGGTGGAATCCATGGCCGCAAGATCACTTTCAGAGAGGTTTACAATGTGATCAATTTCCACGAGTAACCGTTCTTTGCTGCATCGCAGAAACTCAGAAACCGGCATCAATACCGGGGGACCATAATTGAACCCCTCCAACCGGGATGCTGTCTCTTCAATAATCGAACCGTCATCCGTATCACCAAGCGCTCTCACTTCTTCCTGCACCCCGGCTACTTTTTCAGAAAATTCTTCTTGGTTCAGCATATCCATCTCCCAGAATTGTTAAACTCATCTCAGGTGAGTCAGCTCGACAGATCAATCGACTTCCGCTGCTCATGACTTTGGATAATCGCGTCGATAATCATCGGTGTAATCAGTGCTTCTCTGGCAGGTAAAAGCATGGCTCCCCGCTTCCTGATAACCTCATAGACATTGTCATAGAACATCATGTAATTACCAGATAAACTGGGCACAACTCCCCGAAAGTCAACCCCGTTTATCTCACTGTTGATAACCCCCCAGTTTTCTTCAGGTTCAACTCCCCAGTCAGGATCAAGCGGGTCTCTACCCGCCTGGAGGTCGCTTTCCTGCGGATCAACACCATACTTCACAAATGATCCTCGTCTGCCGTTTATCCGGTAACGGGGGCTCTCTTCACGCACCAGAAGCGATGATTTCAAAGTTGCCTGAAAACTCTGATAGTCCAGGATAGCACTAAATGAATCGAATATATTCGAGTGAGCACGCTGCCTGGCTAGTGTTGCGGTGAGTGCTGTCGGGGCACCAAACAGGGCAACTGTCTGATCGATGATGTGAGTGCCGAGATCGTGGAGTATTGTTATTGAGGGCTCGTCTGCCTCCTTCCAGCCTTTCGGGTTCAGATCCGGCTTGAACCGATCATAGCGCGCCTCATACTCGACGATCTCACCAAGCATTTCCGAGGAGACCACCTTGCTGACAGTCATGAAGTCGCCGTCCCAGCGCCGATTATGAAAGATAAAGAGGTTTTTGTTCTGTTTTTCTGCACACTCGACCAGCAATCGTGCCTGAGCAGCAGTTGGCGCACAGGGTTTTTCAAGAACAACGTCTTTTCCTGCTTCAAGCGCCTCCCGTGCCATGTCATAGTGGAATGTATCAGGTGTCGCGACAACGACCAGTTCAATTTCGCCATCTTCCAGAACTTCTTTAAAAGAAGACATCTCGATATCCGGGTAGATATCACCAGCTGTCCTCGCCGAATTCTGGACAATTCGGGACAAGATAAAATAATCTGAAGCATGAAGGAAGGGACAATGAAATACCCTGCCTGACAGGCCGAAACCAACGACTGCAGTCTTAATTGCGCTCATGTTATCCCCCTCGTTATTCCTATTTTGCTATGTCCGGATTACCCTGTTCCACTGCTCCCTTGACCTGCTCTCATGTTTTTCCGGATGCTACTGAAAGCCATACATGGATGGAAACAGGACGATTGACATTAACACCAGTACCTGGATGATAATGAATGGTATCACCCCTCGATACAGATCAGTCGTCCTTACACCAGGTGGGCATACCCCTTTGAGGTAAAAGAGTGAAAAGCCAAACGGTGGCGTAAGAAAGGAAGTCTGCAGGTTCATCGCGATCAGGATGGCAAACCAGAGCGGATTCAAACCGATTATGTCCACAATCGGCAAGAGGATCGGCACCACAATATAGGAAATTTCTATAAAGTCGATAAAGAAACCGAGTACCATGATGGCCAGCATCGCCAGCAGGACGAAGGTCCATTTCTGGCCAGGCAAATTAGTAAGAACATCCTCGACCAGATAATCAGCACCGCTATAGACAAATACCATTGAAAAGGCCGTTGCCCCGATCAGGATAGCAAAGACCATGGCGGTAATTTTTACTGTCTCCAGGGAGGACTCCTCGAGAACCTGCCAGCTCAGTTTCCGGTACATTGCAGCCAGGACAACGGCCCCGACACTGCCCACCGAAGCGGATTCTGTTGGTGTGGCGATACCTGCGAAAATAGAACCCAACACCAGAACAATGAGGGTCAGCGGCGGCAGGATGGCGACAAGAGCATTCCAGAGACCCTGCCCCCTGCTGATCGCCTCATCAACTGGAATCGGAGGTGCGGCATCCTTGTCGAACAAAGCGACAGCGAGGATATAAAGGATGTAGCAGACCACCAGAACAAGGCCAGGACCGACTGCCGCCTGAAAGAGATCTCCGACCGGCTGCTGAAAGACATCACCCAGTATTATCAACACAATGGAAGGAGGAATAATTTGTCCCAGGGTACCAGCCGCGCAGATAGTACCGGTAGATAGCCTCTTGGAGTACCCATATTTGAGCATCACGGGAAGAGAGATTACCCCCATGGCAACGACAGACGCACCAACGACACCTGTTGATGCCGCCAACAGCGTCCCGACCAGAACCGTGCTGACCGCGACTCCGCCGCGAATTTTACCAAACAGAGTGCCCATGGCCTCCAGCAGTCGTTCAGCGAGATCAGACTTCTGCAGTACAATCCCCATGAAAATGAAAAGCGGGACAGCCATCAGAATGGTATTTTTCATGATGGCATAAATACGAAATGGCATCATTGAAAACATTTGGAAAAACTCCTCGGCGACAATGGTCACCGACACATCCGGAAACAATTCAACAATTGCCGCAATAATACCAAAAAAAATGGACACCGAACCAAAGGTAAAGGCGACAGGATAGCCGATGGCAAGCATCAGCAGGGCGACAAAGAACATCACAATACCTGTCATGGCCGAGCCCTGCCGTCTGCTGGATCGGGCTGTCCCACCTTTTTGGTATGAGTGTTATTGCGGTATATATTTATGTTCTTTACCGTATAACCAAGAGAATAGATAATCAGCAAAGCAAATGATGCCGGAATCATTGCCTTGATAAACCATCGATATGGTAAACCACCCGGATCCTGGGAAATTTCTTTTATTTCGTAGGCATCGATGACAAAGTCAAGTGAGCCAAAAAATATCAACAGGGCAAGCGGCAGCAGGAAAAAAACAGTTCCAATAATGTTAATGACCGCCCTTGTCCGGATCGTGAACCGATCATAGAGAAAATCAACCCGTACGTGTCCCTCGTCCAGCAGGGAGACAGGGATGCCAAACAGAAAAATAATGCCGAAAAGATGCCACTCCATTTCCTGCATGCCAACGGAACTGTTATGCAGGAAATATCTCATGATGACATCGTAAAACACATTTAAGGTCATCAGCAGGAGCAGAATCGAAAGGATCTTTCCGATAACCCGGTTTACCCTGCCAAAAACGTGCTCAACCTTCTCAAGCATTTATTCAACCCCGGTATTATTCTGTTTTCTGCCCATCATAAACTCAGTGCTCCCCCGAATCGTCTAACACCTAACCGTGAAGCCAGTCAAAATGCAAGTCCATAAAAAAACCGCCTGTGCTGCGTGAACAGTTCAGGCGGTCAACAACGTATCGCAGCGTTCCGGCTATTGGCCAACCGTTTCTGATGTTTTCAGATAATATTTTTCCGAAACGTTCGTCCATTGTCGCGCTGTGTCCATATATGCTTTCCTGGACTCCAGGACTTCCTTGAACTCCGCATTCTCTGCAGCATATCCCTGCAGTACTTCATCGTTTGCTTTACTCATGGCTTTGAGTACCGGTTCAGGGAAGGTCATCACCTTAATGTTCGGATACTCTTCTTTCATCTTCTTCCAGGCTTGGGCATTTGCCTCGAAGTTGGCTGCTGTCATTTTCAGCGCAACGGCCTGCATAGCCGTTTTCAGCACGGCCTGATATGCCGGCGGTAGTTTTTCAAAAGCGCTTTTATTTATAAGAAACTGCAGCTCTGAAGCCGGTTCATGCCAGCCGGAGTAGTAGAACGGAGCAATTTTATGAAATCCCATCTTGATATCCATTCCCGGACCGACCCACTCAAGGGCATCAATGGTGCCACGGTCAAGTGCTGTATAGAGTTCCCCGGGAGCAATATTGGTCACGTTTACTCCAAGCTTGGCGAAAACTTCTCCGGCCAGACCGGGGATTCGCATTTTCAGACCATTGAGGTCATCAAGTGATTTAATTTCCTTGCGAAACCAGCCGCCCATCTGCACACCGGTGTTGCCCCCCGGAAATGAGTAAACATCAAATTTGCCATAGACCTTCTGCATCAGGTCGAGTCCGCCGCCAAAATAGTACCAGGCATACTGTTCTGAAGCGGTCATACTGAACGGTGCAGTGGTAAAGAAGGTGGTGGTCACATCCTTGCCTTTCCAATAGTAGGAAGCACTGTGCCCCATTTCATACTGTCCACCTTTGACCATATCCAGAATACCAAGCGCAGCCTTGTGCTTTTCAGCGCCTTCAAAGCGAATCTCAAAATTACCGTCAGTCATATCACTGACCATTTCAGCCAGCCATGGGCCCGCTTCGGCAAGGGGGGCAAGGGTGCTGGTCCAGCTCATGGCCAGCTTCCATCGGACCTTTTTCTCTGCCAGGGCCGGTTGGGCAAGCAACACAAGTGCTGCTAGACACACAAAAACAGATATCAATCGTTTCATCAATTTTCCTCCAGTCTAATCGTTTATATCTTCAGGGAAAGCCTGACAAGACACGTGGTCGGTTTGCATACATCACTTCAACCACGAGAACTATGTAATACGCAGACTCGCTTAGATCAAGACAATCTAAATGGAATCGACAAATTATTTCCGCTATTTGGTTTATAGTGCATGTTATCCGCGCCAAGCGGCTTGATATCGTTAAACTGATTGCTTTTTGCAGATAATCTCTTAGTATAAATCATCCCAGTAACCGCCCTGAAGGCGGCTGTTTTCCTCAACCGGAGGTATGACTAGACCATGGCACGAGCCATTGAAGTTTTTGATACAACATTGCGAGACGGTACCCAGGCTGAGAACTTCAATATCTCGGTTAAAGACAAAATCCGCATCTCAATAGCGCTGGATGAACTCGGTATAGACTATATCGAGGGGGGATGGCCGGGCTCAAATCCGGTATCCGTTGAATATTTTGAAAAAATCAAAAAGCTCCCGTTAACACATGCAAAGATCAGTGCATTCGGCTCAACTCGTCATATCCGCAATAATGCTGACAAGGATAAGAACCTGCAGGCGTTAATCGAAGCAGAGACCCCTGCTATTACTATCTTCGGTAAGAGCTGGGACATCCATGTCACCGATGCACTGAAAATAAATCTTGATGAAAACCTTGAAATCATTGAAGATACCCTCGCCTACCTCAGACGACATGTGGATGATTTGATATACGATGCCGAACATTTTTTTGACGGCTTCAAGAACAATCCTGATTATGCCCTGGCAACACTAGAAGGTGCGGTCAAGGGTGGTGCCACTACCATTGTTCTTTGCGATACCAACGGGGGAACGCTGCCCCAGGAAATGCCAGATATACTCGAAACCGTCAGCCAGTATCTGCAAAAAGTCGGTTCATCAGCCAAACTGGGCATCCATTCCCACAATGACTCCGAGACAGGGGTGGCCAACGCACTGATCGCCATCGATTACGGTCTCGAACATGTCCAGGGAACCATCAATGGCTATGGGGAAAGATGCGGCAATGCAAATCTCACCTCAATCATTCCGGCACTCATCTTTAAAATGGGACTTGATTGTCAGGTAAAGGATCATATCGAGCATCTCTATACGACATCACGACTGGTCAATGAACTCGCGAATATGCCAAACAACCGCTATCAACCGTACGTGGGAGAATCCGCTTTTGCCCATAAAGGCGGAATCCACGTGAGTGCCGTAAAGCGAAACCCATTGACCTATGAGCATGTTGAGCCTGAAAAGGTGGGCAACAATCGCCGCATCCTGATATCTGACCAGGCCGGACGTTCTAACATTCTGCACAAGGCACAGAAATGGGGGCTCAACCTGAAGCAGGATGACCCGCTGCTCGCCTCAATCATCAGCGAAATGAAGGAAAAAGAAAACCAGGGCTATAAATATGAAGCTGCAGAAGCAAGTTTCGAACTGTTGATGAGAAAGACGCTCGGCCTGCAGAGGAATTTTTTCAGAATCGATGGGTTCCGGGTCATGAACAATAAATACCGAATGGACAGGGCTCCATTGACGGAAGCAACGATCAGACTTTATGTCGGTGGCGATGAAGTCCATACCGCATCAATGGGTGACGGTCCGGTCAATGCACTGGACAGAGCCCTGCGAAAGGCCCTGACACGATTCTATCCCTGCCTGGAAGAAATGAAACTGATCGATTACAAGGTCAGGGTGCTGTCCGGCGAACTCGGGACCGAGGCAAAAGTCAGGGTCCTGGTAGAAAGTACTGACGGTCGATGCCAGTGGAGTACCGTCGGGGTATCGATCAACATCATCGAAGCAAGCTGGCAGGCACTGGTTGACAGCGTTAATTACAAGCTGATGAAGAACGAGAACTACCTCACCTGAAGAACAAATTCATTCGAACAGCGTTGCAGCGCATAACCTGTTGTTATGGCTTAAAATCCTCAACCAGCGCCAGAATTCTCTTGCCATACTCGGACTTGAGCGCATCGAGATAAGCGCTGTCAATCTTGCCTTTCCAGGTCTTTACGTTATAAAAACGCTTCGGAATAACTATTTCCTCCGGCCTGAAGCCACTGTCAACTCGCACCTTCCAGCGCAATTTTCGAATATACTCTGCTGTTTCAGACATGGATCCAGCCAGGTCCTCATATCCGGCAGCCTCAAGGCAGGCGCCCAATTGCTCGTCATTGTAGGCTGAGCGGGCAAACAGGCAGGCAACCATCGATGTCAGAAACACCCTGCCCGGCTCATCTGTCATCAGGAACTCGACACCACCATCCACATCTTTCGTATCATGTTTCTGATCCCATGAATAGGCCCCGGTATCAAGGTGTGAATGTCTGAACCCAAGTGTTTGCGCGGCAAAAAACAGTTCACCGGTTGCATAGCCTGCCATCTCCTGACCAAGCACACAGCTGAACTCTTCTCCGCCATATTCCTCGGCGGCTCTCAAGGTTCCCATGCCGAGCAGCCGGTAAAATTCGTTTGCTCCCCTGCCAAGATAGTTTGCAGCCTCCTGGTAGGCTGAGGCGTCACCAAAAGAGAGCCGGACCAGCGTCTGCTTTTCGCTGATCAGGCCCCGCTGCGTCGCTTCGGTCGCCCAGGCAAGGGCGACACCACCGGACATCGCATCAACACAGACCAGCTCAAAGTCTTCGAGAATACGTAAAATTTCGAAACAGTCGGTCACCCCAAGCATGGTTCCGGCTGCAAAAATCGGTTCGTAATCGTAGGGTACCTGATGGTACAGGTAACGGGCCTCCTTCTTGAACTGATCCCTGAAAAACCCCAGATGGATGCAACCCACTGGGCAGCCTGAACAGGCGCCATTGCGCAGCAGTGTTTTTTCAGCGAAGGTTTCACCGTTGATTTCGCTGACCGCCGGGTTGCTCGTCTGCTGCAGGTTGTGCCAGGGCAGCGATTCTATGTCGTTCAACCCCTGCAGGTTCACAGCAGTTCCAAGATGATAGTACTTCCTCATCATGTCGGTTGAGGTAACCTGCCCGTATACCTCTTTAAACACCGCTGGATAATCTTTTCCGGAAGGTCCCGGAAAACTTGTGTCGCCGTTAATCACGAGACCTTTTAGGTTTTTTACGCCCATCACCGCTCCGCCACCCAGCCTGCCGAAGTGACGATAGGAATCGACATTAATACAGGCCATTGCAGAACCAATCTCACCAGCCGGCCCGATCCGAAGGATGGATCGATGTCCCGATGATTTCTTGAACATCCGCCTGATAAGCTTGCCGGAATTCGCGCTGTTCATCCCCTTCATAAATCCAGTATCTTTTATCTGCACGTGTCTTGAACCTATTGACAGACAGCAGAGCCCGGCAGCCCGGCCGACGATGACAAGAGCGTCATAGCCCGTGAAGAACAAGGCCAGTGCGGATCGTCCTCCACCATGGCTCTCGGTGTACTGGTTGTGATAGGGGGAGATAAATGAGCATACCGTTTTGCTCATCAGCGGGTAATGGCCGGTGAGCGGACCAATGGCCAGGATAAAAGGTTGAGACGGGTGGTCCCAGTTCAGGCCAGGATGGCCATAGATCGTATAGAGTAGGGCAGCAAGCCCACTGCCCCCGGCAACCTGATTACGCCCATCAATTTCTTCAACCTTGCTCTGTGAGCTTTCAAGATCAACGACCAGTACTTTAAAATATTCCCTGGTCATAGCAGCACCTCGCCAATCTCGCCAATCTCCTGCAATTCCAGACAATTGTGCGGGCAGAACTCAACACAGCGGCCGCAGTGGATACAGAGATAGACATCCCCTGAATCATCCTGATAAATCGCATCTACCGGGCAGCTTGACACACAGTCACCGCATTGTATGCAATGTTTCTTGCGAACAATGACTCCCCCCCCTTTGCGCTGGCTTAGCGCCCCGGTTGGGCAGGCGGCAGCACACGGTGCCGGCTCACAGGCAAGGCAGCGTACCGCAACAAATCCGGTGGACAAGCCTCCGGAAGAGTGAATACGAATTCCCGATGTAGACCATGAAATGCGCCGATGGATCAGGCGGGCGCAGGCCAGCGAACAGGAGTGGCAGCCAATACATCGATCCATCCGTGGTGTCGTCAGTAGTTTCATCAGATCTGTGAGAAAAATTCAAATAGCTCTATGCTTCCCAGGTTAAAGCCAAATTCCAACTGACGGTCTGCTGTCACCAACCAGCTCCTATGATCACTGATGATCGATCAGGATCTTCCGTCCATAACTGTCGGAGATATCGACCTCGACAGCCTTGAAGGTTTTTGTTTTAATTCCCGTTTCCGTTCGTGTCTTTTTTTCGACCTCTTCTAAATCCTCTGATGCCCTGGACTTCTTTCCTCTTTCTGTGATTATCGCCTCGATCTGAGAGATCAACAATTTTTGCTGCCCAAGACTGTCCGAATGGTTCTGAAACTCTTCGGTCAATTTTTCGATCTGAAAAAGCCGCTCCTCGGAAGCGATAAGAAAAAAAGTCTCTATGCCCGCCGGCGGCACAAAGGCAAAACTCTGGTCCCCGGGCGGAATAAATTTGGGCCCACGAGGAAAACCATAGTTGTAGTAACCCTTTTCGGTCGGGTAAAGAGGAGTCAGTTCGTCCTGAGAGTCAAGGAGATAGAGGTAAACATGGCAGTTATCCAGGTGCTCGAGGTAGATCTGCAAGCCTGTTCCCGAGAATACAATCGGTGGTGACCCTGAAAAATCGAGGGGCTCCATGCCGTCACCACTGTCAGACAGAATTGCCCAGCGAAAGGTAACATCGACTGCATGAACCGGACTAACAATACACAGGACCAGGAGCAGGAGTGAAAAAGTTGTGACCAGCTGTCTTAATACTCTGTTTACTGCCATGCTCTACTCCAATTTGTTGCTGTTTCGGATCAGATATGGGGATCCTCGCCCGCCTGTCCACATTCATTCATCAACTTGAATATTTCAAGAGGTTCACCCTTTTGCGCATCTTTTACCAGGGTTAGCGCACTTTCTGGACAATTGTTCACACAAACCCCACAGCCCATACAATTGTCAGAATCAATCGCCACGTTACCGTCAATGCTCAGAGCGTTGAACTGACATAACTCACCGCACAGACCGCAACCAACGCACAATTTTGGGTCAGCAGCGCAGACATACCCCGAGGGAGCAAGCATCGGGGTGCCATTGCGCTGGGCCTGCATTGCACCGCAGCAGCAGCTGCAGCAGTTGCAGATAGCGTAAAACCGATCCAGCATCGCGTCCTTGAAAAAGGCATGTGCCACATGACCGCGACGACTCTCCTGCTCAAGTATGGTAATCGCCTGCTGCCGGGTTATCCGTCTAGCTTTGTCCGGGTGATGGTCAATGGCAAAACTGACAAATGGCTCCCCGACAATCAGACAGACGTCCAGCGGTTGGCAGGGATTTTCTCTTGCAGACCGGCATGGGCAGGTCATGGAAGCTATCTGGTCAGGGTTTTTCAGAACAATGTCGCGGGCTCTGGTGTAGGGCACAACCTTTTCAAGGTTGTTCAGAGTTATGGGTTTATCTACCGTTACAAGCTGTCTGGCACCATCAAGCGTCACCACCTTGCCATGATAGGAGTTTGCAAACCCAACGCCACCGTTAGCGCTCTTCAGACCGGTGACACGCTGGAACATCCAGATGATCGTATTACCAATTGGTTTTAAATACTTAACAATCGGGTGCTCGCCGGTACCGATACCAATGTAATGATAAATCCAACGCCCATAAATATAACCGTGCAGCCATTCTACCGGTCCATAACGGCCAAGTTTTTTTGACTCTGCAAAAAAAGTGCTTGTTGAAGGTTTTATCAGCGATATTTTTCTCGACATGGTACCGCCCTGCTGCTCCTATTCTTTACCTGGTGGGTCAACCGCAATTTTGCCATGTTCAAAGAAAATAGACAACGGTAATATGAAAAACGCTGTCAACCGGTCTCGTCAACTGGTGAGTACGATAGTCCGTTCCCTGCAATTCTGTATCATGTCGGTACAGACCGAGCCGAGAAACACCTGCGCCATCCTCGACCGGTCTCGTCTGCCGATAAATATCAGGGTAGCATCACAGGAAATTGCTTCTTCAGCCAGGATCGTTCCGGGTTTGCCGAAATGGATGACCGTGGTGATTTTCTGCTGATCGACACCCATGTCAATCAGCAGGTTTCCGGCCTCTTCCAAAGCCTTTTGCCCAAATTCGCTTGCCTCCATGCAGGTGATGCCATCCTCATCGTAGTAGCATGACTGATCAAGGACATGAACAAGGAAAACTCTCTCGATATCCTGATTAACTTCTCTGAGCAGCGTACCGGCTTCCTTAACCGCATTTTTACTGGCCGGTGATCCATCAATTCCTATCAGGCACCTGGTAAAGGGGGACACACCTTCAGGCAGAGGCTCATCTCCAACCAGGTAGATCGTGGCATCAACATGCCGATGCAGGACACCGGCCACAACACTGCCGGTCAGTTTGGCAGATTCTTCCGCGCGGTTGCGTCGGCTCATTATCAGGGTTGAATAATTCTTGTCGCGGGAGACTTCATCAATCCTTTTTACCGGGTCACCATCGAGAATCATGATGTCAGACAGATAATCACCTGTATTGCTTTGCAGCAAATCACTGGCCTGATACAACAGGGGGGTCACCACCTCTTCGACATGGTGCTGTCGCAGCCGCCTCATATCTTCAGCCGTTGGCACCTCTCCTGCAGCAATATTGATCGATTCCATGTGGTCGCGGAGAAATGAGCCGGCAATGACATGAAGGAGCTGGGTCTGCTCTGCACCAATTCGCATGGTAGATATCAGCAACCGCACCAGCGGTACTACTCTGCCAAAGGCCTCAAGTGTATCAACGGGAAGCAGTATATTCTTGAGAACCGTAAAAGTCGTATTCATTATATTTCTATCTTTCTGGTTAGATCAGCCCTGCCATCATCTGCGGTATCTGGTCAATTTTATCTTTATTGCCGGTACTGAAGGTGTCAACGATTGAGCCACCATACATCACCGCAATGCGATCGGATAGTTCAAGCGCCTCAGGAAGATCACCGGTAATCAACATGACCCCAGCCTGGTCACGGGCCTTGAGCAGGAGATTCCAGACATCCTCGGCAGCAGCAATATCTAGGCCCTGGGTCGGCTGTTCAGCAACAATCAAACGAGGCTTACGATAAAATTCCCGAGACAACACCATTTTTTGAAGATTACCTCCAGACAACTGCCAGGCAAGCGCCTGCAGGTTTGGCGGCCTGATATCAAACTCCTCAATCAGATGCTGGGCTTTTTTCCCTGCTGTGTCCTGGGGCAGCCAAGGCCCGGAACAAAATCCCTCTCGGGTGGTCAGCAGGAAGTTATCGAGAAGATTCAACCCCTGGCAGGTTGCCAGACCCTGGCGATCTTCAGGGATATAGCTCAAAGCATTCTCCCATTTACGGTGGGAAAAGAATTTTTTCCAAGCAAGGCCTAAAATGGTAACACTCCCCTCCGGAGGTTGCTGCAGGCCGCACACCATTTCAACCAAAGGTTTCTGGCCGTTGCCGGCTACTCCGACGATTCCAAGGATTTCACCCTGGCGCACCTCAAGACTGACATCTTTGAGAGAATCACCCTGCAGGTGTTCAACTTTCAGCACGAGTTGACGTGGTTCGACAGGAAACCGGTCAGCTTTGAGCAGCACTTCCCGGCCAACCATCAGCTCAGCAAGTTCTGCGGTCGAGCTGACTTCTGCAGCAGAGCGTACCTCAATCACTTCACCCTTTTTCAAGATGGCGATATCATCTGCTATGGACATCACCTCTTCAAGTTTATGGCTGATGAAGACAATAGCTTTACCGGCTGATACCATCTGCTTCATGGTTTTAAAGAGGGTTTTAGCCTCATTGGGTGTCAGGACTGCAGTCGGTTCATCAAATATCAGGATATTACTTTTTCTGAACAACAGTTTAAGGATCTCAACCTGCTGTTTTTCACCCATTGACAATTCCGATATAATTGCATTCGGATCAAGCTGCATGCCGTAGGACTGAGCAAGTTCAGAGACAATGTCATTCATCTTCTTTTTCCTGAGCCAGACAGAATCGGCCCGGCCAAGAAATATATTCTCGGCCACGCTCATGGCGTCAACCAGTTTGAAATGCTGGTAGACCATGCCGATGCCAGACTCAATGGCCTTTTCGGTTGAAGCAAAGACCACCTTCTTTCCTTCATGGTAAATCGTCCCCGAGTCTGGCAGGAGCTGACCAGCAAGCATCGACATCAGGGTTGATTTGCCGGCCCCGTTTTCACCAAGAAGCGCAAGAACTCTGCCTCTTCTTATCTCAAGAGAAATGTTACGATTTGCCTGAACAGGACCAAACGATTTGCTGATTCCCTCAAGCCTGATGACAGGATCCACACCCATATGCTTACCCTAACGATTTCTTCCTGCTATCGGCTGCACAAATTGGGATTCGGTATCCCAGGGAAACAGAATCCAGGTGTCCTGGCTGACTTCGGTTATAAAAGTATCAACCAGGGGCCGACCGGCCGGTTTGGCATAGACGGTGGCAAAATGAGCTTTCGGCACCATTTCTTTAACGATCTTTGCTGTTCTTCCGGTATCAACCAGGTCATCGATCAACAGCCATCCCTCGCCATCCCCTTGTATCCCCTTGAGAATTTCGGCATCTCCCTTTTTGTCTTTCCAGTCATAACTTGAGATACAGATGGTGTCCACAAGGTGTGTATCGAGCTCACGGGCAATAATCGCTGCCGGTACCATCCCTCCCCTGGTAATTGCAATAATCCCTTTGAAATAGTACATATCGAGCAACCTCCAGGAAAGTGCCTTGGAGTCGCGGTGAAGTTGATCCCAGGAGATGGGGTATGTCCTCTTATAGTCAGATGTTACTTCCATAATAGTTCCTTTTCCGATTTGGTTATCTCATTGTCACAATAACAGTTATTCTGCAGGCTCAATATTCACGCCAAGTGCAGCCGGTTCGTCTGTCTTCCCTCTCCACCATGAAGAAAACACCAGCACACCGACAGTGAGCGCATAGGGAAGCATCAACAAAAGCGAGGACGGTATCTGGGTACCTGAAGCCTGCAATCTCAGCTGCATCGCCATGATACCACCGAACAGGTATGCTCCAAATACGGCCCGGCCCGGTTTCCAGAAGGCAAAGATGACCAGGGCAACTGCTATCCAACCTCGTCCTGCAGTAAGGTTGTTGGTCCACAGATGTGTATAGGCCAGTGACAAATAGGCGCCCCCCAACCCCATGAAGAAGCCGCCAACCAGAACACCGAGCCACCGGTAGGCTACCACGTTGAGTCCGGCAGCTGTCGCGGCTGCCGGATACTCGCCAGCCGCTCGCAGACTGAGGCCATACCTGGTATAATAAAAGAAAACCCACATCAGAAACGGGATAAAATAAGTGATATAGACCAGCGGATCCTGGTTGAAAAAGATAGGACCGATGACGGGAAGAGTAGACAGCACCGGTAATGCTACAGCACTGAAACCTGGTGCTGACATGCCGATAAAAGGCGTCCCGAAATAATCGGCAAAACCGAGTCCAAGGATCGTCAGGGCCAATCCCGAAACGACCTGATTCCCCTGGAACACCAGACAAACCAGACCATGTATCGAGGCAGCAAAGGATCCGGCGATTCCGGCAATAACAAAGGCGAGCATCGGGTTACCGGTAAATTTAGCCACCAGAAAGCCGGCCAGCGCACCGGTTATCATGATCCCTTCAACACCGAGATTCAAAATTCCTGAACGCTCGGTAAATATCTCACCGAGCGTCGCGTAAAGTATCGGGGTCCCCGACTGGACCGCGGCGGCCAGAAGAGGAATAATAATGTCACTATTCACCTTTCCCCCTCCTCAGCACAAATCGATACTGGCTGAATAATCCGCCTGCCAGAACGGTCAGCAGGATGAGCCCTTCGATAATACCTCCAAACGCGGCAGGTATCTGCAGGTCAAGCTGCAGGGCTTCAACCCCGACCCTGAGACCGGCCAGCATGAACGAGGCCACTCCTATGAAAAACGGGTTCAAACGTGCCAGCCAGGCGACCACAATGGCTGTATACCCATACCCGGACATGATACTCGGCTGAAGCCGGTTTACCGTTGACGAGGCCTCAAGAAACCCGGCCCAACCGGCCAGGGCACCACTGATTATCATGACCAGCATAACCAGACGGTCATAGGGGATACCGGCATATTTTGCTGCCCGGACATTATCACCGGCTGCCTTGATTTCAAAACCTATTCGGGTAAATCGTAAAAACACCCAGAGGCAGGTGCCCAGAACAAGGCAGTGCAGCAATCCCCAGCTGAAATTGCTGCTCCCTATCTTTCCAACGATTGCCGCAGCTGAAAATTCAGAGGTCATTGGAAAACCGAAACTCGCCGGATCCTTCCATATGCCGTAGACAAGGTAGTCGAGGATGAGAATAGCGATATAATTCATCATCAGCGTGACGATGATTTCATTGGTCTTCAGCTTCTGCCGGAGCACTGCCGGAATCAGCCCCCATAAACCGCCGGCAAGCGCTGCCATACCAATCATCGCCGGTAACACGAGGTAAGCGGGAGCCTCCGGAAGCGACAAAGCCATCCAGGTGGCGCCGACCGCTCCCAGGGCAAATTGGCCTTCAGCTCCGATATTCCATACCTGGAGCCGAAACGCAATTGCAACTCCAAGGGAACAGAGAAATATTGGTGTCGCTTTTAATAATGCATCTTCAAAGGCATATTGTGATCCGAAAGCACCCTGGAACAGGACAACGATTCCATCGATCGGAGACGTGCCGCCAATAAACAGCAAAAATCCGCTCAGCAGCAGCGATAGAAGGATCGCGCCTATTAAAACAAAACAGGAGCTCCAGCCAAGGGGCTCCTGTCTTTTGACAATGCGAATCGGGAACATGTTTTTTACTGCACTACCTCATGTTATCAAATACCCTTCAAACGTTTTACAGGGCATCGTTTACAACACTATTCGATTGTTCCAACAACACCCTGAACAAACCAGGTCATGCCGAGCATATCGCCGTCACTCATTGCCTGGCCATTGGCCACTTTCTCGCTGCCAGCCTGGTCCTTGATCGGACCAACAAAGACTTTTTCACCGCCAATAATTGCTTTTTTCTTGGCCATCACCTTCTCCTGCACATCTTTGGGAACCATAGCGCCCATTGGTGCAAGATCAACAACCCCGGCTTCCAGGCCAACCCAGATTGACTCTGATTTCCACTCTCCCGCCTGGACCTGCTTTACCGCATTGACATATATCGGAGCCCAGTTGAAAATCGGTGCCGTCAGGTGTGCTTTCGGTGCGAATTTGCTCATATCAGAATTATAGCCGACCGAGTAAACCCCTTTTTCCTCAGCTGCCTCCTGGGGACCGGGAGAATCCTGATGCTGGGCGATCACATCTGCCCCGACATCAAGCAATGATTTAGCTGCTTCCTTTTCCGTTGCCGGATCATACCAGGTTTTCGTCCAGACCACCCGCACCGTAACATCTGGATTGACCGATTGCGCACCAAGCGTAAAGGCGTTAATTCCCCTGATAACCTCGGGAATAGGAAACGCTGCGACATATCCCATTACATTACTTTTGGTCATCGCTCCGGCAACCATTCCTGACAGATAACGTGCCTGATACATCCTGCCGAAATAAGTTCCCATGTTGTCAGCGGTCTTGAATCCCGAGCAATGCATGAATGTTGCTTTGGGAAATTGCTTGGCAACTTTCAGCATCGGGTCCATATAACCAAAACTTGTCGCAAAAATGAGGTCATAATCCTTGCGTGCCATGTTCAGGATAACACGTTCCGAGTCCGGTCCTTCATTCACCGCCTCAACATAAGAAGTCTTGACACCTTCCATCTTCTCAATCTCGAGGCGTCCCTGGTTGTGAGCGTAGGACCAGCCGCCATCTCCGATCGGAGTAACATAAACAAAACCGACATTCATATCTTTTGCTGAAACGGTTGCAGCACAAAGCCCGACACTGAGTAACGCGGCAGCAAACAATTTGGTAAAACGCATAACTTTCCTCCTGCTCCTATCGTTCAATATTTTCTTGTATTATTACATCCACAATGCACTGTTATCGGGCTGATACCGCCCCCGGACTGACAATGCAATGAGACGACAATCTACAGTACCTGTTTCAAAAACAATTTGGTTCTTTCTTCCCGCGGCTCAACAAAAAAGTGCTCCGGTGTGCCGACCTCGACAATTTTACCCTCATCCATAAATAGTACGCGGTCAGCAACCTCACGGGCAAAACCCATCTCATGGGTGACCACCATCATGGTCATCCCTTCCCGGGCAAGCTGTTTCATGACATCGAGCACCTCGCCCACCATCTCCGGATCGAGCGCTGATGTCGGTTCATCAAAAAGCATGACTTTCGGGTCCATCGCCAGTGCCCGGGCGATGGCAACACGCTGCTGCTGACCGCCGGACAATCTCGAGGGGTACTCATTTTCCTTCTCGCCAATCCCAACCTTCTGAAGCAGCATTCGTGCCTTCTCACGGGCAACTTTTTTGCTTCTCTTCCTCACCCGCATCTGGGCAAGCGTCAAGTTTTCAAGAACTGTTTTGTGAGGAAAGAGGTTGAACTGCTGAAAAACCATGCCCACCTCAGCTCGGATCTTGTTGATATTGGTCTTTCGATCAGCAATATCAACACCATCGATATAGATATGACCCTCGTTGATCATTTCAAGGCCATTTACACAACGGATAAACGTCGATTTACCTGATCCTGACGGACCGATGACAACAACAACTTCAGCCGGATCAACAGATGCCGTCACGCCGTCAACTGCCCGAACGGTTACACCGCGTCCTCTGAAAATCTTGGAAATATTTTCTGCTTTAATCACTGATTGCGAGCCTCCGTTCCAGATAGAAAACAAATTGTGACAGAACAGACGTTACAATCAGGTACATTGCCGCGACCACCAGCCAGATCTCAAATGTCGCAAAGGTACTGGTTATTATTTCGCGTCCTGATTTGGTCAGGTCCGTAATGGCAATAACCGAAACAAGTGATGAATCCTTGATCAGACTGATGAACTGACCGGACAGCGGTGGCAGAATTCTCTTGAAAGCCTGGGGCAGAATAATTTCCCACATTGCCTGTGGAAGACTCATACCAAGTGAGCGCGCCGCCTCCATCTGCCCCCGTGGAATTGACTGGATTCCTGCCCGAACGATCTCGGCGACATAGGCTCCAGCAAAAAGAGCGAGCGCCCCAATCCCGGCTACAATTCTATCAAGATTGAAAACGGTACCAAAGAAAAAGTAGGCAATAAAAAGCTGAACCAGCAACGGCGTTCCACGAATAATTTCGACATATATTGCCGCAAGACTGGACACGGTAAAATTGCGGGATATTTTCATCATCCCGGCGATGAGGCCAATAAAAAGAGCAAGAACACTTGCAACTGCAGAGATCCACATCGTCGTCCATAAACCCGTCATCAGTGGTCCGAGCGTCCATTCATAGGTATATCCGACGGTATCACCCTCAAACAGATCCTCTCCCTCGGTGACCTTTATGGTTTCTGTTTCGACAACAACATCAACTTTTTCACCGGTTTCAGAAACAAGGGTTACGATTGAATTACTGTTTGATTTGGTGATTTTTTCAACGTCTCCATCAAACGGAATCTTCAGGGCATCTTCGGCCTCATAGAAAAAATACTGAGGAACTCTGTACCAGCGCCATTCATAGTCGATACGCGCTACCGAGCCCCAAATACCGGCAGCCATCACGAATGAGGATGACTGCCAGCAGGATTTTCCAGGGCCACACTTTTTCTGTGGCATTCACGTGGGATTAACCTCTCGGTTATTGGATTTCTTTCATCCAGGAATCATCCTCGAACCATTTACCGTAGATCTTGTCGTAGGTTCCGTCATTTTTGACCTGGATCATGAAATTATTCAGCCAGTTAATGAAATCATAATCGCCCTTTCTTAACGGCCCAGGCAAGCGGCTCATAGGTAAACGGGGTGTCAAGGTGATACATCTTGCCCTGGCCGCGCTGTACCCATGCTGCAGCGTTAAGGGCATGTCATAGATAAAGGCATCGATCTTGCCATTCGACAACTTCCATAACCCCTTCCTGTTCGGTTTCATAGGAGATGTACTTGGCGGCAGGAATCATCCGTTTGGTTGCCTGCTCACCGGTGGTTCCCAGCTTGGAAGCGACCGTAAATTTCTCGTTGTTGAGATCCATGTAAGACTTGATCACGCCCTGGTGTTTATTATTCACCAGCACCGTCTGACCAATGACGATATAGGGAAGTGCAAAGTTAATGCTCATATTACGCTGCTGGGTGAGGGTCATGCCGGACATGATGATATCGAACTTGCCGGTAAGCAGTGCCGGAATAATGCCGTCCCAGGCCGTTGATACCAGTTCAAGTTTTACGTCCATCGCCTTGGCCATGCGCTTTGCCATATCAACATCAAAACCGATAATTTCACCCTTCTGATTGGTCAGCTCAAACGGCATGTAACCAGGCTCCATACCCACCCGAAGCGTTCCTCTCTTCTGAATCTCATCCAGAGCACCGGCAGCTACACTTCCTGCGGCCAGCATCATCACTGCCATCAGAGCCAGGCACATCATTGTAATGTCTTTTCATCATTTTCTCTCCTTTCATGTTCATTTTCCATAAAAAACAAGCAGCCGGTACCCGGTACCAGACTGCCCTAAAAAACTGCATCAATCAGTGCTTTTCTCTCATCCAGGAGCCCTTCAAGACCATTCGCACTTCTTTACATTCAGGGTGCAGGGACAACGTCTTCAAGAGGCTGTTGAACAATCATTCTTGAACGACATTTCGGGAAAATGATCAGTGGTACCTTGTTTTTCACCACACTTTTGTATTAATCATCATGCAGATCCTTGAGAATTCGGTCGAACGAACTGTCTCCCATCATCCAGAAGCACTGCCTGGAATAGCTCCTTATAACACAGCACCTCACCCAGAACAACAGCCTTTTCATGCACCAGCCAATAATTGTCTCCCCGATAAAAGATTGCTTCCATACCTGTAAAAGCAACGCTTCTGTTCCTCGAAAAAAACGCCTGTCTACTCAAGCTTACCTGTCACCCTTTCGCCTCTGGAAATTACAAGCTATATTACATTTTGAAAAAAGCAATGGTGTCCTACCTGGCAAGCTGGTGCTTGACATTTATATTATTCGGCGGCGCAGGCCAGAAAAACTATTCTGCAGAATTAACCGGGTTATAACAGGCTACCTGGGTTTCACCAAGGGTACGAATTTCTGGGGCTTGCACAAGACACTCATCAGTTGCCTCGGAGCACCTTGGATGGAAGGCGCACCCGGATGGGGGATCAATGGGCGATGGTAGTTCACCGTGCAGCATAATACGCTGCTTTGTTCGCAACGGATCGGCAATCGGTGTTGCCGACAAGAGTGCTCTTGTGTAGGGATGGTAGGGATTCGAGAATAAAATCTCTCTGCTGGCTGACTCAATTGGAATGCCGAGATACATGACCATTACCTCGTCGGCAATATGTTTGACGACCGACAGGTCATGGCTGATAAACAGATATGCCAGGTTGAGCCGCTCCTGCAGCTCCGCGATCAGGTTCAGGATCTGGGCCTGAATAGAGACATCCAGCGCTGACACCGGTTCATCAAGGACGAGAATCTCAGGATTAAGCATCAACGCCCGGGCGACCGCAATACGCTGCCGCTGTCCCCCTGAAAACATATGGGGATAACGGTCGTACAGCTCCGGCCGCAACCCTACAAAATCCATCATTTCACTGGCCTTCCGGCGGCGCTCAGCCTTGGTCATTGTGGTATTTACCAGTAACGGCTCTTCAAGGGCATGGCCTATTTTCTGTCGTGGGTTAAGCGAACCGTATGGGTCCTGGAAAACGATCTGGACCTTTGACTTGAGCTTTCTCCGGGTCTGCCTGTCTGAACCGACAATATCCACGCCCCTGATTCTCAGGGCGCCGGAAGTTGGCGGCTCTATCATGGTGACCAGCCGGGCAAGTGTCGACTTACCGCAACCGGATTCCCCAACAACGGCAAGCGTCTTCCCTTTCTGGAGGGTAAATGACGCCCCGTTCAGGGCTTTCAATAGTGCCTTTGACTTGAAATTACCTCGCGATACCTCATAGAACCGCTTAAGGTTCGTGGCTTCCAGGATGGTTTCTCCACTCATGCCGCCACCTCCTTGCTCCCGGGATGGTCCTTGGGTTCGCCATTTTCAAGAGGATAATGGCACAATGCATTGCCGAGTTCGGCCGCAGCACTGACCGGTTCCTGCTGCCTGCAGAGATCCGTCGCATATTTGCAGCGCGGGGAAAAAAGACAGCCGCTGGGCCTGTCAAACTGGCCGGGAACAACACCTGCAATCGAAGGCAGGAGCTTGCTCGTTGAACGCTCGGGCAGGGCTGCCAGAAGCGCTGCGGTATAGGGGTGATGCGGTTTGGTGAACAACCCTTTTATGTCCTGGTGTTCAACCTGCTGACCAGCATACTGAACCATGACCCGCTCGGCAGTTTCGGCAACAACACCCATATCATGGGTGATCAGCACGAGAGCCATATTGGTCTCATCCTGCAGTTTCAGAAGAAGATCAAGGATCTGGGCCTGAATGGTTACGTCAAGTGCGGTTGTCGGCTCATCAGCAATCAGCAATCGAGGGTTGCAGGCAATTGCCATGGCAATCATTACCCGTTGTGACATCCCTCCGGAAAGCTGGTGAGGGAAAGGCCCTAAGCCGCTTGAGTGGCTCCGGAATGCCAACCAAGTTCAGCAGTTCAAGGGACCGCTCCTTGCATTGCCTGCGGTCCATGTGCAGGTGCGTTTTCAATGCTTCGCCCAGTTGAAAGCCAACAGTAAAGCAGGGATTGAGACTGGTCATCGGCTCCTGGAAAATCATTGAAATTTCTTTTCCGACAATCGTACGTTGCTGGTTGTTCTTAATCATCGCCAGCAAATCCTTGCCGTCCCACAGGAGTTTGTCAGCGGTCACCTCTGCCGTCCAGGGCAGGAGCCCCATCACCGCAAGCATTGATACCGATTTGCCGGACCCTGACTCTCCAACGATGGAGACCACTTCTCCAGGGTCAAGGGTCATTGAAACCCGGTCAACCGCGGTAAAAAGGCCACCTGCGGTCTGAAAGGCAACGGAGAGATTTTTTATTTCTAGTAATGCCATAACTCCCCCTGGTCACGACCGCTTCAACTTCGGGTCAAGGGCATCCCGCAGGCCATCACCCATTAGATTTATTGCCAGAACCGTCAACAAAATGGCGAGACCAGGCAGTGTTACGACCCACCAGGCACGCAGAATAAACTCACGGGCATCCGCCAGCATTGTGCCCCACTCGGGGGTTGGCGGCTGAGCACCCATACCCAGAAAACCGAGGGCTGCGGCATCAAGAATGGCAGTTGAAAAGCTGAGGGCTGCCTGGACGATCAGGGGTGCCATGCAATTTGGCAGAATGGTAACAAACATCAAGCGCACTCTGCGCACCCCGATAACGCGGGCAGCTGTGACGTAGTCCTTGCTCATTTCACCCATCACCGCTGCGCGCGTCAAACGGACGTAGTGCGGCTGCTGGACGATGGCAATGGCGATCATCGCATTAATGAGACTCGGCCCGAGAATGGCTACCAGAACCAGGGCCAGCAGCAGACTGGGAAAGGCCAGAATGATATCCATCAGGCGCATGATCAGGGTATCGACCCGGCCCTTGAAAAATCCTGCAAAAAGTCCCAGGATTACTCCTACGCTGAGCGCTCCGGAGACGACCACGCAGCCAATAAACAACGAGTATCGCGAACCATAAATCAAGCGCGAGAGCATGTCCCTGCCGACAGCATCTGTTCCGAGCGGAAACGTGAGCGAACCGCCATCCTGCCAGAATGGCGGCTGGAGGAAGGCCTCACGGTATTGCTGATTGGGCAGGTGAGGGGCAACAAAATCTGCAAATATGGCAATGAACACAATTGCCACGAAGAAAACCAGGCCGATGACGGCACCCCGGTTTTCAGAGAAGTAGGACCAGAACTCTTTGAGCATAGCGAGACGCCCAACTTCACGCGTATCGATATCACCGTTATAGGTTGTCTCTGTCATGGCTACTCCGTATGCCTGATTCGTGGGTTGATCAGGCCATAGAGCAGATCAACAATGAGATTGACGATCATCACAATAGCTGCAATCAGCAGCAGTCCTCCCTGAACCGAGGAGTAATCACGTCTGGAAATGGAATCGACCATCCACTTGCCGATACCGGGCCAGGAAAAGATTGTTTCAGTAAGGATTGCTCCGGCGAACAGCACACCAACCTGCAAGCCGATGACGGTGATAACAGGAATCATCGCATTTCGCAGGGCATGCAGCCCTATCACCCGTGATGGCGAAAGCCCCTTGGCGCGGGCTGTCCGGACATAATCTTCACCAAGGACCTCCAGCATGGCAGAGCGGGTCTGCCTGGCAATAACTGCAAGCGGAATCGTTCCCAAAACGATCGCCGGCAGTATCAGATGGGAAAGCGCAGAAGCAAAGGCACCTTCCTGCCCGGAGAGCAGACTGTCGATAAGCATAAATCCGGTCACCGGTTCAAAATAAGTACATCAAAGACATCCTGCCGGATACCGGGGTCCAGCCGAGAATACCTGAGAAGAAGATAATAAGCAGCAGGCCCCACCAGAAAATCGGCATCGAATAGCCGGTAAGAGCACCGGTCATCACCGTATGGTCAAAGGTTGAGCCCCTTTTGACGGCGGCAATCATGCCGGCCGGCAAACCGATGAAAACGGCCAGGATCATCGCCACGATTGACAGCTCCACGGTCGCCGGGAACAGCGTCATGAATTCTTCGAATACCGGTTTCTTGGTGATGATTGACGTACCGAAATTCCCGTGGGCAAGTTCATTGAGATATGATCCATACTGGACCAGGATCGGTCTGTCGAAACCATACTCTGCCATCAGCAGGGCATGGCGTTCCTCGCTCATCCCCCGCTCACCTGCCAGTAGTAATACCGGATCACCGGGCAGCAGCCGGATGAAGGTGAAAGCAATGAGGGTTACACCGAGAAATGTCGGTAATATAACACCAATTTTTTTCAGGATAAATGAAAGCATCTGCTACCTATGGAAATAAAGTGGACATCGAGCAGAATGTGAACCAAAAGACATGTGCTGAACATACAAGAGGCCGGGCACCAGGGCCCGGCCTCCTCACCTTTTCGGCTTCGGCTACTTCAGATCAACTCCATAAAATACATGGCCGCCAAATGGATCGATTTTAAAATCGACCACTTCCTTTCGAATCGGTTTGAATACGATCGAGTGCGCAATGGTAGCCCATGGAGCCTGCTCTTTGAAAACGATCTGAGCCTGCTCGTAGAGCATGGTACGCTCGGCGGGGTCAGAAACGACCTTGGCCTTCTGAATCAGGTCTTCAAACGGCTGATGACACCACATGGCACGGTTCGCTCCACCAACTGCATCACAGCCGAGCAGTACGGCAAGGAAGTTATCCGGATCACCATTGTCACCTGTCCAACCAAGCAGGACAGCGCCGTCACGGTCTTTATCCTTGGAGCGCTTGAGGTACTCACCCCACTCATAGGAAACGATCTCTGCCTCAACACCAACTTTGGCAAAATCAGCCTGGATCAGCTCTGCCATACGACGGGCGTTGGGATTGTAGGGACGCTGTACCGGCATCGCCCAGATATTCATTTTCAATCCCTTAACTCCTTCTGCCTCGAGCATTTTCTTAGCAGCTTCAGCGTCATAAGGATCATCCTTCACAGCATCATTGTATGACCAGATGGTCGGTGGAATCGGATTTTTGGCGATTTTACCAGCACCCTGGAAGACGGCATCGAGGATCGCCTCTTTATTGATCGCCATGTTCAGGGCTTTACGAACTTTAGGATTATCGAACGGCGGGACCAGGCTGTTGTAGGCCAGGTAACCAACATTCAGACCTTCCTGCTGCATCAGGTTAATTTCAGGGTCTTTGCCCATTGCCTCCAGGTCAGCTGGATTCGGGTACGGCATGACATGACACTCACCTGCTTTCAGCTTCTGGTAGCGAACGGAAGCATCCGGGGTGATGGCGTAAACCAGGTTGTCGATCTTTGCCTTACCTGCCCAGTAATCGGGATGTGCTTTATAACGAATTACCGCGTCTTTCTGGTAAGCAACGAGTTGGAACGGGCCGGTTCCGACCGGTTTCTGGTCGATTACTTCCGGTGACCCTGCCGCCATCATTTTCTCAGCATATTCTGCTGAAAAGATTGAGGCAAAGTCCATTCCGAGATTAGCGATCATCGGCGCTTCTGGACGATTGAGGACAAATTTCACCGTGTAATCATCGACTTTTACAACATCCTTGAGCAGATCGGGCATTGACATGCCATTGAAATACTCATAGGAGCCGTTGGAAACCTTATGGTATGGGTGTTCCTTGTCGAGCTGACGTTTGAAAGAAAAAACAACATCATCGGCGTTAAAATCGCGGCTGGGAGTGAATTCCTCGGTGGTCTGGAATTTAACACCCTTTCTCAGATGGAAGGTGTACTCCAGGCCATCGTCTGACACATCCCATTTTTCAGCCAGTGCGGGACCAATCTTAGTGGTACCCCGATCAAATTCGACCAGCCGGTTATAAACCGGGCGGGATGAAGCATCAAACGATGTTCCAGCAGTCATGAATGCGGGGTTAAATCCTTCGGGGCTTCCTTCAGAGCAAAATACAAGTGTTTTTGCCTGGACACTCGCTGCACCCATCAACAGCATGGACGCTCCGCAAAAAGCAGCAAGCAACTTCTTCGTCACTGGTCTCATGTTTTCTCTCCTCTCTAGTTAGTGGTTGTTCGATCAGGTACGACGACCTGACCCTCATTTTTATCCCTTTTTCGGGAATCTTTACAGCTTTATTTTTTCTTTTCGTGCTCAACGCTTAAAAAGCGTTTGGTTTACGCCTTAAACTAAACACCTATTAATACAATTCAAACCAGTTTTTACCTGTTTTGGTTATTTTCAAGCTGTAATCGATAACGATTGGTTTCTGTTTGAAAACAGATAGTTCACCCTGTTGATCCTGAACATAAACAGTGTTTGCAGCAAGTACTGAAAACAGTGGCAAACAGCACAAATAAACAGGAACGGGAAAGAACAAGAGACTCGTTGACACTGTTCGGCTCATCTCCATGGCAGAGGATTTTGGTGCTTATTTACAGTGTGAACTTCAGGAAAAGAGCCCACCGGGGACATACCAGACAGGTAACCCATGAGCGCTAAGCGTAAAATATAATACAGAAATAATGGTTCGCAAGCGGGCAGGCCATAATAGTTTCAGCCCAACAATGGTGCCAATAATGGTGATCTGTTTTTCCCAGTGCCGGATTCCCACCAGTGGACATCCGGCACCTCCATTATTTACGACTCTTTTTTATGGGGCAGAATCAGATTAAGTATGACACCAAGAATGGCACCAAGCCCGATTCCTTTTAGATCTGTAACACCTACGTTGAGAACCATGCCACCGAGGCCGGTGACCATTATCATGGCAACGATGATCATGTTCCTAGACTCCATCAGATCGACGCGAGCACGCGTTATGGTGGAGAGTCCGATAACAGTGATGGCACCAAAAAGAAGCAGCATGATGCCACCCATTACAGGTACGGGGATGGTATTGAGCAAGCCACCAAGCTTCCCAACAAAAGCAAGAAGTATCGCGGTGATAGCAGCCCAGGTCATGATAGCAGGATTAAACGCACGGGTGAGGGCCACGGCACCGGTAACTTCCGAGTATGTTGTATTCGGAGGGCCACCAAGCATAGAGGCAAATGAAGTCGCAATCCCATCCCCAAGCATGGTGTTTTGGATTCCGGGATCTTTCACATAATCTTTGCCTGTTATGGAACCTATGGCAAGGACATCACCAAAGTGCTCGATTGCGGGTGCAATTGCAATTGGCACAACAAAGAGAATGGCGTTAAAATCCCAAGTGGGCAGGGTAAACTTAGGGACGGCAAACCAGGGAGCATCTTTCAGACCTGCAAAACTTATCAGTGCAGTATCCATCCATGGTGCAGGGGCGACTCCCTGAATTTTCCCTTCCACGGCAGTAGCCATAAAGGATCCATGCATTGCGGCGGTTAAACCGGTAAAATCCAGCACAAGAGCGGTAACATATCCTGCTGCAATGCCGCAGAGGATGGGGATGAGTTTCAGCCAGTTCTTACCAAGAAGTGAAGTTATAATAGTCGTTGCTAAAGCGACACCAGCAACAATCATGGCAGGCATCTTTGGTTCAAGCCATATGGAACCGTCTCCACCACGTCCCATCGCCATATGAACGGCCACTGGGGCTAAAATCAGGCCGATCAGCATGATTACTGGGCCAGTTACAATGGGTGGAAGCAATTTATGCAGAAACCCCGCGCCAAAGGATCGGACAAGTAAACTTAAAACGATGTAGAATAATCCAGCTGCGACCATGCCGCACATGATTGCAGGATAAGAAAATTGTCCCTGTTGAGCTGCAAAAAGCGGGGGCAAAAAAGCAAAGGAAGAGGCAAGAAAAACAGGTACTTTACCTTTGGTGATAATTTGAAACATAATCGTTCCAGCCCCAGCGGTGAACAGCGCAACATTTGGATCGAGTCCGGTTAAAATAGGAACCAGAACCAGTGCGCCAAATGCAACAAAGAGCATCTGGGCTCCGAGCAAACTATCACTGAAACGAAAATGATAATCCGAATTGGGTGTCTCAACTGACATGTCTTTTTCTCCCTCCGTATCTGCTGTTAACGTTTAATAAAACTCAAGGACCCTCTTCTCCGTGGGTTTTTCTCAAGAGTTATCAGTTTATTTTGTTCCGAAAATTTTATCTCCTGCGTCACCAAGACCAGGCAGGATATAGCCCACCTCATTGAGCCGCTCATCAACTGCTGCAACGTATATCTCGACGTCTGGATGCGCTTGGGTGACCTTCTTGATACCCTCAGGTGCCGCCACCAGAAACAGTCCTTTGATCGTCTGGCATCCGGCATTTTTGAGGGTCTCTATGGTGGCCAGCAGCGTTCCCCCGGTTGCCAGCATCGGGTCAAGGATCAGGGCGATACGCTTCTCCATTTCGCTTGTTGTCTTCACATAGTACTCAACCGGCTGCAGCGTCTCTTCGTTGCGATAATACCCCACCACACTGACCTTGGCTGTTGGAATCATATCGAGCACGCCGTCCATCATCCCAAGGCCTGCCCGCAGTATCGGCACTATGGTTATTTTCTTGCCTTTGATTTCCTGAATATCGACCGGCCCGGCCCATCCTTCAATACGCTTGGAACAGACCTCAAGATCCTTGGTTGCCTCATATGTCAAAAGTCTCGCCAACTCGGATGACAGATCCCTGAAATCTTTTGTGGCTATGTCTTTTTCGCGCATCAGACCGATTTTATGTTTGACCAGTGGGTGATCGGCAATATGAACTGTCATAATATTCTCCTGAAAATTGTAAATGGCAGGGAGAGCTCAGCAAACAGAAAGAAGGGGTATTGCCTGGACATACAAATCCGGCAGGTTGAGTGAAACGAGTTACCATTATTACTGAGCCGATGAGTGAAATGAACGTAGAATCTACGCTGAATATCGCCTCTTTCTGTTAAAGAAAAAATTGGGAAAAAGCAAGTTATTTAAGCTCTTGGAACAAGTGCTTTGGACCTGCGTCGTATCATCGGCAGCAACTGAACTGCGATAATTCCTGCAAAAATCAATGCAGCTCCAGCCATTTGGGACACATTCAGTCTCTCTCCCAGAAATAAGAATCCGGCAATGGCCGCAAATACCGTTTCTGAACTGAGTATGATGGCCGCATCTGCCTCATGGGTAAAACGCTGGGCGATGACCTGTAAGGTAAAGCCGATGCCGGTAGAAAGAAGACCGGCATAGAGGATTCCAAACAGTGCTCCTGAAAAATGGTTCAATTCCGGCCGCTCCACAAGCAGGCCAATAACCATTCCGCTCACCCCGCAGACAAGAAATTGTCCGCAGGCAACCACCAGCGGAGCCTTTGTCCGTGAGGCCATTCTGCCAACAAAGATAACATGGAGCGCCCAGAACAGGCTCGATCCGATCACCCAGAGATCTCCGACCTGCAGATCGATTTTCTCGGCGCCTGTCATAATATAGGTACCGATAACGCAGCAGATTGATGCGGGCCAGACAGACCAGTGAGCTCGACGTTTGAAAATAAGAAATGCGATGATCGGAACGAGAGGGACATAGAGCGCAGTCAGGAACCCCGCGTTGGTCACGGTGGTGTGGAATATCCCGTACTGCTGAAGAGCTGCAGCGGTAAACAGGATAATCCCGGTCAGACCTATTCCGAGCCAGTCAACAGGTATGAACTGGTGTTCTCGACCATTTACTTTTCGAAACTGACGAATCGCGATCGGCATGATGAAACATGCACCAACCAGCATCCGTACTCCGGTAAAAGTGATGGCCTGCAGCCCGCCGGTTCCAACCTGTTGAACAACAAAGGTGGTTCCCCAGATAATTGCTGCAGCGAGCAAAAGTGCGTTGGCCTGAAATCGGTTCATGCGACTCCTGATACCATTATTAATGATTTAAAGCTTATGCGAACAAAGTATTTGAACATGAAGGACACGAAATTCCGTGTTCATTAAAACTATGGGAGCACCACGAAATTCATCTTTTTTTCGCGATGCTGAGCAAAACTTGCAGGAGTATACAGGCTCTGCCTGTTTTTGCAATCATTGCAAATCCGCTTCCTGCTCGCTTCCAGAAACAGGTCTTGTCAGGCCGATCAGGGACTGACCAGCTGTTGAAATTACTTGAAATACCCACTTTGTGATGGTACTACATAGTACCGATATCTTGTCAAATCAGCAGCAATTATTATCTCAGCCAACACGTCACCAGAGGAGGACATTTGATGTCAACACCCCACCGAACCAGGCGAATAAGCGATTCAATCATTGCCTGTCTCGCAATTCCGGCCCTGGCCCTGCTTCTGTCAAGTCAAGCGTTTGCAGAGGAGTCAAGCTGCATCGTCTGCCATACCGACATCGACCTGCTGGAAGAAAATCTGGGAGAAGGAGGTAAGGAGAAGTCCGCACTCCAGGCCGGCAGCGGCTGAGGCGGTGCCGTGGCTCCGTTGGAGCCGCAGGAAAAAGTTCTGGTATCAGAGGAGTTCCTTGAATCAGAACATGGTGAACTTAGTTGTGTTGACTGTCATGGTGGTGATGAAAGCTCACCTGACAAAGAAAGCGCCCATGACGGCTTTGACGCTCACCCATCTGTGAATAACCCCCAGGAGACCTGTGGAGAATGTCATGAAGAAATCGCTGAGACCGCTCCTCAGTCGCTGCACGCAACCCTGTCAACCTTTCCCGGCTTTCTTAAAAAACGGGTGAGCGACGATACCTGGGAGGCTGTCGACAAGGGACGGGAACGTCATTGTGCATCCTGTCATGCCAGCTGTGGTGCCTGCCATGTCAGCAGACCAAAATATGTGGGCACCGGCTTTGTAAATGGCCACATGTTCAACTCAAAACCGGATCCAATCAACCAGTGTACTGCATGTCATGGCAGCCGGGTCGGTAATGAATTTTATGGAAACCGCGGACAGGGAGATATTCACCTGCGTAAGTTCACCATGAGTTGTAATGATTGCCACGGAGCCGAGGAGATGCACGCAGCTGCTCCCGAAGAACTGGAAAACCGTTACCACCTTGATGAGGCAGCAAACTGCAAAGATTGTCACAAAGATCTGCAGTTCGGTTCGGTGCGGGAGCACCGCATTCACAACAACAAGGTTCAGTGCCAGGTTTGTCACTCCCAGACGTACACCAATTGCTACAGCTGCCATACCGGCACTGACGAGGAAGGCATTCCCTATTTTGTCAATAATCTCGATTTTGAAGACATGAAAATCGGTTTCAACCCTGATAGAATTCCGGGCAATAACTACAAGTTCGTTCTACTCAGACACGTTCCGGTCGACCCGAAGGTGTTTGACTATTATGTTAAAGACGGATTTCCCAAATTCGATGTTTCCCCAACCTGGAAACGGACCTCTCCCCACAATATCCAGCGCAGGACGTGGCAGAACGTTACCTGTAACAATTGTCATGGGCAAAGAGAGCTGTTCCTCTCTGAGGACGACCTGCTGGACTACGAGAAAAAAGCAAATTTTGGTTTGACGGTAACAGACGAGCAGATCCCCAGGGAACGAGCCAGAACCATGGCCGTTAGCATCGATTCATCCGGTGTCATGGAGTCAAGAATTGTTGATGTGACCTGGCTCAATGAGCATCTTGACGATGAGAACATTGTCATAATCGACGCCCGGACTGAAACCGATTATGAAAAAGAACATATTCCCGGTGCAATTAACCTGGACCCCAATATTCCCGAGGGACTCAGAAAGGCGGCCGACTCTGACACACCACTGCAGCTCGAGGATGGAGACGTCCTTGGCGAGACCTTTGGTGAGTATGGCCTGGCAGCCGACGATCACATCGTTGTCTATTGCGACAAGGGACAGAACGGCGGATTTCTGCTTTCGATCCTCGACTACGCCGGCGCCGAGAATATTTCCCTGCTCAATGGCGGCATCGCCGCCTGGAAAAAAGCGGGCTATGAGCTCACCGATGAAGAACCTGATTACGAAGAGAAAACCTTTGAGGCACAGATCAAGAGTGATCTGCTCGTGGACAATGATTTTGTCAAAACCAACCTCACCAATCCCAATGTAGTGATCGTTGACGTCAGAATCCTGCAACAGTCAATGGGCCCCCTGAAACATGGCCTGGCCCAACGACCCGGACGAATACCTGGATCGGTATTATTTCCAATCTTCGGGCTGTACGAGGATCATGCTTCCATCAAGAGCCCGGATGAACTTCTCTGGGTGTTGAAAGAACGCAACATTCCAAAACATAAAACAATCGTTTTAACCTGTAACACCGGGATGTATGCAGGCGCTTCCCATTTCATTTTCCGCTACCTCGGTTACCCCGATGTCAAGATTCACGATGAGTCATGGATTAGCTGGGCAAACTGAAAGCAGGTATCATTACAAAGAACAAAGGGGCTGTTCCACCAGATGTGGAACAGCCCCTTTGTTCTTAAGATGATGAGAACTTATCAGATTCCTTTCATGGTTTGAAGTATTTCAGGATCTTTCTCATCCTCGGCGAGGATGATATGACAGGCTTCACAATCCATGGAGATTGCTTCGCCGCTGCTTGTTTCATGTTCGTCGTCATGGCAGCGGAAGCAACCAGAATCATTCTGATGGCCCCGCAGGCTCCGGTAATTATTCCAGCCAATTTTCATGGTTGGCCAGACATTTTCAAGATACGCGGACTGAACGCCCGATATGGCTTTGTCCAGCATCGGCATATTGTTATTGACCACCTCGGGATACTTGAGCCTATACCAGCCGCGCAGTTCGGTGGCGATCTTATCTTTGGCCTCCTGGTGACTTGTGTATTCCCTGGTAATCAACTCGTAGCCAATTTTTCTGATGAACGGAAGTTCGCGGGGGATTGAGCCAAGCATCAATTTCTCGTCAATCGCTTCTTCAGGCGATTTATAGATATGGGTCGGCCGGTTGTGGCAATCAATACAATCCATTTCCCGCTCGTATACCTCGCCATCACCTGTCTGCTCACCCTCACCCTTGTCGAAAACGACCTTGGTACCATCCAGCTTGGTAAGCGTTACCTTTTCAATTTCCTCACGCTTCCAGTCACTATGGGTATAGGTAATCCTATTATTTTCAGAGACATGCCAGTGAATCCCATGCGCTTCGGAGCCCTGATAACCGCCTGAACCAACTTTCAGCAGGAGGACGGTCTGGACATGGGTGTTTGCTTCATCCGAGAGAAATTTATCTTTAATATAGAGCTTATCCCCATGGAACAGTTCCGGACGGTGACATTCTTCACAGGTATCGCGCGCCGGACGGAGCCCGTGTACAGGTGTCTCTATCGGCGTGGCATAGCTTTTTGCGACCACGGCCACCAGCTGCCTGGTTCCTGACAATTTTGATTTAACAAACCACTGTGCACCTGAGCCGATATGGCATTCAACACACTTCACACGAGAATGCGGCGAATTGGAGTAGGTGGCAAACTCCGGCTCCATCACGGTATGGCACAACTGTCCACAGAAGGCGTTTGATTCCGTATAATGATAGCCTGTATAGGCCAACAGAATGATGACAAACACATTTATAAAGGTGAGACTGGTGGCCAAAAATATCAGTTTGCGGACCTTTAAAAAGCTCTCCGGCGCTGAGATTTTCTCGCTCAGGTATTCGTGAGTAAAAAGACCGACATCCTCTTTTCCTTTAAAAAAGAAGAGGCCGAGAAATATCAGTACCAGGCCAAGGATAAAGGCAGGAGCCACAAACATGTAGAGCACAAAACCAAAATACTGATTGTGGATGTAACCGAACAACTCCAGCAGGACACCAATCAGCAGGACGGGAAACGAAGCAGTGGTCATTGTCGCCCCCACCAGAGACAATTTACTTCGAGCAATTCCGTTTATGAAAGAATTAACAATCTGTGTAAATTTAACCAAGGCTGCGTCCTCCCTGCTGCTCATTGATGTTGGTCTTATCCGTGTATCATCAGGTCTTTATCAGGGTAAGCGTACTACATTGTCACTCAAAATTAAACGCTTTTCTTTCAATCGTACAGGGATTTAGCGGGCCGAGGAAAGGGGCGTGATTGCCCTGGCTGGTGTTGCAGGTGACCGGTTATCTGGTATGAAGAGCATCGGGGCGTTGAGACTGAAAGCCCCTGGATACTTAATTCCGTGACCGGACAGGAAAGACCTGGAGAACTCCCAGGACGAGCAGGTAGACGCCCCCGGACAAGACAATGATGACCGGACCGCTTGGTAAATCTAGATTGTAGCTGATGCCCAGGCCAACGGTTATAAAGGCCATACAGATCAGAATGGCCAGTAACATCATCTGTTTGATACCTGCAGCAACGTTTCCTGCAATTGCAGCGGGAAGCGTTAAAAGTGCGATAACCATGACAATGCCAACAACCCTGATCAACAGAACCACGGTTAAAGCGGTCAGGCAAAGCAGGATAAAGTAGTACCAGCCAGTTGGGACACCCCGTAGAAATGCATATTCCTCATCAAAACAGAGAGCGAGCAGCTTGTTATAGAAAAGAACAACCACCGTGACCACCAGCAGATCGAGCAGCAGGACCAGATAGACATCCGACTTTGAGAGCAGCAGAATATTACCAAATAAATAACTCATTGGGTCCGTATATCCAGGAGTCCTGGCCATAAACAGCAACCCTACGGCCATGCCAACTGCCCAGAGAGCGCCAATAACCGTATCTTCCCGCTGCGAGCCATAGTGTTTTATCAGGGTCAGAACCACCGCTGCTCCAAGAGCAACGACGATTGCCCCCTGCACCGGACTCGCCCAGCCGACGCCAACCACCTGTTCAAGGTAAAGACCCGCACCAATCCCTCCGAGAACACAGTGAGCAATCGCACCGGCAATTGAGGAAATTCGTCTGACGACAACAAGTGTTCCAATAATACCAAAGGAAATTGACGCAAGAATACCAGCTATCAGGGCATAGCGCAGAAACGGCAGGTGAGGATCTGCCACTGCGGCCAAAAACTCAGTCATGCGTATGCCCCTCCAGGGTGCAATGATGATCATGTCTGATCAGGTGAAGGTCCGAGCCGTACATTTCTGAGATCAGCTTGCCCGTCAACGCGCTCGTTGGATGGATGACAACACGCCGGTTCACACAGACAACCCGTTTAAAAAATTGAGAAGCAAACCCGACATCATGAGTGACGAGCAGGATGGTCAACCGTTTATTCAACTCTGAGAGGATTTCAAAGAGGTGTTCTTCTGTATGGGGGTCGATATTTGCCGTAGGTTCGTCAAGTATCAGGATTTCACCTCCTGAAGCCAGCGCCCGTGCAATAAGAACCCTTTGCCGCTGTCCACCTGAAAGTGCTGAAAACCGGCGTTTGCTATGCTCAACCAATCCCATTTCCTCGAGCGCCTCTAAAGCTGAGCGGTTATCTTCTCGAGAATAGTGCCCCAGAAGCGACCCGCCAAGCCTTCCCATACGGACCACATCACGGACGGAAATGGGAAAAAGCGGGTCATAGTTGACATATTGCGGCACATAGCCAACCCTGAGCCGACTCACCTGGGGTGGTTTGCCAAACACGCTTATTTCACCCTGGACGGGCGATAACAGGCCGATGATCAATTTGACCAGCGTGCTCTTGCCACCACCGTTGGGGCCAACAATACAGACTGAATCCTTATGGAAAATGTCGAGAAATACATCCTCAAGAATTGCTCTGCCATCATATGAGAAACAGAGGTCTCTGAGTGATATTACCGGCTTCTTCTGGTCCATATCCTGTATAACATTGCGATGAAAATTAACCGTTGAGCCACTTGCAAAGGCTCCGATATCAACAACAAGGTGCAGGCGCCGTAATCCCACCCCCCTGGCAAACATGCTCGTTTACCCAGATGGCAGAAAGGCTATGATATGGTTCACTGAACAGTTTGTGAGAATGAACCATCCTTCAAAAATTGTCGATACCGCTCCAGTTCTTCGACCAGCCAGCCTTCACTGGTCATTGTCTTCGGGCCACAGTTTACCATGTATTCGTTTTTAGATAAGGAGCTTCTGCTGGCAGCGTATTGGATAAACTCCTCAGCTGATATCTGTTCTTTCCTCTTTTTTACGTAGTTGAATTTTTTCTCTATATGTTCTCGTGCCCGCAACCCGCTGTATGACTCGTTATTGCGGATAAACGTGCAGTCGGAATACTCAATGAACTGGAGCAGGTGATCAATTTCCTGTTGCTGACGCACGTTAGAAGAACTGCCCACTGCTTGAACGGGTAGCAACGTTAACAGCAGGAGTCCCGATAACAACGAACAGGTAAACCGTATCACGTTATTGGCCTGTAAATTTAAAACTGACTCTCAACGGGTTATGATCAGAACTGTCAACCAGAAGACTGTTAGAGTCGGTTACCTCAAGCCCTCTGTAAAATATGGAATCGACGGTCCTGTTCATGAATATGCTGCGATTGTCCGGACTAAAGGTGACAGGCTGCAGGTTCAATCTGTTCATTGCTCCATTGACTGTTGATTCCCGCTCGCTATTCCAGGTGTTGAAATCACCTGCGACAATTACGGGGCCATCATGCTTTTTAATGATTTCAGCAATTTCTGCAAGTTGTTTGCGAACAATCTCACTGGTGACCGTAAAATTGACCATATGAGCATTAACAACGAGGAGCCTGCGGTCAGTGTCTGACAGGGGATAGGTGCTCACCAGCATCATCTTGGGAATGATAAATAACGGCTCCGGCTCCTGGAAAGCGCAATAGGAAAGAGAAGTGGCCTTGCTCGCTGCCATTATGCCAATTTTTGTACCTTGTTTCTCGAAGGCAACGGCCAGCAGCCATTTGCTGAAATCCAACTCAAGCCAGCGCTCCAGCTCATCGCTCAGGGCCGTCTCCTGCAGAAGCAGGAGATCAATATCCTGGCTGAGATCACTCAGGTCGGCATGAAATCCTTTTTCAACTCCTTTATGGATATTCCAGCTGAGAACAGAAAAGCCATCGGTAGCAAGTGATCGGTCGGGGCTTGCCTTCTCCCTGACAATTTCAAGTTGATCACAGCTCTCGGCCACATGCTGCACGATCTGGCTTCCATCTGACGTAACAACGTATGGTTGATCCTGTATCACCACACACCCGGAAAAATAAAAGAACCCCGATATGGATAGCAATAGGAACAGGCTTGTCAGTACGGATATTTTGGGAATGTTCGTCTTTTTCATCAGGGCCTACATTATTGCATCACTACGCCACATGCAAGCTCAGTTATCAATTCTTCTTCTCAGACACCAGGAAAGGAAAGATCCGGACAGACACTTGCAACTGCCACCGGCTTACTTTAATCACAATATCAGTAATTACTCATCCTCTGTTATTACCGTCTCCATCCCGCACTTTTTATACGCGATTTCGGCAGCTCTGCAGGGTGATCGCCAGACAGGCAGATACTGGTGGGAAATCAGGAGGAGAGGAGATCATGTATTTCTTCTTTGGTGAGAATCGAACGTGGTGCAGCTCTTCTGTCGGGGAGCGCGCGCCGTTCACCTTTTCGTCTATCTACCCCCAGGCGGGCATTGGTTTTGGAACGAAGCCAGCTCCGGAGTGAGCGGCGCGGTTTATCTCCGCCTGCACGACTGTCTGTGCGTCTTTCATCTGCTGCTCTGCGGTCCTGGCAAACCCGCCTCTCCTGATTTTTTCGCCGCTCTGTTGCCGGACTACTGCCAATATTGTTCTTATCTTTTTCCATGGCTGCTGGCGCTTCATGTTGAATTCAGATAGATTCTCTGATTTGTATAGTTAGGCAAATTTAAAAAATCAAGTTCCTTTTCCAATGAAAATTATTTTCCTGTTCTCTTTACTTGATCGACAAGCCGATTTATTTAGTAACTGAAAACATAATGATTAAGGTTGATTTTGGCATTTATCCTACGCTCCTGGATAAATGATCCGATTTTACAGACAGACAGATAAAACAATCACCTATTCCATGGGAAATCAGCTCATGACAGAACATAAAAACGTACTCGGCTCGCCTCTTGAAACATGCAGCCTTGAACCATTAACCGGTTTTACCCGCGAGGGTAACTGTAAAGTAACCGAAGAAGACATAGGGGTTCATGCAGTCTGCGTCGTTGTTTCTGAGGAATTTCTTGAATTCTCGAAGCGCGTTGGCAATGATCTGAGCACACCAATGCCGATTTTTGGGTTTAAAGGCCTTAAGCCTGGTGACAAATGGTGTCTGTGTGCTCCGCGCTGGAAGGAGGCACTGGACAACGACATGGCTCCTCCTGTCGATCTCAAGGCGACGCATGAATCAGCCCTTCAATATGCAACGTTTGCCGACCTGCTCCTGCACTCCATTGGCAACGACACTTGAGCTTGAAGAGACGGCAGCAGGGTGATCACCAACGGCAGGAACCCAAACCACGGGGCTCACAAAAGCTCCAGCAACTCCAGCGAAAAATCAGACAGATCGGCGAACAGAAGTCTGTTTTTCAATACAGGTTCTTTTCCCGTAAGGTATGATACGATCGCTGCGCATTCCATGGCGGCCATGGTGACCGCAGAATAAGGCAGTGTGCCAAGCGACTTCTCAGCTCCTTTGGGTGAAACAGTCTCCGGTTGACCATAAATCCGGCTCAAGCCGGGGTCACCCGGGTAGACGACTGTCGCCTGTCCGGACTCACCTCCTATTGCCGCCGATACCAGTGGAATATTCTTTTCCCGGCATCCCTTTTCAAGCACAAATCGATCGGGAATCGTATCCAGGCAATCAACCGCAACAACAGCATTACCGATCAGTTCCCGACAATTTTCTTCATCAAGAAAGAGTGGATGTGCACGAACGATAACTCCTGGATTAATTGATAAAACACGTTGTTCGGCGACAATTGCCTTCTTCCTGCCCAGATCTTTCACCTGTGAGAGCAGTTGACGGTTCAGGTTGCTGTCCTCGAAGACGTCGCCATCAACAAGAATCAGCTCACCGACCCCGATTCGAGCCAGGATCTCCGTTACACACCCTCCCAGACCACCAAGCCCGACAACGAGCACTGAGGAGGAAAGCAACCTGATTTGCTCGCTGTTACCCAGACTTTTCTGGTTTCGGGCATAACGTTCTGGAATGATCCCTAACTCCAGCGCCAATACCTGAATCTCATTGTGGTTATAACCGCTCTCATCGACGATGCGTTTTTCACTTCTGAACGAGAGCGAAAGATAGGGGGAACCATCAGGTCGTTTTTTCTCGATTGCCTGTTTTTTTAAGATCTCGGATATGTTTTGTCGTGTCATCAGTCCTCAGTTAATTGAAATGTATCAATGTAACACTCAATACTCAGACCAGGAGCCGAAAGATACGGACAATAGAAAACTATCTCTTTTTCCAGCTTTTTTCTTCTCCTTTCAGAAGCCTGGCAATATTCTCGTGATGCTTTACCCAGATCAGTAAACTAATCACCACGGCCGTGATAGTGACGATCACCGGTTGTCCAAGGAGCCACAGCCAGAGTGGAAACAGCCCGGAGGCAAGCAGGGAACCGGCGGAAACAAAACCGGTGACAGCAACGGCCCCGATAAAAACAACCAGGCTGATGCCAATTGCCGCTGGCGAAAGAAATAGAAAGACACCCAGTGCTGTCGCCACTCCCTTGCCTCCACGAAAGCCAAGATAAATGGGGAACATATGCCCAACCACCGCCATTATACCACAGCCCATCATCACAATATCCTTGTCTCCCCCTTCCGGTAACACCAGCGATGACATATAGATGGGAAGAAACCCTTTCAGACAGTCAAGAACCAGGGTTACCAGCCCAAGTTTCTTGCCCAGTAGCCGGCTGACGTTGGTTGCCCCGATATTACCGCTTCCCGCCGACCTGACATCAACGCCTGCCAGTCTGCCGACCAGCAGGCCGAATGGTATTGCACCGATCAGATAACTTGCAATTGGAAAAAGGATGTTCATAATGTACCTGTAGTCATAAGGCGATAGAATATCGACGGATACGGACAGGCAGTTTACCGCGTTATGATCGACTACGCAAGCGGACTCACACCCCTTGCAACAAACAGTAATGGCGAAGAAAATACCCTTGTGTTACATTCTGTCGCTCATCGAGATGTACAAACAGATTAACAACATAACGAGTAGAATTAATGGCCCTGCGCAAAATCATTGAATATCCTGAACCGATACTTCGGCTCAAGGCAAAGGATGTCGAGACATTTGATGACGAATTGACCGTGCTGATAGAAGACATGGCGGAAACCATGTACGATGCCCCAGGAGTGGGCCTCGCTGCTCCACAGGTTGCCCAGTCCCTTCGGGTGATTGTTGTCGATGTAACCGTTCCCGGAGAAGAACAGCAGTGCATGGCACTGGTTAATCCAGAGATAGTTGATAGACATGATTCCCAGATTGATGAAGAAGGGTGCCTCAGTGTTCCCGAACTCACCGCCAAGGTGCAAAGATACAAAAAGATAACTGTCCAGTACCAGGATGCGGACGGTACAAACCATGAACTCACTACAGAGGATCGTTTCGCCGTCGTGCTGCAGCATGAAATTGATCACCTGGACGGCATACTCTTCATTGACCACCTCAGTCCGCTGAAACGGAATTTGTACAAGAAAAAACGAAAGAAAATGTTAGCTGAACAGGAAAGCTGATGGATCGCGCTCCAATGAGGATCATTTTCATGGGAACCCCCGATTTCGCCGTTCCCACCCTCAATTCATTGATACACGGGCCCGACCGGGTCGTTGCCGTTGTCTGCCAGCCCGACCGTCCAAAAGGCAGAGGCCGCAAACAGGTCGAGCCGCCTGTAAAGGTCCTTGCCGGAAAGCACTCTATTCCACTACTGCAACCGGTAAAAATCAAAACCGATGCCTTTCTCGAAGAATTGAAGGGTTATCGGCCCGACCTCCTTGTCGTGGCAGCTTACGGCAGAATACTCCCACCCCAGCTTCTGACGCTGGCCCCCCACGGTTGCATCAATGTCCATGGTTCACTGTTGCCAAGACATCGTGGCGCTGCCCCGATTCAATGGGCAGTTATTGACGGAGATAAGGAAGTCGGGGTTACCATCATGCAGATGGATGTCGGTATGGATACTGGTGAAATCCTGCTACAACGATCGATAATCCCAGCACCTGATGAAACCGCAGGCTCACTCTTTCCAAAAATCGCAACGCTTGGCAGCGAAGCGCTGATGGACACGCTCGATATGCTGGCAAATGGCTGCCTTACCCGTACAGTACAGGATGAATCGCTGGTGACAAGTGCACCGATGCTGTCAAAAACCGACGGGCTTATAGACTGGTCCAGACCTGCTGAATATATTGCCAGACTGATTAGAGGACTTGACCCCTGGCCAACGGCCTTTTGTGAGATAAACGGCAAGAAACTGCAACTGTACAAACCGGAGGTGGTTTTTCTCGATAACAATCACCCACCTGGTATGCTTCTCAGGGCCGATCGAGAAGGATTGCTGGTCTCAACAGCAGAGGCATGCCTGCTGATCAAGGAAGTAAAACCTGAGGGAAAGAGACGCATGTCGGTCGAATCATATCTCAATGGCTACCAGCTCAGTGCCGGTATCAACCTCACCTCCGAGATGCAATGACAATTTCTGCCAACACTCTATATCTGGACTGTTTTTCCGGTATCAGCGGAGACATGTTGCTGGGAGCGCTCATCAATGCGGGTCTGCCCCAGCAGCTTCTTGAAAGCGAGCTGGCCAAGCTCAACCTGGAACCATACGATTTCCGGGCTGATGATGTTCATGTTCAATCGATCACCGCTACCTCGGTAACCATTGCATCAAGATCTCAGCAGAGGCTGAAGCATCTCTCAGACATCACCGCGATCATGAACAAAAGCACCCTTGAGAGGAAAATTATTGAACGCTCCCTCGCCGTCTTCCAGTGCCTGGCAGAAGCGGAGGCCAGTGTCCATGGCAAACCCGTTAATGAAATTCACTTCCATGAGGTCGGTGCACTTGACACCATAATTGATGTGGTCGGAACCGTAACCGGGCTCCATCTGCTGGGCATTAATGCGGTTTATTGTTCACCACTGCCGCTTGGCCGCGGCTTTGTAAAATGTGCCCACGGAAACCTTCCGCTCCCGGCGCCTGCAGTATGTAATCTGTTGAACAACATTCCGGTCTATGGCGTCGATGTCACTAGAGAACTGGTTACACCGACAGGAGCTGCCCTGGCAGCGACACTCGTTGATCACTTTGGAAAAATCCCGCCAATGACCCCCGTGGCCACCGGCTATGGTGCCGGAGATTTGCCTGGATCTGAGGATAGGCCGAATCTGTTACGGGTGATCATCGGCAATGGCCAGAGTGTCGCCGAGGCACAACAGGTAGAGATCATAGAGACCAACCTGGATGACTGGAATCCCGAAGGGTTTCCTTTTCTATGCGAACGACTCTTTGCCAGCCAGGCACTGGATGTCAGTTTAACTCCCATCCAGATGAAAAAAGGCAGACCGGGATTCTGCCTGAGCGTCATGGCTCATGTACAGGACAGCCAGAAGCTCAAGGAAATAATCCTTACCGAGACCTCCGCCATTGGCCTGCGCTACCGATCGGAACAGCGGTTGACGCTGCCGCGCGAAATAGTGGAGGTCAACACCCGCTGGGGCCGTGTAACTGCCAAAAAAGTCGAGACGCCGAATGGTTCAAAAACATACCCCGAGTACGAAGCCTGCAGGCTCATTGCCAAGAAACACGCAGTGCCGCTTGAAACTGTTTACCGAGAAGTGCTCTGTCTTACCGACAAGCTCAGCTAACCTTAATATTTCATGAAAAAAAATAATATCAGGCAGTTAATCAGGACTTTCGCAATCGGCCCAATCGCACCGTTTGCATCCTTCCAGCGTGTCGATACGACCCGTTATCCTGTGTCGCTTTTGAAAAAGGCATATTACCTCTATAGCCCTGCCCAGGTCTGCCTGGTTCGCAGGACATCTCAACAGGTGAAATATTCAGGCTAATGGATCGGCTCATCGTTGCCCTCGCCACAGGCATATACAGCGGTTTCATTCCCTGGGCTCCTGGAACCTGGGGTAGTGCCTTTGCATTATTGCCCTGGTATTTCTGCCGTAACCTGGGGTTTCTCAACTACCTGTTTCTCCTTCTTTTTCTATTTGTCCTCGGGTTTTTCACTGCAGGATCTGCTGAAAAGATCCTGGACCAGCCGGACCCGGGATGCATCGTTATCGATGAAATTCTTGGTATCTTCATAACCCTGGCACTGGCGCCGAATCATCCGGCCGCCTGGGTAACTGGTTTCATCCTTTTCCGGTTCTTCGATATTTTAAAACCATTTCCCATTTCCTGGCTCGACACTCACCTGCATGGCGGTATCGGCATCATGATGGACGATGTTGTGGCAGGTATCTATGCCCTGATTTGCCTGCAGATTATCTGGATGATCGTGGAACGTTTATTTTAACAGAAGAGCCTTTTGCAACTGGCTCAGAAGGCTCAGGCCGAGCCGGTAAAGTCAAAACCCATTTTTGATTGATAACTGCTGCACTGAGACATTGCCTCCCGCAGAGTTGCCTGCTCCACCTCGGTCAGTTCTTTGGGGTTTACATGATTATCGGGCACTATTCCCTGATCAAGTGCAAGCATTTGGTGCTTGAAGCGCTGATCGAGCAGGAACCGATATACCAGGGCAAGTTCGCGGTATTCAGAAGGTGTCAGGTACCCGTCCGCTTCCAGTTTTGCCAGCCTGGAGAAGGTGGAGGTTTCACTTATTTCATGCTTGAGGGCATAAACACGTACCAGATCAACGACAGGTGTCATTGCCTTCTTGATGCTGAACTTTTCCCGGTTTTTTCCAGCTGATTCCACCACAATATTCTTAAACATCCCAAGGGGCGGTTTAAACTGCAGGCAATTGTGTACCAGGTGATACAAAAACATCGGTTTGTTTTTCACCTGCTCATGCAGGTGGCTGCGGAGCTTATTCACCAGTTCCAAATCACCATAGACACCTCTGAAATCGAAAAAAATCTTGGTCTCAAGCAAATCTGCCGGTTCAGAGGTGGATACCCATTGTTTGAAATAACCCTGCCAGACGGTCAATGGCTGGCACCATTTCGGATTCATCGCCATGATCTCCCCTTCACAGAATGAATATCCGGCGCTATCCAGCCAGGTACAGACCTTTTCTCCCAATTGGAGAAAATAATAGTGGGTCTCCTCGCTTTTTTCAGGGAGCGGGTCATCATATACCAGTGCATTATCCTGGTCGGTCACCAGCGTCTGCTCCTCTCTTCCCACGCTGCCAAGGGCCATAAAGACAAAACGTGATGGCGGTGTTCCAAGCTCATTGATGGCAAAAAGTATACATTTTTTAGTGACTGCTTCGGCCGCCGCTGAAATGATTCGTGTCAAGTTGAAAGAATCAGGATTGCTGGAATAGGTGGCCTGGATGATAATCGGCAGACGTTCCCGTACTTTGAAAAGCTGTTCGGGGGTTTCGGAACCATTTATATCTCTTAGCAACATGGCCAGCGGATATTTCTGGTTACGAAGGAACTGCTTGGCTCCCACAACCCGAGTTGCTCTGCCGTTAGTATCCTTGATAACGATGTGCCCAACGTTATTTTCAAGCATTGCCAGCAACCCTTCAAACATCAAGGCATCCTCGTGAACCGAAACAAGCGGTGCGCTCATGATCTGTGAAACAGCTATATCTGCCTGAAGATTGGTGGCAACAAGCCGTTTCCTGATATCATGGTCTGTGACAATACCGACAAAATCCGACTCTTCCCCATCCCTTACAAGAAGGGCACCTGCATTCACGTCTTTCATCAGTTTAGCCGCGGCTGAAACCGGAGTTGTGAGATGGCAGGATGCCAGGGATTCAGAGGTTGACTGCCTGATCGGTTCATTGAGAAAGAGCAGTGCACTCTGCAGATCACCGATCAGCTTTTTCTGCTCTTTTTCATGTTCAAAGGTTTCTGAGATATCCTCAATAAGACCGTCACAATAGACCGGCTTACCAGCATCGTCTCTCACCAGCACAGCAGAGATAGAAACGGTAACCAGTTTCCCATCCTTGTGATGCAGCCTGAGAGGGTAGTGTTTGATACTCCCGTCCTTAGAAAACTTTTTCAAAAATGAATTTCTCTCCGAAGAATCAAGAAACATCTCCCAGCTGGGTCTTGAAAACAGCTCATCCCGGGACTTCAGCCCGAAAATAGAGACACAGGCCGGGTTCGCCTCGATAAAATGACTCTGTTTTCCAACAGTGGTTCGAAAAACACCAACATTGATGTTTTCTATCAAGTGCTGATACTGTTCCCGATGCCGGTCGAGCTCTCCCTCCATCATTTTCTGCTGCTCATTATCACTGATGGTGATAACGTGGCCGGAACGATTTCCTATTGTCATGGGCGAGATCGAGACCAGACTATTAAGAACGTTGTCATCTTTTCTGGAGATCCCCACCTCCAGCTGCTCGAATTCACTGGAGTTCAACAGTCGATGAACCAGCTCATCCGATGAATCCTCACCTGCCGGATCCAGGAGCAGGTCGGCAATTTCCAAGTGTCGTAAATCCGACTCGGTGTATCCGGTCAGATCCTGAAATAATTTGTTGGCATAGACGATATCACTCTCCAGGATCATCACCAGCCCCTCTGTTGAGGCCTCAACCAATTGACGGTATTTCTCATGAGATTCCTGTAAACGCTCTTTCTGCTGCCGCCGTTCGGTCTCTATTTTCAAGCTCTCGCGGGTCACAAAGACAAGCAGCAGAGCGATAATTGTGGTTACAAACAGAGATCCGCCGAGCAGTTTACGTGTCAGGGCCTGAATCTCCTTTTCTACATCTTCCAGATAAATGCCAGTCCCGATAACCCAACCCCATGGCTCAAAGTATTTTACATAGGAGAGCTTCGGCACCATTATCTCGGGGTCATTTTTGTCTTCCCATATATAACTGATGTAGCCATCACCTGAGGTCCTGGCCAGCTGCATCGATTCAACAAAAAGGCGTTTTCCGGCAGGGTCAGTATAATCACTGAGATCCCTGCCATTCAGATCCTCGCGAAAAGGATGCATCAGCATGCGGGGCCCAAGGTCGGTGACCCAGAAATAGTCTTTTTCATCATCACCGTACCGCAGCGAGTTGACGGCGCTCAGGGCCTGGTTTCTGGCACCCTCGGAAGACAACCGAGTCTGTTTTTCCTGGCTATGAAATTTATTGATGATTGACCAGGCAGAATTGGTCAGCTCTTTGATCATCAGTCGCTTCCCCGCCATCATGCTTGCCTCGAAGGAAGGAATGATGAAGGCAAATATGGCAAGCAGGCAGAGTGTAATGGTAAAGATCGAAGGAAGCGCAATGCGAAGAATAAATGGTCGCCAGGTTTTCGTATGAGGCCTCACCTTCATGAAATTCTCCGATGTGACTCCGCCAGTAGACAGCTTTTTTAGCGTAAGCAAAATGCAGCACTTTTATTCATCCAGATATACTACATTATTATATATTTAGAGGAGAGGAAAGCGGTTTTTTGCGGCCCCAGGTATCGGTAAAGCCGAGTGCAGGTTTGCCTGGCGGCCAGGTGAGTTTTAGGCTGGTTGAAAAGAGGTTTTGGCAGATGCTTATCTCCGGTCATCAATGAGCGCAGGATCTTGCTGATAAGCTTCTAAACAATATGCTATCAGCCAATAAATGCACCATTTGCAAACAGGGTCTGGCCACTGACCCATGATGCATCATCACTGCAGAGCATGGCAACGGTTCGACCAATATCGTCCGGATCTGCAATACGATTGAAGGCCGACATGCGGGCGAGATTGGCAACCTGCTCAGCACTTTTTCCCTTTCGGAAGAGTTCCGTATCGGTTGGGCCCGGAGATACGGTGTTGACGGTAATATTTTTTGATCCAAGCTCTTTTGCCAGGACCCTGGTGAGCTGCTCCACCGCACCTTTGCTCGCCGCATATGTACCGTACAGGGGTAGCATGACCCGGGTGACAGACGTACCGATATTGATAATCCTGCCACCTCGATTCATCTTCAAAGCTGCCTGCTGACAACAGAAAAACAGTCCCTTGACATTGGTAGCAAAGACGCGATCAAACTCCTGTTCGCTCACCTGGTCTATGGAAGTATTAACCATGATCCCGGCGTTATTGACAAGGATATCGATACCGCCATAGAACTCGATGACCCGGTCAAAAAGCTCCTCTATCTCAACAACCCGGGAGATATCAGCTTTAAACGGCTGGGCCGTCCCACCGCTTTTCTCCACCAAGGCAAGCAATTCGTGAACCGCATCTTCACTGGAACGGTAGTTCACTGCTACGGCCACACCGCGACGGGCAAGTTCGATGGCGATTGCCCTGCCAATACCACGGGAAGCACCCGTGACAAGTGCAATTTTCCCTTTCACCACACGACCCTCCGTCGACACACTGACATCAATCGCTCACTCTGATCGAGAGTGCGGCTAATCCCTTTTTTTCTGCTACGAAAACTGAGATATATAGTCGAGCCGGCCGTAGACCTTTTCGACCTCATCCATATTTACTAACAACTCATCCAGACTATTCCATTTCCCTCCCAGCAGTGCTGTTTTTGCTGACGAATTCACCGCCAACTGCACTTTTCTATCACCAACCAAGAGGTTTTCTGCATCAACATCGAGCCTCAGCGCTACAGTCGGCTGGTTTTCCACCAGGGTTTGTATCTCCTCTATGGTTGACTGATCACCGGTAAAAACGGGAATTCCAAGGCTTGTGCAGTTTCCGGCAAAAATCTCCGCAAATGATTCGCCGACAATTGCCTTGATACCAAATCGCATCAGGGCCTGAGGAGCATGTTCCCGGCTTGATCCACACCCGAAGTTGCGATTAACAATAAGGATCGCTGCACCGCTGAATTTCTGGTCATTAAAGGCGTGCTGTTTTGGTGAACCGTCGTCATTATAGCGCTCATCCTTGAAAACCTGCTCGCCCAGTCCTTCAAAGGTTACACAGCGAAGATACCTGGCCGGAATAATCCGGTCCGTATCGATATCATTACCTTTAACAGGAACACCACGTCCCTCTACCGTTCTTATTATTGCAGGATTATCTGTCATGGTTTATCCCCTTCCAAAGTTCTGACATCTGTTACCGCGCCTGCCACTGCAGCAGCTGCCACCATGGCAGGACTCATCAGCAGCGTTCTGCCATGCGGTGCCCCCTGGCGGCCAATGAAGTTCCGGTTTGAAGAACTGGCCGACAGCTGTCGCCCGGTGAGTTTATCCGGGTTCATGGCCAGACACATTGAACAACCTGCCTCACGCCACTCAAAACCGGCTTGCTTGAAAATCGTGTCAAGTCCCTCGGCTTCAGCCTGTTGTTTTACCCTTCTTGAACCGGGAACAGCCAGAGCTTTAACATGTGGAGCGACCTTTTTCCCTTTAACCACCTCGGCAGCCGCCCTGAAATCTGTGATTCGCCCATTGGTACAGGAACCGATAAAGGCAACATCAATTTGCTCACCCTCAAGCGACTGACCTTCACTAAAGCCCATATGTTCGTATGCTTTTCGGGTGATTTCTCGGTCTTTTTCATCAAGCTCTTCCAACCGGGGCAGATTTTTCCCCATTTCGACCGCCTGTCCTGGCGTAATACCCCAGGTCACCACCGGTCCCATGCCGGTGATATCGAGTTCGTATACATCATCAAATTCAGCATCAGGATCAGATGTTATCGAGCGCCAGTAGGAGACCGCCTTCTCAAAAGCAGGACCCTTTGGCGTAAATTTTTTCCCCTCAAGATAATCAAAGGTGGTCTGATCCGGATTGACATATCCGGCACGTGCCCCGCCCTCGATACTCATATTGCACAGCGTCATTCGCTCTTCCATCGACAGCGCCGCAATGACCGGACCAGCAAACTCATATGCATAGCCAATGCCGCCCATCACTCCAAGATCAGAAATGATTCTCAGGATTATATCCTTGGCGGATACCCTGTGACCACGCTCTCCAATCACATGTATTTTTCTAACCTTCAAACGATCAAAAGCCAGTGTTTGCGTGGCGAGCACATCTCTTACCTGTGAGGTGCCTATACCAAAGGCAATTGCCCCGAAGGCCCCATGGGTCGAGGTGTGTGAGTCTCCGCAGGCAATGATCATACCCGGCTGGGTTGCGCCTGTTTCCGGACCGATAATGTGGACAATCCCCTGGGAGTCGGAATCTAACCCAAAAAACTGGATACCAAAGTCCCTGGTGTTATCTTCTATCGCAACCAGCATCTCTTCTGCCAGATCATCTCTGTATGGGCGAATCAGCTGATTTTCAGTTGGCACAATATGGTCAACCGTTGCGAGCGTGCGGTCAGGGTATTTCACTGAAAGATTACGCTCACGAAGTGCCTGAAATGCCTGGGGTGAGGTCACTTCGTGCACCAGATGCAAACCGATGAACAGCTGGTCCCTGGTCTCAGAGAGAGCGGTAACCTTGTGCAGGTCCCAGACTTTATTAAACAAATTTTTTCCCATATCAATCTCCTTGATAGTCGCTGATTCTACCAGACCATTACCATATTTAGATCGTAGACATTAAGCACCAAAAACAAAACGGGAAGACCTTAACAGATCTTCCCGCAGTTTTAAAGGGGCACCGGACAGATACTCGTCCAGGCTATAGTTTACCGGCCTTCTCGAGCACCGTGACAGACACCTTATATGACAGGTAAATCAATCCTACCCAGGATAGCAGTAAAAATGTAATCATATCTATTATTCTCCTCGATCTTTCATTTAATATGCTTTTGAATCGTGTATGTCATCATGTCCGATCTTCTTTGCATCCATCAGTTTCCAGACATAGATGATATAGGCCAAAACAAATGGTATGACAAGGGCCACATAGCTCATGGCAGTCAAGGTGTAATGGCTCGAAGAGGCATTGTAAATGGTAAGACTTGACTGCAGATCCACTTTTGACGGATAAAAGGGTGTGTTGTTGAAGCCGGCGGTGAAAAATACGGCAAGGCCAACCAGAACCGTTCCCAGACCACCAAACCAGATCGCCCGGTAGCCGCCGAGAAAACTCGTGAGGATTACTCCCCATACGACCAGGACGAGGCCGGCAAGTAACAGGCCAAGAACGATTGGCATGGCAAGCAGGTTCTCGAGATATTTCCCGGAAACGATGGTGACAATGCCACTTTCGTCAAAACTATACCCTTTCATCAACAGCAGGCTGGCCAGAACATAGAGCAAAAACGGCAGGGCACAGACAAGATTCGTCAGACATGTCTTTCTCAACCGCTGTTCCAGATCCGGTGCCGTCAAAAAGTCTATATTGTTCAACAGGTACATGGAACCAATAACCCGTGAGTTAAACACCAGAAACAGCCCAAGAGAGAGATTGAACAAGGAAAACGCCGCTTCCAGCCCCATCAACGGGTGGGTCCAGTTCACCTGATTGAACAGGTTCAAGGTGAAATTGGAACCGGTAAAGAAGGTACCGACCGCCGCTCCGATCAGCAGAATACCGACCGAACCGTTTATAAAGAGAAACAATTCATAAACCTTCTCACCGAGCAGATTGCCCGGCTTTTTACGAAATTCATAACTTACAGCCTGAATGATGAAGGTGAACAGAATCAGAATCCACACCCAGTAGGCGCCGCCAAAACTGGTGGCATAAAATTTGGGGAAAGCCGCGAACAGTGCCCCGCCAAACAGTACCAGGGTCGTGAACGTCAGTTCCCATTTTCGCCCCAGAGAGTTGATTACCAGTGCTTTCTCGGCATCACTCTTGGCCACTTGCCAGAGCAGTGTCTGGCCCCCCTGCACAAAGGTGAGAAAAAGGAACAATGAACCGACAATGGCAACAATAATCCACCAGAGCTGTTGTAAAATTGATATATCGAGATTTCCTATCATCTATGCGCCCTCCGGTCCTTTTTTGATCTGTCTGAGCATGATTTTTATTTCTGCAAGCAGCAACAGGGTGAAGAGGCCGGCAAACATCCAGAATGTCATTATCACATTGCCTTTACCGATATTACTCGTCGCAACTCCGACGGGAAGCATATCCTGGATAGCCCAGGGCTGACGACCGACCTCGGCAACCACCCAGCCAGCCTGGCTGGCAATCATTGCCAGAAAGAAGGAAAGAATCCCAAGGGGCAGCAGCCAGCGTTTCTGTTCTATGGTATCCTTCACACCGTAGACAAGGTAGGCAACGCAGATGGCGCCAAAAAAGACTGCCAGAAACACCATGATGTGAAACGCATAAAAGGTGATCTGGACCGATGGAATAGCGTCTTCGGGTGTTTCCAGATACCCATAACCAAGGTAATCCTGATTTTCTTTGAACTTGGTGAGTGAAGCCTCTGCTGCTCCGCTGTCACCACTCTTATTCGCTTCCTTATAGGCGGTGAGATCAGTCAGTGCCATCTTGCCACGACTAATCTTCTCAGCCATTCCGACAATTCCTTCTTCCTTATTGCCATAGGCAAGATCATTAACGCCCGGGACAAAAGAATCGAGCGAACGGTTGGCGAGGAAGGAGAGCATATAGGGGATCTTGACATCGAACAGAAATGTTTCCTTTTCATCCCCGGCCTGCTTCTCCGGGTTCAGGATACCGAAAGCAACCAGGTCTGCTTTTCTTTCTCCATCATACAGTCCTTCATATGCAGCCAGTTTCATCGGCTGGGTCGAGGCATTGCTGAAAGCTGACTCATCGCCGGTGAGTCCCACATAGGCAAACGAGAACAGACCGAAGACAGAGGCCACAAGAATTGATTTTTTAGCCATTTCCACATGGCGCCGCTTGAGCAGATAGTAGGAAGAAATGGCAATAACAAAGGTTGCGCCAACCAGAAAACTGGAACTGGTGGTGTGGGTAAATTTTGCAATGGCGACCGGGGAAAAGAGAACTTCCCAGAAATTCTGCATCTCAAAGCGGACCGTCTCCGGGTTAAAGGCCATCCCGACCGGGGACTGCATCCATCCGTTGGCAACGAGAATCCACAGGGCTGAAAGGTTTGACCCGATTGCCACCATCCAGGTTGAAAACAGGTGGAACCCTTTTGACACACGATCCCAGCCAAAAAACATCACGGCGAAAAAGGTTGCTTCAAGAAAGAAGGCCACGATCCCCTCAACTGCCAGGGGCGCACCGAAAATATCGCCAACCATCCATGAGTAATTTGACCAGTTTGTTCCGAATTCAAACTCGAGAATAATTCCGGTTGCCACACCAATCGCGAAATTAATGCCAAAAAGTGTCATCCAGAATTTTGTCAGATCCCTCCACTCCTGTTTGCCGGTTTTTACATAAATAGATTCGAAAAAGGCACATAAAAATGACAGACCAAGTGTCAATGGAACAAAAATCCAGTGATACATGGCGGTCAAAGCAAACTGTGCCCGGGACCAATTAACCAGGCCCAGATCTATTTCATTCATGCTTTACTCCTCCCTAATTCTGTTTTTGAGCCGGCAGTGTAATCTGTTCCATCACATGGTCGGCCCGTTGTTCATCTGTATTAAATTGAGTACTGAGAAAGTCAGGAAAAAAGAATAATTTTAGAACGGCAAACATAATAAACAGCTTTATCAGAATTATCTTCCACAGGGTCTTACCAAGTGTCATCGAACGAAATCCGTCACGATAAAACCTGATAATCCTGCCTGGATATGAAAACATAATAACTACTTCTCCAACGTCATCTCGTTATAGGACGTCTTTTGACAAACCTTGCAAATGTCAGATCATATTAAACTCATTTACAGTCAATTTATCAACAATTGATAACACATTTTCTTTGTAATTCACCGGGACTATAGCGAACGGGAAAACTGTTGTCAATAATAATTCTCATTACCACAAATGTCTGGTTTCACCTTCCCAGGAAGGCAGCAACAGTATAATTTTTCGATGTTAAATCGTAGGTGATATGGTGATTACCACCCATACGCACCCATGGTCGGGCTGCGTCATTTATCCGGAAAGGAAATGGGTAAAAAAGAAATCACCTTATTTATGGAAACAGTCAGGCGTGGAGGTGGAATAGGCACAATTAGACAGAAGGATCTGCCTGGCGATGAGAACATACCCTTTTTCCGACACCGCTATAACGGTCATTGTCCTGGTATTTAAGACGATTTAAGTGGAAAAAACGCTCAGTTAACGACACTGTCCTTGAGTAACTGAATGACTTCTTCCATACCAATCCTGTTGTCGCCATTTATATCTTCAAGCGTCACAGACGGCTCCACCGGTGATCCAACCAGAATTTTCAGGGCGATGAGCAGATCAGACAATCTTTCCACTATCGGGGCCAGGGTCAGATTTCTCTCAGGTCTGCTGAACAGGTGACACCAGCTGCAATCCAACCGTTCCCCCCTGACATGTTCGTCGTGGACCCAGAGGTATTCAGCTTCATCCTCTCCGTCTTCACGCTTATGGCACTGGACACAGAGAGTTGAACGAGGACCTTTTAACTGATAACCGAGTTTTCCGGTTAAATCCATCCTCTGGTTGCCGGTGTGACAATTCTGGCATGAAAGCGCCTCCGACCGCGGGGCAACTTCATGGGTAATCAACTGGAAGGTATCGGTCTCAACCCAGGAATATGGCTCAGTTGGTGCATATCCCATATTCGTCAAACCTGACACCACTGCCGCAACCACATCTCCAGTAGAGAAATAGACGCTGGTATCAAGCGCAATGAGTTGATTGTCGCCTTCCACGAGTGGTTGGGTCGCCGTTTTGTACTTAAACGGATAGAGCTGACCGCTCTTTATGCTTCCCTGCGGGCGTGAGGTGGGGATGCGTCCTGTCTGTTGATCGACGCCCGCATCATCGTAAAGCAGGTAACTCGTACTTTGGCCGTTCCACCAACGGTATTGTGGAGTGAGATCACCCTGCAGAATTGGCGTCGGATGAATCGCTCCGCTTGGCGTTTCGTGGGGGTTACGCCAGTCACGATGGGTTTCTGTTGTCTCAGGAGCAGAGGTATCGGCAGCATCTCGAGCATAGTTTGGAATGTGGCAGACCTGGCAGGCAACCCGGGCGACATGTCTGGTAATGAACCGAATCAAACACATCCCGGGCTTCATCCTCGTGGCACTGCAGACAGGTTTGTGTACCCTGCCAGGCAGCAATGTTTTGATGCTCCGGGATAGCCTCGCCGAAAGCGACCTCGTGATTAACCAGGTGAAGTGATAAAAAGAAGGCTACAAAGATAAAAATAATCGGTGATTTAGATTTCATCTCGCTCTTGTTGTTGTGGTTCCAGCCGAATCGTACTCTGCCCGTTTAGAGCAATTGTATCACAGAGTGGTAACTATTTGGAACACAAAAACACATTTAACTAGTTATTTTTAATAATATTTAATTATTCAAGTAAATTATTATCTACCGTCTGCAGACATCGACAAATGTGTGGTAAAACAGTTCACTCTGCAAAGTGATTTCTATCTCGTTCCATCACGGCAGAGGAGGTTTGCACTTTTTAAGTGCTTGACAGGGCAATTCTTTAGTAGAATAGTCCTCGAAACTTTCAGGCTACCCGGAAAACACCTTATGATCATCACAGACGCTCACGTTCATATTTATCCCTGCCACAATCTGGATACCGTTATCTCCTCGGCATTCAGAAACCTCTTCAGCGGAGCTCAAAACCGTACCGAGACAAATGATTCTGCAGTCCTGTTCTTGACCGAAACGGCCGGCAATCATTATTTTGAGTTATTAATGAACGGTGAAATCCATCCCGACAGTGAAAAGCAAGCCAAGAACTGGCAAACCAGCACGACGGAAGAATCTGTATCTCTGCGGCTGGTCCATTCGGCCCACCCGCAGAAGGAACTCTTCATAGTCTCAGGCCAACAGGTTGTCACATCAGAAAAGCTCGAGGTTCTGGCCATTGGCAGCAACAGCCTCCAGGCTGAAGGAACGCCACTCAATGAGACGGTACGCTCGGTCGTAGGGGGAAATGGAATCGCCATTCTTCCCTGGGGCGTCGGTAAATGGCTTGGTCACCGGGGCCGTATCATTAATGATTTTATGGCAACAGACGTCAATGATCTGCTATTTCTCGGAGACAATGGCTCCCGTCCCCGTTTCTGGCCTGTCTCCAGCCTTAAACGCTCCAGGCAGACAAAAAAGCCCAGACTACTCTCCGGAACCGATCCGCTGCCACTTCCCGGGGAAGAAACGAGAGTCGGCTCGTTCGGCTCGATTATCCAGGGTAGTATTGACCCGCAAAAACCGTTTGCAACGCTGAAAAAACTGCTGGCCCGGCCGGAGACAGAGATAACCGGTTATGGAAATCTGCAGTCACCGACCTCCTTTATCAAACAACAAGTTGCCTTGCGAATGGCTCGATAATCAGGTATCAGTCGATTAACTAAAAAATCATCTCGGTGATGAGTAAACACCCACACTATGGTACTAGACTCCCCACAGCAACAGTCTTCTTTTGACATTATCATCATTGGTTCAGGGATCCATGGCGCTATCCTGGCACTTGAAGCGGCCAAAACCGGATACCGGACAGCACTGTTTGAAAAGGATGATTTCGGGGGGTCAACCTCTGCAAACAGTCTTAAAATCATTCATGGCGGTATTCGCTACCTGCAGCACCTGAACATTAAACGAATGCGGGAATCAATTCTCTCGCGCAGATCAATGATGCAATTTGCCCCGCACCTTGTCCAGCCGCTGCCGTGCCTTATGCCCACCTACGGTCATGGGATCAAAGGTCGTGAAATGATGCGCCTGGCCTTTAAGATTTACGATGTTATCGCCTGCGACAGGAATGAAGGACTCCCTGAGTGCTCCCATCTCCCACCAGGAGGCAGCCTGTCCGAGCAGCATTGTATTAAAGAACTGCCCGGCATAAACAGCAACGGGCTGAATGGCGCGGCTCTCTGGTATGACGCAATGGCCCTGAACACAGAGCGTTTGCTGCAGGAGTATCTCAATGAAGCAGGCCGATATGGGGCCGCCATTTATAACTATAAGGAGGTTATCGGCCTGGTGTCTGATGAAGACAGGGTTACCGGGCTGGAAGTACGCGATCGGTTGACGCAGGAGCAATTTGAGGTTCAGGCGCAGACAGTCATCAACACATCAGGTCCGTGGGTCGACTCCCTCGCCGGCTTCGCCCCAAAACTGTCTCAGGTGACCTCGGGCCGATGGGCCAAAGCGATCAATATTGTTGTGAAAAAAAGGCTGTTTGATCAATACGCAGTAGGCCTTGAGGGTTGGAGTGAGTTCATCGACAAGGATGCCTTCATCAAACGCGGTAAACGGCTGTTCTTTTTTGTCCCCTGGCGTAAAAACTACACAATGATTGGTACCAGCTACAAACCCGCAGACAGGTCCCAGCCACGGATAGTCAACAAAGAAGATATAACGGAAATGCTGGATGACATAAACAAGATACATCCCGGTGCCGGTTTGAAATGGGACGATATAACCTTTATCCATGGCGGGTTGCTGCCGCGTCAGCCTGACTCTGAACAGAATGAGGGAGATGATACCGTTCAATTGGAGAAATCAACACGGATACTCGATCATGCCAAAACTGACGGGGTGGCAGGCATCATCTCAATCAGCGGAGTAAAGTACACAACGGCACCCTCTATTGCCTGGAAGGTAATGCGTCTTTTAAAACAGCAGGGCATCGTTCCGGAACGGGGTGGATCATACACCCGTTCTAGCCGCACGGGGGTGCCACGGGACCACACCCCGCTGATAAAGTCACTGGGACATGAGTATGACAAAATCAAACAGCACCTCTCTATGACCTATGGCTCCCACTGGAGAAATGTTCTCGATTATTGTCATACCGATGATGTTTTGACGGAACCGGACGGACTCTGGTTATCTGCTGACCCACCGCTTCTAAAAGGCGAGGTGCTCTATTTTATCAGGCAGGAACAGGCGGTCAAGTTGACGGATGTTGTGTTCAGGAGATCACCCCTGGGGTCGGCGCAGTGCCCGGCAGAAGACATTCTCGTGAAGGTTGCCGAATGTATGGCTCATCATCTTGGCTGGTCGGAGGAGATCTGCAGCAAAGAGATTGAACAGGTATACACTTCCTATTTTCCCCTGGAAACCTGAGAATTGAGTTTTTTATGTTTTTAGAGACAGCAGATAGAGCGTCATCAACAGAGGATTACGCCACCCGGTTCAGCGGTCCTGTTGGTGAATACTTCCTGAGTGTGCAGACCGATCTCACGCTCGCCTGTATTACTGACGGGCCGGGCACCGCAATCCTCGATGTTGGCGGCGGTCATGCCCAGCTTGCAGCCCCGCTTATCGAAAACAACTTTCAGGTAACCGTTACCGGCAGTGATGAATCGTGCCGGATTCTTCTTGACCGACGACTGCCCCAGGGAGTTTCACCTTCGATCTCTGCGACATGCTGGCCCTCCCCTACGACAGCAACTCATTTGACTATGTACTCGCATTTCGCCTGCTTCCCCATGTCGACCGGTGGCAACAGTTAATCGCCGAGATGTGCCGGGTAGCACGAACAGCGGTAATCTTCGATTATCCCGATATCCGAAGCTCAAACATACTTTACAACGCATTGTTTTCTTTTAAAAAGCAGTACGAGAAGAACACCAGGACGTATACAATGTTCCGGCGCGCTGAGATCGCCCGGGAGCTTGAGGTCAATAACTTTTCCTCTCCTCGTTTCAACCCTCAATTTTTTCTGCCGATGGTCATTCACCGTTCACTGAAACGCGTGCACATCAGCAAAAAGATGGAAGCGTTGTGCAGAACAGTGTTACTGACCAAATATTTCGGGTCTCCAATCATTGTCAAAAGTGAAAAATTGCTCCCAGGATAACTGACTCAACTTAAAAATTTAAACCTCATTATTTGAAAGACCAATGGCCCAGCCGCCAAAGAAAGATCTGAGAATTCTAATCCTGGCCCCCCAGCCGTTTTATCAGGACAGGGGCACACCGATAGCAGTACGGCTGCTGGCGACAGAACTTGCCCGTCTTGGACATCAGGTTGACTTGCTGGTCTTTCATGAGGGAACAGATGTTTCCATTCCAGGAGTCACCCTCTTTCGTACCATCGGTTCACCGTATCTGAACAATATTCGTCCCGGTTTTTCTCTGAAAAAAATTATCTGTGACCTCAGGATGTATACCGTTGCAGACACCTTACTGAAGGCATATTCGTATGACCTGGTCCATGCAGTTGAGGAGTCGGTCTTTATTGCCATGCGGCTCTCGAAGAAATACGGTATTCCATATATTTACGACATGGACTCATCCCTGCCGATGCAACTCATGGAAAAAGCGCCCTTTCTGAGACTGTTCAGCTCCCCCCTCCAGTGGTTTGAGAAGCGCGCCGCTCAAAAGAGCAGCGGTATTGTTGCGGTCTGTGAGGAACTTGTTGAACTGGCGAGCAGATACGCTCCCAAAACCCCCATTGTCTGTCTGGAGGATATTGACCTTCAGGAAGCCAGGGACGGCAGCGAAGATCTCAGGGCAGAATTTAACCTGAGCTCCCCACTTCTGCTCTATATTGGCAATCTTGAGAGCTATCAGGGCATCGATCTGTTGCTTGAGAGTTTGGCGATAATAAAGAAAAACCAACAACCGCCCCACCTTGTCATAATCGGTGGCTCGGAAGGACATATCAAAGAGTATCGTGCCGCAGCACGCGAGGCAGGTCTCGAGTCGTTTATTGTTTTTTGCGGTCCACGTGATTTTTCGCTGCTTGGTTATTATCTCGCTCAAGCCGATATTCTTGTTTCTCCAAGGACCAAGGGCAATAACACACCGATGAAGATTTATTCATACCTCGGCTCCGGCAAGCCTATTCTGGCAACCAGACTCCCCACTCATACCCAGGTACTCGATGACACCGTCGCCTGTCTTCGTGACCCCACCCCTGAAAGCTTTGCTGAAGGATTAACAAAACTGGTAAACGATCAGGAACTGTGCAAAAAATTGGGTGAAAACGGAAAAGAACTGGCACAGAACAAATACTCAATTGAAACCTATCGAGAAAAACTGGCCGGGTTTTACCAGAATCTGCTCAATTGATAGTGCAGCGATTAGGAGATAACGCAGGGGTGACTGATTGTTTTGTCCTTTAGCATGTCAATAGGGAGAAGAACCGCTTTGCTGTTCCCCGCTGACCGGCAAAATATTATCCTCATCTCGATGCTCTCCAGCACTGGTAATATAAATGGCAGCGCGACCGGGAACTGGACATTTTGTCTCACATATCCCGCAGCCAATGCAGAGACTGTCCACCACATACGGCTGCTTCACCCTGATTTTCCTGCCCTGGTCATCATGAACATCCGCCATTCTGAAGCGAATCGCCTTATCTGGTGTCGGGCAATGTTCCTCGCAGACGATGCAGGGAATACCCTTTGCATAGGGCAGGCAGATATCTTTATCGAACCAGGCATGGCCGATTTTGGTTTTGTGCTTCTGCTCAAGGGTCAGTTCCATGATCGCCCCGGTTGGACACACCTGGCCACATAGTGTGCAGTTGAACTCACAATAGCCTGATCGTGCCACCAGTCGGGGGGTAAAAATCCCTTCAATACCTGACTGGAGAAAAGTCGGTTGCAGCGCATTGCCAATACACACCTGAATGCACTCTGCGCAACGGACACAACGGGATATAAAGTCATGTTCCTCCCGGGCTCCTGGCGGCCTGACCAGATTTGCCTGGGCCAGATGGTCTGTAGTCCTTGCCTTCAGGATCGGCGGAACCATTGCTCCGACAGCAAGGGTGCCAATAAACTTTCGACGCGAAAGAGAGATTTCATGGTTGCCAGAAGAGAACTTTTTCCTCTTGAAATCAATAATCTGGCGCGGACACTGTTCGAAACAGTCCATGCACAAACTGCAGCTTCCCATCCGTATGTTTCGAGTATCGTCGATGGCCCCCATGCGACAGATTTTTACACAGTGATGACACTTCCCACAGTCGACATCTCCACCATTTACCTGCAGAATACTCAGGCGGGAAACCAGACCGATGAGCGCACCGAGCGGGCAGATATTCCTGCAGAAGAACCTGCGATGCACCAACTCCAGGAAAAAGAGCGATGCAAACATCATAAAACTCAGCAGGGCAAGGTCAAAATGCTTCTGATCAAACGGCAGAACCGTCAGTTTCAAGAACGAATAGAGCGGCTCTGTTACAAGATTAACGGAAGGTGGTGCTGATGCATAGGTGAACGAAAAAAACGATACCATCAGGGCGTTAATTGCCGGATAGAGCGATTGAGCCAAGGCCCGGACCAGGATAGAAAAGGGATCAAGGTACCCAGCCACTGGAAAATTCAACAGGGATGACACGACAACGAACAGAAGAATGAGCAGTGCCAGATGTGGATATCGCGTCTGCCTGTTTTTAGTTATACTGCGAATCCCCAGGTGCCGAGCTCCATCGAGCATCGTACCCACGGGACAAAACCAACCGCAAAATGCCCTGCCGAATACCAGTGAAGCCAGCAGTGTAATCAATGCCGGCGCCATCAGGGCAATGACTATTTTTCCGGCGAGGATTGTGCAAATCGCCAGCAGCGGGTCTAGACGAAAAATAATATTGACCGCGTATTCAATGGTGTCAGACCCTGTATAATCTGTTTTTACAAACAGAAAGAAAAATAACCCCAGAAACAGGGTCTGGCTGCCTATCCTGGCGACTCTCAGACCAAAATAGTTGCTCTTTGACTGATTGCCTGATTTGGTCCTCAAAAAATACGCTCCTTTACAGAAATCCTGCCCAGGTTCATTTCACCAAGACCCATTCTGTGGGCCGCAACGGTCGAGGAGATGTCTCCGGGGCTCAGATCGAAAAGTGTGGTTGCATAGGCATCGGCGGCCACCGGATCGGTTGAGGCCAAGACGGTATCCGCCTTCTTGACATCCTGGAGACGTCCTCCCTGCGGCCCGTTCTTCAACAGCATGCGGGTTGCATCCACAACGGTCAATTGTGGTTTGACTACTGTTGCCAAATCTGCAAGTTTCTGACCAAGATCATGGTGAAGTCGGCCCCTGTTTCCGCCGATAACCCCCATACTGTTCTTGAGTCCCAGGCTCAGCCTGCTCAACCCATGGTGCTTTGCCACCGGAACATTGATATAGCAATCTGCCAGCAGCGCCTCTTTGTAAATGTCCCAACGAGTGAGGGAAACCCCCTTTTCGATATCTACCGGGACGAATTTCCTTTCATCAATATGTTCGAGCCTGACTGTTCGGCCCATCGCTGTAAGGGTTTCCTCCATACCGCTGTTCCGATAACATCTTCGCTTTTCATTACAGGTGTGGTCAAAAACCAGGACCCGGGAAGCACCAGCTTCCAATGCCATTTCAACCAGGGCCTTTACCACCAGCGGATGACTGTTTGCACCCTGCTCCACCGACCGGTCCCAGCCGATATTCGGCTTAACAACGACACTGTTACCCGGTCGAACAAACTGATCCATGCCTCCGAGTATTGCCACAGCCTCACGGGTAATCTGTTGGTAATCTGTACCCTTTACCAGGGCAAGGAGTGAACCAGGCGATGAAGAGGCGACGGCCCTGGATATTGAAAAACGGGGAACAGCCAGGGTCAGCCCGACTGAAAACAAGCTTACCTGTTGAATAAATTTCCTTCTGTTAAGCGTTCTATTTTGCATAATTGAACCAACCTCCAACTCGACTGACCACGGGATAGTAAAAACAATGAGCGCAACGTATGCACCGGTCAACGCCCTGCATAATACCACAAGGAAGCATTGAAAGAAATGTCCGGGAGACCAAAATATGTCTGCTTGAAACTGGAAAAGAGATTCTTCGTGTTTATAGAGTCAAGAAGACGATCACTTAAAAAAAATGTCAGCTTTATTAGAGAACTCATACAAACAGAAGAGTAAAAGATGTCCAAATCCTATAATGCAGTTAAGGAGCAGTTTCGCAAACTCTCGCGAATCAATCACGCGATTACATTTCTGCAGTGGGATCAGCTGGTGATGATGCCGCCGGGAGGCAATTCGTCTCGGTCAGAGTCAATTGCCGAACTTTCAGCAATGTATCACGAGCATCTCACCTCTGCTTATCTCGCCGAACTTTTGCAGAAATGTCTGGAACAGGAAAACGATGTTGAGACAAGTCGAAGCCTTTTCGAGATGTCCCGAGTACATCAACAGGCATGTTGTATTCCGGCGGACCTGGTAAAAGCTAAATCGCTGGCCGGTTCGCGATGTGAACACGGCTGGCGGCAGCAGCGAAAAGATAATGACTGGAATTCATTTTTGCCCAATTTCAGCGAAGTGGTCAATCTCTCCCGGCAGGAAGCGAGGGCGCGCCAGGAGACGACCCCCAAGAGACATAAAACGCCATATGATGCCTTGCTTGATCTCTATTGCACGGGGGACAGCAGTGAACTCATCGAACAGATCTTCTCCGGTCTGAGGACGGAACTACCGGCTCTTATTGAGCAGATATCTGCACGTCAGGCAAAGGAAAAAATCGTCATCCAGGGTCCTTTTTCCATCGATAGCCAGAGAAAACTCAACCACACATTAATGACGTGCCTCGGTTTCAATTTTAATGAAGGTCGCCTTGATGAGAGTGTGCATCCGTTCAGCACCGGCGACCGGGGCGACCATCGCATAACCACAAGATTTCGTTCCACGGACTTTCTGGAAGCACTGCTGGCAACCGCCCACGAAACCGGGCATGCGAGCTATGAGGCGGGCCTGCCTGCCCGCTGGGATGGCCTGCCAGTCGGCTCGGCAAGAAACATGTCTATTCACGAGAGCCAGAGCCTGCTCTTTGAAAAACAGCTGTTTCTTTCGAAGCCGTTTCTCTCATTTTTCACCAGCTCCATACACGAATGTCTTCCTCAAACCTCTGAAATATCAAGTGATCTCATCTGGACGGCCTGCAGCCATGTCCAGCCCAGCTTTATCCGTGTAGAAGCGGATGAGGTGACCTATCCGCTCCATGTCATTCTCCGTTTTGAGATTGAGAGTAGACTGATCAATGACCAAATCGAAGCCTCAGATGTTCCGGAAGCCTGGGATGACGGGATGAAACAGTATCTTGGTCTGTCAACGGCGGGGAATTACACCGATGGTTGCTTACAGGATATTCACTGGACTGACGGCTCCTTTGGATATTTCCCCTCATATACGCTGGGAGCCGTGAACAGCGCACAGCTTTTTGCCGCTATCAAAAGAAGGTATGCGGACTGGCATCAGCGACTGGCCGGTGGAGATGTCTCTTTCGTCCATGACTGGTTACAAGATCATATCTGGAGCAAAGCGAGCTCCATAGATTCCCAGGAACTTATGCGACAGGCAACAGGTGACGGAACTAACCCCAAATGGTTTATCGATCACCTCAAAAAAAGATATACAAGCCAGGATTACGAGGATGATACCGCTCGGAACCGTGACATAGCAATCAATCGCTAAAAAAGAGTAACAGGAGAACTACTGCTCTTACCCCAGTGCCACATCAAGTGTCATCATTATGGAAAATCCGACCATCACCCCAATGGTGGCAATATCGGAATGCTTCTCTGCCTGGGACTCAGGAATGAGCTCTTCAGCGACAACATAGATCATCGCACCTGCAGCAAACGACAAGGCATAGGGGAGCAGTGGTTGCATATAGATCACCGCAAAAGCACCCATTACACCGGCGATGGGTTCGACCATACCCGAAAATTGGCCATACATGAAACTTTTGCGCCGTGACAGCCCTTCACGTCTCAGCGGTACCGAGACGGCCGCTCCCTCGGGAAAATTCTGAATACCGATACCAATCGCAAGTGCTATTGCCGCTCCGATAGACGCTGCGGGATGCCCCGCTGCGGCGGCACCAAAAGCGACCCCGACCGCCAGCCCTTCAGGTATATTGTGCAGGGTAATGGCCAGGACAAGTAACACCGATCGCTGCCAGGTTGTCTTGACGCCCTCCGCTTCAGCTGTCGGAAAACCGGCATGTAAATGCGGCAAGACTTTGTCAACCATCCAGAGGAAGGCACCACCACTTAAAAAACCCACGAGTGCTGGAATCCAGGGGATTCCCCCTGCTTCCTCGACCATTGCTATGGCGGGGGCAAGAAGTGACCAGAAACTGGCGGCGATCATGACACCTGCAGCGCTGCCAAGCATACCATCCATCACCTTTCTGTTGATACGTTTAAAGAAAAATACCACGCTTGCCCCAAGCGCTGTCATAAACCATGTGAAACAGGTGCCCAGCAGTGCCTGCATTACCGGAGAAAGTGCTAAAAACCATTCGATCATTTCATTTCACCTTTCAATTCATCTTTAAAGTGACATTTTGCTATTGTAACCGGGGAATCATTGACAGGACCTACACCATTAAGAAATTTCCTCTAAAATTTCTAAATCTTAACCAATCACTATATCTCTCTGATATCGCTGGGCAGCTCAACTTGTTCAGGTGGAATTATGGATCTTTTGCACCCATTGTCTCCCGATAACCATATAGAGCAGAACCGAACAGAGAATCAGGTAACCAAACATCTGCACATTCTTCGTTTTGAGAACAAAAGCAATGGTCACCGTTATGGTTGAACATATTATAAAAAACAGCGGTTTTGGTATCTGTTTCAGGATTATCCGACCGAAATGGGCAAATCGTATATGACTTACCATCAACCCAACAGACAATAAGGCAAAAAGCCAGAGGACATTTTGAGGGACGACGAGAGCGGCGCCAAGTACAATCAGCGCCCCGGCAGGGCTGGGAAGACCGTTAAAAATGCCATCGGGCAAATCTGTCCGGTTTTTGTCGACGGTAATAAAACGGATCAGTCGATACGCCACGCCGATGAAAAAGATTGAGGCAAAAAGCCAGGCGATGGTTCCTTCTGACTTTACAATCACGTAGGCTGGAGCAAGTCCAAAACTGACAAAATCGGCGATATCATCAAGGTACGGTCCATACTTGGTTCCCCCATGCTTTTCGGCCATCCGGCCATCGAACAGATCAAACAGCTGACCGACGATTATAATGGAAATAGCCCAGGCAAAATAGTGATTATGGGTCAGATAAAGGGCCGCGATGCCACAACCAAAATTCAGTGTTGAAAGGATATCTGCATATAATCTGTTGGGGATGAACTTGAAGATTACCGATGCTGAGGAGAGAATGATACAGGCAAGCAGTATCTCGTTACCCAGGTCAATGACCTCGGGGTTTTTGTCCAGCAGTGCACAGAAAATAACCAGCCCGAAACAGATAATCGCCTTTATCTTTCCAAAATTGTTAGCTGCTCCGGAAGAGTTGATCAGGGAAAGAATATGTCGGGCAAAAAACTGGCCGAACAGTTCCACGGCCACAAGAACCCAGACGATACTGATTGAAAGTATGCCTCCATAGGCAAAGCCAATCAGGGGAGGCAGGTAGGTCAGCTTGTCACACATCGGGTCAAGCCACTCACCCCATTTGGTACCAAGATTGCACGTTCTTGCCACAACTCCATCAATTCCATCAAGTATTGCAGCGAATGTAAAAATGAAAATGGCAATTGACTGATAGCTGGAGACAAAATAGAGAAAAAAGCCAGCAATCGCCATCGCTGTGCGCCAGTAGCAGATTGCATTGGGATGAAGCAGCCATAGATTTGACATAATAAAATCCTGCATGGACTTCTTATGTACCATCCGCGAAAACCAGAAATAAAACGTGGTCCCAATGGCAGCTGCTAAACTAATAACCAGTACTCTTTCCATATTTTCTCTCGATTTGGTCCTCAGATCCTGTCAAGGATTCATTCCATTAGTTGAACCGTCTCTCTACCCTAGGCCTGCTTACCATTTTACTACATAAAAATCCATTTCTGTCTGATTCCAGCCGGTAAAGGGTGCAGGTATTTTGTGGCGACTGTCAGTTGATCAGACCCATATTCGTTGAAACCTCTGCGATTAATGAATAGCTTAACTGTATAAAACCGTAAACTCTTCATGGTAACGACGCAGGGAACGCATTTCCTGACAAGGGGAAGATCGTACGTGTCACCCATCACTGCCAACAGTGCAACACCCATTTAATCGCCACAAGGCATCTGGATGGTCATAAATTTCCTGTTATACCTCCTCTATGGACTGGCCTTCTTTACACTGGGGGTGGCGATTCTCTCGCGCGATACCCGCTTCAGTGAACTTGGTATAGCCAAGATACTCTGGCTACTTGCCGTATTTGGTATCATCCATGGTTTTCACGAATGGCTCGAACTTCTTGAACAACTGAACCCGGAAATAAAGGGGGACACCTTTTTCCAATTACGGTTGACAGTGGTCAGTGGTTCTTTTCTGTTTCTTTTTTACTTTGGTCTGTTTCTCAATATCATAACACTTTATGGTGACCAGGCCCTCAAGACCACTCCTGGCATAGTCAAGCTCATGGTAGGTGTATCTGCCCTGGTACTGATCTTAGGTGCCATCTATTTCGATCTTGGCAATGGTAATGACCTCAATATTCGCCGTTTTGTCGCGTTTCCAGGTGGGTTGCTGGCAGGCATCGGACTGATGATCTACTCCCGAACCGTGCGCTCTTTTTCGGTAAAAGTTGCCAGAAATTTTATACTGGCTGGGATCTGTATGACTTTCTATGCTCTTTTAACCGGAATTGTCCCATCTGACGTGATCATTCCACTGTTTGATATACAGATAATATTGTTAAGAGGCGTGAGCGCCTTTTTTATAATGATTTTTACAATACGGGCACTCTCTGTATTCAGTCTTGAGCAGCGGAAATTGATTAACGAACAGCTTCTGCGATTTGCCCAATCTGAAAAACTGACATCAATGGGAGTTCTGGTAGCTGGGATCGCCCATGAAATTAATAATCCCCTCACCAACGTCTCTCTCAACCTCGAAATGCTCAAAGATCTGGTGGAAGGTGACGAAAAAATAGACAGAAAGCTTGATTCAATCGAGCGCAACGTTACCAGAGCCTCAACGATTGCCAAGGAGCTCCTGCATTTTTCCCGGGAAAAAGAGACCGCGCTTGAACCACTCGATCTTAACCAGGTTTTAATAAGAACCAAAAACCTCCTGCAAAACCAGTTGAAAAGTCCCGTAATCCAGATGCAGCTGAATGATATTCCTCAGGTCATGGGAATTACCTGGAAACTGGAAGAGGTGTTTGTTAACCTGCTGATGAACAGCATTGATGCGTGCCAGGAAGAAGATAGCATCGTGGTTGAAACCTCCTGCAATAATGATCAGGTTCAGGTCATGATCACCGATACCGGACACGGTATCGGTGATGAAGATAAGGCACGGGTGTTCGATCCCTTTTTTACCACAAAGGAGATTGGTAAAGGGACAGGACTGGGGTTATCCATATGCTACAATATAATCAAGCAGCATGGAGGGGAAATATCCGTTGTCAGCAGTGAGCAGGGGGGCACAATCATGACGACAACATTTCCGGTTATTGCCGATGAATAACAAAATTATCTTTGTCATTGATGACGACCAGGATCTGCGAGAGAGCATCACTGAAATTCTTGAAGACCACGGTTTTACCGTTATCGGCTGTGAAACAGCCGAGGCAGCCCTGCAGAAACTCAAAGACCAGCCCCCAGACCTTGTCATTGTTGACAATATGATGCCGGGCATGGGTGGAATGGCGTTTGTTCCACTCTTGAAAAAGAACTGTTCCACGGCAAAGGTTGTGATGATTACCGCTTTTTCAACGGTGGATAACGCGGTGACAGCCATGAAGCTCGGTGCCAATGACTACCTGGCCAAACCGTTCAAACGAGATGAACTTCTGGTAACGGTCAGGCGCAATCTGGAAGAGCTGAGACTTGAGCAGCAGCTTGATGATCCGGGTATGGATGATGCTCTTGCCTGCCTTTCTAACCAGATCAGACGTCAAATTTTGACCGTCCTGTCCAGTAAGGAAAAAATGCGATTTATGGATATCACCCGTTATCTTGAAATCAGCGATCACACCAAGGTCAATTTTCACCTGAAAAATCTTAAAAATAACAATCTCATCACCCAGGATCGGGAAAAATCATATCTTTTAACCCCGCAAGGCAAAAAAATGGTAGATTGCCTCTCTCTGCTTTCCCAGCGTATTTCTGAATAACTTCGGGATATTGGCTTTGGGTTGTGAACTGGAGTTCACAGGTTCCCCTTGTTTTGTGAAAAACCTTTATCTGGAATCATACTTCTAACCTTCATATTCTGATACCGTCCCAATAGGAAACTAGATCACTTAAAACCTTTACAGGAGGAGAATATGAAAACAATTGGAATTCTGACCATGGCGTCCATTTTCACCCTCAGTGTTTCTGCCTATGGTGCTGACCAGACACTTGTCAGTACAAAAGCCGGTTCACCCATTATTCTTGATGGCATGGCCGATAAAGCCTGGGAGGCAGCAAAACCAATTACCATAACGCTTGAAGAACTGCCCTACGAGCCCAACAATGGCTATGAAGGCATGCGTGATACCGAGGTTTCTATCAAATCACTTTATGATGACAACAGCGTCTACTTTCTGATTACCTATAAAGATCCGACAAAGAGCCTGGAACGTTTTCCATGGGTCAAGCAGGCTGACGGATCCTGGAAAAAACTTGCCAACAAAGACAGTACCGGTCATGACAACACCTACTATGAAGACAAATTTGCCATGTGGTGGAACATCAGCACCAAAGGATTTGAAGAAGAAGGATGTATGATTGCCTGTCACCTCAATGAACCGGGTGATAAATCAGCAGGACGTAAATATACGGCATCTGCCGGCGAAACCATCGATATGTGGCATGCAAAATATGTTCGATCGCTGCCGATGGGAATGTTTGATGACCAGTATGTCGACAACAATACTGACCCCAAGAAAAATGCAGGTTGGGGCCGTAAAGGTGATACTGGCAAGGGTGGATACAAGAACAACGATAACAAGGATAAATCCGCTCCTGCCTTCATGAACCTGAATGCTACCGATGATGAGAAGTACTTTGTCATTCCAAGTAAAAAAGTTCCCTTTGTCGATACATTTAAAGAAGGTGATGTCGTTCCAGGTATCGATATTCAGCCGATGATGGGCGGCCGGGCCGACATTCTTGCCCGTAACCACCACGAGAACGGCATGTGGACCCTGGAAGTCATGCGCTCCCTGAAAACTGAAGGTGAGAATGCTGAGACCCAGGACGTCCAGTTTAGTGACATGAGCAAGACCTACCCATTCGGTATTTCTGTTTTTGATAATTCACAGATCAATCACCTCTACCACATGGAAACACTTGAGATGAAGTTTCAATAACACCCGTATCAAAAGTAACTCAGGTAAAAGGTAGACCCAGGCAGGACAGTCATTACTGACTGTCCTGCTTTTTTTATGGAGAATATGCATGGTGAGAGATCCTGTCGTGCAGACACTCGTTTACCAAAAAGAAATTTCAACATTCTTGACCATTGTTACTACATTGTGGTATAAACCATGGTATGGTTAAATATCTGACCCAGTATCACAGATACCTGCTCCAAGCTATGATTATCCTCACCCTCGCTCTGGGGATAGCGGGGCTCGGTATTTCCAAGACAGCTCTATCAGCATGTGAACCTGACTGCCCCATGCACCAGACAAACATGCAAGATACTTCTTGCTGCGATGGTTCCGAGGCCAATCAAGCAGAAATGATTGCAGGGGGAAACCAGCAAGAGAACCATCCCCTGTCACCCTGCTGTGACGGGGCATCCTGTATTGATTCCAGCTTTGAAGCGCAAGCGGTTGTCCCCAGTATATCGCCTTCTAAAGATACTGCAGCACCAGCCCCTCTCGTGCTTTCAGCAAATCGTACCTTCTTTCTTTTTCCAGAGAAAACCTCATCCCAGCTCCAATGTCTGGAAGGAAAAACCCCGATTTATATGGTCACCTGTACCTACCTGATTTGATCCTCACCGCCCGTTCCACCTATTTATTGTAATAAGCAGAAAGTACATAATTGTCCTGAGAAACAAGGAGATCGATATGAAACGTCTGATATTGTATGTGATGATGATACTGATCGCGGGTGTAACCTTTGTTCATCCTGTCAGTGATGGCAATGCGGCCTTCAGTATATTCAGTTCACATAAAAAGGTAAAAGACAGCGATGGTAAGATCATGATTGCCGTCAAGGATATCAGTGACGGGAAAGCCCACTACTATCAATACAAGAACGGCAGAAACAGTGTGAAGTTTTTTGTGGTGAAAAGCAGTGATGGTACTATTCGAGCAGCATTTGACGCCTGTGATGTCTGTTTTCCCGCCAAAAAAGGGTACAGCCAGGACGGCGATTTTATGATCTGTAATAATTGCGGCAAACGTTTCCATTCCAGCCGTATAAATGTCGTAAAAGGCGGCTGCAACCCGGCTCCACTGAACCGTGAGGTCGTTGGTCAAAACCTCGTCATAAAGGTTGCTGATGTGCTTCCGGGCAGTCGCTTCTTTTAGGGGGAAACATGAATCTTTTCACCATCCCGCTCAGAAACATGCGGAGAAAACCAACGAAAACATCACTGCTGCTGCTTGTTTTTACGCTCGGAGTCATGTCTATTGTCGCCCTCTATCAGGTATCACTGGTTGTCGGGGTGAGCCTGGAGCAGAAATTGACAGCCTTTGGTGCCAACATCGTGGTAAAGCCCTCAACAGAGAAGCTCAGTGTCAGCTATGGCGGCTTTCACATGGGCGACATGCTGCTCGATGTCAAAGATCTGCAGGAGTCTGAGACAATTACAGCCATCAGATCTATTGGACTGAGTGACCGGATCAGCGTGGTCGCGCCAAAACTCGTCACCATGCTCAAGCTCGATGAGGTGGCGATCGCCGTAGTCGGGGTAAAATGGACTGACGAGCTTGGCCTAAAGAGCTATTGGGCAACCGATGGTGAATTCCCCCAGCGGCCCGATGAAATCCTAATTGGCAGTATTGCAGCAGAAAAGCTCGGGATAAAGACGGGCGAGAGACTCTCTCTGTATAACAGCGAATTCACGATTTCCGGAACCCTGTTTGAGACCGGCAGCGATGATGACTCGGTTATTCTCATGGATCTTGGGCGGTTGCAGGAACTGGTCGGTCAGCCAGGTGCGGTCAGCTTCATTGAGGTTGCCGCACTCTGCGCCGGATGCCCGATTGAAGATATCGTCGCCCAGATTCAGACAAATCTGCCGAAAACCTCGGTAATTGCCCTCCAGAATATTGTCAATCAGCGGATGTCCTCGGTAAGATTTGTGCAGAAACTTGCATTGTCAATCAGCCTTGTCATTCTAGTGACTGCCTCAGCTATGGTCGGTATATCGATGCTTTCTTCCGTCAATGAACGCAAAAAAGATATTGGAATCCTTCGATCGCTCGGTTACGGGAAATCCAGGGTTTTCCTGATTTTTTGTCTGGAAGCCGGACTTATTGGTGCTCTGGCAGGTGGCATTGGCTATCTGATCGGCTTTGGTGCCAGTTTGAAAACCCTTGAATTCTTGAGCTTAACAGACGGTGCCAGACCTGTTTTTTCAATTGGGCAATTGGTCATCTGTTCTTCAATATTCCCGGTAATTACAATTCTCTCGGCTCTCTACCCGGCCTGGCGTGGAGCCTCCATTGAACCTTCCCAGGCACTTGTTTCCCTCTAGGTGATGATATGCTCGTAGCCAAGAATATAACAAAACGTTTTCCTTCAGAGAAAACAGATGTCACCGTCTTACAGGATATCTCCCTGAAATTGGAAGAAGGTGATTTTGCCTCGATTATCGGCAGGTCAGGATCCGGTAAAACGACCCTGCTCAATGTCCTTTCAACCCTTGTCAAGCCAGATGACGGCGAACTCAATTATCGAGGACAGGATCTTGCATCTGTTTCAGAGAATCACCTGAACGGACTTCGAAAATCCGATTTTTCCGTCATCTTCCAGTTTCACCATCTGCTGCCCTATCTCACGGTACACGAAAACACCCTGCTGCCCTTCATGAACACCCTCAAACCGGTCAGCAGACAAATAGAGATAAAAGCACTGGAGAGCCTTGATCGGGTCGGTTTGGCAGACAAGGCGAAGCGGCTGCCCGGAAACCTCTCGGGAGGTGAGCAACAAAGAGTTGCCATAGCCCGGGCATTGGTAAAGTCGTCAAAAATTCTTTTTGCAGATGAGCCTACCGGCAGCCTTGACAAGGCAACCGGGGAATCCATCATGGAACTGCTGTCCAAACTCCATAAGGAAGGACTCTCAATTGTGATGGTTACTCACGAGCCCGAGTACGCCAGACTCGCAGAGAGAACCATTGAAATAGAAGACGGCAGGATCGTCAATCATTGTTAAAAGCTCGAATTTGGCTCTTTCAGGAAAGCCCGCTCCTCGCTGGTTGATTTCCTGCCCAGAATGTCATTTCTGTGAGGATAGCGGCCAAATCGATCGATAATTGACTTGTGCTTAAGCTCCCACTCAAGACTCGACTGAACACCGTGTTGACGGTAAAGATCTTCTGCAATTTCATGGATCTTTACCGATTCACTATGCATGAAAGGGAGATAAACGAAGCCTCTTTCTACAGGTGTAAGCGTTTTATCCACCCCCAGTGATAAAGCTTCCTGGGCGAGTACCAGGGCCACCTGGTCATGGGCAAATGACAGCGGTGTCCCCCGGAACATATTTCTGGAAAACTGATCAAGAACGATGATCTCAGCCAGTCTTCCCTTACCATTTTCGCGCCACTCAAATAATTCGCACCGCGTGGCTTTTGCGTGGATCTCTGAAAACCGTTCTACAATCAACTGGTCGAACTCGTCATCTTTCTTCCACCATTGCGATTGCTCCACCTCTTCAAACCAGAATTTCAGGACTTCCTGATACATGTTATTATCCCTTTGCATTGAAAACGTGATCATTATCTCGTGTGATCTGTTACAGCAACCTCAACCGAATGCTGCACCTCTGCTACATGAAAAAAAATAATTCTTTTCAGTGAAAATGCTTATTCTAATAAATTGATAATTTTTTATTTAATTGCCAGCCACTTCCGAGCTTCTCATTTTTCCGACGGTAGAGCGGCTCACGAGAAACTTCGCGAGTTATTGGCGCTGGAATATGACGCTTCATTTGGAAAGGAGCTGAACTCTTTTTAAACTGAGAGCAATACTATGCCGCATTATGATCTATTTGTAATTGGAGGTGGCTCAGGCGGGGTCGCCTGTGCCAGAACTTCTGCAGCACTGGGGGCCAAGGTCGGTCTGGCAGAGGTTGACCGACTGGGCGGTACCTGCGTGAATCGCGGCTGCGTGCCGAAAAAGCTTCTGATGTACGCATCTCAGGCGGCAGAAGAGCTGTGCAACGCCGACAGCCTCGGCTGGTCCTGCAGTGGAGCAACATTTGACTGGGCTGATTTGCGCACTGGGGTCCAGGCAGAACTTCGTCGGCTCAACGGCATCTACGATGGCCTTCTGGAAAAATTCAACGTACGTGTTTATCAGAATGCAGCCCGTTTCATCAACGCAAACACCGTGCAGATTGGAAATCAGAAAATCACTGCCGACCGGTTTATGATTGCCACTGGCGGTACACCTTTTGTACCCGATTTCCCTGGTCGAGAACATGTCATCGTCTCTGATGACGCCTTTTTACTTGATCGGTTACCAAAAAAAATGGCGATAATCGGCGGTGGCTATATCGGTCTGGAATTTGCCAGCATATTCCAGGGGCTCGGTGTAGAAATCTCCCTTGTGGCTCGTTCTGCGCGTCTTCTGCGTGGTTTCGATGCAGATCTTGCGGAACATCTGCGGGCCGAAATGGTGAAAAAGGGAATTATCGTACTGTGTGGTTCCAGTGTTGAAAGGATTGAGAAAACAGCTGATGGGCTGCGTGTATTTTGCGAGGAATGTGATAGCAGAACCTTTGATCAGGTTCTTTTTGCCACCGGACGCAAGCCCAATTCGACCGGCCTGGGTCTCGACACCATAGGCGTTTTACTAAATAGTTCAGGGGCAATAGAAGTTGATGAACAGATGCAGACCTCAATTCAGAATATTTACGCCATAGGTGATGTAACCAACAGGATGAACCTGACTCCAGTTGCAATCAACGAAGGCCGCATCTTTGCTGCAAATCATTTCGGCGGGGAGGATCACAGGATGGATTATTCCAACATCCCCACCACAGTTTTCAGCCAGCCGCCACTTGGCACTGTCGGGCTGACCGAGGCTCAAGCCCGGGAAAAATACGACCACGTCGTTATTTTCAAGACAGTTTTCCGACCGATGAAATATTCTCTTGGCAGAATTGACGAACATACCCTGATGAAACTCGTGGTGGATAGTTCCACCGACCGGGTTCTGGGCGTCCATATGGTCGGGCCCGATGCCGGAGAAATCCTGCAGGGATTTGCTGTGGCCCTTAAAACCGGTGCCACCAAGACCGATTTTGACCGAACCGTAGGTATTCACCCCAGCAGCGCTGAGGAATTTGTCACCATGAGAGAACCATTTATTCAGTAAGGCAGACTGAGACAGCACGCATAAATGGTTAATGAAAAGCAATCAAAGTCTTTTCAACGACCGGGAGGAGGCATGAAATAATACAGGAAAGTGTTTCAGAATTGGTCAGTGGTTCTGCTCTGCAAGCTATCGCTTGTCGGGGCATCCATTATCGTCATCACAGATAGAGAGTCAACCATGTTAAATGTACTCATTGTCTCCGATTACATTTTCGGCAAAAACCTGATAGCCGGTGCATACCTCAAGGATCTCGGGGGTGAGCATTTTTCCGTTGAATGTGCTCACTTTGAGACTGGCCCATTATATCCGATGGTTACGATAGTTATGAAACTGGATGGCTATGATCTTTCTAGCTGTGAGCCTCCCTGCCTGGTTTCCGAACTGTTTGAAAATCAACGACGTTTCGAGATTGTAATCACAATCTGCCCAAAGCGCTTAGATGCAAAATGTCCTGATTTTCCCGGCCAGTTAATACGGTTAAACTGGGGACATTCCGACCCGGATAAAATTGCTGAAAGCAGAATTGACAGAATTCAACAGCTCAGAACCATGCGGGATGACATAAAGACAGATGTTGTCAATTTCATCGATGAAGTTAAAAATGGCTCACTGCGCGATCTGCTGTGATATCCCCGTTTGGCCCGGTCTTCAAAGAGTGATCACCTTTCAGTAACATTAGTTTCAAGAACAATAATTAGCGGTCCACGGCGTTACTATGAAGAACTTTCTGTTCGAATCACTCAATGAATTGAGGCTGCGTTTTATTCCCTTCCTCGGTTGGATTGGTGAGTTAAAAAATCCCGCTATCGTCAAGGCAGATATCGTTGCCGGCATAACCGTTGCCCTGGTTCTTATCCCCCAGGCCATGGCTTACGCACAGCTGGCCGGTTTACCTCCCCACTATGGTTTGTATGCATCGTTTCTCGTGCCAATTGTCGCAGCAATTTTCGGTTCCTCGAAACAGTTACAAAACGGGCCCGTTGCCGTTATTTCCCTGATGACCGCTGCGGCACTGGCGCCGTTGGGTTTAACTGCGGAACAAACCGTTATGTATGCGGCCCTGCTTGCTCTCCTTGCCGGCGGAATTCAGTTAATTCTCGGATTCCTGCGGCTGGGCATCATGGTTGATTTTCTATCACACTCCGTTGTCATCGGTTTTACCAATGCCGCCGCTCTTGTCATTGCCAGTATGCAATTCGGCAAACTATTCGGCATCAGTATAAATCCCGGTCACTACTTACATGAAACCCTCTGGAATCTGGCTGTAGCGATACCGGATCAGACCCATTTGGTGACCATGTTCATGGGGATCCTGGCAATCTTATTGTTACTTCTATTCAAGCGGTTTACTCCCAGGCTGCCCGGTATTCTCTTCACCGTCATTATCACCACCGTTGTCGCCTGGCTGACGGGCTATGCTGAAAGAGGCGGGGCAGTGGTGGGAGTAGTACCGGCTGGGTTACCAACATTTTCATGGCCTGAATATGACCCCACGCATATCAAAGATCTCATGCTGCCAGCCGGTATGATCGCCTTCTTAAGTTTTGTTGAAGCATTTTCTATTGCAAAGGCAGTCGCCTCGAAAACACGCCAACGTCTTTCTGCTGATCAGGAAATGGTGGGTAAGGGATTGGCGAATCTCACGGCAGGCGTCATGCAGGGGTACCCGGTGTCCGGGTCTTTCTCAAGGACAGCAGTCGCCTTTGATGCAGGGGCAAAAACCGGCTTTGCCGCAATCATTTCGGGAATCATTGTCGGGTTGACCTTGTTATTCCTGACCCCGCTCATGTATCACTTGCCAACGGCAACCCTTGCGGCTGTAATCATTGTCGCTGTTGCAGGGTTGTTTCAGATCGCCCCCCTGATTCACTCATGGAAGGTTAATCGCCATGACCTTGTTGTGGCATTTGTGGTGTTTAACACCACCATATACTTTGCGCCACACCTTGAGAAAGGTGTTTATATTGGGATTGCCATATCATTGGCCTTTTATATCTATCGTACAATGCGTCCGCATTTCGCCGAAGTCTCCATGTATGAAGATGGCACGTTTCGAGACGCACATCTGCTTGGCATGCAAACCAGCGAAACCCTGGCTTTATTTCGTTATGACGGTGACTTATATTTTGTTAATGCCGGCTACCTGGAAAAGCGGTTGTTAAATGCCGTAGCCGAAAAACCAGAGTTAAAAGTGGCTATACTTGACATTGAGGCGGTTGACCAGATTGACACAACCGGTGAAGAGATGCTTGCGCATATGTCAGAGTGGTTTAAAGAAGCAGGAATTGAATTTTACATCACCCGGCCGAAGTTCAAGGTAACAGATGTACTTAAGCGAACAGGATTATATGACAAAATAGGTGCTGACCATATTTATAGCAAGCGCCAGGACGCGCTTCTGGCCGTTACACTAAAATACGGCGACCTCGTTGACATCAAACATTTACGAAGTCATCTGCCTGTTGAGGTAACCGCGAGCTGAATTCGATCAGAAAAAGGATCATTTCCCGGCCTGTGTCATCTGGAATCTGAACAAGCTATGTTAGCGTCGAAACAATGGTACTGGTGAAGGACACAGAGCGTCCATCTCTATAAGATCACCTTCCGCACAATAGCCCTTCGACAGATAACCTTGAGCCATGCCCTTCTCGGTGACAATCTGAAGGTGAGTGTGGTGAAACCAGTTACCGTTTTCAGGGAAATCACCAATTTCAGAGAATATTTCTCCAGCCCTAAACACTTGCCCGACAGTTGGGAGATGTTGGCGACTCAGGTGACCATACAAACTGAAAAACGGTGCAAAATTTTGACCGTTATGTCGCAACAGGACAAAAGCGCCATAATTGCCTTCCCCCTCTTCATAACCACTCTCCACCACGACGGCCTCAAGTGGGGCACACAGGGAGGTACCTACAGGAACGATGATATCCATTCCCAAGTGATAAAAGCGTTTTTCAGCAGCCATCTGGGGGCATTCGGCAAGTAGCGTATCGCGTCTCTCCAGGTAAGGAGAAAATCCCCACTGATAGTTTGGCGCCATGGCTCTTTCAAGAATCTTCTGGAAGGTTTTCTGGTCCCTTACTGGTGACTTTTCCAGCAGTTGACTTTGCCAGGAGAGATCGGCAACATAAGGGTCACCGCGAAGGCCTGGAAAAATGGGGCAGTGTTCAATGGATTCATTGAATAACATAAAGGGATAATACATTGGGTTACCTATGTCCTTGAAGTTACTTTTCAGGTGAATTTGGCTGTTAGGTGACTTTGACTTGGCCATAAACGTATTCGCTGCTCAATTATATATCTATTGAAGATGTTCCAGCATCACAAATCCGCCTGGACGGTATCAAACCTAACCTGGAAGAAGTGATCTAGATCAGTGGGGATTTCCCCGTTCCAGTAAGCCCTATAACCTGGAGAGCTGGCTTTCCTTGATTGTCCACCCGAATGTCGTGTGGCCATTCAAAGCCTGGGGACATACTTTGAAAATAGGCGAGATTATAGGGCAGCAAACGGACCCATACTGATTTCTCATCAATATCAAACGCCGAGGTTAAACCATAGTCGACTTCACCAAGAGTTGTGCTGATTATGTAACGCGGAATTTCACGTCCGCTCCCCTCACGACGCACAGTGCTGGCAATATCGATCAGATCCCGCATACGAACAGGGTGTTGATGATTGTGAGCATCTTGCTGAGGCAGGCCCGCTACATAAAGGTGGTGAAATTCAACCCCGGCTTGTCGCAGGCTGAAGGCAAGCTTCTGAATCTCCTCGGCTGTATCATTAATGCCACTGATCAGTGGTGTGTTATTGTAGACAGTAATACCACGATTATTTAGACTGCGTACCAAACGAGAATGATCTTCGGTTATTTCCCCTGCCTGGTAAAAGCGAGTTTCAATTTCCAAACGCAACGGACCCACAAGCGATAAGCGATTCAGGCCAGCAAGTTTGTCAATTACTGCACGGGTAAATCGTTCAGGAGAATGATTGAACATCAGGCTCCTTAGACGTACACAGTTTACATTGGGAATATCAGCCAAACGCCTGACTATTTTCACTGCTCGATCAAGACTCGTTATCGGGTCTTTTTCATCAGAAATAACGACATCTGTGATACGTGGATCAGCCGATATGTAATCGATCTCAGCAGCTCCAGCCTTTAGTGTCAGCTCAACACGAGTTTCGTGTTGGCGACAGAGGTACGCTGTGTGTGTACTAACTACTGAGTCGAGCAGGCAGAGGTCTTCGCGGAGCAGCTCCAGTGTTGATGGTGTTGTTGTGCTGACGGAGCCATTATCTGCATCAGCTGGTGGCAGAGCTCCGATAAACAAATTGTCATCACCCATCTGAGCAAAGTATTGAATGTCGATGGTCCCTTCATCGTTGATCCGGATGTTGTCAAGTTTACTGGTGAGTGGGGCGAAGCTTTTAAAATACTCAGGTGTATAAGGAGTACGAATCCAAATGAGGTCATCATTGTCTGCGACCGGTTCTACCGCCCAACCGCTGGTGAACCAATCCATTTTCCCAATAGGCGTAGCCGTACAGATACTTGGAATCGCACGATCGGAAAGGTGTGCCCTCAAATAGCTGGCTATCGAGATCCCACTCGAAATGGGACTCCAGTAGATACTGTTACCGTGGATTGGACTGCACGGGATATAGATGTAGTGCATCTCGGCACCCGCCCCACGCAACAGGCTGAACAAACGAACCAGCTCTGGACCTTTATCATTGCAGTCCTTTAAAAAGGGCGTCTGGATGTAGACTGTGATTCCGTTTCGAACAAGGTCGTTTATTATCGATAAACATTGCGGGGATACCTCGTCCGGATGGATAAAATGAGTAGCTACCTCCATTCGTTTGCCTTTTTGCTGTAAAGCCAGATTCTTTTCTTTCATCCAGCTCAGATATTCACCATCTGCATTCAGAAACAGATGGGGAAAATACGCAATAGATCGGGTGGCAAGTCGCAGAGTGCGCACATGGTCAACATCTGCGAGGTTATTGATGGCACTTGCCATATTGCGGCGGCTCATAAAGGGGTCGCCACCGGTGACTACTATCTCTTTAACGGCTGGTGAATTATGTATATGTTCGACGGCCTTGATGATATCCTTTTCAGAGGGATTCGCCTCATTGCGGGATTCTTTGTGTTTGCGGAAACAAAAGCGGCAATAGACCGGGCAGCTCATGTTTAAAAGGAATATCACCCTATTGGCATACATCTGCTCAAGCAGACCCTGGTGAAACTGGCCTATCCAGGTATTCGTATGACCGACCTTGTCCAACTCTTCAGTGAAGGGCATATACTGGTAGGCAACATTATTTGATATCCGCATCTGGCGAATAGTGTGCATCGAGAGGCGTACAGGATACGTTTCCATTACTTCCTGCATGTCTTTTCTCTCACCTGGTGCAACCTGAACGTTCGTCAATGTTTCAAGTTGATCTATGTTTTTGATGGAAACAAATTTTTCTCCTGGAAGAACTTCTTCCATAACAGCCATTACTGCCAGGTGAGGAAACGTTACGTCACTCAGCGTGATTGAGCCATTGCCAGCCATGTCACCTAACAGGGAAAGGAGTGTCTTGAAAAATCCATGAGAATCATCCTTAAAGTTTACAGCACGTAACAATCTCTCGAATCGGGCGTTGCCGTCACCATCACCAACAACATTTATAAATGCTTGATCTACCAGAGAAGGATGGACAAAATTATCCAAAAAATCTGTTATACCGTTTACCAGTCGGGCTAAAGGTATGTGTTGTGTTTCTTCTGCTGTTTTAAACGTTATTGGAACAGTCCGATTGTCATCCTGCATTGCGTCCCCTGAAATATCTGAAAATAATTAGTAGTTGACATCCCGGTTGGTTTCGGGAAGATTAACTATAATAGTAAACCTGTTCCTATTATAGTTATGTAATTAATCTCTTGGACGGTTTGTGTCAAAAGGAAAATACTACTTCTCAAAATCCCTGGAAAAGGGTCTAAAAATACTCGCTCTCTTTAATAGGGAAACCGCTGCATTGACCCAAAGTGAAATAGCGAGAAAGCTTGGGTTGAACATGACTTCCACCTACCGGTATATCAACACATTGGTGGAATTAGGCTATCTTGAAAAAGATCCGCACAGCAAGGTAATTCGGCCAGCAATCCTTTGCCTGCCGTTTTGCAATAATCTGATAGGCGCTACCGATCACATGCACCTGATTAAAGGAGTGATTGATCGCGTTCACCGTGAACATAATATCAGCATAGACACCGCTTTTGTTGTTTCCAATACACTTGTACGCATTTACCACAAGAGCGCCGAAGAAACTTTGACGTATCGTTTGCCGGACTCATCGAGTAATTGCCTGCATAACACCGCTCTGGGAAAGGCTTACCTCATCAGCATGGAACCTGAGCAACTCAGGCAAAAACTGGAAACCATAACGCTCACCCCTAAAACACAGCATACGATAACCAGCAAAAGAAGATCTGCTTGAGGAACTGGATAATGCACGCCTGCATGGGTACGCCAGGAACATCGAGGAATATCTGCCTGGTCTTATTGCTATAGCGGCACCACTCGTAGATCCACGAACAGGCAAGGGTATCGGCGCTGTCTCGTTTGATTTTTCGTTGCTTCAAACAGATGCTGAGGATATGGAGAAAAGATACGCAGATTTGATCTGCGAGGTAGCAAAAGTGTTGTCTGGTTTAGTTCCACCTGATCGTAATGGAGATTAAACGGATGGCCTGAAAGGTGCGAATTTTGTGAAATTGAAAGTGGATAATTTTCCATTAACCCCCCAAAAAAAATTAACTGAAAGGAGAGAAAGATGAAACGATCGATGCTGTTACTACTGATATTATTGACAGGGTGCCTCTGGATCACTGTGGCCACTGCTGGGGATCTTGCCAAGGTAACCAAAAGCGGTGAAATCAGAATGGCTATGAGCGGACAATATCCACCGTTTAACTTCGTTGATGAAAACAATAAGTTGACCGGGTTCGATGTCGAGATGGGTAGCGAAGTAGCGAAAAGAATCGGAGTTGAGGGCAAGCCGCTAAGCACCGCATGGGACGGTATCATAGCCGGCTTACTGGCCAACAAGTATGAGTTGATTTGCGGTAGTATGGCAATCACCGACGAGCGTCTTAAATCAATTGATTTCACTGACCCTTATTATCGTTCTGGAGCACAACTGTTTGTTAAAAAAGGTTCTTCGATCGCATCCGTTAAGGATCTGGATGGTAAAAAGGTCGGCGTTACCCTTGGCACCACTTATGAAACGTGGGTTCGAGAAAATATCGCCAATGCTGATGTCAGGACCTATAAAGGTGTGCCAGATATGATATTGGAAATCACTACTGGTCGAATTGATGGTTTTATTTCAGATAAAATAGTCGGAGCATTGGCTATTAAGAAGAATGGTGTGCCGATTGCCCTGGCTGGAGATTTACTCTATGAAGAAAAAATGGGTATAGCGCTGCGGCAGAATAATCCTGAATTAAAAGCGGCAATGAATGCAGCACTGGCAGAGATGAAAAAGGATGGTACATATAAAGCTATTTCTATGAAATGGCTCGGTATTGACGTTCGGTAAACAGAGTGACTGCATAGGCTGTTAATAGGCAATATGAGTGCAATCGGCGGGTAAACTGTTGAACTATGGATGTAAGCTCTTACTTGTTCAATAGTGACCCCGCCTATCAGTAGCATAGAGGATAGGTACCATGTTAGACTGGTCCATTATCGTTCATTATTTTCCCTTCCTGCTTCAGGGAGCGTTGTTAACTCTGCAGATTTCAATTTTGTCCCTGTTGCTTGGTATTGCCTGCGGGTTAGTTGCCGCTCTCTGTAAACTGAGTAAAAATCCACTGTTGCGCTGGCCAGCCTCATTTTATATCTGGCTCATCCGTTCGACACCGTTGCTCGTGCAGTTATTCATCATTTATTTCGGCATGCCCCAGCTGGGAATCGATCTTGGGCCATTTCTTTCAGGTGTCCTCGGGTTGGGACTGAATGTTGGCGCCTACAATGCCGAAACAATCCGTGGCGGCATTGTCTCCATTCCTGTTGGCCAGACTGAAGCCGCTCGATCACTGGCAATGAGTAGTTCTCTTGCAATGCGCCGAATCATTCTCCCCCAGGCGCTGCGCATTATCATTCCTCCCATGGGCAATAATTTCATCATTCTCATCAAAGACACTTCTCTGGTATCAACAATCACCCTCGTAGAGCTTACCTTGACGGCTCAGCGATTCATCGGCTCGACCTACAAGCCTTTTGAGATGTATCTCATGGCGGCTTTTTTATATGCCGTTATGACAACCACTGCGAGTGTCCTCTTGGCAAAGTTAGAGAAACGAACAAACAGGGGGCAGCGTTAATTATGAAAGCAAATGAAGTACACCTCGACCAGCCGATGGTGAAAATTTCCAACCTGCAAAAGAATTTTGGGGATCTTACCGTACTCAAAGACGTCAGTCTTGAGGTCTCTGCCAGCGAAGTTATGGTCATTATTGGCCCGAGTGGGTCCGGAAAAAGCACACTGCTGCGTTGTGTCAATCACTTGGAAACGCCAAGTGGTGGAGATATTTTTATCGAAGGTGAACTGGTAAACAACACACAGCTCAAACATAAGGCCTTCGAAACACACCTTAACCGAATTCGCTGCAAGGTAGGAATGGTATTCCAGCAGTTCAACCTCTTTCCCCATATGACAGTAATTGAAAATGTCATAGAAGCGCCTATCCACGTGCTCAAACGTGATCGCCAGGAAACGCTTAAAAAAGCTGAAGAGCTCCTTGCCCAGGTAGGTCTTGAAGATAAGATGGACACTCACCCTGCCATGCTCTCTGGCGGGCAACAACAGCGAGTAGCCATTGCACGTGCCCTGGCAATGGAACCAAAGGTGATGTTGTTTGACGAGGTTACATCTGCGCTAGATCCTGAGTTGGTAGGTGATGTCTTGCGGGTCATGGAAGATCTTGCCCTGGGAGGCATGACAATGATGGTAGTAACCCATGAGATGGGGTTCGCCGAGAAGGTCGGGGACCGTGTGGTATTCATGGCTGATGGTTTTATTGTAGAAGATGGTCCTCCAAAAGAAATTTTCAGACAACCGAAGGAAACGAGAACCCAGCAATTCCTTGCCGATATCTTATAATGCTGATGGCTGACGTATCATGACAGTGTCGCAACATGGTTGATGGAATAGAAAATGTACATGGATCGATCGTTCAGCATGGGCCCTTCAATGACCGAATATATGTAATACACCTGGCAACCGGTGACCCCAGCCGACTGATTTCCAAGCTTGACCAAATGGCCATTCAGCATAGATATGGCAAAATATTCGCTAAGATCCCATCCACATACTGGCAAGATTTCTTCTCCGCTGGTTACATTAAGGAAGCAGAAATACCAGGTTTTTTTAATGGAAAAACTGACTGTTTTTTCGCTTCAAAGTTTTTCAAAAACCGTCAAGAAACCGACGAAAATTTTTCCAAACTCTATTCTCTTGCCAGTACGGATACCACTCAACCGGTAAGTTGCTGTTGCAAAAAAGACATATACAATATTGAGGTGTGTACCAGTGCTGAAGCCCCAGAGTTAAGTCTCTTGTACCGACAGGTTTTTCCAAGTTATCCTTTTCCAATCTCCGAACCATCATATTTATCTCAGATCATGAAAGAAAACGTGACGTACTATTGCATACGCATGGACGGTTGCGTTATAGCAGCGGCAGCAATTGAATCAGATCGCCATGGCCAGTATGCTGAAATGACTGATTTCGCAACCCTTCCAGAATGGAGAGGAAAAGGACTTGCTCAAAGCTTGCTCAGACATATGGGGGCGGCAGTTCATGGTTCTCACATTAAAACTGTGTATACTATTGCAAGGGCATCATCTTATGGAATGAACAGCGTCTTTGGGAAATGCGGCTATGCCTTTGCTGGGTTGTTAATCAATAATACTCAGATATCTGGGAGCATTCAGAGTATGTCCGTATGGTATAGACATATTTGATGGAACACTGCAAAAACACCTAACCCCTCCTGATCATAAGCCTGATTTCACTCTCTTGACTCTTCCCATAAGCCGACCGCTCAAGAAAAGGCCGGTGGAGTGGAGCATACTCCTTCATATATTACTGGTTTGTCAGAAGCTCTATTCAACAACAATTACTACCGTAAAAATCAATGTTCGCATAATTGAACCTCCTCTGCTGGCAATATACCACTGATCCAGGACGTAATCTCCGAGCTCATGCACAGCATAGAAACCCTGCCACTGCAGGATACAGCCTGGAACAGTTGAATTGTGAGACAGAGGTGAGCGGTGGAATCAGTGTGTTAGACGGAACCCCCATCCCGTATGGGAAATACGACAGATGTCCATTTTGTTCTTGACAAACCAGCTAAAAACGTCACAAAGTAGTATCGACATTTGTGGTAGTGAGTTGCTGACAGATAGCATGTCGTGCCGGCTCACTCAGAAACTTGTTTGGATTTGCTCAAGTAACGAGCAGGGTAGCACCATCCAAACAGGTTTTTTATTTTTAACATTACTTTTACCATCCACATTTAAATCACGAGAGAATAATGATGAATGAAGCCTTAATTCTGGAAAAACTGGACCAGCTCTCAGCCGAGGTACAATCTCTGAAATCAGATGTCCTGCAGGAATTAAAGAGTGACCTGGAGCCACTTCTCAAACAGGCCCAGCCCGATATGGGAAGTTTTCTAGCTGATATCGAGGATGGTTACACCAACGAAAAAGCAGTTCATCTCGCTAAAAATGTACTGACCAGCCTGGATGAGCTCAATGAGATGGTAGACACACTCAAAGCTGGTGTTGAATTAAAAAATGATCTTGTTCCTATAGCGCAGCAGGCATACCCTTCGACCATAAACTTTTTCAACGAACTGGAAGGAGATTTTCGTATCGATGAACTCACCATTCTGCTCAGGAAAGTTTTAACGAACCTCGAAAATCTTGGGGAAGCAGTCGATATGCTTAAAGCCGGTGTAGAACTTCGGGATGACTTAATCCCGATCGTTCAGCTCGTCTACCCCAGATTACTGCGCTTCATGAACTCATTGCATGAGGGTGAATTCCAGGCCGAGAAACTTGGCGATCTACTCCACACGGTCTTAATCAATATTCACACCTTAAGCGATCTGCTGAACATGGCACAACCGATGACAGAACTTGTCAAGGAGTTCACCACTGTCATGCAGGGATCGGATGTGATGAACAGTGTCAACGTCTGGCTGGACAGCCTGCAGCAGAGCAGTGGCATCGTTAAACTGGCCGGAACCACCTGGGCGCAGGTAAAAAGGCTCGATTACAACGAGAAACAGGTAGAGGAAATTTGTCAGGCGATTTCCTCGTTTGACATGGCAAAGGTTGAGCCCGTCGGCCCGATGTCCATGATAAAACATATGAGAGATCCCAAGGTGCAGACAGCTCTCGGGTTCCTTTTCACGATACTCATGACGATGGGAACTGTACTGCAGACCTATCAGGATGATAAGAATCAGCAAGAAAATGTTAAAGAACAGACATAAACAATCAACAGAGCCAAAAATCGATAACTCAAACCCGTCCTAAATCAGACCGCAAAGGAGGCAACAACAGTCATGAAAAAACTAGTCATACTCGGTGCTGGAAGCGCTGGCACTATGATGGCAAACAAAATGAGGAGAGATCTGGATGATGACTGGTCCATTACCTTGATTGACAAGGATAATGTCCACTATTATCAGCCAGGATATCTCTTCGTGCCTTTTGGCATCAACAAACCGCATGAAATCAGAAGAAGTCGTCGAGAATTTATCAAGCCCGGAATAGATTTTGTCATTTCCAAACTGACGAATGTTGACTGGGATAAGCAGGAAGTCAGCACAGCTACGGAAGGAAAATTCAATTATGACATCCTGATCATGTCAACAGGGTGCGATATTCGCCCCGACGAGATCGAGGGACTTGAAGAAGGATGGGGAAATGATATTTACGGCTACTATCGTTTTAACGACTGCCAGGAACTGGGCAAGGCGCTGAAACGATTCAAAGGCGGCAAAATGGTAGTTAATATTGCCGAGATGCCGATCAAGTGCCCGGTGGCACCGCTGGAATTTGCCTTTCTTGCAGACTGGTATTTCCATCAACGTGGGATTCGTGATGACGTGGAAATTGAGTTTGTCACGCCTCTTTCAGGCGCATTTACCAAGCCGGTCGCAACCAAGGTGCTCACCGACGCCTGCGAAGATAAAAATATCAAGATCATCCCGAACTTCGCGCTGGGCTCAGTAGATCATACTGAAAAGGTGATCCAGGCCTATGACGGATCCGAAGTCGGCTACGACATGCTCGTTTCCATTCCACCTAACTTCGGTGCACAGGTCATGATCGATTCCGGTATCAGTGACCCGATGGGATATATCCCGGTTGACAAGCACACCCTGCAGCCGGAAGGTAGAGAAAATGTCTGGGTTCTCGGTGATGGTACCGATGTTCCAACCTCCAAGGCCGGAGCAGTTGCCCATTTCCAGGGTGACGTGCTCCATGAGAATATCATGGCCTATGTAACGGGAGGTGAACAACATGCCCGCTCCGACGGGCATGCGGTCTGATTCATAGAATCAGGCTTCGGGAAAGCCTACATCATCGACTTCAACTATGACACCGAACCACTGACCGGAAAGTACCCCTTTCCTGCTATTGGACCTCTGAATCTGCTTAAAGATACGGAGATGAACCACATGGCCAAACTGATGTTCAAATGGGCCTATTTTAACCTGCTCCTCAAGGGCGCTTGGCTCGGACCACCTGATCTTATGATGGAAGGTAAGATCAAGGCATAAAGCAGTCTAAACGGAGAATCCGGATCAATTACCGGATTCTCCGTTTTTCGGCCAATCCCCCCAGCTCTTAGCCATCCTCTATCTTCTCTCTTTATTCTTCCAGAACATCTACATCGCGCAGATCAGCGGTTGTATTTGACAGAAATCTCAAGATAACTACCGTTTCATCCCCGATTTCACTTTCAAATAATTGAAACAATCGGCTATGGTACTATTCAACAAAACCAGACGCGGCTGTTATGCCGCTTTTCATATTGAGCAGCATTCAATCGGGCAATGCAATATCAGGGATGAAGCCACACTGGACCTATTCTGATATCTTCGATCTTGAATATTTTTTTCATCGTGATCAGGAGATCAAGGACTCACTGCTGCACCAGAGGGATCGTTCGATTTTCCTTGAACTCGAAGAGCAGGAGAAGAGTGAATTCACTGAACAGCAGACGCTTCTCTTGTCCTGGGTTAAAGAAAACAGGAAGCTGCTCGGTCAAGAGGCGGTTTCGGAACTTCCCGGACCTCTTATCGGTGAAGCACTGCGGCTTGTAATGACATTATTTCCACTCTTCGGGGTTGTGGCTGGTCTGCTTGCTGGTCTTGCTTTTTTTTCATATTCGGGAACAACTCCGGTAAATGTCTTTCATTTTCTCTTTCTGTTCATCTTTACACAGCTCTTGCTTGTCCTGATTCTACTGTTCAGAGTCCTGTTAAAAGGTATTGGGTTGGTCAAGCAGTCATATCCGGTCACTTTCAAGCTCTACACCGCCGTGACTGCCCGCCTTGCCAGCAGGCTCCAGCAGCGTCTCCGCACTGCTGTTCCCGGGAAAGGGCGTATCACCTATCAACAGATCGCAGGCCTCGCCAGAACAGTGCACTATAAATACGGCTCACTGCTCTACTGGCCGCTCTTTTCAATCAGCCAGCGCACCCTGGTGGGCTTTAACGCAGGACTGCTTGCAGCAACCCTTTTTCGAGTTACCACGAGTGATCTGGCGTTCGGCTGGCAGTCAACCGTTCAGTTTAGTTCAGATACACTTTTCAGGGGGGTCAAAATTCTTGCTCTCCCCTGGTCATGGATGTTTCCGGAGAGCCTTGCCTACCCATCTCTTGCGGCAATTGAGGGCAGCAGAATCATATTGAAGGATGGCATCTATCACCTGGCAACCCAGGATCTTGTCTCCTGGTGGCCATTTCTGCTCTTGTGTCTCCTGGTATATGGGTTGCTTTTCCGCATCCTGTTGAGCTTAGTCGCCTACGCCTATCAGCAACGCTGCCTGCGCACCATCAATCTCGACAGTACCGATGGTCTGTCCGTTATAAGGAGAATGCAGAGCCCGCTGATTTCAACCCAGGCAGCCAGTGGCGAAAAGCAGACATCTCAGCTGGACGAAACCATCGATAAAGACACGTTCTGGAACCAGGGCGCCCCAACAGACGGACCGGGCCAATTTCCTCTGCTGCTTTTGACAGCCTATGATATTGCCAGACAATCTGAGCTTGCCCCCGTTCTATCTTTTCTTCAGCGCCGGGGATTCACGGTTGACCACCAGGAGATCATGATGCAGGATTATCCCTCAGACCAGCTGCTTCTCAGCCGCCTGGAGGAGCGGAACCTGAAAAGTGATGTCGGAATATTCCTGTTGATGGAATCCTGGATGCCACCCATTGGCGAAGTAATCGACTTTATAAAAAAAATGCGAACCATCGTCCATAAAAACTCTCCGATTTATGTTGGCTTGGTCGGCAAACCGACAAACACACACCATTTTACAAGCCCGAAACCGGAAGAGTGCAGAATATGGAAGCAGAAACTCGATGCATTCTCAGATCCTTTCCTGAAAATTTTTCCCTATTCCGAAGATGAAAACACCTGAAATTGCGATAATCGGGCATCCGAACGAAGGCAAATCTTCGGTATTGTCAACCCTTGCTGAAGATGACTCCGTTCGAATCAGTCCGATACCAGGTGAGACAACTGAGTGTCGGACCTTTCCGGTTATCATTGACGGCAGAGAAGTATTGCGTTTTACCGACACACCCGGATTTCAATATCCACAGCAGATTCTGGAAGCACTTAAAACATTTACGGGCAATAGTGATACACGTTTGCAGCAGCTCATGGAGTTTACCGGTTCCTCTGATCAGTTTGCGGATGACCATGAACTGTTGCGCCCGGTTGTTCGGGGTGCAGGTATTATCTATGTAGTTGACGGCTCCCGACCGGTGCGCTCGGTGGACAGGGCTGAAATGGAAATTTTACGGTTGATCGGCAGGCCCAGAATGGCGGTTATCAACTGCAAAGATGATAATTTCGAATACCTTGATGACTGGAAAGACGAATTCAGGAAGCGATTCAATGCAAACAGGCTTTTTAATGCACACCGGGCCACCTACATCGAACGTATAGAGCTTCTCGAGTCCCTCAAAGCAATTGACCAGGACTGGCACACACTCCTCAGCGAGATTATCACGTCATTCAAAACGGACTGGGAGTCCCGAACGAAGAGTTGTTCCGAAATTATCTGTTCCCTTTTGAAACGAAGCTTGTCGCTGCAACTGGTCGAAAACGTGTCAACCGATGAGGATAGTGCCCGGAAAGAGACGAAGCTGATTCAGGAATACAGCAGGCGTGTGATGGACATGGAAGACCAGGCACATCAGCAGATTCGATCTCTTTTCAAGCATAACATCTTTGATTATAAACTCTCCAACCACTCAATTCTTCGTGAAGATCTCTTCAATGAAAAGACCTGGCAGCTGCTTGGCCTGACCCGCAAGCAGTTTATGATCCTTGGTGGGCTCGGCGGAGCTGCGATCGGTGCAGGTATCGACATCGCCGCCCTGGGCCATGGCCTTGGCCTTTTTACTGCCATTGGCGGAATTGCGGGAACAGTTGGAGCAATCGCGGGGAAAAACCGAATTTCTGCGGATGCCTCTTTCATGGGGGTCAAGATTGCCGGCCCCCAGGTCCTGGTCGGCCCCGCTGAAAATATATCGCTGCTTTTTGTGCTACTCAACAGGGCACTGCTCTACTATCAGCAGTCAATAAACTGGGCACACGGGCGACGCGACTACCCGGAGTCCCTGACAGATATTGACTACCATAATTCCGCAGGGTTTACCAAGGACTGGTCAGCTGGAAAGTTGAAGGTCTGTCATCGTTTTTTCAAATCATTGCATCAGGCCAATGGCAGCAACAGTTTTGAACAGGAAAGGGCGTTACAGGCTGTACTTTTCACCACCCTTATGGAAATTTCAACCGACAAGAGATCCCGGCAATGACTGGTCTGTCCCAAAACGTTTGATTTCCGATACCAGGGCCGATCTGATTGGCTCCATCTCTGCATCAGAAAAGTATGTGGAAAACCCATCGGGAACAGGCGCTGTGATAACCATCCTTTCTCGTTTAACCGGATGTTCAAACACGGAGCAGACAGCGTGAAGACCAATTCCATCCTTCACCGGATAGGATTGTTGTGATCCATATTTTTCGTCGCCGGATACCGCAAACCCAAGATGGGCAAGTTGTGAACGAATCTGATGCTTCCTCCCCGTTACCAGGTCAATGAGATGAAAACAATTCTGTTTATTTTCTCCCAATGTTTTCATGCGTAACAGTGCATGCTGAGAATGTTTGGAAGGCGTTGGCACGACGATCGTTTTATCCCTGACCCGAAGGAGATGACTGGCCACCTCATCCCATTGATCTCCCATTACTCCTGCCGGATCGCCCGCGCAGGTAACTGCCGCGTACAGTTTGCTGATTTGCTGATTTCTGATCTGTGATGACAGCCTTCCTGCAGCTTTCGATGTCTTGGCAAAGACGATAACCCCTGACACCGGGCGATCAAGCCGCTGCACCATGCCAAGGTAAACCTTACCCGGCTTGTTATCCCGCAGTTTAATGTGATCCTTCAGGATCTCCAGAAGGGATGGCCCTCCGCTGATATCGCCCTGGGTCAGCAGGCCGGCCGGCTTCACGGCAACGAGAACATGGTTGTCCTCATAGAGAATGTTTGGAACTACCCGCACGCTATCAAACCCATGTTAAGAGAGAGCAACTGAATATTCTGCTGTACGCAGTTTCAATGAATAGATGACTATTCTGGACACGATTGAGCGCTTGAAACATACTCGATGATAAGTTCACCGGTGGCGGGGTCTTTCCTGGTCACTGTCCTGCCGCCGCATCGCAGGGGAGAGGTCTGCTTCTGGGCCGGTACATACGGCACATAGGCAGGTGTTTGTCTTTCTTGCTCGATAATTATGGTCTGGGGCGGGGTGGACTTCTGGTAATAGTAGAACCTGTCCCACCTGTCAGGTCGGTGAGAAGGAGGCCGAACACCCCAGCCCGGATCAACAGGCCGGTTACCGGCAGGTGGCCTTGAAGACCAGTGCGGCGGCTTTCCCGGGCCATTCCAGCTTTTCGACCCCCATGGCGTACGCTTGTACCCCGTGTCAGAAAAAACATCTGTTACACCCAGCAACAGACTTAGCGCTGCAACCAGTACTATTAACTTCCTCATAGCCACTCCCTGATGGGATTTACGGTTTACACTCCCATTATAATCATAGAATAGAGGTGTGCCAATGTTACTGAAAATCTGCGGTTACACGACAAACCGTGACGCTGAGAAATCATGGTGACCAGAAAAAAGAATAATTCCAGTGATTCTTTCCACCTGAAACGGTATATAATCAGTGGCTGCTTGGACAATATGCAAAAAATAATGGATCAACTCACCGTTACGGCTCAACGAGACAACCCTTCACAATGAAAAATCTATACAACCCGCTGCTTCGGGGCATCGTTTCAATCTGTCTCTTTATCTTCCTAAAATCCCTGATCTCCTATGTTGTGCTTTCAAGCTTTGCCACCCTATCCATCGATGCCCAGTTTAATCATGACGACGTTGTTACTGCTTACTATTCGACCGGAATCAACGGGCTTGGGTTTCGGGAAAAAAACAACAAGCAATCGGAAACATTCAGCGGTGGTGAGCGAAGTTCACAGGTTATCTATCTCAATAACCATGTGACGAGACGATTGAGGATCGATCCGGGAAATAAGGCCGGCAATGTCAAACTCTATGAAATCAAACTCAGCAGCCGTTTTGGACCTGACATCACCTTCGATCATCGACAGATCTTTGAAAACTTTGTTCCAAAACAGACAATTACGTCCTACTCACTTGAGTCCGACCACCTGCTCGTCACAACAGATTCCCCCGACCCTTATCTTACCCTCAAGGGAAATCTGGTACTGACAAATCCCTTCTTGAGCTTCTTTCTTCCTCTTCTTTTTGCACTGCTGTTTTTTGTCTTTTCCAACCACATCTCACTGCTTGCCATTGATGCCGTTAAAGATATCAACAGTAAAAAGTCATCAGCCGGGGTCAACTATAACTCGCTTGACGGCGTCCGCGGCCTCGCAGCACTCATGATTCTTGGTGTTCATACCGGAGTTCTCGACAAGGGAGGCATATTCGGTGTCTGGCTTTTTTTCTGCCTCAGTGGATTTCTGCTCGCCTCACCCTTTATCGGACAACCGGACAAATCGCTTTCCTACCAGTACATGACCACCTATCTCTTTAGGCGATGTAAACGTATCATCCCGATGTATTTTACCATGATTACCTGTTTTACCTTGTTCAGCGGTCACATCGATGTTGCGATCAGACACTATCTATTCCTCCAGGCGGACGGCCACTACTGGACAATTACCCAGGAGATGTTTTTCTATCTGCTCCTTCCTGCGGTTATGATTATCAATACCCTGCTGGTCCGAATCAGGCCTGTCCTTTCAATCGTCTATTTTCTGCTGCTCGTCGTCGGCTCAAACATGTTTTTAGACCCAGACATCATACGTTTATACGGAAATGGCGCATCATTGAAGCCCCATGCAGGTATATTTTTCTCCGGGATATTGTTTGCCGTTATCTACAGACAGGTAGCTGACTCAACCCAATTTTCAAACACCTGCAGCAAAGCCCTGCCCCGGAAAATCATGTCCTTGAGTGGGCTCCTGCTGATAACAGCTGTTCTGGTATTATTCTCTCCCGCCTTGAATCGGCAGCTACCATTCGATGCCTCCACCCATCCCGGCTGGTTCGGTTTTCTTGGTGCCCTGTTTATCTTTTTTACGATTATGGCAAGAGGGAGTCTTCTCGACCGGGTAATGAACTTCCTGCCGCTGCGGGCGCTCGGCATTGTCGGATTCAGCTTTTACCTGCTGCACCCCCAGGTAATCAGCTGTGTCAGGGCGATATCAACCTATTTTACCAATTACTACCCGACCGGGTTCGTTCTCTTTTTGATGAGCGGGGTGATGACCTACCTGCTTTCTGTTTTTACTTACTCGTATATTGAAAGACCGTTCATTGCACTGTCACAGAAACAGAGGAAAACATGACCTCTTGAAAATGACCGGGTCAGATTTCCGCTCATCATAGCCGTTTCAAGACAGGCCTACAGCATACTCTTTTGTATAGCTGGCAAAAAGCTTCATGATTTGCTTTGTTTTCGGACCTGGCCGACCGCTGCAAATAGTCGCCCCATCAACCATGGTAACCGGCAACACTTCCTTGTTGGACGAGGTCAGGAACAGTTCATCGGCGCCCAGGATATCCTCTTTGCTGATCATTTTCAGCTCGGGTTTAAACTCAGCTGCTGTCAGGTCAAGTACTACATCACGTGTTACCCCCGGTAAAATATCAAGGGCAGGAGTGATCAGCTGACCGTTCACGACAGCAAACAGGTTTGAAGTCGTTCCCTCCAGCACCTGCCCCTGGCCGTCCACATAAACGGATTCAACCGCACCGACAGCTCTGGCATTGTCCAGAGTAATTATTGCCCGTATGTAATCGATCGATTTTGCTCCGGGAATATACCGGGTAATATCGGATGTTATTATCTTGACCCCGTCTTCATACCACTGTTCGGGGAATTGCTTTACCGGGGATATCATGACCAGGAGCCGGGGTTTGCTTCCGGGTGTAATGGAATCATCACTGTCACCACCCGTTATCAAGAGACGAATATTTGATTCGGCAAAATCATTTTGCTTCATCGTCTCGTTTACGATCTGGTTGATCTCCTTATGGCTCCATGGGCATGAGAGCCCGATCAGTCCTGCAGAATTCTGTAATCGTTTGATGTGGGCATCGAGATGAAAGGGACGTCCACCATATGTTCTCAGGAAATCGAAGACGCCATATCCCCTGAGTATAGCCAGATCTCCAACCGGTAAAACCGCTTCTTCCTCCGAAACGAATGTCCCGTCTATATAGTAAATTGCCATACGATTTTCCCTCGCCCCGCCTGATTAAATTGAACACGTACCGACACAGCTATTCCGGAAATAATTTAAACATGCATTGCCGGCGCCGCGTCTACTCCTTTTTTTTAGGAAGCTGGTCAAGGTACCACTTCATCGGGTCAGTCAGATCAAACCCCTGCTCAAGAAGTTTCTGCTTAATCTTTATGACGTTATTGGTCAACAGGTACGGAAAAATAGCCCGCTTTTTCTCATCCCAATACCTGGCAACAAGGACGCTTCCCATCGACACATTCTCTTCGGTAACGATATCGACAATCTTCTTCAACTGTCCAGATTCCTCATTGACCAAGATGCAGAGCAGGGTTCCGGGTTCCCCGATACCCATAACATTCACAAAGGCCCTGAGGAGATCTCTGGTGGACATAATTCCTTTCAGGTAACCATCTTCGTCGACAACCGGTAACGCTCCCACCTTTCTGCTCCCCATCACCATAAGCGTATCCTGCAGGGTAAAGTAAACAGAAATGGTCAGCGGGTCTTTGGTCATAATCTCGCTGACCCGGTGTTCCATTACCCGATCAAGGGTTTGCTGGTACTCCTCCTCGCTCAGCAGCGATGACGGAGAGGCGTCTCTCATATCACGATCGGTGACAATGCCGATCAGTTTGCCATTTACGTCAACAACCGGCAGATGGCGAAAATTGTTTTCCTTCATCAAGGTCCGGACTTCAGACAACTTGGTGTCAGGAGCAATCGATACCAGATTGGTATTCATTGTTTCACTTACAAACATGTTTCCTCCTTCCCTCTATATGCTTTTCACTGCAATATCTTATAACCGCCTGTTTTGATCTCTGACTCATCAATCGCCAATCAATGTATGTATATGGTTTGTGACCAGGACCGGCAGTATGTCAAGATTATACCCCCCTTCCAAAACAGAGATAACCTTTCCATCGGCAAGCGTGTTCGCGAGTCCAACCACCGTCTCATTAACAAAGTCATACCCCGCTGTCGTCAGCTCAGTTCCCGACATCAAATCGCTGACATGGGCGTCAAAACCGGCTGATAATAAGATTACTTCCGGCTTGAATTTTTCAAAAGCAGGCACCAGATCGGTGGTCAGTTTTTCCTTATAAACGGCGTCACCGCTTCCCGGCAGCACCGGACTGTTCAGGGTATATCCGTCACCCTCCTTCATGCCCGTCTCAAACTCTCTTCCGGTACCTGGATAGGCAAAGGAGGGGTGCTCATGGATGGAATAATAGAACACCGTATCGTCATGTTCGAATATATGCTGGGTACCATTGCCGTGATGAACGTCGAAGTCTATTATGCCGACTCTCTCTACACCCCACTGGCGTTGAAGATAGCGTGCTCCAATGGCCACGTTGTTAAAATAGCAGAACCCCATCGCCTTATCGAGTTCGGCATGATGCCCGGGTGGTCTGACAGCGCAGAAAGCATTATCTACTTCACCCTCCATGACACTGTCGATAGCCTTGAGCACACCGCCAACTGCCATCAAGGCGATATCGTAGCTCTCTCTGCATATTGAGTTATCCTGGTGATCAAAATCAGGCAACCCCCAAGTGCAAGCCTCCTCAAATCTCATGATATAGCGGACATGGTGGACGGTCTCGATCCAGCGCTGATTGGCAGGTTCAGCCTTCAACAACTGGAGTTTTTTTATGACACCGTCATCAATCAGCCCTTTCAGGATGGCAATAAGCCTTTGAGAGCATTCGGGATGGCCGTTAAATGTAACATGCTGCAGATACTTCTCATCAAAAACAAAACCTGTTTTCATTGTTATTTCCTGTTCCTGAAACTATCTGTTTTTACCGCTTCCCACTCTCTGACTCAAATGTTTTACAAAACCCAGAAAGATAGGAAATTTTCAGCACCTTTTACAAGTCCTCATCCTAGCCGGTACATACCCCTTGGGCAATGTTTTTATTATCCGCCCTTCATGCTTTTCCGACACCGTTTCACTCATTTGCTTGATTAAAAACCCCAGAAACAATAGATTAAGGACGTGATCTACTCCAAGTATTGGTCAACTCAACCGCAGGAGCACTATGATGAGCAAATCCGGATACTGGGCAGACAATTTCCAGCAAAACAAACTGCCTGTCGAAAAAGCAATCAAGAAAATACACTCCGGGCAACGAATATTTATCGGTTCTTCATGCGGGGAGCCCCAACATCTGGTCAAGGGGCTTGCAGATGCGAGTCTCCACTTTACCGATCTGGAAATCGTCAGGCTGTTCAGCGCTGAGTCAACATCACTGTCCAAAATCGCCGATCGTTCACGCTCACAGAATCTCAACATCCGCTCATTTTATCTCGGCTCGGCAAATTCCGAAAGTTTCAAGGGTGACCTGCGGTTTATCACCCCAATTAACCTCTCCGAAATACACAAGCTGATCAAATCTCGATTGCTGCCTATCCAGGTGGCACTGATTCAGGTTACACCGCCCGACGATTTTGGCTGGATGAGCCTCGGCATATCGGTCGATATCACCTCGGCTGCTGCATCTGCTGCCGATATTGTCATCGCCCAGGTCAACAGCAATATGCCGCGGGTCCAAGGGCGAAGCAATATCCACGTGAACGATATCGACTATTTCGTCGAATTTGATGAAAATTTACGTGAAATCGGTACCTACCCTGAGGTATCGGCCGCGCCGACAATGGCCCGTTACGTCTCGCGGCTTGTCGATGACGGTTCGACCATGCAGATGTCTCTTGGAGCCACCTCTGATGCAATCATTCAAGCGTTGATGGAGAAAAACGACCTGGGAATTCACACCCAGTATATCACTAATACTATCATGAAACTTATGGCCATGGGGGTGGTCACCAACAAGAAGAAAGGGTTCAACAACGGCAAAATTATCTGCAGTAACGCGATTGGTACCCGGGATCTCTACGACATGCTCGATAACAACTCTGTCGTTGAGTTTCATCCTTCCAAATATGTTAACGATCCCCGGGTTATATCAAAGAACCACAAGATGGTGGCGATGAATATCGGCAGGGAGATAGACCTCACCGGTCAGGTTACGGCAGATGCGCTTGCCTATAACAATTTTTCGGGGGTGACCGGTATCGTAGATTTTTTCCGTGGAGCTTCCATGTCCGAAGGCGGTAAATCCATCCTCATGCTCACTTCCACAAGAAGTCGCAACCAGGAAAGTCGCATCGTTCCGCTCCTGCAGAACAGCGCCGTGGTTATCCCCCGCGGTGAAGTTCAGTATGTCGTCACTGAATACGGATCGGTAAATCTTTTTGGCAAATCAATCCAGGAACGCGCACTAGCAATGATCTCTATTGCCCACCCGGACTTTAGGGACTACCTGTTTGATCACGCAAAAGAACTTGGACTGCTTGGCCCTGAACGCTCATTAAAAGAGGAGATGCATGCCACCTACCCGCTTCACCTGGAAGAAACCAGGGTCATGAATGGTCGTCAGATCACCTTCCGGCCGGTCAAACTGACTGACGAGCGACCGATTCAGGAACACTACTACGGGCTGGATAAGTCGGATGTTACCTCACGTTTCTTTCATGAAAAGACAAGCTTCGTTTCCACCCAGATCGAGAGAACGTTCATTATCGATTACAGCAAGGACCTGACCATTGTGGCGGTCGAGGGCGAGCCTGGCTTCGAGCGTGTACTTGCTGTGGGAGAATACTACTCCAACCCCGAGACCAACCTGGCCGAGATCGCCTTCTCCGTTGAAAAACGGTGGCAGGGCAGAGGATTGTCCTCAATTGTAATAAAGAAGCTTACTGAGGCGGCCAAAGGAAACAAGATAATCGGGTTTACTGCCTATACTTCCAAAGACAATAAGCGAATGATAAAACTCTTTCATTCACTCGATTGTGAAGTAAAGGTGACCGGTCAGGGAGAGATGGTTCACCTGAAAGCACTGTTCAAGGATTGAGTGCTGTTGTCGAACCGATCCGCCTGCAGGCCACTTTGCTGGAGCCCCCTGTTGATTTCCGCTAAGTCAATGAATTAACTGCCAGTAATTACCATCGACTCCTTTTGCAAAATCAACACACAAAAGGAAGTACGGAACGCCCCCGTCACAACCAGTGACCTGATGAAATTTTGCAGCTAATTAACAATTTAATTATTTACTTGTTTCGTTTTCTACTTATCTTTGTGTAACTGTTTTCAGAAATTCACTATCCATCTACCCAATAGACAAGGTGTTGCCTATGAATATGAGAAAGATAACTTCAATGACCATGTTGTTAACCCTGGTTGTATTAACAATTAACTCAATTGTTCTCTACGTCGTCCCGGAGGGACGGATTGCCAACTGGGCAGACTGGTACTTTCTTGGCCTCACCAAAGGTGACTGGGGCGCACAGCATACAACAATCGGTTTCCTCTTTGTTTTTGCCGGAATTCTGCACATATATTACAACTGGAAACCAATAGTTGCCTATATGAAGAACAAAGCCAGAGAGATTAAAGTATTCACCGGCTCCTTTAACGTCGCCCTGGCCCTTACCGTGTTTTTTATCGTGGGAACCTATTATAATGTTCCACCGATGAGCACGATTATGGAAATATCAGAGCACTTTAAAGATTCCGCAGCAAAAAAATATGGTGATCCGCCATATGGCCATGCCGAATCATCCTCTCTTAAGATGTTCACCAAACGAGAAAATCTGGATTTAGCCAAAAGCATAGAGTTTTTAAAGGGTGCCGGCATACCAGTTTCTGGGGAAAAAGATATACTCCGTGATCTCGCTGACAAAGCTGATACATCTCCTCAGCAGATATACGAAATCATCAAGTCAGCCACCATCATCCCGAAAAAAACAAGTGACTCTGGGGCCCCGTCAGCGCTTCCGGAAAATCCACCATCCGGTCTCGGGAAAAAGACGCTTGGAGAAATCTGCACAGAATATGGCCTTGACACCGGTAACATCATCAAGGGACTGGAAGGCAGAGGAATAAAAGCGGAACCGGACGCCAAGTTAAAAGAGATCGCCGAACCACAAGGGATTACCCCAATGCAGATGTACGAGATGATGCTTGAAATTGTCTCTGAAGCGTCTCCAACGCTTCCAGAAGTCCCACCATCCGGTCTCGGGAAAAAGACGCTTGACGAGATCTGTACGGAATATGGCCTTGATATCGGTAACATCATCAAGGGACTGGAAGGCAGAGGAATAAAAGCAGAAGCGGGTGTCAAGTTAAAAGAGATCGCAGAACCACAAGGGATTACGCCAATGCAGGTGTACGAGATGATACTTGAGATTGTCTCGGAATCTTAAAAATAATTACCTCCGTATTCAGCTTAATCGGGCAATCGCCTTTATGAGATTGTCATGGATAAGCTCTAATTTCAGACCACAATTTTGTTGTTAGGTTTCTGAAAAAGCAGAACTTTTTAGAGACAGGAAACATCTCCAATTTTGTCACTTAGTATTTTTTGAAGATTTATACTGGCAGCATTGATGATTTAAGGCCTATCAACTCTCAAAAAAAACATAAAAAAAGGCAGAGCCATTTCTGACCCTGCCTCCAGATTCTCAGCCTAATTTAAGAGATTGATCGGCATCATATAACGGCGGAGCGTGCCGCAAGATACGGCTGCATTTGTACCGCTGCCAAACCGACTGCGTTCTTTCTGAATTCAGTTATGCTGTTCAAAATTTCTTCACTGAGTTTGTCCTTTGATGCATGCTCCTTGAGCACGTTGTCGGACAGAAGCGCCAGTTCTTTGAGTAACTCGTCAGAAAATTGTTTGAGTTGTACGCCGTGCTCATCTTTGAGCTTTGCCAGGGCAGCGCAGTTGGTAGCCATACGATAGCAGAGTTTGCGGCTGTTAATTGCCTCCGCCGCTGCCGTGATGACTGCCTTGACATCGGAAGGCAGAGCGTCCCACTTGGCCTTGTTGATGAACAGATCAAAGGCTCCCGACGGTTCGTGCCAAGCAGGATAGTAGTAATATTTAGTCAGCTTATGGAAACCGCGGTTCATATCTATATTCGGTCCGGCGAATTCTACGGCCTCAATCTCACCGTCTTTCAACGCCTGCGTGAGCTTGCTCATTGGCACCGAAACCACTTCTGCACCAGCTGCTTTCAAGGTCTCCCCCGCGAATCCGCCGATCCTAATCTTAAGGCCCTTAAAGTCGCCGATCGAGTTGATCTCTTTATTGAACCAGCCGCCCATCTGGCAATCGGTATTGCCGAATGGGAAAAACTTACAGCCGACTTCGGCGTAGACTTTATCGGCAAGCTCCGTCCTCCACCGAACGCAAACCATGCGTTCTGCTCCTGCCCCGTCAGCCCGAAAGGGGTATTATGTAGGAATTGCATGGCCGGCACTTTCTTTGCCCAAAAAGTCGGCTGCCCTGTCCCCATCTCTACTGTGCCATCAGCAACGGCGTCTATCGTTTTCGGAAATGGGACGATTTTCCCAGGACCGAAATAATTTATTGTTATGCGCCCATCCGTCCCCTCTGAAACCATCTTCGCAAACAACTTCATGTGGTCATCAGGTTCTTGCCCCCAGTTGTTAATCACCCGCCATTCCTTTTTGCTTTGGCAAAATACCTTGCTTGGGGACATGGAGGTCAAGGTTGCAGCATCGCCATGCCCCTAGGGCGACAGTACGAAGAAACGTACGCCGTTGCATTTTCGTATTCTCTTTCATGTCATCCTCCTTTTTGCATTTTTACGGCCAATATCCCCAAATAATGAGATACTTGACCAATAACGAGGTCGCATTTACAGGATGCGCATTTTATTAGGAGGTTATTCTGCAGGCATAATCATTAATCCTAACAAGTAAACGGAACATTGTGGTGGTAAATAAATGAACTTTTATCAGGAAATATTAGCTTTGAAAGTATCGAAGAAAATAAAACTTCTTCCTGAGAGGGTAGAATCGGATATTTATCTGGATTTGCTCAGAAATGGAGCAACTGCAGGTAGAGCTTACCAAAGATAATATTCCAACTTGATATTGAAATATGTCTGATCAAATTCCGATTTCTGCATCTTAGAGTTCTACATCTTAGAGCATCAAATCCTTGCTTTTCAGGGTTGGTATTGTCATTGTTTCCGGCCTTGTCCTCTGTTTTTCCTATTTACTCAATATCTTGACAGTTTCGTCTACTGTGTTAATACGTTGCTCGTTAACCCTGTAAGAACTTCACTCGTGAGGTTGAGCAGGCAGGGCGCCTTTCATCCCTCTGTTCAGATGGTTGGCTCCATTCCGCTCAGATGCTGAATATGGATTAATTCTTCAAAAATATTGCTTTGCAGAATAATCAGGAGATAAAAATGAGAGCAAGAACCGTTTTAACAGTCAACCTCTGGAGTGCCATTATTCTCGTTTTGTCAAGCTCCTTGTCTGCTCATGGTGCTGATGGTCCGCCGCCATCTCAGGTACGGGTTGCACCGGTTGTCCAGGAAGAAGTATCCCAGACCCGGTCGGTCATCGGGCTCCTTTATTATGACCGGATCAGCGAGATCTCAACAGAGCTTGCCGGACTCGTCGACCTGGTTGAGGTGAAGCAGGGGGACAAGGTAAAGGCAGGTGACCCGCTCGTCCGGCTTAATACTGAAATCCTCGAGAAGGAGATCATGTTCCAGAAATCCCGTATTGAGCAGATTGAACTGCGCATCGCCAACGCCAAGAAAAATTTTTCTCGCCTGGAACGTCTTTTTGACAAATCGGGAGTAAGTGAAAAAGAGTACGACGATGCCCTCTTTACCTACCAGGATGCCCAGAAAGAGAAGCAGGCCGTGAAATCAACCCTTCAAAAACTGCTGATCCAGAAAACCCGTTCTGTTATTCCCGCACCATTTGATGGCATTATTTTAACCAAAGATGTTGACTCAGGGAGCTGGGTACAACCGGGAAAACAGCTGGTCTCGATCGGGTCAAGCGAGGATCTCTTCATCCGTGCACCCATTGCCGAAACAACCTTGCAGTTTATTGAAATCGGCCAGGAAATTCCGGTAATCATTAATGCCTTCAACAAAGAACTGCAGGGTAAAATCATCGATATCGACCCTGTCGCCGATATGAAAACCAAAAATATTTTCCTGAAGGTTTCAATTCCGCCGCTACCGCTTGTCGCTCAGAATATGTCAGCGAGCGTTTCCGTTCCGATCAGCCCGCGCCAGAAGCTGAGCATTTTCAGTCGGGCCGCCCTGATCAAATTCCAGGGTAAAGATTTCGTCTATACCGTTAAAGAAGGGAAAGCTGCCATCCTGCCGGTCAATATCGTTACCTTTCTTGGAGACCGGGTCGGCGTTGACAACCCCTATATCGTTCCCGGCATGAAACTTGTGGTAGAAGGAAACGAGCGTCTCAGGCCGGATCAGCCGGTTGTCGTGGCAGGAGAGAAGTAATGGATATTGTAAAATATGCCCTGGACAAGCCGGTTTCCGTCATAGTCGGCATTATTCTCCTGGTCACGTTCGGACTTATCGGACTTAACAAATTACCGGTGCAGCTCACCCCAGATGTTGAAAAACCACAAATTACGGTACAAACCATCTGGAATGGTGCCACACCCTATGAAATTGAAAAGGAGATAATAGAAAAGCAGGAAGAAGCGCTTAAAGGCCTCCAGGGCCTGACCAGGATGGAGAGCGCCAGCTATAATAATCTTGCTGAGATTACGCTCTCCTTTGAACTTGGTACAAACCTCGATGATGCACTGCTGCGGGTTTCCAACAAGATGAACGAGGTTTCCGACTACCCTGATAATGCCAAACGTCCGTCCATCGAAGCAGCAGGCGCAAACAGTTCGATGGTTGCCTGGATCCTGCTCAAGACCAAGCCAGAAAACGAAACCCATATCAACCAGTATCGAACCTTTTTTGAGGATCACGTAAGACAACATCTCGAACGGGTCAAAGGTGTCGGTTCTCTTTTTGTCTTTGGCGGAACCGAGGATGAACTCCATATCGAACTCGATATGGAAAAACTCGCCCAGCACAATGTCACCATCAACCAGATATCCTCGGCGGTTGCAAATGCCAATTCAACAATTTCCGCCGGAGTACTTGGGATCGGCAGAAAAAACTACCGGATCAGGACTATCGGTCAGTTTCAGTCTCCTGAAGAAGTACTTGATGTCGTTGTCTTTGAAGATGGACTCAAACGAGTTTATCTCAGGGATGTGGTAACCGTCAAAAAAGGATTCAGCAAAGAGACCGGCGCGGTTCTTAACAAAACTGTGCAGATTATTGTTGTTGGTATCCGCAAGGAACCTGGTACCAATGTCCTGGTCATGACGGAGCGGGTCGAACAGGAAGTTGAGCGGCTCAACAGTTCAATACTCGCAGACAACGGTTTGTACTTTGATATGGTCTATGACCAGCGGCCTTATATTAACACGTCCATTAACCTGGTAAAACAGAACGTACTGATTGGTGGACTGCTGGCAATTTCCGTTCTGCTTATCTTTCTGCGCAGTGTGCGTTCAACGCTGGTGACAGCGCTGGCAATTCCGATCTCGGTAATCGGCACGTTTATCTTTCTCTGGCTGAGCAACAGGAGTCTCAATGTGGTCAGCCTGGCCGGAATCTCGTTTGCCGTCGGTATGCTTGTCGATAACTCGATCGTTGTGCTGGAGAATATCGACCGCCACCGGAAAATGGGAAAAAAAGCCTATGACGCCGCCAGGGAAGGCACCAGGGAGGTGTGGGGTGCTGTTTTTGCTTCGACGGCAACCACCGTGGCTGTCTTTCTGCCGGTCATATTCATGCAGGAGGAGGCTGGACAGCTTTTCCGAGATATTGCCATTGCCATCACCTTTTCGATCATGATCAGCTTCATGGTCTCAATCACCGTGATTCCGACCTTTGTCAATATCTTTTACCGTAAAGATGAAGGAAAGAACAAGCAGCCGAATCGCTTGCAGCGCTCCATTATCGGACCTTTCTTTGCCCGTGTCCTGATGGCATTTTCCAATTTTTGTCTGAAAAATGTTTTCACCAGGATCGTTACGGTCATCCTGTTCACATCCCTTTCGATCGGAATCATTTTCTGGCTGCGACCGAGTGCTGAGTACCTGCCGCTTGGCAACCAGAACTTGATTCTCAATATCCTGCTTCCCCCTCCCGGATATTCTGTCGATAAGTTAAAGGAGATAGGGCACGATATCTACCGCCAGGCTGAACCCCACTTCAAGGAAGACAACCTGGATGGAATTCCTCAGATCAAAGAGATGTTCTATGTCGGAGCAGATCGAATCACCCTTTTTGGCGGCACCTCCGTTCATGAAACCCGGGCAAAAGAACTGATACCGCTTTTCACTCGTATCATAAATTCAATTCCCGGCATATTCGGGGTCTCGCTTCAGACGAGTATCTTTGAAAGGGGTCTCGGCCAGGGACGGACCGTTGAAGTAAACGTCTCCGGTGATGACATAAACGAGATCGTCGGGGCTGCCAGAATGTTGTTCGGGGCAATCAGTCAGAACATCCAGGGCGCCCAGGTGAGACCGGTACCCTCTCTTGAAACAAGTTACCCGGAGATCAGGGTCAGTCCAAATAAGGAAAGACTTGCCGCAAACGGCTTGACAGAAAGAGATCTGGGTATCTACGTTGACATCCTGATGGATGGCAGAAAAATTGATGAATTCAGGCCGGAGGGTACAAAGCAGATCGATCTCGTTCTCAAAGGAAATGAAACCCGGTTTGACAATCCCGAAAACATCCTCAACGCGCCTATCGTCAATCGATTTGGTGATCTGATTAAAATTGGCGATATCAGTGAGCTCGGGTACACTGAAGGTATGCCTCAAGTCAATCACCTGGAGCGTAAACGAAATATTACCCTCCAGGTCACACCGCCCGCATCAATCGCCCTGCAGGATGCGATGGAAATAATTGAAAATAATGTTGTCGGCTCAATGAGGCAGGGCGGGAAACTCGACAATGTAGAGATAACCATAGGCGGTAACGCTGACAAGCTTGCCGAAACGGGAAAAGCACTGCAATGGAATCTGCTCCTGGCCCTGCTGATCACCTACCTGTTGATGGCCGCATTGTTTGAAAATTTTCTTTACCCGTTCATTATTCTGTTCAGCGTTCCTCTTGCTGCTGCCGGTGGCTTTATCGGCCTTTTGACAGTCAATACATTTGTTGCCCCGCAGGGCTTTGATATACTGGCCATGCTCGGGTTTATTATTTTAATTGGCACCGTGGTCAATAATGCGATCCTTATCGTACACCAGTCTCTTAACAACGTGCGCTACAACGGACTGGAAGGCGTAACTGCAGTATCTCAGGCGGTGCAAACAAGAATCAGACCAATATTCATGAGTGCTACCACTTCTATTCTGGCCATGACGCCGCTGGTTTTGTCCACCGGGGCCGGCTCCGAGTTATATCGCGGGCTCGGCAGTATTCTGCTTGGTGGCCTTGCCCTGTCGACCCTGTTTACCCTGTTTGTTATCCCAGCAATGCTGGTCTTTGCAATCGGATTTGAGAGGAGTAGAAACCATGAAGCTCAGTAGCCTTCTAATAACATTTCTCCTGTTGCCCCAGATAACCTTCGCCCTGACCCTGGAACAGATGCAGCAGGCCGCGCTTGAAAACCGCTCACTTGTCAAACGGTACGAGGCAGAAGTAGACAAATCCATTGAAGATATCCGAATTGCCAAAAGCGGTTATTACCCTTCATTGGACGTCAATTACAACACCTACACCCTTGACGAGCCAACGATTAACGAACGGCGGGATAATTCCGTTTTCAGCTCAGCACTGAGATGGAATATTTTTTCCGGATTTAAAGATAAATACAGCATCAGTTCAGCGGAAAGTTTTAAAAACGTTGAATCCTACCGGCTTCTGGCCATCGAACAGGATATTCAGCTCGCGGTTGCCTTGAGATACCTGGACGTCTATAACCAGCAGGCTCGATTCAAAGTTGCACGAGATACATATAAGACCCTGGAAAGCCTCTATATTGATAGTAAGAACCGATATGAAGTCGGGCTTATAGATAAAAATGCCGTCCTCAAGTTCAAGGTGGATTACGACAACGCAAATCTCGCCGTCCAGAGGGAAGAGGCTGGAATGGCCAAGGCAATGCACGAGCTGAGCAGAGTCATTAACCTTGAAATAAGAGACGCCGACCTGGACTTTGCTGAATTCCAGGCACCGCCAACGCTTGAGCGCCAGGATAGTCTCGAGCAGCAGATGCTCACCCTGCGAAGTGAATTGAAGGCCCTTGAATATCTATCCCAATCTGCTGAAAATCAGGTAAACGCTCAGTATGGTGATTATTACCCCCAGTTTGACCTTGTCGGCAGGTATCGAAAATATGATGACAGTTTACTCAATGGCCAGGGTGATTTCAGTGACGAAGAACTTCGGGCTGAGCTGATCATGTCGCTCAACCTGTTCAGAGGGTTCCAGGACGAGGCCGAAATAGCCCGGGCTAAAGCCAACGTACGATCGATAAACTATGACCTGGCCGAACTCCAGGAGGAGTTCAGAACAATATTAAAAAACTTACTCGTCGATTACCAGATAAGCCTCGCAAATGTTGATGTTGCCCGGGTGGATATAACCTTTGCTGAGGATAATCTGCGTATCACCGATCTCAAGTATAAAGAGGGTGTGCAGCGCCAGATCGACCTGCTCGATGCGGTCTCCAACCTTACCAGAGCGCAATCAAATTACGTTGCCGTGGTAAAAGCAGTGTTTGAAAATTATTATCGAGTAATTAGAATGATCGAAGGGTTCCCCGGCAGAAGGTAGACCGTCTGGTCTGAAAACAATTACTTCCACAAGGAGATTTGATATGTCCGGTAAGAAAGTAAAAGTAAAACACTACCAGTACCTGCGATCCAACTTTCCAGAGACGATAGCGGCAGTTGAAAGCCTCGGTGCAACCATTCGCGAGGCCGGACCGCTCGACAATAAAACAACTGAACTGATACAGCTGGCAGTTGCTGCCTCAAGTCAGTCGGTCGGTTCTGTTCACTCTCATACCCGAAGAGCACTGGCAGCAGGCGCCAGCAAAGAAGAAATAGAACATGCGCTTCTGGTCCTTATCTCAACAATCGGTTTTCCCAAAGTGGCAGCGGCCCTTGCCTGGATCCAGGAAATTACAGCTGATTCTTCCGAGTGATCGTATGGCATGCTGACAAGAAATATTGCCCACCGGGGGGCACGGAGTCTTGCTCCTGAAAATACACTTGCAGCCCTGAGAAAAGCCTGGGACATCGGTACCGACGGTGTCGAGATCGATATCCAGGTTTCTGCAGATGGTCAGCTTGTCATTCATCATGATCAAACGCTTGAAAGAACCACCAATGTTTCAGAATGTTTTCCAGATCGCACAAAAGAACCGGTAACCACATTTCAGCTCGATGAGCTCAGAACCCTTGATGCAGGTTCCTGGTTTATTGATTCTGACCCCTTCTCACAAATCAGTTCTGGAAATATCGCATTCACGGAAATAAAACAGTTCTATAATCTCAAGATACCAACACTTGAGGAAGTGCTGCTCTTTATAAAAAACAAACCCTGGCAGATCAATCTCGAGTTAAAAAAAATAACGAAACCGCTTCAATCCTTCCCACTGGTCGAAAAGGTAATTGCGCTTCTGGAACACCTGAATATCGATAGCAAACAGATTGTGATCTCCTCATTTTATCACCCCTATCTTGACCAGGCTCAGCATCGCCACCCTGGAATTGAAGTAAATGCGCTGATTGGAGGTGGCTTGCCCGGCCGTAACAACTGGGGAAATTACAACTATCAGGTCTACAATGCAAACCAGGAGTATATTGATCATGAGCAGGTAACCAGGGCTAAAGAAGCGTGGCTGTACCGTAAATCTTTATACCGTCAATGACCCTGAGATGATGCAAACCTATATTGACTGGGGAGTCTCATCCCTGATAACCGATTATCCCCAGAAACTGAAGAAGATCCTGGACAAATTGCGGACCAGTCACTGACTTTGGAGAACATGGTGAGAAGAAAGGACAAGGCAATAGAAGAAAAGGCTAAGATTTCCGAAATCATCAGGAGTTGTCAGGTCTGCCGGCTGGCATTATGTCGCGATGACAAACCCTATATTGTTCCAGTTTCATTTGGCTATGATGATGATTCCATCTATTTTCATTCGGCCAGGGCTGGAAAAAAAATTGACATACTCGCCGTCAATCCTCAGGTCTGCTTCGAGTTCGAATCGGAAGTTTCCTTAATACCCAATGAAACAGCCCCCTGTAACTGGTCGTTTTCATTTCAGAGCGTGATCGGATTTGGCCAGGTTAAGGAGATGTCTGCCGCTGAAGACAAGCGTACCGGACTTGCCCATATTATGCGCCAGTACTCAGATAAGCATTGGGATTTTATAAACATTTCCGTGGACGGACTCAAGGTCTATAAGATTGTAATCGACTCAATGACAGGCAAACAATCACCACCCCCTGATAAGAGCAACGGTGTTGAATGACCCAGGAGTGTGCTGTGGATATACAGGGACGAGAGCACCATATATGAAAAAAAAGAGGAAGGGCCAAGGGAGTGGCCCTTCCTCTGCTAGAAAAAAGAGGTTGATATGGCAGTCATTTTCTTTTTTTCTAGAAAACTTAGGTTGACCGGGCAACCGATGTGCATATTTTTAGCAAAAGCAATGGTAGCGCTTTAAAAACATTTCCAAAATCAGAGTACCAAACCTTGTTGCTCTCCGGTACTCTGTTATTGCCCTTGCATACTATCTTTCGTTTCTATGAAATGCAATAGGGCAACAACCTACAAAGACTAGGTAAATATACGGACTTTGGTGTTTTTTCGAAGTTATGCCACACTGTGGTCCCTGCAGGAAATATCTCCAATATTTGCAAATATTTCAAAACTTTAGCCAGGAAACATCTCTATCACCATTGCCAGGCGATTGTGCCAATTGTGCAACCGCCAAAAACATAGGTGGCTCGCTTTTTGTAGGGTTGTACTTGCCAGGAAAATGGCTGTAAATTATCCTCGATAAAGAAATATTGGCCACTCCCGACAGATTATCTATCATAGCAATTATCCTTGCACCCATTTCCTTTGTATTATCAAGTTGTCGTTGTTTGATTCTGAGAGCAATAATTCCCATTGTGCACTTTGTGCACTAAGAAATTTGTCAGTTTTTTTCACTCAAAAGAACTATTTAAAAAAATCTTTTGATAATTTTCGGGGGTGCAATTTTGACATATTTTCATCAGAATTGATGGTGACTGATTATTGAACGGTACCCGGTCAGGAGATGCTTACTAAAGCAGAAAATTGTAATCAGGAAGATGGCGGAGGAGCAGGGATTCGTACCCTGGGTGGAGTCGGCTCGGCACTATGGCTCGCTTCTACTCTGACCACATTTACTATTACTTTGTGATCAAATACGAACGGGCCTGATTATATCAACCAGACCCGTTCATTAGTGTGTTATGATCTCTTAGAAATTCTATGGAATCATCACCGTATCGATGACATGGATTATGCCATTGCTAGTCATAATGTCTGTCTGTATCACTTGTGCATCATTAACCATGACAGCGTCTCCATCAACCTTCACTGCCAGATTCATATCATTGGCGGTCTTGGCAGATGACAGTTTTACCACTTCGACTGCTGCAACTTTACCTGGAACCACATGGTAGAGGAGGATTGTCTGCAGCTTCTCTTTATTTTCAGGTTTTAACAAGTCCTCAACCGTTCCCGCTGGTAGCTTGGCAAATGCGTCATCGGTTGGCGCAAAACGGTAAATGGCCCTTCACTCTTAAGGGTATCGACTAGATCCGCGGCCTGTACTGCTGCAACAAGCGTATTGAAAGAACCAGCGCCAACTGCAGTGTCTACAATGTCTTTTTTGTATGAACCACTGAATGCCAGTGATGAAGTGAATAATGCTACGGTAAGTGCTGCTATCATTGTTAGTGTTTTCATTTTTATACCCTCTTGTTTATGTGATTAGTTGATTTTGTTTTTGATCATGATCTCGTGAAATTTGAATTGATCAGATCATTGAGTACTTTTCTTCAAACAACGTGCAAGATGCACTTTAAGCGATTCCTAACCCCTCATTTAATTTTCGTCAGTGTTGTTTGCTACTCGATAAACTAAGACCATTGCTACACAATGCAATGATAGTAAAAAATGGGTTTAATGGTAGTATGAACTATAAAAGTAAGGACAGGTACGTGATAAGTAATTGCTTTTTCAAACAGTTGCATCAGAAAAACAATAAAATTTGATGAAAATAAATAGTCTGGAGTGATTTTCAAATAAGAAGAATGCTACTGGGAAAGTAGCTCTTGCTGAGAAAACGACGGTTAATTACTTACCATTTTTTGATAACAGCAGCACTTCAACGGATTCACGTAGATCATCATCGACCTTGCGATGTTTTCCCGGTGTTCTCAATACTGCTTGAAGGTGGCGTATAAAACCTATTGGTATCAATCTTTTATCCATTCTCTCCAATATTCCCAGATACCTTTTTATAGAAATATACCTTCCCTTTGAGACATCTTTTCGTAATTCCCATGATATTTTTGTGCCTAAACGTTTGACAACTTCAATATCAGCGTTTTCATAGGCCTTTTCATATTCATCAATGAGTATTTCGGTATATCTCTCCAGCATCTGAGTCCGATAGGTATCTATCAATTCACCCCAGGATGTATCTTGGCTGAATCTTGAATTTCTGTACATGCTCATGTGTGAACGGTAGACGTTGTCAGGAACGAGGAAACTGGGCAAAAATATGGAGACGCCATTTGATTGACTGTCATCGGTGTGCCGTTCATACAGGATGAGTTCATTCTCAAGAATATCTATCGAATTCTGACAGAGCTTCTTGAGATGAATATCCTCCGAATAGTCGCTTAAATGTTCAAGAACATCCTGTAAATCGAGATACTCTAAATTTAGAAAACTTGGGTATTTCTGAGATGCATTAATGGCTGTGTGCAAGTTTGTCAAAACTTCCTTACCTGATGGTTTTATATTCATTTGCTCGACGAGATATTTTGACAGAATATCGAGTGAATTTGATAATTTACTATACTTTTGACAATTCACTAATGCCAATGTTGCTGGGTATTTTGCGGTAAACCCTGTACCATCTTCATTTTGAATATTGACCTCAGTTTCATACTGACTGACGAATGAGTCAATGGTCACTTTGCCCATTTCCAGCGCTGCTACATCAGGATTTGAGATGAGTTCACCTATGAGTTTTTCAGGTTCAATTCCTCGGATTTGATACCTACCCGGCGGTTTATTAACCATTCTGACTTCATCCTCACTACCAATCATATAGTTTGTAACATCCTGCAGCTCATATCCCACTTCGACCATATTTGTAAGGCATGAGAAAAAGAGCATCAGGTGAAATTTTTCACCGGATAAGCCCTTTTTAATTGCTTGATTAAATTCCCGATGATTCATGGCACGCTGCCCTGTATCGTCGGGTGAAAGCAAAGCGGACTTATAATCTCGCTGAGTATCAAGAGATTTCGTATCAATTATGCCTCTTCCATGACCAAAGAGAATGAAGATGTATTTATCGGAAGGGTACTTAAGAGATTTTTTTATAAATTTCTCAAGCACCTTTGGGTCACCCAGGTTTTCTTCTCCCATATCCTCAATAACTGTGGAATTGATCACACCAATCTCGTCATCCCTGGTAATATGAAGGAGTTTGGTATTCTCCCATTGAGCCCCATAACCGCCATTCTCACCCGGCTTGCCATCAACAAGCGCTATGATATCAACATCTTGCGACGACCCCACCGTTTCCATCATATCAACAGCATACAGAACTTCGTTGGCAAGGTTGTTGTCTCCATTCATGTAACAAATGATGGTGACTTTTTTGTTTGGACTCAATGCTGCATCTATCTGCTGGGGAAAAAGGGGCGTCAGGAGGGCAAGAAGAATGGCAAGAAGCAGATTTTTTTTCTGATGAATCTTTTTTACTGACATTCTTATTAACTACACCATAATCGATGGGTATTGCAAAAAATAGTTTTTACATCGCACCTCTTTTGTTCTGATTGCCACCCCAATACCGGAGGAGAGCTTCCGTGTCAAGCTATAATGGTGAAAGACACGGTCGTCCATTTCGTGACGCTTTTCATTTGACAGTGGCTCTGCTTGAAACTATTGGTAAGACACGATACCGGCTGATAATCGTCCTCAGCCCTTAACAAGATAAAAACGGTGAAAACATGATAATCCAGGGATCACGGGAGCAAATGGTTGACAGAGCATCCTCCCTTCTCTGTGAGAAAACGCTGATTTTTTTGAAAAAAAAACAGAATGTTGTGATCGCAGTGCCGGGTGGAAGGAGCGTGGCTGCCATCTACCAGCGTTTTCGAGACTGTTCCTTGCCCTGGGACCGGATTCATATATTTTTACTGGACGAGAGGCTGGTACCAGCCAATCACCCGGAGAGTAACTACAGACTTGTTAAGGAACATTTGGGCAATAAAGCAGCGCGCCATACGATCCATCAGTTCAAGTACGATGCAGACAATCCGAGCCAAAGTGTTGTCGACTACAATCGTGAGCTGAAGCGCTGTGGGGACCGATTTGATATCGTCCTTGCCAGCAGTGGTGAAGACGGACACATCGCCTCCTTATTTCCAAATCATCATTCGGTGGAACAGAATACCAACGGTTTTTTTCTGCTTCATGACTCCCCCAAACCGCCGCCTGGTCGAATGTCCGCAAGCCGGGAGCTGATCCGGCAGTCGGACATCGGGATAGTGCTCTTTTTTGGCAGTGGCAAGCAGAATGCACTCGGCAGCTTCCTGAACAAACAGCTGTCAATTAGGGAATGCCCAGCACGGATCTTTACCATGTTACCTAACTATTACCTGCTGACCGACCTGGAGGCTGAAACCCCATGACACTTGAATCGCAAATGATCATTATTTTCGGAGCAACAGGAGACCTGACTCAGGCGAAAACTGATCCCGTCACTCTACCATCTCATCAGGAAAGAGCGACTGAATGACTGTACACCCGTTATCTGTATCGGTCGCAAAGATCTCACGCGTGAAGAATTCATCAAACACCTCTCCATCGATCAATTCATCAGCCAGCAAAACACTGAGGTGATGGAAAATCTGATAAATCGGCTCGTCTATTTTTGTTTTGATCTGGCAAGTGGGAGTAACGAAGAATTTGTCACGGCCATCGATAACGTTCAAGCTCAGTATGGCTGCACACACAACAAGCTCATGTACTTCGCCCTGCCCACCTCAGTTTTCCACCAGGCGGTACAATTAATCGATGGTTTGAATTCGAAAAAGGGGTGGAAAAGAGTCGTGTTCGAAAAACCGTTTGGCTCAGATCTTGCCAGCGCTCAACTTCTGAATAGTAATATCCACAAGGTTCTCAAAGAAGAAGAAATTTACCGTGTGGATCATTATCTTGGCAAGGAACTGGTCCAGAACATCCTCACCTTACGGTTTGCCAACGAGATTTTCTCCGGAGCATGGAGGGATCGTGCCATTGACCATGTACAGATTACCGTTGCGGAAACGCTTGGAGTAGAAAAAAGGGCGGGTTATTACGATAAGAGCGGAGCGGTACGCGACATGGTCCAGAACCATTTGCTGCAACTGCTCTCTTTCGTGGCCATGGAACCTCCGAAGAAAGACACACAGGATGGTCTCAGGGATGAGGCTGCCGCTGTAATGCGTCATCTGCGACCGCTTGAGAAAACAGAGGTGGTCCTTGGCCAGTATGGGCAGGGTACTATTGATTCTGCTCCGGTTACTGGGTACCTGATGGAAGCAGGTGTGTCTGAGCACTCAACCACGGAAACCTACGCTGCACTGCGTGCCTATATCGACACCGATCGCTGGCGGGACGTTCCTTTTTACCTGCGAACAGGAAAACGTCTGCGACAACGCTATGCAGACATAAAAATCGTCTTCAGGAAGGGTAATCGACACATTGTCGGCAAAGATGGAGAACCCAATATGGTGATCATTCGTATCCAGCCTGATGAGGGCATCGCCATGGCCTTCAATGTCCAGAAACCTGGTGATGAGGACGAGACTGAATCAGTCATGATGGATTTTTGTCACCACTGTCATTTCGGCCCCAACACTCCCGAGGCCTATGAATCGATCCTCTATAACGTCATGGAGGGTGACCACAGTATCTTTCCTCGGCAGGACTGGATTGAAGCGAGCTGGAAATACATAGACAGGTTGCGTTCAGTGGCCGCTCCACCGGTGCCATATCGTGCTGGCTCCTCCGGCCCGGCTGAGGCGGATAGACTCCTTGGGACAGACGGCAGGAAATGGATCAACGAGGAACCTGCAAAAGGCGCTATACCTCTTCCAAGCCTGCGCTAACTATCACTCTCCCGACCATACGAGTATAAACTTCAGATACTGCAATCATGCTATCACGCAAGACAACCGAGCGGTTTGCAAAAGGCTCAACCAGCAGAAAAAAATCTGGAAAGTACGGCAGAAATCAGATAGCTTGTTGAGCTTTACAATTATGAGAAACGAATTTCCAGTATTCTCAAGCTAACCCTGTTAAGAAATGGCGTATCAGTCAGCTGCTGATCACTATTCTGGAATTTCAGCTACATCTTCAGAGTTCAAACGCGATCTACTGCTCGGGTGAGCCAAAACGCTCTTTTGACCAGAACGAGTGAGCAGGCAGATAAAATGAAGATCAAATAGATCTGGTCCTGGTGAAATTCTGCACTGGCCATTGATTATCTTTACTCGCTTATCTTTTAAAATAGTGGGTGCTGGAGGAAGTGAAAATGGAAGTTACAATGAAGGAAATGGCCAACGCGGTTCGCATGCTGGCCATAGATACACTTGTCTTGTGCCAGGACGGGCATCCCGGCACCCCGACAGGAAGCGCCGATATCGCCACCACCCTGTTCAACAAGCATCTGAAATTCGACCCCACTGATCCCCGCTGGCCAGACCGGGACCGCTTCGTTCAGTCAAATGGCCACGGTTCGACACTGATTTACTCGCTGCTGCATCTCGCCGGGTATGAGGCCTTTCCGATCGAGCAGATAAAAAACTTCCGGGTTCTCGACTCGCACACCCCAGGGCATCCGGAATACGAGCCGGATCACGGCATAGAGATAACCACCGGGCCACTCGGCCAGGGTATCGCCAACGCAGTCGGCATGGCCGTGGCTGAACGGATTCTCAACGAGATGTTCGGCGACGATATTGTCGATCACTACACCTACGCACTGGTCGGTGATGGCTGCCTGATGGAAGGTGTCGGCCACGAGGCGATCTCTCTCGCCGGTCACCTGAAGCTTGGCAAGTTGATCTGGCTCTATGATGACAACGGCATGACCGATGACGGCACGACTGACCAGGCCATTTCCGAGGACTACACGGCCCGTTTCGCCTGCGCCGGCTGGCATGTGGTGGAATGTGATGGCCATGACCACGAGGCAATCGCAGTGGCAATTGATGAAGCCAAAAAAGAGTCACGCCCGTCAATGGTGCGCTGCAAGACCTTCATAGGGTACGGTGTACCGCGCATCCAGAATGATCGTGCCGCTCATGGCGGCAAGTTAAGCGCGGAAGATGCAGCCCAGGCCCGCAAACAGCTGGACTGGCCCTATACCCCCTTTGACACACCTGCTCCCATCGTCGCAGAATGGAAAAAAGCAGGCGAAAAGGGAAAAGCTGACACACCAGGCCTGGCAGAATCGTCTTGAACAGATGGCCCCAGAAAAGCGGACCGAGTTCGATCGCCTGATGGAAAGGCGGCTTCCTGAAGGATGGCAAACCAATCTGCTTGAATTCAAGAAGGCACGAATTGAGGATCGGCTTGAACAGGCTGGTATACGTACCTCGGGCCAGATTTCAAGCGTACTTGCCCAGGTCATACCGGAGTTTCTCGGTGGTGCCCCGGACCTTGAAGCGGCGACCCAGCACAAGCAGGTCATGAAGCCCTTCACAGCAGATGATGCCAGTGGGCGCTATATCCATTATGGTATCCGTGAGCATGTCATGGGCTCAATGATCAACGGTATGCTCTCCCATGGGGGCATCGTACCATTTGGTGCCACCTTCCTGGTATTCTCGGACTATATGCGCCATGCTATCCGGTTGTCGGCAATGATGTCATTGCCGGCTATCTGGGTGTTCAGCCATGATTCTATCGGTATCGGCACCAACGGACCGACCCATCAGCCGGTCGAGTGCATTCCGTCATTACGTGCAATCCCGAATATGTGGACCATGCGTCCATGCGATCCGATCGAGGCAGTCGAATGCTGGCAGCTGGCGGTGGCGAACCGAAATCATCCCTCGGCTATCATCAATGCACGCCAGCCACTGCCGGTACTTCGCAGAGAATATTCTGAAGAAAACAGATGCGCCAAGGGTGCCTATATCATGGCCGATGCCGAAGGCGGCCCGCGCCGTGCGACGATTTTCGCAACCGGCTCCGAGGTCGGCATAGCCATGGAAGCCCGGGAGATCCTGCAGACAAAAGATATACCGACAGCGGTCATCTCGGTACCGTGCTGGGAGCTGTTCTGGAAGCAGGATAGGGAGTACCGGGACATGATCATCGGCCGGGGTACCGCCCGGGTGTCGGTCGAGGCGGCAACCAAGCTTGGCTGGGAACGCTTCGTTGGTGAAGATGGCGGCATTATCGGTATGGAAAGCTTCGGCGCCTCGGGTGCTGTCGCTGCGGTTTACAAAAAATTCGGCATTACCGCCGCCAACACCGTCAAGGAAATAGAGGCCCGGCTGTAAGCAACAGAGGCATGGAAGGGTGAGATTCTGCAAAACCTAACCCTTCCGAACCGCTGCTTATGGGCTTTGAGGTACCTCTATAGTCTCTTCGGTCTCAAATGTGTACGACACGTCATCGGTCACGCCTTCAATGTCCAGATGATAGCTGTGAATCAACCTGTTGCCAAGCATTCGTGCCAGCCTCCTGTAAAATCTCATACCATTGACAGGATCTGCATCGGTAACATTTTGGACAAACTCTTTGGCAAAGATCATCATCATGGATTCCTTTACACATTCAGCTGATGCTGAATACCGTGGCATACCTACAAGACCTGACCAGCCAAAGGCCTCACCTCCATGTTCAACAAGATAGGTCGTCTTGTTCTGTTCTCCGACGCTTAACCTGATACATCCTTTCATCAAAATATAGAAGAAATCAGCAGGATCACCTGCATTGAACAGTTTGTACCCTTCCGGGTGAGTTTTTTTCATTGCAGATTCGATAAACTCTTTAATGAAATGCTTATCTAATCCCCACAATAAATCAGACTGTTTAATATACATAATTCGCCCCCTATGTTTTACCCACCAGATGACACCGAGGACCTTTTTGAACTATATAGCTGTGCCTTGTAGAGAGATCAGTGCCCTATGCTACCTCGGGATATCCGACAGGGTTAATGGATGAGTCACGGATAATGGTTGTGAAAAGATAACCTGTCCGGCTTTCAGATCGAAATTCTCCTTATAAAATAGTACATTACGAATACCGGAAGGATTGTTTAAAACCAAAACAGCCGGACCACCTTTTACAAGGCAGCCCGGCTGTCTAATAAGACCCGTGGCTTTCCGTCCAACCGGTTGGAAGGTTTGGCTTTATCCTGTATCAAGATTATTGATCAAGAACATACCTACATTATATGAATCTTCAGGTTAAAGTCAATTCGGCTAGACCTGGCACATTTATGTTCCAACAATGGGTAAACCCGCATTCTTCCAGGCACTGACCCCATCTTTTATTGCTTTTGTATTGGTAAAACCTTCACCGCTGTAGTGCGCTGCTCGACCAGCAGCTGATCCACCTCCCGGTCAGGCACAGTAAAAGATTATTTCTTTGCCTTTTTCAATGGTGTTGAGTTTTGATTGAAACTCACTCAGGCCCATTGCCCCTTCCAGATGAACATTACGAAATTTCTCATCACTTTCATAGGCACAGACGAGCAGAGCAGAGCCGTTTTTCGCACGTGCATGCGCCTCGGTGGCAGCGACAAGAGTAACCTCTGACATGGGATACCTCCAGTTTTGATTAGATTGTTGCTGTTCTCTTTTAAAATAGTCCGGTACAACCGGAATTATCTCAAACTATAACCACACTGTGGATATCTGCTAAAAAATGGAAGAATCATTCATTCTTTGCAACTCGAGCCCAGTAACGTCTGCCAGGTCTCGTCAGCTTCCCAGCGTTTGTGAATTTTCATTCCCCTGTCGCCTAGAGTCTTAACAATTTTTTCCGCCTCGCTGCTGAGCAGACCAGATAAAATGAATAGTCCTTGTTTGTCTAACCCCTCCGCCTCAACAATGGATCGCAAGACATCATAGTGTATATTTGCAACCAGCAGGTCCGCTGGCATGCAGGAAAAATCTTCCGCCCTGCCGTTAATGACTAAGATCTGAGTTTCCAGCTTGTTCAGCACGACATTCCGCTGTGCTGTTTGGGCAGCAAGCAGGGTATAATCGACCGCAGCAATTTTTCTCACCCCCAGCCGTGCCGCACCAAGCGCAAGTACGCCGGTCCCTGTTCCCAGGTCGAGCATCGTTTCGATATGCCCGGCACAACATGCATATTCAATCGCCAGCAAACAATCCCTGGTTGTTGGGTGCGTACCGTTGCCAAAGACCAGACCCGCGTCAAGTGTGAACGATAACTGACCAGCTGCTGAGACGCACGTGCCCCCTGGAGGGAAAATCTTAAACCCGCCAAGCTGAAACGGTTTGCTTGCCCCCCCCTGCCACTGCTCATAGGTCATTGTATACTGGTCAATCAACTGTAGATTCTTGTTGTCTGCCACAAGATCATGGACAAGATCGTCCACCGGTTCTTGAAAAAACAGAAATGAATAGTCATCCTCCCGCCAATTCCCGAGAAAGCAGTCTACCGATTGACATTTCTGCTCAGAAACATCACCGTGAAGACAATAGATGGACAGCAGCGTGTCGGGAAACAGCACTCTGTATTTCATGCAGCTCTCCTGCATTGGTTGTTCATTTATTCTCCTGATGACCGGTTGTCACCATGATCACTGATGATTATTAAAAATTGCCAGGGATCTATTATAGTCCAACCTTTCTCGTCTTGAAACATGCAGGTAATTATTTCCAGAATCGTCTTGTTGTTCTTTTGACAAGGAGTTACTCAAATGTGGGATCAACGTTATACTGAAGCAGGTTTCGCCTACGGAACCAAACCAAACGATTTCCTCAGAGCTTCTGCAGGTAATCTGCTTCCTGGCGGAAACGTTCTCTGCCTGGCAGAGGGAGAAGGACGCAACGCGGTATACCTCGCTGAAAAGGGATTTACGGTAAGCTGTGTTGACCTGTCACCTGTCGGCCTGGCCAAGGCCGCTGCGCTTGCCCAAAGCCGATCTGTATCTATTCAGACCTGTATTGCCGATCTGGGGGATTACCAGATCGCCCCGAATTCATATGATGCGATCATCTCAATTTTCTGTCACCTGCCGCCCGCGATCCAGGAACATGTGCATGGACAGATCCATAGCGGCCTGAAACCCGGGGGCGTATTGATTCTTGAAGGCTTCAGCAAACAACAGATTAACTATACTACCGGCGGACCACGGAAACTCGAGATGCTGATGGATCTGGACCATGTCAAACAGGAACTGGAACCCCTTTATTTCCAGCATGCGGTGGAGACTGAACGGTTGATTCATGAAGGAAAATACCATAATGGTAACGGTGCTGTTATTCAAATAATCGGTCTCAAAGAATGAACCCTCTCATCACCATATAATTTGCCTGCCATAAGCCCTCTATCTCTTTACAAATATTTAATAAAGCTTACACTGTTAGCATAGTGTGGATTCCAGTTTGATCCATATTCAAGGGGGGAGGGACTATGGAGTTTACAGCACTGTGGTGGTATTGGCTGATTTTTGGAATGATCCTTATTGTCGGGGAAATGCTGGTTCCCAGCTTTACCCTTTTCTGGTTCGGCCTTGCAGCCTTCCTTGTTGCCTTAATGCTCTTCATCGCACCAGACAGCCCATTGAGTCTGCAGGTTATCTGCTGGGCCCTTGGCAGCATCGCCTTTACGTTTCTCTGGTTCAAATTTTTCAAACCAACCATGACTGATCGCACCAAGGCTGGAATATCCCGCGAAGCGGTGACCGGAGAAACAGGAATCGTCACCAAAGTTCCTCAGGATGAAATTCGTGGAGTTGTCCGATTTTCCATGCCACTTCTTGGGGCTGATGAATGGGAGTTTATCTGCCATGACAGCTGTTCCATTGGTGACCGGGTTGAAGTGACTGATGTCTCAGGCAATACGCTTATCGTACGACCAAAGGGAAACTGAACCGATCAAATACAAAAAGAGGTGTCGTTATGGAATATGGTCTTATTGTCACATTGGTGTTCGCATTACTCGTTGTCATAACGATATCCAAAGGGGTCCGGCTGGTGCCCCAGGGTGCGAAATGGGTGGTCCAGCGTCTTGGTAAATACCATTCAACACTCTCTCCGGGGCTCAACATTATCATCCCCTACTTTGACAACGTTGCCTACAAGGTTACCACCAAAGATATTGTGCTTGATATCCCCAGCCAGGAAGTAATCACCAAAGACAATGTTGTGATCATTGCCAATGCGGTGGCCTTCATCAATATCATTCACCCTGAAAAAGCGGTGTACGGTGTGGAAAATTACATCATTGCCATCCAGAACCTGGTGCAGACCTCACTCCGTTCGATCGTTGGTGAAATGCAGCTTGATGACGCCTTGTCCAGCCGCGATATGATAAAAGCCAAGCTGAAGACCTCAATCTCCGACGATATCGCTGACTGGGGAATTACCCTGAAAACGGTTGAGATTCAAGATATTAACCCCAGTTCAACCATGCAGACGGCGATGGAGGAACAGGCTGCAGCTGAGCGTCAGCGCCGGGCAACCGTCACCCGCGCCGATGGTGACAAGAATGCTGCTATTCTTGAGGCTGAGGGCCGTTTTGAGGCTTCAAAACGTGACGCCCAGGCTAAAATTGTGCTGGCCGAAGCAAGCCAGCAGGCTATTGAAAAAGTTACTCAGGCGATTAAAGATAATGAATTGCCGGTCATGTATTTACTGGGCGAAAAGTACATAGAAAGTATTAGAGTAATGGCAACAAGTGATAATGGTAAAACGATTGTCCTTCCTGCCGACATTCCGGCGGCAGTCCGAGGGATCATGGGAGGACTCGGCAAATAAGATATCACATCATTGACAAACCTGGTATTCGGCAGGGGCCGGAACCACCAGGACGCCCCTGTGTTATCTGAGCGACCAGATACCCTGCTGATTTTCTACGTCCTTCAATACTAATAATCTACGTGCTGAAACAAGCAGGTTTGCGGGACGCACCGCTTCCGGGTTCCCGGTCATCTCTCACTCTATTCTTAAAAGACAGCTGTGCTTGCTGTCCCGCTGAAACAGATCTTCAGCATGCCCCTTAGAAAGAACCTTTTTGCCAAACAACACACCGTGATTACTTTAGTCAATGAAGTGAAAACAGATAAATATTACATTCCAAGGTATTGAGATGAACAAACATTTCCTGGTGACAATCAGTAATGAATTTGACAATCTTTCTGGCGTGGAGTTTCTCTGCTCTTTTTTTAAAAAGGAATCTGAGCATAACCTCACCCTCCTGCATATTTGCCGCCTAGACGCCAACGACATGAACGCCAACCTCATGGAGATGTGGGAAAAGCCAGATGATAAGATAAAGGGACGCCTCACCTACGGGGCCCGAAAGGCTATCGACAAATCGATACAGATGATCAGTACAAGCAGGATGTCAATTGACAAGATGGAAACCAAAACCGTAGGAGAGCGCTTTGGCAAAGTGAAGGACATCCTGAGTGAAGGAGCAGAGGGGTTATATGATGCGATTATACTCGGCAAACGCGCTTCATATGCACTGCAATGGTTCTTTGAACGCCCTGCAGATGAAATTGCCCAGTCCATTTTAAAAGACAGTAATTTTACCATTCCTGTCTGGATCTGCCCAAAAACTGCGATGAACAGGAAAAACGTACTGCTCTGTGTGGATGGCTCTGACAACTCATTTCGGGCTGTTGACCATGTTGGATATATTCTGTCTCGGCAGGATCAACATTCAGTTACCCTGGTTCACGTCAAGAACGAAACGGGATCTGACAGCCATCAAATATTTTCCCGTGCAGAGCAGATGCTCCATGATCATAAAATTACCGATAAGCGGATTGAGACTGTGTCTACCTGGGGGTTCAGTGTAGCCGGAACGATACAGGGAATACTTGATAGGCACCATCACGCGGCGATAGCCCTTGGGTTGCATGGAAATCAAAATAGCATGCTCAAAGATTTCAAACTGGCCGGAGACACTACCTCAAAATTGATCAGCAAAATTGAAGATGCTTCGATTTGGTGTTGCCCGTGAACCTGCTCAGCTCCCGATAACAGAATACTGCTTGTCGGACATCCTGAGCTCCTCAATGATCGGGTGTTTCAGCTCCCACTTTCGGTTTGGTCAACCTGATTATCACGGAATTTCTGTTTCAAGGGTGTTTCAGGCAACTTGTGTACGAAATAATAGGTAATTCCTGTTGCCAAGAGTACCACACCAGTGGCAAATATGTACAGTGGTTGGAGTTCGTCAAAATCCAAGATGATAACTTTTCGGGCAATTGCCATGAGCGCCGTTGCCAGTACAATCCTCACGTGAATGACGTCATCGCGGAGGTAGAGTATGATATTTTGAAATATTTCTATTGCAATCAGAACAACCATAAATGCTCCGAAGGTTGTCAGAATGTCCCCAATGGTAAGAATGAACTTGGGCTCCGCAACAAGCCTCTCGTAGAGTGTCCAGCCAACATCTATTACCCCGAAAATAATCACAGCAATCATCAATAACCCGAGTGCTTTCAAACACATGTGGATTATCTTCTTTAAGAGCCACAAAAATTGGTCATCCGTTTTTTTAATCGCTTTCATTTTTATCTTATAAAGTTACCGGTGAAACAAAGTCATCCGGCTTGACAGCCAGCACCGTGCAGTTAATTTTGCTGAGAATCTTTTCAGCCATATTGCCAATGAGAAACCCTGGGATTCCAGAGCGGCCAACTGTTCCCATGACAACGACATCTATCTGCAACCGCTCAAGCAAATCCTGGATGACCATTCTTGTATCGCCTTCGATTAAATGAACGTTGTCACCCAATGGGTGAACATTGCACTGCTCAAGGAGCTGCTGAAGACCATTTTCACGCTGTATCCTCAGTGTCTTTTTGATCTCAAAGAGTTCTTCGGGTTTTATATTCATACGCGGCCCATGCAACATCATTTCAAACTCAAGCCGCCATGAATGCATGTAATGAGCCTCTCCTTTTTCTCTCTGAGCCAAAGAGTTTGCCAATTCAACAATCTTTTTGTTTAACTCATCGGTTTCGAGGTTTCCGGTACTGACATCCACTGCAGCAAGTATTCGACGAAAATCGCCGGTGTGGGTATTTCTGATTACCCACACCGGACAAGGGCATTTCCTGATAAGTCTCATGGCCAACTGATCGACACCCTCATCAAGTTTTCCACCCTTGATGACTAAGTCATGATTTGCCCGCAAAACCTGCTGGACCACAGAAATAAAGCCACGTCCGGGAAGAAGGGCGCCTGAAACCTGTACATTGCCCCAGCGAGTATCATGGACCACTCGATCAATTGCCGATTGATCCTGTTCCTTCAACATGGAATCCAGTTCATCTACTCGCCTGGGGAAAAGGTGTGCAAAGGTGTCAAAGCCGGTTTCTTCAGAAATTCTGGTTACCAGTACTTTTGCGTCATTGAGGCGAGCAAGGTTAATCACCTTCTCGGTAACCGTATAATCGTCCCGATCATCTTCCGTGATATAAAGAATATTTTTAAAACGTTTCATATATTCCTCTCAAATCTTTTTTTTCCTCGCTCATTGCCAGTTTGCCCAATGGTTGCTTTGGTGATATAGCTGTTTATCTTTTCCCATCTCCCATGATTGTATCACTATAAGTCTGAAATGACCCATATCAATGGTAAGCTTGCAATGGTGTAATGATAGCATTTACTATTATTATGTCTCATCGCTTTGGGCCCTTGACTGTTGGCCCTGAAACATCAGTCTTGTCCATTAGCTATCTAATGCGGATGACTCTGCTCTCACCAATGGAAAGGTCGATGTCTTCAAGATCAAGCCTCTGCCATTTTTTCAAGCTCCCTGACCGCCGCCTCTACTTTTACCCTCGCTTTTGCAGCCTTTCTGTACCCTTGCTCAAACGCTTTAATGGCCTGGTCACTTTGAGAAATGATGTCTGCCCTGCTTTCATCGTCTGAGTTGAGTTGACTCAGTTTCAGGGTCAAACGATCTGCCGAGGCTTTTAGTTGTTCGGCTTTTTTATATGCCAGTCGATATGCTTTCTGGGCACCTTCGAGCGCATCGGACGCGGCAGCAAGGTCTCCGAGTAGACCGTTATCCGGTTCTGCCTCCAGATCGATATCCTGCGCCGCCTTGGCAAGAACCGTTAACGGCAGTTGGGGGAGCAGCCTGTAAAGGGAGCCTCCGGATACATCAGAAATATGATAGTCCCTAGTTACAAACGGCATGAATACCATGGAAGAATGAGCTGAGGTTTTTACAATCGTCTCCTGGTCCATATCCTTTACAACCATAGGTTCGGCATCAATACGGGCAACTTCCAGCTGTTTTTCCAACCCTTCCATAGTGGGTGTAATGTCCCGCTCATCACCCCGCACGACCATCCGGATCAGCGAATCCTGAAAAAGTTCATTGCGTGTAATCAGGTACGCCACCAGAAGCATGAAATTACCCGTTGCATCATCTCTCCACCAAACATCAATCACATGCTGATGCTGCTTATCGGATTTAGCCAGGAGCCTGTCCCATTTATTCATGTCGGTGTCGAGGATAATGACATTTAATCCCTGAAAAAAAGCAGCCTTCAGATTCCGGGCATATTCAAGTGCTCCGAGCCCCGATAAACCCTTAGCCAGGTCATCAATCCAGTTCACCAGCAAGGTATTTGCTCTGAAGGGGCCGATACCGTATGACTGGACAAGCGTCTGGAGTGCTTCGGAGCCATCCGGTGCGGACACAACCAATGGAAACGCGGGCGATTTTATCTGCAAAAGCTCTGCGCTCAGTTGCTTTGCCGCCTCCCTTCTTTCCAGGTTCATTTTAATCCCCTGCCCTTGAATAATACGCACCGCAGAGGTGATACCTGACGTTCCTTCAACCCAGGAAGCAAATCCCATGATTTGTTCGAGTCGTTTGGATTCCCTGGTCAAGGCCAAGATGATCGGACGCCAGTCCCGGTCATGCTCCTTCTCAAGGGCTGCAGCGTGAATATTCTCCTGGGCTTTCTGTAAAAAATAGGATCGTCTGCTATCGGCCCATCGGGTTGGTCCTGAGTAGTGTTTAAGATATTGGTAAATCGCGAAAATAATAGAGAAGGCGACAATACCGGTTGAAACATCAATGGCGAGCATGGCTCCAGCACACGTCAGAAACCCCAGCAGGCTCATCCATGGTCTGAAATAACGAAAGCGAGGCCTGAAAAAAGGGCTTTTCGTTCTCGATTCATAAAATGTAGCGTAATTGAGAAGGCCATAGGAGATTAGAAAGAACATGGAAACGATCTGGGCAACAAGGTTCAGCTGGCCAAATGAAATAATCACCAATGCAATGATACCGGACAACAACACTCCTCGCCGAGGATTATTACTGTCGCCGTGTCCCAATGAAAATGGATTCAGGAAGGTGAATATTTTGTCAGAAGCAAGGGACTGCAGGATGCGAGGTGCCCCGAGAAAAGAGGCCATTGCTGAAGACAGGGTAGCGGCGAGGACCCCTGCAGTCACAAGGGCAGGAAAATACGAGACTGTTTTCATTGCGTCATAGTTGGCAATCATGTCTGCATTGGTCATGGCCCCTGCAAACAAAAATGCTGCACCAAAATATATCACAGCCGACAGCCCGACCGCCCAGAATGTGCCCAGGGGAATACTTCTCCCCGGGTTCTCCAAGTCACCAGACATATTAACGCCCTGGGTAAATCCTGTTACTGCAGGAAAAAACAGGGCAAACAGGGTCCAGAAAGGAAGACCATTTTCGAGTGGGGCCCAGTTCTGAACCACCTGCCGGGTCTCAAATTTTAATGACGCTCCCACGAAAAAGGAGAATAGGGCAATTACCAGCAGCCCCATGACCAGATACTGGAACTTTGTCGCCCAGTCGGCCCCGAGCCAGGCCAGCAAGAAAAGAAACAGGATGGCAACAACTGAAATCGATTTCACCGACACCATTGGCAAAGGCGGCAGGACTGCGATGAGTGCCTCCCCAAAGCCAATGCAGTAAAAGGCGATTGACACTGACTGTGCCAGGAACAGGATGATACCGATGGACCCGCCAAAGCGTACCCCAAGTGCTCGGGAAATCAAGTAGTAGGCCCCGCCCCCTTTGACATGGATATTGGTGGCCGCGGCAGCCATGGAGACACTGGTCAGGATCGAAACCAGGTTGGCAATGGCGATGATTACCAGGGCTCTGGACAAACCTCCGCTGCCGACCATAAACCCCATGCGCAGAAACAATATGATACCAAGGATCGTCAGGATACTGGGGGTAAAAACCCCACCGAAGGTACCAAGTTTACCTGGCGAAACAGATTTATTTTGATTTTCTGGTTGACCCATCAAAGAATGCTCGGTTAACCCGGTTTTTGCAAACCGGGTAATGATACGCATGCGATACTGTTTTTAACCTTGAAATCAGGCAAAGACCTGTTCCTGGAAACCCTAGCGCATCGGGCCATTGAAAGCAATTGCAATATGTCTGATCTGCGCTTCAGCCAAACAGTGACTCCCGTATAAAATTGCTATGCCAGAAATTGTGACAGGGGGGAGCGTTTTATACCTGCTGAGCCTGCTCGTTTTTCTTAACCCAGCTCTGCACCCCTGTCATTTTTTGCGAAAAATGGTATGGTTGTCCGCCATGGAAACAGACCACATTCTCAACTGCCGACCAGGTGCTGCACCTCTCTGCAGTTTGTATTCGGAGATCACCATATGACGCACCGTTTCTACCATGCAGCATGGTTTATTCTGCTCACCGCCATCCTGGCATATGCCCCCTCGAGCGGGCATACAGCCTCAAACCCGGCAGCCATTATACTGGGACAGTCATGCGCCCTGTCCGGTCCTGCAAAAGATCTTGGTATCGAAATGCGAGCAGGCCTGCTCGCCTCGTTTGGCCTGATAAATGACAATGGTGGTGTCAAGGGAAGAGATGTTCACCTGATAAGCCTAGATGACGGTTATGAGCCGGATAAGGCCGTTAAAAATACTTTAAAACTAATCACCGAAAACGATGTGTTTATCCTGATAGGAGAAGTAGGCACCCCAACATCAGAAGCGGTTGTTCCGATAATCGAAGAATACAGGATTCCTTTTTTTGCACCGTTCACCGGGGCGGAATTGCTCAGGAACCCGTTCAGAAAATATGTGATCAACGTTCGGGCCAGCTACTATCAGGAAATGGAGGAGCTGGCTGATTACCTGATTAATGTTCGTCACTTCAGCCGCATTTCCTGCTTCTATCAAAACGATAGTTATGGCTATGCAGGTCTGACGGGTATTGAGCGCGCCCTGGCAAAACGAGGTATGGCGTTGGTATCCAAAGGTACCTATGAGCGTAATACCCTGGCCGTTATGGGTGGCATGAAAGATATTTACCGTGCAGATCCGGAAGCGGTCGTGCTGGTTGGGGCATATCCCGCCTGCGCTGAGTTCATTAAACTCAGTAAAACGAAAATCAACGGGAACCTGACCTTTTGTAATATCTCTTTTGTTGGCTCGGAAAGCCTCAAAGATGCTCTCGGCGCTTACGGAGAGGATGTAATCATTTCCCAGGTGGTTCCCGACCCGAAAGATCCTTCCATACCGCTTATCAAGGAATATATGCAATCCATGAGACAATATCAGCATGGTGCTCCGCTTAGTTTTACCAGCCTTGAAGGATATATTGCCGGTAAACTTTTTGCCGAAATTGCCAACGCTGTTGAGGGGGAGCTTACCCGCGAAAACTTTATTGCGACCATGCAGACGGTCGGCTCTTTCAACCTGGGAGGCGTTATTCTCAAATTCGGGCCCCAGGATCACCAGGGACTGGACACGATTTACCTGACAACTATTTATCCGACGATTCTGAAACTTGACAGGGAAAGTGGCAACTAATGTCGATCCAAACGTAAACCAATCCGATGTTTAAATCACAGAGAATATCACTGTCTGCCGCGCCTTTCTATGCCTCTCTCATGGTTATTCTTGCCCTGGCTATTTTTATCGGTATTTTCTGGGCAATCAATGAATACCAGGCACACCAGGAAAGTATAGAGAATATCCGCAAAAATTATGAGGACCAATACAGGGTACGGGTACAAGAAGAACTCGAAAATGTAATAGATTTTATTGATTTTACCCGTAACCAGACAAGGATAAGCACCGATGACGAACTTCGTAACAGAGTCCAGTCTGCCTACTCCATCGCATCCCACCTCTACAGTATGTATCACGACGAAATGAGCGCTCGGCAACTGCGTTCCATGATCGCCGAAGTGCTCCGACCTGTCCGCTGGTATGAAGGGCGCGGCTACTACTTCGCCGGACAAACCAAATCAGGCGTCATTGACCTTTTCGCCGACGAGCCCTTTTTTGAAGGACAGAATAAACTGCAAACAGCTCACCCTTCAACCAATGCCATCAATGATATCATTGACATAGTCCATGAAAAAGGTGCCGGTATCTACCATTACAATCTGGTCAAACCTGCCTTTGAAAACCGTGAATACTCAAAAACCTGTTTTGTCAAGTATTTTCAGCCACTTGACTGGTTTATCGGCGCCGGTATCTATAATGACGGAATGGAGAGTCTGGACAAGGCAACCAGCCTGGCCAGAATCAACCAGATGAAATTTGGCCAGGGTGGTGAAGTTTTCGTTTTTCGGTCCGATGGGACGATAATTTCTCATAAAAACGAACAGTTAATCGGTCGCTCTATTCGCAGCCTGAAAGACAGCTTTGGGCTATATGGAGAACAGATATGGCTTGCAGGTAAAGGAGAAACGGGGGAAGGCTACGTCACCTATCTTGAGAAAATCGGTGAAGAGCAGGCTGCTCAGAATAAACTCTGTTTTGTGAAATCCTATGACGACTGGGGCTGGATTATCACTGCATCCATGCACATGAACCAAATGGAGAAGCTGATTGGCGATGCAACCAGCACCTATCGGAGAATCGCTTTTAAAAATGTATCTACCTTTATTTTCTTATTCATTTTAGCCGTATCTCTGCTGCTGCTGATCGCCTATTATTACACGACAAAAATCAAGCAGGGGTTCAATCTTTTCACCGATTTTTTCAGGCGTGCTGCCGACTCAAAGATCAAAATTCAAAAAGAGGATCTGGTATTTCGCGAGTTTGAAAACCTGGCCCATCTTGCCAATGATATGGTTGATGATCGTACTCAGAAAGAGCAGTTGATCCACCGTGATGAGTTGAGACTGGATACGCTGCTTCGACTTGGAATGATGGAAGATTTTTCCCTGAAGGATAAATATAACTTTACCCTGCAGCGGATCGTAGAAATCACCCGTTCAGAAGAAGGATACCTGGCGCTCGTTAACAAGAAGCAACAGCATATCACCATAATTTCGCATTACAAGTCAGACGGGTCCCGGGTCCCCTATCCCAACAAGCGTAAGCTTTCCAGCAATATCGACAGTGGCGGCCTCCCCGGGCAGACGATAATACGCCAGAATGCGGTGGTCTGTAATGACTGCTCGAAAGAACGCGAGGCTCTATATCCCTATAAAAGAGCGATTACTCGTCATCTGGACGTGCCCATCTTCAATAGCGGGCTCATCGCCCTTGTTGCAGGTGTCTGCAACAATAAAGCAAATTATGATGAGGCGGATATCCGCCAGATGACCATGGTACTGGAAGGAATGTGGCTGCACATCCTGAAAACCAGATCTGAGAAAAAAATGGACCGGCTCGAGAGACAGATCATTGCCGTCAGGGAAGCCGAACGAAGCAATATCGGCAGAATCCTCCACGATGACCTGGGATCGCATCTCAGCGGGGTCGAACTCCTGAGCAAGGCCTTGAAAATGAACCTGGAAAAAGAACTTCCCAAAAGAGCTGAGCAACTTGAGTCAATCAGAGGTCTTATTGTCGACGCTACTGAAAAAACAAGGCGTCTGGCTCGTGGGCTGTATCCGGTTCACATTATTGAAAATGGCCTTGAGGCTGCAATTGAAGAGTTGGCAGTTGAGATTGATAAGCTTTATGGTGTCGCCTGTGAGCTTTCTTTTGACGGCCAGGTGGATTATATAGATAATAGCGTTGCGACACATATTTACTATATCATCAGAGAGGCAGCATTTAACGCGGCACGACACGCAGAGCCTGACAAAATAACAATTACCATGCATACCAAGAAGCATAATCTGCTTGTACAGGTCATGGACGACGGCACAGGTTTTAACCCCATGTCGGCCAGAAAAGGCATGGGACTGCATACCATCGATTACCGGGCAAAATCTATCGGGGCAACATTTTCACTGGAGTCGAACTGGCAGCGTGGTACAATCGTAACCGTTACCGGGGACATCGAGAATCAATGAAAAATATTTTAATTGTAGATGACCATCCAATCTTTCGTATGGGAATGAAAGAGCTGCTGAACCAGGAAGAGGACTTCTCAGTCTGTGCGGTGGCCGAAAATATTCCCGGTGCGCGGAAAGCACTCAGAGAGCATCAACCCGACCTGGCGATTATTGACATCTCATTATCTGAAGAAAATGGCCTGGATTTGGTCAAGGAAATCGCTGCCGGCCCCTGTCGCCTGCCCGTACTTGTTCTCTCCCTGCATGACGAGTCGGTCTGGGCAGAACGTGCTATCAGGGCGGGTGCGCGGGGATATGTGATGAAAAAGGAAGCGTCAGAGTCGGTTATTTCTGCTATCAGAAATATTCTTGATGGGAAAATACATGTCAGTTCTGACATGATGGCCCACCTGCTTGACAAGTTCCAGGTTAATCCTGAGGGCAGCGGCGCTCCTACCGTTGATGTTTTAACGGATCGAGAACTGGAGGTATTCAGACTGATCGGCTCGGGGCTTGCTACCAGAGAGATTGCCTCCCGCATGAACCTGGGCATCAAGACAATCGGCACCTACCGCGATCGTATAAAGCAGAAACTCTGCATCAAAAATGCCGCAGAGTTGACGCGCAGAGCAGTGCTCTGGATTGAAAAAGAACACTTCGGTACTACCGACCTCTAGGTGCTCCTTTCACGACGCGATGATTGGTGTGACCCAAAACGTTAATTCATCTTTTCCATTTCCCCGACAATGAGCTCCAGGGGCGGGCGAATATTGATATCAGAGACATGGACTCCGCTTATAATTCCATCCTTGTTAATAAATACCAGTGCACGCTCTGCAGTCCCATCACTTCTGAGCAGACCATAGGAATCGGCAACACCGCCATGGGGCCAGAAGTCCGAGAGAACCTCAAACCACACCTCCCCCATCTGCTGTCGTCCAGGCATACAGTGTTGGTAAATTGTCGACTGTAATCCCGAGCAGAACAGCATTATACTGTTCAAAAAGCTCTCTGGTAATTATGTAGCCGGGCCACTGGTCAGAACAGACCGGGGTCCAGGCAGCTGGAACAAATGAAATCACGACATTTTTTTTCCCGAAAAACTGACTGAGCCTCACCTCCTCCCCTTTTATTGAGCGCAGAGAGAAATCTGGTGCCCGGTCTCCAATTTTTACTTTTAATTCACTGTCTTTCGGTTTAAGGTGGCCCGTAGTCATAGATTGAGCTGACGAAAATTGTTTTCCGCAGCCATTCCTGCCGAGACAGAAACCAGTATCAAGAAAAGGGTACACGCCAGCAAACCGAACAAGCCGTCTGGGCAGCATGACTTTTACTCCTTTGTTCCACCGGTCAACAAGTTGCTCGAGAAAAGACTCCTTGTCATGAAAACCGCCTGACTGGCGCAAGAACGATAACAAGATTATCGTCATTATCCTTCTTCACCCCGATAAAACCAGGTGTTCCAGCTCCTGAAAGCGCTTTATACATTGACAGATCCTTATCTGGAAAAAGTGGAAATTCAATATCATACGTAGACCTGAAATGGTCTACTTCAAACGCTGAATTACCAGCTCCAAGACCGATTATTTTCACCCTTGGCCCATCTGCGGGAAGAGCCTGCATCATCTCGTACAGTTCATTTACAAAGGGTGCTTCTTCCTGGCAAGAAGGGACAGTACATGCTGAACAGCTCAATCAACAGAATATCAGCCTCAATATCCTGGACAGTGAATGATTCACCGGGATTCCCTTGCAAACCGAGATAGTCCCGATGCTCCTGGTTGTCGGGTATGACGAGTTCGAGGGCTGGCAAAAATTTCCTGTTCACCCGAGACTCCGGAAGCTGAGGCAGAGGAAACAGAGGAGAGAGGAAAAAGAATAATTGCAAGCAGCAAAAGAGAGAACACTTTGTCCATTAATGACCTCCACTAAGTAATAAACCATGAAAATGTACCTGAATATACAAACACATACCGATTATCCCCCATGCCAGACAGGCTAATTTATTGTCTCTTCCAAGGCAAAACTTTTATCGTCCAGCTCAACTCCTGTTCAGCCTAGAGCAACCATAAGGATTTACCGGGCATCCTGCAACTAGAGACAATTTGAGTACGCACAACCCTGTACGTAGGCCATTTACTTACAAAAGTTTACAACAACACCCGACAATGGCGGCCACAGCTTTCCTACAAGACAAAAGGTCTTGGGCCGATTTTCTTCTTTCGTGCCATCAACTACTTTAAACAGAGTTAAATTTCCAAATGGTGCCTGCATGGTGCCAAATGACTATGTCGCATAATCTATTCATTTACGATTATGCAATTTAAGAAATCAGTAAAATTCAGGAGGGTTGTTGATGCAGAACGAAAAAAAAGAAAGACGTTCGTTTCTGAAGCACATCCTTGCCGGATCGGCAGTACTGGCTGGAACAGCAGCTGCCATAAAACCGGCGAGAGCGGGAACTCGTACAAAATCAGTTGAATCAGACGAGATCCTCTACCAGGAAAGCGAGGCATTCAAAAAGTACTATGATTCACTTCGCTAACCACATTTTCAAGAAAAGCTTCAGAAAGGAGGCATAGTAACATGGCCATAAGCAAAATCAGAAAGCCCTCTACGGGTGGTTCTGTTTCCGGCGGCCGAAGGGTTACCCGTAACCCGAAAGTTGCCAGGCGATCATTCCTCAAATTGTCAGCTGCCACTGCCGCTCTGACCGGCGCAGCGATGACAACAAAGTTAACCAGCAAAGCAGTAGCTGCTGAAAAGAAAGAAGCCTTTAGCGGTTCTGAAACAGTCCGCACGATCTGTACCTATTGCGCAGTCGGGTGTGGAATTGAAGCGGAAGTTCAGAATGGTGTCTGGGTTCGTCAGGAAGTTGCCCAGGATCATCCCGTTTCACGGGGCGCCCACTGTTGCAAGGGTGCCGGTGCCATCGACATGGTTATCAGCGAAAAACGTCTGAAAAACCCGATGAAACGCGTGAACGGCAAATGGACAAATATCTCCTGGGACCAGGCAATGGACGAGATCAGCACCAAACTGACCGAGCTCCGGGAAAATGATGGTCCTGATGCCCTGCATATCAACGGAAGTGCCAAAGTTTCCACCGAGATGGCATATTTGCAGAGGAAATTTGCCGCTTTCTGGGGGTCGAATAACATTGACCACCAGGCCCGTATCTGACACTCCACAACGGTGGCAGGTGTCGCCAATACATGGGGTTACGGAGCAATGACAAACAGCCTGAATGATATCAGGCATGCGAAAAGCATGATTTTTATCGGATCAAACGCAACGGAGGCTCACCCGGTTTCAATGCAGCATATCCTGCATGCAAAAGAAGTCAATAATGCCCCGATCATTGTCGTCGATCCGCGTTTTACCAAACTGGCCGCAAAAGCAACCGAGTTTGTTCGGATACGGCCTGGTTCTGATGCCGCCTTTATGATGGGACTGATAAACGAGGTCATTAGTAAGGGATGGCAGGACAAAGAGTTTATTCGTACCCGCGTTGCCGGTTATGAAGAAATGGTTGAGGTCGCCAGACATTACACCCCTGAAGTTGTTGAGGATATCACTGGAATTCCAGCTGCACAGACTCGAAGTGTTGCAGAAATCCTTGCCAAGAACAGGCCAACAAGCCTCACCTGGTGTATGGGGGGAACTCAGCACCATATCGGTTCATCAATTACCCGTGCTTTCTGTATCCTCCAGCTTGTCCTCGGCAATATGGGTAAATCTGGCGGCGGTACCAATATCTTCCGCGGCCATGACAATGTCCAGGGCGCAACCGACATGTGTGTCCTCGCAGACAGCCTGCCCGGCTACTATGGACTTGCTGATGGCTCATGGAAACATTGGTGCCGTGTATGGGATGTCGAGTACGACTCTATCGTCAGCCGTTTCCCTTCAAAAGAATGGATGAACAAAAAAGGTTTCAGCCTTGCGCGCTGGTATGAAGGCGTTTTAAACGAAGAGAAAATTGAATCTCCGACTCCAATTAAAGCAATGATTCAATGGGGTTGCGGCTCAAACTCAAACTCCCAGTACAACCGGGTGGTAAAAGCGCTGAACAAACTGGAACTGCTGGTCATCGTTGACCCATTTCCGACCATTGCCGCAGCGGTCACAAAAACAGACAACGTCTATCTGCTGCCAAGCGCAAGCCAATACGAGACCTCAGGTTCAGTGACCTCAACTTCCCGCCAGATTCAGTGGCGCTACAAGGTTGTTGATCCGGTTTACGATTCAAAAGATGACTACCAGATCATGGAACTGCTGGTAAATAAACTTGGTTTCGCAGATCAGTTCTACAAGAACATCAAGGAAGTTCCTGAAGATATTACCAGAGAGATAAATAAAGGAATGCTCACCATTGGCTACAATGGACAGACTCCAGAGCGCATTAAAAGTCACATGGAGAACTGGCACACCTTTGACATTGACGACCTGCAGGCAAAGGGTGGTCCATGTGATGGTGATTATTACGGCATGCCATGGCCCTGCTGGACTGACGAGCATCCGGGAACTCCGATTCTTTATGACATTTCCAAGTCGGTCAAGGAAGGCGGCCTGCCGTTCAGAAATCGTTTTGGTGAGGTTACCACCTATGTAATGACCGGTCGTGAAGAGGGACAGCTCGCAGCCAAGGGTGTTTGCAACCCGGGCAGTGAAGTGCAGGGTGGGTATGCAGAGTTCAAAGATGTTGTTCCAGGTACCAACTGGAAAACAGACTTGTCCCAGAAAACCATCAAAACTGCTCTTGATAAAGGTATGGCTCCATTCGGTAATGCCAGAGCTCGCTGTGTTGTCTGGAATTTTCCAGATCAGGTACCCATCCATCGCGAACCCCTGCATTCACCCCGGCCTGATCTTGTCGCCAAATACCCGACCTATGAAGATAAGCCCAATCATTTCAGGGTCAACACAAGGTTCAAGAGCGAACAAAAAACTGATCTCGTGAAGGAGTATCCCTACGTCATAACCACAGGTCGCATGGTTGAACATATGGGTGGTGGTGCGGAGACCAGGAGCAGTAAGTACCTGGCCGAACTGCAGCCCGAAATGTATGCTGAAATCAACCCGCGTCTGGCCAACAATCTTGGTATTCGTAAAGGTGATATGATGATCATTGAATCACCGGAGGGATCTAAAATTAGGGTCAAGGCATTTATTACACCCCGTGTTGATGATAAAACAATCTTCCTGCCCTTCCATTTTGCCGGCACACTGATGGGTGAATCCTACCTGAAGGATTATCCGGAAGGATACGCCCCGTATGTCGTAGGTGATCCAGGCAATACGGTAACTAACTATGGATACGATATTATCACCCAGATCCAGGCTACCAAAGATGGGTTATGCAAAGTCACCCGCGCTTAAGTGCGGTTGAGGAGGATTATAAAATGGGAAGAATGCGATTTTTATGTGACACCGAGCGCTGCATTGACTGCAGTGGCTGTGTGGTTGCCTGTAAAGAGGGTAACCATGTTCCGGTTGGCGTTAACCGCCGCCGGGTAATTACAATGAAACAGGGCGAGCCGGGCGAAAAATCGATATCGGTTGCCTGCATGCACTGCTCTGACGCTCCCTGTATCGCCGTCTGTCCGGTAGACGCGATATATCAGCGTGAAGATGGTATTGTCCTGGTCAGCAAGAAGACCTGTATCGGTTGTGGGTACTGCTTCATGGCCTGTCCATTCGGAGCTCCACAATTTCCGAAAGGCAACGTTTTCGGGGCCCGGGGAGCCATGGATAAATGTACCTTCTGCGCTGGCGGTCCTGAAGAAAACTTCAGCAAAGACGAAAAGCAGCTCTACGGTCAAAACCGAATTGCTGAGGGCAAACCGCCGCTCTGCTCGGCAATGTGCGCGACCAAAGCACTGCTTGCAGGTGATGCGGATGTGGTTGCTGATGTTTACAGAGAACGCGTGTTTAACCGTGGTTCTGGTGTAAACGCCTGGGGCTGGTCCAGGGCGTACAAAAAAGAATAACTACCATAACAACCGGGCGGGAGTGTTTGCTGCTCCCGCCCAATTTTAGGAGAAACCTATGCAAAGGCTTATTGCGTCCGGGGTTCTGGTTATGGTTGTCTATGCTGTCACCCTGGTTGTCGGGACGGCAATTGCTGCACCAAACGCTTTTACCGGCCTGGCCCAGTACTTTTCACCTCAGTATTACAGTGAACTGTATGGCGGTATCACCGGTGACTGGCAGGATATGGGTCAGCTCTTTACTCAGCTTCAGTCCACGCTTTTCTGGAAAATATTTCTTGGAATAATTACCATTATTCCAGCTGTATTTTTTCTTCATTTTATTATTGTCGGAGCGAAAAAATTTAGCCATGATGGGCCGGAAATTCTGTTTTTCAACCTGTTCGCCAGAATAGTTCACTGGATAGGGGCTATTTCATTTGTCCTGCTCGTAATCACCGGACTGCTGATTATATTCGGATCTTTTTTTGGTGGTGGCGCACCAATACGACTTGCGCGTAACATTCACATCATATCCGCCATCGTATTTGCTCCCGCTGCTGTTTTTATGTTTCTGATCTGGGTTAAGGATATGTTTCCGGCGCCCCATGATATTCTCTGGATATTGATTTTGGGTGGGTATCTGAGCAAGAAGAAAAAACCTGTTCCTGCAGGTAAATACAATGCCGGTCAAAAGGCGTGGTTCTGGCTGGCAACGGTTGGCGGCGGCTTCATGGCCTATACCGGCTATATTATCTGGGGAATGGGCGCTGATCTGGACACGGTCCGGCTTTACGTGATCATTCATAATATTCTCGGCATGGCACTTGTTGCCTTCACTTTAACCCATATTTACATGTCTCTTTTTGCCATAAAGGGCTCTTTAAACAGTATGATCACCGGCTACAAGCCCAAGGAAGAAGTAGACATTCTGCACAGCAGATATAAGTATGAGTAGCCGATCCTATCGGTAAGACACTACCCTGTCTTGAGCGAGACCCTTCTACCGGGTCTCGCTTTTTTTTAAAAAAACCAGCATTGTTTTTTTATGACAAGCAGTAAAAAAAACAATCAACGATAAAAAAAAATGATGCTTAATATCATTTTTTGTTCTAATGTTCGGCGTAACGCGCTACACTGTCACACTGAATGTAAGTGCGGAAAAAGGCTTTTTTGTTTTTCTAATAAATATTAACAGTAAGAAGCGGCGGTAAGCTCTGCCGCTCTATAAGATTAATTAAAGCGACGACCTGGTCAGTCTTCGCTTGTGGGCAGCAAAGCAACCCACCGGTTGTTCAGCTGCAAAGGAGGTATAAATACGGCTGTTATATCTTGACAGTTATTATGTGTCGCCAAAGGGCGGGTTCAATATGAAGGATACGGGATCCTTCTCAGGCTCGCTTGTCGGTATACATCTGTTTCTGTCAGGGAAATCGCTTTTTTTCAGAATCCAACGGAGGATTTGGAAAAAGAACAGAACACAGTCATAAAAAAGGAGGAGAACAATGGACGAAAGTAAAAGTTATAATGTTAACTTTTTCAAGCCTTCAACACCATTCTTGAGGGAGAACATCCGGGTCATTATCATCGGCCTGCTCATCTGGGGGGTCATGACCTATGGATCTCAGATTCTTTTCAAGATCGCCGAAACCCCAACCCCTGAGGCCGTTTATACGAGCTTTCAGCAGGTTTCTCCAAAACTTGCCGACGGCAGTGCCTCTCCTGAAGAACTCGTCACCGCTGCTAATTTCTACCTTGCCGCTCTTGGCAAAAGTGCCGCACTGTTGAATAATGATGCGCTGAAGGTTGCGTTCACCTCAACAGTCTACTCTCTTCTATCTGATGCAGAGAAACAAACCCTGATGTCTGTGGCAGAGACAGCTGCGACGGATAAAAAGGTTAACGTGGACTTTATCAACACGGCTCTTGGTATTACCGACAACAAGGCCATGATGGCCGTTGTCCCATACGCTCTGGCCCCTGTCAGTGCTGACAAATTAATGATGACCGATGATTCTCTCACACCGGTTATGGACAAGTTTTTTATTCATAATCAATCCGTTTTCACCGACACTATCGTTTTCGGATTTCCATTTCATTATCTTTATACGGCACTCATTCTGCTGACAGCTTTCGTGCTCATCTGTCTCGTGTACTGCCAGGTCATTGACAAGCTGATGAAAAAATATGGAATGGAATCTTCATACGAATAGGAGGAGTGAGACATGAATAGAATCAAACACAAAGCGCTATCGTTACTCGTATTACTCTCGGCGACCCTACTCGTTGCCGTTCCAGCCTTTGCAGCAAGTGGTACATCGCTCGAAGGAAGTTTCAAGACGATGCCTGCAATCATTCTCGGGTCCTGTATCCTGCTCTTTCTGGTTGTTGGTTTTATGAATAAGGCAGAAGGAACTGCTGATTTTTATGCTGCAGGTCGTTCCATTTCCAGAGTTGGATCCGGTATGGCGATTGCGTCTAACTGGATGTCGGCTGCTTCTTTCCTTGGTATGGCTGCAATCATGTACGGCAGCGGCTATCACGGCCTCTCCTACGTGGTTGGCTGGACCGGCGGCTACTGCCTGCTCCTGCTGCTGATGGCCTCACAGATCAGGCGGTTCGGAAAGTATACTGCCACTGACTTTATCGGTGACCGTTACTATTCCAGCGGCTTGCGCCTGTTCACGGCGGTCGTTGCAATCTTTATCTCATTTTGCTACATGGTTGGCCAGTTTGGCGGTATCGGTCTGATGTTCAAGTGGATTTTTGGAATGAACTACACCTACTCGGTTCTCATCGGTGGTAGTGTTTGTCTCGCCTATACACTTGTTTCAGGTATGCTTGGTGTGACCAAAAACCAGATTGTTCAGTACGTCATCCTGATTACGGCCTTCCTGATCCCGGCCTTTATCCTTACCTTCAAATTTGACTATTTCTGGCTCATTCCGGAACTCGGTTATGGTCGGGTTGTCTCAGATATCGTTGCAGGTAATGCCACGCCCTATATGAATTCACTGGGGCATGCCATGCAGACGGTGCCGCAGCCGGAATTCGCCATGCCGTGGGATACCGCCACCGGCAAAGATTTCTTCCAGTGGATGGCGACCTGCTTCGCGCTGATGGTCGGAACCGCAGGACTCCCGCATGTTATCCAGAAATTCTATGTTGTCCCGAAGCCCAGTGATGCACGCTGGTCGGTAACCTGGGGTCTGTTCTTTATCTGTCTGCTCTACTGGACCGCACCGCTGTACTCTGCCTTTGGTAGAATTCTGTCCTCTAACCCTGAAGTTGGTAACCTGGCAAAAGATGCTATTGTTGTCTATACGGCCCAGCTTGGTTCAGTAAATCCGCTGATCGTTGGTTTCCTCGCAGCAGGAGCCGTTTCCGCCGCCTTCTCAACCGTTTCCGGTCTGCTGGTAGCGGGCTCATCTGCGTTTTCCAATGATATCTACTTCAGGCTCATTAATCCTGAAGCATCCGGTGACCAGCAGATAAGAATGGCTCGTATCGCAACGATCGTCATGGCACTCGGGGTTATGCTTGTCGCCCTTTTAAAGCTGGCTCTCGTGGCCCAGCTCGTGGCCCTGGCCTTCTCCATTGCCGGCTGTACGATCTTCCCACTGTTCCTGCTTGGAATCTGGTGGAGTCGTTCCAACCGCTCCGGCGGCATTGCCAGCCTGACCGTTGGCGCCTCTTTTACCGCGATTGCACTAATTTACTTTATCTGCGGTAAATTCGGAGTTGCCCTTCCCGGTGCCGCGTTCGTCGGCTACTGGTTAAATCCTTGGTACTATGCCTGGATCGCGACTCCGCTTGCTATCCTGGCCAATATCTTTGTCTCAATGAGTACGGAAGATACCCCTGAGGATATCAGGAAGCACTTGGCATCTGAGGTACATGGTGTAAGATAAGTCCTGAACCGTTTTGGTCTTCTGCGTGTAGCGTTCACGTTGTGCGTAGAAGACCAAAACATCCCTGCTCTATACCTTCCCGATAAGGAACATCTTTTTCAATGCAACCAGGCACGAAGAAATTACTTTCAGTCGTCATTACCATCACGGCAACCATCTTCATCGGATCGTATTTCTATTACGACTCAATCAACAAAAGTGAAGATCCCCGTATCCTCCCTGCTAAAGAGCTGTTTCTAAAATATGACAAAGAACTTGAAAGTGATGAATACGTTCAGGCGCTGAGTATGCTTGACCAGATGCTGGCTATTTACCTTGCAACTCCAGGTTATGAACAGTCTTATGAAATCGGGGTACTGCTGAACAATAAAGCCACGGTATATCTCGTTGAACTGGAGACAGAGCTTCTCACCAAAGAGGACGTTGCCGAAGAAACGCTGGATACGCCCCTGACCGTTGCCGCCGATTATACGAATCAGGCAATTGCAATCTATGAGAACTGGATGATGGATATGGGTTCGTTATCCGAAGAGCAGATCAAAGAACGGATTTCGCCCTATTTCAAAAAAGATGACCCGGCCTTTGGGGATATGAACGTCAATAGGCTTATGAAAAAACGGGTAAATCTCATTCTTGATGCTCAAATTGAGACGCCCCGGCGCCTATCGGTATCACTGACCAATCTCGGTATGATCAACAGGTATCGCGGTAATCTGGAAGAAGCAAAAACAAACTATGAAAAAGCCATTGAGTTGTGGGACAGAAACTACACAGCCCAGGATAACCTTGCCATTCTTCACAATCAGCCGGTGAAAAAACGATCGATGCTTTCACGACTCTTTCCCCCGGAAAAAATCGACAAGAAAAAGGATACCCCCAACTAGCCTGTTGGACGGTGATTCAAAAGCGCTTTTTGATCATAGTGGTAAGCGGATCAAAAGCGCCAAATATTTTTTTGACTTTCTTAGCCACCTTTTGATCTTCCTGAAAAATTGTCTCAAGGGAAATCAGGGGATCATGATCCGGGTTGCTTATATAATTCTTTATCGCCTCGATTTTCCTGACGATCTCTTTTTCCGCCCGCTGTTTCAAGATCGATTTTAAGCGAATAATATTTTCATTTGCAGCTTCATCCTGCTCATTGTATTGATATTGCTTGATTTTATATTTGATTCTCTGGTCGATCAGCTCCAGCACCAATTCTTCATAGTCATCACCGAGCCATATGGTCTCCGGTACCAGGTCTCCGAAGTGAGTAACCCCGAGGATATCCTTGTTCTGGTTCCAGTAACCGAGGAGAAACTCTGTCTCCAGGCTCTTGTAGTTTTGCCGTGGCATGTACATCCGTCGCAGATACTGCAAGACTTTTTCAGTCTTCTTCACGTGGCCGCCAATGATCACCGAACCACCGACCTCTCCCTTGGTCACGCCCTTGGTCCAGGGAGCGCCGGTAATTCCAAAATCGTGGTAGATGGGAATATGTAAAATTGCCGACAAGGTGTTCAGGGCAAGCGCATAGCCTGCTGAAGGTCCGCCGACATTATAGGAGGCTGAGAGCAACTGGTGATGGATCGTCAGTTTGGCAAGGAACTCACCGAGGAGTTTTGCCATGCTGATCGACGGGTTAAGGGCCTGAAAATAGTTTTTTACCAGGGTCAGCGCCTCTTGTGCCGACTGCTGAGTCATCTGGACGGCCATTTCCATCTGGGCTGAACTGTCCCCTGAAGCAGAAACCGCCCCGGTAACCAGAACTTTATCGGACGAAAGGCTGTAGGTCAAGCTCGTGGCAATTGGCAGCAGCACCCCGTCAACTTCGTTTGCTCCGACCCCGATAACAAAGCCTTTCTGGGGCTCCTGGCTGAGCTCTGTCTCAAGAAAATCATCGAGCTCAACCTTGCCTTTTTTGGTCGGGCTCTGTGAGGTCTCCTGTCTGGCATGGCGCAAGTGAGAATACCCCAGAGGATACCCTCCATCCGAAGTAACTGAAGAAAACAGGTTAATCGCTTCATCGTAACGTGATAAAAATTCGGCAGGCGAATCTTTCAATGATTTATGTAATGTTCCCGGGTTACCAAGCGACTCCATGATTCCCGAGAGGGTTTTCAGGTTAAATTTCAGGAAACGCTCCTGCTTCTCAGTTGAAAGTGTTGAGATCTCTCTGAATTTCTTCAATACCATTAACTCGGTACTTCTTAGGGACAGGGCTTTCTCCACAAACGCTGTAAAATCGGCTGGTGTATTGCATATTCCTTTTGCTGCATCGATGACTTTAGCCGAGGTCAAACCATCTGCAAGAGGAGTAATGCCAAGTGTAGCATCAATTATATCCGTCATGTCCCGCTTGGCAAGTTGTCCGGATACCGCCATGACTTTCAGCCGTTTTGAGCGGATCAGTGCGGGGTCAAGAAGATCCAGCCTGTTGGTGGTCAAGACCGTGAATACCTTTGATAAGGGCTGCTCACCATCAATGATGTTGAGGAACTTATTGGTCAGCCGATCAGACGGTGAACCGCCGCTGCTGCTTCGACGAGGAGCAAGGGCATCCCCCTCGTCAAAAAACACTGCTGCCGGAGCGATCATTTTGGCTATGTCATAAATTTTAACGAGATTTTCAACCGTTCCGTCTATCGGGTTGGACGGATTGTGCAAAGCACTGGGGCTGGTGCTTATATCATGGATATTCTTATTCTCACTCAACCACGTTCGAACCAGATAGGTTTTTCCACTTCCCGGGGGACCGTTGAGTACGACACCTTTCTCCTCATTTACATTATAGATCAGGCAGTTGTTTGCCATTTCTGAAAAGGTATCCTTAACATCGCCAACATAATCGTCCCACCGGGCTGAGCGATCGATTCTGTTAACGACCTTTTTGAACAGGTCTCCAAACGAGTTTCTGGCCACCATCTCAAAGGCGTTTCTTACCAGCAGGGAATCATCGAGATAATCCGCCCTGAAACTCCCCTTTATACTGACAATATAGCCGATGAGTTTACGTACATAGGCTGGGGTCACCTGCAGGGCCCGTTCAGAAAATATATTGTAGAATTTGCCAACTGATGTGTTGAGATCGTCTGAATCAATCCACTGAATGTTTTTATAATCAGGGCGATCGTCTCCAGTACTCACCCTGATATTGTTTCTCATCAACTCTATCCTGACGATCTCCTTCATATTAGCCTTATTCAGCCAATACTCTGAGACCTCGATAATCAGCCCCTTTTCGACAAATCGACGATATATGGCAGAGTCAAATACCTCCGGCTGGTCGGAGGTTGCAATCAGTAAACAATCTCTGGTGCCGTTGATTATTTCATCAATGAGGATATTGGAACTGTCCACGAGCGTACCCTGCTGACGCTCCACCCCCCCACTCACCCCCCCGCTTTCCTTTCGGGCAAAAGCACTATGTGCCTCCTCGAGATGCCGAATGCAGGTAAATCTGGGATTCCCAAATGCTCTCCGGAGGTAGTTTCCCGGTTCGCCGGAAAGCGCAGTCTGGAAGTCATTCGGTGTAATGCGGGCAAAATCTACGACCAAACTCTGTTCTTCAAGATCGTTCATATTTCTGCTGATCCTCTTTCGAAAAAGAAGACTCACCAGCGGTATTTTTGACAATGTTTTATAGAGCCGCAGTTTTTTATTCCGCTCAATGTCCGATGCCAGTGATGGAGATACTTCGTCAATGCTCTTCCAGAAGGGAACGCCAGACATTAGCTTGGATCGTTTCTGGCTCAGATCGACTTCCGGTTTAACCTCATTTGCAAAAAACACCTGGTCGATCGCCTCTGATGCGGTTGCCGTCTTACCGCTGCCGCTGGTGCCGACAAACAGAATAATTGGTGCCTGCGGTACTTCCGGGTCGGTCGTATATTCCTTTCTGATGTGAGCCCTGTATATCTTTTCAAACAGATCCTTAAGCTGGCCGGGAAGATGGACTCCTGAAAGTTCCCGGTCCAGAAGTGCCTGCATGTAGGCATGATCCTTGCTGCTCAGCTCCCTTTCCAGAATATGATTCCAGGCTTTTCTCGGGACCGTATGGCCGGATACTTCAAACCGTTTCTGCCAGTCTGTCAGGATTTCCGGATCTTTGAGGATTCTCAGGTCACGCTTCCTGGTAGAAATCAGAAACCAGCGAAACAGTTTTGACAGCCTCTTGAAGAGCCCACCATGGGGCTTGTACTGGTTGAGGCGCGCACGCATGAACTCCTTGGTTTCAAATGACCATGAAGCGACGAGACTGTCTATCTCATCAATTCTCTTCTCCGGCAGTCGGACATACTGAATTTTCTTGGTTAAGCGTCTTGGCATTAAATGGCCCCGGCTCAATTATTCTTGGGAGCGAGCGGCAGCGTAACAGCAGGTACTTTTTCGGTATTCTGGATTACGACGGTGTTCTGCCCGGTCTGGTTTTTCTCATATGCTGATGCCCATTTTTGCTGGACAAGAAACTGGAGCAGTGAGGTATCGGTTGAACCATCAGCTCTGCCAACCTCCTGCTGCAGCGAACGAATTCCTTCCAGGTACGCTGCATAGAGTTTTTTGATTCTGCTTGCTTCCTGGTCCGCTGCATAGTTCTCAGCCTCGGCAATCAACTCTCTGCGCTTCTTCTCTTCAGAGGCCTCCACCAGTTTGTCACCAAAACGGGTCTCTCTCAGCACAAAGCTGACAATCTCGATACCGTATTTTTCCTCAAGCGTTGGTCCGCCCTCATTAATCGGCTGTGCTTTTATCGCCTTGAAAATTGTCTCTTTTACCTGTTGACGATCACTGATCAATGTATCGACCGGTTCCGCCTGCAGTAGATCCTTGACGATTCCGTCATAATCTCCCTGCAGCAATGCCATCGGGTTCAGATTTTCAATCGCCCAGATTCTCAGATCCCTGATGCGGTAGGTGAGCAGGGCCGAGGTCCACAAGGCGACATTTCCCCTTGATATAATTCTCATCGGCTCGGCAGTGCCGCCCAGGTACATGGTCTGGTTCATCAATGTAACTTCCTGTTCTATCTTGGTGAAAAACGGTAGCCTGGCATGCCAGCCAACATCAGTTACCGCTTGCCGTTTTCCTCCCAGTTTTTCAAGGACCACAGCATAATTCATCTTCACCTTAAATATCGTTTTTGTAGCATAAATCCCTGCAATTATGCTGTAGGTAAGGATAACAACCACTGAGATTAGAAGAATAATCCGTCCCAAGCGGAACACAAACGCTCGCTGGAATAACCTGGGTATTTGAGTGTCTGCCATAATGACTCCTGCAACACATAGTATAAATGGTTCTGCTCCCCCCTCTCACAACTCGTTCACCCGAAGCGAACAGGCAAGGGAAAACTGTACAATAAAAATGGCACTCCATTACCCTTAAGATATATAGCCGATCTTCTCCCTGTCAATTACAAGGAGTTCGTTTTGTCGCTTGACGCTGCAAATTAACCCTTGAAGGTCAGGCGTCAGACAATTTCCCACGACAATTGAAGGGGAAGATATCTGTATGGAAGGAGGATTACAAGAAGGGAGCTACGCTCAGATCTGCTCTTCAGGGCTTGAATAGCGCTTTAATATATCTTTCAGACCAGCCAAAGTTTCAGCCGAGTTATCAACAAATTCTATTCCTGCGCCATGGGTGTCGACCCGAGAAACCTTGCCGCATACGGTAATTCTGTCAACGTCCAACCCATCTCCAAACGAGATATCTACCTGACATTTTTCGCCCAGGGGCAACCCTTGGTCAACCGGGAAGTAACACCCCCCAAGACTCAGATTATCAATCATGCCGGAATGATAGACATCGATTCTTACCAACAGCAGGGAGGTCTGCAATTTAAGCTCAACTCGGGTGCAACCCCTTCTTTCTTTAGCCATTCGGGAACGAGAAGTATTCACTTTGAAAAAATATTTTTTTATTTTGAGAGTATCTGCTTGATGGCACTGCCCATCTGCGGCAGGGTCACTGGCTTTTCAAGGAAGTGGGCGACACCGAGGCTCATTATTTTCTGGGTTTCTACGTTTTTGGAATAACCACTGACGACAATAGCTTTCTGGTGAGGATAACGCTTCAATATCTGCTCGTAGGTTTCACGACCATTGAGCCCGTTGCCCATGATCATATCAAGAATAACCAGGTCCACTTTTTGAGATTGCAGAAAACTCAAGCCGTCCTCGCCGCTGACAACTGAAAATACCTTATAACCAAGATTGGTCAAGAGCTTGGCTATCAATTCATTCTGCTCCTCCTCATCGTCAATGAGTAAAATTGATTCACCATTTCCCTGGAGAGATCGGGCAGTACCGACATCCTGCTGGGTATAGACTTCATCTCTTGTTCCCGGTAGGTATATCTCAAACCTGACCCCCGGATTATTGTCCTTCATTTCCACCCAGCCGCCATGCTCCTGAACTGTATTCCAGACAATTGACAACCCGAGGCCGGTACCGCTTTTCCCCATGGTTTTCGTGGAGTAGAAAGGATCGAAGATATGGTCCTTGTCTTTATCATCAACACCGGGACCATTATCTGAAACAGCCAATTTAATATAGTCACCGGCAGATAACACCGTCTGTTGCCCTGCAGCAATCGGTTTGCGCAGGACACAATTCTTTGTGGATATCTTTATCACCCCATCATTTCGTAAGGCATCGAGTGCATTACCGATGAGATTCAGCAGGATCTTATGAATATGCTGTGGAGAGCAGTAGCTGTTAAACAGATCGTTCTGAAGTTGCGTCTGAATAACCACCCCCGGGTGCTCAGCCTGGCGCTGGGAGTGCTCCAGTGAGCTGAGATGACTGAGGATGATATCGTTTATGTTCTCCACCGATGTTTTCGGCAACCGGCCACGAGCAATTGAGACCAGGTCGGAGACCACTGCTGCCGCCCGCTTACCGGCCTCCTGGATTTTTCTAATTGAAGGGTAGTATCTGTCGGACTCGCTCATCTGTGACAGGAGCAGGTCGGGATAGCTAACAACACCGGTAAGAATATTGTTGAGATCATGGGCAACGGAACCTGCCATAAGGCCAAGAGCCCTGAGCTTCTGGGCTTTTGCCAGCTTCAACTGCAGCATCAACTTCTCTTCCTCGGCCTTGACTCGCTCAGAAATGTCCCGCATTGCGCAGACGCGCACCGTGCGTTGCAGATATTGAATAAACTGCGATTTAACCTCTATCGGTACTCTCGAGCCATCCCGCTTAAGGCCAGTTATTTCAAAATTGCCGATCTTCCCGCTTTTGATACGTTTCAGGACTTTAGGTAATGATTCCGGAGCAACGATTTTGTTAAAAATCAGCCCCTCGGACAGCTCTGACGTGGAGAAACCAAAAAGTGTCAGAAACTGTCTGTTCGCTTCAATAAACCGGCCCTCGTCGTGAATGACAATACCTTCCCAGGAGGCTTCCGCAAGCGTCTGGAAACGGTTGTGACTGATCTCGAGTCTGCGGGTCAGCTCATTGTGCTCAAGTGCTTTATCAATGGTCTTGATGAGTAATTCATGGTTGATCGGTTTACTCAGAAAATCATAGGCACCGTTCTGCATCGCTTTTACCGCAGTCTCCACGGTTCCCAAACCGGTCAGCATGACTGCGGTGGTGTTTTTTACCGATTTTTGAATATACTCGGCGATCTCACAGCCGGACATATCGGGGAGTGAAACATCAAGCAGTGCCAGATCAAAATCGTTTTCTTCCAGCAGTGTTAGCGCTTCAGTGCCGGTAAGCGCCTTGGTACAGGTGTAATTATAGTGTTGGAGTATGGCATCGAGGCTATTAATAAAGCGCTCTTCGTCATCAACCAATAGGATATTCGGTACGCTGTTCATCTTTACGCGTATTGGCTCAATGTTCACCCTGTTGAGACAGGAAAGTAGATAGTAAACCGCGTGCCCTCTTCACGCTTGCTCTGGCAAGATATCACACCGCCGAGTTCACGCACTGTTTTATCAATAATAGACAAACCAAGACCGGAGTGACCATTATTTTTCGTCGTCATAAACGGTTTAAATAAATTTTGCTTTATGATATCCGGTAACCCCGGCCCTGTGTCTTCGACAACGATTTCGATACCATCGGCAGGTGGTGTTCCGGCTTTATATTGGTCTTTGGCTACTCGCCCAGTGGTAACGGTGACATCGCCCCCGTCAGTCATTGCTTCAGCCGCATTTTTCAGCAAATTAATAATCACCTGTTTAAGTGCATCGCGTGAGGCCATGATCTTGGGCAGGTTATTATCGGGTCGAAATGTGAGGGAAATACTGGCCGGCTTAAACAGGGATGGTCTAATCAAATGAACCAGGTCCCCAACAACCGTGTTAACGTCTGTTTTCTCCAGTTTGGTGAATGCTGACTGCGAAAACATATCCATCTGGTTAACCATTGATGAAATACGGCTTATCTCCTCTCCGATAATTCCAAGCTCTCCCTGGATTTCATCATCCTTTGAGAATTTCAGGCTCATCGTGGTAAGATAGTTCGTTATTATGCCAAGCGGGTTGTTAATCTCATGGGCGACTTTTCGAGCGGTCATCGACACGGCAGCCATCCTTTCAGTTTCGATTTCTTCAGCCTTCTTTGTCTTCATCCGCTCAAGAAAGAGACTGAGACCGACCTGCTGTGAAACAACTCTCATGAGCTTCAAATCACTTCTTGAAAGCACCTGCATCGATTCCGGCAGCCCCATCAGGGCAACACCGGTAGCTTTCTTGTCGGCAACCAACGGCATGAGCAGCAGGGTTTTACAGCCAAATGCCTTCAGGACCTGGGCATCTGCCATATTCTGCGGAGGATTTGCGGTGGTAAGATAGGTAACCCCTGATTCTCTATACGATTCAACAATTGCACTGGTACTTTTCTGTACGGAGAGCGTCAGTCCCTGACTCAAATGCTGCAAACTGCTGCCGCCTGAGGTCTGTCCCTGTAGAAAGCCCCCACTCTTATCCGGTAAGAAGAGGACGATTTTCTCAATATCAAAAAGAATATTGGTGGCGTGTTCAAATGCGGAAATGACCTCCTCAACATCATCCGCCTGGACCAGGCCCTCGAGAAATCCCGACAGCAGTGAAATACTTCTGACACGACTCGTCAGACTGGCCTGAATCTGCTCGTCATGTTCCTGGTCGTCTGTCCCAGCCTCCTCCTGGCCTTGATCCGCATCACTTCCCGGTATAATAACTTTTATATCCAGATCATCAGCAACCTGCAGGACCTCTTCAGTCGCCCCTTCGACGATGTAATCAATATCATTGCCATCCAGCCCGAATAATTGCTCCCCGGTTTCAGCGACCTGCCCGGCCCCATAATTGTCCTCACCGAGCAGGCTCGCCAGGTGGATGATTTTAACCAGTGGAAACGCTTCGCATACCTGTTCAAGCGGTTCATGATGATATTTAATGGCGTCGGCCATCAGTGAGTCAAGATTCCAGTTGCCGACCAACCATGCCCCCACTTCGCAATGGGTTACACCGATCAACTGCTTTTCCGCCCAGAGCACATTCTGTATATCTTCTGTTTTCAGCAGAATAGACTCATGCTCTGTCGGATAGGTGGAAACCAGGATCAACCGCCCGATATCGTGCAGCAACCCGGAAAGATAAGCCTCATCACGACTTTCGTAGCCAGTTTTCTGGGCGATTCGCTGGGCGAGCGTCGCGGTTAAAAGCGAGTGATACCAGAAGGCACTGATATTAAACCGTTTAATACCTTTGAATTTCCTCCGATCAAAGACCTGGTGGATCGAAGTCGTGATAGCGATATTTTTGATGCTATTGGCACCAAGATAGACCACAGCCTGCTCAACACCTTTGAATTTCTTCTGCAGACCATAATATGCTGAATTCACCAACTGCAAAACCTTCAGACTGAGAACCGGGTCCTTACTGATGATAGAGGCTATCTCTGATATGGGGGTATTCTCGTTATCGCATGCTTCAAGTAGTTTAAGAAGAATTTCTGGAAGTGTCGGCAGATTGCCGGATTTCTGGATTTCAGAGTAAACTTTTTCCTTGCTGATCATCGATTTGATTCTAGTGGGTTTGAATGGAGTCAATGGTAGTGCGCGTGTTAATCAGCCCCCCGACAGCCTGCCTGTCAGGTTACCCACCATCTGGTTACCATTATTGATAATTTTTACAAGCAATATCTTTACTCTGGTCACGTTGAACCATCTTTTCGAACCGCTCTTGAAGATATTTTATTAAATACCCCAAATTATTTTAAAAATATACTATCAATAGAAAAAAATCTCAACTGGCTGGTTCACAAAGCAGTACCATGTTAGGCAGGATCGACAAAAAACAGCAACCATTTCATATATAATCGAATGGTTACGTTATTTTTCACAAAACAGGCTGACCACGTGGCACTTCAACTCTCTTGTAAAAAAGCACGCGTTCCAGGTGTTATCTCTTGGGGGGCGTATTAACTTTGAGAATCGCCTCTTTCACGTATGGCAAAAGATTGTTAGCCACCACGGTATACCCTTCAGCCGTCGGGTGAATACCATCAGGTTGATTCAACTCCGGTCTGGCGGCCACATCTTTAAGAAAAAAAGGCATGAAGGTAACCGGATAATCTGCTGCTAATTTGGGATAGATCTGATTAAATTCTGCGAGATACTCTGGCCCCAGGTTTGTCACCATCTGCATACCGCTGAGCACAACCCCGACATTACGGGCAAGCAGCGCCTCGATGATAAAACTGATATTTTCTTCTATCAGTTTTGGTTCAATTCCGCGCAGTCCGTCATTTGCTCCCGTTTCCAGGATGACTATATCAGGCTGCAGCTTCAGCACCCAGTCAATACGGGATTTTGCACCACTGCTCGTTTCCCCGCTGACCCCACTGTTAATAACATCGAAGTGCAGCCCTGACTCTGCTAGCAGCTGCTTGAGTTGTTCAGGGTAACTCTGCTGCTGATTGACACCCAACCCTGAGGTCAGGCTGTCCCCCATAGCCACGATGACGCCCTGGTATGATTTCGTTTCCTGCTGCGTGTTCTGAGAATCAGCCCGCTCGCAGCCTGAGAACAGCAGGAGGATAACCAGCCCGATAAAAACAGCCCTATCTGTTGACCATCGTAGATGAGGAGTGGAAGTAATCATTATGCTCCGTTATATTGCCTCAGGTAAACGACCGGTTTTTCCTTTATTATCCTGACAGAACTGACCAGTGCGATAGCTATAACCATGCCTACCGTGAACAAAACGGTAAGGATCATCAGGTGCAGGTAGGATTGGTAGGTAATATCGAAAACATATTCACACAGGAGCCAGCAGCTGACATTTGCCAGAACGAGTGCCATACATGAACTGATTACTCCAACAATCATATTTTCATAGGTTACCACACGAAAAACAAAGGACGATTTACCCCCAAGAACTTTATAAAAAACAACCTCTTTGATACGCTCCATATGCGTGGCCAGAATGGCACTGACCAGGATCAAACAACCTGCAGCAATGGAAAATGACGCAAAGAAGGTTATAACTCCTGACAGGCGATCGATCAACGTTCCAAGCTGCACAGCTATCTCTGAAACATTTATGGTACTGACATGCGGCATTTCGGTAACAATTTTCGTTATCATCTCCGGGATTAACTCTTTCTGCAGGTGCAGAGCTGCAAACAGGGTCTGCGGTGCCGACTCCAGGACCTGGGGTTCAAATACAAAGTAAAAGAATGGTGATAGTTTCGATTGCGTCCTGGACCTGATACTGGTTACCTGGGCCTCAATCTGAACGCCCTGAATATTGAAAAGGAGACGATCATCAAGTGAAAATTTACCGATATCAGCTATCGTGTCAAGAATTGACACCGGTACAACGTTTTTGAGCATATCTCCGGCACCGAACAGGGAATCACCACTAATGATTACTTCATCCTTTAGTAAAGCGTCACGGTAGGTCAGGTTGAATTCCCGACCAAGGTTATCACTTTTTCTCTGTCTCTCCTGTTCCCGGTCAATCGGTATGGAATTGATGCTCAGCAGTCGAGCCCTGATAACGGGAAAGAGCGGAACTGAGGAGCCGACCAGAGAGTGGAACATTTCCTGCTGGTCTTTCTGGATATCAAGACAAAAGAGGTTTGGCGCATCATCTGGGTACGAATCAACAAAGGAGGCAAAAAGATTGAGTTTAAGAAGGAATATGGTCAGCAAAACAGAGAGAGCAGAGGTCAATGTCACAATAATCGAGCGCGTCGCATTTCCAGTCCTAAAAAGGCTCCGTATCGCCTGGCGCAAGGCAAGATCTTTGACAGGGAAGCGGCGAATGAACCGAAGCAATAACATGGTTACCAGCGTGATAGCGAAAATAACAGAAAGCAACCCTGCTGAGAAAATGATCCCCGTCTTAACATCTTCAAGCTGCCTGACAACAAGAATCAGAAGAAAGAGCCCACCCAGGCTCATGATGGCGTAACGTGCTTTTCTTGTGCTGCTGAGTGATTTTTCATTGCGAAAGATTTCCACGGGCTTGACGTCGTTCAACTGATAAAGAGGTAAAAAAGTAAACAGCGTAACAACCATCAGACCGATCACCAAACTCTCAGCAACATCATAGAAAGATAACGTTAAACCAATTGTTTCAGGAAGCAGTCCATGAAAGAGAAGCGGAAAAAACAGTTTAACCCCCATCCCTATCACCAGCCCACAGACACTGCCGGTAAAGCCAAGAATCAAGACGATTACCAGATAGTGTCCGAGCAGGTAGCGATAACTCGAACCAAGGGCCTTGGCCACAGCGATCGTCTTCTGCTTTTGGCGGAACATGGCGGAAAGGGCAGCCTGCATGCCTATGCCACTGAGCAGCAGCGTAAAGATGGAAATAAAGGACAGGAAAAACAGAAGATTATCAAAAAATCGCTTTATTCCCGAGCGGGCATTCCGGGCGGTCTCAACTCTTTCCTGGCCCTGGAGCGCACTCGCTGCAAGCTGTTGCTGGATCGAAGCGATATCTTCCTGGTTGTGTATCTTGAGCAGGAGTTCATACTCTGCCCGGCTCCCCGTTCCCATGAGTCCAAGCTTATCAATATCGCTGAAAGAAACAAAAATACGTGGTCCAAACGAGAAAAAGGCAACCGGGCGAGCCGATTCGGAGCGGACGACGTCTACAATCTTCAGTTCCGCACTGCCCAATTGCAGGTGTGTACCAATTGTTACTCCAAGTCGATCAAGCAGTTCCTGGGCAACAACGACAGTGCCAGGCTGTAACATTTGCTGAAGTTCTCTTCCTGACAGCAGCTTTACTGAGCCGTAATGGGGATAACCGGGCTCTACCACCTTGATGCTGGAAAAAAGGGAGGTCTCTTTCTTCTCCGGCCTGACAACAGAGTAAAACTCATATGTCCTGAGGCTTATGAGCCTGTTTTCCTGTTCATAGTTGTCGACCGCTCGAACAACCGGGTCTGAGATCGGGTGATGCGAGTGGATTATTATATCAGCACCATGAAGGGTTTGCGCTTCACCGACCAGGGACTGATATACATTTCTCTTAAAACTGTTTAAAGCGGTCAGGGTGGCCAGAGACAATGCCACGCATAAAACAAATGTAACTGCCTGCTTACCGCTGTGGCGGATTTCTTTGAAAATAAAACGTAGATGCACGGTCACACCTGATAGTCGTTTTGAACCAGACGGCCGTCGCGAAGAAAAAGTGTTCGATCAGCCCTGTTGGCAATTTCAACACTATGGGTCGCCATTACCAGTGTTGCCTGCTGTTCTTGCTGCAGTTCCAGGATCAGGCCAATTATTCCCCGACTGTTTTCGGAGTCAAGATTTCCGGTCGGTTCGTCTGCAAACAGTAATCTCGGTCCATTGATCAGTGCTCTGCAGATTGCTACCCGCTGCTTTTCTCCGCCTGACAATTGTTCCGGCTGGTTATTTCGTCGTGACCATAACCCCACGCGGTCGAGAAGGGATTCCGCCTTCTCCCGAGCACCCGGGTCCTTTCTTAATTCAGCGGGGAACATGACATTTTCCAGAGCATTGAGCGAAGGTATCAGATGAAAGGCCTGAAAAACAAAGCCGATCAGCTCATTGCGCAGTGGCGCCAAGTCATCCTCCCCCAGACCGGTGATTTCCCGCCCTGAAATTTGCACACTGCCATGACTGGGATTATCCAAGCCCGACAAGAGACTCAAAAGTGTTGTTTTACCACTGCCGCTGCTGCCGGCAACAACGACGAATTCACCCTCACCGATAGCAAGGTCGATCCGGTCCAGAACAGTTATGGTTCGATCTTCTATCTCATAGGTTTTTGTTACATTCCGTGCTTCAATCATTGTATCAATCATGGTCCTTTTTCCAGCTTCATTCCATTTCATATTGTGCAGATGGCTATAGATTATAATCACGAATGAGTGAAAAACTGTGACCATCACGAGGTTTTTCTCAGGCAGAAAGAAAACCCGGGAAGACAGTTCGCTTTGACCAAATGGGATCAGCCCAGGAAAGAAGCGAGGATTTGAGCAGCGTTTTCAGCTCCGGAAAGATTGACGTCTCGGTTATCGAGCCTGTCATCGCCCGCTTCAAGAAGAGCAGATAACCTGCTGTGAAGATGTGACGGGGCCTTGATACAATCATGCTCCTCAATGGTCATAAACCTGTCAGGAAGTTTATCAGCCAAAGCGGAAAGGTGCATCTGCTGCTCCTGATCCTGCATGTTCCTCATGACAACAAGAGCTGGTATACCGGCAGCCAGAACGTCTACCAGAGAATTATAGCCGCCAAAGATAACAGCTGTTCGAGAACGTTTCAGCGTTTCCAGATACACGCTGCCGAAGAGATTAACCGTACAGCACCCGATCCGTTCAAATTTTTCTTTCATACGTACCGAAATATCATTACCAACAAAAAGTCTGAAATGCCCATATCCTTCGCCGTGCATCTTCAGAAAAGAAGCAAGCACATCGAGAAACCTGTCGGTCTGTTCTCCTGCCCACGGCACCGATATGGTAGTGCAGAAACGGGGCTTTTTGCTTTCTCGCTGATCGCTGACATTTTGAATTTGGGTGTAACGCGAGACATAACCACACTCCCGAACGCTTGTGGAGAACTGGTTATTGAGACTCTGACAATGGTCTGGACCCAGAATATGAGAATCACCGTACCAGAGCAGACCGGAATAGTATTTTCTGAAGAGATCAACCGCCAGGCTGGACGATGTCTGCTTAACACTGCCAACCACTCCTCTCATGCCCAGCAGCCACCTGGTATCATCAGTAATACCAGCGTCTTGAAGAGACAACAGTAATTCTTTGTGCTTGCCCTGCGGCGAGTGATCTGCAAGCACTACACGGGGACGATACAGCTTTATTATCTGGTGGATATGCTCACCCCGGATCACTCCAAGTTCCCGGTCGCTGTAGGACGATTTTCCCTCAATGCCGCGAGATCTGCCATTGACAACTTCTGTCTGGTAAGCGGGGAGTTTCAGCCAATCCAATTGTCCGCTGCCGATCAGCTCCTGGGTTTGCGAACCACCGGTTATCAAAAGCAGATGCAGCTCAGGATAGAGCCTGCGTACGGCAAGGCCGATCGCCACTGATCGGCTTATATGGCCAAGCCCTCTGCCATCATGGGCATAAAGCAGTATATCGACGGGCGGAAACTTTGCGGCCATAGGTTTCATCAGTTACTGATTCGACGTGCCTGCCAGAAGTGGTCACTCCAATAGGCTTCGTTCAGTAGAGAGAGGCTGACACCGTTTTTGGTGGAGACATGCATAAACTGGTCATTGCCTCTGTAGATACCGACATGCCTGTCAAGAAAACCTGTTTTGAAGAAGACCAGATCCGTCGGCTTCAGTTCTGATCGGTTAATCTTATTTCCCAACTGTGCCTGACTCCTGGTTGTCCGGGGCAGCGAAATGCCAAAAAGAGAGAGGTAGGTCTGCTGAACAAACCCGGAACAATCGATACCCCTCCGGTCAAGACCGCCCTCACGATAGGGTGTTCCAACCCACTTTTTATAATAGTTATCAAGTTCTCTGCTGACTTCTTCGATATCTGACATATCGATGACCGTCCGAGGCTCATGATCCACCGGTAGATGATACGTCACTTTACCGGAACAGCTGGCCATCATTGATAGCATGATCATTGTACCAGCATAGATAATGAATCTCACTTCGCATTCTCCATGGTACAGTATCCCTTGCGGCTTCAACACCACTTATCGGCTTACCACCGATGAATCTAAGGCCCCGGTTTTCATTCTGAATGACTACTATAACTCCATTCGGTTTCAACTGCTACTTCTTGAAATATTCAGCAGATTTTCTTCACAATTAATCCACGATGGGGTAGAATGAGAGGTCCGCTCGAATTGAGATGTTTCTTCAGGTTTACGAAAAACAGAGAGCTGTCCAGCCCATATGAAAATCTCATTTTATATGCCTTTCAAGCCTTTTGGCCATGAAAACCCATCGGGCGACCTCATCACGGGCATGGAACTTCATGACTACTTAGTCAACAATAACAACGAACTAGAGGTGGCAAGCTCGCTGCGAAGCCGCTGGTTATATCTCAAACCATGGCAGTTTCTGGCTGTTGCTCGCGAACGAAGCAGGTTGATCAATACATTAAAAAGCTTTCCACCTGATTTATGGCTTAGTTATCACACTTACTATAAAGCCCCTGACCTGCTGGGCCCAACCTGCAGTGCCAGGCTGCATGCCCCATATGCAGTTTTTCAGGGGATCTATTCAACCAAAAGAAGAAAGAGATTAAAAACCCTTCCCGGTTTTCTGTTGAACCGTCGGGCCCTGATGGCAGCTCAGGTCGTATTCACCAACAAAAAGACGGATGAACTCAACCTTAAACGGCTTTTGCCTGAAGAGCGGGTGAAGTATATCGCACCCGGCCTTATCCCGGATCAATTCAACTTTGACCTGGTCGCCCGTCGGGCCCTGAAAGAACAATGGCATGTCGGAGAACGACGGGTTGTGATGACCACTGCCATGCTCAGACCTGGAGTAAAAACCAGTGGGGTTCTCAACGTTATTGACAGTTGTATGGATCTGCGTAAAAGAGGTCATGATATCCTGCTGATCATCATTGGTGATGGGGCCAATCGGTCCATGATAGAGCAGCAGGGAAGAGAAAAGCTGGCAGACAATATCCTTTTCCTGGGGAAAATTCCCCGCCACGAACTGTATCGGTATTACAGTGCTGCTGATGTCTTTGCCTTTCCTGGTATACAGGAATCACTCGGGATGGTATACCTCGAAGCTCAATCTGCCGGCCTCCCGGTCGTCGCTTATAAGAACTGGGGTGCGAAAGAGACGGTTATTCATAATGAAACAGGGCTCCTTTCATCTGCAGAGGAGCCAGACTCATTCACTCAGGACATTGAACAATTGGTTGTTGATCGCGACAGGAGAATAAAAATGCGTGATGCGGCAAAGATCCATATACGGGCACATCATGACTCGACGATAAATTATCAGGAGGTAAACACCACGCTGCAGGCGATCGTCGCATCCTTTTCCCGCACAAGTTGATTTCCCATCGAGGCAATGAACCAGAAACAGGCCGACCCCTAACACCTGATAACTGAACCAGGATTTCATATGAGATCAGTCTTAATTATTCTCCTCCTTGTTGCTATCTGGACCAGCACCAGCCTACCATCGTTTGCGTCGGCATCTCCTGCAACCGGAGACATTGAATGGTTTACCCTTCTCATCGGCCTTGCCGGTGGTTTAGCCCTCTTTCTTTTTGGACTTGAGCAACTTTCAGAAGGGTTGAAACGGGCAGCTGGTCAGACGCTCAAGGTAATGCTGGCAAAACTTACCACCAACCGGATTATGGGGGCGATCACCGGGGCAGCCGTTACCGGCATACTCAATTCCTCCTCAATCACCACGGTCCTCGTTGTCGGTTTTGTCACTGCCGGATTAATGACCCTTTCACAATCGGTGGGTGTCATCATGGGAGCAAATATAGGCTCAACGGTGACGGCTCAGATTCTGGCTTTTAATATCAGTAAATATGCTTTGCTGCCGATAGCCGTTGGTTTTTTTATGATCTTTTCCGGTAAAAATGAAAAGCTGAAATATAGCGGAATGATGATGATGGGGATCGGGCTGGTTTTTTTCGGCATGTCTGTGATGAGCAGTGCCATGGCCCCACTGCGCTCCTATGAACCATTCCTGAGTTTCCTGAAAAAAATGGAAAACCCGGCTCTGGGAATTCTGGCTGGCGCTGTTTTCACTGGCCTTGTTCAGTCCTCAGCAGCAACGGTCGGTATTGCCATTGCCCTGGCCAGTGAAGGATTCCTGATGCTGGAGGCGGGAATTGCACTGGCGCTCGGCGCAAATATCGGTACCTGCGTAACCGCCCTGCTGGCTGCACTTGGCAAACCCACAGAGGCAGTGCGGGCAGCTGTCGTCCACATCACGTTCAATATTGTCGGCGTCTTGCTATGGATCAGCTTTATTCCCTACCTGGCCTCGATTGCCATCTCCATCTCCCCATCAAGTCCAATGCTTGAAGGAACCACCCGGATGGCAGCAGAAGTCCCCCGTCAAATCGCCAACGCCAACACCATCTTCAATGTCGTCAATACCTGTTTATTTCTTCCATTCACTGTTTTTTTTGCCTGGATCGCCACCCGTCTCGTTCCTGCTCGACCAGAATCGGACAAAACGATAAAGCCCATCTATCTCGATGATGCCGTCCTTGAAGTCCCGTCGCTTGCCCTCGACCGGGTCAGACAGGAGCTGGCGAGAGTCAATGAAATCATTTTTGACATGCTTGAGACCACCAGGATTGCCCTAAAATCGGGCAACACGCGGCAATTATCCTCATTAAAGCGTGATGATGACAAGGTTGACAGCCTTGAGACAGCCTGTATTAATTACTTGAGCCGAATTCGCCAGCAACCCCTCACCGAAAAAGAAAGCAGAGAACATCAGGCCCTGATGATCACCACTGTTGCCCTGGAAAATTTGGGTGATGTGATAGAAACAAAACTTGCCGAATTAAGTGAACAGGAAATCGGTGTTCGTTACACCAAGAGTGCTGAGACCTCGAAACTAACGGACGGCTTATACATAACTGTCCACGATGCCCTTGCCTTCACCCGTCTGGTGATCCGCGACAATGATATGGATGCTGCACGTCAGATACTTGATCTTGAGCCACATATTAAAAAATTACGACATGACCTGATGGTGCGAAAATCCGAGCGGCTGGGCAGCGGTGACAACAATGCGATCATCATCGCCCGTATTGAAATCTCTGTCGCCAGTAAACTGCAGAGAATGTATAATCTTGCAAAACATATCGCCTCTGAAATGCTCGCTGCCTCTGGTGAAACAGAACTGTCTGCATCCCCGGATGCAAAGCAAATCGCGTATTGAAAAGAGCTCATGCTCACGCAGTTATAGATGTTTGTTTATACTTGACAGCTCTGGCCCTCTGCTTATAATCGCAGAGTTCGCCGATTACAAACAACCCTTATTCTTAGCTAACAAAAAAAATGAAAATCATTGTTTCAGGCTCAATGGCCTACGACAGAATCATGGATTTCCCGGAATACTTTTCTGACCATATCCTCCCTGATAAAATCCATGTTCTTAATGTCTCATTCCAGGTTAACGGCGTCACTGAAAATTTTGGGGGCACTGCCGGAAATATTGCCTATGCCTTACGGCTGATGGGAGAGTCTCCAGTTATTTCGGCGACAATCGGACACGATACAACCAGATATTTCAACTGGTTGGAACAAAACAATATCTCGAGCAGGAATATAAAAATTATAGAAACCGAATTTACTGCCGGGGCCTATATTACCACCGACAAGGCCAACAACCAGATAACCGGGTTTAATCCAGGAGCAATGAAATACAGTTCGGAACTTGACTTCGATACACTGGACCCTGAAGACACGCTGCTCATTGCCTCACCCGGTAATCTCGATGACATGATTAACTACCCGAAGATATGCAACGAGCGGGGGATCACGTGTATTTTCGATCCAGGCCAGGCCCTGCCCGCACTGCAGCCAGAACCCCTGGCCGATGCAATTACTTGCAGCTCCATGCTGATCGTTAATGATTATGAATTTGACATGATCATGAACAAGACCGGACTGTCAAAAGCTTCGCTGCTCGAACGTGCCGGCACAACCATTATCACCCTCGGGGAGCATGGCTCAAAACTGTATACCGAAGACGAGGAAATTACCATTGCCGCAGCCAAGGCAACAAAGGTCACAGACCCGACAGGGTGTGGTGACGCCTACAGGGGCGGCTTGATCAGCGGTATCATCGCGGGCAAGAACCTTGCTGAAAGCGCACGGCTGGGAAGTGTCTGCGCCTCCTTTGCCGTTGAGTGCTACGGAACACAGGTATACTCTTTTACTGCCGATGAGTTCAATGACCGTCTACAGAACGGAACCTGAAAGAAAATTCGGCTACTCTGAATTCCAACGCCCAAATTGCCCTGTTTCAAATATCCTGAGAAGATTTTACTTTTGTCTGGGCAAGATCCTCAAGTACTCTCATGACGCAGCAAGAATCGAGGTCACCATCCCCCCGGGATTTAGCAGCTCGCAGAATATCCCATGACGTGCTGGTGGCAGGGAGTGAAACACCCGCTTCATCCGCCAGCTTCATGACACTTGTCAAATCCTTGTACATGTTATTGGTTGAGAATCCTGGGGAAAAATCACCACGAATCATACGTTCGCCTCGAGTTTCCATGGCTCCGGTTCTTGCCCCCCCAACCGATGTAATCTCGATAACTTTCTGTGGGTCGATAGAGACTTTTGCAGCAAGAACCATTGCTTCAGAAACGGCTTCAATGGCGACTCCCAGAATGAGATTATTGATCAACTTTAAGGTTGTTCCCAAGCCATTCTCTTCCCCGACGTAAACGATTTTGGCAGCAAGAATTTCAAATAATCGGAAGACAGGCTTCATAGGTCTTTTTGGGGCCACCAACCATCACTCCTAAGCTTACCGGCCGCTGCCACCTTGGGATTCCCCGTCACTGGAGCATCAAGCATAGCGATACCCTTCTCGCCGACCCTCCCGGCTATAGACCTGGACATATCAGGAGCAATGCTTCCCATGTCAATGAATATCAGGCCCTGATGAGCTCCGTCGAAGATTCCATCAGGACCACATGACACCTGCTTCTGAGGCGGCAGAGTCAGTAACCATGGTAATGACCACATCTGATACTGTTGCCACCATCCTGGGGGATTCGGCCCAGTTCGCCCCGGCAGCCAACAGATCGTTGGCTTTTTCTTTGGTGCGATTCCAGACGGTCAAGGGATAGCCTGCCTCCAGAAGATGCCTGGCCATATGATTTCCCATCAAACCAATACCTATAAATCCAATTCGTTGCATAGGGTCACCTTGAGATTATTAGCATAATTTATTATCGAGCAATGTAACCTGATAGTTTGTTTCCATTTTCTCATGCTTTGGCAGCCATCAGATGCTCTTCGATGAACAAGATAGGCTGGAAACCAGCCTGCTGCCAGAAACATCAGGCCGATCACGTTTATCCAACGGGGTACCGGAAGGAGAAGAAGCAAGGCCGATATCATAAACAGCACACGTGTTTGCATCCTTATTCGGGAATTTATGAAGTCTGCTCCTTGCAGAACCATGGCCAGGGACATGAATCCGAGCATCAGCGAAATGACCGTATAGACGATATCAAATGTTGAGCCGCTCAGCAGTAATGAAGGGAATGTAGACAAAACCAAAGGGAAGAAAGATCAGAGCAAATCCGAATTTTAACGCCGCAAACCCAGTTTCCATTGGATCTGCCTTGGCAAGCGCAGCCGCCGCAAAGGCAGAAACACAAACGGGTGGGGTTATATTTGAGAGACAGGCTGCATAAAAAACGACCAGGTGTGCCGCAACCGGGACCACCCCCAGTTGAATCAGCGCCGGAGCTGCCACAACTGACAAGATGATATAGGAACCTGTTGTACTGCTCCCCATACCGATTATGATTGAAATGATCATAACCATGATAACGCAGAGAAACAGACTTCCCCCTGCAGCTTCAACCAGGATAGCAGAAAATTTTAAACCGAGACCGGAAAGAACGATCCCGCCAATGATAATACCCAAGAGCACCAATAGCTGCGCCAGCAGAATTATTTGCAGAAGCCCCGGAGCGCAGTGCCACCAGTACATCACTCGTTTTCATTCGGGTATTTTTGCGTCGCCATGAAAGTAAAAAGGCTGACATCGTGCCCCAAAAGGCCCCCACTTCCGGAGAAAACCCATAAAACAAGAGACCAAGAACAATGATTATCGGAAGAAAGAAATGCCAGCCGTTTTTCAGGACTGCAGAAACTTTTGGCACCTCATCAGGCGGAAGTCCTTTGAGCCCTGAGCTCAACGCCTCAAGGTCGACCATTAAGATCACGAAGTAAAAATATATTAACGCTGGAATCACGTTCATGAGGGCAATTTTCAAATAACTGACTTCTATCAGAGTCGCCAGAATAAAGACGCCTGCACCCATGATCGGCGGCATAAATTGCCCGCCTGTTGAGGCAATAGCCTCAATGGCACCTGCTATCTTGGCCCGGAAGCCAATCCGTTTCATCATCGGAATGGTAAACGTTCCCGTTGCCACAACATTTGCAACTGAAGACCCTGATATTGAACCAAACAGAGCTGAGGTCACGACTGCAATTTTGGCCGGTCCACCCCTCCATTGTCCAGTCAGGGACTTGGCCAGGTCCATAAAAAATTGCCCAGCACCACTTCGCTCAAGAAAGGCGCCAAAAATCATAAAAGGAAAGACAAACGTTGCAAATGTTGCAGTGATTACCCCAAACATGGCTTCCTGAGTACTGAAGGTAAACTCCACAATTCGCACGGGCGGCATCCCAGCATGACTTAGTTTGCCCGGAAGATGAGGTCCAAAATATATCTGGCCGATGAAAATTATTGCCAGAATCATCATAATTGGCCCCAATGCTCGGCGAGCTGTTTCAAGAATCATGCAAATAGCGATAATCCCCATGATCAGATCCCAGTTGTTTGGCTCGGTGACCCGAAACATTGCATAATCCATATACTGGTTGATCCAGTAGCCGATCGAGACGGAAATCAAAACGACACAGAGGATATCATAAAAGCTCGGCCGATTCTTTGGTGCCCACCGTGAAGCCGGAAAGAGCAAATAGACAAGAACAGAGGTAAATAAAAGATAAAAACCGCGGTTGGTCTCAGTGGAAATAACACCGAAACCGGATGTGTACATATACCAGGTAGCCATGAATATCGCGGCAGATGTATAGAGCACCGCCCAAAAACCGGTAAGCGTGCGATCCTTACCTTTGACTTCGGTTAGCCAGTCCAGCTTCATCATGCAAATATCTCCGGGAAGCAGGTTATAATGTGAGTGGCTTTTTTCTGTTAAAAAGCACGCTACGCTGCGATCAGTTCAGGCTGAGGCAGCGTAGCCTATCCTCATCACTCTTCCCAGACACCGGCCTCCTTATAGTACTTCTCAGAACCTGGATGTATTGGGGCTCCCAAGGCCATAAACCGTTTTGTATCCGGTGCCAGCTGTTTCCAGCCTTTATGGGCATCACCAAGTTGTTTTTTGATGTCGGGCTGCATTACGAGTTTGGTAATATCATACATAGCCTGCTCCGGAACCCTTTCGTGGGCAACCCAGTAAACAGTCAGGTAGGGCATCTGTGTGGCAGGAACATCTTTGTAAACATCCTCCTTCATTATTCCGGTATAGTAGAATGGATAATCTTTTACAATTTTTGCCATTTCTTCATCAGTGAAACGGAATTACATAGGCACCTTTGGTTTCTGCAAGTTTCACCACGGCTCCTGCCGGTGCAGAAGATTGAAAAAAAGCATCAATCTGCCGATTTTCGACGGCACGCCCTGCATCTGCAAAGGACATCATACGTGGCTTAATTTTTTCAAGCAACCCAAGGGCGCGCATCACATTGGAGCTGTTGAAAACAGTTCCAGATCCCGGAGGACCTAGTGCGACAGTCTTTCCTACCAGGTCTTCCATCGTCTTGATTCCCGAATCGGGCAGTGTTACACAATATGAGGCACCTTCGTACGCTTTGGCAACGCCCCGCAAGCATCGTCCCTTTAGGAAAATCTTTAAACGGACCCTGATTGTGCAGAGACATATACACATGTGGTCCATAAACAATACCCATGTCGAGTTCACCTTTGAGCAAGCGCTTGGCATTCTCAGTTGATCCGCCAGTTGTAACCTGGGTAATATTGTAAGCTGGAAGATCTCTTGTTATGATATTTCCCGCTGCACCGACAAGGTAATACATCATCCCGCCTGGAGACGAACCTCCAAATGAAATATTCATTTTTTCCTGGGAAACAGCTGGCAATGCCATTCCAACCACCAAAGCTAAAACCATAAAGGACATTAAACCACTTAATTTTTTTCGACCGTCAAGTAACCACTTCATGTTACTACCTCCTATCGCTTAAGGGTTTTAATTACAGCCATTATTACGTTCCAACTGTTTGTTCTATAAAAACGGCTGTTACGAAACTCGTAGACGTATTCTGAAAATAATATTCAGGTGGTCTAGATGTTTTGCCTGTGACTTATGTAACCGGATTTTCCAGAATGCCAAGTTGATCAATCTCAATTGTCACGAGATCTCCTGGCTGAAGAAATTTAGGAGGCTTGAAACCTATGCCTACGCCTGCTGGTGTGCCGGTTGCAATAACATCTCCTGGAATAATGGTAAAAAGAGACGACAACGTCTCAATAATCGTTGGAATATCAAAAATCAGGTCCTTAACACAGGCATTCTGACGCAACTCGTTATTAACCCGCGTTCTCAGATTAAGCTTGGTCACATCCTCGATCTCATCAGCGGTGACGAGAAGCGGACCCATGGGACAGAAACCATCCAGGCTTTTTCCCAGAAACCACTGTTTATGAAGTTGTTGGAGATTTCTCGCCGTTACGTCGTTTATGATAGTATACCCAAAGATATACTTAAAGACATCGGCCTTTGGAATATTCCGACCTGTCTGTCCAATCACAACACCAAGCTCTCCCTCATAGTCTGTCGACGCGGACGGGTCTGAACTCGCTGGAATCGGCTCACCGGGCCCCGTGATGCTGGTCGTTGCTTTTGTGAAGATAACGGGAGCATCTGGAACAGTCTGACCTCCGGAAGTTGAATCAAATCCGCTCTTTTCAAACTCTTTGGAGTGTTCAAAATAATTTTTCCCAACACACATCACATTGCGTCGAGGACGGGGAAGGGAGCCAGAATTTCAATATCCTCCATCTGGATTTGAGTCCCTTCCTGAATTGCCATTTCGGCCATTCCCAAGCCTTCTCCGCCCATTTCTATAAGTGAAGTCAGGTCTGCAGGCAATCCATGTTCCGTTAGATCGACCACTGTATTCTTACTGGCAACAAGACCACCGATTGCGATTTGGTTATCTTTCCTGAATGATATAAAACGCATAAGAACCTCCATCTTGATGGTTTAAGACCAATTTATTCCAATTTATTATTGGTGTCAACAAATCAGTTATCTTTTCTTTTACCCTGGCATGTAAAGAACATTTCCTATTAGCAAAATATCCATTATTTACATATCAATAAGAGGATAAAATCTCACTGACCCTCGGCAATAGTTATTACAAAAAGTTTGCAACCAATTATATAATTGGTTATATTCTGGGGTTTGACATCGATGCATATACTCTCTTGAGAAGTGTGTTTATAATAATCTGAAAACTAAACTGGCCAACCTTCCATCGGGGTATCGGTGATGAAGCTAAAAAGGGTCAACATCGAGTTGATACAACTTGATTAGCTTGCCCCAGGGCACACTCCCCAAACATCTGCGATCTCAAGGCGATAGCGTCGTCGACCAAATCAGCGAAGGAGCATGCTTTAATCAGATTATTGGAGTAAGTCTTGCAAGCTTGAATCAGTTTTATGTTGTATTTTGTTCTCATTCATTTGAGTTGAGTTGGATAGTCTAGGAAGTTACTCCTATGACTTTGGTGAAGACCAGCGATTCACCCGTATAAATAGACCCAAGTGTTTACAAAATTAGAAATGAACTCATAGAATATTATGTCGAATAAAGATGCGTTACTGGAACACCTCAATAAGATGATTTCTGATGGTCAGTTTCCGGAGCAGTCGAAGCTTCCTCCGGAACGAGATCTTGCCGAACAATTGAATGCAACCCGGGCAAGCCTAAGAAAAGCTTTGGCGGTACTGGAAGCAGAAGGAAAAATCTGGCGGCATGTCGGTCGCGGTACATTTGTCGGACGCCCTCCCGTGGTCAACACAACCCCGATACCCTCCATTGCTCGTGCAACAAATCCCATAGAAATAATGGAGACCCGTCTGGTTGTCGAACCGCGACTGGCTGGCTTCGCCGCAATCCGGGCGACCCCGGCTGAAATTGCCGATATGTACCGTTGTGTTGAAAAGAGTGAACTGGCCACAGAAACAAGTACCTTTGAGCTCTGGGATGCGACACTTCACCGCATAATTGCCGAAGCGGCTCACAACTATTTACTTTTGTCAGTGTTGAATGTCGTGAACACAATGAGACAGGACAAGCTTTGGGGGCGATTAAAAAAATCGGTCGTCACACCAAAAAAGATGATTGAGTATTCCATTCAGCACAGGGCTTGTATTGAGGCAATTGAAAACCGATACGCTGCTGATGCGGAGCGTGCGATGACCCTTCATCTCGAGTCAGTCAGCAATGATCTCTTGTCCGTAGCGGAAAACATTGAGCAATCAACCCGAAACTGAGTGAACCTTAACCGCCCATTGGGAGAATCATCGTTTTTACCAGAATCTATATCCCCAAGTTGCAGGTACAGTTCAGAACATTACGCCGGGTCAAAACACCTCACTCTCGACAGGAAGCATGTTTGTTCCGATCATACAGTGTTCCCCTTGGCCCAAAGCAATGGCTCAGCTGTTGATATCGTCTTTTCAAGAGGATCCCAATTGCACGACATAACCTGCCTTATGAACACTCTGTAATTTCTCTTGAGGATTAAGAGTGTTACGATGCTCGTCCATTCCTCACGACTCCTGACAGGAGCATCTTTGGCGTTGGCAACCGCTCTGGTTTTCAGCCTGGCAACGGCAATGACCAAGTATACCGCCGCATTTGTCTCGATCGAACAGATCATTTTGGTGCAGTATCTGGTTTGTGTCGTGCTGACGTTGCCCTCCATACTTCAGGGGAATAAACTATCTCTCAAAACCAGCACCCCCCTGCTCCATCTCATCCGTGGAATGGCGGGATGGCTCAGCTTTTACACCTATTACCTCGCGGTTGACAGAATTCCCCTCGCCGATGCAAGCATATTACGCAGCGCTGGACCTATCTTTGTTCCACTGCTGCTTTTCTTCTGGAAAGGGTATCGTATGCCACTGCTGCGGTGGGTACCCGTCATTATTGGTTTTCTCGGCATTGTTCTGGTACTGAGACCGCAGGGTTCCAGCCTGAGCCTCTGGCACCTTGTCGCTCTGGGGTCTGCCCTGACAGTCGCCGGTTCTATCGTGACAACACGTGCGTTAACAGGCACTGAACCAACAAGCAGGATTTTATTCTACTATTTCACTATTTCAACATGTGGCAGTATTCCTCTTGCGTTCGCTCACTGGCAACCTATTCCCCTTTTCACCATACCATTAATGGTTGGTATCGGGTTTTCAATCTGGCTTACCATGTGGCTTTACACACAGGCCTATAGTTATGCCAAAGCAACGGCAATATCACCAATTGGTTATAGCGGTGTTCTTTTTACTGGTATTCTGGGCTGGCTAATCTGGAATCAAGTACCTGAAAGATCGGCGGTTATCGGTGCTGCGTTGATCATTTCAGGAGGTCTCGGCGCCCTCTATCTGAGCAGGGAAAAAATACTCGGTTGACTGGCAGGACGGAAATTATCACGTTTCGGCTCAAAACGTTTTTAAAATAAGATGGTTGCTATTAACAGAAAGAAGACGGTACTTGTCCTGGCCAAATTTCATTTCTTTCTTGGCATCCTTTTTCAGGAATCGCTTCTCATATGGTTGTTCAGGATCCATATCAAGCAGATAGAGATTGATCAGGATCGTTTTCTTGTTGACGCCCTTAAAAACCAGACCATACCGGCCAACATCAATTCTTTCATTTTTCTTTAAAATGACCTGGTCTTTATTCACTATTGGTTGTACAGCTCTACCGGCGTAGTCGAACTCCTTGCGCACCCTCGACGTGTCCTGGTTGATAAAGTCGGTTGAAACATAGAGCACACAGAGCAAAATTACTAACAATGTGCCAATGAAGAGAGGAGCAATCCATGTATTCTTTTCTGATGACAGCATTCAATTCTCCTGAATAGTTTCCTGGTGCCTGTTTCTATATTGTGTTCGAGGGTAGTTCCGATCATCGCGCCTCTACTGTCAGACTGACCCCAGAACACAGAGGGAAACGCTCAAACTGAATCTGTTTGTTAGAAAATAATATACCTTATCCCAGAAATAATTTCCAGCTGTTTCGTGATCATATGGCCCCGAAAACAGGTGAGTAATCAAGTCCCCGGTACTTTAAATCGGGCATGACTGTATCTTTCTTGTAACAAAAGATGCGATCTTGCAGAAAGTGTTTGAAAATTGGGCTCCGGTAAAGCAAGATATCACCATTCGTTCCTGGACACCGGAGATAAGAAGATTGTTGCCTTTTACCTGAAATATTCCGTATAAACTGGCCGTGGACGAAACTACTGATCGTACATATAAATAGAGAAGAGAGGCCGATTGCCATTTAAGATCAGGATTGACCGCACAATTTATAAGCCCACGCCTAATGCGGTCTGAGTCTTTAATGGTTACTGATTCAAATCAAAAATTTTGGAGAGAATGCTATGGCGACACGTGAAGAACTGGAAGAAAAATATGACGACTGCCAGGAAACTCCTGACTATGTGGCGGTTGCACTCGAAGCCTTCACCGATCTTGGTGATAAGGACTGGGCTGTCGAACTGTACGAAGAAGGTGCGGACTGGGCAGCCACAGCCCAGGACTTTATGGCTCTTTCCAATGGAGCTCGCGTCATCCTCGGAGACCAGGACAAGGCAGCAGAGTACTTCGAGCAGGCAAAAGGAGCCTGCAGCAATGCTGGGGAGTTGACCGATCTTGCAGTTTCCGCTGCCGAAAGTGGCGACAAGGAAAGTGCAAAAGAGATGTTCACGGCGGCTGCAGAAAAAGCGACCAAGGCCGCAGAATTTCTTGGCTTGGCCCAGAAAATCAATGAAACGCTCGGAGACAAGGAGCTGGCAAAGGAGGTAAGTGCCAAAGGCAAGGAGCAATGCTCGACTCCCGCCGATTTTGCCGAACTGGCCCGAGGGCTGATCAACGATTTCAATGACCCGGATCAGGCCAAGGAAGTTTTGACTCAGGCAGCAGGCTCATGTAAAAGCGGCGCTGATTTTGCAGAATTGGCAGCAAGTGCAGGTGAGCTGTTTCCGGACAGCGATCTTGGCAGCACAATGTACAAATCAGCCGAAGAGCAGATCAAATCCGGCCTCGAGATGGGCAGCCTGGCAAAAGAAGCGGTAGCAGCTCTGGATGACAAAGAATATGGTGCCCGTCTTTTCAATAAGGCAAAAGACATGCTCGACGGCGGGGAAGATCTGGTTAAACTCGCTGCGATGATTCAGGAGTCAATCCAAGATAAGGAGCTGGTCCTTGCAACCTACCAAAAAGCAGGTGCGTCCTTCACCTCTTACCAGGATATGCTGAGTCTTGGCGATTCCGTTCTTAAAGATACCGGCAATAAAGAATATGCCGGCCAGGTCTACCTGAAAGCAGCGACAACAGACCCGGAAACGCCGAAGCTTGTCACGGTGGCCACAAAACTGGCCGATGACATTGATGATCTGGACAATGCCATCAAAGTCCTGCACCAGGCTGAAAATTCGGTCAAGACCAACGCAGAGTTCCAATCCATGGCCGAGGCGGTTTTGAAATATGCCACTGATCAAAAGTGGCGGGATGAAATCGGTCTGCAGAAGGAGAAGCGCGCAGAAAACCCCAAGCTCTATGACAGCTACATCAAACGCGAGCAGGAAGCCGAGACCGGCGCCACATTGTGGAATCTCGGTCATGAGGTGATGGAGGCAACTGGAGATCACCCCTATGTTCGCAAGCTCTTCGCCAACGCCGAGAAGCGTGCCAATTATTTTGAAGACTATATGAATCTCGCAGATTTAATTGCCGGTGACCTTAAAGACAAGGAATGGGCAGGTCGTATTTACGCCGAGCAGTTCGGCTCAGTAGATGCGTTTGCCAAGAAAAAAGATATCGCCACCGCGACGATACGCAACCTGAAGGATGAATCGAGTGCCAGGAGTTACTTGAAAAAGATGGAGGAGCAGTGTGATGAAGCCCCTGACTATATCAAGCTGGCGACGACTGTCCACAATGTGCTTGGAGATGAAGGATGGACACGATCACTATACCAGGAGGCGCAGGCAAAAAGTGAGGACCGCTCTTACCTTCTGACCCTTGCAGGCAAAGTCCTCTCCAGCCTTGGCGACGATAAATGGGCAGGCGAACTGTATGAAAAAGTAGCCGATCAGTGCACTGACTCCTACCAGTTTGAACATCTATTCAGTATTGTCGAGAAGCAGAACCCTGACAAGGAAACCTTGAAAAATCTGCATACGAAAGCAGAGAACAGCCTCGCTAAAGCAAAAGACCTCATGGCCCTTGCTGAAAGTGTCGCTCGTAGATTCGATTCCCAGGACTGGGCACGGACAATCTACAAAAAAGCCATGGAGGCGCCCGATAGCCAGAAGGCAAAATTCGAGGTGGCGGCGAGTGTTGAGAGTGTACTTGAAGACCGCAGCCTGGCAGGCACCATACGCATCAGCTGACATTTCTCTCTTTGTTGTTAAACCTGACGAGCGGTCTCTGCCTGTTGTGGCAAAGACCGCTCGCCAGGCAGTAGTTGTCGATTCCGATTCCCAGGGCTGCAGGTGAATTCTGATAGTTCCTGTTGGCTCTGATACGGTTTAGTAATTGCAAAAGCATTTTGTTATCTGTCTGCTTGAATATATATAACTTTCCTCCTGTGTCATTTCATACTGTTTCGCAAGAGCTGCGGGCGCACCTCCTGAAAGCGGACCGTATCTGGGATGCGAAGCTGCATCATCCCCGTTGATGGGCTCAGAAAACGACTTTTTCAACATGTTTCCAGTGTCTTGACGTGTCTGCGGGCACACGCTTCCAGACTTTGGTACGAGCACTATCTGGATGAAAAACCGGAATACTGGCTTCTCTGTTTACAAGGCTTATAGTAAAAAGTGTTAGACCAGCAGCAGGCAGAATCTAATTTTATTGACTGAGGTGAGGTATGAAGCTCATTTTCGTATATAATGCGGATAGTGGTATTGGCAATACGATCAAAGATATCGGACAAAAGTTATTTAACCCCCAGGATTATGGATGTCTTCTCTGCAGTCTCACCCATGGTACCTTTCGTGAAAATTCAAAATGGAAAAATTTTCGCCAAAACAGCAGTATAGAGATGCAGTTTCTCCATCGTGATGAATTCGTGCAGCGCTACGACATGCACCTGGAGTATCCAGTTATTCTCAAAGAAAACGACCACCTGGAGGTTGTCATCAGTAAAGAACAGATGGCTGGTCTTACCTCACTGGACGATCTTATTGAGACGGTAAAAAATCTTGACAGGGAAACTGGTTAGAGATTTGGATTTAAGTATATCTGGCAAAAAGAACCGGACCCAATCCTTGATCTGTTTCAAATATAAGACTTACCAGTCCACGCCCCTATTGTGTCAGAGTCCGGCGGCCAGAGCTGTTGACCTGCGCGGATCTGCCCCCCCATACATTACCCCGTCTTTTATCATGATGGACTGAATGGCGCCCATGGCGGATTGCTGTTTTACCTGGTGTCCCATGTCCTGCAAGCCATTGACCGTGTCTGGGCTGAGCCCCTGCTCAATGCGCAGCTGATCAGGCAGCCACTGATGGTGGATACGCGGGGCAGCAACTGAACTCTGGATATTCAGACCATGATCTATGACATTCATGATTACCTGGAGTGTGGTTGTGATAATGCGGGAGCCACCCGGGCTGCCAGTAACCAGGAAATTCTTACTCCCCTTTTTGACGATGGTCGGGGACATGGAGCTGAGCATACGTTTATCCGGTTCGATTTTGTTTGCTTCTCCGCCAATCAGACCGTAGGCATTGGCCACCCCGGGTTTAGCAGAAAAATCATCCATCTCATTATTGAGCAGAAACCCTGCCCCTTCTACCACGATGCCCGAACCATAGCTGAAGTTGATGGTATAGGTGTTAGAAACTGCATTGCCAAACTTGTCGACAATAGAAAAATGAGTTGTCTCATCACTCTCGTAGGGCTGCGGTTTTCCAGGGTTAATCAGACTGCTCGGTGTTGCCTTTCCAGGATCGATCGTCTGCCGCAGTCCATCAGCGTATTTTTTTGAAGTCAACCCTTTTAACGGTACGTCAATAAAGTCTTCATCTCCCAGATACAGCGAGCGGTCAGCATATGCTCGTTTCATCGCTTCTGCCATCAGGTGGATGGTCCGGGTCGAGTTGTGGCCGTATTGAGCAATGGGATATCCTTCAAGAATGTTTAAAATCTGTATCACATGTGCCCCACCCGAACTCGGTGGAGACATGGAATAGATATCATACCCTCGATAGTTACCGTGCACTGGTTTCCTCAATTGCGGCGAGTAATTTCTCATATCATCCATGGTGATGAGACCACCATGCCTGGCCATTTCTTCAACAAGAAGTTCGGCGGTTTTACCTTCATAAAATTCCTTGATACCATTCTTGGCAATACGCTTTAAGGTTGAAGCCAGGTCTTTCTGGATAAAAAGATCCCCAGGCTCATAGTAGCTGCCGTCGTCCTTGTAGAAAATGTTCTTTGAGGAGTTCCATTTTCTGAGCATCCCCTCTTTATTCTTGAGACCGTCACTGAATCGCGGGGTGACAACAAATCCCTGTTCTGCCAATTTGATTGCCGGAGCCATCGCTTCCCTCAGGCTGATGGTACCGTATTGTTCGAGGGCCATGGCAAGACCGGCCACGGTTCCAGGCACGCCTGCCGCCAGATGAGAATAGCGTGAAACTTCACTGTCAACAGCCCCAGCTTCATCAAGAAACATATCGACCGCTGCTTTTCCCGGTGCCTTCTCTCGATAGTCGATGGCCACAACTTCATCGTTTTGCTCTGAAGAAATCAGCATAAAGCCACCACCACCGATATTGCCTGACCGAGGCTGGGTAACTGCCAGGGAAAATGCTGCTGTCACGGCTGCGTCGATGGCATTCCCTCCTGTTTGCAATACCTTAAGAGCCGACTCGGTGGCAAGAAAGTGGCTGGTCACAACCATACCCTCCGTACCTTGTACCGGATGCATCCGCTGACCCTCAAGGATCACAGATGCAAGGGCTGGCCGTGACAGCAGGACCAGCACAACAATGATTATTACCGCAAAGTGCAGGGGTCTCGAAATCCAAAATGATTCATACATACATCACTCCCTGATCATTGATCGTTGATGCAGGTGGTCTGCAGCACGCCTTGCCACAAAAAAATTCTACGAATGGACCCGTATCTTTTTCATCTTTCATATATGTATCCATAAGTGATTTTTGCTCTATTTCAAGAAGGGGAGCCACAATTGTCTGTTTTTTCCTTCAATTGATTGATGTCAATGGGGCTGCCGTTCTGATATCTGCAGGTTGGGGATTTGACAGTGACTATCACCTGGGCCCTTACTGCCCCGATGATCTCTTCTCAGCAGTGCGCCGGGCAAACCTCCATTGAGTCGTGAAGTTGGTCAGGCGCTTTCCCGAAAATGATATAGCACCGCTGATGGAAGCCCTTCCGGTTGACAGTACGCCTGTCTCCCCTTAACGTCTCTCCTAGTCCTGGCCATTTTTTAGTGAATTCTTTAGCTCACGCCAGGTCAATTGTTTAGATAAACAAATTGGTTATCAAAACCATCGAGAAAGGAGGTCCACCATGGCGCATACATGTGGAAATTGTGGCGCGGTTGCGGATGACCCAGGTCATCTTTGCAATCCGACTGATGTATCATTGCATTGTGATTATTGTGGTCAGCACAATGTATCTGCAAACCATGTCTGCAAGGGAAAACTGGCTGCGATGAACTACTCCTGCAGCACGTGCGGCAGAGTTGCAACAGATAAAGGAAGTCTTTGTAAACCTGAGGATATTGCCTAGTCCATGCGGAAGCTTTCGGCACTATGAAAGCTTCCGTCCCCTGAAACAGGTGTCCTCCCCGCTCAGGTTTTTTCCAGTAGCGGATAGATATCTTCAAGTTTTTCCTGAACACTGAGATAGCCTTCTCGGATCGAATGTTCCACCTGGTCGAAATTCATCATTTTCACCTCTCCGAGGCGCGGTTGAACAAGTATGTCAGGCTGGTCTACAGCCAGGTTGACACGGGTTATACGCTCCTGCATTATGCCGATTGATGTTGTTACCGTTTCAATGATATCGGGAGTTACCACGTCGCGATGCAGGAACTCGCTTGTTTTATCTCTCAAACTGTTTTCCACCCCCTCGTAGAATTCTGTCATTTTTTTCACCAGTTCATGCCGCTCCTGTGATTCAGACATGGGTGGTTTGGGAAGCTGATCTGTGGAAATATGGCTATCGTTTGCTGCAGCAGATCCTTGATTACGCGAAACGATTCGACTATTGAGATCCACGGCAATGATGACCTCAGCTCCCATTGCCCGTGCCACTCCAATCGGCACGGGATCAACCAGTGCACCATCCACGAGCCATCGATCCTTCTGGCGAACCGGGGCAAAAAGCCCTGGATATGACATGGTCGCCCTGAGCGCCTCGATCAGGCTGCCCGATTTCAACACGACCTTCTTCCCTCGTTCCAGGTCAGTTGCCACCATCACCACCGGGATATCGAGATCTTCAAAAGTTTGGGCATCGGTGTGCATTGAAAAGAGTTCCCGAACCCGTTTCGAGCCGTTCAGCAGTCCGGAGCGAGGGAAGACAACGTCAAAATATGAGAAAATTTTTTGGCCGTCCATCCGGAGAAGAAAGGCCTTCAAGCTGTCCAGGCTGCGACTCGCATACAGCGCTCCTATGTAGCCTCCAACACTGCACCCGGCAATAAGATCAATGGGGATGTTGGCATCCTCAAGTGCCTCGATTACGCCGATGTGGGCCCATCCTCTCGAAGCGCCGCAACCAAGAGCAAGTCCAACCGTCTTTCTTGCCAGCATGTCCTTTTTCTCCCGAATGATTCCTGCCAAAATATTGACTAGGCGTTGTTGCCCGTCGATCACACTTTACCCGTCAGAGGCAACAACTGATGAGCAGATTCGTCAATCAATAAATACGCCGGCGTCTCCTGCTCTGACCGCTGGACGACCGATACATGGCCAGTATCGCACAAAAGATGCAACCGACACCGAACCCCAGGCCAAACATGATCAGCCCGCTGCTGGAAAACAGCGTTGTATCTTTTTCCTTAGTGGAGATCGGTTTTTCCTGGGTATCGGTGGTAACGGGATTATCCGGCTTTACAGCAACCGTATTGGCTTTGCTCACTGCTGGTTCGGCTCTTGGTTTTGCTGGCACCATAGCAAAGCCCTTGGCAAGAAGTTCTGATGCTTTGGCGTCGCGGACCTTCCTGTCTTTACTACCCAGGACAATCGATATAATGCGGACACCATCTCTTTTAGCCGTTGCCACTATGGAAAAGCCAGCTGCCTTGAAGTAGCCGGTTTTGAAACCATCGCAGCCATTAACCGATTCCAGCAGGTGATTGTGGGTGCGCATGATAAAGGTTCCACCTCTAAATTCACGTTCTCTTGTACTGGTATATTTAAATGTCTCCGGTTTATCTGCCAGCTCACGACTTAAAATGGCGAGATCAGCAGCGGTGGTCCTATCCGGTTCCTGACCTTCAGCAGGAGGCAGGCCATGGACAGAGTGGAACCTGCTATCTTTCATACCAAGCTCAGCTGCTCTCTGGTTCATCAGGTCCACAAAACCCTGCTTGGAACCTGACACATGCATTGCCAGCGCGACAGCGGCATCATTAGCCGATTGAATCATCAAAGCGTAGAGCAAATCCTCGACTGAAAATACCTCTTTGGGGTCAAGGTACACCTGCGAACCGCCCATCTGAGCGGCCTCTTTGGTTATCTGGACCATTTCATCCAACCCGAGAACGTTCTGTTCAACCCGTTCGAGTATGACCAGCAGAACCATCATTTTCAGGACTGAGGCTGGGTATATCACAGTATCGGGCTGATGCTCGAAAAGGATATTACCGGAATCTGCATCAATCGCGAGAGCTGACACATATGGGTCGCCGATAATACTTTCTATCTTGGCCCGGCCTCCATACGAAATTTGAGCGGTTAAAATAAGAATTGTTACGAATAAAATTATGCGTTTCATACCCCTCCTTACTATTGAGTTGCACTCATGAATGATTGTATCCCTATTTGTTGTTATTGAGAATATCCTCAACCCGTTTTCCGTCAATTTCAGTATTAAATATCTGCGAGATCAGTGGTTCCACATGCGGATAATCGTCCTCTGAGATCAGAAACCCTGGCAGTGGTTTTGAGGTCCGGCAACTCGTCTGGGCAAGAAGAAATCGCTTTTTGTTTTCCGGATATCTCGTATCTTCGGTTTTACTGTTCTGCTGGGCAAGAAGATAGATGATATGCAGCATATTTCCCCAATAATACCGCTGGCCCAGATGCTCGATCACCTGGCTGACTGCGGTTGCTGCAGTCAGATAATACTGGGGGATCGCAGCGCTTGCTCCGGGCCTGCAGATTTTCGTTGAGGCAAAAGATCGACAGCTAAATGGTCTGGCACTGTAGATGGAACAGGCTCCGTCTTCCAAAAAAGGGCAGACTCCGCCATTTGATCCCGCTTCAGGGGTGAGTTCGGTACTGTTCAGACAGGCGTGAGCGTATTCGTTTGTCGTATGCGAAGGTGCGCAAACTGGCAGAGTGCTATCGAGTTTTGCCGCCAGCCATTTTTCCTCTTTATTTATGGAAATAGAGTCAATGATAATTTCAGCCTCGAGGGCTGTCACCATGACATCACGGGTACAGCATGTGGTGCACCCTTTCCGACAGGCGATTGAGAACTGTAATGCCCAGGAATCAAATAGCGTATAGATGGCTTTGAGAATTTTCTTTTTCATTTTGAACCATAAAAATCATGAGTATCGTATCAACCGTGTAATGATCATAACCGGCGTCGACATAAGCGTCACTCCTTTGTTCCCACAAATAAATCCATAAACGAATCATTCCCATCACAGTTTTCTCAGGTAATAGTTGATGAGACCACCCAGGCGACAAAGATATACCGAAGCGCCTTGCCGGTAATAACTATACCAGAAAAAACATATGGATTGATCTTCAGGATACCGGCTGCAAGGCAGAGCGGATCTCCAATGACCGGCAGCCATGAGAAGAACAGAGACCAGACCCCCCATTTCCTGAATGCGCTCTGTGCCCTCTCCGATTGCTCTACGTTAATGCGCAATAGCTTCGAGATAATAAAATCTGACCCCCAGATACCGATCAGGTAGGTTGTACATGCACCAAGAAAATTGCCGGCCGTTGCCACCAGAACCACCTGGGAGGCAGGCTGACCATCGGCTATTAACAGGGCTAACAGCCACTCCGAGCCGAGAGGAATCAGGGTTGAGGCTCCAAGGGAGAGGAAAAAAAGTGTTGATAAAGAATATTCTGTTATTAACTGGTCCACGTGTAAGCCAGGGTCTACGCTTCAGGAGGGGGGAATAACGTATAAAAACACTGAAAAAAAAATGATACAGGGTTGAGGCGCTGTAGAGCAAGATGAGTGTCGATCCAAAAATGGCCGAACTGACTATATGATAAACATCACCGTAACGGGAAGAATAGACAACCATCAGGACCAGAGCCGTTATGGAGAGGAGTACCGCAACCGCGTGGGTGACCCCGTTGGCGATTTCCTCTGATTTTGAATATTGAGCTATTGAACTATCTGTAATCATTTACCTGTTATTTCCTGACCGGGTGAGTTGAGCGCTTTTTTCCCCTTGGGAAGGTAAGCAAAATCGGTAAAATTATTCTCCTACCATATACAAGCACATATGTCTGTCAATGGATGTCAGCCAGAACCGATTCTGCCCGATTGACAAACAAATACTGAGGATATCTTCAAAATCAGCCAATCCGAGAAAGTCCCGTCCACCCTGCCCCGACCGCATTTCCTACCTCCGAGTAAGAGGGAAAAGAAACGGTTGTCGACAGTTTCCTGGCGACCCCGGGAAGAAAGTAGGCGGCAGCTGCCCCAACTCCAATGAGCGGTACTTTCAGGCTGAAATCCGTCTTCAGATTGGGGTGATCACGATAGGAGGAAAGAAATCCACCCAGTGCGTTTCCCCATGACCTGTTAACTAAATAGTGTATGATCAGATCCCTGATCCTGTCTTCCGTCTCTTCAACAACCTTCCTGCAGAGCGCATCTCTGGTGATGTGTAAGATTTGCGAAAGTGTATCGGCGCCCTCGACAGCCCGCACTCTGTTGCCAAACTGTGCACGCTTGAGAACATGAAGGGCATCAGTTGGGGTAAAACCAATTTCCTGGATAAGCTGTCTCCTGGTAAGCATTTCAAGTTGCCGGTCAAGCGGAATTCCGCTGAGTCTGGTCTCCTGCATCAACGATGATAGTGTTGCGGCCCCTGTTCTGCGGAGTATATTCAGAACCGGATGCTCACCAAGTCCATCCGTTTCTGTGATATTTCTGGCCAGAACAATACATCGGGCTGCATGCGCGGCACCGAGCCATTCACCCGGAGGAGGTGTATCACTGCTCTGTGCAAGAGGAATAACACGATTCGGTCCGACAGCGAGGGAACCATTTAACCGAAACTCAACAAGGCTGTCACCTCCGATGCCCCCGGTGTTCATATCGACTGACTCCATGTGGGTCGTCCAGCCATTAATCCTACAGCCGTCAGCAGAAAGAACGGGTTGACCGTTTTCGATCATTGCTATATCAGTCGTTGTGCCGCCAACATCAATGACCAGGCATGTTTCATCACTGTGCAGAGCACCATAGAGCGCCGTACAGGCTGGGCCGCTGGCAATTGTCCTCCCCGACTCTGTAACTGCCTCCCCCGGCTCAATGGTCTTACCATTGCCGGTAACGATGGAAAGGGGACAGCAGAGACCGAGTCTGGTCATTGATCCTGTCACACTTGCAGTAAAGTTTTGCATGACCGGCATCAGTTTGGCGTGCAAGGCCGCTGTGGCGGCCCGTTCCTGCATTCCCGCCTGTATGCTTGCCCGGTGTGAGCAAAAGACAGGTTTGGGATCAAGCATCGAAATCGCTTTTTCTGCAACCAGTTCATGTGCAGGATTTTTCATAGACATGGCGGAGCAGACCGCATACGCATCAACTTCTGATTTAAGCTTTTCAACTGTTTCTACAAGATATTCCAGCTCGAGCGGTTCCTCCTCTGTACCCTGAATGGTGTGACCGCCTTTCAAGTAAACAACAGCCGTTACCGGCAGTTTAAAATGTTTCACATAACCGATAACAAGAAGGGCTACCCTGGCACCCTTTTTCTCGACAACACTGTTTGTTGCAAGTGTTGTCGAAACCGAGATGGACACAATCTGGCCTGGTGAAATTCCTGATTGTTCAATGATTTTTTCAAGTACAGCAGAGATTCCCTGTGACAGGTCATGATGTGTTGTCGGTACCTTGGCACAGGTGACAACTTCACCTCCACGCCTGTTGGTAAGCACAGCGTCGGTGCAGGTACCACCTGTATCAATTCCCACTATAAAATGTTGCATGGTTTATGTATTACGTCAAAAATATCTGGAGGGAATAATTCCCGACCCATAAATAATGTTCAAAGCGGTCCCGTTGGTTTACTCTTCTTGTTTCGCCTGTAGCAGTAATGTAGTATAAGTCTTAACTGGAAAAATTAAACAGATCACGATAATACTCGGAATTTATGGATTTTCTCAATTTTTCAAAGAAACGGTATGTTGTATTTGGACTCGCCAATAAAAAGTCTATCGCCACGGCAATTACCAGGAACCTAATTGACCAGGGTGCAGAGGTAATCCTCGTCGTGCGATCGGAAGAGCGTCGCAAAACAGCCGGCAAACTCTTCCCCGCCTGTCCGGTTTTTTTATGTGACGTGGAATACGAGGAGCAGATCGTACGGGTCCGGGATGAGGTGGAAGCCCTCATTGATCCAGAAAAAGGAGGCCGAATAGACGGCCTGGTTCACTCCATTGCCTTTGCAAATTACTCAGACGGATTAAAACCATTTCACCAGACCAATAAACAGGACTTCCTCCAGGCAGTTGACATTTCCTGTTTTTCATTAATTGCAATCGCCAACCATTTTAAAGACCTTCTTGCCCCTGATGCCTCGGTTGTAACCATATCCATTTCGACAACCCGCATGGCGGCGGTCAATTACGGATATATGGCCCCGATTAAAGCAGCACTTGATTCATCTCTTTGTTTTCTCGCCAAAAGTTTTTCCGAGTTCTCGCAGGTACGGTTCAATGCAGTGGCTCCGGCACTGCTGAAGACGTCTGCCTCAGCAGGCATTCCCGGATATGTCGACAGCTACCTGTTTGCAGAAAAGGCAATTTTACGGAAACAAGCGTTGACCACTGAAGAAGCGGCAAATACTGCAACATTCCTTTTGTCAAATCGATCTTCGGGCATTGTCTGCCAGACCATCGTCGTCGATGGTGGTATGTCAGTCAACTATTTTGACCAGGATATTATTAAAAAAACAGTATCCTGATCGAATGACCTTATGTCCTCAATCAATTGAAGGATATCAAGACCTGAACAGCTATCCGCCTTTCAGGTCATTTAGAAGTTGAGCGGATTCTCCGATTCGATCAAAAAACCACTGCCGCTGCTGCCACCGCAACTGCCTTCACTCCCCTGCCTGAACCCTATGGTAATGGATTTACAATAATCCATCAGCTTTTTATCAACAATAAACTGGAGGCCTTGGTGCTCAAATTTCAGGTCATCTTTCCCTGCTTCCTCTATGACCAGACCGAGCCCCGGTCCATGAGCTCCCCCCATAAGAGCAATTCGAATAGCTTCGTTTTCATTGCCCTCACTCAATAAATTTTTTAGATGCTCCTCTGCTTCCCTGCATATTTTCAGCATTTGCTCCTCCCATATGCTGATAGATTTCACCACACCTTAAAGTGGGTACCAGACCCTGTGATACAGAAAGATTGCAGCCTGAGGGTGCAACGCGAAAAGGTCCGAAATGGAAAACCATTTCGGACCTTTCTGGGTATCTACGTGTGAGTCTAAATTCTACAACAGAGCAAGCAGCACACCTGCTGCTACAGCAGAACCAATAACGCCCGAGACGTTTGCTCCCATCGCATGCATGATAAGATGATTTTGCGGGTTTGCCTCAAGGCCGACCTTATTGACAACACGTGCGGCCATTGGCACAGCAGAAACACCTGCCGCTCCAATAAGTGGGTTAACCGGGGTTTTTGACATCCTGTTCATCAATTTTGCCATCAAAACCCCACCGGCGGTACCAATACAGAAGGCAATCATGCCCAGGGCAAGAATTCCCAGTGTCTCAAGGTTCAGGAATTTATCTGCAGACAGTTTGCTGCCGACGCCAAGACCAAGAAAGATTGTAACCGTGTACATCAGTGCTCCTTTGATATTATCAGAGAGACGATCTACAACGCCGCATTCCTTGGCAAGATTACCGAGCATGAACATACCGATCAATGGTGCCGCTGTCGGTAACAGGAAGGCACATATTCCCAGAACAAGCATGGGAAGTATCATTTTCTCAAGCTTGGAGACATGACGTAACTGCACCATCTTGATTTTACGCTCTTCTTCAGTGGTCAGCCATTTCATAATCGGGGGCTGGATAATCGGCACCAGGGCCATATATGAATACGCCGCAATAGCTATTGACCCAAGCAGTCGAGGTGATAACTGGCTTGAGAGAAAAATTGCTGTCGGTCCGTCGGCACCACCGATAATTCCAATTGAAGCAGCATCACTCAAGGAAAAGCTGATACCGGGCACAAGGTCGGTGAGAAACAGTGCTCCGAGCAGGGTGACAAAAATGCCGATCTGGGCAGCGCCACCGAGCAAAATTGTTTTCGGATTCGCAATCATCGGCCCAAAGTCAGTCAGAGCCCCGACTCCCATGAAGATCAGCAGCGGGAAAATACCTGTTACAATACCAACCTCATAAATATAGTAAAGAATACCACCTGGTTCGGCGATACCGGCCAGCGGAATGTTGGCAAGAATAGCACCATAGCCGATGGGAATAAGAAGAAGCGGTTCGAACTGCTTGAATATGCCAAGATAGAGCAGTGTCAGGCCAACAAGGATCATCAGAATTCTTCCGATGCCAACGGTCCAATCCTTGTCCAGCTGGCCGTCGATGATACCGTATACGCCGGTGGTCTTAAATAAATTGTTTGCAAGAGTTGCAATATTGGGGAGTGCCTCGGCTTCAGTCGCAATCGGACGGTCCGCTACAACAAGCGCCGGTTGGATAGTACCGAGCGTACTTCCCTCTGAAACCTTTCTGTACGGCTTCATATTTATAGCGGTCACCGTGCCGGAGACACCTGCCTTGAGAATAATCGTCGTTCCGTCTTCACTTTTCATGATCGCCAGCGTATCTCCACTGAACACCTTGTCACCTTCCTTGACATCCAACCGGATAATCTTAGCATCGGCAGGTGAATTGATCGGAACAATATCCTGGGCAGACTGTGCAAAGGTATGAATACCAAGAGTCAGGCTGAGTAAGATGAGGATACAAAACTTTATTTTCATAGCGATTCCATCATTCGATCGATGAATGAAGATGCGCCGGCTGCGCCAGCGCATCCAAAGTACAAATGGGTCAGCGACAAAGCCTAGCCGATTGTGAAGAGTTGATCAGAAGCCTGTACTGTATCTCCGGCTGATACGTGAACTGCTACAATTGTACCATCACAGGGAGACTTGACCTCAGATTCCATTTTCATAGCTTCCATAACCACGAGCGGCTGATCTGTTTTCACAGCATCGCCCTGCTTAACGAGGAGCTTGACAATATTTCCAGGGGTCGGGGCATCTACTTCCGTGCCCTCGACGACCGGTGCCGCTGCTGGGGCTGCGGCTGCCGCAACCGGTACCGCCTGCACAGCGCCACTTCCATCGGCAACAGTGACATCGTAAATTCGGTTGTTAACGGTAATCGCGTAGGCCCGTGGTCCTGAAACCGGAGCTTGTGGCGCTGCAGCTTTAGCCGCCTTGGCTGGAGCCTCATCCTTGACGTCAGATTTTTTTCGAACATTGACGACTGCATTTCCGAGGAGATAATCAAGACCCTTCTGTTCGCAGCTGGCAATGATGAAAATGTTCTCGTCATTTACCTCGAGCTTGTTCTCTTCCAGGATTTTTGTTGCTTTCGGAATGCCGGGTTCCAGGATGTCAAGCGGATCATCAGTGAAAACAGGTTTTCCCAGCTGCTCTGAGGCAATTTTGATAATTTCTGGATCCGGTGGCGCCGGGGTCCTGCCGAAATAGCCGAGTACCATATTCCCGTAACTTGGGTTGATCTTCTTCCACTTACCCTGGGTAACATTCAGGTAAGCCTGCTGGAAGTAGAACTGGGAAACCGGGGTTACCGATGATCCGAAACCACCAAGGCGAACGACCTCTGCCATCTCTTTGATCACATCCGGGTAGAGGTGCAGTGTTCCGGTATCACGCATCATCATGGTGTTTGCTGTCAGTGCGCCGCCGGGCATCGGAGAGAGGGTAATGGTAGGCGACACCATCTTTGCTTCAGGTGGAATAAAGTAATCGCTCATTGCCTGTTCAAACGCCTCTTCAGCGGCAAGGATCTTTTCATAGTCAAGGTCAAGCGTGAAATCAGTTCCTTTCAGGACATGCATCATGGACAGGATGTCCGGCTGGCAGGTACCACCGCAAACCGGGCTTTTTGCCAGATCGATACCATCAGCACCACCCTCTATGGCGGCAAGGTTCTGGGAAATACCTATTCCTGCTGTGTCATGGGTGTGATACCAGAGAATAGTATCTTCAGATACTATTTTTCGGGCACCTTTGAAGGTATCATAAATCTTTCGGGGGTTTGCCGTTCCTGATGCGTCCTTGAAGCAGATGGAATGAAATGGCAGGCCTGACTCAATAATCTGTTTGAGTCGATCAAGATAGAAATCGGCAGTATGCGCGCCTGTGCACCCAGGGGGCAGGTCCATAATTGTTATTACCACCTGATGGTGCAGGCCATGGTGGGCAATGCGTTCACCTGAATATTCCAGGTTTCTCACGTCATTGAGGGCATCAAAGTTACGAATGGTGGTCATGCCGTGTTTCTTGAACATCTTGGCATGCAGGTCGATAATATCCCTGGGCTGCTGGCTGAGAGCCACCACGTTGATACCACGGGCAAGCGTCTGCAGGTTTACGTCCGGTCCGACTTCGGCACGAAAACGATCCATCATATCAAATGCCGACTCGCCGCAATAAAAGAACAGACTCTGAAAGCGTGCGCCACCGCCTGCCTCCAGGTGCGTGATACCAGCGTCAACACTCGCCTGCACAGCAGGCATGAAATCATCGGTTAATACCCGAGCGCCAAAAACCGACTGAAACCCGTCTCTAAAAGACGTATCCATGAATTTAATTACTTTTTTACCCACAGTACTTCTCCTTGCGTTTTGTTGTGTCAGCTCGTGATCAGATGACGTGTAAGGTTACTGTTCCAGATATATGCTTAAGCAGCAGCTCTTTCCGCTTCAAATGCGGCAATTGCGGCAGTAATGATGACAATATCCTCATCACTGTCGTCCATTGCAGCTGCCAGTTTTTCCCGTTCTCGTTCCTGCTTCAGCCGTTCCCTCTCTTCTTCCACTGCCTGCAGCTCTCGAGCGGTTATGCCCCTGGTCAGGTGCGCAACGAGCTGAATGAGTAGAATCATGAGTGTGAGAAACAGCAGGACAGTTGTCATGCCGACAACCATTAACTTCAGGCCTTCAATGATCATTGGATACCTACCTTAATTTATTGCGTACTCAATAATTTGCTTATTCTTCGTAAACAGCGTATTCCGTATCTTTGCCGAGAAGCAGATCTATTTCGCTCTGGATACTGAGACGCTCCTCGTTTTTTAGCCAGTTTTCCCAATCCTGCAGTGACCGCCAGGTCGAAATCACCATACATTCATCTGGCTGATCGATACGCCGCAGGGTTTCACCATAGATATAGCCAGGCTGGTTCAGGGTCAAACTTCGTAGTTTTTTGAGAAGAACTGTTAGTTCAATAATATTATTCTCAACGCCCTTCCTTTTGATAAAGATTTTGACAGACATACGCTACCCCCTTGCCTTCCTTTTTTGCCATCGATTGCAGAACAATACTCACACAACTAAATGGATACCACCAGGGTGAAATATACAACGCTCAAACGGCAGAAAATCGCTCTGTGTCGGTTGAACGACTGTCCTAACTTATAGGGCAGAATTTTTTTTGTAAAGATAAATTGAAATCAGTTTGACCTATCTGAAGTATAAAAAATGATTAATATTTTTTTTATACTACCCGCTAGCAGCGTTAAAGGGCTGAAATTTACAGAAAAAACAAAATTGGTAAAGAAGTATAACCAGTGCTAGCAAGTACATTATCATCTAACCGCTATCTTCGTATCATTATTACTGATAAGGTGCTGGCACCATTACTGCTCTGTCAAGTCTTATCAGCACTGCTAAATATAACTATTTTTGCGATCATTGCCGGAAGATGAAGATATGTAAAAAAGAGTAAAATCAACGTCCGTCTGTTCACTTTTTTTACAAAAGCACCTATAAAATTACTGGTCAGTCCAGTGTCCTGCAACCTGTTGTCATCTGTTTGTACCTCCCCCCTTTCAGATCGTAAAAATAACAGCCGTTCCTGCGGCTCATCGATTTTTAACTGTTCATTTGAAAGGAGGTTATGTATACATGCCATCGACGCTCGAGTCTGCATGGCTCACAACAGGCTGCTTTCGTTTATTAAAAAGACTATCCCCTCTACACAGGACCCAGCTAAAACGATGAATCTCCTGGAAAATGCAACCCTGATACAATTTATAAAATACGCACTCGCAGGCGGTGTGGCAACTCTGACCCATATCTGCATATTCCATATTGTCGGTTGGAAGATTTTTCCGTGCTTACAGGAAAAAGACCATGCTGTCCGTTTTTTCGGACTCAATATTGAAACAATTGACGTCCGCCGCCGTGCACGAAACTCGATGATAGCCAACACTATCGCTTTTATGGTTTCAAACATGGTTGCCTATATTCTCAATATTATGTGGGTATTTGAACGTGGCAGGCACACCCTTGTGGTGGAAATTCTCTTTTTCTACCTGGTATCAGGTATAAGCGTCCTGATAGGGACGATGCTGATGGGACTTCTTATCAGACGTTTTGGTATGCTGACAACCTATGCATTTATCTCAAACATCTTCACAGCGGTGATGATCAATTATGCTGTCCGAAAATTTTTCATTTTCCAGGGATAGATTCTAATGCCGCAGGCATCGTTGATATTCCGAGGATAAAATTTTAAGCATAACGAAGAGGTTGAACGAAAAGGGTGTTTTGCAAGCGGCTCGGTTATAATAGGGTGACGACTGAATCTTAACAAGAGGCAGAAGATGGGTAAAACAATTCAGATGCGGGAACGTATCATTGTAGCTCTCGATCTAGACCATCCTGAGAAAGCAAGGGACGTCGTTAGAAGGTGTGAATCCCATACCGGCTTTTTCAAGGTCGGGTTGGAGCTTTTTATGGCTGACTGGTTCAACACCGTGGACTGGATTCTTGATCGCGGTCATCAGGTAATGCTGGATCTGAAATTTTTTGATATACCTGAAACCGTAAAACGTGCGGTTGAGCAGGTCAACAACCGTGGTGTGAGCCTGGCGACAATTCATGGTAACGATCCGATTATCAGAGCCGCCGTCTCAGCCCGGGGTGACCTGAAGCTGCTCGCCGTGACCGTTCTCACCAGCTTTGGTGAGGCGGACATGCGGGCAATGGGGATGACTGGCTCCATTGCCGATCTGGTTTATCATCGTGCCCAGACAGCACTCGACCTGGGGTGTGATGGTGTTGTCTCATCAGGTCTGGAAGCATCACGATTGCGATCTGGACTCGGTGACAGACTGTTAATTGTTACCCCCGGTATAAGACCTGGAGCCAATGTAACTAATAAGGATGATGACCAGGAACGAGTAATGAGTGCCGGGCTTGCGGTGAAAAATGGTGCTGATCACCTCGTTGTCGGTCGACCCATAACCAGAGCAGCTGACCCCATCGAAGTGATAGAGAAGATGCAAATCGATATTGAGCACACATTGGTGTCCTGACGGGATACTGACAGGAATAAGCCATGCAATTCCCCTCAGTTTTTATGAAATTGTTATTTTATCCTGCTGTTTTTCCCCAGGGGAAGACAGACCAATGGCGGTTCCTGCGCAAATTTCGTGGTTATTTGGCCTGGTGAAGCCGTGGTTAACCCGCCAGTGCTAGAATCCGCAATGATCGGCACTCAGGCCCAGCAGGGAATTTCATCTACCTCGAGAGAGCAACTCATTTCCGATTGAACGGAACAGGATAATTATTCGTTGACAGCGGAAAAGACAGCGTTACATTTGTCTATGATAAGCATGTTTTTTTGTTAAGAATAATTAGATAGTTGAGTCATTATCGTAAAACTATCTAAAAACAAATTTTACCAATGGAGGAATAAATGAGATTGACTGCACTTTTATTAGTCGGCGTGATGATGCTAATCATGTCATCCTGTGCTCAGTTTGATGGTGTGAGCAAAGGCACAAAAGGAGCTGCCGGTGGTGCTGCGGGTGGAGCATTGATCGGCCAGGCCATTGGCCGCAATACAGAAGCGACACTGATCGGGGCTGCGGTCGGCACAATGCTTGGTTATATCGTCGGTAACGAAATGGATAAAACTGACAAGCAGCAGCTCAATAACGCCTATGAGCGCGGCCCATCCGGTCAGCCTGTCACCTGGGTAAACCCAGATTCCGGAAACAACTATCAGGTGGTACCGCAGCCAGCCTATAATAACCCATCAACAAACCAGGTTTGCCGTGAAGCTGAGATCACCGCAATTATTGATGGCCAACCCCAGAAAACCATGACAACCGCGTGCAGAAATGCCCAGGGACAGTGGGTTTTAAACAGCTAAACCAGTACCGGGGAGATTCATAGACAGAATCTCCCCGATATTGGTTTTTTAATCCAGCGTTAGAGGTTTATCTCTGGCAGGAATTTCGGTATCAAAACCGATATCTTCAAGCGATGAGCTGAAGGTGGCAAGGGTCTTCTCTTCGCCATGAACGAGGAAGACGCGTTTGGGTTTTTGTTTAAATGCAGAAAGCCATCCGGTCAGTTCATCCTTATCTGCATGAGCTGAAAATGCGCCAATCCTGGCGATATCAGCTTTTACTACAAGCTTCATTCCCATCATTTTAATTTCTTCAGCACCATCGAGCAGAATACGGCCCAGGGTTCCCGGTGCCTGGTAACCGACGAAAAGTACCGTGTTTTTCGGATTCCATATGCCATGTTTCAGGTGATGGCGAATACGGCCGGCGGTACACATTCCGCTTCCAGCAATGACGATGGCCGGTTCGCTCATGGTGTTGGCCCGGCGTGATTCATCTACTGACGGGGTACATATAAGCCCTGGGAAATCAAATGGTTTATCTGTTCTGGCCTTATAGTCATCATCGTAGTACTCAGGGTGCTTTTTGAAGATCTCGGTTATTTTAATGGCCAGGGGACTGTCCAGATAGACATCCATCGGTGGAAAGTCATCGGCTTCATTCATTAATTCACTGAGGGTATAAAGAAGTTCCTGGGTTCGCTCAAGTGCAAAACAGGGAATCAGCAGCTTTCCACCCTTACGATAGGTATGAGTGATCTGCTCGAGAAGCTGTTCTTTTCTGGGAAGTGACCTCTGGTGATTTCTGTCTCCATAGGTAGATTCTATAAAAACATAGTCTGCATTCCAGATATAGGTTGGGTCTTCAATAATGGGGACATCCCACTGGCCGAGATCACCTGAGAAGACGACTTTGATCTCTCGCTCCTGCTCTCGGACGTACAATTCAACGATGGCTGAACCGATCACATGACCAGCATCACGCAGCCTGAGGGTGATTTCATCATTTACCATCATTGAGGTGTCATAGCGCAGTGCCTGGATCAGTCCGGTTACCCTGTCGGCATCCTCCCTGTCGTAGAGCGGCTCCCGTGGGGGTTGCCCCTTGCGCTCTCGCCTTCTGTTTTCGTGTTCGGTATCCTTTTCCTGAATATAGGCGGCATCGGCAAGCATTACCGGAAGGAGGTCCGCTGTAGCCGGGGTCGCATAAATCGTTCCGGTAAACCCATGTTTTACTAATTTGGGCAGTAGTCCACAGTGGTCAATATGACCGTGGGTTGAAACGACAAAGTCAATTGTTTTAGGGTCAAACTGAAACGGTTCGTAGTTCAGACGACTGAGGGTTTTGTTTCCCTGAAACATCCCACAGTCAATGAGGAAGCGGCTTGAACGCGTTTCCACGAGGTGACATGACCCGGTAACGCTTCCGGCGGCACCATGACAGGTTACTTGCATGTATTCACTCCTTGTGTGATATCAGAAATAAAAAAAAGGGTCCAACCATATGGTTACACCTATAATAGGAGAATGGCTAATGATCAACGAGATTCTCAGCTGATCAGATATCCGGATGAGGCGGGTCATAAGACAGGGGTGAGTCCACTCGATCCTGTTGAAGCAGGTTCTTACCGATTGCACGAACTGGAAAATGTTCTACAATGTAAAAAGGGGTTCAATCTTTCTAAGCCAGTATGTACCCAGTGATAGAGAAAATGCAGAACGTTCCGAAAACAGAAATTCTTACGACACCAGATTCTTGATCCTCTAGTGACTGCTGTTCCAGTTCGGAAACACAATCAGATAAGATCAGCATTGAGGAGACTGTCTGCTGCGGTGGGCCGCCCCCTCCCAAAAGCTCTGCTGATGCGCTGGCAGGGTATGAGCTTTGCAATTTTGTAAAACGTTTCAGCAATGCAGGCTCGGCGAACATTCCGATTGTTTCAACCTCCCTTTCTGCAGGTGACTGGAGAGGCACAATCCTTACAAGGCTGGGCATAAAGCGCGACAATTACACGGTCTCCCCCGGACTGTATGGTGTTGGAGATCCTGACACTAAAAGTCCGGTTATTGTCACAGCCAATTACAAACTGAGCTTTGATACGGTGCGATCCAATCTTGCCGGCCAGGATGTTTGGCTTCTTGTTCTGGACACCTGTGGGATAAATGTCTGGTGCGCTGCAGGAAAAAAAACATTTTCCACCGACGAACTGGTAAAGCAAATCACCCGGACAGCCCTTGAGCTAGTTGTTGATCATCGAACGGTGATCGTTCCACAACTGGGTGCAACCGGCATCGCCGCCCACAGGGTGAAAGCGCTGTGTGGCTTCTCCGTTATCTATGGCCCGATCAGATCAGACGACCTGGCTGTCTTCCTGAATAACGAATTTCAGGCTGAGCCTGGAATGCGACTGGTGACATTCACTCTGCCCGAACGAATGATACTCGTCCCTGTTGAACTCTCATTGCTGGTTAGATCTTTATGGTGGTTCGTTCCGCTGCTGTTTCTGATCAGTGGCATCTCGCAGTCGATATATTCCATAGATCAGGCCTGGAATCGCGGGCTGATATTAATCGTGGCAACAGCTGTTGGAATTGTCAGCGGAGCAGTACTTGTTCCCCTCTTACTGCCATATCTGCCGGGAAGATCGTTTTCCCTCAAAGGGTTTATCTGCGGAGCAATCTGCGGGATTGTTCTGGTATATCTGGTCTTCACCAATCTACCTGTATATGAAGGTGCCGCAGCCTGGTTCTGGGTCTGCGGTGTCAGTTCTTATCTCGGTATGAACTTCACCGGGTCAACACCGTTTACCTCGCCTTCCGGGGTTGAGTGGGAAATGAGGCGGGCCATACCCTTTCAGATCATCACAACTGCTGTTGCGGCGACCCTTTGGATTGCTGCACCATTTATCGGATAAGCTATGGAAGGATTCAATTACATTCAAAATGTCACCGATATTGAACTCGACCAGGGGCGCTGTATCGGTTGTCGTGCCTGTCTTACGGTCTGCCCTCACAATGTGTTTGAGATGCAGGGTAAGAGCGCAGTAATCGTCAAAAGAAATGATTGTATGGAGTGTGGTGCCTGTGCTCAGAACTGCACGGCCAATGCGATTACTGTAAATCCCGGTGTTGGCTGCGCCGCGCTCATTATCAGCCGGTGGCTGGCAAAAGTTGGCATTCAATCCAGAGGATGTTGCTGAAACGACCACCTCATTTTATCTTGATCCTGCCGGAAAAAAGAGCGGTTCCCCATAGTATCAGAAACGCGGACAGCCCGACATACGAAAAGAGATCACGTTTGGTTCTATGCTGATGAACCTTGGTGGCGACGATGGTGCTCTGGTCAACAAACCTTCCGAGCAGTGAGATCGATCCGCTTTCTATGGGCTGATCTGAGATCAGCTTAAATTTTTCTTTGGTAAAAACAGTAATCGTTGCTGATGATTTGTCGTAACTGCAGCGGTCAAAGCCAATATTTTTGCCACCACGCTGTTCTTCATTGCGAAGTGTTTGCACATAGTGATTATCTGCCTCAAATGAGTCATTGAGAAACATGAAGGGCAGCAGAAAATAACCGCTCACGAGAACAAGGCAGAGCGTCACCCGGGGATATGAGCGCTGCAGAACCATGACCATGCGACGATCGTACCAGCCGTAGAATACGATTATAACCAAGCCGCTCAGGGTCAGGACAAGACTTATCATGTTTTCAGGCCAGAAAAGCTGAAACTGGCTCAACTGCCAGCTGAACGGAGCTGACAGCTGGACACCGTTGGCCCACTTGGTCTGCATGGCATCGAGCAGTAAATGGGCCAGACAGTTTCCCCCCAGAATCAGAAAGATACGCAGAGGGGAACGGTTCAACAAGCCAATTGCCCCGCTGAGAATCAGGCAGAAAAAGAGTGATGCCTGAATCAGGCAGTAAAGACGAAGCGACAGTAAATCGACACCGGGAGCAAGCAGGGATACCGCCCGCTGGGTTATCCAGGGAATATCCGGCAAGATACAACCCAAAGCAATCCACTTAATATCTGCTGAGCGGTCAACAGCCTTCGTAGCAAGTGTCTGTATGCCAAAATGTGCCAGTGTGTTGGGCATATCAGTCAGATAAACAGGTCCGGTTGTTCGGTGATTTTTTCAAGTTGCAGATCCTCCTTGAAATAGCTGATTCCCTCATGGTTCGTCAGATCGAGATGAATTGGTGTTGCAGAGATATAGTTGCTTTCTATGGCGTGAACATCCGTATCCACCCCAACATCAAGCAGTGGCGTCCCTCCTCCAATCCAGTAATGTAAACGGCCAAATGGGTCAGTTATTTCCTGAACCGCCTGTTTCCATAGGCGTCGGCCCTGGCGGGTAACCCGCAAACCCTCTATTTTTTCACCATGCGGGATGTTGATATTCATCAGTGTGTCTGCCGGTAAACCATACTTCATTGTCTTGACGGCCAGAAACCTGATAATTTTCTTGGCCCGCTCAAAGGAGAAGGGGGGTCTGCCTGCAAGGGAGACGGCCAGTGAAGGAACAGCATACATGGTTCCCTCTATCGCCGCCGAAACGGTACCGGAATAGGAAATATCATCTCCAAGGTTCGGACCGGAGTTGATCCCTGATACCAGCAGATCAGGAATGCGATCGACGACTTTACTCAGGCCGATTGCGACACAGTCGGTTGGTGTTCCATTGATGGTATAGCTGTCCTTTTCGAGCTCTTCCAAAAGCAGTGGTCGATTCATGGTCAGGGCATGGGAGATGGCAGAATTATCACGGTCGGGTGCAATGGTTATGACCGTTCCCAATGGCAGCAAGGCTTCTTTCAGGGCGGAAAGGCCCGGGCTGTGAATACCGTCATCATTTGTTATCAGAATGGTTTTCATCAATTCCTCGTGTTGTATAACGATTGAGTATTTCCTGTTCGGCAATATGCCAGAATGCCTGTACGACCGGTCTGCGCTTTAACGACCTGGTGGTGCAGGCACCAACAGAAAACGGGTCAAGAGCGGGTCTTACGTCGAGAACCCGGATACGACTTCTCAGTGGACTGTTTTCAAGCACAAGTCGAGGTACAACGCCAATACCGCAGCCCATGGCAACCATCGCAATCATCGCCTCATTTCCAGCGACAGATGAATAGACGGCAGGTGTTATATTTTTCTGGGCGAACCAGCGCTCGCACCGTTTCCTGCTGAGCCCTCGTTTTGGCATAATCACCGGAACCTTGCTCAAGTTGGCCAGGGACAGCGATTGTCCCAGTTCTTCGGGGTTCCTGGGACCGATAAAAATAAGAGGGGTTTCAAGCATTTTCAAAAAAACAACCTGCCGAGGCACGCTATCCGGCAATGCTGCGATCGTAAGGTCTGCTTCACCGCTCTCCAGGCTCGGCAGTGCCATTGCGGCATCACCGGTCTGGAGATTCAGGTGTATATCCGGATACGCATGCCGGAATCGTATTATTATTCCCGGAAGAATAGACAAAATGGCCGTAACAGAGCAATAAAGAGATAACTCTCCGTGCAAATTATGTTCGGCGGCCATCTGGACCTGAAGGGTGCGATGACGGCGAATGACATCAACAGCATATTCCTTAAACAAATCTCCGGCACGCGACAAGGTAACCGAGCGATTATCGCGAATAAACAATTGTTCTCCAATTTCCTGCTCAAGCCGCTGGATTGTTCGGGTCAGGCCGGAACGGGTGATATTGCAGGCCCTGCTGGTTTGACCATAGTGCAGCGTGCCGGCAAGGTGCAGGAAAAGGTTGAGTTCTCTGATATCCATCCTGGTGTTGAAAAATAGAGGGGCGCCCACCGTTGAGCTGACAATTCGAATCATTGCAAAATATGCAACACAGTATCACATATAAATCACTTGACGCAATACTGAATACTGCATATATGAGATCAGGGAATCACAGATGTAGAGCGTTTTTTCAAAAAAGATCACAAAAAAAAGGAGATATATCATGGGTACTAATTATTTCAACTCACTGCCGTTACGCTTGCAAATAGAGGAGTTGGCACAATGTCGTTTCATGGAAGCTGAAGAGTTCGATGGTGTTGAAGCCCTGCGTGGGAAAAAGATCGTCATCGTCGGGTGCGGTGCCCAGGGGTTGAACCAGGGGTTGAATCTACGTGATTCAGGTCTGGATGTTTCATACGCGCTGCGTGAAGATGCGATTACTCATAAGCGACAATCCTGGAAGAATGCAACCGAGCATGGGTTTGTCGTCGGTACCTACCAGGAACTGATGCCGCTTGCCGACCTGGTGGTAAACCTGACACCCGATAAACAGCATACAGATGCTGTCTCCTCTTTCATGCCCCTGATGAAAAACGGTGCCTGTCTATCCTACTCCCATGGTTTTAACATTGTCGAAGAAGGAATGCAGATCCGAGAGGACATAACTGTCATAATGGTTGCCCCGAAGGGCCCGGGAACCGAGCTGCGCGAAGAGTATGTCCGAGGATTCGGCATCCCCACGCTGATTGCCGTGCACCGCGAAAATGATCCCAGGGGCGAAGGGTGGGAGATCGCTAAAGCATACGCCTGCGGGACGGGAGGAGATCGTGCCGGTGTTCTCCAGTCCTCTTTTATTGCAGAGGTCAAGTCAGACCTGATGGGAGAGCAGACAATACTCTGCGGACTGCTGCAGACTGCAACCCTGCTCTGTTACGACAAGATGTTGGAGAATGGTATCGATTCAGGCTACGCCTCAAAGCTTGTGCAATATGGCTGGGAGGTTACCACTGAAGCTCTGAAACACGGCGGCATTACCAATATGATGGATCGCCTCTCAAACCCTGCAAAAATAAAGGCATTTGTCCTGGCTGAAGAGCTGAAAAATATCATGACGCCGCTTTTTGAAAAACATATGGACGATATCATGTCAGGCACCTTCTCATCAACCATGATGCAGGATTGGGCCAACGATGACGCCAATCTTCTCAAGTGGCGAAAAGAAACCGGTGAAACCTCCTTTGAACAGTCTCAGTCCATGGAGGCGGAGATCCCTGAGCAGGAGTACTTTGATAACGGAATCCTGATGGTCGCCTTTGTGAAGGCAGGTGTCGAACTGGCCTTTGACACCATGGTATCTGCCGGAATCAAGGAAGAGTCGGCTTACTATGAATCTCTTCATGAAGTGCCCCTGATTGCGAACCTGATAGCACGGAAAAAACTGTACGAGATGAATGTTGTCATTTCCGATACAGCTGAGTACGGATGCTATCTTTTCGCCCATGAAGCAGTGCCGCTTCTGGCCGATTTTATGAAAACGGTCGATGTCGATGTCATTGGTAAAGGACAGGATTTAAAAGATTGTGGGGTAGACAACCTCGATCTCATTGATGTCAATGAGGCCATTCGCTATACAGAGGTTGAGGTGATTGGTGAGGAGCTGAGGTCCTACATGAGCGCCATGAAACCGATCATCTAAAAAAGCAGCTCGTCCGCTACAGGCGGCCCGGCGACCAAATCGCTGGACTGCCTGTAGGACCAAGACGCTCTTTCTGGTGCGCTAAAAGAACAAGGGAAAACTGGCTGAACCATGTATATTTGTGTTGATTTTGACGGAACGCTGGTGGATCATCGCTTTCCGGAAATTGGGAAACCGGTGCCGGATGCGATAAAATGGTTGAAACGGATACATAATGCCGGAGGTAAGATTATCCTTTTCACCATGCGATCTGATGGAAAAACGATGGGCAACCTGCTCACCGATGCGGTTAATTACCTGCAATCCGAGGGTGTTGAGCTGTTTGGCGTCAACAAAAACCCGACCCAGGATTCATGGACATCAAGTCCAAAAGCATATGGGCAAATTTATATTGATGATGCCGCCTTCGGGTGCCCCCTGATTAAGCCGAAAGGTTTCACCCGCCCCTGTGTAGACTGGAAAAAGGTAGGCCCGGAGGTCGAGCATCTCTGCCTCAATTATCGGTAAATACGACCATCCCGCCTATCACCGGGCAGGCCTGAGCTGCTCAAAAAAGTTCAGGCTCCGTCCCGGCCCGTTTCATTATTTATCGAATAAAGACTTATAGCGCCCGTACCCTTCCGATTCCAGCTTGTTAACCGGTATGAAACGCAATGAAGCACTGTTGATACAATAACGCAGGTTGGTCGGTGGCGGCCCATCATCAAAAAGATGTCCGAGGTGAGAATCCGCATGGGCACTGCGCACCTCAGTTCTCACCATAAAAAGTGACGCATCACGATGCTCGGCTATGTTCTCCGCCTCAAGTGGTTTTGTAAAACTTGGCCAGCCTGTCCCTGAATTATATTTGTCTGTGGAGCTGAAAAGTGGCTCCCCGGAAACGACATCGACGTAAATACCGTCCTCCTTGTTATCCCAATATTCGTTGTTAAAAGGTGGCTCGGTGCCATCTTTCTGGGTCACATTATACTGCTGCTTGCTCAGTGTTTTTTTGAGCTCATCATCTGAAGGTTTGACGAATCCGCCGCCATCGCTGATCTGCTTTCCCGCCCAGACCGTCTTGATGAATGCCTCTCTGCCTGAGCCTTTTTTATAGCGTGAATAATGAGCAACATTTTTAAGGTAATAATCCTGGTGATACTCTTCCGCCTCATAAAATGGCTGGGCCGGTAAAAGAGCGGTCACGATGGGCTTTTTGAATATTCCCGAGTCCTGAAGTGCTTGCTTTGACTGCTCCGCAGCCAGACCGCTGTTCTTCCGAAGAGTAGAAGATTGCCGTTTTATAGTGGTCGCCCCGGTCGGCAAACTGCCCACCGCCATCTGTCGGGTCAATCTGTCGCCAGAAAATATCCAGCAGTTCGCTATAGGAAACCCGGTCCGGATCATAACGCACTCTGACCGACTCAATGTGATCAGTGATGCCGCTGCTCACCTGCTCGTACGTCGCCTCCTGCTCAGGCCCGCCGGTATATCCGGCAACGACATCGAGCACACCGTCCTGCTGTTCAAACGGCGGTTCCATACACCAGAAGCACCCCCCTCCAAAAATTGCCGTATGCTCAGTTTCTTTTGCACGCAGTTTATCAGAGAAAGAAGCCACCATGACCAGAGCCAATACACTCATCAATAATATATAATTCATTTTATACTCCTTCTAGGAATGATTCTTATCTATCATCACGATATTCACGCCCTGCCAGTGTGACAAGTTATCACCCCCTCAAAAGAAAATTTAAACCGGGTGAGCAGTTGCCTCTGTCACAAATAAGTTGTATAAAAAGGCGAACAAACTCACCTGAAAATTTTTCCACGGGGCCAGCATGAAAAAATCTAATACCAAGCGAACAAAATTTATTTTCATTACCGGTGGTGTTTTGTCATCTCTTGGTAAGGGGCTTGCTGCCGCCTCCATAGGTGCTTTGCTTGAAAGTAGAGGTCTCACCGTTACATTTCAAAAACTTGACCCCTATATCAATGTTGACCCTGGAACCATGAACCCGTTTCAGCATGGAGAGGTTTATGTAACCGATGACGGTGCTGAAACCGACCTCGATATGGGCCACTATGAGCGCTATACCGATGCGGTAATGGCTCAGATTAATAATTACACCTCAGGAAGGATCTATTACTCAGTTATTACCAAAGAGCGCCGGGGTGAGTATCTTGGCGGGACGGTACAGGTTATCCCCCATATCACCGATGAAATTAAGGCTGCTGTCCTTCAACTGGACGGAAGTGTAGATATTGCAATCATTGAGATAGGCGGAACAATAGGAGATATTGAGGGGCTGCCTTTTGTTGAGGCGATCCGCCAGCTACGTGGCGACCTGGGGAAGGATTATTCACTGTTCATTCACCTGACCCTGGTTCCCTATATCAAAGCAGCAGGAGAAGTTAAGACAAAACCGACCCAACACTCCGTCAAGGAATTACGTGCTGACGGAATCCAACCCGATATTCTGCTTTGCCGGACTGAAGTACCATTGTCTTCTGATCTCAAAGCAAAAATTGCCCTGTTCTGTAACGTTCCCCAAGACGCTGTTATTACCGCAGTGGATGTTGATAATATTTACGAAGTTCCCCTTCATCTTCACAGGGAGGGGCTCGATTCCAAGATTCTGGAACTGCTCAATGTCTGGACCGGCCAGCCCAATATAGGGCCGTGGGAAAAACTGGTTGAAAATCTGAATGCTCCGAAACATTCGGTAACAATCGCAATTACTGGAAAATATGTTGACCTGATAGAATCATACAAGAGCCTGCACGAGGCGCTTGTCCATGGCGGTATTGCCAATCATGCCAAGGTAAACCTCCGTTATCTGAGTGCAGAAGATCTCGAAACAAAAGATCCAAAGGAACTGCTTCAGGGATGCGATGGCATTCTTGTTCCAGGCGGCTTTGGCAAAAGAGGTGCGGAAGGAAAAATTCAAGCGATCACCTATGCCCGTGAAAATAAAATACCTTTTTTTGGAATCTGCCTCGGCATGCAGCTTGCCGTGGTTGAATACAGCCGCTTTGTTGCCGACATTCCCAATGCTCACTCTTCAGAGCTGGATCCACAGACAGCTGACCCGGTCATTTACCTTTGTAAAGAATGGTTTGATTATCGCAACAATAAAGTCCAGACGCGAGATGAAACATCAGAAATGGGGGGTACCTTGCGGCTGGGAGCGTATCCGTGCATCCTGAAAGAAGACAGCTTTGCCATGAATGCCTACCAGAGCGAGGAAATATCTGAACGTCACCGACATCGTTTTGAATTTAACAATGACTATCGCCAGAGGCTCGAAGATGCCGGCTTGAAAGTGTCTGGAACATCACCGGACAATAATCTCGTGGAAATTGTTGAAATCGAGGATCATCCATGGTTTTTAGGCTGTCAGTTTCATCCTGAATTCAAGTCCAAGCCGATGAAGCCGCACCCTCTGTTCAGGGAATTCATTAAAGCTGCCCTGAACAATAAAAAATAGCAGGATCCAATGGATATAGAGCCAGTTGCAATTGAGCACCCCAGCGGAACACCAATCCAGGTTGGATCCGGCCAGCCACTTCTTTTGATCGCCGGTCCATGTGTGCTCGAATCAGCAGAGCTGGCAAAAGAGGTGGCAGAGACCATGCTGGAAATCTGCGGCAGACTTGGCCTTTCCTATATATTCAAAGCTTCCTTCGACAAGGCAAATCGGACATCCATCACGTCTTTCAGAGGACCTGGCATTGAACATGGTCTGGAGATACTGGCCAGGATCAGGTCTGAGCTTAATGTTCCCGTTGTTTCTGATATCCATGAGCCCGACCAGGCAGATATCGCAGCCGAGGTGCTTGACATCATCCAAATACCTGCCTTTCTCTGCCGACAGACCGATCTGCTGACCGCTGTCTCCCAGACCGGCAAGCCGATTAACCTGAAAAAAGGCCAGTTCGTTTCTCCGTGGGACATGCAAAACGCCATCACTAAAATTCGGGAAAGTGGCAGTAGTGAGATCATGCTCGTGGAAAGAGGTGCATGTTTCGGCTACAATAATCTGGTGGTTGACATGCGCTCCCTGCCGGTCATGAGAAGTTTCAACTGCCCTGTTATCTATGACGCTACCCATTCTGTTCAGCTGCCAGGCGGCGCCGGCGGATCGTCCGGAGGACAGCGTGAATTCATAAGACCCCTGACCAGGGCAGCTGTGGCGGTTGGTATTGACGGACTGTTCATGGAGGTTCATCCTGACCCCGATAATGCGCTGTGCGATGGCCCGAACTCCATAGCGCTGGACTCGATTGAGTCTATTCTTGAACAGGTTGTTCGCATCCGTGCCTGTGTCACTTAATAGTCAGCTATTTTCTTCAATAATGAGCAACCACTGCCCACCAAACAATCCTGATGCCCACCCGTCAGACTGCCAAATCCTGGAACAATACCGCAATCGTGCACAAGAGCGGATTCGTCAAGATGACAGCCCTGAGTATCGGTTATTGATGGCCAAGGCAGAACCCGTTCAGCTTCTGCTTTTAGATGTTGATGGAGTGCTCACCGATGGATCTCTGATCTATTCCGAAAATGGTGTCGAAGGTAAATCATTTAATACCCAGGATGGTCTCGGGATACGGTTGGTCCAGCAGGCAGGTATCGAGGTGGGTATTATAACGGCACGAAGCTCAGAACTGGTCAGGAGGCGCGCTGGTGAATTGGGCATGAAATATATCATGCAGGGCGTTGATAATAAACTCCAGGCATTTAAAGAAATTCTCAGACTGGCGACCCTGAAACCATACCAGGTCTGTTATATGGGGGATGACTGGATTGACCTTTCCCTGCTCTCAAGAGCTGGACTGGCCGCCTGTCCTCTCAATGGTGTTCCAGAAGTAAAAACGATCTGTCACTTTGTTTCCAGCCATGCAGGCGGGGCCGGTGCCGTTCGAGAACTCTGTGATCTTATTGTCAGAGCCAGCGGAAAGCATGATTCTCTTCTCCAAAAGTATATGAAATGATAGCACATCCACGCAATCTCTTATGGCTTATCCCCCTGCTGCTGCTGGTAACATTTCCTGCCTGGCGGCTGCCACTGGCTTCCTTTCTGGAACCTCGCGGGGGATATGATCCTAACTTCGGCAAACGCGACCAGAACGTTCACAATTTCATACTGGAAAAGGTTATAATCATCCAGGATCAGCAGGGGGAAAAAACAGCTGAAGTTCGCGCCGAAAGTGCCTATACAACTGATATTCCAAACGAATTTGAACTGACAACAGTCGATGCAGACCTCTTTGGTAAGGATGGGGAAACTGTTACAATAAAAGCTAACAAAGGGTTATACAACACGGAAACCAGAAAGCTTACCCTGCAGCAAGATGTTCGCGTTTCACGCGAAGTTGAAAACCAGCACCTCTTCACCGAACTATTGTACTATAACGATACTGACCAAACGATTCAGTCGCCTGTAGATACGCGCCTAAAAGGCGACAACATGGAGATCAACGGCAGCAGTCTCGACTATGACATCACCACAACCCAGTATAAAATCGGAGGACGGGTTTACTGTATCATCTCACCCCAGAGTGAAAAGTGATCGGTACATAGATGACTGTGATCAACGGTAAAAAAAATTTACAAACACAGGCCAATATGTTCACATAGCCGCAAAACTGCAGGATATTACAGACAACCTCTGGTGAGTCGTGATTGATGAAAAAGATCGTTTGTTTTCAGCTTTTGGCCGCGCTTTATTTCATACTGATTCCCCCTGCAAGCAGCGCAGTGAACCTGACGGTCTATACGGAACCATTACCCCCCGTCCACCATGAAAAAGATGGTCAAATTGTTGGAATCGCAACGGAAATAGTCGAGGAACTATTTCGGCTGGCAGGATATCATCCACAAATCGAGATATATCCCTGGAAACGATCCTACCATCTGGTGCAAAAACAAAAAAATCACTTTATATACACCCTCAACAGAACCCCGGACCGGGAGAAACTCTTTAAATGGATCGGTCCGATTCTCACCAAGCGAACCTTTCTCTATAAATTACGCGGGCGGGATGACATCAAGCTCAAGACTCTCGAAGATGCGAAAAACTATGTTACTGCGGTCATCCTGGGTCATTCCCTAACAACAACAATGGAGGGGCTGGGATTTAAAGAAAATATCAACATCGTTAAGACCCCGAACAAGTCAATCCAGACAAACGTCTTTCTCAACGGGCGTAGTGATTTAATAACTGGTAATGAGTATACCATCTACAGGGCCTTACAATCGGCCAATCTCAAGATGAGTGATGTTGAACCCGCCCTGTTTATTTCCTCGGGCGGTTATTATCTTGGTGCTCACCCCGAGACCGATCCTGACATTGTCAAGCGGTTACAGGAGGCAAACAAGACGCTTAGCCAGTCAGATTTTCCCCGACAGATTATTGAAAAATACATGGACCGTTAAGCAAACACCGGCTCCCTTCGCTCTCTGGATCTTACTATGAAAATGTATCCGTTAAACTCACCAGTCGCCAAGAAGCTTGTCTGGTGGTTTGTGGCAATCAGTACAATTGTCGCTCTTTTCAGTACGGGGATACAGCTCTATCTTGATTATCGCCATGCACTCGCCAGCATACAATCTTATCTCTCCTCTCTGGAGGAGACCTATCTTCCATCGATTGCAGAAAACACCTGGATCATGGACGACAACCAGATTAATACCCTGCTCAAGGGGATCACCAATCGGGATGATATCTTATATGCGGCGGTAAGCATCGATGATAATGTGGTTCGATGGTCAAGCGGCGACAGGAGTGAATCTGACCGTTTTCAGGTACAGCTGCCAATTCAGTACATAAACCGAAACCGTACAGAGAATATTGGTACGTTTACAGTTATTGCTAACCTTGAGGAAGTATACCGGCAGCTGACCAGACGGGCACTCATCGTCCTTTTTGCCAATGCAGTTAAAACTTTTATTGTGGCAGCCCTTGCCCTCGCAGTCGTTCAATATCTCATTACCAGGCATCTCCAGGCAATGTCCTCACACGTATCCGCTATTACCTTTCAAGAATTACTTCCGCCGCTGACTCTTGATCGCAGAGAAAACCGCCATCCAGATGAGCTGGATGATGTGGCCGAGGCCCTGTCCTCAATGCAGAAAAGAGGATACTTTGCGTATCACGAGGTCCTCAGAGGTGAGCAACAATTACGCCTCTTTCTCAACTCAACCGAGGAAGGAGTTTTCGGTATCAACAGTGATGGCGTCATCCTCTATGCAAACACCAGGTGTATTCAGTTATTACAGCGAGTTGGAGAAGAGGACATTACGGGAAAACAATACACCGATGTGTTTATCTGCCGGTATCTTGATAAAAAATATGACACTGAAAATCGCACATTGCTGCACCATGCATTGTCGGGAAAAAGATTTATCTGTGAAGATTCCTATATCAGCTGCTCCGATAAAGAGGGCTTTTACGCAGCGGTTCGCGCCTATCCAACATTCTCGGACGAAACGTGCTCTGGCGCGGTCGTCTTTTTTAACGACATCAGTGGTCAGCGAGAGCTTCACCACCAGATGGCACTGCTCAAGGAAGCACTTTATAACTCTCCGATTTCTGTGTTAATCACGGACAGCGACCTCAGTATTGTTTATGCAAATCCCGGATTTGAAAAAGCTACAGGCTACAAACTCGATGAGATCGTCGGTAAAAAAGAAGACCTTTTGTCCAACCAAGAATCGCTCAGACCTGTATATACAGCAGCCACAGAGCAGGTACTGCAGGGTTCTGCATGGCAGGGGCGAGTCAGCTTCAAGAACAGAAGCGGAGAAAAGCGAGTCGCCGATGTTATCGCCTCTCCCATCTCAAATGAACGTGGCCTGGTCACCAACCTCGTTGCTGTCAGTCGTGACGTAACCTATGAAGAAGAAGTGCAACGTCACCTGATTACGGCCCAGAAACAGAAAGCACTGGAGCGGTTATCAGCCTCCATTGCCCATGAATTTGGCAACCCTCTGCTTGGAATTAAGGGATTGTTAAAAGATTTTAAAGAACGTTCGATACTGGCTGGTCAAGACAATGAACTGCTGGAAATTGCCATAGGCGAATGTGATCGAATGCAAGGTCTGATCGATGATATCCAGACGTTTTATGGCGCTGAGAGCACCACGCAATCATTGTGCAATATAAATGATATTGTTGATAAAGTTTTGCTTTTTCAACAAAAAAGATTTTTTGATAACAATATTGTCTCGACCGTTACTCACAAGGATGATCTTCCGGAAATTTGGGGAAAGGAGGATCAACTCGCCCAGGTAATCCTCAACCTTATCCTCAACGGCATTGAAGCGATGAAGCCAAGCGGTGGTGCTTTAACCATTTCTACCACATCCGATCGGGATTGTGTTTATCTTGCTATTACTGACTCAGGGTCTGGGATCAGTGCAGCAAAGATGGATCGTATATTTGAACCATTCTTCTCAACGAAACCGGAGGTGGAAGGAACCGGCCTTGGTCTCTCCGTATCATATGGAATTGCAAGAGCCCATGGAGGAAAGATCACCTGCCAGTCAACTGAAGGAAATGGTTCAACGTTTACACTACAACTTCCTGTTCAGAGAAACAGCATGCCCTAATTTTCCTGATCACGAAGGCTCCGCTTTCTCATCGACACCAAGTTCACAACGCACCACATTGCAACTATTCCCAGACACATCCCAGCGAATATTAACATCCCAGAAAGATACTCCGAAACTAAAACGTCTCGACCGTTGACTGGCAGGCCGGGGATCCGTTGCCAAAACCTCTCGAATCAGACTCGACAGGGGGCGGCCATGTTCTTTCTCATAGAGAGTACAAAACGTTTCAGCCTGCCGGGAAAATTTCACCTCCATTTCCCGGAAAGGAGTCTCCAGCCAGCCCCTGGTTGCCTCCTTGAGACAGTCGCTGTATGGAACATACGGTTTAATATCGAGCACCGGCGTACCGTCAAGCAGATCAACTCCGGCAATATCGAGCTCCACGTGACCACCTGAGCATCTTACCTCCAGCAGCCTCACGGCAGAGAGCCCGATATGATTTGGTCGGTGCGGGCTTCTCGTGGCAAAAACACCTAGACGCTCTTTTCCTCCCAGACGAGGAGGTCGAACCATTGCTTTCCAACCTTCTGAGACCGAGTGATGAAATAGAAACTGAACCCAGATATGGCTGAATGTCTCAAGGCCACGAATCATTTCCTCTCTATTGAACGGCTCGAGAAGTTCGATCGTTGCGAGCGCAGAAGGAGCCATGCCTGCCTGTCGTGGAATACCAAATTTTTCAGAAAAACAGGAGTGAACGATACCGATGTAATCCACCGTAACCTCTGACCGACTGTGAACCTTCCAATGATGATCACTCCCTCCCGACATTACTGATTGACTCCTAAAAAAGGTTGACAGACATGGTTACAGACGATATCGTAACACAAAATTAAAAAAAGGTGTTACGATGCTTAAGCGGTTCACCGTCTCAATGGATGAAAAACTTCTCACTGATTTTGATAACTACATCAGTCAGCGCAAGTATGTCAACCGCTCTGAAGCAATTCGAGACCTTTTTCGATCAGCTCTCGTTGAGAAGGAGTGGCAGGCTGACAAACAGGTCATGGGGGTCATCTCACTTGTCTTTGATCACCATCGACCAAATCTTCAGGAACGGTTAACTGAAATCCAGCATGGCTATCATCACCAGGTGATTTCAACAACCCATGTTCACATGGATCATTGCAACTGTCTGGAGGTTGTCATTGTAAAAGGAAAAGCCGGCTCGGTCGTTGAGCTTGCCGATGGTCTGCGATCAATCAAAGGCGTGAGAAACTGTAACCTGGCAATGAGCACTACGGGAAAAAACTTACATTGACATCACAATAACATGCACATTTCAGAGGGCGTCCTCACCATACCCGCTCTTGTGGGCGGTGGTATCATCACCGCTGCAGGTACGATGATCGGTTTGAAAAAAATTGACTATGACCAGGTGATGACCATTGGCCTGTTTTCATCCGCCTTTTTCATCGCAACCTTCATTCACGTGCCGATGGGACCGTCATCAGTCCACCTGGTTCTCAATGGACTTCTGGGTTTAATTCTGGGATGGGCCGCCTTCCCCGCTATCCTGGCCGCACTTTTTTTACAGGCGGTTCTCTTTCAGTATGGCGGCATTATTGTGCTTGGAGCAAACACTGCGATTATCTGTGTTCCCGCCGTTTTTTTCGGCCTGCTGCTCAAACCGTTTCTTCAGGCTGATGGCAGGAAGCGTTTACTGGCATCTTTTGGCGCCGGTTTTTTTTCGGTGCTCGGCTCATCTCTGTTCATGGCCGGAAGCTTGATTTTTTCTAACGAGGGTTTTCAGACCGCATCGTATCTTCTTGTTTTATGGAACCTGCCAATAGCAATCCTCGAGGGAATCATAACCATGTTCACCGTCAGCTTTTTAGCTCGGGTCCAGCCGGAAATATTATCTTTTTCTTTGGAAAAAAAACGATGAATCTCAAGACTGTCGTGCTCTTATCAGTCCTTTCAACCGTCTTCCTGCCCTCCTTTCTGTTCGCCCACAAGATCAATCTCTTTGTCTGGGCAGAAAACGGTATCATTACCGTTGAGAGTTCACTGACCGGAGGACGTACTCTGGTGCATGGAGTGGTGACGGTCCTCAACACCAAGACCGAAGAAATAATCATTACCGGAAATAATGACAAAAACGGAATTTTCTCATTCCCCGTACCCGCTGAAATCATGAAACAGTCACCACCACTTGATATCATTGTCAGCGGTGGCGACGGCCACCAGGCCCACTGGCTGATAGAGGGTGAGGAGTATGGTGGCTCCCCTCCCCCTTTTCCGAAAAGACCGGAACCGGGGAAGAAACAGCAAAATCCAAAGGTCGGCAGCAATTCCCGGAATTGCCTGACCATCGATGAGTTCGAGCAGTTACTTGATCAGCATCTGGAGCAGAAACTTGCTCCGATCAGAAAAAATATCAGCTCACTGGTCAACCACTCCCCATCGGTAAAGGATGTCGGGGCGGGAATTGGCTATCTGGTTGGCGGTGCCGGTATTATCGCATGGTTTCGAAGTCGTAAACAGAAAACCTTAAATAACGACTAAGGAGAACAGTCAAATGAATACTTTCGGGTCTTTTCAACGCAAAGACACAGTTAAACAGCAAATGATCAGATTGGTAACCGGTTTTGCTCTGGTCATTATGTCCTCTCTGCCGGCCCAGGCTCACTTTGGGATGATCATTCCCTCATCAAGCCAAATTAGTCAAAAACAACCAGAGGTTGAAGTGATCTTTGCCTTCGCCCACCCCTTTGAAAACATTGGTATGGATTTAGAGTGGCCACAAACAGTCTTTGTCTCCGGCAACAACACCAAACAGGATCTCAAAGGTACCATGCTGGAAACCTCTTTCATGGACCACAAAGCCTGGAAACTAAACTACAAACCGACCAAACCCGGCCTCTACTGGTTTGTCCTGGAGCAGACGCCCTATTGGGAACCGGCTGAGGATATTTTTATCGTGCACTATACCAAGACGCTGGTCTCGGCCTATGGCAATGACCAGGGTTGGGATTCCCCGGTTGGTCTGAAAACAGAGATCGTTCCGCTGGTCAGGCCATTTGGCAATTATGCTGGAAATATTTTTTCCGGACAGGTCCTGGTTGATAGTACCCCTATGGCAGGGGTCGAGGTTGAGGTAGAACTGTACAACCAGGAAAACTGGGTGGCACCAACAGATTCTCATATAACCCAGATTGTCAAAACTGATGAAAATGGCAATTTCTCTTTTGCCTGCCCCCTTCCCGGCTGGTGGGGATTTTCAGCGCTCACCGATGCTGAATACAGCCTGAAGGGAAAAGATGGTACAGAGAAGAAGGTCGAACTCGGGGCGGTAATCTGGGTTTATTTCGACCCGAACCCGTTTCTCGGCAGTTGAAATGTTAGAAGAGCCGTTCGCCGAAGGTTCGACCCTGCTGCACAAAATGGATACAGCGGCGAAGGTCGTCGCCGCCATCATTCTCGTTGTTCCTGCTGCAACGACTGATCGTTTCCATGTGGCAGCAGGGTTCAGTCTGCTTTCCCTGGTACTCGCAACCATTGCCAGACTTCCAGTCATACGGGTCATCAAAAGACTGATTCTCGTCAACTCCTTCACCCTGTTTCTCCTGCTGACCCTACCGCTTACCTATGGCGGTGAACAAACGGTTCTCTTTAGCCTGATACCAGTCAGTATTGAAGGAACCAGACTCGCCCTGCTTATTGTCTTAAAAACAAATACGATTCTACTGGCAATGATGGCCCTGCTCAACACATCTAACCTTGCAGCTCTGGGCTATGGTCTTGAAAAACTTGGATTACCGCTGAGGCTCTGTTACCTGGTTCTCTTTACCTATCGCTACATTTTCGTCATCGAACAGGAGTATAAAAGATTGCTCCGTGCGGCACAGCTGAGGTGCTTCAGACCCTCGACCACTATTCACACCTACAGGACATTTGGCTATCTATTCGGGATGACCCTGGTGAAAAGCTGGGAGCAGGCACACCGGGTTCACCAGGCCATGGTTCTCAGGGGATTCAACGGCAGATTTATTCCACTGTCCGTACCTTCAATTGATTTCAAGGGATACCTGTTCATCACCACGGTCACCATATACAGCCTGGCTCTTGTCTGGTCGGAGTATTTTCCATCGTGATCGTAATCGTTACAACAGAAAGGAAAAACAGTGCATGAGTGATCCGCACCCGCTACTGGAACTAAAAGACATATCTTATCACTATCCGAACCAGCCTCCGATAATTGAACAGTGCTCTTTTTCTGTCGATACGGGCAAGACCGGACTGATCGGTGCAAATGGTTGTGGAAAAACGACTCTTCTGCAGTTGATGGTCGGCCTGCTCAAGCCGCAGGCGGGAATGATTTTATTTCATGGAAAAGAGGTAAAAGGCCGGAAAGACTACCGGCTCCTTCGAAAGTCAGTTGGCTTTCTGTTTCAGAACTCCGATGATCAGCTGTTTTCACCAACCGTCATTGAAGATATAGCATTTGGCCCGCTCAACTTGGGTCACTCACCGGAAGAAGCACGTGAGCTTGCCAGTGAGGTACTTGCTGAGCTTGGCTTAACAGACTTTGAGGACAGGGTCACACACCGCTTATCAGGTGGTGAGAAAAAACTGATAGCCCTGGCCACGATCCTTGTCATGAAGCCCCGCCTACTGCTTCTTGATGAACCGACCAATAACCTCGACCCCAGAACAAGAAATCAACTCGTGGAAATTCTCAAGGAACTTAACCTTGCCCAGATCATAATCTCCCATGACTGGGATTTTCTTGAGAACACCACCGAGACACTCTTCACCATTGAACATGGCCATCTGCATCGCTGTACTGACAATTTTGTTCATGCCCACAAGCACGTCCATGTTTATGGTGATAAGCCTCACCACCATGCTCATAGCGGATGAAAACAGAAATTGCCTGTTTTGTCTCTCCACATGGCTTTGGTCATGCCACGAGAACAATCGCCCTGCTTGAAGCACTTCAGGAAACAGGACTGGACCTGCACATTCACCTGGTAACAACCGTTCCGGAGACACTTTTCAAACCTACCGATCTCGACTACAGCTACCACCCGGTGATCGTTGATGTGGGACTTATTCAAAAAGACAGTTTTACCCTTGATATTCCAGGCAGTGTTAAAGCCCTGGAAGATCTCCTACCAGTCAAGACCCCAACCCTTGAGCGACTGAAAAAAATCTGCAGCACATCAGAGCTGATCATAGCCGATATCAGCCCATTGGGGATCTGTGTCGCAAAAGCATGCTCCATCCCGTCTGTTCTGGTTGAAAATTTCACCTGGGACTGGATATATGCTCACCTCGGCCAGGCAGCCGCATTTGAACACTTCATTCCTGTTCTGCAAGAACTCTATGGTCAGGCTGATTTTCATATCCAGGCAGAGCCGATATGCTCAAAGCGACCATGTGACCTGAGGTGCCCGCCCATGGCAAGAAAGCTCCAATCTACCCCCGATGCTGTTAGGCGGACCCTCAACAGTGGGAAAAAAGCTGTTGTGCTCATTACAATGGGGGGCATTCCAACAAGTTTACCATTTATTCGGAAGCTGAGCGGTTACCAGGATTATTATTTCATCCTGGCCGGCCAGAGACAGACCACCCAAATGGGCAATAATGTCTGCGCACTTGGCTACGACACCACCCTGCCTCACCCTGACCTGATGAACAGTTCGGATCTGGTTATCTGCAAGAGCGGCTATTCGACCATTGCCGAATGTTGCCAGACCTCCGCCTCTATTGTCTGTATTCAACGGGCTGACTTTCCTGAATCCAAGACCCTGGAGCGTTTTGTTCGGGAAAATCTGGCAGGAGTAATCTATAATCAGCAGCAGTTCTCCACCGGTCAATGGCTGAAAGACCTACCCGAGCTGACAAAAAGAAGAGCTGAGCCTTACCCGGCAGACGGGGCAAAGCAGGCGGCCGGGTTCATCACCTCACTGCTTGATAACAAAAACCACTGAGAAACCTCACAACCTTACCTCTACGGGGTCTTCAGACTCGGCAACAACCTGCCACTCTTCACCTTCAAAATCTAGCTCTGTAATCTTTGACAAGTCCATTTTCAAGTAGCGGCCACTTCCTTCAACGGCAACGGAATTGTCGGCCAGGATAATTTTGCCTGTCCCCTCAAAGCTACGTTTATTTTCCTGTGTAACCCTGGCAACTACCCGCACCTCCTGATCAAGTGGAACCGGTTTCCTGAACTTCATTGAAAAATCAACGGTAACCCCCCAGAAATTTGAGGCCTTATGTCCCATCAGCGCTCTTGCGATCGTTTCATCGAGAATCGCGGCGGCGATCCCGCCGTGCAGGCGCCCAGGGTAAGACTGGTGCTCCTCTGAGGGCATGAAAACAGCCATAATTTCATTGTTTTCAAGCTCATAAAAACGACTTTTAAGCCCAAAATCATTTTCTAGTCCACACACAAAACACATCTTTGAGTTTGGTTGTTTATCTGTGATTTTCACTCTCACGGTCGTTATCCTGTTGTCATAACCTGACATTGTAAAGTTGGTTGAAAAAGTGGGCAATGGCCGGGTCAACGATCAGAGCAGTGCACCACCTCTGGAGGACCAGCTTTCAGCATACCGGCAATGGTCATCCTGACCTTCGGCAAGACGTTTCTTTTCCCATCCAGCAACCGCTGCTCGAGATCAACCAGACGCCTGAGCAAAGGGGTACGCTCCATCACCGCAGTCGTGTGGTCACCTCCACGCTGATCAACCAGCTCCTGACATCGGAAACACCCTGGAAACGTTAACTTTTGACCATCGGGGCGAGTCATCACAGCAGGTACGCCATGGGTCCTGCACACCATCAGACGATAGTTATACAGGGTACAGCGCCCCCCGTCATTAAGCGGACACATAAGTCGAGGTCTTTCTCCACGGGCAAGCAATTCCATGCTTTTTGTTTCATACTCCACTGCACGACTGATGATTTGCTGTTGCTTTTCCGGAGCAAGAAGATTCACCCCATGCCAGAGATAGCTCCACTCGGCATAGGTAAAATGCAGAAAATATGAATCACAGCAATTGTCGGGACAGTCTGTACAGCTGTGTCCAAGCAGAGAGGCGGTGCGGTCATAGGACTTCTCCATATCACTGTACAGCGCTTCAATCTGTTCAAGCATCACTTGATCAAGGGTTACTATCACCGTTTATCCTCCTCGAAACACTGAACCTGATATACATAGATGTCGGGATGCTCTGTTTTCCAGAGTGATGGTGGTAACCCTGCTTTCTGGCAGAGATGGTCCAAAAACAGAGCCGGTTCAGGTAGTTGACTCCAGACCTGGGGAAGAAAGGTTGCCCTTTTTGCGCCATGGCGCAGGATAACACCATCTATCTGGGGCCTCAGCCTGCTGACCAGGTCATCACCATCCTGGTAAACCAGAGGTTTGGGCGTGCTCAATATGGAAATATCAATGTGCACATCACCAAGCTCTTCTGTCGTCAGCGGTTGAAAACGATGGTCGTGAAATGCCGCCTGCAAGGCGTTACGCTCAATTGAATCAACAATTGTTCCATCTGCTTCAAGGTTCCCGATACAACCACGCAAGGTGTCTTTAATTTTCAACGTGACAAAGGTGCCACACTGCAGCTGCAGCGGTTCATCATCAAGCCCACTCCGACGTAGCACCGATGATATCCCGAGCCGATGCTCCAGTGTCGATCGTGCCAGCTCAAGGAGCCGTGCTCCCTGGGTAGAACTGATGTTTTGTTTCATGATTTGTCACCCCGTGTGTCTTTTTCTACCACTCAATTCCCAGCATCATGCAGTTGATCCCACTTCCGATTCCCAGCATTGCGGCTTTCTGCCCGGGTCCGAAAGCGTTCTGTTCCATTGCAATAGCCATGGTAATGGGCGCAGAAACAGACCCGACGTTACCAAGAAACGGCAGGGTTTCAAAATTGCGGGTCGGGTCGAGCTTCAATTGTTCAAAGAGCAGTCGGGCATGCGCGGTACCGACCTGGTGGCAGAAAAAACTGTCTATATCATCGGCCCGCCAGCCGCTCACCCGTATAAATTCATTCCAGGTCATATTGGCAGTGTCTACGCCCTGGACAAGAAGTGCCTCGGAATTGGTTGCCATCAATGTCTGGTCCGACCCTGCGGTTCCTCCCTGGCACAAATCTGAGTGTTCTGTGTTTGCCCGCCAGGCACAATGAGTTAACCGTGGTTTATCAGTATTCCCGGGCTCACAACGACACATATAGAGGCCGATAGCACCAGATCCTATCGTAAGGGAAGCGAACGCACTTTTAAAACTTTTCCGGGTAAGATCGATATCTGCCAGCAGCGTTTGAATTGTCGACTCAACGAGATCCTCAGCCGTCTCCCCGGAAACAATGAGTCCATTTTCAACCTGGCCGAGCTCGATCATGTTGGCAAGCATCACTGCCCCATCAAGAAACCCCAGGCAGGCATTAGATATGTCAAGCAAAAGGCAGTCAGACGGTAACCCGAGTGCATGGTGAACAAATGAGGCCGTTGCGGGCTCCATCATATCACGGGAGACAGAGGTAAAAATAAGACACTGAATATCCTTGGCTTCAACCCCGGCACCAGCGAGTGTTCTGCTGCCTGCTTTTGCAGCTGCCTCGCTCGGCCGTGTTCCTTTCGGCCAGAGCCTGCGCTCGGTAATACCACTCATCATCTCCAACCGGCCTTTGGGCAGCTTCAACCGCTCATATATTGGTTCAAGTCGCTGTTCGATCGCCTCTGATGTGAGTACCCGGGGTGGAAGTTCGTAACCATAGGTGTGTAGACAAACATGTGAATAGTGGGAAGACATGATGATTAAATATGTAAATTCGGTATATTATATGCTTTCGGAGAGGTACTGTCAGCAATGCCCGACCGGCTCAAACCTCAGCTGACTGCAATCCTTCATTGTTCCGGGCAGGATACTATACGGGAGGATAGCAGCTCTTACAAGTTATTTACTCGATAGCATGCAGCAAGAGTACTCCATTGCTGCATGCACACAGCACTTACCTCTGGAACTGCTGGCCCAGGTAATTTTTCAACTCTTTGATATCAATCGGCCTTTTTATGAATGAATCAACACCGCTGTCCCGGTATTTTTTCTCCAGTTCATCTCCTGCACTGCTGCTTTCTATACCAAGAATCAACGCCTTTCGACCGGAGTATTCCTCAAGACGGCGAATAATTTTAGCTGTCTCAATCCCATCATCCTGCAACATTGTCGTATCAAGAAGAATGAGATCAAATGGTGACAGTGAAGCCTCGTACATGGCTGAGCGGCCTGTTTCCGCGATTGTCACCCGCCACCCTGATTCGATTAATAACTCCACTACCGTCTGCTGACTGGTGGCGTCGCCGTCGACAACCAGAGCTGTATTTGTCAGGTAACGCGTGAGCGCATCAAACAATTCTGTTTTCCCGAGTGGTTTGGTCAGATAATCATCCATGCCGGCCTGAAGACATTTTTCCCGGTCACCATGCATGGCGTGGGCCGTCAGGGCGATAATAGGAAGGTGCCCGCCATGCTGACGCTCGTAATTCCTGATTTCTCTGGTAGCTTCCAATCCGTCCATGACAGGCATCTGAACATCCATCAAGATTGTCTGGTAATCGCCGGTTACCGCTTTTTCAAAGGCCTGTCTGCCGTTTTCAACCACCTCAACCTGCAGACCGGCTGGTTCCAGCAGGGTTTCTATCAGTATCCTGCTGATAGGTTCATCTTCAGCCAGAAGTACCTTTGCCCCACCCAGCATAAAATTGGTGGTTTGATCCCTGTCTGTGACACTTGCTGATGGACTTGCAGGTTTTGGGACCGACTGTTCTCCTGACAGCTGGGTATATTTCCAGGTAAACCAGAACGTCGCCCCCTGTCCCGGACTGCTCTCAAGCCCTATTTCTCCACCTGCCAGGTGCACAAGTTGTGCTGATATGGTCAGCCCCAGCCCTCCCCCCCAGAATTTTCTTGAATAGGAGGTATAGGTCTGGTTGAAGGTATCGGTGATGATTTTCTGTTTTTCAGGTGGTATACCTATTCCGGTATCAACCACAGAAAACTTGAGTATTTCCATGCCATCATCATCTGGCTCCAGCCGTTCCACATCCACCGTGATCTTTCCTTCTTCAGTGAATTTAACCGCATTGTTTACCAGGTTCATAATTACCTGGACCAGCCTGTCGGCATCACTGTTCAAATACTCGGGCACATCGTGCCCGAGGCGATATTCCAAGTCAATATTCTTCTGTCGTGCGGACAATTTCATCAGGTAGAGGTCGCAGTCCAGACTTTCCGAAAGATTAAAGTCTTCAAGGTTCAGCTTTAAACTTCCGGACTCTATCAAGGTGTAGTCAAGAATATCATTGACCACATCCAGAAGGCGTTCGGCAGAGGAGTTTACCATCTCGAGATGACGCCGTTGATCAGAGGTAAGATCTGTTTCCAGAACCAGGTTGGTCATACCCATGATTCCGTTCATGGGCGTTCTTATTTCATGCCCCATGCTCATCAGGAATTCACTTTTAGTTCGGCTGTCTTTTTCCAGCTGTTTCAGGGACGACTTGATATCCTCGTAATCTCCACCCGTTCCTGCTGGCAAAACATCCGTTTCCTGGTACCCAGAAAGCGTCTTTTTTAACTCGGAAATATACTCATCCTTTTCTTTTAACTGTTGCTCGAGATCGGCAATTTGTTTTTCTTTGCTCAACTCCAGTCCCCCTTTTAAGACCGATGTGTAAAAATCGTTAAGGCCACCCAGCTTATGCATCTAAAGCTATAATCATTTACCTTCCGGTTCTCTGCCAGTGCTGGCCCGGTAAAAGAGCTGGGATGGGTGCTGATATTATCATGATATCAAGTGATTGGCAATTTATTGCATCGGTATTAAACATTATGTAGCCAAAACAGTATGTTTTGAACAGATATCTACCGCCTGTTTCACCTGCTATTATGAGTGTCTTATCTCCTAGCACTGGTGAATATGTGATGATTTATCAAAGTCACGCGGGATGCTTTTTTTACTTATGTTCCTGCAAAGATACTGCTCTGCCAGCCTGTCATCCATTTTGAAGGACCTGAAGTTTGTAGAAAAAATCAGCAGACCAGTATTTCTCAACCGAGACATGGCCAGGTTCAGCAAGAGGAAGTGGTCCTTCTGCACATCAAAAACCCGCGATTTCTTCCTGGTATTGGAAAATGTCGGGGGATCGACGAAGATAAGGTCATACAAATCAGTATCTTCCCTGAGCCACTGTAGGCAATCTGAGTGAACCAGGCGATGCCGGTCGGGATAAATGCCATTGAGTGAAAAATTCAATTGTGCCCATTGAAGATAGGTTGTTGAGAGGTCAACCGTTGTTGATGATACCGCCCCTCCAAGCACAGCATGAACTGTCGCAGATCCTGTATAGCCGTAGAGGTTGAGAAATCTTTTCCCTTCTGACTCCCGCCCGATCCTCAACCTGGTCGGCCTATGGTCCAGGAAAAGGCCGGTATCGAGGTAGTCTGTAAAGTTAACCAGAAATGAACACGCGCCTTCTCTTACTTCATGCAGTTTAGCCTTTTTTTTCTTCTTTCCCTGGTATTGTGTTCTTCCTTTTTGTCGCTTTCGGGTCTTGATAAATACCCTGTCACGGCCGGCCCCCAGAACCTCGCGTATTCCATGCAATACGATTCGAAACCTCTCTGCCGCCAGGCTTTCATTTATTGATGACGGTGCTGCGTATTCCTGTACGTGTACCCACTTGTTATACAGGTCAATGGAGACGTTGTACTCCGCCATATCGCGGTCATAGACCCGAAAACACTCCACCCCCTCCTTCTCTGCCCAACCGACCATCTTTTTCAGGTTTTTCCGCAGCCGGTTGGCAAAATCACTGGTCTCTTTTTCAGGGGGCGGGGGACAGACAGCCCATTGGAAATTTCTAACCGGCCGGCTGTCTGCCGATCCGACAAAAAGACGACATGCTATCGGTCCGTTGAATAGCTGGTGTTTTTCTTTCCAGCGCAACCCGGTCATATCGGCCATATCGGGGTTCGAGGTAAAGAGACCAATATTCCAGCCATGAAACGACTCCTGCAAACGGTTGCCAATAAACCGGTACAGATATTTTACCACCTCTTTCTCAGACAATCGTTCACCGTACGGAGGATTGCATACCAGGTAACCATCATCCCCTGGAGGGCTCAACTCAAACAATTCCTTACGACTGATTGAGATTTTATCATCGAACCCTGCATTTTTTATATTCAACCGTGCCTGACGAACAGACAGTCGGCTCCCGTCAACCCCAGTCAGCTCTGGCCAACTTCTGTTATGACCGGCATCCTCCCGTTCAACAGCTTCAGATACCAGGCGAGCCCATATCTCGGCATCATGTCCCCTCCACCCCTGCATACCGAAGTAACTTCTTCCCAGACCTGGAGCCGAGTCTCCTAAAATCATGGCCGCTTCTATCAGCAGCGTTCCTGAACCACACAGCGGGTCAAACAGCGGGCTCTGCCCATCCCATCCAGATAAGGCAATGATTGCCGCCGCCAGTGTTTCTTTGAGAGGAGCTTCTCCCTTTTCAAGCCGGTACCCTCTTCTGTGCAAACTTTCGCCAGAAAGATCAAGGGATACTCTTGTCCGATCACTGTCCGCATGAACGTTGACACGGACACCCGGTCGGTTAACCTGAACATGAGGCCGTGTGCCGCTTACTGACCGAAAGTAATCAGCTATACCATCCTTTACCTTGAGAGCTGTATACTTACTATGTTTGAATGGAGCGCCAGAGCCGAGAGAGCAGTCGACGGCAAATGTTGTTTTATTGGTAAGGTGCTCCTGCCAGTTGATTTCCCGAATCCTGCTGTACAGATCCTCTTCATTTTCTGGCATGAACTGCGCCAGCTCAAGCAGTATTCTCGAGGCAAACCGAGACCACAGGCAGGCGCGGTAGCCGCTCTCCAGAAAACCAGACCACCTGACAAAACCACGACCGACCGTGATTTCCCGTCCCTGGAAATCTTTAACCTCTGCTGCAACAAGGTTTTCAAGTCCAGCTCCACAGGTCGCTACAAATTTCATATGTCACTCCTTAACGGCAGATTCCCTGCCACAGGCTGAAAAAATCCAATCTCTTCATTAATCTACCCACAACCAACTTCCCTGGCAAACTTGTTTCACGATAATTCTCAGCAGAGACTGACAGGGTGATAAATCTCTTGACCTCTTTTTATATACGGATAGAATAGAAAGTTACTTTTAGCCAGGGAAACATTCGTTGCTTTCATATCGACGATCAAGGTAATTAACGATATGAAAGCAACAACTTATGACAACAACCAGAGGAAAAGAAAAGGTATGAAAAAAATCATTATCAACTCTTTGATCACCTCAGTGCTCATCGGATCACTTGTCCTTCTCACCGGTGGTTGTGCCAAAAAATCGGTTATTCCTCCGACACCTACAGGAACAGACAGTTCCACAACCACAACAGGGAAAGATATCAACTACCCTCTGGCTGACGGTTCCTACTCCGAAAACAGCCTCTCCCCTGAAGGCACTCTAGACGACAGTACTCCAAACAATGTTGAACATCTTGGCAGCCTGGCCATTGACGGAACCCAGGGTGAGGCGAGCGATGAGTACAAACAGCAGCACGGCCGTTCCTCACAGGGACTTACGCCAATCTATTTCGATTTCGATCAGGCTGGTGTTCGACCGGACATGTCTGATAGGATGATAAAAAACGCCGAACAGCTGCAGCAGGTCGCCAACACCGTCATTATTGAGGGCAATTGTGATGACCGGGGAACCAATGAGTACAACCTTGCTCTTGCAGAGCGAAGGGCAATTAACGTGAAAGATTACCTGGTAAATCTTGGTATTGACCCCGCACGGATAAGGACTGTCAGTTACGGTGAAGAACGTCCCCTGTTCTTTGAACAGGATGAGTTCTCATGGAGCCAGAATCGTCGCGCCGACTTTGTTCTTGAGTAGTTTATACTCTTTTATTTGTAACCATACACCCGCTGGCTCTTAGTACAGGTCAGGGGGTGTATTTTTTTGCTATTACTGCTAACAGCTTTTCCAGAACCAGATCTGCGTTCACCCCAGTCGTATCAATATAGACAGCATCATCGGCTTTTTTAAGCGGGGCAATCTTCCGCTCGCTATCATTTTTATCCCTGGCAACCGTCATTTTCAACAACGCCTCTTCATCTACATCATCACCGCGCGCCCGCAACTGTTGTGCTCGTCGTGAAGCACGCTCCTGCGGCGTGGCGTCCAGGTAAAACTTGAACTCAGCTTTCGGGAACACCACAGTCCCAGTGTCTCTTCCCTCAGCAACAACGCGTCCTTTTCTCCCTATCTGCTGCTGCATCAGCGTCAGTTTGTCTCTCACCGGCTGCAGGGCAGAAACACGGGAGGCAAGCATCGAAATTTCAGGAGTTCTGATCAGGTGACCAACAGCATGACCGTTCAGGGTAACCAGCACATCTTCGTCTTTTCCGGCAGGGTGAAGTTCAATTGAAATGTTGTCAAGCTCTGCACTCACCGCCTCAACATCTGAAATATCAACTTCTCTTGACTGCAGATGAAAAGCAACACCACGATACATTGCACCGGTATCCAGGTAAGTGAAACCGAGCCGCTCTGCAACTCCTCTGCTGATCGTTGATTTTCCAACACCGGAGGGACCATCAATGGTGACAATCAAGAATTGTTCATCGGGCATAACCACACTCCAGAAGACTTTCCTTGAGCGCAGCCAGAAAACGGTCGTTCTCTGAGGGGGTCCCCACGTTGATACGTATAAAGTCTGGAAACCCATAGGCCTTCATTGATCTGACAATAACGCCCTGTTTCAGCATCGATTCATAGAGCAGCGTTGCATCACCGCAAACGTCAATGAGAAAAAAGTTGGTCTGAGATGGATAACTTTTACAGCCGAGCTTACCCAGCTCATGCATTAAGTAGCGCTTACCCTCTTTGGTGGAGGTGATCGTTCTTTGATAGAAGGCGCTGTCTTCCAATGCGGCCAGGGCTCCGGTAAGGGCAATCCCGTTGATGTTGAATGGTTGTCTCACCTTGTGCAGACAGGTTGCGACCGAGCTGTGCATTATTCCAAAACCGATCCGTACACCGGCAAGCCCGTAGGCCTTTGAGAAGGTCCTGAGTGAAACAACGCCGCAGTGATCATCAACATCCTGTATCAGAGCGTTAATATCAGCCTGCAACGGTTGATCGACAAAATCTCTATATGCTTCATCGAGTACCACGACGACATGCTCAGGAATTGCTGCAAGAAAAAAGTTAAGCGCATCGGGGGGTATAACGCTTCCTGTCGGGTTGTTGGGGTTGTCGATAAAGACAAGGCGCGTTTTTTCAGAGACCAGCCCACTAATCGTCTCCAGGTCATGCCCCATATCCTTGAGCGGTACAACGATATTTTTTCCCCCCCTGACCTGGACGAACTTCTGGTACATCAAAAAGGAAGGATGACTGGTGATAACCTCGTCCCCCTGACACACAAATGCCTTCACCAGAAACTCGATGATTTCATTCGACCCGTTGCCAAGCACAATCTGTTCTGGTTCAGCATGCAATTTATCTGCAAGAGCCCGGGTCAGATAGTAACCGGATCCGTCCGGGTAACGATGCACCTCTTTCAGAGCAGTCTGCATGGCCTGAATAGCCAGTGGAGAAGGGCCGAGCGGGTTTTCGTTTGATGCCAGCTTAATTGAACCGGTAACCCCATACTCCCGCTCCAGTTCGTCAATTGGTTTACCGGGGGGATACGGGGTAATATCCTTTATGTTGTCAGGAATTTGTAATTTCACAATGGTACTCGTTTAAGGTAATGATGGAATTGTTTTATCAACAGCCAGCCTCGTCTCAAGGTTAAATGCAGCCCTTATTAAACTGCTCTCCTTGAAGTGCGGGCCCTGGAGTTGAATCCCTATGGGCAGCCCTGCCGAACTAAAACCACCGGGGACCGACATACCGGGCAGCCCCGCCAGGTTTGTGGAGAGGGTGAGGATATCTGACAGATAGAGGGCAAGCGGATCATCCGCTTTACTCCCTATTTTCCAGGCGGGAGTCGGGGTCACTGGGGAAACAAGTAGATCACAGGAGTTCCAGGCCTTCTTGAAATCTTCAAGGATAAGCGTCCTTACCTGCGAGGCTTTCTTGTAATAAGCGTCATAGTATCCAGACGATAGTGCATACGTGCCGATAAGTATTCTCCGTTTCACCTCCGTACCAAACCCTGCTGACCGCGTGTCCTTGTACATACTCATCAATGTCTTTGCCTCAGTATCCCGCCCCCCATACGCCACCCCGTCAAACCTGGCCAGGTTTGAACTTGCTTCGGCCGGGGCTATCAGGTAATACACGGCAACACAATATTCTACATGTGGTATCGAAACGTCAACAACCTCAGCCCCTGCGTCCTTCAGCGCAGCAATGCCATTCATCACAACTTTTTCCACTTCCGGATCCAGTCCCCCAACGAAATATTCCCGGGGAATGCCAACCCGAACACCTTTCATGTCACCAACCAAAGCTGATGTATAATCTTCTGCCGGGATATCAACCGCGGTGGAATCCTTCGGGTCATACCCGCAGATACTGTTCATCATCAGCGCACAATCGGTGACATCGCGGGTAAGTGGTCCAATCTGGTCAAGAGAAGAGGCAAAGGCAACAAGCCCATATCGTGATACCCGGCCGTAGGTTGGTTTCATACCGACAATCCCGCACAAAGATGCCGGCTGCCTGATTGATCCACCGGTGTCCGACCCCAGGGCCCCAAGTGTCTCCCCTGCCGCCACAGATACGGCGGAGCCACCCGATGAGCCACCAGCTATATAATCGGTATTCCAGGGGTTTCTCGGAATTCCAAAGGCACATGTTTCAGATGTTGAGCCCATGGCAAACTCATCCATCGAAGTCTTGCCTATGATAACGCCTTTTTCCTTCTTTATTTTTTCGATAACCGTCGCATCATAGGGGGGAACAAAGTGCTCAAGAATCTTCGATCCGCAGGTTGTCCGGCGCCCTTTTGTGCAGAGCAGATCTTTCATGGCCAGGGGGATGCCGCAGAGTTGAGCTCTCTTTGTCTGTGATCGTTGCTCATCGATCTTTCGAGCTGAAGAAATAGCCCGATCTGCATCGTATGATACAAAAGCCTTAACAGTCGCCTCAACTTTGTTAATTCGGTCGAGACAACTCTGGGTCAATTCCTCTGAACTCAGCTCACCCGATGACATGCTTGTGAGTGCCTGAGAGATGGTTAACTCATATGGTTCCATAAAAACCTCAAAAAAACAGCAGACTGTATGATCGGTAATTTCGTAACTGGTGGTAAGCGATGATAAATCAAATGACCCGGGGGACTATAAAACATTCTTCATTTGTATTCGGGCCTTCGGTAAGAGCATCTTTTTGCGTCAGGGATGGTTTTACACCATCCTCTCTGAAAGCATTGGTAATTGAGAATGCATGGGTTGTGGGCTCCACCCCGGTGGTATCAAGCTCTTCCAGCTTTTCAAAATACACAAGGATGGTATCAAGCTGAACGGTCATCTGCTCCAACTCTTTTTCGTTTAAGTTCAGACGGGCCAGGTGAGCCACGTGCTCGACTTCTTGTTGGGTAATTTTCATTTCTTTTTGTATCAGTTTTCTTTCAGGTAAATATGGTCCAGGTACTCGTCGGTAAAAACACTGTCGGTCGGAGAAAAGTCACTTATTGTCCGGGCGAATATGTCGACAATGGTCGGGTCAAACTGTGTTCCTGAGCAACGATTGAGTTCGTCAATCGCTTCATCCATGCTGAGGTTGCGGCGATAGTTTCGCCGTGACGTCATCGCATCATAACTGTCTACCACCGTTAAGATTTTTGTCAGGTCATCAAGCTGGTCACCGACAAGGCCGTCGGGGTAGCCGTGACCATCCATTCTCTCGTGATGATGTCTGATGATAAACTGCTCCCGCTCCATAAACCCAAGCGGTTTTATGATGTTTGCACCAACGCTCGGGTGTTTTTGTATCAGTGCCCACTCTTCTGCACTTAATTTTCCCGGTTTTTGAATACAGGAGAGATCAATAACCAGTTTACCGATATCGTGAAACTGAGCTGCTCTGCGAAGAACAACCTGGTCCTGCCCCTCTAGCCCCATGGCCACGCCAAGCATTACCGCATATTCGGTAACCCGCATGGTGTGACCGGCCGTATAGTAATCTTTCTCCTCCATCGCATTCTGGAGGCTACTCATCAACTGAACCGTTGCGCTCTCCAGGGAATTGCTATAGGAAAGAAGCAACCTGTTCTGTGCCTCGAGCTGTTCTGCTTTTTCCTGGATATCATCTTCAAGTGCTTCCTTATACCGCCGCTCCTGGAGGACGTACATTCTTTTTTCTATTGCCCGACGAATTTTTACATTAAAAATATCCAGGTCTTCTATCGGCTTCGTCAGAAAATCATAGGCACCGAGATTAACCGCCTTGACAGCGTAGTCCATGGAACCGGCACCGGTAAGAAAAAGAACAGGTATGTCATGTTCGAGCCTGTTCAGCTCATCAATGGTTTCGAAGCCGTTCATTTTCGGCATATTAATGTCGAGAATAACAACATCAAAGGAATCATCTACAATATCAATAACTTCGCTGCCATCAGAGGCAACAACAACATGATGGCCAAACATCTCAAGAATTTTTGAAACTGTGCTGCGAACCATACCATCATCGTCCGCAACCAGTATTTTTGATTGGTTTTCACTCACCCTTTGTAACCCCGCACCTTTAGTAGAGACCTTCTCTGAGTCTACATTTTCCAATATTTTTTTGCAACTTGACGGGCCTGTTCTATGGAGTTATGGGTGAGGTGCGCACCGGCCAGTTGGTTATACTCTTCGTCTGACAGATAATACTCTTCTCCATCGTCCAGCGGGGAACCAAGAAGCTCTGATAATACTGCCAGGGCACCATCCCGCTGGCCCTTCAGGTTATATCCACCCTCAAGCGTAACCAGAACCTTGCCTTTGCAAACCTCTTCTGCGAGCTGAACCAGAGAGCGGGTCATATACGAAAAACCGGCTGGCCCGACAGACATGCTGCCAAGCGGGTCACCGTGATAAATATCAAAACCTGCTGAAACAAGAATCAGCTGGGGGTTATATGCTTTTCCAACAGGGACCACAATATCATTGAAAATTGCTGCATAATCCTCATCCCCCAGACCACCGGGCAAGGGGATGTTCACCGTGTACCCCTCACCCTGCCCGACTCCGACCTCCTCAAGTGAACCGGTGCCGGGGTAATATGGATATTGATGGGTTGAAAGATATAGTGTTTCCGGTGAGTTATAAAAAGAAAACTGGGTACCGTTGCCATGGTGCAGATCCCAATCAACGATCATTACTCTTTCTAAACCATGCTGTTGGCGAGCATGCCAGGCGGCAACAGCAATGTTATTAAACAGGCAGAACCCCATGGACCGGTCCCTTTCTGCGTGGTGTCCTGGAGGTCTTACCAGGGCGAAACCGTTATCAATCTCATCTTCCATCAGCAAGTCAACACCTTTCATAACCGACCCAGCCGCATAGCATGCTGCCTCGTAAGAGTGTGCAGAGGTCGCAGTATCCTGGTCGAGAAAGTCATACGATTTACCCGCTGTCTGGGCAACCCGTTCAACAAGACTTTTGGCATGGTTTCTTTCTATATGTTCTATCTCTGCAGGTGCAAATGAGGGAAAGATAAACTTTTTTCTCACCTCCGGGTTCTTAATAAAACTGTATATGACCCTGAGACGGTCAATGCGCTCTGGGTGATTTTGTCCGGGATCATGCATCAAGAAAAGATCATTTTTGAAAATTGCTGTTTTCCGCATACCTTTTTCTCCAAAGCCAACAACACTGATTAATGGTTCCGGTATTACCCTGCCTCCCTCACCTGATAAAAGTTATTACCATAGAATCGCTCTCATATAAAAAAAAAAGCTGCATTCTCCAAAAGGAAAATGCAGCCGGGAGATAATTGAACAGGTTATCTGCTACATGGGCACAATCAATTTGTTGGTTTCTTCGTTCCAGACAACAACAAGATACCAGACCAGCACAAAGGCCGCTATCAACAACAACGTTCCACCATACCCCATGACATCTGGAAGATATATGAAGCTGCCAAGAACTTCATCTGCCTCAAAGTCATTGTCTTTAAACCAGGCGGTAACGATAGAGGTACTGACTGCAAAAAAAGGTACAACCATCATCAGTTTTACCTGGCCCTCTCCGACACGCCACAATGTTCCAGAACCACAACCTCCTGCAAACATTGCCCCAAGACCGAAAAGAAATCCACCAACAACACCGCCCCAGCCAAACGTTCCTCTCACATAGTTAATGGGGGCGAGCACCGCCTCTCCTTCAGCCCGGACCGGTACGGCATACTTTAAAACAGCAGCGCCAATTGCAACGATCAGAATTGACAGCATAACCGACTTAGCCATGGTGCAGTCACCCGTCATGTGTGGTTCCCGAAACCCCTGGACCATGCACCAGCGACCTCTTTGCATGGTATACCCAAGCGCAGCTGCAATGAGGATTATACCACCAAGAGATGCAATGTAGTCACTATCCTCGTTTGCTGCATACCCATAAGCCTTCATAATCAATAACAATACAGCAGCCAGTCCCAGAAGTGCGACGACGAGACTGGGAAACTCAATGGTTTTTGAACCACCCTCTCCCCAGGTGATGTGTTCCATCTCAAGGTAAAGAAGTTTAAGGCCAAGAGCCACGCCAAAAACCAGGCCAAACATCATGGCAAATCCGCTTGCTGAAAGGTTACCAATGGCATTGTAAAAGCCGCCGACGTTGCAGCCTCCGGCTAGAGAGGCGCCAATACCCATTAATATACCGGCAATGACAGCTTTGACCATTTCACGATATGGAGGAACCCGTAAGGCAAATTCTTTTCCGACACAGGCTGATATAAATGCACCAGCAACAAAACCGACACCAATAACAGATCCGGAGGCTATAAGAATAGACCGGGGTGCCTCTTGATAATAGCCAAAAAAGCCGACATCTGTCCCCAGGGTTGAGGTTATTCCATACATGATCCAGTCACCCCAGTTTCTGATGGCCCCGACAGCACCCCAAGGCCGCCACCAGGCCATGATCATCACAGAAAAGAACGCCACGACAATACCGGTTACGGTCGGGTTCCACTCTGTCTGACACATCGTTTTGTATAAGCCCTTAAACTTGCTGACGACAACACTCTGCTCACTCATACAGACCTCCTGAAAATTCTAATATTTAAAATAAATAAATTCTCCATTGCTTTACCTTTGACAGGACTTTTTGTCAATAGTGCGACAATGTAGGATATATCTGTTTTTTCGCATTTTTTTCAACTCTATTTTAGTTTGACATAACAATTTATTATGCTAAAAACTGGATTAGATGTGGTACAGTATTCCACTGTTTGTTTATTTCAACAAAATTCAACAACCAGCGCCATTAACTGTTCATTCGGTGTGGTACTATTAAAAACTTTATGGAGGTTTACCATGAGTGATCACAAAACAGTTGCAGCAGATGTTACCCCCACCAGTGTTCTCGATGCAAAAGGTCTGAGTTGCCCAATGCCGCTTCTCAGGACAAAAAAAGAAATGGGGAAACTGGCAGCAGGTGAAATTTTGCAGGTTGACGGTACCGATCCTGGATCCAGAAATGACATTCCGGGCTGGTGTGAGCGAGCCGGCCATGAGTATCTTGGTGAAAAAGAAGAATCCGGTTATATCAGTTTTTTTATCAAGAAAGGCTAATTCGAAATCATCCATTAATTGTTAAGCAGGAAAGCGCACCGTTCTTTCCTTTGAACAAGACATTACATATCCGGGAGGCAACCGATGGCAAAAAGTCTTGGCATTTTTGTAACAAACCCTGATAATCTTCAGCATGTCATAGGCGTTACAAAGGCCGCAAAAGCAAAAGGTTCCCAGGTTAAGGTCTTCTTTACCTGGACAGCAACACACAACTCAAAAGATAAAGATTTTCCTCTTCTGTGCGAACTCGCCGATGACGTATCTATCTGCGTGGACAGTTACGCAAAACAGGGTTACGACATCAAGGACATTCCTGAAGGGCTGACAGACAAGAAAATGGCAACCCAGTCTCAGCACGGGATCATTATCGAAGATTTCGACTGCTATTTAAGCTTTTAAGGAGAGGGACACAATGGAATATAATAAAGTCTGTTTTATGTACAGAAACAAAGACTATGCAGTTGATGGTATGCGATCTGCTCTCGGTCTTGCAGTTGAAAACATGTACTCCTATGGGGTCGTGATGGATAATGAGATAGAGCAACTCGACGAGTACGCAATGGAAAGCATTGAGATGCTCCGGGATATGGAAGGAGAAATATACTCTACCGTTCCTGAAAATGTAGAAAAAAACAGTTTTGAGCCTATTACAATTGAGGAATTAGGCGAAAAATTAAGAGATATGTCTATTGTTATCCCCTACGGGTTAAAATAAGACGGGAGGAGTCATGAAAATTCTGAACGTTTACCGCTCACAGCCAGACGAGGTTGTACAAAAACTCGTTGAAATAGTAACAAGAGACAGGGAATCAGACAGTTTTGACCTGGCGGTCGACAGTCCCGATTACGATGCGCTTGTAGATAAAATTTATTCCGCTGACCAGACTATCTGCTGGTGGTAATAAAACGCCCCCCCCTCTTCTTCTCATCAGTGAGGGGGGGCTTTCTTTTCTAACCTCAGGTTTTCAATGATATGGTTGTGGATTTGAGGTCTAAATTCTTTTATACCCTCCATATTGTTTCCTTTGATAATCCTGTTCGTCAACAGAACAACAGCCAGTTTTTTTACTGGATCTATCCAGAAAGATGTACCGGTAAAACCGAGATGACCGATGCTTTTATCTGAAAAATATTTGCCACTGCTCGAGCCGGTTCTGGATGGCATGTTAAAACCTGCTGTCCATTCAGACGCTCCTACCCGAGAACATGCCCGCCTCAGTGTCTGCGAGGAAATGTGCAGTCTACTCTTTTTTCCGTGCACTATATCAACGAGTTCCTGACAGAGTTTAAGAACACCTGGTGCCGTTCCAAACAAACCGGCATGGCCACTAGCACCACCCAGAGCCCGACAGTTGTCATCATCGACAATACCTGGGGGTCTGTCTTTATTTTGAGGGCATGTCGCCACAAAACAACTTTTTTCAGGCTGCCCCATTCCTGGGAAAAAAAGTATGTTATCTAAGCCCATGGGTTTGGCGATCACTTCATTCCAGTAAAAAGCCAACTCCTTTCCTGTTTTTTCTTCAACGATAAACCCAAGCAGGAGATAGCCAAGGTCACTGTAAAGATGCTCTTCACCTGCCTCATATTGCATCTTTTCATGTACTATTTCATTAATGAGCCATTGCCTTCTCTTCTCAGCATCCATCGTCTCAAGCGCATGCCAGTATGCTCGGTGAGCTGGAAGTCCAGACGAGTGACAAAGTAGATGAAAAACAGTCACATCAGTGTAGTTATGAGATTTATGTCTGGGCAGAAGGTCTTTGAGAGTATCTGACCAAGCCAATTCTTTTCGCTCTATCAGGGTCAGAATGGATAACAGGGTTACGAGTGGTTTGGTAAGGGATGCCAGGTCAAACAAGCTGGAATTATCAATTTTGACACCGTTATATTCGTCTGTTGTTCCGCAATAAATGGAACAATGTTTAAGTGATTTGTTTTCACCATGAAAAAAAGCAAGGCTGCAGGCTGAAAAAATATTTTTATTATAATAACTTACAAGTATATTTTCTATTTTCCGTAAACCTTTATTTTTTTGAGAACAGGCCATTTTTTCCAGGTATTATTTTATTGAATTTTTTAGCTGTTTCCACTAGATTAGGATGAACTATAGCAAACTTATATGTCATTGTTTTTTCGTGATAAAAAAATCTTTTTTTCTGCTCTTTTACACCAAATTTTCAACAACTATTCAACACAAAAATGGTTATAAAATCTGAAGACATTGTTAATAGCACTGTTGAAAACTCATTTTAAACAAAAACTGGTTTTTATTAAAACGGATGATGTTAATTTTTTTTTGTTTAAAAAAAATAACTTACTCGTTTTTTCCACAAACTAACGCAGATAATAATAACAATAAAAAGATTTTTATTTATAAAAGAAAACCAAATTGCCAAGAGAGGAGTCTAGCGATGCCCTTGCAATGTACAGTTTTAAAAAATGATTTATCAGAAGGGTTAAACAGCCTGCAAAATATTACAAATAAAAGAGGTACCCTTGCTGTCTTATCCAATATTTTGATTGAAACAACGGCAAATGAGCTGATTTTGACCGGTACTGATCTGGAAGTAGGACTCAGATTATCTGTTCCTGCTCAAATTACAAATAACGGAACAATTACGCTTCCTTCAAAAAAGATATTTGAAATCGTCCGTGAATCGGGATCTGAGGAAATAACCATAGAGGAAACAGGAAATAACTGGGTTCAGATAAAAGCGGGTTTGAGCACGTATAACCTGGCTGGAATAGCAAGTGAAGAGTTCCCCTCTTTTCCTGAATTTGAAGACGAGACCTTCACCTCCTTTGAAGCTCATATATTTCTGGATCTCATTGACAAGATAATATTCTCAATAGCCAATGAACAGGAGAATATTTATTCATTGACGTCTGTGCTCATAGAAAAAGAGAAACGAGACGACATGAACTATCTTAAAATGGTTTCATCTGATGGTCACAGACTTTCGATTATGGAAAAGGATGTAGCTGCTGATATTGATTCTTTCACCCTAAACGAGGTTACCCTTATCCCCAAAAAGGGAATACAGGAACTCAAAAAGTTTTGTGAAAACAGAGATACCATCGATATATCATTTGAAAAAAAGCAGATGGTGGTCAGGGACGCAGAGGCTGTCATGGTTATTCGCCTCAAACAGGGGGAATTTCCCCAATACAGGTCTATTACACAAGCTGTATCACTTGAGAACTGCATAAAAATAGAAAGGATACCGTTTCTTGAATCACTAAAACGAATAAACCTCTTTACTGAAGATATTTTTCATACGATTCAGTTGCAGATAGAAGGCGACAGAATGATTCTCACCTCGCAGAATGCAGATGTGGGGAATGCCAAGGACGAACAGAAAATAGATTATTCGGGTGAACCGCTTATTCTTGGATTTAACTGCCGATATTTCATAGAAACACTTCAGGTCATGGAGTGTGAAATGGTTGAGGCGTATATCAATTCCAACAACAGCCCCTGTTTAATGAAATCAGATGATGATGAAGGCTTTTTGAGTATTATCATGCCTATGCAATTATAAGATTCATCTAAAATTCTATAAAGGATAGAGCGTTGACTGAAGAACTTAAAAACTACGATGCTGGCCAGATAAAAGTACTTGATGGCCTTGAAGCGGTGAGAAAAAGACCTGCCATGTATATTGGTAACACCGCTGTGGAGGGACTGCATCACCTTATTTGGGAAGTTGTTGACAATAGCATAGACGAAGCTTTGGCCGGTTATTGTCAACGAATCAGGGTTACCATACATGAAGACAATGGGGTAACTGTTGAGGATGATGGACGGGGAATACCTGTTGATATACACCCCACAGAGAATATTTCCGCGCTTGAGCTGGTAATGACGACGCTTCATGCCGGAGGGAAGTTTGACCATTCCACCTATAAGGTTTCGGGAGGTTTGCATGGCGTTGGCGTTTCAGTTGTTAATGCCCTTTCAGTAGAAGCTGTTGCTGAAATTCGCAGGGATGGAAAAATTTACCGTCAGTCCTATCGATATGGAGAAAAAGATGGTGAACTTGAAATAGTCGGTACCAGTGAAAAAACCGGCACTACCATATCATTTAAAGCGGATCCGCAAATATTCAGTGAGACGACTGTTTATGAATATGAAACGGTAAAAAACAGACTGCGTGAACTTGCCTTTTTAAACAGGGATGTTCGAATTTATTTGAAAGATGAAAGAAGTGGAGAAGAGGATAAATTTCATGCATCGGGCGGTATCGTCTCCTACATTGAGTATCTCAACAGGAATCGTACTCCGGTTTTTAATGAACCCATATTTTTGAGTGCTGAACGGGATATGGTTCAGGTTGAAATTTCTTTTCAGTATTTCGACGGCTATTCTGAAAGGCTTTTTTCTTTTGTTAATAACATTAATACAAGAGAAGGCGGTACCCACGTGGCTGGTTTCAGAGCTGCTTTGACCAAATGTATAAACCGATATGCCAGTGATGATATTATTCCCAAAAACCTCAGAGAAAAAATGGGAGGGGATGATGTCCGTGAAGGATTAACCTGCGTCATATCAGTTCATGTACCAAATCCTCAATTTGAGGGTCAAACCAAAACAAAACTCGGAAATTCTGAAGTAAAATCAATAGTTGAGTCTGTTTGTAATGAAAAACTCACTCTTTTTCTTGAACAAAATCCTCAGGTTGCCAAACGTATTCTTACAAAAGTCGTTGAAGCGGCAAGAGCTCGTGAGGCTGCAAAAAAAGCTAGGGATCTATCGAGAAAGAAAGGTTCAACAAGCCTTTTAATGGCCGGTAAGCTTGCCGAGTGCCAGGAAAAAGACCCGTCAAAAAGAGAAATATTTATAGTCGAGGGAGATTCAGCCGGCGGTTCAGCAAAACAGGGGCGTGATCGTTCGATTCAGGCAATACTCCCTCTTCGTGGAAAAATAATGAACGTCGAAAAAGCCCGGTTCGACAAAATATTAAACAGTGAAGAAATAAAACAGCTGATAGCAGCTTTTGGCTGCGGCATAGGCAAAGATGAATTTGATCTGGAAAAACTTCGATATCACAAAATCATCATCATGACAGATGCCGATGTTGATGGAGCCCATATAAGGACCTTGCTGCTGACGTTTCTTTACAGGCAGATGCTGCCACTCGTGCAGGGAGGGTATGTTTATATAGGCCAACCGCCGCTCTATCGACTTGCCAAAGGAAAAAAAGAGACATATTTCCTGGATGATGATGAGCTCAACAACTACCTGTTTACCCAGGCGAGCGAGAAATTCAAGGTTTTTACTGAAGGGTCTGAAGAACAGGAACTTTCTGGTGAACGACTTGTCAAGACCTTACGAGACCTTTCTCTGTATCAAAAACTTGTTTCATACCTGAACAGAATGAATATATGGGATGATTTACTATTCAGTCTGCTTAGCAAAGATATTCGCAAAGCCGATCAGTTTGCCGATAAAACGGTGGTTGAGTCAATTATTGAGGACTTGTCCGGCAATGATGAAATGAAGGTTGGATCAATACGGCCGTGCAGATGGCGGGCCGATTGTTATGAGGTTGATGTGGCGGTAAAAGGTAAGGCACAAATAATGACAACCCTTGGACCCCAGATACCTCTCATTAATGAGTATCGTTCGGCATTGCAGTTGTTTCCGCAGATAAAAGATTATCTTGAAAAAAACTTTATCGTCAGGCAGGAAACGAAAACTGAAGATGCAATCGATATAAAGGTCGGGAACTGGAGTGAAATGGTGGAGACGGTTCGCAACGAATCTTTTAAAGGAAGCCACTTGCAGAGATATAAAGGACTGGGTGAAATGAATCCTGAGCAGCTCTGGGAGACAACCATGAACCCGAAAAACAGAGTTCTTATGCAGGTAAAAATAAAAGACGTTGAAGCAGCTGATGAGATGTTTACAACCCTGATGGGTGATAAGGTCGAACCGCGCAGAGAATTTATTCAAAACCATGCACTGGAAGTAACAGACCTGGATATATAATTAATCAGAGCCTTTTGCAAAATGATGATTTTCGTTCAACGTCAAGGCATGTGAAAAATTTTTACCGCAGGCATCGTTGATATTCTGAGGATAAAAATTTAAGCATAACGTAGAGGTCGAGCGAAAAGGGCCTTTTGCGAGTGGCTCATCAAATAAAAGATTGAACAGCAATCATGATAAACGATAAAGAAAACGAATCTTCACCCGAAGAATTTCCCGAGATATCGATAGAGAAAGAGCTGAAAAAATCGTATCTCGACTATGCAATGAGTGTTATCGCAGGAAGGGCTTTACCTGATGTACGTGATGGACTTAAACCCGTTCACAGGCGGGTTCTCTTCGCGATGCGGGAATTAGGGGTTTTTTATAACAGACCGTATGTTAAATCAGCAAGAATAGTTGGTGATGTCATCGGTAAATATCACCCGCATGGTGATACAGCAGCCTATGATACCCTGGTAAGAATGGCCCAGGATTTCTCCATGAGATATCCCCTTGTCAACGGACAGGGAAACTTTGGATCCCTCGACGGGGACTCTCCTGCGGCAATGCGTTATACAGAAGCACGTATGACACGTATAGACAGGGAAATGGTAACCGACCTGGAAAAAGAAACGGTCGACTATGTACCAAACTACGATAACTCTTTGGCTGAACCGTCTGTACTACCCAGCAAAATTCCCAACCTGCTTATTAATGGTTCTTCAGGCATTGCCGTTGGAATGGCAACCAATATTCCACCCCACAATTTATCGGAAATAATTGATGGTCTGATTGCCTTGATTGAAGACCCGAATATTGCCGTTCACCAGCTTTTCTCAATTATAAGTGGTCCTGATTTTCCCACAGGCGGTATTATTTGCGGTCGTGCCGGTATACGAGAAGCCTATGAAACGGGAAGAGGCATCATTATTATGCGTGCTCGAACCCATATAGAGAAATCAAAAGACGGGAGAAAAGAGACGATTGTTGTTACCGAAATACCCTATCAACAAAACAAAGCAGTTCTTGTTGAAAAAATAGCACACCTTGTAAAGGACAAGAAGCTTCCAGCTATATCCGAGGTTCGTGACGAATCAGACCGGGAAGGTTTGAGAATCGTTATGGAACTGAAAAAAGATGAAATTGCAGAGGTGGTTATTAACCAGCTGTACAAGATGACACCAATGCAGAAATCATTCGGTATCATCTTTCTCGCTATTGTCAACAACAAACCAGAAGTACTTAATTTAAAACAGATACTTGAGCACTTTATTCAACACCGAAGGGTTGTCGTTTATAGGAGAACAGCCTTTGAGCTGAGAAAAGCCGAAGAACGAGCACACATTCTTGAAGGGCTCAATATAGCAATTAACAACCTTGATGATGTGGTTGAACTCATTAAAGCATCGAAGAACCCGGCAGAAGCTAAAGCAGAGCTCATCAGCAGGTATGATTTAAGTGAAATACAGGCGCAGACAATTCTTGATATGCGACTGCAGCGACTTACCGGGCTGGAACGAGAAAAGATTGCACAAGACTACCAGAAGATTATCGAGTTAATAAAAGAGTTGAAGGGTATCCTGGAAAATGAGACTCAAGTGATGAGTATCATAAAAAATGAGTTCCTGGAAATCAAAGAGACCTATGGAGATGAGAGAAAAACAGAAATTATAGACGCCGTTGATGAGATCCTTCCCGAAGATCTTATTGCCCCTGAAGATATGGCGGTAACCGTCACCCGCTCGGGATATATAAAGCGTAACCCGGTAAGCCTCTATCGTTCTCAACACCGTGGGGGAAAAGGGGTGAAAGGGGTGACGAATATAGAGGAAGACTATGTGTCAAGCCTCTATGTTGCCTCTACCCTGGACACCTTTCTCTTCTTCACCAGTTATGGCAAGGTTTTCTGGCGGAAAGTCTACCAGCTGCCACTCGTTGGCAGAACCGCACGTGGAAAAGCCATTGTTAACCTGTTAGAGCTTGATGATGGTGAAAAGGTCGCGGCAATTTTACCGATAACCTCCTTTGAGGACAGTGACCAGACGAAAACCATATTGATGGTGACAAAGTATGGCCGTGTTAAAAAGACTAGTCTTTCCGAGTTTAGAAAACCTCTTAGAAAGGGCAAGCGCGCCCTTACAATAAATGAAGGTGACGAAATAATATCTGCACATATCCTGAGTGGAGATGACACGGTCTTTATGATATCCCGTAACGGGGTCTCAATCCGTTTTCACGAATCTGATGTTCGCCCCATGGGTAGGACAGCAGCTGGTGTAAGGGGAATGAGGCTTAAGACAGGTGATTATATTGTTGGAGCAAGCGTGCTTGAAGCGCTGAGCGACAAGACGATCCTGACCGTGACCGAGAACGGTTTTGGAAAGCGAAGTCCCGCTGAAGATTACCGCATTCAACGGCGTGGTGGAAAAGGAATTTTTGCAATTAAACCGAGCGAAAGAAACGGTAGCATTGTCGGGTCAATGATTGTTGAGGAGGACCAGGAGGTTATTCTTATTGCCGACTCCGGAAAAATGATTCGCATGGGATTTGATAATATACGTGTTATGGGTCGTACGACCCAGGGGGTAACGCTCATCAACCTCGAGGACGGTGAGCGTGTTGTGGCAATGGATATTTTAGCCCAGGACGACTCAGATGAGGGTGAAGATAATGAGTAGAGGGCAGCACCCCATAGCGGTTATTGGGGCCGGCTCCTGGGGGACTGCCATAGCGCTGCTTTTAAGTAAAAAAGGGTATATTGTGCGGCTTTGGGACTTTGACCCAACCCATGTAAAAACATTGAAGGAAGAAGGAGAAAACAATCGTTATTTACCCGGAATCAGGTTTCCCGATACCCTGACTCCAACCTCTGACCTGCAGTCGGCCGTGGATGGCTCACCCACTATCTGCATGGTTGTTCCTTCCCACGGTTATCGCTTAGTATTCAGTAACCTTGTTGACTACCTCAAAGAAGATACGGTTGTTGTCTCTGCAACCAAGGGTGTTGAAAACGAGACCTTACAGACCATGTCGCAGGTCATGGCAGACGTTTTACATAGTAAGAAAGGCAATCTCAATGTTGCGCTTGCGGTACTGTCAGGACCTTCTTTTGCCAAAGAGGTTGCTGAAGAAGTACCGACGGCAATAACCATGGGGTGCAAGAACAGCATTATTGCTCAGGAACTTCAAAGTATTTTTAATTCCGGCTATTTCCGTGTTTATACATCCAGTGATATTATAGGCTTGGAGGTCAGCGCTTCATTAAAAAATATCATAGCTATCGCAGCTGGTATCTGTGACGGGCTTTCATTCGGTATGAACGCACGGGCAGCCCTTATCACCAGAGGGCTTGCCGAAATATCACGCTTTGGTTTGAAACTTGGGGCAGAACCCTCTACCTTCTATGGACTCAGTGGGATGGGCGATCTGGTTCTCACCTGCACAGGTGACCTGAGCAGAAACAGAACGGTTGGCCTTAAACTGGGAAAAGGCCAAACACTTGAGCAGATACTTGAAGAAATGTCGATGGTTGCAGAAGGCGTTAAAACGACCAGATCTGTTTATCACCTGGCCCAAAAAATAGAAGTGGAGATGCCGATACTTGAGCAGGTGTACCAGATACTCTATGAGAACAAAGATTGTCGTACAGCTGTAAATGACCTGCTTAATCGAGAATTAAAAGCAGAATAAATTAAACGGCCCTACTCGGACCAGTCATTTTTCTCGAACTCGCTGTGGTCAGGTTGCTCAGGCATTTCTTCCATGGTTCTCTGGTTGAGCCACACCATTATTTTATCAAATTCTGCCTTGACCTCTGCGAGCACTTTACCCCGGTGACTTACCTTGTTTTTCTCCTCCATGGTCAGCTCGGCAAATGTTTTCTTCAATGGTTCATAGAAAAAGACAGGGTCATAACCAAATCCCCCCTCGCCTCTTGGTGACTCAAGGATTGTGCCGTTGCAGGTTGCTTCATAGGTAAGAGCTGGGCCGGAAGGTACTGCGATAGAGAGAACGCAGGTAAAGAATGCCTCACGATCTTCTACCCCAGACATTCTGTTCAGTAATTTTTCACAATTTTGCTTATCTGTTGCCCCCTCACCGGCATAACGGGCAGAAAACACCCCCGGTTCCCCGTTCAAAGCCTTTACGGATATCCCGGAATCATCAGCAATCGCCGGCACCCCGAGTACCTTGGCGACGTGATGAGCCTTTTTATAGGCATTTTCATCAAACGTGGTGCCATCCTCAACAATGGTTGGTAACGGACCAAAATCTGAAAGACACTTGACCTCGACCGGAAATTCAGCCATTAGGTTCTTGAATTCTTTCACTTTATTTTGGTTACTGGTTGCCAGTACAACTAAATTAAACATGACGTTTTTTTTCCTTTCTTTGTTTTTTCTTATACCTGTTGTCGTATCGCTCCTGTTCGCTGTACACGCAGCCACAATAGGGTTGTCGATACATACCAAGGGCAAGAGACTCCTCAATCCCCTGCTGCCATCCGTCCCGAAAGTCTCTGTATATAAAAGAGACAGTGTGGTTATCAGACAGGGTTTCACCCTGCTTTCTTATCAGTGCGTGGTTTTGGTATTTACTGTACAGAAGTGTCGTTGAAAAAGAACCAAACCCCTGTTCTTCTGCAACCTTCATCGTTTTCTCAAGTCTCAACTGGTAACAGACAGGACATCTTTTGTTCTCTTTGAAAACAACAGCCCGTAAAAAATCGCGCAAACCATAGTCCCTGTCGATGATGAGCGGGATATTTTGTTGATCTGTGTATGATATGACCCCGTCAAGCCTTTTTCTGAACTCTTTGTAGGGGTGAATATTCGGGTTATAAAAATAGGTGCTAAACAAAATGCCTTCGCTGGTGAGCACCTTTTCCGGGTGAAGGAGACACGGTGCACAGCAAAGGTGTAAAAGGAGGGACATACGTTTATATTTTATACTGTTTGGGGTTTATATTGTACTGATGGATTTTGTAATTGATAATTCTCAGGCTGGTATCGAGAAACTGAGCGGTTTTTGTCTGGTTGCCATTATTTTTCTTTAATCCGTCAATTATAAGATCTTTCTCAAAATTTTCCACGGCTGTAGTCAAAGAGAGCGGTTTACCACTGGCCGCTGTTTCGGAGACCTGGAGTGTTGGCGGGAGGTGAACACCTTTTATGGACGAACCATCGCAGACAAGAACGGCTCGCTCAATACAGTTTTGGAGCTCTCGCACGTTGCCAGGCCAGTGATACTGTATGAGCAGGTCAATTGCTGAGGTAGATATCCTTTTGATTTCTTTGCTGTTTTCTTTGTTAAACTTGTCGAGAAAAAATTCGGCAATAAGAAGGATGTCTGTACGGCGTTCCCTGAGTGGTGGCATATAAATTGGAAAGACATTGAGCCGATAATAAAGGTCTTCTCTAAATGTACCTTCCGAGACCGAATGTTCCAAATCCCGATTTGTTGCAGCGACCAGGCGGACGTCACAGGAAATAGATTTTCCGGAGCCGAGCCGCTGAAAACTCCGTTCCTGAACGACATTGAGTAGTTTAACCTGCACTGAATGACTGATTTCACCAATTTCATCTAAAAAGAGTGTACCACCTTCTGCCAGTTCAAACCTGCCAATCTTGCGCTCGTTTGCACCGGTAAAGGCGCCTTTTTCATGACCAAACAGTTCACTTTCGAGCAGTGTTTCCGGGAGGGCTGAACAGTTAACAACAACAAAGGGCTTGTCCTTTCGGTGACTGTTATAGTGAAGGGCCTTGGCCACCAGGGTTTTGCCTGTTCCGGATTCTCCCCGCAAAAGCACAGTGGCATTGGAGTCAACAACCCGGTGTACCATTTCGTACACATCCTGCATTCGAGATGAGTTTCCGATGATATCATTAATTTTGTTTTTTTCAGAAAGTTCTCTTTTTAACTTTAAATTTTCAGTTTTAAGCTGGTCTTTTTCACGGTTAACAATCTGTACCCTTCTTACTGTCTGGGCAATAATACTCGATAAGATAGTGAGAAATTGTAGGTCTTTATGGGCCTGGTTGTCGATCCCTCCCGTGTACATTCTGTCAATACTGAGCGCACCGATCACCTGTTTTCCATCTTTAATGGGAACGCAGAGAAAGGAGCGATTCTGGTCGCTTATATCTCCCCTGGACCGGGTTCGATTTAAAAAAAGGGGTTCCTCGGCAATGTGCGGGACAATTATCGGCTCTCCAGATGCTACCACCCTTCCCGTTATCCCCTCCCCTATTTTATATTTCCCCCTTTTCCTCCCTTCCGCGGTGAGGCCGTGGGCCACCTCAATCTCTAACTTACCTGTAACCGGGTTAACAATGGTGACTGTACCGTTTTCCATTAACTTGATTTCATGGAGCAACTTCATGGCTTTTTCCAAACAATCACTCAGTACAAAAGATGAAGCAAGCTCTCTTGTTATTTCATACAGGCAGGTCAAATCCTGTAATTGACTGTTCAAACTATTTTCTGTCATAATATTTATTTATTTGTTTTCACTGACTATGGTTCATTCCAGGGTGAACAAACTACCATAATTGTCACACAAGTTCCACCCTGTGTTACAAAAATGTACAAAGAGTTTTCTGCACTTGGTTTACGCGATTACATATCGTTGACAGATTTATTGTTTGATGGTACAAGGATAAACCTCTGGAGGGATGGCCGAGTGGTTTAAGGCGGCGGTCTTGAAAACCGTTGTACGAAAGTACCGTGGGTTCGAATCCTACTCCCTCCGCCAGGTTTATTGTCAGGAGAGATGACCGAGTTGGCCGATGGTGCTCGCCTGCTAAGCGAGTGTGGGGATAATACTCCACCGAGGGTTCGAATCCCTCTCTCTCCGCCAGATAAAAAAGCTCAACTTTCTCCAGGAAAGTTGAGCTTTTTTATCTGCTGGCATCATATATGGGGTGTCACACCCTACGATCTTTTCAAAACCCCCAAAGCAATGTGCGTTTTACCCAACCGGTAACACCACTCTCATGTTTTACCTGGGCCCACCCCTTCTGTTGCTTTAACGTTTTAAACACAACCCCATAATAGGCCTTGCCTACCACCTTATAGTTTGTTCCAGGACCACTGCGAATATTTACCTTTTTATTCTTGTCCTTGTTAACCTTCACGATCATGTGGCCGGTGTTTGAAACAAGGTCCTGGTGGAGCCAGCCAGTATCCTTTTCAAAATCCTCAACTTTAATCCAGGTCCCCTGTTTTTTAAGAACTTTCAACGGGAGTCCGCTCCCATATTTCCACTTTACTGAATAGCTGGTACCTGGTCCGGACCTCAGGTTTACATCTTCACCGGAAACAGAAACCATTCGTGCAAAAGCGGTAAGAGGATAAAGAAAAAAAACAGCTAAAATTGTTGAAATTATTATAAATTTTTTAAACATAAACACTCTCTCGTTAGTCGTCAGCTACAAGTGATACGAGTCGCTCCAGGTCATCAAGGGAGTAATACTCAATTTCAATTTTTCCCCTGGTTCCATTCGGGTGAATCGTTACTTTTGAGTCTAGTTTGTTAATGAGCTGGTTTTCAAATGATTTACGATAGGCAGGCGGCAACCCATCTTCCTGTATTTTTTTAACATTATTGACTTTCTGTGATTGACCGGGCTGTTTGGTTCGGCGAATCAGCTGTTCTGTCTGCCGAACAGAAAGTTTTTTGGAGATGATCTGATCACGAATATCTTTGAGTGTTGCCGGGTCATCAATAATACGCAGGAGAGCTCGCGCATGCCCCTCGGAAAGAGTTCGGGCCAGCAAGTCATCTTTTACATACGTTGGAAGTAAAAGGAGTCGAAGTGTATTCGCAACCGTAGACCTTTTCTTTCCGACCTTCCTGGCCGTCTCTTCCTGGGTGTAGCCAAAGCGATCAATTAATTTTTTGTACGCCTTTGCCTCTTCAATTGCGTTGAGATCAGTTCTTTGAATATTTTCGATGAGCGCCAGCTCAAGAAAAGTATCCTCGGTGCTTATATTTTTAACAACAACCGGAACAGTTTCCAAGCCGGCTTCCCGGGAGGCCCTTAAACGTCGTTCTCCTGCGACTAACTCGTAGGAATTATTGGCTTTTATGTATGAAACGATAAGGGGTTGAATGACTCCGTTTTCAAGGATTGATTGCGAAAGTTCATAAAGTTCATCGGTATCAAAGTGCACTCTCGGTTGGTGTTTGTTTGGTATAATCTTGTCAATATCACACTCAAAAAATCGCCCATCTTCGCCACTATCACCAAATAAGGCGTTAACTCCTTGACCTAACCCTGTTGTTTTCACCACGGCCCTCACCTCTGTTTTTTAAGAAATTCCGCAGCGAGTGCGGTATAAGCCTGAGCTCCTTTTGACCTCTTGTCGTATTGATGAATCGTTTGACCATGACTCGGACACTCACTCAAACGAACGTTCCTTGGTATTATTGTTTTAAATACCTGGTTGCCAAAATGTCGAGATATTTCGTCAGATACCTGGTGGGAGAGCTTGTTTCGAGTATCGAACATGGTTAACAGCAAACCTTCAACATAGAGGTGTGGGTTAAAATTTTTCTTAACCAATCGGGTAGTATTGATGAGTTGAGCAAGTCCTTCCATGGCAAAATACTCACACTGCATAGGGATGAGGACAGATCTTGCTGCTGTGAGTGCGTTTACCGTCAACAGACCAAGAGAGGGAGGACAATCAATAAGTATAAAATCGAATTCACCCCTGATCTCTGACAGCATACTACCGAGAAAACCTTCGCGATCTGCCTCGTTGATCAGCTCCAGCTCTGCCGCAACAAGGTCAATATTCGATGGAAGTACTTTGAGGTTTTTTACTTCAGTCTCACGAATAACATCTGAAATAGAGGCTTGGGAACAGAAGACATGATAGAGGTGGTCGCCAAGATTTTTTGTCTTTACCCCTACCCCACTACTGGCATTCCCCTGCGGGTCTGAATCAACAAGGAGAACTTTTTTCCTTTTATTGGCCAGGGCGCTTGCAAAATTTACAGATGTGGTTGTTTTTCCAACACCACCCTTCTGGTTTGCAACCGCTATTATGACACCATCCCTTGATTTCTTCAAAGCGCTTCTCTCCCGATGAGTACCCGTTAGTATCTTATAATCTACAAAAGGGTTGAACCTCAAGATTAAAATATTTTTATCTTGAGATTTTTATTTCTCTTGTTGCCGATTATGTTTCATATCTGGTTAAATGAGCCTCATTACAGGTGTGTTTCACGTGAAACAAAAATCAAATGGTGTTTTGTGAAAAGTAATTATTTAGTGATCGGAAGCGGGATTGCAGGATTGTCTTTTGCCTTGCGAGCTTCTCAGTGGGGAAATGTGGTCGTCGTCACCAAAAAGCGGGATATTGATACAGCGACGAACCTGGCCCAGGGCGGAATCGCTGCAGTGATCGATAAGCATGATAGTGTTATGGAGCATGTCCAGGACACCCTTAAATCGGGTGCCGGTTTGTGTGACTTCAATATTGTTCAACAAGTTGTGTCAGCCGGAATGGCACGTGTTGAAGATCTAATAACATATGGTGTTCCTTTTGTGCGTGATGGTGAGACAGGGGAGCTGAGTCTCGGAAGAGAAGGAGGGCATTCCCGCAGGAGAGTTGCTCACGCCTATGACCTAACCGGGAAGAAAATCGAGGCAACCCTTTTAGAAATGGTGAGAAAGTCCCGCAATATCAAGTTGTTGGAGGAGCATGTTGCGGTTGATTTGCTGGTAAAAAAGAGCGGTGACCAGCAGGTATGTTTTGGCGCATATGTTATGAGTGGGGAAGAACGAGAAGTTGTCCCATATGTGGCGCAGGTCACCGTTTTGTGTACCGGGGGAGCTGGTAAGGTGTATCTGTATACAAGCAACCCGGATATTGCCACAGGTGATGGAGTGGCCATGGCAGCTCGTGCGGGTGCTAAAGTTGCGAACATGGAGTTTGTCCAGTTTCATCCAACCTGTCTTTACCATCCCCATGCCAAGAACTTTCTCATTTCTGAAGCGGTACGAGGCGAGGGCGGTTTGCTCATCAATAGTGCAGGAAAACGATTTATGGATAAATATGATGAGCGTGGAGAACTAGCTACGAGAGACACGGTTGCTCGTTCCATTGATACAGAACTGAAAACAACCGGAGAGGATTGTGTCTATCTTGATATTACCCATAAAAATCAAGATTTCGTAAGAAAGCGCTTTCCTGGTATCTATGAAAAATGTATGGAGTTTGGTCTCGATATTACCATTGAACCGATTCCTGTAGTACCAGCTGCACATTATCTCTGCGGGGGCGTCTTAGTTGACAGCTGGGGGAATTCTTCACTCAAGGGGTTAATGGCCCTCGGAGAGACTTCGTGTACTGGTTTACATGGTGCTAACAGGCTTGCCAGTAACTCACTACTGGAAGCTGTGGTTTTTGCTGAGCGTGCTGCCGGATATTGTTTTGATCGTAAGGAGAAACAACCACAATTCGAGGAAAGTCAGGACGTGGACCCATGGAGTGAAGGGGAGGCTGACTATCTGGAGGAGGAGATTCTCATCAACCATGATTGGGACTTGATTAGAAGAACAATGTGGAATTATGTTGGAATAGTTCGAACAACCCAACGATTAGAAATTGCCAAGAAGCGACTCATTGATGTTGCTGAGGAAATCGAAAGTCATTACATCAAATATTATGTCTCAGCAAATATGGTTGAACTTCGAAATATCGCGCACATTGCGCTGATGATTATTGAATCGGCTCTGGCTCGAAGGGAGTCGAGGGGGCTTCACTATAGTCTCGACTATAAAGAAAAATCGGATAGTTGCAGGAAATGGACGGTTCTTGAAAGAAAACCTGGGAAACCACCGTGGAGTTACTCTGTGACCCAAAAGGATTTCTCTCTGGCACCGGAGTAGTTAAAAAAGCGCCAGTCAACTCGGTGTTTATTTTGTTTAATATCAATACTTTAATTGTTTTTGTCGCTTGGCCAATGTGTGTCAAGAGCAGGGCAGGGCACTCCTGTATCTAATAAAGATCACATACTCACCATGTTGGGTTTCGTTCTGTTTTGAGCACAGAATTATACCTATAGCTTCGCTACTCAGATATATCGACTTGTCAATCGTCAAGCACTTTTTTATATGGTGATAGTGAAAACCTTCAGAACATTTTACGACGGTGGGGAAGAGGGGCTTTAGATGGATAATTGGGTGAGTGGACTGTTCACTGTTCAACGATGATTGAGTGAAAAAACAATTATCGAAAAGTAATGAGCGTGGGTTGCGATTGTGCTGAACACATTGTTTATACATTGAATAAAACAACGAAGAGGAAAGCAGTTCAAGATAACTAAAATCCGGGCTATGGTGCTAAAATTTTTTGAAGATAATGAGCATGTAACCTTCTTTCCCACTTACGGATATCGGCAAGATGATGGTTGGAAAATTCCCATGCGTATCTGGGTTCATGAGCCGCGAAGATTTATTGAAGCGGCAGCCAGGTTGTTTGCAGATAATGTCGGCGTAACCAGTGAATCTGATCTGGAAAATTTCAAATCAAGGGTTGCCGATATTTTGGTGGACAGTGAATCTCGTGAAAAGGTTGTTTTTATTTTTGAGAACGACCCGGAACAAGTGCGTTTTCAGGTGCGGACGGAAACGGGCAACCAGCCCAAATCTGATTTAAATGGAGTTATTGAAGGCTTTATTGAACTGAGCGAAAAACGCGCGAAATCTCTAAGGGAAGCCCAAGCTGCAAAGGGTGGTTGGCTGACCATTCGAGCTGTCTCTGATGAGCACAGCGGTTTGGGACGGATTAGACTCATTGAATCAGAAGGAGTATCGGTGATCTCGGATATCGACGACACACTAAAAATCACGGAGATTCCAGCTGGTGGTAAAATTGTGGTTCGAAACACCTTTTTTGCGGACTTTATTGTAGCTCCGGAAATGGTCAAAAGATATACCTCTCTCCAAGATGCCTGTTTCCACTACGTCTCGGGGGCTCCCTGGCAGCTCTATTTACCACTTTCCGATTTTATCAGGGATGCGGATTTTCCGGAAGGCTCCTTTCATATGAAAAATGTACCGACAAATCTCCTCTCGCTCAAAACCTGGAAAGACCTCCTTAAACTGGCAGGTGATGCCACTGCCGAGCAGAAATACTTGCAAATCAGTACGATCATGGGCAGGTTCCCTGAACGACGTTTTATTCTTGTCGGGGATTCTGGGGAGCACGACCCTGAGGTATATCGTGAGCTTCGGAATCGATTTTGTGATCAGGTTGAGGATATCTGGATTCGGGACGTGGTGAATGCTAGACATACAAGCCCTGGACGACTTGAGGGGATGAAAATAATTACAGCAAGGACTGTGCTACCGGGCGTCTCAGAACTTCCATAGTCAATGGGGAGGAGGTTGTTTTCAAAGAATTCTCGGGATCTGGCAGTTCTCCATGATACGCTCATACTCGCCATTTTGTTTGATTACTTCCAGCCCCCTGTTAAAATTTGCGGTACCCACTAATTTCTCATTTTCCAGATAGACCAAAGGGGGAAGGTTTTCTGTTAGGATTGTTAGCTTTAGGATCTGACCGGTTGCACCAACAGGGAGATGCAATCCAATAATCGCTTTGCTCTAAAATAGATAAGGCCCGATTGAATCAACGCTGATTCCGGGCTATCATTATTGTTGAAATTGAATTTTTTTCCCAAATCAGCTGTTGAGCTAACCGAGAGTGTTTATCTTAAGACAAGAATCCTTGGCGCTCGTGAAAAATTGTGACGCAGGAGAAGGGTGCCCGGGGAGGTAATTCTGGCGGACGTAAATATACTCTGGTTTATTACCAGTGACAGTTGCCGTGTAGGACACAGAAAAAACTGAAAAAGATAACCAGCGCGTAATCCCTACTAACAAAACAGAAAACAATGAGGGCCTCAGGTATGTTGCATAAGGTATCTATATTAATCTGTTCCTGTTTACTCGTCATAATATCTGGAGGTTTGGCCTTCAGCAGCTCCCAGACTCCTATGAGCGCTGGGGGGATTACCCTCGGCACCCCGATCGATGGGTATAACCTTACCAGGCATCAGAACTTTGTAGAAGAAGTGATTGTTACAGGCATCAAGGGGTTCCGCAAAGGTTTTATTACCTACGGCACCTGTGATCGTCCCGGTGAGGTCCTGCGCATCAGGCTCAAATACTATGAAAAAAGTTATGACTATTTTGAAGAACTGCTCAAACAGTTCAAAGTTAAATTTGGTTCCAGGCCGAAATTCGTCGGTGATTCGTTTGGTCATGTGAAGGCCTGGAAATGGGCATTTAACAATGATGACGGTAAGCGGGTCTCTCTTATTCTTCAACACAACCTGAAAGATCCTGATGAATCCATAGGCAATACCGTTAAACTTGGTCTGCCAGACCAGATAATCGCTGAAAGGGAGTGCAGTAATAAGATTAAATTCCAGGGTCAGGAGGAGGGGGGGAGATCGGAAGGTCTCAGCTCTGACTGGCAGATATTCTTACCGAATTAGTTTCCGGTTCAACTTGCCCCGGCCTGGAGTCAGGTTGAGGCTCGAAATGGTCATACCGGGCTTATACAACCCACGATTTAATGTCTATTTTCTTCTTTTCCCGTCAAAGGTATTGCCTGGCAATGCTCCTTGCGATACTAATCACTCTCACAGGATGTTCTCCAAATTCTGTTAGCTCAACTCCTGAAGAGCCTCTTTCAGTTTCTCTATCGAAAGATTTTTTCACTACAGCGGATAATACCATATTGCCGCTCAGAGTCTGGCTGCCGCACAACCGAATTGATGCTGTAATTATAGCAGTACATGGTTTCAATGATTATTCAAATTTCATCAGGGATAGCGCGAACTTTTTAACCAATCACAATCTCGCGATTTATTCCTACGACCAGAGGGGGTTTGGAAAGAGTAGTACAAGAGGAAAATGGTCTGGCGTTGATATCCTGGCCAGTGATCTCATCACGCTGGTTAAACTCATTAAACAAAAATACCCCCTCCTTCCAGTTTATATCCTTGGTCACAGCATGGGAGGAGCTGTGACTGTCGTTGCCCTGACAAGAGAAGACTCCCCGCGAGTAGCTGGCGCTGTGCTTCTGGCTCCGGCAGTATGGGCGCGTTCAGAAATGCCATTCTATCAACGGTTGCCGTTATGGTTGGCTGCCCATACAGTTCCATGGCTAAAGGTGACCGGTGAGTCGCTTGATATCACTGCTTCAGATAATATCGAGATGTTGCGGGAACTGGGGAGAGACCCCCTGGTTATAAAGGAAACGAGGATCGATGCCATTTACGGATTATCTAACCTGATGGATGAGGCATACAGGGGCGCAGAATATATGGACAATGATGTGCTGTTGTTATATGGGAAAAAGGATGAAATTATACCTCAAAAGCCAGTTATGAATTTTCTCAAGCGATTATCGATTGAAAGGAAGGGGCGGAAATTTATTCTCTATGAAAATGGTTACCATATGCTCCTCAGAGATCTTCAGGCAAAAATAGTGCGGACAGATATTGTTGAGTGGATTAAAAAGCAGGCAAAGGGTGGAAAATAGATCAATCACCTGCCGTTATACTGTGTAACAGCAGGTGATTGATGATGGATCAGTTTAACGGAAATCCGAAGATAATATATCCTGCGGTTTCACTTGTATGTCGAGTTTCTGCGTCTTTTGATTGTTCTTCTTCAATTTTTATCTGGGCGGAACCGTTGGCTATATTTTGAGTACGTGTTGTTGCTGAATCACCGCCGTCCTGGCTCTGCATGTCAGCCAGGAAGAGTGGCGGTTCTGCGAAGTATGTCGCAAACCCAAGTTCAACCCAATCATGTTTAACGCTATCGGATGTGATAGCCGTTTCATAATACAGGTCGCCTGACAGCAGACCACTACCGGGCTGCCAGGCTATGTAGTGAACGGTCTCCGGTACATGCTTGTTCTTGGTCGTCTCCTGCTCCTGCAGCTTGTATTGGAAGGAGGCTGACCCCGTTCGCCTTACCCTGCCGGTAACCGCATTTGGTTTAGTTTCACTGACAACCTGGGTCAAGATGACCGGTACCCCTTCTTGCGACTGCTTGAGCTGGAAAGTCTGGAATCTACTTGTACCGGTAAACGTACCTGCTTCAACCTTTGTGCCGTTGGGTAAATCATAGGCTCCCTGTTCCATGACAAAGAAGCTGACGACTTCAGGCAGGTGGATATCGTCCAGGTAGTCCCATTCCTGGAGACGGACTTCAAAACTGTCTCGGGTCACATTTCTCACCCGTACCGTGACCGGTTCAGGATCATGTGCTGTTGGCGGACCAAAGACAATAATCGGGTCGTTGAATGGCTGGCTGAAGCTAACGGGTAGCCATTCATGACTGATTTGCAGTTCTCCAAGTTCGTAGAGGAAGAGAGATTCATCACTGGCAAGGACTGTAATGAGAGTCGATACAGATCCGCTCTCGCCGCCATCGTCTTGAACTTGAAGTGTTACCGTATAATCGGCTGCTTCAGTGTAGATATGTTTAACAGTTGTGCCGGTGGCAGAAGATCCATCTCCGAAATCCCACAGGTAATCTGTAATAGTACCATCTGAGTCGGTAGAGTCGGCGGCGCTGAATGTAATGGTGATAGGCGCTTTTCCCTGGAATTCAGATACCGCCAGGACGGCTAATGGTGGTTCATTGACCGGGGGTGGTGGTGCGTTGATAATGACGGGTGTGGTTGCCTGGGATGAAAGCCCAGTTTCGTCGGTTACGGTGAGCACGGTCTGGTAGTTGCCTGGCTCGGTATAATTATGGGAGACATTAACGCCTCCAGCCGTACTGCCATCACCAAAATCCCATGAATATGAAATGATCTGGCTCTGGTTTGACGTAGAGCTGCTTCCGTCAAATATAACCGCTAATGGAGCATCTCCTATTGCTGATGAAGAAGAGATAATTGCTGAAGGGGGAGCAGGCGGTATGGTTATTTCAGTGGCTGTAAGGATCGTAGTGTAGCGGCTGCTGTTGCCCGCTGTGTCATAAACGGTCAAGGTAACGCTGTAGGTACCGGCAAGCTCATAGGTATGTCCGGCAGACATTCCGTTCCCGGTGCTGCCGTCACCAAATGACCATTCATAGTCTGCAATCGTACCGGATGAGCCGCTGCCGTCAAAGAGAGTGGAAAATGGAATGGTACCCTGAGATGGATCGACTGTTATGGCAGCTGCAAGCATATTTACAACCGGACCATTATTGCTATCAGCTATTGCTGTCGGATTTAATACAGAAACCTCGCTGTTGTCGGAATCAATAGCATTTATCGTAAAGGTGTCGGAACCGGTAAGTTCTGTTTCATATGAATATTCTCGTGCCGTTGACTCAGGAATCTCACAAAGTAAGGTATTGTTGTGATAAATCTTGAAGCCGGTAATATCGCTTCCTGCATACTCCCAGGTGAAATTGATTGGCGTTGTCTGCGGCTGGTCGGTAAAGGCAAAAATAAATGGTTCCGACTGAGGGCTTTCGCTCTGGTCGCTATAGAGAGCAGACATGGTGAAGTTGAATGTTCCTGGTTCACTCGTTAGCAGACATGCTATGAATTTTTGATCGCTCGAATCTGATTCGCAAACAGGGGTCTCTTCCTGGTAAAGGCGATACCCGACAACCTGCTTTTCAGGATCAGCATCGGTATCGAAAGAAAAATCGACCTGAATGTTGTATTGCCCGGCATGAGTCCGGGGGATCTCCACCATGACCAACAGGGAACAGGTTACAAAAAGGAAAAGGGCGCAAGAAAGTTTACGAGAATGTGTCATCATGAAGCCGCCTTGTTTGGGTTAGAATTTACACTTGGATATGATGAAGAAAGCAAGGGACATGCCATACGAAATAGTGTCTTGATATCAATCTGATACGAGACCTGTTGGGAAAGAGGGAGAGTAGATTTCTCTGATAATGTCGGGGAAAGGGAAAAATCAGTTGACGTAGTTACGCAAACTTGACTAAAAGTGTGTGTTATGCGATCCTGTTTATTCGTGTAAAATAATGATATTATTCTTTTTATTTTGGTTGTGAGTGAATAGATACATGAATGCCAACTAAGATGACAAACGGTGCTGAAAATAGATCACGCTGATGGTTGAGTAACCGAAATCACAAAGAAATAAAATATCAGCAGCCATCGGGCGAGACAGTAGGGTGAATTGCCAAGAAATGTACTGGTAACAGGACAGGTCCGGATGGGATTTTCCGCCCAATTTGCATCTCATAGACACTCAGCAAAATACGCTGAGTGTTTGTTGTCTTTCTATGGCGTCCCCAACCGGTTGTGTTTTCTGCGAAGTTACTGTTTAAGGTAGAGAATCAGGCAAAAGAGTCGTCAGTCAGCTGTCATGGATTTTTCTCTCGGTAACTTAAAAAAATAGAGCGTATCAGATCTTGACTTTTTACCTCCCTAACTTAATGTTTGATTTGCTTATTCAAGCACCGGAAGAGAGTGTTGGGGAGGTAATCTTATTGTATTCCTCGACTTATTACCGACAATTTTCCTTTTTAACTAATTTGGAGAAATTTTCATGTTAAGAAAAATATTAGTTACGCTTTTTATTACTTTAATGGTGAGTTCACCGGCAATGGCTATCGAACCACCGGAGGGAGTTACTATTCCTTTTGAAGGAAAGAACGAGGCTTACACGGCTTCCCAGTTTAATGATGTTCTCGTGGCATACGGCCTGATGCTTACTCCCGAAGCAGCCAAACACGTACCTTCTTCTTTTGCTATAGTTGAAGGTGATGCTATTAAATTCAAAAGCAAATCAATGGCATACGTGGCCGGTGACTACCATACCATATTGACTGCTTATGGTTTGACATTGAGTCCGGAAAGTGTCAGCGCCAAGCTGGGGATGATTAAAGCTTACGCCCACGTGAAAGACGGCACGATTGTTTTCAGTACCAAACCCATCGCCTATGACCCTTCAGAGTGGAAGACCATTCTAAGCGCTTATAGTGTGGCACCCAAAATGGTAGATGGAGATATAGATGGTGATGGCGTTGCGGACAGTAAAGATGCCTGTCCTGGAACTCCCAGAGAGGTCAAGGTCGATGAGCGAGGTTGCTGGTCCTACCCCGCCAAGCTGCTATTTGACTTTGACAAAGCTGAGATCAAGACTGAATACCTTTCCCGCCTTGATGAAGCCAAAAAAGTTTTCGACGCTCATCCATACATGACGGTCGTGATTGTTGGTCACACCGATGATGTCGGTGCCGATGACTATAACATGGAGCTTTCCAAGAAGAGAGCATGGTCCGTGAGCGATTACCTGATCAATCAGGTGGGTATTGAGTCTGGTCGCTTGAAAATGATTGGACGCGGTGAAATCAGAGCCCGCATTCCCCAACGATACTGACGAAAATCGTGCGAAAAACCGCAGGGTTGAATTTATCCCGGAAATGTAGTGTGTATTGAACAAGGCTGATGTATCAGCCATGGTAGTTCTCAACCCACAGGACATCTGTCCTGTGGGTTTTCTTTTGTGCGTCCGGTTCACCCTTCTTACCTTCAACCCGAGGAATCAGAATTTAAAATGATATGTGCAGATAGAAAGGAAAACACCATGAAAAAGATGGCTTTTCAGGACTATTACCCAGATGAGTATGCCCATTGTTATGGTTGCGGCCGCCTTAATGAGAAGGGATACCAGATAAAAAGTTTTTGGGATGGTGATGAGGGTGTTTGCCGCATTGTGCCAGAAAAGCATTATACAGGGGGCATGAAGAATATCCTTTACGGAGGGATGATCGCCTCCCTCATGGATTGTCACGGAGCAGGCACTGCCGCCGCCGCAAAGGCTCGAGAGCTTAAGATAAAGATGAAGCCAGGAGCCATGCCCCGATTCGTCACAGCCTCCCTTACGGTCGATTACCTGATACCCACACCTGTGGGAAAGGAGGTAGAGTTGCGGGCAAAAGTGGAGGAGATTAAGGGGCGCAAAGTAACAGTCAGTGTGACCCTGTCAACAGAAGGTACAGTTCACGCCAAAGGACAGTTAATAATGGTGCAAATCCGGGATGAATAAAATAG
>CAVQYQ010000002.1:0-92308 GCA_963718195.1 uncultured delta proteobacterium
ATCTGTTGATGGCAGCATATTCAGCTTTTAGTGCGAAGTTATCAAATAAAGGAATAAAGTGTTCGTTGGTAACAAATTTGAAAATCATTGATGAAGAGAGCATCAGTGATATTTTCGATTATGTGAATGAAGTTGATGAAGATACCATTACCAACAGGCTAACCAAAACACAGGCAATTAAGTTTGCTCCGTTCGACAAGTGTCTGTACCTCGATTGCGATACAGAGGTCAGAGGCGATTTATCGGTAATGTTTAGGTGTCTCGATCGCTTTGATGTGATTATGAAGATGAATCCACGACCTTATCTCAAGGATTATGAGGTGTCGGAGGGAATACCTGGATATTTATTTCCAATTTGGAATGGCGGGTTAGTTTTTTTTCGAAATTCCCCAAAATCGGAGCTGTTTTTTGAGAACTGGTATAGTAATTTTGTGAGGTTTGGAAAGAAAAGTGATATGCCTGCGCTTGCTTGCGCTGTATATCAGCAACCTGAGTTGCGGTTCTTATCTGTGAATGCTATATGGAATACTTTTCCGGCAGACTGGGATTTATTGACGGTTAACAGTGTCAAATTTGACAGTAAGATCTGGCATTATCGAAAGGTTGAAGAATCCCCTGAAATGGTATCCAAGGTGTTTAATTTTCATGAAAAATTATTGAAAGCTGTGGATGTGGGTGAGGGATCGGTAGGAGTTGAGATAGATGAAGTTGAAAGCAGGTATAACCTTTTATCCAGTTTGTGGTATCAAAACGATATTTTGCGGCCATTTTTTATAAAATATTTTTGGTTAGTCAGAATTCTTATCGGCAAGAAAGGCCTGACATTGCATAGAAAGAGTGAAAGGGTAACAGCCGCATTTGATGACATAACTGAATCAAAAATGACCTGGTAGAAGCTGAAGTTACAAGAAAATGGGGATCAATAAAGCAATGAGAGTTCAAGGAAAGACTGCAGTGATTACTGGTGGTATGGGGCAGTTAGGAGTAACATATGCTGTAGCCTTGGCACAACATGGTGCAAATGTCGCTGTTCTTGATTTAATCAGCAATACAGAAGTAGAAAATATTAAATTTCAGCAGCTCTTAGAAAAAAATGTCATTCGCTCTTACGTTGCGGATGTAACCAGCCGTAAAGAACTTGAGGCTGCCGCTGCTGATGTAGTTAATGACTTTGGCATTCCAGATGTATTAATAAACAATGCAGCCTTGGATTCTCCTCCTGATGCTCCGGCTGCAGAGGTTGGCCCTTTTGAGACTTATCCAGAGTTATCTTTTGACCAGGTTATGGATGTCAATGTGAAAGGAGCTTTTCTGTGTTGCCAGGTTTTTGGTAAAAAGATGGTTGAGCTTGGAAGAGGGTCAATCATCAATATATCTTCGATATATGGGATCCTCTCTCCTTGTCAGGATATTTATGATTTTCGCAGAGAGGCTGGAGAAGAATTTTTTAAACCTGTGGCTTATTCTGTGTCCAAATCTGCAATTCTTAATTTAACTAGATACTTAGCAACCTATTGGGCTCAATCCGGCATAAGGGTTAATACACTTACCTTGGCAGGTGTTTATAATGATCAGCCAAAGGCCTTTCTTGATGAATATAATAAACGGATTCCCATAGGTAGAATGGCGGAAGCTGAAGAGTTCGTCGGTCCAATACTGTTTCTTGCTTCAGATGAGTCTTCTTATATGTTAGGAGCGAATCTGGTAGTTGATGGTGGTTGGTCTGCCTGGTAATTAACCAAAATTGGGAGAAGAAGATGGCTTTGTTTCCGGAGACAATACCAAATTATATAAATGGCAAAATGGTTGCTGCGGCCTCAAATAAAATATTTGGCAATATTAACCCCCACACTGGCCAGGTGATATGTAGTGTAGCTCGCTCAGGAACTGAGGACGCTATGTCAGCCATAGTAGCAGCCAGACAAGCTCAGGACAAATGGGCAAACCTTACAAGTATTGCTCGTGCAGATATTTTACGTGATGTAGCCTTTCGCATGATGGAGCGGCAGGAAGAAATAGCAGAAATTGTCGCAGTGGAGTCAGGAAAGGCATTTCCACATGCTCTCGGCGAAACAAAGGCTGCTATAGAAATGGGATTCTTTATTGCAGGAGAAGGGCGAAGAAATTATGGCAAAACCATGAGTGCATCTATGGCAAACAGGCAGGTTCTCACCGTTCGTCAGCCACTCGGTGTTGCTGCCCTCATTATTGCTTCGAATACACCAATTGCAAATGTTGCCTGGAAAGCTTTTCCATCAATGTTTTGTGGCAATGCGTCTGTTCTTAAGCCATCCGAGGATACACCTGGTACAGCATGGATATTCGCCGATATTTGTCACGAGGTCGGGTTGCCTGCTGGCGTCATAAATGTTTTGCAGGGGTATGGAAACGAAGCAGGAATGCCGCTTGTCGAGTCATCAGACGTTGATCTTGTAAGTTTTACGGGTGGTCATGTGACTGGCAGCCTGATAAATAGGGTTGCTGGTGCCAGGCTGGCCAAGGTATGTATGGAGCTTGGAGGTAAAAACGCACTAACTGTTTGTGATGATGCGGATATGGATAACGCCTTGCAGTGGGCCGTGGCCTCCGCATTCAGCAATGCTGGTCAGCGGTGCGCAGCTGCAAGCAGGATAGTTGTTTTTAGTTCGATTTATGAGGAGTTTAAAGAAAACCTAACTAGAGCAGCAGCTAAACTAAGTATGGGGGTCGGCGATGATGATTTTCTCGGGCCGGTTATTAATCAGAGGCAACTCGATAAGATGCTCTCTGCAATAGGAAACGCAAAGGAAGACGGTGCGGATGTTCTTGTTGGCGGACAACGAGCGATAGCGGATGAACTTAATCAGGCTACTATTTACAGCCCACCGTGATTGAAAATGTGTCCCCTGAAAATCCAATCTCACAAAATGAGTTGTTTGGCCCTATAGCATGCCTGTATAGAGTTGAAGATCTCCATGAGGCAATTCAGCTCGTCAATAACTCAGCGTTTGGGCTCACCTCATCAATTCATACAAATGACCTTAATCGAGCGATGGAATATTCTAAGAAAGTTCAGGCCGGGGTTATCGTTGTAAACGGCGGCACGCACGGCAGTGAACCGCACATGGGTTTTGGCGGGTTGAAAAATTCAGGCACCGGCTGGAGAGAAGCTGGCGTTGAAGCGCTCGATGTGTACAGTGATTTGAAATACATAAACTTAATAACCAACCCCGACAAGGTGTGAATCAGAGAGTGAAGAATTTAATAGCACTGATTCCTGCAAGATCTGGCTCTGTGAGGGTTCCTGACAAGAATATACGATATCTTGGAGACCATCCTCTTATTGCATACACAATATCTGCTGCGATTCAGTCAGAAGTTTTTGACTCTGTCCTGGTCTCAACAGATTCTGAAGAGTATGCAAAGATAGCTCAGTATTATGGGGCAAATGTCCCCTTTTTGCGTCCAGTTGATATTGCTGGTCCAAAATCTCCGGATATTGAGTGGATTGAATACACCCTGAATAAGCTGAAAAGGCGAGGCGATGACTATAAATATTTCAGTATATTACGCCCAACATCTCCTTTCCGCCAAGTAAAGACAATTCAGCGTGCGTGGAAAGTGTACGAGGAGTTTGGGCTGGCTGACTCGCTCCGCGCCGTTGAGATATGCTCACAGCATCCAGGTAAGATGTGGGTGGTTCGTGGCGAGATAATGTATCCATTGATGCCGGTAACACCCGCAAGACCAGCCGTGGCACTCCAGTCAGTTTGCTGCTTTACCCGAAGTGTATGTGCAGAATGCCAGTCTCGAGATAGCCAAAACTTCAGTTGTGGAAAAAGGTAGAACTATCGCCGGCCAAATAATACAACCTTTTATAACAGAAGGTTTTGAAGGATTTGATATCAATCAGGAAATTGATTGGATACTTGCCGATCATTACATGAAAAAAGGTGAGGCAAAGTTACCTGAAGTAACGCAGCCACCTTATAAAATATAACTCGGAGTAAGGATAATTAAATGGGTGATCTCGTAGGAGAACCTGTCGAGGGTGAATTGTATTTCGTACCATCTCTGGAATTCACGAGAATTCGTGAAGCTACGGTTGCAAAAATACAAAAGGCAAAGATTTTTGCCTTTGCAGCCAGAATAAATGCGCTGTACATGATAGCAAAAGCAGGTTCAGGCCATATAGGCAGCAGCTTTTCGAGTTTAGATATTGTTTCCTGGCTCCATCTTGGAGAGATGGGGGATGGTGATATTTTCTTTTCTTCAAAAGGGCATGACGCTCCTGCATATTATACGGTGATGGCGGGGCTCGGTCGACTGGATTTTGATCTTCTCCATTCACTCAGGCGTATAGATGGTTTACCAGGTCATCCTGACGTATCGGTACCTGCTTGTGCGACTAATACCGGCTCACTCGGCATGGGGATTTCAAAGGCAAAAGGACTTCTTTTCGCAAACGCACAATTTGGTCGTGATGGCCGAGTATTTGTAATGACAGGGGACGGTGAGTTACAGGAAGGACAGATCTGGGAGTCACTGGTATCAGCAGCAAACCAGAAGCTCGGTAATCTTACAGTGATTGTTGACCATAATAAACTCCAGTCAGACACATTTGTTGAAAAGACAAGTGATCTTGGTGACCTTGAAGCCAAGTTCTCTTCATTTGGCTGGCATGTCGACCGGTGTAATGGTAATGATATCGAAGCATTGCGAAGGGTTCTTGAAGAGTTCAGGGAAAATACTGATCAGCCAAAGGTGCTTATTGCCGACACAGTGAAAGGTTGTGGTGTATCATTTATGGAGCACACAAGCCTCGATTCTGACGTTGCCATGTATAGGTTCCATAGTGGTGCGCCAGATCAGGATGCATATCGCAGAGCGATAACAGAACTTAAAACACAGCTGGATAAGCTAACCTTTGATGCAGAGATTGAGCCAATATCGTTCGAAAGCATTGTAATACCATCCTCCAGCTAAAGAGCATGGAAGAGTTGAAAGACTCGTTTCAGCATATTCAAAAGCCCTAATTGAACAGGCTGAGCGTAATGTTGAAATTATTGCTCTTGACGCGGATCTGATTTTAGATACAGGTCTCATTGATTTTAAGAAACGATTTCCAGAGCGCTTTGTTGAATGCGGCATAGCTGAACAGGATATGGTTTCTCAGGCGGGTGGAATGGCATTAGGTGGATTGCTTCCAGTTGTTCATTCATTTGGCTGTTTTCTCTCTGCCAGGCCAAATGAACAGATTTATAATAATGCTACTGAACGTACGAAGATTTTATATGTAGGATCTCTTGCTGGTGTTGTTCCCGGTGGCCCCGGGCATTCACACCAGGCTGTGCGAGATATCTCTTCTCTCGCTGCAATACCGGGCTTTGATGTGGTGGAACCGTGTTGTGAAGCTGAAGTTCCGATTCTCCTTGATTATTGTCTCAATATCGCATCCGGTAGCTCATATATGCGTCTTGTCTCGATTCCCTGCGAAATTCCATACTTATTGCCTGAAGGATATAAACTGGAGTATGGTAAAGGTGTTACATTGCTGCAAGGGGACGATGTCGTTATTATCGGTTATGGTCCGGTACTGCTTGCGCAAGCATGGTATGCAGCTAAAGAGCTAAGAAGTCAGGGTATCGGTGCTCGGGTGGTAAATTTGCCGTGGCTGAATTTTGTTGATACTGAATGGCTCACTGCGGTGGCTATTAACGGATGTGAAACTGTGGTTACGCTGGACAACCATTTCATTCGTGGAGGCCAGGGAGAGATGATATCTGATAGTCTTGCCTGTTGGTCAATGATATTCCGAAAATTATACATTTAGGCGTGAAAGGGGTGCCGGAATGTGGGACCAATGATGAGGTACTCGAAGCACACTGCTTAGATAAAAACGCTATCATTAAAACAGTTAAACAATCCTTAAAAAGAGAATATTAAATTCCAACCGGATGAATACAATGGCAAACACAAGAAGCTTGAAAATTGGTGAGCACCTGATTAATGACGATAGCGATTGTTATGTGGTCGCTGAGATTGGGAATAATCATCAAGGAAATGTCGATGTTTGCAAGGATATGTTCGTAGCGGCAAAAAAGGCTGGGGCAGACGCCGTAAAGTTGCAGAAACGAGATAACAGAGCGCTCTATACAAAAGAAGCATATGATAAATCATATGAAAATCGAAACAGTTTTGGTGAGACGTATGGAGAACACCGTGATTTTCTTGAATTTGGCTTTGACGATTATATAGAGCTGAAAAACTTTGCCAAAGAGCTGCAAATAGATTTCTTTTCTACAGCGTTTGATATTCCAAGTGCTGATTTCCTCGAGAAAGTTGGTGTTCCGGCATATAAAATTGCTTCTGGCGATCTGAAAACAATACCTCTACTAAAGCATATTGCTGAATTTGGGAAGCCGATTTTGTTGAGTACAGGCGGAGGAACCCTTGAGGACATCAAACGTGCTTACGATGCTATTATGCCAATTAACAATCAGCTTTGTATAATGCAGTGCACTGGCGGTTATCCTCCTGCATGGGATGAACTGAATTTACGTGTAATCAGCACATTGCAGGAACATTTTCCCGATATCGTTACAGGTTTTTCAAGCCATGACAGTGGTATAGCAATGGCAGTGGCAGGATATATGCTTGGGGCCAGAGTCGTAGAAAAGCATTTCACATTGAACCGTGCTAATAAAGGCACGGATCACGCATTTTCTCTTGAGCCGGTTGGATTGACCAAAATGGTCCGTGACCTCCGTCGATTAAAGATAGCATTAGGTGACGGAAATAAAGCAATGTTTCCAAGTGAAGAAGCGCCAATTACAAAGATGGGTAAGAGCCTTGTTGCTAACTCCGATTTGCCAACAGGCCACATATTATCAGAAGAAGATATCGGGATGAAATCTCCTGGTGGTGGAATAGCACCATATGAAATTGATAAGATCGTCGGAAAAGAGTTAATCGAAGAGGTACTCGAAGACCAGCAATTTTCATTTTCTATCTTGAAGAAATGATACAGGTCGTTGATGAAAAAGAATACTATCTAGTGAGATGTAGTATATAGAATCATTGATTATGAATGATAGCGGAAGGCAGGATAAATGGTTGTTTATCCCGGTCGAAGTAAAAGTTCGTGAACTTCAGGCAAAAACACTCCTTGCCTGCTTGGCGGCTGATCGCGGGTTTAAGGTTGTAATTGGTGAAGCCCATGCCGTTAGAGATTCCCTTCACCTGCTGCCAGCAGGTGTGATCCTTGAAAAAGGGGTAGCCCCCTCCCAGGAAGAATCCTTCAAGCGCTTTCGTGAGCTTGGAAATCTGGTGGTTGCATGGTGCGAGGAAGGATTAGTGTTTTTTGATGACGATGATTACGTGCGTCGCAAGGTTTCGAAACAAGACTTTGAGCAGGTCGATTGTTTTTTTGCCTGGGGCCGGTACCATGCCGATGTTATTACTAAGAATTTTCCCTCAATGGAAAATCGAGTAGTCTGTAGTGGGAATTCTCGATTAGATTTGTTACGGCCAGAATTTAGAGATGTTTTTTCATCTGAAGCTGAAAAACTACGTGCTACGAATGGCCAATTCATCTTGGTAAATACAAATTTTAGTCATTGTAACCACAAAAAAGGTGAAGGTGGCTATCTAGAAGTTTTAAGAAATGCTGGAAAAATTACGAATGAGGAAGAGGAAAAATTTGCGCAAGGGTGGATGGCCCACAAGCAAAGACTTTTCGAAAGTTTCATCCCCATGATTCGAAGAGTTAGTGAAGTTTTTCCGAAACACAAGGTGATTGTCAGGCCGCATCCGGGAGAAAATCACGAAACCTGGAACAATCTATTTAAGACAGATTCTAATATTGATGTGATACACAAAGGAGGTGTGATTCCATGGATTATGGCCTCATCAGTGGTCTAATACATAATGGTTGCACAACGGGTATAGAGGCTGCCCTTTTAGGACACCCTGCCATAGCATACCGACCTGCTATTTCTGAAGTGTACGATCAATTTCTGCCTAACTCTGTTAACTACCAGGCTGACACTGAAAACCAGCTGATTGAGAGTTTGGACACTCTTTTAAATAAAAAAGAAGTTGAAAGGTTCGTAAATAATCCTGAGTGGGATAAAACGCTCTCGCAGTTATATCAGTGGGGTGGGCGAGCTATCTGCTTGCGATATTATTCTCGATAAAGTTTCGTCAAAGTACATAATAATATCAAACCACTAAACAGACGCCCTTGGTATCGATTGCAGAATTTAAATCTGAAAATGTATGTATATAGAACCAGTCTCATAAATAGATTGATTAGTGGGAATCAAGACGTGGGGAATACTCCTACAAAAGTTCGGTGATAAGAGTAGGATAGGGGAGAGTGAGGCATTAACTAAGATTCTGGTAAATTTGACCTACTAGAGTAAAACAAGAGAATTGAAAAATGAAGTTTTTCGCCTCGATTCTATAATTAATTATGTTTTCACCTACTATATGCCGAAGATGACTGGGAGAAAACGATTTATTGGCGGTATCTTGTCAATGCATTAATCTTCACGTAGTAATTTGAAATTGGCAATGTGGTTTAATTGAAATCTTTAACACTGAGTCTAATAAAGTTAAATAGTCTTTTGCGATATGAATAGACTCATTACTACAATTCCAGCTGAGAACAAAACAATGCAGTTAGAAGCGACCTTTACCCGGAATCGTAATTATCGGCAAATTGAAAATCATTATTTGATTGAAGAAGCGATATGCTACAGGCTAAAGAGCTCAAACAGAGAAGAAAGAAAGAGCTGCACGACGACAAGAATTACGACTTATTCAAAAGGTCCTGACAATCCCCGATTAACCGAAGATCTACTCTGATAATTTGTAAACTGAGTGCATTATAAGTAAATTTCCACTGGTAGCCAATCATTTAAACAGCTCAACTTCCTTCCTGGGATTTTCTGGTGATTGTAGATTAGCAAATGAAGTTTCAAAGCAGTTGAAAATCTAATGGCGTGATAGATCAGATCAAAGGATGCTAGCGATAGTGTTCCGAAAAACTATTCACTGATAATTTATGATGGTTACAACCTTGATCAAATTGAAAGTGCAAAGTTGATATTGTATTTAGCGACCAACTAATTGAGCACTTCCACCCGGAAGATGTTCAAATTCATTTTGAATTGGTGCATAGAATCCTTAAAGGTGGGGGAAAATACATATTTCGCACCCCACACGTTCTGACAGGCCCACATGATGTTTCTCGTTATTTTTCAGATGAACCTGAGTGTTTTCACCTAAAAGAATGGACCTATGTTGAGATAAAAAAAATGCTTAAGAGCCTGAATTACTCAAAGTTTTATACCCACATGAATTCAAACAATAATGATCGAAGAGTACCCTATCTGTATTTTGCATGGTGTGAAAGCCTTCTTGGTGTTTTTCCAAAACGTTATCTTAGAGGAATTACGCAACATTTAATTCCTTCGTTAAGCGGTGTGGCGGTTAAGTGACCATCATTGGCATAATGCTTTACTAAATAGTCATGCTCGGGCTACTTTTCTATTAGTTGCTTATTTGTTAGTTAAAACAAGAAGATATCTATATTGTCTTGAGAATTAATTGGCCTCTTTTGCGGAATCTATACTGAGTAGAAAGGGTAAAACAATATGTATGTTGATATATAATTATTATCCGAATATGACCGGGGGAGCTGAGAGACAGTGTCGTTTGCAGGCTCACGAGCTTGTACGAACAGGATACCGATGCTATATACTCACGGCTCGCACGCACATGAGCGCGACCTTTAAAGAAAATGACAAGGGAAGTGAAATAATACGTCTTCCTGTATTTCAGCCTGCAGTAGATAGATTATTAGGTTTAAAAATAAAATAGTAAAACCCAAACAGCATTCCACAGACAAGAATAATACAAAAAATAAAGATTTCAAAGCTGGCACACAGCAAGGTTTTCTCGCAATGAGTGTGCAATGGTTGAATACTCTTGCTTTCATGTTAGGTTCGACCTGGCTTTTATATAAAAAAAGAAAGGATATTGATATTATTCACACTCACGTAGCAAGCTGGAATGCAGGTTTTGCTGGCTGGATTGGGAATATTCTGAATATCCCTGTGGTTTGCAAGGCTGCATATCTCCCACCATTTCAGGATTTTGGGAATTCAATTCCATTTGCTGGTAAATGGCGAAGATGGAGAAAAAAAATACCGTATATTGCATTATTGCCAGAGATGGCACAGAATCTTTGCGAGCAAGGCGTGTTAGAAAAAAACATCTATATTATCCCAAACGGAGTGATTATACCGGATGATACGGCTCCTGTCGCAGAGAATACTTCAGTACTATATGTTGGTAATTTTTCACAAGGATCCGATCATAAAGGCTTTGATATCTTACTGAAAGCATGGTCCATTGTGTCTCGTGATGTTGCTAATGCTCATTTACTTATTGCGGGGGGGGGAGAACAATCTCGATGGGTGGAGATGGCAAAAGATTTGGGCTGTTATGAGAGTATTGAATTCCTCGGTCACGTTCAGGATATAGGAGCTCTCTATAAAAAAGCTGGTCTATTCGTCCTTCCTTCTAGAGGAGAAGGAATGTCAAATGCTTTGCTTGAAGCACAGAGCTACGGTCTTCCCTGCGTTGTCTCTGATATACCTGGAAATCGTGAAATCGTTGTTGATAGAAAGACAGGCATCATAGTGCCAGTTGATGACCCTGTACAATTTGCTGATGCGATTGTTGAGATGATTTCCAACAAAACTGTTCAGGATAAGCATGGGAAGCGCAGCACGGGAGAATATTTGTAAAAAGTATTCGATAGAGAAAATTGTTGAGCAGGTAAAAGAAATATACGCTCATATTTAAGAGGGTAGGACTATAAAAGGTTACTCATTTAGTCATTGGTCCGTATACCTCCCTGGATTCGAACTCTAGTTGTCAGTCAAATGAGTGGAGATATCTTTATGTGGATAAGGAATGAAACGAAACTGTAACCAATAAATGTTGCAAGGATGTCGCATGAAGGTTGGAATGCTCGTCTGGAATTATTGGCCGGGGCCTGAAGGAGGGGCGGAGCGGCAATGTCGGAAAGTAGTTCATCAGCTGGAAAAGGAAGGGGTTAACAGTGTTGTCCTAACAAGCCTTTCGAGTTACGGCTTGAATAGGATAGAAAATGATGGACCAGTGATTATTCACCGATTTGGTGTCTTGTGTCCTTTTTCTGAGAGTTTTAGAGTTCTACTCTACCGTTTGACCGGGGTGGTCGGTGTTAGATCTGAGACGCTTGTTCGTGCGTTAATTTTTTGGTTAATGTTACCTATCGAATGGCTTGCGCGATTGAGCTTCATTTTAGAAATTCGGTTCATACTTTCTCGTAATAAATATAACCTTGACGTCCTCCATGTTCATGAAACAGCCTGGCTTGCAGGTGTAGGTTCATGGTTCGGAAAAAGATGGGGACTGCCAGTGTTATGCAAGGCACGCAATACCCCTGCGTTAGATGTGATTGGCTATGATACGCCATTTCGGTCGGTGTGGAAAAGATTAAGAAATGACGTTGCATTTATTGCTTTACACCAGGAATTAAAGCAAGAGCTGATTGCCTCTGGAGTAGAATCTGAGAAGGTGGTGATCATTCCAAATGGTGTGGAAATTCCAGATATCTCAAGCAGAGAACCATTATCTCTGGAGGTCCTCTATGTCGGCAACTTTTCTCAAGGATCCTCTCACAAAGGGTTCGATACGCTTATTAGGGGATGGTCAGAGGTAATCAGGGACATCCCTGAAGCCCATTTGACCCTCGTTGGAGGTGGAGATTTTACTGCATGGCAAAAATTTGCTGAGGATTTAGGGTGCGGAGATACGGTTACTTTTACCGGAGCCGTTAAAAATCCCGCTCAATTTTACAGCCGGGCTATGGTTTTTGTTCTGCCTTCCAGGTATGAAGGTATGTCAAATGCGTTGCTTGAAGCGCAAAGTTGGGGCCTTGTTTGCATTGTTTCAGATATAGCAGCAAACTTGGCAGTCGTCAGTGATGGTAATAATGGATTGCCCTTTCGGGTTGATGACTCTTCGCAGATGGCTCGTAAAATAGTTACCGTTTTGTCTGATACCCAAATATGTTTAGAAATTGGTCAGAATGCGCGAAAGAAAGCGGAAGACGTTTACAATATTGAGCGGGTTACCGAGAAGTTGAAATTAACTTACAATGCAATCCTAGCAAGAGGGAAATTAAGTTGAAGATATTATTTCATTGCTGGGAATATCCGCCCCGAGGGTCTGGAATTGGAAGTTATGTCCTTCATATGACCAAGGCTTTTCAGGCCCTTGGTTGCTATACGGTGGTGGTTACCAGCCATGGTGATGAGGGGAAATCGAAAGTAGAATACAATGCTGGAGTTGTTTATAAGTCCTATACAGTTGAGGATATTGGACAACCATTTGTTACTGAAATGGTAAAGGATATTGCCGTTAAACATCATGTCGACTGGATTGAGGGTGCTGACCACCTTGGTGAGTCTGTGCAGTTACTTTCATCGAGATTTGGAATTCCAGTCTTTATTAAAGCACATTACAATGATGTGCTAAAGCGATCAAGGTACGGACATGTTCATTACCCCTGGCAAAAAATTTTGATTGATTTTGCTTGTATTCGCAATCGAAGATGTTTGCAGCGAGAGGCAGACAGCCTTAAAAAAGCAGATGTCTTAATTTCCCCTTGTCGTCGGTTTTTAACTGAAATGGAATCTCAAGGTATCAATCTTGCCGAGCAGAGGTGGGTACTACCTAACCCGATCTCACCAATTGACAAATCGTTGAACAGGGAGGCTGAGATTCCAACTTTATTGCTTGTTGGCCGAATTGATATCGGCAAGGGAATTGCTCATCTGGCCAAAATAATCGAGACGATCAAAAAAAAATTTCCGAACATGATACTCGAAATAGCAGGCGGGGACAGTTATGCTCGATTTCTTGGATCTACTCAGAAATGGCTGGTAAGAGAGCTTGGTATTAATGCTGGTCATGTAAAGTTTCTGGGCCATCTTGACCGTGAAGATCTTGAAAAAGCATATTCACGGTCCTGGGTCGTAATTGTTCCTTCCGGTTGGGATACTTTTCCGACAGTAGTCCTGGAATCAATGGCAAGAGGTATACCCGTGGTTGCCAGCCCAAATGGAGGAATGGTTGAGATGCTAGAGGATACTTTGAATCCGATTGCTGACCCAGCAAGTCCAGAGTTCACAGAAGAACTGGAGAGAATACTAGGGGATCGGAGTCCTTAGAGAAAAGATGGGAGCATCTGGGCGAGAAAAAACCCTGTCTGAGTATCATCCTAAACGTATTGCAATGAACTATTTAACTAGGGCTGAGACTTACTTAGCTCGGAATGTAAGCGTTTAATAAAGAATGAACAAGGATAAACAAGGAATTGGCTGATATGTTAGATAAGACTGAATACGTAAACCGCATTTCGGGATGAAATTGTGAAAAGTGATTTGAGTAGATTAGTAACTGCATGCCTTGTCGTGCACAATGAAGGCGAAATCATTGAGAGATGCCTTAAGAGCTTGAAGCGGGTTACGGACGCCATTGTAGTTGTTCATGATGGTCCGTGTGTGGATAATACATTAACTATTTGTGAGAGTTATGGATGCTTTGCTGTTGAAAGGAAGTGGTTTGGAATGTGCGAAGGGCATCGCGTTTGGACTTATCAGAACACAAAGACTCGTTGGATACTCCAGGTAGATGCAGATGAATATCTTTCGGATGAACTTGTAAACCAAATGGCAGAGACTCGTAAACGATGACTCTATCTCATGCTATGAACTTCTTTGGCCATATTGGGATGGTAAACAGTATAGAACGAAGAATTGGCCATACAAGAAAGCACTTTTTCAAAAAGATAAGATCAGTTATATAGGTTTTCCCCATGAGGAGGTACATGTAGACGGAAAAATCCAGCGAGTCCCGTATGTGCTTGAACACCGTCCTAATTACGATAACTTCAGTTTCAAAACATTTTCTACAAAACACAAGAAATGGATAAAAATTCATGCAGATTACCATTTAGTCGATCCTCATAAGTTAGATCGCTTTCCTGACGATAGCTTTGAGGTAGTTCCACATTATTCTAGAATTATGAAGTATCCCAGGCTTGCAGCTCCGTTTCTCTTTATTTATCATTTTATAGGACTGATGATATATGGTGGAATAAAAGAAGGGTGGTATGGTTTTCGAAACTCTTTAGTACAAGCGTTATATTATTTTTTGTTATGTTTGGAAATTGGAAAAAGAAGTAAATAATATTTTTATGAGTAAATTTTTTAAATACATATTTGTTGTACTTGTTATTTCAGTAGTATCATTTTCAAATTTAATAGAATTTGATAGATTTTCGATCAATGATGAGTTGAAGTTTAGGCCTCTCGCCAATGGATGGGTTTCAATTTATCCCGAGATGCATATGGATAAATCTGCAACTATCATTGAGAAGATAAAAAATGTAATTGATTCTGATCTTGTGCACGGTAGGTTTAGACCGGCTTTCTTCAGCTATATTTCATCATCATATATGCTTACACCAATTGTTCATGATAGACAGTGGACAGATTCAGGAGAAAATTATAGCGATTTCATGACTGGAGATTTGCGGGTCTTCTCTTACATTCTGCTTGCAAGTGTAGCAGTTTCAATGACGCTTTTATCTCTGGTGATTTACAAATTTACCGGAACATTCATTTTTTCATTAGTACCTATTTTTTTTATACCATTATCACCATCACTTACCGAAAATCTCTTACAAAATTATATAGATAGTCAAGAAATACCCTTGGTGCTATGGGTGTCTTTGTGGTTGTTTTCTTTTTTCTTTGCCCTGACATCCCGAAATCGATTTAGCTTCTGGGGGTGGGGAATTGCTTCGTTCCTTGCCTTGATTTTGGCACTGTTGACAAAGGAAATTGCGATCATTGTCGTTGGGGTCTTGGGGATTTTGTTGATTGCGGTTTCTTTATCTAAAAAGTTTGGTTCTTATAAACCTGATAATCATAGACGTAATTTTATAGCCGGCTCACTTGTGCTGAGTATTATTCTCTCTATAATGGTTGTTGCCATTACGTCACTGAACAGAACGGGTTATGCGAAAGCGTATGGGATTGATATTTCACAGATACAAATTGCTATAGATAAAATTTGGAACTGTATTTCGCAATACTCTATCCATAATATCTATGGGTTTGCTCCTATCTTTGTTTCTTGTATCGTTCTATTTATTAACAGAAAAGGCATAGTAAATGGCTTTCCTATTATTTATCATAGTTTGTTTTCTTTATCTTTGGCCTTACTAACCTATGGTTTTTTCACGATATTGATACCATGGGACCCTGTATTATTGAAATATACTTTTCCCAGTGTTTTCTTTTTTACCTTTTGGGTTGCATATTCACTTTCGATTATCTATTCATGGGCGAAAGATCGGGGTAGTTGGATATTGAAAACCATAGTTTTATGTTCGATTATTCCTTATGCTCTGTTATTTAATACCATTTATCCCGCAGCGAAGGCAAATAGAGATTATTTGGCCGAAGGGGCAAATTATGGTGTGTATACTATTCCCAGGATTGCTGAAAGTATTGAGATGGAGATCAAAAAACATGATAAGGATTTTTATAAAGTATTAATACTTTATCAGGCGGGTAATAAGTGGCGGACCCAAATTCGCTTGGAGTAAACTTCATTTGAAACGTTGGCTCAATTTTGATAAGAACTTAAATATAGTAAGCAAACAAGGTGACATACAGGGGAAGGTATCAATGCCAAAGGGGGAATTGACAAATTTTAAGAGTATCCAAGGCCGTCCTGGAGTATATGTTTCTGAGAAGAAAGAAAGAGTTAGATCATGTTGAATTCGATATAGTTTACTTAGCTTATTTAGCTGGTGAAGAACCCAAGGAAACAATTAATACAGAGGTCCTGCGTTATAAGATGACATCAGAGAAGATTCATTATCCCCGAAAACCACATTATCAAGCTTTTAATATCTACCAATATTTGCCTGTAAACTGAGACAAATGTTGAGAGCGCTGTTTTTCTGAAATATATATGATTCCAGATATATACATTGTAGTTCCAGTGTATAACGAAGCTTCCGTTATTGCTGATGTCATAAACGACCTAAAGAGATGTGGTTACTATCACATTATTGTCGTCGATGACGGGAGTTGTGACGATTCATATATGATCTCCAGGGGTAGAAAAGTAATTGCATTACGGCATAGAATTAACAGAGGTAAAGGGGCGGCTGTGAAAACAGGTTTTGTAGCTGCCAATACTTTAGGTGCAGAAATTATTGTTACAATAGATGGCGATGGTCAGCATAACCCAGAAGACATAATTAAACTCATCCAGCCGATTATTGAGAAGAAGGCAGATGTGGTGCTCGGTACACGATTGAAGGATACTACAGGAATGCCTGTAATTAAGGTCCTTGCAAATAAAATTGGCAATGTAATTACATGGGGCCTCTATGGAATTAGAGTTTCGGACAGTCAATCAGGATTTAGAGCATATTCACAACTGGCTGCAAATTTGATTGATACAAAAGCTGATAAGTATGAATATGATAGCCAGGTTCTAAGAGAGATAAAAGATAATAAGTTGAGATTTATGGAAGTGCCTATCGAAGTAAAATACACGGAATACTCAATGGGGAAAAAGCAAAAACAGGGGTTTGTAAATGGGATAAAGACATTTATCCGAATGGTATGGGATAAGCTTGTGTGAAAATGCGGTAGGTTTTATTAATGTTGAAATGGGCTAGGTTGATATAAAAACTTGGAGATTTGTTAAGTGAATATTTCTATATATCAGGTTGTTGTTGTTGTCATTGCCATAGTGATGCTTTATCAGGGGGTTAGGAATTTTGTTACACGAAAACCCGGTCAGACATTTCTTAAGTTATTCATAAGAGTTCTGGTCTGGGGCGGCATGCTATTGATTGCTATATATCCCAATTTTACAGAAGTATTTGCAAAGATGCTGGGCTTCAAAGAAAATATGAATGCTGTCATTATAACAGGTTTCTTTTTGGTATTTCTTATTATTTTTAAACTGTTATCTGCTATAGAAAGTATAGAGCAAAAGCTCACAGAGCTAACGAGAAAAGAGGCGTTAACTCATCTATCAGAACTTAAGGCTGACGAAAAAGTGGAAAAAAATCAAGATAGTTAAACGTGTCACAATGTCGATTAACTGACTCAACTGAAGATTGCTTATTTTGCTTAGCTATTTTTTTTCTCGAGTATATCAAGTAGCCCTCTGAGTTCGTTAATGTGAGATATAGTATAATCGGGTGATACATTTCCTTTCATGTCTTGATTTCCTGAAGAATTGAGCCAAACAGAATCAATTCCGACGCTATTTGCACCTAGTACATCTGTATCCAGTATATCACCGACATGAATAGCTTCACTAGGCTTACATTTCGCTTTCTGACACGCCAGGAGAAATATTGATGGGTGAGGTTTCTGATATTTTAAATTGCCTCCCAAAATGATGTGGTCACAATATTGATGCATTGAAATTTGCTTTATTTTTGGTTCTTGAGAATATAGTGGCCCATTACTTATGAGAACAAGAGAGTATGTTTTCCTGAGTTCCTTAAGCATTTCAATGGTACCTGGGAAAAAATTAAAATACTTTACCCTGTATTCCATAAAATTATATGCCCAAGTAATTACTTTTTCCCATGATGTTGGCGTATGAATATCCGACACATCTTCAATTACCTGTCTTAACAAACGGGCTCTATATTTTGCCTCTGTCTCCTCTGCAAACTTTTGCCATTGAGGTGCAGGGCCTTTCTTTTTGTAAATAGCAGATAAATATTCGATACTTATTTTCTGTGCAATATCATGCGGGAATTCACGAGAGAGTTCACGTTCAAAATCAAGAAGCGCTAAGGTATCTGCCCGATTTGTATCGCATAACGTGTGGTCCATATCCAAAAAAACTGCTTTGTATTTCATACTGTATAAACCATAAATATCTGAAAATTTATCAAAAAATACATAGATCTTGTCGATAATACACATTGTTCATGTCTATGCATAATCCCAATACTAAGACCTAAAGGGTAGAGAAATTAGATTATTTGGGCTATAAGTTGATGGCTGATCAGTAGAATATAGACTTGATCTATAATAGCGACAGGGATTAATGCATATATTTTGTTTTATTCCGTTGTTTATAGCAACGGCCTAGTGATGCATCACCCTGTGTAAATCACATAAAATCAGAATATAAATTAAATGTTACTAAACAATAATTTTTTATACATTATTGGTGGAATTATATTTTCCTCGACGGCACAGATATGTATGAAAATTGCTGCGGATCATGACACCATCAGCCTGAAATGGTATACCTTGGTAACAGGGAGCGCAACCTCATATTTTTTTTCTTTTATCATGTATTACTTCGCTCTAAAGCATTTTCCAATAAGTAGAGTCTCTCCTGTAATGACGGTAGCTGTTGTCGCTCTTGTCTCTTTGTTTGGAATTTATTCCGGAGAGGTTTTATCTATTAAACAAATCATTGGAGTTGGACTTGCTTTTTTATCGATTGCTATGATTCTTATCTAGAACTCCCAAAGGACAAATGAATAGATACCTTGATAATACATTATTGACCATATTAGTTCCGGTGTACAATGAAGAAAAAAACATTCCAATATTACTCGAACGTTTTTCAAATATCTTATCCGAGCTTATCTGTTATGAAGTCCTTTTTATTGACGATGGGAGCACAGACCAAACGCTAAATATTATCAAACGTTCATGTGAGGATTTGAGTAATGTTTATTATGTTTCACTTGCAAGAAACTTTGGACATCAAAAAGCTCTGAAAGCTGGCATAGATGTTTGCCGAGGAGACTTGGTGGTTTCTCTGGATGCCGACCTGCAACATCCTCCAGAACTGATACCGAAAATGCTGACACTTTGGCAAAGCGGCTATGATATTGTCTATACATGTCGTAAACAGGATAAGGACACTGGAATTTTAAAACGGTCATTATCGAATCTTTTTTACTGGTTAATGAATAAAATTTCGGACCTTGATCTTAAGCCAGGCGCTGCTGACTTCCGGCTTATAAATAAAAAAGCTCTTGAATCAATAAGACAATATAAAGAAGCAGATATATTTCTCCGCGGTATTATTGCTGGGATAGGTTTTAAGCAGATTGATATTGAGTATACTCCAGCAAAACGGGTACATGGTAAAACAAAATACTCATTTCGTAAAATGATTAGCCTGGCTATCAGCGGGATCACTGGGTTTAGCATATTCCCGCTTCGTGTATTGACAGTCATAGGCTTTCTTTTTTCAATTCTTAGTATTTTTTACGGTGCATATGCAGTTGGGGCCAGATTTTTAAGTCATTATGTAGTCCCTGGGTGGGCTTCAATAATGGCAGGTATATATTTTCTCGGAGGCCTCCAGCTTGCGGCAATTGGAATTTGTGGTGAATATATTGGGAAAATATTTTTAGAAGCCAAACAACGACCTCATTATTTAATCTCCGAACATTTCCTGCCAGATGGCAGTAAGCTCGAATAATACTTATGAAATCGATATTTTTACTATAGTTGAAAAATCGTAGCAGGTAGTTTTTCAGGCTCAAATCATTAAATCTTATGGGATAGTAATGAAAACCGTCGGTATTTTTTTATATGACAACATAGAAGTGCTTGATTTTGCGGGTCCTTTCGAGGTTTTTTCCACTGCTCAACGTCTTTATGCTATGAAATGTGAAAGTCCTGCTGACAAATTATTTGATATTGTAACTATAGCAGAGAAACCAGCTCATATCATCGCCCGTGGTGGCCTCAAGGTTCTTCCGATGCACGGAATTGATTATCATCCACATCTAGATGTGCTTGTGGTGCCTGGTGGTGTTGTGGCAGCTGAAATGAATAAACAGAGCGTTCTTTCCTGGGTCAGATCGACATCAGAACGAGCTGATATCACCGCTTCTGTCTGTACCGGAGCGTTTTTGCTTGGTCAGGCTGGCCTTCTTGACGGTATGGAAGTCACTACTCATTGGGAGGATATTGAGGAGTTGCGACGTTCGTTTCCCAAGCTTGTCGTCAAGGAAAACACTCGCTGGATTGATAATGGTCATATTGTAACTTCTGCCGGCATTTCAGCGGGAATAGACATGAGCCTTCATCTGGTCGAAAGGCTGGCGGGGAAAGATCATGCCGTGAAGACAGCGCGCCAGATGGAATATGACTGGCAAAGCAGCTGAGAGAGCTGGACTGTTGCAGGCGCTCTCTTTCTTTATGACAGATTAATCCTGGCGTGCATCGCCAGGATCTCTTGCTCTATTTTATCTTTAAGTCCAGGTGGTTCAAGTACTTGTGCCTGGGAGCCGTATTGCAGAATTTTCATGACTATCTCGCGATCGTCGCGCACCGGGATGTTCAAGATAATTCCCTCTTCCGTTTGCTTAATCTTTTGATTCTTGTGCCAGAACTGGTTTTTAATCAGGTTTGCTGCATAGCCAGTGAAAAGTATTTCTGCATGATAGAGCGGTTTGCCTTTGAAGATGCCAAAAGAGTGATTCAGGGTCTCAGGAACTGTTCTCTCTAACAGGGTGGCCTTTTTACCAATTTCTGCATGCATAATGCGGGCGAGATGGAAGATTCGGTAATCTTGGCGCATTGTACACCAGGCCAGAAGGTACCAGCGCCCCTGATAGTTGATCAGTTTGAGCGCTTCAACGACTCTCGTGGTTTTTTTCATCTGGAGGGACTGGTAGACAATCTCCAGTTGATACTTTTTGACGATCGCTTCAATGATAACGTCAAAAATAGCTGGATCAGGGTACTCCACCTCGACCCATTCACATTGGATATTATCGGTAATGAGACTGCTCCCCTGGGGGATCATGCTGATGAGCTTGTTTTCCAGTTGGCGGATTTCAGCAAGACCGCTTAAGCCGGTTTCTTCAGCCAGCCTGTTCAGGATTCCCAGCAGAAAAACGATTCGGGGGCTGTTTTCAAAAGGCAGGTTGAATGAATTGTCAGAGTAGTAGAAACCATTTTTCCCGGAATCAAATTCCAGGGGTGCCAGGAGCCGGTCACGAAGGTAGGCAATGTCGCGTCTTGCCGTTGGCAGGGAGATTTCAAATTCCTGCATCAGGGTTCGCGAGTTTGGATAGCGATTGCGGGTCAGCTCATCGTGAAAATAATAGATGCGCTCAAGAAGGCTCATTCCGTTGGAGATCAGCGGGGCTGGCGGCGATGTTTGACCGGGGGTATTTTCATTTGTTCCCGGTATTTGGCCACCGTACGGCGGGCAATCTGGATATTGGTGTCGGCGAGTTTTGTGGCAATGGCGTTATCACTGAGCGGCTTGCTCTTGTCTTCTTCCTGGACCATCTGGCGAATGCGTGTCTTGATCGACTCCGAGGCGAGGGCTTCGCCGCCCTGACGTGGAATGGCCGTTGAGAAGAAGAATTTCAGCTCGTAGATACCCTGTGGCGTGTGGGTGTACTTGTTTGAGGTGACCCTGCTGATTGTTGACTCGTGCATGCCGATGTCTTCTGCCACATCTCTTAGGATCAGCGGTTTGAGATAGGCGGCACCTCGTTCAAAGAAATCGTACTGAAATCGGAGGATACTCTCCATGACCCGGTATATGGTGCGCTGGCGCTGGTGGATTGATTTGATGAACCATTCCGCACTCTTGAGCTTTTCGGCAATGTAGGTCTTTGAGGCCTTCGGGGTTGATGGGTTGTTGTTCTCCAGCAGGTCCTGGTAGTAAGTGGAGAGCTTCAGCCGGGGCAGGTCATCATCGTTGAGCCGAATGACATATTCACCATCAATTTTTCTGACGTAGACGTCCGGAACCACGTAATTGGTTGCTTCTTCTGCATACGGCAGCCCGGGAAATGGAGTCAGGTTCGTGGTGATGAAATCGACAGCCCTGATCACTTCAGCCCGCTTCTTGCCGGTCTGCCTGACCAGCGATTTGTAATTCCTTGTCTCCAGCAGGCCGAGATGGTTGGTAACGATTTCAGCGGCAAGTGACTCACCCATGTCCAGACGCTCAAGCTGGAGCTTTAATGACTCACTGACGTTTCTGGCAGCGATCCCAGGCGGATCGAGGTCCTGAATCGTTTCGAGCATGTACTCGGCTTCGTCATGATCGCAGCCGGTTTTTTCAATAATCTCTTCCAGAGATGTCTCGAGAAATCCGTAACGGTTTAAATTACCGACGATATAGAGGGCGACATCCCACTCATCGAGATCCAGTTCACAGTGGGCAAGCTGCCATTGAAGGTAGGCAGAAAGACCGGGTTTTTCGGAAATAAAGTCGAATTGACTTGGTGCATCAGCGGGTGGGATCTCCCGGGCAAAGGAAAAATTGCTGTCGAAATTATTGGCATACTCTTCCCAATTAATTTCGTTCATGTTATCTGAGGTAGCAACTTTTACCGTTACATCCTGCTCTTTGTTGTTGCTGTCTGGCTCGACCGTTGTGGAAAGACCGTAATTTTTCTCGTCTTCACCGGTGGCAGGGGATAGATCAATTTCAAGGGTCGGGTTTTGCTCAATCTCTGCCTGCAGGGCTTCGTTGAGCTCCAGCCGGTTAAGCTGGAGAAGCTTGATGGCCTGGCGCAACTGGGGTGTCATTACCAGTTTTTGTGCCAGCTTTAGTTGTTGTCTGAGTTCAAGTGCCATATAAGCTTGTTTTACATGTGGAAATTTTCGCCAAGATACATTTTACGTGCGACTTCACTCTCGATTATATCATTCGCAACGCCACTTGTTAATATTGCTCCATTATTCATAATATAGGCAAAATCACAAACCTGCAGGGTCTCCCGGACATTATGGTCTGATATAAGAATACCAAGGCCCCGGTCTTTCAAAGAATAGATAATTCTCTGTAATTCCCCGACCGCAAGTGGGTCAATTCCGGCAAATGGCTCATCCAGAAGAATAAATCGCGGCCTGGTAGAAAGGGCTCTCATAATTTCTACCCTGCGCCGTTCTCCACCGGACAGGGCATGTCCTTTGTTGTGCCTGAGATACTCTATCTGCAGGTCATCCAGCAGTTCGTCTATACGGTTGTTTATCTCGTTGCTGGTAAGTCCCAGGGGTTCAAGAACGATACGTAAATTTTCTTCGACGGTCAGTTTTTTAAATACCGATGGTTCCTGAGCAAGATACGAAATTCCCTTCAAGGCACGCTTGTGGATGGGCAGGTTTGTAATTACTTCACCATCAAGCAGGATATTTCCCTGGTTGGGTCTTATAAACCCTGCAATGGAATAAAACGAGGTGGTCTTCCCAGCCCCATTGGGACCCAGAAGCCCAACAACGACACCGGTATTAACCTGCAGGCTGACGCCATCGACAACGGTACGGCTGCCATATTTTTTTACAATATTTCTGGTTTCAAGAAGTGGCATAAGAACAGTCTGAAAGTCTCAGTGATTTTCCAACAGCATCACTGCTGGAGGATCCTCATCTTGACCCGTGATTTTTTCTCTTGTTTCTGGTCACCGCCAACCTTTACCGCGGTGCCGCCAACGATTTCAGAGCGTCCTTCGTCCATATAATAGATGATTTTATCACCGCCAACCATGTTCTGGTCCTGCCAGGCTTTTGCATTTCCCGTCAGGATAACCTGCCGCTTTTCTGAGAGGTAGGTCATCTTGTCCGAGGTTCCAAGCCAGTCGTCCCTGGTAATTTCGACATTTCCCACGCAGATCAGTTTTTCCACCTGCTGTGTGGTGTCGGTCTGCTTTTTGTCATCAGTCTTGTTTTTTGCTGTATAGTAGACGGTCATCTCGTCAGAGCGGATTCGTAAATCTCCCTGCTTGGCATCGACGTCTCCAGTAAAAAGGACAGCATTATTTTTTTCAGTTGATGTCATCTGGTCGGCTTCAATGTAAATTGGAGACTCAGCACCATGTGATGACAACGGTAAAATACTGATACAGAGTACCACTAATAACAGCTTGAAATTATATTTTATTTTTGCAGAGTACATATAATTCTCCGAAATCTGAATGTCCTGGCAATCGGATGCCTTTGCAAATACCGAGCCTGTTATAACGTACCATGTACAGAAAGTAAAGCAAAGGTATAATAGAAGAGCTTAAAGAGTGCTTTACTTACCAATGGTGAGTCATTACAGTGATCAGCATAAAAAAGGAATCAGAGGGATACCAGTCTGATTTTAAACATAAAAACGCGTTCGTAGCAGGTTGGAAGTGGCTGCTGCACGAGGATAATGACAGATGAAAGAAAGTATTGAACGGGCCAAGGTTCTGGTGGAATCTCTTCCCTATATCCAGGAGTTCAGGCACAAGACGGTTGTTATCAAATATGGTGGCCACGCGATGGTGGATGAAAATCTTAAACGCCAGTTTGCCCTTGATGTCATTCTTCTCAATCACATTGGCGTTAACGTTGTCATCGTGCATGGTGGCGGACCCCAGATCAATAATCTCCTTGATCGGCTTGAGATAAAGCCGAATTATGTTCAGGGAATGCGGGTGACCGACGGTGAGACCATGAATGTGGTTGAAATGGTCCTGGTTGGCAGGGTGAACAAGGAAATCGTCGGGCTTATTAATCACAATGGCGGAAGAGCTGTCGGACTTTCCGGCCGGGACGGTGATCTGGTCTGTGCGCAAAAAATGAAGGTCAGCGTCAGTGCCAGTGACGAGAACCTGGAAAACGTCCCACCGGAAATCATTGACTTGGGCAGGGTCGGGGAGGTCACCAGGATCAATGGAGATGTCCTGAGAACGCTTAAACGTGAGGACTTTATTCCGGTTATTGCCCCCGTTGGTGTTGGTGAAGACGGACAGGCCTATAATATCAATGCCGACCTGGTAGCCGGGGCGATTGCCGGAGCCCTGGAGGCCGAGAAGCTGATATTATTGACCGATGTTGAAGGCGTAAAAGACAGGAATGGAGAATTAATCAGATCACTGCGCAATGAAGATCTGGATCAAATGATCGCAGAAGGTACTGTTGCGGGCGGCATGATACCAAAAGTCAATTGCTGCCGCGATGCTTTGCAACAGGGTGCACGGAAAACGTACATCGTCGATGGCAGGCTAGAACATGCCATCCTGCTTGAAATGTTTACTCACGAGGGAGTTGGAACGGAGATAATATAATGGGCCGACTAAATGATGAATTGAAGAAACGGGCAGATGCTGTCTTTATCGGGACGTATCTCCGTTATCCTGCTGCGATGGTCTCCGGCAGTGGTTGTGTGTTAACCGATGCAGATGGTAAGGAATATCTTGATTTCTTGTCAGGGATCGCCGTCTGCAGCCTTGGTCATTGTCACCCAGCGGTGACCGAAGCCGTTCAGGCACAGGTTGAAAAGCTCGTTCATGTCTCGAATCTCTACTATACTGAACCGCAGACAAAACTGGCCGAGCTTCTTGTTGAAAACAGCTTTGGTGATAAAGTCTTCATGGCGAACAGCGGTGCCGAGGCCAATGAAGCAGCCATTAAGCTCGCACGAATAGCCTCTGCACAGGGGCGCCATGAGATCTTGACGCTTACCGGTTCGTTTCATGGTCGGACCCTGGCGACCGTTGCCGCAACGGGTCAGCCGAAATTCCACCAGGGATTCGAGCCGCTTCCTCCCGGCTTCAAGCATGTCGAATTTGGAGATCTGGCTGCCCTTGAAAGCAGTATATCCCCCGAGACGTGCGCGATCATGTGTGAACCACTACAGGGAGAAGGCGGGGTCCGCCCGCTTGATTCCGACTATCTGCAAAAAATCAAATCGCTGTGCGATCAACATGATCTCCTGCTCATTTTCGATGAGGTCCAGACCGGTATGGGCAGAACCGGGACACTCTTTGCCTACCAGCAGCTGGGAATTGTTCCTGATATCATGACTATCGCCAAAGCGTTGGGCAATGGCATGCCCATCGGGGCAATGGTGACGACTGAAGCGATCGCCGGCAGTTTTGTCCCCGGCACCCATGCGTCGACCTTTGGCGGCAACCCGGTCGGAGCAGCTGCAGCGGTGGCGACCATAAAGGTGATGACTGCCGATGGCTTCATGGCGGCGGTCCGTGAGAAGGGAGACTATCTGAGCGGGTCGCTGCAGAAGTTGGCCGATCAGTTTCCTGAATATATTACGGGGGTGCGCGGTCTTGGCTTGCTCAAAGGGCTGGTGATGAGCGACTCGGGAGCCCAGCGGGGAGCCGATATTGTCAATACACTGTTTGATCGGGGCTATCTCATCAATTTTGCAGGGAATGTGGCGCTGCGTTTTGCGCCGCCGCTCACCGTCAGTTTTGCTGAAATCGATGAGCTTGTTGGCGCCTTGACAGAGGTTGTCACCGAGGTTTTCCCGTGATACTTACAAAAAAATGACCGGACAGTGCTGCTGTTCCGGTGAAACCTTTTGCATATCGCCTGATTTTTATGTAATTATACGTGTTTCCTCTGCCCTGGCATAGTGGAGCAGGCTCGTGGAGGGAAATCAGGTACGTGCACCCCGGCAGAATTTGAAAAGTGGATTGCGGAAATTGAAAGACAGCCGGTCGCTGTTTTGTTTTTATATTGAGGAGCATTATGGATGTGAATAAAATTGTTCTGGCCTATTCCGGTGGGCTCGATACGTCTGTCATTCTTAAATGGCTGGAGGAAAAATATGAGTGCCCGGTCGTTGCTTATTCGGCAAATATCGGTCAGATAGAAGACTGGGATGCGATTACTGCCAAGGGTCTGGCAACCGGTGCGGACAAAGTCATCATCTCCGATCTGAGAGAAGAATTTGTTGAGAACTATATCTTCCCGGCGTTTCGGGCCAACGCCATTTATGAAGGTTTGTACCTGCTCGGCACTTCGCTTGCTCGGCCACTCATTGCCAAAGAGCAGGTTCGTATAGCACACCAGGAGGGAGCAGACGCGGTCAGTCATGGCGCTACCGGCAAAGGGAACGACCAGGTACGTTTTGAGCTCGGCTATATCGGCATCGATCCGAAATTGAAGATCATTGCCCCGTGGCGGATATGGGATCTTAACTCCCGTCAGAAGCTGGTTGAGTTTGCCGAACAACACAATATCCCGATTCCGGTGACAAAAGAAAAACCGTACAGCTCAGACGAGAACCTGCTGCACATCAGTTTCGAGGGTGGAATTCTGGAAAATCCTTGGACAGAGCCGGACGAGGCGATGTTTTCACTGACGGTCTCACCTGAAAACGCGCCGGACCGACCGACCTATATCGAGCTCGAGTTTGCCGGCGGCAACCCCGTCGCCATAGATGGCCAGAAAATGGAGCCGCTGCCGCTGTTCTCTGCGTTGAACAAACTTGGTGGTGATAACGGCATTGGACGTCTTGACATGGTCGAGAATCGCTACGTCGGAATGAAATCACGTGGCGTTTACGAGACACCGGGTGGCACGATTTTGCGTGCCGCGCATCGCGACCTGGAGACGATCACCCTTGACCGGGAAGTTATGAAAATCAGGGACTCCCTGATCCCGAGATATTCTGATTTGATCTACAATGGCTTCTGGTTCTCACCGGACCGGGAATTACTGCAGAAGACCATGGATGAAACCCAGAAGACAGTCAATGGCACCGTCCGGTTGAAACTTTACAAGGGAAACTGCATCCCGGTTGGCAGAAAGTCAGAACAATCCCTGTACCAGGAAAGTTTTGCAACATTTGAAGAGGATGAAGTCTATGACCAGGGTGATGCAACCGGTTTTATCCGTCTCAACGGTCTGCGTCTAAAGATTCAGGCACTACAGAGCAAATAATCATGTCAGGACAAAAGAGCGCTGGTTCGGAAAAACTGTGGGGTGGACGTTTTGAAGAGGCCACAGCCCCGTCGGTTGAAGCATTCACCGCGTCGATTCATTACGATTGGAGACTGTACAAGTATGATATAGCCGGCAGCAAGGCCCATGCGCAGATGCTCGCCGATAATGGCATTCTCTCAAAAGAAGAATTGGCCGCCATTGTTGACGGGTTATCGGCAATTGAGGCAGAGATCGATGGTGGCACGTTCGAGTTTCGCCGGGAACTCGAAGATATACACATGAATATCGAGAAGGCCCTGGTTGAGAAGATTGGCGCTGCTGGTGCAAAGCTCCACTCGGCAAGGAGCAGAAATGACCAGATCGCTCTTGACCTGAAGCTCTACCTGCGAGATCAGAGCGACCAGTTAATTGCCCTGCTGGGACAGGTGCAAAAGGCTTTTGTCCTGCTGGCACGGACCTATCTTGGCACGATAATGCCCGGCTATACTCACCTGCAGCGAGCCCAACCGGTGTTACTGTCCCACCATCTGCTGGCTTATTATGAGATGTTTCGTCGAGACAGCGAACGGTTTAAGGACTGTCGCAAACGCATCGATGTCAGTCCGCTTGGCGCTGCAGCCCTGGCGGGTACAGGATTACCGATCGAGCGGAAGCAGGTTGCAGAACTACTCGGGTTCGCTGCTGTTACCGCAAATTCCATGGACAGCTCAGGGGACCGTGATTTTGTTATTGAATTCGTCAGCTGCTGCACATTTGCACAACTACACCTGTCAAGACTCTCAGAAGAACTTGTCCTCTGGGCCAGCAGCGAGTTCGATTTTGTCAACATCCCCGATAAGTTCTGTACCGGTTCTTCAATAATGCCGCAAAAAAAGAACCCGGACATACCTGAACTGATCAGGGGGAAAAGCGGCAGGGTTGTTGGCAGTCTCATGTCATTGCTGATGCTGGTGAAAGGTTTGCCGCTTACCTATAATCGTGATCTCCAGGAGGACAAGGAGCAGGTATTTGATGCAGTTGATACTGTTTCCGGATCGCTGTCGATCATGGCAGAGCTTCTTGGCAACCTTGAGTTCAAGACCGACAACCTCCATAGAGCCACCCAGAGTGGCTTTATGACTGCCACCGACCTGGCCGACTACCTGGTATTGAAAGATGTACCATTCCGGGAAGCACATGGTATAGTTGGCAGGGCAGTAACGTATTGTCTTGAAAAGCAGTGTGAATTAGTAGATCTAACAGTCGATGAGATGCGCAGTTTCTCACCGGTAATTGACAAAGATGTCTTCGAGGTACTGAGTGTGGAAGGCTCGGTGGACAGCCGAATATCAGTTGGCGGCACAAGTACGATGCGGGTAGAAGAGGCGCTTGGTGCTGCTGAAAAACAAATGGGGATTGACGAATGAAAATCGGATTTGGTGCGCGGGTTGCAGGGTCGGTTTTTCTGTTAACAGTAATGCTGGCAGCAGGGGGATGTGGGTATAAAAGTAACCCGGTTCCTCCAGAAAGTGTTGTTCCCAGAGCAATCGACGATTTAAGGTACAGCATTGATGAATCCGGTGTGCGTCTCACCTGGTCATATCCGGTGAAGACTATCAAGGGACGTGAAATAATCGATATTTCATCTTTTGATATTTACCGTGCAGTGGTAGCATTGCCAGACATCTGTAATACGTGTCCAATTCCTTTTGGAGAACCCATTGAGATCCCGGGGGGCGTGACCTCTGAGGGAGGTAAGAGACGGTCTGCCGAGTACCGCACGGCGCTGCTGCGTTCCGGGCACAAATATTTTTTCAAGGTGCGATCTCGAACCAGCTGGTGGGCCGATAGTATTGACTCCAATATTGTCTCCTTTCTCTGGCATAAACCGGCAGTTGCCCCGGAGAACCTGGTAATTGCTGAAGATGACTCGCGTATTTCCCTGTCCTGGCAGCCGGTGACAACATTGATAGATGGATCTGCTGCTGATGGCGACATTACCTATCAGGTGCTGCGGAGTCAGGGTGGAAAAGACTTTGAAGCAATTGGACCCTCTGTGTCTGAAACAAAATTTATAGACAGCCAGGTGATCAATGGCCAGAAATATTTCTACAAGGTACAAAGCCAGCTGGTCGTCGAGGGCAATATCGTCAATGGCGGGATGAGTGAAAGTGTCAGTGGTTCCCCAATTGACAGGACACCACCGCCTCCTCCTTCGGGAATACGAGCTGTTCATACTGGTTCTGTCATAAAAGTTTTCTGGGAACCATCAAGTGATCCGGCAGTTGCAGGGTACCGGGTGTATCGACGCCCTGCCGATAAGAAGAAACCAGAAATGATAGGTGAGGTAAAACCAGAATTTACGTTGTTTCAGGATAATGAACCACCTGAAAACATCCGGGTTTTCTACTCAATTACAGCGATTGACGGGAGCACCCCGGCTAATGAATCAGATTTTTCACGGGAAGCGACAATCAGGTAAGAGCTGTTAACTGTACATCAGCAGGATATGTGCGATGGAACTGGAATTTCCGATACCGATAACCAAAATGAACGGTGCGGGAAACGACTTTGTCATTATTGACCACCGTCGCCTGTTCATTCCCCCCCACCTGCATGCCCAGTTTGCCCAGGCTGTCTGCAGGCATAGGTTTTCGGTCGGTGGAGATGGCCTGATATTGATAGAAGAGAGTGAAACTGCAGATTTCAGCTGGCGGTTCTACAATAGCGACGGTTCCATTGCCGAGATGTGTGGTAATGGTGCCCGCTGTGTGGCACGATATGCGTACCGCCATGCTATTGCTGATAAACAGATGACGTTCCAGACGTTTGCCGGGATCATTGAAGCCGAAATCCTGGGCGAACAGGAACATGTCAGCATCAGGATGACAGACCCCTATGATCTGATGAGCAAGGACCCCGTTCTGCTCGGCGATGAGAAATGTACGGTCTTCTCAGTTAATACCGGAGTGCCGCATGCGGTTGTTTTTGTCGATTCTGACAGCACACCTGTTGCTGAATGGGGCCGGACGATTCGCTACCATAAACAGTTTGAGCCTGAAGGCACGAATGTCAACTTTGTGCGGGTTACAGCTGATGGTGATCTGCATGTCAGGACCTATGAAAGAGGCGTGGAAGGAGAAACGCTGGCCTGCGGTACCGGGGCCGTGGCTGCAGCCCTGGTTGCAGCAGATAAGCGCCTCGTATCCTCTCCGGTATATGTTATGACGGGAGGGGGAGAGCAGCTTGTCGTCCAGTTTAGCAAGGTGAATAGCACGATCACCGATGTATTTCTGCAGGGTGCAGCAAGGATAGTTTTTGAAGGGAACCTGCTGGCTGAAGCACTCCTGTGACAATTGAAACGCATTATTTGTAACTAAAAATAGAAAAAAGAGGATGGTCATGGAGCGATTTCACGGCGCGATGACGGCATTGGTAACCCCGTTCATCGATGGGGAGCTGGATGAGCAGGGGCTGGTAGAGCTGATTGAATTTCAGATCGAAGGCGGTATTCATGGAATTATCCCGTGCGGGACGACCGGGGAGTCGGCAACACTAAGCTTTGGTGAGCATAAACGGGTTATCGACCTGACGGTAAAAACCGTTGCAGGTCGTGTTCCGGTGATTGCCGGAACAGGAGCAAACAGCACCTCTGAAGCAATAGAGTTGACCGAGAGCGCCAAAGACAGCGGTGCAGATGCAGTTTTGTCGGTTGCCCCGTACTACAATAAGCCGAGCCAGGAGGGTCTCTTTCAGCATTTCAAAGCGATAACAGATGCGGTCGATATCCCGATGTTTCTCTACAATGTCCCGGGAAGAACAGTCGTGCATATCCTGCCGAAAACGGTCGCACGTCTGGCTGAAATTCCCAATATAATCGGGATCAAGGAGGCGTGTGGCAGCCTCGAGCAAATAAGCGACGTGATCAGGTTCTGCCCGGACGATTTTATCTTGTTGTCAGGAGATGACTTCACCTCAATGCCGACAGTATTTGTCGGTGGCAAGGGTGTTATTTCCGTGGTCTCCAATGTTGACCCGGGAGGAATGGCCCGTATCATGGAGGCGGCACTTCGCGGCGATGCAAAAGCTGCAAATGAAGAGCACTACCGGCTCTTTGCTCTGATGAAGCTGATGTTCATGTATCCAAGTCCTGCTGCTCCCAAAAAAGCGCTCCAGCTGCTCGGGCGCATGACAGATGCAACCCCGCGCCTGCCGATGACTGCAGCAGATGAGGCAACTACCGAGGCTTTGAAACAGGAACTTGGACGACTTGGCATGCTATAATTGTATTTCTCCGACACGCTCCTGGGTGGAGGTGTAATTGAATGGGTAATGTAATGAAGGTAATTATTGCCGGTGCTGCGGGGAGGATGGGGCAAAACATTGCCTCAATGGTGAACAGACACCCTGATCTGGAGTACAGTGCAGGATTTGAGGCGACTGGAAGCAATGCTGTTGGCCTGGATGGTGGCGAACTTGCGGGTCTTGGGAAAAACGGCGTGATTATCCAGGAAGGGCTCGAGTCTGTGATTGACCAGGGAAATGTGATAATCGATTTCACCTTTCACAAAGCGACGATGGAATTTGCCAGAATCGCCGCCAGACACAATACCGCAATGGTTATCGGTACCACCGGACTCACGGTCGATGAACTTGGTGAGCTGAAAGAGCTGTCAACCCATTTTCCCTGTGTTCAGGCCCCGAATATGTCGGTCTGTGTTAACGTTTTGTTCAAGCTTGTCAAGAAAACAGCATCAATACTCGGCGACGATTTTGATGTAGAAATCATAGAGGCCCACCATAACAAGAAGAAAGATGCGCCAAGCGGTACCGCGCTCAAACTTGGCGAGTTGGCTGCAGAGGGACTCGGCAGGCAGCTCAGTGATGTGGGTGTCTTCGAGCGCTCCGGCATTATCGGGGAGCGCAAGCCCCATGAAATTGGTATCCAGAGTATCAGAGCAGCAGATATTGTCGGTGAGCACACGGTCTATTTTGCAGGATCGGGAGAGCGGCTAGAATTATCCCACAGGGCGCAGACACGCGAGCATTTTGCCCGGGGAGCTGCTGTGGCTGCCGCCTGGCTGAAGGGGAAGTCAAACGGAATGTACACGATGTTTGATGTCCTTGGCCTGCAGGACCTGTAACTAACGACCCGTCATTACAGTATTATCTTTATTTCCAGCTCAGCACCGGGATACTGTCCGGCACACAGAATGTGGGGTTCGCTTCGTTGAAAATGGTAGATGTTTTTGTTGGACTGGGATCAAATCTTGGCGATAGCGTCCATACCTTGCTGAAGGCCTGGAAACTTCTTGGAAAACAGCAGGGGGTTGAGCTTATAAATATTTCCTCCCCTTATATCTCTTCTCCAGTCGACATGACCAGTGATAACTGGTTCACCAATGCGGTTGGCCAGCTGGCAACAGATCACTCTGCTTCCCGATTACTCGATCTCCTCCTTGAAACTGAACAGATTCTGGGAAGAGTGCGGAGTCCGCTGCAACAAGGATATCAGGACAGAGTCGTCGATCTCGATCTGCTCTACTATGGGACAGAGATACATGGTGACCCTAAACTCACGGTTCCACATCCCCATCTCTATGAACGATTGTTTGTCCTGGAACCGCTGATGTCTATTGCTCCTGCTTTTATCGATCCTGATAAAAATGAATCTATTCTAGCACTTTATCAGCAACTGGCAGAGAGGATTGAAAATAAAATTGTTGAAAACCAGCAGATAAAGAAAAGCGATTGGAATGATGTCTAAACCAGGGGTTCTCACTCGACTCAAAGCGGACAGGAACTCTTAGACATTTCCTGCTGATATACTATAATAAATAAGTTGCTGTGCGAGTAGGCAGAGCCACATGCAGCAGAACATGACAAATAGGCTGGAGATGACGTGGCACCTTTACGAATAATAATTCTGGCTATTCTTATTTACATCGGTTACCGGTTGCTAAAAAATAGTTTCGCGAAAAAGAGCGGCCCAGAAAAGCCAGCGAACAATGAACCAGGCCCGAGTGATAGGCTAACGGATGTTTTAGTGGAAGATCCGGTCTGCAGTAAGCTGGTTCCGAAGGAGCAGGCCGTCCAGCTGGACCATAACGGAGAAATTTATTATTTTTGTAGTCAGGAATGTTGCAATGAATTTGCATCTGAAAAAGGAGAAACTAAATGAAGTTTTTTATTGATACCGCCAATGTTGAGGAAATTAAGCAGGGACTCGAAATGGGAATGGTGGATGGTGTTACGACCAATCCTTCACTTGTTGCAAAAGAGAGCAGATCCTTTCACGATATCCTCAAAGAGATCTGCCAGCTCGTTGACGGGCCGGTAAGTGCAGAAGTTGTCAGTCTTGATGCAGAAGGCATGGTCAAAGAGGCAAGGGAGCTTGCTTCGATGAGCAATAATATCGTTGTTAAAGTACCGATGATCGTTGAGGGTATTAAGGCGGTCAAGCAGTTGACGTCTGAGGGCATAAAGACAAATGTCACCCTGGTCTTTTCAACAGCCCAGGCCTTGCTTGCTGCAAAGGCGGGGGCAACATTTGTCAGTCCGTTTGTCGGCAGGCTTGATGATATCAGCTTTCAGGGTATGGATCTGATCAGTGATATCATGACAATATATAGAAACTATGGGTATCAGAGTGAAGTAATTGTTGCCAGTGTGCGCAGCCCAATGCATGTTATGGACGCAGCACTCATGGGAGCCGATATAGCAACAATTCCATTGAAAGTGATCAGTCAGCTGGCCAAGCATCCACTGACAGATAATGGCATGAAGCAATTTCTTGCAGACTGGGAAAAGCGAACAAAATAATTGAATATGATGCGGGACAATAAGCTCAAGACTCGGGTGCTACGGTTGCTTGTGGCAGGCACAATCCTTATTGCTGCAATGGGATGGTCGACAACTGCATTGTGTGGTGGTGTCTATGTCTGTAAAGGGCGCGATGGCGGGTCGCACTTTACCAATACCCCAACGTCTGCAGACTGCGAGATTTTTCGCATGAAGAGAACCACGCCATTTTCTGGATCAGGCGGCAGGAAATCATGGGATGGTAGAGGGCAAAAAATGAGTTACAGCGGACAAGTCCCCTACCATTCGCAGATAAATACCATTGGTGTGCGTTACCGAATAGATCCCAACCTGATTAGGGCCGTTATCAGGGCGGAGTCGAGTTTCAATCGCTACGCAGTATCTAAAAAGGGTGCTCAGGGTCTTATGCAGCTGATGCCGGCGACGGCAAAAGAAATGAAAGTTGCCGATCCTTTTGATCCCCATCAGAATATCGAAGGCGGTACGCGCTACCTGCGTAAGCTCATGGATTCATTTGACGGTAGTCTCACCTTGACCCTGGCAGCCTATAATGCCGGCCCGACACTGGTTAGAAAGGTAAACAGAATCCCGAGGATTCCTGAAACGGTTACCTATGTAAAACGTGTCCTTGGCCACTACAAGGGATACAGTATAGGACAACCGGTGACTAACAGCTCGAAGATTCGACTGAATGATGTTGTAACCATTCAGTAGCCAGTAACATGCAGCAATTACTGACATTGCCAAATGTTCTGACCGCCTTGCGTTTTGCCCTGATTCCGTTGCTGATAGTGTTCTTCATGGTTGAGCAGACCCCAGCTGCACAACTGTGGGCGTTTTGGATTTTTACCCTCGCCGCACTCACAGATTTTGTAGACGGATACGTGGCTCGGAAATATGAGAACGAGACCGTACTGGGTAAATTAATGGACCCACTGGCTGATAAGGCGTTGGTGACCACAGCGCTTATCATGCTCATCCCCTTGGGGAAAATTCCTGCTCTTGCAAGCCTGATCATTATCTGCAGGGAAATCATTGTTACCGGCTTCAGGGGGCTTGCAGCCACATCGGGAAAGGTTGTTGCTGCTGGTATGCTCGGGAAAATAAAAAGCAATTTGCAATACTTCGGTCTGGGATTTCTTATCTTCCCAAGCGGAGTCCTTCCCGTTCCTTACCAGTACGAGATAGGCAGGTTCTTGATTTACTGTTCCATAATCATGGCCATCTGGTCGGCATTTGATTATTTTTACAAACTACGATCAATTTTTACTGAACCTTGAGAGCATCGCCGAATAAACCGACCTGAAAGCTTTTGCTTGACTGCATAGCAGATTGTAAGCTATTTACAACTCTCCTGCCGGAGTGGTGAAACTGGTAGACGCACTGGACTCAAAATCCAGCGGGAGCAATCCCGTGTCGGTTCGATTCCGACCTCCGCACCAATGCCAAGGTATCGTAATCTTTAGATATTCTATGGGTTGCGCTATTGTTGTTTCTGGCTCATTCCTTCTTTGCTTCTGTAGGCGATTTTAAGTAGTAGGCTCACAGTAGGCTTCATTGTGAACGTTCTTTATGTTAATGCTAAACGCTATTTGTTAACTGTGTTGTGACCTCCTTTTGGTGTTTTATGGACAGTTTAAGTACTTTTCTGAAGCTATTTGATGTTGTGCTTCTCTCGTCTGCCCCATCTTAATGTATAGATTGTAAGGATTAGAAGGCGGGAGTCGAACCCGCGCCCGCAAATGCTCCCCCAAATATCTGATTTTACAACCAAGGTGATCTTCGTCCTTTTCTTATGTGGATAATATTTATAACTTTTTCTTGGGCATTTCACTTCATTTTGAAAACATTAAAAATCTACATTGCTCTTGTCGTATCGAATGTATTCTACAGGATATCTCTGAGAACAATATTCTACTGAGCGAACTGTATGAATTGAAAGTTCAAAGTACCTTCGGAGGTTTGCACAGATGGGTAGAGTATTCCATCTACTCATGGATCATTCTCAGCTGCTAAAAAGTCTGCTATTGCCTGTGTCGCGAGATAATCAAAGCCCTGATGATCTGGCATTACAGGTAGAGTAATTCGTTTACTAAGATTACGAAGGAACTTAGTACGTTCAAGTCGATCAATAAAACTTGGATCAAAAACACTACCATTACCTGTCTCAACATCGCCTAACGCGGTCAAATCAAGAAGACGAATGAACATTTAAAAACTATCTTTAAAGAGGACGAGCTAAAAGAGACTTCAACTATCCGGAAATTCCGGATAGTTCGCAAGGAAGGTCGGCGCAGTGTTAGCGGACAGGTTAAATGGAAAATGAGTGCAGACACAAAAAAATATTTATAGTCAGGTTTGGATTTGCTTTTTGCGGTTGCAGGTCTTTGAAAAGTGGCAGTTCAGTTGAATAAGGCTTAGAGATTCAATGAGCATATTGTTGATCGTCATTAATTTGTGGAATTGTTTTTGATATTACGTTATATTTTTGGAGGAAAAAGACATCTAAATTTCATCCAAAAAAAGATATGACAAAACACGCAAAAAGTACAGACAGTAAGGTTCTTCGCCGTATTCTATCTCATAGGCGGGGGTGGACGTTTACTCCGGATAGTTTTAAGGATTTAGGCTCTCGTTTAGCCATCGATCACGCCTTAACAAGGTATTTGAATAAAGGGACGATAAGGAAGCTTGCCAGAGGTTTATATGATTATCCTAAAGTTGATCCTCTTTTAGGGCCTTTGCAACCATCTACAGATGATATTGCGAAAGCCCTAGCTGGGCGTGATGCAACACGGATTCAACCTTCTGGAGCATATGCTGCTAATCTTCTAGGGCTAACAAACCAAGTTCCCATGAAGGTTGTCTATTTAACTGATGGACGGTCGAGAACAGTCCAAGTTAAAAACAGACAGATTATTTTAAAGCAAACTACTCCACGTAACATGGCGACTGCCGGAAAAATCAGTGGCCTGATTATACAGGCCTTAAGGCATATAGGTAAAGAACATGTGGATGATCATGTATTGGAGCAACTTGATAGGCGTCTTGATGATGAGGCGCGATCACAGCTCATGAAGGATATCCGGTATGCCCCGGCCTGGATAGCTGAAATTTTCAGAAAGTTATCAGATAAGGATCCGGTAAAATGAGAAAATATTTTGAGATGACTCCTACCCAACGGCGTCACCTTTTTGATGAAACTGGTGCTCAGTTGAATTTGTCTGAGGTTGCGGTGGAGAAAGATTTTTGGGTATGCTGGATATTAAGAAATCTTTTCACTTTACCGGAGTTTGGTCATCAGCTTACATTTAAAGGTGGTACTTCACTCTCGAAAGGCTGGGGTTTAATAGATAGATTTTCAGAGGATATCGACATTGTTATTGGTCGAGACTCGCTTGGGTTTGGTGGTGAAAATGCTCCAGAAGGAGCACCAAGCAAAAAGCAAATGAGAAAACGTCTTGATGCTCTGAAGGCTGCATGCCAGGAATGTATAAAAAATGAATTAGCCCCTAGGCTCTCTGAGATCATTAAAGCAGAAATGCCAGATAGTCTTGAATGGGAACTCAAAGACGACCCCGATGATAAGGATTCTCAAACCCTGCTTTTCCATTATCCTAGTGTCTATGAAGAGGGTCCTGCATATCTTCGAAGAGCAGTGAAAATTGAAATGGGAGCTCGCTCAGACACAGATCCTTCTGAATCGATTAAAATTGCCCCTTATGTCAATAATATTTTCCCAGACTTGTTTGCAGAAATGATAGAAGTTCATGTAGTGTCCCCGAAACGAACTTTTTGGGAAAAATGTATGTTGCTGCATGAAGAAACTTTTAGGCCTAACGATAAGAAAAAGCGTAAACGTTTTTTAGCCAGGCACTATTATGATGTTTTCTGCCTTATCAAAGCAGGTGTTGCTGAAGAAGCAGCGAAGGACATTGAACTTTTCAAGAGAATTTCTGCTCACCGACAAGTATTTTTCCGGTATACTTGGGTAGACTATTCGACCCTAACTCCCGGACAGTTGCGAATGTTACCTCTCGATAGTCAGATAAAAGATTGGCGATCCGATTATGAAAATATGGAGACAGAAATGTTTTATGGAGATGTACCTGGGTTTGATGAAGTCATTAAAGCAGTACAGGAGTTTCAGAATAATTTTAACCAAAGTTTTAATGGCAATGTAGTCTGAGATGCCAATCTTGTTGCGATTCAATCTTAGGGCTGCTTCTCCCATAGTCAGAAAAGAGTGTATTTGGGCTGAAAAAAATTTAAATTCTAAATTGCTCCCATCTGTTGATAAAGTAGTAAATGTTGAGGTAGGGGTAACATGCTGTGACTACAGATGTGACTATTCAACTTTGCCACATTTTCTTACGATCGTTTAATGTTATGTAATTATAGGATTATATCTTTAAAATGTGGCTCCGACCTCCGCACCAATGCCAAAATAGCGTAATCTATAGAGATTTTGTGGGTTACGCTATTGTTATTTCTGGGCGTTGAGTCAGTCGTCTTACCCTACAGTGGAAAGCCCCTTGGATTTTATACCAGTTGATATGTTAGACTTACGATCAAATCAACTGGAGAAGACCAATGAAAAAGAAGCGATTTTCAGAAGAACAGATCATACGAATACTTAAAGAAGGAGAAGCTCTGGGCAATGTTCGTGAGGCATGCCGGCAGCACAATATAACCGAGCAGACCTACTATCGTTGGCGTAATAAATTTGGCGGCATGGAAGTATCTGATGCGAAGAGATTGAAGGGTCTGGAAAAAGAAAATTCAGAACTGAAAAAGCTGGTTGCAGAACTCACCCTTGATAACCGAATGCTCAAGGATGTCGTTTCAAAAAAGTGGTAAGCCTTGCCAGCCAAAGAATCGTATCTGATTACCTGCGCTCAAAGTATCAGGTCAGTGAAAGACACTCATGCAGGATCATCGGCCTGAACCGCGCAACGAAACGGAACAAACCAGAAGCCAATCATGATCAAGAACTCAGAGAAGAAATTCACCGGTTATCAGTTCATTATCCACGATTTGGTTACCGGAAGATTTATTACAAACTGAAAGAAGCCGGTTGGAAAATTGGCAGGGAAAGAGTTCGTCTGATTCGCAAGCAGGAAGGTTTGCAGGTAATCAAGAAACAGAAGAAGAAACGGTTACTTGGAAAAAGTACAACAAAGCTGAGCAAGGCAAATTATCCAAATCATGTTTGGAGTTATGACCTGGTGTCTGACCAGACGGCTTGCGGCCGCCGCATTCGGAGTTTGACAGTAATTGATGAATACACCCGATATGGTCTGGCAATTTACACAAGTCGTTCGATCACCTCTGGTCATGTCAAACGTGTATTGAGCGAGCTCTTTGACCAATGGGGTCCACCTGTCTGTATAAAAAGTGATAATGGACCAGAATTTATAGCGAAAAGCGTGCAAGAGTGGCTAGATAAAGCAGGAGTAAAAACAAGATATATAGATCCAGGTAGCCCTTGGCAAAACGGACATAATGAGAGTTTTAATGCGGTTTTTCGAGATGGCTGTTTGGATAGATGGCTCTTTTATTCAGTACAGGAAGCAAGACGGGTTATCAACGGATGGCTTGACGAATATAATATTGAACGTCCTCATGGGGCCCTCGCCGGAGCACCTCCAGCGAGATATGTGAAGCAATTAGAAGAAAAAAGAAGAAAAGCTGCATGAGAAAGAGGAAAACCCTAACTTTCAGACTGGTATAGAAACTGTGGGCCGCTCAGCATATCTAACCATTTCTTCTACACTACATCTTCAGTAGGGGAGATTGACATGTCGAACATTATCATCCGAACAATTGTCTATTATGTCAGGTTGGATCTAATCTTTTACGTATTATTTTAGGTTAATAAGTCTGATTCCAATAAAAAGAATCCAAGCAAGAAAAACTCGCCCAAAAAAACCCTATAGGGTATCGGCTGCTATTGCACTTTAATCACGACGAGAGTGATATCATCTTCCTGGTTTTCATTATCACGAAACGTATTCAGTTCAGACATCAGTGCTTCTTGTATTCCAGCAGCTGATTGATCGCAGTTATTGACTATTATTCTAGTCACACTTTCCTGACCAAACTGGCTATTTTCATTGTTTCTGGTTTCGTAGATGCCATCGGTTCCGATCAAAATGATATCCCCTTTTTTGAAATCCTCTGACTCTTGAGATTCAAAGACGAAAGATTCATCTATGCCGAGCACTATTCCATTGCCATCAAGTTTTGAGATTTGCCCGGTGTCTTTTTGATACCAAAGTGCTGGTTCATGTCCGGCTCTGACCCATCGCAACCTTTTTTCACTGGGATCTATCTCTAGAAAGAACATCGTTGTAAAATTACCGCTGGAAGCACAATCTTTGGAAATCAATCTGTTAATGTCATTCACCAGGCGTCCAGGGCCTGTATAGGTTTCAGCTGCAGAAATCAAGAATGCCCGAACAGTGGTCATGAGCATTGCAGCCCCAACGCCATGTCCACAGGCATCGGCAACGGTGATACCTAATTTATCATCAGGCAGAAGAAAATAGTCATAGTAATCCCCCCCTGTCTGATCACAATACACCGATATTCCACTCACATCGAACCCTTGCAGGTAAGGGCTCTTCTTGGGAAGAAGGTTTTGTTGAACCTCTTCAGCGAACTTTAAGGAATGCATCAGGTCAAAACGATGCCTGAGCCCATCGATCATATGGTTTGTATGCTCTGCGATTACCCCAAACTCATCTTGAGTGGCGACCGGAACTTTGCCCGTTAAATCGCCATTCCTTACTTTTTCAAGAATGCGTGTCTCATTATTGAAAAGGATCTTTAAATTTCTTGAGTATGAAATAATAAGGTTGATAACAAGAACCATGAGCACGCCCATGATAAACAAAATTTCATATATAACCGAAACCTGGGCTTTCATAATGGACTCAGGATCCTGAGCCGTGTTTGCCAACCAAACGATATCCCGAGTAAAAATCAGAATAAGTATAAGGCATACGAAGACGAAGGTTGTAACTGCAATCAGCGTGAACTTACGGGTTATTGGAGAATACTGTATCGGTTGTGCTGAATACTTACCCAGTTTCATGGCATCCAATATAATTTCTCTCTCCTTGATCAGAGAGGAATCAATTCCTATGAAAAATCCTGCGATGATACAGCCAATTAAAATGGAGCCAGCATTTTGTAGTGGAAAATGCAATACAATATTCTGATAGGTAATAATGAGAATAGAGGCACAAATACAAATAAACAATTCAAAAATAAAAGCCCGTCTGGGTTGTTGAAGGGAGGCGGCACCTTCAACAAATTTTTTTATAGATAGCTGACGAATGATCAGTAGTAAGAAAAAGCCAATCGCTATTATTATCCCCAGGTACACGGGGGACAGAGTCGCCATGAAAGGTCAGACCTGGCCTCCATAGAAGGTCAGCGATAGGATTGCAAAAATGTATTGTAATAAAGTTCTCATATAAACTTACTCATCATTGAGATAAACAGATTGAAGATATCTAAGTTCATCATGAAATAGAAAAATAGTACTCTTGATAATAGGGTTAACAGCCAGCTGACATACTATCACTGAAATCCCATAACATCAATTCACAGATCTCAGATCCAGGTAAGCATCTAACTTTGTTTATTTTTTTAATGAAACAGTCAGCTTCTCATTTGCTCAGATATTGTTTGAAAAAATGAAAAGGACGACAAAATAGAAAAGAAATGAAAAGGGGACGGGTTTATTATCACGATTTTTGTTCCATTTTCTTGTTGTGCCTAAATTGTACCTCCTCTCATGATTCTGTTCTCGTTTTGAAGATATGCAGGAACAAAGAGAAGATTGGGGAGAAAGTCTTCTTTTTCATTTAGTGTAACATCCAATAGAGACGATCTGCAAAACTGTAATATTCTGACAAGATGGCTATCTGCTTGACAGTCGCATGGCTGATAAGTAAATATTTCCTCTCGCGTGCGCTGTTTCTTTGCACACGCGAAGAATACTGACATACTCACGATAAAGGTCCAAGGAGACTCATCCATGCTCGGCATTTTAGGACATGTACTGGCTTACCCTTATTACTCACGCCCCGTGTTCATCATCGGGGCAGGACGCTCCGGTACCACGGCCTTGACCTGTGCTTTGGGTCGTCACCCCCGAATCTTTGCCATTGAACGCGAATGTCCTTTTATCGGCCATGTGGGTCGTTTAGCGCATTACATCGAGCCGGATCGGTTTCCCGAATATTATTTGGAAAATTTGCTTATCTCGAAACACGAAGCAATCAGGCGGTTAGCGCGCTTGTGCTTTGAAAGTTGCCGTGGAAAAAATTTTGGCCTTGCCGATAGTGTGAGTCGGCTGGTTCGTGCTGACTTCGAGTTACTGCAAAGTCGTCGCTGGTGTTCCAAGACCTTTCCGCACCATGATGAATTTTTGGGTCTGCTGCGTTTATTTCCCAAGGCCTGCTTTCTTTATATCCTGCGCGACGGTATTGATATGGTCCAGTCCAGAACACGCTTTGCCAATTTCAAACAGCACGGTTTTCTCGACCATTGCCGTACCTGGACCATGAATGTAGACAAGTACGCCTATGTTAAGAAATACCCCGACACTGCTCTGGAAATAAGGCACGACCAATTGGTCAGTGAACCGGGAAAAGTGTTTGAACAGGTCTACGCCCTCCTGGAACTCGATTTTCATCCGGGACCGGTCGATTTTATCGGCGGCACCATTGTGCATCCGTTGGACAAGCCCACCAAAGAGAACGTTAATGTCAAAGATGTTTTGAAAAAGCGAACTCCTGCCTGGGTGAAATGGACTGATGAGGAAAAAGAAATCTTCAAAAAAGTCTGCGGGAAAAACATGAGCCGCACAGGTTACGACATTCCTTTTTAAAGTCTTTACGCAAGCGAATAATCATATAATTACGGCTAATTGAAGGATGACAAAAAAATGCATATCGCCTGTCACATGCCGCGAGTTCGTGCCAGTCACGGGCGGCGAAATCGGCGCTTATATATACTGTGAGGTTATTGATTCGAATGATACACGGATAGATATATATTAAAATGGTTCCTCTTTCTTGTATTCCCAGTACCCGGTATTAAAACCTGCCAACCAATATCTCGTTTAGGAGATATCGGGATTTAGAGTCCACTTGATAAACCAGTCCTCCTCATGATCCTCCCCACCCTCCATATCCAGGCAGACAATGCCAGAATTTTGAAACTTGAACACTCGACAGCTTTCTGCTCCCGTGGTTAGAAATGATACGAGCCGCTCCATGAAGGGCATATGGCCAACCACCATCAAGTTTTCCTTGAGCTCAATAGTGGCAGCAAAGCTTCGAGCATCATCCATCGGCTTGATACCGGAAATCATTTTCATGGGAGTTTTCAGGGCTAAAGCCTCATGAAATATACCGGCTGTCTGTTCAGCCCGCTTCTTGCCTGAGTGCACAATCTTTTGAACGGGAATTTTGTACCCTTTGGCAACCTGAGCAATACGGTTTGTCTGCTCTCTACCAAAATCAGAAAGCCCCTTTTCTGGGTCTATATCCTTGGGTGCACTTATCCCGTGCTGAACAAGAAATAACGCCATACTACTGCCTCCAATAACATGTTTGACATAGATATGTTTTTAGCTTGATTGAAACAGAGACTAAAACACAGATATCTTCATCATTGAAGTAATAATTTTGCGTAATGTTTCCTCAAAATGGATAGGTGATATCTGGACCATTGTAAAAGAAACATTTCACATTCCAGATAGGCCAAACAAAGACGCACCCTCTTTCTTTCTCCAATCTTTATGGCTTCTGAGGGACGGGGAGTTCTGTTTTCTGAAGGGATAGGTATCTGGTTGTTTCTAGGGTGGGGCTATTTTCGATAAATGATTGCAGTGCCTGGATGAAACGGATGGGCCATTTTTTTTGGATGATGTTTTTGACAAAGGTGGGGATCCATCCACCAAGGTCTCCTGAAAAAGTGAACTCAACCTGAGTCCTGTCTCGGGAAAGAGGGATGATAACAAATTCCAGCACTTTGACATTAGCTAAAAGGTGGTCCTTGTCGGCAAGTTTTTTGTTGATCGAGTTCTGGGCGGTAAACAGAATACGATCTGTCTTATATTCTACTGTCCCTACGAGGAGAAATTCTCGATCATAAAATGGCCACGGTGTGGTGTAGTATTCACTATATTCAAATTGGTTGGTTGAAATTTCATTGTGAATGGCTGTGAATTTAAGCTTGGGTGCCCAGCTATTTTTATTCTCAGCATCTACAAGCGCCATAACAATTTTTTCATAAGGAATATTAAGTTTGGCAATGGCTTTGAATGGGAGAAGGTCATTTGATTCTTCAAGAGAGCGAAAAAGGGTCACTCCTTCGACCGTATCAATCTGTTCCCATTGATTTGAACTGCTGAGATCTGCTGAAAGCGAACTTGCCAGAAGAACCAGGCTGAGTCCCATTAATAGAATCCATGGCACTTTCATAATGAGTATTTTGACATTACCCAATAAGTAGTAATGAGATATTTTTCGTAATAATCAATGTTATATATATTTGTATTTCTATAGTTACACTCTCAGTAAAATCAAGGCTTGTAGACGACTTGGTCGCAGTCCTTTTTGCTTTCCAAATCAGCAGAAATGTCCACAGGTGTCCACACGATGAAGAAGCAACTACCCCCTTTTGGGGGATGGTTTTCACCCTTTGTGGGGGATTCCCCTTGATCTGTAATTGAATATACAGACACTTGAGGGCATGGGGACAAACAACGCGATCCTGCTCTTGAAGCCGGAAGAGTGGTTGATATGGCATTGGCGACAAAACTTCTGGCTATGCTGAAACCCGGATGAACAATAGTACTATTCACCCTTTTCACCGGGTTTCAGTATTTTTCCCAGGCCAATACCTGGTGCCGGTAAATTTTACGGCACCAGGTTGCTAATGACGTCGATGTGGTTGTGGTTAGTACCGGAGACCTTTTCTCTTGGTTTACACTGCAATCAGCTGAGGTCAAAGCGGTCAAGGTTCATTACCTTATTCCAGGCCTCCACAAAGTCATGGACGAACTGCTCCTGAGAATCTGAACTTCCATACACTTCAGCCAACGCGCGGAGTTCGGAATTTGATCCGAAGATTAAATCGACGCGTGTACCGGTCCATTTTGGTTCACCACTCTTGCGATCGCTGCCTTCAAAAATGTCTTCGTCTGCAGAGGTCGGCTTCCAGGCTGTCCCCATATCGAGCAGGTTCACAAAAAAATCATTGGTCAGCGTTTCTGGTTGATCGGTGAACACACCATGCTTGGTCTGCCCGAAGTTGGTGTTCAAGACACGCAGACCACCCACAAGAACCGTCATCTCAGGTGCTGTCAGGGTCAGCAATTGCGCTTTATCGAGCAGCATCTCCTCGGCTGGTACCGTGTATTTGGTCTTGAGGTAGTTGCGAAAGCCATCTGCTTCCGGCTCAAGGGCTGAGAAGGACGTAACATCGGTTTGCTCCTGCGAGGCGTCCATGCGGCCCGGTGTAAAGGGAACCCTCACATCCTGACCACCACTCTTTGCCGCCTGCTCAACACCCGCACAACCTGCCAGCACGATAAGATCAGCCATCGAGATCGTCTTGTCGAACGAGCTCTTGATGCCCTCCAGTGTCTTCAATACCTTCGTCAGCTGATCCGGCTGATTGACAGCCCAGTCCTTCTGGGGTGACAAGCGGATGCGGGCACCGTTTGCTCCGCCGCGCATGTCTGAGCCACGGAAGGTCGAAGCTGAGGCCCAGGCGGTTGCAACAAGCTCGGAGACAGCCAGACCAGAATCAAGGATTTTGGCCTTGAGCGCGGCGATATCGCTATCATTGACCAGTTCATGATCGACCTCAGGGATCGGATCCTGCCAGATCAGCTCCTCTTCTGGAACTTCCGGGCCGAGATAGCGTGCGCGGGGACCCATGTCCCGGTGGGTCAGCTTGAACCACGCCCGGGCAAAGGCGTCTGCAAACTCATCGGGGTTCTGGTGGAAGCGCCGTGATATCGGCTCGTATAGCGGATCCATCCGCATAGCCATATCTGCGGTGGTCATTATGATCGGGACCCGCTTTGACGGATCATCAGATGCCGGAGCCATGTTGTCGTCGGTTGCCTCCTTCGGTGTCCACTGCTGAGCGCCGGCCGGACTTTTCGTCAGTACCCATTCGTTGCCGAACAGCATATCGAAATAGCCCATGTCCCACTTCGTCGGAGTTGGGTTCCAGGCTCCTTCCAGACCACTGCCAATCTGATCGGCACCTTTGCCACTGCCATGACTGCTCTTCCAGCCGAAACCCTGCTCTTCGATTCCAGCAGCCTCGGGTTCAGGCCCGACCAGTGCGGCATCGCCGGCACCATGGCATTTGCCAAAGGTGTGTCCGCCAGCGGTGAGCGCGACTGTCTCCTCGTCATTCATGGCCATGCGCGCGAACGTTTCCCGAACATCCCGCCCGGAAGCGATCGGATCCGGGTTACCATCCGGGCCTTCCGGGTTCACGTAGATCAGGCCCATCTGCACAGCGGCCAATGGATTTTCAAGATCGCGGTCACCACGGTAACGGCTCTTGGGTTTGTCACTTGTCGCCAGCCATTCATCTTCGGCACCCCAGTAAATGTCTTTCTCCGGCTCCCAGATATCCTCGCGTCCACCACCGAAACCAAAGGTCTTGAAACCCATCGATTCCATGGCTACGTTGCCGGCGAGAATAAACAGGTCAGCCCAGGAGATTTTCCGTCCATACTTCTGTTTGATCGGCCAGAGCAGCCGTCGCGCCTTGTCGAGGTTAACGTTGTCTGGCCAACTGTTGACGGGTGCAAAGCGCTGGTTACCGGTCCCTGCACCCCCGCGGCCGTCGCCGGTGCGGTATGTACCTGCGCTGTGCCATGCCATGCGGATGAAGAGTCCTCCGTAGTGACCATAATCGGCTGGCCACCAGTCCTGCGAATCGGTCATCAAATCGTTCAGATCTTTCTTCACCGCGGCGAGGTCCAGACTCTTGAATTCTTCGGCGTAGCTAAAATCCTTGCCCATTGGATCGGACTTGGACGAGTGTTGGCGCAGAATATCCAGGTTCAGCTGGTTCGGCCACCAGTCGCGATTCGACCTGCTGCCAGCTCCGTGTCTGCTGGTTCTTCCCGTTACCGGGCACTTACTTTCTCCGCTCATAATCTTTCCTCTTGTTGTTGTCTGAAATAGTTACGGTGCTGCCAAGAAGAGCGTGTATTGTCATAGTGGACGAGTATATGTCCCGCCCGCTATGAAAAAATCTATCTATTTCCTTTCTCAACACATTCTCGGCAGATACCGCGCACTTCAACGTGGGTTGCCCCAATGTCTCCAAAAGAGCCAACCGAATCAGGTAATCTGATGTTATCAAGATCGTTGCTGTAAAAGTCCCGGGTGAATCCACATTTTCCGCAAACAAAGTGATGATGGCTATTCAGGTTAGCGTCGAAACGGGTCCGTTCACGGCTCGAACCAAGTGTTACTGCGAGTCCAAGATCGCTCAGCAGCCAGAGTGTTCGGTAGACGGTATCGAGTGAGACTGTTGGAATACGATGCCTGACGCGCTGAAAAACCTGGTCGGCATCTGGATGGTCCTCTGTTTGAGCAACTTCGCGAAAAATTTCCATACGCTGATGAGTCATCTTGATGCCTTCGCTCCGGCACACCGTCTCAAAGTGTTTCATCCGTTGTTCAACTTCTTTTTTCTTGATTTTCATAATTACCATTTTATTAGGAATGAATTCCTAGGTAAAAACTAACCATCAACTGGAGGGTCGTCAACACTTGTTTTGTTGTTTGGTTAAGCAATAAGGTGCCAATAAATGGTTCAGCTCTTTGACCGGAGAATACGAGAGAATTCGTTTTTCTTTACTGCCGGGACTTTATCAAGTTTTTTTACTTTTTGAGAATTTGCAATGAATGAGAACCCCGGGAGCACCTGGGAGTGTTTTTATAAGGGAGGAAAGATCAATTTTTTCTAGCCAGTTTCAGCTCTGCCCGCGTTACCGGTCCTGTAAAACGCTGCGGAATCACGTATTGAAACGATGGTACGATAACACGCGCTTTCAGGCTCAGGAAGTACTTGTTCCGGCTAACGATCACGTTTCGACCAGGTTCTCTTTATTTATCTGATACTATTTTCTTTTTAGCATGAACATTATAGCGCTTCATCCGGTTCCACACCGTGACTCGTGAAACACCCAGGATCCTGGCTGCCTCTGACTGGTTTCCGTCGGCTTTATCCAGTGCTTCCAAAAGCTCAAATCGTTCAATTTCGTGCATGTTAAAGGCGGCTCTTTTTAGAACCGGCCTGGATCTTTTTTTGCCTGAAAAATGGTTTCCGGCAGGTGGTTCGGGTGAATCATGTTGGTGTGGCAGGTTACAAACGCATACTCCAGCGCCCCTTTGAGCTCCCTGACATTGCCCGGCCAGTGTGTGGTGCATCAGGATGTCCATGGTATCTTCCCGTATGCCGTCTATTGCCTTGCCGTTTTTCAGCCTCATCTTGCGAAAAAAGGATTCGGCCAGCAGGGGGATATCTTCGGCCCGCTCCCGCAATGACGGAATAAAGAGCGGGATGACATTGATCCGGAAATAAAAATCCTTTCTGAATGTTCCATTTTCAACGAGGGTGAGCAGGTCCTGGTTGGTCGCGGAAATAATACGGACATCTGTGTGATATCGGCCTGGAAGAGCCTACCCGCTCGATAACTTTTTCTTCAAGTACACGCAACAGTTTAATCTGCGTGGGAAGCGGAAGGTCACCGATTTCATCAAGAAAAAGATCTCCCCTGTCGGCCATTTCAAAGCGACCGACCCGGTCTTTATAGGCGCCGGTATAGGCTCCCCGGACATGGCCGAAAAGTTCACTTTCCAGCAGCGACTCGGTCAGGCTGGCGCAGTTCACCTTGATAAAAGGCATATCTTTACGGCTGCCGATCTCGTGAATTGCCTTGCTGACCAGTTCCTTGCCGGTTCCGCTTTCACCATAGATGATAACAGGAGCATCGGAGTGGGCGGCATTTTCAATCATGTCAAAAACCCGCTGCATCGCAGCAGATGAGCCGACAATGCCGTGGAAACCGTTTTCGCTGTCCAGCTGTTCACGAAACGCCTGCTAACTGGATTTCCTTTTCCGTTATCTCGGTAAGGTCGGTGATGGTGATAACGGTGCCGATAATGTTGTCCGTCTGAATCTTTCAGGGTCGCCGAGTTTTTCAAGGGCGTGGATATAGGAGCCGTTTTTTTGCCTGATCAGGCATTTATGTTGGGCTGCTTTCGTCACTGCTGGTGAGGAGCGACCGAGACCCGGCAGATTCAGTTGAAGCGATTGCGGCTGGGGAAATTCGCAATTGAGAATTTTTTCGGTCTGACCGATCAATTCTTCCCGGGAATAGCCGGAAATCTGCTCAAAGGCCCGATTTACAGAGACAATTGCCCCGCCGGTATTGACGATCATGATACCGTCACGGATCGCATTGACCACCGTTTTCCAAAAACCATCGAGTTCACGACCGATCATTAATACACCTGTTAAGCCTTAACACCTGTAAAGCGTCGCATCCTTTAACACTTTAACACTTTCTTAACACCTTTTTGTAAAAGCGTAGTGCATAGTAACAGATTTTCACCGGCAGTGAAAGGATATCCTGGCAAACATGAAAATTAACATACTGTTATTACATGATAATTCTTTTCTTATCGAACGCATCAGCATAACTGATAAACGATTGGTCCATTTGTTGCCTTCGTCATGATGATTTAACAACAAGGAGTAGACGGGCTTTGGCAGATACAAAAGACATAGTGATTGATGTGAGGCATTTCGTCTCCTGGTTCACCCTTCTCAAGGTAACGCAGGTGTTTGGCGAGATGAAACCTCACGATATTCTGGAAGTACGGGGTGCCGATACCGATACAAGACAGGATCTTTTCAAGATCCTGCCGGAGTCGACGTATCAGCTACTCAAGGTTGATTATGAGGAGGATGAGGGGTTTCACCTGCTTCGCATACAAAAACGTGTCTGAGCGTGCCAGTTCGCGGCATTGATGCTGCGAAAAGCGGTTAACAATTTTCAAACATGATCCGGTTAGAATTAAAAGGAAAAACCATGGCAGAGACGAGCATTACAATCAAAGGGAAAAAAAAGAGTACATTCATGGACAAGGTCAAGGAGATAATCCCCGGTGGTGGGAATCTTAATCTTTGTCTGACGTGTGGTGCCTGTGCTTCGGGCTGCCCGGCATCCGGGCTTGAGGACATGGACCCGCGAAAATTTCTCCGCATGTGTGCCATGGGGCTGGATGAGGAAGTGACAACGACCCCCTGGGTGTGGATGTGCACCATGTGCCAGCGCTGCATTTATGTCTGTCCCATGAAGATTGACATCCCGCAGCTGGTATTTAATGCCCGGGCGAATGGCCGCGGGAAGACCGACCAAAAGGGATCAGGGATTCATGTGACATGGCCTTGCGGAATGAGTCGGGAAGTGCCATGGGAACAGCCCCAGATGATTTTATCTTCGTTGTAAACGATGTCCTCGAGGAATATCGGGAGGCGCAGCCTGAATTCAAGGACATGGTTGCCCCTATTGATAAGGAGGGAGCCCATTTTTTCCTCAACCAGAATTCAAGGGAACCAAGTGGAGCCCGATGAGCTGGTACCATTGTGGAAAATACTTCACCTGGCGGGTGTTGACTGGACCTACGGCAGCAAGGGATGGGCTGCAGAGAATTACTGCCTCTTCCTGGCAGACAACGAGTGCTGGGAGCATGTAACCCGCGTTTCCGCAAAACAGGCCGATGAGCTCGGGTGCAAGGTCTTTCTCAATACCGAATGAGGCCACATAACATTCTCAGTCCGGGCCGGACTGAAAAAATTCAATATAGACCACAACTTCGAAGTTGCTTCGATCTACCAGTATTACGCAAAGTGGATACGGAAGGTCGGCTGAAGGTAAATTCTGACTGGAATAAAGAGCGCAAGATAAAATTCACCATCCAGGATCCCTGCCAGATTGTCCGCAAAGGCTATGGTGATGCTGTAGCTGAGGATTTGCGCTTTGTCATCAAGTCGGTGGTCGGCGAAGAAAATGTCATTGAGATGACGCCGAATAAATCAAACAACTATTGCTGCGGCGGCGGCGGTGGTTTTCTCCAGTCCGGATTCACTGAGGCCAGGCGCGATTACGGCCAGCTGAAATATGACCAGATCATCGCAACCGGCGCCGATTACTGCATCACCGGCTGTCATAACTGTCACGCCCAGGTCCACGACCTGGGACATCATCACGGAGCAACCTATAACACCGTGCATATCTGGACCCTTATCTGCCTGTCACTGGGCATCCTTGGGCCGAATGAGCGTGCGTACCTTGGTGACGATTTGAAAGATGTAAATGTTTTTCACCCCGAAACAGCGCTGTATTATCTGGGTTTCTGAAAAAATGCAGACTGCTGAAGTGTCTTGAGTTTTCAGGGAGAAATAACAATTAGTCAGCTCTGAGCTGGAGGGAAAAACATATGAGTTTTCAAAAACGATTAGCCGCAAGAGAATTTGTTGTATTGGCTGAAATGCACACTCCGAAAGGAGTCAATATATCAAGACTGGTCAATGATGCCCGCCGGATCAAGGGAAGGGTCGATGCCATTGTCGTCCCCGATATGGATAACGGCATCATGAGAATGAGTGCTCTGGCTGGCGGTGTTCTCATGCAGCAGCAGGGAATTGAGGCAATCATCCATGTGTATTGCCGTGATCGGAACAGAATGGCACTGCAGGGCGATCTGCTTGCCGCCCATGTTCTCGGCATCCAGAATGTGCTGGTGACCCACAGTGAAGATATCAGCCAGAGTGATCACCGGGATAGCCAAAGAGGTTTTTGATCTTGATGAAACAGAGCTCGTCAAGGCGGTTACCACCCTGAACAAGGGAAAGGATCTCGCTGGATTCGAGCTTGACGGAATACCCGATTTTACAACCGGCTGCACGATTGCACCGTGTGCAGACGATGCAGCCCTGGACAAGGAACTGGCAGCGGCTGCGGAAAAGATTGATGCCGGGGCATCCTTTCTGATTACCCCTCCGGTTTTTGATCTGGAGAAGTTTGCTGCTTTCATGAAGAAGGCGAAGGGTTTAAATGTTCCTGTTATCCCTACGGTATTCCTGATTAAATCACTGGCCATAGCGCAGTACATAGTGAACAGTGAACCGGGTGCAAATATCTCGGACGATTTGATCAGAAGAATTCGCAAATCATCCGACCGTGAGCTCGAAGGAATTAAAATTGCCGGAGAAACCGTGGCTGCGCTAAAAGATATGGCTGACGGTGTGATGCTGCAGACCCTTGGCTGGGAGCACAAACTTCCGGAAATACTTGATATTGCAGGACTTTAACTAGAACAGACAACAGAAACCATAACCAGGATAACCTGCTCACCCTTTAGGAATAAAGCACATGCAGAATACAAATAGATCAAAAACCAGTAACAGGGTACTTGTTGTCGGAGGAGGCCTGGGAGGAATCCGAACTGCACTGGATCTGGCTGAAGCTGAAAAGGATGTCATTCTTGTCGATAATGCTCACAATATTGGCGGTCTGATGACCCAGCTGGACAGAACGTTTCCAACCAATAATTGTGACCTCTGCACACTGGCCCCCAATCTTTCTGAAAGTGGTCGCCAGGAATATATTTCCCTGCTTTCGATGACCACAGTTGAGGCAATTACAGGTGAAAAAGGAAATTTTACTGTCAGCCTGAAATCCAGACCGCGCTATATCAATCTGGACAAATGTACCGGTTGTGGGGCCTGCCACGAAGCATTTCCGGAGTGTGTCAGGTTTTCACCCGGGGTTCGACCATCGGGCACCGACCTGTATGCGTTATCCGCAGGCTACGCCCCAGTCCTATTCGATTGAGCTTGATAAATGCAATGATATTGAGGCGCTGGTCAAGATCTGTCCGGCAGGTGCCATTAACCCGGATGATCTTGGCAGCAGTGGAGATATCTCCTGCGGTGCGATTGTGTTATCACCCGGTGCTGCACTGTTTGATCCCAGTGGTCTTGATTACCTCGGTTATTCAGAGCAGCCGGATGTGGTGACCAGTCTTGAATATGAGCGAATTTTATCCGCCTCGGGGCCGACCGGTGGTCAGCTTCTCCGGCCGTCAAACGGGGAACAACCGAAGAAAGTGGCCTGGATTCAATGTATCGGCTCGCGCGGCCTTCAGAAAGGTGCCGCTTCTTACTGTTCCGGCGCCTGCTGCATGTTTGCCCTGAAAGAAGCCATGGTAACCAAGGAGCGATTCCAGGAAGATATCGAGACAACAATCTTCTACATGGATATGCGTACCTTCGGCAAGGATTATGAACGCTACTACCAGCGTGCCAGAGATGAATTCGGCATCCGTTTTATCCACAGCCGACCCCATTCGATCCTCCGCTCCCACGGCCAGGCAGGATCTGACTCTCTCCTATACACAGGATGATTCATCAAGCCTTTTGACAGAAGAATTTGATATGGTTGTGCTGTCTACCGGATTCAAGGCAAGTGAAGAGACACAGGCACTGGCCGAAAAAGCCGGTATTGAACTGAACGATAGTAATTTTCCGGTGCATCCGGGGTTTAACCAGGTGGAAACCAGTCGGCCGGGTATCTATGTTGCCGGGACCTTCCAGGCACCCAAAGATATTCCTGAAACAATGGTGCAGGCCAGTGCCGCCGCATGTCTTGCCGGCAAGGATATCTTCTTCGCCTGAAAAAGATGAGGATGAGCCTGCAGCACCTTCAGTTCCGCCGGAACGCAATGTGGTTGGTGAAGAACCGCGGGTTGGTGTTTTTGTCTGCGATTGTGGCGAGAATATTGGCGGTGTCATTGATGTTGAAGCCGTTGTTGAAAGTACCGCGAGGCTGCCCCACGTTGTTGTTGCAAAAGCTGAGGGGCATGGCTGCAGCCGTGAGTCGATGGAAAACATCCGCCGCACCATTGAAGAACAAAATATCAACCGGGTCGTGATTGGCGGTTGTTCTCCACGAACGCATGAAAGCAAGTTCCAGGATCTGATCCGCCAGGCCGGTTTAAACAGGTATCTTCTTGAGTTTGCAAATATCCGGGATCAGGCAACGTGGGTACACGGTCACCAGCCTGAAAAGGCAGCAGTCAAGGCCAAAGATCTGATGAGGATGGCTGTCGGGGCCGTCGCTCCAGGCACAGCCACTGGCCGAGCATCGTTTGCCGATCAATAAGAATGTTCTGGTAGTCGGCGGGGGTGTTACCGGAATGACCTCGGCTCTTGAGCTGGCTGACCAGGGATTTAAAGTCTATCTCGCAGAAAAGATCGCCGAAGCTTGGCGGTGTTGCCAGAAAGATAAAGAAGACACTTGAAGGAGATGAGGTCCAGCCTTTTATCGATACCCTGGTCGAAAAGACCACGGCACACGAGAATATCGAGGTGATCACCGGTGCAATTATCGTTGATCACACCGGAATGCCGGGCATGTTTAGCAACCGGCATGCAGGTTGGAAGGCAGATGTTTTATCGCCAGATAGAACATGGGGTGACTATCCTTGCAACCGGAGCACATGCCCCATCGGCCAGACCTGTTCATGCTTGGAGAATGCGACCAGGTCAAGACCCAGCTTGAAGTCCAGGAACTGATTGCCGATAGTCCTGAACTCGTTGATTCCTGGGAAAATATGGTGATGATCCAGTGCGTGGGTTCGCGTACAGAAGATAATCCCAACTGTTCGCGGATCTGCTGCCAGACCGCGGTAAAAAATGCGCTGAACATCGTTGAGCAGAATCCGCAGGCGCGGGTTTTTGTACTTTATCGGGATATGCGCACCTATGGGTTCCAGGAAGAGTATTACCAGAAGGCTCGGGAAAAGGGGGTGATATTTGTCCGTTATCATCAGGAAAATCCTCCCCGGGTAAATGCTGCAGGTGGAAAGGTTGAGGTTAGCTTTACCGATATCATTCTCGGCAAGGAGATTACGGTCAGTGCCGACTGCCTCTGCCTCAGCACCGGACTGATCGCAGACCAGGATTCTACACGAGGAACTGGCAATGGTATTCAAGCTGCCTCGCACCATGATGGCTATTTCCTTGAAGACCATGTAAAACTGCGACCGGTGGATTTGTCTGTACCGGGATTTTTTGTGGCAGGGACGGCCCACGCACCAAAGACAATCGGTGAGAGCCTGGTGCAGGCACGAGCAGTCGCTTCACGGGCACAGACCATGCTGGCAAAGGATTATATCAGTCTTGGCGCTGCGACAGCCAGGGTGGACAGCAGCTCGTTGTGCATCCTGCCTGATCTGTGTTCGGGCATGTCCGTTTGATGTTCCGTTTATTAATGCTGAAGGCTATTCGGAAATTGATCCTGCAAAATGTCATGGTTGTGGAATCTGTGCTTCTGAGTGTCCGGCAAAGGCAATTCGAGCTGATGCAGTTTGAAGATGATCAAATTCTCTCCAAATTGGAACAACTCTTTGAAAAGGTGGAAGGATAATGGAAAATTTTGAACCGGTAATAGTGGCATTCTGTTGTCACTATTGTGCATATACTGCGCGGATATGGCTGGCAGCCAGCGACTCCCTTATCCATCCAATGTGAAAATTGTTCGTGTCCCATGTTCGGGAAATGTTGATGCCCTGCACATCGTTAAAGCCTTTGAAAAAGGTGCTGACGGTGTTTATGTCGCAGGATGCCTGGAAGGTGACTGCCACTTTAAGAGTGGCAACACGAAAGCTGCAAAGCGGGTTGCCTATGTGCAGAAATATCTTGAGGAAATCGGTATCGAGAGTGAGCGATTGAAGATGGTCAGGATGTCAGCTGGAATGGGTGAAAGGTTCGCGCAGGTTGCAACAGAAATAACAGAAGAAATACGAAAAATGGGACCGAGCCCGATTAATGCTGCTGCTGCATGAGAACAATTGTGTAATGCAGGAGATTTAACAGAATATAAGAAGGAGAATGAATCACAATGATCACCGCTGAACGGAAACCTTTAGAAGAAATTATTGATTATATCAAGCCATTTAAGCGCATCTTGCTGCTCGGCTGCAACGAGTGTGTAACGGTCTGTGCAGCAGGTGGGAGAAAGGAAGTTGGGCTGCTCGCTTCTGGACTTCAGATGGCACTGTTGAAAAGCGGCAGCAGCATCGAAATCCGTGAACATACGCTGGAAAGGCAGTGTGATCCTGAGTATGTGGAAGAGTTGGTGCCGATGATTGACAGCGCTGATGCTGTTTTATCAATGGCCTGTGGCTGCGGGGTTCAGCAGCTTGCCATGCGATTCAAGGACAAGCCGGTTTTTCCGGCGGTCAATACAAAATTCATGGGTGGCTCTGAACGCCAGGGAGTCTGGACAGAGCGGTGCAAGGGCTGTGGTGATTGCCTGCTGGGAATAACCGGCGGCATCTGTCCCATCGCCAAATGTGCCAAACAGCTGATGAATGGTCCCTGCGGCGGTTCTACAACCGGCAAGTGTGAAATCAGCGAGGATGTCGACTGTGCCTGGCAGCTTGATCTGGGACAGACTTAAAGCCTCGGTTTACAGGATAGATATCTTGAAATCATGCCGGCAAAAGATTGGAGACCTGGGGGAGGCGGTGGACCCCGTAAGATTATAAGAGAGGATTTAGCGGAATGAAAACTGAGAGTCAATTTAGAAAAAGTATTAGCCGCAGGACATCTGGCAGTTACTTCAGAGTGTGGTCCTCCCGTGGTGCAGATGCCGCAACGTACAAGAAAAGGCAAAGTATCTTGAGGGTGTCGTTGATGCGGTAAATATAACCGATAACCAGACCGCGATGGTGAGGATGTCAAGTTTTGCCGGTTCGGTACTGGTAAAGCAGCTGGGTATGAACCCGCTGCTGCAGATGGTCACCCGTGATCGCAACCGGCTTGCCATGCAGGCGGATATCCTTGGTGCATATGCCCTGGGGATAGATACCATGCTCTGTCTTTCCGGTGATCATACCAAGTTCGGTGATCATCCGATGGCGGCAAATGTCCACGATATCGATTCAATCCAGCTCATCCAGATGGTCAAAAAGCATGCGTGATGAGTCAAAATTCCAGGGAGGGGCCGAAATCAAGGGAGCTCCGAAGATGTTTATCGGTGCGGCTGCCAATCCCATTTGCGGATCCTTTTGAACTGCGGGTCATGCGTCTTGCCAAGAAAATTGCTGCCGGTGTTGATTTTATCCAGACCCAGTGTATTTTCAATGTGGAAAAGTTTGAGCTCTGGATGGAAGGTGTCCGCAAAATGGGTCTGCACAAAAAATGTTATATTCTCGCAGGAATAACACCGATGAAATCTGTTGGTGCCGCCCGCTACATGAAAAACAGAGTCCCTGGTATGGATGTGCCGGCGGAACTTGTTGAGCGCATGGGCAGCGTGCCGAAAGAGGAACAACCGGAAGAAGGCGTTAAGATCTGCATTGAAACGATAGAGCGATTGAAAAAGGTTGAGGGTGTGGCAGGATTTCATATTATGGCAATAGACTGGGAAGAAAAGGTTGAAGAAATTGTAAAACGGGCCGGACTCTATCCCAGACCACAGGTTTAATGAAAACCATACACTATACAACGAGGAGGTTTGATAGATGAGCGATAAACAGTTGATACTTGTCGTCGATGATGACACCGATCTAGTGGAAGCCTTGTCAATGAAGCTCGAGAGTGAAAATTTTGCGGTTGCAAAAGCGTATGACGGTGTTGAAGGGTTTGAAAAAATCAAAGCCGAAAGACCGGACCTGGTCATTCTCGATGTGATGATGCCGCGCAAGGATGGCTATAAGCTCTGTGACGAGTTGAAAAATGATGATGAATACAAGGATATTCCAATCATTCTGCTCACTGCAGTAACCGATGCCATCAATTCGACCAATTACACGCATATGGGCGGCAAGACGACGCTGGCTGACGATTTTATTCCAAAGCCGATTGACCTTGATAAGCTCATGGAGATTGTCAAAGATACGCTTTAGAGACAAATGTGGATCTCCGGAACATGCTCGGGGATCCACAAAATTTGTTACAATTCTGCATTATCGACAGGGCATGGACAGCGCAACCACTGAGAAAATCATGATCGGAGGTCTGAGGTTCAGCACTGAACAGGTACAGGTGACATTGTCAGGTATTTCACCTGATTAGTGATGCTTTACTGAGTCTCCTGGACGAGCTTGCAGAGGAAAAAATAAATCTGCCTTTTCTTTGTCTTGACACTGTCATGGCGGGAGTGCGGCGGTCTGTATGGCCCGGGATGATTTTGATCAGCGGCAGGACGAAGCGAGTGATTCTGGCAGCCTTATGGTATCAGATGCGGAGCTGCTATCCTCAACGGGAAGCCTGACACTGTTTCCTCATCAGTCACGACTGAAAATGCTTGGCGCACTGCTGGAGATTTTTGGCAAGAACAGGCTCGCCTTGTACAGCGTATGTTCTTCTCTTTCAGCACTCGTGGTCAACACCGATTTCACTCAGTTGGACCGGGCTGCCGAGGTAATGCAAGATGTTTCTTCAGCTGCCTGAAAATCACGCGCCTTTTCGCCAACAGACAAAGGGCGACAGGATTGAGAATGAAAGGGTCAGTGGCGATCATCATTCCGTTCTGGAGACTGCGGCAGTCTATTGGGAGCCGGTGATCAAAATTTATGGAGCATCGGTAAAAAAGGATTTGGTGATGACGACAGCTCATGTCGCACGAGAGCAGGCTTGCCCAACTGGGAACACGAGCTGCAGGTCGCCGGGATGGTGAGGGGCGTTTCGAGATGGCGCTCATGCAGCGGATCGATGACACTACATATAAGTTGGGGCTGCTCTACGAAAACAGGCGGGCGGAAGCCTATCATACGTTGTTCAGCAAGAGTGTACGCGATATTTTCAGGTCATCGAACAGAGAAATGCTGAGCTTCTGTACATCCATGGGCCTCATTTTCATGATCGTTATGGTGTTGCCTCCGCTGCCTTGAGAAATCTGCAGAAAGAGGAGTGTGAGTTGTTTGCTGTCGGTTGCTCTGGAACGAGTATTTATTTGATAACACCGGAAAAAAGGCTCAGCGCAGTGCTGACGCGCTTGAAAAAATATTTATCGTGCCGAAATTGTCATAATATGTTTGATGAGCCGGGATATGTTCCTGGAATCTTACTGTAGCATGAATGGAAAGATGACGCGAGCAGCATCTTTATAGAACAATTATCAGAATTATGGCACCGGATAATAAAGATATAGACTGGCGGATTCGGGTTTTCGACTCTCTTTCCTATCCGACACGAATACTTGAGCCGATGGCACTATCATCGCAGTAAATGATATTTTCCTTGAATCTATTGGGGAACATCTGATTCCCTGATCGGCCAGACCTGTAGGAAGGCCAATAAAATACACTTTCCCAACCAGACCTTTCCCTGTGATGACGAGAAGAGGTGTCCGCTCTGCAGGTTCTAAAAACGAAGAACGGGCCAATCTGTTCTTTTGCACACGGTCGAAGCTGACGGGGAAGACCCGCTGGGAGGATCGGGTATTTTCTCCGATCCTCGGAGATGGCGGCGAAGTTAAATATGTTATCGAGAGTATTCGTGATGTTACCAGGGTTAAGATTCTTGAGAAACTTTACACTGATATGCGCGAACTCATCGACAAGGTCGTGCAGAGTTCAGTCAGCGGCATCATCGCTGCCAATCGCAGAGGCGAGATCATCCTGGCAAACAAGGCTGCCGAGGAGCTTTTCGGTTATTCAGCCGAAGAAGTAAGAAATGTCCATATCGAGAGCTTTTACCCCAAGGGGGTTGCCCGGGATATCATGAAGATGCTGCGGGATGAAAAGCATGGCGGCAAGGGGAAAGCTGCCGATTACCAGGCTGGATATCGTTAATAAGAATGGAGAGAAAATCCCGGTGGAAATGACGGCCGCAATTATTTATGAGGGGGATGAGGAAGAGGCAACGGCAGGGATCTTTAATGATTTGAGAGAAAAGCTCAGTGTGGAGCAGAAATTGCGAGAAGCCCAGACGAAAATTGGCCAGACCGAAAAAATGGCATCACTCGGGCGGCTTGGCAGCAGGTGTCGCCCACGAGATCAACAACCCGCTTACCAGTATACTGCTCTATGGCAACATGATGCGGGAAAAACTTGAGCATGAACATCCTTTGAGCAAAAATCTCGATTATGTACTCGAGGATGCTGAACGCTGCCGGGAAATCGTTAAAAATCTGCTGGCCTATAGCCGGCAGTCAAGTCCTTCCAAAGAGGTTTTTCCGCTTAATAGCCTGGTGACCGACAGTCTCAAGCTGCTTCACGACCAGCGTCTGTTCATGAACGTCGAGGTCGTAAAAGAATTGGCAAGTCATGAGATTCTTGTTCGTGCCGACAAGAATCAAATCTGCCAGGTCGTCATCAACCTGATCATGAATGCGGTCGACGCGATGGAGGAAAAGGGTGTTATTACCCTCAGGACTCACTGGGACAAGGAGAGCGGTAAATCCTATCTGGAGGTCTCGGATACCGGCTGCGGAATAAGGCCGGAGGATGTGTCAAAAGTCTTTGATCCATTTTTCACCACCAAGGGTCTCGGCAAGGGAACAGGGCTCGGGCTCAGTATGGCCTACGGGATCATGGAAGAAAACCAGGGACGTATCTGGGTCAAGCAGACTTCTTCCGATGGGGACGACCATCGCGCTTGAATTACCGGTAGTTACGATTTCAAACGAAATACTTTTTGAATCAATCGGATAAATGGAGCAGGAGAAACAGATGAACGATGTGGAGACACGGAGCTGCTGAAAAGTCAGCTGAAAATACTGGTGATTGATGATGAAGCGCGTATTCGCGACGCCTGCCGGATGATTTTAAAGGAAGAAGGCTTTGAAGTAGCACTTGCCTCGGATGGCAACGAAGGTGTGCAAATGATCCAGGAAGCAGCATTTTGACATCATTCTCGTTGACCTGATGATGCCGGGTCTCTCCGGCCTTGAAGTCCTGTCACTGGTTAAAGAACGACACCCGGATACGGTAGTAATCGTGATTACCGGGTATGCGACACTTGAGCACTCCATCAGTGCGATGAAACGGGGAGCATTTGATTTTGTACCAAAACCATTTACCCCGGATCAACTCAGGGCGGTTGTCTACCAAGGCTATTAAGTATAATCTCGCGCTTCAGGACATTGCCGAAACCAATTCCCGGCTCAAGGTGATGGTAAACCGGCTGGCAGATGGCGTGATGACCTGCGATATAGAAAAAAGAATTGTCCTGGCAAATCCGGCTTTCCTCCACATGATCGGCTACCATGGGGAGCCGGTTCTTGGCCGGAGCATCGATGAGATCAATATTGGGGAACATTTACGTGCAATGATTGATAAGGCCTTGGTGATGGCTGCCTGAATCAGCTTCCGAGGTTGACAGAGGAAATGAGCTGGCAGCATGGTGAAACCAAGAAAGATATATAAACGCCAAATGTGTTCCCTTTCCTGGACGCGGCGGTTCGAATATCGGCACGATTACCGTTCTCAATGATATTACCGCACTCAAGGAAATAGAGCAGCTGAAGTCCGATTTCGTCTCAATGGTCAGTCATGAGGTCAGGAGTCCGATGAACTCTCTACTGATGCAGATCAAGGTGATTCTTGACGGCCTGGCGGGTGATGTAACGGATAAGCAGCGAGAGATATTGGGACGGGCTTCCGAAAAGATCTTGAGCTTGACCAATATGGTCACAGAACTGCTTGATCTGTCCCGGATAGAAGCAGGCCTGTATAAGCAGTGAAAAGGCTGCGGTGGACATGGAACAGACTGCTGGAGGATCAGATTACCTTTCATTTGCCCGGGGCCGGCAGAACGTGGCATTACGCTTGAGCTGGAAGTCAGATGAGACTGCCGCCGGTACTGGCCAACCAGAGAAGCATGGAGGAGGTGATGACGAATCTGATCACCAATGCGATCAAGTATTCACCGGAAAACAGCAGTGTCCGTATCTCCGCGTCTCTTGAAAACGACGTACCTGAAGATTCGTGTTGAAGATACCGGCTATGGAATTCCAGAAGAGGATCTGGAGCGGATATTTGACAGGTTTTACCGGGTCAAGGACAAGAATACCAGGGAGATGATCGGTACCGGTCTCGGGACTTGCCATTGTGAAAAGTATTGTTGAGGCACACCATGGAAGCATCAAGGCCCAGAGTACGCTGGGCAGGGGCAGTACTTTCACCGTATTGCTTCCGGTAACCGGCAGACTGACCAGGTGACAGCAATAGCTTGTTATATCGCAAGCCGGCTTATTCCGTAAACGGCTCAAAAGGTCTCCTGTGTCTTCTGTTGAATTTGGTTTCCCATGATTCAAGGCGCTCCAGGTACTCTTTTGAGTTCTTGAACGCTACCTCTTTACTGCCGTCCGGAACCTTCTGAGCCCACGCCCACCAGTTGTCTTTGACCAGGAAATTAGAATACTCGGGATGCTGCATGACAAGCAGCTGGAATATTAATTCGACATGAGGCTGTGTGATCTCGTCAGGGCCGAGTTCGAGCAAAGAGACCCCGTCTGACTTCTTCTTACCCTTTTCGATTTTCTTCTTGTAGGTCCACTGGAGATCATCAAAAACAATCCATCCTCCCGGTTTTAGCAGTTTATCGACCAGGAAGAAGGCGGCAGAATCAATTGTCCAGTTTTTGGGGCCGTCGATGAAACAGAGATCATAGATTGGTGAGCAGACATTATTACGACTGTTCTCCATGATCTTTTTTTTCAGGAACCAGTTATAACCGGTATGCTCTCTGTGTATGGTAACCCATTCGCTCAGCCCGGTTTTTTCCATGAGTTCTTCGATGGAAGGCTTCTGCCAGGACAAACCAGAAAGGAGGTCCACTGAGGTGAGCTGGCCGCTTCCAGTCTCGTCGAGCGCCGCTGCGATGTAACAGCTGGAAGCGCCATGGGCAAAGCCAAGCTCAAGACAATGCGTGGGTTTGTTTTCTATCACGAAGTGATAGAGATCCTTGGCCATCTCGGACATGATGTATGGAATTCCATCAATTTGCTTCCGTATTTCTTCAAATTTCATAATAGTGTTTCGGGTTCAGATCGTCTGTTTTGGACGAGTGGTAAAGGGGGTATGGTCTCAAGGGGATGTTCGCATCAAAAACATCAAACCCCTGCCCGCAAGGGAAAGAAAGCCTATCAGAAGCTTCACCGAAAGTCAACGACATAGCCGCTCATGACACCTTTCGACCATGGGTCCCGAAAGTTATGACACGAGGAGAAATAGTCTTACATAATCAGCTTTATTACTTATAATCTATTTTGAGCAACATCAATCACTATTAACTATTAGAAGAGGGAAATGATGAAATACTTACACACAATGGTACGGGTGCTGGATCTTGACAAATCGGTTGCCTTTTTTTCCGATATCCTTGGTTTCGTGGAAACCAGGAGGAAAGAGAATGAGGCGGGCCGATTTACCCTTGTGTTTTTTGCAACTGCTCCCGGAGAGCCCGAGATTGAACTGACCTATAACTGGGATCAGGAGGAGACCTACAGCGAGGGCAGGAATTTTGGGCATCTTGCCTATAGTGTCGAAAACATCTATGACTATTGTCAGGAGCTGATGGACAAAGGCGTGACCATTCTCAGGCCACCAAGAGACGGCTACATGGCCTTTATCCGCACACCTGACCAGATTTCTATCGAACTTCTGCAGGAAGGAGAGCGACTGCCCGTCCAGGAACCGTGGGCATCAATGGAAAATAAAGGAGTCTGGTAAGGCGGAGGCACATTTTCTGAAAAACTCAATCCATAACAATTCCCTGCACCAACTCTGCAACAGACAACGATTTGTGTTCACCTGCTGCTAGATTAATCAGCGGCTGGTCTTCGGGGGGAAGCTCCTCTCCCTGAGAATTATGGGTGAGCTGTATTCGGGGACGGTCTATTTGGGGGCCGACGTTACTGACGATACCTTTGCTGCCATCAGACAGAATGACAGTGTTGCCGGCCGGGTAAAGACCAACGGCTGAGATAAAGGAGGCCAGTAGCGCTGGGTGAAAACCTCCTTTATCGCTGAGCATGATACTGAATGCCATGTGCGGACTCAACGGCGGCTTGTAGGGCCGTGCTGCAGTCAGTGCTTCAAAAGCATCGCAGATTTGCAGAAGGGATGTAATCGGGTGCCGGGTCGCCCAGGCGGGTTGCTTTGGATAGCCAGAGCCGTCGTGCCTGATATGGTGCCCCCACGCAGCGGCAATATCAAGTGATGTTGTGTTTTTCTGTGCCAGCAGGATTTCAGCTCCCATCTGCGAGTGTGCCATCATCAACGAAAATTCTTCTTTATTCAGCTTGCCTGGTTTGTAGAGGATTTCGTCCGGAATTTTACTTTTTCCGACATCATGGAGTAATCCTGCTGTACCAACTGAAAGCAGGGCCTCTTCACTCCACTTGAATGAATTAGCAAGAAATACTGCCAGTGCGGCAACACGAACGGAATGCCCAACCGTATAGCTGTCATAGTCGGGGTAATGTACGTGCTGCATCATGTCGGAAAATCGCGTACGGGTAAAATGGAGCATATATTCACTGACGGATCTCGTGTTGTCGATATCAAGATCGTTTCCACTGACGACATCTCCATGGGCCTGTGCCACTGCATCAAATAGTGCCTGGTAAATCAACGTCGGGGAGTGAATAAAGTCACCGCTGTCCTGGCCATGCCAGGCTGTCTGCTGATCCCTTGTCATTGGGCCGGAGGGGCCCATATACTGGTGAGCGATTTCGATATTATAAATATCTCTGGAGACAAGCAGTTCGCGGGCTTCCTTGATGTTTTCCAATGGGGTGCTAAGATCGAGGGTAAGGTTAAGGAAAGCCTTGAATTCCGCTTCGGCAGTCTGGCCTGAAAATGAAATTCCTCCACAACAGAGTTTCGCTGCAAAATTGATAAATTGCCGTCCGACAATGGAGGGACCAACGAGATTTCTGCCCTCAAAGACAAGGTTACTGTCGACTATTCCAATGAAAAGCTTCTCGATTTCGTTTTCACTGCAGAATTCCTTGAGTTCTTTCATGAATTCAACAATAAGCGATTCCACCTTGGGGTGATCTCCAAAATAGAGCTTTCTGGTGGAAATGGTCCTGCAGAGCAGGATCAGCAGATTGTTCAACTTTTCAAACATTGTGTTATCCTAGCGTCTTCTCGAACCGGTCCGGAGTGCGAGTTCAGCAGCTTTTCTGCATTCGTTTGGCCATTCGGGGATGAAGAGCAATTTTTTTTCTCTGGCTATCTGGTTCAAAAGGGCACGGGTTTCGGCAGTCTGTAGTTGTGCCAGAGATTTAATGGTGTTTTCTACCCAGCTTTCCTCCCGTTTTTCCACGGGTAGCTCAGGTAAAGATGTTGCAATGATTTTGGCTGCAACTGTCAAAAGGGCTTTCGGCATCGCCTTCTGTGCTGCCTGTCGAAGATATGAATATAAAAAGACCTTGTGCTCCTGGTTTGCGAGATCAAGCAATGGAGCGATAGCTTTGATCAGCCAGTCCGGCGGGTTTCTCCTGAGACCCCCGAGTACACGCTCGCCAATATATGAAGCGATCTCTGTCTTGTACAGAAAAGCAAAAAATGGGTAACAGCGTCGGGGTACAGCATTAAAGATGTCAGGAGCAATTACATTATCCTGAAACGATTCCATTAATTGCAGTTGTGGCAGAGCTGCCAGCATTTCTCCTGGTGGCAGATTAGCGGCAAACTGGCACAGATACTGATAAGACTGTAGGTCAACATTACTGCCGCTTACCAGTATTTCGTTGACGACGTATGGCCAGAGAATTTTACTCTCTTTAGCATCACAGAGCTGGGCGGTGAGGAAGAGGAGATGAAGAGCATTACTGTGACTTGATCTTCGCAGGGGTTCCACCATCAGTTTTATTGTCGATGATATTCTCACCTGTTTTTCCTGGCTCAAAATGATGTGTAATCCGGAGCCGAGAATTTCCCATTGTGTCTCGGTGAGTTTCGAAGACAGGATTTCCCGGAAAACCTGCTGCATGCGAATCTGGGTTTGCAATGTCTGGTTATGCTGCGCCAATTGCATAACAATAGAAAGTGTTTCATTCTGCCCTGAATTTTCCGGAATACTAGCGAGAATCCTGGGGTGAAGCCTGTTTTTTGAGGTAAATTCCTGGATCTGATCAACCGTCATGCTTGGCGTATCTGGAAATATTCTGCCGCCGACGTCTTCGTCTTCGGCAATTTCCATATCTGCATCGTCCAGCGGTCTTCTGATGATGGAGACAAGAAGATTGATTGACTCCTGAGATTTTTTGTCTTTGGTCTCTTTTTCCAGTTTTCTGAGAATGGAGGCAAGGGCGTTTATATGGGTATGAGTGGTCACCCGATTCCTGATGTCTTCTTCAGCCCTCTTATCGAAGCTGACCGCCTTGGCGAGCAAACGGGCAACATCATCCCAGGATGCATGGGGCAGGGCACTCATGTCGATGCTATTATCAGAGAGCTTGTCTGGAAGGGCATCAAGAAATTCCCTGCACTGATCGATCTCATGCCTTTTCAACCCATAGGCCGATAATGAATCTATGAAAGATGAGATATTCTCGGTTGCCTGTCCAGATGTGTCATCAGAAATTGAACCATCCTGTCGGGCAAGAAACTCTTTAAGCTTGACATCGATAGAGTGGGGAAGCTGGTCGACTGCGATCTGGGTAAATTGTTTGGCGGCGAGAATCTCTGCTTTAAAAGAAATCATTTTTCGAACAAAGACATGAACCTCCGACATCGATATTTCCCGGTCGATTGTGATAGCTGTTATACCAAGAGTCGATATCATCTCCTTAAATTCCTGAACAAAAGGATGATCAGGATCAATTTCAGCACCTTCGAGCATCAGGGAGTTACCGTAGTCCTGGAGTACCACCGATGGGTTGTCGCCTGCCAGGGCAGCGAGCAGTACCATGAAGCGGTTGGTTGCTTTGTCTAAAATTGCGTGCCCTTTCGGGTAATAGATGCCTATTTTAAAAAGCCGTTGTAATGAACTGATGAATTCGTTGAGGGTTGCCGGGTCAGCGAGCGATTCATGATTGTTCTGTATACTCATAAGAACACATGGATGGGGTTAGCGGCGCGGCCGGGGTACGAAATAAAATTACGTGAATTAGCCATGATAACCAATATGAATCATAATTTAATGATAATCAGGTTTATAAAAAAAAGCTAATCAATAAAACGGGTAATTCTAGGTAGTAGCTTCTGCAACACACTGAAATAATTATCTGACGAGCCTTTTGCAAAATGATGATTTTTGTTCAACGTCAAGGCATGCGAAAAATTTTTACCACAGGCATACAATTGATATTCCGAGGATAAAAATTTAAGCATAACGTAGAGGTTGAGCGGAAAGAACGTTTTGCAAGTGGCTCTGACTGAAAAAAAGAGCGAGAAGCTGGAAGTAAAAAGTTGATGGATAGCCTGCTGTGCAGATCGATCTAAATTTTTTCACCTGGCAGCTAACAAGGTATGGACCGAAAAGGCAGAGCCTTAGACACACAAGAACTATTTTTCTGCTGAAAACTGTTAAAAATAGTTGAAAACCATTATACTTTTTATGACTGTCCTGTGAATGGATGGATGTCATACCCATTATTGTCACTGCAGGAGTCGCTACGTGAGGGGAAATGGAGATAAATAAAGACAAACAGACACAAGCCCTGGCAAAAGCAAAATCGATAATCTCTGATGCAGAGAAAAAACGAGAAGCTGCGCGTGTTGAAAAAGGTGTGCAGAAATTAATGCTCGGGGAGTTTGAAGCTCTTTATAGCGATGAGTTAGTTGAAAATCTTGCTTCCTATATGCTCAACAAATATATCCTGGACGAACCACAGGAAGCAAATGAAGTCCTTGAGAAACTGGGTGAGAGTCTCTGCAGTCAGCAGGCTGATATACGTGAACGCTCCCTGATGGTTCTCTCCGTATTTTCCGAGATTATAATAGAGGAAAAATTTCAAGAATTTCAGCTGAGATTATCTAACATTCTCATTGAATGGCTGAGGGTTGAGGATGAATTTATTGCCGGTTTTGAGTTGGTCTGTACCCAGCTCCAGAAAATTATTCTGGAAATGCTTTACAACGAACAATGGTCTGAGATCGAAAGCCATCTTGGCGTGGTGCACCAGATAACCACCGGAGAAATTGTAAAGGGCAATTTGATCCAGAGTATGTCTGCAAAGATACATGAGAATCTGGCAGAGCCTGATATTCTCGATAAACTGGTGACTGCCTATCTTGATGAAAATGACGACAGGCGCGATGTTGTTGAGCGATTGTTAATACACTTCGGCCGTTTTGGTGCGCTCTTTCTTGTCCAGAAAATGATCTACTCCAACAGCAAGGAGGATCGTTTTGCGCTCATAGACCTCATTCCCCGGGTTGGGGAGGTAACGATTCCAGTACTTGTCGAGTGTCTGGAGGACGATCCGCAATGGTTCGTTGTCCGGAACATCATATTCATCATTTCCCGCCTTGAAAATTCCGATTTGTACTCTGTGGCCGAGTCATACCTGAACCACAGCGATTTCAGGGTGCAGCAGCAGGTCATTAACTGTATTGAAATGCTTGGTGGGACCCATTTACGGAAGCGGCTGATTACGGCATTGATGCGCGTCAATGATGATCTCAAGGGACAGATCATAAATCAGTTGGGACAATTCCCGGATGACGATGTTGGCGATGCCTTTCTATCCCTGCTCGAGAATAGAAATGACATAGCTCGTCATGTCCATGATGATCTGGTGTTAAAGTTGTGCATCAGGATTAAATGTTACCCACAGGCTGGCGCGATTTCCTGTCTGGAAGAATTGGTCCAGGAAAGACAGCATCGCTATGGTGCAAAGGACAGGATTGTTATTGAAGCTTCTACTTCTCTTCAGGAGCTCGAAAAAAAGGTAGTTGGTGAATTGTCCAACGTCGATGAGAATGACGCGGATACCGTCATTGATCAGGTAAGCAGCGCAGATGACATTGATGTTCAGATCTCAGAAGATGAGGGGGAATCACTTTTCAGCAGCGATGAAATGGAACATTTCTCAGCCGGGGCCGATATCAGTGAAACACTAACTGATTCTGTTATGCAAGAGGATGGCGATCTGGTTGAACCTGATGCTGGGAAGTTGTCTCATGTCAGTCGGGAACAACATTTGATGATCTGGAGCAACCTCTATGAAGAAATGAGTGAAGAAGAAGCCGATGCCTTTTTTGCATTACTTGAGCCAGTGTCGTACAAAGCGAATGATGAAATAGTGAGCCGGGGTGATATGGTCACCAGCATGTTCTTTATTGACGCTGGTTTTGCCGGCCTGTCCTATACTGACAGGGAAGGAGAAATTCTTCTGACCGGGCTGCAGCCTGGGGATTTAATCGGCAGCCAGGGGTTTGTTCAGGGAGTCGAGTGGACCATTTCATTTTTGGCTCAAACTGACCTGCAGGTAAGGATACTGGAGCTGGATCGTTTTGGAAAACTTGCTGAACAATACCCCGATCTTTCTCAAACCCTGCACTATTACTATAATCACTATGATGTGATCCCGTACCTGGTTAATCTTACAGAAGACAAGGACAGGGAACCTCTTCAGGAAGAGATTACCGTGGATGGTGTGTCATTATTTCATGACTCTTCAGGTGAGTTGATAGAGGAAAAAATTGTTGGTTCTCTGCAATATATTGCCTGCGGGGGATATTGTTTAACCCTGCCGTTTGTTCATCAGGATAATACTGAAGAAATTTTAGGACGGCAGGTGTCTTCAGAGATAAAACTCGAAGATGGATCCGAGAAAAAATGCTTTGGTGTGATTGCAGGTGCCGGGTCTCATTCCCAGGATGACCAGGCAATCTTTGTCTATGTGAAGTTTTATCATCCTTTGAATAAAGCAGAATATAACTGTTCAATTCTCACGATAATGTGATGTCGGCAGAAGCAACGGTGCACTGTTTCATACAATAATAAAATCAGCATGTTGCAGGAATCAGCTGTTGGTTTAAGAACAATGTGTGTATCAACGGTATTTCTACTGTCATTGGTATTTCGTCTGTTTCCCCTTTGTCTCTTTATGATGTTTGATTGCAGTTATCCTGCATTGGCCGCTGTTTTTATGGTGCCTGGATTTATGGGCCTCAGCGATCAGCAGGCAATAGCACCATTGTATCTGAAAAAAACAGGAGGATGATCTGAATGGGTATGGGGCTTTTTCTTGGGTTGACCACGATAGATATCCTTTACGGAGTAGATACACATCCGCTGTCAAATGAGAAACTAAAGGCTGAATGGCAGCTCGCATTTGCCGGAGGGCCTGCCGCGAATGCGGCGATCACATTTTCTGCCCTGGGTAATGAGAGTAGTCTGTGCAGTGGGTTGGGAAATCATCCTGCAGCACAGCTTGCTCTGAGGGACCTGGTAGCATATGGCGTTAGGTTTCATGATTTCTCGGCCCACCCTGAAAAAGAACCTGTCATATCCTCTATCCTTATTAATTCGGTTACAGGCGATCGCTGTGTGATTTATTCAAATACCGATGAGCGATCTCTCAGAGATGAAAGTGACTACCAGGTTTTACTGGATAATTGTCAGGTATTGCTGCTTGATGGGTACTACCTGGGTCAGGCTGTTGAGCTTGCAAAACTGGCACAAGAGCGTGGCGTGAAAGTTGTCCTGGATGGAGGATCATGGAAAGATGATCTCGATCATCTTCTTCCCTATATTGATTATGCCATCTGTTCGGAAAATTTTCTGCCACCAGGGTGCACTGACCTGAAATCAGTCCTTGAATACTTATCACTGCATAAAATGTCAGGTTGCGCCGTGAGCAGGGGAGGCAATTCTATTGTTACCCGTGAAGGTGAAAAAATCTGTTCTCTCGAGGTAAATCAAGTGGAAACAGTTGATACCCTGGGGGCCGGTGATATACTGCATGGTGCCTTCTGTGACGCTATTCTCACCTGTTCCTTCATGAGCAGCCTTGAAAGGGCTGCTGCGGTAGCTTCAGAATCATGTCGACACTATGGACCACGGCAGTGGATAGCAGAGGGTAACCATGGCATGGATAGTTGAGTTTCAAACGATTTTACTACTTAATAAAGACAGAAGATGGAGCGAATTATATGGAAAAGGATCATCATAAGATTGGAGATCGACTTGTAAACGCACTCAAAGATCCGCACCATTCTGAGAGTCAGGAAAGTTTTGCCAAGGCACTTGAGCTGACCAAGGCGTATGCCGGTTCAGGGGCTGTAACTCATTTTGGTGCTGTTGCCAGGCTTTTTTATGATCTTTTCGAAATGTTTGAAACAGGCAGAGATCCAAGAGAAAAATGACACCTGAGCCACTTGCAAAACGCCCTTTTCGCTCAACCTCTGCGTTATGCTTAAAATTTTTCCTGGGAATATCAATTATATGCCTGCGGTAAAAATTTTTCGCATGCCTTGACGCTGAACGAAAATCATCATTTTGCAAAAGGCTCACCTGTTTAATCTTTAATCTGTTCCTGGTGGACGTCGCTGCAGATAAATGAATATCTCCTCGGGACGGTGATGGCATTTGCTGACTACCTTTTGCAGGTAATTGATGTTGGCTTTTATATTCTCTTTGTACAAATCTCTGTCGAGATTCCAGCGCTGTTTGAAATGTCCTCTCATCGCAGGGGCTCTGTCTTCCAGCACGTGTTCGAGTCTTCTGGTGATGACGTTATGATAGAACGACTCAGTTTCTCTCATTAATTCAAATGCTGACTGGTGATCGATAACCCCACCCGCCCGTCGTTCCTGGTAGAGATGAGGAAGTTGCTCGAGATAATAGCGATCAGCCATCTGGGCCAAAATGTCCGCTGTCCCTACGATTTGGGCGATAAGCTTGATCTCGGTCGAGCTGAAATCTATTGACTGAAAATCGAGATCAATATTGGTACCGCGAATTATTGCATTACAGTCTGTCCACAGATGATAATCAAGCTTGCTGAATTCCAGGTAACTTGCCAGCATATCAATCGATCGAGTTTCGTGGCAGCGTGTATATTCAGCCCCGTTTTCAGCAGTATCGAACGATCTGAGCAGAAGGCCGGTATCGTGAAAGTATGCGCTCAGCATTCCTTTTAAAACAGTTTCGGGGGAGAATATCTTTCCCTGTAACGACAGACCGTGGAACAACCTGATCGTTGCAAGAGCGACTGCATAGGTATGCCTCAGGTCATGATATTTATTACTGTTTTCTTTGAAACCAGGGTGGTTTCCCCTGAAAATATTCTGAATATCATGGTGAATCGAGCTGATTTGTCTGATGTTTGTGGAGGCGGCAGTGAGTTGTATGAGGTGCACAATCTCATCGAGAGGGTCAGCGCTCACTCCCGAATCAAAAATCCTGAACAGCTGAAAATTGGTTTCAGGATCTGGAGATACCATGGATGTATGCATTTTGTACAATTTCTGGATTAATGGATAGTGCTTATTGCACTAATATTATCATGGAAATTATATACTAAGGGATTGAAGAGATGTAAATGCTAACATGTCCGGGGTCTTGACTCTTTGAAAAGATGAAATCATAAAAGCCTCATTCATGTGAAAATCGAGATACCAGGAATTGTGGTAAATAAATAAAAGAAAAGTTAAATAAGATACTGCAATATTGGACATTGTCTTTCAGACACGCTAGAATGTTCGTAAGATTGTGTAAAAAGAGCGCATATCAATTAATCACTCTGGCCTGGACTATTTAAAACCATCACGATGGATAATAACAGCATAGCAACAATTCTTGTTGTGGATGATGATGAGCTGGTAAGGAAAACCCTCAGTGTTCTCGTTACATCCCTTGGATATCATTGTCACCTTGCCTCAGATGGGGTGGAAGCGACGAAGGTGCTGAAATCAACAAAATGTGATTTGGTTCTTTCTGATGTTATCATGCCCAATATGGACGGTATGGAGCTGTTGAAGTATATCATCAGGCATCACACCGAAACCGATGTTATTATTGCTACAGGCTATAATGAGCGGACCAGCTATGCAGACGTGATCAGAGCTGGAGCGATTGATTTTATCAAAAAACCCATAGACCAGTCGGAGCTCGAAGCAAAGCTTGCCAGGGCATTGCGCGAGAGGAGCATGGTCCGTAAACTTGAGGAACTGTCGATGTGTGACAGCCTCACCTCTCTTTTGAACAGGCGCGCATTCGATCTGCGTTTTCCAAGAGAAGTTGAGCGGGCGGATCGCCAGAGCTACTCGCTTTATCTTGCCATAATAGACGTTGATAATTTCAAGGATTACAACGATTCATACGGGCACGATGCAGGAGATAAAGTTCTCATAGCGCTCAGCGATATCATGAGGGAAGGAACGCGTAACAGCGTTGATCTCTGTTTTCGTCTCGGTGGCGATGAGTTTGCTGTGTTATTACCACAAACGACTGCGACCCAGGCAACTGAAATTGTACAGCGTATCCTGTTGAAATTTGTAGAAAGTGACTTTGCCGGGACGACTCTTTCCATTGGTATCATTTCGTGTTTCCGCAAAAAAGAAGTCCGTGCTCTGGAAGACCTTGCCAACATGTTGAAGCGCGCTGACCAGGCGATGTATGACGCCAAGGCATCAGGGAAAAACTGTGTTATCTGCCGTATTTAGTCGGTCTGTCCAACTGGGTCACCCCACAGCTGGGGTGATAGAAACCCAGCAGCCTACAGAATGTCCAGTGAATTCTTGTGGAAGGTGTGATCAGGTGGTACCGGATATTCATTGTTGAAGCAGGCCAGACAGAAATCATTCATTGTCATGCCGGTGGCTTCCACCATGCCTTCCAGGCTCAGGTAATAGAGTGAGTCCAGTCCGAGATATTCTGCAACTGCCTCTACTTCGTTATTCGAGGCGATAAGTTGTTTTGAGCACGGAAAGTCAATTCCATAATAACAGGCGTGTCTGGTCGGTGGGCAGCTGACCACCATGTGGACCTCTTTCGCTCCCGCATTCCTCAACGATCTTACCCGGCTTTTTCCTGTTGTTCCCCTGATGATGGAGTCTTCAATAATAATAACACGTTTACCTTCTAGAAAGGATCGCACTGGATTGAGTTTTACTCGAACATTGAAATCCCGCATTGATTGGGTGGGCTGAATAAAGGTCCGGCCGACATAGTGATTTCTGATTACTCCCATCTCAAACGGCAAACCTGATTCCTGTGAGTAGCCGATTGCCGCATAATTGCCCGAGTCGGGAAAAGGCATGACAAAATCTGCATCTATCCGGTGTTCACGGGCAAGAATCTGGCCCATACGTTTTCTCGTTTCATACACGTTAATACCGAAAATATCTGAATCGGGCCGGGCAAAATAAACATGCTCAAAAATACAGAAACTTGAGCGCTGTTTAGGCCAGGGATAGATCGATCTCATGCCATTTTCACTGATGATCAGTATTTCACCGGGTTCTATATCACGAATGTATTCAGCCTCTATCAGATCAAGAGCACATGTTTCCGAGGCTACAACATGAGCACCGTTGACCAGTTTACCCAGGCACAGTGGTCTGAAGCCATTGGGATCACGCACGGCAATCAGGGATTTCTGCGTCATCAACAGCATGGAAAAGGCACCTTTCACAGACGTAAAGGTCTTTGTAAGGGCATCTTCTAGTGAGCCACTTGCTGAACGGGCCAACAGGTGTAAAATTACCTCACTGTCCATCGTAGTCTGAAAGATAGAGCCTTTTATCTCCAGCTCTTTGCGGAGTTGAATCGAGTTGACCAGGTTGCCGTTATGCGCCACGGCAAGTGTTTTACCTTTATGTGTTACCACAAGTGGCTGGGTATTTATGATGTTTGATGCACCGGTTGTGGAATAGCGGACATGGCCGATAGAGAGGTTGCCCGATAGTCTTTGGAGTTTTTCTTCGGAAAATACTTCCGGCACCAGCCCCATGTCTTTGTGTATGAACACCCGCCTGCCGTCGGAGGAAACAATGCCGGCGCTCTCCTGGCCACGATGCTGAAGAGCATAGAGACCAAAATAAGTGAGTTTGGAGGAATCCTCGTGGCCATAAATACCACAAACTCCACATTCATGTTTTGGGCGCAGCGAATCGCTGTCTTGAGGTGAGTGCTGGTCAATTGGTGTCATCATTTGAAAAGCCGGTAGCCGATAAGTCGACAAATGGTATAATTCCGATATGTTACGAAGTAAAGCTTCCTACGCAGGTATAAATACTAAAGGCCCAAAGAAAGAGAACTCTTTGCGCCTTAGACAACTCTTGCTGTGTTGTGTTTATATTATGTGCTGACGAAATTCAACCAGAAAGAAAGGGGCGCAACTCAGTGGGTTGAAATCATTCCGCAAAAAATTATTATATTTTCTTACTTACCGAAAGCTGGAGGTTTATTCAGTTGATATGGTGAAAAGCAGTTCTGTAAGGCTGACCATATCATTGAGGTCGAGGCGCTCGTCTGTGGTGTGAACCTTATCCATACCTGTGGCGATGATCGCTGTCGATAACCCGTAGCCGTTATAGATATTGGCATCGCTGCCACCGCCGGCAATCACCAGAGAGATTTCTTTGCCAAGCTTTTCCCCGGCTGACAGGACCGTCTTGATAACGGGGTCATCTTCGGAAAGCCTCATGGCCGGGTAGTCGGCCTCCACACGGAGGTCAACAGAGGGACGTTTCGACTCGTCTTCGACCGGCCATCCTGCGGCTGCTTCTTTGAACGTTGTTTCAATTTCTTTTGTGAAGGCTGCAAGTTTATCCATGGAGTGACTTCGAACTTCACCCCGCAACATTAAATGTTCCGGAATTATGTTTGTTGCAACACCGCCTTTCATAATCCCGATATTTGCTGTTGATTCTTCATCGATCCTGCCAAACTTGAGCTTGGTAAGCGCCTTGGCGGCGACAAGAAAGGCACTGACGCCTTCTTCAGGATTTATTCCGGCATGGGAAGCTGTCCCGTGCACGTCGATGCGCATTCGATTTGCCGCTGGCGCCCCGATGATGACTTTGTCGATGCCATTGGAGTCGAGCGCGTATCCGAACCGGGCCTTCAGCGGTGAATAATCAAACGCTTTTGCCCCAAGAAGGCCGACTTCTTCACAGGTCGTAAAGATCAGCTCTATGGTACGGTGCGTAGTATCGTTTTCCTTGAGCAGGGTAATTAGTTCAATGAGAGGGGCAATACCTGATTTATCATCTCCCCCCAGAATTGTATCCCCGCGGCTGGTAAATATATCGCCACTGCGTTTTACCTCGACCCCGCTGCCGGGCTGTACCGTGTCCATGTGGCAGGCGAAAAAAACCGGATCTGCCGGACTGCTTCCTTCAAAACGCAGGATCAGGTTACCACAGTCGGCGCCGGTCGAAGAAGCTGATTTATCCTCGTAGACAGCGTCTGCTCCAAGAGCAGTAAAAGCTGACTTCAAATAGTCGGAAACACCTTTTTCTTCGCGGGAAGGACTGCTTATTTCGCATAATTCTGTAAAAATTCTGGCAAGACGTTCTCTGTTCAGTAGTGCATTCATTATTTTCTTTCCTTGATGATTAGGGATTAGTTTCCAGAAGAACGACAGCATGGCAGCTGATACCTTCCTCCCTCCCGGTATAACCCATTTTTTCGGTCGTCGTGGCCTTGATGTTTATGCTTGTTGTTTGTGTTTTACAAGACGAGGCCAGTTTTTCCTTCATCTGCGGGATATATGGTGCAAGTTTGGGAGCCTGACAAATGGCCGTAATATCTGCGTTGACAAGATGATACCCCTCTTTTTCAGCCAGGGCTATAACCTTGTCGAGTAAAACAAGTGACATAATATCCTTGAAGGTACTGTCATTATCGGGGAAATGGCCACCGATATCACCTTTACAGAGAGCACCAAGAATTGCGTCGCAGAGTGCGTGGGCTATAACATCTGCGTCTGAGTGTCCGGCAAGCCCTCGATGATAGTCTATCTCCACTCCACCAAGTACAAGTTTCCTTCCCGTTTCAAATCTGTGTGCGTCGAAACCGTGTCCGATACGTATAGCTGTCTGTTCTCTGTTCATTATTTTCTCAGCGAGTTCAAGGTCTTCAGGACTGGTAATTTTGATATTTGATTCTCTACCTGTCACCAGTTGAACAGCAACGCCAGCGAGCTCCAGAAGTGATGATTCATCAGTAAAGTCAGCTGTTCCAAAGCGTTCATAGGCGTTTAACAAGAGCTGTTTGCGTGCTCCTTGAGGGGTCTGGGCCTGCCAGAGAGAGTCACGGTCAATGGTATTTTCAACGAGGTTGCTGGAATTCCCCGTTTTTAAGGTATCCTTGACCGGAATTGCCGCGATTGCAGCTCCAGAACGCACGGTTGCATGGTAACAACGATTGATGAGCTCAGCAGAAACAAGTGGACGGGCGCCATCGTGGACAAGAACAATATTGATATTCGGATCAATTTCCTGTAATCCGGCAAAAACAGAATCCTGCCTGCGATTGCCACCGGCGATAACACAGATTTTCTCTCTGGGAAGCTGGTGTGCGTCCAGCATACTTTCTGTTTCAGCTATTCTCTCTTGCGGCACAACGACGATAACCTGTGCGATCTCGCCGCAGTTGATAAATGCTGACACGGTATGAATGAGGATCGGTTTGCCCGCCAGGTTCAGATACTGTTTGGGCAGGACTGTCTGCATACGAGTGCCGCTTCCGGCGGCTGGGATTATTACTGCAGCAGGGTTGACCATCTCATAGCTCAAATTTGTTTCGGAAACGCTGCTGATAAATCATGGCTCAGGAATGTATTGTTTATCAGGAAAAAAGGAGCGGGCTGTAAGCCGAATTCTGTACCCGTTAGGGCCATGATCATTTAACTGGGATGCCGGTCACCCGACACCTCTTGCAACCTACCCGGAGATCTTGGACGGGCAGCCCTCAAACATCTCCCTATTTGGTCTTGCTCCGGATGGGGTTTGCCGTGCCTCTCATGTCACCATGAGAGCGGTGAGCTCTTACCTCGCCGTTTCACCCTTACCCGATTGAATCGGGCGGTTTGTTTTCTGTGGCACTTTCCGCCGGTCACCCGGCGTTCGTGTTACGAACCATCCTGCCCTGAGGAGTTCGGACTTTCCTCTCCGACAAAAAAATCGCCGGAGCGATCATGCACCCGCTCCGGCAAACAATGTAGTGATTAAATGCAAAAGTTGAAAGGGGAAAATGCGATTAATTATCCAGCTCCTGATGATAAATCATCCGTTGGCAGGAAGGGCAGTCAAGCATCTTGTCACCCCTGAGCAGTATATTGTACTGCTGAGGCGGCAGGTTCATGAAACAGCCCTGGCAAACGCCTCCAAGGACATTGACAATTGCCAGTCCGTTTCTGCGATCCCTAAGGATCTCGTATTTTCTCATTACTGAGTCGTCCAGACCCTGGGCTTGCCTGTCACGCTTGTTTTTCTTGGTTTTTTTCCCTTTGTTGATCTGCTCGATGGCGCCCCTGACCTTTTCAGTTTCTTCAGCAACAAGATTTTTCTCGGTTTTGAGGACGTTTTTCTCTTCGGTGAGCTCATTTGTCAGGGCTTCAACCTTCTCCATGATGGCAACGATCTTTTCCTCGTTTTCTTTGGCATTCTTCTTGGCGTCTTCAATTTCCTTGAGAAGAGCTGTCTGCTCCCGGCTTGTCTGAACCTGCATCATCTTCGACTGCCGCTCTTTAACGTGGGCTATCTTGTCGGTCATCTCATCTTCCAGGGTCCGCCGTTCCCGCTCAAAAGTCTCAATACTCGAATCGAGTTCATGGATGCGAGCCTCTCTTTCGGCCAAGGCTGATATTCGCTTATCAAGTTCTTCCTGCTCTTTTTTGATCTCGTTGTCTATCTGATCGATTTCGAGGTCGATCACCTGAAGAGAGACAAGTTGTTCTGTTTGTTCGTTCAAGAGGATTCTCCTGTTTGGTTTATGTTTGATAACTATGTGAGTCCACCATGGTGAAAGGGTGGCGTTCTGTTGTCGTTTCTGAAATTGAAATGTCCCAGTTGTGGGTGGTTGCGTACGCTATTAATTTTTCAGTCAGCAATCTCAGGGCTGGTTTTTCGGTGGCGTAATGGGTCCCGTCAATAACGCAGAATTCTGCTTCCTCTGCCCAGCGGGCGATATTGTGTTTGATTTCGGCTGTGATATAAAGATCAGCTCCGCAATTTCGGGCAACTTCTGCAAATTCTGATCCGCTGCCTCCGCAGAGAGCAACACACGATATTCTTTCAGGAAGAGAGCCCGCTACCTGGACCGAGGAGAGTTCCAATACAGCAAGTAATCTGGTTAGGAACATTGATCGGTCAAGCGGTTGTGGATAATATCCGACTCTTCCCATTCCTGCACCATCGACAGGCTGGGAAGTAGTTGGGATCAGCGGGCTTATGTTTTCAAGACCAAGAAGGTCTGTGAGTTCATCATTAACGCCGGGGACCACGCTGTCAAAGTTGGTATGACAGGCAAACACGTTGATTTTACTATTCAGGGCTTGCTCAAGAAACTTACCCGCCGGCTCGCCGGTATCAATCGAAGGTATTGGTTTGAAAATGGCTGGATGGTGAGTGATGATGGTATCTGCACCAATTTTCTGAGCTTCATCGAGCAGTTTCGTCGTGGGGTCGAGACCAATCAGCATTGATTTCACTTCACGATTACGGTTACCGACTAACAGGCCAACATTATCCCACGTTTCTGCAATGGTAAATGGAGCGATTTCGTCAAGACATGTGATGATATCTTTGATTGTAACAGCCATTAAAATAGTTGATATTTTTCAAAAACCATAAAAAAAAGGTACATCCCTTTCGGAGTGTACCTTTAGCCCTTCTTCGTCCAGGGTTTCGTTGTTTCACCTGAACGTTTTGTGTCTATAAAGAGGGAGTCTGTTTTCATCCCTCGTGTATGTCTTTCTGTTCTTTTTCTTTTCAAGATCCCAGTATTGAGCTGGTGTGTTAATAATGGTGGGCGCAGTAGGACTCGAACCTACGACCGACCGGTTATGAGCCGGTGGCTCTAGCCAACTGAGCTATGCGCCCTTCCGGCAGTTAAACTTGTAAATAAATCTTATGTTAGCGCCATTGTCAACAAAAAAGGGTAATTGTGCTAAAAAAACGGTATTCATCCATGAATTTGCGATCACATATGATATTTGTGGGTTTCCTTGCTGTTGCGTATAAAGAGCATTATAGTGGCAACGGGTTTGTCGTCTCGATTAATTACATTTAGATTGAATAACGTGATTTACAGTAATCTCCTCATTTTTCTCACAGCAATTTTTCTGTTCAGTATCAGCTCCGCTGCTGCTCCAGCTACCTCTTTATTGGAGACTCTGCTTGTTACTGCAGGACTGTTCGGTTTTTACACCTATGTCTCACATCGCTATTTCCGGGGCACAAGAACACGTAATTCAACAGGATATTTCAGGGCCGAGAAACTATTTTCTATCCTGGCGCTGGTGTTTTATGCCGGACTGTTGTCCTTCACTGATATAAAGTTCTACTGTTCCGCCTTAAGTTTTGGCGACAGACTCCCTGTACTGACCAATATCGCCGGTCTCGCCTTGTTCATCTACGTTTTTATCCCTGATGTGGCTGACGGCAAGAGACAGTTATTTCTACGTGTTTGGAAAAAAGTACCAATTAGTTAGCTTTCTGGTGCTCAATATCAAGACAAATCTGCCGATCGTACTCCCCTGGGTAGTTTTGTCTCTGCTGTACGACCTGCTCGTCCTTGCCCCATTTGATGATTTGAAAAGCTTTGTTTCTTCAACCGTCGGGGACTTGCTCTTCTTTGTTATTTTCCTTGTCTTCGTGATGATTTTTTTTCCGCCACTGGTGCGACGACTCTGGGGGTGCAAAAAGTTACCTGATGGCCCCCTGAGAGATCACCTCAGCGATTTCTGCAGGCGCCAGAATTTTAAGGTGGAACTTTATCTCTGGCCACTTTTCGAGGGACGGGTGCTGACGGCAGGGGTGATGGGCATGGTGCCGGGACTGCGCTATATCCTGCTGACCCCGGCAATCATCGAGACCATGGCAACCCGTGAGCTGGAAGCCGTTATGGCTCATGAGATTGGTCACGTGAAGAAGAGGCATTTGCTGATGTATGTCCTGCTGATTGGTGGGTTTAGCGTAATGGCAGGGGTGCTGGCGGAACCGCTTTTTTACTATACATTTTCTTTTGAGTGGGTCTTTCAACTGCTGACAACCGAGAAAATGAATCCTGATACGGTCGTTGGCCTGATCGTTGGTGTACCGTTTCTGGTTCTTCTCCTGTTCTACTTCAGGTTTATCTTCGGCTACTTCATCCGCAATTTTGAGCGGCAGGCTGATCTTTATGTCTACAAGTTGTTGGGGAGCGGCCGAGCCCTGGTTTCAGCTTTTGATAAAATCGCCGGGGCAAGCGGACAGAGCAGAAAGAAACCGAACTGGCATCATTTCGGTATTGGTGAGCGTATTGATACCCTGGAACAGTGTGAGCGCGATCCGGCACTGATAGACCGGCAGGATAAGAAAGTCCGCCGCAGCCTCTTTATCTATGTGCTCGCCCTTATAGCAGCAGCAGGGCTGGTCAGACAAGTGCCAACAGCTGAAATGGCCCGGGACTATCAGGAAAAGTACATTGAACTTGATTTGTTAAGTCGAGTTCAGGATATAGAGGACAAGGCTCTCTGGTTCCAGTTGGTGGGTGATTTGATGATCAACAGGCAAATGGAGCAAAGAGCGCTGGTTGCCTACAATAAAGCTTTGGAGTTTGACCCGGAAAACCCGGTTGTTCTGAACAACCTTGCCTGGCTGCTGCTGACAAGCGAGGATTCAACGCTGCGGGATCCCTTGAGGGCGCTTGGTCCTTGCCCAGCGTGCGGTTATAAAAAGCCCCAAGGCACATGTGCTGGATACGCTGGCGACAGCTTATTGGGCAAACGGCCTTGTGGAAGAGGCCATCCGTACGGAAATGGAAGCATTGAGCGGGGCGACGACACAGCGGGAATTCTACCGTGATCAGATTGAAAAATTCAAGACAGAGACCTATGAATCTGAAACGCCAATATAATCTCATCAGGAAGTCAGGCGATCAATATGCCATTACTTGGAGCACATGAATCGGTCAGCAAGGGGCTGCATTACGCGTTTGACAGGATCAAGCAGGTGGGCGGAGAATCTTTACAGATATTTACGCGCAACCAGCGGCAATGGAGTCCAAAACCGTTATCTCAAGAAGAGATAGAAAAATACAGAGCCAGCTGGCAGCAACAGAACAATATGGTTGTCGCTTCTCACGCCTCATATCTGGTCAACCTGGCAAGCGGAAAGCCTGAACTGATGCAGAAATCGATCGATGCGTTCGTGGAGGAGCTGCGACGCTGTCACCAGCTGTCAATACCCTATGTTGTCCTGCATCCTGGCTCTCACACCGGTGACGGTGTTGAGATTGGACTTGAGCGATTTGTAGCTGCACTAGATAAAACAATTGAGCGGGCTGGGTCGGATGCAATGGTACTGGTGGAAACGACGGCAGGACAGGGCACCGGGCTGGGGTCAAATTTCAGTGAGCTTGGCTATATAAGAAACAGGTCTCGTTTTCCGGATAAAATCGGTGTCTGTCTTGACACGTGTCACATCTTTGCTGCCGGCTATGATATCCGCAACCCGGAAGATTACCAGAAAACCATGCGAACCTTTGACCGGGAAATCGGCATTGACCACCTGCATTTTTTCCATCTGAATGACTCCAAAAAAGATCTTGGCAGCAGGGTGGACCGTCATGAGCATATCGGAGACGGCTGCATTGGCCTGGATGGATTCTCCCATCTGCTCAATGACCGGCGCTTTAAGAACCATCCCATGACCCTGGAAACCCCGAAGGGTGAGGATTTGCAGGAAGATAGGGAGAACCTGAAGACATTGCGCAGTCTGATTTTTTCCTGAACCGAAAGAACCTTGCGAAAATGAAGAGAAAAGTGGACAATAGAGTAGTCTGATTAATCGATAGAAAGCGAAGGAGAATCGATGAAGCTACTGTATAGTGATGCTCTGCTTGTTCTACTGAGACGGCAAGGTGTCTTATCTGAAAAACAATGTAAATTTGTCAACCTGGAAAAGGGCAAGCAGCGTCAGAAATTACTCAAACAGCACGGCGGTGATGACCCTCTTGATAAAAATTTCCCTGACCTGATTGATATCATTGTCTCTTTTAATCTCAAGCAAAAGGGCGGTGACCAGCCGGTCGATGAAGAAATGATCATGCGGGCTGTTGGCAAAGAGACCAAGCTGCCCTTCAAGAAACTCGATCCGCTCGAGTTGGATATGGATATCGTCACCAAGACGATTCCCAAAAACTTTGCTATCCGGCAACTATTATTGCCATTTAACGTTGATGAAGGAGTGCTCGAAGTTGCAGTTTATCATCCGGACAGTCAGCCGGTCCTGTCAGACATCGAGCAGGCAAATCAGGTCAAGACCAGGGCATATGTCGCCACAAAAGCGGATATCAAACGGATTCTTGGAGAGTTTTTCGGTTTCCAAAGTTCCATCAGTGCCGCAGAAGACCAGATAGGGTCCCTTTCAGGCGGTGCTTCCGTTGATATCGGTAACCTTGAGCGCTATGTAAAAATTACCACTAAAGGGATAACGTCCTCTGATCAGCATATCAAAAATGCTGTAAATCATATTTTTCACTACGCGCTTGACCAGCGGGCAAGTGATATTCATATAGAGCCGAAACGGGATATCTGCATGATCAGGTTCCGTATCGACGGTTCGCTGCATACAATATATAAATTGCCAAAAGCCGTTCATTCGGCAATAGTTTCCCGGATCAAGTTCTTGTCTCGCCTTGATATTGCAGAAAAAAGGCGGCCCCAGGACGGCAGGATCAAGGTTGGTGTTTCTGGGGATAAAGACATTGAAATCCGGGTTTCGACAGTACCGGTATCTTTTGGGGAAAAAGCTGTTCTCAGGCTGCTTGACCCGGATGTTATTTTCCAGTCGGTCCATCATCTCGGGTTTTCAAAACGAGACTACAGTATCTTTGATTCGTTCATGCATGCTCCCCATGGTATTGTTCTGGTGACGGGCCCGACAGGCAGCGGAAAATCGACTACCCTTTATTCAGCCCTGAAAGAAATTTCCTCTCCTGAAATGAACCTGGTAACAGTGGAAGACCCAGTAGAGATGGTATATGAGGATTTCAACCAAATCGCTGTGCAGCCCCTTATTAATGTCACCTTTTCTACCATTCTGAGAAACATCCTCCGCCAGGATCCCGATGTGATAATGATCGGCGAGATTCGCGACCTTGACACAGCAGCCCATGCTGTTCAGGCAGCGATGACCGGCCATCTTGTTTTTTCAACACTTCATACAAATGATGCGGTTTCCTCTATTGTACGACTCATGGATCTGGGGTTGCAGCCATTTCTGATCGGTTCCACACTGCTCGGAGCAATGGCTCAGCGTCTGGTAAAAAAGATATGTGAACATTGCGCAGAATCATTTGAAATAGAGGCAGAAAAGCTCTACAAGATGGGCTTCCCGGTAAACGGAAATGAGCCTGTTACCCTGAAGAGAGGAACTGGGTGCAGGGAATGTCGCGGTACCGGTTACAAGGGGCGTTGCGGAATATTTGAGACTTTCCCTCTCTCCCAGCAACTGAAGCTGATGATTGCTGAAGGGAAAACTGGAGAAGAGATGCGGCAGGTTGCAATCAGGGAAGGAATGACTACCTTACGCGAGGATGCCTGGAATAAGATCCAGGCCGGTATTACAACATACGAGGAAGCCTTGCGGGTGACTTCGGAGTATTAGAGGAAGAGCTATAAACCATGGGTGGAAGAATTGTCTGCCAGAATAAAAAGGCCTATCACGATTATCATATCGAGCAGAAGATTGAGGCTGGCATGGTTCTCAACGGACCGGAGGTCAAGTCGCTCCGGGCAGGAAAGGCCAACTTAAAGGACGGTTACGTCAAGATTGATGACCGTGGAGAGGCAATTCTGCACAGTGTGCATATATCGTCTTATAGCTTTGCGACCCACAACCCAAACGAGCCGGTCCGGATGCGCAAGCTCCTGCTGCATAAACGTGAAATAAAAAAACTAATTGGAAAGCTGCAGGAGAAAGGCCTTGCCCTGATACCGCTGAAGATATACTTTAATAATAGTGGCAAGGCGAAGGTAGAGTTGGGTCTTGCCCGAGGCAAGAGGCAATACGATAAAAGGGCGGCACTGAAAAAAAAGCAGTCCGACCGAGACGTTCAGCGCGAAATGAGGCGCAATCAAGAACATTGATCTTTTACAATATGGGGGCGAAACGGCTTCGACGGGGATGTGTAAGCTTATTGTTGCATGCCGAGCTTCTGTCTGCTCGTTAAACTGATAGAACTAAAATTATAATCGCCGACGATTATAACTACGCAGTAGCAGCTTAGTCTGCTCTGCCGTTCCCCCGGTCTTCGCCCGTAAGACCGGATCGGAGCGCCGACTCAGCGGGCTGGCCTGATGATGGTGTCTATACGTCAGATGGTGAGATTTTCATAGAATAGCACCAGGTCCGCTCTGTTCCCGCGGCAAACCTGTTGCGAAACTTCAAGCCGGGAACTAAGCATGTAGATACGAAAGGGGAGCATTTGCGGACGCGGGTTCGACTCCCGCCGCCTCCACCATTGTAATTCCACTAATATCGGATAGATATGACAACTTATTGTTGAATAACCCAGTCCCCCCCACTTATGGGTGAAGTATTTCTGACGTTCCCGGAAAATTAGGGACACCGGTAAGCTGATTACGTTGCAATCATAGCTGAAGCTAAAGGCAGAGGCCATGATGAATCACCACGGTTGTCCTGCCCATTAATTTTTGGTAACCAAGTCTTGATAACGGTCCCCTTTAAATCTTGAAAATAGCCAAAGCAGCATCATTGAGTCTATCTTTGTGCTGCTCTATTTCATTTTCCTTCCAGGCAGTTTTCCCTCCAATTTCCTGAGTTAATATAACCGATGAAGCTTGATAGATAGGCTTCTTAGTCAGAAAATTCTCGTTACCCGCCAAAGTGTTCTGCGCAGGATCCATAATAGTCAGATTACCCAACGTATTCTTAAGCGGTTCCAAATGGGAATCAATGTCAGCGCCGGCAGCATTGCGAGGGTAAACGTGCTCTATGGATGTACCAGGAAAGTCGAAAATTCTGGACTTCTCAGTGCGACTGGAACACGCTGATATTAGCTGGTGGATTACCAATCGTGACGAAGGTGGTTTTGATAATAGTAAATCACGTGAGTTATTGAAAATTATACATGCTTTAGCAAAACATGGTGCCCGTTGGGACCTTGCAGATAATCATACAATTAACTCTGCAAGGCGGTCATTGTGAAAATGGACCCTGATTATACCGTTGAATTTGTGTGGATTATGTCAAAATATCAAGCCTGCAGTCTCGAATCTTTAAAACAACTTCTGAAAACGCCTGCAATCAGGAGGCATGTGAAGAGACAGCTAGAGAGAATTGATGAATTGATTAGTGATATTTCTAATTAATCAAGTCTGATGTAGTTCTTTAGGGTCCTGTTCCCGCTATCAGATTTTAGAAAGATACAGTGTGCCTTTCTCAGGTTTTCTCGACACACCACTTGACATTATGAGTCCGGAACCACTAAAAATATTAGTGGTTGTGCCAGTTATTGTCAAGTAGGTTGTTTTTTAGTTAACTTGATAATATAGATCGGAGCCACTAAAAAAAATGGTTGTTACAGTTAAAATCGTCAAGAGCCTATGAAAGTAAAAAGATTTTTTGACCAGCATCCTGTGTTTACCATCTCAGAATTTACCGAATATCTTGGTGGTGAAGAAAAACGCAGTAAGAGTACGAGGGATAACCTGCTCGCATACCATGTGAAAAATGAAAATCTTGTGCGGGTAAAAAAGGGTCTTTATGCTGTTGTACCATCTGGTGTGACTGCAGCCGATTATCCTGCAGATCCATATCTATTGGCTTCGAGAATGGCACAGGACGCTGTTCTTGCCTACCATACAGCTCTCGATTTCTACTCAAAAAGCTACTCGGTCTTCAACAAATTTCTGTATTTGACAAAGCGTTCTGTAAAAGATGTTTCATTCCGAAATTACCAATTTACGCCTGTACGACCTCCTAAGTCTTTACTTGATAAACGAAGATCAAACTTCGGAGTAATAAAATCGGAGAGAAATGGGATGGAAATAAAAGTAACCAGCCTTGAACGGACACTTGTTGACCTATTCGATAAACCGGATCTTGGTGGAGGTTGGGAGGAAATCTGGCGATCATTAGAATCAGTGGAGTTCTACAATATTAATGAAGTTGTTGAGTATGCGTTATTATTAGGTAAAGCGTCTACTATCGCAGAAGTGGGCTATTTTCTGGAAAGAAATGAAGAAAGGTTTTTCGTGAATAAAAATGACTTACAAACATTAAAAAACGAAATACCCAAACAGCCTCACTATATGGATAAAAAGCTTAAGGGCAGTCTAGTAAAGCAATGGAACCTGATCGTGCCTGATAAAATACATCGGAAAGCCTGGAGTGAAGTTCTATGAGATTTTCAGGAGAATTGCTGAACAGAGAGGCGGGAGTGACAGGTTTCAGGCCTGAGATTTTGGAAAAAGTATTTCAACTACTTCATTTATTGAAATCATTACTTAGCCACCCTTACTTGCGTGAGCGCATTGTATTGAAAGGCGGTACTGCTTTAAACTTGTTTTACTTTGATTTTCCCAGGCTCTCAGTTGATATAGATTTGAATTATATAGGTGCTGTGGACCGGGCAGTAATGATGCAGGAGCGTCCAGAAGTTGAGCGTGCAGTACAGGCGGTTTGCAGCCGGGAAGGTTTTACAATTCGCCGTCAGCCATCGGATCATGCAGGTGGCAAGTGGTCGCTCAGGTACGAAAGTGGTTTAGGAGCGGGAGGCAATCTTGAGGTTGATCTGAATTTCATGTTCAGAGAACCATTGTTTTCATTTGATGTACTTGATTCTAAGCAGGTTGGTTCCTTTCAGATACAGGCAGTTCCAGTTATTGATATTCATGAACTGGCTGCAGGGAAACTTGCAGCTCTTTTTAGCAGACAGGCCAGCAGGGACCTCTATGATGCACACCTGATACTAAGACAGTGGGATTTTAATAATGGGATGTTGCGTTTGGCTTTTGTCGTATACGGGGCTATGAACAGGAAGGATTGGCGAACCGTATCCTTATCAGACGTTACCTATGATTGGCAGGAACTTGAAAATCAGCTGGTACCAGTTCTCAGTGAGTCGTTAGTTGAAAATATAAATTTACAGGAATGGACTGAAACACTAGTTGAAGAGTGCCGTCAATCATTAAGCAATATTTTGCTGCCTCTCAACGATAATGAAATTCAGTTCCTCACGATGCTCAATGATTCTGGAGAGATCAGGCCTGATTTACTGACTGGTGATGAAGAACTGCAGGCGAAGATTTCAGTTCATCCTTTGTTAAAGTGGAAGGCTCAGAATGTCAGACAACACAGGGGCAGAATGGCGGAGTAAACTTGGGGAAATTTAGTCGGTAAACAGTCGGTAAAGGATTTTTGTATACGTGTAACATGTTGTAAGTATATGACAAATTGGCCCTGGTGAACGGTTTCGACTCCCGCCGCCTCCACCATTACAAAACTCGGTTGTAGTAAATTCAATTACTTATCAAGATTTTTTGTCAAAAGGTTCGACACAAATGTCGAACTAGTACATCAAGTGGTCCATTGGTGGAACATACACCATTAATGACCACTTTTTTTTGTTTGATAGAAAGATCCTCTAGTCTTGAAATTTTTTGACCTTATTTTGACTGATGATCACTGGTAATCGGAATGACAAGATTTACACTGATGCACATTTGTTGGGAAAAGATCAGCGACGATAGTTAATTTTTAGTGGAGCAAATTCACAGTAGTCAAAGTATTATTTCTCTCGCAACTTCAGAGTCTCACAATGATACCTGCATTAGGATATAACCAAATAGATCGGGAGGGATCAATTGCTTGCCGAGTTAAGCTTCGCTACAATCAGCATGAGTGGGATGATACTTTTCATCGCCGCTATCATAAGGGGATTCAGTGGTTTTGGATTGGCTCTTGTCTCAGTTCCACTGCTTTCCATGATCATGTCGCCAATGTCGTTTGTACCGCTGATTTTTGGTATGCAGATAATTGCCGTTTTTCTTGGGTTAAAACAGACGTTACAGGATGTTCAATGGAACCAGATAGTTCCACTGGTGCCGGGGGGCTTCCTCGGCACATGGGGTGGGCTTTTTTTGCTTTATCGGATCAATCCTGAGGTCGTCGGCGTCACTATTGCGATAGCAGTGGTTCTTGTGGCTGCTTCTTTGCTTAAAGGATTGCGATTTAGCCGACATTTCTCAAAATCTGAAACTGCCATTATCGGTATGCTGGCAGGAATCTTAAACGGGGTGGCAAGCCTTCCAGGACCACCCGTGATACTAGCTCAACTTGTAATGCCCAATACAAATAAAATGGTACGTTCAAATCTGATCATATTTTTTACCATTCTCTCATTACTCGGTATTGCTTCAATTATTGCAGGTGGCAAACTGAATGAGACACACGTATATCTTATGGCAACCTCCGCTCCCTTTCTCATCCTCGGGACATGGCTCGGTGAACGACTGTTTCGTAATCCTGTAATGTTCCCTTACTATAGACGAATAAGCACCTACCTATTATTGACGATAGGTATTATGAAGTTTATTGAGGTGGCGCTTAAAATCTTCAGTCCTGGAAGCTGATTCTCATGATGACCTAATGCAATGGGTTCGCTATTCCTGGCCAGCGGTCTAAATTAGAAATGAGGTATGAATAATTGGGCTTGATCTCGTAATATGATATCTCCTGAGAAATCCCTACTTGATCGCAATGTCATTCAAAAAGTGACTTGAAACCCTCAGATTATGCATGATGAATTTTCGGTCACAATTTCAAATTGAATCAGAAAGCTTATTAGGGATTGTTTGCAGAGGCCTCATCAACGCTCTTTTCTGTGTTGCGAATCTGCCACTTGTCCCGATTTCCAATCCTCTTCAGTTATCTCTGCCGATAATCATTTGATACAGGATCTAAAACAGGAACGACTGGTAAGCCGAATTATGGGTCCGTGATTCTTGTTCAAGATGAATAGTAGGCTCAGGATTTATTTTGTTTATCCGGTAATAATCACAATATCTATTTTATTTCAATATGTTACTGGAAATTAGTCTCCTTTGGCATTGAATTTGCTTAAAAGCCAATATAGAAATCGGGGAGCAAATGAAAGAAATAATCTCTTGATGGAAAAGATCCGTTATCCCAGCTGAAATCTTTCAAATTGCAGGAGGTATATCTGGCTATCGATTTTCTAAGCACTATGTGAGTTCATGAAATATAACTTGCCCCAAAATACCGTTAGGTTATTATTAGTACTGTTAGGTGTTAGGTTGTTGTTAATACCGCTATGTTATTATTAAATATTTCTAAGAGTAAAATTGCTCAAAATAGTCGGTAGAGGAGGTAGTAGTAAGGCGCTTTTTTGTCATTAATAAAAACGTGGAGGAAGACATGGGACGATCGACCGGAAGTAAAATGCAATTATCTGCAATGATTTTTGCCGTACTCTTTTTACTGGTTTCAAGTGTGTCAGCTGCCGATAAGCCTGATCCTAAGACATCAGCTGTTCTGAAAGCAGCGGGAGGATCGCCTGGTGGGGTCGGTTTCGTTATCCTCACAGGTCTTTCCAAAGTAGTTTCAGAGTCTTATCCAAGGATTGAAGTGACTGTAGTTCCTGGTGGATTTGTCGGGAATCTGATGCGGACAAGTGTTGGTGAACTTGATATTGCTGTAACAACAATATCATTAGCTGCAATGGGCGAAAAAAAAGCTCCTCCGTATGATAAAGAAGACTTATCAAATGTCAGAGCTTTAATGTCTGCACAGAACAAATTCAACTTTTTTGCTGTAGTAAGAAAAGACCTTGAAGCTGATAGTATAGGAGATCTTTTCACAAAGAAGTTGCCTGTGAAATTCGCCACTCTGCATAAGGGTACCGCAACCGAATTGGTTTGGGGGTCTATCCTGAAATCACAGGGAATTGGCTGGGAAGATATTAAAAGTCAATGGGGTGGCAACGTAAGCTTTGTCTCGTGGGCTGATGGCGTAAATTTAGTAAAAGACGGTCATGCAGACGGGATATTAGCAGTAGGTTCAAATAAAATTGGCTGGTTATTGGAACTTTCCCACGCGAGGGATCTCAAGATGTTGAAGTGGGATCCTGAAATTCTTGATTATGCCATGGACAATTTTGGTCTGCTTGAAGGAAAAATTCCAGCAGGAACCTATGTGGGTATAGAAGAAGATGTGGTCGTTCCCTACACTCCATGTGAATTCGTCATCAATAAAGGTGTTCCAGATAACGTTGTAAAAGCTATTTTAACAGGTGCATTCGAGAATGCCGAAATGTTTTCAAAGCATCATCCCAGCCTGTCAGAGTTCACCGCTGATGGAATGGCCAAAGGGCTGCGAATTCCACTTCATCCGGCAGCAGAAGCCTTCTACAAAGAGCACAGTATACCA
>CAVQYQ010000003.1:0-496404 GCA_963718195.1 uncultured delta proteobacterium
ACTGGCAGGTCAGTGTACAACTTGCAAAACCGCACGTTTGGCTATCCGTAATTTCCTCCATTATTAAAAACCATTAATTACAAGAGATATGAACGATACATTTCAACAAATTAGCCTTGTTGGCTTTATGAAACACAACGGCGGTTTAGAGTTCAGAACAATTTCTGAATCTGATTTCCAATTCAGGGCTAGAATACAGGACATTCATTTGAATCCTGGTGGTATTACTCATGGTGGCTTCATCATGAGTCTGATGGATTCAGGAATGGGAACAGCCGCTCATCGGACACTCGGTAAGAACGCAAGAGCTGCAACAATTTCCTTCGATGTCAAATTTATCTCCGCCTCTAAAATGGGGGATTTACTGCTGGGCACAGCTAAAGTCCTAAGAAAAACACGCTCCCTGATCTTCATGCAGGGCGAAATACGATGTGGTGAGCAGTTCATTGCAACTGCTGAGGGGATTTGGAAGGTACTCTAACATGCCTTGGTGGATTTTTTTGTTAATCAAGCAGTCAAATTATAGATTATGAGAACCAATCTATAATTTGGCAGTGATTGCCTTTATTTCCCCGGTAACGTGTTAACACCAGAGTGTGCATCGCCACACTTTGATCGGAAAATCGTTGTTTAAGTATAGGATGATTTCACTCTTGCTTGGTTGCTTCCTTAATCTCACGGGCCCGATCGTTACTTAACACTTCAACATTATTTGCTTTATTAATTGGTTTCTTAATCGATTCCACTGCACCCTGGGCAATTTTATCTGTTGTTTTCTTGATAACGTTTTTTTCTTCTGAATCTTCAGAATTAGAGCATGAGATCGTCAATGACAAGGCTACTATCTGTAAGACGGTGAAATAAAATTTTGATTTGCTCATAATTTAAATCATTTCAAGGTTGCCAATCCAGGTTCTGGTTTGTCGTAAAGAATCAGATAGATAATAAGGGTTGAGAAAATTACTACACTCATTACCAGCATAAGAAATACATCAGTGACGTGGTAGGATAATTCTCTTTTTGCTGATAATATTTGTCCCCATCTATTCATTTTATGAGATAACTTCTCACTTTGTATTGTATCTTGTGATAGACCTGTAGCTGCTGGCTCAACCAGTAAGAAAGGGAGCGGAACTCCTTGACGACCATATAAGATCTTATCTGTAAGTGTTCTTTCATTAATACTATCGATTGAGTCGAGCAAGCCAACCAGGACTGGAGTAACCTCCCCCCCATGGTAATTTGAGAGTGTATTATTGGCAGAGTAGGCTTTAGAAAGGCCATACGTTAGTCCTGCCAGATTAACAAACAGGATCCCAGCCATAATCAAGGCGTATAGATTTTTCCCTCTCACTTGGAGTTCCCAGAAACTCACGGTTAGAATGATTGTTGTGATTATAATGGCTGGGTATTTGACGACTACTTGAAGGAAAAAATCGGTTGTGAATACAACTCCGGCAAGAAAGCCAACCCACATAGAGACTGTTATTAAAGGAAGATATTTCATATTTGATCGGTCCAGGTTATTTTTATTCAGGATGGATAGATCTAGAATTAATCGAAAAATATAGAAGAAATTAACTAAATAGCCTTCTGTAAGATTATGTCAGGATGACTATGGAATGTACAGATAGAATTATTTAAAGCCTTAAAAAGATATGTTGTAAATCTATCTATGGAGGAATGGTATTTTATTGATTATATGCCAGTATTCAAACTGAATCTTGAGGGGATGGGCGAAACTATCAGAATATCATCATCTGGAAATTGATCAATAACTCGATCAACAGTACTTGCTGCCGTAGACGTATGAAGCGTGCCAAAAACCAAATGACCTGTCTCAGCAGTCTCAATGGCGATTTCGGTTGTTTCCAAATCACGTAGTTCACCAACCATTATGATATCTGGATCTTGTCGGAGGGCGGCTCAATGATTGTCAGATCTCTACACCAGACAAATTTTCTATTTTTTTGAACGTGACCAGATCAAACCACGAAATGTGTGGAAAAATTTCTATTGCATGTTTAAGATGTATTTTAAAACTTATAAATTATATGTTTTAATATGAACACATTGTATTTTTTAAGGGATATCGTTGAGATTACGGGAATTAACCAACCTAAGCTACAGCAATGGCTGCGAGATGGTTTTGTTCGAGCTACGATAAAGGGAAAGGGGTCTGGGTCGAGGAACATGTTCGACTTTAACAATTTGTGCGAGATCGTACTTTTTTCACGTCTTGTTAAGAGTGGGCTGTCCAGGAGGGAAGCGTCTGTTAAATCACAAACAATACCTTCTCTAGAGTTGATGGAAGAGAAGCTAAAAGGCCCATTTTTTTTCAATATCTTTTCTGACTTCGCCGGAAATCAACCAACATTATCGACATTGAGTGCTCCTGAAGACTCGCGTGTTAACCCTGAAAAAATGGTTTTGGAAAGTGGTCTTGATGTGAGCAGCTACGATATGATAATGATGCTGAACATAAGAAAACTTTACACTGATGTTAAAATTGCTGTAGCAAGATACGAATCTGGAAAACTACAACAGTAATATATTTTTTTTGCATCAAATGTATAACATGCAAGTTAAAAGCTATTAAGTGTATTTATTATAAGTAATTTATTAAAACTATATTAATTCATGTAGTTAACGGCCTGTTGGGAAAACAAGACCACCTCGCTCTCTGCCGTTACAAAATGCGAGAGTGAGTCTAAGGCAAAAACAATTCTCACCAATGAGAAGAGGAAATTGCCATATAATATTAACGACAAAGCACAATGCGAAAATGTGCTTTGCCACTTCTTAACCGTGCTATGGCCTCATTGATTTGATCAAAACTGTACGTCTCTATAACGGGGGAAATGTCATGCTGAGCTGCAAAGTTAAGCATTTTCGTAATATTGCCTGGACTGCCAACTGGAGAACCTGAAACAGATCTCTGTCCCATAATCAAGGGGAACACACCGATATCAAGCGGTTCAAGCGTTGCACCAACAAAATGAAGTCGCCCTTTTGTCCGCAGGGTTCCGAGGTACGTGTTCCAGTCAAGTTTAACGTTGACGGTTGATAAAATGAAATCGAATTGGCCTGCAGCCGCTTCAATTTCGGAATTGTCACGAGAGTTTATCGCTTTATGAGCACCTAATTGTAGAACCTCTTTCTTCTTCTCTGCACTTGAGGTAAAGGCTGTAACCTCGCATCCCCAGGCATTTAGAAACTGCAGCGCCATGTGCCCAAGTCCGCCAATTCCGATCACGGCCACCTTGTCAGTTGGTTTAATACCAAACTGAAGCAGTGGATTGAATACGGTAATTCCGCCACAAAAAAGAGGTCCGGCACGTTCCTTGTCGATTGTATCGGGAAGCTTTACAACACTCATTGCTCCAGCCCGCACTTTATCTGCGAAACCACCATGGTGGGCAATAATCGTTGATTCAGCCGTAGCGCATAAATTATGATCGCCAGAGAGGCAGGAGTCACAGGTCATGCAATAGTCGGAGTGCCAGCCTAAGCCAACAAGATCTCCAACCTTGAGATGGGTGACTTTACTTCCCGCAGATGAGATAGTCCCAATCACCTCGTGGCCAGGAACAAGGGGATACTGGGTAATTCCCCATTCATTATCAATCATTGATACATCGCTGTGGCAGATTCCACAATATTCTACATCGATTTCGACATCAGTATCCTTGAGTGGACCTGGGTCATATTCAAACGGTTTAAGTTCTCCCTGGGGTTCATGAACGGCAAATGCATTAATCATTTTATTTAACCTCATTATTCAGTTGAGTTTTTTTTGTGACATTGAACCTGCTTGCCGGGATTGTAACAATACGCTGCATGGCAACTTGAGAAGATGGGGGTTCTGTACCCAAATCTTTCTGTCTGTTCTCCACGTTTGTCAGGTGATGCACAAGAATCATCAAAATAATAAACTATCTTTTAAAAGAGTGTTTATCGATGCTCGTCACTAACTTTGATGACGAGTTTTCCAAAATTTTTACCTTCCAGCATGCCAATAAAGGCTTCTGGTGCATTCTCCAGACCTTCCACCACTTGTTCCCGGTAATGGATTTTCCCGGTTTTTATCATTTCTGTCATGTCCGTGGCGAATTCATTGTATCGATGGCCATAATCGTCAAAGATTATAAAACCTTGCATCTTGATGCGTTTGACGAGAATTGTAGCCATGAGGACAGACAAACGATCGGGGCCATCTGGAAGCTTGGTTGCATTATATCTTGAGACAAGGCCGCATACCGGAATCCTTGCTCCAACATTCAGTAATGGTAAAACACCATCAAATACTTTTCCGCCGACATTTTCATAGTAGATGTCGATGCCGTTGGGACAGGCCTGTTGCAGCTGGTCAGCAAATTCGGGATCTTTGTGATCGAGACACTCATCAAAACCAAGCGTCTCTCTGGCATAGCTGCATTTTTCAGGGCCACCGGCAACACCAACCACACGGCAGCCTCTTAACTTCCCGATCTGTCCGACCGTTGCGCCAACAGGACCAGTTGCTGCAGCTACCACGAGGGTATCACCTTGTTTTGGTTTCCCAATGTCCAGTAACCCCATATAGGCCGTAAATCCAGGCATCCCTAAAATCCCGAGAGCGAATGAAGGTTGTTCGGGATTTTTACCCAACTTGGTTAAATCATAACCATCTGAAACTGCATAAAGCTGCCAGCCGCAGTAACCAAGAACCCAGTCGCCAATTTCAAAATCGGGATTTCGGGAATCTACAATTTGACAAACAGTGCCCCCAACCATTACGGCATCGATATCTACCGGGGGAGCGTAAGATGGAGAGTCACTCATCCGGCCGCGCATATATGGGTCAAGCGACAGATAGACGCTTCGCAGTAATACCTGCCCATTACCCGGCTCCGGCCTTGAGGTTTCTTCAAGTCTAAAATTGTCTCTGCTCGGCGCGCCTTTCGGGCGAGAAGCAAGCACAACACGACGATTTATCTTTCTAACGTGTTCCATATTATTTTCCTTATTCTTGCTAACCAGCGATGGAGAATCTTTTGCTGAATATCTTTCAACCTGGCAGAAACTGTAATGCTTGTGGGGCAGGTCGTCTAACAGGAGCAGGAAAATAAATGATTTGAATTGAAAATTTTCTGTGAAATTAATTGTAATGCCGATTGGTAAGGAGCCAGAATGATTATTTTCTGGTGGGGGAAAAACTGAGAGGGTTGCTGCCAGAGGGAATGTACCTCCTCATCTACTCACAAGAACTTTTTGGTACGTTGTATTGTTCAGCCAGCCATCGCCGGCAACATTGACAGGGTTTCTACTCGTATAATTTACGGGACAACCATTGGATGCATCTGATACCTGAATGGTAATAACACCATTGGCATCTGTTGTGATCGTATAATTGTTTACCGACGGAATAAACGATTGATCTCCGGTGGCGATAATCGTGTGTGAAGGGATTGCAAAATAATCGGCAACTGATGCTACAAGATTATTGGCGTCTGTTTCAACCCCAGAGCAGTAGGATTTATTGCGGTAGCTTATAAAGTTTGGGATAGCAATCGATGCAAGGATACCAATGATGGCGATCACAATCATCAGCTCAATAAGTGTAAATCCTCTGTTGTCAGGAGTGGGGATTAATTTTTTCATACGTTTTGTGTGGGTTGAGAAAATTTGGTTGATATCCATCCCTAAAATCCCAAAAACCATCTACGTTGCAATTTGCATAAAACAGGCCAGAATACTGCAGTTTGTTAAATATGCGATTACTTGCTGATATTATTTAGCATAATATTTGGTTAGAAAAATCGAATTACGCACGGTGTTGATTGCTTTTGTAATATGGACAACGATTTCGCAATGAGCGTCAGTGTATGACAAAATTTTGCACCGTTTTCTTTTCATTACATAAATGTAATGAGAGGTTGGGACAGATCGGATTGCTTGGTCAGTTTATTGACTCGGTCGAATAACAGATATGAAGGGCAATTTAAAAAAATCGATACCTTTGGTTTTCTGAATTATTCCAATGGGATGAAAATACTCGGTGCTTATGGATCGGTAGACTTTCAGTTTTTTTCTGGGTGAGAAGGTTACTGTTCTGGAAAATCAAAAAGACAAGACTTTTCTTATTTGTAAGGGGTTGTACCCGAAAATCGCATTCAAATGATGGAGCAATGCATGCTGTCCCTCTGTTCTCCAGGTCTCTGAAATTTTTTTATCGACTTCTTGATATCTCTGGAGCAGTTGGTGAATATCGGTATGGTCTTGAGGATAATTTTGCATAAAATCATCAATAAGTCCAAGCCACAATGAACTTGCACCCATAATGAATGACGGCCAGTTTCTCTGGAGGGCAGGAGACCAATTGTGATCACTGGTATCTTCAACATGGGGCAGCTGACGATCGTTTGGATCGTCTATCAGCACTAATTTTATGAGATTGGCGTCGTAGGCTTCCTGTAGGAGAATGCTCTTGGTGATTTCGGTGAAGATACGGGTAGCAACCTCTGGTTTGCTATAGAATAAAAAGGAGAACTGATGCCCGGTAGCATCGCGAGCGGCCCTGCGGTGAAAGCGCCAGTAGGTAATTCCGTCGATCTGTTCTACAAGAATAGGGGCAACCACTGCATGAGCAAGGAGCAGATCCATCTCCCAGTTGATTTCAGCTCCATCGGGCCAGATAATCTGAAAATTGCATCTCCACCAGTAATTATTCTCCGCATCCTGGAACCCCGGAGAAATCTGATTTTTTGATGGCATCTGGACCGGATTTTTATGGGTGCTGCAGCCAATGACCAGAACGCCCATGAGAATAATCAGTAGCAGACTCTTTTTTTTAATAATGGATATCATTTTGGTTCTACTCTTGAATTTTAGGGGTTTGCATTTAAATTCTGGATAATTGCATTTTACCACAAGCGATAACAAACGTGTTGGTGGAATGCAAGGATCTGGACTATGCAGTGCTTTAAAGGAAATTCAACACAGAGTAAAGAGCATGAAAATCAAAGAGGTTTTTCAACCAATTGGTATCATAATTCTTGGCATTTTTCTCCTGCATGTTGAAGCCAAGGGCTCGGAGAGTTTGGCCTGTGAAGGAAATGAGTTTATCGAGATTGTAACTCCTGATGATACAATGAACGATACGATTTGCGTTGCCTCGTTCAAGGCTATCCAATTTTTAGCGCAGTATGACCTGCACCCAAAACGTACCATTACGATTGAAATCGTAGAAAGGGCCATTGATAGCAACGGCTATGTTGCTTTTGGCAGCTACAATCGCCAGACAGATATTATCCAGTTGATGTCTTATGCTGCGATAATAAGCGCCAACCAGTCACCGCAAATGTATGAGCAACCTTTTGATGTCGAACACTACCAAGGTGCCATTGCTCATGAAATAACACATGCCGTTTTTCATCATAATTCAAGAAATATCGAGGATCAACTGACCAATGCAACGCAGGAATATCTTGCCCATTCCACACAGCTGGGGGTTTTGGCAACAGATCGTCGTAACACGATTATTGCTGCCAGTGATGTTGGGTCATGGGAATCTGGTGACTCAATCAGTGAAGTCTATATGGGGCTTAACCCCACAGGATTTGCAGTGAAATCGTATCTACACCTCACCAATTTGCAGGATCCAGAGCCGTTTATCAAGCTCCTTTTACATAACAACTGGTTTTATATTTCAGTACCTTGAGTCGGATGCTGTCTGGTTGATCTGGTAGCCACCATTATTTTGAGCCTCGACTGAATAGCTATTTAATACCTTTTATTTTGCAAGCAGATAGAGTTCCCAAACGACGACGGAGCCAAACAAAAGGCCACAGAATGGAATCACGAGTAATCCGATACGGAAGCGTACAGAGATGATGGCGTTAAGGATGACGATGATAAAAAGCCCCAATGCCGTGAGGCCATATTTGACGATTACAAAGGTACCAGGTCCAAGATCGATGTAGAATTTCATAAGTGGGTTGAGCTCCACGGCACCTCTCGCCAGGAGTAAGAGGGTTAAGGCTGCATCGAGCAAACTCAAGCTCAGTACAATCAAGATGCCGATCAGTAAAGATGGGTGGTACTGATCAAACATGGTGATCTGCTCACCATCCTCAGAACGCCTAAGACTTCTTCGGTTGCCCCGAAAGAACAAGAATTTGTAGAACGGGATATGCTTTTGCCGGCGGTCTTGGCCAGAGCGACGGTCTCTGTCAGTATCTCTTTTCAATTGAACACCTTTTGGTCTGGTATATTGATATTGTAGATCCCAGAGAATTTGCTGACAAGTTTATCTTATATAAAAATTGTAGGAGGCTTCTAAAATGCAGTTCAGGAGAAAGGTTGTTCTGACGTTAACTGCTTGAAATAAAGTCCATATTTCCCAGCAGGCAGCAGAAGACGTTGGTTTGACAACTGCAGATGGGAACCCATAGACGGCAGTCTATGGGGAAATTACCAACAACTCACGTGGCTGGTGGCTCCAGATATTTTCATGGTGCACCAGGTTTCAGATGATGGTCAGTCAGCTTCGTCGATGACAATAGTGTTGGTCGGGCAGACAGCCATACATGCCTTGCAGCCGACACAGGTCTCGGCAAGCTCCACAAATGGTGTAACAATTACTCGATTACTGCCCCGCTGGGCAAAGCTGATAGCGTTTCTCTTCGATATCTCGTCACAGGCCCGTACACATAAACCGCATAATATGCAATCACTCTTCTCTTTCAGCTTGAAGCGTGTGTTTTTCACACCATATTCGCGAGCGAGTTCGATGATTGGGTACGAGCCTGGTGAGCGGGCAAGGTACAGTTCTAAAAGGATTTTCCGGGAACTTTTCACCCGTTCCGTGTCTGTTGTAACCTCAATCCCTTCCTGGGCCGGGTACAGGCAGGCGGGCTGGATAGAAGGCCAGCCGCGTTTTACCACCTCAACCAGACACAAGCGGCATGCACCATAAGGTGATAGTTCCTCATGGTGGCACAGAGTCGGTATAGTGATTCCCGCTTCACGGGCAACCTCTAGAATGGTTGTTCCCTTGTTAACTTCGTATTCTTTGCCGTTGAGCGTGAATTTGATCATGTAAATATCCTTCCCAGATTAATCTACGGCATCGAATTTACAAACTTCCTGACAAATACCGCATTTAACACATTTATCCTGAATAATCTCTGCAACTTCTTTCTTTTTCCAGATGACGGCGTCAGATGGGCAATTCTTGAAACAGAGCCCACATTTCTTGCAATTTTCAGTATTGACGTGGTACTGGAACAGTGGTTTGCAGACTTTTGCCGGGCAATTCTTATCTTTGATATGGGCCAGGTACTCATCTTCAAAATAGTGCAAGGTGCTCAAGACGGGGTTTGGTAGTGACGTGCCTAGACCGCACATTGATGCATCCTCGATCGCCTGGCAGAGTTCTTTCATTAAGCCGATATCGTCTTCTCTGCCTTCGCCCTCACAAATCCGATCAAGGATTTCGAGCAGAGCGGCTGATCCATCCCGGCAAGAGACACACTTACCACAGGATTCATCGTTACAGAATTCTATAAAGTATTTAGCGACATTAACAACACATGCCCCGTCATCCATAACGATCATGCCGCCTGAACCCATCATCGAGCCGGCTTCCTTCAACTGATCAAAGTCAACAGGCATATCGAGCTTGTCTGCAGGCAAACATCCACCAGAAGGTCCGCCGGTCTGCACAGCTTTGAATTTCTTACCGTCTGGAATTCCACCGCCAATATCGAAGATAATCTGCCGCAGCGTGGTTCCCATTTCGACTTCAATCAATCCGGTATTGACGATGTTGCCGACCAGGGAGAACACCTTCGTTCCTTTGCTGTTCTCAGTACCCATTGAGGCATACCATTCTGCACCTTTATGGATGATAGTCGGTACATTAGCAAAGGTTTCAACGTTGTTGAGGACCGTTGGTTTTTCCCAGAGCCCCTTGTCCGTTGCATGGTCATATTTGGCTGTTGGTTCACCGGGAAGTCCTTCGATCGATGCACGCAGGGCACTGGACTCTCCACAGACAAAGGCACCGGCCCCCTGAAAAATCTCAATGTCGAAGCTGAAATCCGTGCCCATAATGTTTTCACCCAGGACCCGACACTCTCTGGCCTGTTCAATAGCCTTTCGCAGCCTGACTACTGCCAGCGGATATTCAGCCCTCACATATACGATACCGTGTTGTGCACCGACACTGTAGGCTGAGATTATCATACCTTCAATGACGGCCTGAGGATTCCCTTCGATAAGGGAACGATCCATAAAGGCCCCGGGGTCTCCCTCATCTGCATTACAGATAATATACTTCGGTTTTCCTGTGGCCTTTGCAGCAGATTCCCATTTCCTGCCAGCGGGGAATCCGCCTCCCCCTCGACCACGAAGTCCGGAGATCTTAACCGCTTCGACAACATCTTCAGGGGTGAGGTTCTGGAGGATATGAGCCAGAGCCTGATACCCATCAATGGCGAAATAATTTCGAATATCTTCCGGGTCGATAGTACCGCATCCTCCAAGCACGATGCGTTTCTGGCCGGCATAGAACGGAACTTCTTTTTCGGTCGGAGATCGACTGCCATCAGGCATTTCATAGAGGAGATGCTCGACGACCGTGTTTTCTTCAAGGGTTGCCTTGATGATATCTTCAACGTCTGCGACCTTGACACCGGTATAAAAAGTCCCACTCGGCTCAATACGCATGAGCGGGCCCATCTGGCAGAAACCGTGGCATCCGCTCTGCCCGGTACTCGCTTCACAGTCATGCTCATCGAAAAGCACTTCTACATCAATGTTAATACCCTTCTCAGTAATTAACCGATTCAGCTCGTTGTAGACATCAAGTGATCCACCTGCAATACAGGCTGTTCCAGCGCATACACGGAAACAGACTTTTTGCCTGGCATACGCATTTCGGCACGTTTTCCCCACTTCCACCATCTCTGATGGATCGTTAACCTGTATCATTTTTTTTGTGACTTCCTGTTCCATAAGTTCGTTCGCCGAGGTATCGTTATACGGGTGATCAGCCCTTATATTGTTGAACCAATTCAGGTACTTTCTTCTTTGTCATTGGACCCTGTACGTCATCATTAACGGTGAGCACCGGGGCAAGACCGCAACAGCCGATGCACCGAACCTCTTCGAGGGTAAACAGACCGTCTTCAGTGGTTTCGCCGCACTTGATGTTAAGTTCAGGTTCGAACGCTTCAATAATGCCTTCGGCTCCGCGCACATGGCAAGCAGTGCCCGTGCAGACAGTAATCTTATATTTACCGACAGGCGTGAGACTGAATAGATTATAGAAGGTTGCAATCCGGTAAATGGTGCTCAGAGGAATATCCATCTCCTTTGAAACGAAACGTAATGCAGTTTCGGGCAGGTATTTGAATGTTCCGTTAATGTCATGAAGGATGGGAAGAATTGGTCCGGGAGTATCTCGATGTGCATCAACTATATCAAAGAGCTGCCTGGTGGAGTTACGATCAAGCTTTTCCTTCTTCTTATCTTCTGCAACCTGCATAATACCATCCCTGACAAACGTCCATTTTGTCCGGGTGTCAAAACTGTCAGAATCGGCCATGCCTTTTACGGTACTCAGTAAATCAGGCACAAACAGTTCAATGTCATTTTTGACCTTTACCTGGCATGCCAGGCGCGTGCCAACCTTTCTTTCCTCCTTGCTGATAAACATCTCTTCAGTTGGCAACAGGTCACCGCCACCACTTTTGACATTTAGTTTGCAGAAGCCGCAACTCCCTCTTCCGGCGCATGAAGCAGGGATTTCCATTCCCTTGTCTATCAGAATTGACAGTAATGTGTTGCCGCCCTGCACGACGAATTCATCATTTCCTTCTTCACCCTCAACGGTAACTTTACAGTCTCCGTAGGTTACGAGATAGTTGTCGGCAATCAGAAGTACTATGGTAAGGGTCAATAGTATTGCGGTAATGATCCCGACAGGAACAAGCGTCTCCAGTGTCATGGCGCAGGTACTCCCATGGGTATTGTTGCAGTTAACATTCTAAGATGCATCAGGTGGATATCAACCATATTATCTGGCTCTTTGTGTTCTGTTTAAACCATGCCGCTGAAACCCATAAAGGCAAGGGCCATGATGCCGGTTATGATCATTATAATCCCAGGTCCCTGAAGTCCTTTCGGCACGTTGCCAATCAGATCAAGTTTTTCATAAATCGCCGCTACGAGTACCATTGCCAGCCAGAATCCGATCGCCGCTGAAATGGAGTATACAACGGTTTGAATATATGATAGCCCTTCGACAGTCGTTACCTTAAGAGAAATAAAAAGGACAGTACAGTTTACCGTGATCAGGGGCAGGAAAATACCGAATGAGGCCTGGAGAGCGGGGAAGAATCGTTCCATGATCATTTCCACCAACTGGACACAGGCAGCAATGACAATGATAAAAACAATATACTGGATGATCTGGCTGCCAGTCTTTTCAAGCAGCTGGTAGATGACCCAATTGGCAGATGAGGTCAGTGTTACAACAAAGATAACCGCGGCTCCCATACCGAATGCTGTCTTCAGGCTGCGGGACAATGCAACAAATGGACACATGCCCAGGAGGTAGTACAGCGCGACGTTCTGGATCAGGAGTGCTGACATGAATATCGACAATAGTGAAGTTTCGCCCATGTTATTGCCTTCCCTCGATTCGAGATTTCAGATTTATTGCTCGTCTCATCAACTGCTTTTCGGCGGTTCAACACCTGCCCATGTCCGAACGATCCACAGGAAGACGCCGAGGACAAAAAAAGCGCCTGCGGGAGCAGCGAGCACCACCCAGTCGACCCAGTAGTCAGGGGTAACGCGAATTCCCAGTATGGTTCCGAACCCTAATAGTTCTCGTAGGATTGCTATGGCCATGAGCGTATACGTATAAGCGAAACCGTTTGCCAATGCGTCGATCACCGCCAGTTTCGGGGGGTTCTGGACAAAGAACGCCTCGGCCCTTCCCATAATGATACAGTTAGTAATAATAAGCGGTACATAGGGGCCCATTGCCTCACTGATGGTGGGGAAAAATGCCAGGAGTGCCAGGTCGACAATCGTGACCCCTGCAGCAATAGTGATCATGTATATGATGATACGTACTCGCGACGGGATAAGCTTCCTGAGAACCGATATGATAATTGCGGTCAGAAGCATGACGAAGATAACACCGGCACTCATCGCAATGGCGTTCTCAACTTTGTTCGAAATGGCCAGAGCAGAACAGATACCGAGTGTTGCCGAGGATATCGGGTGCTCACGCCAGACGGCGTTCTTGATTGTTTTAGCGCCCTTTTTTCCAAATAGTGTCTTGAGATTCATTTTCTATTGCCCAATCAGTGCTGTGGCTTGTTTAGCGTTCTTGTTAAGAATTTTCTCAAGTGCAACACATGTCAGCGTTGCCCCGGTAATGGCATCAACTTCATTATCTGCTGAAGCGGTACCGGATGGTACAATCAACAACTCTGGAACAATCTTTTTATCCTGAAAATTTAAGAGGTTATCAGATTCCAAGACCCGGCTTCCAAGCCCCGGTGTCTCGCTCTGTTGAATGATGGCAATACCTCTAATTGCCTGCAGGTCTGATGAGAGGGCCATTACACCTCTGAGCGGTCCCTGAGACCCCGATCCAGAAAATTCAAAGGCGACACTGCCGTCCTCGGCTTTATAGATGGTTTTACCGTCAATTTCTTCGGGGGTAATGTTTGTGGTGAAAATTTGTTGGAGCGTTTCAAGCTCGTATGGAATAACCAGCGCCTCAAGAACTTTTTTCTGTTTTTTCTCGAGCAGGTACTTTTCTATCCTCGGAGAGGTCCAGGTATCGACGGCCACAAGTGCTGTGGCCCAGAAAACACCGAACACGAGGACAAAGCCAATCATCTTTAATTTATCTATCACGTTGTTTCTCCATAGAAGGTGTTAATGATGATCGAAAACCTCCTCATCAGGCTTCAGCTTTTTTAAACTTGTACGATAAAACAACATGGTCAATCATGGGTGTGACTGAATTCATGATGACAATGGCGAACATGACACCTTCAACATACCCTGAAAATACACGAATCAGGAGCGTGAGCAGACCGCAGAGGATGCCAAATATCCACTTACCTTCGATGGTTATCGGCGATGTAACGGGGTCAGTCACCATATACATGGCACCAAAGAGAAGACTGCCGGCTAATAAATGGAAGATACTGAAACTCCACGCCTGGGAAATCAGCTCACCAAATGCTTTTGTTGCCTCGCCTCCACCAAACAAGCCGCCAATGAGCGTCCCCACAAAGGCGAACACAAAGACCGAACTAAGCATTGAGACAGGAACCCGCCAGTTACTGACTCTTGTGAGCATCAAAAAAACGCCACCAAAAATAATTCCAAGGTGAAAGGTTTCGCCGACACTTCCTGAATAAGTTCCCATCAGCAAATCCCCGGAAGATGTCAGGATTCCCTGAGTTTTCGCCATTGCCATCGGGGTTGCCTGGCTAACGGCATCAGCCGCACCGCGCCATGCACCGGGAGCAGTCCAGCCGCTGGTAAGAATTGTCGGAAAGCAGATTGTTACAAAGAGCCTACCAACCAGGGCGACGTTGAAAATATTATGACCTGTACCGCCGAAAACCTCTTTTCCAAAGAAAACGCCAAAAGCAATGCCAACGGCCACAACCCAGAGCGGGGTAGCGGGAGGAAGGATCAGAGGAAAGAGCATGCCGCTAACAAAAAAACCTTCGTGCACTTCCGTTTTTCTGATAACAGCGAAAATTACTTCCACAATCCCGCCAACGACATACGATACCAGTATCATCAGCAAGACTCTGGGACCGAAGAAGTAAAAGGCTGAGATAATGCTTGGCAAAAGGGCTACTATGACGATGGACATATAGCGCTTCAGATCCATCGGATCGCGCACATGAGGTGCGTTTGCCGTTCTGGTAGCAGGAAGAAGAAAGATAAATTCAATGGCCTCAAAGAGGGGTTTCAACGGTGCAAATTTACCTCTGCCCTCAAAATTTGGCCGGAACGAGTCAAATAAATTATGAATCCATTTCATTTCTATTCCCTCGAGTCCTTTTCATCCTCACATTTTCTCCTTTCTTCCCTGAATACTTTGAGATGTTCAATTTTGGAAAGACACACATATGAGCATAACCCGCATTCAATACAACGTTCAAGACCAACCCGACAGGCATCCTCGAGTCTATCCTTGCTCAGATAACGGTAAATGAGATGGGGCATCAGTTCAGCTGGGCAGACATCTTGACAGTAACCGCAGGATATACAGGGACGAGCCTCACCACGCAGGGCCGTTGTATATTTTTCCTTGAAGACCGGTTTGAAAACACTGGCAAATGTCTTTGAGAACGACTGCTTGCCGAGACCAACTTGAGCAAAAGCAAGAACTTCCCGATTGGTGTTTTCTTCCAGGCAGGTCAGTGATATACACTCGGAATCAAGACCAAGCTGGCTCGCCTCAACTGTTCTGCCCGTCAAGGTACCGCCATCAATCATTCTCACTTCCTCTCTTTTACCGGGGAGCAGAGAGGAGAGCGGATACCCTATGGGAACCTGGAAATGAGCCGGGTTTGAAATAGCTGGTCCACTGACGGCAATAATCCGGGTAAGGTGAGGAATTCCATGGTTCAGGGCCTGCTCAATGGCAAGCACCGCCTGGGTATCAAGAGTCCAGACCCCATCAAGGTCAAAATCATGGGCCCGGGCCACAAGGGCAGGGTTTTCGCTGGGATATCTGCTTTCGACTTCCTGCAAAGTGACCCAGTCACTATTATCCTTGATGGTTTCGCGCAATGGTTACAGCCATATCACTCAATGCATCTGGAACAACGAGGCAGATCTTTGCCTTATCAAAAACCCGGTGCAGTTGTTCAAGGCCAGCACTAAACCGGTCAAATTTTCCCGCCAGGAGGGCACCCGGACTTGGGAAAAATGGCTCGGACTGGGCAATGGTGACGATCAGCACCTCCGGATCCTTCTCTGGATCGGGCATTCTGCCAGTGTCAACACGGGTCAACAGAGACCAGACCCCCAGACGCATCATCATCTGCCGCTTGTTGTCGGGAGTCACGTCTTCGATTCCAGACGGTTCCTGTTGAGCAGACGAGAGATTTTCCAGGGTAATGTGACGCTCGTTCTTGTCCAGATTCACCGTGCCTGATACTGGTGCGAGAAGCGGGGTGAAGAAATTAACAGGATCGGTTGCGAGAATTTGTCCCTGAGTCACCGAATCGCCGTTTTCGACCTGCAGAGCAGTATAGTCGAAACTGCGTGAAAAAAGAGGAAGGTAAAGAACCTCAGGTTCCGAATGGGAACTGATTACATCAGATGGTTTACCTTCAATTGGTAGGTCATAGCCGCCGACAAACTTCATAGTCGTATTCTTGGTCCCTTTTTGTTCTGGATAGAACTGCCAATTTAACAAAAATTCACGTACTGCCGAACTTTTTGCGCTATGTATGTATAGAGGTTTTATTTATTCGGTCACTCCGGTAAAGTCAATACCAAATTTATATTCACCATATTAATATCCTAGGATAACAGGCTTTCTTGTTACATGAAGAGCTGCCGTCGGTGATCCGGATCTTCATAAAAATCACCTGGATTTAATGGCCTGCTCAACAGCAGTTCCAATTCAATATTCAAAATTCAAAATTTCTTTTGCTCGGTGAATTTGACCGGCAAAGGGATGGCCTACTATCTGGAGAGCCACTTGCAAAACACCCTTTTCGTTCAACCTTTTCGTTATGCTTAAAATTTTATACTCGGAATATCGATTATATGCCTGCGGTAAAATTTTTTCGCATGCCTTGACGTTGAACGAAAATCATCATTTTGCAAAAGGCTCATTTCTAAAATCATTTATTTTTTCTCTTCTTTTCACTGACAAAGTTTCCTACCAGCCAGGCAACAAGAACAGCAGTATAGAACTGTCCGACAATTGCCTCCATCTGGCAGAGCGCTCCAGCCGCTGGTGTTTGGGGGGCAATATCGCCGTAACCAAGGGTCGTGAGCGTTACCATGCTGAAGTAGTTAAACGTGGTCATGAGAGTGTCGGGGGTATTTTCTAAAAGTGATCCTGCAAAGGCACCTGGGGACAGCTCTTGCAACAGGGTGTAGAGTGTTCCCCAGAACAGGCCAATGACCAGGTAGAGACACAATGACGCATAAATGAGCTGCAGGCTGACCCTTTCTGACCGAATTAACTGGGTGGCAAATGAGAATACCAGTAAACCAAAATAGAAGGCAAATAATACGTATGACCCGAGACGGCTAAACGAAATAATATCATAAATACCAAGCCAGTAGAGGATAAGCAGTGGAAAAAGCAGAACCATCGCCCAAGATCGATTCTTCTGCCTTTTCTGCACTGCATAAAGACTGAAGAACAGGGCAACCGATAGCGAGGCGTGGGTAATCACTCCTAGATGAGGGTAAGGAGCAAGAAAGGGGCTGCAAAAGATATACAAGAGCAGGAAAAACAGCAGGTTTCTGAAGCTATTATTTTCTTTTACTTCCACATTCTTTACACTCATTGCTCTACTCCATTTGCTCAGTGGTTTCTCCAGAAGGCTGATTATCGACCCATTTCATGAAGAGAGTGTAACTGGTGGCGACGACGATTGCGCCGACGAATAGACCGATGATACCTGAAAGTATCATTCCTCCCAGGGCACCGATAAGTATGACCAGCATCGGAGCGTCAACCCCGCGCCCCATGAGTACTGGTTTCAAGAAACCATCGCAGCCGCTTACGACCAGAGCCCAGATCAGAAAGAGGACTGCCGTCCCGGTGCTGGCAAAACTGAACACCCATGCGGCGATAGGGGCAAGGATAATGATTGGCGGCAGTTGTATAACTGCCAGGATCAAAACTAGAGCTGCCCAGAGTCCGGCTGCAGGGACACCGGCGAGCAGCATGCCTATGGCTGCAAGAACGGACTGAATAACCGCTACCCCGACAACTCCCAGCATAACTCCTCTGACTGTAGCTGTTCCGAGTTTTTTAAGGTCCGGCCCGAGCGGGCCCGCAAAACGATTGACCACCTTGGTGGTTACAGCAGAATACTTTTCGGTTGTCGCGAGGAGGGCTGCCGAGATTGCGATAGAGATTATGAACATCACAACATCTCTTAAGCCACCCCCAGCTTTGCCAAGGATAAGTAAAGCGAAATCTTTTAGCTGGGGGCCAAATTTCTGTAGAGCTGCGGCCAGGTTTGAAGACGCAAGTTCCCATGTTTTATATAATGGTTCTCCAATTATTGGCCACTCAGCAACCTTTGCCGGAGGCGGCGGAACCTCGAGGGTGTTGTTTTCGAGATGTGTTGAAATTTCCTGTACGGTATCAACTGAGGCCGAGACCAATAAGATCGTTGGAATGATCAGAGCGGCAATGACGAACAGGGCAAAAAGTGTCGCCGCCAGTTTTCTGCGGTTACCTAATCGTTTTGCTATGATATCGATGAGCGGGTTAACGGCAACGGCGATAATGACACCCCAGGCAATTGTGACCATAAACGGTTGAATGATGCGAAAGGTGATCACCGCCATGATACCAATGAGCGCAATTTTTATTGCCGTTTCGATCTGCTGATCTGCCTTAAAACTCGGTTTTTTGTTCATCTGTATACGGCCTTGCTTATAAAAAATCTCGTAAGAGGGTTTTGTTCGAAGAGGACCTTTTGAAACGCAAGTCTTTTTGTGCTGCTTACTCTGGTACAGTACTTTGGTTGTTTATGTCAGGGAAAAGAATTAGTTACAGTATCTTATCTGAGCAATCTTACCTCTAAGCTACAGTAATAAGATAATCAAACGTGTCAACATTTCTTGCATCCAGGTAGTTTCAAGACGTTTACTGGTCAGAAAACAAGGCATTTTGCAGAAATTGAATTACAAACTATTACCAACCTTGTTTTTGGAGTTTGAGTGACAATATTGTCAAGTCAAATGTCTGACAATAGAGCCACTTGCAAAACGTTCTTTTCGCTCAACCTCTGCGTTATGCTTTTATTTTTATCCTTGTACTATCAACGATGCCTGCGGTAAGAAAAAATCGCATGCCGTGACGCTGAACGAAAATCATCATTTTGCAAAAGGCTCAGTCATTAAAAAAAAAGCAACGAGGAAATTCGTATGACAAGCATATTTGATCCCCTGAAAATGGGGGATATAACCTTGAAAAATAGAATTGTATTGGCACCGATGACCAGGGGGCGAGCAGGTGATAAACGTGTTCCCAATGAACTGATGGCTCAGTACTACTTTCAACGAGCCTCCGCTGGTTTACTGATCACCGAGGCGACGGTCATTTCAGAGCAGGGAATCGGCTGGATAGGTTCTCCCGGGATTTACAATGACGAGATGGTGGAGGGGTGGAAAAAGGTTACCGAAAAGGTCGCTTCGGCCGGTACATCTATTTTCCTTCAGCTTTGGCATTGCGGCCGGGCGTCACATAGTGATTTCCATGATGGAGAGCTTCCGGTGTCAGCCTCCGCGGTAAAACTCAACGGTGACGAGATTCATACACCACTGGGCAAAAAGCCGTATGAGACGCCACGCCCGCTTACAGAAGATGAGATCAAATCCACGGTAAATGATTACCGTAAGGCTGCTGAAAATGCCAAAAGAGCCGGCTTTCCCGGTATAGAGGTTCATGCGGCAAACGGTTATCTGATAAACCAGTTTCTGGACTCAAAGACCAATATCCGCACCGACGGTTACGGTGGGGGGGTGGAAAACAGGTATCGTTTTCTAAAAGAAGTTCTTGATGCGGTATTGACAGTATACCCCTCAAACCGGATTGCCGTTCGTCTCTCTCCAAACGGTGTTTTCAATGATATGGGCAGCCCGGACTTCAGAGAGACATTTCTTTATGTTGCCGGTGAGCTGAATAAATTAAAGCTTGGCTATCTGCACATTATGGATGGACTGGGGTTTGGTTTTCATGAACAAGGGGATCCCATGAGCCTTGCAGAGTTTCGCTCGGTCTATGACGGAATTATCATGGGAAATTGCGGCTATACTCCAGAAGATGGTATGGCACGGGTTGAAGCAGGACAGGCGGATCTAGTTGCCTATGGCAGGCCGTATATCTCCAACCCTGACCTGGTGGAACGGTTCAAAAACCGGTGGCCGCTTGCCCCATGTGATGATATGACCTACTGGTATACACCGGGGGCACAGGGATATACAGACTATCCGCCTTACAGCCCATCCGAGTGATCCATTTCTACGTCAATCCTGTCCCTGCCATTCTATGGACCAGGGACAGGATGAGTTGTCTTCTTTCTTGATTTCAGCAATGGTTGTTTCTCTTTGCCTGATCAGGTATTCTCATATTTCAGCCGTTTAAAAACGACTTGACAGGCGCTACTGGTGTCTGATATATCAGACACCAGTAGCGCCTGCTCTTATCCCACCCACAAGATTGCCAAAAGGAGAAGCTTATGTCGTCGTCAAGGTTAGTTATGAAATTCTTGTCTCAAAAGGATATGATTGCAGCCGGGGTTACCGATATGGAGGGCTGTATAGAGTCCATGAATGATGCCTTTTATCTGGCCGGGATCGGTGATTACGTGATGGGGGGGTCCACGAGAAATTCACACGGCCAGCGGGTCTGGTTTCCACCGGAACCAAAATTTGAGGGAATGCCAAAAGGCGGGCCGGACCAGAGATTTATGTCCCTGCCGGGATATCTTGGTGGACGCTTTAAAGTTTGTGGTAACAAATGGTATGGCTCAAATGTTAACAATCCGAAAAAGCATGGGCTTCCCCGCTCAATTCTTCTCATGACCTTGAATGACGCCGAAACGGCTCGCCCCCTTGCCATTATGGAGTGCAATATCCTGAGCGGCATGCGGACCGGTGCGGTTGTCGGCTTGAGCGCCAGATACCTCGCCCGTGATAATAGTGAGACCCTCGGGGTCATCGCTGCCGGACCGATAAGCAAATACAGCACCCAGGGAATCGTCAAGGCACTGCCGTCGCTTAAAAAGGTTGTGGTTTTTGACATAGACGAAGAAGCTGCCGATCGCTTTTGTGTACAGATGAGTGAACAGCTGGACATCGATGTATCAAGAGTTTCAAAATTTGAAGATGCAGTTAAAGGCCAGGATATCGTTACCTCAGCGATCTCAGGCGACCACACACCATTGTTTGAAGACAGGTGGCTCAAAGAGGGTTCTCTGTTAACCCTTCCGGGAAGGGCAAATGTCGAAAATCAATACCTGCGTGATGCCTACATCGTGCCGGATTGCTGGGAAATGCAGAAAACATACAAGATTGAGGGGTTGATGCTGCCGGAGAATGAGCGGACCATACCTCATATCCAGCTGCATAACATGGTTGACAGCGGTGAAATACAGGAGAGCGACATCCATGACCTTGGCTCGCTTGCGGCCGGTCTGGCAACAGTCGATAAGAACAGCGACAGGAAAAGGTATTTTATATCCAATGGCATGATCCTCCAGGATATTGCCTGGGCGATGGCCATGTATGAAAATTCCGTCAAGATGGGCCTTGGCCAGGATCTGGTCATGTGGGAGCAACCCTATACGGTTTAACCCATTTTCTGAAATTCGGAAAGTACACAGAAGAGCAAAATATGAACCAGGGAAAAAGTAAATTCGTCTGGAGTAATTTGGCAGGAACAGACAAGCAGGTAACGGTATCTTTTGATGGCGAGAGGTTGACGGTACCGGCTGGAATTACCGTCGCGGCAGCACTCCTGGGCCATGACGATGAACATTTTTGCAGATCTGCTGCGGATGGTGAAGAACGCGCTCCCTACTGTCTCATGGGGGTATGTTTCGAGTGTCTGGTGGAAATCGATGGATTGAAAAACCGGCAGGCATGTCTTGAGCCCGTCTATGAGGGCATGTCGGTTAAGAGGCAGCATGAGAGCGTGGAAGAAAATCATGAAAAATAATTATGATGCCGTCGTAATCGGTGCCGGCCCGGCAGGCATGGCCTGCGGTTCAGAACTTGCTGACAAGGGGCTTGATGTGGCAGTCCTCGATGAGCAGGCCGGTCCGGGTGGTCAGATTTACCGGAATATTACCGGTTCGTCGTCGGCTCAGCGGCAGATTCTGGGCGAAGATTACCGTGAGGGGCTGGATCTGACGCAAAAGTTTGAGAATGCGTCACTTGACTATCTGCCCCAGAGTCGGGTCTGGCAGGCTGCTGACAACGGTGATGTCTGTTTCTCTCGTGCAGGTTCCTCTCGAAAGATCAATGCGCCTAATCTTGTTCTGTGCACGGGTGCGATGGAGCGACCGGTGCCTTTTCCCGGGTGGACTCTGCCGGGCGTTATGACCTGCGGCGGGATGTCAAATCTTTACAAGGATTCGGGCCTTGTTCCTTCAAAACCAGTGCTCATTGCCGGCAGTGGCCCTTTCCTGTGGCTTGTTGCAGAACATCTTTTGGCACTTGATGCGCCGATTACAGCTATTCTTGACACGGCTCCAATGAAACAGGTTATTCCTGCCATGAAACATGTGGCAGGAGCGGTAAAAAGGATCGATTTTATGATGAAGGGGGTAAAACTCATCTCTGACGTCTATCTTACCGCCAGGAAGAAAAAGGTACCGGTGTATCGAAATGTAAGAGACCTTCGAGCCCTGGGACAAAAGAAACTTGACCAGGTCAATGCGGTATCGGGCAGTAAACAACTCTCCTTCCAGGTAGAGACGCTTCTGGTATCTGAAGGTATAATCCCTAACACCTCATTGTTTCGACAGGTCGGCTGTCGCCATCAATGGGATCCGATTCAACGTTACTACCATCCGGCTCTGCTGAAGGAAGGGCAGACTAATTTTTCATCTGTCTACATTGCAGGCGATGGTGGTTTTGTACACGGAGCCAAAGCGGCAGAATATAAAGGCAGGATAACAGCGCTTCATATAGCAAAAGAAATGAGACGTCTTAGTAAGGCTGAGTATCGCCAACAGGTTGGCCCGGTCTGGAAAATGCTCACCAGGGACCTCGTGCCTCGACCTTTTATCGATGCAATGTATGCTCCCCGAAAGGATTTGTTTTCCCTGGAAGACAAGACAATCATCTGCAGATGCGAAGGAATTACGGCGGGTCGTGTTCGCGAATTAGTCAGGGATGGTCTTCGTGATCACAACGAGATCAAGGCCATCATTCGATGCGGAATGGGACCATGTCAGGGACGTATGTGCAGCGCTGCTGTGCTGGAACTTATATCTGAGGGTTCAGGGTTGGATCCTGCGGAAATAAGACAGCACCGACTGAGACCACCAATCAAACCGGTGAGCCTGCAGGAGCTGGCTAATGCGGATTTGGGAGGGTACGATGAAAATTGACGTATTGATTGTGGGCGGTGGCATTATGGGATGTGCAACCGCTATCGAACTTGCCCGCAAAGGTAAATCGGTCACAATATTCGAAAAAGATATTCCAGGCCGGCATGCCTCTGGTAATAATTCAGGCGGAGTCCGTGCCCAGGGCCGTGATCTTCGCGAGATTGCTTTTGCCCTGGAGTCCCGCAGAATGTGGGATCATCACAGTAAGACGGTTGGATCCGATTGCGGTTTTTTTGTCTCTCCGCGGCTGCGCCTTGCAGAGAGTGACGCGGAGATGGAAGTACTTGTCAAGAGGCAGAAAACGCTCAACGGCCTTGGATATGACCACGAAGTACTTGTTGACCGTGAGGAGGTATTTCGTCTGTCACCGAATGTTGCCGAACACGTGGTAGGCGGACTGGCATGTTATTCTGATGGTCTGGCAAACCCGATGATTACATCCAAGGCATATGCTGCTACAGCGCAGCGGGAAGGGGTGCAGATTCTCTCCGGAACACGGGTTGTCGAGGCAAAAACAACAGCAAGTGGTTTTAAGGTTCGCACGGGCAGTGGTAAGGAGTATGAGAGTGAAGTACTCGTTAACAGTACCGGGGCCTGGGCAGGAAGATTTTCTGAGATGCTTGGTGACCCGTTGCCGGTGTTTGCAACGGCACCGACCATGATGGTAACCGACCGGGTGCCCGGCATGATGAAAGGAACATCGCTTGGGCTCACCGGCAGGCTGCTCGGGCTTATGGCCTACCAGAATGGTACGATTGTCGTCGGAGGGGGATATCGCTCCCCCCTTGACCTGGAAAAAGAAAAAATCTGGGTGGACCCCATGGAGATGGCAAAGGCTGCCAGGATTATGATTGAAATTCTCCCAGGGCTCAAGGACGCCCAGATGATGCGCTGCTGGACAGCGTTTGAAGGCAGCCTGAGAGATAAGGTGCCGGTGGTCGGTGAATCAAAGAAAGTTCCCGGTCTCTTTCATGTCTGTGGATTCTCAGCCCATGGCTTTCAACTTGCACCAATAACAGGCAGGCTCATGTCTCAGATTATTTTAGGACAAAAGCCGGACCTGCCCCTCGACGATTTTCGGGCCGACCGCTTTGAAGCGAGCGAGTAGCTGATTTTGTTTAACTGAGTCATTTATCAAGATAGTCATAAGGAGATCTGTCATGCCTGAGCCAAAGGTCGTCACCATCGGAAAATCTGAAGTACTCAAACACACTTCAGCCCCAAAAGTAAAGCCAAAGTCCGGGGAACCGCACGCCAACAACTGGACCTATTTCAACCATAGCTCTGGTGACTTCAAGGCCGGTATCTGGGATTGTACTGCCGGCAGCTGGGAGCACAATCACCCAAAGCTTGAATTCTGTTATATCGTCGAAGGCAGCGTAAAAATCGTTGAAGAGCAGAGCGGAATCTCTCATGAATACAAGGCGGGCGACTCCTTCGTCGTGCCGAAAGGTACCCGGGTAACGTGGATCGTGGAAGAATACGCCAAGAAAATATTTGTCTCGGCTGCAAGTCTTGAGGGAGAATAGCCTGGTTGTCTTTGGGTCCTGTCATGTCGTACTGCCTGGTAAGCCAACGTGACTACATTAAATGCTCTTTTTCCAATATTTGTGCTGATCTGTCTTGGTAAATTACTTCGGCACTTTGAGTATACAAGTAAATCATATCTGGATACCTCGGATAAGCTGAACTATTATATCTTTTTTCCTGTTTTACTGTTCTGGAAAATAGGCGGCTCATCCCAGGCTGGCGGTTTTGATTTCCATTTCATCATGGCGACGCTGCTGGCCCTTGGACTCGTTGTTGTCCTGAGTCTTGTCATTATTGTCTTTGGGCCTGTTAACTCATTTCAGGCCGGGTCGTTTGCCCAGAGCTGTTATCGGTTTAATACCTATATCGGCGTGGCGGTTGTCTTGAACAGCCTGGGAGAGACCGGTATCGCCTATTTTGGGATTTTGATAGCTCTGGTCATTCCGGTAATCCATGTGTGCGCCGTATCCACGCTGATCTGGTTTTCTGAAAAGAAACCCGGATCCGGAAGAAAGTCCGTTGTCATCCTGCGTTCCCTGGTGGCAAATCCGTTGATAATCGGCTGTATTCTCGGGCTGATGTATACACGAACCATCAATACCTTTCCAACATTTGTCGACAACGCCCTGCAGATGATGTCGATGGTGACCCTGCCACTGGCTCTTCTCTCAATAGGAGGGGCATTGACATTCAAAGGGGTGTTTCGAAACATAAACCTTTCGCTTATCGCAGCGCTCTGTAAGCTGCTGATATTACCATTGTCGGGATATCTGATCTACCAGTTGGCGGGCGTGGAAGGAATACCGTTCAGGGTGGGGATGATTTTTTTGTGTTTGCCAACGTCAACAGCGCTTTATGTTCTGTCTTCTCAACTCAATAGCGATACAGAGCTGGCTTCATCCACTATTGTGGTATCAACTATTCTCTCTTTCTTCTCGCTGTCCGTTGCCCTCGTCCTCTAAGAGATGTGAGATCTTGCTACGAACTGCAGGAAAGCATGGAACATCCCGGCTTGTTTCGGGCCCATTCAGGTCGTCTGGCGCCAAACGCATCCCGTTCCGGCTGCTCAGCATAAGGGGTACGGAGTGTTTCCATTAATTCCTCGATCATCGAAAAATCTCCCTGCTCAGCTTTATCTATGGCCAGTTGCGCCAGGTAATTTCTGAAAACATATTTTGGATTTATCAGGTTCATTTGTCTTTTTCGCTCAGCATCGGGCAGGTTGTTTCGTTTCAAACGATTTTTGTAGGCGTTGAGCCAGTTATTGAAACGGGTTTGGTAAGCCGGCGTCAGCTCTTCTTCTTTATAGAAAGAGGGCATAAAGAGCTGAAGAGAATTGGCTGGTTCATCTTCATCCATCCTGACCTGGGCCAGACAGCGATAAAAAATTGTCATGTCTGTTTCAACCTGACTCATCAACTCAAGCATCTCTGTCAGCAGCTTATCATCTCCAGGCTCATGCGCGGTTAAGCCAGCCTTACCAGCAAGTGTCTGCTGCCACTCCTGTTGAAAGGTTTTCCTATACTCATCTAGAGCTTCCCGGAGCGGCTCGGATTCATTAATGATGGGATAGAGGGTATTTGCCAGCTGGGTCAAATTCCACTGCGCCATGTGGGGCTGATTTCCAAAACAGTAGCGTCGCCCATGGGCATCGGTGGTGTTTGGTGTCCAGGTCGGGTCATAATTCTCAAGCCAGCCGTACGGACCGTAATCGATGGTGAGGCCGAGAATTGACATATTATCGGTATTCATCACCCCATGGACAAAGCCGACCCGCATCCAGTGAACAATCATCCTGGCTGTTCGAATACAGATCTCTGCAAACCAGTGGAGATAATTTTCCTTCGTGGGTTCGTGACTCAGGTGCGGAAAATCTGTTTTAATTGTATACGTTACGAGTTTTTTTAGTAGCTCTGTGTCGTGCCGAGCGGTGAGGATTTCAAAGTTGCCAAAGCGGATAAACGATGGTGATATCCGGCAGACAATGGCCCCCGGTTCCGATTTAGGGTTTCCGTTGTAGAACATATCCCGAATGACCTGTTCGCCTGTCAGGACGAGAGACAGTGCCCGCGTGGTCGGTATTCCCAGGTGATACATTGCTTCACTGCAGATGAATTCTCGCAGGGATGATCTGAGAACGGCAAGACCATCTGCTGTTCGTGAATAGGGCGTCAGACCAGCGCCTTTGAGTTGCAATATCCACCGTTCACCTGCGTGGTTGATGAGTTCCCCGAGGTTGATCGCACGGCCATCTCCCAGCTGGCCAGCCCAATTACCAAACTGGTGTCCACCATAGCACATGGCAAATGGTTTCAGCTCCGAGGTGATTATGTTACCTGAGAACAAGTTGGTGAATTCAGGTGAGCGGCAGAAAGTATCAGAAAAATCGAGCAGGGATGCCGCTTCTTTTGAGTAAGCAACAAGCGACGGCTTTGCTACCGGGGTCGGGGTGACAAATGAATAACAGGCATTGCGTACCTGGCGAGGCTGGTTTTCAGTCTCGGGATCACTGGGGAGCTCTTTGGTAAAGGAGTTGTCGAATTTCAGCTCAGCCAGGGGACTCGTTTCAGTAATTGAATACATGTCAGGATTTGTTTTGTGAAAGTTAGCATATCGTGTTCGGCCAACTATAAGCATGCCACAATGTGGCTGCAAGGAGCGGATGGATCGTCGGATCAGGAAAAATCTCTGGGAACAACGGAAAAGGGTGTCAGGACGCTCTGTCGGTCAAGCACAGAGCGTCTACGGTAGGCAAGGAGTATCTAACCGTGCAGCTGGCTGTGAATATAGTCTTTACCAAAAATTTTCGGGCTCACCTCGTCAAACCCTCGTTTTCGAATGGCGTTCATCGCCAGGACTGCAACCTGGCTTGCGTAATAACAGCGGTAATCGGGCTGCTCTCGGCTGGTGGTTTGCCATTTATACAGTGGGGACTCAGGATCTGTACATAGTGTGCCATTTGCTGACTGCCAGATTGGGCTGCAGCCATCGCAGGCATCACCGTCAACGTTTGCAAGAGGGCAGCTGTTTAACCAGGGTGTGTCAAGTGCGGCCACGTGTTCCTGGTAATAGTCCTGGTCATGGGCAGGATAACCGCTGAGCCAGGTCCACATTTTCTTGAAATTGACCAAGTTGTCTTTTCCGATCATACTGTCACCTCCGTCCGGGGAGAACAATTACGTGATCGTCATTGCAGAATATGGTCCTCCGGGCATATCTGCCGATGGATTATCCATTCTGAAGAAACACAACTGTATGCACTAAAAAATATGCAAAAATCGTGCATAAAAAGGCAACAGAGATGTTATAAAAATATCTTTTATAACAGACATATAGACATTACCGTACTTGAGGACCCAGCGTTATTCCGGATGCCCGGAATAGTTTGGTCCGGATAACCGGAAAATGTTTGAATGTGGGATAATTCAGTTCTGCCGAGAGCTAGAAAATAAGCTGGATTGTGCCGTTGACTCGCACGATGATTTCTGATTCACCCGCTTCAATCTGGGGGGCGTTCGCTGCCGACATGGCCACAGCTTCCATCTGGTAGCCACGCTGGCGCGGGATTGATGGTGCATTCTCATTTATTGTCAGGGTGACGATACGGAAGTCTTTGGCGCCGATTGCCTTTGTGATAAGTTTCGACTTTGTGTCAAATACGGCCAGTGCTTCAGTGATAAGCTCATTGGTGGCTGCTTTCTTTTGCTCAGGATTTATTCCGAAATTCAGAGAACTTACCTGTAATTTTTCCTGCAGTCTGCCAACCATATTTGACAGCGCGTCGATTTCTTCACTTTCAAGCTGGAGTTGCTGACTGACTGACCAGCCAACAATTACCTTGTTCTGGTACCTGGGGTGAGTTTGATAATTGATGGATTGCTTTTTGATGTTCTGCATGTCATGCAAAAGCGTTTGGGCCCACTCCATTTCCTGATTGACAATTTTTGCTGCCTGTTGTGCGGAATCGGCATCAGCACTGCTGCGCATGGTGACGATGAGAACATTGTTGTCGATATCTCTTTGAGCCACTGCGGATAGATTGATAAGATTGAAATTCAACTCTTCCCCGGAAGCGTCAGAAATAAAAGGGGTGAAGGCGAGCAGTATTAAAATTGTAAGCAGTGTTTTCATGTCGGAATGTTCCTTTTCTATTGTTTGAGAAACAGAGAATTGTACCAGTTCCTATAGATTATTAATCCTGTTGAGCAGGAGCAAGTATTATCTGTGCAATTACCAGGATTCTTCTGGTATAGTGGCATAATTTTTTTAACCGAGCCACTTGCAAAACACCCTTTTCGTTCAACCTCTGCGTTATGCTTAAAATATTATCCTCGGAATATTAATTTTATGCCTGCGGTAAAATTTTTCCGCATGCCTTGACTTTGAACGAAAATCATCATTTTGCAAAAGGCTCAACCGATAAAAAGAGCGGGAGAATACAATGACGGTAACATTACCAATGAGTAACGGAGAGCACTACGAGCTCAGGCCCCAGAAAATTATCTGCCTGGGGCTCAACTATTGGAAACACATAAAAGAAAGTGCTTCAGCAGAACCGGATCGTTTCAAGGAGGAAGCGCCAAGGGAACCGATTCTTTTTCCAAAGACCCTGAACACCCTGGTAGGGCCAGATCAGCCAATAATAATTCCGGCATTTCTTGACGATTATGGGTTCAGGACCTGCCGGACTGATTATGAAGGAGAACTGGCGTTGATCATCGGCCAGAAAGGCAAAAATATTCCTGCGGAGAAAGCCTATGAGCATGTCATGGGGTATACCTGTTTCAATGACGTGAGCCAGCGCAATTTCCAGAAGCATGATAAATCAGGTTGGTACCGCGGTAAATCTCTTGACACGTTCGGGCCGATCGGTCCCAGGATTGTATTAAGTGGTGATATTGGCGACCCGCAAAACCTGCTGATCAGCACCCGGCTCAATGGCACGGTTGTCCAGGATTCCAATACCAGCCACATGATCTTTGATATACCCGAGACGATTGCCTTTATTTCAAAAAATTTCACCCTCGAAGTCGGTGATATTATTGTTACCGGTACTCCCGATGGCGTTGGTCCGCTCGTCCCGGGTGATGTTATTGAAGTCGAAATCGAAAAAATCGGAACGCTGAGAAACAGTGTCCTGGCAGAGTAGTAAGAAATTACAGGTGGGAGGATTCTCTTTCTTCCCACCTGCTTCATCCCTCGCTTCAGCCCTGCGGGTCTAAACCCCATGGTCATGCTCAGGGTTTTTGCCTTGAGCAGGATATTTTCGTTATAATTCCAAGGCCATACCACTTTGTCGCAATTGCAAACGGTTCTTGTTGTTGGTATTTTCCTGTAAATCTTCAATGGTTGCCAAAAGGCGTGCCTTTACCGTTTTGGAGGGGCGAGTTCTTTTTTTAGAACGGCAATGAAGGCTTTTTCGGTGAGCGTCGGCTCTTTGTTCTTCAGTTGAACCAGAGACAAGGTGTTGTATACTTGTTTGCCGGAATTCTCTATGCAGGCCAATGAACCCTTTTCTATCTCTGCGTTGACAAAATTAAACGGAATAACACCCAGGCCCATCCCGTTTCTGACCCCATCAAGAAAGGATTGAAAATTATCAGTTTTCAGAACGTAATTAAGGTTCTGGGGGAGGCGCTTATAGTGGGATTGGAACCAAAGTTCGGCGACCGTACTACCATCATTTATTGTCAGGTATTCACGTTGTATCAGGTGCTCAAAATCAGTTTTTCCAGCAATATTTCTGTCAAAATATTTTTTTGAACAAACCATGGTGTACGGTTCGTTAAGCAGGATTTCGCTTGAAAAATAGAGGTCGTTGATTGGCTGTTTGCTGCCCGGCTCCGGGGTGTGCTCAATCAATGCCAGATCAACACTTCCGAAAGACAGCAATGACAAGAGTTCATCTTTGTGACCGCAATTGAGGGCAAAGGTGACGGTGGGGAACCTGTATCTGAACCTGGTTAATATAGCGGTGAGAACGTTGCCTGCAAATAGCTCTGGAGCACCTATTCTGAGGAGCCCGTAAGGAGTGTCAAACGGCCGCCTCAGGTATTTTATTTCCTGATGCAGTTGGGTGATCAACGGATTCATCTGATCATATAATCTCCTGGCTGCTGGCGTTGGCACAATTCTTCTGTTAACCCGGGTGAACAGCGGCAGCCTCAGTTCACGTTCCAGCTTTTTTATATGCTGACTTACCGCCGGCTGGCTCAGATCAAGTTCCCGAGCGGCCTTGCTGATCGACTGGTTTCGGTAAACATAGCTGAATACTTTTAAACGATTGAGATCAGGAAGCATAATTAAAAATTATGATAAATAGATAATTTATAGTTTTAAATTATATACAATGGAATGCTGATACTCGCAATAACTATACTGGATACAGAGATATTACGTCTAGTGATTAGGGTCATGAGACGTTTCAGAATAGTGTATCGGGGCAAGCACTGCCTGCACCTGGTCGTAGGCCAGAGAAGAATCGGTGGTGAAATAGCTTGACACATCGCCTGTGAAGTCTATAAAACCGTATGGGTGCGCTTCGGCTGACCTGACAGATTAAATTCTACTTATTGGAGATTGTCTAATGCCTCGATTACTGCTCTTTTGCCTTATTCTCCTGTTGTCTGGATGTGCCTCATTTAACGCAGAACATTCCAAGACAATGCTCATGGATCGTACCACTGGAGAGATGAAAGAATGTACCGTTGACAAATGGAGGACGCAGGAGTCTTACAAGGTATACCAGGACTGTGTTTCAGCTTACGAAAAGGAGGGGTATACAATCTGGAGCCAGTATTGATATATTGTCATGATTCCAGATGGAGGAAAAAACTGAATTAATCGTGAGCTAACAGGTTGACAGGTACGTTGTGGTCACGTTCAAGAACTGATCTATACAATGTTTCAGGAATGAGAAGAGACAGCAAAAAGAAAAAGGGGGTTAATCTCGTACTCGCCGAAGGTCTTTTCTCGGTAGTTGGCAATGTGCTGCTCTTTGTTCTCAAACTTTGGGTCGGGCTCATTACCGGATCCATTGCCTTGACAGCGGATGCATGGCATACACTTACCGATTCCATCAGTTCCGCGATTGTAATCATCAGTGCCTGGGCAAGCAACCGGCCCGCAGATGAAAATCACCCGTTTGGGCATGGCCGAACTGATCTGATCTGCTCGGTTATTATCGGAGTGCTCCTGGCTATGATCGGAGTAGAGTTTGTCATAAAGTCGATAGAACAGCTGAAATCAGGCGAGCAGATTACCTTCGGTAGGATAGCTATTGTTGTTACCGTGATTTCCATTGCTGTAAAAGAGTTGATGGCACAATTTGCCTTCTGGGCAGCACGAAGGACGAATAATCCTATCCTGAAAGCTGATGGTTGGCACCATCGCACCGATGCATTGTCGTCTGTGGTTGTCTTGATCGGTATTTTATGCAGTGGACTGTTCTGGTGGGTCGATGGTGTTCTGGGCATCCTGGTGGCGATGCTTATTTTCTATGCATCGTTTGAAATTTTGCGAGATTCCATCACCAGGCTCATCGGTGAGAGGCCTGACGAGGAGTTGTTAGACCAAGTTACCAACCTCATTGATGGGCTTGGTTTTGAGGTACACCCGCATCATTTTCACCTCCATAGATATGGAGACCACATAGAGCTGACCTTTCATATAGGAATGTCGCGCGAGCTGACGCTGCAGGATGCACATGATCAGACGAACATGATAGAGAAGTCTCTTCGTGAACAGATGAACATCGAGGCGACGATCCACATGGAACCGCAATAAAGGAACCGAGCAAATGATTGATTTAAGAAGCGATACCGTTACCCAACCGTCTGCCGAAATGCGCAAAATGATGCTGACGGCTGACGTTGGCGATGATGTCTACGGGGAAGACCCGTCGGTAAACAGGCTTGAAGCGCATGCAGCCGATATGTTAGGCAAAGAGGCGGCTATTTTTGCGCCAAGCGGAACCCAAAGCAATCTCCTGGCGCTTCTCTCACACTGTGACCGAGGAGATGAGTATATCGTCGGCCAGCTCGCCCACACCTATAAATACGAGGGCGGTGGTGCTGCGGTGTTTGGTTCGATACAACCACAGCCCCTTGATTTTGAGAGAGATGGGACATTGGATCTGGCAAAGGTCGCCCGGGCAATAAAGCCGGATGATTTTCACTTCGCCAAAACCAGGTTGCTTTGCCTGGAAAATACCCATAGCGGCCTGGCACTTCCGTTGGTCTATCTGGCGGAGGCGCATGCTCTTGCGCGGGACCATGGCTTGAAAATTCATCTCGATGGAGCCCGCATCTTTAATGCCTCGGTAAAAGGCAATGTCCCGGTATTTGAAATCAGCAAACATTTTGACTCGGTTTCAGTCTGCCTGTCCAAAGGGCTCGGTGCTCCGGTTGGATCATTGTTGTGTGGAGATCGTAAAACCATAAGACGTGCTCGTCGCTGGCGTAAAGTGCTGGGGGGTGGCATGCGTCAAGCTGGAATTCTTGCCGAAGCAGGTCTTTATGCGCTGCACCACAATGTCGAGCGCTTGCAGCAGGACCACGAGAACGCCAGATTGCTGGCAGACGGGCTATCAGCAGTAAAAGTTCTAGAAGTGGAATTTGAATCCTCACAGACCAATATGGTTTTTATAACCCTGCCGGAGTCGGCCGCTGGAAGTCTGCAACGTTTTCTCAAAGAAAATAATGTTCTCATCGCTGCAGGTCAGCGGGTTCGGCTGGTTACCCACCTTGATGTTACGAAAGGAGATATAGAGACGGTCATTTCTCTTGTGGGCCATCATTTCAATCAGTAAATTATTAAGATAATGGTAAGGAGTTATCTGGCCTGTGTTGCGCTGGAAAAAGGGGCTTCTCCTGGTTGAGCCGGCTGCTCTGTTCCGGTTTCAGCCTGGACCTGAGCAGGCCATCGCGGCGAGAATGTTCTGCAGTTTTGATCTTAATTCTGAAAAGAAACTGAATTTCAAACACTTGGTTTACCTATCAGTTCTTGTTTGATTATCGTTACATATTATTGATCAGGTAGCTGTCTGGCAGATCTCCCATTATGGCCCTGTGCTTACTGTGCTGGGTCACATCAGAGACTCGTGCAGGTAATTATTTGGTAAAGTCGAATTCAGCCTTTCCAGGACCAAGCAAAAGCCAAGATAGAGCTGTATCGAAGATTTCAGGCAAGGATTTACGTTATATCCGTTTTAGGTAAAAATTGCGTAATCAGGCTTCACCTCATAGAGTGCGCAACAGCTAACGCACAAAACGCACATGCGGTATTGTGCGAGCATCTTTTTTTTGCTCAGAACCCATCCTAAAATGCTGAAAAGTGTACGCTGTTTCTCTTGACAGAGAGCACATCTGCTTGGTATTTGATGTAGATTATTTGGATGATGACCCACTTTTTCTAACCAAAAAATGAAGTTCAAAGTCGAGGCAGGAGTACCTTATGTCGGCAGAACTGGTCTTATCACTGTTTATCTTTATCGGTCTTGCTGTTGCCATACCGACGGTCATGGTCTTGATGGTCTACCTGGGACCGCGATCCACTGTGGAAGCGAAAGACGATCCGTATGAAAGTGGAATCAAGCATGTGGTCGGGATGGCCGATCAGAAGTTCAGCGTGAAGTTTTACCTGATGGCCATCCTCTTCCTGATTTTCGATATTGAAGCAGTCTTCATGTATCCGTGGGCGGTAAGTCTGCGGGAACTCGGTGTCTTTGGTTTTGTGGAAATGGTAGTTTTCATTCTGCTCTTACTCACCGGCCTTATCTATATTCTCAAGAAAGGAGTACTCAATTGGCGTTAGGACTCGAAGCCAGTCTCGGCGACTCGGTATTGACAACAAAACTGGATGCACTTGTTAATTGGGGGCGGCAGTACTCACTCTGGCCGATGGTTTTTGGTACAGCTTGCTGTGCGATCGAATTTATGAGTGCCGCTGCCAGTCAGCATGATATTTCCCGCTTCGGGGCTGAGGTCGTGCGTTTTTCCCCTCGGCAGGCAGATTTGATGCTTGTCTGTGGGACAGTCAGCTATAAACAGGCCCCTATACTCAAAAGAATTTACGAGCAGATGCCTGATCCGAAGTGGGTGGTGGCGATGGGTGCCTGTGCGAGTTCAGGCGGTATATATGATAATTACTGCACGGTACAGGGAATCGATACGGTGGTTCCGGTAGATGTGTATATTTCCGGTTGTCCGCCAAGACCGGAAGCTGTTCTCGATGCATTGATCAAGATTCAGGAGCAGATACAGACCGAAAGCGTGCTGGTTGATCCATATAAAGACTTCAAGGGAATTCTTGACTGACCATGAAAGAAACGGCCATTGATAAAATCCGTGCCCTGTTTCCAGACATTGAGTGCAGAATGGTTCTGGATACCATCGTCATGGATGTTGACTCGGAAAGACTGGAATCAACGATGACTCGGCTGAAAACCTATCCTGATCTGGATTTTGGCCTGTTAGTTGATGTTACAGCAATTGATTATCTCACCTATCCAAATCCTCCGCAGGAGCGCTTTGCTGTGGTGTATACCCTGAGGAACTGGCAGCGAAACTGGCTTCTCCAAGTTCGCACACCTGTTGCAGACCCGGAAAAGGGGGTTCCGACCTGCAGTGGGCTCTGGGGGGCAGCAGATTGGGGGGAAAGAGAAGTCTATGACCAGTATGGCATCAATTTCACCGGTCACCCTGACTTGAGAAGGATTCTCAATCACTGGCAGTTTCAGGGACATCCCCTGCGTAAGGACTATGATATCCACCAGGGCCAGATATGCTATGAGACAGATAGCATGGAAAATGAGATCAGGGCCAGACTTCAGGCAAAAGGAGTTGATGAGAGCACACTTAAAGATATCAATACCGAGTTGATGTTTCTGAACCTTGGTCCATCCCACCCGGCGACACATGGCGCAATCCGGATTCTCACGGCGCTCGATGGCGAAACAATCATGGCCAATGTCAACGAGATTGGCTACCTGCACCGCGGATTTGAGAAAACCGCGGAAAACAGGACATATAACCAGGTCATTCCATTGACGGACCGGTTGAATTATTGTTCGGCCCTGATGAACAATATTGCTTACGTTAAGGCGGTTGAGTCCTGGCTGGGCGTCGAGATTACCGAGCGTGCAAAAATAATGCGTGTGATTCTTTCTGAATTCTTCAGGGTCCAGGATCACCTCGTCTGTATTGCCGCCAATCTTGTTGATATGGGTGGTCTGACAAATTACTGGTATCTCTATAACGAGAAGGAAGCTTCCTACGATTTTATCAGCCGCCTTACCGGTGCACGACTGACAAGTTCTTTTACCCGGATCGGTGGGATGTACCGGGACTTTTACGATGGCTGGCAGGAAGATATGGAATCCCAGCTGAAAGCAATAGAAAAAGGTGTCTCTGACTCCCTTGGTCTGGTGCTGCAAAATCGCATTGTCCATGACCGTACCCAGGGTACCTGCATACTGTCAGCAGAAACGGCGCTATCCTATGGTTTTACCGGGCCGAATCTGCGGGCCTCAGGTGTTGCATTCGATTTAAGAAAAGATAACCCCTACTATCATTACGAATCCTTTGATTTCACCGTGCCAATTGGCAGTGTTGGCGATATCTACGATAGGATGATGGTTCGCTTCGAGGAGATTTTTGAGAGCATCAAGATAATCCGTCAGGCGGTGAAGATGATTCCTGAGGGTCCTGTTTTCATATCTGACCACAGTATCGTCCTGCCCCCGAAGGAACAGGTCTATAACAAGATTGAAGGACTTGCCAACCATTTCAAGCTGGTGTTTGAGGGGGTTAAAATACCTGCAGGTGAATGGTATGACAGCTACGAGGCTGCAAATGGTGAACTCGGGTTTCATTTTGTCTCCGATGGATCAGGAACACCATATAAATGCAAGGTTCGTCCTCCATGTTTCTATGCCATGGGGGGATTTCATGAAATGGTGGAAGGAGAAATGATTGCTGATGCGGTCATCAACCTCGGAAGTATCAACATCATTGGCGGGGAGCTTGATAGATGAGCGATCGTTCACAACTAATCATTACGGGAAAACCGTTTGCTTTTGATACGGAAAGAGATGCCGAGTTCGAACGGCTGGTGAAGCGTTATCCTCTTCGGGAGTCGATGATCATGCCGGCTCTCTGGCTTGCCCAGGACCAGGAGGGCTGGATCAGTGCTGAAGCGATTGAATATATCGCCGACAGGATCGGTACCTATGCCGCCAAAGTTTTTGAACTGGCCACCTTTTATACCATGTACCAGCTTAAACCGGTGGGCAAATATCATATCTGTGTCTGCCGGACGCTCTCCTGCTGGCTCCGGGACAAACAGCTTCTTGTTGATTACCTGGAAACCGATATTGGCATTAAACCAGGCCAGATGAGCGAAGACGGTAAATTCAGCCTGGAAGAGGTTGAATGTCTTGGTCACTGTGGAACGGCACCGGTCGTACAGATCAATGGTGAGTTCTACGAAGAGATGTCCGTGGATAAGCTTAAAACGATTCTGGAAGGTTTGGATTAAGGGGGATGAATGTCGATGGAAGTTAAAATTCTCAGTGAGAAGTTTGATATCAAAGACGCTCACCTGCTCGAGATTGCAAAAAAGCACGGGGCTTATAAGACGCTTGATAAGCTCTTTTCTGTGGAGCCTGCCGATGTTATTGACGTGGTCAAGAACAGTGGTTTGCGGGGCAGGGGTGGTGCCGGGTTTCCTGCCGGCGTGAAGTGGGGGTTCCTGCCGAAGGATTTGGACAAGCCGGTCTACCTCGCTGTGAATTCGGATGAATCAGAGCCGGCAACATTTAAAGATCGCTATATTCTGGTTCGAGATCCCCACATGTTAATTGAGGGGATCATTATCTGCTGTTACGCCATTGGCTGCCACGATTGCTATATCTACATCCGTGGCGAATATACCTCGCAGGTAAAAATTCTCCAAACAGCCATCGATGAAGCGTATGAGGCGGGGTATCTCGGAGAATCGGTCGCCGGCAGAGACTTTCGACTCGAGGTCACTGTTCACCGGGGGGCCGGAGCCTATGTGTGTGGTGAAGAGACGGCCCTGCTTGAATCGATTGAGGGAAAGAAGGGGCAGCCGAGAAGCAAGCCACCGTTTCCAGCAGTTGTCGGTCTCTACGATTCACCAACGATCATAAACAACGTCCAGTCGATAGCCTCCCTGCCGTTCATTATTGATAAAGGGGCGGAGGCCTATAAAGCGTACGGAACAGAAAAAAGCGCGGGCACACATTTGTTCGGTATTTCAGGGCATGTTGAAAAGCCGGGAATGTATGAGTTACCCCTTGGACTACCACTCATGGAGGTACTTGAAAAAGTTGCCGGCGGTGTCTGGAAAGGTCGGGCCCTGAAAGGAATTATTCCAGGTGGAAGTTCGACACCTGTTCTGACCGTTGAAGAGGCAAAAACGGTAACCCTCGATTATGAATCGATGGCCGAGCATAAAACGATGTTCGGTTCTGGTGGAATCGTGGTCCTGGATGAAACAGTAGACATGGTAAAACTGGTGAAAAATCTTATCGATTTTTATCATCATGAGTCGTGTGGGCAATGCACTCCCTGCAGGGAGGGACTGGGATGGATGTTGAAAATAGTAAAGAAACTGCTTGGTGGTGAAGGAACTATAGCTGACATCGATCTGCTGGTGGAATTGTGTGACAATATCGAGATGAAGACCGTCTGTGTACTTTCAGCGGCCTGCACCATGCCGGTGCGCAGCTATCTGAATAAATTTCGACATGAGTTTGAGGCCTATGCAATTGATACTGCCTCGGTTCAATAAGATCTGCATGAGGAATAGGACGACCAATGGCTGAAATGGTGAAACTTTTCGTAAACGGGCAGGAGGTGGAGGTTGAAACAGGAAAAAACCTCATTGATGCACTTGCTGTCATTGGTATAGAGATCCCGCATTTCTGCTATCACCCGGCTCTGGGTGCAGATGGAAACTGCAGGATGTGTCTGGTTGGCATTGAAGATGGCCGGCCACCGCTTGTTCCTGCCTGCAAGACTCCGGCTCTGGAAGGCATGAAAGTGCAGTTGGATACTGATTATATAAAAAAGATCCAGCGCGACATGCTCGAATTCGAGCTGATCAACCATCCGGTTGACTGCCCGATCTGTGACCAGGCTGGAGAATGTGATCTGCAGGACTATTACATGAACTACAGCCTCGAGGATAGCCGGATGCGTGTTCCTCAGGTTACCAAAGGGAAAAAGATGGATTTTGGCTGCGGGGTCGTTCATGATCAGGAACGGTGCGTACTCTGTGGCAGATGCGTGAGGTTCACCCGGCAAATTACCGAGACTGGCGAGTTGGGTATTGTTAACAGAACCGATTACGCACGGGTAACAATTTTTCCCGGCAGACCGCTTGATAACCGCTATGCGCTCAATATCGTGGACATCTGCCCCGTCGGTGCCATGACCAGCAAAGACTTCAGGTTCAAGCAGCGTGCCTGGTTCCTGAAAAGAGATGAGGGCGTTTGTCACGGCTGTAGCAAGGGATGTAATATCTATATCGATCATCACTGTGAAAAGTATAAAGATGATGTCATTTACCGTTTCAGAGCCCGGAAGAATTTGTTGGTAAATGGCTATTTTATCTGTGATGAAGGGCGGCTCAGCTATCACCAGGAGAACCAGCAGCGGCAGACACAGGCGATGGTAGACGGTGCTGCTGTTTCATTTGAAGAGGGGATCAGTGCGGTTCTCGGCAGGTTGGAAAGAGCAAAGAAACCGCTGATGCTGGTGTCTCCAGACTCAACACTTGGCCAGATGTGGGCTGTCAAACGGTTAGCGACATTGTATGGGGCCCATCTGTCGGGCTACAGTGATGCCTATATCAAACCGGGAAGCGGCGATGACTATCTGATTAATGACGATAAAGCAGCAAACCGTAAAGGACTGGAGCTGCTCGAAATCGATACGGACAAAGAAATCTTCAAAACGGAGCTGGACAGGTGTGACCTGTTCATCAATTTCAACAACGATCTCTTCTTCACCGATATTAACGACGACCTCAAAGCCCTGCTGGCAAACGCGGACTGTGTTTCCGTCTGCACGCATGATCTGCCGGTTTACCGTTCGTCATCAATTATTGTGCCAACAGCTTCATACAGTGAGTATGGCGGAGTAATTGTTAATGAGGATGGGGTGCTGCAGCGTTTCTTCAAGGCGGTTAACAAGAATGAGAGCCCCTCAGATATTGTTGAGATTACCAGGTTACTGGGCGGAGCCATAATTGATTGGAAACGGTCCTGGCCTGGGATCAGGCAATCGGTTCCAATCCTGTCAGATGTCCAGCCGGAACAGATTCCTGCTGAAGGATTAAAATTAGCAGACAGCGAGGATTCCCATGTCGGCACTTGATGTACTGATGATATTGCTAAGGATTGCATTTGGCGCTTTTGTCCCTTTGAGCTTTGTGGCGGTGCTGGTCTGGATGGAACGTCGAGGTGCCGGATTCTTCCAGGATCGTGCAGGACCTAACCGCTGTAACTTTATGGGGTTCAGGGCCGCCGGACTCATCCAGAACCTGGCGGACGGGGTAAAACTGATTTTCAAAGAAGATGTGGTGCCGGGGCATATTAAACACAAGTTCTACTTCATCCTGGCGCCGATGCTGGTGTTTTTTACCGCCATGCTCTGCTTCGCAGTGATCCCCTTTGCCGATGTCCTTACCATTGGCGGCAGGGATTATGTCATGCAGGCGGTTCCGATGGATATCGGCATTCTGTGGTTCCTTGCTGTCGTTGGCTTCGGTGTCTATGGCATTATCCTGGCAGGCTGGTCATCCCACAACAAATACGGCGTTCTCGGCGGACTTCGCGCGGCGGCGCAGGTAATCAGTTATGAAATTCCAATGGGCCTTGCCCTGGTGAGTCTGCTGGCGATTTACGGTACGGTCAACCTGACAGAGATGGCGCAATACCAGGGACAGCTGTTATTTGGTTTTATTCCGATGTGGGGTGTTTTTCTACAGCCGCTCGGGGTCATCATTTTTATTATTGCGGCATTTGCGGAGACCAATCGAACGCCTTTTGACCTGGCGGAGGGAGAGAGCGAGATTGTTGCCGGTTTTCATATCGAGTACAGCGCAATGAAATTTGCCCTGTTCTTCCTCGGTGAATATGTCGCCATGTTTGTTTCGAGTGCACTGATTGTAACCCTTTATTTCGGCAGCTATCAGATACCCTGGCTGGCGACAGAGACACTTGTGGCCAATGCTAAAGCAGTAGTACTCATGCTGATGATTGTCACCCCGGTTATCACCTATTTTTTTACTGGCTGGATAAAGAAGAATAATCGCAGTCACTATCATAGGCCCGATGATCCGCGCGTTCGTGAGGGAAATGTATACAGAGTGATTCTCTGGATGGCTGTCGTCGTGCTGGAGGTAGTACTCATCGGATATCTCTTATTTGCAGTCGGTGGTTCCGCCGACCGGATTCTGGTGGCCCTGCTTCAGATAGTCACCTTTCTGGTCAAAACCACAATGATGTGTTTTGTCTATATCTGGGTCAGGTGGACGCTTCCCCGGTTTCGTTATGATCAACTGCAGAAGATAGGGTGGGAGAAACTCATGCCTCTGGCGCTGTTAAACATTTTCATTACCAGCGCTGTTATTGTTTCACTTGGGTAAAAGGATTGTCATGGGTGTAAAAGTTAGAGTCATAGAACGCAAAGGAAGGACCTTTCTCGAACAATTGTATCTGGTTGAGGTCGCAAAAGGAATGATTGTGACCCTCGGTCATTTCTTCCGTAATCTTCTGGATAACTCCAGGTTGTATGTGCGTCATTATCCCGAGGTCAAACCGGAAATTCCACCAAGCTGGCGGGGCAGACACAGGTTGACAAAGCATGATGACGGGACGGTAAAGTGTGTGGCCTGTTTCATGTGTCAGACAAACTGTCCGTCCAACTGTATCATGATTGAGGCAGGAGAGCGAAATGATGATAAGTCGGAGAAACTGCCGGTTCGTTTCGATATTGATCTGCTGGAATGTATCTACTGCGGTTATTGCGTTGAGGCATGCCCGATGGATGCCATACGGATGGATACGGGAATTTTCTCAGTAACCAGCGATAATCGTGAGTCAATGGTTATTGGGCTTGAAGAGCTGCTCGATACACCGGGAGCTTTTGAAGAACAGGACTATCAGAAGGGGGCTCGTTAGCAACATGACATCCACACTCTTATTTTTCGGATTTGGGTTATTGTCGGTTCTGGGAGCATTGGGGTTAATTATTTTCAAACACCCGATGAATGGTGCCATGAGTTTTGTGGTAACGCTGATCTCCCTGGCCGGCCTTTATGCACTCTTATCCGCCAAATTGATTTTTGCAATTCAGCTGATTGTTTATGCCGGTGCAATCATGTCACTTATCCTCTTTATTATCATGTTCCTCAATATCCAGGAAAGTGACCTGCCGGTAGAGACCGGAAGGTGGTTTTATCTCGCCGGAGGTATCGCAGTGATTGCTCCCATCGCCATCCTGCTGCTCAAGGCGATTAAATCCCTTCCTGGCGGAGAAACGGTCATTGTTGGAGGAGGATTTGGCGGGGTAAAGGATGTTGGTGTTCTGCTCTTTAAAGACTGGCTGCTGCCTTTTGAAATTGTTTCAATTCTGCTGCTTGTGGCACTTGTTGGTGCCGTCGTTCTTGCCGGCAAAAGGGGGGTGAACGAGTGATTTTAAATTATCTCTCTTTGAGTATCATCTTATTCTGTCTTGGCATACTCGGGGTTATTTCCCGGCGTAACGTTTTTACCGTATTCATGGCAATTGAGCTGATGCTCAATGCGGCAAATCTGGCATTTGTCACGCTTGCACGTCTACATGAAAGCATGGACGGTCATGTCCTGGCTTTGATGGTGATGGCCGTTGCAGCGGCTGAAGCGGCTTTGGCGCTGGCAGTTGTAATTCTTCTTCATAAGCATAAAGGCAAGCTGGACACCAATGTTTTCAGTTTGCTCAAGGGGTGATCTGATGGCACAGCATGCGACATACCTGGCTTATATACCTCTTCTGCCCCTGACCGGTGCGCTTGTTGTCGGATTGCTGCACCTGGCCACCTGCAATAAAAAGAGACTGCCTGAAAAAATCTATGGGATACTTGGCTGTATAGGGCCGGTTCTTTCTTTTATTCTGGCGGTGAGAGTCTTTTTTAACCTCAAAGGTTTTCCGGCAGAAGAGCGTATCTTGACCCAGAAGCTTTTCACCTGGTTCTCTGTTGGCGATCTTGATGTATCGATGGGTTTTCTGGCTGACCCGCTGAGCTCCCTGATGCTCCTCTTCGTTACCCTGATAGGCTCACTGATTCATATCTATTCGATCGGGTATATGGCAGAAGATAAGAATTTTGGAAAGTTCTTTGCCTACATGAATCTCTTTCTCGGCAGCATGCTTATTCTTGTTCTTGGTGACGGACCGGTGGTCATGTTCGTTGGCTGGGAAGGTGTCGGGCTCTGCTCATATCTGCTCATCAGTTATTATAGCGAAGATCGCGACAATGTAATAGCCGGGAATAAGGCGTTTATTGTAAACAGGATCGGAGATCTTGGCTTTGTTTTAGGTATGTCCTTTTTATTTTGGGGGATCGGGGCTGATGGATTTGACTATCTCTCCCTGAAGGCCAATGCTCATAACCTGACACCTGCGCTTGGAATCATCGTCTGCCTGCTTCTGTTTGTTGGTGCCACAGGTAAATCAGCCCAGATTCCCCTGTATGTCTGGCTTCCCGATGCGATGGCTGGCCCGACACCTGTTTCTGCCCTGATCCATGCTGCGACTATGGTAACAGCCGGCGTCTACATGGTGGCCCGATTCAGTTTTGTTTACGCTCATGTTCCCCTTGCAGGCTCGGTCGTTGCCTGGGTTGGCATTATCACGGCGCTGCTCTCTGCCATCTTCGCCATGTTCCAGAAAGATATAAAGAAAATTCTGGCCTATTCGACGGTATCTCAACTTGGTTATATGTTTGCAGGCGTCGGCGTAGCAGCTTACTCTGCCGGTATCTTCCATGTCTTCACCCACGCCTTTTTCAAAGCGCTGCTTTTTCTCGGGGCAGGCTCCGTTATTTATGCTCTCCATCACCAGCAGGATATATGGAAAATGGGTGGCTTGAAGGATAAAATGCCGATTACCTATAAGACCATGCTGATTGGAGCACTGGCGCTGGCCGGGTGTCCACCGTTTTCAGGTTTTTTCAGTAAGGATGAAATACTGTATTCAGCGCTAGCCACGGGACATGTCGGTATCTGGATTGTCGGTGTTGTGGTTGCCGGAATGACTGCTTACTACACATTCAGGATGATATTTGTGGTTTTTCATGGTGTACCGCGTGATCGTGAGGCTCATGCACATGCCCATGAGTCGCCAAAGGTTATGACCATCCCCCTGATAATCCTGGCGGTTGGGGCGCTGTTTGCAGGATTTTTAAATCTGCCAGGGATTTTTGGAGGCGACCTCGAAGTGTCTCATTGGCTGGCTCCCAGTCTTGTTGAACATCACCCCCATACCTCATGGTTTGTAGAACTCCTGGCTATCCTTGTTTCAATTGGTGCCTTTGCACTCGGGTTCAGGACAGCCTATCGTAAATTCGGCGACGGAGCCGAGGAACCCTCATATTCCGGATTCAAACAATTTGCTTATCGCAAGTTCTACGTCGATGAGATTTACCATGTGCTCATCGTACTGCCATATCGGCTTGTGGGAAAGGCGATCAGTATTTTTATTGAGCCCTTTGTTACCGATGGACCGGTCAAGGCGGCAACCTGGTTGTACAAGATGGCCGGTTTGGCATTCAAGATTGTCCAGGTAGGATTTGTGCGGGTTTATGCCATCTATATGGTAATTGGACTGAGTCTGATGAGCTTGTTGCTTGCCCAGTCATTGAATTTGTAAAGGAGTTATAATGCTTGACAATATCCTTTCTATTATGATTTTTGTCCCCATTCTGGTGGGGTTCGGACTCTTGCTCGCCCCTGTTGGCAAAGATGCTGCCAGGGCTGCGGGGCTGGTTGTCTCGATGATCGTGGTGCTGCTGAGCCTGAAGCTGTTTGTTTCTTTCAGCGGTGCCAGCGGAGCATTTGAGTTTACCCAGGTAATCCCTGTGATTGATTCGCTCGGGATAAGCTACAGCCTTGGTATTGACGGCATTAGTCTGCTCATCCTGATGGCTGCGGCTGCACTGTTTCCGATGGTGTATCTGCTATTTACCACAAAGGAGAAAGGATATTACAGTAACCTTCTCATTGTGCAGGGTGCCATGATCGGTGCCATCTGTGCAAGCGACATGGTCCTGTTCTATATCTTCTGGGAAGTTATGCTGCTGCCTGTCTTTTTCATGATTGGCTTCTACGGCGGACCGAACAGAATGAAGGCGACATTAAAAATCACCATCTACACGATTGCCGGTTCACTGTTAATGCTTGCCTCGATTGCCTATCTTGGTGTCGCCTATCACGCCCAGGCCGGTGAGTGGAGTTTTGACATGGCAAAACTGACTCAGATGTCGCTTTCCGGTAATACTGCGACCCTCGCCTTTATCGGGTTTATGATCGCTTTTGCCATCAAGATCCCTCTGTTCCCCTTTCATACCTGGTTACCCGATGCCTATACCGAGGCCCCGACCGGAACGACTTTTGTTCTTTCCGCAATTATGGCCAAAATCGGTATCTATGCTGCCATCAGGTTCGTTGTTCCCGTGTTTGATGAGGGGATGGCTAATTATGCATTGATTATTGCCTATGCCGCGGTCATCGGTATGATCTATTGCGGCATAACAGCTCTTGCCCAGAAAGATTTTAAACGGATGCTTGCTTTTTCTTCTGCCTCCCACATGGGCGTTATCGCTCTTGGCATCTTCTGCATGAATGTGCAGGCTCTGACCGGGACCCTGTATCAGGTGATCGCCCATGCCACCAGTACCGGAGTCCTGTTTCTGCTGCTTGGAATTATTGAAGAGCGCATGGAAACCAGAAATATCGAGGACCTTGGCGGTGTAGCCTATAAAGCACCGGTATTTGCTTTTTTCTTTGCCGTCGCCATGCTCGCCTCTGTCGGTTTGCCGGGAACCAGCGGTTTTATCGGTGAGTTTTTAATCATTCTGGGAGCGGTCAAATTTAATGTTACGATCGCCGTTCTCGCGGGTACAACCCTGATTGTCGGGGTTTGTTATATGCTCTGGATGTTTCAGCGGGTCTTTTTTGAGAAAAGCAATCGAAAGACCGAATCATTCAAGGATCTGACGCTGATAGAAACCCTAACGCTTCTGCCCATTATCATTCTCATTATCTTTATGGGAATTTTTCCACAACCGTTCATCAAGAAAATTGTACCTGCTGCGCAGCAGCAGATTGCGAAACAACAGCTGGCTCCAGTCAGCACGGTATTGCAGCTTGCAGACAGCAGTTCGTCGGTATTTTCATATAACCAGGAAAAGGATTGATCTCGGGTGACCTATTATGCATGATTTAATGGTGATACTTCCACTCATTATTGTTGGTGCAGGGGCACTCCTGCTGATGTTGCTGGCATCTTTTCAGAGTCTTTCGAAAGAATCAATGTCTATTCTGACGATGGGGATCTTCGGATTTGCCTTTTTCGTGCAGCTGGCAGTTTCCAACAGCAATGACATCACTCCATTTAATGATATTTTTAACGGAATGATGGTAGCCAACACCTTCACCAAGGTTGCCGGTTTGATCGTCCTGGCCTGTGGTTTTTTCTCGACGATGATGGCGCAGACCTACTTTACTCAGAATAAAGGGTTCGTCCTCGAGTTTTACTGTCTTATGCTGTTTGCCGTCTGCGGTATGCTCCTGCTGACACTGGCTGCTGAACTCATCACGATCTTCATCTCAATTGAAATCATGTCGCTGGCCATTTATACCCTGGTTGGCTATGACAGGAAAAGTGTTATCCGCTCGGAAGCGGTATTAAAATATCTGATGCTCGGGGCGTTTGCGGGAGCATTTTTCGTAATGGGCACAGCCTTTATCTTTGCAGGAGCGAAAAGCACCACGTTCGGCGCAATTGCCAGGGTTATTGCAGATAACGGGTTTTTCAGCAGTCCAACGCTTGTGGTCGGTGCGTTCCTGATTCTTGTCGCTCTTCTGTTCAAGGTGGCGGCTTTTCCGTTTCACGCCTGGGTCATTGATGTCTATGAGGGCGCGCCCCTGCCCATAACCGGCTTTATGGCGACAGCGGTAAAGACATCAGTCTTTGCCGTTCTGGTAAATTTTCTGGTGATGAACAGCGAATTGAGAGATTCGTGGATAACCTTTCTCTTCTATATCTCGGTCATCACCATGCTTGCCGGCAATCTGATTGCCATCGGCCAGGATAACCTCAAACGCATGCTGGCAGCGTCAGGTATCGTGCATACCGGATACCTTATCATTGCCGTTGCGGCGGTAAACACAAATGAGTTTTCCGGTGGGGCGGTACTTTTTTATCTTGCTGCCTATGCCGCCTCCACCCTTGGGCTGTTTGCGGCACTCTCATACCTGGGAGGTAAAGAGGAGCAGAGGGTTTCTTTTGATGATTTTAAAGGTCTTGCCAAGGTCCGACCATACTCTGCTGCAGCAATCTCAATTTTCCTGCTGTCGATGGCTGGAATTCCACCAACAGCAGGTTTCATGGGTAAGTTCTACGTCATTACCTCGGCAATCCAGGCAGATCTCGTTTTCCTGGCTGTCTTTGGAATCCTCAGCAGTATCCTCTCCATGTGGTATTACCTGAGACTCATTATCGTGATGTACTTCAGGGAGCCGGAGGATCAGTTCGAAATAGCAGAAATGACCTTTGCGCCAATCGGCACGATTATTCTCGCTTTTTCGGTATTTGCCTTGAGCTTTTTCCCCGTTGTCCTGTAGGTGATTTTTGCAAATATCGACCTTAAGAGGGTAGTTGATTACATAATGAAAGAGGAGTCTTGAGGATGAAGGCAAAAGATATTCTTGCGGAAAAAGGGACACGGGTTGTCACCATTCACAAGGACAACCTGCTGGTCGACGTAATGTCGCTTTTTTTCGCCAACCGCATCGGTTCACTCGTTGTCGTTGATAATAACGATAAAATCCTTGGAATTGTTGCCCCCAATGATGTGCTGAAAGCGGTTCACAGTAATCCGGATATTGTTGCCGTGATGACCGTGAGTGAGGTGATGACCGAAGATGTTATTGCCGGCACACCCGAAGACGATGTTGACCAGCTGATGGCAATAATGACAAGGAACAGGATCAGGCATATACCGATTATCGAACAGGGAACGCTTGCCGGTCTGGTATCAATCGGGGATGCCGTTAAAGCATTGCTGACCGTGCAGGACGTCGAGATTCGTTACCTGAAGGAATTTATTGAAGGAAAATACCCTGCATAGGATAAGAAGAGCAGGCAGAATCACCTGTTGGTAATGGTGCTGTCGTTTTAACGAAAGACGACAGTCATGTATTCTGCTTATTGCTCAAGAGTAGAGCCAGAGAAAAAAGAGGGGGATGAGCAGACCTGTCCCGGTCAACCACATTCCTCTTCCGGTAATCCCCTTTTTGCCTCTCAATACGAAGAGTCCGGTCATGGCCAGTAGTCCAAGGGCGAGTGCATAGAGATCTGCAAACCATGTCCACCATTTCTTTGCGTGATTCAGGTGAAGGAAGTTTGCCTGGTAAAGAATTGCCCGTTTATTCGATTTTTCCTGGAAGACCAGCCCATCATTAATAGTGACAGTGATGTTGTTATCGACCACAAAAATCTTCAGTGTCGTGTCGTCAACCCGGAAGATGCTTTTCAGAGGTGCCGTTTCACCGAGTTGATCCAAGACTGTCAGGGCAAGTGCATTGTTGTTGGCACTATCAACACCTGAAAGATTAACCTGACTGCTCAGACGTTCAATTCTGTAGGTGGGATTCCAGTCCTGTATGTGATTGACCGCAACCCCTGATACAACATAGATGATGGTAAGGCCAAAACAAAGATAGCCAAGGTCACGATGAATAATATTATTCCACTTTCGCCACTTCATGGGTCAGTGTACGCTTTTATTCGGTTATTTCTGCGCCGAGTCCGATAAGCCGAATCATTCGTTCATCTTTCACGGTGGATGGGTCGAACGGCTGTCCTTTTTCTTCAGCCAGGTGCTGCAGGTATTGAGTCATCTCTTTTTTTGAGAGCTTCAACTCTTCAACAATCCCTTCAACGACAGCCATTCTTCCCGCAGCACTCATCGGAAAGACGATTTCACCATCGGTAACCTTCACCTGGATCTTCTCTCCCTGGCGATCTCCGGCAACATAGACCCAGCATCCCCGCTTGGCACAAACTTCAAGGATTATTCCCTCGACCCTCACTGTCTTGCCGATATAGGTATCGGGATTATCGAGAATTGCAGAGACAGCGGTCTTCTCCTGGACATGAACACCCTTGCCGTATGTTTTGGCTGCTGCATGGGCAGCAGGTACCGCGAGTATAAAAAGTAGGAAGAACAAAAGAGTTCGTTTCATCATTTTCTCCTGAATATCTGGTAGTTTAATACTGTATAAAAATTATATGATTTTACAACGAAGACGTTATACCACAATGTTCTATTGAAGGCGAGTAGATAATAAATAGTTTGAAGGTGAACTGTTCCGGAACCGGAAGAAGTGTCTTGCTATCGAACCAGGCAGCTGACCCAGAGGCGAGCTTTTCCAGGAGCATGAAGGCTCTTTTTTGGGAATCGAACCAACAGCGATTTCCATTGAGCCATTTGCAAATCGCAGAGACTGAATGAAAATCGATCATTTTGCAAAAGGCATTCTGTTACTTTTTCTTTTTTTTATCTTTCTTCTTTTTCGCCTTTTTCTTTTTAGAACCAGAACCGTCTTTCTGCTCTTTTTTTCGCTTCTCTTTTTTGCTTTTCTTTTTCTTCTTTTTGGCTTTCTTTGATTTCCCGCCAGCACTTTTTAGTTTTTTGGGTTTCTGTTCTTGTTTTACGCCCTGCTTATCATCAACAGGGGGTGGTGGAAAAACAGCCAGGCCGATTTTGCGGTATCTGTTAAGAATATATCTGACCTGGCCGATGCTCAGTCCTGACTTCATGCCGGCTTCCCGGTGTGTCAAGCCACTGTCAACCATCAGCAATGCTTTGGCACGCTGGCTGTGAAGAGCGCTGTCCGACTGGGCGACCCTGCCGCATTCTGTACGTTCCGATTCTGAGAGAAAAGAAGGGGTAGGTTGTTCGTTTGCCATGTCGGCCTCCTTGGGGGCAGTGGGTTTTAGAAGCAATATCGATTCAATCAGAATACCATGAAAACGGAAAAAGGCAAATCACCCAGACTCCACTTTCATGCGGACATTTTTTTCGTTTAATGCTAGTCTTGCAGCCAATGCGCACCAAGGACTGACTGTTTGCCGCACTGGTGTCTGATAAACCACCTAAGTAATTACTATTTAACTGTATAATTCAAATAGAGAGTTAAGATATGAAAGCAGTCGTTTCACAATTGTACCGGCGTGCTGATGAGAAAAGCGAGTTTTGCTTCAATATTGAATCCTCACGTGCATTGACCCAGGCCGAACACGATTGTTTGCGACTCATCCTGGCAGATGGGTTCCTGATCAACAGCGTGACACCAGCACCGGTTATCACTGGTGAACGTGTTGTAGAGGTGGGGCCGCGGCTAAATTTTGCCACGGCCTGGTCATCTAATATGGTATCGATTTGCCAGGCAACGGGACTTGCATGTATCACCAGGGTCGAGCGTTCCAGGCGATATCGTGTCCCCGATGATGAAAATATACAATCGTTTGTTGACGCCCACCATGATCGAATGACAGAGTGTCAGTATCTGAAGAGTCTGGAAAGTTTTGAAACCGGGGTTGAACCAGAGTCTGTATATGAAGTTGACCTGATCTCGGGGGGCCCCGATACGCTTTCGGAGATTCCGGGAATCTCCATGGATGAGTGGGATCGTAACTTTTACTACGACTATTTTGTCAAGAAACATAACCGTAACCCGACCATTGTTGAGATCATGGACCTTAACAATGCCAACTCTGAGCACTCCCGGCATGGCTTTTTTAAAGGCAGGCAGATTATAGATGGTGCTGAACAGGAGAACACGCTGTTTGGCCTGGTGTCAGATACGCTCGAAGCTCATCCAGACGGTTCAATCATCGCATTTAAAGATAACTCAAGTGCAATTCAAGGATACACTATTCAGACCATTGTTCCGCAAGTGCCTGGCAAACCATCGCCGTTTACCACGGTTCAGGCCACCTATCATCCGTTGCTCACCGTTGAAACCCATAATTTTCCAACGGGAGTCGCACCTTTTCCGGGAGCCGAGACCGGGACCGGCGGTCGGATCCGTGACGTGCTGGGAACCGGCCGGGGTGCCTTTGTTATTACCGGTACTGCCGGTTATTGTGTGGGTAACCTCAATATTCCCGGCTATCCGCTGAAATGGGAAGGGGATAGCTCCCAGCCGGATAATTTAGCGACCCCGCTTGAGATTGAGATTGAGGCCAGTAATGGCGCATCCGATTATGGCAACAAGTTTGGTGAACCCCTGATCCAGGGATTTACGCGTTCTTTCGATATGCGGCTGGCGAGCGGTGAACGTTGGGCATATCTGAAACCGATCATGTTTACCGGTGGTCTCGGGCAGATTGATGATCGCTTGACCGAGAAGAAGCTGGAAGAAAAAGGGATGCTCATTATCCAGGTGGGGGGGCCTGCCTACCGTGTTGGATTCGGCGGTGGTGCTGCTTCCAGCATGCTCCAGGGTGAGAACGCTTCAGATCTTGACTTTGATGCTGTCCAGCGCGGTGACGCTGAAATGGAGCAGAAAATGAACCGGGTCGTCAGGGCCTGCAACGAGATGGGTGCTCGAAGCCTGGTCGAGGTAATTCATGATCAGGGTGCAGGTGGGCCTGCCAATGTCCTAAAAGAACTGGTTGAGCGCTCTGGGGGGAGAGTAGAGATTCGTAATATACGTGTGGGTGATCCGACCATGTCGGTGTTGGAGATTTATGTGGCGGAATACCAGGAGCGTGCCGGGTTTTTGATTAATCCGGAAAATATCGAGGAGTTCAAACAGATCTGCCGGCGGGAAAAAGTAGGTTGCGAGGTACTCGGAGAAGTGACCGGTGACCTGCGCTTTGTTGTCCATGACCAACTGGATGATACGACACCGGTAGACATTGAAATTGACACGCTTCTTGGCAGCATACCACAGAAGACATTTGCAGATTCGCGAAGAAAGGCACCGCTGAAACCATTGGAGTTGCCTGTTGGACTGAGTGTTAAAGATGGTCTGTATGATGTGCTGCGTCTTGTTTCTGTGGGCTCAAAGCGGTTTCTCACCAATAAGGTGGACCGGGCGGTAACCGGTTTAATTGCCCAGCAGCAGTGTTGCGGAGCGCTGCAGTTGACCGTCGCAGATGTGGCGGTTGCAGCCCAGAGTCACTTTGGGGTGACCGGCATGGCAACAGCAATTGGTGAGCAATCAATAAAGATGCTCGTCGATCCCGCTGCCGGAGCACGAATGGCAGTCGGTGAGGCCGTTACCAACCTGTGTGGTGCCGCGGTGGAAGCGTTGGAGCGGGTCAAGTGTTCGGCCAACTGGATGTGGGCGCCCAAGCTGCCGGGAGAGGGCGCGGCAATTCGTGATGCCGCCCTTGCCATGCGGGATGTGATGGTGAAACTTGGTATTGCTGTAGATGGCGGGAAAGACAGTCTTTCCATGGCAACAATGGTTAATGATGAAACAATTAAATCACCGCGTGAGCTGGTTATTTCTCTTTACGCGGCGATGCCGGATATCACCAAAAAAATCACCCCGGACATCAAGGATCCTGAATCAGAATTGCTCTTCATTGATCTGTCCGGTGATAGAAACCGTCTGGGCGGGTCAGCACTTGCGCAGGTGCATTGTCAGATCGGAGATTGTCCTGCCGATATGAATGACCCCGCTCTTGTCAGGCGTGGATTTGTGGCAATTCAGGAGCTTATTCGTAAAGGTATGATCCGCGCAGGGCATGACCGTTCGGATGGCGGTCTGGTGACAACCCTGCTCGAGATGGCATTCAGCGGAAATTGTGGTCTCACCATTAACCTGAAGGGTACGGTGTCAGTGCTAGAAAAGCTTTTTTCAGAGGAGCTTGGCTATGTTGTTGAATGCTCTTCTGAGAACATGGAAGCGGTGATGTCACTTCTCTCTTCAGTGGATGTTCCGGTTGTCAGGATTGGTTCCGGCTCACTCGAACACCGGGTCTTGATCACCTACAATGACGAGGTGGTTCTTGATGAATCGATGGTCGTTCTGCGTCAATGGTGGGAGGAAACGAGTTATCAGCTCGAGCGACTGCAGGTTAATACAATTTGTGCTGAAGACGAGAAAGAGAATATCTTCGAGCGCACCGGTCCGCATTACCGCCTGAGCTTTGAGCCGCAACCGACCCCCCAGCACTATTGGCAAAAGGAAAATAAGCCGAAGGTCGCAATTCTGCGTGACGAGGGGTCAAACTCGGATAGGGAAATGACATCAGCCTTCTTTAGCGCAGGGTTTGAACCATGGGACATCTGCATGAACGACCTGCTGAATGAGCGGGTGAGGCTCGATGATTTTCAGGGTTTGGCTGCGGTCGGCGGCTTTTCATACGCTGACGTGCCCGAGTCGGCAAAAGGCTGGGCCGCAACTATTCTGTTCAACGATATGCTCAAGGAACAGTTTGACTCCTTTTACCGGCGCTCAGACACGTTCTCGCTTGGTATATGCAATGGTTGTCAGCTGTTCGGCCTGATCGGCTGGGTACCATGGTCCAATATCGAGCCTGAGCGTCAGCCGAGGTTTGTAGGCAATTTATCCGGTCGTTTCGAGTCTCGATGGACGACGGTCAAGGTCGGCAAAAGCCCGGCGATCATGCTGAAGGGTATGGAAGAGCTGGTGTTTGGAATTCATGTTGACCATGGTGAGGGCAGGCTTTATTTCCCTGATCCTTCTCTTCGTGACCAGATTATTGAACAGGGGTTAACCCCGCTTACCTATGTCGATGATGACGGAAATCCGACCGAGTCATATCCGTTTAACCCGAATGGCTCACCCGCTGGGCTCGCCGGACTCTGTTCACCAGACGGCAGACACCTGGCCTTGATGCCTCACCCGGAACGGGCCTTTCTTCCCTGGCAGGCCCACTGGCTGCCCGAGGAGATGAAGCATCTCCAGGTAAGTCCCTGGATGAAACTATTTCAAAATGCCTATGACTGGTGTAACCGATACGTGAATGCTCCCTAGCCCTGAAGTGTCGGCAGTTATCCCGCGTCGCTTGTGGGGAAGGCATATTATTATATGGCCTTCCCCAAGTCTGCTTGGCGAGCAGGTAATCTCAACTCGTGAAAAATTCAGGCTAAGATTGCTGTTTTCTGGCCTCTTCTTTGTTGCGCATGATTTTCAGGATCGTTTTGTCTGTCTCGACCATACCGTCGTGGCTCAGCCTGCCGAGGTTCTTAATTGTCTGCTCAGATGAGGTGCCAACAATACCATCGGTATCCTTGACATTGATTCCCTGCAGGGAAAAAAGTGCTGCCTGAACGGCGGCTCCTGCAGCGGTGTTTAACTTCAATGCACAACCGGCTTTGGCCCCATCACAGATAACGCCGGCAAGATCTTCAAGGATGTTCTTGATTGCCCCCGCCATATGTTCAACATCCCCGCCTACCAGATAGGTAATGCCAGCCGTTGCTCCGGCACCGGCAGCAACCGAGCAGCCGCAGACCGCAGAGAGTCTGCCTGTATGGGCCTTCACATAAGCGGTGACAATATGGCTGAGCCCGATTGCCCTCAGGACGGTTTCTTCATCCTGGTCGAGAAAGTCTTTTATCGCCCAGATGGGAAGAATGGCGGTCAGGCCATGATTTCCACTTCCGGCTGAGCTCATCGCAGGCAGGTTAACGCCGCTCATCCTGGCGTCGGCTGCAGCAGAGGTCAGTCTGCGCGCAGAACTTGCCATGTCCCTGGACAGAAGTTTCTGCTTCAGCTGTCTGTCTATGGCTTTACCAATTCCCAGTCCACTGCCATATTTGAGCCCATGTTGTGCAAGTGCAACATTATAATCGACACCTTTTTTTAGATAGGCAAGATCTTCCTCGTCAATCTCATCCAACAATTCAAAAATATCGTCAAGCGTCAAACTCATGAGCCACTCTTCCAAAAGTGCCATGGCCGATTTGCCGTTCTCTTTGGCAGCCTTTGACAGCAGCGGCGAGTCAATTATCTGTTGCCCGTTCAGGCTGAGCGAGATGATGTTATTATGCAGCTCTTTGATTTCAGACGTGGCCACATCCTCTCCTGAAATAACCGTGGTCCTGATATGAAGTCCAGGGTTTTCAATCAGGTTAACAGCAACCTTTCCCTGGTCAAGCAACCGTTTTGCTTTTTGAAGAGCAGGATCATCCAGGGTGTCAAGGACTTCAAGCCCGCGCGAGGGATCGCAACCACACGCTCCGACTGCTGAAGCCGTATCCAGCCCTGTCATACCGCCGGTTCCCGGAATGATAACGGCCATACCGTTTTTATAAATGTTAGGGTCGACCCAGAGCTCAACCCGGTTAATTTCTTTGTTGGGAAGCAGTGAGGCAGCGGCCGCAGAACCAAGAGCGATTGCTACCGGCTCTGTACAACCTAGGGCGGGAGTAACTTCCATCTGCAGGATTTCTTTTACGGTGAATACCATCGAAATCTCCAGTTATAAAGATGAATAAATGACGTATGTTTAGGTGATCACCGCAACTGCCTCGATCTCGACACTGGCTCCAAGCGGCAGAGCTGCGACCTGTATTGTCGCCCTGGCCGGCGGGGCTTCATTGAAAAACGAGCCATACACCGTGTTGACTTCCTGGAAATTGTTCAGGTCAGTCAGAAAAATCGTTGTTTTGACGATATTCTCAAGGCTGGCGCCGGCTTGTTCAGCGATAGCCTTGATATGCTGCATGACCAGGGCGGTCTGGTCCCCGATTGATCCTTCAAGCAGGGCTCCGGTGGTTGTATCAATCGGTAATTGTCCGGAAATAAAAATAAGGTTTCCCACACTGATACCCTGTGAGTAGGGACCAAGTGCCGCTGGTGCCTGGCTGGTAGCAATCTGTTTCTTGCTCATGTTCCTTCTCCTCTCAACTAAGATGGTTTATTGTCTGTCTGGCATGAATTTTTTTCAGGTAGTTATAAATGGTGTATTTTGAGACACCGATGAGCAGAGCGATCTGTTCAACGGCTCCTTTGAATTGAAATGCACCATGATTTTCAAGTATTTCCACAAGCGTCGTTTTTTCAGCTGTATTCATTGTTGCCGGTTGTTTGCCCAGTTCAACAACTGCCTGTTCGAAAAGCGCTTCGATGGTTTCCCCTGTCGAATGAGAAAATGTTTCAGGTGAACCGGCACCAGAACCATTTTCTTCTGCCGCGAGAAATGAGGACAACAGCTGGCTGGCATTAAAAAAATCTGTCGTATCAAGATTTATACAGAATGCAAAAACTGGTGTATCACGGCTGTCTTTGATGAAGATGGTCGTGGACTTAAGTGTTCTGCCGTCCCCCGAGGTGGTACGATAGTTATAGAGATCTTCAAGTTGATCGGCCGGTTTTTTCAAAGTTTTTACCAGGAGGTCGGTTGCCGGTGCTCCCAGGGACCGACCGGTGACGGAGCCACTGATATAAACAAGGGATTTCTGCAGATCATCAAGCGTATGGATGCATACCTCGCAATGTTTACCAAACAGGGCCGTTATAGCTTCTGCCAGTTGTTGGAGATGACGCACTATTCGTTCCCGTTCCTGCATGTTATAAGACCTGTCGAGTAGTTTCTGTGTGCATATGCCCAATATAAAGCGGGCGGGCGGAAAGTCAACAAAATTTGTGTAAGGATTAAAATTTTTGTTGAACATGTGATTTGGCGAATGACTTCCTGTTTATTTCTTGTTTTGTGATTACCATGAGGATTCCAAAGAGCAGAAGAGCAGGCAGGTTTTCCGGTATTGACAGGAGCAGAAAATGAAGAGAAACAGGATTATTGTTGTTGGTGGCGGCGCCTCAGGCCTGATGGCTGCAGGCACCGCAGCTGAGCGCGGAGCTGACGTGCTGCTTCTGGAGAAGATGAAGAGTCCGGCCCGCAAGATACGTATCTCAGGTAAAGGTCGATGTAATCTATCCAATAGTGCTGAACTGTCTGATTTTATCTCTCACTTTGGTCGGTCCGGGCAGTTCCTGAGGCAGTCGTTCAGTTTATTTTTTACCCCTGAGTTGGTATTGTTTTTTGAGTCGCACGGTCTTGAGCTGCAGGTGGAGCGTGGTGGCAGGATATTTCCGGCCCGGGGAGATGCAGTGGCGGTGGCAAAACTTCTGCTGAAATGGGCCAACGAGTCGGGCGTTATTATCAGAGCTGATTCACAGGTGACACGTATCCTTGTTGAAGATAAAAGGGTGAAGGGGCTCGTCTGCAACGGCAGGGAAGTGCTTGGTGATGCTGTTATTATCGCCACAGGAGGTGCGAGCTATCCACGGACCGGGTCGACAGCTGATGGTCACCGGTTACTTGCGCCGATTGGTCATACCATAATAGAGATGAGACCGGCCCTTGTTCCCCTTGAAACGCACAAATCGGCAGTCAGGGGGCTGGCGGGATTGGAGATGAAAAACGTTAATCTGCGTCTCTATATTGATGGCAAACGGAAGGCTCAAAGATTTGGTGAATTGTCTTTTACTTCTTTTGGGTTGAGTGGGCCGACTGTCCTGACCTTAAGCCTTCTGGCTGTTGATGCGCTTCGGCAGAATAAAAATGTTTCTATCTCCATTGACCTCAAACCGGCCCTGGATGATGCCAAACTGGATGCCAGACTCCTCAGAGATCTGCAGAAACGGGACAAGGAGCAGATGGCAAGCGTCCTGCGCGGCCTGCTTCCCCAGGAGCTGGTAGAACTCTGTCTTGCAGAAACAGAAATATCTGCCGATACAACAGCTGGAACACTGACTGCCAGAGCGAGAAGAGCACTTCGTCACTGGCTCAAGAATTTTCGGTTTGAGATAACCGGATATCGACCGATTGAAGAGGCGATCGTAACTGCCGGAGGCATAGCAACAAAAGAGATAGACCCGTACACCATGGAGTCAAAAATCATAAAAAATCTCTATGTCGTTGGCGAGCTTCTCGATATTCAGGGCGATACCGGAGGATATAATCTCCAGGCTGCTTTCAGCACCGGCTGGGCAGCAGGCCACGCCGCAAGTGGTGGGGTCAGGTCCTGAAATGCAACATTTTCAAGACGCGCCATCCATGATGCCTGCAATGGTAGTGGGTCAGACAGAGATACCCGGGAAGTTTTCAAACATGAGTGAGCGGAGTGTATACCGTTACTTCAAACTGGTCAGTCCGACGAAACTGCCGTCGTTATCTTCTGCCAGCCTGCGCATCAACGCTGCAAACCGGGCTACATTGAGTTCAGCGCCTGGTTGCCTGAAGAGCACCGGAAATCCAACCGCATGAATACGGACTCTGCGTGATCCGTCTGACAGGGATCGGTTGATGGTGTTGACCGTGTCAACAACGCTCTGGATTGAGCCGCGTGAGAAATCGTCGCCCAGAATATAGATACTGATTTTCTTATCTGTTGAGTAAAAACGGGTAATGGCAGCACTGATTCCTTCCACCGGACTTGAGTTGGAAAAGGGCATCCAGTTTGCAAGTCTTTGTAAAATTGCTCTTCTGCGGGCAGGGGAATCCTTGATCCAGGTACCGCTGTACTGGGAGAACATGTAGTCACCCATATCATTCATGACCTGTATCCCTTTAACCTGAGGATAAATTTCCAATATTTCCTTCATTTTTTTTCTGACACCATTCCAGGCAAACTGCTGCATGGACCCGGAGGTATCAATGACAAAAATAATATATTCGCTGTCTACCGGAACCCCACCGATAACTGAATTAAATTGTTTGGGCTGCTCGAGTTGCTGGAGTCGGGCCATTTCTTCTGTTAATTCCTGTTTCGCCTGCTGGAACTGCTTGACGATTGCTCGCTGTGAAGACTTGCTGACCTGTGCTGCCTGTCGCTGTTTGTTGAGTCGGGCGTTCTGCTGTTGCAGCGCAGCTATGCGTTTTTCCAGTAGCTCTATCTGGCGGGTCTGTTCAGACAGTTGGGCAGAGAGATCCGTCGTGCGCATTTCCAGTTTCTGCTGTTCCTCCACCAGGTTTGAGATATGAGATGAGAGGTCAGTGTTTGCTTTTTCGACGACGAGCGGTTCGGAAATTTTAACAATGACCAGCAGCAGTACAATTGCACCAAACCCGCAGGAAACCACATCAAGAAAGGAAAGGCTGAAGATTTCAAAAGATCGCCGTTTTCTTTTCATGGCCAATCCCTGGTTGGCGTGAGAAATGATCCGCCAGATTCAATAGCCAGCTTCCAATAGAGTACCGATGCCATCGGGTCGCCTTCAACGGGAAAAAGTATGGTGTTGACGGGCACCTTTGGTGGAAGTTGTTTTACCGCCTGCTCGAATAAACGAACTCGCTCTTTTCCACTGATTGTTTTCGCACGTGAGCTTCTTTTTCCCTGGGTTGGCAGACCGTCCGTGAGAAGAATAATATTGTCGGGTGGTGGGACAAGTGTTCGTGCCTGTAGGAAGACGGACTCAAGATTAGTGCCACCTGTAGGAGCAACCTGCTGGAGTTCGTTGACCATCTGATCAACCGTCGGGGTGTCAGTAATAGGTACCCAGGATTTTTTTTGACCGGGGGTAAGGGATGCAACGTCAGTGCTGAAGCGGTGAATCTGCACTGAAGAGGTATCAGGCAGTTTTGCAAGAAGCCACTCGACCGTAGAGATGGTTTTCCGCCACTTGGGAGCCCTGCGCCTGCTCTTTTCATCGAGGACCTTGCGCCGTATTATGTCTACGATCTTCCTGTCAAGCATTGAGGCTGATGAGTCAACAAGGATGAGCACACGCTGACCACCGAGTTTGAGGCCGGTCAGATATTGACGGTCACCTTGTCCGATAAACGCTCGAACCTCCTTACCACTAGCTCTTTGCTCGGCGTTTCGGGCTTCAAGGAGGAGCTTTTCGTTTTCTAGAGCCTTCAATTCCTGCTGCAGAGATTTAATCACCTCATCTGAACTGGACGAAGAGGTTGTACGGGCAATCGAAGATTGCACCGCTTGATTTTCAGTGATCAGGCCAGCCTCTTTTTGGTCGAGCAACTCCAATGCGTTATCAAGGGATCGGAAGCGCTGCTGCAATGCTGTTTCATTATTTCTCATCTGCTTGGTAATCAGTTCCTGTTTCATATACTCAAGACGACGGTCCTCGACAGCTGCCTGCTGGTTGGTGATCACATTTCTGTCAATAATCAGGACCAGCAGCACGACTGCGCCAAAACCGCAGAACATGATATCGAGAAATGAGAGATTAAAGCTTGAGACAGGTCGTCTGGAGATTGAAGCCATATCGCTCCTCAATCAACTGGTTTGACCCGTAGCCGGGCAATGAGATTTTCGTTGCAATAGGACTCGGTATCGAGAACGAGACGTTCCTGGGCCAGCTGCAGCTGATGGATGAAAAACATCAGCACAATGGAGATGATCAGGGCGATAAAGGTTGAGTTGAACGCCACTCCGAGGTTTTGTGTAACCCCGGTTATATCTCCCTCTACGGCCCGGTTAGCCTGGGCGAGCGCAGCTCCAATACCGCGCACGGTTCCGATAAAGCCGACAGAGGGGATCGCCCAGGCGATGTACCTGATAATCGAGAGCTCTGATTCCTGCCGTTCCATTTCTGATTCGCAGAGATTCTTCACGGCGGTGGCGCTGTCCTGGATGCTGCCGGTAACTGCAAACCGCTGTATACCAGCTTTCAGTGCCCTTACAAGTAGATAGCCGTTGGTGATGACCGTCCCCCCTTCGAGTCGCTCGAGGATAGACCGACTATCTTCAGGGCCAATCGGCAGTGTGGGCGGCAGCTGGAGTAGATCGTCATCAAGCTGCTGTCGCTGGCGGTAGCTGGTGACACCCTTAAAGCAGAGGATCGCCAGGGCCCAGAACATCAGGACGAAACATGCTTCCTGTTCATAATCCTTGATGACCACATAAAAATTTCTCTGCTGAACATAGCTTGAATCATTTGCCAGCTGTTGCTGCTCAAAGGCCAGAAATACAGAGGCCTGGGGTCTGATGAGGGAGATATAGGCGCCATGCACAATAATGAATGCGATGAGAAGTGTGAAAATCTGGAAAATCAGTTCAGCCGGGAGTTTGTTTTTTTGCATGAGTTTATCCTGGATCTCAAATATCTGTTGGAAAGGCCACCTGGGAATCCGCTCCAACAGACTGGCTTGGGGTAAAGGGAAGTGGCCAGGTTGCCGGTTTCTGCTCGACTGGATTCTCGCTCTTTTCGATGGGCGGAGACTTGTCGTCACGCCCGCTGCTTTTCTGAGCAGTTGTTTCTTCCGCGACAGCACTTTGCAGGGTTGAAAAGAACAGTATGAGAAAGAGTATTCTCGTCATCGATATCTCGCAACCCTGAAGCCCACATGGTTTTGTGGTTCACGATGATATGCCCGGTAGCTGAGCCTCAGTTCGGTAACAGATGCATCTCTCCAGCTCGATCCCCGGATCACCCGATGTGTTCCCGATACAGGTCCCATCGGGTCTGGTTTATTGCTTAACGTACTGGTGGAGGCAGCGTAATAATCATGACACCATTCACTGACATTTCCTCCCAGATCGTAGAACCCACCATTGTTTGGCGGAAATGAACCAACCGGAGATGTTGTCGGGAAGTTGTCGTTATAGCCCTGGATAATACGTGCGAGTATACTGACAGCCGACATATCAGCATAGTTCCCCGAGGCCTGGCGGGGGGGATAGGCGCCGTTCCATGGGAATCTTGGCACAGCTCTATTGTTCAGTTGCCGCGCTGCAAATGACCACTCCGCTTCACTCGGCAATCGATACCCGTTGGCTGGAGGGGATGCGACCGTAAAACTGTTCCCCTGAGAGACGTAGAACGGCTGTAGCTTGTCCTGAACACTGAGCCAGTTCAGGTATTTTACCGCATCCTCCCAGCTAAGGTTGACGACCGGCTGATTGTCGTCGTCGAGGGTGTAATTCGAAACTGTTCCTGAGTTGTGATTCTGGTTAAACTGCCGGTACTCCTTGTTCGTTACTGGTTTTACCGAGAGATAAAACGGACGTTTCATGATAACCGTCCGCTCTCGCTCGTTGGCGCGCCTTCCCGGTTCGCGTCGAGGGGCTCCCATGGTGAAGGTTGATGGCTGAACAAGCAGCAATTTTTGACCGGTGGAGGTTTGAAGCTGCACCTCCGGTGTGGAGGATGGACGGCTTAAGGAGCCTGTGTTTTCGGGGATGAGCTCAATAGATATTTGCTGGCTGAAACCAACCTTCGGTAGGATCGTTCTGGTTGCCGGTTTATACCCCGAGGACTTCACCTCGAGGGTTTGTTTTGTTGCCGGAAGCAGCAGCCTGCCAGCACTGTTTTCATAGGATTTTCCGTTAATCGTTATTGTCGCATCTGGCGGATTGGTGGTCAGGAAGACAACGCCCCGTTCCGGCTTAAGAGTAATGTCCAGCGTTGTTTTCTCGGTTGGCTCAAGATTGACCTGCTGCTTAAATGGCTTATACCCCGGGGCCGAGAGCATAATCTCGTGATCTTGCCGGGATGAGAGCGGCAGAGTCAGAGGGGTAGTGCCATGATAGACGGTGTCAACGGTGACCGCCACCTCCGCAGGGATTGTCTGAAGGGTCAGTGAACCGGGCTGCAACTCGAGTTGCGTGTGATGCAGCGTGTCCTCTCCGGCAACAACCTGAAGCTCTATGTGTGCATCAATATATTGATCCTTACTCAAGGTTATCATGTGACTGCCGCTGAGCAGTTCCATGGTCAAGGGACTGTTTCCTCTTTGTTGCTCATCAACCCAGATACCTGCATCCGGCGGATCTGTCGTTATTGTTATTCCGGCCCAGTCAGGCTCGAGCGTTGCTTCAAGGGTCTGCTTTTCACCTTTTCCTGCAATGGTGAACTCAGATATAAATGGTTTATAGCGATCTTTTACGAGTTTCAGCTGATGGGTGCCGGGAACAATTTCCAGGGTGTCAGGAGGGGTTGTTCCAATCAGCTGGTTATCTGAATAAACGGCGAGGGCTCCACCTGGCGTTACTGACAACTCAAGAATACCAGGCAATTTCTCAAGGGTTGCTGACAACCGGTTATCTTCATCTTTGGAAATTATGAACTCAATCTCTTGAGTGTAGTAACCCTGTTTTTCAATTTTTACAGAGTAGGTACCCGGAATACACAGATACCGTTCTCCCAGTTTGACTCCTGGTGGAAACCCCTTCAGTGATAGCGAATCCGGCTCCGGGCTGATGTCAATTTCCAGAGGGCGGGCGACCAGGACAAAAACAACAGCAATGCCAAGAAAAATGAAGATGGTGCTGAGAAATGCGATAAGCATTCGTTTCTTTTTTGAAAAAGGTCGCTCGTTATCGATATGAACCGGGATCGATGCGGCCGGATCACCTGCGTGATCATGACCGGGCGGTGGGTCATGGGGAGGATGAAGTGAACTTTGCTGAAGTTGATCTGTCCGCTGCTCAGATACTGTAAAGATCAACTTGTCTCCAATTTTCTGATAGCTGATGACCGCTTTACCACACTGAATAGTGTCATGGGATTTGAGCCATCTCGATTCAAAGAGATGACGGTTATTATGGAAAAGTGGTGATGAGTGAGGTCCGGAAGGCTGAACAAAAAGGTGGCCCTGAGCGTCACCGATATATGCAGCGATAGCGTCACCTTCAGGAAGCACAATGTCCGCATCGGTACTGGAACCGATTGAGATGGGCAACGGTTTGTCGGAGAGTTGCTTTTCGCTGCCGTCTATTTGGGTAATGGTGATAAATCTTTTCAAATTGGCTCCTGGCAGGCAATAAACAGCTGGTTCTCTGCTTTTTCCGGATCGACCTCTATAATCGTCCTCAGATCACGAAAACCCCTCCGTGATCCGACAATAGTGTATTTGCCGGGTTTAAGGGAGATCTGTCTGGTATAGAAAGAGCCCATTTTCCCAACATGGTAAATAACGATGTCAGTCATGTTGTCGGAGCGAAGGACAACGGGAACAGGCGTCGATGCTCGAGCTACAAGACTGGCGAGCTGGTCGATCTGGGTGCTGAGGCGGACGCCTGCCGGAGTGAACTGCCGGGCATAGTCGAGAAGACGTTTCGCAGTTTCAAGTTGTGTGTCCTCCTGGAGACGACCTGGTTTACTCAGGCTGTCCTGCAATGCCTGGTCAAGCTCGACTCGTTTGCTTGCCCGGTCGTGCCCGTTAACGGCGAAAAGAGCGTCCGGGGCAATCGCCAATATCTGTAGATAGGTTGCCAGGGCTGTTTGCCATTGTTCACCAGACGACTGCGTTTCGGCTTGCTTTTTTAATGTTGCAACAAGAACAGTTTCCTCTTTCGTGACAAGTAATGATTCCGCCTGGATAACCTCAGGATGTTCACCGCGTGTCTGCTTGATTGTTGCAAGCACTTCCCGGGCACCCTTGAGATCTCCGCTTTCGAGGTCCGCGTAAAAATGGCTCATCTGCTCAGTAAACTGTTGTTTTTCATAGTTCTTTTCTACCTTTTCAAGAAGAATTTGTGCGGGCACGAAGTTGTTATCAAGCTGCTGAAGCGCTTCGAGTGTATTTTGGGCAGCAGCGAAATCTCCTGACTGTTCATCAGCAAGAGCATTTTTGTAAAGTGCCAGTACCGCATCTAGATTACGGGCCCGCTCAGCTCCTGCACGTGCCTCCTGGTTATCCGGTTCGATCGCCAGAGCCAGATTAAATGAGTGCAGGGCGTCTTCACTCTTTTCATCTAGAAGAAATCGAAATCCATCTTGCAGGAATCCATTGAACATTTCTGTTTTTGACCCAAGCAGGCTCTCTAATTCTGCAGAAGCGCTGTCATAGGCCTCCTCAGCTCCGGGATAGTCCTGTTCGGTGAAGGCAAGATCTCCGCTCGCTTCAAGCTGCAGAATCTCTTGGTAGGGTTTTTCAGCCCAACGACTGGTATTTTCCCGCTCCGCCTGAACTTTCAGGGCCACAAAGGTTTCAAGTTTTGCGGCTGCCGCACTGCGCGCCGCGGCCGACCCTGATTGAGTATTGTCAGAACTATCGGAGGCGGGCATTGGTTCAGGCGCTTTGGACCTGGTTTCTTCTACCGGCTCTGATGACAACACTACAGGGTTCTGGAGATCTGCAAGAAACCTTGGAAAAATAAAGAGAACGACCCCGGCGATAATGATTAACAGGGTTATTGCCAGCAGGACCGTAACTGGTCTCACCCCAGGATTCGGGGATGAATCAGCCGGTAATTTTTTGCCGGGAGGCTTGAGATCTGGAGGATGTCCCTGGTTTGTTTCCATGGAGCCATTTGTGTTCATGGCTGACTGTCAGACTGGCTGGTTGTCGGCAGGGGTGGAGCTTGTTCAGGGCTCAGGTCACTGGCAAACCCGGTCTCCTGGGCGTAGATCTGTTTGAGCATATTTCGCCATTTGGTGTATTGCTGTTCAGCAGAGCCGGTAAGACGGACCGTTTGACCTTCAACCTGAATGACCAGGGGTTCTGCTTCAGCACTAAAAGACAGACCAAGTTCTTCTATTGCATCCTTGTTTATTTTACCCTCCTGACTGGTCTGATAGCCACTGTACATGGAGTAAGCACCACCGGCAATCATTACCTCCTGCAATGGTTGCGTCCTCATAGCTGTCTCGTAGTCGGTTGCAGCTCCAAGGGCAATAGCTCCAACAATTGCCGTAAGGCCGAGAATTTGTTTTGTCAGAGCTTCTCTTTCGATCTCTCTTAAGGCAGAAACTTCTTCCTGTCTGAATTTTCTCCAATTGGCATACGGTTGCCAGAGGTCATGATAATAGATATCGTAGTAATCGTTAATCGTATCCACCAGCAACTCATCCCGTGTCTTGATCTTTGTAACACGCTCGAGCATCGGGTCGTTTGCCGCGGGCAGACGCTGGATAAAGAGTCTGCCCTCCGGCGTTATGGCGAGATAACCGCTAAAGCTGTCAGGGGCTATGAATTGAGCATATTTAAGTGCGGCAATTTGGCGAATCTCTGCGATTTCTGCACCACTAAGGGAATTTCTATAGACCGCCAGGTCATTGGCGATCGAGTTGAAGAGGTCCTGGAAGGTATCTTCCTTTTCAGGTTCGACACCATTGTGTTCTTCAGGCCGGGCTGTTTCAGCATACACCTTGCGAAACCAGACCACATTCCTGGCATCGACGACCTCGACATTGAGGACCGCGCTTTCTCCATCAGACATTTCGATTCTGCCGTTCACTGTTAATTCGGCACTGATATCATGGTCAGGCACAACCCGCACTGCACCCCAGTACCCTGTTCGCTGAAGAGTATGCTTCAAGTGGATTGGTACAAACCGGGCCTCGGCTTCCCTGATCTCTGGTGACAACCCTTGTTTGTCTTTGGTTTTTTGCGGCAGTTCACCCGGGTTAAAAACCTGAATGGATACATTCAGTAATTCAGCATCGGTCAACTCCTTTTGGGGGAGAATGGGAGCTACCTGTTCTGGCACCTGATTCCTTGGCACAGAGGCACAGCCCGTGAATAAAGTAAATAATAAAAGAAATGGAAGCAGACGCTTAAATGAATTATGCATTTTTATCTCTGGTTAAAATTTCGTAACAATCATACAGAACGGCTATCGAATCCCCTCCTTGTACTTTCGATATTCGTCCCATAATTTTGCTTTAACCTCTGGATCAGTTTCCTGTTCAGCAGCTTCTTTCAGCTGTTTTGCAATGATATCGTCATCTGTTTGAGACAGGTCTTTATTTCCAGCTGTTGGTGGGGTTTGTGATTGTTGGGTGTTTCCGCTCCCGGTTCCGCTATTGCTCCCGGTACCCGTTGTTGTTGGCTGGCTCCGGGAGCCAGAATTGCCATCGGACGTCCCTGATCTGTCAGAATACCCAGTGCCACTGCCGTTCTCTCCACTACCCTGCTGGGTCCCATGGAACCCTGTACCTGTCTGATTACCATCTTCGCGCTGTCTTGGCGTATGGCTGGCGACCTTTTGCTGTTCTTTGAGCAGCATTTCATCGAAGGTGCCAAGCGATTCATTAAAGCTGGAATCAAGCGCGCTCAGTTTTTCTTCACTGGTCTGTGCGGGATTAACAGGAATTGCTGCGAACTGGGTGGATTTAAGGGTACCGTCCAGGTTTTTCGGACAAATGGTTTCGCTCAAAGCATCGGATCCGCCAATATCAGCGAGCTGCTCGCAGTAATAATAAATCCTTCCGTCAAGATAGGAGACAAAAACTAGCAGATCCTGTCTCTCAGTATCATCCTGCAGATTCTCCATCCCTTTGACGACGATTGTATCTCTGGCTTTTGCCAGTGTTGAGATGGTGGATTTGAGCCCTTCCATCGACAGGGAGCCTGGCGCTGCCTGAGCAATCCCGGATAAAAGAATACCGAGATAAAGGGTAAAAATGATTGTCTGGATTACTGGTTTTATGGTACGCATCTCCGAGTAGTCTTATGAGGGCAGCACCGATGGCAATCTCCAGTGCAATTATTATTTGATGATTGTCACTTCTCGACCAAATTATAATTACGGTTGGTAAAACTGCCCATCATTCTTCATATGAACTAACAGAAAATGTAATCATTGACAAGAATACTACCCATCAAGACGGATGGCCATGAGCATTAAATCTCTTTACTGGCTGCGGATTGTAGGTGCTGGCGCTGCGCTGTTATTGGCCCTGGCGTACATGGGGGGGTACGTTGCCTTTGCCCTTCTGGGGTTTGGTTTTATTGGCTTTATGGGCGGAATAATCGGTTATCGGATCAACCGCGGCACCTTGCCGGCAACCTGCGATCTTTGCGGCGGAAAAGGTCTGTTTGGTGCCGAATATGGACATGGCTTCCGCAACGCCCGCCTCATCCTGAATTGCCCGACCTGCGGGCGCGTTGTCAGTAATGAGGGACCTGGAGGGAAGGCAAAAAGAGAGGGGAGGAAGTGATTCTAATCTTCCAGTCTGTCAAACGCATCTCTGATGTGGTCACAGATGATATCGGAGATGCCTTCCAGCATTCCCAAGCCCTGATCATGAAAAGAGAGCTCGATATTTTTCCTCTTGAAGCGGTTTTTCCATGATGAATCCATATCTCCTACAATATCACGTTTGAAATGCATGCCGGCGACCATCAGCAGGGGAATAACCAGTACGTGGTGATAACCACCTGCGACTATTTCATCAATAAGCGATGAGCTATCGGGAAACTTTTCAAGTGTGGCGACGAATACACGTCCACCGGCGAGCCTGCGTATAACCGCTTCCAGGGCAGGGTAGGCAGTCCAGGACGGGTGGTCAGTGCCATGTCCCAGAATAAGTATGGCACTATCCGGGCTGCTGTTGATCATTGGCAGCAGAGAAGTGGATACTCGCTGATAATCGGCAGGCGTGGTCAACAGAGGCATACCGATTGATGTGGGAACAGTCGATGTGGCGGACATCCTGACAATTCGGTGGAACTCATGTCCCGGCGTGACGTGTATCGACTGGATGACGATCTTGGTTTGACTATGTTGGCCGAGTCTAGACAGGAGTTGATCAAGTGATTCTTCAGCCCCCTCTTTTTTTGCAGACAGTTCACGGCGAACAGTTGGCGAGGTATAAGTCCAGTGAACCTGGCAATTTCCAAAAATAGGCCGTATGGCCATATCAAGCCGGTCGTAGGTTATCCTGGCACTGGTGGTGGTCCCAAATGCAGCGAGTATGATATGTTTCATTGAATCGTATGTCTTGTCAGAGGTCCTGTGAAAGAAATTGTATCCGCAATACTAATTTATAAGAACTGAGCTGTCATATGCAATCTGGATAAGTATGACGACAAGTAGCGTTAGCTTGTTATAAATGGTACAACAAAGGGAAGGTTTATTCAGCGCTGGTGTCCTGGATAATCGATGCCGGGTTGAGCCATTTGCAAAACGCCCTTTTCGCTCAACCTCTGCGTTATGCTTAAATTTTTATCCTCGGAATATCAACGATGCCTGCGGTAAAAATTTTTCGCATGCCTTGACGCTGAACGAAAATCATCATTTTGCAAAAGGCTCGGGTTGACAAAAAAAACGGGCCGGATGTTAATTTAGCTTTAAATGAAATAATTATTTTGCTACATTGCAGTGAGATGGAAAACCATGTGTATCACGTAGGGGATTGAAGGGGACATACACAAGGGTATAAATATTAACGGGAGGAGGAGGTTTATGGTTAAAAAAATTTCGGTTCTTGCCCTCGCTGGACTTTTTGCTTTACCGGCCGTATCACTGGCCAGTGGCGGGCCCAATGTTCAAGATCTTGAACGTAAGATTGAGGAACTGAGCAGGCAGCTGGAGGAGTTGAAGTCTGCAATGGGACAGCAGGCGGAAATGAACAAGGCCACAGCTGAAAAGCTCGATGATATGGACATGGAGGATCTCGAGGACAGGATGGATGACTGGGATCTTGCCGCCCGTTTCAAGCTAAATGGTGATTTTCGTTCTCGTCTTGATTATTACAACGCTGATACCGTATTTGGCAGAACCCTGCAAAACGACACCTTATGGACAAATCGTTTCCGTTTGAACATGCGTGTCAAGGCGACCGAGAATGTCGAATTCAAAGGTCGTCTGGCCATGTATAAAACCTGGGGTATGCAGTCTGCATTCACCGATGATTCAGGAGCCATGTGGCCGGTTTTTGACGGTAATGTCACCAGAACACCAGCAGAATCAAGTGCTCTTTACGTCGATCGGGCCTATGTCAACTGGAATAATATCGGTGGTGCGCCTGTCTGGTTTTCAATCGGTCGCAGGCCGACAACCGATGGCCCTCCCTCTCAGATCCGTCTGGGTACCGATGAACGGCTGGCGACACCGGTCGCCTTTTTTAATTATCCGTTTGATGGTGCGACCATTGGTTATGGCTATAACTGGGGCAATGATATGCTTGGTTCCGGTAAAGTCCGTTTCTGCTATGGCAGAGGGTTTGAGGACGGGCTCCAGAATGATGTTGAAGGAAGGCTAGCCGATACAGACTTTGCCGGACTTAACTGGGATGTTGCCCATAAGGACAACCGGCTGTTGAACTTCCAGACCTTCATGGTATACAACGTCTTCAGTTATCCCAATTTCCAGGATCCGATCATCAACCAGGCATTTGGTGAGATGAGTGGCTTTGGAGACCGGGAGAACATCGGTAATCTCTGGCACACCGATGTGGTATACCAGGATCAGGTTGCTGATTTCAGATATTTTGTATCTGGCGGCTGGTCACAGGCACAACCCAATTATAACGGTATGTTCAATAACCTCCCGGCGATGATGATGGGACTTGAGGGTCCGAACCGGGATGACCAGAATGGTTATGCCCTGTATGCCGGCGTTCGCTACGATATGGATTCTATCAATCTGAAGATCGGAGCGGAATACAACTGGGGATCTGAGTATTGGATCGGCATCACCCCGGGACATGATGATATCTACCAGTCGAAACTGGCAACCCGTGGACAGGTTTTTGAGATCTATACCATCTGGGATATACCTGCCGGAGAAGCGATCTCCAAGTATGGCCGTGCCTTTATAAGGCTGGGTTATCAGCATTACGACTATGACTATTTTGGCTCCGGTGACTGGAATGTGAAACCGTTTGATTATGGCGACCAGGGTGATCTGGCGGCCATGCGGATGATGGGATTGGACCCGGTTGAAAGTGCTGACCAGGTGTACCTGACATTTGAGGCCACGTTCTAGATTAACTCAAGACAACAAGATCCATAATTATGGGGGTGTATCGTGGTAAAGCGGTACACCCCTTTTTTTGTTGAATTTTCCAGGTCTCTGTCTTACCACTTTAATTGGGGAGACGGGGCGTTGACAACCATAGTCTCATGGGTGATGGATTGAGTGGAAAACGTTTGCAGTTAGCTAAAGCGAAACGCCTAAGAAAGAGCAGCCATATCTTTTTCAACCGACATGGAGGCGTGAGTACAGGTTGTTTTGAGAGTCTCAATATTGGCGAATCTGTTGGTGATCGACCTGATCACCTGAGAGAAAATCTCAGAAGAGTCAAAGAGAAATCTGGTGTAAAGGTAATGGTCAGTGCCCACCAGGTGCACGGTGACAGGATTGAAATCATCGATGGCGAGGTGAAATCTGATCTCTGTGTAGACGGTGTCGATTCCTTGATTACCGACCACCAGGATGTCGGCCTGATGGTCGGACTTGCTGATTGCCAGGGGATTCTCCTTCATGATCCGGTCTGTTCCGTTGTGGCGGCCATTCACTGTGGCTGGCGTGGCAGTGTCAACGGAATTATCGGCAAGACAGTGGCGAGAATGCACGCTGTTTTCAACTCTTCCCCAGCGGATCTGCATGCGTTTATCAGCCCTTCACTGGGGCCTTGTTGCGCCGAATTCGTCCATTATACCGAAGAACTACCCGAAGATTTCCATTCATTTCAGGCAAAACCAGACTATTTTGACTTCTGGAAAATATCACGTTACCAGCTCGTTGGGGCGGGATTGGAGGAGGGTAATATTGAGACCGCGGCCGTCTGCACAAGCTGTTCCAGTGACTATTTCAGTTATCGCAGAGCATGTAGAAATGGGGACGGCAGGACAGGCAGACAGTGCGCCGTTATCAGTCTGCAACCATTACGCGGAAATACGGAAGAAGAAAATGAAACTGCTGATCGTTGAAGATGACAAAAAAATAGCAACTTTTATCGAGAAGGGCATGAGGGAGGCTGCTTTTTCTGTCGATCTCTGTCATGATGGGCTTTCAGGGCTGGAATATGGTCTGTCTGGAGAGTATGATGCGGCAATTATCGACCTGATGCTGCCGGGGCTTGAGGGACTGGAGCTCATTGAGCGATTACGTCGGGAGCAGGTAGACACTCCCGTATTGATACTCAGCGCCAAACAGTCGGTTGATGATCGAATCCGTGGATTGCAGAAAGGGGGGGATGATTATATGATCAAGCCATTCTCTTTCAGCGAATTGCTGGCCAGGATTCAGGCCCTGATCAGGCGTAATCGGAAACATACCGAACCGACCACGCTCCAGTACCAGGACCTCAGGATAGATCTGCTGCGCCGCACCGTCCACCGTGGCGGTGAAAAAATTGATCTTCCGGCAAAAGAATACTCCCTGCTCGAGTATATGATGCGCAATGCTGAGATGGTGATTTCCAAAACATCCATACTTGAACGAGTCTATGATTACTCTTTTGACCCCCAGACCAATGTGGTTGATGTGCTGGTGTGCCGGCTCCGTAATAAAATTGATCGGGATTTTGATAGCAAGCTGATACATACCGTCAGGGGCATGGGGTATGTTCTCAAAACTGATTGACAACAGACAGCTGCACAACAGGAAACTGCTCTTCACTGTCACAACCCTTGTTCTCTGTTTCCTGCAGCTGGCCTTTCTGGCGCTGTTGCTGCAGTCCGTCAAATTATACCTGCATCATATCGTTGAGCAGGAACTGCAGAGCTCAATGACCAATTTTGTTCAGCAAAACCTGAATATTGTAAGTTCCTTCGACGGGCACGCATCGGTGTTCGATGAGAATTCCCTGAGGGGATTGGATTTTGTTCGAATCATTAGAAGTAACGAGCAATTGCTTTATTCGACCCCGGGTGACCATCGTCTTGATTTTAAAAGCCTGGCTGAGCTTGACCCTCAAAAGAGCGGGTGCTGGTTACCGCTCTTTGAGGCCAGTTCCGCTGAACCGGTGGTATGGAATATTCTGTCACTCTCGCCGGCAGAGAATATAGTTATCCAGGTTGGCAGCAGAGACCGTTATCTGCATCGGGTCTATACAAATCTTGTTCGATACTTCTGGCTATCGGTGATTCCTGCCCTGCTTGTTGCTGCGCTCCTTTCCTATGTCGGCTTCAGGCTCAGCCTGTTCCCGATTAACTACCTGGCCGAGCGATTACTGAGTGTTCAGACCGATAAGGAGGGTTTGCTGGAAGTCTCATCAACCGGCATAAAGGAGCACCAGGTAATCTACCACCGCCTGAACATGATTATTCAGCAGAACCGGCAATTGGTAAAAGAGATCCAGGAGTCGCTGGATAATGTAGCCCATGATTTAAGAACACCCATGACGCGACTGAGATCAGTTGCCGAATACGGACTGAAGGCTGGTGATGATTCAGAAAAACTTCGTGATGCGTTATCGGACTGTCTTGAGGAGTCTGAACGGGTCTTGTCAATGCTGAAGATCATGATGAGTGTTGCAGAGGCGGAAACGGGTGCGATGAAACTCGATTACGATGATATCGATCTCTCCGGGAACCTGGCTGAAATAGTGGAGCTTTATGAATATAGTGCTCAGGACGCGGAGGTTGAGATTATCCTGGATGTACCGACTGGTCTGATGGTAAGAGGTGACAGGACAAGATTGTCCCAGGTCTGGGCCAATCTGCTTGATAATGCTATCAAATATAATCAGCAAAAAGGGATAGTTAGGATATCTGGCCAGCTGGCTGACAACAGGGTCGTTGTGGTTTTCCAGGATAGCGGGATGGGTATATCCGATCACGAGATCGGCAGGATCTGGGAGCGCCTGTATCGTGGCGACCGCAGCCGCAGCCGCCAGGGTCTTGGTCTTGGGCTCAATTATGTCAAGGCCGTGATCGAGGCTCACGGGGGCATCATCAGCGTTGAGAGCACCCTCAATGAAGGGTCAACATTTCGAGTAGAGCTGGAGCGGATGGTGATCCACAAAACCATGTCGCCTCCGGGAGCAATTTCCAGGTACCAACTGTGAAAAAAGATTACACAGTTGTACTCCCTGTGGTATCGTGGATGGCCTGACGTTCATCACTAATCACTAAAGTAATATTATGACGATCATTACAATTGGAACACGGAAAAGTAAACTCGCCATGTGGCAGACCGAAACGGTTGCCCGGATCTTAAATGATAATGGCATAGCCACAACCATTGTCTCAATGGAAACAAAGGGTGATAAGATTCTGGACCGGTCAATTGCCAAAATTGGCAGTAAAGGTGTTTTTACCGAGGAGCTGGAAGAACAACTTGCAAAAGGTTCAACCGATATTGCCGTTCATAGTGCGAAAGACATGCAATCCATCTTGCCGCATGGCTTCAGCCTGATCGCCTTTACCGAACGAGAAAAAAGTCATGATGTCCTGGTCAGTTTCAGGGAAGACATTGATCTGCAGAACAAGAGTCAGCAGATCAGGGTGGGAACTTCTTCAGTTCGCCGGGTTGCACTCTTGAAACACCACTATCCCCATGTTGATCCGGTGCCGATGAGAGGTAACCTGCAGACACGGATAAGGAAGCTGGAAAACGGTGACTGCGAAACATTGATGCTTGCCTATGCAGGGGTCAAAAGGATGGGCTATGAGAAGATGATCGTCCACCATTTCCCGGAAGAACAGTTCATCCCACCGGTCGGCCAGGGATGTATTGCTATTGAAGTCGCAGACAGCCTCGACAGTGACAAAAAATCGCTGGTGCGTAGCTGTTTGAACAATATTGACAGCGAAATCTGTTTGAGAGCTGAACGAGCATACCTGAAGACCCTGGAGGGAGGCTGTTCCATTCCGGCATTCGGGCATGCCGTTTTAAAAAATGATCAGATTCAGTTGCAGGCGGGCCTGGCAAACCTTGATGGCAGCTGGCTATTGTGTAAAACAGTAACCGGGCCAAAAGAGGAGCCGGAAGCGTTGGGGTGTACACTTGGCAATTTTATACTCGAACATGAAGGAAAAGAGGTGCTGGCGGCGATAAAAAGAGAACAGTCGAGCTGAGCCCGAGGCTAAACAGGTATTGCTGTTTGGCAAACCGGTGATCTGTCACTGTGACTGAAACGAAACTTCTCAGGCGGCAGCCTTTTTCTCCCTGACAAGTGTCCGGAGGTAATCAAGCCATTGATCGAATCCCTCGCCGGTAGTTGACGAAAAATCCATGACGGTGAGAGCAGGGTTCAAATCAAGCGCTTCTTTTTTTGCTTCCGGCACAGGGAAGTCAAAGTAGGGCAGAAGGTCTGTCTTGGTAATGAGAAAAACCTGAGAACTGGTAAAGGCTTTCGGGTATTTTGCCGGTTTATCCGGACCTTCGGGTACCGACACCAGCACAATTCGTATGTGTTCACCCAGATCAAATGTGGCAGGACAGACGAGATTGCCGACATTCTCGATAACAAGCAGGTCGATCTTGTCACTGCCGGGCTCTTTCTGCAACCGGTGAAACCCCTTGTGAATCATTGACGCATCAAGATGACAGGCCCCGCCGGTGGTGAGCTGGATAACCGGCACGCCTTTTGCCCGGATTCGTTCTGCATCTCTCTCCGTTTCGATATCGCCCTCTATAACACCGATATTGATCTCTTTTCCGAGCTTTTCGATGGTATGTTCAAGCAGCGTTGTTTTGCCGGAACCGGGGCTTGATATCAGGTTCAGGACGACGATTCCCTCATCTTCAAAGTGCTCTCTATTACTGCGGGCCATCGCATCGTTTGCCGCAAAGAGTGAGCGGTTAATGTCGACGATGACCGATTGATCCTGACTGTGGGAATGGCCGTGATCGTGATCGTGGTCATGACTATGGGTGTGTGTGTTGCATCCGCAAGCATCGCACATGGCTGTTACCTCAATGTATTTCTTTTAAACTACTGCTCCATCTCTACCTGCTGCAGAATCAGATCGTCTCCGCCTTCCGGTATAAGAATTGTGTCTTTGCATTCCTCGCATTGTTCCGGCCGCGCGCCGGCGGTTTCTTTGCTGAAGCCACAACCGCTGCAGCGATAAATGACTGGCGGAATAACAATCTCAAGATCTGCTTCCCGGACAAGATCATCTTCTTTTGATAAAATGTCAAATCCGAACTGGAAAGAATCAATGACCACGCCGGACAATGGACCAATCGACATCGTCAGCCTGATCACCTTGCTTGCCTTGTTTTCTCGGGCAATAGTGTGTAATTGCTGGAAGAGTCCCTGTACGAGCGACATTTCATGCATAGCTAAAACCTTTTCGCCTGCTCACTTCTTTTTTGCCTGAACCCCAACCTGCTCAAGTCGTTTGAGGATCAGTCCGGCCATCTCTTTGACACGTGGGGCTACAACGTCTGAAAGCTCCATCGTTGTTGCCAGTGTCTGAGGAACGACACAGTAAAACTCAACCTGTTCGGGCGCAGCGTCTCGCAACTTGCAGATTTCCAGTACTTCAAGAAGGCCGAGTTGATGAGGTGACATTCTCGTGCTGATCTTGCCAGCTTTTACATCTTCACTGCTGTAATAATGCATTGACCCCGGTTCAGCATCGATATCAACCACATCGATAACCAGAACAGGGTCACACTCTTCGAGAAACGGGCTCATATAGATTCCCGCTGTCCCACCGTCTTTGAGGATAACATTATCGGGAAATATGTAGTTGTCTTCCAAGTACTGTATGGTGTGAATGCCGAAGCCTTCATCGCCGACAATCAGGTTGCCGATTCCAAGTATACCTATTTTTTTTTCTGTCTGTTCCATGATTGTTCCTGTTAGCAAATTCTTGGCAGTGGTTCACCGTGCAGGGGGGTAACTACTCTGGATCCGCCAACCGGTGTATTGATTAACACTCGACCACCCTTACCCTCCACCAGCCTGCCGATGATGACCGCTTCCTGTCCTTCGACAGTCGAGCGCATCAGCTTGAGTAGATCGTCTGCCTGTTCCCCGTCAACAATTGCCAGACACTTTCCTTCATTTGCAAGAAAAAGTGCTTCCAGGCCGAGGATTTCGCAGGCGGCTCTCACCTCAGGACGAATTGGCAAACGTTCCTCTTCCATAATGATTGAGAGATTGCTGCTCGCAGCAATCTCGTTCAACGATGTTGCCACCCCTCCACGGGTCGGATCTCGGAGCGCATGTATAGCTCCGGGAAATTGACTCAACAGGCGCGAGATCATCTTATGCAGACTCATGGTATCACTTCTGAGATTACCATCCATGGAGATACCCGCTCTGCGTGTCATGATCGTGATGCCATGATCTCCCATGGTTCCGGATAAGATAACCGCATCGCCGGGCTGGCCGTTTCTTGAAGAAATCGAAACATCATCCGGAACGACGCCAATACCTGAGGTGTTAATAAAAATTTTGTCTCCTTTTCCCTTCGGTACGACCTTGGTATCTCCAGTGACGATAGGAACGTCGCTCTCTTTTGAGGCCTCCCCGATGGATATAACAATTCTCTCAAGATCGTCTATATCCATACCCTCTTCAAGTATGATCCCAAGGCTCAGGCAGAGTGGTTCCGCCCCCCTCATTGCCAGGTCATTTATGGTGCCGTGGACAGCGAGCTTGCCGATATCTCCGCCTGGGAAAAAAATGGGATCAACCACATAACTGTCTGTAGAGAATGCCAGGCGACCAGGCTGACGGTCAAGAATCGCACTGTCTTCGAGTGTTCTCAGGATGGGGTTGTCGAGGTGCTTGAGAAAAAGACCGCTGATCAGGTCTTGACTGGCAATGCCACCGCTTCCATGATCCAGCAGAATTTTGTTATCTGACATAGTATTCTGATCCACTTGATAAATATGCTGAGCTGATCGATTTTTGCTTGTTATTATCCGTTCTCGGGCGGGAGATTGGTCGGTAGACACCTATACGTCTCTGCCATATTTATGGTATGCTGCACAGGTCCCTTCACTGGATACCATACAGGGGCCTATGGGGTTGGCCGGGGTACATCGTGTATCAAACAGGGGGCATTGGGGAGGTATGGTCTTGCCCTTGAGAATCTGCCCACACAGACAGCCTTTCGCTTCCTCAGCTTCTGGTATAGCAATTTCCAATCGTTTCTCTGCGTCAAAGTGCGCATATTTTGCCCTGATCGCCAGTCCGCTGAGGGGAAGCACCCCGAGCCCCCGCCATTCCATATCAATGGGCTCAAAGACCTCTTCCACCATGGATATGGCCCGCTGGTTTCCGTCCCAGGAGACCACCCGCGGGTAAATATTCTCGACTTTTGGACTGTTTTCTGAGACCTGCCGGGCAAGTAATATCAGGCCATTGAGCAGGTCGGCCGGTTCAAACCCCGCAACCACGCAAGAAAGACCATATTTGTCGACAAAGGGTTGGTAGGCACCGGCCCCAATGATAGCTGAGACATGGCCCGGACAGAGCAGCGCGTTGATTTTGAGATCGGGGTCTTGCATCAGCAACTCAAGCGGACCGGGGATAACTTTGTGGGTTGAGAAGACACAAAAATTATCGATCTGCTCCCGCTGAGCCGTAAGGATTGTTGCACCAATAGCAGGTGTCGTTGTTTCAAAGCCAACGCCAAGAAAAACAACCAGATCCTCAGGGTTATTTCGGGCAATATCGAGGGCATCCATCGGAGAATAGACAATGTCGACCTTGGCACCCCGTGAGCTTGCCTGGGCAAGAGACCCCTTGCTGCCGGGTACCCTGAACAGATCTCCGAAAATAGTAACCCGTACACCCTGCATTTCTGCCATTGCGATAAAAGCATCCATGTGTGATGCAGATGTTACACAGACAGGACAGCCCGGGCCAGAAACAATTTCCATACCTTCTGGCAGAATTGAGCGCACACCATTGCGAAATATCGCCATGGTGTGCGTACCACATACTTCCATTAAACGGACCGGTTTGGAGACTGATTTTGCCAGCTCGGCCACCAGAGGTTTAACCAGCGCTTTGTCACGGTATTCATCAAGGTACTTCATTATTCGTCACCGGCACGTAACATCTCTTCAGGCATGTGAGATGCAAGTTCCCGGATAAGCTCAATATTCTTTTTTGCTTCCTCTTCTACCAGGGAGTGGATAGCAAAACCTGCGTGAACGATGACATAGTCTCCGACTTCAGGCCAGCGATCAACAACATCGAGACGCACTTCTCTGCCGATCCCATCCACATCAACCGTGGCGATCTGGTTTTGACTGAAGTCGTCCGGGTCGCCTTCTATTTTCTCAACCCTCATGGGTATTGCCAGACACATGCTGTAATCCTCCTATAATCGTCTGACCAACTGATATTCCACCATCGTTGGCAGGAATCTGAGAGCCACTATATGGTGTGAGGCCCAGCTCGGTCAGGGTGAAAATCAATCCTTCAAGTAAAAGCTCATTCTGCATACAGCCTCCAGACAATACCACCGTGTTAATTCCAGTCTCTTTGGCAAGTGTCTCGACAAGGCGGGAAATGGTACCGATAAGCCAGGAGTGAAACTGCAACGCAATATCCGGTGAATGCTTGCCGGAAGACACATCATATACTACTTTTTTGACAAATTCCGAGGAAATAATTTCCCATCTCTGGTTATTTTTTTTGTGCAGATGTGCGGAATATTTATCAAGTGCACGAATCAGGTTGTTTTTCCAGTTAGTTGTGACAGCAGCTTTAGATGCACAGGTCTCGAGCTGCATGGCCGCCTGTCCTTCAAAACTGGACACCGTGTTAATGCCGAGAAGGGCTGATAATGCATCAAACAGCCTGCCGCAGCTTGAGGTGAGCGGGCTGTTAAAATCGTTTTCAAGCATCTGGGTGATCATCTTCTTTTTCTTCGGCTCAATTCCTTCGAAAAAATAAGAGTGTGCAGCTTGAGCGCCCTGTGCTTTGTGCAGGTATGAAAGGGCCATTCGCCAGGGTTCTAAGGATGCGGCGTCTCCTCCCGGCAGTGGAACGGATTCCAGGGAGCCAAGACGGGAAAATGATGTCAACTCGCAGAGAAGGATCTCACCACCCCATATTGTCCCATCTGTTCCAAATCCGGTACCATCAAGAATGACCGCGAGTACCGGTTCGGTGAGGCCATGTTCTGCCATAACAGCCACGCCATGCGCGTGGTGATGCTGAACCCGGTAGAGCGGCAGGTTGAGTTCTCTGGCATAGTGACTGCTCATGTAGTCCGGGTGAAGGTCGCAGGCGACGGCAACCGGCTCGATTTGGAAAACATTCTTCAGGTGATCTACGGACTCGGTAAAAAAATGAAAAGAAGAGAGATTGAAGAGATCACCAATATGCTGGCTGGGAAAGATTGTCTGTTCCCGGGAGATGCTGAACGTGGATTTCAACCCCCCGCCGCACCCGATAACCTGCGGCAGCTCATACGGTATCTGCAGGGGAGCAGGGACATAGCCCCGTGAACGCCTGAACACCCTGGGAGTCTTATCGATAAACTTGACGACCGAGTCATCAACCCGGGTGACGATTTCCCTGTTGTGCAGCAGAAAAAAATCCGCTATTGCCCCCAGCCGGTCAAGCGCATCCTCATTGGAAATACAGATCGGTTCCCCGCTCGTGTTGCCGCTTGTCATAACCAGGGCTTCAGGACAGTGGGGCTGGTTGAAAAGAAGATGGTGGAGCGGTGTATAGGGAAGCATTATCCCCAGGTCACTGATCTCCGGTGCAAGGTTGTTCGCCAGGGGAGAATCGGGTTTTTTTGTCAGCAGGACAATGGGGTGTTCAGGGGCGGTCAGCTGTGCCGCTTCTGGTGCGGAAAGCTCACAGAATTTCCTGACAGTGTCGAGATCTCTGACCATTATTGCAAGAGGCTTGGCAGGCCTGTGTTTGCGTTTGCGCAGCTTGGCTACGGCAGATTCCGAGCAGCCATTGACACAGAGGTGAAAGCCTCCCAATCCACGGATTGCCAGCACTGCGTCATCGCACAGCGCGGATATTGCGGTTGCAAGAATGTCCCCACAGTCAATGTTGCTGCCAACGGGGTCATGCCAGGAAATAGCCGGACCACATTCACCACAACCATTTGGTTGTGCATGGAATCGCCTGTTTGCCGGATCCTTGTATTCAGATGAACATGTCCTGCACATGGGAAAGACTTTCATTGAAGTCTTGGGGCGATCATAGGGGATTGATTCTGTAATGGAAAAACGGGGACCGCAGTTTGTGCAGTTGATAAAAGGGTAACTATAACGAAAGTCGTCTGGGTCTGACAACTCTGCTAAGCAGTCAGCACAGACAGCAATGTCTGGTGGAATTACCGCGTTAGTTGCTGCAGTCGACTGACTGGCTATAATGGTAAATGAGTTGGCAGAAAACGGCTTTTCGAGCTGAAGGTAGAAAAGGCCGGTGATCCTTGAAAGCGGGGGTGCTTCTTGCGAAATTGAATCGAGAAACGAATAGAGATCTTCATCGCGTCCACAGGCTTGTATAACGACACCATCACCGGTATTGGTGACTGTTCCATTAATGGATAAGCGTGCAGCAAGATTAAAAATGAAGGGCCGAAACCCCACGCCCTGGACAGTGCCCCGGACGAGAATTTCGACCCCATTTTGAAGAGACTTACGCCTTGTGAGTGAATTTTTTACCGGTGAATATTGAAGAAATAAGTCCTTCCGGTTCTTGTACATCGTTCCAGACAACCAGATAAATGTGAATAAAGGCGAAAATCATAAACCACCACATCAACAGGTGATGGATGTAACGAGCCCACTGCTGACTTCCAAAAATTGAAAGTCCATAGCCTTCCCAGATGGCGATTTCAGGATACAGCATATAGAATCCGCTTACCAACTGGAAAACTGCAGCTATAATGGTAATCACGTATGTCATACCTGCAAGAATGTTATGACCCAGGCGATCGGGATCATGGGTATCCTTTATGTAGCTGTAGAGCAACAGGGTGCTGAAGAGATTTTTGATGTTGCGGGGCGTTACCGGCAGATGCTCAAGAATACGCTCCTGCTTGTTGCCAAAAATATACAGGAAAATTCTGGTGAGGACTGCTGCGGTAAAAACATACCCGGCGACAAAATGGATAAAACGCATATAGGCCATCGGGAAGCTTGCACTTCCCTCCCTCAGCGTATTGGTCCAGGGTCCGTTAATATAAAACCCGGTAACGCAGAGAGTGATGATGGACAATGCAAAAGCCCAGTGATACAGTCGGAGCAGGACACTCCAACAATGTTTCTTTTCATACGCCATAATAACCTCCTATCGGTAGTAGCCGAAAGTTGAAAGTTTGATGAGTTCCCAAAATTTACAGGGCCTTTACTTTCATTACTTCCCGCCCTTCCGGATCCAGCATGTGCACAGCACAGGCAATACACGGATCGAAGGAGTGGATGGTTCTCAGAACCTCAAGCGGTCGTTCCGGATCGGCGATCGGATTTGCCAGCAGTGAAGCCTCGTAAGGGCCAAGCTGGTCCTTGGCATCACGTGGTCCGGCATTCCAGGTCGAGGGAACAACAGCCTGGTAATTCTTGATTTTACCATCCTGGATAACGATCCAGTGTGACAGCAGTCCGCGAGGCGCCTCATGAACACCAACACCTTTCTGCTCTCCTTTCGGGAAGGTCGGAGGATTGAAAATTTCTGTATCACCTTTGCCGACATTGTCGACCAGCAGATCCCAGTGCTTAAGCGCCAGGTCAGCCATGAGCGAACAGCGTACGGCTCGGGCTGCATGGCGGCCAACCGTACCAAACAATGCGTCTGCACCGACTTTGGTGCCGGCGATGGTGCTGACGAGACCAAGGGCGCCGTTGACCCGTTTGACAATTTCTTCATGTCCCTGTGCGTAACCGACGAGCATCTGGGAGAGCGGACCAACCTGCATCGGCTTCCCTTCAAAGCGGGGAGCCTTGAGCCAGGTATAGCGGCCTGCAGCATCGAAATCGGTGTACTTTGGCTCGGTATCCTCTTCCCACGGGTGTTTCTGCCAGTCGCCATCGTACCAGGCGCGGGCGATTGATTCCTGGACGTTGTCCTTGAAGTATGGATCGTTCAGGTTTGAAATTGGTTTGACGCTTGCCAGATCACCACCCATGATGGTTCCACCAGGAAGATCAAACTCGGTTGCACCGGCGTTCAACGGCATATCCGGGGCAGCAAGGTAATTGGTTACACCGGCACCGTATGGGAGCCATTCTGCATAGAGCGCACCAACTGCGGCAACGTCAACCAGGTAGACTTTATTGACGAAGTCACGGACTTCACCGACCAGCTGCCTGACTCTATTGAGACGCTCAATGTTCAGGGTCGCTTCATTGTCAAGATTGATAGCCGCGGTGACACCGCCGACAGAAAGATTCTGGATATGCGGGTTTTTCCCTGAGATGATAGCAAGAGCAGTCGTTGCTTTTCGCTGGTAATCAAGAGCTTCAAGGTAATGGGAAACTGCCATCAGGTTTGCCTCGGGCGGCAGTTTCATAGCTGCATGGCCCCAATACGCATTGGCAAAAGGTCCTAACTGGCCGCTTTCAACCAGTGCCTTGACTTTTCCTTTGACCGCTGCAAACCGCTTGGAGCTGTTGCCAGGCCAGTCGGAAAGAGACTCGGCCAGCTTTTGAGTTGCAACCGGGTCGGCATCAAGTGCTGAGACAACGTCAACCCAATCGAGGGCGGACAGTGCATAAAAATGAACAATATGATCGTGCAGACAATGAATTGACTGGACCAGGTTACGAATCAGCTGTGCATTCAGCGGGATCTCAAGGCCGAGCGCATTTTCGACTGAGCGAACTGAAGCCAGCGCATGTACGGTGGTACATACACCGCATATCCGCTGGACAAAATGCCAGGCATCACGCGGGTCGCGACCCTTGAGGATATTTTCAAGACCCCTGAACATCTGACCTGAGGACCAGGCATTGGTGACCGCACCGCCGTCGACCTCTACATCTATTCTTAAGTGACCTTCGATCCGAGTTATCGGATCAATGGTAATTCTCTGAGCCATCTGTTAAACCTCCAAAAAATGTGTAACCGGAATCAACCATACGAGGTGATTGGTTCCGAGGTTATTCGTATCGGGTAAATGACAATGTAAAATCATCATTTGTCGCTGTCTGATTTTCCTTTTATGATTCGTTTTCCTACTCCGACAGCAGCGTGGATACCGACAGCAGCAGCTGTCACACCAAGAACTTTTTTACCTACGTCGTCGGCATCGGCAACGATACCAGCACCAGGAATCTTAACGTTTGGAATCCTGTCGTAGAATGGTGTCATGGTATCCCAGAAATTTGGCTCAGTACAACCTATGCAGCCGTGGCCGACCGATACTGGCCAGACACCAGCTTCATTAAAACGGGCAACTGGGCAGTTGGCAAAGGTCTCGGGCCCCTTGCAGCCAACTTTGTAGAGGCAGTAACCCAGCTTGTGGAATTCATCACCAAATTGCTCAACAAAGCGCCCCTCATCAAAATGAGCACGTCGCTCACAATGATCATGGATTCTTCGACCATAGGCAAATTTAGGCCGCTTCAGACCATCAAGGGCCGGCAGTCTATTGAAGGTGAGGTAATGAAGAATGGTGCCGAGCAGGTTAACCGGGTTTGGCGGACACCCTGAGATGTTGATAATCGGTTTATCATGGACGAGTTTGTCAACACCAACGGAACCGGTTGGATTCGGGCTTGCGGCTTGAACACCGCCAAAGGTGGCGCATGTTCCATAAGCGATGATCGCTGCCGCTTTTGAAGATACTTCTTCGAGGATATCCATTGCCGTTTTTCCAGCGATTTTACAATGGATACCATTCTCGGCTGTCGGGATTCCACCTTCAACTACGAGAATGAATTTGCCTGCATTTTTCTCCATTGAGTCATGGAGCGCCTGCTCTGCCTGATGACCGGCAGCAGCCATGACGGTTTCGTGATAATCAAGAGAGATAATGTCAAGAATAAGACGAGCAAGATCAGGGTGGGCACCTCTGAGCAGCGTCTCAGAGCACCCGGTGCATTCCTGAAAATGCAGCCAGATGACCGGGGGACGCTGTGCTGACGTTGCAGCTTCCACCATTTTGGGAACAACAGTCTCGGAAAGTCCCAGAGCGGCTGCCGCCATGGTGCATCCCTTCAGGAAACCGCGTCGATTCAATCGCGGATCCAGAGTTTTGTTTACCGTGTCTGCCATATCAACCTCCTATTGCTGAAACAACAAGTTGGCGCTAAGCGCAGTTATACCAGTACGTAATACCAGTTAAAAAAAACAAAGACCTGACAGCCAAGCTACAAACCGTTGCACTCTCCCTTTCGTGCTCAAGTTTCCAGGTGACAAGTCTCCAAATAATAAAGAAACAACAGTAGTGTATAGATAAACTAGTGGGTGAATGTCAATTCATTTTCCTGGAATACAGTTAAGTAATCCTTAACAAAGTAATCAGAAAAATTGATAGAAAATAAAATCCGCCAGAGAAGCAGGCGTTTGGCCGTAACTCGTTAGAGATGACCTTACGTGAGTTAGATGCACCTTAAAATTGCAGAGGGTTCAAACAGATTACTTTTTTAAGCCGAAAATGGATCCTCGTCTTACACTGGAGAAAGCAGGCCTGCCTCTTTGCTTGGTTTTGCGACCTCTCTGCCGAACCATTGTCTGACCAGCAGAAGATTGTATTTTCTCGGTGTGGGGGGGAGCGGGGACAGGTACGTTCTCAAGTGCTTCCCTGAGGTAATAATAGAGGAGTTTACATTTGGGGAAATAGCTCTTTCTCTTCAGCCATTTTGGCCATATACCACTCTGGTTATGGTGGATAATTGCCGGAAGGTAGGTCAGCAGTGTGGTAATGTCCTGCCGAATTGACCGTTTCAGGTTGAGCTGCTGACCAATTTCCATGTTCAGGGCTTCCCGTATCTGTTTGGAGAACTGAAACAGCTGAGCCCCTTTGACCTGTTTATTGAGCAGGTCAAAGCGATTCATGGCCCATGGAATCAGGATGAGTGCCACTAAAAAGTTGGCCGGCTGACGGTGGTTGCCAGATTCGACAGCCTCATTATTCAACCTGTCAACCGTTGAAAAAATGGCTCCGAGTGTTTCAACACAGGTCTCGCCATTGGGTAGGCTTAGGTAGAGAATTTCACGGTAGAGGTCGAAAAGTTCAACAAAAATACCGGAATCAACGGCAAGATTGAACCACGGTGAGGATACACCGCTGTAGATATCTTTGAAAAGTTCGTCACGCAACCGTGAAGTGGGGCAGAGTTTGAGCTTGTGACTGTTGGCTCTCAGAGCTTCCCAGCTCTGAGGTTCTATTTTGAAACCGCTTCGCGCGCTGTGACGGATAACCCTCATCATCCTGACCGGGTCGCGGTTGATTCTCCTGTCCGGTTCCCCAATGACCCTGATTATCGAACGATCCAGATCATCGACTCCTCCCACGTAATCCATGATCGTTTCACTCTCGATTTCGTAAAACAGACCGTTGATCGTCAGATCTCTGCGCTGGGCATCTTCATCCAAGGTTCCGAAGGTGTTGTTCGGGGCCAGGATCGCTTCGGGCCCATCGAGGTCATGCTCACTCAATGACCGAAGTGTGGAAATCTCAATGACTTTTCCCCGTTTGAAAAAGACCTGGACTAATCGAAAACGTCTGCCAATCGTCCTGCTGTTTGGAAAAAGTTTTCGGACCTGACCAGGTCGGGCGTTGGTACTGATATCAAAGTCCTTGGGTTTTTTACCGATGTAGAGATCCCTGACACCACCACCAACGAGGTAACTGGAAAATCCGGAGTTGTTGAGCTTACGAAGAACCCACAGGGCATCATTATCGATCATCTCCCGGGAGATTGGATGATCTGCGGCCTGGATAATACGGGGAGTGGGTGTTTTCGGAGCCACGAAAGATACGGCGATATCAAGTTGTATGGTGGATCAGGTCTGAGCAGGAGGGGCAAACCCACAATTTTCCTTGTAAACCGATTCCGCCTGACTGATAAATTGCCTGAAGATCTCGGCAACCGGCAGAATATCTTTCATCTGGTAGGTGTTTTCACCAGAGAAGAATAAGCCGTTTTCATAATCTCCAGCTCGAGAGGCAGTCAGCCGTTCGTTGATGCAATAGTGGTGATCGCATTTTTTAAGGCAGAGGTGTTTGCATTTTTTAGCGGTAAATTCAACTTTATTGGCAAGAGCCTGAACGAACGGGGTATTCAAGGCCCGGCCGGGCAGACCCACTGGAGAAGAGGTGATGACAATATCGTCCTTGGTGGCGTCAAGATAGGCCTGTTTGAATTCCTCAGCGACGTCACACTCCTCGCTGAGGACGAATCGAGAGGCAATCTGGATGCCATCTGCCCCATACTTGTCCATCATCTCAGCCATTTCATAGCCGTTGGTAATCCCTCCGGCAGCGATCAGCGGAATATTTTTAATGACATCGCGAATGGGCGGGAAAATGGTTCGGAGTGGTTTGTCGGTTCCAAGGTGTCCTCCCGCTTCCTTGGCTTCAACGATAATAGCAGAAGCACCAAGTTTTTCGGCGAGCCTGGCAAGCGTTGGTGATGAGACAATCATGGCAATGGGGATATTATACTGCTTGCCGATTTTGAAAATATCCCGTGAGAACCCTGCGCCGGTAATGATCATGTCAACCCCGGCTTCAATTGATGCGATGACCAGGTCGTAGAAGTTTTTCATCGCGTACATAATATTGACAGCAACAATCCCATCGGTCTCACTCTGTGCTTTCCGGATATCTTCTTTCAGCTCATCCTCAGGGATGCCAGAACCGCCAATCACACCGATACCTCCACACTCGGCGACCGGCGCTGCGAGCTTTGAGGTGGAAACACGAATTGACATCCCCCCCTGGATAAGAGGAACACGTGCAGTCAGGTTGCCAATCTTCAGTGATGGTAGCTTCATTTAAAAAAACTCCTGTGTCTCAGATAAAAGAATGAAAGTCGATAATGCCTATCTTGCCGCTATTTGTCAAGCAGTGTGTGGAAAACATCATTAAACGACTCATCGGTTGGAACAAAGGCCAGATACCGTATAAATCGTAAAAATATACAATAAAACAGTGTTATGCGGGTGGGAGCAGCCGAAAACTGGGGGGTTTGGACATGGCTTGACATTTCAGCATATTTAGGGTTATTTAAAATATTTTTCTGAATACATTTTAATTATTTGTTGATTGTAATGGAGGTACCGGTTTGAAGCTGAAGGCTTTAAATGGTTTTAAAGATATATTACCTGATGAAATAGGTGTGTGGCGTCATGCGGAGACTGTCGCCAGAGATATTTTTGAACGGTTTCATTTTTCTGAAATACGACTGCCGATCCTTGAGCAGACAGACCTGTTTGCCCGTTCCATTGGTGCCGACACCGACATTGTCGAGAAGGAAATGTACACATTTATCGACAAGCAGGTAACGATGCGTCCGGAAGCAACAGCATCACTGATGCGTGCCTATATCCAACACAGCATGCATGCGGCCAAGCCGGTACAGCGTTTATTTACCATCGGGCCGATGTTTCGGCATGAACGGCCACAGAAAGGACGTTTACGCCAGTTTCACCAGATGGATGTGGAGATTCTCGGCTCAGCAAATCCCCGGATTGACGCGGAACTGCTGGCGATGGCCGACCTGCTGTTCAGGGAGCTTGGCGTTGCAGTCAGTCTCGAGATTAACTCACTTGGTTGTCCTGCATGCAGACCAGCATATAGAGAAAAACTGCTTGAATTTATCCATGCAAGACAAGAGCACCTCTGTGAGGACTGCAAGAGAAGAAGTATCAGGAATCCACTCAGGGTGCTGGATTGTAAAAAGCCTGGATGTCGCGAACAAATGGATGCGGCTCCTTCAATTATTGATCATCTCTGCACTGCCTGCGATCATCACTTTACCGTTGTCCAGGACAGTCTGGGTCAGCTTGGTGTTGCCTATGCACTGAACAAGTTTATGGTGCGGGGGCTGGACTATTATGTTCGAACCACCTTCGAGTTTGTCACCAGTGAACTGGGAGCACAATCTGCGGTATGTGCAGGCGGCCGGTATGACGGTCTGATAGCGTTGCTCGGCGGTGGTAAAACACCGGGCATCGGTTTTGCGATGGGACTTGAGCGTCTTGTCCTGCTGCTTCAGCAGAACGGACAGCCTGCCGCGAAAAAGGCAGGAATCGACCTGTTTCTTGCTGGGCTGGGTGAGAGAGCCTCTCATTCCTGTTACAACCTGATGAACGATCTGAGAAAAGAAGGGCTGAGGGCTGATATGGACATTGAGGTCCGCAGTCTTAAGAGCCAGATGAAACAGGCTGATAAGGCGGGTGCCGCCTTTGTTTTGATCCTTGGCGACCAGGAACTGGACCAGGGGGCTGCACTGCTGCGTAATATGACAAGTAAAGAACAGATTGATGTCGCGATTGATACTCGTTCCATCATCAAGGCAGTAACATAAAACAAACGTTTTAACTCAATAGAAATAGAGAAAAGGGGTCAAGAACCCCGGGATGTAAGTGGGAATAATTATGGATTCAATGGGTAGTTTGCGCCGGTCTCATCACTGTAATGAGCTCGGTATTAACAATGTTGGTGAGTCAGTAACCCTGATGGGCTGGGTTCTGCGTCGTCGTGATCACGGCGGGGTCATTTTCATAGATCTGCGTGATCGACAGGGAATTACGCAGATTGTTTTCAATCCGGAGATAAACCCTGAGGTCCACGAAAAAGCACACAGGCTGAGAAGTGAATGGGTACTCGCTGTACAGGGCAGGGTTGAGCCCCGTCCCGGAGAGATGGCAAACCCAAAGCTTGTCACCGGCGAGATCGAAGTGCTTGTTGACCAGCTCCGCATCCTCAATACCAGTGAAACCCCGCCGTTCCCGCTGGATGAGGAGAGTGAGGTCTCCGATATGCTCCGCCTTCAGTATCGTTATCTTGATTTGAGAAGACCTGAGATGGCAGCAAACCTGATCATCCGTCACCAGGCGGTTCAGGCGGTAAGAAGCTATCTCAATGATAACGGTTTCCTGGACATTGAAACACCAATGCTCACCAAATCCACCCCAGAAGGAGCACGTGACTACCTGGTGCCCAGTCGGGTCAATAGTGGGCGGTTTTATGCACTTCCTCAATCACCCCAGCTTTTCAAACAGCTGTTGATGATGTCCGGTCTGGATCGTTATTATCAGATTGTAAAATGTTTCAGGGATGAGGATCTTCGTGCAGACAGACAACCTGAGTTTACCCAGATCGATATGGAGCTGTCGTTTGTTGATGAAGAACAGATCATTGAGCTCGTTGAGGGGATGATCGCCTCGCTTTTTCAGGAAACCAGAACCCTTGATGTCAGCCCGCCATTTAAGAGGATCAGCTATGACGACGCCATGGCCCGATACGGTACGGATCGGCCGGATACCAGATTTGGTATGGAGCTGGTTGACCTGACCGAGGTTGCAGCTTCCTGTAACTTCAAGGTCTTCCGGGGAGCAGCAGACAGTGGTGGTACGGTTCGCGCCTTGAATGCCAAGGGGTGTGGCTACTTTACCAGAAAAGAGCTCGATGATCTCACCGACTTTGCCGTGCAGTTTGGAGCTAAAGGACTTGCCTGGGTAAAGATAAAGGAAGATGGCTCCTGGCAATCTCCAATCGCTAAATTCTTCTCGGATGAAGAGCACCATAAGATAGCCACAGCGGTTCAGGCAGAACCTGGTGACCTGTTGTTTTTTGGCGCAGACACGGTGCCCGTTGTCTGCCAGGTTCTCGGTGAGCTGCGTGTTGAGCTGGCCAGAAGATTGAACCTGCTTGACAAGAATGTCTTCAATTTTGTCTGGGTAACTGACTTTCCGCTTGTTGAATATGACGAGAAGGAGAAACGTTACCAGGCGCTGCATCACCCGTTCACCGCACCCCGTGAAGAGGATATCGATAAACTGGAATCAGAACCTGCAGCGGTCTACAGCAGGGCCTATGACCTGGTACTGAACGGTACTGAAATCGGGGGTGGATCGATTCGAATTCACGACCCTGACCTACAGCTGAAGGTGTTACAGGCGTTGTCGATTTCAGAGGAAGAGGCTACAGAAAAATTTGGCTTCCTGCTCAGGGCTCTGGAGTTTGGAGCGCCCCCTCATGGTGGCATCGCCTTCGGTCTCGACAGGTTGCTGATGATAATCACCGGCAGTGATTCCATTAGGAATGTCATTGCCTTCCCCAAGACGCAGAAAGCGACCTGCCCGTTGACTGATGCCCCGTCAGCGGTTGCCCGTAAGCAGTTGACAGAACTGTACCTCAGGCCCGATTGGAAAGAGTAGCCTGTCAACGCATGGCCGGTGACAACAGCTTACCAGCCATGCGTTGACAGCTGGACAAAAAACAGATAGCTGCCTGACAGAAAGATCGCGCTGATGAGTAATATTGTTGCCAGCGTAAAGATCAAGGCCCGATACTGGCTGAGATATCCAATGATTTTTGGTATGCGAACCGGCCTGATGGTTGATAACCAGCAAAGGTTTCCGGGAATGATTGTACCTGCGGTCAGATTCTGTGCCTGTTTCATTGCAAGCCTCCTGTTTGGGATTGTTTCAGGAAGCATACCAGCGCAGGGGTATCACAGAGTGAGCCCCCTCTTTAATTTTTAGAAAAAAGTGAAAATTACACGATTTGGTACCAATTGGCGGAACCTCTGGCCGGGTATCACTGCTATCCTGTGATCCTCCTGCTCAGCGTTGTTTCAATGAGCCGCCCAGAATCTATTGCTTTTTCTCTTATATCATGGAATTAAACTGTATGAGAGAGTAGAGTAATCAGTGGTCGAAAAGACGAAATGACAGGGGAGGGAGAAACATGATCAAGAGAATTGCGTTTTTGCTGTTGGTGTTGCTGATATCGACGTCTGTCCATGGCGGGGAGATTGCCGGTGTCGATGTCCCCGAGACAATCAACAAGGCGGACGGAACAGTGCTGCAGTTAAATGGGGCTGGAATACGGTCCAAATTATTCTTCAAGATTTACGTTGCCGAGCTCTACCTGGCGGAAAAAAAGAGTGAAGCTTCGGCGATTTTCGAAGACGATAGCGACAGGCGGCTGGTGATGCATTTTCTTTATGATGAGGTTGGTAAAGAAGATCTGGTCGAGGCCTGGAACGATGGTTTCCAGGGAAACGGAACCCCTGAGCAGCTGACCGGGTTATCCAGCCAAATTGACACCTTTAACTCTCTTTTTGATACGGTCAAAAAAGGTGACCAGATCATTCTTGATTATACCGTTGGCGAGGGGACGACGGTTATGATCCGTGGGGAGAAAAAAGGAACAATCGAAGGGAAACCATTTAATGATCTGTTGTTGTCGATCTGGTTGGGAAAAGCGCCAGTAAACAAAGATCTCCGCGATGATCTGCTTGGCAAATAGCGCTGTATCTTGAAGGGATGCATCCGCAGGCGACTTCCCGCTCCGGTTTTAATGTTCCCCGTCAGCCCATAGATGATTAATCTGAGGGGCCGACGGGGCCTGTCTTGCCTAAAGTTCCGGAGCGCCTTTTGGGATCAGGCAGGCGAATACGAGATCACTATCGCTGTTGTTGCGAAATTGATGCTCTTCGTTGCCTGGAATGAACACCACTGAACCCGTTGAAACGTCGACCCATTCATTATCCCTGAACACCTGGCCAGCGCCTTGGTGAATGAGAATCTCATGCTCCCAGTCGTGAGAATGGCGAGGTGTGAATCCGCCGGCTGCCAGCGTAAATATTCTCATGCAGAAATTGGGGGCTCCATCATCCTTGCCGATAACAACGCGGCCGGTAACACTTTTTACTGCTTCACCGTCGAATTCCTGAAACGGGGCAGTGGAGTAATGCGATACGATTTTCATTGCTCTATTCCTTTGTCGTCTTTTTTTGGTTTGGGTTGTAAGGTTAAGGTTGATTATATATCCTAAAAGCTCTTTTGGCGAGGATTCATGAAATGTGCTGTTCGTCTAACGTTCTCTGGGCAGCCGAGCAGTTGGACCATCAAGAAGAAGAGGTTGTCCCGGACCTGCCCATACCAAGATAGATGGCAACAAGCACGAGAGCAACACCGATCCAGTTAATTGTTGTTGTCTGTCGGTCAAATATCAATACGTCCCAGACAAAAGCCAGTGCAGGCTGAAGGAGCAGGAGCAGGCCGGCAATAGACGGTATGACCCGGGGCAGACTATTGGCAATAATGACCCAGCCAATGGTCTGGCTGAACAGGGCAAGACAGACAACAGCTGTCAGTGAAGAAAGGGTTGGTAGAGCAAAGGAGGCACCTGATAACAGGGTTGGTGGCACCAGAGAAAGAGATGCGATCAGCGAAACAATCATCACCTTATAAAATGATGGTATGTGGGGCTGGTTTGCCTGCACTTGGCGCATGGTCAGGAGAAACACGGAGTAGAGCAGTGCAGTCAGCAAACCGAGGAAGATACCAAACAGGTAATTCTCCGGCAGAGCGTTCCAGTTGAAGCCGATAACCATGAACAGCCCGAAAACTGCCAGTGGTACCGAGATGATAAACCTGATGGTAAGCCGTGTACCAAAAACGGTGACCGAGATGATTGTCAGGATGAAAACCTGGAAATTGCCGATGATCGTTGACAGCCCTGGCCCGATATAATTGATGCTGGCGTGCCAGCAGACGAGATCAGCGGCAAAAGAAATACCGCAGAGCAAGAGGAGCAACCTCGATTTGGGGTCGATTTTATAAAATTCTTGTTTTAAGAGGCACCAAAACAGCAGGAAGACGGCGCCGAAAAATACCCGGTAAAATGCTGAGACAACCGGATCCAGGTTGGACCAGGCAACCCAGATTCCCGAGAAGCTGATAAAGGTTGCTCCGGCTAAAATAGAAAAGAGCGGACTACTGACAAAAAATGGTGGTCGCATAAGAGTCAAGGTTAAATGAGCGGAGAGGATAACAGCCTATTGCGGTGACGGGAAGGAAAAAGAGCGGGGTTGGATTCAGGACGACTGACAGGAATAAAAAGACTCTGGTAATACCAGATTATAAATAGATTATTTACAATACTTTACGTCCTATTTTTGTTTTTTCTTTATAATTCCGCCTTGATTTTTGGGTAACTATTTGTTATCGGATCAGGTTTGTTAATTTCAGTTTGCGGTGTATGGCTCTTCTGGTTTGACCAGAGATGAGCAGCAGATTTCTGGCTGATATTTGAGGTCATCGTACTGAACGGTGGCTGTTGGCAGGGGCTCAGGCCTCTGGACATCAGAGATAATGAAATAATTTGATACGTAAACACGACGTGTGAGAAAAGATGAATTTATCCACAAGATATTTGGGATTGGAGCTTAAGAATCCTGTTATTACCGGAAGCTGCGGGTTGACTGGTTCAGTAATGAAAATAAAGGAGATTGCCGAGTCCGGTGTCGGGGCTGTTGTTCTGAAATCGTTATTTGAGGAACAGATCGAGGCGGAACTCAAACAGAATATTGATTCGTATCAGACCGATTATCCCGATGCATATGATTATATCAGGGAATATACCAGGGACTCGGCGGTTTCTGAGTATCTTGACATGATCAGTGATGCCAAAAAGGCGATTGATATACCCGTTATTGCCAGCCTGAACTGCATATCAGCAGCAGAGTGGACGTCCTTTGCCAAGAAAATTGAAAAAGCTGGTGCAGATGCTCTTGAGATAAACATTTCGCTGCTGCCGAGCGACCCAAAGCGCTCCTGCAGTGAATATGAACAGGTCTATTTTGATGTCGTCAATAAGGTAACAGATGGGTTGTCTATACCAGTCGCCCTGAAAATGAGCAGCTATTCTTCGTCGTTGGCCCATCTTGTCTCCCGCTTGTACTGGACTGGCAAGGTTGCCGGTTTCGTACTCTTCAACCGTTACTACCAACCGGATATAAACATTAATAATATGGAAATTACATCTGCGGGTGTTTTTAGTGAGCCGGGGGATATATCAACCCCGCTGCGCTGGATTGCCCTGCTTTCTGGAATGGTGGAGACCGATTTTGCCGGTTCCACAGGTGTTCATGACAGCGAAGGTGTTATTAAGATGCTGCTTGCCGGTGCTTCAGCTGTTCAGATTGTTTCAACTCTTTATCAGAATGGGGCTGGAAAGGCTGCTGAGATTATTGCAGGACTTCAGTCCTGGATGACGGACCATTCTTTCGAAAATATCGATGCGTTCAAAGGTCGGCTTTCTTTTGAGAAACAGGATGATCAATCTCACTTTGAACGGATCCAGTTCATGAAGCATTACTCTGGTATAGCATAAATACAGTTTATAACGAGCGAGGAAACCACGGAGCTTCGTGTCGCCCCAACGTCAGCGGTCGGCTATGCGGCTTCCTATTCAGGCGTTCTCACGCCTTTCATTTAAGAGATTAAATTGCAGGAACTATGGCACCTACTCTCACATTCCCAAAAGGCGGTGTGCATCCGCCCGAGTCTAAAAAATTGACTGAAAATCTGCCGGTTGAGGCTATGCCTCTGCCTTCAGAGCTTGAAATCATTCTTGGCCAGCATATCGGTGCACCGTGCAGCCCAACGGTCGCCAAGCGAGCAGAAATAAAAGAGGGTGAGGTGATCGGTGAGGTCAGCAGGGGCCTCGGTGTACCGATCCATGCCCCTGCGACCGGAAAGATCAAGGCGCTGGGTAAGTCAGGCCACCCGATCCGGGTGAGTGCACCGTCAATTACCCTGCAGGTAGACAGGGAAGCAGCACCTATGGAATGGCATCCGAAACAGTGGCAAACACTCTCATCGGAGGAGCTTCTCAATAAGGTGCACAACGCAGGAATCATCGGTATTGGGGGGGCGGGATTCCCAACCCATGTAAAACTTAAGCCGCCGGCTGACACACCTGTTGATACCCTTTTACTCAATGGTGCGGAGTGTGAGCCCTATATTACGGCCGACCACCGCATGATGCTCGAAAAGACAGTTGAGATAATTGAAGGTGCGAAGATTCTGCTTAAAATACTCGGCATCAGGGAGTGTGTCATTGGTATTGAGAATAATAAACCTGATGCGATCAAAATCATGACAGACGCGGCTAATGCTGCGACAAACAATGAGTTTGGCATCAGTGTGGAGACCCTCGAGGTAAAATACCCACAAGGTTCCGAGAAACAACTTATTCAGGCGATAACAGGCCGCAAGGTTCCTGCCATGGCTTTGCCGAGTTCAGTTGGTGTGGTGGTTCACAACGTATCAACAACAAAAGCGGTGTATGATGCGGTGGTGCTTGAAAAACCTCTTGTCGAAAAAGTCGTTACCATCTCCGGCAACGCTATAACTCGACCCGCCAACCTGCTGGTAAAGATTGGCACCAAGGTCAGTGATATTGTCGAATTTTGCGGTGGAACAAAGGCTGACTTGGCCCGTGTTATCATGGGTGGCCCAATGATGGGGTTTGCTGTTTCCGATCTTGATATCCCGGTTACGAAAACAACATCATCGGTCCTTTTCCTGACGGAAGATGAGATTGACACTCGCCCACTTTCTGCGTGCATTCGGTGTGGATGGTGTCTGGAGGCGTGCCCGATGGGGCTTGAACCCAAAGAAATAGGTATCTATGTCGAGGCCAACCGAGCTGAGGATACAGCCCAGTTTGGCGTATTCGAGTGTTTTGAATGTGGCAGCTGTGCCTATGTTTGTCCGGCAAAACGGCCGCTGGTGCAATTTGTCCGTCTGGCAAAAATGAAAGCAAAGCGTTCTTGATCAATCGAACGGGAAATTTTAACTACGGTAGCAAGGAGATTCGTCATCGAACCGAAAGCAACGGAAAATCAGACATCGACGCCAGCTGCGTTGTGGAATGTATCAGTTTCTCCACACGTCCGCAGCTCTGAGTCGGTAGAAAAGATCATGTGGACCGTGGTGGCATGTCTGGTTCCACCACTTCTTTTGTCGGTCTTTATCTTTGGCTTTCAGGTACTGCTGATTACAGGAGTGTCTGTCTTGAGTTGTATGGCCGTTGAAGCCATCAGTCAGAAAGCCCTGGGGAGACCAGTGACCGTTATGGATGGGAGCGCTGCTCTTACCGGAATGCTCATGGCATTTGTAATTCCTCCCGGTGTTTCCTCTCTGTTGCCTATACTCGGGGCAGTATTCGCGATCTATATCGGTAAACATCTGCTCGGGGGGCTCGGGTATAATATCTTCAACCCGGCGCTTCTGGGCCGAGCGTTCCTGCTTGCCACATTTCCGGTCGCCATGACCTCAGCCTGGCTTCCGCCGCTCACTGATGGAGCGATTTTTTCGTATTTCGGCAGCGGCGTAGATGCGGTATCGACGGCAACGCCTCTGGCTGTGATGAAGGAACAGGGCATGGTGGCGTTTGAGGAGATGTTCGGTGCACCATCTGATATCTATGGTACCTTCTTTCTGGGGTGGCGTCCCGGTTGTATCGGTGAAACCTCGGGGGCACTGGTATTGCTTGGCGGTATTTATCTCATGTATCGTCGTTATATAACCTGGCATATTCCGGTTTCTCTGCTCGGCACCATCGCCCTGCTCACCTGGGTTTTTGGCGGTGAAACAGTTTTCACCGGGGACCCCCTGCTGGCACTTCTCACCGGTGGCGCGCTGCTCGGTGCGTTTTATATGGCGACAGATTATGTATCATCACCATCTGGAAGAACTGCTCAACTGGTTTATGGGGCCGGAATCGGGGCTCTGACGGTTCTGATTCGACTGAAAGGCGGTTATCCGGAAGGTATCTGTTATGCAATTCTGCTGATGAACCCCCTGAGTAGTGTCCTGGAGGGTTGGTTCAAACCGAAACGGTTCGCCCCCCCCATTGGAGGTGAGAAATGAAAGATATCCTCACAATTATATTCCGGTTAACCATTTCCTGTCTCATTGCCGGTTCGATCATGGGAATGACCTTTGTTTTTACCAATAAGGCAAAGAAAGAAAACGAGCATGCCCGTGAAGAAAAAGTAGCTTATTCTCTGCTGGGATACACTAAAGCAAATCCAATACCTGAGTCGATCGGGTTGCATGAAATCTATCGGTATGTTGTCAGCGATGAGGAGAGTCAGTCGATAGGGTACCTGCTGCCGGCCGAGGGCAATGGCGAAGCCGAGTCTTTCAATTTTGTCCGAATTGATCTGGATGGTAACTACATTGACAGCAGTCCAGTTGAAATTTCCGGGGAAAAAGTCAAGGAGCAGAAAGACAGAGATGCTGCAGTGCAGCTTGCTCTTGGTACCGGCAAAGAATTACGATTTGTTGATCAGACCATTGTGGTTACCGAGGATGAAGTCAGACTTGCCTACCTTCTCGGTGGTAAATTCCCAGGCTATAAAACCCATATAGCACTCATGCTGGCACTTGATCCGAGTTATTCCATATTGGGTCTGGAAGTAATGGAACATGAGGAAGACCCGGGGCTTGGAGCTGAAATTGAACAGGATTATTTCAAAAACCAGTTCAAGCATAAGCCGTTTGAAAAGATAAAATTGATCGATGTCGCAAAAACACCGCTCCCGGACGAGTACTTTGATGCGCTTGAAGGCAGACTGGATGAAAATGCAGCTGTTGACATAATGAAGCAGTACAGTGACCAGGATATTTATGCCCTTACCGGGGCAACGATATCGTCAGTCGCGGTAAGTTCAGGGGTCAGGGCGATGACAAAGAAATTCGCTTATCGTATTGATATCCTTGACAAAGTGCTCAACGAACAGCAGATTGCGGTTCCCTTTTAAATAAGAGAGAGGAAAGGAACGTGGCTAACGAGAATTCCAGCTTTCAATTGATTGCAAACGGTATTCTGAAAGAGAATCCGATATTTAAACTAGCGCTCTCCATGTGTCCGGCGGTCGGTATTTCGACGACGGTCATAAATGGTCTTTTACTTGGTACAGCTGTACTCTTCGTCCAGGTGTTTTCAAGTGTAACGATATCAGCGCTGAAAAATTATATTCACCCGCGTATTAGAATACCCACCTATACGTTGACCATTGCAACCTGGGTTACGGTAATAGATCTGAGCCTGGCTGCTTTTTTTCCGATGGCTTATGCAAAGATGGGTATTTTTGTTAAGATTATCGTCGCCTTTGCCATTATTACCATGCGACTGGAAATGTTTGCCTGTAAAGAGGACGTCTCAGATTCCTTCTGGGATGGTCTCGGTATGGGACTTGGCTTTATGGTCGGTATGGTCGTTATTGGTTTCGTCCGGGAACTTCTCGGATCAGGCGCGATTCTTGGATATGATGTGCTTGGTTTCAAGCCCTTGCTGTTTTTTATCCTGCCAAGCGCCGGTTTTTTTGTAGTCGGCTTGATGATGGCATTTTTCAACTGGATCGAAGTAGCATATGTGCAACGGAAAAAGGGGTAATCCATGATACGCAATAAAAAACTAATTTTTCTTGCAGCTGCACTCTTTGTCTTTGGAATATCCAGCCTCGCCCAGGCGGCGGGTCTGATAGCATCAACAGAGTTTGGTGCAGATAACGAAATAATCGTTTCTTTCAGCAGTGGTGTGGATCCAATTGAAGCGGTTGATTCAGCTCGCTATACTGTTTTTGAAGAAGCTGAACCGGATATTCGGCTGGCTATTACAAACATTGATGTATCCTCCGATGGTAAGCATGCGGTTATCACCTTTGCTGATCCCTTGAATACCACCCAGACTCATATCGTCACTACTTCAGATATTGGCGGTGTAGCAAAATCATCCTTCTCAGTCAGCAAGTCCTATATCGGCTACCTGTTCTCCATCCTGATTTCTGCCCTGTTGATCAATAACTTTGTCTTTACCAAGTATCTCGGGCTCTGTGTCTTTTTTGGAACGGCTAAGCGAAAAGAGACTGCAAAAGGAATGGGGGTTGTCTTTACCGTCGTCATTGTGGTGGCCTGCTCCATGAGCTGGGTTATCTACAATTATGTGATGAAACCATTTGATCTGAATTACCTGCAGATTGTCATCTTCATCGGCCTCACATCATTGACGGTGCAGGCGGTTGACACGGTGCTGCGAAAGGTTAACCCGGTACTGTTCAAATCATTTGGTGTCTACCTGGTACTGGTTATTGCAAACTGTATCATAATCGCGGTTCCGTTGCTGATGGCCAGTAATGAATATAACTATTTCGAGACGTTCATGCTGAGTGTCGGCGCCGGTGGTGGATTTCTACTTGCTCTCTACCTGATGAGCTCTATAAGTGAGCGGCTGGAGCTTGCAAAAATCCCACCCTCGTTTAAAGGGTTACCTATCGCCTTTATCGTCGCCGGTCAGTTTGCCATGGCGTTTCTTGGCTTTTCAGGATTACAGTTGTTTTGACCATTATTGAACTATTGTCTCAAACAGGAGATTTGCAGCGGTTATGGATATTGAATTAGTAAAACTTGCAATTGGCGGTCTGGTTCTGCTTGGCTGTATCGGCCTATTTTTCGGAATCGGCTTGGCGATAGCGGCCCACAAATTTGCGGTGGAATCAAATCCACTGATCGAAGAAGTACTGGAATCGTTACCACTGGCAAACTGCGGTGGTTGCGGTTATCCAGGGTGTGAGGGGTATGCAATCGAGGTCGTGACCGACCCGGATGTCCCGCCGAACCTCTGTTTCCCAGGAAAAGAGAAAGTTGCCGAAAAAGTGGCGACCTTGACCGGAAAAAAAATGGCAGCGATCGAGGATACGGTTGCCGCGGTCCGCTGCTCCCGCATTGAAGGCAGGGTCAGCCATAAGCATCGCTATATTGGTTTCTCTTCATGCACTGCCGCAGGGCTTGGCTACGGTGGTCCATCAGCCTGCCAGTATGCCTGTGTGGGGCTTGGCGAGTGTGCCGAGGCCTGCCCCTTTGATGCGATCACCATGGTTGAGAATTTTCCTCTCATTGATCCTGATAAATGTGTCAGCTGTGGAGTCTGTGTTAAAACCTGCCCGAAAAATATCATAGAAATTCAGTCCATGAAGGCCCGGGTCTGGGTACCGTGCTCAACAAAAGATCTTGGCAAAGTGGTAATGGGCGTCTGTAAAGTTGGCTGTATCGGCTGTAAAATGTGTGTCAAAGCATGTCCGGCTGACGCGGTAACCTATGAAGACAACTTGATAAAAATTGATCACAAGGCATGTATTGCCTATGGCCCGTCATGTGAAGAGGCCTGTGTGGAAAAATGTCCGCGCGATATCTTCAAGATGTATGAAGGACGTCAAGTGCTTGCAAGAGATGTCTCCACCGGTTTAAAGATGGCTGGTTGAGAGAGCCTTTCTGCTAAAAACATGGTGGCTCCTGAAAAGAATAGGCTCGGAAGACGTTCTTTCCTCAAGCTGTCAGGTCTGGTCGGTATCGGCAGCCTGGCAGCTTTTGTGTTACCTGCAGAAGATGCTGATGCGTTTCTGTTCAACAAAAAAGAATACAAGGTCACTAAAACCCGTCTGGCCATGGGAACATTTGTTGCCATGGCTGCACTTCACCCTTCAAAGGACCAGGCAGAGGAAGCCTTTGGTCTCGCCTTTGACGAGGTCTATCGACTCAGCGCGCTCTTGAGCAGACATGCTTCCAACTCACCCGTCACCAGTCTCAATGAAACAGGGGTATTAAAAGATGCTCCTGTTGAAGTCCAGGAAGTAATTGACCGCTCACTTTATTTCAACGCTCAAACAGGTGGGAGTTTTGACATTACGGTCAAACCGCTGCTTGATCTGTATCAAAACAGTTTTGCAACAGGGACTTCTCCCGACGAATTTCATATTAGACGAGCAGTGGCTCTGATTGGCAGCAAAGATATCAGCATTCAGGGGAGCACGATCTCCCTGGCCCGGGATAACATGGGGATAACCCTTGATGGGATTGCCAAGGGATATATTGTAGACCGGGCATCTGATATTTTGAGAAAGAATGGTATTGATAATCACCTGATTAACGCCGGAGGCGATATCAGAACGTTTGGAACTGCGGCCAAGGGCAAACAATGGACGATCGCTATTCAGGATCCAAACAAAAAGGCCGCTTACCCGGATGTTATCAAGATGTTCGATGGCGCTGTTGCAACATCTGGAAATTACGAAGTTTTTTATGATCAGGAAAAAGTGTTTCACCATATCGTCAATCCGTCTACGGGCCTCTCTCCCCAATTGTCTGCAAGCGTTTCTATCACGGCCGCAACGGTGATGGAAGCAGATGCCCTGTCAACTGCAGTTTTTGTCCTCGAACCTGAATCCGGAATTGACTTCATCAATAAACGATCAGATTGTGAGTGTTATGTGATCAGCCGCAGTGGAAAATCCTATGCTTCCTCGAGCTGGGGAGGGTAACTGGTTTAAATTACCTCCCCGGTAATTTCAGCACTTTGTTTATGACCAGGAAGGTAATCTATCCCTGAACCCAAAGATGTCTTGGGCAAATGATGCCCATACCCATACCCGCTCGGTTGGGCAACAGTATCGGTCCATCAGATATGGATGCAGATCTTGATTGATAGACATATTGCTTACTGTTAAGAGAGCGGCTCTGTCTCCTTGAGCTTTGCGATAAGCTCATCATCAACTGATCGCAGGTGCAGGTCGTTCTGTGGAAAAGGAATTTGAATTCCGGCAAGGCTGAATTCGTATTCGATATCCTGATTCAATTCACTGAGGACGGTAAGCTTGTTACTGAAATCTGATATCCATGCCCGCAACTCAAAATCCAGGGAACTGGCACCAAAAGCGAGGAAAAGAGCAGCAGGTTTGGGCGTACTTAATACGCTCGCGTTATCATCGGCGCAACCAAGCAGAATCTTGAAAACTTTGGAAATGTCGGATCCGTAGGCAACACCAACCGGTACCCGCACCCGTATTTTTTTCTCAGCAAGTGTCCAGTTAATAACGGTTCCGGAAATGAGCTGGGAATTAGGAACGACTATTTCAGAATTATCAAACGTCTGAACCGTTGTTGCCCGCAGACCGAGTTCTTTAACTTCTCCAATATCGGGCCCTATCTCAATCATATCTCCTACTTTTATCGGCCGTTCAAACAGCAGTATCAGGCCGCTGACAAAATTATTTACTATTGCCTGCAGGCCAAACCCGATACCAACACCAAGTGCGCCACCGAGAATGGTGATTTGCTGTAAGCCAAACCCGAGCGCCGACAGCAGGATCATGAACCCAATAAAAAGGATTGCATAGTGAACAAGTCGAGTGATCGAAATTTGAACCCCCTGTTCAACCTTATAACGAGGTAAAAGCTCTTGCTGAAGAAAGGCTCTTATACCGCGTGACACGAGGATTGAAGCATAGACAATAAAGACAACGGAGAGTATTGATCCCGGTGTAATCATCACGGAGAAAAAGGAAAACTGCACTGAGGTAATTGCAGTGAGCGAAGCATCCAGTGTGGGATACAGCCACAAGACGTTAAGCATTAAGGCCAGCCATAGCACCGCATGAACGAGTAAAATTACCGGGGATAGTGCTTTGACTATGGTAGGTGCATTCTGCCTTATAATTTTGATGGGAAGGTTGGTCAGTACTAACTCCACCAATCCTGTGATCAATTTAGCCATGAACCAGATGATTGAACTCACCCCGACCAGCTCGAGTATGCTGCGGAAAAATAACACCGCAAACTGGTCAAAGCCAGCGATTCCGGCGATGATTACTGCCAGCGGGAAAATTGCCCAGAGTATTATACGCCAGGTAGTGCGTCCCTGGGATGGAACGATCATACGTTTGATAAAGAGCAGCAAATAATAGCCGAGCAGTGCTGCAGCAAGATAAAAAACCAGCAGGTAGGTGAGCATTTGCGGTAGATTGAAGACTGCCATCAATAGTAAAATGCTGAGGAAAATCAGTAACTGTTTCAGCAATGTGAGCCGCCAGTGTTTCTTGTAGACGGAACCAATAAGGGAGGTAACTGCAAGAATAGGCGGAATGTAAAGCAGTATATCCCAATCGGGTGGCAGGTTGAGACCTATTTCAAGGTTGTTGATAACAAGGTATCCCGTTCCGATAACCAAGAGCGCAGAGGACACTGGGGCTGTTGCAAAATCGTGCCATGTGGCTGATGGTTTTGTTAGGGTTTTACTGAAATGAATAAGAATTGCCAGGGCTAAAACAAGCAATGAACAGAGGGCAATGATATTGAAATTTTGCTTAACATAGTACCATTGGTACTTGATAAAAATGCGAATATTTTGCCACCCATTTAAAAAAATCTGTGTATCGATACCTTGGTAAAACTCAGCGGTCAACATGGAGGGGGAGGTTTGCTGGGCACCTGACTTTTTTAATCTCCTTCATCAGGTCAGTGACGGTATCCCTGAGTACATAAACACGGGTTTGGCTCTGGCCAACCTTCTGGCCTGCCAGAAGGTTATGCCGTAATTGTTCTTCTATGAGTTGTTTTGCCGTCTTAATTGTCTCTGCCAATGATTCAACGGTAGAAATTGATTCATGGAGTTCTGGATCGGACTCTATCTGCTCGACGAGTACGTTTAGTTGCTTTTCTTTGCCCAGCCATGCTTTATACCATTCTTCAAGATGCTGAATATGAGATTGTATCGGTTTATTGAGCTTGTCGAGTCGGGCATTAATCTTGACAAGTTTTGTTTCAACCGAGATCAAATCATGATGGGTGAGATTTGGAAGTGACTTGAGTGTTACCGCCTCCCATTCCAATGCCTCGATCTGCTCTGAGAGCTCATCAAATGTATTATTAAAACTTGTGAGGTCTTTGGTCGCTTCCACATCATTCTGCAGATCAATCAGCTCCCGGGGGAGCGTATTTGTCCACGAATATGCAGATATTATGGAAAGTGCTTGATCCGGCTCTAATGCTTGTTCCTGAAGCTCTTCTGCTGAAATTGAAAGAACCGGAGAACAGAGAATAAACAGGAGAAGAAAGCTAAAAACAGTGAACGCTCTCGATGAAGGTCTTCGTGGTTTCATGTCAGATGATTATTAGAATTTTTGCCTTACGCAGGTTTGGCGTAGTATCCAAAAACCTTAAAACATATTAATATAACTGATCATTGAAAAAACCAAAGGAGATAAAGGCATGATTCGATCAGAACATAACAGGATCGGGGTAAAATGTCCTGTGCTGAACTACATACTGGTTTTTACTGTTGTGAACGTTCTTGTTGTTTTTGAGGCTGCAGGGGGTGATTGCAGTAGTGAAACATACAGCCAAACATCATTTGAAAAACCACAGGCTGAATTTTCTCCCTATGAGAGAATTTTTGTCAAGGTGCGTTGTGAGACCCTTGCTGCTGGTGATCACACACTATACATCAGCTGGGTTCATCAAAAGGCAGGGATTGTGCGCTCTGATAAAAAGGATTTTACGATAAAGGCCCAGGGAAACGGCCACACAGCCTATTTCTGGTTTAAGCTGACCCCGCGGGGGCCTATTAAAAGTGCACTTACTAACAAGGATTTCTATCCGGAACATTTGGGAGCGTGGCTTGTACAAGCATCTTTGGGAGAAAAGATTGTATCATCCAGCTCATTTTCGATTTCCGAAAACTATTAAGCCCTATGATTACGTGTATAGGGTTGGGGACAAAATGATGACGAAAAAAGGGTATGTACCAGTGATTTCTGATACATACCCTTGAATTATTTACGAGCTGGTCTGAGAGAACGAGAAATAACTACAATCTGCACTTTCCTCTTTGAATATTTTCCACCGAGTAGTCACCGGTTGCTTCATCAAGGAGAAAGGTTACTTTATAATAACCCGGGGATGAGCCATCGAGCGATGCGCAGTACCATTCACAGGTCTGATAAGGATTAGTGATGACACTTTTTTCCCCGTCATAGCAGGTTACCGAGTTATTACCCTCAAATAAATCCCAGCTGACTTCGGGAATAGTCGTACCATTTGATCCCCCTTTGTCGTTATCATTGTCACAGGCTGAGAAAAGAGCAACAATGCTCAACATACAAAAGACAGATAGAATTTTTTTCATACGACACCTCGCTAGGTAAATAGAATGGGCACCTATTATTACCGGGTATTTATAGAATTTTAGCCAAAAAACATGATAATGAAAAAAGGTTATCATGTTCTCAATCCAAAAATCAAGTAAAATCCAATACTCAGACCTGTACTAAACGAAATAGAGATTTACGGGTATGGTTTGATATTGATACAAAAACGATTACCTGCTAGTAAATATATTTTGTTTTCAGCAGGATAAGAGATGTAGCTGCATTATGCCGATGGTATGAAGAGCATACCAAAGGTTCTAACTATTTAGATAATTTAAGAAAAATATGAGCAGAATGATCGTGGTAAAAGTATTAATCCCATCTTGATTTTTTTAAAAGGTGAAAAAACTCGGTTACTGGGACCCTTTTTTATTGTGCAGCCTGTCTGGAAAAACTCACCTGATAACGATTTCCGCTTGCACCATGGGTATAGATCCCATGCAGTGCATCCTGATTCCGATCGTAGCTGAGGAGATAGGTGGAGCCCTGGTAGTTTGTATCTTCCAGTCGTATTAGGATATACTGAAGTCCATTCTTTTCAGCAGTCTCTGTTTTTTCCACATGAATAAACCGGCGATTGAAATAGGTTGCTTCCAGAATATTGCTATGATTCTGGCGCAACTCAATAACATAGGGGGCATCGGTGCGCACCCAGCGACCCTGGATTGCCAGCATGTCCGGGGTAAAAAAGATATTTTTTTCTGCCAGTCCCGTTGAACTCAAACTCAGCATCACTGCCAGGATGAGTATTGCTAAACCGAGCCATCGATAAGCTGAAGACATCTCTGTTTCCTCCTGCGTGTCTGTTCGCTTTGCCGCTTTATATCATTGGTTTCACACTAGAATAATCACTCTAAACTATAAAGAAAGAGTGGGTAGACTGGCAATGGGGAAATTGCTGCATAATTATCCAGCCAACGAGCGTTTGGTGTGTTGGGTGCCTTATTCTCGCTAATCCAACTTGCAAGCGACTCGATCATTATTACTCTTCTCTCATCAGGAAATGTGGATTGTATACACAATTTCTATTTTCGATGTCTGTTTCTAAAAAAAATTACTGAATCAAAGGAGCGTATTATGAGTAATCTTGTGGTGATTGGCTTTGATGACGAGTCTACCGCGTTTTCCATGCGGGCTGAACTGGTCAAAATGCAGAAGGAATATTTAATTGAGATGGAAGATGTCGTTGTCGTTACCAAAGATAATGATGATAAAGTGAAATTACATCAGGCAGTTAACTTGACCGCCTCCGGTGCGGTAGGGGGAGGCTTCTGGGGAATGCTCATTGGCTTTCTTTTTCTTAACCCGCTTGCCGGGGCGGCTGTCGGTGCCGGAGCAGGTGCGCTGAGCGGCAAACTCGCTGACATCGGTATTAACGATGCATTTATGAAGGATCTAGGGGAGGCATTTACTCCCGGGACGTCGGCTCTTTTCGTACTTGTCAGAAAAGCAACCCCCGACAAAGTTCTTGAAGGGTTGAAAGGGTTCAAAGGGAAAGTCATACAGACCTCACTTACCAAGGACAAGGAAGAAGAACTCCGAAAGGTTCTGGAAGGTTGAGTTGGTCCCTTTGAAAAATAACCGGTTGAGCTGGTATTGCATCAGGACCACTACCGGCTCACCGACCTTTGATCCACCATTATCCCTGTTCTTTCAGGATCATTTTTACTCTTTCCCGCACCAACAAAAAAGAACCATCTCTCTCCGGTCCATCGTTACTAACCAGTCTCTCCCCTTGTATTTTTCTCCTTGACAGCTCAGGCTTCCAGAGGTAACAATGAGCGTAACATTGTGAGCATATGTCCATAATGTTACGCTGTCGTATAACAATAGAGAGAAGCGGATGATCCTGGAGGCAGAAGCTGTCTGATGTGACTCATGGCGGTGGGAATTGCAGGGAACCTGATAAGAATGGGCTGGCGTCATTGCTCCTCTTACCAGGCGGCACTTTTGGGCAATGGTTGATGCGATATCGAAGACTCATTTTAAAAGGGATTAGAGTAATGTTAAAGAGAACAGCGAAGCATGGACGATTTTTGACTGCAGCCCTTACCACAATGCTGGCATTTCCTCTGGTTGCAAGCGGTGATGATACCGGACGGGACTGGTATTGTTCAGAACCTGAAGAACATGCCCGGTATGAGAAACATTTGAAGCTGCATCTTGATCATGAAGCGGAGGCTATCACCAGGATGTTGGAGAAAATTTATAGTGATTCCTCTCTGAGCACAGAACAAAAAAAGCAGAAAACATTGACGATTATCAATGAATATCTGTCGAAAATTAAGGCCGGAGTGGGCGATTGACCTGTCGAACCAGGTATGCCTGAGAACGGTGACCGAGCGGAGGATGAACCATGCAGCAGAATAACAGCAACAAATCAGGAAACGCAATTCCCAGGGACAGGGAAAAAGAAGGTCAGGATTGTGAGCGTGAAGCCAATAAAGGAAGAGGAAAAGGAAGGGGCGGTGGAAAAGGCCGTCGGGATGGAACTGGCGGTGGCAAAGGCCGTGGCGGCGGTGGGCAAGGTGGTCGTCGCAAACAGGTTTGACCGGTCTGATTTCTGTTCGCCTGTTGCTTGAGCGCTTTTGCTTTACTGTTCAATCAGCCCGTTTATTATGGCAACGGCAACTCCACGGCATATAATTGTGTGCTGCAACAGGCATGATTATAGAGTGGGTCGTTTTTTTAACCTTACATACAGCGTTTTCTTGACTTGGGCTACCTTTTTTCCGTCCTCGTTGAGGATGAATGTTGTGAAGACCGGGAGGTATTTACGATGGAGGGCTGTCTGCTCTTTAATGGTTTGCAGTTCTGTATCACTTATCTGGAATGTGGCTGATACCTTCCCTGTTCCGGGTCTGAGAAAATTAATTTCAGCCGACTTATCCCAGACCATATAGTCGTCCCCGAGCAGATGCATCAGCATCAGTACAAAATGCGGGTCAGCCATGGAGTAGAGACTTCCACCAAAGTGGGTGCCCGAGATATTCCGGTTATACCATCGAAGTCGCAGCGAGACCCTGATCTCCTTCCAGTCGTCACTGATATGGTCGACTTTTATGCCGGCACCGAAAAAGGGGCCGTACATATTCAACATGAACTTCAGAAATCCTGGTGTGTGTCTCATCAGTGCTTCCTTGGTCCCGACAGGTTATTTGAGGAACTTTTACCAAATTCATTTTTTAAAATGAACAGCAGGACAATAAACAGGATAAAATCAACGACTGAAGCGATGAGGTAGGTGCTGAAATCGAGAATGGTGAAAAGATAGGTGCTTCGAGCCAAAAGAGCTGCTTTGTTATACTGGACCAGGAGCAAAGACGTTTCCAGCAGGAGGACGACAAATATCAGCGGGGTTGATGCGGAGATGTTGCGTACCAAAAATAGTATTCCCAGTTGAATCGACCCCTGCTGTTTGCCGGTGAAGTAAAAAAATGGCAGGACATAGAGATAAAGGAGGCTGAAGGAGATCAGGATAATATGAAAATATCCACCGCCTGAGGACTGGGGATTGAGGATTACCGGGAGCCAGCCAAGAAATATGACCGGGAGGTACATCCGGGTGAGGAGCCAGAGATAGGGAAGAATATAGGTCCGGCTGATTTTGGAAATTGATGAATATATCTCTTCGATGAGTTCATAGTAAATTCCGTAAATAACTGGTGTGGAGCAGAGAGACAGAGAGAATGAAAGTATCCCGAGCGGAGTGGAAAATTCAGTATTGTCAATGAGTGTCGTTGCTGCATTGACGAACCCGACAAAGACAAGCCACCAGAGAACGATGGTGTGTTGCCTGACGATGGTGACAGCCATGAGAAACGGTTGAGCAAGGTCAAATCGTTCGGAATTCATTGTTTCTGTTAAGTATCTCGTGAAAATTGGCCAGTCAGTTTATTGATCGTCGGCAATGCGTTGGACCCTGGTTTATCAGTTTGTAATAGAAACCCTTAACCATGTCAGTAACCATTGGCAAAATCAACCACATATTTTAGCGGTCTTCCTGCAACAAAGCGGGCATAATTGTCACAAAAAAGTGAGGTTATCTGGGCCGGAAAAGAAAATGCAGAATTGTGAGGGGTTATAAAGACGTTGTCCATATCCCAGAGTGGGCTTGTCCGGGGCAGCGGTTCCTGCTCGAAGACATCAAGGACTGCGCCTCCGATGTATCGTTTCTGCAGCGCTGTAATCAATCCATCCTGATCAATGTTGTCCCCCCGTCCCACACTCATTATGATCGATGTCGGTTTCATCAGTTTAAGGTCTGCAAGCCCGAAAAATTGATTGGTCCTGGCAGTTGCAGGAAGCGTTACGACAAGATAATCGACGAGTGGAAGAAACGCAGCCTTCTCCGATGGCAGGAAAAGTCTCGTTAGATATTTCACATCCTCCCTGGTTCGTTTCATCCCGAAGATCTGCATACCGAAATGATGTGCCGTGGCGGCGATACGTCTACCGATGGAACCGAGCCCGACAATGCCGATCGCTCGATGGTTAAGGCCCTGGTAGGCAATCGGGGACCATACCTTGTTCTTCTGATTTTCCCTGGTTGCAAACAGGCTGCGTTCCCTGGCCAGAATATAAGCGAAGATATACTCACTCATCAGCGGCCCGAAGACGTCCTTTACACCGGTCAGAATATAGTCTTTTCGGACTGCCTGGGAGCAAAGCGGTTCAATGCCAGCAAAGGTAGACTGCAGCCAGCGAAGTTTTTTGGCTTTGTCAAGCAGCGGTGCAGTAGAGGCTGGTTTACCGAGGATGATGTCCGCTTCTTCAATAAAGGGATCAGCAGAATTGGCATCCGTGGCTGAATGGATAACCAGATCAGCTAATTTTCTTTCTCTTAACTCCGCAACATAAGCTGGTGCGTCACTGTCGAGTACAAGGAGTGTGGTCATGGTAAGCGTGTCATGAAAATGAATTGCCTTACCTGCATGGCGATCTCATGATCAATGCAGAAGGGTGGCAGGTATTGGGCAGCTGTTTTATTTTTCGGGTGAGATACCAGTCATAAAAATCTCTTATCTTATCCGCTCATAGCGGATGATCGAATATGGTTCTTCGACCATGTAGCGAACAGCATCAGTCTGTTGAAAGGTGGCGAGGTCGACTTCAGGAAAATAGACATCACCATCAACCTCGCGTTCCAGTGCCGTGACAATGATTGTATCGGTAAATGGTAAACTAGCGTTGAAGATATCTGCACCACCGATGATGAAAACCTTCTCTTTATCTTTACAATGGTCCAGGGCCTCCTGAAGTGAGTGAACAACGATACAGCCGGGAAGAACCAGGGACGTGTCCCGGGTCAGAACGATATTATCCCTGCCCGGCAGCGGTTTACCAATTGAGTCGTATGTTTTCCTCCCCATAACGAGCGGGTAGTTCATCGTCGTCTTCTTGAAATGTTTCAGGTCTGAAGGGAGGTGCCAGGGGAGCCGACCTTCACGGCCGATGACCCCGTTCTGGGCAATAGCGACAATAATTATGAATTCCGGCATGATAGAACTCCGTCTGATTTTGGAAAAAAAGTATCCATTTATAATACCTTCTATGTAATAATACCAAATGGCACAATTGTTAAGAACGATTAGATTTTTAATATGATTTGAAGAGATGTGCGGAGGAAGGAAATGAGAATGATCTGTCCCAATTGTGGGTTGGGAGGCACCGCTGCCGATCAGTACTACCTTAAAATAGTCCGGTGCCCCGGTTGCCGCAAGGTGTTCAGAGTGACTGAAGACATTGCTGTTGATCCTGTACCTCAACCACCAGTTGCAGCTGTTCAACCGGAAAGAGCTGATACCCGTTCAGATGCTGATGAAGAAAGTAATGGTGGCGAAAGCTCCGATGAGCTTGCAGATGATCCGGATGATACAGGTTTAAAAGAATGTGATGTCTGTGGGTTTAGTTTCAGCAGTGAATTTATCAGGGTTATTGATGGTCGGCAGATCTGCCCGGTCTGTTCCAATTGAGGGCCCGGAGATAATATCGCTGCAATGCCCGACTACCATGGTTATGAGGAAGGTTCTGCTGGAGGGCCGGTAATGAAAATGAAATGCCCCCATTGCGGGGTGAGCGGCAGGGCAGACGAATCCTTGAGCGGCAGGAGGGTCACGTGTCCAAAATGTTGTAACATCTTTGCAGTCCCCGATATTGACCGCGATGATGAGCAGATAAACAGGGATGTTGACGGATTGAAGAGTCTGATTGAGCTGGATATGGCTAGAGAGCCTTCAGACGAACAAATAGAAAACCTGACCGGTTGCCGGGTAAATGACCATCAGACTGATGCTCAAGCGGTGGAAGACGAACTTCAGGCTGAACTTGAGGATTTGCTGGCTGGCACCTGCAGCGTCTGCGGCAGATCAGTTGAAGAGAAGCACATGCCCCGCGGCTTGACAGCGATTTATTGCCAGAATTGTTCTGCAATGGATTCTGATCAAAAGAGTTCTTTCGATCAAATGTATGAAGATACGACAGGGGTGCCAGGTGATAACGGAGACAACGCAGATTTGATGCGAGAGACTATCCGACCATTCTCACCACCTGATAGTTTTTCAGCCGTTGCTCTTGTTAAAGAATCATGGAGAATGACGCATGGAGTGAAAGGATCGATCTGGGCGGGTGTTGTGGTAATGTTCCTGGTCATTTTTTCATGCGGTGGCATTGCTGTCTATCTCCTCTCGCATGAAGGCCCCCGTGCCGGTGCGATGATTGCTGCCTGGTTGAAGATCCTCAGCCAGGTATTCAGCACGATCTTATCACTTATCCTTTTTGTCTGGGCTTATAACGATCGGGATACATCGGGTTGCGGGACGGTCCTTTTCCTGGAACCTTGTTTTTAGCGGTTTTTCGCGACTGGGATCGATTGTCATAGCCGGTTTTCTCATGTCATTGCTGATAACCAGCGGCTTTTTTCTTTTCGTCCTACCTGGCGTTTACCTGGCGGTTGGCTATTCTCTTACCTTGCCGTTGATAATGGATAGGGGCGCCGGCCCCTGGGAGGCAATGGAACTGTCTCGCCAGGCGGTTCATAAATGGTGGTGGCAGGTTTTCGGTGCCTACCTGCTGATGTACCTGGTATATGTCCTTTCCATGATTCCCTTCGGGCTCGGCATGATCTGGACAGTACCGATGTTCTTTACGCTGACCGCGGTTATCTACCGAGTGCTTTTGGGAAAGGAGGCAGATTGACAACACGACAACTACCGCGGTTTTGCGGTCAATCCGTCAGACGAAAAACCAGTGGCGGTGAGTTCTTTCTTTCTGATGGCGTGAGACCTTAAGGTGGCAACCTCAGAGGGGAGGATAACAGAGCGCGTGCACCTGCTCATGATCGTCTGCGCGACATTGGTCTCAACCTCGTTTATCGTCGGCGAGCATATCGCGAAGCATCTCGATCCCGCAGCCCTGACCCTTGTTCGATTTATTCTTGCAGCCTGTTTTTTATTTCCTGTTATTGTCTGGAGATTTGGTCTTCGGGTAAGTTTCAGATCGCTTGGTCGATACGGCCTGGTAAGCTGCTCTCTGGTGATATTTTTCTGGTGCATGTTTTTTTCCCTGCAATATACAACTGCACTGAATACCAGTGTCTTATTTACGCTCGTTCCGGCACTTTCGGCAATCTATTCGGTGATTATTGCCAATGAAAGGGTTGAAAAGACGACAATTGCGGCTCTTGGGTTTGGTCTGGTCGGTGCAATCTGGGTAATATTCCGCGGTGAATTATCATTGTTCCTGAGTCTGCAATGGAATCGTGGCGATATAATTTTTTTTATTGGTTGTCTCTCCATGGGGCTTTATACCCCACTGGTCAAGCGGATCCATCGTGGTGAGCAGATGGAGGTGATGACCTTCTGGGTATTGATAACCGGGAGTCTCTGGTTATTGCCCGTTGGCGGCTTGAAATTGATTCATATCAATCTGGCAACCGTTCCTCTGGCGATATGGGGATGGGTTGCCTATCTCGCCTTGTTTACAACGGTGATTTCCTTTTACCTGACCCAGTATGCAATTCCATTTATCGGGCCCACCAGGGTGATGGCCTACTCATATCTTTATCCCGGTCTGGTCCTGGTAATTGAAATCATTATCGGTCGTGGTTGGCCCGAATTACGAGTCCTGCCAGGTATTGCGGTAATCTTGTTAGCCATGTTTTTTCTGCAGCGTTCTGGTCATCAAGAGACTTAAAATAGTTACTAAGTTCTTCTGCAGTTATGGTGATGACACAGTGTTACCCGTTAGAATCAATGATAAAAGACAGAATTTCCACTCACTCCTCGTCCCCTTGCAGAGGGTACTCCTGCTCAATGGTGTGGATTGCTCCCTTGGGAGACAGGACGCTTGAATACAGAGTAAACTGTCTGAGAGTAAAAGGCGGGCTGCTGAGCAGACTGTTTTGGGAAAGGAACTGGGCAACGCGATGGGGGGAGCTGTTCTTCAGCCGGGCGAGGGTTATGTGCGGGTGAAATTTTCGTTGTTCGGGAGGGATGGCGCAGAGCCTGAGTATCCGGTTGACGTTATTCCTCAGGATAAGCAGTTCTCCGGATGGTTCAATACCGGCCCAGAGTACGCGGGGCTGGCCCCGGGGAGGAAAATGGCCAACACCTCTTATTGACAGAGTAACGGGTGATGCCGATATCTCCCATAACTGTTCCCTGATATCGCGAAAGGTTGTACCATCTACATCCCCGATAAAGCGCAGTGTCAGGTGGAGCTGGTCATCCACCACCGGTCGGGCCCCGGCGACCTGACCGCCCAGCCCGCAGAGCAGGGCCCGTGTCAAGTCGTCAAGCCTGAGGGCTAGGAAGATTCGCATCATTACTGGCTCCTGGTCAATCGCATTATTGCTTCGTTTGCCAGCATTAGGCCAAATATTCCCGTCAGCGTGGGGAGGCTGCCAAGCGTTCGACGATCCCTGCCCCTGTCTGCCTGCGGGAGCAGGGGGGTATGCTGTTCCGGAAGATCATATTCAAAAGAAACCTCCTCTGTCGAGTAGACGCAGGTGATACCTTCTTTGATGTTGTTGCTGCGCAGTCGTTTTCTGACCCGCCGGGCCAGGGGGCAGTTCCTGGTCCGGGCAATATCATCAATTTTTATCTGAGCGGGATCGGTTCGTAGGGCTGCTCCCATTGATGAAAGTGTTGTAATACCGTATTTGACAGAGGCTGTCAAAACCTGGATTTTAGGGTTGAGTGAATCAATTGCGTCAATCAAAATATCAGGTTTTTCTTTAACGACGGCAAGGATACTGTTCTCATCTGCAAACAGTGGCAGTGCCCTGACCTGACAAAGTGGGTTGATATCCAGGACCCGCTCCCGGACTACCTCAGGCTTTGACTTTCCGAGTGTAGATTCCAGCGCGTGCAGCTGCCTGTTGACATTAGACAGCTGGAAGGTATCGAAATCAATGAGGGTCAGCCTGCCGATCCCGGCTCTTGCCAACCCCTCAACACCATAGCCACCGACAGCACCAAGGCCGACAACTGCCACATGAGCTGTCGACAGGCGGGCAAATGATCGTTCACCCACAAGTCTTCTTGTTCGTGTAAATCTGTCCATTACGCCATAACTGTGTCATGAAAAGGGAGGGTTCAATATTTTTTTGTCGAGCAGCCCATAGGTAAAAGGCAGGAATCTGTACCGGCTCACTATAACCGGTAATTGTTTTGCTGTTAACGAAAAGAAGTGGATTGAGTCGGGCCGGCGCGTCTGTTTCAAGGAGCAGCTGTTCAACCGGTGTTCGGGATAAAATGCCAGCTGTCTTCCTGCCAAACGGACCCATGATTTTTAGGGAGTAGGAAATAGAGCAGCCCAGGTCAGCAAATCGCTTCATCATTTCATATGAACCGCTGAAAGAGTGTATCATCGTTACCGGTAAACGATTGTTTCTGGCTCGAGATTCAAGGATGTCGATCATTTTCCCCCAACTGCGAACGCAGTGAAGGACAATTGGTATCGAAAACTGCTGGGCGATATCGAGGTGTGTTTCAAGGGTTTTAACCTGACAGGTGAAATCAGTACCACAGGTTTTGTCCAAACCCGATTCTCCAATGCCAGAAAAATGATCAAGGGTACCAAGGAGATCAGCCAGACGTATCTCCCAGCCGTCAACAGCCTGGGCGGCGTGCCAGGGATGGATGCCGAGAAATGGTATAACAGAACCATTATTTTTCCCAAGATCTGTAACTGCAGACCATTCCGATTCACTGACAGCATTGCAGAGAAGCAGGCCAACGCCTGCTTTTTGGGCATTTTCAATCAGCAGATCGGTTATGGTGCTGAATCGAACATCCTGGAGATGGAGATGTGCATCGATATAGCCGGGTTTCACTCTATTCACTCCAGGAAAAAAGTTTTGCAGCAAGGGTCAGGAAGACAATTGTTGTCACTATCATCAGGCTGCATTCCAGCTGGATATCGCTAAAACCAACCCCTTCATTCATAACTTTTCTTGCTGCTTTTAACATATGGGTGAGCGGAAAAATCCATGACAGATTCTGAACCCAGTGTGGTGCACCTTCAAGCGAGAACCAGACTTCCGAAAGAAACATCATCGGCCAGGAGATAAAATTCAAGGCTCCCGAGGTGAATTCTTCGCTGGTGCCGCGCGCGGCAAGGACAAGTCCGATGGAACATAAACTCAGGCCGCCAAGAAAGAAAATGAAAAAGAAGAGCAGGAGGGAACCCTGGATCTTCAGGTCAAAAATCAGGTCAGCACCTATCCAGACAACCGTGAAGGTGAACATCAGCAGGAAAATACGGGAAATCATCTGGGCGCTGAGATACTCAAATGCGGTAAGCGGTGTGGCCTTCAATCGCTTGAGAGCACCATTTTTTCGATATCTGACGACCACATACCCAACACCCCAGAGGGCCGAAAACATCATATTCATGGCCATAATGCCCGGAAAGAGCCAGTCAATATACCTTACCCGTTCTCCATTGATCACCTGCCGATCCAGGGCAGCACTGCTGTCTGGTTGCAGTGCCGCCTTGTACAATTGTTCGGTGATGTGACTCTTGGGTGAGGAATCGTTGATCCAGTAACGATTTTTCGATGAGCTGCCGTCGACAAGCAGATCAATCTTATGATAGTGGATTTTCTTAAGCCCCTCTTCAAGTGTTGCAACGGGGACAAAGCTGACTGCGGAGCTATTCTGAAAGGATAAAGGGATTGTTGTTTGCGAAAGTGTAACAGAGGCTCCATTCTCGGGGAAAACACCGACCTTGAACCTGGAGAGTGTATCACCCCTGAAAATGATTCCGAATCCAATAATGATCAGGAACGGAAAGGCAAAATTCCACCCAAATGCAGCACGGTCCCTAAAAAACTCCTTGTTTCTTGCACTGAACATGGCCCAGATTCGCTGTAACTGCATCAGGTTCATTATCTTATTCCCTTAGTTTTCTTCCGGTAAGATAAAGAAAGACATCCTCAAGATCAGGCGAATCGACAATCATCTCCTTGAGGTCGACGCTGGCAGCGAGCAGTGATTTTAAGGTTTGTTCCACATTCATGGTACGGATAACAACGGAATTTCCGTGCAGACTGAAATCCATGGCCAGTGACTGCAGTTTATTTTCAATCACAGGCAGTGGCAGGGTGATGGTGTTGGTTTTGCAATGGGCTGAGATCAGCTCTGCCGGGCTGCCCTCGGCAATGATTGAGCCCTGGTCGATGATTGCGATGGTATCGCAGAGAAATTCAGCCTCTTCCATGGAGTGGGTGGTCATCATGATTGTTTTGCCATCACTTTTGATATCTTCGACAATCTCCCACAGGTATCTTCTGGACTGAGGGTCGAGACCTGTGGATGGCTCGTCTAAAAAAATTAAATTGGGTTTATTGATGAGTGCCAGTGCCAACATGAGCCTTTGCTGCTGGCCTCCTGAAAGTTGATTGTTCCTGTTATTCAGGATTGGACCAAGATTGCAGCGCTCAATAAGCGTGTCCAGTTTCTCGGGGTGTCTGAATAATCTCTGGTAGCATTGCAGGGTTTCTTTAACGGAAAGAAAATTGAGCAGCGAGGTGTGCTGGAACTGGATACCTGTTTCTTCCCGAAAACGTGTGTTCCGAATCTTGCCCTTATAAAGAATAGTCCCGCTGGTTGCCGGAATGATGTCTTCAACAACCTCCATCGTTGTCGTTTTACCTGCGCCATTGGGACCGAGCAGGCCGTAACATGTTCCCTGGCGAACAGAAAAAGAGATATCCTCAACAGCAATGCACTTTCCGTAGCTTTTTTTAAGGTTTTGAACCGATAATAGTACCATTTCCCAATTATAAACAGGTAAGTGAATCATTTCGAGCAATAGATTTTAAAATCCATTCCGATCACCCAAATCATCCCATAGAATAATCGGCTGAAGTGTTGTGATTCCCATACTCACCGCAGCTGAAATAGATTGACATGGTAATGATTATTAATTACAAATAGTAATTCTTACCAGAGGAGTGCGGAATGCAATTAAGAATGACAAACCAGCGCGAGCTCATTCTTCAGGAATTACAGAAAAGCCGTAAACACTTAAGTGCTGACGAATTGTATGAGCGCGTTAAGAAAATAATGCCAAGAATTAGTCTCGCCACTGTCTACCGCAATCTTGAGACACTTTCGGAGGCGGGGATCATTGGAAAGCTTGAAATCAGTGGTCGTCAGAAACGGTTTGATTATGATGTTTCTGATCACGATCATATCCATTGTATTCAATGTGACCGGGTGGACAATATAAGGCTCGATCGGGACGGAGTACAACCGCCCTCCGTAGAGTCATCCAAAGGCTATACAGTGGCCGGCTTCAGGGTCGAGTTTGCCGGTCTGTGCCCCGTCTGCAGGAAAAAGAATCAGAGAAGAAAAAAATTATCATGAGTATAAGCGGTACCAGAGAAGGGCTGTGACCTGCGGGTTAAAGCACATCGCACCATAGAATGAATTTGTCAAAGGGCCGTGATCGACTATGGTTGATCACGGCCCTTGCTTTGTTTGGAACAGTATCATATAGGAAAAGGCAATGGGTCTCGATAGATATATCTGATTATCCAATTTGATTCGGCAACCACTTTTCATTATAGTCACCAGATCTAATCATCTCATCAGGGAAACCAATGTATCTGAACCCCGGGGAAAGTCAATTTCCCATAAAACAGAGTTGCTCCTCATCTTTTTACCTGCATGAGACTGTGCTTGAACAGGGCAGCGGTGATGAGAATGAGGATACACTTTCTACTATAAACGATCTCCATATCGTCTGTGATGGTGCCACTTCCATTACCGATGCTGCCTGCTATCCCAAAAGTGGGGGACGGCAGGCAGCAGCCTTAACAGCCGAGGTCTTGTCTGTAAACCAAGGTTCACTTCAGGACATGGTCTCCAGGGCCAATAGGGCGATACAGCGGGCCATGCATGATTCCTCCGTTGAGCTGAACCATCGGGAATCCCTCTGGTCAACAAGCTTTGCCGCCCTCCGGTTTGACGGCGACTCTATCGAGTGGGCCCAGTCAGGGGATTGTATGATCCTGCTCATTCATAAAAACGGCAGGTGTGAGCTGCTAACGGAGCAGCCGGGACATGATATTGGTACACTGCAGAAATGGAAAGAAATCGGACCCGGTGAGACAAGAACCATTCATCAGGCACTTGCTGCTGAGATTGCTGAGGTTCGCAAGGGAATGAATCGGGAGTACGGTGTTCTCAATGGTGAGCCGGAAGCGCTTGATTTTGTTAACTATGGCGTGAAAAACGTTGGTTCAGTCACAGATATTCTGCTCTTTAGTGACGGGCTCTGGCTGCCCAGTGAACTGCCTGAAAAGCCGCTGGATATAAGTGCCATGGGTCAGCTCTATAAACAGGTAGGACTCACTGGAATAAAAGACAGGATTCGCCTGATTCAAAGAAAAGATCCCCGATGCTGCCGCTATCCACGATTTAAAATGTATGATGATATCAGTGGAATTGCTTTAAAACAGAGGGAGCGCTCTTAATCCGGCAGCATTCCGTAAAAATAATTCAAAATATCAGTTCGGGTTATAATCCCGATTATTTTTCCTTGGTGTTCTACGGGCAGGTGACCGATGTTCTTCTTTACCATATACTGAGCGGCCTGTGCCGGCGGTAATCCGGGCGCTGTCGTGGCCACGTCCCGGACCATGAACGCCTTTACCGGACTTTTCCACTGTTTTTCCATCCTGAGCTTTTTGAGATCCCAGAGTACGATGATTCCCTGCAGATCGGTTTCGCTGCCAACGAGAATGCCCCTGATTTTCTTCTCCTGCATGAGTTCCCGCACCTCGTTCATTGGCGTATCCGGTGATATAAAGGTAACGGGAAATGACATCAGGTCGGCGACTATCGCCCCGTTTGATCTGGTCTGTTTTATGTCGTCGATTATTCTCTGCTTCAATTCCTGCGGGGAGTAGATGTCAGTTTTTACCGTTGCAGAGCCTGCAGCAGGGTGTCCCCCTCCTCCAAACGTCCTGAGCACTTTACCAATATCAATACGGTCAACACCGCTGCGGCCGATTATGGTTGAGCTTGCCTCGTCATTTATGAATATGACGAAAACAGCATCTGTATTAATAATTTTTCGATACATACTGACCACTGCTGCCAGCATGGGTACTTTTTTCTCAAGCGCAATGACGTTGATACCGACAGTATAGTTGTTGAGCTTAACCTTTTCGGTGTCCCGCATCATGGTGAACAGGATATCTTTTTGAATCTCTTCATAGGGCGGGTTCAGAAAGACTGCTGCGACATTGAGGTCCGCTCCATGCTCAAGCAGGTAAGCAGCTGCTGCGGCATCTTCAGGTTTGGTCGATGGGAAACTGAGGTGCCCGGTATCCTCGTACAACCCAATGAGCAGGATGGTTGAAATGAGAGGATTCAACTCCATCTCTTTTTTCTTCATTTCCCTGATCAGCAGGGTCACTGTGGCTCCAACGCTTTCCTGACAGATCCAGTCTGCCTCAATATCACCACCATTGTTATGATGATCCCATATCGTTATTGCAATATCAGTCCGGTGCCTGAGCGAGTCCATACGCTCAAGTCTTCGCCATTGGTCCGTATCAACGACAGTAAGGCGGTCAACTTTTTCGTGGTCCACCTCGTTGGGCAGGATAATATTAAAGGCGGTTTTATGTGTAGAAAGGAACTGGGCAACATTAGTGTTTACCGATTTGGGAATCACACCAACCGCTCCCGGATAGATCAGGGTAGCCGCGATAACCGAAGCGAGACCATCAAAATCGGTGTTTTTATGGGTGGTGATTATGTGCATTCAGTTTTTGTGTTCGTTTGATTAGTGTCTGAACTGATAGACGGGCCTCACCCCTGTCTGCTGGTAAAGGTACATATAGCGGGGCGCCATTTTTTTCAAGGCGATCTGCCTGTTGACCGGCGCCGGATGTGTACTGAGAAATTCAACAGGCCCCTTTCCTCCCACCTTCTCCATTTTCTGCCAGAGTGTGGCCGCCGCATAGGGGTTAAACCCGGCTCGGGCCGCAAGTTCCATGCCCATCACGTCGGCTTCCGTCTCAGCAGTCCTGCTATTGGGAAGCTGAATGGCGAGTGCTGCCGCAAGGGCGCTGCCGGTCAGGGCCGCCCCGCCGTAACGACTGCCGGAGGTGGCCATTCCAACGGTCATGATGCCGAGCTGGGAGGCCATCGCCATCGACATACGTTCTGCAGTATGGTTGGCAAGGGCATGCGATATTTCATGCGCCAGCACCTGGGCAAGTTCATCGTCAGTTGGTTTCACCTTGTTTATCAGGCCGGTGTAAATCGCCATTTTGCCACCCGCCATACACCAGGCGTTAACAACTGTCGGATCATCAATCACTTTGATTGACCAGTCCCAGTTCGCTGTATTGGGATAGAGGCCGATTGCCTGGCCTATGATGCGTCCGGTTATCCAGCGAACACGTTCAGCCACCCGGGGGTCTGAATCAATTTTCCCCTCCCTGGCCAGAGGCTGGAGAGTCTGTAAATATGCCTGTCTTGAAGCTGAAATTGCCTCATCAGGCGATACCAGCATGAGCTGCGATCGACCGGTTGGGCTGGTGGCACAACCAGAGAACAGGATTACAGCCAGTAGTATAATGATATAATTTTTAATCATAACATAAAAGAATAATCAAAGAATTTGGTTATTTCTCATACTCGTCTGCTTGGGCAGGGCACACTATTTCAAGCCATCAGATTTAGCCTCAGATCAGGCCTGTATCATTTCGTCTACAAGCATTTTGTCTATGAAATCAAGGACAAATTGCCTCTGCACAGCCGTTGCGTAAGCAATGCAGCTGCAATGGAGGTTTGTTGGACTTCGCACCAGCAGCTCGAAGCACAGACGTGCAGCTTCAAGCTCAACAGCCAGATAGAACGGCCCACAATCCGTATGCCCCTGCTGTGCATCTGAGTGGAGGTCTTCTGGCAACACAAACCAGTAGATGCCGATCATTGGACCAGGTTTGAGTGTTCGTTTCAGGAAAGAGTCGAGATTATCCCGTTCCATAGGAGAAAGCTCATCGATTACAATTTGTCTCATTGGTTTGCCGCGTGTGGATTGTCTCTTTTATTGTGTCTGTCAGGAAGCATGGATATGTCTGAGAGCAATGGAAGAACTGGAGGTAATTGTCAATGCTTATAGGTCAAGCCAGGTAGCATCGTTGTTCAGCTCTTCGCAACCACCTTCACGGACAACCACCATGTTCTCCAGTCGCACGCCCCCCCAGCCAGGCAGATAGATACCCGGTTCAATGGTGATGACCATCCCTGCTTTTAATTTTCTCCTGTTTCGTACCGATACTCGAGGTTGTTCATGCACTGCAAGGCCAACTCCATGGCCCAGTGAGTGACCGAAATAGCGACCATATCCTTCATCGCTGATTATTTTCCGGGCCGCTCGATCCACATCTTTTGCCAAAGCACCGGCCTTTACCTCCCGGATGCCGGCTTTCTGAGCCTTTCGAACCAGCCGGTGAATGTCGATGAAACGTTTATCTGGTGTACCAAGCAGAAAGGTTCTGGTCATGTCAGAACAGTATCCCGATAATACCAGACCCATATCGACAATAATCGACCTGCCCTGTCCCAGATGCGTGTCTCCAGGCACAGCATGGGGAAATGCACTATTCTTTCCAGCGGCAACAATCGTATCAAAACTGGCTGCTTCTGCCCCTGCTCTGCGCATTGCTGTTTCGATCTCAATGGCGACATCGGTTTCCGTCATTTCTGGCGAAAGGTGCTGATAGATTTCGCTGAAGACTTTTTCATTGAGCTTGACTGAGTTGCGGATCAGGTCGATTTCTTTTTCGCTCTTGATTACGCGCATGGTCTCGACCAGGTGAGAAAGAGGGATAAAGTCGATTTTTTCTTTCTCAGCAATTTTGTTGTATTCGACAGCCATTGAATGGAGGGTGTAGTGGCTTTCAAAACCAAGTCGTTTGACCCCTGCTGCGGTCATCAGTTCTTTCAGCAGCGAAACCATACCTTTGCTGTAAAGCTGAACCGGCAGATCTGTCTGTTTTTCAGCCTGAAGCTTATATCGAAAGTCGGTAAGAAGAAGAGACGAGCCACGGGCCGGAATGTAGAGGAAACCGGAACTCTCGGCTATAGTGTGGTCCTGTGCACTAAAGCCACTCAGGTATCTGCGATTTTCCGGTTGACTGACCAGTAGGGCATCTATCTTATTTCGTCTGAGTTTCTTTTTCAGGAGCTGGCGGCGCGGTTTATAGTCCATTTGGTCTTTTGCTCAGTATCTAAAAAATCGAATTCACCCGCCAAGACGCAGCTTTATGGCCTCTCTTCTCTGTTCGATGGCCTGGTTGTACTGTTCATTCAATTCGCTGGACATACGGGAAAATTCCTCCTGGTACTGGGGATGCATCGCCGGATTTATGGACATTTCGTCATCAATGCTCTGACCCTGTTCCAGAAGTTTTTGCTTCAACTGTGCCCGGATTGCATCATCAAGTTGCTGTTTGACCTGATCCCTGTGTTGAGCGTACTGGCCCAGTATCTGTTCCAGTTCATTGCAAATGGAGCTGATTTCTGTTGAATTTCCGCTGAGTGTCTGAATTGCTGAGAGACTGGCAAGAGAACCTTCGGAGACAGAATCTTCTCTTGGCAAGACGATGTTCCTGGCAAGGGTTCGGATCATACCGCTGCGCACGTCCATCTGATCCTCGGGAGGCTGTTCTTTTAAATAGATCATCAGATCTATCGGTTCGCCGCTGAGAAAGGAGGCAGCAGTGCGCATACCTCTCCGTTCTGCATCATCATTCTGATCTGTTTCGGCAACCTCCGCGGACATGCGCGCTGCTCGTTCCATTACCATCTCAAGAGTGCTTTTTATCTCTGCCATTCCATACCTGTCTATTAAATTTATGATACCGTCCCTATTTGTCTGAAATTCATACCGGTTTTAATGTACCGTTTGAAAAACAGTAAAGCAAAGATTAATCACTTTTCAGTGCTGAAGTAAGACGTGCGGCAAAGAAACCGTCTATATCTGCAGCAGGCAGTGGCGCAAAACAGTTCTTGTGGACCAGAGCGTGCGCCTGGGGGGGAAGATAATCACGGCAATCCGTAATGGTAAAATGGGGATGCTTGCCAAGAAAGTCACTGATTACCTGGTAATTTTCTTCCGGTTCTATGGAGCAGGTGGCATAGACCAATACACCGCCTGGAACAAGTAATTTCTCAGCTTGCTCGAGGATCAATTTCTGTTTTTTCTGATAGGCTGCCAATTGATGCTCCTCCCGATTCCAGCGAATGTCGGGGTGTCTGCCAATCACCCCTGTACCCGAGCAGGGCGCATCAACCAGTATCCGGTTAAAACGGAGTTCTGTAGATTTCATGTATTGTTCAAGTGTTCGGTTGTGGAGTGTAAGCGAGCTCGAGTCCGCTATCCGGCTGATATTATCCTTCAGCTGATGGAGTCGATCCTGATTGGGCTCGAGCGCCACGACAGAAGTGGAATCCTTATCGGTCAGCGCTAAGAGGTGTGCCGTCTTCCCGCCAACACCGGCGCAGCAGTCAAGAATACGTGTTCCATCGTGAAATGGTCCCAGCAGCAGCGTGGCAAGTTGTGCTGCCTGGTCCTGGACTTGGAAAAAACCTTGTTCAAAGCCGGGGAGTGCAGTGACTGATCGCTGAGAGGGTCCCATCATCAGGGCATCAGGCGCGAAGCGCCCTAAAGTGGTGAAAATACCGTTTTCCCTGAAGAGCTCAACAAGCCCGGCTGTCGTCGTTCGGTGCGTGACTCGTAGGCAAAGAGATGGTTCCTTGTTATTTGACAGACAGATCTGCTTCATGGTCTCTGCACCGAAATGGTTTTGCCAGCGTCTGGTCAACCACTGAGGGTGATTGAGCAGAGAGCCGCTGTCCGGCTGAGGGAGCTCAGACCGCTTACGAATTGATTGGCGGAGTACACCATTGACAAATCCTTGAACCGGTTTTGGCAACCGGGCCGCTGCGACCGCTTTCACTGTTTCATTTACCGCAGCAGACTCTGGCACCCTGTCAAGAAAAAGAAGCTGAAACAGCCCGGCTTGCAGGGCGTTATAGGCAAAGGGTTTTATCCTGCTGAGCGGCTGTCGGCAGAGCTGGGTCATAACCAGGTCAAGATATTCTTTCTGCCGGAGTACCCCGTAGCAGATTTTCATGGCAAGCTGTCGATCGGAACCATCCACATGATGATCTGCCATTGTCTGTTCGAACAATTGCGAGAGTGGCAGCTTTGTTCGTTTGAGGTGATACAGGGTCTCGATTGCCGCATAACGGCCAGTTTTTGAGGAGGGGTATTTCTTCATTAATGTAACAACCCGCTCGTGTTGGAAGGACTATGACAATTTAATCAGGTCACTGATGTATAGACTTTTACGATAGCTTAAATCTGCATAAAAATCACACGTTTTCTGCCAGGAGTAGAGAGCGGTAATCTCGCCTGGATCTGCTCCAGGACGCCTCTATTGCTCTTTGCTGTTTATCCAGAAAACATCTCACAGAGCAGATGTTATTGATTTGTAAATAGGTGAGAGTCGAGAATCCTTTTCGGGATAGTGCAGCCACCATAAGTATCGATCGTATCAGGTTGTCGGGTGTAGACAATATTGCCACCTCTTGTTACTATTGGGCTTTGAAGGAGCAAGCGGCGTATTATGTGTTCTATTATCAAACAGGGGAAAATGATGATACGGGTGATATGCATTTCAGTCACAGTGATCCTAGCCGTATGTCTATCGGTAGTTGTCACTCAGGCCATAACCCTGCAGGAGGTCCAGAAGCGAGGAGAGCTGATATGTGGCGTCTCTACGGGTATTCCAGGTTTTTCTAACCCTGATGAGAAGGGGAAATGGGCTGGCTTTGATGTTGATCTGTGTAGAGCTGTTGCTGCCGCAACACTTGGGGACGGGTCAAAAATCAAGTTGATTCCACTGACTGCAAAAGAACGTTTAACTGCGCTTCAGGCCGGTGAGGTCGATATGTTATCCAGCAATACAACATGGACAATGACCAGAGATACGGCACTGGGACTCAATTTTGCTGGAATCAGCTATTATGATGGACAGGGGTTCATGGCCCTGAAGAATCTTGGGGTAAAGAGTGCACTGGAACTAAATGGTGCGGCCATATGTGTCCAATCTGGTACAACTACGGCGCTGAACCTGGCTGATTATTTTATAGAGAACAATATGGAGTATAAACCCATCGCTTTTGATACTTCAGATCAGACTGTGAGGGCATTTAAAGCTGGACGCTGTGATGTCTTGACAAGTGACCAATCCCAGCTTTACGCGCTACGCATCAAACTGGAAAACCCGGAAGATGCTGTTGTCCTGCCGGAAGTGATCTCCAAGGAACCTCTCGGGCCCGTCGTTCGGCAAGGAGATGACGCTTGGCTCGACATCGTCAAATGGACGCTGTACGCAATGATCAATGCGGAGGAGAAGGGTGTGACCACCGCCAATGTGGATGAGATGCTGAAGAGCACGAAACCGGATATATTAAGACTTCTCGGCCTTGAAGGAATTAAAGGCAAGGGGTTGGGGCTCAACGATGACTGGGCATATCAGATTGTTAAACAGGTCGGTAATTATGGTGAGGTGTTTGAACGAAATGTGGGTCAGGGTTCGCCACTGAAAATTGATCGTGGCTTGAACGCACTCTGGAACCGGGGTGGAATCCAGTACGCCCCGTCAGTGCGATAACGTGAAAGAGTTTTAAAATCGGGGGGCTATTCCAGCCACTGTAATACTCAGGATGGGCGTTGCCAAAACAATTGTCGACAGCGTTATTGTTATGGAGGATTTCGAAATCATAGGTGGCAACGATTTTCAGAGAATTTTTGATAATCCCAGATCCGGTCATATGGAACTATTTCCCAACCAGATTTGGCAATGAATATTCACTGGTTGCAGCATGTCCCCTTTGAAGGACTCGGATTCATTCGTTCATGGGCTGAAAAAAACGACCATAGCCTCGTCGCTACCAGGCTCTGGGCAGAAGATCAACTGCCAAAACCCGATGACGTCAGAATGCTGATCATCATGGGCGGCCCCATGGGGGTCAATGATCTAAACTTCTTTCCCTGGCTCCAGGAGGAAAAAGAATTTATTGCTCGGCTTGTTAACAGGGATCGTGCGATTTTAGGGATTTGTCTGGGGGCGCAATTGCTCGCTGAAGTCCTGGGAGCAGACGTGTACAGGAACCGGGAAAAAGAGATTATTGATAAGAGTGACTGGGTGGCGGACAGTAATGCTCATTTGATGCGCATTCTGGAGTATTTCGAAAACCTGGTAGAGCAATGATACCACGGCAGCACCCTAACAATTTTTACCGCCATATGCTCTGTCTGTATCCATTAAATCACCCTTGTTGTCAGTTGCCTTTTGTTTGACTGACAGTAACCAAACACACTAATTCCAAGAAATGTTATCGGTTGTCATCCCTTCTGGGGGTGTCGCTGTCAGCTTGACCAGTTTACATTATGCATGTCTTCGGCTCTGCACATATTCGGCCAATTAACCACGGCTGCTTTACTCATTTTATCGCTGAAGTCCCTGCAAATTGACATAAGAGCATTATCTTTTGCAAAAACAGAGACTGCTCTGGAAATGGAGGTCAACTGGGACTGTATCGTCCTCTCAAGGGTTCTTTTCGGACGTTTTTCTGATACATTATTGAGTTAGAAGTTGTTGTAATTGTTCAATGAAAGGGAGGTTTTTAAACAGGGCTATTGTCAATTAAGGCAAAATATCCTACTTATGTTGACATAAACGTCATTATATTTTATTTTTATTACGAATCCGACATAAAGGGAGGAACGCTTTGGATATCGATGCAATCAATATGGCCATAATCAATCAGCTGAAGGATGGGCGAGCCTCTTTTAAAAAAATCGCAGATGATTTACAGCTTGCCGAAGGAACGATTCGTGCCCGGGTAAAAAAGCTTCGTGGTGAGGGGGTTCTGGAAATTGCAGGACTCGTCGATCCCGAAGCCATTCCGGAAAGATATGTTGTGATGGTTGGAATCAAGCTGAAGAGCATGGATTTGGTCGGCAAAGGTGAGGAATTCAGCACACTTCGGGGGGTTACCTCGGTTTGTGTGGTTACCGGTCGTTTCGATCTCATACTCACGGTTATGCTGACCAAGGAGTTTGGTATTCTCGAGTTTTATACCGAAGAGGTTTCCAGGGTCGATGATGTCCGTTCGGTGGAAACCTTTGTTGTCTATAAAAGTTTCAATCTTAAATTACCCTTAATGAACTGACACAGACGTCATTTACCATCATCTCGGGAGGCAAACAGTATGAGTGGGGAAATAAAATCGACGCTTCTGCATGAATGGCATGTGGAAAATGGCGCCAATATGGCCGCTTTCGGGGCCTATGACATGCCGCTCTGGTATCCGGAGGGCGTAAAGGAAGAACATCTGGCGGTTATAAACTCAGCCGGTCTGTTCGACACCAGTCACATGGCGGTGGTGCTGGTGCAGGGAGCTGACAGCAGAACGCTGTTGCAGCGATGTTTCTCAAAAGATCTGGAGAAGTGTATTGGCCGGAACAAAGGACCGCTGGTCAGCGGTCGGTCGGCCTACGGTCTATTCCTGAACCCCAACGGCCATGTCCTTGATGATACCATTGTTTCCCAGGTTTCAGAAAGTCTCTATATGGTGGTTGTCAACGCCGGGATGGGCAAGGGGGTTAGTGACTACCTCGCCGAGTATCAGGATACCCTGGAGACGAGGATTACTGACTTGACTGACAAGGTCGGTAAAATTGATATCCAGGGCAAAAATTCGGCAAGGATATTGCCAGAAGTTCTGAATGATCCTGATAAAGTCTTCAGCTCTTTTCCATATTTTTCGTTCAAAGGCTGGTACGAAGATACCTCGGTCGTAACCGAACTGGTTTCCTTGACCGACGGTACTCCAGTAATGCTGTCGCGCACCGGGTATACTGGTGAGTTCGGCTTTGAGATTTTTATAAGCCCGGAGAAACTGCTGGCGATCTGGAAAATCCTGCTTGATGCCGGGGAAGAATATTTACTGAAGCCATGCGGGCTGGCTGCCCGTGATTCCTTGCGTGCAGGTGCGGTTCTGCCGCTTTCCCATCAGGACATTGGAGACTGGCCGTTTGCCAATAACCCATGGCCTTTTGCTTTGGCCGACAGGGGGCAGGACGGAGATTCACCAAAGAATTTATAGGTTCTCACGCGCTGACCGCTCTTCAATCAGCTGATTATACCCTGCCGTTCGCGGGTTTTGATCCCAGAAAAATGGTTGTATCAGATAAGGCTTTTGTCATGGACGAGAAAGGAGAAAAGATTGGTACAATCCTGACCTGTGCCACAGATATGGCCATTGGACGGGTCGGTGAAGGTATCGTGAGCATTGCCACCGGTGAAGAAAAACCCGAAGGCTTTGTGCCGCGCGGATTATCCTGCGGTTTTGTCAGAGTCGATCGCAGATTGGATCCGGGGGATATTGTCGTGCTCACTGATGGTAAGCGAAAGATTAACGTGGAGATTCGACATGATGTCAGGCCCGACAGGACTGCCCGTCGGCCCATTAGAGAAATGGTTTAAAAAAGGGGGAGATACGATGAAAGAGATAAGTGAATTAAATTTGCCGGATGATGTCCGTTACACAGAGGATCATGAGTGGGCAAAAGTTGCAGGAGAGAAGGTTCGGGTGGGGATCAGTGATTATGCTCAGGACCAGCTTGGTGATATCGTTTTTGTCGAGCTGCCTGAAGTTGGTGACTCGTTTGAAGCCGGCGATGAATTCGGTACACTCGAATCAGTCAAGGCGGTATCTGAGCTCTACATTCCCATCGGGGGCGAGGTGGTTGCGGTAAACGGAGAACTCGAGGATACGCCGGAACTGTTGAACCAGGATTCGTACAGCGGGTGGATCATAGAAGTGAGCCCGAACGATATCAAGGACCTTGAAACACTTCTTGATCGTGACGCCTACCTGGAAATCTTGAAAGGACAATAGCCTTTCGGGTGGATGTAAATCAAACAAAAGAGGATAGCATGCGTTACTTGCCACATACCGAATCGGATATTCAAACGATGTTTGATGCGATCGGGGTAAAAGATTTTGAAGAACTGTTCGGAACCGTTCCCCGAATCATGTCGTTATGATAAAAAAATGGATCTGCCGGAGCCGAAAACCGAGTGGAGTCTGAATACCTATATGGGCGAAATTAGGTCGATGATGGAGGTGACTCCAGATCATACCGTACTTGTCGGTGCCGGTCGCTATCAGCACCATATCCCGGCAACAATTCCAAGTATCATGGGACGTTCTGAATTTTTGACCGCCTATACTCCCTACCAGCCGGAAATGGCACAGGGAACCCTGCAGGGGCTGTTTGAATACCAGACCCTGACCGCACGACTTCTGGGGGTGGATGTTGCCAATGCGTCAATGTATGACGGTGCCTCAGGTCTGGCGGAGGCGCTGCTCATGGGGCTCAGAATAGGCAGAAAAAAGAAACGGGTGGCAGTGTCAACAGCCATACACCCTCATTTTCGTGAGGTCGTTAAAACATATTTTTTGCCGACTGAGTACGAGGTCATTGAGCTTCCCTTTCTGGAAGATGGGCGAACAGACCTTTCATCGCTTGCAGGTCAAGAAGACCTCGCCGCTGTTGCGTTACAGTCGCCAAATTTTTTTGGAGTCGTCGAAGACATGGAATCTGCTGCTGCCGTTGTACACGATGCTGGAGCACTCTGTGTCGTCTGCTTTTCAGAGCCGATGGCTTTTGGTCTTATAAAGAGTCCAGGCAGTTGTGGTGCTGACATCGTCTGCGGCGAGGGACAAAGTTTTGGGATGCCCGTATCCTTTGGGGGACCCGGGCTGGGAATGTTTGGATGCCGTGATAAATTCGTTCGCAGTATGCCAGGGCGCCTGGTCGGAGAGACCAAAGATCTGGAAGGCAAGCGTGGTTTTGTTCTGACCCTTTCAACGCGGGAACAGCATATCCGGCGAGAGAAGGCAACTTCCAACATCTGTTCCAACCAGGGAATCTGTACGCTCACCGCCACCATGTACATGGCCTCTCTGGGTGGAACGGGGTTGCGCAAAATGGCACGTCTTAATTACGACAAAACGGAGTATCTCAAGAATGGGCTGCAGGAGGCAGGGGCTGAACTCTGTTTTTCGGCACCAACATTTAATGAGTTTGTGGTCGAGTTTGGTAATGATTTCAAAAAAATACAAAAAAATCTCATGGATCAGGGGATCGTGGCTGGCCTCAATCTTGGCAGATTCTATCCCGGTTTTGATAACCGTTATCTCTTCTGTGTTACTGAAACAGCACCAAAAGAGATTCTGGATATCGTCATTAATGAGGTGAAGAAATGAAAAGTGCACCAGGAAAAAGCGGCTTGATTATGGATGAACCCCTTCTCTGGGAGAAAGGGAAAAAGGGCAGAAACGGTATGAGCATTCCTGAAAGTGATGTCCCCGTCTCGCCCATAGATGATGATCTTTGTGGAGACGGTCCAGATTTTCCGGATCTCAGTGAGGTTGAGATCGTCCGGCACTATACCAGGCTGTCTCAGTGGAATTTCGGCGTCGATACAGGGATGTATCCCCTTGGTTCATGCACCATGAAGTATAATCCGAAAATAAATGAAAAACATGCAGCGGCCCCAGAAATTGCTACTGCCCACCCCATGCTCGATGATCAATACTGTCAGGGAACCCTGAGGGTTATCTATGAGCTTCAGAACTACCTTGCAGAGATCACTGGGCTTGATTCTGTTTCAGTGCAACCGGCAGCCGGAGCCCATGGTGAGCTTGCGGGAATGCTCATTTTCGAAGCCTATCACCGTAGTAAAGGGAAAAAACGGACAAAAATCCTGATGCCGGACACGGCACACGGTACAAATCCTGCCAGTGCTGCTCTCTGCGGTTACAAACCAATACCGATCAAGTCTGGCGACCGGGGAATCCTCAATGTCGAGCAGATTCGTGAACTGATGGATGAGGAGACTGCCGGTATCATGATCACCAACCCAAACACCCTTGGGCTCTTTGAGCAAAATATCAGGGAGATCTCCGAAATTGTCCATGAAAAAGGGGGGCTCGTTTACGGTGACGGGGCAAACATGAATGCCATCATGGGTATTGCCGACATGAAGAAATGCGGGGTTGATGTCCTGCATCTCAATCTTCACAAGACGTTCTCAACGCCCCATGGTGGCGGGGGGCCCGGTGCCGGTCCGGTGTGTGTCATCGAGGAGCTGGCAAAATTCCTTCCCGCTCCAAGAGTCGAGTTTGACGGAAAGACCTATACCCAGGAAGCTGAGCGGCCCGAGTCGGTCGGTCGCATGCACTGTTTTCACGGCAACTACGGGGTGCTGGTCAGGGCGCTTTGCTATATCCTCACCATGGGGGCGGAGAATCTGAAAAAGGCAACCCAATATGCGGTGCTCAACGCCAGCTATATCAAGGTGAAACTGAAAGACCACCTGCACCTGGCCTATGATCGACCATGCATGCATGAAGCGGTATTCTCTGACAAGTATCAACAGCAGTTCAAGGTTACCACCCTGGATATTGCAAAACGGCTGATGGACAGCGGTTATCATCCGCCTACCATCTACTTTCCGCTTGTCGTTCCCGGGGCAATCATGATCGAACCTACAGAGACGGAGAGTCTCGAGGAACTGGATACCTTTATCCAGGTGGTGAAGGAGATCGTCAAGGAGGCCGAGACAGAACCCGAACTGTTACGAAATGCACCCCAGCGCTTCAAGGTCAAGCGGTTGGATGAGACCCAGGCAGCACGGAAGCCATGCCTTTGTGGATAAGCAAAGAAAAACTGTTATGACTGCCTATCTTTTTGATCTCGGCAAGATGGATTATCATGACGCTCACCAGTTTCAGCTGGATTGTGTCGAGTACCGTCTGTCGGCAGAGGGCATCGCCGATATCTTTATCATAGTCGAGCATCCACCAGTATTCACCCTGGGAAAACGCGGCGGTCTGGGCAGCCTTAACGTCAGCCGGGATTACGTCACCAGTCACGGTGTCGGAATTGTCCAGACCGAAAGAGGTGGAGACATTACCTATCACGGTCCCGGGCAACTCGTAGTGTATCCGGTCATTCATCTGCGGGATGCCGGGATGTCGATCAAGGACTATGTCGATCTGCTGGAAGAGGTGATGATAGCCTGCGCAGCTGATTTTGGTGTGACAGCCGTTCGAGATAAGAGAAACAGAGGGATATGGGTTGGCGATAACAAGATAGGTTCCATCGGAATCCGGGTGCGGCATGGCGTTACGTTTCACGGTCTCGCCCTCAATGTATCCCTCGATTTTGAACACTTTGGCTGGATTCAACCGTGTGGCCTTACCGGGGTTGGGGTAACGTCTTTGACACAGGAGAGTAACGGAGCCGTTTTATTTGACCGGGTAAAGGAACGTCTTGTCCTGCACCTTGAAAAATGTTTCAAAAAGACGTTTATTTGCAAGCCTTCAACGCTTATCACCGGTGAAGCAGTATGAAAATTATCAATAAACAGAATATCTCGGTTCGTAAACCACCCTGGTTAAAGCGCAGCCTGCCAACCGGGCCGGAATATGGCCGAATGAAAAACCTCATCAAAAACAGTAGCCTGGCCACAGTCTGCCAGGAAGCACAATGCCCCAATCAGTTCGAGTGCTTCTCCAAGGGCACTGCAACATTCATGATTCTTGGCGATCGGTGTACCAGGAATTGTGGGTTTTGCGCGGTCTCCTATAAACCGTTGAGCTTGCCAGATTCCGGGGAGCCCGGCAGGGTCGCTGAGGCCGTAGCCTCTCTGAACCTGCAGTTTGCCGTCATTACTTCAGTGACGAGAGATGACCTGGCCGATGGAGGCGCAGCCCATTTTGCAGAAACAATCAGAGAAATTCGTCGCCGGGCGCCCGATACCCATATTGAAATCCTCATCCCTGACCTGCAGGGGAACTGGGAAGCTCTGGCAGTGATACTTGCAGCACAACCTGATGTGCTCAATCATAACCTGGAGACAGTACCGCGTCTCTACCCGAAGGTTCGTCCAGAGGCGGTTTACAGTCGCTCACTTCTGTTACTGAAGAACGTTAAAAAGACACATCCTGATATCCCGACAAAGAGTGGCCTGATGGTCGGACTGGGCGAAACTGCTGACGAGTTGCGGTCGACAATGGCTGATCTTCTGGAACATGATTGTGACATACTCACCATCGGTCAGTATCTTCAACCGTCAAAAAACCATTTGGCCGTAGAGCGATTTGTAACTCCCGAAGAATTTGAGCAGTTCAAAGAAGATGCCCTATCGTTGGGATTCAAAGGTGTGGCAAGCAGTCCGACGGTACGCAGTTCTTTTGAGGCGGACACCCTCTACCGTGAGGTTGTCGGTTCATCTGGAACCAGGGAAGAATGATAAGAGTAACTTTACACTGTGTGAAAAAGGAGAAACATGTCTAAAAAATTTCTATTGACTGCATTCAGCAAAGACAGGCCTGGTATTGTGGCGGATATCTCCCAGGTCATTTTTGAAAACGGCTATAACATGGAGGACTCCTCAATGACCTATCTGGCAGGGGAGTTTGCTATCCTGTTGCTATTGTCAGCCCCGTCTTCCGCCGACGAGCACATGGTAATGGAAAAACTGTCCACCGAGTGTCGCAGGCTTGAACGGGAGAAGGATATAACCGCATATATCCGTCCCGTTTCAGGAGAAAGTGGTGAGTCGCAGAAAAATGTTGCATTCAGGACCATCTTGGTTGAGGGGCTCGACCAGGCAGGTATCGTCTATAAGGTGAGCAGGTTCCTGGCAGATTCCAACATCAACATCAGAACCCTGAATTCAGAGATCAAGTTGTCCCCGCAAAGTGGAGCGTTACTCTATGATATGACCATCAAGGTAGAGGTTCCTGGTGATTGTTCTCTCCAGGACCTGGAAGACGGCCTGCACAGGATTGGTGACCAGTTAAAGGTGGATGTGGCTTTGAAATAATGATACTGGCGGGCTTTTATTTGCGCCCGCCAGATTTCCTGCTCTTTTCTGGCAGGCCAGGAGCTTGATCCGGATATCCGCTCACGAATGAGTCACCCTGACTTAACGATTCTTTGGCCTGCTCAAGATCCCGTTGTATATTAGCGAGTGGATCGATTGGTGGGAGGATCGATGACCTGAAAAAAGTGTATGGCGATGATCTCCATTGTTTATCTCTTCACCCTTTTCACACTGTTTGTCGGTGCAGTTATCATTATAAAGCCGGTTCCAGTCTTATGGGTATCTTGGCAGACATTCCGGCTCCCTTGCCATCCATGCGCTGGCCGTACCGACACGGGCACTCATTGGTTTGGCACTGGTTTCAAGATTTTTTGTAACATTTCAAGTTATCGGCTGGGCATTGCTGGCACGTGCGCTGGTGATGTTGGTCATCGGCAGAAGACGTTTTAGGAAGCTGATTGACTGGGCGGTGACAGTTTCACCTTTGTACAAGAGGCTTATTACTGTTTGGTGGATTTCTTTTGTATGGTGTGGTTTAATCACCCGTGCTGCTCAGGCAGGGCATGAAGAGTTATTTTATTTTTTCAGTACAGATGCAAAATTTGGGTGACAGACCGATGATAAAAACGTTTCAAATACTCATACCGCTCTGCTTTGAAGAGAGTTTCGAACTCATCTGCAGGAGTGGCGATGAGATAGCCAGCTGGAAAACAAATAGTGCCGATGCAGCAAACGGTTATATAGACTGGAAGCAGAGTTTCTGGGCACTGACTGGAAATACCTTAATTGCAGCCCAGTTGGTGCGTAAGCAGGAGAACAAGACGTCTGTCACGATATCGGTGCATAAACCGCTGCAGGTATTCGACCCGGCAGGCATCTGCCGCAGGGTCTTTAACAAGCTGTTAAAATCAATGGAACGTAACCTGACCAGTTCGGACAAGCATAAAAAGGCTAAGATTGAGGTGGTCTGAACCTGATTGAACAGGTGAGGACATACCAGGATGCGGTTATGGCGCTGTTATTTCCTGCACCTTTGCCCGCTGAGGAAGCCATGGCAATTGATGAGGCATTTAACCAGAGTGTTGCATATTACGACAGCTGGGTGCAGAAGGCACTTCCCTGTTATGAGGAACTGTTTGCAGTTGCGGTGGAATCAATTCCGTTTTCAGTTGAGCAGGAATTAACAATACTGGATTTGGGTGCCGGCACGGGGTTGTTCTCTGCTCATGTTTTTCAGCGATACGGAAATTCCCATTACACCCTGATGGATGTCGCTGAGCAGATGCTTGAGATAGCAAAAGAGCGGTTTGCCGGATCAGCTCAGCAGTTCTCTTATATAACCGGGGATTATCGCACCGCACTGCCCGCTGCACAATTTGATCTGGTTATCTCAAGTCTTTCTGTCCACCACCTGAGTGACAGTGAAAAGCAGAACCTTTTCAGGGAGTTGTTTCTAAAACTCAGGCCTGGTGGTGTGTTTATCAATGTTGACCAGATTAAAGCCCCCAGTGAACATTTTCAGGAGCTTTACTGGTCCAGCTGGCTGAGCAAGGTGCGTCGCTCCGGTGCCGGTGAGGAGCAGATTCAGCAAAGTATCCGCCGACGGCTGGAATTTGACCATGACGCAACAATGGCAGATCAATTGAAGTGGCTTCAGGATAGTGGATTCGAATGGGTTGACTGTCTTTATCACCACTATTTTGTTGGATTGTTTGTTGCACAAAAAAAAAGTGATGCACACCCTATCCCGAGAAGCAGTAGAGTTCCAGGCAGTGGTCTGCAGGGTGGCTTACAGGGGGAATGAAATGATCGACAGTGGGAAAAAATATGAAAACAGACTCTGATGCAGTGGAACGGTTTCTTGAGGGCAATGCCTGCTCCCAGGCGGTTCTGAGTCAATATTGTGAATTATTTGATCTTGACCGCACCAGCGCATTAAAAATAGCTTCAGGATTTGGTGCCGGGATGCAGATGGCCGGAACCTGTGGAGCAGTGACCGGTGCCTACATGGTTCTTGGCCTGAAATTTGGTACAGCAGGGAGTGGTCTGCCGGAAGGGCGCAAGGACGTCTCTGAGGCTGTTGAAATTTTTACCAGAAGGTTTAAACAGAGAAACGGGACAACAGACTGCAGAGAACTACTCAGTTGTGACATCTCAACCGCTGAAGGAATTCAGATAGCAAAAGAGCAGGAACTGTTCAAGAAAGTCTGTCCCAGATTTGTCAGGGATGCAGTAGATTTGCTCAGTGAAATTATCGATCAGGAGTAGTTCCTTTTCACCTGGAAACCAGCAATTGGAAATGAAAAATTCCTTGGCCGTGTCCGTCTGCTGAGCGAGGAACTCTGTCCTGTCGTTTCATATCCATATCAAGGAGGTCATCTGATGAATTTTTATACCCAGCTCAAAAAACGTGCCCGGGAACAGAATCCTGTCAAGGTAGGCGTTATCGGTGCCGGCAAATTCAGTTCGATGTTTCTGTCGCAGGCCCGGTTAACTCCAGGCATGCAGGTGGTTGGAATTGCAGAGCTTGATACTCAACGAGCGTTCAGTGCCCTGGATATAACCGGCTGGGGCCGCGACTGTGCGAAGATTGCCCGATCAGCAGAAGAAATCAACGATACTGCTGCCGGCGGCAATGTCTCAATTACCGAAGACGCAGCCGAACTCATTACCTCTGATTGTGATGTAATCATGGAGATTACCGGAAATCCGGAGGCGGGAACCCGTCATGCCCTCCAGGCGATCGAGGCGGGAAAGCACGTGGTCATGGTCAACGTGGAAGCAGACTGTCTGCTCGGTCCTGTCCTCTCTCAAAAAGCGGAGCAGCACGGAGTAGTCTATACCATGGCCTATGGAGATCAGCCGGCGCTGATTGCAGAACAACTTGACTGGGCCAAAACAGTAGGCTTCGAGGTTGTCTGTGCGGGGAAAGGTACAAGATACCAGCCTGAATATCACTATTCAACTCCTGACACGGTCTGGGGATACTATGGGTTCAGTGAGGAACGTGTTGCCAGTGGTGACTATAATGCTCAGATGTTCAACTCTTTTCTTGACGGCAGTAAATCAGCGATCGAGATGTGCGCTGTGGCAAACGGTTCAGGGCTTATTCCGCAAAAATGCGGGCTGCAGTTCCCTGCTGTTGACATTGAAGACTTGGCCGAAATTTTGAAACCGGCATCCGACGGGGGGATTCTCGAACATTCTGGAACGGTCGAAGTAATCGCCAGTGAAAAGCGTGATGGGTCTGCCCTGACCAGGGATTTGCGCTGGGGGGTTTATGTGGTTTTCAGGGCCCCCCATGCCTATGCTCAACGCTGTTTTCAGGAGTATGGTATGAAAACCGACCAGAGCGGTCAATATTCGGCACTTTACAGACCGTATCATTATATCGGCCTGGAACTCGGAATCAGCGTAGCCAGTGCAGTTCTGCGACAGGAACCGACAGGGAGAAGCAATGCATTTGTTGCCGATGTCGCGGCCCATGCCAAAAAGGATCTGCAGCCGGGGGACCTGCTTGATGGTGAAGGTGGTTTCACTGTTTTTGGTAAACTCATGCGGGCAGAGGAGAGTATCAACAAAAAGATGCTGCCGCTCGGGCTCACCGGCCAGGCCAGAGTGGTAAAACCGGTGGCCAAAGGTGGGCCACTCTCCTATAATTGTGTGGAACTGGATACCTCGACCATGGCATATACCCTGCGAAAAGAGATGGAGGGACAACAGCAGGGACAATGAAAGTGACCTATCTTGCACCGACCTACTTTCTGGATTCCTCGAACCCAGCAGTGCAATCATTTGCCGAGCGTGTCTGTTCTCGCAATGACAGCCCGGTGGAGCGCGCGATTGGCCTCTATTATGCGGTGCGGGATGAGATCCGATACGACCCGTATGACTTGAGGTACTCGCGTGAAGCTTTCAAGGCCAGTCGTGTCATCACCAAGGGGTCGGGGTATTGTGTCGCCAAGGCAGTAGCCCTTGCCGCCCTCGGCCGCCAGCAGGGTATCCCTTCGCGGCTTGGCTTTGCCGATGTGCGTAACCATCTGTCGACCAAGCGACTGCGTCAGGTGATGGGTACCAACAGGTTTTATTATCATGGCTATACCGAATTCATGCTGAACGGTTGCTGGGTCAAGGCAACTCCTGCTTTCAACCTGTCACTGTGCACCCGTTTCAAGGTTAAACCGCTACCGTTTGATGGAAAGAATGATGCAATTTTCCATGAGTTTGATGCAAAGGGCCAGAAACATATGGAGTACTTGCACGACCATGGCAGTTTCGCCGATTTGCCATTTGAGCAGATGTTTTCTGCGTATCTGCGTCACTATCCAAACATGTTCGAACTGGTCGGCAGTCACGGTTCGGTCGAGGATTTTCACAGGGAAGCAGAACGGGAAAATCTGCAAAACAACCAGGTGTGATCTCTACCTGACAGCCTTTAACGTTGTTGCAGACAGTCGTGTATCATCAGGAATTACGAATAACGAGTTCTGCCGGTAGTATCTGCTGTATAGGCGGTGCTGTTTTACTGCGGTTAGCCGGATCAAGCAGCATTGCGGTTTTAGCTGCCAGGCTGTCAACCGGTATCCGGATCGTCGAAATTCCACCACTGATCCAGCGATAAAAGGATGGGTCTCCAAAGCCAATAAAGGAAATGTCTGTCGGCAGACGCAATCCTTTTTCCAGGCAGCCATTGAGAGCACCGTTTGAGATCTCAAAACCACCACAAATCATGGCGGTAACGTTTCCGGCGTCAATGAGTGACTGGGCGGCACGATGACCCATGGAAAATGTCGGCATATCGGTGAGAATATCATCAGGTTCGGTATCAAGGCCAGCCCTTTGCATGCCCGACATAAAGGCTGAAAAGCGTTCTCTCCCTGAGGACAGCGTCGTCTCACCGCCGACATAACCGATTCGGCTGTGCCCCTTTGTTGACAGATGCTGCACCGCCTTGGAAATGGCAGCCGCATCATCTACGAGGACCGCTGCCGATGGGATTGTTACTGTACGTGTCCTGATCAGTTGAATGAGTTGTAATTCCTCAAGATATTTTTCTTCATCTTCCAGAAACCCCGGGGTGGGTACCATGACGACAGCACGTGCCTGTATTTCAAGAAGTCTGAGAACTGATTGGTATTCCTTTTTGATGTCATCACCTGTCAGGTGGATAACCAGTTGTAACCCCTTGTTCTCGCAATGTTCTGCCAGCTTATTTGAAAATCGGGCATAAAATTCGTTGACAAGATTTGGCAGCAGCAGACCGACAATCGTAGTCCTGTCCCCTCGGATCGCCGTTGCCGCAGCACTTTTGACATATCCGAGTTCCCGTGCACGCGTCAGCACTGCTTTTCTTGTAGCCTCGCGAACCGACTGATTACCTGACAATGCGCGTGACACAGTCATATGGGATATACCTAGATCGCGGGCGATAGACTTGATGGTAACCCGACCCGACAATTGTTTTTCCTCCTGTTACTCATGGCAATATGAGCACTGTCGCTCCGGTTTTTATCCCGTGAGCCGATATACAAACCCGGAAAAGGGTGCTGTTCTGCCCCGCGGCCAACCTGACTGCCGTTTCTGGGTCTACGATAAATAAATTAATTTCAGAGCCACTTGCAAAACACCCTTTTCGTTCAACCTCTTTGTTATGCTTAAAATTTTATCCTCGGGATATCGATTATATGCCTGCGGTAAAATTTTTTCGCCTGCCTGACTTTGAACGAAAATCATCATTTTGCAAAAGGCTCTTTCAGTTAGATAAGTTCAGAACGATTGCGTGGCCAGGAAACGTAAAGACTATTTTTGTTGACATGACAATCGCCTTAATGCTATCTATGTTCACGTGAACATAACTGAATAAGGAGAGCTATGTCAACATCATTTGAACAGCGCTGTAAAAATCTGGTCACTGAACTTGAGCTTGGTTCGCTTGCAGATATCATGACAATAACCCCTCTTACTGGCGGCGTATCATCCGATATAGCGCTCTTAGAGACGAATAACAGGAAGATCTGCGTAAAATTTGCTCTTGAAAAACTGAAGGTTGCCGAAGACTGGTATGCTCCGGTTGAGCGCAACCGGGCCGAATATAACTGGCTTGAATTTGCCTCTTCAATCGTGCCCGGATCGACACCTGCCCTGCTGGGCTATGGTGAGGCTGCACAAGGTTTTGCCATGGAATTTGTAGAGGGCAGTGACGTTTATCTCTGGAAAACAGTATTGCTGCAGGCCCAGCCCGACCGAGATGAGGCGGTGAAGGTCGGTCAGGTATTGGCAAAGATTCACCAGGCTTCCGCACTCTCTGATACGGTCAAAAACGGTTTCCAAAACCAACAGGATTTCTATGCTCTGCGGTTGGAGCCGTATCTCTGCTTCACTGCAGCCAAACATCCTGATCTCTCCGATCAGATCAATGCACTTATGGAAATGTTGAACAGGAGCCGTCTTGTTCTTGTTCACGGCGATGTCAGTCCGAAGAATATTATTTTCCGGCATGGTAACCCTATTTTACTCGATGCTGAGTGCGCGACAATTGGAGATCCCAGCTTTGATATTTCATTCTGCCTCAACCATCTTATCCTCAAGGCGATACACCTGGAAGAGACCCGCTGGCAGCTGTTATGTTCAGTCCGTAAATTCTGGGACGCCTATAAACCATATATAAGCTGGGAGAATTCAGCCGGACTGGAAGCGCGTGTTTGCCAATTACTGCCGGCCCTCATGCTTGCCCGGGTAGACGGAAAGTCTCCGGTCGAGTATCTGAATGATCAGGAGTTTAAGACCGTGCGGGCAGTGGGTGTGTCACTGATCAAAGACCCGGAACGGTCACTGGAAAAATTTATCGAGCGCGTTGCGTCTGCTCTGGAGGTTTAACCTAATCATCATGTCTGCAATAAAAAATGTTAAAGGTCGGCGGGTTTGGGATTCCCGCGGAAACCCAACGGTTGAGGTCGAGGTTGTTCTTGATAATGGAATGACTGGAAGTGCAATTGCACCGGCAGGAGCCTCTCGTGGTCTGCGAGAAGCAATTGATCAGCGGGATGGCGGCAGCGCGCTGCGTGGCATGGACATCAAGAAGGCATTGGCGAATGTCAATGAGATAATTGCGCCTGCGTTGTCTGGCCTTGATATTGGCAATCAGGCAGCTGTCGACGGGGCTATTCTGCTATTGGACCCGTCACCGTTGAAAGAAAAACTAGGCGGTAATGGTATCGTTGCGACGTCGCTCGCCGTTTTACACGCCGCCGCAGCTGCGGCCAAAAAACCACTCTGGCGCCATATCGCAGATCACTTTCAGAGAATTCCCTCGATTCCGCTGCCCGAAATTCAGATATTTGGAGGTGGTGCCCATGCCCAGCGCCGTGTTGATATCCAGGATTTCATGATCATGGTGCCGGGTGCCAGCAGTTTTGACGAGGTGATGGAGATAACCAGCGAGGTCTATTTTGCTGCAGGCGATATCATGGCCCAAAAGGGTCGTGTGGGGGGCGTTGCTGATGAGGGAGGCTGGTGGCCGATCTTCGACAGTAACGAGGAAGCACTGGAGACCCTGGTTGGTGCGATAGAAAAAGCCGGCGAAAAACCTGGTGAAAACGTTGTGATTTCCCTCGACGTCGCTGCTTCGGAATTTGGGAAAAATGGCTGTTACCGCCTTGCCCTTGAAGATCGGGATATGGATACATCAGCGCTGGTTGATATGCTTGGGAGGTGGATCGATGCCTATCCGATCATATCAATTGAAGATCCGGTCGGTGAAGATGACCCCGAAGGCATGCGCGAGTTTACCCGCCGTTTCGGCGGGCGAGTGCAGATCATTGGCGATGATTATCTCGTCACCAATAGCAAATTGGTCGAAGAGGCAGTAGAATACGGGGCGTGCAATGCTGTTCTTATCAAAGTAAATCAGGTTGGCACGGTTACAGAAGCAGTAGACACCCTCCTTGCTGCCGAGAAAGCCGGTTGGCAAGGTGTTGTTTCAGCTCGTTCGGGTGAGACCGAGGATGTCTCTATCAGCCACCTTGCTGTGGGGCTCGGGTGCGGTCAGCTCAAGGTCGGTTCGTTTAACCGTTCTGAGCGGATGGCGAAATGGAACGAGTGTCTGAGGATCCAGGATGCATTGGGGACTGACGCTTTTGTTGGCGGTACGCCGATGAAAAATACCTGGTGGGGGAAAAATACTCTTAATTTAGAGGAGAAATAGACGTTCATGGCTTATGAAGAGTTACAACTGCCCCGAATGCTTCAGGTCAGACAGATTTTTGATGTACCACCTGAGGTGGACCCCGCTGCTGCCGTTGATCATGCATTTTCAGGTATAGCAGAGGAGCTTACCAGGCTGGCAGGCATGAAAATTGCGGTTTGTGTTGGCAGTCGCGGCATTGATGGTATTGCTCCAATTGTCAACAGGGCTGTGGCACGATTAAAAGGGGCTGGTGCAGATGTCTTCGTTATGCCGGCCATGGGTTCACATGGAGGGGCCACGATCGATGGGCAAATTGAGGTTCTCGCCCATCGGGGAATTACCGAAGAAAGTGTGGGTTGCAGGATCACAGGCAGTATGGAGGTCGTTTGCATTGGAGAAACGTCTGATTCCATACCTCTTTTTATAAACCGCCTGGCCCATGAAGCTGATGCGTTATGTATCATTAACCGGGTAAAACCCCATACCAATTTCATTGGGGCAACCGAAAGCGGCATCCTGAAGATGGCTTCTATTGGCCTCGGCAACCAGGTCGGTGCAACGCACTACCACAACCTCAGTCTGGTCCATCCTCAATATCAGATTATTTCTTCTGCAGGGCGAGAGATTATTTCCAGAAAAAAGCAGGTGATTGGTCTCGGCATCTTAGAAAATCAGCGGCACCATGTGTGTGCAGTTGACGCTGCTTTTGGCACAGAAATTGAGTCGATGGAAACGATTATGCTCTCGCGGGCCCGGAGATACCTGCCCGGCTTGCCAATGGATGATATTGACCTGCTGATCGTGGATGAAATGGGCAAAAACATCAGTGGCCAGGGTATTGACCCCAACGTGGTTGGCAGAGACTGCTGTTCGTATGGTGCAAAACGAAACAGGCCGAGAATCACTCGAATTTTTGTGCGGGATCTAACGGATTCAAGTGTTGGCAGTGGTCTGGGGATTGGTCAAGCAGATTTTTGCCTCAGGCGACTCGTCGAGAAAATTGATCCGGAGACAACCTATGTAAACTGTTTGACGGCATGCTGTCCTGAGGCCGCCAGAATTCCGATGACCTATGACTCCGACCTGGAAGCCGTTAGAGCTGCACTGTCGACTATTCGGCCCTACACAAAAAGGGATTTGGGAATAGTACGAATAAAAAACACCATGGATCTGGAGACCATGTTCGTCTCGGAACCCTATAGAGAAGAGCTGAGCTGTAACGATGCCATTGACATCGTAGGGGAGTCTGACTCCCTCGATTTTGATGGGGCCGGCATGATGAAAGAGATCGTATGAATGGCGATCCATCAACCACTATAGGTCAATTCACCGACACTATAACCCGTACGTTCTGGTAGCAGAGCAGGTTTGTGCCTTATCGTTATATTGGCAGCCTTTTGCAAAAGGCTCTTGGGTTAAAGCAAGAGATTTGGGGGAAGATAATTGACTCTATTTGTGATGGGAATCCTCGTTTTTCTGGGGGTACATTCCATATCAATTGTCAATGAGCCGTGGCGGGATCGCATGGTGAGTAAATTGGGAATATGGTCCTGGAAAGGAATCTATTCGCTCGTATCTTTCTTCGGTTTCATTTTGATAGTAAGGGGATATGAAACGGTCAGCTATGATTCAATTGTTCTGTATACGCCGCCTCTATGGCTGCAGCATCTGTCACTCCTTCTGATGCTACCTGTATTTCCCCTCCTGGTAGCGGCTTATTTTCCCGGGAGAATCAAAGCGGTAACGAAACACCCGATGTTGTTGTCAGTAAAATTCTGGTCGGTTGCGCATCTGTTAGCCAGCGGATCTCTCCCCGGTGTCATCCTGTTTTTCTCATGCTTGGGCTGGGCGGTCTGGGACCGTATATCATTGCAGCATCGTCAGACCCGCCCAGTCCCGGGGGCACCACCCTCACCAGTTAACGATATCATTGCCTGCGTTATCGGTCTTGGTCTCTATCTCGCGTTTGTTTTATGGCTGCATGCCTTGTTCATCGGCGTCTCGGTTCTTTGACAAACAGGTGGAAGCAAGGCTGGCAAATGGATGACTATTAGCCAATGTCCTGCAAACCATGTTTTCTGCCCAGCTGTCAGGTTTTTGCAATTGTTGTTCTAATATCATTTTTTTGAGAGCGATTGCTTCCAGACATTCAGCTGCTCTGTCGAAACTCCCGCGCCGCCGCAGACGATAATAAGGATATTTTTCTTATCCGCCAGGAATGGTATCGGTTTTAAAAGCACTGACAGTGAAGCCCCGCAGGCTGGCTCGACCATGATTCTATGGGCGAACAGAAAGTACAGGCAACCGTTAACAGCCTCCAGATCAGAAACCACATGACTGGTTACCTCATGGCTTCTGCAATAGTCATACGCCTGACGGGCAACCTGTTTTGCTCCAAGTGATGTTGCAACGCTCGTTATTTCGTCAAGGGAGCGGAGGTGATTCCCCTGTAAGGAGAAGGCCAGAGAATCGGCACCCTTTGTTTCAACAGCAAGGACAGGGACGAACTCCATGTTATTCCGGATCAGTCCCTCGATGACCCCGCATAATAATCCGCCGCCACCAACGGATAATACCACGCAGTCCGGAACGATACCTGACCCTGCAATCTCATCAATCATCGAACCATGGCCGGACCAGAGCAGCGGGTCGTCAAACGGGTGGATGAGAATATTCTTGTGGTCTGCGATCCGGCGTGCATAATCATGGGCTTCCTGCCAGCTTTCCCCCTGGATTATGAGATCGGCACCTTCCTGCTCGATCAACTCGACTGCTCTTGCTGGTGTCGAGCCAGGAACAACAACGGTTACCGGGACGCCAAGTTGTCTGCCGGCATAGGCGACGGCGATACCTGCATTTCCACCAGAAGAACTGATGAAGCGGGTGGCCCCTTTCGACAGATACGTCTGGCACGCATGACCAATTCCTCGGAGCTTAAACGAGCCCGAGGGCTGGAGGGCTTCAACTTTCAACCAGGCTCTTCCACCAGATTCGGTCGCCAGAGGCAAAGACTCAATTAATGGAGTTTCAATGTGTAAGCGGTTCATTGCAAACAATTTTTATCGGATTCACTGGTTACGCTGGTTAACCGTTATCCAGGGACAGGACAATACCAGGTGGGTGTGGTCTCATGTAAAAGATAAGCCCTGTCATAGCTCTGAGACTGTATCAAAAAGAGCTTGGTCAGCCTCAATCTTCGTTCGATTGCCAATTATGGCACGATGACATCGCTTGTTCATCTGCTCGAAATACGTTCCAAAACCCTTGAGCTTATCAGGTGTCGTAGCGGTGATTTCTGTCAGTCGCTGTTGTTTGAGCTTTTTGTCGATCCCGCTGAGGTATTCGTTCCTGGCGCTTGCTCCCAATGCGGAGGCACTCTGGTGTGGGTCGAAAGAGCCGTAAGTGCCAATGATGAGCTGTTCCAGGACCTGATCGGAAAGTTTGATATCTGAGACGACCTCGGCAATCCGGTTGTAGGCGTCATAGGTTTTTCTGACCTGGGGATCGCGATAACTGACAAAGGCGATGTTTCCGGAAATATGACTGAACTGGATAAAACAGCCGTAAGCTCCACCCATCTGACGAACATTGTTCCAGAGATAATCACGGGAAAGATAGGTCTTTAACACTTCAAATGAGCCGTTGTACCCATCTCCTCCGGGGAACAGGAGTCCTCCCTGCACGGCAAAAACTACCTCTGCAGCTGTAACAAAGGCCTGGTGACGCGGAAGCTCCTGTGGTTTCAGCAGCGGCTGAGCTTCGTTGACGTTTGGTGCTAATGCCTGGGTAAGCCTGTCGCCTACATCGGAAAATGAATCAAGTTCCTGTTGCTCGGCAGTGATTGACATGGTCAACTTATTGCGATTGAGCAAAATGGCAGCCATCTGCTGAAGATCGGTGATGAGCTGTTCTTCGTGTTGATCATAACGTGCGACAATATCTTTGAGCGCTTGATAGGCTGTAATACCGTTATACCGCTCCTGATATCTTCCCGGGATGCTTAAATGTGAAAAGACGCGGGTTGCCGGCAAGCTGTATCCCTCACTCTGGGCGGCATGCTCAGCCCAGGCAAATTCGCGTCGAACGATTTCCTTTATCCGTGTCCGGGCTTTAAATGATATCTCTGAAAACAATGTAGCCAAAAGATCGACGGCCCGTTCAAGGTAATCAGGCAGGGCCCGGAGGCTAAGCCACAGCACGAGCTGTACCTTTTCCGGTTCTGCCCGTTTGACATAGGCATTGATCGAGTGATTCAGTCCACCGGTACAGATTCCGACTTCCTTGGCAAATTGCATATAGTCAAGTTTCTCGGTGCCGATCTCCGTGAGTATTGCTCCGAACAAGTCCAGTAGCGGCAGGTAGCGATGGGGCAGGCAGGAAAAGTCGAAACCGATATCGAGGTAGGTTATCCTGTTTGTCGGCAGATCGCTGACCAGAACCTGCTGGCCAAACATGGTGGTTGGTTCTACTGAATGGAACCGCACGTCCGGGGGCAGGTCTTGAAGCGAAAGGTTCGGTAACAGTGCCAGTGTCTGCGGATCATTTGGGGTCTGCTGCCGGTCCATCAACTCATGGGTTCGGTCAACCAACTGCTGTTTCTCATGGTCGTCCAATGTCACCTCATAGTCATCCAACTCCTTCTGTTCACGGGCTGCACCGGCCTGAAGTTTCTCGGGATCAGGCTCAAGGGCGAGGGTTACCGTGGCCGGGTTGTCAATCAGATATTTCTCTATGAGCTGCTCAAAATAACGATCGTTCAGCGCCCTGTCGCGAATTGTTCCAAGGAGTTCATCCGTTTTCAATGACTCAAAGGGGTCGGTTGAATACTTGAAAGCAGCAAGGGATTTGGACAAAAGATCAAGTCCCCGCTGGGCCTTACTGGCATCTTCCCTGACCCCGAATTCATATTTGTTGAGCTCTGAGATAACCAGGCCACGATCCAGACCGTCGACTACCATCTCCCTGAGTGCTTCCCGGTATATCGATTGGAAGGATTCCAGGTTTTTTGATTCACTACCCACAAGGTAGGTAAGCATGATGGTATGAAAACAAGAGGATGAAAGGTAAATGCCACCAAAATCTTTGCAGATTCCAGATGAGATAATCTTGTTCTTGAGCGGAGAGCCGTCGGAATTATAGAGAATATTGGCAATAATCTGGAATGCTCCATTCTGGATGCGATCCGCCACCGAGCCTACATGTGTGCCCACTGCCAGAAAGGTCTTTTCAGCGGTGTCTGAAGACTCGACACTGTAGTTGTCTTTGATCAGCAAAGGTTCACGGATGAGCGATCCCAGGGTTACGGTGCGTCGCTGTTCTTTTTGCCCGAAAAGATGGAGAAAATTATCCTGCAGGTAATGCAGTTCCTCCTCAAGCGGGGCATCGCCATATAAGAACAGGGTGCAATTGCTTGGATGGTAATGCTGACGATGGAACTGGCAGAATTGCTGATAGGAGAGATGCGGGATTTGCTGGGGATCTCCTCCCGATTCGTGGGCATAGGTTGAACCCGGCATAAGTCCGCCGAATATATGGTGGAAAATGAGTCGTATCGGATCAGAAAAAGCGCCTTTCATTTCATTGAAGACAACCCCCTGGTATTGAAGGGGCTGGTCTGGACTTTCCTTGTGATAGTGCCAACCTTCCTGTTCAAATGTCTCAGGGGCGATCAGTGGATTGAATACCACATCACAATAGACATCCATCAGATTGAAGTACTCCTTGAGATTTCTCGTGGCAAACGGATAATACGTGATATCTGAGCCGGTCATCGCATTGAGAAAGGTCATCAAGCCGCCCTTGTTTATCTCTCCGAAAACATCTTTGACAGGATATTTCTTTGAGCCCATCAGCACCGAGTGCTCAAGAATATGAGCGACTCCGGTGGAATCTGTCGGGATGGTATTAAAGGCGAGGGAAAAGGTCTTGTTGGTATCCTTGTTCTTGATCGCAAACAGGGGGCAACCAAGCAGACTGTGTTCAAACAGGAATACATCTGCCTGAATTTCATTATTGTATTCGTGCCTTTTAAGAGAAAAGCCAGCTATTTCAGTGCCAAGTGTAGTTTGCATAATCGGTCCGTTTGTGGTGATAGGGTACGTTGATAGAAGGTTAAAAATTCTTTTCAGAGTCGAGCAGCAGGGTGACCGGTCCGTCGTTTATCAGAGTAACTTCCATCATCTCTTGAAATATCCCCGTTGCTGCATTGATTCCTCGTTTTCTTATTTCATCAACGAACCGATGATAAATCGGCTCGGCAATTTCGGGGGGTGCAGCTTCCGAGTACCCCGGTCGTCTTCCCTTGCGGCAATCCCCGTAAAGAGTAAACTGCGAAACAATAAGCATCTCTGCATTAATATCAGCCAGGGAGATGTTCATTTTGCCGTCTGAGTCTGGAAATATCCGAAGATTAACGATTTTTTCCACCATCCAGTCAATTTCTTTTGCACCATCGTGACGATGAATGCCAAGAAAAGTAACAATTCCCTTTGAGATAGCACCGGTCTGACTACCGTGGACGGTAACAGAGCTGTTTTTTACTCGTTGAATAACTGCCCGCATATCTGGTTTCTTGTAAGTAATGGATTAAGTCGTCCCCTTTTTCAAGCCGGAATAATTCGCCAGCATGACACCACCAAGTACCAGCAAACCACCGGTGATTACAGATGCTTTGAATGATTCTGCCAGAATCAGCCAGGAGAGCAGGAGACCGAAAACGGGAACCATGTTGATGAAAATACCAGCCCTGCTGGCTCCAATTGCATTGATTCCCCTGTAATACCAGGTAAAACCGAGGGCGGTCCCGAAAATGCCGAGATAGGCGAGGGCTGCCCAGCTTATACCCGAAATTTCAAAGAGCAGGCCGGGCAGTCCTTCAAGCAGGGCTGGGAGCAGAAGCATTGCCGCGCCGGCAATTGAGGAGTAGAGGACGGAGCTGAGCGGCGACATGCCGATCAGGACCGAGCGACCAAAAATCGTGTAAGCAGTCCAGCTGAGTACACAACCGATTATTGCCAGTTCGCCCTGCCCAAATCCCCCCGAGAACAAGAGGTGTAGATCACCGTTACTGATAACGAACAGGGCTCCCGTCAGTGATATGAGAATACCGGCTATTTTGGTGATTGTCAGTTTTTCCTTGTATACCAGCGATGATACAAGGGTAATAACGAGCGGGGTTGTCGCTATAATCAGCGCAGCCCTGCCGGCGGAGATCTGTTTCAGACCTGTGAAAAAGAGAATGTTGTAGGAGAAGACACCGGTAAATCCTAACAACAGAATCCTTGACCAATATTTTTTTGGGGGAATGGTCGGCAGGTTCCGGTTAGCAAGCAGGATCAGGGTAAGCGCAATTGTTGCTATGAAAAAACGCAGGAAGGAGCTGCTTATGGGAGGCACCTGACCGGCGAGCAATTTGCCGGCAATAAAGGTCCCGCCCCAAAAAAATGCGGTGAGAATGAGAAGCGTATAGATCATGGAAGTCTCAATACATGAACAATCCGGGAATGGTTTCCTGTTTTGTAATAAAAGTAAAATAAACTGGTATATAGACAGGAACTGTCCTTCCTGTCAATCAACATCACAGGAAGCGTCTGCAGAAACCTGGGTGATGAACTCTCAGAGCGCCGACTATTTCTTTTCTTTCCGGCGTGAACACTCTATAGTAATCAGACATGGACGCCAGGTTCAGTCGGGTCTTAAGACATTAGAGATGGGATGAGATCGAGATTTTTTTCAGCAACTCGCCAAAAATTACTGCTTTACTTGATGAGCATGGTGGCCGGGAGCAAGGTGGATAAACAATGTTCATGATAAAACATCTTAAATTGAGATGGAAGCTGCTTATCATGATCGTTCCGCTTGTTCTGGTGCCAATGATATTGTCGACGATTATCATCGGCTCTGTGGCGATTAAGCAGATCTATCAGGAAGTTACTATAGCCAGCAAGGCAGACCTTGAGCACATGAGTGTTTTCACGCACGACTTGTTGAAAGGATATCACCAGCAGCTTGAATTTCACAGTGTGGAGCTGCAGGCTGAACGTCGTCGCAAGCTTGGTGACCTGACGGAACTGGCATACCGGCTGGTTGAAAGTCAATACCGCCAGTTTGCTGATGGAATACTGTCTGAAGAACAGGCAAAAGGGTATGCATACAAGAGTCTCAAAGATGCATCTGTAGGAGAATTCGGCTATATCTACGTGATGAATCCATCAGGAGATCTCATTGTTCACGTTGATCGTGAAGGTGAGAATGTCATTGATGCCACTGATGAGTCCGGGCGTACGTTCATCAGGGAAATAGCCCAGAATGCCGTGCAGTCGAAAACGGCAGAAACCTTATTTATCAGGTACCCGTGGTCGAACAGAAGTGATGGCTACCGGTTGCAGGAAAAAGAAGTTGCATATCGATATTTCCGCCCGTGGGACTGGATCATCGCTGCTGGAAGTAATCTTGACAACGAAGAGCGCCAGGAACCGCTCTCCGAGGAAACCTTTGATGATTTGCGTACACGGGTAACTGGAAAGCCGGTGGATCGTCCTGGACAGATTTATGCTATGGACTGTTCTTCAAATCTGATGCTGCATGCAGGGCGTGAAGGTGAGAATATCTATCAGCATTTTGATGAATCCGGGCGAACCTTGATCTCCAGACTTTGCCGGGGAGAGGTGAGCACAGGGTGGCTCTATTATCAGCCACAATTTGGCGGCGAGCAGGAACCACAGAAAAGATTTGCACGACTTACCTATTTTCTGCCGTGGCATTGGATTGTGGTGGTCGATATGGCCGAGGAAGATCTGGTACGTCCCGCTAAAGCTATTGCCGGGCGGATTCTCCTGGCCATGTTTTTCATGCTGGTGCTGGTTGGTACTATTGGCGCCATGCTTGCATTCCTGGTGGCAAAGCTGTCTACTGATCCTATTCAGCGTATGACCTCAGCAATGCGAAGGGTTAAAAGCGGTCATCTGGATGAACGTCTTGAGGTGACGACCGAAGATGAACTGGGTGAAATGGCAGACGCCTTTAACCAGATGTCTGAAATGCTGAAACGAGATTTTGATCTGGAGAAAAAGCTGACGAATCAGCAGAAGATGGCATCGCTGGGGGTCTTTTCTGCGGAAGTGGCGCATGAAATCAACAATCCGATGGGGATTATTTTAGGCTATGCCTGTCACCTGGAATCTAAGATGGAGCCTGGTGATCCCCGGTATCATTATGTCCAGGAAATCAGGCGGGAGAGTAAGCGATGCGTGGGCATTCTTAGGGATCTTCTGAATTACGCCAGGCCACCGGAACCGATGTTTCAACCAACCGACCTGGCCCACTTTATCGACCAGATTCTTGATTTCGCTGTTGGCCACAAAGAGTTAAAAAATGTGGTCATAAAGAAAATAAATGAAGAGCAATTACCCGAAGTCATGATCGACAGGGACCAGATCAGACAGGTGGTGATGAACCTTGTCCTTAACGGCGCTGCTGCGATGGTTGATGGTGGCGAGATGGCTATCAGGCTGTCCATGCATGGCAGTAGCTCGGTATTGATGCTCTTCCAGGACAGCGGCGAAGGAATCAGCAGGGAACACAGGCAAAAGGTCTTTGAGCCTTTTTACTCGACAAGAAGACAGGGTACCGGGCTTGGATTGGCGATCAGTAAACAGCTGGTCGAGGCTCATCTTGGGTCGATAGAAATTACCAGTATACCTGGTAAGGGCACCACGGTATATGTTTATTTGCCAATAAAACAGGATGGATATGAAGGGCATGTATAAAGCACATATTTTGGTAATCGATGATGAAAAAGGGCTTTGTAATATGCTTAATGCGATTCTTGGTGATCTTGGATACCAGGTTACCACATTTACCGACCCACTATCGGCGATCAAGATGTTTGAGCCGCATCATTATTCGATGGTGATCACTGACATAAAAATGCCAGGCATGAGCGGTATCGAGGTGTTACAGAAGATCAAAGAACGTGATAGTGATGTGCCGGTACTGGTGATCACAGGCTATGCGACTGTAGAACTGTCAATTCAGGCTTTACGGAGCGGTGCCTTCGATATACTGACAAAGCCGTTTGAGCCGGAGGAAATACTCAATCGGGTAAGAAACGTCCTGAGGCATAACGAACTGGAGGAAGAAAACCGTCGTCTCCGTCTTGAACTGACAGATCAGGAGCAGTTTGGCGATGTTGTCGGCAAATCTCCTGAGCTTCTGAAAGTTATTGATACAGCACAGAAAATTGCCAGACGTGATATACCCGTAACCATTGCTGGCGAATCAGGGACGGGCAAGGAACTTGTTGCTCGGGCTATTCATCAATATTCGTTGAGGAAGAATCAACCCTTTATTGCGATTAATTGTGGTGCAGTACCCGAAACCTTGCTTGAAAGTGAGCTTTTTGGTCATCGGAAAGGGGCGTTTACCGGCGCCGACCAGGACAAGAAGGGGTTGTTCGAGGAAGCCCACCAGGGGACGTTGCTTCTCGATGAGGTCGGTAATCTGCCATTAAACGTCCAGAAGGCATTGTTACGTTTTTTACAGGAAAAAGAGTTTTATCGTCTCGGAGAAACAAGACCGACGCAGGTCGATGTACGGATCATAGCAGCGACCAATGCCGATCTCAAGATTGAGATGGAAAAAGGACGTTTTCGCGAAGATCTTTACTACCGACTCGCGGTGGTAAAACTCAATCTGCCCCCATTGAGAAACCGACGAACCGATATACCGCTTCTGGCGATACACTTCGTCGACCTATTCAATAAGGAATATTCAACCCGGATCAAGACTATTTCTCCACAGGCAATGGAATTACTCGTTCAGAATCAATGGCCTGGCAACGTCCGTGAATTGCGTAATGTCATCGAAGCGACACTTGCTATTGAAGGGGACGGGGAGCAGATAGGTGCCGAAGCCCTTTCTCGACTGATGGACATGCCAACAATATCTGATTCCTCAGATCTCGCTGAATCTTTGCATTCCAGTTACAGTGATGCGTTGGCCTATTTTGAACATCAGTACTTTGTCAAACTGTTATCACGAGCATCGGGTAATGTTGATCAGGCGGCACGTCTGGCCGAACTGAACATTGCTACCCTGTATAGAAAGATAAAGAAATATCACCTCAGATAATTGATCAGCCACGGCTTTTCGCATTTGTGCGAAAAGCCGTGGCTGCTGTAAAGTTGATTCAAATATATTTAAATCAAGTAGTTACATAATTTCCCTTAGGTTTGGCAGAGTTTTATTCTGTTGTGATCTGTTTGCATTTTTGCGAATTATTCTCAAGTAACTCACTCTGCAACGCCCTGTGCTTTCCTAACCTGTTGAACTATGGTTATTTATCAGCAATGAGGCCCTTCGGCCCGGTTATTGCATGTGAAATTATGCCGGAAACCCGTATCCGGTTATTTTGGAGCAATGTCTGACCAACGTTCTCCATTGCAGTAATAAGGTAGATGCCTGGCCTGTCGTTAGGGAATTTGCGTACTCTCCTCCACGATTGTTCCGATGCTCCTTGTCGGTTTATGCAAAACAGGTAACGGCACCAGGCATAGCCTTACATCCTCTCTCAAGCTCTCTGTTCCTGCTCTTTTCATTGTCTGCATTGTCAATTATCGTTTGCGCTGGACCATATGGTGCGTGAATACTATTTAGGTTCACTTTAGGGATTTTCGGTGGTATAAGTGGAAGAGGCTATTCAAGCAATGTGTAGAGGCAGTTGTATGAAGTAACAACAGTTCTGGAAGAGATAATGATTAATAAAGTAGAGAAATTAATTAACGCAATGTCCAATGAACTGCCCGGAGTTCTGGCAGCAGCAGTTGTAACGGTTGATGATGGTCTGTCTATTGCTCAAGTGACCCGGAAAGAGGGCGTTGAAACAGCAGCAGCCTCGGCATACCTGGCGTCTATTGTTAAATCAAACGGAAAAGCTATCGGTTTACTGGCCGATGATGAGGTAACCGATGATATCCTGATTACCACCAGCCAATATCATTTTATTATCAGGCATATGCCCGATCAGCCATTTTTTATTTTTGTGATGACATCCAAGGATGAGTGGCTTGGCAAAGCACGATTACTGATCAAAAAATTCGAGGTGGAACTCACCCGTTTTTCAGATGAGATTATCGATCAGTTCAGACAGGCAGGAATATAGGGATACCCGTCCGGTTAGGGCGGGGCCATACAGAGTAGAATGGATTTTACGGAAGCAGGGTTTTAGCGGAGGCTGTGTTAAAACCCTGCTTTTTTATTAGAGCTCAGCCGCCTGCTCAATGACCTTGGAGTTTTTCTTAATTGTCAGGCGAATCCAGCCCAGATTCGTCTCTTTATCTGCAACGATCACCAGAAAGGCTTCAGACCCGACAGGAGCAAACATCACCGGCCCGTCAGTGTATTCAAGCATTGTCAGGTTGAGATCACCCTGGCCGAGCTGATTACCCATGGATTCTGCTGAACCGAACCCAGATGATGCAATAGCGCCGATCATTTCCGCGTCAATCCCCGATCTGGCGATATTGTCAAGCAGGAAGCCGTCACGCCCAACCAGGCAGGCCGTATGGACACCGTCAATAGTGGTGAACTCAGCCAGGATTTTCTGAATGTCTGTCATTTCAATGTCCTCAGTTGTAAATGGTTCATCTGTATCTGTACGAGTCAGTTTCGTCTCTAATTGAGAAGTATCATCTATGGTCTTCTTGCTTGCTGAAATATCTTCCTCTCCGGAATCAGAATCCTGTTCGCCGCCAGAAAAAATGTCAAGAAATGACGATTTAGATTTAGAACTGTCTGAGTCCTTTCTGCTTGTTTCTTCGTCATTGCGCACAGCGGATTCGAAGAGAAGTGATTCGAGATTTTTATCAATGCTTACGATTGGGGGTTCGACTCCCCTGATATTTTGAAGCGTACCACCCTGGAATTCAAGGACTTTAAAGAAGGCTTTTTCACCGCTCGTGTTATCACACATGGCGTGAACAACTTCACCTTTCTTGAAAAAGATCATACCTTCCTGGTCAGCTGTGGTCACCTTGAGTGCCGAGGTGGCTTTAGAAAGACCGTTAAATTGGACGATGTCTATCAGATCAATCCCGTCGAGTGTACCTTGAAAGCCGTCGCTGGTTTTTAGTACGTCTGAGACGATTTGACGCATATCATTGATATCGAATGGCTTTTCTACAAACCTGAGACTTCCGCCCATCATCGCTTCACGTTCAAAGCTGTTTGACGGGTAGGCGGTCATGATGATTACACCCGTATCCGGGTAGCGGTTGTTGACCTCAATCAAAAGGTCGAGCCCGTTCATTCCGGGCATATTAATGTCGGTGATAACCAGATTAATTTCTTTATCGCTGAGAACGGCAAGAGCCTCTTCACCTGAACTGGCCGCCAGAACTTCCACATCTGACATACCCTTGTTGAGGTTTCTCTGGAGCATCCAGAGCATATCATCTTCGTCATCAACAACTAGTACTCTTTTCATAGTGTTCCTTGATAAATTATCTCAGCAAACAGATCTGCAGATTTCTGAGGACTAGAAAAAGTCTATCACTTCCTGCGGGTTGATTTCCAATTATTTTTTATAATAGAGGAGTTATCACAGAAATAGTTGGCCCGGACGTGCTGATTTGAAAGAGTAAAACACTCATCTTTTGGCAGCAGGTTATTAGCAGCAGAAGGAGGTGCGAATGGGGGTGGAAAAAGATGGGAAACGATACACTGCAATATGGTAATTGTTAGCCACCAGCCTTGAAGAACATGGTGAATATGGTACCTTTTCCCTCCGCACTCTGAACACTGATTGTCGCGTCATTTTCTTTTAAGGTTCGATAGACAATGGACATTCCAAGCCCTGATCCGTTTGATTTCGTGGTGTAAAAGGGTTCAAAAACCCGGTCGGTGCCGGTCTGGTTCATGCCTGCCCCATTGTCCTTGAAATGTACCACCACATAGCGTATGCCGGTCTGCAGAAGATGATTGGTTTTACGATAGGCCGACAGCTCATCCCTGCTGAGTTTGCGTGCGATTATTTCTATGGTTCCTTCCTGTCTGATCGCATCGATCGCATTGAGAAAGAGGTTGAGAAATACCTGCTGGAGCTGATTGGGGTCAGCGATCACGCTTGGCAGACCATCAGTGAATTTTTCAAGCAGATGTATTCTGTGCGCTTCGAGTTTATTAATGATCAGCGGTTTGGTCTCGGAGAGTATATGGGGCAGGGAGGTTTCACGCTTCTTGGGCATGACGGGACGAGCATAGGAAAAAAAATCGGTGAGCAATTCGTTGAGTCGATCTACCTGTCTGATAATCCGTCGGGAACACTCAATTCGTTCATCTTCGGTCCCTGAATTCTCCTCAATTGACTGGGCCATGATTTTAATACCGGCCAGCGGGTTTCTAACCTCGTGAGCGACCGCAGAAGCAATTTCGGCAACCGTTGACAGCCGGTTCATTTTTTCCATTTCCTTTCTGACATGTCGCCATTCAGAAATATCGGTGAGCGAAATAATCTGTCCAATCTCGCCATTATCTGAAATGGATCTGGTGATTGCTGAGTAACGGAGGATAATCTGGTTGCCAAGCTCAGTAGCGATTGCGATTTCAGCCTCACCCGGTACTGTCTCGCTTGAACCATGATTAAGGATTCGTTCTCTGTTTTCCTCTCCGACCAGGGTGATAAGATTCCTTCCCTCCAGACCGTCGTCAAGCCAACTGAAGATAGTCTGGGCGACACCATTGTACTTCTGGATGTTTCCATGCTGATCGGTGATGAGCAGGCCGTGCTGTAACCCCTGGATAATTGATTCTGAAAATTTTTTCTCTTCCCGCAGAGCCAGTACGGATGTCCTTAAGTCATTTACCAGGTTAATGAGTTGCAGGTCCATTTTCTGGTTGTCGATCAATGCTGCTATCACCTGGGCTGCAAGATTGAGGGTCTCGGCCGTCAGAGGTGAGGGGCGGTGATGCTGAGGTGTGTAGAAGCTCATCACACCGATGACCGTACCGTCTTTTGGCAGCGGGACACAATAATGGCCGTGTGAGGTTGAGTGATCGTTGCTGTCGGTGGCGATGTATTGCAGGGTATTTAAGTCTGCTGCTTTCCCACAATAACAGTGACCGAACAGCACCTGTTCACAGCTGGAGGGATGGTCGTCGGGAAAACCATGTTTAAGCGTGCGCACCAGTAGCTTGGTATCCTGTTCAACGAGGAAAAGAGAGACCATCGGGCTTAAGTTGAACTCTGGGACGGTCGTCAAATAGCAGAGAATGGCGGTGAGTCGCTCCTTGAGCAGGGTCGGCTCAAGAGACATTCTTAAAATATTGTTGATAATCTCGAGTTTGAATGTCTTATTATAATCCTCGTGGCTGACTGGTTGTTCTAAGCTCCTGTTTTGTACAAAGATGGTAAAATAGTGTTTTCCGGGTACGCGGGATACGAGCAGTTCAACCGGGATTCTCGATCCATCGCGATGGAATGCTTCATCTTCGATTTTCAGTGTAACGGAGTCTTTCAGGTCATATGGGCGGAACAGTGACCGGAAATGGCCCTGCTTTTCGACCTGCTGTTTCTGCAGAAAAACCAGGGGGAAGATTTTTTTTCCTATGGCGTAACTAGGTTCCCAGCCGAAGAGTTTTTCAGCATTGGCATCCCATGATGTTATGGTGTCTTTCGAGTCACAGCAGACGACACCAATTTCTGAAAGGTTGTTCATAGTCAACTGCTATTTCCTTGAAGACACCGGTGATCGGTTGATTCCAACATGCTGTATTGCCACAATTATTGTTTGTTCTGGTGATGATTGATGACCCTTTGCAGTTAACGACGAAGACGTCTCAACCTCTTTCTATTTGTATCAAAAGGAGAATGAAGAGACAAGGAAGAGCTGGCTCGTGGTTGACAAGAAGTCTGAGAATTAAAATAGTGGAGTAAGCGATTGCTTTAATGGTCACTTCGATTCGGTCAATCGCTCTTTCAGGAACAGAGTACCAGTATTATTCAACGAGATGCCAGCAGTTGATAAACAAGCTGATTCTGTTTCATCTTCAGTTACCCTTTGCTGTAGCCATGGAGGTCAGGTGATGGAAAAAGCGCTGATTATATACGGTTCAACAACCGGCAATACCGAATTTGTTGCGCGCCACATTGCCGCGTTTCTTCTTGGCAAAGGGGCTAAGGTTGAAACACGTGATGCAGCGCAGACGAACACCTCAGATGTCAGTGGTGCAGAAGGTCTTGTTATCCTGGGCTGCTCCACCTGGGGTGAAGAAGAAATTGGTCTGCAGGAAGATTTTGAATTGTTACATATACAGCTCAAGAAAACAGACTTGTCTCAAAAACAGTTCGCACTTTTTGGCTGTGGCGATTCAGGATACACCCATTTTTGCGGTGCTGTTGATCTCATAGAACAGACATTGAGAAAAAATGGAGCACACCTTGTCCATTACCCTCTGAAAATTGACGGCGAACCGGACGCAGCCCTCGGCCAGATCGATACCTGGCTTGAAGAACTTGTCAATTCTGTCTGATAGCACTCGTTACACGTTTTTATATCAAAAATCTTTATCGCGTCTGTTTCATCACCGAGTCTTTTATCCCCCTTCCCCGTTGTTCTGAGGATGTCATAGTCGTATCCTGGCAGTGATCCTGATAATAATCCCATTTCCCCTTTCTGTTATTTTTAGTAATCTTTGGTTGTTTTAGTCTTTTAATCGACCAGTAATTGACAATTAGTTCTGGTCTGGTAACAAGGGTTTGCTGGATTTGAATGGAGGGTACCAATGGTTACAGGAAAGCAATATCTGAACACAAAAGAAGTAGCCCAACTCCTGCAGGTAAACGAGAAAGTCGTCTACAGCCTGGTAAGCGATAAGGGACTCCCGGCCACAAAGGTGACAGGAAAGTGGCTGTTTCCCCGCACTCTCGTTGAGGAATGGCTCGATTTATACATCGTTAACCTGCCGGTATCAAGTACTACCTCGCTTGAGAGCGGACGACTATTTCTGGCCGGAAGTGACGATTTGCTGATCCAGCGGGCCCTGTCTCTTTACAATAGCCAGAGCTCTGAATCAATAGCATTTTTTGCCAATATTGGCAGTATGGGCGGGTTGAAAGCATTACGACAGGGGACTTGCCATATCGCTGCCTGTCACCTGCTGCAGGATGACAACAGCGAGTATAATTTCCAATTTGCCGATAATGAGCTGGAGCGTTCCCCCGTTTTTGTCAATTTCAGTAAACGGCAGCAGGGATTAATCGTGGCAAAGGGCAATCCAAAAGCAATCTGCTCGATTACTGATCTTGCCAGGGCAGATGTGAAAATCGTTAACAGGCCATTGAATACTGGAACCAGGCTTCTGCTGGATTACGAAATCAGCCGCTCGGAAATCAGTGCGGCAACTATCTCGGGTTACCGTGATGAAGTGGCACGGCATATTGATGCCGGGTTTGCGGTGCTCAATAACCATGCGGATGCTGCACCGGCGATCAGTCCAGTGGCCGAGCTGCTTGGCCTTGATTTTTTGCCGCTTCGCTGGGAACGTTTTGATTTACTGATCAACCGGGATCGTTTTTTTGAACCGCCAATACAGCGATTTGTAAACCTGCTTCATGACCCGTCTTTCAGGGGCGAAGCGGGAAAATTTAAAGGATATGACATGTCTCTGTCTGGGAAAATGATCTATCCTGATAACGCACAATTATAGGAGATTTGAAGATGAGAAGATTGACTGTTCTGTCGATGGCTTTGCTGCTGACAATTCTTGCAGGGGAAACACTGCATGGGGCGGATAAGGTGCTGTCAATTTCGACGACCACGTCAACCCAGGCCTCCGGCTTACTTGATATCCTGTTGCCCGAGTTCAAAAAGGATACAGGAATCGAGGTCAAGGTAATAGCCAAGGGGACCGGTGCTGCCATCAGAGATGGCATGGACGGCAATGTCGATCTGATTTTTGTCCACGCCAAGGCGCGGGAAGAGAAGTTTGTTGCCGACGGATACGGTACCAAGCGCTATGCCGTGATGCACAATGATTTTGTGATCATTGGTGCAGAGGACGACCCTGCAGGGGTCGGAAAAACGTCAAATGTCAACGACGGACTCAAAGCCATAGCCGAAAAGCAAGCAGAATTTATTTCCCGCGGTGATGATTCAGGCACCCATACCAAGGAGCAAACACTGTGGAAAGCGTCTGGGGTACCCGTGAAGGAGCAGAAGAAGACTATCGTCAAGAAGGGTGAAAACGTTGAAGTAACCTTTGCCGAGCCGGCGGGAGCAGCTGCGTGGTATCGCTCAATAGGCCAGGGAATGGGGAAAACATTAACCTATGCCGACGAAAAGAAAGCCTACACCATGACTGATCGTGGTACCTATATCAAATATAAATTTGGCAAAACGCCCCCGCTTGATCTGACCATACTCAGCGAAGGTTCACAGGAACTTGCCAACCCGTATGGTGTTATCCCGGTTAATCCGGAAAAATTTCCAGAGGTCAAACATGATCTCGCCAAGCAGTTTGCTGAATGGCTTGTCTCACAAAGAGGTCAAAAACTCATTGGCGATTATCGACTGATCGGCAAGCAGTTGTTTTATCCCGATGCAATTCCTCAGTAAATAGGATAGAACCATTTTATTCATGAGAGCTATCGGGTCGTGTGTCGTCACAACCCGATAGCTGTTTTAACCCATTTGTGGTTGGACCATGCTTTTAGACAGTCTGAAATCAGCTCTTCTTCTTCTCTTATCATTTGACCATGAGCTATTTGAGATTGTCGGCGTCTCTTTGAATGTCAGTTTTTTTTCTACCCTGGCAGCCGCTATGGTTGGCCTGCCGCTCGGATTTATCGTCGCCATCAACAGTTTCCCGGGCAAACGGTTTACCCTGACCTGTTTCAATACCCTGCTCGCCCTCCCGACAGTTGTCATAGGCCTGGTGGTTTACTCGATGATTTCACGCCGGGGAGTCCTGGGGCCGCTTGAACTTCTGTACACCCAGAAGGCGATTATTATCGGCCAAGTCATTCTTATCATTCCCCTGATCACGACCCTTACCATTGCAGCGATCAGCAAGATTGACAAACGGTATCGAAATACTGCCCTGACACTCGGGGCAAACCAGCGCCAGATGGCCTGGGTTATTTTTAGCGAAGCCCGTTTCGGCATCTTCGCAGCTATTATCGCCGCTTTTGGCCGTGTTATAGCCGAGGTTGGCATATCCATGATGCTCGGCGGTAACGCCAAAGGGTTTACCCGAACCATGACAACGGCTATGGCCCTTGAATATGACAAGGGCGAATTTATCCTGGCGGTGGCGCTTGGTATTATTTTGATGGGCTGTGCATTTGCTATCAATATGGTTTTTCACTTTCTTCAGGGACGGATAAAGTCAGATGCTGTATGAGCTGCATGATCTGAAAAAACAATTCGGTGAGAGGACGGTTCTTGATATTGATTCCCTGTCTTTTGCGGGTAGAAAGATATACGCCTTAATCGGTCCGAATGGTGCCGGAAAAACAACATTGCTCAATCATCTTGCTTTCCTTGACCAGCCGACTTCCGGCATCCTCAAATTCAGCAACCGGGTTGTAACCTCTGATCAAAGAAGACTGTTACAGCTGCGCCGTCGGGCTGTTCTGGTCGATCAGACTCCAATCCTGTTTTCCGGAAGTGTCTGGAAAAATGTTGAATTTGGCCTCAAGGTAAGAGGTGTTGCCAAGAAGGAGCGGGCGATAAAAATAGCGACGGCTCTTGAACGCGTGGGATTGTCACGTTTCGCCGAGACCGATGTCCATGGGCTGTCCGGTGGGGAAGTCAAGCGGGTTGCGCTGGCGAGAGCCTTGGTGGTGGAACCCGAGGTTCTGCTTTGCGATGAGCCAACAGCTAATGTCGACCAGGAGAACCAGGAGGTGATTCTGAAGATCCTGGAACATGCCAACAGTATACAAAATAGATCTGTCATTTTTTCCACCCACTACCTGTCGCAGAGCAGGCGGCTCGCCCATCACACGATCCTGCTGCGAAACGGTACGGTTTCATATGAAAATAACGAGAATAGTGTCGATGTCATGGTCAGGGAGGAACGGGTGGGGTGGAAACGTCTCTATCTGTGCGCCAGTGAGGACCTGCTGCTTGGAGAAGTTCAGTCATCACGCTTGACTGAAGGTAAAACCCGGATTCATCTTAACCCGTCCAAGCTCCTTCTCCATGTCCCGGCCTCTCCTGCGGCGGAAGAAATGCCATATCAGATAGGAAATGTCAGAAAAATTGAAATCGAAAACAATCGTGTCCGGCTGACCATTATATTGGGTATCGAGCTGACGGTATCGATGAGCATCTCCCGTTATCGTCAGAATCCTCCCCTGGTTGGTCAGAGCGTCGGCCTTGAAATACCTGAAAAAGCCATTGTCATTCAATAGTTTTTAAAACTGGCTCCTCTAAAATTTGCAAAAATGGAATAGTTCTTACCTTTCATGCCGGACTTCTGGTGAGCCGTGACCTGAAACGATGCTTATTGTTATCAGCAGCGGAAATGAGCGTTTTTCCATGCACCTTTCTTCAGATCGGAGGAAGCCCAATGAGTCTCAAAAAAATAGTTGCAGCGATAGACGGTTCTGAACACTCATATCTCATTGTCGACAAGGCCATTGAGTACGCAAACTTATTCGATGTGACCATCATCCTCGTTTATTGTCACAGAAAGTTTCCAAGTACAATGGGGCAGCCCTTCCGAGACGAAGAGATATCTGCCATCATGAATGAATCGGAGAAATTGATTATGCCCTTTATTCAGCATATCAGGGCGGCAGGTATCGCGGTCGAGGAACGGGTAATGGAGGAGCCTGCGGGTCCGGTGATTACTGATATTGCCAGAATTGAGCAGTGCGATCTGATCATCATGGGGTCCAGGGGGCTGACGAACCTGGCAAGTCTTATTGTCGGCAGCGTAACCAACAGGGTACTGCAAACTGCGCCGTGTTCGGTACTCGTGGTACGATAGTGACGGTGAGTTTGTCCTCTTGTGGAGATAAGATGTATGGAAGTGATTGCAGGGTGTTTTAGGCCTGAGGTTCTCTACCTCTCCCATGGGGGAGGTCCGCTGCCCTTATTGGGCGATAGAGGCCACAACCGTATGGTCAGGGTTTTGCAGCTCAGTGTTTTTTCATATTTTGTTGTTTAATATCGAAATTTATGGAAATGGTGCTTGTGAACAAGGTAAATGTCTGTCTAGCCGGCCATACATAAGACTGTTATGGGTTAAATAATAAACATGAAACCTACCCCAAAGAAAGGGATCGCGAGGATTTGGGCAGCCTTTTGTTATTCCCTGAATGGTTTGCGAGTTGCCGTAAAAACTGAGGCCGCGTTTCGCCAGGAACTCATTTTATTTGCTATCCTACTGGTGACTCTATTCTTTCTGCCTGTATCGATTACTATTAAATGTTTACTATTGTTCGCCAACACAATAGTCCTCATTGTTGAACTCGTGAATTCGGCCATCGAGTCAATCGTCGATCTGTCATCGCCTGAATATCATCACCTAGCAAAACGAGCTAAGGATCTGGGCAGTGCGGCTGTTTTTGTCAGTCTTTGTCTGGCAGGTTTCTTCTGGCTTATAACGGTTTTCATCATTCTTCAAGATACCAGTGTTCAAGTTACCATCTAAAAAAGTCAAATATCAGCTACGCTATGGTTTAGAACGGCCAGCATTTGTGAGGGCAACTGAACGTTTATGGGTTGCAGCCCGATATTTTAATAAAAGACCTTATGGAATCAAGATTTCCTTTCTTTAGCCGTCAGCACCGGGCGCTCTATTGCTTTGCCGATTCACTGCCGCTCTGCCAATCTCTTCTGGATAGCGGTGCACGGATCATTCAGCTGAGGGCAAAACAGCTAGACGACAGAGCTTTTCTCGAGCTGGCAGAAGCGATGCAGGCACTGGTTCGGTCATGTTCTGAACCGGCGGTCCTCATTGTGAATGACAGGGCGGAGATTGCTGTTGAAATTGGAGCTGATGGGGTTCATCTCGGGCAGAATGATTCAGATTACCGGAAGGTCATTTCGGCGGTGTCTCCAGGTATGATCGTTGGAGTGTCGGTGCATAATACAGTCCAGGCGCTCGAGGCACAGAAGGCGGGTGCAACGTATGTGGGAGCAGGTGCAGTTTTTCCGACGGTTACCAAATCCGATGCCCAGCTGATCGGGCTGGATGGGTTGGCCCGCATTGTTAAAGCAACCAGGATCCCTGTCGTGGCCATTGGCGGTATCGGCTATGACAATGTCGATCAGGTCATCAAGGCAGGCGCGCACTATTGTGCCGTAATCTCAGATATTAATGAATCAGCCAACCGGGCCGTTCGTCTAGCTGATTTGAACCGCAGAATCAATGAGACCAGTGGCGGAAAGCAGAAGAAATCGTAAACAAGCGACCGTCTGGTTGAATTAGGAGATGCAAAAGAGTGTCCTTATGATTACGCAGGGTCAAGAATATCTGAAAAAAATGGGACCGGCCTGGATTATCAGTGCGGTGGCCTGTGGACCAGCGACGCTGGCAAGTGTCTCCACCGCAGGGGCGCGCTATGCATACGGCCTCTTGTGGGTAGTGGTGCTCAGTGCCCTGTTCGGCACTACCGTGCAATATCTGGCTGCAAAAATTGGAGTTGTCAGTGGAAAAGGTATTATCCGTGCTACCGAAGAACATCTGGGCAAGACATGGGCCTGGATCCTGACCATCGACGCTTTAATAGCAACATGGCTGGCGGCCATGGTGCTGATGAATGCATTATCAGGTATTACCTCAGTTCTGACCGGGATCCAGACACCGTATTGGGGGGTATTCTTTGGTCTGGTGATTGGCGGACTGCTGGTGGGCGGTGGCTACAGGTGGTTTGAATCATTATGTAAACTGCTGGTCGTCTGTGTCGTCTGCTGTTTTGTCATGGTGTTGTTCATGTCCAGCCTAAACGCTCAAGAGATTCTTTCTGGGCTTATCCCCCAGTTTCCCGGAGGTATGGGATCAGCCCTGCTCTCCGCAGCGATTATGGGTGGTGCGGTTCACATAACCATTATTGGTATGCATACCTACAACGTTAACGCCCGTCACTGGAACACCAATGATCTTGGTCTTGCCAGATTTGATACGGTGTTGTCAATGGGGTTTGCTTTCGGGCTGTATAGTGTTGCCATCTTCCTCGTTTCAGCAGCTGTCCTGCATCCCAATCAGGTGAGTGTCACCAAAGCGACTGATGCTGCCATGGCGCTGGCGCCACTTCTGGGCACCAGTGCCATGATGGTTTTTTTGATCGGCCTGTTTACTGCTGCATTCTCGACAATCGCCCCCACGTTCCTTGCCGGTGCCTTCTTTCTGGCGGACAAGATGCACTGGCCGCTCAGTGTCAAGGACAGACGTTTCAGTGGGGTGATTCTTTTTGGATGCGTTCTGAGCATGCTTGGCCCATTTATCAAGACGAGCTTTTATCTGTTACTGCCGTTAATGCTTGCTCTGGGTTTAACAGGGACCCCGCTCGTTATCGCGATTATCCTCTATCTTCTGAATAAGACAGACCTGAAAAACCGCGCACCCAACAATTTTTTCTTAAACGCCATGGGCGTGCTGACTCTTCTGGTAACAACATTTCTGGCCCTTCGTTTCGTGATCACAAAAATATCATGATCTCCTGAGCGTTATCCGGCAAAAGCTCACAGGCGATCGTTCTCAACAATGGTGTCTTCATCGACCAGGGCCAAACACTATCGTTTGAATGAATCGCGTGACAATGGCGAAGCCGCTTTCTCTCCATCCATTATTCTGCGAAGTTGATTGAGTTCTGCTTCTGCACGTTTAAGCTCTTGGCGCAGGCGATCTCTGTCACCATGCGATGCTGTTTCAATTCTGTCCTGTAATGTGTGCACTTTTTGCTGTGCTTTATACAGTTCAAGGGCAAGCGCCTTGATGGGCATGGAAATTCTCCTGTATCTAATGTTAATTGACGAAAGTTTTTATTTCCGGGCAAGCAGGGAGGCATAGGCACCGCTTAACTCAACAAACAGGTCGTGATCGCCGCCGCTGTCCGGGTGAAGCTCCTTGGCCCGCTGCCTGAACAGCCGGGTTAAATCTTTCTTATTCATTTTCTGGAGATCCTGCCAGCTTGTTTTAAAGATTTTTGCAGCATCACTGGTACTGACGGCTGGCTTCTTGTCAGGCCACTTGAATGCGCGGTGTCGTCCCATAAACTCCCGGACAAAATCATCAAAAAGTGAACGACGACCGTATCCGTGATCAAAAAACATGATGATGAAACGAATTAGGTGGTGGTGGAGTGAATCAGACATCTGATCGCCGTACCAGAATGTCTTGTCACTGTTCAACTTGCAGATGTCTTTGGTAAAGTGATCGGCAATATCCAGCTGGTTGAGGGCTTCTGGCATTGTTGCCGAAATGGATTCGGTGAAATGGCGCTGGAGATCAAAAATGGTGAAAACATAAGTTTTCATCTCATTGGGCTTTAACACCTTCTCGAGATCCGTGAAGTAGAATTCGCGCTCATCCCGGGATTGCCTGAGCAATGGGCGGTACAGTTTGGGGTTCAGCCGGAAAATCCTTGACTGGTCGACCGCCCCGTAGCGCAAATAGTAAAGACGCCTTCGGTCAAAAAGATGAACCTCCGATTCTATTGCCGCTTTATCTTCTCCGGAGAGCGGTCGGATTTTGATCCTGCCGCGATTTCGAAAAAGAGAGAGGCGATACTGCTCTTCCTCGGGAAGAAAATCCCAGAGGAGCTCTTCCAGCACCCGGGTGGGGTCACTGTCAGTCACTTTTTCAATATGATCCTCAAGATCAGGTGAAAAATAGCAGATTTCGTCCGAGAGGTGTTCAAGGTAGCGCGCCGGATCAAGGCCAAGATCAAAAACGGTATGGTAACGATAGCTGCCGTCTTTTTCATGGTGGTATGACTGGCGTATTTCGTACGTGGTCAGACCATTACGGGTGATTGGTGCAAGGTACATGTGACAGGGTTTCCGGACCAGGGTTTCAGGTACAGACAGGAGCTGATAAATATGGTAAAAAACACACCACTATGAAAATCATGTGCTGATAGCATCTACGATAAGTATACTCTACCATTTATACCACCGATAACAGTATAACGCTGCAGAGAAGGTGAAATCGATGTCATTATTAATTCCAGTTTCTGCCGGGGAACTGCTCGACAAATTGACCATCCTGCTGATCAAGAAGGAACGGGTGACAGACAGGAAAAAACTTGAAAATATCAGCCGCGAGCTCAGTCAATTGGAGACTGTCTGCCGGGAGCAAATAACCCAAAGTGTCGAACTTGAAACGCTACTTTCCAGGCTTCGGCTGGTGAATGAACAATTATGGGATATTGAAGACGAGATCCGCGCCTGCGAACGGGATGGGCTGTTTGACGATACCTTTGTGGCACTTGCCCGATCTGTTTACAAGACAAATGATCGCAGAGCTGCGCTGAAATATCAGATAAATGATGTGCTCGGCTCAGATCTGGTGGAAGAAAAGTCTTACGAAACATACTAATGGCCGAAATACTTGTCATTAAGCTCGGTGCGCTCGGTGACCTTGTCCAGGCAGATGGCGCTCTCCGTGACATCCGCGAGAATCATCCGGATGACAAGCTGACAGTCATGACGACACCAACGTACCGTCGCTATATGGAACGGTGTCCCTGGGTTGATGAGGTATTGGTCGATCCACGTGAATCACGGTTCAATGTGATGGCGATGCTACGGCTGCGCAAACGGGTGCATTGCGCAGATTATCATCGTGTCTACGATCTGCAGCAGGTTGGCAGAACCCGTTTCTATTACCGCTGGCTGTTTCCCAAGACCTGGTGGCTGGGTGACGTTCCCGGTTGTTCCGCCTACCTGAAGCGGGATGAGGAGCGTACCTGTGCCGCCGATCATTTCCGGCTTCATCTACAGCTGGCTGATTTGAATGTCCGTTACACAAGACGAAGTGATGTCTCGTGGATGGCCGATGAGGTCGACCAGCTGTTGTCCTCAGCCGCGCTTGAGCCCGGCTTTGTCGTGCTTATCCCCGGGGCCTCACAGACCCATGATCACAAGCGATGGCCCTATTTCAGGGATTTGGCGCTGCGTCTGCAGGAATCCGGCAGAGAGGCCGTAACCATACCCGGACCAGATGAAATCGAGCTGTGTCAGTCAATTCCAGGGAAAATGCTGGTTCCGGCTGGTGGCTACTACGATTTTTTTGCACTGGCCGGAATTGTAAAACAGGCATCTTTTGTGATCGGTAATGATACCGGGCCAACCCATATCGCCGCACATCTCGGACTTCCTGGCATCGCCCTCTATGGCCGGCATACTGCCTCGTTTACCACGGGCATTCAGCACACCAGGTTTGAGGTAATCGAGCATACGAACCTCGCTGAGCTAACACCTGATGAGGTCTGGCGACAAGTCGAGACAGCCCTGAAAGGGTGAGCGGGGTAAATGGGAATGTTATGACGACATGGTCAATATACCTGCTCAGGGATGAGACGAACAGCCTTTATACCGGTATCTCAACAGATGTCCAGCGACGTTTGGTCCAGCATCAGCAGGGTACCCGATCAGGGGCAAAATATACCAGATCAAAGAAGCAGCTTGATCTGGTGTACTCCTGTGCGCTGGGTAACAGATCTCTGGCTTCCCGTGCAGAATATCGGCTGAAACGATTGGTCAAGGACGAAAAGGAAAAAATCGTAACCGGCGGATATGATCGATCGGCGCTCCTTGTCTGTCTCGGATTGGTGGACCCTCCTCCCTCCACTCAGGAAGAGGGTCCGTTGGCCATGGAAAAGCCGACTGGATAGTTGTGATCTAGTAAGCTGCTTCCGGGAAATAGAACAATTCAGCATTTTCCTTGGCGACAAGGTCAGCGGCGATGATAACGCGAGACGGGGTATGGTAGAGCCCACCAACGGTGTTGCCGCGGGCACCCTCGACTCCAAAGACAATACCTGAGGCGATCATTGAAGGATTATAGGTCACAGTTGCCCGTACTAACGGGTCATTGTCCATGATCATTTTAATGATATCCTTCGATCCGGCACCGCCAAGAACGGTTTTGATATCTGTACGACCAGCTTCTTTAATTGCCTGCATGACTCCTTTCAGCATATCGTCGTCCTGGCACCAGACCGCATCGATATGGTTGTGCTTCTGCAGGTAATTTTCCATAAGGCGGAGTGCTTTCTGGGTTGACCAGTCTGCTGGCTGTGAGTCAAGAATTTCGATTTCGGGGTAATTTTTCATCACCTCATTGAAGGCATCTACCCGCTGTTTGTTAATTGGAATTGACATTCCTTCCAAAACAACGATTTTCCCTTTTCCCCCATTTCTTCTGCCAGCCACTGGGCCCCGACCATACCGAGTCCCGGGTTGTCTCCTGCCATGAATACGTGCTGGGCCGGCTTTGGGCAGCTCACGGTCAACAACGACGGTGTAAATGCCGGAAGCATATGCCTCTTCGACAACCTTCTGCAGGGTTGCCGGGTTATGCGGAAGAATTACCAATGCATCGATTCCCTTAACCATAAGATCTTCAACGTCACCGACCTGTTTACTCCCCGAGCTGGCCGCAACGACGTAGAATGTCACGTCTTTATCATTTGCCTCAATGTCTTTTACCGCTTTCTTGGCCCACCAGAGCAGGCCGGCAGTCCAGCCATGATCTGCAGAAGGAACGGAAACACCAACTTTGATTTTTTCAGCTGCAAAAGCGGTGGCGCCTGAGAAAAGAAATACACCGGCGAGTAGTGTAATCAGTACCTGTCTTACATTTTTCTTCATAATGTCCCCTCTTTGTTTTCTCTTTCTTGTTATCTGTTTAATTATCAGAATTGGTTCTGATAACCTTTGCCTCCAGACTCTTAGTTGTTCTTATACTGGGCAAAAACGGCGATAAGAATAATGAGCCCCTTAACGGTACCCTGCAGATAGGGTGAAACACCGAGCATGTTCAGCATATTGTTGATAATACCTAATATTATTGCACCGATGACGGTCCCCCAGATGGTGCCCTTGCCACCTGATAGTGGAGTTCCGCCAATAACAACTGCTGCAATAGCATCGAGTTCATAGAATATGCCTGCATCCCCCGGGCTGACAGAATTAAGCCTCGAGGAGAGCAGGATAGCAGTTACACCGACGGTAAAGCCGGTGATAACAAAGGTCATGAAGGTGATCCACTTGACTTTAATTGCCGAGTATACAGCAACCTGCTGATTTGCACCAACCGCGCACACGTGCCTGCCGAAGGCTGTATTGTTCAGTAAGATGTGGAATAAGAAACGCCAGCCCCAGAAAAATGATCACCGGATAGGGGATATTCATGAAATATCCCCCGCCAATCTCGGGATACAAATCATTATCAGAGATGACCTCACCAGCTTCACTGATATAAAGGGTCAGTGACCTGAAAATAGACATTGTCGCAAGGGTTGCAATAAACGATGTAATTCTGCCCTTGGTAACAATAAGTCCATTCAAAGCACCGCACAGTGCGCCAGCTGACAAGGCAGCGAATACGGCAACAGCGACAGCAAATCCGTCTCCACCCAGGTAGTTCATCAGGTAGATTGTCAAAACTCCGACGAAGGCAACCATGGAACCAACCGATAGATCAATACCTGCGGCCACGATAACGAACGTCATGCCCAGGGCGATTGTTCCGGTATAGGAGACCTGTCTGAGAATGTTGGTAATATTTCTGAACTTGAGGAAGTGTTCACTGGCAAGTAGCGGAGAACAGGATGAGCACAATCAGCGCAAACAGCGGCGCATATTTTGAATAGTCTATTCGCTTTAAATTCTCAAAAGGTAAGCTTTTTTGTTTCCATTTCCTGTGATCAAGACCAGATTGTTATCTAACGCCTGCTGCGCAAAACATGATTTCCTCTTCATTTATGTGATCACCGACCATTTCCCCGGTAATTTTTCCCTCACGCATGACCAGAACCCGACTGCAGAGTCCGATTATCTCTTCAAGTTCTGAAGAAATCAAGATGCAGGAGACCCCCTGGCTGACCAGAGCGTTAATAAAGTAATAGGTTTCTTTCTTGGCGTTTACGTCTATCCTCGGGTCGGTTCATCAAGAATCAGGATAAACGGGTCGGTATCCATCCATTTTGACAGGTAGACCTTCTGCTGATTACCACCGCTCAGGTATTCCAGATCGGCCCTCAATGATGCCGCCTTGATGTTGAACCGATCAATGAATAATCTCGGAACGCTCTGTTTCTCTTTCTTCTTGTTAATGAACAGGTTGGTGTATTTTGACAGAGAAATCAGAGAAATGTTTTTCGGTATGTCAAAATTCAGGATCAGCCCTTTTCCCTTTCGATCTTCAGATAGGTAGCCGAGTTTGTAATTAAGTGCGTCAGATGCGGAACGGATGCGGGCCCTCTCTCCATTAACATAAACCTCGCCGGAAATTTTCGGGTCGAAGCCCCATGATACATTCCGCAATCTCAGTCCTGCCGGCCCCGATAAGTCCTGAAAAACCAAGAATCTCAGCTTTTTTCAGTTGAAAATTGATGTTCTTGAGTAGATAAGCCATCGCTGAGATTAGTCGACAGCAAAACACGACGTCGTCTTCTGGTGTGGTCTTTGGCGGAAAGACCTGACTCAACTCGCGACCGACCATCTTTTTGGCCATGTCGTGCTCATCCACATCACTGACATCATTGATGCAGATCTGATCACCATCTCTGAGCACCAGGATGCGGTCACAGACGCGCTTTACCTCGTTGAGTTTATGGGAGATGAACAGAATGGTGACATTTCTTCTCTTTCAGTCTGTTTATCAAGGTCAAAAAGAATTTCAACCTCAAGGTTGGTCAACACCGTGGTCGGCTCATCCATGATCAGTATATCTGATTCATGAACAAGTGCTTTGGCGATCTCAACCATCTGCTTTTCGGCAACGCTTAAGTTCTGGATTAACGCGTCGGGAGAAAGATCAGTTTTTAACTCGCTCGAGAAGCGAACGGGTCTTGATTCGCATCTCTTTTTTGTTAAGCAGTGGTCCACTTTTAAGTTCTGAACCGAGAAATATATTCTCAAAGACAGAGAGGGTCGGTATCAGGTTGAATTCCTGGGGAATCATACTGATACCAAGTTTTTTTGCCTCTGTCGGTGTGGAAATTGTAACACCTGCTCCCTCTTAAATATATGGATGCCGCTTGTCGGGGTATAGATGCCACATATTATTTTCAGAAGGGTCGACTTTCCTGCTCCATTTTCACCGAGAATGCCAAAGACCTCTCCATTGTGAATATCAAGGTTGATATCATTGAGAACTTTTACCCCGGAAAATGCTTTATTGATATCCTTGATGGATAGAACCGGGTCGATACTGTTATCCATGATCAGAAAAATCAGGCTAAAATGATTACTTTTTCATGTCCCCGTCAAATGAGATATCAGAGGGTGCGAAATTGATCGAATGAACGAACTCAACAGCCTCGGCAGCCCCGAATTCTCTTTCCATGCCGTTATCCTCCCACTCCACAGATAGTGGCCCGCCATAGCCAATCGCATTCAGGTGACGAATGATTTCCTCAAAGTTTACATCACCGTGGCCAAGTGAACGGAAGTTCCATCCTCTTCTGAGATCTCCAAACGGCAGGTGGGAGCCGATAATACCAGCTCTTCCGTCAAGTGTTACGGCTGCATCTTTCATGTGGACATGATAGATCCGGTCCGGAAAGTCGCTGATAAACACATGGGGCTCAATACCCTGCCAGACAAGGTGACTCGGGTCAAAGTTAATACCAAGTGTTGGCCGTCTGTCGAACACCTCAAATAACTTGACGGTAGTATAATAGTCGTAGGCAATTTCTGTGGGGTGAACCTCAAGGGCAAATTTCACACCGCATGCATCAAATTCATCGAAAACAGGGCGTCCAGAGGTCAACAATCTTCTGATACCCGTTTTCTATCATCTCGTCTGTTGTTGGTGGAAACGAATAGAGATATTTCCAGATAGGTGAGCCGAGAAATCCGGTGACCACATAACAGCCCATCGTCTTTTGCCGCTTTTGCGGTGTATGATCATCTCGCTGACTGCCCATTTCCTGAGCTCAGCAGGTTTTCCTTTTACCGTATCAGGCGCGAATGCATCCAGCCTTTCATCCCAGTCATCCCCGACACACTGGCCGGCAAGGTGAGCGCCCAGAGCAAAACACTTTAAATTGTATTTTTCCAGTATTGCCAGCTTATCTTTGACGTATTCCGGGTTTGTGGATGCTTCAACGGGGTTCATGTGATCACCCCAGCAGGCGATTTCCAGTCCCTCGTAGCCCCAGGATGCTGCTTTTTTACAGATCTCCTCAAAAGAAAGGTCTGCCCATTGTCCTGTAAATAGTGTAACCGGCCTTGTCATATCTTCCTCCACTCATTAATCCGATATTCGACCCATGCTGCGTCCAGTTTTAGAACTCTCAACACATTTTTCGATAAACCTGACGCCCTTGCTCACCTTCTGCTGCCTGGGGAAAGTCGTAGATCTTCAGGTAAAATATCTGATCCGCTCTTCTTCTTCACCGATGAAGCTGATGAATGCTTTGTAGATATTTGCAAACGCCTCAAAATATCCTTCGGGATGTCCTGGTGGAACCCGTGAGTAAGCGTCAGCCCCGGGATAAAGAGCATCTCTTCCTCGGGAAATGATTTCAGTGGGTTTGTCCAGGTAGGAGATTTTCAGGTAATTTGGGTTTTCCTGCGCCCACTCTATTGAGGCTTTTGAGCCGAATATTCTCACCCTGAGCCCGTTGTCATTGCCGACGGCTATCTGGGAGCACCAATAGAGTCCCTTTGCGCCACCCGCATAATCAACCATGATCGTTGCATTGTCGTCAAGCGTTCTTCCCGGGACCATGGTATCAAGCCGTGCCGATAACTTACTGATCCTCAGGCCGGTCATATAGGAGACCATGTTTTCGATATGGCTGCCGATATCACCAACACAGTTAGAGGCTCCTGATTTGTCGGGATCTGAGCGCCAGCCGGCCTGCTTTTGACCGGTCTCTTCCAGCAGGGTGCCCAACCAGTCCTGCGGGTACTCGGCGTTAACAAACCTGATATCCCCAAGATCTCCATTTTCGACCATCAGCCGGGCGTGTTTGGCGATGGGATACCCGGTGTAGGTATAGGTGACACAAAGAGAGAGGCTGTTTTTTTCAGCAAGGTCCTTTAACTCTCTGGACTGGGCTGAGGTGACAGTAAACGGTTTGTCGCACACAACATTAATGTTGTTTTCCAGGAAGATTTTTGCGATTGGATAGTGGGTGAAATTCGGTGTCACGATAACAACAAAATCGATCTTGTTTTCTTTTTTGCCCTCTTCAATGGCCATTTCTTCGAAAGTGGCATACAATCTCTGCTGGTCCAGGCCGAGGGTCATGCCGGTCCTCAGGGTATTCTGGGGATCTGTCGAAAAACAACCACAGACAAGGGTCGCATTTCCATCCAGAGCAATCGCCTTCCTGTGGACATCACCTATAAATGCACCCTCGCCGCCGCCTACCATACCATACGTTAGAGGTGCTTCTGCTGCTATCACCTGGCTGCTTTCAATCATGATGTACCTCTTGGTCTATTTTTTCTTTAATACGCCAGCACTATACAAAAATGGCTTCTAATTGCGAAATATAAAAAAAGCTCCGCGCCACCATGCCGGAACTTAATATTTCAAAATATAAAATAACCTGTTCAGGCATACGAATTGCCATAAATGTTTTTTCCTGTCAAGTAATTTTACCCAATATATCATGAGGTCTTGGTCATTTATTAGTCATTTTTGATACTGATTTCAAAGCGCGTGAAAAAAAAGTTGACTTTTGTAATAGCGCTTATTTAATTTAAATTGTGAATTAATAGCTCTCAATAGAGAAGTCCAGGATTATGGCCCCAAAGCAGGAAAAATCATTTTTGACGCCAAGACGGTTCCAGCGGGCAATGCATCGTTCGAATATTCTTGGACTGATTCGAACGACCGGACTGATTTCCCGGACGGATCTGGCTCGACAAACAGGCTTGAGCCAGGCATCGGTAACCGGTGTGACTGCTGATTTAATTAAGGAAGGGCTCATAGAAGAAAAGCAGGCTGGTGCCTATGAGGGTGGTCGACGGCCGACCTTGCTGGCTATCAGGCCTGATGGTGTGCATGTGGTTGGAGTAAACATGTCGATCGATCAGCTCAGGGTCGTCATCGTCAACTTTCAGGCAGAGTTAAAAGCGGCTCACACCATTATTCTTGAAAAAGATTTTTATTCACCGGAAGAAATCGTTGCCTTGATTGTTCAGGCAATACAGGCGTGTATCTGGGAAGCAAATTTCTCCAAGGAACAGATCGCCGGTGTCGGCGTTGGTATTCCGGGCCCAGTTGACTCAAAAAGAGGTGTGGTGAAATTTCTGCCCAATTATGGGTGGGAAGAAATACCTCTGAAAGAGATGCTTAAGCAAAAAATCAATCATCCTGTCTTCATCGACAACAGTTCCAATAACCTGGCGATTGCTGAGTACTGGTACGGCAGCGGCAAGGGGAAAGATAATTTCCTTGTGGTCACCCTTGAAAATGGAGTTGGCGCCGGCATGGTCGTTAATGGTCAACTGGTACGAGGGCATAGTGGCATAGCAAGTGAATTTGGACACATGTGTGCTGAGATAGGTGGTCCGGTCTGTCGGTGTGGGCGTCATGGCTGCATCGAAGCCTTTTCCGGCAACTATGCAATAGTCAGCAATGCCCGAAGTTTGATGAGAAAGGGTATTTGGAGTTCCTCAAATAAATCTCCGGCAGAGCTTAGCTTTGAAGATGTGCTGGTTGAGCTCAGGCACGGTAACGAGGAACTGGAGAATATCTATAGAAAAGCGGGTATTATTCTGGGGGTGGGTATCTACAATCTGATGACCTTGCTCAATCCCGAGTTGGTAATTATTACAGGTAAAGGGGTTGGAGCAGGAGCACCGTTGTTCGACCATATGTGCCATCGCATAGACCAATTGAAGAGAGGAAAATTCGGGTTTGACCAGACAGAGATCGTGATCAAGAGCTGGACGGGTGATGACTGGGCTCGGGAGTCAGGATCGCTTGTCTTGCGGGAGATTTATAAATCTCCGTTTTATAAATGATGAATCCATGCCAGAAACATTTCACCAGGATCAACAGATAATTGACTGGATTGAGCAATACTAACAGGGAGCTGAGAGGACCATGAGCACATATTTTCCGGAAGTGACAGAGACAATAGCGTTTGAAGGACACCAGTCGAAAAACCCGCTGTCATTCAAGTGGTATGACAGGCATCAGGAAGTCATGGGCAAATCAATGGCTGAGCACCTCCGGTTTGGGGTCGCTTATTGGCATACCTTACAGAACGAAGGGGGAGACCCCTTTGGTGCGCCTACCATGGATCGTGGCTGGAAAAAATTTGCAGACCCGCTGGATGCGGCTCGGGCCACCTGCGACGCGGCGTTTGAATTTTTCAGTAAACTGGGTGTACCATATTATTGTTTTCATGATCGGGATATGGCGCCTGAGGGGAATACCTTTTCAGAATCGTGCCGGAACCTGGAAGAGATGACTCGCCATGCTGGTTCCTTACAGAAATCAAGCGGAGTAAAATTATTGTGGGGGACGGCGAACCTGTTCAGTAATCCTCGCTATGCCCACGGTGCTGGAACAAATCCTGATTTTCATGCCTTTGCCTATGCTGGTGCCCAGGTAAAACAGGCCATCGCTGCAACAAAAGAGCTTGGTGGAGAAAACTATGTATTCTGGGGTGGCCGTGAAGGGTACGAAACATTGTTGAATACCCGGCTCAAGCAGGAGCAGGACCAGGCCGCAGCCTTTTTTCACATGTGTGTTGAATATGCTAAGGAGATTGGCTTTACCGGTCAGTTTCTGATCGAACCAAAACCGAAGGAACCGAGCAAGCATCAGTATGATTTTGATAGCGCAGCAGTTCTTAATTTTTTGCAGACCTATGATCTTCTTGATCATTTCAAACTGAATATCGAAGCAAACCATGCCACCCTGGCAGGACATACCTTTGAGCATGAGCTGGCTGCTGCCGCTGCGGCCGGAAAACTCGGGAGTATTGATGTTAACCGTGGAGATCTCATGCTCTGCTGGGATACGGACCAGTTCCCGACAGACCTTTACTCTACGACGTATGCAATGCTCGAGGTTCTCAACGCCGGCGGTATCGGTTCAGGAGGCTTGAACTTTGATGCAAAAGTTCGCAGGGGTTCGCATGACACGGTTGATCTGTTCTACGGTCATATCGGCGGCATGGATAGTTTTGCCCGAGGCCTTGTAATTGCGGCAAAAATCATGGAGGATGGGTTTTTGGAAGAATTCAAGAAAGAGCGCTATAGCTCGTGGCAATTGCCTGCAGCGCAGGCAGTACTGGCCGGCAAATCAAGGCTTGCTGACTGTCAGGCATTTGTTGAAGAACAGGGTGAACCGAAGCTTCAAAGCGGCCGACAGGAGTACCTTGAAAATATCATTAATACCTTTATCTGACCAGTTCATTAACGGTTATGGTGGGGAGAAGCAGTATGGCTGATCAACTATATATCGGTATCGATAGTGGAACACAGGGCACCAAAGCTGTTGTCTTGAGCGAAGGTAAATCCCGGATAATTGCCGAGAGCTATCACGGTTACGATTTGATCGAGAACGACCGGGGAGGGCGGGAACAGAGGCCAGAGAGCTGGATTGCTGCCTGCCGTGCAGTTTTACAAGAAATTCTTGGTTCACCGAATGTCGATGCCGAACAGGTCAGGGGGATTGGCGTTTCAGGCCAGCAACATGGTATGGTACCTGTTGATTCAGCAGGGCAGGTCATTCGACCTGCAAAATTATGGTGTGATACAGAAACTGTTGGTCAGTGCCGCACCATAACCAGGCGGGTCGGAGGTGAGGCGGCTGTCGTTAACAAAATTGGCAATCAGGTTGCTGCCGGTTTTACCGCTTCAAAGATACTTTGGCTGAAGGAAAACGAACCTGAAAACTACGCTCGATTATCAACGGTGCTGTTGCCCCATGATTATATCAATTTCTGGCTTACCGGTGAGAGAAAAACTGAATATGGGGATGCCTCAGGGACGGCATATTTCGACGTGGAAAATCGGTGCTGGTCCGATGAAATGCTGCAAGCAATTGATCCGTCCGAAAAACTCAAACAGTGTCTGCCTGAATTGATCGCTCCTGATGAGCCGACGGGTCGTATCGCAAAAGAGCTGGCCGATGAGTTTGGCCTTCCGTCGGACGTGCTTGTCTCATCTGGTGGCGGTGATAACATGATGGCGGCGATTGGTACCGGTAATGTCCGTGAGGGGGTTGTAACCGCCAGTCTCGGAACCTCAGGAACGATTTACGCCTATTCTGATCGACCGATCATCGATCACAGCGGAGAGCTGGCTGCTTTTTGTTCGTCTACCGGTGGGTGGCTGCCGCTTGTATGTACCATGAATGTAACGGTGGCAACGGAACTGGTCAGAAACCTTTTTCACCTGGATATAGCGGAAATGAACCGTCTTGCGGCCTCTGTTGAGCCGGGAGCAGGCGGGTTATTGTTGTTACCATATTTTAACGGTGAACGGACACCGGCACTGCCGCTGGCAAAAGCGACATTAACCGGTTTGAGCAGCCTTACCATGCGGGCTGAGATGATCTGTCGTGCTGCAATGGAAGGTGCCACCTTCGGTTTGCGTTATGGGTTCGATATAATCAGGCGCAATGGCATTGAACCAAAAGAAATGAGGCTTGCGGGAGGGGGGGCAAAAAGTGAGGTGTGGCGGCAAATTGTTGCTGATATTTTCAACTGTGAGGTGGTCTGTCTAGAGCAGGAGGAGGCTGGAGCTGTCGGTGCCGCAATGCAGGCGCTGTGGTGTGTTGAGACAGCGAATGGTAACAGCACCAGCCATAGATGACATAGCGAGACGTTTTGTACGGCTTGATGAGTCCAGCAGGTGTCGCCCTCAATCCTCAGCGGTGGGGAGCTATGATACCCTGTACCAGAATTATCTGAAGCTCAATCAGACAATGGCTCGGTTTTATGACGATGGGTAACCTCAGCAATTCGTATTTTGCAGGTCATCTGGACGACAACCAACCTCAGCCAGTATATCTGCAGCCACTTCACGAATCTGGAGCTGTCTGTCCTGAAGCATCGTTTTTACCAGATCGCAGGCTGTGCTTGAACCGATAATCCCCAAAATGCAGACTGCTTCACCGCGAATGTGAGGTTTATCTGATTTCAGCAACGGTAGCAGGGCTGGTATCGCTCGATCCAGTTCTTTTGGTTCCCGCTTCTTCAGTTCTTCAAAGAGAACCGAGACGCCGAGGCGCACATTAAATCGTTCATCATCAAGAATTGCACCTGTCCAGCCGTAATATTCATGATTCCGATGAAACATCGCGACAATGTTGTCAACGTGCCCCATCTCCAGGAAATCTTTGATGACTGTCAGCAGTTCTTTATCCACCGTATGCTCCCCGAAGATGTTTGCTCATCTTGTATAACCTGTTTATCTCATATGGTTGTGCCACTTGCAAAACGCCCTTTTCGCTCAACCTCTACGTTATGCTTAAATTTTTATCCTCGGAATATCAATTAAATGCCTGCGGTAAAAATTTTTCACGTGCCTTGACCTTGAACGAAAATCATCATTTTGCAAAAGGCTCGGTTGTCTTCATAGTAAGATCAATCCTGGTGCGTGCAAAACAGTATACCCGATTTCACTCGTCAAGATCTATGATTTTAGGGAGTTACTGTTAACACGACCACCTATTGGCCACAATACCATTTGACGGCAGCACACGTTTTGACATATACCAAAAGGAGATGTCACTATTTATCAGATCATTACTGCATGAGTGAATTAACCTCTCAATATTCTGGATCATCATGGACCGTTACGGGCAGCAGAATGCGTAAGATTAATGTGCTTTCTCGCGTTGTTCTGGTTGGTGCGGTTTGTGCCCTGCTCTTTCTTTGTCCCACGTCCACTGTCTTTGGAAAAACCGTATTAAAAGTGGGGGTTTACAACAATAAACCCACAATATTTGAAGATAATGATGGGAAAGTAAAAGGTTTATTTATTGATATTCTGGAAGAAATAGCAATAAATGAGGGGTGGGAGCTTGAATATGTACCGGGTCACTTTTCTGAGATTTTCGATGAACTCAAAGCAGGGAATATCGATCTGCTGCCAGGAGTTGCCTATGTAAAAGAGCGAGAAAAATTTGTCGATTATACCTATGAAACGGTGATGGCAAACTGGGCTGAGCTCTATGCTCCTGAGGGTGCAGGGTTTACTTCCCTGATTGAACTTGAAGGCAAAAAAATTGGAGTGAAACAGGGAGATATTCACTTTCAGGTTCTCAAGGACATGACGCAGAATTTCAATATTTCATGCAGGTTTTTCGAGACCGATGAGTATGAGACCGTCTTTGAGATGATCCATGCAAATTTTGTAGATGTGGGTGTTGTCAACCGGTTGTTCGGCAACAGGAACAAAGGGAAATACCGTATCCAGGCGACACCGGTCATTTTTAATCCGATTGAAATGCGCTATGCCGTTCCTGAGGGGAAAAATGAACAAATTATAGCCAAGATTGATGGCTACCTGACATCATTCAAGAGTGATGAGAACTCGATATACTACCGATCGGTAAACCGCTGGTTCGTAGTCAGTGGACAAGATTCACTGCCGCGCTGGATCTTCTATCTACTCTACGGTGTGGTCGGAACCGTTACGTTTCTGCTCGGAGCGACGATGCTGTTTCGGCATCAGGTTAAGAAGAGAACAAGAGAGTTGACAAAAAGCAATGAGCAGCTTGAAGCGCAGGTGGAGGAGCGGAAACGAGCTGAAGAGGAACTTCGCAAGTACGCCCGTATCGTTGAGGCTTCAAGTGATGCGATGGCGCTTATCGACCTAGATTATCGGCATGTTCTCTATAATACCGAATATCGTAATCTGGTAACCGTTTCCGGGGTGAGGATTGACGGTATGTCGGTCAAGAACGTTTTTGGTAACGAGTTTTTTAAAGACGAACTTGAAGGTGCGATCACCTCCTGTTTGCAGGGACGGATCGTCCATCTGCAAATCAAGCCCCAGACCAGTCCGGTATTCAATCGATACCTGAATATTACATTGAGCCCTTATCACTCTGATAAGGGCGAGATTAACGGTTTTGTTGTCGATATACGAGACGTAACGCCGCATGTTGAGCTGCAGAACCGCCTGAAAAATGCCCAGAAGATGGAAGCTATCGGACTGCTGGCCGGTGGGGTTGCCCATGATTTGAATAATATCCTGTCAGGTATTGTCAGCTACCCTGATATGCTGTTAATTGATCGATCAAATGATGACCCGATGACCATGCCGCTTACCATTATCAAAAAATCGGGTGAACGCGCCGCGGCAATCGTCCAGGACCTGCTGACGCTGGCAAGGCGCGGAATTGGCAATGTTTCTGTTCTCAATCTCAATAATGTCATCAGGGATTTCTGGGTGAGCCCTGAACAGGGCGAGATAATCCGTCAGGCCGAAGGGGTGACCTTCAGACTTGATCTCGACGATAACCTTCATAATATTAAAGGCTCAACGGTACATCTGACGAAAGTCCTGATGAATGTATTTGTAAATGGTGTCGAAGCAATGCCCGGTGGTGGTGCACTCTCTATCATCACCGAAAATCGATTTCTCGATCTCGAGTACACCGGGTTTGAGGATATTCCCCGGGGAGGATACAGCGTTCTTAAAATAGTTGATACCGGTATCGGCATGTCGGTGTCTGAAATCAATCGTATCTTTGAACCCTTTTACACCAGCAAGATCATGGGCCGCAGCGGGACGGGGTTGGGAATGGCGGTTGTCTGGGGAACCATTAAAGATCTCAACGGCTACATTGATATTTCCAGTACCCCGGGTAAAGGGACAGAATTTGTCCTCTACTTTCCCACAACCCGGGAAGAGATCCCCGAATCTGACATTATTGAACTGGAGAATTACAGAGGAAACGGTCAGAATGTCCTGGTCATTGACGATATGGAAGAACAGCGGGAACTTGCCTCTCGAATTCTTGTCCTGCTCGGCTATAATGTAGAAACGGTTTCATCGGGTGAACAGGCGATTGAAACGTGCACCAGGCAGAAGTTTGATCTGCTCATTCTTGACATGATTATGCCGGGTGGAATTGATGGTTGCGTCACCTATGAAAAGATATCTGCAATTCGGCCGGGCCAAAAAGCGATCATTGCCAGTGGTTTTTCTGACAATACGAGTGTTCGGAGAGCACAGGAACTCGGAGCCGGTGCTTACATCAAAAAACCATACACGGTGGAATCTCTGGCACAGGCGATTTACCAGGAGATGGCGGTTACAACCTGATCCGTGGCCCTCAACAACTCTCTGCGGTACCTGTCTTTTGTCTTTTTCTGTGTACGCTGTTTTTGGTCTGCTTCCGTTTACTGTTCAGCTCGTGGTTGTTCCGCAATGGTGACAATACCAGATCTGTAGCATCATTGTTCTCACCTCATAGACTGGCGGATAAGAATGCTTATGGTAACCTCACCATATTGGATCTGATTGAACGTGAAGGCCGTCAGTGTTAAAAATTAAGAAAAAAAGAATTGTTATTCCCTATCGTCCGGTTATTAAGTGGCTTGTCAGGCTGAGGCGATCGCCACGCGCAATTGCAGGGGGCTTTGCTCTTGGTACGTTTGTCGCGTTTACCCCAACCATGGGGATACAATTCTTTATTGTCATGTTTCTGGCCACTGTCCTGAATATGAACCGGCCAGCCGCTTTTGTGACCATCTGGATAACAAATATTGCTACTGTCACGCCCATATATACCTTTAATTACTGGGTTGGAAGCCTGTTCTGGGAGGGACCCTCGGTAAAAGAGGTTTACAGGACCTTTTTAGACCTGACTGCTAAGCTGGCTCGTATGAATATCTGGGATATCATGGAACAGTTCAGGGTCATGATGGGGCTTGGCCAGGAAGTCATCATTCCTTTGATAATCGGCAGCACCTTAGTGGGTTTGGTCGCCGCAGCGCTTGTCTATATTGTCTCATTTGGCCTAATCAGGTACCTGGTCATCAGACGTAACCGCAAAAGGGTACTGCATTAATATGAAAAAAAAAGGACAGGAGCGGGAGGAGATTTTCTCACCATTGCCTTTCCGCCAAAGCTGGGCTGAATTCTTGGCAGAAAACGGGGTTGGTCAAGCCTCCTACCGGAGATTCCGGTCCATAATTTTTCACCATTATTTCAGGCATCGTCGAGATTTTTCCTGGAGAGACGAAATCTCCCCCTACCGGGTTTTTATCTCCGAGGTGATGCTGCAGCAGACTCAAACTGTCCGGGTTGTTCCAAAATTTGAAGAATTTATTACCCATTTTCCTGATTTTGAAACACTGGCAAACGCAGATTTCAGCGATATTCTCAGGTCTTGGAAGGGGCTGGGATATAACCGACGTGCCAAATATCTGCAAGATGCCGCCGCGCTTATTGTCGATCGACATAAGGGAATGTTACCTGATGATCCAGCGCTGCTCAAAACCCTTCCCGGAATAGGACCTGCTACCGCGGCATCAATCTGCACCTTTGCTTTCAATATCCCCCTTGCCTTTATCGAGACAAATGTCCGTACGGTTTATATCCATTTTTTCTACCGGGATGCAATCGACGTGGACGACCGCCAGATCATGAACCTTGTGGAACAAACAGTCGATAAAAAAAGGCCACGGGATTGGTATTACGCGCTGATGGATTATGGTGCGATGTTAAAGAAAACGATTGGCAACCTGAATACCAGGAGCAAGCATTATAGCAAGCAGACCCGCTTTGAAGGGTCAGACCGGCAGATAAGGGGGAAAATTCTCCAGCTGCTTCTCGATAGTGGTACACTAGAGCTCGGGTACATTGCTGCAAAACTCGGAGAAAGCACCGAGCGTATCGAGCGTATCGTCCTGTCTCTGTGCTCTGATAATCTTGTCTTGAACAAAAAGAACACACTGACACTGCCTTGAATGTGCAGCATCAGCGATGAAGCAATCAGTTCTGCAGTCGATCTGTGACACTCTCCCTGAAGAAGAGATGGAGAAAGAGGCAGAAGGAAACAGATGCGATAACGGCCACTATCATATTTGTTTTTCCCAGTGGTGCCAGTATTGCAATCACCACCCAGTGAAAGCTGATGACCCACCAGGAATTCAGCTTCAGCGGGAAATCATTCCAGCGTACAAGAATCAGCAGACCACTCATGCTCCACCCATAGAGGGAAAGATAGGAATGACAGGAGAGCAGCAGTCTGCCCCATCGAGTGTAGAGTTCAGGGAAATCAGCCAGAACGATATAGAGAACTCCGGTGATGCCGGTAAAAACCAGGAAGATCATACCGGAGAGCAGGAAGTGCTTCTGCTGTACGTTGACGCCAAGTAACAGAAAAAATGAGAATATCATTGTTACGGTAAAAAACAGTACGGTGGCGATGATAAATTTTTCCTGGTACATCTCAAAGACGATAAAGAGGAAGAAAATGATCACGCCAAGATTTACCGTCCAAAAAAAGACCTGTTTGACCAGCCTGAGAAATGGGCTGATATCACGTCTGATGAACGAAAACATCACTGACATGGTGATCAGCGAAACCGGGAAAGAAAAGCCCAGGAAAAACACATTTAAGGTCAGATTCTTGTAGGGAAGCCAATGAAAGGCGTTGTTGTTCAGTAGAACAAAGGTGGCGATAAAGAGTGCCAGTGACAGGCAGAGGACCGAGGCGTGGTGGAATTTATCGACGACAGATACTCGGAAAGAGAAGAGATCGGTCGGTATCAAAGAGAATGACCGTATCCGTATTGCCTCAACCAGAAGCCCGAGGCAGAACGAGAGCAGGGCTGCAAGGGGATAGAGTTGCAGAAAGGCTGAAATTGCGTAGACAAGACTGAGTGCCAGAAATATAAAGCACCTGATCGATGGCCAGGGGTCATTTTCTGTATGGCAGAGAATAATAAATCCGCCGGCGCAGAGATTAAAGAGGAAAATATGCAGCCGCTCAAAATTCTTATCCCAGAACTGATCAGCAAAACCAAACATAAATGCCAGGATTATCAGGGCTAAAACGAAGATACGCAGAGTCTTATTCAGAAAAAACTGCCCATGTATTATCTGGTTGGAACGCATGTAAATTATACCTGAAGGTTTGCAGCACGTTATATGTATACAAGCAAAAGAGTATTGAACAATTTATTGATAATTGCAAGCAGTACTCAGGTAGAAAACAGCGGAGCTTGTGGAAAAGTGGTTATCACCATACCGATTTGGTTTTTCTGATGGGTATGGAGCGGGCTGTGCTGAAGATCAGCTCCGTCTGCGAACTGGGAACCAGCGAGGACGCCTGCTCGGGCAGGCTGTGAAGCGGTCGAAATGGATATGCGTTTGCGGGGAAAAGCAAAATAGATGATTCAACTGTTTCCACCAGGTGATAGCAGACTAAAGAGCAACCCTGTTCCTTCCCTCATGCTTTGCCCTGTAGAGGGCCTGATCGCTTTTTGAGATAATCTCGGTTCTGCTCATGGTGGCATCGGTCATGTCCGTGCATGCCAGCCCGATACTGACGGTTATGGGAATTGTCTGTTTCTCGAATTTGATCCGTAATTGCTCGATACCCCTGCGGACTCGCTGTGCCAGTACCTTCGCACTTGTCGTCGCAGTTTCCGGCAGGATGATGGCAAATTCTTCTCCCCCATAGCGGGCTACCGTATCGCTCTGGCGGACAAGTTTATTCAGGGTGCTCCCGGTTTCTCTCAGGACATGATCTCCCGCCGGATGGCCGTATGTATCATTTACTTTTTTGAAGAAATCCAGGTCAAGCAGAAGGAGTGATACCGGATGTTTATACCGTGCCGCCCTGGTGATTTCATTCTCAAGCTGATCCTGAAAATATCGATGGTTGTAAAGCCCGGTCAGTTCATCACGAATTGCCAGTTCGCGCAATTTGTCATTCGCTTCTTTTAATCCAACAGCAAGCGTCTCTGCGTTTCGCTTTGCCTGCTTGAGTTCAAGAACGACCTGTTCATACGACAGGTTCAAGCGCTGCAGTTCCTCGTTGGCTTCCTGGATTATCAATGAGAAAGGTTTCATGTCACCGGGATCAATCGAAAAAAGATCCATGACTTCACGTGCTTTTTCACCAATGGCGTCAATGAGTTCGTCGGTTTCCTCAGTTGAAATTTGAAATTTTTCATTGAGGCCGTCGTGGACCTCTTTCGACTTTACATTGCACTTCGTGCCGTGATAGATGGAAGATATCTTGTCAGCAAAAAACAATACTTGAGCTGATTGCTTGTACGAATCATCCGGTTTTTTGCTGTGATGCCAGAAAATTGGACCGTAGATTGAGTCAGAAAGGTTCCAGGATTCAAGCAGGTGACTGCTGATTTCTGAATGGTTGAAGCCAAATTGTTGTTTCTCGACCGCACAGGTGCTTTTCCCGCTTATACGTTTGTCATCGATTACTTCTGTATAACCTGCCGGGTCAGAAAGAAAGAGGATCAGGACGCCGATGTCTGCCAGCAGTGCGGAAACAAAGATATCGCTATCTTTGCTGCCTACCCTTTCGGAGATAATTTCAGCCGCAACAGCAGCAGAAATTGAGCGACGCCAGAATAGATCAAGGTCAAATCCACTGACATCGATTTCTTGAAATTTTTTTACGAAAACAAAAGATAAAGCAATATTTTTAAGGGTCTGTGTACCAATCAGTGCGGTCGCCTGGGACAAGGAGTCCACCTGTTTGGATAAGCCGTAGAGTGAAGAATTGGCAATTTTCAGGATGCGAGCCGTGAGTGCAGGATCCGCCATGATGATATTTGCCAGTTCATCAAAACAATTTTCCTCGCTTTGAACCGCGTTAAGAATTTTCAGGGCGACCGCCGGCGGTGAAGGCAGTTTAACTTTTTCTTCAAAAAAATCTTGTATTGCTTCCATCAACAGACTCCATCGAAAAATAACCAGTAATTGTCATTGCTTTTTTGCGGTCAAGCTATTTACTTGTATCATAACAAAATGAAAAAAAACAAATAAAATTATGATAGTATTGATCCTGGAGATATAAAAATGACCAGATATCAGGATAGCTTCCTGAAAGCGAGGCGGCCGTGATGACAGGCGCCGGATTACTGGTGCAACGCCACCAAGTCTTTGTTGGGGTTGTTACTGAAACTGGAAATGTTTCAAATATGTGATCAGCAGAAGTGGTATTCGATCAGTTGTTTTTGAGGTGGAGCAATAATTGCGAAGCCGCGGCGGCCGGTGAAATTTTCTGGTTGATGATATCAATGGTGAGTTGTGGCAGTTCTCTGTCAATCTCCGGATGGCTGTAAAACCAGTTTTTCAGCCCTTCACTGAGAAGAAAGTGCATCCAGTCCAGGGCCTGCTGTTTTCGGCGTTGTTCATGTTCTCCATTTGTCAGCATGACTGAGCGATGCTGTCCGATCATCTCCCAGATCTCATCAAGACCGGTCTGTTTCAGTGAACTGCAGGTAAGCACGGGTGGGCTCCAGTCTTTACTGCCGGGAGTCAGAAGATGAAGAGCCGTCTCGTATTCCCTGCGTGCGAGCTCAGCTCGTCTTTTGTTATCACCATCCGCCTTGTTGATGACGATGGCATCAGCCACCTCCAGTACCCCTTTTTTTATGCCCTGCAGCTCATCTCCAGCTCCGGCAATCATCAGGACCAGAAAAAAATCAACCATCGACGAAACAGTTGTCTCCGACTGGCCGACACCGACCGTTTCAATAATAATCACATCAAAGCCGGCTGCCTCGCAGACCAGCATGGTCTCCCGTGTTTTTCGGGCAACACCGCCAAGTGTCCCGCCAGATGGAGAGGGTCTGATAAAGGCGTTGTCGTTTACCGAAAGGTTGAGCATCCGTGTCTTGTCACCGAGAATAGAACCACCGCTTCTGGTGCTGCTGGGATCTATTGCCAGGACTGCAACCCGGTGACCTCGTTGGGTTAACAGCGACCCGAAGCTGTCGATGAAGGTGCTCTTACCAGCTCCTGGAACACCGGTAATGCCAAGTCGGATTGCATTACCGGTGTGGGGGAGGAGTTGTTCAACGATTCCACGGACCATCTCCTGGTGGGTGGGCAGGGAGCTCTCAATCAGGGTGATGGTCCGTGACAGCATCAGGCGGTTGGCGTCAAGGACCCCCTGGATGTAATAGCCCGGATCTTTCTGCATGATCTGATATCCTCGATTCAGCCAACACTTGCTTCAATCAGATCCAGCGTCCTGGTGGCAGAATCGATAACTGAGGTTCCCGGACCGAAAACTGCTTTTACCCCTCTTTCATAGAGGTAATCATAATCACCAGGCGGAATGATACCGCCGGCAACGACAAGGATATCACCACCACCCTGTCTCTTGAGTTCTTCCACAAGGCCGGGGACAAGGGTTTTGTGGCCGGCGGTCAGGCTGGAGGCACCAACAATATGAACATCGTTTTCTATGGCCATTTTTGCGGCCTCTTCAGGGGTCTGGAAGAGCGGTCCGATATCAACATCAAAGCCGATATCAGCGTATGCACTGGCGATTACCTTGATGCCCCGGTCGTGACCGTCCTGACCCATCTTGGAGACCAGTATCCGCGGCCTTCTCCCATGTTTGTTCAGAAAATCTTCCGTTCTTTTTCTAAGGATCTCAAGGGTTTCAGGGTTTGCGGTGAACTCTGAAGCGTATGCACCGGAAATGCAGCGAGTGGTGGCGACAAATCGGTCGAAAACCTTTTCCATCGCCTGAGTAACCTCACCGATTGTCGCCCGGGCCCGGATTGCCGGAAGTGCAAGTTCCAGCAGATTTCCATTGCCGTTCTTTGCCGCTTCGGTGATATCACCGAGGGCCTTCTGGACAGCTTCATTGTCGCGGGATTTCTTGATCTCGTTAATTCTTGCGACCTGGTCATCGCGAACCGTTGACGGGACTTCCCTTATTTCAAAGTCGATTTTTTCGTCTTTTAACTTGTACTTGTTGACCCCGACGATAACATCAAGACCCTGGTCGATCCGGGCCTGCTTGCGCGCGGCCGATTCTTCAATGCGCATTTTCGGCATACCCGATTCAATGGCTTTTGCCATGCCGCCCATCTCTTCAACCTCGTCAATGATTTTCTGTGCTTGCTCAACAATGGAGTTGGTCAGAGATTCAACATAGTAGGAGCCGCCAAGTGGGTCAATGACATGGCATATCTCCGACTCTTCCTGAAGGATAATCTGGGTGTTTCTGGCGATACGGGCGGAAAAGTCGGTCGGTAGTCCAATCGCTTCATCAAATGAGTTGGTGTGCAGGGACTGGGTTCCACCGAGTACAGAGGTAAGCGCCTCAAGGGTGGTCCTGATTACGTTGTTGTATGGATCCTGCTCGGTGAGACTCCAGCCTGATGTCTGGCAATGGGTCCTGAGCATGGATGATTTCGGGTTCTTCGGGTTGAACTGGCTCATCAGACGGTGCCAGAGGAAGCGAGCGGCCCTGAGCATGGCAATGTCCATGAAAAAGTTCATGCCGATCCCGAAGAAAAAAGACAGCCTCGGTGCGAACTCGTCAATATCAAGGCCGGCATTCATGGCTGTTCTCACGTACTCGAGTCCGTCAGCCATGGTGAATGCTGTCTGTAGCACACTGTTTGCTCCGGCTTCCATCATGTGATAGCCGCTGATACTGATGGTGTTGTAGCGGGGCATGTTTTTCGAACAAAAGCCGATAATGTCAGAGACGATCCGCATGGAAGGGACGGGCGGATAAATAAAGGTATTCCGTGTCAGGTATTCCTTCAAAATATCATTCTGTATGGTTCCGGTGAGCTGTGCATGGGCGACGCCCTGCTCCTCAGCAGCGACAATATAGCTTGCCAGGATCGGTATAACGGCACCGTTCATGGTCATGGATACAGACATCTGGTCAAGCGGAATGGTGTCGAAGAGAATCTTCATATCCTCAACGGAGTCGATGGCAACACCTGCTTTGCCGACATCACCGGTCACCCGGGGATGGTCTGAATCATAGCCGCGATGGGTGGCAAGATCAAAAGCAACCGATAAACCCTTCTGGCCTGCATCAAGCGCCTTACGGTAAAATTCATTGGATTCTTTAGCCGTTGAAAAACCTGCATATTGGCGAATGGTCCAGGGGCGGCCTGCATACATGGTTGCCATTGGACCTCTGACATACGGAGCAAGCCCGGGTAGCGTGTTGACCGATTCAAGTTCTTCAATATCTTCTGCCGTGTAAAGTGGTTTGACTTCGATACCTTCAGGGGTCTGCCAGCGAAGAGAATCCAGTGGTTTGCCCTTCATCAATTTGGAGGCGAGCTCTTCCCACTTCTGATAATCCGGGTGTTGTGACATGATATACTCCTTTGAACGGGGGTATTAAAACCCATAGGTTTTTAGATGAACGGGCTTATGATCTCTCGCATAATTCCACCAGGATGCCACCTGTCGCTTTCGGGTGCAGAAAGGCTATTCTGGCGCCTCCGGCGCCGATACGGGGCTGTTGGTCGATAAGCTGTATGTTTTTTTCTTTCAGCTCTGCCAAGGCCTCGTCTATATTGGCAACGCGAAAGGCAATATGCTGAAAACCCTGGCCCTTTTTTTCAATAAATTTTGCCACAGGACCGTCCGGTGAGGTTGATTCAAGCAGTTCGACTTCACTCTCACCGACCGGAAAAAAAGCAGTCTTAACCTTTTGTTCTTCTACGGTTTCAGCTCCTTCAAATTCAAGCCCCAATACCTCAGACCAGAAATTTTTTCCGTCATCAATACTGTTAACAGCGATGCCAAGATGGTCAATTTTCAGTATCTGCATGTCGCGCCTCCGTGTCTGTTTACAACGATAGATGATTTGTTATATCTTTGATTACGGTGATGATGACTCTTTTCCATTGGTTTCATGATCGGGATCGGTCATTCCCCTCCAGACCATCTCAAACATCTGGTTGGCCTGAGCAGAAAGACTTTCTTTTTGGCCACGCAAAATCCACATAAAGAAACTGCGCTGGACAAATCCCATCAAAAAATCGAGCAGGGTTCCCGCCCTGACCTTTGAGTTCAGAACACCTTCTTTCTGGCCCTGCCTGAGAACGTCTATCATCAGCCCCATCATTCTCGGCTGAGCAAAGGTTTTGTCACCCATCCACGTGTTCATGGGCAAGGTCATGAAGACGATTCGGCCAAGTCCCACATGGCGTTCGTAGTAGTCAAGCTGGAGCCAGAAAACTTTGCGCAGTTTTTCTTTGAGATCCTCAATGCCCTGAAGGTGGTCGACAATACGGTCGGTCAACTTGCCCATCCATATATCAACAAAGGCAAAAACCAGGCGCTCTTTGCTGCCATAGTGCTTGTATATGGTGGTAAAGCTGACGCCGGCACTGTCTGCGACGTCACGGATTGATGCCTTGTGGAAATCGGAGTTTGAAAAAATCTCCCATACCGCCTGTTCCAGTCGTTCATGGACATCCGGGTGAAATTTATCAGCCATTGCCTTGTTTCAGTTTGATAATATGGATTCGATTTATGTTACTGATGCTCTCTGGTCGTCATGTCATGACCGATAGACTGCTCCGCTCTGGTCAGTATCGGCAACAGGGACCATGCTGAACAGATTGTCAGCATTGGCCTGTTGCCGGTGTTTCGCTATTACTGCTCTGGGGTCAGCGGAGCCTCCAGCAGCACCACGGACTGCGGCTACTATCAGTTAATAACGCAGAGCACAGCTCCCTTAGTGATGCTGTCTCCGCTTTCAAAATCAATTGCCGCGATGGTGCCGTCACAGGGCGCCGGTAATGCATTTTCCATCTTCATTGCCTCCAACACGACCACCGTGTCGCCCTGGGCTACTTTGTCGCCAACCTTTTTCTCGTACTTGACGATCATGCCTGGCATCGGGGCGAGCAGCATTGTCCCGGCCTGTGTGGAAGCTGCTGGAGCCTGTTTGGGTTCTGCTGGAGCTTCAGGTGGTGCGGCTGCAACCGATGCTGCTGCTGGCGCGGCGACCTGAGGCTGGGCAGCCTGCGGGGCGATGGCAAGTGGCGCTCCACCGATAGGGTCCACGTCGACACTGAAAAATTCGTTGTCGACAAATACATTGAAGGTTCGTACCGATTCTGATTTTGCCGGGGTGTCCTTTTTTCGCTCAACAAGTTCTCCGGCTTTGGCTTTTTTCAGGATCTCGTCTTTTTTCCTGACCTCTTCAAGCGATATCGGTTTGACGCTCTCGGGTGCAGGGGTAATACCATATTTCCATTCAAGAAATTTTTTGCCGGTTACCGGGAACTGGGCATAGAGGATTACATCGTCGATATCTTTTGCCAGGCTTCCAACCTCAGCTTTGGCTTTGTCAAGTTCGGGCTCAAGGACTTCTGCAGGCCGACAGGTAATCGGTTCTTCGCCCCGCGGATAACCCTTGAGGGCTTTTTTCTGGACTTCAGGGTTAATCGGTACGGCCGTTTTACCATAGAGTCCATAGCAAAGATCTTTAACCTGGCCGGTGATCATTTTATATCGTTCATCCGGGGTGTCATGCAGTACGTTGTTGACCGTCTGCACACCGACAATCTGGCTGGTTGGCGTCACAAGTGGGATCTGGCCCAAATCCTTGCGGACCCGGGGTAGTTCCTTGTAGACTTCGTCAATCTTGTCAAGGGCGTCCATCTCGCGAAGCTGATTGACCAGGTTGGAGAGCATGCCTCCCGGTGTCTGGTGCAGCAACACATTGATATCGATGATTGATACCTTCGAGTCATCGAGGAGGTGCTTGTACTTAGGCAGAATGTCTTTTTCGAAAATTTCATTAATATGGGCCAGTTTTTTGATATCAAAACCGGTGTCCCGGTTGGTGCCGAGCAATGTCATGACCAGCGGTTCAACCGCTGCATGAGAGGTTCGATAGGCATATGGAGTCATGACAGTATCAATGATGTCAACCCCGGCTTCAATTGCCTTGAGGTGGGTCATCGGCGACATCCCTGAAGTAAAGTGACTGTGAAGATGGATCGGTATGGTCACGGTATCTTTCATCGCCTTGATTACCTGGTAGGCATCGTACGGTGCCAGCAGGCCTGCCATGTCCTTTATACAGATTGAGTCGGCCCCCATCTCTTGGAGGTCTTTGGCTTTTGTCAGATAATATTCGAGATTGTACACTTCTCCCGCGAGTCGGGGTTCAGTCAGTGTGTAACAGATACAGCCCTGGAAATGTTTGCCGCACTCTTTTATCTGTTTAACGACTGTTTCAAAGTTCCGGTAATCATTAAGCGCATCAAAGGTGCGGAAGATATCCATGCCGTTTTCTGCAGCTCTTTCAACAAAGGCATAGGCCAGGTCGTCAGCATAATTCCGGTAACCAACGAGATTCTGCGCCCGCAGCAACATCGAGAAGGGCGTTTTTTTGATATATCGCTTAAGTGTTCTCAGTCGTTCCCACGGATCTTCGTTGAGAAAACGGTGCATGGTGTCAAACGTTGCCCCGCCCCATGTCTCAACTGCCCAGAAACCTACCTCGTCCATCAGTTCGGCAACCGGAATCATGTCTTCGGTGCGCCCCCTGGTCGCAAACAGTGACTGGTGGCCGTCACGAAGGCTCAAGTCCATTATCTTTACAGGGTTCTCTGCAGTGGGTCGGTCGCTGTCGTAATTCAATGACGTCATTTTAACTTGGTCGCTCATCGTCTATATCTCCTCTTGCCTGATCCTTAAATTGTCAGATTAACGACAGCGTTCAAACGCTCTCATCTGGATTAGTCTGCGCATGTTCATCATTTCCTGGCGGCCACTTTGCCCCCAGAGATTGAGCTGCGCCTGTGGTCCGGTGGGTACGGTTCCTGCCTGCTTGGTGGCGGCCAAAGCCTCTTCATCCTGAAGGTAGGCACTCACTGCGGCAAGTGCGGCACCCATTTTCTTCTGCATATCTGCCATCGTCTTGTCACCTTGTGTAGTTTAGTGAAGCCGGCATGCAACCGGGTTCTCCTGCATGTCCGCTATTCGTATACGGAGTATTCTGTTTGCTGGCCGAGTAACGTGTCAATTTCATCCTGTATCGCAACTCGCTTGCTGTTGTTTACCCAGTTGTTCCAATCTTTTGCAGATCGCCAGTTGCTGATGACCATAGACTCGTTGGGCTTGTCGAGTCTTTTGAGTGTCTGGCCTGAAATGTAGCCGGGTTGCATCAGGGTGATGCTCCGGAGTCTCTTGAGCAGTATGGTCAGTTCAGGAATACTACTGTCCGGGACAATTCTTTTGATAAATATTTTAACCGCCATCGTTTTTTCTCCCCTGTAATTGTCTTGGTTATAAAGGTATATTGCCGTGTTTTTTCATTGGGTTGGTATCCCGCTTGTTCTGCAGGATATCAAGGGCTCGAATTACCCTGATACGAGTTCTTGCCGGCTCAATAATATCATCAATATAGCCGCGCTGAGCTGCCACATAGGGGTTGACCACGGTATCGTGGTATTCTTTTTCTTTTTCATCTAAAAAGGCTTCGGGATCTTCTTCTTTTTTTGCCTGTCTGCCGTATAAGACACCGACAGCACCCTTCGCCCCCATCACCGCAATTTCAGCACTTGGCCAGGCGTAGTTGATATCACCGCGCAGGTGTTTGGATGACATCACGCAATAGGCGCCACCATAGGCTTTTCGGGTGATAACGGTTACCTTGGGAACGGTTGCTTCAGCATACGCATAAAGTATTTTGGCTCCATTTCGAATTACACCGCCATACTCCTGAGCAGTTCCTGGCAGGAAACCCGGAACATCTACGAAGGTTACGATCGGAATGTTGAAACAATCGCAGAACCTGACAAATCGGGCCCCTTTAATGGAGGAGTCAATATCGAGTACTCCTGAATAGTGGGCCGGCTGATTAGCGACAATACCAACACTCATGCCATTGTATCGAGCAAACCCGACAATGATATTTGGAGCAAAATCCTTCTTGATCTCGAAAAATTCACCATAATCTACCGTCTGAAGAATAACCTCCTTCATGTCATACGCTTCATTGGGATTTTCCGGTGCTATGTCATTGAGGGAAGGGGCTACACGCTCTACCGGATCAGAACAGTCCAGCGTTGGTGGATTTTCTATGTTGTTCTGGGGGAGGTAGGATATGAGTTTTTTGATATAGGTAATTGCGTCTGCCCCCGACTCAGCGGCATAATCGGAAACACCGCTTCGTGAGGCGTGCATGTCAGCTCCCCCGAGCTCTTCGACGGTGACATCTTCGTGGGTGACAGATTTGACTACCTTGGGTCCGGTCAAAAACATGTAAGAGTTATTCTTAACCATCACCACAAAGTCAGTGAGGGCAGGAGAGTATACAGCGCCACCTGCGCATGGACCGAATACTGCTGAGATCTGGGGGATAACCCCAGAAGACATGACGTTGCGAAGGAAAATATCTGAATAACCGGCGAGGCTTTCAATACCTTCCTGGATACGTGCCCCGCCGGAATCATTTAAACCGATGACGGGTGCCCCATTTTTCAATGCCAGATCCATTATCTTGCAGATTTTTTCTGCAAATGTTTCAGATAGTGATCCACCGAGTACGGTAAAGTCCTGGGCGAAGATATACACGGTCCTGCCATCAATTGTTCCGTGTCCGGTGACCACACCATCTCCTGGAATTTTCTGATTTTCCATGCCAAAATCGGTACAACGGTGGGTCTTGAACATGTCAAATTCTTCAAATGAGCCGGAGTCAAGCAGCAGATCAATACGCTCTCTGGCGGTCATCCTGCCGAGCGAGTGTAATTTGTCTATTCGCTTCTGGCCACCGCCTAATTTGGCTTGCGCTCTGAGTTTCTTGAGGTGATCTAAACTTTCTAGTGTGTTCATGGTCTCTCCTTATGCAGAACAAGCAGTCAGGTAATAGCCTTGTCCTGGGTTCGGGGGGTGATTATGGTTTGCATCAGCAACTCGTTTCCCGCCTGATCAGTCATGAAAAAATAGAGTCAAAAAGAAAACCGAGCGGCTTAATGACAGGTACGGGCCGACCCGGAACTGCAGGAGCAGGCTCATTACGGATCATGGGGAAAATAGCGTGATGCTGCCCTCCTTATTAGTGCAATGGTCAACGGGTACATAATAACTGGTGGCGCAATGGGTGAGCATACTGAAATACTCGCCAAAAAGGAACATCGTTATTTGTCTATCATTTCCGAGCGATTATTACTACTATTTTCCCGCCTGGGAAAATAGCTTTTGAAGCCAATCAGAACGATGTTACACTATCCTTTTTATGAAAAGTTTCGCCACTTGTCAAGTGAAAAGTTTGCGCAGGTCGCGCGATTATTTGATAACCAAAAAAATAACTATAAAATCGAACTCTTACCAGGGCAGTTCCGGGTCGCTGGTAGCGCGCCTCCCAGCGGTTGCTGCAGGTCCAGGTGCGGGCAGATGATATTCGCCTGGAAAGCGACAGTGGAGGGGGGTGATAAGAACATCGTTCTGGTGTTGGTCAGTTCGAGGTTGGTTTGAGTGGGGAAATGAAAAGGCGGGAATAACCGATAGGTGGTTGTCTCCCGCCAGACATGAACAGTGTAAAAAGATAATTGAGGCGATTCAGGATCTACCCATAAACTTCCTTACACAGCTTGCCAAGGGTGCCGAGGTTCTGGCAGACGTGGATGCCGCTTTTCTCCATCGCTTCCATTTTGGCCGAAGCAGTGCCGGATCCCCCGCTGACAATTGCTCCAGCATGTCCCATGCGACGTCCCGGAGGTGCGGTGATGCCGGCGATGAAGCCGACTACGGGTTTACTCATGTTTTCAGCAATCCAGGTTGAGGCTTCTTCTTCAGCGCTCCCGCCGATTTCGCCGACCATAACGACCGCCTCTGTCTCGGGGTCTGATTCAAACGCGGTGAGACAATCTATAAATCCTGTGCCGTTCACCGGATCACCGCCAATACCGACACAGGTTGTCTGGCCGAAACCTTCCTGGGTCAGTTGGTGGACGACCTCATAGGTGAGGGTACCGGATCGGGAAACCACTCCAAAGGGACCACCAGGCTTGTGAATGCTGGCAGGCATTATGCCGATCTTACACGAACCAGGCGATATGATCCCAGGGCAGTTCGGACCGATGAGACGAGAGGGTTTGCCGGCGAGATAACTTTTCACTTTCAACATGTCCATAACCGGAATACCCTCGGTGATACAGACAATCATTTCTATATTTGCATCGATTGCCTCAAGAATTGCTTCGGCGGCAAAGGGCGGAGGGACAAAAATCATTGAAGTGTTCGCACCTGTCTTGTTGCGCGCTTCCAAAACAGAATTGAATACCGGAACTTCATCCATCTTCTGACCGCCTTTGCCGGGCGTCACCCCACCAACCACGTTGGTACCATAACTCACGCACTGGCGTGTGTGAAACTGGCCTTCCTGGCCGGTAATTCCCTGTACGATCAGGCGCGTATTGTTGTCGACGAAAATAGCCATAATTTACATTCTCTCGTGTGATATTAGTTATTCTGTTGTTGTTTTTTTACATTTTCCAGCAGAAGCTCAATTGTTGTTTTATTCTTCTTCCCATTGCTGCTGTCGGGCAACTGTCCCTTGATGAACTCGCGAACAAACAGATCTTTCCCGGTGACCAGTCCATCTGCTCCTGCGGTAAAGAGGCAGAACTCGAGCAGTGATTCGAAGCTGATGGCAAACGGTGGCAATGATTCAGCAAGCTGATCGATGGGATGGATGATAATTTTCAAACCGAGGAGGTGAGCATCTTCGATGTATTCCTGGTGGAGAAGGTCGCCGGTCTCACTTACCAGAAAATCAGGCATCAGGCTGAGCATGTCGGCATAGGTGGAAACAGCCTTGAGGCCGAATTTGGTATAGATCCAATCATAATTGTAGTTCAGCCATCTACCCCGTTCCAGCCGCTTGATCTCCGAACCGGAGTTTTTTTCGATCAGCTGGAAAATCTTCAGGTCGACCCCCAACTGAGCAAAGAGCTCCTTGTCGATTCTCTGCAGCTCTTCCGGGTCATACGATGCCAGATAAATTCCACTGTCATGGGAGGTGTAGCCATGCTGCCGACAGCGTTCAATCACCGTTCTGCTGATATCCCTGGCTTTGTGTCGATATTGCCAGCTCTTCTTGATTTCGGCGATAATTTCGATCCTGCGCCCCAGGTTGTTCTGCATTGTCTTGATCAGGTTGAATGCATCATCCAGTGTTGCCAGGCGGATCTGCGGAAGAGGTACCAGAGCAGGGCGTGGTGGGTCGGTAATTGTATGAGAAGTGCTGACCAGAGACAGCTGTTGCAACTCTGCCAGGGTGAAATCCATCACATGGTATGAACCGTCATCTCGAATCTTTTCCGGAAACAGCTCGGCAGCATTGGTCAGCTCATTAACGGCCGTATCACCGAGAAGGATAACCTGGTTATCTGCCGACATGGCGAGGCTCAGGTAAACAGTTTCGGCACCCCGGGCAATGCTGATCGCCAGAGCCGAAAGACTCGAAGCCGGCAGGAAGTGATCGCTGCTGCGGGCGATAACCATTTTTGCCCAACCGTGACCAGCGATGGAGAGGAAAAGCAATACAGATATAACGACAGCTCTGATATACACCACGTTTTTCACATCTCTTCCTTACCGTGCTATTTCAGCAATCTTGGCTGCGGCATCTGAAAGGTCAACAGCGTTGATAAGGTCCAGTCCCGATTCGGCCAGAATTCTTCTCCCCTCTTCGACATTTGTTCCCTCCATTCTGACAACAACTGGAACTTCCAGGTCAAGTGACTGTGCAGCCTGCACCACCCCCTGGGCAAGAATATCACAGCGCAATATGCCCCCGAAAATATTGATCAGAATACCTTTTACATTGGGGTCGCTGAGGATGATTCTAAATCCGTTTTCAACGCGTTCAGCACTTGCGCCACCGCCGACATCCAAAAAGTTTGCCGGTTCCGCACCGGCCTGCTTGATGATATCCATAGTTGCCATGGCAAGTCCGGCACCGTTGACCATGTTGCCGATAGTGCCTTCTAGTTTGATATAGTTCAGGTCATACTTGGCTGCTTCAAGTTCATTCGGGTCTTCTTCCAGCGGGTCGCGCATCGCTTCAACATCAGCGTGTCGGAAAAGGGCATTGGAGTCGACGTCAATCTTTGCATCAAGGGCAATGAGCTGGTCATCGTCAGTAATGATCAGCGGGTTGATCTCCAGCAAAGAGCAGTCGTAACTGACGAACAGTTTGTAGAGGTTCCTGAGCAGCTGGCCGCACTGTTTGGCAACTGCAGGCGGCAGTTCAAGGCCGATGATGACCTGTCTGACATGGTATCCCTGAATGTTGAGCAGGGTGCTGATGCCGACTTTGATTATCCGTTCGGGTGTGGCTGCGGCGACTTCTTCAATATCCATGCCGCCGTCCTGGCTGGCCATGATGGTGACCGTGGCGTCATCTCGATTTACGATAAGAGACAGGTAGAGCTCTTTTTTTATGCTCACGCCCTGTTCAACCAAAACCTTATTGACCGTTCTGCCGCTGGTCCCTGTCTGCTGGGTGACGAGTGACATGCCAAGAATATCCCGTGCCGCTTCGAGCGCTTCATCAACACTTTTGGCAACCCTCACACCGCCCCCTTTACCCCTGCCTCCTGCATGAACCTGAGCTTTAACGGCGACGGGCAGGCCAAATTTTTCAGCGGCCTCTTGAGCTTCTTCAGGTTTATAACAAAGTTCTCCGTCCGGTACCGGAATGTTGTGGGATCTGAAAAGTTCTTTGGCCTGATATTCGTGAATTTTCATAGCGTTACCTGGAAGTAATAGTAGGTGTTTTCGAGATTTTGATTGTGAGGTCGTAACCTGACGGTTGAGTGTCGTTAGGCGTATATATGCAGGGAGCGGGCAACTGCAGTCAAGCAGCTGCCTGCTCCCCGGGGTAGTTACGGGCTATCTCCGTTATTTGGGTGGATATCCCATATCTTTGAGGGTATCTGTTATTTCGTCAAGGATGGTTGGGTCATCGATGGTTGACGGCATGCGATACTCTTTGCCGCTTGCGATCGAACGCATGGTGCCTCTGAGAATCTTGCCTGAGCGGGTTTTCGGCAATCTTCCAACACTGGTTGATTCACGAAAGCAGGCAATTGCACCGATCTGTTCCCTCACCATTTTGACAAGTTCGGTTTTTACGTCTTCAACATCACGGTCTACTCCTGACTTCAGGACAAACAAGCCAACAGGAAGCTGCCCTTTGAGCTGGTCATCGGTTCCGATAACCGCGCACTCGGCGATATCCGGATGAGTCGCAATAACCTCCTCCATCGATCCTGTGGACAGGCGATGACCGGCGATGTTGATAACATCGTCCATCCGACCCATCACATAAACATAACCGTCTTCATCGATATAGCCGCCGTCACTGGTTTCGTAGTAGCCTGGAAAGGTGGTCATGTAGGACTCTACAAAGCGTTTTTCATTTCGCCAGAGGGTGGCGAGCGTTCCTGGAGGCAGCGGTAATTTGACGACGATATTACCCTCGGTGTTCGGGCCAACCTCATTTCCTTCATGATCAAGAATCATGACATTGTATCCCGGTGCAGCCTTGGTCGGAGAACCCGGTTTGATCGGCAGTTCTTCAATACCCCGGCAGTTGGCGACGATGGCCCATCCCGTTTCAGTCTGCCACCAGTGATCAATGACCGGCACGTTCAGGAGATCGGTCGCCCAGTGGTAGGTGTCAGAGTCGAGCCGTTCACCGGCGAGGTAAAGACATTCAAAGCAGGACAGGTCGTATTTACTGACAAACTCTCCGTTGGGGTCCTCCTTCTTGATTGCTCTGAATGCCGTTGGCGCAGTGAAAAGAGACTTCACCCTGTGCTCAGAGATAACGCGCCAGAAAGCCCCGGCATCCGGGGTACCAATAGGTTTTCCTTCGTAAAAGACTGTTGTTGCACCCCTGAGAAGCGGAGCATAGACAATATAGGAGTGACCGACAACCCAACCAACATCTGAGGCTGACCAGAACACGTCTCCTGCATCGATGTCATAAATTGCTTTCATCGACCAGTTCAGCGAAACTGCGTGACCGCCGTTATCCCGCATAACCCCTTTTGGCATTCCGGTCGTACCGGAGGTATACAAAATATACAGGGGATCTGTCGCTTCAACGGGTACGCAATCGGTCAGCGGCGCATCAGCAATGAGATCATTCCAGTCAATATCCATATCGTTCTGCATGTCAGCGGTGAGAAATGGACGCTGGAAAAGCACGCATTTTTCCACTTTGTGTTCAGCCATCTGGATCGCCTCGTCGACAATTGGTTTGTAGGCAAGTGTTTTCTTGCCTTCAATTGCACCGGACGCTGTCAGGATGAGCTTCGGCTGAGCATGGTTGATTCTTATAGCCAGTTCGTTGGCGGCAAATCCCCCAAAAACCACTGAGTGAATCGCGCCGATTCTGGCACAGGCGAGCATGGCATAGGCAGCTTCGAGGATCATCGGCATGTAGACGACAACGGTGTCACCCTTGTTGACCCCAAGTTTCTGGAGGCCACCGGCCAGTCGTGAGACTTTTTCCTGCAGCTCTTTATAGGTTACCTTGATCTGGGTATCGGTAACCGGACTGTCGTAGATAATTGCAAGCTGGTCCCCTCTGCCATTTTCTACATGGCGATCTACCGCATTGTAGCAGGTATTCATCGTACCGCCGGAAAACCAGCGATAAAAAGGTGGGTTTGAGCTGTCCAGTACAGAATCATATTTCTTGTACCAATCGATTCCTTCTGCAGCCTTTGCCCAGAATACCTCGGGTTGCTCAATGCTCTCTGTGAATACTTTTGCATAGTCAGCCATGTGTCTACCTCTTTTGAAATTATCAGGTTGTGGGTAATTTCTACGCTTGTTACATGCTTGCTTTTGTCTCCTCCATTGTTCAGTTGATACTCTTTCGTTACCACATATACTAAATATTTCCAGTTACTTCAAGTCTTGAGTGTGGAAGGGGTATGGCGCCATATGTTGCTGAAAATAATGTGTAATAAAAACAATATATCTGAAAAAAAGAACAATGTTCTTTTTTGTTTCAAAAAAAATCTGCTACAAATTCACATTTTTTAAAAGATTAACAGAATTTTTGCTGAAAAGAAGCTAAAAACTGAATATCCGGCATTACCGCTCCGGAGCGTTCTGGCAAGGAAGTGCAGATCTACTATACCAGTGAGCCTTTTGCAAAATGATGATTTTCGTTCAACGTCAAGGCATGTGAAAAATTTTTACCGCAGGCATATAATTGATATTCCGAGGATAAAAATGCAAGCATAACGAATAGGTTGAGCCAAAAGGGCGTTTTGCAAGTGGCCCCAGTAAATATTATTGTTTGCGTGGACCGAGCTGGCAGTTGAGAAATGCCAGCTGGGCAGTTACCTCTGTATCAAAGGCTGGATTGTCACTCCAGAGTCGGTTATGACCGTAATCAACGAGGGGCCCCCCTTTATTCCAGTCACGAAAACCAAACTTCCACCCTTCCCATCTGGTCTTGAATGAATAAGGAGATTGTGGCCCATAAGATCTGAAATAGATATCGTCGATATCTTCCTCAGTTTCCCGTGCCATCCCGACAAGTATATAATCGGCTCCATTTTTCATACCAATCTGCTCAACCCTCTCTTTTATCTCAGATTCAGGTGTGGACGGTGGAATGGAGACCAGGAGGTGTGAGAATACCCGACACTGACCGGGAATCTCATTTTCATTAAAAGTGATAGTCACCTGTGAGGTAGCCGGGAAGGTCTGCGCCAGAGATACAGGCCCAGGTGTGTCTTTTGTACAGGATACCAGTGAGGAACAAAGAAAACCTGCGATAAGTGCAGAACGAAATAAATTTGACTGAAACATTGGCTCTATTGATCAACAGGAGAAAGATGAATAAATTTCTCTTTTATTACAGTATAATGTCTTTGAAGGCAAAGCTTTTTCGATCCGGTGATGTTAAAAATCCACTCAAGGATATCGAATGAATCCGCTGATAAAGGAAGGTAAAAGCAGTCTGGTCAAGCTGGCTTCGCTGGTGATAATTATCGCCGGCATGAAGGCCGCCAGTCCTCTGATTGTCCCTTTTTTACTGGCAGTCTTTCTGGCGATCATCTGCGCACCACTGCTGTTTTGGCTGCAGTCCAGGGGGATTCCTGAATTGCTTGGCTTGCTGCTGATTCTGGCAATTGTCGTTGGCCTCTGGCTGGTACTGGCGATGCTCGTTTCAACAGCCCTGAGTGAATTTTCCAGAAATGTACCCTATTACCAGGACCGGTTGAATCTTATCCTGCGATCCCTGTTGACCTGGCTTGCGGGTTATGGCATTTCCATTGACAGTGCGCTCGTTGTGGAAATCCTGAATCCGGGAAAGATCATGAAGCTCATCGGTGGCACGCTCAACGGGCTCGGGGGGATGTTAACCAATGCCTTTCTCATTCTGTTGACCTTTGTATTCCTGCTCCTGGAGGCTGCTGGCATACCTGACAAGATCAAGGCAATTCGGGGTAATTCAGAAAATTCATTGAATGAATATCTCGAGATTACCCATGGGGTGAACCGCTATTTGGCTATGAAAACCTTGACCAGTCTGGCGACGGCATTGGTTGTTTTTCTGTTTCTTTCTCTGCTCAATGTTGATTTCGCCATTCTGTGGGCCCTTTTTGCCTTCCTGCTGAATTTCGTCCCAAATATCGGTTCTATTATTGCCGCCATTCCTGCAGTTCTTCTTGCCCTTATCCAGCTGGGTCCGGTAAGTGCGCTGATTACAACAGCTGGTTATCTTGCCGTCAATATCGTCATCGGTTCGATTATAGAACCTAAGATCATGGGTAAAAGCGTTGGCCTGTCGACCCTGGTTGTTTTTCTTTCACTGACGTTCTGGGGGTGGGTCCTCGGGCCGGTGGGAATGCTGCTTTCAGTACCACTGACGATGACGGTAAAGATTGCCCTGTCAAGCAGTGAATCAACGCGCTGGATAGCCCTTCTGCTCGGCTCCACGAAGGACGTGTCCCTGTATCTCAAGCACCAGCAGAAATAACCCCGGTTTTAAAACATCAGTTCGTTAAACCGGGCGATGGAGGGAAACTGGGAAGAGTAGCGTAGTGACTTGCGTGAACTGGGTTTGGCAATATGTATCAACTCCTTGATGCCATAATGCCGGGCAGACTCAAGAACCTTGGTGGTATCATCTGCAAGCAGGGTCCGCTCCCTGTTAAAGCCAAGCATTTCTTCAAGTATTTCCCAGAATTGTGTATCTTCCTTCGCTGTTCCAACCTCTTCCGCGCAGACTACCTGGTCAAACAGTGGTTCCATTTTGGTTTTCTCTATTTTTATCTCCAGTGTTTTAGGGTGCGCTGCGGTAACGAGAATGATTCTTTTTCCCCGGAGCCTGATAAATTCCAGAAACTCTGGAACACACGGGTGTATGGTAATCATGTGGTTTATTTTGAGCTTCAAGCCCGGTATGTCCAATTCAAGCTGCTGAGTCCAGTAATCCAGGTCGGTCCACTGGAGCGTATTTTCGACCATACGGTACCGTTTTACCAGTTTATCCCGAGCCGAATCAAGGCTCAGTCCGTTCTTGTCTGCGTAATGCTGCGGGACATAGTGTTCCCAGAAATAGTCATCGAAGTATTTATCGAGCAGGGTTCCGTCCATATCGAGCAAAACAGTATCGACATCGTCCCATCGAAAGGCTGGTTTTATCTGGACGCTGTTATCTGTTATGTCTGGTACTTTCGTGGCTGAGTTCATTGAGGTCCTTTAGAGCAGCACTGACTGCTGCACTGATATCCTGCATTGATTGTGCTCTGTTTTTTATCACCAGTCTGCCGTCAGGGGTCAGGCGGGGAGTGGTGCCGGCGTTCTGAAGGTAGTGGGTAAGATGGGTCGGATTAATCGGGGTGTCGGGCAGAAATGAGAATACCAGGCTGTCAGGTCCCCGTTCAAGTTTGCTGACTCTTAAGGGAATAAGATCTTTTTTTATGGCTACGATCGAAAAGAGATTAAGGAGTTCTTCCGGGGGCGGACCGTAACGTTCAGAGAGCTCGTCAAGCAGGTCTTGAAATGATGTTGAATCACTCTTGCTCAGTGCCGCAATTCGCCGATACATCAGGTAGCGTTGACTGATATCAGGCATGTAGGCCTCCGGAATATACGCTGAGATGCGAAGGTTTATCTCAGGATCTATCTCTTCAGCCTGGTAAAAGCGTTCTGGATCGGCCGATTTGGCTTTCAGGTCTGCAACTGTCTTCTGCAGTAGGTCGAGGTAGAGATCATAGCCGATTGCTGCGATGTTACCGCTTTGGGATACGCCGAGCAGGTTGCCCCCCCACGAATCTGCAGGTCACTCATTGCCAGTTTAAAACCTCCTCCCAGTTCGTTGTATTCCATTAACGCACGCAACCGTTCCCTGGAGTCCTTTGACAGATGGTCGATTGAAGGAACCAGAAGATATGCAAATGACTGGGTTGAAGACCGGCCAACACGTCCTCGGAGCTGATAAATCTCTGCCAGGCCGAGTCGGTCTGCCCTGTTGATAATGATCGTATTAGCCGTGGGAATATCGAGACCCGATTCGATGATCGTGGTGCTGACCAGGACGTCTAGGTCATGATTAACAAAAGAGACCATTATTTCCTCGAGCTCTTTTCCTGGCATCTGTCCATGGGCAACAGCCACTCGAGCAGTCGGGATGAGCTCCTGGATCGTTGCGGCCATGCGGTGAATTGATTTGACCCGGTTATGAACAATGAAAACCTGCCCACCCCTGACAATTTCTCGGCTGACAGCTTCCTTGATAACCAGGTCATCGTATCGGGCAACGAAGGTCTTGACAGGTCTCCGGTGTTCGGGAGGGCTTGAAATGACAGAAAGGTCACGAATCCCCAGCAGAGACATCTGAAGCGTTCGGGGTATTGGCGTGGCTGTCAGGGTTAAAATATCGACTTCGGTTTTGATCCGTTTTATCTTTTCTTTATGGGTAACGCCAAATCGGTGTTCTTCATCGATAATAAGCAGACCCAGCCGCTTGAACGAGATATCTTTGGAGAGCAGGCGGTGGGTGCCGATAATAATATCGATTGAACCGTCTGAGAGCTCTGCGACAATTCGCCTCTGTTCTGTCTGCGTCTTGAATCGGTTAATGGATTGTACCCGTACCGGGAACCCCTGTAACCGTTCCTTGAATGTCTTGACATGCTGCTCGGCAAGGACGGTGGTTGGAACCAGGAGTGCCACTTGGAAGCCATCCTCAATGACCTTGAAGGCAGCCCTGATGGCAACTTCGGTCTTTCCGTAACCAACGTCGCCACAAACCAGTCGATCCATCGGGCGATCAGAGGTCAGATCATCAATCGTTTCTGTGATTGCCCGATACTGACCCGCTGTTTCATCATAGGGAAATGACTCTTCAAGTTCACGATAGAGATCTGAAGGGGGGGAAAATGTTTGGCCGGTTCTGAGCTCGCGATGGGCATAAATCTCCAGAAGATCCTGGGCTACCTTCCAGACCTCCTCTGATACCTTGAGTTTGGTTGCTTTCCATGATTGTGAGCCCAGTTTGTCAATCTTTGGTTTTTTATCAGAGAGTCCCTCATAGCGACTGACGAGGTTGAGGCGATCGACCGGCAGGAAGAGCTTGTCTCCCTCCCTGTATTCGATCAGCATAAAATCATTTGATATTCCCTGGAGTTCAATGGTCTCAAGACCTCGATACAGACCGAGGCCGTGCTCCCGGTGGACAACGACATCTCCGTCGGTGAGTTCGGTAAAATTGACCGGGGTTCCTTTCGGTCGTTGTGCACTTTTTTTCCTTGTGCCCAACCGCATTTCTCCAAAGAGCTCATTTTCAGAGAGAATGTGTAGCCGCTGGAGTGGTAAACTGAACCCTGAGCTGAGCGGTGTATCACTTAAATACAGGGGTTTTTCACCTGAGAAGGGTGGCAGCTTCTCGATCTTGATGGGACTGTCCAGCCAGGTGAGGGGAATATTGAAGCGGTCGAGCAGCTCTGCCAGCGTTTTCTGTCGCCGCTCGGATCTGCAGCAGATAATGACGTTGTCCCCATCACCAAGCCAGCTGGTAACCTGGCGTGCCAACGGTGACAGCAGCCCTTCTTTTTTTCTGAGCATCGAGATTTCTTGCTTGAGCAGTTGGTGATTATTTGACTGAATATGCTGATGCTCAGTATGTTCGGGGACGAAGTCGGTCAGCTCAACCCGGTTAAAGTTTGTTAATGATGCAACAAAATCTTCTTCACTGACAAAGAGTTGGTCGACAGGAAGAGCAGGTTTTCCGGCACGCAGAGCGGCCTGACAATTCGCCTCTATCCGCTCCCAGGTCAACGTGCGCTGCTGGTTGATTGCCTGGCTATCCTGGAGGACGAAGCGGGTATTCCCGGGGAGGTAATCAAAGAGGGTCGACCCCCTGCTCTGCTCGTCTGGTGCAAACAAGGGGAGAAAAAACTCTATTCCCGCAAACCGTTGCCCGCTCTTGACCCGTTCCGCCAGTTCAGCAGTAATTTCAGCACTCCAGTTGAACCGCTCGCCATAGAGGTGAAATCTGTCACGCAATTTTCTTAAGAATGAGTGATTGTCAGTCGGGATATAGACATCGCTTACCGGCAGCAGTATTGTTTCCGGGATATGAGTCGATGAGCGCTGGGTAAACGGGTCAAACGAACGGATTGACTCCACCGTGTCTCCAAAAAAATCGAGACGGAGCGGGCCTTCGTGGAGCAGGCCATCCGGCAGCATAAAACCGGGTGGATAAATGTCGACAATACCGCCTCGAACAGAAAAATCCCCGATGCTTTTGACGAGAGACACATGCTCATACCCCATGTTGATGAGCTTGACTTTCAGTGCGTGCAGGTCACACTCTTCACCTTCCATTAACAGTTCGGCATGGTTTAACAATGCAGAGCGGTCCATTACCCGGCGCAGCATGGCCTCGATGGAAACAGCCAGGATGAAAGGTTCCCGGCTTTCAGTCAGTCGAAAGAGTGCGGACAGCCGGGCTGCAGTCGTTCGCTGGTCTGGGGACAGCGGGGTATAGGGTGGTATTTCATATCCGGGATAACCGATAACGGGGAGGCTGGTAAAGAGCTGCAGGTCCTGTTCGAAATCCTGGACCATCTGCTCGTTTGGCAGGACACAGCAAAGTGGCTGGTTCTCTGCGAGGGTTGAGCAATACCAGGCCGGGCCTGCTCCTCGCAGACCAGATACCAGCAGGCTGCTCTTGTTTGGGTCAAAAGAACGGTTTGTCATAAAAGAAGTGCCGGCTGCATATTGCATGAAGCCGGCGAAATACGCCTTTTGTCAACTGACAGGAGGATTAGAATTGCCCGCCGATACTGAAATCCCAAACGGACTGAGGTTCATCACGCAACGGGTCGAGATTGTATCCCCAGACAACGCGCAGCGGACCCATCGGAGACAGCCAGCGTACTTCAAGGCCAACTGCCTTGGCAACTTCGTCAAACGTAAAATCCTGGTCCTCGGCAAGAGAATTACCGGCATCAAAGAAGGCAACACCAAAAACACCCTGTTCTTTGAGAACCGGAACAACGAGTTCGATGTTGGTATACCACATGCGGTCACCACCGATCCTGTCCAGGGTCAAGGGATCAATCGGGCTTACTTTGCCATACTCAAAACCCCTGATAGTGCTCATGCCGCCGAGGTAGAACCGTTCATACACCGGAAGTTTGCCCTTCTCATTTTCCCAGACCTTTCCAGCAGCTCCCAGAACGTGGAAAACAGTACTTAACGGCAGTGGAAAGTACCAGCTGCTTGAGCCTTCAGCTTTTGTAAACTGCGAGTCTCCGCCAAGTATACCGCCAGCATACTTAACACTGAGCGAATTTCTCGAGCCCCTGGTCGCACCGTACAACTTGTCCCGGGTGTCGCGTACAAAGGAAGCCTTCACCGCGCTGGTGATTGGTATATCTTCAGATTCCCTGATAATAAAGGAGGCATTTGGAGAAACGTCGCTGAGATCCGTGTCCGTATAGCTGTAACTTTCGTACATACGCCATTTTCCCCAGAGCGGATGACCTAAGCGGATGGCACCTCCTGTTGATTTCTTTGTGTAATCATCGTACTCCCGTTCCCAGTTGAACAGATCGGCACCCACCGAGACGTTTGAGTCATTAAAGCGGGGGTTGGTCCAGGAGAGATTATACCTGCTTGAGCTGCCGCCTATGTTGGCACTGATTGCCACCCGGTGGCCGAGACCGAGAAAATTGTTTTCAGAGAGCTCACCCATAAGGATGAGATTGTCAACCGATGAGTAGCCCGCCCCGATACTGAACTGACCGGTAGATTTTTCTTTCACATTGATGGCGATGTTCATCTTTGACGGATCAAGTGCCGGCTCAGGTGTAACGTTGACTTCTTCAAAAAAATCGAGGCGCTGTAGTTTCTGGCTGCTGGTCCTTATCCCTTTTGCATCAAAGACGCCGCCTTCTGAGATTTCCAGCTCCCGGCGGATGACGTTGTCTCTGGTTCTGCTGTTGCCGGTGATGGCAATTCGATTAATATAGACCAGTTCTCCCTTGTCAACCACCAGGTCGAGGTCCACCCTGGATCCGGTTTGAGATTTATTCATGTTCGGGCGGATATCCGCAAAAGCAAATCCCTGCTCGGCATAAAAGTCGGTAATTCTGAGAATATCTTCTCTGAGGACTTTCCTGCTGAGAAATTCTTCATTTCGTATGGAAAGCATATCGAGAATGATCTGTTTGTCAGCAATGAGATCTCCCTCAATAGTAACGGTACCCACCTTGAAACGAGGCCCCTCATCAATGATGAATTTTATATAGAGCCACTCCTGTTCCTGAGTGACCACAGGTTCACCGACCCGGGCCTCAAGAAAACCGTGATTGTTATAGAACGCGACAACACGGGACGCATCCTGATTGAGAAGATCCCTGTCCAGCAAACCTGAGGCTGTTAACCAGGAAAGCCAACCCTTTTCACTTGTTTCGATGACATCTTCCAGGTCACCACTGTCAAAGGTTGTGTTTCCCTCGAAACTTATTTCTTTGATATAGATCTTCTTGCCCTCATCAACGGTAAAACGTATTGCCGCAGTATCAGGAGTTGGGTAACTAATGTTGGCAGTTACCTCGGTGTTGTAATACCCTTTGGATCGGTATAGCGTCTTGATCGCTTCTGCCGCACCATTGACCCGGGCAGGATTGAGAATGGCATTTTCCTTTATTGTTATGACCTCGTCGAGATCTTCTTTATCCAGTTCGTCAAGACCAGAGAAGGTGATAGAGCTGATTGCAGGTTTTTCGATAATTCGAAAAACTACCTGTTTCCCCTGGTCTGTTTCGGTGACGTCGACCTGAACATCATCGAAATAACCCATCCTATAGATGGCTTTGAGGTCTTCTCGCAGGACTGCGGGTTCATATAAATCGCCGGCCTTGGTCTTTATCTTTCTCAATATTGCCCCGGAGTCTATCATCTTATTGCCTTCAGGAGCGATGTCTGCAATATACAGGTCTCTTCTCACATATTCGTTTACCTGGCCAAGTACGTCAGAGAGAACAACTTCCAGTGAGGCAATCGATGATGATTGCTGGAAAAAATATTTTGGCTGTGACGGGTCAAGCAGGTCGAAAACCTTAAAATCCACACTGATCTGGTTGCCGATGACCGTCAGTGTTCCTGCAGCAACGTTGTCATGACCGGTCTTTCTGGCTATTGCCTCAAGGGTATCACGTGCTGGTGGCCACTGTTCCTGCTCAATCATGGACCCAAGAGAAGACCGGTTTTCCATGATCAGTTCATTCTTCGCAAGAACGGATTCCATTGCCGTGTCCACCTGAGTAAGGAAAGATTCATCCACCTGGGGAGCGATCACTTTAAGGGGCAGATAGGAGGTGTTCTGCTCTGCCGCATAAACAGTCTGGCCTATAATTGTTACCAGGCTGACTATCATCGCCATGCATATGGACTTCGCCTGCTGATATGACCGTTTTGGATGTTGTCTGTTCCTATTTATTGTCATGGGTGATACCTTTGAAAAAGTGATCTCATGAAAAAACTGTCTGATTTTATATTTCTATTGAAATCAGTTATCTATGTGTATAATCTGTACGAGTTCGTTGAAAATTCAGTCCATTATGCCATGTTTGGGTAAAAATGCAAAGCACACAGATTCCACGCCTGGCAATATTTGATGTGTATCTGGCAATCATCGCAATGGAGCCCGGGCTGCATCCGGAGTGGCGAGAGGTGGAAGAATCATGTTTTACAAGGTATGAAGGTGTTATAATGGCGTGCAATGACAAAAGAGAAATAAATAACCAGCTCCATGTTTGAAGACCACAACACCAAAAAACCCCAGGGTATTCTCTCACGCACAAAGTGCTCATTACTCGACCTGATATTTCCGCCCCGATGCCACATTTGTGATACACAGGTGGCACTGCCCAGTCAGTCGTGCATCTGTGCAAACTGTTTTGGTGAGCTTCCTTTTATAAAATCACCCCTCTGTCTGAGGTGTGGTTGTCCATTTGAAGAATCTGCCGGAAAAAATGATCATCATTGCGGTCATTGTCTCAAGGATAGGCCTCTTTTTGATACGGCGCGCTCTCTGCTCAAATATCAGTCAGCGGTGCCAGATATTCTGCACCGCCTCAAATACAAAGGGGACAGTTCTGTCATCGGGGCGATTGCAGCAATCCTGAGAACAAACGGGGCAATCGGACAGTGTAGAGAGGGGCAACTGATTATACCTGTGCCGCTCCATAGTAAGAGATTGAGGCAGAGAGGGAGTAACCAATCGCTGCTTCTGGCGCGCCTGGCCTTTTCCGGTTATCAGGAAAAAATAGCTGCAAATCTTCTTGTACGAGCTAAAAACACCGCTTCTCAGACCGGATTAAGCGGAACAGAGCGTCGTCGAAATCTGCAGGATGCTTTTCAGCTCAGGAATCAGAAAATGATAGAAGGGGCGTCTGTCTGGCTTGTTGACGATGTCTTCACGACCGGTGCAACTGTTTCTGAGTGCTCGAAAACACTGAAAAAAAATGGTGCAAGGGAAGTTCATGTGTGGACATTTGCTCGCGTTTGAACCTTGTTGATCGTTTCATTACCATTATTTTTTTTTTAAAAAAAGATTAAAATTAAAAAATTAATGGAAGGCCCGTATTTAATACAATGGCGCCATCATTGTGATGTTATATGGAGATATGTTTATTTTTTTTTAGTAAATTTTAGAAATATTTAATTAAATATATTTATTAAATTGTTGATAAGTTTTGCACTTTCGTACTAAAATGTCAGGATAACGTTGAAAAACCGTAATGGCCTGAAAGTCGCTTTTGACAAGGAGATAGACCTGCTGTCTGGTTCTATCCCTGCAGTCATGGGTATTGTTGGTTCCTGTTGATAACAATTTGTCAGGATGAAAAAATCTCTTAAAATCGTCTTTGACCAAAAAACCAAAATGATGTTTATCTCCACTCATGCTTTATGCCTCAGGATTTTCTTTCCGGAGAGAAGATGATCCGTCGGTTGCCTCTGTTTTTTGATGTAAAGTCCCATATAGTTTTCGGTTAATTCTGCCTGAGGATAGGTTGTGACTATTCTGATGATGGGTTGGCTGAAATTTTGCGAAATTGGTTTATTCTGAGAGATTGTGGATGATGATCTGGAGAAAAGCAAAGGAAAAGTTGCAGGAGAAGCTCACGGAAAGTGTGTATGGTCTCTGGATAGAGCCGTTAGTGTTTCAGACCCAAAGTGAATCCTGTCTCTATCTCGCTTGTCCTGACCGTTACTTTGGGGCTTTTGTGAGCCAGAATTTCCTTGAGGTTATCACCGAAAAAGTCAGCGAAATAGATGGCTCAATTGAACGCGTCCAGATACGTGACGGCAATCACGCACTTCCCAGCAGAGATCAAAAGCCCAAACAGTTACGCCTGCCAGCCCTGCCGGACGGAGGATCACATGTGCGCGCGCTTCATCCCCGTTACACCTTTGATAATTTTATGGTGGGTGAATCCAATATCCTGGCAGAATCTGCCTGCCGTTCCATATCACTCTCAGATGACTCAATCGGACCATGCCTCTATATGAACAGCTCTACCGGACTGGGGAAAAGTCACCTGGCCCATGCCATAGCTCACCAGGTTCTTGATACCTCACCGATGACTCGGCTTCACTATGTCACAGCGCAACAGTTCGCCTCGGAAATGGTGCAGAATATCAAGTCAAATAATATGGATATTTTCAAACGTAAGTATCATGATCACTGCGACATTTTACTCGTTGAAGATATCCAGAGCCTGACCGGAAAAAAGAAAACTCAGCAGGAACTCAATGAACTGCTTGACTCTTTAATCAAGCTTGGCAAACGTGTTGTCCTGACCGCAAACAGTTCGCCCCGAGAGTTGGTTGGCATTGACAACGAGTTTAAATCAAGGATGACATCAGGGCTGGTTACCTCAATTCGGGAACCGGACCTCGACACACGGTTGCGGATTGTGCGGGGAAAGGCTTCTTTGCATAAGCTGGAACTAGTCGACGACTATGCACGTTATCTTGCCCAACACATCAAGGGAGACGTCAGAAGAATCGAATCTGCCGTAGTGGCCATCAGGGCCCGGGCTGCATTGCAGGGAGGAACGGTTGACGAGACGATTATTGAAGATGTGGTGCGTTCGATTGTTGGCTCTCTGAAAAGTCTGAGTGCCCAGTTGATCAGCGAACTGGTGGGAAGCCAGTTCAAGATCTCAATCCAGGATATGCAGTCCAAGTCGAGGAAGAAGAAAATTTCCTTCCCGCGACAGGTGGCCATGTACCTGAGTCGAAAACACACGGATGAAACGCTTGCCGATATTGGTAAAGTCTTTAACCGTGATCACTCAACGGTAATGCACTCAATCAAGGTCATTAGTGGCTTGAATCGTCGTGACAATTCAGTTGCGGCTCAGATTGAGTTGTTAAGTGACAAGGTGAGCAAGCTCTGAGCACTTTGTTTACGGTGAGCGATGGCAAAAGAAATATCGCCAGGAGCAGAAGAACCGCTGTCCAGGTACCTCTCTAGAAATAGACTTTCTTGACATCCATTTCTTCCTGGCCCTGCTTGTTGCCTTTGATGATCCTGCCAGCCGTAGATGCGGCGGTCTTGACCATATCGTTTATACCGATACCATCCCAGCCAAAGCCGCAGACAAACAATCCATCATTTTTCTGAACGAGCGAATTGCGCCAGTCGAGAAGGCCCGGATATCCGGCTTCAAGCTGAGGAATACCCCCCTTGGGCCTTAAAACAGTTGTGAATTCAGGGGTCGGGGGCACGTTAAGCAGTCCACGTACGTCGGCCAAGCTGCGCTTGATCAATTCCTGGTCGTCAAGTTGCAGTCGTTCCGGATGTCTTTTGCCACCAACCAGTGTTTCAAAGACAATTGTGTTTTCAGGTGCCCTGTTGGGAAACATATTAGAAGAAAACAGGGTTCCAAGGGTAAATCGTCCTTCTGCTTCCGGGATCAGGAACCCGAAACCCGGTGGTAGACTGGCGCCCTTGAAACCAAATACCACAGTCGCTATCCAGGCTTCCGGAATCTTTTTAATCGGCAGAGAAGAATCGAACTGGGCAAGCAGACTGAGAGCCTGATTCACCGGTAGGGCAAGCACCACGTTATCACCATGGAAGGAGGTACCCGGTGTCTCAACAGACCATCCTCGCTGGGTTTTGTGCAGTCTGGTAACAGGACAGTTGAGAAATAACTCTTCACCATGCACCAGTGACTCTGATAATTTTTCAGGGAGCCGCTGCATGCCTTGCGGAAAACTGATCATTGCCGGCATCTCAAGTTTTTCCCCGGATTTACTTTTTTTCTTTGCAGCCCGTGCCCTGGCGATCGCCCCCCTGATCACCGACCCATACTGTTTTTCAAGAGATCTGACACCGGGCATAACCGCATCAATCTTGAGCTCATTGTAATCACCGGCATAGGTACCGGTAAAGACCGCGTCAACGTAAGGCAGCAGCGCTTTGCCAAAGCGATAATCAGCCCACTTTGCGACGGTCGGCTCCCCGCCAAGGGGCTCTTTAAAAAGCTCTCCAAGTACTCTTAGCTTGTCTCTCCAGGGGATAAGTGGCGCCCTGATAATTTTCAGCGGGGACTGGGGTATCATCATCAGCCTGCCGTTCATACAGACATAGCGGACAAAGGTCGAAAGCGAAGCCTTGACACATTCCACGTTAAGCCCGGTTTCTGCGAGCAGTTCTTTGCTTTCCTGACAGTTGTCGAGGAAACCGTGAGGACCTATTTCCGCCAGGTAGCCATTTTTTTGAAATGAGCGAATGACGCCACCGGTATGTGGGGATTGCTCGAGGAGGGCAAAAGAATGCTTCTCACTGTTCAGCTTCAGTTTGTGGGCGACGATCAGTCCTGATAACCCGCCCCCGATGATGATGGTATTTCTATGGTTGCTCATGCAGTATCGTTTTCTATTTCCGAGCTGTTAACGTGTATTTCCTATCCGGCCACTACCTTTTTCCTGATGGATATGACCGACTATCAAAAGATCTGGCTGGTGTTGCTCGATAAAAGTTCGTATCACTTGTAAGCCCACAGGCTTACCATTGCTCAAGCGATCAGTTGCCGTTCCAACTGGTGGTGCATGACTGATCAAAATAAGCGGTATTTTGTTTTTTTCAATGGGCTCTGTCAATTGCAGTTAATTTATTGCCTGTTCGTGACCTTTTGTCAAAAATGATTCCAGTTGCTGCCTGCGGACATGTGGATATCGCCGATGGCTAAATTTTTCATTGCAGATCATACTGGAGAGAGAACAACAACGGTTTCACTGCTTGACACGGAATCATCTATGGTTAACATTTTCGCCGACTTTAATGAATAAATCAAGAGAGCGGTCCCAGGACCGCTAGAGATGATCACTATTATGAAACAAGTGAGGTAAATAGAATGGAAGACAGTAGTAAAACCTTTGAATTTCAGGCAGAAACGAAGAAACTTCTTGATATCGTCATTAACTCGCTTTACACCGAGCGTGATGTCTTTATCAGGGAACTGATATCCAATGCAGCAGATGCCCTGGAAAAATATCGACATGAGAGTTTAACCGCAGAGAACCCTTTCGATGAGCATGTGCCGCTTGAGATTACTATCGATTTGGATGAGGATAAAAAGCAATTAACGATCACCGATACCGGTATCGGCATGACCGGCGAGGAGCTGAGTTCCAATCTCGGTACCATTGCTCATTCCGGTTCCAACTCATTTCTGGCCGAGCTTGCAGAAGCCGCACGCAAGGATGTGAGCCTGATCGGCCAGTTTGGTGTCGGGTTCTATTCTGCCTTTATGGCCGGTTCGACAGTGCGTGTACAAAGTCGTTCCTGGGACGGCAGTGAAGGCAGTGAGTGGGTCTCGGATGGCGCCGGTTCCTTTACCATCAGCGAATGTCCAGGCCTGCACCGGGGGACAAAAATAATTGTCGAGCTCAAGGAAGACGCCCATGATTATGCCCAGAAATGGAAAGTTGAGTCGATAATCAAGCAATATTCTGCATTCGTTCCTTTTCCGATAAAGCTCGATGGTGAGACCGTTAACACGGTGCAGGCCTTGTGGGCCCGTAACCGGTCAGAGATCAAAGAAGAGGAGTATACTGAGTTTTACAAGTTTATCGGCAATGCAACGGATGAGCCGATGTATCGGCTGCACTTTTCAGCTGATGCCCCCCTTGCCATCAATGCGCTGCTCTTTGTTCCCCAGGAAAATTTTGAAATCATGGGGTTTGGCAGGGTAACACCAGGGGTTAATCTTTATTGCCAGCGTATTCTCATTGATCAGCACTCAGAAAATATTCTGCCCGAGTGGCTGAGATTTCTGAAAGGTGTTGTCGACAGCGAAGATTTACCGCTCAACATCTCTCGTCAGGCGCTGCAGGACAATGCACTGGTCATGAAACTTCGGAAAGTGATCACCAAGCGGTTCCTGAAATTTCTTGATGAGGAGGCGAAGCGGGATGAAAATGCATATCTGAAGTTCTGGAAAACATTTGGCATCTACCTGAAAGAGGGGCTGACTAGTGACTACGAGTTTCAGAAAGAGCTGGGGAAGCTGGTGCGTTTTGAGTCGTCAAAATCGGCTGACGGTACTCCGATCAGCCTGGCTGACTATGTTCTGAGAATGAGCCCTGATCAGGAAGAAATCTACTATATCAACGGCCCAAACAGGGCAGCACTTGAGGCAGGTCCCTATACAGAGATGTTCAAGAAGAAGGATATAGAGATTCTCTATACCCTCGAGCCAATTGATGATTTCGTGCTCAGTCACCTTGGAGAATTTGACGGCAAGAAGCTGGTTTCAGCCGATAGGGCTGATCTTTCTCTAAAAAAGGATCAGGAGTCTTCCGACCAGGATGCAGCGGATGAACCGCAAAAACTTGATGAAAAAACGGTTGAGGCACTGATCGACTGGCTGAAGAAGACGCTTGAAAATAAAGTGGCAGATGTCAGTGTTTCAAAGCGTCTTGTTGACGCTCCGGCGATGATCGTAAACCCGGATGGCTACATGACATCCTCAATGGAACGGGTTATGGCGGCCAGCAGGTCTGAGCAAGGCCCTCTGGGTGAGGTCAGTAAAAAAAATCTTGAGATAAACAGTTCCAGTGAGCTCATCGGCAAGCTGGCAGAACTGATGGTCTCTGATGAGATGTTTGCGTCCGAGGTTGCTCTGCAGATTTACGACAATGCGATGATCCAGGCCGGTCTGACAGTGGATCCCCTTGAGATGGTCGAGCGCAACTATCGAATTCTCGGAAAAGTGATGGCCTGAAACCGCTCGGCTGTGCAATAAAAGAATCCAGGCAGTGCGGCCCGCTTCAAATTTGCCCCGGTAAACGACAATAGAGTTGAAAAATCATCCTCTTCAGGATATAGCTCTTGTGTGTTGCGAAGTCGTCCTGGCGGTTAGTCGAATTCCTGCGCTCACTTTTACAGCTCAGCTCTGGAAAGGCGGCATCAGGATGGGAACTGGTACAAGTGGGGATGTTTTACAGCGATGGCTGAGCTATTCTGGAGATTATAATGTCATCAATACGTAGATTCATAGTCTTGTTGTCCGTTCTGCTGCTGTTGGCATCCTGTGCCGACAAGCCGATCAGGCATCTGGCATCGGATGCCAGTCTGATCAAACCAGGTGTGACAACAAGGGAGGATGTCCTGACCTATCTCGGTGACCCTGACGCTCAACAGATGACCTCTGAGACAACTGAGCGCTGGATCTATTACGAGGAAAGTCGGACCACGATGCAGAACACCCCCTATATTGGAGGGTTTTTCAGTGCCAAAGGGTACAGCAGGATAGTCGTAACATTTGAGGGTGATACCGTCGTCGACTGTACCTTTAGTTCACACAGCTCGGATGAATTTGACTGGGCAGACGATTATTCCTGGCAAGAGAAACGAGAGTAATGGCCCGGTATGCAACGATCCGGGAACGCATGGTGGCCGAGCAGCTCGTTCCCCGGGGAATCAGAGACGAGCGGGTCCTCGAAGCGATGAGAGAGGTGCCGCGCCACTGTTTTGTCGATGATGCCCTGAGCTCCCGGGCCTATGGCGATTTTCCACTGCCCATTGCCGCCGGACAGACAATCAGCCAGCCATATATTGTGGCCTGCATGACAGAGGCCCTTAACCTGAAAGGGTATGAAACAGTTCTTGAGATAGGTACCGGTTCAGGGTACCAGGCGGCAATATTGTCAAAACTCTGCACAAAAGTCTACACGATTGAGCGCATTAACGTTCTGCTGGCCGGAGCACGAAGAGTTTTCGATCAAATCAACTGTTTCAACATCATATCCAAGCTCGATGACGGAACCATGGGGTGGCCGGATAATGGCCCCTATGACGCAATTATAGTAACGGCCGGGGGCCCCGAAGTTCCAGACCCGCTGGTTGAACAACTTGCAGATCCCGGACGATTGATCATTCCGGTTGGCGATCAGCATCTTCAGGATCTCCAACTGGTTGAGAAAGCTCAGGGTGCCATTACCATTACCCATCTTGAAAAGGTCAGGTTTGTAGATCTTGTTGGTGAATATGGCTGGTAACAACGGTGAACACCGGGCACAAGGAGTGTTAAAACGGCTCTATGATCGCTGTATGACCTGGATTTCAGGACCCTACGGGATCTGGGTTCTTTTTGTCATTGCCTTTGTGGAATCTTCCTTTTTTCCGATACCTCCGGATGTCTTTCTCATTGCCATGTGCATCGCCGCGCCGACCAGGGCCTTCAAATATGCTGCAGTCTGCGCGGTCGGATCGGCAGCAGGCGGGGCATTTGGCTACGGGCTTGGATTCTGGTTCATGGACTCTGTTGGTCAACAGATTATTGCCTGGTACGGCCTGGATGACAAATACCAGCGGGTACAGGAACTTTACCGGGCCTATGATATCTGGGCAGTCGGTGCCGCCGGGTTTACCCCGCTACCTTACAAATTGTTTACCATTACTGCTGGCGCCTTTCACCTGAACTTTCCAACATTTGTTATCGTTTCCCTGATTTCACGCTCCGCTCGCTTTTTCCTCGTTGCCGCCTTTATCTGGAAATTCGGAGAGCCGGTTCAGCGATATATCGACAAATATTTTAACATTCTTTCCATCGTCTTCATGGTCCTGCTTGTCGGTGGCTTTCTCCTTATCAAAATGGTATTGTAAAAGAGAGCGTTTTCATCTGGTTCTATCCGGATGGCCACACCATTGTTTTCTTCCAGGAAGTCGAGTAAAGAACATGGTCAATACTGCTGCATTGCATCTGCTGCTGTTCCTTCTTTTGCTGGCACCACCATTCGTTTGTTCACATGAAGTGTACCTGAAGAATGGTTCGGTGATCAAAACGGATCATGTTCATCGCGATAAATCCCAGCTTACCTATCGCCAGTTCGGCGGCGATGTCTCTATCCCCCTTTCTGAAGTGGATAAAGTTATCTATACGGAAAAGAGCGCTGCAGCAACCAGCACCTACAGCCGCACTACCGACAGGGAAGACACCCGTGACCTGAAAGCTCTTCTGGAAGCAAAAATGGTACCGAAGGGCCCAATTGAAAACGCCAATCTTGCGGTCGTATCGATCCTCACTTCTGCCGGATCGGGATCCGGCTTTTTTATCAACGGCGATGGTTTGATCGTTACCAACCGGCATGTGATCAGGGGAAGTGAGGTTAATGATCAGAAAGTTGAGCAGGTGATGACCAAAGCGACCGAGCGTCTCGACCAGTGGGAGCGCAATCTGAAACGTGAAAAATCACATATTGATCAGTATGAGAAAAACCTGAAACAGAACTGGGCATCTTTCAGAAAGACGATTAAGGAGCAGGGTGATCGAATACCGGGGGACCGTCGCCTTGCTGCCGAGAATTCGTTGAAAGAGAAATCACGATACCTTGAAGAATGGCTCCGGGATTACAATAACCGGAGAAAGGAGTTTCTGGTAAAGAAGCGGGAAGTTGATAAGGGGAAAAAGGATTTCCAACAAAAGAAGAAAGCGCTTTCCTACCAGTCCAGATTTACCATTACCCTTGCCGATGGAGAAGACAAATCAGCGATTCTCTACCGAGTCAGTGATGTTCATGACCTTGCACTCCTCAAACTCAACGGCTACCGGACACCATACCTGGAAGTGGCCGATAGTGGTTCGATCACCCTCGGGCAGCCGGTTTATGCAATCGGGTCGCCACTACAGCTTAAAAATACAGTGACTTCCGGGGTCATCTCGAGTTTTCGGGGAGACTATATCCAGACCAATTCAGAAATATATCCAGGCAATTCCGGAGGTCCTTTGCTGACAGAGGATGGTCGGGTTGTTGGGGTTAACAGTATGAAACTGATTACTGAGAAATTTGAAGGGATCGGTTTTGCTATTCATATCAATCAGCTTGTCGCTGAATTCCCAGAGTTTTTCTAAAAATAACCCGCAGAATTACTTTTTTTACATGTTTCTTGGGAGTAAAGGTGTTTTGTGATACGATATTGTAATCGGCTGACATATTTGCGCAAAGAAGAGGCGCGTCCGTCGTCTGTATGATCATAATATTGTCTACAACTTTCTGAAAATAATAAATAAATTTGTGGCGATCGGGAAATCGTGGCAGTCAGGTAATTTTGATATTGGAGGACAGCACGGTGGAAAACATCCATGAGATTCGTAAAAAAAGGCGGACACTCCAGGAGACCATGAATTTTATGGCCGCTCTTTCTGCAGGTATTGAACCGATCCTGGGAAGAGGTGCAAACAGTATGACCATGTCGGCAGGCCGAAATCTCGGCCGTAAATTCTCGGAGGATGCCACCAAGACAGACGATCTGCTCAAAGCAATAGAGGAGGTTGGCCGGGTACTTCAGAATAATCATTGTCTCTGGGGGTTTGAGCCATTCAAGCCTGCCAGCCAGGATGAGCTGATTACACTCAATGAGAATGGAGAACACCAGGTGCTTCTTGTCTTTAGAGACTGCATGATACGCCAGTCGCTTTTCAGGTTCGGCCATCCTCAGCAGGGGTCGCTCTGTAATATGATGTATGGTTTTTTTGCTGGGGCTCTTGAAAATATAATGGGAAAAACGGCAAAACTGGAGATCAAGCATGCCGGAGAGAACGCCTGCCTTAAGCAATTAACCGTAGCGGCGTAATAATACTATGACAAAGAGGAATCAGGAATGAGCAGTGGAAAAATACGGTTGAACACCGACTGGCTCTGTGACTGTGGCGGTTGCCATGTGGCGCTGGTTGATCTGCATGAAAAAATACTCAATGTACTTGAATCTGTCGAGATCCTGCACTGTCCGGTATTGACCGATATAAAAGATTATCCTGAGGCAGATATCGGTATTTTGACCGGTTCGGTTCGAACCGAGCATGATCGCCATGCGGCAGAGGAGATGCGGAAAAAATGCAAAACCATTATCGCCTTTGGTACCTGCGCCGTTTATGGCGGCCTGCATGGCGCAGGTCTTGCCCACTCACGTGAGGAGATCATGGACCATGTTTACCGGAAGTCTCCGACGACCCGTACCGATACCATTCCAAGTACGGGCATCAGTGCGCTTGAGAAGATGGTGACACCAGTGGACGAGGTAATCGATGTGGATCTCTATCTGCCCGGCTGCCCTCCCCACGCCCATTTTATCTTTGAAAGCCTGAAAACATTGATTGAGAATCGTGAACCGCGGGTCACCCAGGATTCGGTATGTGGCCGCTGCGCCAGACAGATGATCAAGGGGAGTGCCGACAAGATAAAAAACAGCCTTGACGGTGTTCCGGATGAGACCATCTGTTTCTTGAGCCAGGGGTATATCTGCCTCGGCTCTGCCACACTAGACCGCTGTATGTCTCCCTGCCCAAACCACGGGATTGCCTGCACCGGTTGTGCAGGTCCAACCATGCAGATTCTCGCTGAACCCTACCTGGATATACGTTCAGAGGTGAGTGACCGAATGTCAAGGCTTACTGCAATCGAGCCTGCAACAATTAAAACGCAGATGGAGAAGAGCGCAAAAACGCACTATGCATATGCGATGGCTACGAAGATGATTGGTAACAAGCCGACGTTCTTGATTAAAAAATGGATTGCTGATGTGGAGGCAGGTTAACATGGCGAAAACGATTAGTATTGACCCCGTTACCAGGATAGAAGGCCATGCGCGAATCCTGCTCGAGTGTGATGATAGCGGCGGTGTGGAGGAAGCGTTTTTTATTGTCAATGAGCTTCGGGGTTTTGAACGCATTCTTGTTGGTATGGAAGCTCATACGATGCCTCAGATCACGGCCAGGATTTGCGGCGTCTGTCCGACCGCTCATCACCTGGCATCTGCAAAAGCCCTCGATAATGCCGCCGGCGTTGAGCCACCACCGGCAGGAAAGTTGATGCGTGAGTTGATGTACATGGGGCACTACATCCACTCTCACGCGCTGTCGCTGTACATCCTTGCCGGGCCGGACCTGGTCTTTGGTCTCAATGGTGAAACGGCAACCCAGAATGTCGTGGGAATGGTCGAAAAAGACCCGGACTTGACCAGGAAAGGGTTGAGAATGCGCTCCCTTGGCCAGAAAATTAATGAGGTGGTTGGAGGGCGTGGCATTCATCCGGTTACGGCTATTGCCGGTGGCATAGCCTCGAAATTAAGTGATGCCCAGTATTCCAGACTTCAGGAACTTACCAGCGAAGCGGTTGGTCTGGCCGCTGAACTGGTACCGGTTACCAAGGAATTACTGCTCCGCCTGCTCGACGACAACCCGGTCCTGCTTGACAAGCTCAATGTTCCAAGCTGGTATCTGGGAACAGCCAAAGACGGGAAGCTCAATGTCTATGAAGGAACGCTCCGGGCGATGGATGAGCAGGGTGAGATCAGAGCTGAATTCGCCACTGAAGCCTATGCTGACTACCTGGTGGAGCGTGCCGTGTCTCGTTCCTATGCAAAAGAAGTGTATCTCGATGTCGATAACAGCGAGCACATGTACCGGGTCAGTACGCTGGCCCGGATGAATGTGGTCGATGGCATGGAAACAGAGCGTGCCCAGAAGGAATTCGAGGAGTTTCGCAGTCGCTTCGGTCGACCGTGCCACAACGCGGTCCTGCAGATGTACTGTAAACTGGTGGAGCTGGTCTATGCTTGTGAGAAGGCCGATGAAATTATGAACAACCCAGAGCTTCGCGGTGAATCCCGGGTTGCCGCTCAATTTTCTGGAGGACGTGGTGTCGGTCATGTTGAAGCACCGCGAGGAGTTCTTGTGCACGATTACCAGATTGACGACGGCGGTATTGTCCGAGGGGCAAACATGATCATTGCAACCCAGCAAAATACCGCCGCGATCAATAAATCTTTGAAAGAAGGTGCCATTAATCTGCTGGACGGCGGCGATGATGAGAAGATGCTGAATGGACTGGAATTTGTCGTTCGCTGTTACGATCCCTGTCTTGCCTGTTCGACGCACGCCCTCGGCAGGATGGAGTTTGAAGTGGAAGTAACCAGGGGTGGAGAAACCATTCGCAGAATAAGGAGGAACTAAGGATGCTCGAAATGGAGATCCGGGAAAAGGGATGCCGCGGCTGCAGGTTCTGTGTGGACATCTGTCCCACTGATGCAATCGCCTTCGACGATGCGACCCAGAAAGCGGTCGTCAAATCAGCAGATGACTGCATCGAATGTTTGAGCTGTGCGTTTATCTGTCCCTCCGGGGCGATCAGCCATACTGGTCATCACCTGGTGAAAAACTTTTATCGAAACCTCTATTTCAGTCGCCGAATGGAGAAATTCTTATGATTGACTGTATTGAACTGCAACAGACCATGGAAGATCATGACAAGGCCTTCATCGAGGTATCCTTTCTGCTGGACATGTTCGTTGATACCATTGAAACCTTTGTCGGAAAATCAACCCCTGCACTGGCGGTTGCTTCGGGGCGGAAGATGGCGCAGAATATGCCAATTTACCTGGAAGAACCGAGCGGTACAACTGCCCTTGCGGAAATGATCAGGGTCTTTTCGGAGGGATTTGATATAGCCGGAGATTTTGACGGCAAGGAGGCCACGATCACCATTGATCACTGTCCCATTTATTCTGTCTGCCGGGAGAGGAACCTGGAGCTCAATGGCTCTACCTGCCAGATGTTTCATTATTATATCGCTGGAATCATGGCTGAATTAACAGGGAGCCCGGCCCGGCCAAAGACAATCGAAGCCGGAGAGAAGTGCATCTTTTCCCTCCAGTTCAGCGGTTTGAAGGGATAATGAGTAACAGCCTGGTTGTCTGTATCGGTAATGATCTTGTTGCCGATGATGCGGTTGGACACGCACTGTATCATATTTTGGCCCAGAGACGATTTGATACTGATGTTCGTCTCTGCCTGCTTGGTGTAGGCGGCATGGCAGTCGTTGATCAACTCCGGGGGGAAGAGTTGTTGATCGTGGTCGATGCGGTACAGTTCGGATCAGCTCCGGGGACTGTTCATGTGCTTGACTGGGAACAGCTCCCGGTCAGTGAGATGCGTCCGGTCAGCGGTCACGGTATCGGCGTCAGGGAGGCCCTTCAGGTGTGTCAGAAACTCTATCCTGAACGGACTCCCCGGGCGATATATCTGGTCGGTGTCGAGGGGCTATGCTTCAACAAGGTTGGTGCAGGGCTGAGTCCGGAGGTGAAACAAGCGCTGCCGCACGCAGTTGAAAAAATAATCAGGCTCACCCAGCAAACGGTATCGCCTTGATGATCATAATGTTTTCAACCCCTGGTCAGCCGCCTGTGTTCAATCAACCAGCTTTTTTCAGAAGTGGGATAACATAAGGGCCTTCCGGTATAATGGCTATTTCGTTGCTGCCCTGTTCCTTAACGCTTGCCAGTATAGCATCTTCAATCGAATCGATATGCTCAACACAGGTCTGTTCTCGTTCAGATTCCGATAAATTTGTTGTATAGAGCTTGACCGATCCATGTCTGAGCGGTTTGAGGAGCATTTCAGTCTGCCATTCATCAATCAAGGCCTTCTCGCGGGAATAGAGTGTGGCCATAAATTTGTCCATGCCCTGTCTGTATAATAACTGTTGAGCAGAAACAAATTCCGGGCTCCCCATTCCTTCTGAGCATTCGCTGGCAATAATGAGGGTTCCACCTTCTTCCAGAATGTTTAACGGCCCAACCATTCCCTTGACCGTCTGGTAATAGGTTTTGTCAAGTGGATAGCCTCCGGCCGATGTAACAATTGTCCTGAATTTTCTATCTATTTCTATTTCCGCATATTGTTTCATGAATTCAACGGCTTCAAGATGGCTTGCCTCTATTTCACCGAAGGTGACTTTGCCGAGTCGCCGCCTGTGGTCAATCACCGTATTGACACTATAGATTTCGCCAATGGTCCTGATAATCTCGAGTTGTGCCTGGTGAAGAGGATTGCCGTCGAGGATACAATTGTCGGAATTTTCATGTTCAAGGACATGTGCTGTATGGAATTTGAGAATCGTATCCTGATAGGCGATCCCCGGGGCTACCACCTTCCTGCCGCCAGAGTAGCCTGCCATAAAGTGGGGTTCCACAAGCCCAGTTGCAATTCTCAGGTCGGCGTCAATAAAGCGCCTGTCAATGCCAATCGGTATATTGGTTGAAGTAAAGCCAAGATCAACATGGGCGTCCCGGTCCCTGGCAAAATGGTTTTCGATTCGGATACTGTTGTAGATTTCATCAGACCCCACCAGTTCACGAAGCTCGTCTCCCTCGTTTGGTCGATGAAGCCCTGTTGCAACCAGGATCAGTATGTTTTCTTTCCTTATTCCCGACTCGACGAGTGTATTGACAAGTGGTGGAAGAATCAGGCCATTTGGTACCGGCCTGGTAATGTCGCAAATCAGGATGCATGCCGTCTTCCTGTTGCCTGCCAGTTCCGGCAGCGTCGGGCTTTGTACCGGATGCAATAATGCTTCAGAGATCGAGGCTGAACTGTCAGGCAGAACAGGCATCGGGTGCTTGACGACCGAAGTTACCTTGATATATTCGGGAAGTGCTATGCTACGTTCTTCTTTGCCGTAGAGCAGCTGATGGTTCATGTCGTGTCCTCCTGGCCGTCCAGCGAAACTTGATCACTGACGATATGTTCATTTTGTACCCGGAAATGGTTTGTTGAGGTTCCTTTTCAAGCATCGAGGCGACAGGTTTTTAACCGGTCGCCTCGAGGTGTGCTGTGAGGGCGTCCTGGCCAGTAACCATTTCTTCCAGTAATTGTCTGTACAACGGTTTCAGGTTGTTCGAATGCCTTCTCATAACCCCAGTCATACCTGGCTTTTTGCTCCATCCAGTGGTGTGTCGGCTGTCGCATTTTCGAGGGAAATTTTATTGACACGCGGTGAAAAAAACAATAGTAAAAATCATAACATCTGATGTTATGATTATCTGACGGCTTCTGAATGTAAAATAATAAGATTCATCATGCAATCACTTTCAATCTATGATTGCAATCACCAGAAAGGAAATGCTATGCCCAAATTTAATGCCAATTTGACCATGCTGTTTACCGAAGTTGAATTTTATGATCGTTTTGATCGAGCGGCAAATGCAGGGTTTTCTGCAGTTGAGTATCTGTTTCCGTATGACTGGCCGGCAGCTGAACTCGCTGAAAAGCTCCAGCAGAATAACCTGGAGCAGGTTCTGCACAACCTTCCGCCAGGCGACTGGGCTGGTGGCGAGCGTGGTATTGCCTGTTTGCCGGGGCGGGAAGGGGAGTTTCAGGACGGGGTCGGACAGGCGATCGAGTATGCCAAAGCACTGAACTGCCCGATGCTCAATTGCCTGGCGGGCCTGACGCCTGCTGGTGTAGCAGCAGATAGTGTGAGGGAGGTTCTGGTAAAAAACCTGCGATTTGCAGCAGAAGCCCTTGCCAGGGAGGAGATAACCTTTCTGGTAGAACCGATTAACTTTCTCGATATGCCTGGCTTTCACCTTAACACCTCCAGGGATGCCATGGCGCTGCTGGAAGAGGTTGGCCATGATAATATTCTCCTGCAGTATGATATCTATCACATGCAGCGGATGGAAGGAGATTTGATCAATACCATCACCAGGCTTATAGACAAAATTGGCCATATGCAGCTTGCAGACAACCCCGGCAGGCACGAACCGGGAACCGGCGAGATTAATTTTAAAAATCTGTTTAAGGCCATCGATGACGTTGGTTACCAGGGATGGATTGGCTGTGAGTATATACCTGCAACAGATACTGAAGCCGGCCTCGGCTGGCTGAAGCGCTATTAAAAGCAGACAGAAGGAGAGGGCTATGAAAATAGGTTTCTTAGGAACTGGTATAATGGGTGGTCCGATGGCCGGGCATCTGTTGGACAATGGCCATGACGTATATGTCGACAAAACACACACGGTACCGGAAATGCTCAAGGATCGGGTCTATCTTTCTAATTCTGCTCAGGGAGTAGCTGAACAGACGGAACTGATTATCCTGATGGTTCCCGACACTCCCGATGTTGAACATGTCCTGTTTGGTGAAACGGGGGTGGCAGCAGGATTGAGCAGCGGCAAGGTTGTCGTTGATATGAGCTCGATCTCGCCTGTTGAAACCAAGAAATTTGCCGAGAAAATAAATGCACTTGGTTGTAAATATCTCGATGCTCCGGTTTCAGGCGGACAGGTTGGTGCTGAAAATGCTGCCCTGACGATCATGGTTGGGGGCGACCAGGATACCTATAACTTTGTGTTGCCGGTATTGAAGCTGATGGGTCAGAATATAACGCTTGTTGGCGGTAATGGAGACGGCCAGACCTGTAAGGTTGCCAATCAGATCATCGTTGGGCTTACCATCGAAGCAGTCGGCGAGGCGTTGCTCTTTGCCTCGAAAGCAGGAGCTGATCCGGCAAAGGTGAGAGAGGCGCTGATGGGTGGTTTTGCCTCATCCAAGATCCTTGAGGTCCATGGAGAACGAATGATAAAACGGACTTTTGCTCCCGGGTTCAGGATTAATCTTCACCAGAAGGATCTTAACCTGGCCCTGGCAAATGCGCGGCAGCTTCAGATTTCTCTGCCAAATACTGCAACCGCCCAGGAATTATTCAATGCGGTAGCCGCAATGGGCGAAAGCGGGCTCGATCACTCTGCCATGGTTTTAGCCCTGGAAAAGCTGGCTGAACACAAAATCGGAGATTAACAACCTACCGTATTATAAGATTTTATGAGATCTTGGAAAGACAATCCGGCTGTGTGGCCAGGGGTGCTTTTTACTGCCTCAACCAAGTGTTGTTACAAACACCAGCTCACTGCTGCAGGAGAGATTCGGCGCAAATTCATACCCGGCTCCTGTAAAGCTGGTAAGCTGGTCGATATCGCTGATCCGGTTTTTTATCAGGTAATCAACAAACAAACCTCTCGCACGCTTTGCATGAATGGCAATCGTTTTAAGGACATTGTCTTTCCGCTGCCTGAACGTTATGTTGAGCATCGGAGCAGCGAGCAGATTCTGCTGTAATGTCCGTGAGTATTCCCTGGAAGCACAATTAATGATCACCTGCTCTTTCATGTATTCCAGCTCCTTGTTGAACGATTCGGTGATGGCTGTGCCCCAGAATTCATAGAGGTTTTGTCCCTTCTCAGAAACAAGTTTGGTTGCCATTTCAAGGCGGTACGGCTGCATCAGGTCCAGCGGTCGCAGAATCCCGTAGAGACCTGAAAGAATGCGCAGGTGGGCATGGGCAAATTGAAAATCATCTGGGCTGTATGAACCGGTGGTCATTGCGGAAAAGGCATCTCCTTGAAAGGTCGTGAGGGCGGTTCCTGAGTTTTCGGCAGTATGGGGTATGCTAAATTCATGAATTCGCAGATAATTGAGATCCGTCAGTTTCTCACTGATATTCATGAGCCGGGCCAGCTCGCCACGCTTGAGTTGTCTCAGCACGTCGATGAGGGCGGTCGCCTGCCTCATAAACTGAGGCTGAAAGTAACGGGTGCCTGGAGCAAGTCCAGGGCGCTGGGTTTTGGATGGCGAAACAATGAATATCATGATCTCTCTCTCTGCTGATCGCAAGCGCTAGATGTGTCTTGGACGAGTATGCTGGAATAATCCATAAACAGATGGCTTACCCCGGTTAATCGTTTTTTGATATTTTACTATTTCTGTGAGATAATGACAGTCAAATAAGCTATTTCAGTAGTCGTATCGTTGGCAGCACCTTGCCGGGGGAACAAAATGGTATCCGATGACCGCAGCAGTAACCCAACTCAACCTGATGTCGAGGCGCTGACAGAGCGAATCAAAGAAATGGCTCGCAGCGGTTCCTTTCGTGAGGCCGAGTCGCTTCGGGAGCAGTTGATGAAAACCAGTCCAATGGCCATTAACAGTATTGTTTCTTCGGCGGAGGTCATTGAAGCAGAAAAAACCAAACAACTAAATCCTGATCATTTGGCCGCATGGGCTGATCTTTATGATGGGTTGAGCAGTGAGGAGACCAATTGTTTGTTTTACAGCCTGAAACGGACACGTGTTGATTCGGGAAAATTGTTGTTTGCCCAGGGGCAGCCCAACAACCGGCTCTTTTTCATTGAGAGTGGCCGGGTAACCCTCTACTATCGGAAAGGTGACAAAAATTATTCTGTCTGTCAGCTGACAGAAGGCGATATTCTGGGTGAAGATTCTTTTTTTGGTATATCGCTCTGTCCGTTTTCCGCCGCAACCCAGACTGAGGTGGCGGTGTGGTATCTAAACCGGAAGATTGCCGATGACTGGCGTGACTCTCGATCCGGCCTCTATGACAAGCTTGCCGATTTCTGCCAGGTGCACGGTATTGGTCAAATCACTGCAGAGCAGAAGAGCAGTGGTCGCAGAGATCATCGGCGCTATCCCCTGAAGGGAAGTGCTGCCGCCTACCTTCTTGATCAGCAGGGACAGAGAACCGAGATCTATTTCAAGGGTGAGTTGTCCGATATGTCCCGGTCAGGAGTCTGCTTTTCGATCCGCTGTTCAAAACAGCAGACGGCCCGGGAGCTCCTCTCTAAAGAGATCGATATCGCAGTGATGTTTGATGATCAGGATGATGAAACAGTAGAGCTGAGTGGCACGATCGTCAAACTGTCTTATCATCTACACAGCGATTACAGTGTTCATGTGAAATTTTCTGAGATTGTCGATATCGATCTCTTTAAGACCTTCCCCTGCGACTGGTCAGCTGAAGAAAAATTGTAATTGCCCAGTCGGGAGAGAGGTGAAAAAGGTATAGCCGGGAACGTGGCGATGGTTGCCGTTGAAAGTTATCTGCTCCTCACTCTCGTCTGGACGTCCTGGTGCGTTGTCCATAGCCTCATGATCTGTATTCCGGTGACCAATTACCTGGAAACGCAGCTCGGTATACACTTTCGATTCTACCGATTTGCCTACAACCTGATTGCCATAACAACACTTGCGCTCCCGCTGTTGCTCAGCCTCTATATGCAACAAAACGAAACGGTTCTCTTTGGCTGGTCAGGTATATTCGTGATGCTTCGATTTTTCCTGATTGGCATAGCTCTTACGCTTTTTGTATCGGGTGCAAGACAGTATAGCATGGCATCTTTTCTGGGAATTTCACAGTTTCGGAGCAGACGGAGTCATCATCTGCTCAGCGACCAGTCCGCTTTTAACGTGTCAGGCATATCGGCTGTTACCAGGCATCCATGGTATCTTGGCGGGATTATCATCACCTGGTCAGCCCCGGGAGTTTTTTTCCCATCAACGGTGGTAACAGCGCTCATCGTCACTGGCTATTTTCTTGTGGGTACTGTTCTTGAGGAGCGTAAACTTGTCACCTATTTTGGTGATTCCTACAGAGATTATCAACAGCAGGTATCGATGCTGTTTCCCGTGAAATGGAGCAAAACACTCTTTTTAAAAAACAATAAGCGAGGTGAATAATATGGCAATAGAAGTAACTGCACAGGTGACACAGGTTTCTGCGTCCACTTCTGAAGCGACCGCCCGGACCCACAGTGTGAGGTGTGATCGGCCCGAATCAAAAGGAGGAAGCGATGGCGGCCCGATGGGCGGAGAGCTTTTTCTTATGGGACTGGGTGGCTGTTTCATGAGTAATCTGCTGGCGGCAATAAACTCACGTGAGGCTGTTATAGGCGATGTAAAAATTGCACTCAGCGCTCAACTTGACGGCACTCCACCCCGGTTTACCGAAGTAGAAATGGTGGTGAGCGGTGTCTGTCAGGATAAAAAAGAGCTGGAAAAACTGGTCATCATCGCTGAGAGGGGATGTATTGTCGCCAATACCATCAAAGAAGCCGTGACCCTGAAAACACGGGTTGCCTGAAGCACGACAGCAGTGGAGAAGTATCCCCCTGGATAGAGGGAACCTCTATTGAGGGGGTGCAGGTTTGCTGTTTTCCATCACCATGCTGAAGAGAACAAACCCTGCTTGCCGGTTTAACTCTTGGACAGGTATTGAGTGGCTCAACAGTCGACCATAGTAATAGTTTGTGGTAATGCCGACAGCGACACCATCCTGGTGAAAAAGTCCTGGAAGCTGCTGGAGATGTCTGTCGCTGTGATAAATGGTACGGCGATGGGAGGCAAACATTACACTTGGTCGATTATTGATGTTATAAAGGACAATACGCCCGTCAGGCGGGGTATGGTCGGCAGCTTCAAGGGCAAGAGAAGCGAGTGGTTGATTCATCAGCCGGTCATAGATCGGCATGATGGTGAAAAAAATGGTGGCACTGACAATACCGGAGGAAAGAAGCAAGGCCTGAAATATCTGGTTAACCTGTTTTCCACGCAACGCCCGGATGATATGCAGACCACTGAATAGCAACAGCACGACTGCAACCCAGATGCCATACCCGAGTTGGACAGGTTCTGCCAGAATCGGAGCTTTACGACTGTCTTCTCCGAGCAGATCGGGCAGATAGGAGATGATAAGCGGAGCTGCGGCAATGACAAGGCCAAGCAGACAGATCAGGGCTGCAGATATCCCCCCTGCGACCAGCCAGATTGTCGGATACCTCATTCTCTCTGCTTTGAACAAGGTGGCAGTGATCAAGGCAAGACCGGGAAGTGACGGCAGTATATAATTGGGAAGCTTGGTCGGGGTGATTGAAAAGAATACCAAGGCGATTGTTGAAAAGATCACAAAGAGGCGTACAAACCTTGACGCCGGTTCCCGGTTGGATAGCACTGGAGCATGGTATACTGCCACTGGCAGGTAGCTGAACCAGGGGAGAAAGCCGACCAGCAGGACAATGAAGTAGTAGTAGAAGGGACCTGAGTGTCCTTCTATTGCACTCGAGAATCTGCCCAGGTGATGCTTTATGAATAATTCTTTCATAAAGCCGAATCCTTCCGGGTGAAGAAAGCCAATCAGTAAATACCAGGAAAACCCAACACCAACGAGGGTCAACGTACCGGGCAACAGCCAGTTTTTTCTGAACAGCAGCCCAATCCGGTTAATCGATAGCAGATATATGACGGCGGTAATGACCGGGAACAGAGCACCAACAGCCCCTTTACTGAGCATCGCACAGCTGGCGGCAAGACAACCGAACCAAAAGAGCAGCGCCCCTCCCTGATTCCTTATCGCTCGTTCAACACCATACCATGAACTGATTAGGCAGATGGTCAGGAACATGGTGAGCAGCATATCAGTCATCGCTACCCGGGAAAGGTAGACAAATAGAAAAGAGCTGCCAAGAATGAGTGAGGCGTTAAATGCAGTCCTGCTGCCCAGCACTCCCCTGCTGCCAAAAAACAGGATCAATATGGTGACAAGTCCACAAAGCGCGTTGACTGACCGGGCTCCAAGAGTGTTGATACCAAACAGTTTAAAACCAAGCATCTGGGTCCAGTAGAGCATGGGCGGGGCTTCAAAAAAGTCTTCACCGTTGAGTGTCGGAATGACCATTTCTGAAGCGAGATACATTTCCCGGGATACCTCAGCATAGGCGCCTTCGTCATAATCTAAAAGGGTGGTACTTCCGAGACCGAAAAGAAGCAGCAGCGAAAACAGTGTCAATAGAATAAGAGGGTAGCTGGTCTCGATGATTTTTAACATGATAATACCCGTATAAAGTTATTACCCGGCACTGCCGCTTTTGGTCTATAAATGACAATAATTACCTGGGGAGAAACAGGGTGTGTTAGTTCTTGAAACTGTGGACCGGGGCAGGAATTCTTCCTCCCCAGCCGATGAACCGTCCCGATTTCCCGACATTTCTGACCTCCATAATCGGGCTTGCCCCAAATAGCCCGCCAAAACTAACCGTATCTCCGAATTCTTTTCCAGGTACCGGTATAATTCGCGCAGCGGTTGTCTTGTTATTGACCATACCAAGCGCCATCTCGTCTGCAATAATCGCTGAAATGGTGTCGGCGTCGACAGATCCCGGTATCGGAATCATGTCAAGGCCGACCGAACAGACGCACGTCATCGCTTCAAGTTTTTCCAGGCAGAGCGCCCCGGATCCAACCGCCTCGGCAAGGAGTGCATCTTCCATGACCGGAATGAAGGCGCCACTCAGCCCTCCAACAGTTTTCGAGGCAAATATTCCGCCTTTCTTTACGGCATCATTGAGCATGGCGAGGATAGCTGTTGACCCGGGTGCACCGATGGCGTCGACACCAAGAATCTGGAGGATTTCACCGACACTGTCTCCTATTGTCGGTGTCGGCGCCAGTGATAGGTCAACGACTCCGAATTCAATGCCAAGTATTTCAGATACTTGACGTCCAACCAGCTCACCACAGCGGGTAACCCGAAAGGTTGTCTGCTTAATTTCTTCAGCTATTTCATCAAGCCCCAGGCTATCACTCCGCGATGAAATCAGTCTTTCAAGTGAGCGGGCTATAACGCCTGGACCAGATACGCCTATGTTGAGAACCGTGTCAGCTTCTTCGACACCATGGATTGCTCCAGCCATGAACGGGTTGTCTCCAGGCTGATTGCAGAAGACCACGAATTTTGCAGCTCCGAACCCGTTCTGATCTCTGGTCGCTTCAGCAATGTCCTTTACAGACTGGCCCAGCATGGTCAAGGCATCCATGTTTATGCCTTTCTGAGAGGAGCCGACATTGATTGATGCACAAATTTTATCGGTGACTGAAAGCGCCGTTGGCAGGGACATGATGTACTGGCGGTCCGTTTCTGTCATTCCTTTTTCCACCTGGGCAGAAAAGCCGCCCAGAATATCAACGCAAACATCTGAGGCGGCCTGGTCGAGCGCACGGGCCAACTCGACGAATCCGTCCTGGTCAAACCCTGCCCCAACGAAGGCAATCGGCGTGATTGAAATCCGTTTGTTTACCACCGGAATACCAAGTTTTCGGGAGACAAAATCGCATGTTTCAACAAATTTGCCAGCTTTTTCCTGGATTCGATCCTGGATCTTTCTACAGGTTTCTGCAACTGAATTTCCACGACAGTCAAGAAGGTTAATCCCCATGGTAACAGTACGGACATCAAGATTCTCTTTCTGGATCATCTCGACGGTTGCAAGTATCTGGTCGGAACGTAACATTATCTATGCTCCCTGTTTCTTGATTTATTACCGGCGTTGATGAGCGGGCTAGAAATTGATTTCATTGGTAACCTTAAACAACTGGTGATGCTGCATGACAACATGTAGACCACTTTCTTTCCCATACTCCTGGAGATCTTCACGGACTACCGTGATTGAGTCTACCTTGCTCAGGTCAAGCTGGAGTATCATGGTGTAGCGGTCGTCCGTCCTGGTAGTGGCTAAATCCAGAATATTAATGTTGTGGTGGTAACAAAACGAGCTGATTCCATGGACCAGGCCACTCTTGTTTTTCCCCTGTGCCGTAACGATATAGGTTTTCTCCGGTAGCCCAGATTGGCTCGTGTCCACCGGTGTGTCCATCTTTCTGACGATTACGTCAAGCTGTGTCGGGCTTTGTATCTTGGTGACCCTGGCGAGGATGTTTTCGGGGGTGATGTGGTTATCAAAGGTAGCCACCAGAATCATGGTCAGGTAGCCAAACAGAACCGATTGATTAAGATCTGCAAGATCTCCGTTGAGTTCATATATTGCACCGGTGATATCGGCTATTATTCCTGGTCGGTCCTCTGACATGACTGATATTATGAACTGCTTATCCATCAGGCGCTCCATTGTATTCAATCTTAAGTTTAGAGAGTAGCGTGTTTTTAGGGTGAGGAAATTGCATATACTATATTAACAATAAGAACTCACGGATTTTATAACCTTGGTCATGTCATCTTCATTTTCCCTCCATGCATACCGTATGATCAGAGCTTTCTTTTATTGACCTCGTGGAAAACCTCTTCGAGGTCAAAGAAGAGTACCTGCCTGTTTCGCACGACAATTTTGCCATCGATGATTACGGTGTCAACATCGCTGCCGGAGGCTGCATAGACCAGAATGTCCTGGTTGTAGAACGGAATCAGGTGGGCAGAATGGGTGTCGATGATGATCAGGTCTGCACGATTTCCCGGGGTGATGGTCCCGCAATCTGGCACACCGACAGCACGGCTTCCTGAAACGGTTGCGCAGCTGAGAACATCGCGTGCTGCCATTGCCGTAGGTGAGCAGGTATTCGTTTTCTGGATTTTTGCCAGCATGTCCATTTCCCGAAAAAGATCGAGACCGTTATTTGACGCACAGCCGTCAGTACCAATGCCGACACATATCTGACGATCGAGCATGGACTGAACCGGAGCGATTCCCGAGGCAAGTTTGAGATTACTCTGCGGGCAGGTGACCACCCTGGCCTTGCTTTCCGCCAGTATATCGAGGTCGCTGTCTGCTACCCAGATTGCATGGACACAGGTGGTGTTGTGATCAAGAAGAGCAAGATTGAAGAGGTGTCTCACCGGCGTTATGCCTTGCGGATCTATTATCTTTTCATGTTCAGTTCTGCTCTCTGCCAGATGCGTGAAGAACTGGAGACCGTAGCTGTCGGCCAGATTTTTCGCGTTTTGGAGTGTCTTGGGTGAACAGGAATAGGGCGCATGGGCAAACACCGCCGGCGTTATGCGGGGTGAGCGATCAGACCAGTTATCGATGAAATGTTTAGCAGACTCAATATTCTTGTCGGGATCGGGCACGCTTGGTGTCGGGAAATCAATGACGCCGTGAGCAATAACGGCGCGCATTCCTGAATCGCGCAAAGCGCGTGCCGCCTGGTCAGAAAACAAATAGCAGTCGGCGACAGTGGTCGTACCGGACAGCATCATTTCTGCGGCCGCTAGCAGCGTGCACCAGTACACCATATCAGGGCTGGCATGTGCTGCTTCTGCCGGGAAAATGTGTTCAAACAACCAGGAGTCGAGCAGGAGGTCATCTGCCATGCCACGAAACAGCGTCATCCCGCAATGGTTGTGGCCATTGACTAATCCCGGCATCACCAGGTTTCCCCCCGCATCTATCAATTGACCCCGGGAATAATCGCGGTTGGGGTTCATGTCCCCGGTGTAACTGATACGGCCGTTTTCAATACAAATGTATTGCTCTGGCAGCAGGTCCGCATAAGGCTCGGACAGGAGTGTACAGTTGGTAATATGAAGATCTTCTCCCATAACACCATCGGGCTCAAAAAGGGTGGACGTTTTTGATATGGGCCGGTTACTATAAGCAATTACAGATTTTTGCATTATAATTTGCCATAGGTTGATAACTATATGCTGAATGAAACCAAATATAAAGGTGAAAAACACCGAGGAGCCGATCACCAATCGCCCTACCCCATCAGCCGGCAGTCGCCCTCGATTGAACTGGTGGAGCTCGCAAAAGAAGTGGCCGATGCGGATGACCTGCTGACCATGCAGGCGGTGGGGAAGCTTCGTGTCCTGGCCGAACAGATAGAGCAGCTCAGGAACAAGGCACAGGAGATACTGGCAGAAACAAGGCAAAATCAACAATTACATCGAGCCCAATGCGGTTTTAAGAAGCGGGTGGGAGGGGTTTATCATCTCTATTCTAACGTTGATCAGTCATTGCTTTTTTCACTGATTTCTCCAGATGAATGGGGTCACTCGCTGAAAGCAACCGGGATGACGTTTGTTGGTTCATACCGGCTTGAAAGTGACAGGAGCTGGACTCCGCTTGATACCGCTGAAAACAGCGCAGCAAAGCTATAAACGTTTGATACAACAGGTGACAGGGAAGATATGGGAAAGAATAGATTTATCGAAGATCTCGTTGAAGGTGAGTCCTTCAACGATCTGTTAATGGTCAAAAATGCTCGCCTGGGCGAGACCAGGGCCGGCAAGCCGTATCTGGTTTTGACGCTTGGTGACAGGAGTGGGGAGCTGAGCGGGCCAATCTGGGATAACGCCGAACGGTATCAATCTCTTTGCGTACCTGGTGCAATTCTCAACGTCAGGGGGCTGGTGCAGACCTATAACGATAAGCTCCAGTTGAAAATTGATAAGGTGTCTGTTGCCGACGAGCAGTCATATGAACCAGAAGCGTTTGTCGCCGCTTCCCATCGTGAGACCTCGGCGATGCAGGATGAGCTGAGAAAGTTGATCGATACAGTACAAAACGGTTTTCTCCGCACATTGCTGAGTCAGATATTTCTTAACAGCAATACCGGAAAAATATACCAGTTGTCACCTGCAGCCAAAGGGATTCATCATGCATATATGGGGGGATTACTGGAGCATTCACTGTCAATGGCCCACGTTTCAGTACTGCTTGCCGATCACTATGAGGGCATTGATCGGGATCTGCTGCTCGCCGGTGCCTTGCTGCACGACATCGGTAAAACGGTGGAGCTGGAAAATGCAACGGGAGTGATTGACTATACTGATACGGGCAGATTAAAGGGGCACCTGGTGATCGGCTGTGAAATGATCGGCAGGGAAGCGGAGCGAATCAAGGATTTTCCCGAAGAACTGCTCACCCAGCTGCAGCATCTTGTCTTAAGCCACCACGGGCGTCAGGAGTTTGGCTCACCGGTCGTGCCGATGACTGCTGAAGCATTGCTGTTGAGCTTCATCGACGACATGGATGCCAAGATGAACCTGGTGGAACAGTTAAGAAGAAAAGTCAAATCCGGGGGAATGCAGTGGAGTGAGTACCAGCGCAGCCTTGAACGCTATCTCCTGCTGAAACCGCTGTCTGAACAGCATGGAACAGACCTGCAGATGAATGAAGAGAGTGTGTCCGGAAAACAGCGCACCCTTTTCTAAGAGGTGATTGAATATGACAGAGCAGACCGCGCCACTGTCCTTTGCAGCAATACTCGGACAGGATAAGGCAAAAAAAATTCTCACTCGTTCCCTGATCTCGGGAAGAATTGCGCACGCCTACCTTTTCCGCGGTCCTGACGGGGTTGGCAAACAGCTCTGTGCCCGGGTTGTTGCAGCTCGAATCAACTGTACGGGAAGCAGAACAAGGCGGCCCTGTGGCTCCTGTTCGTCATGTCGGAAATACATTTCAGGAAATCATCCCGACATCGTCATTATCAGCCCGGAGGGAGGTACAATCAAAATCAGTCGCGTCAGGGAGTTGTGCCGTTCACTTTCCTATCCACCGTATGAATCAGCGATGCGAGTGGTCATCATTGAAGATGTTCATACCATGAGAATTGAGGCCGCCAACGCGCTGTTAAAAACGCTGGAAGAGCCGCCCGACAACAATCTTTTGATATTGACGGCGGAGGCAAGCAGGGGGATCTTGCCGACAATCGTGTCTAGATGTCAGACGATACCTTTTTATGGTCTGTCCAATGAGCAGACCAAAACCGTTCTTAGAAAATTCCGGCCTGGACTGGAACTGCCGGATGCAGAACTGCTCAGCAGGCTTGCGGAGGGGAGTCCGGGGCAGGCGCTCTTGCTGGAGGAAAAGGGAATAATCGAGATCTGGAAAAAGGTTGTAAAGGCTGTTCAGAAAAAGACCGGTGATTCCTCCGATTCCATTTCATCGCTTTTGTCCCTTGCCGATACGCTCTCCGCTCTTAAAGACAACCTGATACCGTTATTTGGTCTGCTGCGAATTTGGATCAGGGACCAGATGGTTGGAGAAGCCGGGAAGTCATCATCAATTACTGGGGTGCACCAGGCACGCCTTGCTGCATTGGAAAGGGCGGAACAACAGCTTTCCAGAAATTGTAATCGGGCATTGGTGTGCGAGGTACTCCTTTTTAATTTACAATCCCCTATCCCTGGAGTATCATTTTAAATTCCGCTTTAAAAACATTGATGCAGAAAAGACAGTGATAAATAGATGAGTGACCAAGAGCCCGCAACAGAACCTGACAGTAGAACCGATGATGGTGGTAATACTTTTTACCGTATCAGGTTCCGTGACCAGACCCAGGAATTTACCGCCGCCTCACGGCTTCTCCAGTTAAAAAAAGGCGACAGTGTCATGGTGAAAACCGACCATGGACTCGAACCTGCCCGGATATTTGGCTCGGCTCCTGTTTGTTCTGACGAAAAAATCGACAGAAAAGCCAGTTACGAGGTCTCACGCCGGCCGACATCTGAAGAAGAGAACCGTTACAAGAACCTTGCTGGCCATGAAAAGAGAGCCTTTGACATTTGCAGTGAGCTGATCGACAAACATAATCTGGTCATGAGTCTGGTGCGGGTCGAGAAATTCTTTAACGGCAGTAAGATGATTTTCTATTTTACCGCCGACAGCAGGGTCGATTTCCGGGCCCTGGTTAAAGATCTGGTCCAGGAATTTCGTACCCGTGTTGAGATGCGTCAGGTAGGCGTCCGACATGAAACGAAAATGTTGGGAGGGCTCGGCACCTGTGGCAGAGAACTCTGCTGCTCATCATTTTTAAAAAAGTTTGATTCTGTTTCAATAAAGATGGCCAAAGAACAGGATCTCCCGCTGAACCCAACGAAAATATCAGGGGTGTGTAACCGGTTACTTTGCTGTCTGACCTATGAGTTTGATACCTATCGGAAGCAGCGTAAAGGATTGCCAAAAGTCGGGCGGAAACTCAAGCTTGGTAATGAAATTGTTCGGGTGAAGAGGCAGAACCCGCTTCAGCAGACGATTCTGGTTGGCAATAGTGATGGTGAAGAGCGGCTGCTCCACAAGGATCAGTGGTCTGGCGCAGAGCAGGTGCGAGGAGAAAGAGTCCAAAAAAAAGACGCCAGGAAAGAGAGAAAAAAAAGAGATGACACAGGCGGAAAAGCTCCTTCTGCAGACGATAAATAAGCGTTCGTATAAATGAGTTTATGATTACCTATATTACAACCCCGATATACTATGTGAATGCCCAGCCACACCTTGGTCATGCCTATACGACAATTGTTGCAGATACCTATAATCGTTTCTGCGCATTACGTGGTGATCAGGTCCGGTTTCAGACTGGAACCGATGAGCATGGCGATAAGATCATTGAAGCGGCGGCAAAGGAGAATATCGCACCAAAGGAATACGTGGACAGGATATCGGCGATGTTCAGACAGACCTGGCCACTGCTCCATGTTGAATATGACCGTTTTATCAGAACCACAGACCCTGACCATATTGGTGTGGTTCAGGCTATTTTGCAGAAGGTTTATGACGGCGGCGATATCTATTTTGATGAATATACCGGTCTTTATTGTACGGGTTGTGAGCGGTTCCTCATCGAGCGTGAGCTGGAAGATGGCAAATGTCCGGATCACCAGGTTGAGCCCAAAGAGATTACCGAGCAGAATTATTTTTTCAGGATGTCAAAATATCAGCAGCGGTTAATAGATCACATCAATGAACATCCTGAGTTTATAACCCCGGAACGGTATCGGAATGAAGTGCTCTCATTTTTAAGCGAGCCACTTGATGACCTCTGTATATCGCGTCCAACCAGTCGTCTGGACTGGGGAATTACGCTGCCGTTCGATGATGCGTTTGTCACCTATGTCTGGTTTGATGCGCTGATCAATTACCTGACGGGTATTGGCTACCCTGACGGCCCTGATTTTGCCAGGTACTGGTCGGGAGCGGAACATCTGATCGCCAAAGATATTCTCAAACCACACGCCATATACTGGCCGACGATGCTGATGGCAGCAAGTGTACCTCTGTATCGCAAGCTGCACGTCCATGGCTATTGGAATGTTGATGAGACAAAGATGTCCAAAAGTATCGGTAATGTCGTTCGACCCGCTGAACTTGTCGAGGAGTACGGTATCGATACCGTGCGCTATTTTCTTCTTCGGGAGATGTCGTTCGGTCTGGACGCTTCTTTCAGCAGTGCAGCCGTTGTTGCCAGGAAAAATGCTGATCTTGCCAATGATCTCGGCAACCTGTTCAGCCGTTCGGTGTCGATGATAGAAAAGTATTGTGACGGTATCGTCCCCGAAGCCGATCAAGACCAGGAGATAGACCGGGAATTAAAAGATGCAGCAATTCTTATGCTTACCCGGTACCAGCAGGCAATGGCAGATTTCCAGTTTCACCGAGGTCTCAAAGCTGTGTGGAATTTGATCAGCCTGGCAAATCGATATATTGTTCAGAATGAGCCTTGGGCCCTGGTAAAAGAGCCGGACTTGCACCCCCGCCTCCAGACGGTACTCTATAATCTGGCCGAGTGTTTACGGATCATCTGTCTGGTCTTGAAGCCGGTAATGCCGGAAACTGCGGCAAAGATGCAGTATGGACTGGGACTTGAATCCGATGATAAAAAGATGCAGACCATCGAAGGCGGGTCCTCCTGGGGAGTATTGGGTGCGGGAACAAAACTGAACCGGATAGAGAATCTGTTTCCTCGCCTCGAGGTAAAAAAGAAGGGCGCAAACAGTGCAGAAAAGCCAAAGAAACAAAAAACCAAAAAGGGAGCAAAGAACAGGGATCTGGCGCCGGCTGAAGGAATGATAACCTTTGAGCAGTTCCACAACGTTGAACTGAAGGTTGCCAGGGTGATCAAAGCAGAGCGGATTCCAAAGTCTGACCGGCTGCTGAAACTGCGTGTTGCAGCTCCCGAAGAGCGTACCATCGTTGCAGGCATTGCAGAATTTTATGAGCCGGCAGAAGTGGAGAATAAAAATGTGATTATTGTCGCCAACATGAAACCTGTAACCCTGATGGGAATTGTATCACAGGGAATGGTGTTGACCGCTCAATCAGAAAATAGTGATGGAGAAAAAATTCTTGATCTGCTAACGGTAAGCAACCGCGTTGCGCCGGGTAGCAGTGTCGCCTGAAGGGATAAAGACCATGTTTGTTTTGAATAATTTCATGATGGCTGTTGCCGGAATAGTGGATTTCCTGTTTACCGTCTATACCTGGGTAATTATTGGCAGGGCGGTTGTCTCCTGGGTAAATGTCGATCCTTACAATCCGATTGTCCGGTTTTTGTATGAGGTGACGGAGCCGCTGCTCAGCAGGGTCAGAAGGATGATTCCATTTAATACCGGAGGAATTGATTTGTCTCCGGTAATCCTGATTATCGCAATTATGTTTTTACAGAGTTTTCTGGTACCGACGCTGAGGCATTTGGCTCAGAGTTTTGGTTAAACTATTCTTTTACGACAACGTTCATTGAACCAGAGAGAGGGGCTTTATTATGGCAATAACTCCGCAGGCAATTAAGGATCAGGAATTCCAGTCAAAATTCAGGGGGTATGACCCTATTGAAGTGAAAGGATATCTGGAACTCGTGGCAGAAGAGTTTTTTGAGATGCTCGAGAAAGTGCGACAGCAGGAGGAGGAACTCGAGGAATTGTCTCACGAAAAAGGGCTGCTGGAAGAGATGAACATAAAGCTTGAAGCTGACATTGAAACTGCGCTCAAAACAACAGATGATGTTCGCAAGGAATGCTCGGAAAAAGACGAGGCCCGGGCTGAGCTTGATAAAGAGATAGAAGAACAAAAAACGGCCCTGGCAGATCTTGAGGAAGAACAGAAGGAGTGGGAAGATGAGGTTGTCGCTGCCGAGGGGCGGGTTGCAGAATTCGAGGAAAAGCTGCGCAAGAGCGATTCTGAAAATGATGTCTTGCAGAAAAAGATAGAGATGCTTGAAGAGCAGCTGGCGGAGCTCAGGGGCGAGGAAATTGATTTTAAAAGAACAATTGGGGCCGCGCAGCGATTTGTTGATGATCTGAAATCGAGTTCTGAAAAGGAGGCATCTGAGCTTATTCAGTCCAGTGAAGAGAAGGCCTCGTCAGCACTTCAGGCAGCAAGAGATGAAATAGAGAGATTGCGGCAGGATGCTTTTGCCGAATTGTCGCGGCTGCCGGAGGAAATTGCGCTGTTGAATCAGCAGAAGCGCCAGGTTCAGGAGGAGCTTCGGGAAACGCTCCACAGTTATCTTGAGCAGATCGAATCTTTTTCGGAGGTGGATGAAACGGTTAAAGAATATGAATTCGATGAACTTTTCCAAAAAATAGAGCTTCCCGACCATAGTGAAGAAGAGCAGGATGAAAACGAGTATGATGAACAATCCTCGGACGAACATTCTGACGAAGGTGATGAGCTGGAGCTCGATCTGCCTATGGACCCTGAAGAGGACGATGAAGAAGACGAGCAGAAAGACGATCTCAGGAAAAAGCTTGAGGAGGGAGGAATCGCATATCTCAGTGATGATGCCTGACCAGTGTTTGATGACATCGTCAAACAGACGAAACAGGGGCACGGAATGCTTCGTCTGTACGTTCAGCCCCGCTCTTCAAGAAATGAGATCTGCGGGATACACGGTGATTCGCTCAAGGTGGCAATAACGGCACCTCCGCTTGAAGGTAGAGCCAATAAAGCTGTTATCCTGTTATGTGCAAAACTGTTCTCAGTCCATAAAAAAGATGTCACCCTCTTGACCGGTGAACATTCGCGATTCAAGACAATAGTGTTTTCTAGCCTGACTGCGGGGGACATTAAACAACGATTGCTGCCCCACCTTCAAGTAATGTGATCATCGCTGCAGGCTGCTGTTAATGGAGCGAGAGACCCTATGAAACCAGAACAAACACCTCTATCACGCTACCTGATTGGCAACTGGAAATGTAACAAGACATTACCTCAAGCCCTGAGCTGGTTTGATGAATTTATTCGCCTGTATCAACCGGATCCTGCTGTCCAGGTGGTCATCGCACCTCCCGTTGTTATCCTGGCCCAACTTGCCGAACATCTCAAGGGGCTGGGTGTCGTCGGTATATCTCTTGCGGCCCAGGATATTTCACCTTTTCCTCCCGGCAGCTATACCGGCGCTGTGGCCGCCGACATGTTTAACGATATTGCCGATTATGCTATTGTCGGTCACTCCGAGCGGCGCCGCTATTTTCATGAAACATCCCAGGATGTGACCAATAAGGTGAGTGAGGCGGCAGATTCCCGGATCAAGCCAATCATCTGTGTTGACAAATCATACGCCATGTCGCAACTGACCTCATTGCTTGATATTGACAGCGAGCACCTGCTGATTGCCTACACCCCGGTCGACGCCATGAGTTATAGAGCCCCGGAGCCACCAGAGATGGTGGCTGAAGCAGCCGAGTTTATCGGCAACATCTACCCGAATCGACCGATCGTCTATGGTGGTTCCATCAATTCGAAAAATGCGGATACATATACAGCCATCAAAACCATAGCAGGGCTTTTTGTCGGCTCAGTAAGTCTCGAACCGCATTTATTTAATGAGGTATACCAAAAGGTGTCAGCTTCCGTTGACAGGGACAACCCGGTATAGATGACGATTACTTCTTTTTCTTTTTGGGGAGAAGGAAGGAGGCCACCAGTCCTGCTGAGTATATGCCGGAGAGGATAAGGCCGACAATACCCAATACCCCGACTATCCCCTGTTCTTTTGACAAAGAGTCCGCAAGGATGAGAATTGAGGAACCGACGATCAATGCCGAGATGACCATTGCCATGCCCATCATCCTGCTTGACAGGTCTAATTTCTCGGCAAGATGCTCAATGCGCATCAGCTCAAGGTTGAGTGTGAAACGGTTATGGCGGGCATGATCAAGGAACCGTTGAATATCACCTGGTATATCCTCAAGCAATAACAGGTAGTTGGCTACAGTCTTCTGCATCCGCTTTCTGATGGCGCTGATACCATAACGGTTGGTCACCACTTCCTCAATTTCCGGTTCGACATGGGCCAGAACATCAAAAGAGGGATCCAGTTCTTCGGCCATTCCTTCAATGGTCGTCATCGCTTTTACCAGCAGCAGCAGGTCTCCCGGGCAGCGAATTTTATAGCGTTGCAGCATTTTGAAAAAATCAGACAACAGAGACGTTATATCAATATGTTCGAGTGGTGTTGACTGGACCTGGTCAACCATGTGCTGCAGCTCCAATCGAAAATCTCTTCTCTCGGTAATAGCTGGATCAACATCAGTCAGCTCGATTACAACCCTGCAAAGGCGCTGTACATCACCTTTTATGACGCCTGCGATAAGATCAACGAGCTGTTCTGCGGTCTTCTTGTCAAGGTGTCCGGTCATCCCGCAATCGATGAAACAGAGTCTGCCTTTTTCAAGCAGAAAAATATTTCCCGGATGGGGGTCTGCATGGAAAAAACCAAAGGTTAAGCACTGTTTGAAAACCGCCTTGGTGGCGTTTGCTACGATTTTACGACGTATTTCAAAGCTCAATTCATTCGGGTTTACCTGGGAAAGCGGTCTGCCGTTGATCTCTTCCAGCGTTAGAACATTTCTGGTGGTTGCCTGCCAGTATACTTTGGGAAAGAAGACCTCCTGGTCGTCCTCGAAATAGCGCCTGAGCCGGTCAGTTGCCTGCCCTTCCTGGATCAGATTTACTTCCCGCAACAGCTCCCTGGAAAATTCATTTGCCACCTCGATCGGGCTGTACCCCAGATCTGAAAAATATTGTTCGACGATCTGGGCAATACCCTCCAGCAGAGAGACGTCCTCCTCAACGCGCTGCTTATTGCCAGGACGAAGTACCTTGAGAACTACCGATTCTCCGGACATCAGGCGTGCCCGGTGAACCTGGGCCATTGAAGCAGCAGCAAGCGGTTTTTGCTCTATGGAGTCGAACAAAATGTCAAGCCGGCCGGGAAATTCTGTTTCCAGCAACTGATGGATCTCCTGGTAGTCTACCGGGGAAACACTGGTCTGCAGGTTGGAAAATTCTTCGGCCCATTCGGGCGGGATGAGGTCTGGTCGAGTGGAGAGTATCTGGCCTATTTTGATAAAAGTGGGGCCAAGCGTCTCAAGCACCATACGGGCCCTCACGGGCCTGGTAAGATCCTGGTATTGCGGAGCCTGATCTTTTTCAATATCTTCTTGAGATTTACCCAGCAGACGATGGAGACCGGTATCCGTGATTACTTCACGAAATCCGAACTTGGAGAGAACCTTGAGTATTTCTGCGAGTCGCTTGGTATTCTGAAAAGTCCTTTTTATTGAAGAAATTTTCATCATCTTGAACTGAACAACTCAGGTAGTAATAATTGTTAAAATTGCGCGATCACGATCGCTGCTGATAACCAGTTCCTGCTGCCATCGTGCAAAAAGAGATGTATTCCACTCCAGACCATAATCATTCCAAACGGTTTTTACATCGGGAATCTGACTGTCAAAAAGAGAGGCAAGATCTGCGGTGTCGGTTTCAGTTTCACTGCAGTGAAGATGTGACAACAGGTCCGCTAATTGGATGACCCCCGGAAGAAGAGGGTCATTGGCTGATTCAAGCGGTCTGTGGTGGCAGCCGGTTGTGTCAAGCAGTGATTTGGGGAAAAGCCATCGTTTCAACAACCGGTAGCCAACCTCATCGTGGCCGATCGAAAACAGTTCATGCTCCTGCTGGTATGAGTCGGGATGATGTGCAGATGACGACTCGAACACGTCGGTATAATCGCCATTCAGACTGATCAGCATGGCAAGCTTGCCAATGTCGTGGATAAGTCCTGCGATAAATAATTCACTCGGGGAACGATTGATATCCTCGCTGATTATTTTTGCCGCAAGACCCGTTAGAAATGAATGTTCCCAGAAACTGTTTATCAGCTCTCGATTATTTCGATACGCTTCGCGAAATGAATTGAAGACGGCTTTGCCAAGAACGATGTTCCTGATTTCGTTGAATCCCAGCACCATAACAGCTTTATCGATTGTGCTTACCTGGCGGGGCAGGCCAAAAAAAGCAGAATTTGCAATCTTCAGAATGGTCAAACACATTGCCTGGTCCGGAAGCACTGCTTTCATCAGGTCCTGCGCAGAGCTTTCAGGATCTCCGGTCACACTGATTACCTTGGAGACGGTAGCTGGAAGTGCCGGGAATGCATCGACCTGATTAAGAATTGTCCTGCTCAATTTGGTTGTCATAGTGAATGGCTGGGAAGTGATTCGGTAATCTTGTTAATGGATGTTTCAATGATTCCGTCCGGCAGTTCCATGAGCTGATTGTTCTTTATGAGTTCCAGGGTCTGTATAACCAGCAGCGGGTCAAATTGTTGGCCGGCGCCATGGGTCAGCTCGTCGATGATCTGTTCTGGTTCGAGCCTGTTTCGATGGGGTCGGTCTTCATTCATTGCCGCCAGGGCATCAACGAGCGCAAAAATACGGGCGCCAAGGGGTATCTCATCACCTTTCAGTCCATCGGGATACCCGCTTCCATCATAGCGCTCGCCGTGGTAAAGCAGAATTGCCCGTTCATTTGAAAAATAATCAAACATCTCTGTGAGCTCTGCAAGCTTAAAGGGAAAATCATCCATAATCTCTCTGTCGTCATCCGTGAAGAGTTCCTGCTTACTGATCATTTCATTGTGGAGCAGAAAACGGATGGACGTATGGAGCGTAATGGCATTTCTGAAAGTCTCTATAACCGTGTCCGGTAAATTCATGTGCTGGCCGAGCAGTTCAACATATTTCCGAACATTTTCAATATGGCCACGGTTTTTATTGCCTCCTATATCCTTGGCCAGAAGTTGGAGAGAATCAAGCGCTGAGGTCCGGGTCTTGGTAAGAATGCGTGAGAGTGTCTCTTTCAGAAACATCAGGTTTTGCTTGGTAGTTTCTGCAGAATCAGTCTGCTGCTGGCTGAAAACAGCAACACGATCCCTTCCCTCTGATTTGGCGGTAAAAAGAGCCCGCTCCGCCATTGAAATAAATTCATCCGGATTTTGGGGCTGGTGATCGACCAGGGAAACAATCCCGGTTGAAACAGTTATGATTCTCTGTTCCCGGTTTCTGGTAAACGGGCGTTGCAGCAGATCCTCTCGAAGTGATTCAGCGAGAGAGCGTGCCTCTAAGAGACTGGTATTGCTCAGCAGTGCTATAAAAATCTCACCACTGAAACGAAAGCAGAGTCCGTTGGGCTGGGTTGCCTTGGTCAGGCGGGCGGCAAAATCGTTGAGAACAAAGTCGCCAAAAGAGGTGCCGGCAGACTTGTTGAGTTCGTAAAAGTAGTCGATATCCAGGATCAGCATGGTCATCTCGGAATAATTGACGATGCATTTCTCAAACTCTTTTGGCAGCAATGTGTTGAGATGCCGCCTGTTGTACAAACCGGTCAGGCCATCACGCAGGGCAACGATGTCCAGGAATTCGCTATGGAGTTCCATCGATTGCTGCTGCTGCTCCAGTTTGTCTGTAATTTCTATTATTTTTGCATCTTTTTGAGCATTATCCTGGTTAATGTCTTTGATTTTCAGTAGAAATTCTATCTGACTGCACAGATTTGTGTCTGTTAGGGGGTGAGGGAAACAGCTCACAATACCCGGGAAATTCTTCGCTTCCTGAGGTTTGATGCCAAGGCCGAGGATCGGAATGTCCGGTGGCAGATCAGGGCGCGAAAAGAAGGCCGACACTTCATTATCTGGTCGATCGGCCATAATGATATCGATAGTATGACGAAGACACAATGACCGGATGTTAGCCGAGCTGTTTGCAGTAACCAGCTGGAACCCTTTGTCTGTCAGGAGTCGGCGGTCCAGGTCAGGGAGTCCCTGGCCTGAATCAATTATTAGAATGTGTATCTCTCCGTCTGTCATAGGTGGCTGGCGGGTGATGCGAAAAAGAGTGGCTCGTCTAAAATCATCTCCGGTACATGAAAAGTATATAAGCTCAGGAAATAAAATACAAATTTTCAGGTGAAAAAGCGGACTTTTATTACTGCGGCGGTTTGCCGGGTATGCTCTGAGAGAGGTAAAAAAAGAACAAGCAGTACGATGTTCTTGATCGATCAACGACTTTAACGATGTATCTATCTGGTGCGAGATAGTTTCTGGCAGATTCTGGTCCGCTGGCCAGATAATTTCATACAGATTGTGAAACTGGATGTGGCGGTTCAGGAAGACCCCGATTAGAATAGGCCAAAACTCATTTTTCAATCACCATATAATTACCATGGCACAATTTACCGACAATAGAGAAGATATTACTGCAGAGATCAAAGAACGGGCTGATATTGTTCAGATTATCGGAGAGCATGTAAATCTGAAGCGCAGCGGTGTCAGGTATCTCGGGATCTGCCCGTTTCACCACGAGAAAACCCCCTCTTTTTCTGTTCATGCCGGTCAGCAGTTTTATCACTGTTTTGGCTGCAAGGAATCAGGTGATGTCTTCTCGTTCATGATGAAATATCATAATCTTGATTTTAGAGGAGCTTTGAAAGCGCTGGCTCAGCGCTACCAGATCGAGCTGCCGGAGAGAAAAAAGAGCAGGGCGCAACAGGAACAGGATCAGAAACGGGATCTGCTGTTTGCCGTCAATAAAAAAGCTGCAGCCTGTTTCAGGCACTATCTGCTTGATTCAAAGAGGAGCGCAAAGGCCCGGCGTTATCTCGAAGAACGTGGCATCGGCAGTGATTTACAGGAACGGTATCAGCTTGGGTTTGCACCCTCACCTGATGCGGCTGGCTGGAATTTTCTCGGTTCTCAATTCGACCCCCGGGAACGTGAGCTGGCGGTCGAAGTGGGATTGCTTGCTGATAAACAGCAACGTGGAACATACGACCGGTTCAGAAATCGGATCATTTTTCCCATCGTAGATGCAAGAGGGCGTGTCGCCGGTTTCGGCGGGCGCATTCTTGGTGACGAGAATCCTAAATACCTCAACTCCCCGGAAAGCATTATATATAATAAAAGTAGACTATTGTTCGGCTTATTTAATCAGCGTGATGCCATCCGGAGGCAGCGAAGAGCTGTCATGGTGGAAGGTAACTTTGACCTGCTGTCACTGATATCGCACGGACTTGAGCCGGTTGTCGCCCCGCTTGGGACGGCCTTGACGCGGGAACAGGTGAGAATACTGAAACCTCTGGTGGATGAAGTCGTACTGTTGTTTGATGGCGACGAGGCCGGAGTCAAAGCAGTCGAGCGTTCTGTCGGCATTTTCCTGGCCGAACAGGTCAGCGGTCGGGTAGTCGTCCTGCCGCAGCACCATGATCCGGATACCTTTGTCAGGGAACATGGGATAGCAACATTGAATAAATGCATTGAAGAGGCCGAAACCTTGCCGGAGTTCCTGCTTGACAGACTTGTTGCCAGGTATGGGTTGACCCTGGATGGCAAGGGTAGGATAATCGAGGAATTAAAACCGTTGATTTCTGCGGCAGTGTCTCCGCTTCAGCGATCTGTGTGGGCAGCACATTTTGCCAAATTACTTGGGGTTGAGCCGGAAATAATTCTCAAGCAGGCAGCGAAGCAGGCGACCGCCCCTGTACCGACAGAGCCCGCCTCTCTGTCACCATCAAAACCAGCGCATGCCAAACCGATAAACGGACCCCTCAAGGCGCTTCTCAACTTTATGGTGCTGCACCCGGAACATTTCGAAATTTTGGAAGAAAATGGGTTGGCCGAGGAGTTGAGTGGGACCATCGGTGAAGTGATTTTTCTGCAGCTTAAAATATTGTCTGAGCAGCAGCAGAATGAGATCCATCCTGAGGATCTGCTGACGGTTCTGCCAGAAGGCGAAGAACGATCCCTGGTAGCGTCCCTTCTTCTCAAGGCGCCTGAGTACGAGAGGTCCAAAGAAACGGATAAACCTGATATGGACGAACTTGAAGAAATTCGACGGTGGCTGAGGGAGTCAGGATTGCGTAGACGTTCAGATCAATTGATTGTTGCGATTAATGAAGCTCAAAAGAACAATGATTTTAGTGAAATAAGTGAGTTGATGCAGCAGAAGATGACGATTGATAGCGAATTGAAAAAGCGGCCATGAGTTGTTTTTTCATTTTACAACCGGAGAAAGAGAGGGGGGAAAATTGGAAAAATACATACTCGTTATTGATTTTAGCGCAATTTTACTCTAAAGATGGTTAAATCCTGCGGTGATGGAGCGTATTTGTTCCAAATTTCTCTGTTGGGACATAAGGTGGGCGTGAATGTCAAGGGGGAAAAATGATAGCGGACGATTTTGATACCAACGCTGGGGAAGATTACGATATGGTTGATAATGAAGAGGAAGTTGAAGATGATGACGCATCTAACTGGGACCTGACCGGCATTTACAGCTCTGAAGAGAAGCCCGTACCTATCATGCTTCCTGAAGACGTTGCCGAGGATAGGCGCGGAAAGGCAGGCGGAGACCGACGCAGTGGCCCTTTCAGTGATCGTCGCAGAGGAGATCGGAGACGTTTATCCCGTTCACCATCAAAAGCGGGCAAGCATTCTGCCGATCCAATGAATATTTACCTGCGGGAGATGGGGAGTTTAACCCTGCTCAGCCACAAAGAAGAGCTGAAGCTTGCCCAGCTTGTGGAAGAAGGAAAGTACCGCGTGCAAAATGCCGTTCTTTCAACCCCTCTGGCCCAGCCGGTTCTGCATGAAATTGTCTCGGATCTGGAAAGTGGCAGCCGAAAGATTTTTCAAACGATTCACGGTATACCTGACAACGAGCCGGCGGTTATCAAGCGGGAACTCAAATCTTTTTATGATAAGGCAGAAAAAGCAGCAGAGCTTGACGTTCAGCGTGAGGTTTTGCTTGAAGAGCTCCGTCGTACTGACTTCAAAAGTCCAAGATATCTTGAATTAAGGGAATCAGTTTTCGCCAAAGGCTTAGAAATTTCAGCGCTTTTTGATAAGAAGCTGATCTGTCAGGAGTGTGTCAACTCGATTGCTAACGGGCTGGATGAACTTTCCAGGCGGTTTCGACAGGTTCTTGTTGAAATGGTCAAGGATCAGACACTCACCGCTGACGACCAAACTGCTGATTCAGCTGTTCTCAACGCCGTTGAGAATCAGGTGAACTGGCAATTTATGGGAGAGTCAGGACTTGATGCAGAAGCCTTGAAACAATTACAGTCTGAAATCGAGTCGGGACGCGATATTACAAAACATGCCAAGGAATCGTTGGTGCGGGCTAACCTGCGACTGGTGATTTCCGTTTCCAAAAAATTTGTCAACCGCGGTCTTCAGTTCTCTGACCTGATACAGGAGGGCAACATTGGTCTGATGAAAGCCGTTGAGAAGTTCGACTATCATCGGGGGTACAAATTCAGTACATATGCAACCTGGTGGATCAGGCAGGCAATCACCCGGGGCATTGCCGACCAGGGAAGAACCATTCGGCTTCCGGTTCACATGATTGAAACGATTAACCGTTTACTCAGAGTCTCCAAAGATTTCCTGCTTGAAGAACATCGTGAACCGACACCGGAAGAGATGGCAGATCAGTTGGGAACAGAGGTTACGAAGGTAAAGTCGGCACTTAAAATTGCCAAAGATGCCATTTCCCTGGATACCCCTGTCGGTGATGATGGTGAGACCCAGCTTGGTGACTTTATTGAGGACAGTGACAGACCGGGCCCACATGATATTTCCATGACAGCAAGTCTGCGGGAGTGTTTGAACCTGGTGATGTCATCGTTGACTCCGCGTGAGGCCAAAGTTCTCAGAATGCGATATGGTATAGATGTCGATTGCGATCACACCCTCGAGGAGGTCGGTAAATGTTTTGAGGTAACCCGCGAAAGGATTCGACAGATTGAAGCACAGGCGATTCAAAAGCTCAAACATCCTTCACGAATTGACGAATTACGGGTCTTTATGACCGATTAGATCTCCGTTTTGTTTTTCACACTGTCATTAATCATAAAAGTGCTGCCCTGCTCGCCTGAGGGCAGCATTTTTATTTACCAGATAGAGCCCAGCGGCGAGAGTGCATGACCCTTCAATGAACACCATAAGAGACTGGATAGCCCTCAGTCTGGCTTCAGGGCTGGGACCTTCGGGATTCTGGAATCTCGTGAAGTCAGCGGGATCCCCCAGTTCTGTTCTTGATATGTCGTATACTGATCTCAACCAGGTAGCAGGTCTCAGAAAAGCGCAGCTGGATGGGTTGAGGGAACGTGATAAGCTCAGAGCTGCCGCCAGCCGTGAGATGGATAGGCTCAACAGAGCAGATGCACTGCCGGTTATTCTGGATGATCCTGGTTACCCGGCGTTGCTCAGAAAATGCGTTAATCCTCCTCCTGTTTTATATGTAAAGGGTAATAAGGATTGTTTGAACAGCACAGCAGTTGCCATCGTCGGCTCTCGAGCGGCAACAGGTTATGGCCGCAGAACCGCCTTTAAACTTGGCAGAGATCTGGCCCGAAATGGTATAACGGTTGTCTCCGGTCTGGCGACCGGTGTTGATACTGCTGCCCACAGTGGCAGCCTGGAAGGGCCAGGAGTGACAATCGGTGTGCTTGGCTGTGGGCTTGATGTGGTATACCCGAGAACAAATAGAAAACTGTACAGTGCGGTGGCCGAGCGCGGTGCGTTGGTAACAGAATATTGTCTGGGTACGAAACCTGATGGGTTCAGATTTCCTGCACGAAACCGAATTATTGCCGGTCTGTGCCGTGGGGTTGTCGTTGTTGAGGCTGCCAGGAAATCGGGATCTCTTATCACTGTTCAGCATGCGCTGGACGAGGGAAGAGACGTTTTTGCGGTTCCGGGTCAAGTCGATTCGATGAAAAGCAGCGGCACCCACTGGCTGCTCCAGCAGGGCGCATCGCTCGTTGTCTCAGCAGCTGATATACTTGAGGGTTTGGGGATGGAGTCCAAGGACTTTGGGCATCAGGCTGAGCTGAGCGATTCTGAAGCTACCCTTGATCCGGAAACCAGAGCTCTTTTGTCAACGATTGACCAGTACCCGAAACCAAGAATCGAATTGATCGAGCGCTCTGGTATGAATCCTGCCAAAATCAGCGAGCACCTGCTCCTGCTCGAGTTGGAAGGGCTGATTGAGATACTGCCCGGGGATCAGATTCGTAGAATCGATACATAAGTCGAAGCACTGTATCTATTTGTCAAATCAATATAACAGCAACAAGGATTAGAAAATGAAAGATATACTCATAGCCCCATCTATTCTCTCAGCTGATTTCGCAGAACTTGGCAATGAAATACGGGCGGTTGTTGATGCTGGTGCTGACCTGATTCATGTCGATGTCATGGATGGACATTTTGTACCCAATATAACAATAGGGCCGTTGGTTGTCGAAGCGGCCCGCCGGGTAACCGATAAACCACTTGATGTCCACCTGATGATCAGCAATCCTGATGATTATATCGAAAAATTTGCGCAGGCAGGTGCAGACTGGATCACGGTTCATGTTGAAGCCTGCACACATCTGCAGCGAACTGTTGCAAGGATCCGGGAATCCGGTTTGCAAGCGGGTGTTGTCCTGAACCCCGCGACTTCGCTGCAGACCCTTGATTATATCCTGGACGATGTTGACCTGGTCATGATCATGAGCGTTAACCCTGGATTTGGCGGACAGTCTTTTATCCCGGCAACGCTTGACAAGATAAGGAGTCTGAGGTCGATGATTACCGAGCGTGGTCTGGATATCGGTATCGAGGTGGATGGCGGGGTGAGCCCGGAGACGATTGGGGTGATTGCCGAGGCCGGAGCCAATATTTTTGTTGCCGGTTCAGCTGTTTACGGCTGTAAAGCGTATGGACCAGTTATTGATGCGTTGCGACGGGAAGCGGAAAAAGCAAAGGGATCTCGAGCTCGGTAGCCACCGGGCCGGGACAAGGGGTGTGATATGAGAACAGATGTGAGCAGCAGTGATTCCTGGAAGAAATTAGTCTCTTTAGCGCAGGACCCGTATGATCTCAGCTCAGGGGCAGGGCTTCTTGACGGTGACAGAATCGGATCGATGATCTGCCGAACCCCGGGCTTGAAAATGATCTATGCAACTCAGCAGATTACCGAGTCAGTGGTTGACGCGTTCCAGGAATTTGCCGATGAGCATCACCTGGTCGAAAGGTTCAAGGGAATGAAAAGCGGTGATGTGATTAACCGGATTGTTGATTGGCAAAGTGAGAACAGGCAGGTTTTGCATACTTCAAGCAGAGATTTTTTTTCAGAGTCTCCTGCTGAACCGCACTCTGCCTATCAGGCCCAGCTGGAGATGGACAAGCTGAAGTCGTTTCTTGTCCAGATAGATGAGGGAACAGTGACCGGCAGTACCGGAAAACCGTTTACTACCATGATCAATATTGGCATAGGAGGTTCTGACCTCGGCCCTCGCTCGGTCTATGAAGCTCTCAAGGCGTATTGCCTGCCCGGACGCAGGGTGGAATTCATCGCCAACGTGGATCCCGATGACGCAGCCCGGGTCCTGCGGTCAGTAGAGCTTGAGCAGACACTGGTAAATGTTGTTTCAAAAAGTGGCTCAACCCTGGAAACCCTGACCAATGAGGAAATTGTCAGGCAGGCCTATCTGCGGCAGGGGCTTGAACCGAGGCAACATTTTGTTGCTGTCACCGGTACTGGCAGTCCTATGGATAATCCAGACCGGTATCTTCGTTCATTTTATATGTTCGATTATATTGGCGGACGATATAGTGTCACCTCCATGGTCGGATGTGTGATGCTCGGTTTTGCCATCGGTATTGACAACCTGACCGCGTTCCTCCGGGGTGCGCACGAGATGGATTGCCTTGCTGAAACAGCAGCTGTGCGTGACAACATGCCCCTGTTGCTGGCCATGCTCGGTATCTGGAATCATAATTTCCTCGGTTATCCTACCGTGGCAGTTCTGCCGTATAGTCAGGCACTGCATCGTTTCCCGGCCCACCTGCAGCAGTGTGACATGGAGAGCAACGGCAAATCGATAACCAGTGATGGAACAGCCGTTCGGGTAAAAACCGGCCCTGTTGTCTGGGGAGAGCCCGGGACAAATGGTCAGCATGCATTTTATCAGCTCCTCCACCAGGGAACAGAAATCGTACCGGTGGAGTTCATCGGTTTCCGATCCTGTCAATATGAGGAGGATATTGTTGTCGAGAAGAGTACCTCTCAGCAGAAACTTGTTGCCAACCTGCTTGCTCAGGCGGTTGCATTTGCCACAGGACGTGATCATGAGAACCCCAACAGGCGATTTGAGGGAAACAGACCGAGTTCCATCATTATCGGCGAAAAACTCGACCCGCTTACCATGGGAAGACTGTTGTCTCTTTATGAAGCAAAGATAATTTTTCAGGGATTTTCATGGTATATCAATTCATTTGACCAGGAAGGTGTGCAATTGGGCAAGATTCTGGCAACACGTTTTCTGAACCTGATGGCTGGTGATAAAAATGATGGATTCCGTCTTGAAGCTGAGTTGCTCAGGGCACTTGAAAAATAAAGGGTAGCAACAAAATTGCATCAGTGAATCACTATTCATTTTCACCCCCGTGAATCGTTCATTTTTTGTTGACAAAAAAATCGTTCAGATATATCCTCAACTGCTACACGATTATTCGTCGGTTTAGTGTTTCATCCCTTCGGTCTCATCCTGTATACGAGTTGAAGGTTTTACAGAAAGAAGTAGAAAGTCCTGTAATAAGGTGGTCTCACCTTTCTGTTGAGATGCTCAATCTGCAATAAGAATATTTATTGGTTAGGGTAGAAGTACAAACTGTAATTCAAAGGAGGAAATCATGGCAAAACATGAGACACCCTTGTTGGACCAATTGGAGAGTGGCCCATGGCCAAGCTTCGTTACGGACTTAAAGCTGCAGGCAGAGACCAAACCCGAGTGTTTTGATATTCTCGGTCAGCTTGAATTGTCCTACAAAGACAGGATTACCCACTGGAAACATGGCGGTATCGTCGGTGTTTTCGGTTACGGCGGTGGTATTGTTGGACGTTATTCTGATATGCCCGCAGAGTTCCCGGGAGTTGAGCATTTTCATACGGTTCGTGTTGCTCAGCCCGCATCAAAATATTACTCGACGGCAAACCTTCGTCAGATGATGGGTCTGTGGGAGAAGCATGGCTCGGGTATGACCAACTTTCATGGTTCAACCGGAGATATCATTCTGCTCGGCACCAGGACAGAGAATCTGGAGCCGTTTTTCTGGGATCTGACCCACGACATGGGCCAGGATCTCGGTGGCTCAGGATCGAACCTGAGAACGCCTGCCAACTGTGTCGGCCAGTCTCGTTGTGAATGGTCCTGCTACGATACAGAGGAGTGCTGTCACCATCTGACGATTCACTATCAGGATGAAATTCATCGCCCGGCCTTCCCCTATAAATTCAAGTTCAAATTTTCCGGATGCCCCAATGATTGTGTTGCGGCCATCGCTCGTTCAGATATAGCCGTTATCGGTACCTGGAGAGATGAGATTCGTATCGACCAGGCTGCCGTAAAAGAATATGTTGCAGGAAACTACCCGTCTAACGGTGGTTCCCACAGTGGCAGAGATTGGGGTGCATTTGACCTCAAGGCAGAAGTTATCGACCTGTGTCCCACTGAATGCATGTGGATGGAAGGTGATGAGCTGAAGATTGATGATTCCGAGTGTACCAGGTGCATGCACTGCATTAACGTTATGCCGCGAGCACTCCGCCCCGGCGCTGACCAGGGTGCATCTATCCTCGTTGGTGCGAAGGCGCCGATCCTTGATGGTGCCCAGTTCTCCACATTGATCGTACCGTTCATGAAGATATCCAAAGACAACGAGTTCGAAGAACTGATCGAGTTCATCGAAGGTGTCTGGGACTGGTGGATGGAAGTTGGTAAGAATCGTGAGCGTGTTGGTGAAACAATGCAGCGCGTTGGTCTGCCGACTTTTATCAAGGTCATGGGTATTGATCCGATTCCACAGATGGTTAAAGAACCTCGTTCCAATCCTTACGTCTTCTGGGCTGAAGAAGAGGTTGAAGGTGGCTTCGAACGTGATGTTGAAGAATTCCGTGCACGCCATGCCGCATAATGTCGGATTCTGATTTTAAACACATATTTATTATACCAATTATCATATAAGGAGACGAATTATGGGCTACAATCCTGAAAAACCGATGGAAGGACGTATTACTGACCTCGGCCCCCCACATTATGAACAGTTCTTTCCGCCTGTCATTAAAGCCAATAAGGGCAAGTGGCTGTGGCACGAGATTACACAGCCTGGAGTTCTGATGCATAAATCAGAGACCGGAGATGAGGTTTACTCGATTCGTGTTGGTACTGCCCGACTGGTTTCTGTTGAATATATCCGTGAAGTCTGTGATATCGCAGATGCTCATTGTGACGGTTTTGTCCGCTGGACCACCCGTAACAACATCGAGTTCATGGTTGATTCAAAGGATAAAGTTCAGCCGCTGCTGGACGAGCTGGCCAGCCGCGGTAACAGGTTTCCTGTAGGTGGAACCGGAGCCGGTGTAACCAATATCGTTCATACCCAGGGATGGGTACATTGTCATACGCCTGCCACCGATGCTTCCGGTCCGGTTAAGGCGGTTATGGATGATCTGTTTGACTACTTTACCTCCATGACCCTGCCGGCGCAGGTGCGTATTGCACTGGCCTGCTGCCTGAACATGTGTGGTGCGGTACATGCCTCAGATATCGCTATTCTCGGTATCCATCGCAAGCCGCCGATGATCGACCACAAACGAATTACTGGTGTCTGTGAGCTTCCCCTTGCCATCGCGTCCTGTCCGCTTGGAGCTGTTAAGCCTGCCAAAGCTGAGGTTGACGGTCAGGAAATCAAGACCGTTAAGGTAACTGTAGAGCGTTGTATGTTCTGTGGTAACTGCTATACCATGTGTCCTGCAATGCCGCTCGCCGATCCTGAAGGTGACGGTATTGCCATCCTGGTAGGCGGAAAGGTTTCCAACGCGCGATCTGCACCAAAATTTTCGAAATTGGTCATTCCGTTCCTGCCAAATACAACTCCACGTTGGCCGGAGACTGTTGAAGCAGTACGAAAAATTCTTGAAGCCTATGCCAAAGACGCCAAGAAGTACGAGCGTGTTGGTGAGTGGGCAGAAAGGATTGGTTGGGAGCGTTTCTTTGAGAAGTGCGATATCCCATTCACTGAAAAGAGCATCGATGATTATCGCCTGGCATATGACACCTGGCGTACGACCACTCAATTCAAGTTCACCAGCCATATTAGCTAGTTGACTGGTAGATTGTTGAGCGAAGGCCCACGCCGGATATCTGGCGTGGGCCTTGGTGCTTTCTTCTTCAATTTTTTACAAGGAGAAAAATTATGCCATTGAGTGATGAAGACCTAAAACTTGCTATAATCGAGAAGGCAACGAAATCACCAAAACCTCAGCTGTATATCAAGGATTTCTACAAGTGTGATCCTGACTCAAAACCACGCAAGATTAAAAATGTTGCCAACGAACTGGTTCGTGAAGGAGAATTGATGTTCTGGTCTTCTGGATCGACAACCATGTATGCTCGTCCTGATCGTATTCAGAACGAGGAAGGCTAAACCTTAGTATTCTCAGAGCAACATTGTCGTACGAAGTGCAGAATGTGAATACATTCTGCACTTTTTTTTTGCCCTGTGATCCTTACCTTCTCAATGATTGACCAACTGTTGTTCCTTTATATCGTCTCAACCGGGTTAACAAGGGATGAGCCGGAGCGCTCTGCTCGCAACTTGTTAACCGGTGATTTGATATAAGTTTGCTTAGTAACGATAGTAGTCTGGTTTGTATGGTCCCTGAACGGGTACCCCGATATAATCGGCCTGCTCTTGCGATAAGGTCGTCAGCTGAACTCCAATTTTCTTGAGGTGCAGTCTCGCTACCATCTCGTCGAGCTGTTTAGGGAGAAAGTACACCTTGTTTTCGTAATTCTGGGAATTTTTCCACAGTTCAATCTGGGCAAGCACCTGGTTTGTAAAAGAGTTACTCATGACAAAACTGGGATGTCCCGTTGCACACCCGAGATTAACCAGCCTGCCCTCGGCGAGAACAATGATTTTCTTACCATCAGGAAAGGTGACATGGTCTACCTGCGGCTTGATATTGTCCCAAGGCAAATCACGAATTCCAGCGATATCAATCTCAGAGTCAAAGTGACCGATATTGCAGACAATGGCCTCGTTTGGCATGGACTCCATGTGGGCTCGGGTAATGACCTGTAGATTTCCGGTGCAGGTGACAAAAATATTACCAACAGCAGCAGCTTCTTCCATGGTGACGATCCGGTATCCCTCCATGGCGGCCTGCAACGCACAAATCGGATCAATTTCTATGACGTAAACAATAGCCCCCATGCCTGCCAATGCCTGGGCACATCCTTTACCCACATCGCCAAATCCGACAACAACAGCAATTTTTCCGGCAATCATGACATCGGTCGCCCGTTTGATGCCATCGATTAGAGATTCGCGACACCCATAGAGATTGTCAAACTTTGACTTGGTAACGCTGTCGTTGACATTGATAGCAGGGCATTTGAGAATTGAATCAGCGGCCATCTCGTTGAGGCGGTGAACGCCGGTGGTGGTCTCTTCACTGATACCTCGAATCTTGGCCATCTCCTCGGGATATTTCTGGTGCATGACCAGGGTGAGATCGCCACCGTCATCGAGAATCATGTTGGGACGCCAGTTATCCGGTCCGAAAATGGTTTGATCGATGCACCACCAGAATTCTTCTTCGGATTCGCCTTTCCAGGCGAAGGTCGGGATGCCTGCTGCCGCCATTGCTGCGGCTGCATGATCCTGGGTGGAAAAGATGTTGCAGGATGACCAGCGAACCTCTGCGCCCAGTTCGACAAGCGTCTCCATGAGTACGGCCGTCTGAATTGTCATGTGAAGACAACCGGCAATGCGCGCACCTTTCAAAGGCTGAGATTCTGCATATTCCTCGCGCAGGCTCATCAGCCCGGGCATTTCTGTTTCAGCAATGGAAATTTCTTTTCTTCCCCAGTCAGCAAGACTCAGGTCGGCCACTTTATAATCTGTTTTTTCTTCACTCATTTTCAATTCCTTTGATAACTCCGCTCAACCCGCTCAGCTGTGGGTTGATATGTCGTGTTATAGGTTTGCCGCTGACTTGAGTTCTTCAGCTTTATCGATTCGTTCCCAGGTAAAATTTTTACGACGGCGTCCGAAATGGCCATAGGCGGCTGTTTCACGGTAAATCGGTCTTAACAGGTCAAGGTGATTAATGATCGCTTTCGGCCTGAGATCAAAGTGGATGGTGACCAGTTCCTTGATCTTTTCATCACTGATTTTTCCGGTTCCGAAGCTGTTGATATTGATCGAGACTGGCTGGGAGATACCAATTGCGTAGGCGATCTGCACCTCAAGCTCTGAGGCAATTCCGGCTGCCACAAGGTTTTTTGCGATATACCGTCCCATGTATGAAGATGAGCGATCAACCTTGGATGGGTCTTTTCCGGAAAAGGCTCCTCCACCGTGTGACCCTTTTCCCCCGTAGGTATCGACAATGATTTTTCGTCCGGTTACTCCGCAGTCTCCTACTGGACCACCAATGACAAATCGGCCTGTCGGATTAATGAAAAATTTGGTGTCTTTATCGATCATGTTTCCTGGAAGGATCGGTTTGATGATCTCTTCCATCACGCCTTCTTTCAAATCATCATAATCAACAATGTCATCATGCTGGGTAGAGAGCACAACGGTATCGATCCGTTTTGGAACATTGTCAACATATTCAATAGTTACCTGGCTTTTAGCGTCAGGTCGCAACCAGGGAAGCAACCCGGTTTTGCGGACCTCGGCCTGCCGCTTGGTCAAGCGATGTGCATAATAGATGGGCATGGGCATAAACACCTCGGTATCGTTGCAGGCGTAGCCAAACATCAGCCCCTGGTCACCGGCACCCTGGTCAAGGTCCAGCCCGTCACCTTCATTGACGCCTTGAGCGATATCAGGTGACTGTTTATCAATTGAGGTAAGGATAGCACATGACTGCCAGTCAAAGCCCATATCGGAGGAGTTATAGCCGATATCCTTGATTGTCTGTCTGACAACTTCAGGCATGTCCACCCAGGCGGACGTGGTAATTTCTCCTGCGATCAGGGCCATACCGGTTGTTACCATGGTTTCGCAGGCAACCCGTGCCAGGGTGTCCTGTTCAAGGATTGCATCAAGGATAGCGTCGGAGATCTGGTCGGCAACCTTGTCGGGATGACCTTCTGAAACTGACTCGGAAGTAAATAGATATTGAGACATGAACGCTCCGTTGTAATAATAAAGTGTAAAAAATACTGGATTAAAGTAGTAATTAATAAGGGATTGGCAAGTAAAACGATATCAAAAAAACCGGTTATTATGAAGATCTTTCGAAGAATTTGTCAAGGTTTAAAGATGATCTGCTCCATATATACATGAATTATCGCCAATGTCCCATTGATTGGCTCGATGTCAGCACTGCTGCCGTGCTGTTTTGTCTTGATCCCTCTGAATGAGTGATTAAGATGGCGGCTGTGATCGCCGGATGGTAACGGGCTCAGTTTAAAAGGTACATTTTTGTCAATACAAAACAGGAAGAGCGGATAGGAACGAATATGTCCATAGAAGAAGCGAGACAGGTAATATTAACAGAAGAGCAGGGACTGGCTGCCGTGAGAGAGAGAATCGGTCAGGAGTTTCTCGATGCGGTCGAGGTGATTCTTGATTGTTCCAGTCGGCTTATCATAACAGGCATTGGCAAGTCTGGAATAATTGGCCAAAAAATATCAGCGACCCTGAACAGTACCGGTACCGCTTCATTTTTTCTGCATCCCGTCGAGGCAATGCACGGTGATCTGGGTATGGTGCAGTCAACGGATGTGGTTATTGCTATTTCCTACTCTGGAGAAACGACAGAACTCAATACGCTTCTGGGCAACCTGAAACTGCGGTGTGCCTCTATCATCGCCATGACCGGTGCCCCATCATCCACCCTCGGCACCTTCGCGGATATTGTCCTGGATATTTCCATCCCCAAAGAGGCCTGTTCGCTGGGGCTTGCGCCAACCACCAGTACGACGGCAACACTTGCGCTGGGGGATGCGCTTGCGGTTGTATTGATAAACCGCAAACAGTTTCGGGAAGCGGATTTTCGCCAGAATCACCCCGCAGGCAGTCTTGGCGAGCGTCTCAAAGTCCGGGTTAAGGAAGTCATGCTCACCGGCTCCAGGGTGCCCGTGGTAACAGAAGCTGCGACAATAGCAGAGGCGGTGAGGGAACTCAATGAAAAAAATCTGGGCGCGGTGTTGGTCGTTGACGACCTGCAGAACGTGGGCGGTATTGTAACCGATGGCGATGTCAGACGATTTGTTGCGGATGGCATCAATTTCGGGCAGGTCAAAGCGAAAGAAATGATGACTCCCGACCCGGTTACCATAGGTTCAGACAGGCAGGCGGTTGATGCCCTCAGCATCATGCAGCGTCATGAAATCACCGTTCTTCCGGTAATCGATGAGAACAGCAGAATGCAGGGCATCCTGCATCTTCATGATCTTCTCGGAAAAGGAGAATTCAGGTTTCTGCTGTAACCAGGCCGTAGCAGTAAGATATCTCTTTTGCGTCCAGTCTTCTCCAGACAGGAGATAAGGGGTGGGGGCTTTGTGGTTAGGCTCGCGCGCCGTTACCTGCTGCTGCCGTAGAAACTCCAGGTGCCATTATTCAGATCATGAGCGTATTTCATTACCAGCTTTAACGGTCGCCCCCTGCCGATTTCAATACACTGGAGCTTGAAAATCAGCTTCTGACCATCCTGCTTTTCGAAGATTACCGTTGGCTCCACCAGTGACTCGGGAGAGGCAATGGTGTAGTGGGCAGTAAACAATTCCTTGAAGTTATCTTCAAGGTAGATGATTTTGTCCGTCAGCAGGATGTCAGTTTCTGTCTGTTTTATTAAATTTTCGGTATCATCGATGACAGCTGCAAATTCCTCTTCATGAACAAATTCACTTGACGAAATCGAGTCTATAACTGACTGCAGCTTATTGACGGCTTCTTCATATTCCTTGTCTTTGAGAAATCGAGCCGCATCCTGCTTATCACGGATAACTGAGGCCTGGAGCATAACCCGGGCAAGTTTTTCCCGGTTTTCATCGGTGGAAGCCTGGTTCAATACTGCACGGTTGCTTTCCAGGATTTCAATTGCCTTGCCGTAATTGACAATGGCGTCGTCCCAGTCGGCATTGGTAAATGCCGTTTTGCCCTCGTTAACGGTGTGGTATAATTCTGCCTTGATAACGAGCTGGTTGAGCTCTTCTATCGTCGGATCGTCGGCAGTATAAGATTTTTTTACGACACGAAGTGCATCTTTATAGTGGTCAAGAGCCTCTTCCCATTTTTCTTCGGCAAAGGAAAGATCTCCTTGCTCTTTTGAAGTGGCCAGGGAAATCTCAGCCAGTTTAGCAGAGATTTCATCGATGATTTCAGCCTTGTTCTCGATATTGAGATTTTGTACATAAGCAAGTGCTTTGTTGAGATCTTCTGTGGCAAGAACCCACTTCTGTCGTTCTATGAGCTCAGAGCCGGACCGCAACAGTACCTTGAACTCAGCCATTTTCAGATTTTCTGATACACTAAAAATGGCCTGCGGGTCTACTCCTTCGTTCTGGGAGGCCATTTCAAGCGCCTGATTGTAGCTCGAAGCTGCCTGCTGCCATGCCTGCTGGGCGAAGTGTTTATCACCTTCTGCCACGAAGTATCTGAAAGCCCTGATTGTCTTCACGACTCGCTTGGGTAAATACTTCCCGTCAAGCAGCAGATTTCCGGCGAGCCCTTCGGTCAGTCTCTGGGAGTTCAGCACTCCTTTGATTTCTTCGATAAGCGCATCTCGCTCCCCGGCTTTAAAGTACTGCACCTGGCTGGCGATATCGATGGCTAGCTGGCATTGGCGTTCTGCTTCGGAGAACCTGTTTTGCTCCAGAACACTATTGCATTCTGCAAATTTTTCCTCTGCATCGGCAAGGGTTGACGAGCTGATAAAATAATAAATTCCAACCGCTGCCGCACACAGTAGAATGCCCAGGCCAATAGCGAAGGGTACAACTTTTGATGTTTTTCTGGCCGTTTCCTCGAAGAAGGTCCGGCTCCCCTCTTTCAGGGAATTGAGGCTGTCACTGCCGGGAAATGAAAGGTGATCGTCCTGCCCCAGACCCTCTTCCAGATCACCGGTGAGATCATCGTCTATCTGCTTGTCCGGTTCGGTCCAGTCGCCGAGAAGTTCTTTTGCCTGTTTGGTTCGCTCTATGTCTTCCTGGAGGCCGGGGTAGTCAGAGCAGAGCGTTTCCACCTGTTCGAAAGCCGCCAAGGCTCTACTCGGGTTACCCTGATGTTCGAAATCAGTCCCCGTGTTATACACTTCCCGGGCCTGTTTGAGGGCCTCTGTGGCTTGTATCGCCAGGTTCCCGCAGCCATCGAACTGCTGGTTGTCAGCAAGATCAGCGAGCTCTATTTCAAGTTCGTAGTATCGTTTCTGTCGAGCCATCAGCCGGTAGCGATCAGCATCGACGCCAGGAACCTGTTCATCGGTTACCGGTTCGTCTGTCTGCTTGCCGTCATCTTCCGGGCCAAGGTAGTCAAAATCTGTATCAAGAAAACTGTCATCCAGGGTGTCAATATCTTCTGAACTATCTGGATCACCGTCCTCCAGGGACTCTGATGAGAAAGAAGCGGGTGATTCAAGACCGATATCGTCTTGGACATCGTCAAGTTTCAGCTCATCATCCTCAAGATCCAGGGTGATTTCGTCTTCATCGTCGGTAACATCTTCAACCAGCTCGTCACCGTCAAAATCCAGGGTAATTTCGTCCTCTGGTTCAGCAGAGAGCGTTACATCATCGGTGACATCCTCAACCTGATTATCATCTGTCTCGGCGATCGGGCCTTGAGTAAAAGGCAGTTTTGCTTGATTATCCTGGTACCATTTTGCTGCTTCTTCATTAAAGGCGTTGCTGGTTGAATAGACATTACCCGAAATCATCTGACCAATATGACTGATCAATTCAGATATGGAGCGATCTTTCTCCCAGAAATCACCGATGCAGATTGCTGCAGGATCAAAGTCAGGGTGAAAAACTGAACTTTTGGGTTTGCAGCTTGGCGGGAAGTGAGGGAAACCGAAAGGAATACTGATGGTGATGGTGTGGCTGTCCTTCTCCTGAATCTCGCCGGACTCATCTTTGCAGACACCGATTGCATTGTACGTTATTTCGTACTTCTCGGGAGGATCGCCGTCCAACGGAGTCACCGTTATCACAGGATCTCCGGAGAACCGTTCAGTAATTTCCTGGTGGATGGCTTCTAGGTGCTTCGTTGCGGTTGCCATGCATTTGCCCGGTAGATGATTTAAGGAGAGGTTAACACCAATTGCAATATTATATCAACTTCTGGAAACAACTCAAAAAAAAAATTGCAGCAAACGAAAAAAGCCTTGCCGGACTGCCTTATGATAATCATGGATCGAAAGGGAGTTCTGCCTCCTTGAAATTAAAAAAGATAAAAGAGTATAATGATCTGATCCCGCCTGGTATGTATTGATGACGCTCCACGGGAACCAGGTAGCGTTCTGGTTCCATGAAACTGGAAGATCTTGAGAAGAGGATAATCATACATCACTGAATGAAGCCATTTACTGTTGTTTTTGAAATTGTCGAGGATAGCAACTGTCCGCTTTATAATCTGGGCGACTATTTTCGACTTACGGATAAATCGTTTTCTGCTCCTGAAAACAAGGAGGCCTGTCTGATCCTCGTCAGGGAGGTGACGGAACTGCTTTTTGTCTTTATGGACGAACCGGGGGAAGTCAATCCTGAGCAGAACAGCAAGGTATATAGCTGCAGTGGCTGCAGTGGACTGATCAAGTTCCGGGTCGGCCGTGATGTTTCCGCGATAAAGACGGCTCGAGAGGAGCGGCTTTTGAGTGCTGAGAAGCAGGCCTTGCTCAGCCAGGTTCTGGGGTGTTCCCTTTTCCGGGCAGTACCGCCACGTTATCTGACCGATATTCTCGATAATTTCCGTGAAGAAACGGTTAAAAGGGGATGTACGTTGATTCGAAAAGGTGAACCGAACCTGAGGCTCTATATTGTCCTTGCCGGTGGTCTGAGCGTGGATGATGGGCCGGTGAATGTATCAACTCTTGGTCCCAATGATATATGCGGTGAGATGAGCTATCTCGTTGGCAATATATCAAGTACCACGGTTTCCACGGTTTCAGATACCATCCTTATTTCGCTTGATGGAGAATATTTTAAAAAAATTATTGATCAATCACCAACCGTCCAGCTGTTTATGGCTCAGCTGCTGGCCAAGCGACTTGATCTGGCGAATCGGGCCCGGGCCCGTGATTTTGATTCCTGTATGCAGGGCAGGCTTAAAGAGATGGCTCCGGCGGAACTGTTTCAAATCCTGAATATGCACCAGAAAACCGGTGTTCTGTCATTGACCTTTGCGGGCAAAGAGGCGCAGGTCTCGTTTAGGGAAGGCTGTATTATTAATGCAGCATATGGAAATCTTGAGAATCAGGAGGCCATTTTCGAGATCCTGGGAGAAAAGGAAGGGGTGTATTCTTTTACCATCGGCTTGTCCCCTCAGCAGATGAAGGCTGCTGAAATCGGGGATTTCATGATGCTGCTGATGGAAGGAGTCAAACGGGTTGATGAAGAGTATGAGAATCAGTAACCTTATCTGCCTCGTAAGCGGTAAAGTAAAGGAAATATTCTTTTCGGTTGATTAATGATTCATCAGTTCCCAAACGGTTTCAGACGGAAGATATCCATAAAGCAGCTGACGTGATAGTGGGCATCCAGCGCTGTATTTTTAAAAGCGATCAGTGGGACACCGACCGATGATGCGTGCTGCTGGTCTATAATGGAATCACCGATAAATATGGTTTCAGCGGCGCTGCAGCCAAAATAGTCGAGAATCATCAGGAGCGCATCAGGGGCAGGCTTGGGATTTGCCACATCTCCTGCTGTGACGACGAGTTCGAAATAATCGGCCAGTCTGTACTGCTCCAGCAAGGGGCGCATGGTTGTCGTGCGGTTCGTTGAGATGGCCAGACGGAAGTGCTTTTCTGCATATTTGAGGAAATCAACAAGGTCAGGTTCTATCGTCATATACTTCAGATAATGGGAATAATCTATCCGCGCCCGTAACCGGTGGACCTTGTTTATTTCCTGCTCCGGGTAATGCCTGAAGATATGGGTGACCGAGTCCGCGACATTGTGCATGTGAACGAAGGATAACTCTTCATCGCTCATGGCAGGATAACCGAAGGATTTCAGCAGGTCATTGTAATAGAATCTATTTGCCTCTTTCGAGTCAAACATGACGCCATCACAGTCAAAGACAATCAGCTTGAGCATAGTATTTGCAGAATACGATGGTTGTTAAAGGGTGCTTGAACGCTTTATTTGTCCCGGCCAAACAGTTCTTTTTTCAGCCAGCGAAAATTGAAGGTGAGCAATGCTTCATCATCGAGTCTCTCGTGTTTTATCATCGCCTGGCCCTCAGTGGACATTTTCCCCAGCTTCTGCCTGAAGGTGTCGATATCATAAAGTGCGAGTTTATAGGCAGACAGTTGAGCTGCGCTCAGCCGCATGCCGTTTCTGATTTTCTCATGCTGCTGAATTTCAGCGAACATGTCGTTGAAGCGGTTATACGATTCGAGCTCCTGGGATTTGCTATAACTTTCGACGTTCTGAACTATTTGTTCCTGGAAACCGAGACAGTGGGGTTCACGCAGCAGGACAAAAAACTCTTTGAGTCGATTATTCTCCCGTCTGACCGCTCTGCCCATCGGGTATGTCCTGCAGGCTCCGGGCCGGTGTTGATAAACGCCACAGCCGTGCCCGGCAAGAAAAACGCAGCTGGCCTGGCCATCGTCCACCATGGTCAGATAATAGCGGGGAAAGGTATCTGCTTCATCCTGTTCTACAATAATATAGTTTTCCAGAAGCTCTGCCGAGCTTTTGTTGGTGGCCTGACGTAAACGCAAGACATCATACGGGGTTAATGCCAATTCCAGCTGACGGCAACAGTCGGTAAAACACGCCACATCCCGGTGACACAGGAAGGAAAAGGAGTCGTCCGGACCGACCCGGGCGACTCCTTCAGGAAGTTCTGGAATGTTCATGGTCAGTTCGCGTCTTTACGTTTCCAGAATGTCAATAGTGGACTGGCGATGAATATCGATGAATAGGTACCGACCAAAACTCCAGCGAGCAGGGCAAAGGAAAAATCGTGAATAACTGAGCCGCCAAAGATAAACAGCGCCAGAAGAACCATGGCAGAGGTGAGCGAGGTAACAATGGTTCGACTGATAACCTGGTTTACACTACTGTTTATAATGGCACTGGTCATTTTGAATCGTTCAGTCTTCCTCATGTTCTCACGGATCCGGTCAAAGACAACCACCGAGTCGTTAAGCGAGTAACCGGCCAGGGTCAGCAGGGCGGTAACGATAAGCAGGGTAATCTCAACATTTAAGAGCCAGCAGATGCCAAGGACCACGAGAACGTCATGGAAGGTTGCAATGGCGGCTGATATCCCAAAACTGATATCAAATCGAAATGCCAGGTAGATAATGACCCCTGCAAGCGAAATCAGGATTGCCTGTATGGCCTTGTTCCGCAGTACAGCACTGACGCTTGAGCCGATCTCTGACTGGCTTTCAAGAACAAACCCCTTCTCTCCAAGTTCCTTGCTGAGAAGTTCATTGACCTGTTCACTCAAGTTAGCCACAATTGCTTCTGATTTCTTGACTTTAACGATCAGGCGATTTTCATTTTCGACTTCCTGGAGATTTACTCCTTCCATGTTGTTAGTATTAAATGCTCTACGGACTTCAGCCATGGTAAATGACTGTTCTGCCTGGTACTGCAGGAGCGAGCCACCGGAGAAATCAACACCCAGGTTAGCACTGCCCCGGGCTATCTGGAAAAAAGCAATGAGTCCCATCAGGACCAGCACACCAGAAATCGAGAAGGTGATCTTCTTTACTCTCATGAAATCGATATTGGTCTGTTTGGCAAACTGCAGGAACGAAAGTTTTTTAATTGCCTGCTTTGCAGTCAGCGTGTCGAAAACCAGACGAGAGCAAAATAAGGCGGTAAAAAGGTTGAAAATGATACCGAGCGAGAGGGTTACCGCAAACCCCTTAATCGGTCCGGTGCCAAACAGAAAGAGGGCCATGGCCGTGATCAGGGTCGTCACCTGGGAGTCGACAATGGTCCAGAGTGCTTTACCGAAACCGCCGTCAATGCTTGAACGCACCGATTTCCCGATACTGTATTCCTCTCGCATCCGTTCAAATATCAGGACATTGGCGTCAACCGCCATACCGATGGATAGCACAATTCCGGCAATACCGGGCAGGGTCAGGGTGGCATTTAAAATAGCCAGTCCGGAGAAGAGGAAGAGGATGTTCAGCGCCAGAGCAAAATTGGCAATCACCCCGGAGAGACGGTAGTAGATAATCATAAAGCCAAGGACCATCAGGGCCCCGAAAATTCCAGCGGTGAGGCCTTTGTTTATGGAATCCTTGCCAAGGCTTGAGCCAACTGTCATGTTCTGGATCACGTCAACCGGAGCCGGAAGTGCGCCGACCCTGAGAACGATTGCCAGGTCAGAAGCGTCTTCATGGGTAAAACTGCCGGATATCTGGGCTGCCCCGCCAAGGATTTTCTCCCTGATGACCGGGGCCGATTTTACCACGCCATCCAGGACAATTGCCATGCGACGACCAACATTATTTTCGGTAAGTGTTGCAAAGGTTTTTCCCCCCCGGGAGGTCAGGTCAATACTGACATACGGTTCATTAAAACTGCCGCCGATCCGCACCTGGGCATTTTTAACCATATCACCGGTCATAAGGACTTTGTTTTCCAGTAGAATCGGTCGTGACGATTCGATTCCGGTCTGGTTGTCGGTGATCTTTTCGAAATAGATTGAAGTATTGGCGGGTAGCGAGTTGACCAGAAGCCGATTGAGTGCCTCGATCTCATCGCGCTCAGCCCATTTTCCGGACCATTGACCCGATTCTGTCGCCTGGGTGATGAGCTGGTCGACATTGACCCCCTCCGTCTCGGCAACCAGTTTAAATTCGAGCTGGGCGGTATCGCCAAGGAGCTTGAGCGCACGCTCCGGATCCTTCACCCCGGGGAGCTGAATGACAATTTCATCAGTGCCCTGCCTGATAATAACGGGCTCTGCGACCCCAAACTGATCTATCCGGTTCCTGATGATTTCCAGTGATTGGTTGACCGCATTAGACTCAATATATTCAATTTTTTCCTGGCTGAGGTTGAGAATAATCCTCGGGAAACTGCCTTCTTTTGCGTCAATTGTTATGTCCAGTTCATCTTCATAACCATCGCTGATGATTTCCTGGACCTTCTCCACGGCACTGGCGTTGGGCAGGGTGAAGATAATAGTTCTCTTGTCTGAAGAGTTGCTCTGGACCGCACTGATTGATTCCTCAGCCAGTGTATCTTTCAGATCGTTAGCTGCAAGCTCGAGCGTGTTTTCCTGGGCTCTTTTGAGGTTGACCTTGAGAACCAGGTGCATTCCACCCTGCAGGTCAAGACCGAGTCGCAACCCTTCCGGTGCCATATATGTTTTCCACCATGAAGGGGTAGCTGCATAAAATGATGGAACAATGGTGACAATGGCAAGAAGGATCAGAAACAGGAGTGATCCGAGTTTGAGTTTAATAGAGGTATTCATAAAATGTCCTGCAGAGGATTATTAATATGGGCAAATGAACGTACGTCTGCTGTCAGCCTCGCGATTATACCGTAATGCCCGAATCTTGCAAGGTTAGCATGACAAATTCAGTGGAAAATATCAAATTCAGATACAGAATTTTACATTTCGCGGGCAAGGGGGTAGGGAACTGCTGGAACCAGGTTGTGGTTTTTTTATCTTCGATTGATGGCAATGGCCATGCAGGCGGCTCCAAAACCGTTGTCTATATTGACAACCGCTACCCCGGGGGCACAGCTGTTAAGCATACCCAGAAGTGCTGCAAAACCGCCAATTCCAGCGCCATAACCCACGGATGTCGGAACGGCTATTAACGGACAACTGACCAGGCCACCGATGACGCTTGGCAACGCTCCTTCCATTCCGGCCGCAACGATAATCACAGAGGCTCTGGCTAACAACTGTTGTTTATCAAGGAGGCGGTGAAGTCCGGCAACGCCAACATCATAGAGCGTTGTGACCGGATGGCCGAGACTTTCAGCAGTGACCCGGGCCTCCTCGGCAACTCCGATGTCAGATGTGCCGGCACAGACAATAACGATATCACCGCGGACCGCACCCTTGTCGACGGCTATTTCTCGGCAGCAGAGTATCCGGGCCTGGTGGTGATAGGTCAGTTCGGGTATCGCCTGCCTGACTGATTCGCCTTTTTGAGGGTCAATTCTTGTCGCCATAACCGGACCTGGTTTCTCCATCATTGCCTGCACGATGGAGATGATCTGTTGGTCAGTTTTCGAACTGCCAAATATCACTTCCGGGATTCCTGTCCTCAGGGTGCGCTGGTGGTCAATACAGGCGTCAGGAATTGATTCAGCTGGAAAATTTTTTAATGATTCCAGAGCATCCGGAACCGCTAATGTTCCATTTTGGATCGCCACTAATATTTCTTCAATATGTTTTTGATTCATCGCAGGCCAATGAGAAGGTGGTCGCAGGTTGTTCTGTTTGATTATCCCCGTCGGATCACAGGTATATCTGCCTGTAACTGATCATGGAGGTTATATTTGCGAAAACGTTTGTACCTGTTTACCACTATAGGGAATTCTGTTACAGTTATTTTTTTTTGTTACGTCATACTGTTGCCGGTATCTGCTTTTACCTTTTTTCCAGCTCTGTTTCGGAGGCAGGTACTTCGGTGAGTCTGACGCTGAGAAAACAGATAATCATATAAATAAGGGTTTGAAAGTGTATACACGAATATATTTTTTCAGATTTCCCAGGACGACAAGCGACAAGCCGATCATATATCGTCTCATTAAGGAGCATGATGTTGAAGTTAATATACTCAGAGCCGATATTTTGCCGCAGAGCGAAGGAATTATGATTCTTGAGCTTAAAGGGACAAAGCATAATGTTAAAGATGCACTCAATTACCTTGAGCAGCTTGGCGTTGAGATAGAGCGGTTGGCCACGAGAGTTCGTCGGGATGAAGAAAGCTGCTTTCAATGTGGAGCCTGCACAGGTGTCTGTCCTGTAGGTGCCTTGTCAATCCGTAGAGCGGATATGGCGGTTTTGTTTGATGCCGATAAGTGCACCGGTTGCAGCCAGTGTGTTCTCATCTGTCCGGTACGGGCAATGGAAATGTCACTTGGAAAAGAGTGGCTTCAAAAGGAAGCCGGGACAACGGTCTGAAAAGAAACGCAGGAGTGTTGAGAAGGAAGTTGATACTTTCTGTTTTCACCCTACCAGGGAGTAAAATCCTTCCAGTTGGGCAGTGAGAGATCTTTGAACCAATCGCCAAAACCAGAGGTTGGCGGGGTTCCGGCCTGAATCAAGTCAAGCATCTCCTGGGCCCTGGGAGCGATTTTGGCATCCGGGTACATGGCGAGAAGATATTTAAGGCGAGTCTCTGCCTCCAGATATTTCTCAGTCCTCAGGTAAAATTTTACAACATAAAATTCATGATTCACCAGAAACTCGTTTGCTGCGGCAATGCGGGCCTTTGCCTCCTGGCGGTATGGTGAATCAGGAAAAGCACGCAGCAACTCCTCAAAGGCCTGAATCGATTCTATCGCTCCAGATATGTCCCTGTCTATGGTGTCGATTCTACTATAGTTCGCCATGGCTTTCTGGTACATGACGTATGGTATCGCTTCATTTGTCGGGTGTCGATCCTCAAATTCATTGTATAACACCACTGCTTCAGCGTAATTTTCCATATAATAATTGCAGTCAGCAGCTTTCAACTCAGCCAATGGCGCCTGGGGACTGAATGGATAACGATCGAGTATCTCGTTGAAATAATCAATTGCCAGGTAATATTTACCGACGTTAAACTCATCCATTCCCTTCATGACCAGCTGCTCAGCAGGAAGATAAACCTCAGCTTTTTCCTTGCCAAAGCTGAACATGTCGCCGACCTTTGCACATCCCGGAAGACAGAGGAAAAAAAGCAGGAGGAGGATGGGTCCGGAAGTCCGGATAATAGCCTGATGGAGCGATGTAGATCTTTTTCTGGACATTGGCATTGGAATTTCCAACCTGATCTTTTTAACTACGACTAGCGAGGTAATGTTCTGCGGCAATAACTGCTGTTGCTGCTTCACCGCAGGCATTGACAACCTGGCGCATCACCTTGCTCTGGATGTCGCCAGCTGCGAAGACACCGGGAACGCAGGTGAGGGTTTCCTTGTCAGCCGGAATAAAACCCCAGCCATCTGCATTGAGCTGCTCCAGTGGCAGCATATCATTATTTGGTGTAACACCGATCAGTATAAAGGCACCCTGGACGTCAAGCGTTGATTTATTTCCATCTTTATCGGTGAGTGCAACCCGCTCAACTTCATCCTTGCCTTCTATTGCCGTGACCTGGGTATTCCAGATATAGTCTATTTTCTCATTTGCAAAGGCGATTTCCTGAATAATCTTGGTAGCCCGAAGTTCATCACGGCGATGAATCAGGGTTACTTTACTTGCAAATCGGGTCAGATAATCCGCTTCCTGGACTGCGGTATCACCTCCGCCGATGACGGCTACGTTCATATTGCGGTAGAACGGCGCGTCGCAGGTGCCGCAGTATGAAACCCCCTTGCCGCTTAACTCAGCTTCTCCCGGGATGCCGAGCTTATTGGCACTGGCGCCGGTACAGATAATAAGCGAGTCACAGGTCATCTCGGAGTCATCGATAAAAACCAGTTTCTTCTTATCAGGGTCATCGAGGACAACGGATTTGACCTCCCGGGTAATCATATTGAGATCAAAACGCTTGGCATGGGCTGTCATTTTATCCATCAGGTCAAAACCTGATATTCCCTCCGGGAATCCGGGGTAATTATCAACCCAGTCAGTAAGGAGAACCTGCCCCCCGGGTGCTCCTTTTTCTATCAAGACATGATCAATTCTGGCCCTTGCGGCATAAAGCCCTGCAGTAAGACCTGCAGGGCCACCACCAAGTATCACGAGTTCGTAATGATTTTTTCCCATGGAGAAGTCGTCCGGTGTTGGAGATTATTCAAATAAACGGATTGGCTGCGGCGGGGCAAGCCCGGCCCGTTACAGGGCTTTGTTGATCAGTTCGATTAGCTGGGTTTTACCAACTGCACCGGTGATTTGATCGACAACTTCTCCATCCTTGAAGATTATCAGCGTGGGAATTGCCCGGATACCAAATTTCCCAGGGGTAACAGGATTGTCGTCAACATTCATCTTGGCAATGGTTACTTTGCCGTCGTATTCATCTGCAAGTTCTTCAACAACGGGGCCGATGGCCTTGCAGGGCCCGCACCAGGGTGCCCAGAAATCAACCAGGGTCGGCTGGGCAGATTTGATGGTGGTATCGAATTCAGCATCACTAATTTGCTGGACTTTGTCGCTTGCCATTACAACTCTCCTTCGAAATTAAAATTTATCTTTCCTGTTCAATCAGTTACTGGTTGTCAAGGAGTGTGCAAACACCCGCTTACTTTACCTTCTGCACTACCGGCTGACAAGCAAAATGTTGGCCTGCGCTCCGGCTGTACCAGAAATACGTGAGTTCAATAGTGTGTATGAACGGTGAAAGATCAAGAGGCTATGAACAGGTTTGACAGGTAAACAGCCTCCGTGATATATTCGCGCCCTGGGATTACCAGGATTATAATTACTTTTGCTTATCTATTTTGAATAATTCTGGTATTACCAACAAAGTGAATCGAAAAGCTACCTATACTATGGGGGATGATATGACAATAATGGCGTCGGAAAAACTGTTTGAACAAGCACAGAAAGTGATTCCAGGTGGGGTCAACAGCCCGGTTCGAGCCTGCCGCTCAGTCGGGTGTGACCCACTTTTCATCAAGCGTGCGCATGATGCGACCGTTATTGATGAGGATGGGAATAGTTACACCGATTACGTCTGTTCCTGGGGACCGATGATCATGGGACATTCGCATCCAGAAATTATCTCAGCCATTCAGGATGCAGCCGTTTCCGGTACCAGCTTTGGGGCTCCAACGAAAACAGAGATAACGCTTGCTGAAATGGTTGTGGAGGCAGTGCCATCACTGGAGAAAGTGAGATTTGTCAATTCAGGCACTGAGGCGACAATGAGTGCAGTCCGTTTGGCCAGAGGATATACCGGTCGGAATATCCTGGTCAAGTTTGACGGTTGTTATCACGGCCATGCAGATTCGTTCCTGGTGAAAGCCGGGTCGGGGCTGGTTACACTCGGAATTCCCGGTAGTCCTGGCATTCCTGATGATATCGTAAAAAATACTGTGTCAATCCCCTACAACGATCTTGACATCCTGGAAAAAACATTAACGGATCCGAACCTTGATATTGCTTGCGTGATCATTGAACCGGTTGCAGGGAATATGGGATGTGTTGTTCCTGAGAACGGGTTTCTCAAACGACTTCGAGCATTGACCGCTGAGCATGGCATTGTGCTGATTTTTGATGAAGTCATCACCGGTTTTCGACTCGCCTATGGCGGTGCCCAGGAATATTTCGGTGTAACGCCGGACCTGACCTGCCTTGGGAAAATCATTGGGGGTGGGCTTCCTGTGGGAGCCTATGGGGGTAAAGCCGAAATTATGAACCATATTGCCCCGGATGGCCCCGTTTACCAGGCTGGCACACTGTCCGGCAACCCACTTGCAATGAGTGCAGGGATTGCCGCCCTGAAGATCTTACAGCGGCCGGGATTCTATGAAGAGCTCAACACCAAGGCCGGTGCATGTGCAGCCTCTGTCAAAGAGATCGCGGCGCGCTCCGCTGTTGATGTCCAGGTGAACAGTATTGGCTCCTTGATGACAAGTTTTTTTACCGCCCGCAAGGTGACTGATTTTGATAGCGCCATGAGTGCTGATACAGATTTATATGCAGCACATTACAGAAACATGTTGTCACGGGGAATCTATCTCGCCCCTTCACAATTCGAGGTCGCATTCGTGTCGGCGGCACATACGTTGAATGACATGAAAAACCTGGAAAAAATGACTGAATGGTCATTCAAAAAATTGGCGGAAAAGTAAAAAATTCGTTGACTTTGGCTGGGAGGCATGCTACCAAACCCTGTTATATTGCAAGTGAAGATGCCACTGGTTTAGAGCGGTTCGTGACATGTCCGATTTCAAAAAAGAAATGATGTTTTTGCTCGGACATTACGGGCATATCGGGATTACGATTGTCGCATCTATTTTCATTGGCCTGGGGCTCGGTATTTTCCTCGACCAGAAAGTATTTGAAGGTCGTACCGCTCCCTGGTTTACGTTTATTGGGCTGGCTTTCGGGATAGCTGCCGGTTTTAAAAGTCTGTTTGAAATTCTCTGGCGGAGCAGTAAGTCGCTGGAAGATAAAACAGACGAAAAAGAATAGACGGTGGAAGAGTTACTGTCCCTGAAGAAAATGCTGGTCATGAGCTGGTTTTATCTGCTCATCCTCGTGCTGGGATCATGGCTCATTGGGTCATGGTCATTTGCGTGGGCTGTCATGGCAGGCGGCGTTATCTCCATTGTGAGTTTTCATGTTTCACAGCGTGATGTGACAGCTTTCATGGATTCGCTTGCTCCAGGCCAGGAGGATGTGGCTGTAAATGATCATGTAAAGAAAAGTAAAAAGGGTTTTATTGTTAAATTTTGGCTCCGGCTTTTCCTGATCGGTCTTGTCCTGTTTTTTCTGATAAAGAGCAGCGACATTAACGTATTTGGTCTAATTCTGGGGCTAACAACGGTAGTCTTCACCATCACCGTATCGGCAGTAACCGTTGCGTGGAGATACTACTTCAGCAGGAGGTAAAAAGGGGAATATGGAACATCCAATACTGTTTATTTCAATTATTCTGGAAACACTCGGTCTTCCGGTCCCTCATGGGCCGGTTGGGCACAGCTTTCTGGAGCAATTGTGCGCACCTTACATGACCTACACCTGGTTGGTCATGGCCTTTCTGTTCTTTGTTTCCAAGCTGACACTCAGCAACCTTGAGATGGTTCCGGGGAAAGGACAGAATTTCTGGGAGATCCTCATTGGTGGAATGGATGATTTTTTTGTGGACAACATGGGAAGAAAACTGACCGATCAGTTTTTCCCGATGCTGGCCACCTTCGCGCTCTATATTGCGGTGGCCAACCTGATCGGCCTCATTCCTGGATTCATGTCACCAACCTCCTCCATTAATACAACGCTGGCGCTGACCATAATAGTCTGGCTGACCCATCACTTCATTGGCTTCCGGGAGCACGGACTCAGCTACTATAAGCACTTCATGGGGCCGATGTGGTGGCTGGTCCCGCTTATGCTCCCCATCGAGCTGATCAGTAACTTCGCCAGACTGTTATCGCTCTCTATTCGTCTTTTCGGAAATATTATGGCAAAAGAGACGCTGCTCGGTATTCTGTTCATGCTGGCAGGCGCTTTTTTTGCTCCGCTGCCGATCATGATCCTCGGTGTACTTGTGTCACTCGTACAGGCGATGGTTTTTGTGCTGCTGACGGTTGTTTATTTCGGCCAGGCGCAGGAGCACGCACATTAAGTTCAGCGGGAACAACAGTTCCTGTTGCTATAGTTTTTAGGAAGAAGGCCAAACCAACTAAATTTTACAAGGAGACATTACAATGGAAGGAAATCTGCAATTGGCATTGATTTGTATTGGCGCTGCTCTATCAATCGGACTTGCCGGGCTCGGAGCCGGTATCGGCATCGGTTCTGTTGGTCAGGGAGCTACCATGGGTCTTGCCCGTAACCCTGAAGTACAGCCGAAACTGATGGTTTTCATGATTCTCGGCATGGCGCTTGCTGAATCAATCGCCATTTATGGACTCGTTATTTCTCTGATCCTGCTCTATGCTAATCCGCTGATGTAGCAGGAGTGATTGTCTGTCCACTTGGTTGGACATTGCAAAAAGGCTGCAGAATTCTCTGCGGCCTTTTTGCGTTTTATCGAAGGTAATGTTTGAACTATCTGGTTTTGTGAACAGAAGTGAAAGGATCTCAGAGGTTGCGGACAGAGTCTATGGAAGCTGATGACGACATCCTGATTCATCCGGGGAAAGGGCGAAAGGAAAGATCATTGCCAGATCGTGCAATCCTGGTCGCCAATCCAGCAGAGGCACGCATCGCCCAGGAACAAATGCGTCGACATGGTGCTGATTCAAGGTTCCTGTATAACTCTGGGCTCCTTGTTGATGAGCGTCGGCGACTCTGCCTTGCCGGTCCATCGCTGGGAGCACCGGCCGCCGGGCTTGTTCTTGAAAAACTGATAGCCCTTGGAGTTACCCGGATATGTCTGTTCAGTTGTTGCGGTGCAATTAATCAAGATTATTCAATCGGTGACGTGCTTGTTGGCATCTCCGGTGTTTCCGGTGAGGGGGTGTCACACTATTATGGTGGTATTCCTGATCCTGCGGTCTCCCGGGAGGAAACAGAGAGGTTACGAAATTTTCTTAAGAATGAGGAGGTCAGCTGGCACGAAGGTGGTATCTGGTCGACTGATGCACCCTATCGAGAGAGAAGGTCTGAACTGAACCGATTGCACCAGCAATACGGTGTTGATGGGGTGGACATGGAGTTTACCGCCCTCTGTTCGATAGCCTCTTTCAGAAGCGTTCACTTGTCAGCTTTGTTTGTGGTCTCGGATGAGTTGTGGGGCCCCGGGTGGAACCCCGGTTTTACCGGAAAAGTGTACAAGGATCGGTGTAAGATGCTGATTTCCAGTCTTATTGTGTCTATGTTGGAAGAAGGGAAAAAAAATGGCCAAAACGTTTAACCTGATTAGCCTCGGTTGTCCGAAGAATCTCGTTGATTCTGAAGTCATGCATGGGGTACTTGAGCAGCATGGCTGGTCTGCCAAAACTCGGCCCGAAGATGCCGCACTGCTGCTTGTCAATACCTGCGGCTTTATCCAGCCTGCTGTCGAGGAGAGCATCAATGAGATCCTCCAGCTGTTACCCTATAAAAAGAGCAGACCGGAAACAAAGATTGTCGTGACTGGCTGCCTTGTTCAGCGATATCGAGACAAACTTGAGCAGGAACTGCCCGAAGTTGATCTGTTTATTGGAACGGAGGGTGTCGCTGATATCGCCCATTACCTTGATAACCTGATCGCAGGTGAATCACCTGGTCGTTTGGTTCTTCCAGACAGGTACTTGATGGATGCGTCGGTCCCACGGAGCCTCTCCACTCCTTTTTTTCGTGCCTGGTTAAAAATAACAGAGGGGTGTGATAATCATTGCTCCTATTGCATGATACCGTCTATCCGCGGAAAATTACGCAGTAGGACAATGAGTGATCTTGTCCGTGAGGCGCAAACATTGGAACAGCGGGGGGTGAAAGAAATCTCCTTGGTAGCCCAGGATCTTACCGCCTATGGCGATGACCTTGATACTGCAACTGACCTTGTCGCTTTTCTTCGAGCACTCCTGAGTGATACGACAATTCCATGGGTTCGCCTGATGTATCTGTACCCCTCCGGTATTTCAAATGAACTGCTTGAGTTGATGGTGTCAGATTCCCGGATTGTCCCTTACATGGATATACCGCTGCAGCATGTCAGTGACCGGGTGCTGTCTGCGATGAACCGGCGATACAACTCCGCCCAGATAATGGATACGCTTGCCAGGATCAGGAGATATCTGCCTGATGTGGCACTGCGAACGACATTTCTTGTTGGATTTCCAGGCGAGACCGATGACGATATTGCTCAGCTCAAGGACTTCATTTACACGGCGCGAATTGACCATGTTGGTATTTTTACCTATGCAAATGAAGAGGGGTGTCCGGCCGAAAGCCATGCGCATCAGATTGATGAGGATCTGAAGGAGTTGCGCCTGCAGGAGATAGCAGGATTACAGTCTGAAGTATCAGCAGAAATTCTGAAAAAATATGTTGGTAAGACAGAGGCTGTGTTGATAGAAGGGCTCAGCAGCGAGACAGACCTGCTGCTCGCAGGACGAACCCGCTTTCAGGCTCCCGATATTGATGGTTGTGTGTTGATAAACGATGGAGTCGCGAACCCCGGTGATATTCTCGAGGTAGAAATCACCGAGGCTCAGATATATGACCTGGTTGGCAGAATAAAGAATTCGGAAGTTTGAAATGCTCTACCGCTGTGAGTGAAAACAGACGTTACCGTTTCTGGTTTACCTGCTCACGCAGATCTTTGCCTACTTTAAAAAATGGCAGTTTTTTGGGTTTTACCTTTATTTTCTTGCCCGTTTTAGGGTTGCGGCCTTCGTATGAGTCATAATGTTTGATGACAAAGCTGCCAAAGCCTCGAATTTCAATACTTTCTCCCCGTGCAAGAGCCTCTGTCATCGTGTCTATAACGGTATTCGTAATAGCAGCTGCTTCACGATGTGGTACATTGATGTCTTGAGCCAGTGCTTCAATCAGTTCTGATTTGTTCATGCTGAACTCCTGTTAAAATAGTCTGCGAACCAGTTAGGGGTTAATCGTTATGTTGCATTCGCTCGTTTGACTCGAAAAAATATAGTAAAGTCAAGATTTTAGAGAAATACGCCTCAGATTCTATTTTCCCTGAGAAAACAGACACTTGTTTAGGCTTTAGTTGGTTAGGGATAGTTTCAAGCCTATAACTGTTTAGATTTAATCAGCTATTTGGTTATTTGTAAAGGAAAATTCTATAAAAAGATCTTTTTCAGTTCGTTTGGGCTAAGGAACCGATATGAGCCACTTTTCAGGGAGCCGATTGTGAGCTTCCCATATGCCGTTCGTCTGAGATGGAGTACCGGGTGGTCTATGGCCTGAAACATCATTCTTATCTGGCGTTTACGTCCTTCGTGAATGGTAATTCGATACAAAGAGGTATGCTCTTTTTGTTTGACAAGCGTTATCTTTGCTGGCCAGGTCTTTTTGCCATCGATCACGATTCCTTTCCTAAGACCGTCTAATTTGCGACGGGAGGGGGTACCTTCAACCAGTACTTCATAGGTTTTATTTGTCTCAAATCTGGGATGAAGAATTTTGTGAGTGAGGTCGCCATCATTGGTCATCAACAGAGCCCCTTCCGTGTCAAAGTCGAGACGACCGACAGGATAGACCCGTGTCTTTATACCTTTCAGCAGGGAGGTGACGATCGGTCTTCCCTGCGGGTCGGAAACGGTGGTGACGTACCCTCTGGGCTTGTTGAGCAGGATATAGACAGAGTCCTCTGTACGTGTCGGTTTAACCAGCCGGCCATCACAGTGGACAACCTGAGTGTCCGGATTGATACGAATGCCCATTTCTGTGACAACTGTTCCGTCAACCCGGATCCGACCCGATTTGATAAGGGTCTCAGCCTTGCGGCGGGAGGCAACGCCGCTTGAAGCCAGGAATTTCTGAAGCCTGATCTGCTCTTTCAACGCCATTTTTTCGGGATGATTCGGTCAAATTTTTCATCAACAAGTGTTCTTGTCTCATCGTCAACTTCGAGAATCTCAGTGTACCAGGGCTTCATGCGGCAGTCGAAAACAACCGGCGGCTTCAAGCCAACGTGAAAACGTTTTACAGAGGTTGCTGCGCCATGAATATCAGCGGCTGGTTCAAAACGGGTAAAAAAGGTCCACAAGAATTCCTGCATCGAGCACGTAGCTTTCCCGGTATCATCCACGAGAATAATCGCCGGCCAGTCGCTGAGTTCACGATCTTCTGCCAGACGGCTGCCGAGCGATGGCTCCTCAACATATGGACACCCCTGGATAACCAGGGTTCCGGGTATGAAGGGCAGCGGGTTTGAGCAGTTCTGCGGCAGGGTCCCGCTGAATTCAACCGGTAAATCTCTGATTTTTTCCTTTCCGAGCCCCATGAGCATCGCCTTCGACCCTTTGTTGACTGACGGTCCCGTGTAATCAAGGGTATCTTGTGAGACATTGGCAAACACGAACAGATCCCTGTCCCAGTTCACCCGTTCAAGGACATGTATCCATAATGATCGAAAATCAGTGATATCAACCATGCCATCGGTCAGGATAAGGAATTTTGTCAGGGACAGCTGCCCTTCACCAAGAATACGCAGGCCGCAACCAAATGCCTCTCGGGGATATCTATCGGCTACCCGCGCTGCGGCGAGGCAATGAAAGCCGGTTTCCCCAAATGTCTTCAGCTCTTTCACTCCTTTCATTACCAGCGGGAAAAGAGGTGATAACAGGTCCTGCAGGTAATCACCAATAAAAAAATCCTCCTGTCTGGGCCGCCCTACGACCGTTGCCGGATAGATGGCATCATTTCTATGATAAAGATGAGACACCTCAAAAATCGGGTAATCGTGTTCCAGTGAGTTATACCCGTAGTGATCACCGAAAGGCCCTTCCGGTTTTCGTTTGTGAGGCGGAACGTTTCCTTTTATGGCGAATTCCGCCTGGGCAACGAGACGGTGGCCTCCGAGAGGGTCCTCGCTCATCGGCAACTTGCTGCCGATGAGCAGGGAGGCCAGCATCAGCTCAGGAATATCTTCAGGGAGCGGGGCAATTGCCGATAGCATCAAAGCAGGCGGCCCCCCAATGTAGAGGGTCAGCGGCAGTTGACGATCTTTTTTCTCGGCCTCAAAGTAGTGATAGCCACCCCCTTTGTGGATCTGCCAGTGTATTCCGGTTGTTGTGTCACTATGCCGTTGAATTCGGTACATGCCAAGATTGTGCCCCTTGCCATCAGGATGCTCTGTGTAGACAAGCGGCAGTGTGACAAAGGGGCCACCGTCACTGTGCCAGGACGTGAGCATTGGCAGTGTGGACAGACGTGCGGGATTCTGGCAGTTTTCAAGTATCGGTGCACCATTGGTATTTTTCAGACCAATGCGGGCAGCCTCTAGAAAGAGTTTGCGATTTTCCCAGATTTTCCCGGGAGTCGGAGGCATGATTGTTTCTGCGAGGTTAACAATATCCCTGACGAATTCCTGGGGCTTGCGGCCAAAGGCAAGATCGAGACGTTTTGCAGTACCGAAAAGATTGGTTATAACGGGAAAGGAACTTTCTTTGACCTTTGCGAAAAGAAGCGCAGGACCCTGCTGTTCAATGACCCTGCGATGAATTTCAGCAATTTCCAGGTACGGGTCAACCTGCTCGTCAATAACCAAAAGATCATTCTCTGATTTCAGAACATCAATGAAGCTGCGTAAATCGTGGAGATGTTTTGTTTTCATATGGTTAAATCACTTGTCCTTTAGTCGTGGTGACGATCATCGAGGAGAAAAAGGCGATGGTATTCATCTTTGGTCAGATGTTTGTGCAACAGGGAGCCGATCATGTCAACGACAATCTCGATTTCCTCACTCGAAAGTCTTTCTGCGAAGAGTTCAGCAAAATCTTTTCTGCCGAGAAGCTGCAGGTATGAGGCACAGGATGTCCTGTCCAGCTCATGGCTGAGCCCAAAACATATTTTACTTGAGTCAGGTGTCATAAGTTCTTGATATCTGTGGCCACTGCCAGAAAATTGCAGTTCAATTTTCTGGTGCGCGGACCGTCAAATTCACAAAAGAAGATTTTCTGCCAGGTTCCGAGCTGTAAACGCCCTTGCTGAACGAAAACTGTCAGTGATGAGCCCATCAGCGATGCCATGATATGGGCAGGAGAGTTACCCTCACGGTGTTTAAAAGGATGATTCACTGGCACGATTTCTTGTAAACCAGCAATGATGTCGTCGCGAACATCGGGGTCTGCTCCTTCGTTGATGGTAAGTCCTGCCGTTGTATGCGGGTTAACGAGATAGCAGATTCCGTTAATACAATTGTGATCTGCCAGGGCTCGGGATATGATTGACGTGACATCAACCAGTTCCATCGTTCTGCCGGTTTTGAGTGTGGTGGTTATCTGTTTCATGACTCCTCGCGTTATTTGGGAGGACTGAGCGTTATCTTTGATTTCCTGATGATTTCAACACTATAGGTTTTTTTAGGTGCTGCGTCAATGATCCCTCGAACAGCCTGGTGCCAGCTGGGATCAGCAGGAGCATATCAGTTGGCCAGCAGGAACAACCGGGGGAACGGTGCAGCAATATTTCAGGGTTTATGGGATCGACAGCAGTGCTATGATCGGATGGCTGATCTGATTATCGACACCGATTTACTTGACAGGAAACAATTTGTTACCGATATTGATACTGGTATTGCATGTATCGGGAGGGATGAGGCGGTTCGCTGAGAGAGGGGTGATTCCGGAAACTAACCAGTATCGTGGCCAGGCGATCACAATAATGATCGATGGGCGAGATCCTCTAGTTGAAGGGAATATCTCGCCACAAATTTAACAGATAAGAAGATATCGAAATGATAAATCGATCGAAGAACACCATTTCCTCGGTATGGATGTTTGTACGCGAATATGGAAGTTTTGCAGGAGCTGGTGGTGTAAAGGATGTTGCGGCGCAATTATCCCGGGCACTTGGCAGATGGACCGGGCGAACGGTCAAGGTGGTGTTACCGCTCTATGGGTTTATGGATCCTCGGGCAATGGGGTTCAGCAGACTTCAGGATCCGGATTTCCCCGCTGAGGATCTTGAATTTGATGTGGCCATGAACTATACGGATCGGGACCGGACAGAACGTGTTCGGATCTGGTATGGTGTTTTTGAACGGGTTCACATCTATCTTGTTGAGGCGGAGCGCTTCCAGGAGAAGCGCAGTGTTTACACCTATACCAGGGAAGAATTTCAGCGCGAGTCCTGGAAAATTCCAGGAACCGGCCATTATGATTATTTTGCAATGAATATCTTGTTGCAGAAAGCGGGGCTCGATCTGATCATGATTCTTAACGAACAGCCCCAGGTGATTCATTGTCATGACGGGCATACGGCGGTGACCCCGGCAATGATGCGTGAATGTCCCGGTTATAATCATTATTTCCGATCAACTGCGTCTCTTGTAACCATACATAATGGTGGTATCGGTTATCACCAGGAAGTTTCAGACCTTTCTTTTGTTCAGGCAATAACCGGGCTGCCCTGGAAAGTGGTAGATAATTCCTGCCTTGATCATAGTTTCGATCCGTTCATTGCCGCAAGCCATTACAGCCTGATAACAACAGTCAGCGAAAACTATGCCAGAGAGCTGCAGGAGACAGATAACGATTATCTGACAGGCTGGCTGGGGCACCGTTTAAGACTAAATGGTATTGAAATCGCAGGTGTCACCAACGGTATAGACCCTGCCGACTTCGACACGACTGAACATGAAAAACTCGGTATTGCCGGCCCATATGATGTTCGCAATGTAGAAGATGAGCTAGATGGCAAGGTGGCCTGTAAAAAAGAACTCCTCAGTGCGCTGTCAGAAAAACCCATTGACCCCGATGGTGACAGGGTTGGATATCTGACAGATGATCTTTCGTGGCCGTTGTATACCTTTATCGGCCGTTTGAGTGACCAGAAAGGGATTGACATTCTCACTGAAGCAATACGCCTTTTCCTGGGTGAAGAGGCCCAAGCACAGATTGTCTGCCTCGGAAATGGCGGGGAACGGGAGGAGACTGAGTTGGCTCAGGTGGCAACCGATAAAAGCAATATCGGCCGGGTCTGTTTTCTACGCGGTTTTGACCCGGGCCTTGCCAACAGGGTCTATGCCGCTGGAGATTTTTTTATAATTCCTTCGCGTTATGAGCCCTGTGGGCTGACAGACTACATAGCTCAGCTATTTGGGAATGTACCGATCGTGCATCATGTGGGAGGGTTGGTCAAGGTTGTCGATGGCCAGACCGGCTTTGGCTATGAAGACAACAGTCCCGAAAATCTGACCCAGACCATGCAGCGGGCATTAGATGCCTATAGAGACAAGTCATCAATTCGTAAAATGCAGATGGCAGCTGTTGAAAGAATAGATCGATTTTATAATTGGAACAAGGTGATGAAGCATTATATTGTCTTGTATAAAAAGGCAATCACAGAATTGACTGGAAGAGTTCGTTGATAGAGCTTTTCGATTAACACGTTTAATGGAGATAGAAAATGACAGTGAGAATTGGTATTAACGGGTTTGGTCGGATCGGTAGAAGTATGTTCAGAGCCATCGGCGAGGATCCGCTATTTGCAGATATCGAGGTTGTGGCAATTAACGATCTTACAGATAACGGGACCCTTGCACACCTGCTCAAGTATGACTCGGTGATGGGAAAAATGGCCGGGGAAGTCAGCAGCGATGACAGTGGTATAACCATTGATAACCACAGGATAGCTGTGTCAAGTCATCGTGACCCTGCGGACATTCCATGGAAAGAGCTGGGAGTAGATTACGTTGCTGAATGTACCGGTATTTTCAGAGATCTTGAATCAGCCCAGAAACATATAGATAGTGGCGCGAAAAAAGTTGTGATTTCAGCCCCTGCAAAAGGCAATGTGAAGACATTTGTTATGGGGGTTAACGAGGATGAATATGATCCGACGGCTCATCATGTCGTTTCCAACGCCTCCTGCACAACCAACTGCCTTGCCCCATTTGCCAAGGTCATTCTCGACAACTTTGGTATTGAACGTGGCTTGATGACAACGGTTCACGCCTATACCGGTGACCAGCGGCTGCTTGATTTTCCCCATTCGGACCTGCGCCGGGCGCGGGCGGCGGCGCTTTCAATGATTCCAACCAAAACGGGTGCAGCAGCGGCCGTATCACTGGTGATTCCAGAGCTGAAAGGGAAATTTGATGGTCTTGCCGTACGTGTTCCTACCCCCAATGTGTCACTTGTTGATGCGGTCATGGAAGTTGGCCAGGAGACAACGGTTGACGAGGTAAATCAGGCCTTGAAAGAGGCGGCAAACCGTTTCCTCGGGTATACTGAATTACCCTTGGTTTCCATCGATTTTCAGGGAGACGCCCACTCTTCCATTATTGATAGTCAATCAACCAAAGTGATTGGTAAAACGGTCAAGGTCATGAGCTGGTACGACAACGAGTGGGGGTATTCAAACAGAATGCTGGATTTGATTCTGCATATGGATGCAAAAAAAGTGCTCTAGCTGAGCAGGGTTTTAAATCCGCTTCCTGAACAGTATAACGGTGTTTTGGGTCGGGGGTTTTTCATCTCTTTGGGGAAAGCGGTTACGTCCCCGTTTTGAATTCAGGGCAGAAACTGCCGGTAGCTAGATATGAAACAGATACAGACAGATCTCAATATCGATTCTGATGCCCTCAAGGCAAACCTGCTTGAAACAGCAGAGTATGTGGAAATACGTCCGGATTTGCTCCTGCTCCTCGATATCGTCAAGAAATACAGGGGCATTCATTCAAGCCTGGAAAGTCTGCTCTATGAGATCTGTCACCCGTATCGTAACTGGCAAATGCTTGTTCCCCCCTTGCGCTCCTTTGTGCTTAAAAATTTTAATCACTACGTAAAACATGAACAGGGTCCGGAGGCATTTGAACTCTTCGGCGGATTGTTTTTTGAAGCAATTGATGATTCGGCACGCAATACCCTGCTTGTGTCCCAGATCTTTGAGGCCCTCTGTGGCTGGCTCGATAAAGTTATCTCGCAGTTTAATGGGGGGGGACTCAGGCGCTTTGAGCCGGCGATAAACACCATGTTCATTAGGCTCGAAGATCTGGAGTCGACCGATGACTCGATACTGATGCATCTCGTGCATGGGCCGAACTCAATAAAACGGGTAATCAGACGACTACTCGATCTTGCCGAACGCAGTGAGGTGGAAATAGATATCGTACCTGCTGCATCACTGATGCACCTCCTGCTTCAGAAGAACTATGAGTATTGGTTGAGTGAAGATGACCCGCTGCCCTGGTTTCTTGAGAGGTGCAACCTGCTGGAAGAAGATTTCCCTGCCCAGCAGATTTTTTCAGCTATCTCCCATGAAGCAATGCGGACCAGCCTGGATAAGCTTGAGCAGACGCCGATAGAAAGTGATCCTTCATCTGCGCTTGAACAGGTTCTTGCAATGCCATCTCACCTTGATATCGTACGCCTTTACAAGGAGATTCCACGCCATTTAAGCGACATTGAAATTGGCGCGAAACCACTATCTGGAGAGGGCGGTTCTGTCGCTAATCATCTGACAGAAAACCAGAAACTGCAATTCATGTTTAAAATCATGGATATCAGGGGGCTTCACCTCATTCATGAGGAGATTTTAAGGGAGATTAACCGCAGCCTTGTGGTTCTGGTTCAACAGCAGAGCTATGAGGAAATCGAGGAATTTCTTCTCATCACCTTTCAGCTGCTCAAGGTAAATGTCAGGAAATATCCCCATACATCATTGCAATGCATACAGGTTCTCGGGGGCGAGGTATTCAAACGAGGCAACAGCAGGATGGTGGAAGCGTTTCTCTGGGGAGCCGTGCGATTTGGATTTCAACCGGCAAATGTGACCGGTGTTGATGAGGATTGGCAACCCATAATAAATCCAGCCCACCTGAGCAATATAAGGGTCTGGCTCAACCTGATCCTGCAGGAGCCCAAATGGTGTGCGACCCTTTTCTCGGCACTGATCATACATCTCAAGTTATCTGGAACCTGTGTTAAGGACACGGATCTTTTTCAGCGCGATATTACCGAGTTGCTCAATCATCCCATTGAGCCGGTTTACAATCTGGCCAAACAGTTTGCCAAGTTAATGCCGGTCTTTTTCAATGAAATCGGAGCAGAGGGCGAACTCAGGGATGTCTCAACCGAGCTCGATGAGATACATCGAAGGAAAGATCTCCTGATTCACTTCCTGAGAAAACAGAGCCATGTCGAGAGCTCGAACCTGATTGTCGATTTCATTCGCGCCATTTTCATGTACTGGAAAACACAGGACAGGGAGTACCTGAGTCCCTATCTGCCGCCGGAGGTTTTAAGCCAGATCGTCCCTCATGGGGTGTTTGTGGACAATCAGGTCGTCCTGACCCGCCGTGTTATCAGGGAATATGAACTCAAGCAGGTTGATGACGTACTTGATATCCCCTACAGCGGGCTGGAGCGATTTCTGCTGCAGCAGAAGGATGTTGATAAGGATGAGTGTCGACGCTTCTACCTGCTTGTACGCATGTTCAAGCTTACCTATAAAAAATATAATCTCGGCTTTCAGGAACTCCGATCAGAACTTGAGCAGGCTGGTAATGACGGTTTCTTCCAGATGGACACCCTGCTTGACACACTCGATGTCCAAGATATCGAGGGGGTCATCGAAGCCACCCTCGACGGTTTGGCCCTGCTCAAAGAAAATATACTGTCTGAAGAACAGTTTGAGGCACGGGAAGACATTTATTATAAACGACACATTGCTGTTGATATTCCGTCGGTATACGGGAAATATCGGGAGAAAAAGTTCGACAGTCTTTCCCTGACCTTCCGACTGGAGAACCTGGCCAATATCTACCTTGAGAAGCTGCCGGAAACGGTCAATCTGTCGTTGATTACCCAGGCCACGTTTTTCTCAATCGGCAGATGTTTGAAACTGTATATGCGTGCTCTGGCAATAGATGGCATCACCTCACGCAGGTTGGATACCTACCTGTCACTGCTCACCAGTTCCCTGAAGATCAAGCGTTTTTCTTATACCCAGTATCTTGATATCTTCCGGGGCTTGTCGGAGGGAGTGAAGGATGTAATCTATGCTTACTACACCAATATTCATCAGAAAAACTTATCCTTGATCATCCCTCAAATCGGCAGGAACAATCTGCTTTCACGCTATAAGTCCCTGTGGAACCAAGAGGAAATGGGTAATACAGTTCACAGTCTGTCGGAGGCTTTTTTCAGAGATCTGATCGCTTCAACGTTCGGGTTGCAGCATCTGGATAACTTTATCCTTCGGGTGATCCAGACGCTGGAGAGTCAAAAGGATATTCTCGATGAGAAGACCCTTGATCTGCTGATGACCTATAACCCTGAGAAGACCATCTCTCTGCTTCACAGGATCAACCCCTATACCCATGACCTGATACATCTCGGCAACAAAGGGTATAATCTCGTTACCCTGACCGACGATAAAAAACCGGTACCGCCGGCTTTTGTGATAACAACAGAGGTCTTTCGCTGCCGCGATGTCATTTTTGATTTTCCGAAAGCCAGAGAAGGCTTCATGCAGCGCATCCGCAGCGCTCTGAATAGTATTGAGAAAGAGACCGGGAAGGTATTTGGTTCGTCAGATCGTCCGTTGCTGCTGTCTGTTCGCAGCGGCAGTGCGATTTCAATGCCGGGCATGATGGCAACGGTTCACAATGTCGGGCAGAACACGGATCTGGTCAACGAGTATGCAAGTGAGCAGGGCAACGAGTATTTCGCCTGGGATAACTACCGTCGGTTTATTCAATCCTGGGCAATGATATCGGGGGTTGAGCGGGAGGACTTCCAGGAACTCATGAACGAGGCGAAAGCCAGACACAAGGTTTCCTTGAAACGACACTTTACTCCCGAGCAGATGAAGGAGCTTGCCCTCAACTACCAGAAACTCGTGCGCCAGCGTGGTCTCGGTATTCCTGACGATCCATGGCTGCAGCTTGTCGGGGCGATCGAGATGGTCCTTGATTCGTGGGATACACAGAAAGCCGTCGATTACCGGAAAATCATGGATGTATCCCACTCATGGGGTACTGCCGTCATTGTCCAGGCCATGGTTTTCGGTAACCGAAGTGACCTTTCAGGGTCGGGGGTTCTTTTCACCGCACACCCCTACCGAAAAGTTCAACGTGTTGCCCTGTGGGGTGATTACGCCTATGGTGATCAAGGGGAGGACATCGTCTCCGGTCTGGTAACCAGTCATCCGGTTTCACTCGAGCAGGCAGCGCTTGACGGTCGTTCAGGGAAAGAGGCGCTGGAAGTGAAATTTCCCCATATATACGAGCGGTTGCTGGCCATCTCGCGGGAGCTTGTCTATGACAAGCGCTGGAACCCCCAGGAAATTGAATTTACCTTCGAGGGTCCCACTGCTGATGATCTTTATCTGCTCCAGACCCGTGATATGATAACCATAAAACAGAAAGAACACCTCAATGTATTTGTGGAAACCGACAAGGTTGAAGCGGCTGTCCTTGGTAAAGGGATCGGTGTCTCCGGGTCGGCATTATCGGGGAAAGCGGTATTTACGGAGGATGATATTGATGAACTGAGAGGTCAGGAACCAGATACCCCTCAGATCCTTATCAGGCAGGATACGGTACCCGAGGACATATCGGTAATTTCTCAGACAGATGGTCTGCTCACCTCGCGCGGAGGACAGACATCCCATGCCTCAGTGGTTGCTGTTCGACTTGAAAAAACCTGCGTTGTCGGCTGCAAGAGCCTAAGCGTGTTCGAAAGATATTGCGAAATTAATGGTCAGCGCATTGAATCAGGAGACCATGTGTCGATTGACGGGCGAAGCGGTCTGGTACTGATTGGCAGACACCCGGTGCGAGAGGAGATGCACATCCTGCCGATATAACTGGTATCTGCCGCAGGCTCCGGCTCATGAAGCGGCTCGGGGCAGCGTGCTTGGCTTTGCCGCTGGCAACCCTTTGTTTACCTGCTCTCGGGGACACCGAGAGCTTTGAGAATAGAGCCCATCGGGCAGAATTTTGAAATCCCGAACTGAAAGAGGTTGGCGCCGACAAATGCGGTAACAAGAAGCCAGTATTTGCTGAGGAATAACGGGCTGGCTTCAACGCCGAGCGCAAGGCTGCAGAGAATAAAGGTGCCGGCAAGTAAATGTATCCAATCGGCAATAATCATATCATTTGCTCCTGTTTTTATTCCGATCGTAAGGGGTAGTAATCAGATATCCGGGCAGAAAAGCTGTCTCATTTTCTGAATCAATTCCAGTATGCGCTGATCGGTTATTCTGTTATAGATGAAATTAGCGTCTTTTCGGAAGTCTATGATTCCCTGGCCGCGTAAAATATTCAGGTGCTGCGAGACATTGGCATTGGTTGTCTCCACCTGGTCACGGATATCGCCAACAGACATCTCCTGTTCCTGAAGCAAGCAGAGAATCTTCAGTCTTATCGGATGAGACATCGATTTCAACAGTTTCGATATTGCTTCAATCTGCTCATCTTTCATATCATCGGCCATATTTTCTCTCCCTTGTATTTTAGCGTTTAACTTAATAGTCAAGCAAAAATTGTAAAGCATTTTTTTACACCGTAACAGCAACGAGGAGGAAAAGAGGTGTAACGGGGTAAGGACCCCTCATCTCTGGCTACCATTCGAAATCTCTCCAAAAAGAAGTTTATTAAACGATACGGATTATTTGGAAGAAGGGCTGATTTTTCTGGAAAAGGCTTGGTAAATGTGGTTTGTTTTATCAAAATATCTGATGTTGGCGATCAGCGTAACTGAGCTTATGAGTCAGTTGTTCATAGATAATGGTACCCCAGAAATTCCGTATGCGTATGTCAGCTTCATCTGTCTGTTGAAAGATCTCACCTAAAAAAACAGCTATGTCTGTTTCTGTTCCCGGACAGAAGACTTTGATGAAGAGGAGAGCAAGATGAGCGGTATTGAAGATAAGATCACCAGTCTTTTGAATGAAAATCGTCACTTTACCCCTCCAGAGCAGGGCCGCGAAAATGCTTTCATCGGTGATATAGCTACCTACGAGCGGGCCTATAAGGATTCGATGGATGATCCTGAAGCGTATTGGGCAACTCGCGCCGATGAACTTGTCAGCTGGTATAGAAAATGGGATAAGGTATTGGAAGCCGATCTCCATACACCTGAGGTTCGCTGGTTTGATGGTGCGACCTTGAATATTTCCTATAACTGTCTCGATCGTCACCTGAAAAATGGCAAGCAGGATAAGACAGCGATTATCTGGCAGGGTGAACCGGAAGATGATGTTCGCATCTACACCTATCTCCAATTGTACGAAGAAGTTTGTCGCTTCGCTAACGTCCTGAAGAAGAAGGGGGTCAAGAAAGGTGATCGAATTGCCGTTTACCTGCCCATGATACCAGAGCTTGCTATTACACTGCTTGCCTGTGCCCGTATCGGGGCAATCCATTCGGTCGTTTTCGCAGGATTTTCGGCGGTCAGCCTGCAGAATAGAATTGAAGACTGCGAGGCACGAATCCTGGTTACCGCTGACGCGGTCCTTCGGTCTGGAAAAACAATTCCGCTCAAGCCAAATGCCGATGAGGCTCTGGAGGAATGTGAATCGGTTGAGCATTGCATTGTTGTCCAGCGTGCGGGAAACGAAGTGGCGATGAAATCGAGACGGGACTGCTGGTGGCACGAAGAGATAAACGCGGACGATATCAGTGCTGCTTGCGAACCGGTTCACATGGACTCTGAGGATACGCTCTTCATCCTTTATACCTCAGGTTCAACGGGTAAACCCAAAGGTGTGGTCCACACGACAGGTGGTTATCTCACCTACGTTATTCATACGACTCAATGGGTTTTTGACCTGAAAGACGAGGATATTCATTGGTGTACAGCAGATATAGGCTGGATTACCGGACATTCCTATATACTCTATGGACCGCTTGGTCTCGGCGGGACAACCCTGATGTATGAAGGTGTTCCTTCATATCCATCTCCTGGACGATTCTGGCAGATTGTCGAGAAATTCAGAGTAACTATCTTTTATACGGCACCGACGGTTATCAGGGCCTTGATGAGGTTTGGCGATGAGCCGGTTAACAGGTCTGATCTATCAACCTTACGAATTCTCGGATCTGTCGGTGAACCAATAAATCCGGAAGCCTGGATGTGGTATCACCTGCATGTTGGGAAAGGCAGACTACCGATTGTCGATACCTGGTGGCAGACGGAAACCGGCGGTATCATGATTTCACCGCTTCCCTATGCGACCAGTCTCAAACCGGGCTCGGCAACCCGTCCACTGCCTGGAATCGATGCGGCAATCCTTACCGAGGAGGGGCATCCTGCGAGTGCGAACGAGGGGGGCCACCTGGTGGTGAGAAAGCCGTGGCCGGGTATGCTCAGAGGTATCTTTGGCGATCCGCGGAGATATCGAACCACATATTTTGAGACGTTTCCCGGCTATTATGATGCCGGTGATGGCGCCCGCTGTGATGAAGATGGGTATTTCTGGATAATGGGGCGACTGGACGATGTTATAAATGTATCAGGACACCGCCTTGGCACGGCAGAAATTGAATCCGCACTGGTTTCACATCCTCGGGTCTCTGAAGCGGCAGTTGTTGGAATGCCGCATCCGGTTAAAGGGCAGGCCATCTATGCATATGTGACCCTGTTCGCCGGCGTGGAAGAAGATCCTGAGCTGTTAACAGAATTACGGGTACATGTTCGAAGCGAAATCGGGCCAATTGCCGCTCCGGATATTATCCAGTTCGCACCCGGCCTTCCCAAGACAAGAAGCGGTAAAATCATGAGAAGAGTTTTGCGAAAAATAGCTGCCAATGATTTTGGTGATTTTGGTGATACTTCTACGCTTGCCGAACCATCAGTTGTTGACGACCTGATCACGGGGAAAAAAGCGCTTGAAAACCAGATGTGAGTGTCCAGGATCTGAAACATGACAGAGCAAAACAGTAATACAATTGGCCCGTCATTGCTGCCGTTTGACAGCAGTACCCATGCAGTGGCACCGGATGTTGCGGTTGATTTTTTAAAAGAGACCATGCCTTTTAAAGAATTGGATGATGAGGTTCTGCATGGTCTGGCCAAACATTGCAGGATCGATTTTTTCCCAAAAGGGACCAGGCTGTTCACCTATAACAAAACGGAGGTTACCCATCTTTATCTGATACAGCGCGGGGGAGTAAGGGCGTTCATTATTGATGAGGATGGTGAGGTTGCGCTCAAGGATTATCGTGGTGTCGGGGCAAATATCGGTGCCCTGGGGATAATCAGGGGAACATTGGCAAACCTCAATATCGAGACGGTCGAGGATACCTTCTGTTTCCTGATACCAAGAGAAATCCTGCTGCAACTGGTCCGAGAAAAATCGGCGGTGGCCCACTATTTCCTTAAAAGCTTTTCAGATAATGTAGTGGCAACGGCATATAATGAACTTCGCAGTCATAAGATGAGCCGCAGGACCAGTGAAGATCTTTATCTGTTTAATGTTACCGCACGAGACTTAACCAAGTCACTCTACACGGTATCGGCGTCCACTTCCATTCAGGAAGCTGCCGCGATAATGGCCCGCCGGGCAATCGGATCACTGCTGATCTATGCCGATGAAGCTCCGGGAGCAATGGTTGGCATTATTACCGATACAGATCTCAGGGGAAAAGTTATCGCTGAAGGCAGAGATTACCGCGAGCCGGTGTCAGCTGTCATGAGTGGTCCGCTGAAAACCGTTCCGGCATCAATGCTCTGTTTTGATGTCCTGCTGAAAATGATGTCTACCGGTATTCATCACCTTGGCGTTGAGCAGGCTGGAGGTGTCATTGGCGTTGTAACCAGTCACGATATCATGGTTCAGCAGGGAAATTCGCCCTACTATCTTTTCAAGGAGATTGTTGCACAGAGTGATTTCCATGGGGTTTACTCCCTGGCCCATAAAGTGTCAGGTATTGTCAGAAACATCATCAACGAGGGGGCAAAAGCGGGCAATATTACCCAGATGATAGCCTTGCTCAATGACCAGATTCTTTATCGTATCCTCACCCTGCTGCATGACCAGATGGGACCGCCGCCAGTAAAGTACAGCTGGCTGTTGCTGGGCAGCGAAGGACGCAGTGAACAGACGTTTAAGACAGACCAGGACAACGCAATCATCTACGCTGACCCTGAAAATGATGCGGAGGCGCGGAGGGCAGAGGAGTATTTCGGGCTCTTTGCCTCCCGGGCCATTGATCATCTCGTCAAGTGCGGTTACCCCCTGTGCAAAAGCGGTACGATGGCCAGTAACCCTGAATGGCGTCAACCGGTCACCATCTGGAAGTCTTATTTCCAGCGGTGGATCAGTGCTGCGGATCCAAGCGAGCTGCTGGTAAGCTCAATCTTTTTTGACTTTCGGAGTGGTTTTGGCAGCGCCCAACTTGCTGTCGATTTAAGGGATTTTATCGTTGAACAGGCATCAAAACGAAGTCTGCTGCCTTACTATCTTGGACGTCAGTGTATTGCCACTCGTGCCCCCCTTTCCTTTTTCAACAACTTCATCGTCGAAAAAAATGGTGAGCATAAAGACATGCTTGATATCAAAACCAGAGGGATTGCCCCGTTTGTTGACTTTGCCCGGGCTCTGGCGCTGCGTTTTGGTATCAGGGAGACCAATACCCTGGAACGTCTGCGCTTGCTGAAGGCTGGCGAAAAGATATCAAAAGACCTCTATCACTCTGCGGTGGAGGCATATGAGCTGCAAATGCAGCTGCGCGTTATCCATCAGCTCGCCCAGATTGAAGACGGAAGCGAGCCTGATAATTTTATCCGTCCGGCAAGCCTTTCTGATCTCGAAAAGCGGATGCTCAGAGATGCATTCGGGGTAATCGAGCGAATGCAGAATGTCCTGGAAAGAATGTTTCCGGAGGCATAGATGGCTGGTCTGCTGAAAAAACTTCCCTGGTTCAGGCAGCCGGACGAGTTTATTGTCAGCAACAGGGATTTCTTTAAAAATTTTGATCAAACACGCCCCCTTTCGGAATATACCTTCATTGTTTTTGACACTGAACTGACCGGACTTAACCGAAAAAAAGACGAAATCATTTCCATAGGTGCTGTAAAAGTAAAAAATCTGCAAATTGATCTCGGAGAAACCTTTCATTATTATATTCAACCTCAGAAGCTCGACCATACTGAAGCGACACTGGTGCACAGGATAACACCTGAGCAGCTGAAAGAGGCACCATCACTTGATGACGTTCTGCCTGAGTTTTTATCATTTATTGGAAACGACCTTATTGTCGGCCACTACATCGGGCTCGATATGAGTTTTATCCATCGGGAAACACAGCGCAGGTACAATGGAACACTGGTGAACCCCTGTATTGATACCATACGTATGGCCCAGGGGTATAAGCGGGTCATGTTTGGCTATTATCACGAAGAGGGCGCTTCTTCCAGCCGCTTGAGCCTCCAGGATCTGAGCAGCGAGTTTAATCTACCTTTTTTTGAGGCGCATGATGCACTGGAAGATGCTGTACAGACAGCCTACCTGTTTCTGTTCCTGGTTAAAAAATTCCGTAAAGGCGGGCTTGAGACCTTGCGAGAACTCTATCAGGCAGGTAAAGAGCGGGACTGGAGAGTTCTCTGATCAGCAGTGCTGAAACAGTTCTCAGAAGTGTGCTGTGCAGCGACCACCATCGTCGTATGATCGCTTCTAAAATGAATTCTTTTTTTGGTTTCAGCAATCATCTGCTTGAATATCACCTCACAAAATAGTTTACTATTACGCTGTTTCAGTTACTTTGGGCGGTAATGCCCTATTTTTTTGAACCAGATAACAAAAACCAGCATAAACTGCCAATAAAGACTCCGGTCAGGGTTGTGCATAATTTATAACAATTACAGATAGAAGACTATGACAGGAAATGAGATTCGCGCCAGGTTTTTAGATTATTTCAACCAAAAAGGCCACGCGGTGGTTGAAAGTTCTTCGCTCGTCCCCCAGGATGACCCAACCCTGCTGTTTACGAATGCTGGAATGGTACAGTTCAAGCTTGTCTTCATGGGTGAAGAAAAACGTGACTACAGGACTGCAACAACTAGCCAGTGCTGTATGCGGGCGGGTGGAAAGCATAATGATCTTGAGAATGTCGGATATACCGCCCGCCACCACACTTTTTTTGAGATGCTCGGGAATTTCTCTTTCGGGGACTATTTCAAAAGGGAGGCCATTGCCTATGCCTGGGAGTTTTTGACCGAAGAGTTGCAGTTACCAAAAGATAAGATGTGGATTTCGGTCTTTCAAGATGATGATGAGGCGTTTGAACTCTGGGAGCAGGTGGATGGCCTACTGGATGGCAGAATCGTCCGACTTGGTGAGGAAGATAACTTCTGGGCCATGGGCGATACCGGACCATGTGGACCATGTTCTGAAATTCATATAGACCAGGGACTCGAGGCAGGATGTGGAAGGCCCGATTGTGCGGTTGGGTGTGACTGCGACCGCTTTCTTGAGCTCTGGAACCTGGTTTTCATGCAGTTTAACCGGAGTGAAGACGGAACAATGACACCGCTGCCTAAACCGAGCATTGATACCGGAATGGGACTTGAGCGGGTCGCTGCCGTGATGCAGGGCAAGTTAAATAATTATGATTCAGATCTCTTTACTCCAGTTATCTCCTGTCTTGAGCAGCTCTCGGGCCGCAGGTATGCAACAGGCGGTGCCGATGACACGGCAATGCGGGTGATCGCCGATCATGCACGGGCCACGTGCTTCCTGGTTGCAGATGGTGTCCTGCCGTCAAACGAAGGGCGCGGGTACGTGCTGCGCAGGGTCTTACGCAGAGCAATACGCTTTGGTCGAAACCTCGGACTGACAAAGCCTTTCATGCATACCGCCTGTAAGTCCGTGGTGGACTCCATGCTGGGTGCTTATCCCCGGCTGCAGGATACTGCGCAATTACTTGAAAAAGTGGTCAACAATGAGGAAATGCGTTTTAGTGAGACATTCGAGCATGGCTTAGCGATGCTCGATGAAGAGGTCCGTCGCCAGCTGGGGGAGGCCACCCCAGTGATTCCTGGAGATTTTATATTCAAGCTGTATGACACCTATGGATTTCCCGTTGATATCGTCCGCGATATCTCGCTGGAGCGCGGTATAGGCTTCGACGACAGCGGCTTTCAGAGTGCGATGGAACTGCAGCGTGCCCAGTCACGGGCAGCAAGAAAAGGAGATGGCGTTCAGGTAAAGACGGACGGAGTGAAAAAAATTATCGATTCAGGCCGGCAATCTGATTTTATCGGGTATGACACTCTGAACGGTTCTGCACGTGTGGTCGAACTCCTCGGTCTAGATGGGGAGCAGATCGAATCGTTGACCACGGGTGTGCGCGGAAAACTATTTGTTGACGCCACCCCGTTTTATGCCGAGGCGGGCGGTCAGGTCGGGGACGTTGGCACAGTGAGCTGGGAAAATGGTTCTGGCGCGGTGCTGACAACAGCATTGGAAGCTGACGGCATTATCCTGCACGAAATAGAGGTGAAGGAAGGAACACTGACAAACGGCCAGAGCGTGAAGATGGAGGTGGCAGAAGCGGTTCGCAGAGATACCGCGGCAAATCATACCGCAACTCACCTGCTCCATGCAGCTCTCAGGAAAACCCTGGGAGATCATATTAAACAGGCCGGTTCACTCGTTAGTCAAGATCGTTTGCGGTTTGACTTCACCCATTTCTCGGCTCTCACCGTCGAGGAGATACGTACTATCGAAATATCGGTCAATGAGCAGATTCGTGAAAACTATGGTGTTGCCACAAAAATTGTCGATCGGGATGAGGCACTCCAGGATGGGGCCACAGCACTGTTTGGCGAAAAATATGGTGATTCGGTTCGTGTGGTGAGTATTGATCCGGTCAGCAAGGAACTGTGCGGTGGTACCCATGTAGCGGCAACCGGCAATATTGGTTTTTTCAAAATACTTTCCGAAAGTGGTATTGCCGCCGGAGTCAGGAGAATTGAAGCTGTCAGTGGCAGGCAAGCGGTACAGCTCGCCCAGACTATAGCGGGCCGGGAGGCGGAAATAAGCAGTCTGCTCAATGTCCCGGCAACCGATATTGTGGATAAACTGGCAAGTATTCAGCAACAGCAGAAAATACTCGAAAAGCAGGTAGCTGAACTATCGACCCAACTGGCGAGTTCGGATCTGGATCAAATTTTCAAGAGTGGACAGGATATCAGCGGCGTGCGGGTTATTGCTGCAAAAATTCCCCTCGACAGCCCAAAGACACTTCGTGAAGTAGGGGATAAGATCCGCGACACCATGGGATCCGGGGTCGCAGTGCTCGGTGGGGAAATCAAAGGCAAGGCGGCTCTGCTTGTTCTTGTCAGCAAAGACCTGACTGACAGGCTCAACGCCGGTCAACTGGTAAACAGCGTGGCTTCCTATGTTGGCGGAAAGGGAGGCGGACGACCGGATATGGCGCAGGCAGGTGGTCCGTTTGCTGACAAGGTTTCCGAGGCAATAGCGGCCGTGCCGCACATTGTTGAAGCTGCAATGATATCCTGAGTTATTATGGCAGACTGATTCAACGCTGGAGTACCTGGCCGTTTATATCCGCTGCAGGATAGTACGACCATGACTCGTGTTTACTCAAACGAGTTGAATTGTCGGGAAAAAAGGTGGCAGAATTGAGCTGCCGATTCGTGATAAATTAGTTGACATGCCGCTCTAATTGCAGTAAAGATTTTTTGCTATTGTGAATGGTCATTCATTTTGTTTTTGAGTATCATTCCCAACAGAGAATCCCCGGTAAAAAGTTTGGTTATCATTCCTTCGGGAATGTTTGTTTTTTTCATTTTAGCAAATCAGGAGCCTACCACCATGATCACGATTGACATTACTTTGGTGATTCAGATCGTAAACATGATCGTTCTCATGTTTCTGCTCAACAGTGTTCTTTACAAGCCGGTAAAGAAAATTATCAGAGAGCGATCTGAAAAGCTGCAGGGAATGCAGGGAGATGTGGCAAAGTTTGAAACAAATGCTCGTCTTCGACAGGAAGAGGTAGACGCCAAGATGGCGAAGGCTTCCGCAAAGGCAAAGGCTGCTCTGGACGCCGCGCGGGCGGAGGCCCAGGCGGCAGGGGATGAGAAAATGGCATCCATCAAAGCTGAAGCGGACGCATACAAAGAAAAAGAGTTGGCAGAGATCACTACTCAGATTGGTGAGGCCCGCAGCGGGCTTCAATCGAACCTCGATGGGTTTGCTACTGAGATGGCCGGCAAAATACTCGGAAGGGGGCTCTAAATATGAAGAGAATGGAGCAAATTGCCAGACTTTTTTTCCTGGTGGCAGCATTAATTTTTGTGCTTTCAGCTGGTACGGTGTCTGCGTCATCCACTCAACCGGCCTCTGACTCAAGCCACACGGCCAGTAGTGATCACGGGACGACTTCAGGAACCGGTCATAAGGTTGGTGCAGAACAGGCAAAGGCTACTGCCGCAGCACATGAAGCAGCTGCTGAGGAAGCGGGTCACGGGGAAGGCAGCCTTGCCCCAGCGAAATTGAAAGATCTTTTCTGGCGGGTTTTAAATTTTATCGTCCTGATGATCATCCTGGTCAAATTTGGCGCCAAACCCATTGGCTCAGCACTTGCCGGTCGCCAAAAGAGAGTAAAGGAGGAACTTGCTGAGCTTGAGAGCCGAAAGGCTGAAGCTGAGAGGTCTTTCCGGGAGTTTGAGGCGAAGCTTTCCACGGTGGAAAAGGACATCGACCGTGTTGTCGAAAAAGCAGTCGCCCAGGCAGAGGTTGAAAAAGCCAAAATCATTGAGAAGGCTGAGCAGGCTGCCGATGACATTAAGCGCCAGGCCAAGCTTACTATCCAGAATGAGATCATGGAAGCACGGCGAACACTGAAAAATGATGTTGCTGACCAGGCATCGGTGATGGCTGAAGAGCTGATAGTAAAGAATCTTACCCCTGAGGATCAGGTGAAGATCATCGAAGATTATCTAGACAAAGTGGGGGCCGTACAGTGAAACAGACTATCCTCGCAAAACGATACGCCAAGGCGTTATTTGCCATAGGCAAAGAAGACGGCAAAAGCGAAGCCTATAATGACGCTCTTCAAGGAGTCGCAGGGCTTTTTACATCTACCCCGGAAGTGGAAGATGCTCTGACAAACCCTCTTTACCCCATTGATACCAGGGAAAAAGTTATGGACGGTATCATTGGTTCGCTTGACGCTGAAAAAGTATTGGGGAATTTTCTGACCTTGCTGGTTCAGAAAAAAAGAGCTGAAATAATACCCGAGATCGCTGAACAGTTTCAGGTCATGGTTGATGAGGATAACAATATCAGTCATGGCACTGTTGTCTCAGCGGTTGAATTAGATGCAGGACTGCAAGATAAGGTGCAGGCAACACTAGAGAAATTAACTGGCAAGAAGGTTGAGCTGACCGCTTCAGTTGATCCCTCAATTATCGGCGGAATCATTGCCAAGGTGGGAGATCTGGTTCTGGATGGCAGCATCAGGACACAGCTTGCAAGTTTAAAAGATTCCATTAAGGGGAGAGAATAGATGCAGATCAAAGCTGAAGAAATTAGTCAAATTATAAAAGACCAGATTGGTGAGTTTGAAACCAGTGTAGACCTGAACGAGACCGGTACTGTCATCTCAGTTGGTGATGGTATTGCTCGAGTTTATGGGGTTATGAACTGCATGGCCATGGAGCTTTTAGAGTTTGGGGACGGGGTCATGGGCCTTGCGCTGAACCTTGAGGAAGACAACGTTGGTGTTGCTGTACTCGGAAGCGTAAACAAAATCAAGGAAGGTGATATTGTCAAGCGTACCGGACGTATTGCTGAAGTTCCTGTCGGCCCGGAGATGGAAGGACGGGTTGTTGACGGTATCGGTTTTCCCATCGATGGCCAGGGAGCGATCAATGCCAAGTTGTCCTCAAAAATTGAGGTACTTGCCCCAGGTGTTATTGCCCGTAAAGGTGTACATGAGCCCTGTTATACAGGTGCAAAAGCTGTAGACGCTATGACTCCGGTAGGCAAGGGACAGCGTGAATTGATAATTGGCGATCGCCAGATTGGCAAGACGTCTCTTTGTGTTGATGCAATTATAGCCCAGAAAGAAACTGATGTTCATTGCATCTACGTTGCTGTTGGCCAGAAGAAATCAACGGTTGCCCTTGTTGTTGAGGCACTTCGCAAGCATGGTGCAATGGAATATACAACAGTTGTTTCCGCCTGTGCTTCTGATCCTGCACCGATGCAGTATATTGCGCCTTTTGCTGGTTGCGCCATGGGTGAGTACTTCAGGGATAACGGACAGCATGCATTGATCATTTACGATGATCTTTCCAAACAGGCTGTTGCTTACCGTGAACTTTCTCTGCTGCTTCGCCGTCCACCGGGACGTGAAGCGTATCCTGGTGACATTTTCTTCAACCATTCTCGTCTTCTCGAGCGTGCTTCAAAGGTAAACGACGAGCTGGGTGCCGGTTCACTGACTGCCTTGCCGATCATTGAGACTCAGGCAGGTGATGTTTCTGCTTTTATCCCAACGAACGTTATTTCTATTACCGATGGTCAGGTCTATCTCGAGCCAAACCTGTTCTTCTCGGGTGTTCGTCCTGCGATCAACGTTGGCCTCTCAGTATCCCGTGTTGGTGGTGCCGCGCAGGTGAAAGCCATGAAGCAGGTTGCCGGTACGCTTCGTCTTGATCTTGCCCAGTATCGTGAACTTGCAGCCTTTGCGGCTTTTGGCTCTGATCTTGATGCCGCCACCCAGGCCCAGTTGACCAGGGGGGAGAGGCTCGTGGAAATCCTCAAGCAACCTCAATATCAGCCGCTGCCAATGGAAAAGCAGGTGATGATTCTCTTCGCCGGTACAAACGGTTATCTTGATACGCTGCCGATCGATACTCTGGCTGCTTATGAATCAGAAATGTATTCATACATCGAGTCTAATGACCCTTCGATTTTCTCTGATATCAAGGAGAAGGAGGAGTTTACCGATGAAATCAAGGATAAGGTGAATAAAGCACTGACCAGCTTTGGTGAAACGTTCAAGGCAACGAAAGGTCTTAACTAATTTAGGGAAGGTCCAGATATGCCGAGCTTAAAAGATGTTCAAAATAAGATCGTCGGTGTCAAAAAGACACAGCAGATTACCAAAGCCATGAATATGGTGGCCTCCGCAAAATTGCGCGGGGCACAGGAGAAGATGGAGGCCTTCCGTCCATATACTTCCAAGTTCAATGAGGCTATGTCGAATCTGTCCGGCGGGTCTAATACAGACAGCTTTCCGCTCATGGAAAAAAGGGAGATAAAAGCAGTAGAAATTGTTGTTATCACCTCCGACCGTGGTTTGTGTGGCTCCTTCAACTCAAATATCATTAAGCTCGCGGAAAAGAAAACGAGTCAATATGAGTCTGAAGGAAAGAAGGTAAGTTATGTCTGTGTGGGAAAGAAAGGAACGCAAACACTGAGAAAAACAGGTAAGGTCCGTAAGTCATATAACGACATCATGGCAAGTTTTCAGATGTTCAATGCCCGTGAGGTTGCAACTGATGTGTCCGAAAATTTCTTAAGTGGCGGATCTGATAAAGTAGAAGTCCTCTTTGGTGAATTCAGGTCGATTGCAGTTCAGGCCCCTACCCAAAAGGAATTTCTCCCTGTTCAGCCGTTAGAGGCTCAGGAAGGAGAAGAGAGCAGCAAGATTTCTGGTGAATACATTTACGAACCGTCTACAGAAGAAATCATGGATGTTCTTCAACCGCTCTATCTCAATGTCATGATATATCATGCAATGCTTGAGGTTGGTGCAAGTGAACATGCAGCTCGAATGACTGCCATGGATAATGCGACCAACGCATGTAAGGACATCGTTGAGAATTTAACAATTGTATACAATAAGGCTCGCCAGGCCGCTATTACAGCAGAATTGATGGATATTGTTGGCGGTGCCGAAGCCCTTAAATAATGTAATCAGACTTTAAGGATAATCTCAGACTTATAGGAGGGGTTAGGCCCGATGAGTGAGCAGAGAGTAGGAAAAGTTTTACAGGTCATTGGACCTGTCGTTGATGTTGAATTTGATGCAGGAAATCTGCCGACTATCATGAGTGCACTCATGATCAGCAATCCTGCAATTTCAGATGAACCAGACAACCTGGTCGTCGAGGTAGCACAGCACCTTGGCGATAACGTTTGTCGTTGCGTTGCCATGGACCAGACCGATGGGCTCGTTCGCGGCATGGAAGCGCGTGATACCGAGCTTCCGATCACTATCCCGGTAGGCGAAGCCGCATTGGGTCGGATCATGAATGTCGTTGGTCGTCCTGTTGATGGTCTAGGGCCGATCGAGTCTCCCAAGTCCCTTCCAATTCACCGGGAGGCACCCGCTTTTACCGATCTGGACACCGAAGTACGTGTGCTTGTAACCGGTATCAAGGTTATTGATCTTCTGGTACCGTTCCCACTTGGTGGTAAAATGGGTCTCTTTGGTGGTGCTGGTTGTGGTAAGACCGTTATCATGATGGAGATGGTTAACAATATTGCCATGCATCACGGTGGTATTTCAGTGTTCTGTGGTGTTGGTGAACGTACCCGTGAGGGTAATGACCTTTACCATGAGATGAAAGACTCCGGTGTTTTGCCAAAAGCTGCACTCGTTTACGGCCAGATGACAGAGCCTCCAGGAGCTCGTGCCCGTGTTGGTCTCACCGGTCTTACCGCTGCTGAGTATTTCCGTGATGAAGAAGGACAGGATGTCCTGTTCTTTGTTGATAATATTTTCCGTTTCACCCAGGCAGGTTCTGAGGTTTCGGCCCTTCTCGGTCGGATCCCTTCTGCCGTTGGTTACCAGCCAACTCTGGCGACAGATCTAGGTGCTTTGCAGGAACGTATTACCTCGACAAACAAAGGCTCCATTACCGCTGTACAATGTGTATATGTACCTGCGGATGACTTGACTGATCCGGCGCCTGCAACAACCTTTGCCCATCTCGATGGAACGGTTGTTCTTTCCCGTCAGATCTCAGAACTTGGTATCTATCCAGCTGTTGATCCACTCGATTCAACCTCGAGAATTCTTGACCCGAATGTCATTGGTGAAGAGCACTACCAGGTAGCCCGTGGTGTTCAGGTTTCACTGCAAAAATATAAGGATCTGCAGGACATTATCGCAATTCTTGGTATGGATGAACTCTCTGAGGAAGATCAGATGCTCGTATCCCGTGCACGAAAGATCCAGAGATATCTGTCTCAACCATTTACCGTTGCCGAAGTATTTACTGGTATGGCTGGTAAATTCGTTAAGGTTGAAGATACTGTTCAAGGATTTAAAGAAATTCTCGAAGGTAAGCACGATGACCTTCCGGAAAATGCCTTCTACATGGTAGGTTCCATTGAAGAAGCTGTTGAAAAAGGCGCTAAGAGCGAATAATTCTGCTGACGAGAGGTAATATCAATGGCACAACAGATTGCATTGGAAGTAGTTACTCCAACCGGTGCAGTTGTCAACGAAGACGTTGACATTGTAAATGCACCCGGGTATGGAGGTGACTTCGGTGTTCTGGCCAATCATGCCCCGTTCCTCTCAACTATTAAGATCGGTATTTTGTCATATGAAACCGGGAAAAAACGCGAACATTTGATGATCAGCGGCGGTTTTTGTGAAGTATCCAATAATAAAATTACCTTTCTGGTAGAGAGTGCGGAGTTTGGTCGCCAGATTGATGTAGACCGGGCCATGGAGGCTAAAGAACGAGCAGAAAAACGACTCGCTCAGGCAGCATCACACGATGAGTCAATTAATATTATGCGAGCCGAAGCTGCGCTTCAGAGATCTCTTGCTCGATTAAAAGCATCGAATATTAAATAGATATTTATTCGAACCCTAAAGTCCAAAAGGCGTTTCCCGGATTTCCAGGAAACGCCTTTTTTTTTATGAACAGGTCCCTCTGCGGTAATTATCTGGGGGTTTTCTTGGAAGTAGGGTTCATGAAAAAGGAGGGGTTAGAGCTGAGCGGTATTGGCATTGGTGTATTCCAGTATCCCCTTGGAGATTTCTGCTGTCAATTTATCAATAAAAGTATCATCGGCAAGCATCCGGGCATCATCCGGGTTGGAGATGAAGGCCAGCTCAATGAGAATGGCGGGCATACCGGCCCCGATGAGGACGTAAAATGGTGCCTGCTTTACACCCATATTCTTAATAGTATAGGGTGGTTTTGCAAGTCCACTGGCGATAGCGTTGTGCACCTGCTGGGCAAGCCGTGATGATTCGTTGATTTTCGAATTTTGCATGATATCTGAAAGGATATCCTGAAGATCACTCATCTGGTGCGCAGACGTTGCATTCTCGCGGGCAGCCACCCGCATGGCTTCATCATTGGTACTGAGATTAAGAAAGTAGGTTTCAAAGCCCTTTACCTGCGGGGATGGATGGGCGTTAATGTGCAGCGATATGAAAAGATCGGCGTCATTTGTATTTGCTATTGCCGTGCGTTCTTCAAGCGGCAGGAACATGTCTCGCTCCCGAGTAAGAATCACCTCAGCGTTCATATCCTTTTCCAGGTGATAGGCAAGGTTTTTTGCAACCTTGAGGACAATATCTTTTTCTTTGAGCCCGAAAGCGATTGCCCCAGGGTCTTTCCCACCATGTCCAGGATCAATGACAATCTTTCCAACCCCAAGCCCAAGCTGCTGGGCCAATGATATCCTGGTGTTGACAGGTGGGTCCTGCACACTTCCGTAATACTGGTTATCGTCCCTGTTTTTTTCAGAGATCTGATTTTTCTTGTTGTCCTTTAAAACAACAACAGTAACAGCCTTTTTATCTTCATTTCCAAGGGATGACGAGTCTGGTGAGTAATCATCGGCCTGGGATAGGCCAGGAGCCACTGGCCCAGAATCGGCTGAAGTGACTGGCAATTCACCGGGCTTTGGGGTGGCGGGAATTGATGAGAGCTGCACCTTGTTTGAACGCGATTTTACCGGCTTTTTGTTCTCCCCTCTGACATCGATGACCACGCGAAACGGATCGGGCAGACTGAATATTTTGTAGCTTGAGATGGACTCGATATCCAGGACCACCCGCACGGTATCCGTGGTATATTGTCCTGTCCTGACGCGTTTCAGGAGGCCGTCTTCAATGGGCACCGGTGACCTGAATCGTGGCTCTATATAGCTTTCAAGAAAATCAATATAGAGCCTTCGGGGGCGATCACCTATTTCCTCAAGGAGTTCTTCACGATAGGTAACCGGACCGGATGTATTAATGACAACACGGGTATAGTCGTTGGAAGACCAGTATTTAACCGGCAACACATTTGTCAGTTTCATCAATTGCGAATTACCGACCATGACGGTGGGTAACGGGATATTATAATCCTTTGTTAAGATCTTGAGCTTCGTCTCGGCCTGGGCATGCATATCTCCGCCCTGATATTCAGAGACAATCTTTTCAAACGATTTTGCTGCCCGTTTGGGGTCATTGACCTCCTCAAGAAGGATGATACCCACGGCATAGTAGGCATCGTCGGCTAATCGATGCCCTGGAAAAAGAGAGCCGACATCCCGGTAATAGGAAATGGATTCTCCCAGGTCGATCCCCCTGCCGAATACTTTATACATGTCAAAATAGAGACGTCCGAGCATAAACAGACAGGCGGGCGCATAATCTGATTTTGGCTCGGCGAGATAAATACGGCGGAAATTTCCGGCTCCTTTAAGCCAGTTGTCCCGTGATGCTGCCAGCTTGGCATTGGTCTTGAGCTGATTATAAAAAAACTTGGCCTGCTGATAATGGGTGTTGAGCTCGGCCTTGCCGTTATAGGAACTTTGCGAGGTTGCAGAACAGAGGCTAGGAAGGGTGAGCGCCAGAATAAAAAGAGATGAAACTATGACGAGGATAGGTTTATTCATCGTACAAATATCAATGAGACCATGCTTGAAGTTCATAGTGATGTCAATGTGGCAATAGTTGTGGTCTCATATAGAAAAACTCCTGATTGGGCTGACTATACATAATTGCAGCATATATCGCAAAAAAAAAGCTGATTTTGGTTCTGGGTATCGACTGTTGACGGTAGTCAAAGATTACCCTCTCGTCAGATCTTCGAGGCGATAGAGGAAATCAAGGGCCTGGCGGGGGGTCATGTCATCAATGCTGGTGGTTTTGAGAAGTTCTATTATCGGGTGTGACGGTGACGGAAAGAGAGAGAGCTGGCTTGGATTCCCGGAAGCAGCTTTAAGACCCTCTTTCTCCTTTACTTTTCTATAATTATTGGCTTTCTGGTAGTCAAGTTCGCCCCGTTCAATTTTCCTCAGGATTTCTTCGGCCCGTTTCACTACCTGATCGGGGACACCGGCAAGGGCTGCAACCTGTATTCCGTAGCTCCGGTTTGTTCCACCCTCAACAAGTTTGTGCAGGAAGATTATCGTGTCGTTCCATTCCTTAACAGCCACAGAGTAGTTTTGTACACGATCCTCATTTCTGGCGAGGTCGGTGAGCTCGTGATAGTGGGTGGCAAACATTGTCTTTATGCCGATTCCTTTTTTGGAAACCAGGGCTTCGGCAACGGCCCAGGCAATTGACAGACCATCAAAGGTTGAGGTGCCTCGTCCAATTTCATCGAGAATGACGAGGCTCCTGGTGGTTGCATTATTGAGTATATTTGCTGTCTCACTCATCTCGACCATGAAGGTAGACTGGCCGCGACGTAGATCGTCCATGGCTCCGACCCTGGTAAAGATGCGATCGACGACGCCAATTGAGGCGTTATCTGCGGGAACGAAACTACCCATCTGCGCCATCAGGACGATCAGCGCAGTCTGTCTGAGGATGGTTGATTTTCCGGCCATGTTGGGTCCGGTAATGATCAGGACCTGTTTCTGGGACTGATCGAGTGTTATATCGTTTGGAACAAATTTTCCGGTTGGCAGCGCTCTTTCAATGACTGGGTGTCTTCCCTCGATGATGGAAATTGATTCATCATTGGTAATCTGGGGGGGGCAATAATGATACTGCCTGGCAATCTCTGCAAGACAGCAGAGAACATCTACCTGGGAGATGAGCTGGGCTGATTTTATGAGTCGCGAGCTGTGAGAGGCGATACTGTTTCTGATATCGATAAAGAGCTGATACTCTAATTCCAGGCGGCGGTCCTGGGCGCTGAGCACTTTGGTTTCAAATTCTTTAAGTTCCGGGGTGATAAAGCGTTCAGCGTTAACCAGTGTCTGTTTTCTGATGTAATGGTCAGGGACGTTGTTGCTGTTAATTTTACTGACTTCAATAAAATAACCAAAAACTTTATTAAACCCTATTTTAAGCTTTGGTATCCCTGTCTTTTCACGTTCCTGCTGCTCAAGGTTAAGGATCAGCTGCTTTCCATCTTGCAGCAGAGTGATGAGCTCATCAAGCTCATCGCTGTACCCACGCTTTATCAGGTTGCCATCACGCAGAGTGATTGGCGGGTCATCGGCTATCGCCTGTGTGAGCAGCTCGCATAAATCAGATAAGGTATCGAAACCATCATAAATTTCTTTTAGCTTGGGGCTCGCACACTCGCCAAGTAATTGGTGTATTTCGGGGAGTCTGGCAAAGGATTGTTTGAGTGCAACCGCGTCACGGCCGTTGCCATGCCCGAGGACCATACGACTGTTGAGTCGTTCAAGGTCATAGATCGAGCAGAGGGTTTCCCGTAAATTTTTGCGGATCTTTGAAGTTTTATGCAGAAATCCGACAGCGTTGAGTCGCGCCTTGATACGCTTGGGGGTCTGCAGTGGAGACAGCAGGTAGTGCTTCAGCAGCCTGGCTCCCATCGGCGTACAGGTCCTGTCTAATACGGAAAGCAGCGATCCTTCCCGCTTGCCACCGATCAAGGTCTGGGTCAACTCGAGGTTTCTCCTGGAAGAATCGTCAATAAGCAGAATCGCCTCAAGGTCTATTGGCTTGAGCTTTTCAATGTGGGCGAGATCAGCCTTTTGGGTCTCGATCACATAATCAAGCAGGACTCCTGCCGCGATAACACCGGGGTGATAGCCGGCACAGCCAAAACCATCCATGCTGATCACCTGAAAATGATCGGTCAGCATCTCGACGCAGCTCTCCAGGTGGAAGATGCGCGAGGGCCTGGTGGTAATACAGATCCCTGATAAATGGAGCTCAACAGCATTTAGAAAAGGGAGAAGGGATTGATGCTGTGATACATTGATCAGGATTTCAGCTGGGTTCATCCTGGACATCTGGTCGATGAGCTGCTCCGGTACATCGCCTGCTTCGACGAACTCTCCGACACTAAAGTCTCCGGTACTCAGGTCCAGAAAACTGACTCCCCAGATTGTTCTGTTTCCCTCTGTCAAACGGCATACACCACTGACATAACTGTTTTCTTTTTCATCCAGCAGTTGATCATCGGTAACGACACCCGGGGATATGATTCTGGTAACCTCACGCCTGACAATTCCTTTCGCTTCAGCGGGATTTTCAACCTGTTCGCATATTGCCACACGTTTTCCAGCCCGAACCAGCTTGGCAATGTAGGTTTGCGCTGCATGGTATGGCACACCACACATGGGAACCCTGTTGGCATCGTTTTTATTGTTGCGTGATGTCAGGGTAATGGACAGGATTTTTGAGGCAACATGAGCATCTTCAAAAAACATCTCATAAAAGTCGCCCATTCTATAAAACAGGATCGAATCTTTGTGCTGATCTTTAATCTCAAGATACTGCTTGAGCATTGGGGTGAGTTTTAAGGGTGCGGTCATATGAGCTGTTTTGTTTTCTTATCTGTTTGAAATTGTGGAAGAAGTCTATCAAAGGTTCTTTCTAAGTGCTCAGGGATGGTCCTGACATCGGCAAGTACAGTAATAAAATTATGATCACCTTGCCAGCGGGGAACGACATGAAAATGCAGATGATCGCTGATTCCTGCCCCGGCTTCACTACCAATATTGACACCGATATTGAAACCGTCCGGATTCAGTTCTGCTCTCAGGATAGATGTCGCCCGGCTGACCAGCTCCATTACTACCCCTGCCTGAGATGGTGTGAGCTCGGTAATACAACTGACATGCTTCGTCGGTGCCACTAATAAATGACCATTGGTGTAGGGATAGCGGTTCATCAGGCAGAGTGCATGGCTGTCCCGGTAGAGGAGCAGATGCTGCTTTGAATGGCTCTTAGATCCTGGCGGTTCAAAAAGACATCCTTTGACTGATTCCGTGTCGCCACGCACATGTTCCATGCGCCATGGGGTCCATAATGATTTCATTTTGGCTGCGGTAATGAGTGAATCGTGGCTTTTAGCCCGTTTTCCGAGGTTTCGAGTATTGCGTACGTTCCTGGATCTGCAAAGCGGCCTGTGCTGGTAAAACAGCCCGGATTGATAAACAGAATCCTGCCGGTGCGATGATTTACCGGTTGATGAGTGTGCCCGTATACGATGCAGTCAGCATCAAAAAATCGATCATATAACCCATCCTCGATTCGGTTCTGCATTCCTGCACCGTGGCAGACAGCAATGGTATACCCGTCGATGGAGATAGATCTGGACTCGGGAAAACGTTTTTTAACAGCCGGCGAGCACATATTGCCATGAACGGCAAAAAAGGTTTTCCCTGAAAATGCGTGCAATATGCCAAGATCTGTCATGTCACCGGCATGGATGATACTACTGCAGTCGCGAAATGCCAGGTCGATCTGCTGTTTAAATATATCACTGCAAGCTGACAGGTGAGTATCTGAGATGATTCCAATTCGATTTGCCATACAATACCCTCTATAATGGCTGTCATTATACTAGGAATGAGTTGTTATGCTTTAAAAATTGGGATCAGACAACCATAATATTTATCGAGTTCATTGAGGAAAACCGCAGTCCTTGAAATCGATGCTTTTTTTTGCGGTTGCCAAATGGAGCAGCAGCTGAGTATAGTTGCAGGTTAAAATTTATTATATAAAAGTTCTGTACCGGCGACTGGTTCGATGTTCCCCGGTACTCTTGCAAGCTCGAGGAGACAACACATGTTCAGTGCATCTGATTTACGAAAGGGGTTGAAACTGCAGATTGATGGAGAACCGTATATCATAATTGAATTCGAGTTTTCCAAGCCGGGCAAGGGGCAGGCCCTTTATCGCTGCAAGATGCGGAATATGATCAGCGGTAATCAGCTGGTCAATACCTATCGCTCAAATGATAAATTTGAAAAAGCTGATCTGGAAGAGAGAAATATGCAGTATCTCTACAACCAGGATGACGAGTATCACTTCATGGATACCGAAAATTACGAACAGCTCTTTCTCAACAGGGAACAGCTTGGCGATAACGTCAACTATCTGATGGATAACATGGAGGTCCAGGTATTATTCTTCGGGACCCGACCAATAGATGTTTCCCTGCCGATCTTTGTCAACCTGACCGTGACCCAGGCAGACCCATGGGCGCGTGGTGATACTTCAGGCACCGATACGAAACCGATCACGGTTGAAACCGGATACCAGCTCCAGGTCCCTCCGTTTGTGGAAGAAGGTGATAAAATCCAGATTGATACACGCACCGGGGCATATGTCACCAGGGTTAAAGAGTAGCAGCCATGCTTGATCTAGAGGGGCTGCACCTTCGCGCGGCCCTTTTTCGTTCTATTCGAAATTTCTTTGCAGCAGAGCATTTCCTTGAGGTGGATACACCGGTGCGTCAGCCGGTGCTCATTCCTGAAAGCACTATTGAACCTGTTCAGGCCGGTTCCTGGTTTCTTCAGGCCTCGCCAGAGCAGTGCATGAAGCGTCTTCTGAGCCGTGGCGCAGAGCGAATATTTCAGCTCTCTTCCTGTTTCAGAAAAGGGGAGTCGGGGCGCAGGCATCTTGAAGAATTCACCATGCTTGAATGGTATCGAGCGGATTCCGACTATCTGGATTTGATGGATGATTGTCAGGAGCTGCTGCACCATGTCATCCGGGATCTTTCAGCACAGCAGCAATTTGAGCCGACTCTTGACCAATCCTGTCTTCAGCATATGGATTTAACGCAGCAATGGCCGCGGCTGACCGTTGCCCAGGCATTTACCACATTTTGTCCGGTTTCTGCAGCCGAAGCTCTGTCGCAAAATCTTTTTGATCAGATGCTGGTGGAATATATTGAGCCTGTGCTTGGTATCAGGTGCCCACTCTTCCTGTATGATTACCCTACCCAGTGCGGGTCGCTGGCGCGGCGAAAGCAGAGTGATCCATCTGTCGTTGAGCGTTTTGAGCTGTATGTGAACGGGCTGGAACTGGCAAACGGCTTCAGTGAGCTGACCGATGTGGAAGAACAGCGCCACCGCTTTGACCAGGAAAGAGCGCGAATGAAAACGATGGGTGGACAGGATGTAAAGTTGCCAGAGCGATTTCTTGAAGAGCTCGCTTTTATTGATCGTGCTGCAGGTGTTGCACTCGGGGTCGATCGTCTGCTCATGCTGATTATGTCCACTGGGTCGATTAATGATGTTGTTTCATTTTCCCCAGCTGACTGGTAAAGGGCGTACCGAGATTCCATGTATTGTGACCATGGCAGCATGAATGCTTAAGCAGGTAAATGAGGGGAGTTGAAATCATGAGTATCATTGAAGTAACAAACTATTATCACACCGGTATTGTCGTCGCCGATGTTGACTGGACTGTTGGTTTCCTGGAGGATATTCTGGGGTTTGAGCTTCTGGACAAATCATCCCGGGAACCAGAAAACCAGGAATTTGTCACCGGTGTCAAAGGGATTGAAGTCATGATCGCCTATATGAAGATCGGTGATCAGCTGTTCGAAATCTCGCAATATGGCGGCAGCGCACCATTGGAACACCACAGGCCGCGAATGGTTGATGTCGGACATTATCATCTCTGCCTGATGGTCGATGATGTCGATTTGGCTGTGGAGAAATGTTTGGCCTATGATGATCGAATCAGAACACTTTCACCGACGCCGCTTGTGGTTGACAGTGGGCCGAACAAAGGTAACAAGGTAATTATTGTTGTCCTGCCGGATGGCATGATGATCGAATTCACTAATACCCGTAACTAGTTAACTATAAGGATAGAAAAGACAATGTTTATTGTGACCGTTGAATTTTTGATACGGCAGAACCACGTCGCCACCTTTATCGAAGTAATGAAGAAGCAGGCATATAATTCACTGACCAGAGAAGAAGGGTGCCTGCAGTTTGATGTGTGCCGGGACCCAGAAGATGAACGGCGTATTTTTCTCTATGAAGTTTACAAAGATCGTGACGCGTTTGCTGATCACCTGAAAACAGATCACTTTCTTGAGTTCAACAACACTGTCAGTAACTGGACAGAATCAAAACATGATCAGAAGTGGGAGCGGATAGCAAGCTCATGAGCTCTAACGGTTTCCCGCTGTTCTGAGCTCATAGGGGTTGTACGATTCAGCAAGCCATTTGGGTAAGATAAAAAAGAGTACTATCCTGAATTGAACTCTCGTTTGAATATCTCAATCTGCTAAGAGGCCAAGAGGTTGCCACAATGAAATATTACAAAGTCTTGCTTTTTTTATCATATTTTCTCTTCATTGCTTTGCCAGCGATATCATCTGACAGTGACAAGAATGGTGAGCTTGGCAAAGCAATGGCCCAGCATCTCTCCTGTTACCCACTGGAATTACTCGATTTTAAAAAACAGGAACCAATAATCAAAACCAGAGATGTATGCCTGGCAACCATTTATCATGAAACAGGAGCTTCTCCCCTTTGGGTTACTGATCGTGGACCGGTCAAAAAGGCATTTATTCTTGTTGATTACTTGCGTTCAGCCTATCGCGAAGGGATTGACCCCGAAGAATACGAAATAAGTAAAATTGAGAAACTCCTGCACTCTATGCAGGTTGAGGATCTCGCTCAACTGGATACACTTCTCACCTATAATCTGGTTAAGTATGTCCACGACATGAGTTTTGGCCAGATCAAATACCGAGAGCTTGACCCGGATTTATTCTCCGAGGCAGGTGACGAAAATTTCAATCCCGCGGCAGCGGTCAAAGCCGCTCTTGCCGCACCAGATTTCTCAGCGTATCTTGAGGCGCTCCCTCCCCGGCACAAATACTACACAGGGCTTCGAAATGCTCTTGCCTACTTCCAAGAGGTTGGTCGACAGGAACAATGGGAACCAATTCCACCGGGCTCACTTATTCGTCCGGGACAGCAGGATGAGCGACTTGAGGCGGTTCAACGCCGGATCGCTTTGACGAGCAGAACCGAGCCTCGTGACCAGCCTGTCGAGATGTATGATGATGACCTCGTGGCTGAGGTCAAGAGTTTTCAGGCAACACACGGGCTCAAGCCTGACGGAATTATCGGCCCCCAGACACTCTCATGGCTGAATAAATCGCCAGATGATCTCGCCGATATCATTCGGGTTAATATGGCACGGTGGCGGTGGCAGGATCATGAACTTGGTGATACTCATATCATCGTCAACATAGCCGGTTTTTATCTGAGTGCTATTCGGGCTGGGCAGGTTGCCCTGGAGATGCCGGTGATTGTTGGCAAGCTGCAGCACAAAACCCCTGTGTTTTCTGATAAGATAAGATATCTGGATTTCAATCCATTCTGGAATGTACCTCCAACTATTGCCCGGAATGAAGAACTCCCGGAGCTGCGAAAAGACCCCGCTCATCTTGTTAATCGGCACATTCGTGTTTTTTCCAGCTGGCAGTCCGATGCAATCGAGCTTGATTCAATGGCGATTGACTGGAAAGCTGTCAGCCGAAAACAGATGGGGCAGTACAAATTGCGGCAGGACCCAGGACCCTGGAACGCTCTCGGGCGTGTTAAATTTGTTTTCCCCAATACACATTCTGTTTATCTGCATGACACACCAACCCAGAATTTATTTAACCAGCATAGACGGACATTCAGTCATGGCTGTATCAGGGTCAGTGAACCGTTGAAACTCGCTTTCTTTTGTCTGGAAGATCAGGGGGGTAAGTGGTCAGAAGCGGATATGAAAAAAGTCATGGAAGATGGTGAGCGCATGGTCGTCAGTCTCAAAGGCGGGTTGCCGATTCACATCACCTATCAGACAGCCTATCCTGACGAGAGTGGTACGATCCGATTTAGTGAAGACATCTATAACCGTGATACAAAACTTAAGAAAGCCCTGGAAGAAACCAACCCTGCCAGAAAGAGCTGAGTCTCTGGTCAATAAGGTCTAGAGCAGGCGTATAGGAGAGAGCGCCTGAATCCCATTCGTCAGTCGAGGTCATCTCTGGTCGTATTTCAATACGCACCATCGAACAGAACCTTTCCAACCAACACCATTTCATTTTCGGAGCAAGCAGACAGGTTTGTGGCGAAAATTTAGTTCGTTTACCCGCGGGTAAACGAACTAAATTCAGAATTTATAGGAAAAATCAATAGATAGTGGTTTATTGCCCCTGTAATTTCAGCTTAGTAACTGTAATTAATGTATAAAATAAGTATACCAAAAGTTTTTATCACGAGCACCACCACTCTGTGGTTGTTATATAAATATCTGTAATAAAATAATATTATACTGAAAGTAAAGTTTGTGAAAAATCAGGTTTGACATTTGGTATACAGTATGCCATATTGGCACTGTAGGTTGGCAATGTGCCATAATGCGCCCGCTTGTCTTTTCTGTTCTGGAGGAGTCGTCCCAGGCATCGATCGGGCCAACACCAAAAAAAATGAGGAGGAAATTATGAAGAATACCATGAGAAAATACGTATTAGGAGCATGTGCCGGGCTATTGGCGTTTGGCGGACTGGTTCAATCTGCTTCGGCTCTTGAAGTTGTCCTGGCTATCAGTGCGAAGCCCGGTTCGACTCAATATATCACCGCCGAGGAATTCACCAGCCGTGCCAATGATCTTCTTGGAGATAAAGCAAAGGTTGTCTTTTATGGCTCATCGCAGCTTGGCAAGGACAAGGACCTGATGCAGAAGCTGAAGCTCGGAACGGTTCATCTGACGATGCCTTCTTCCATCATGTCATCGATTGCTCCAGAGGCCGGTCTGTTTGATATGCCATTTCTGGTAAAAGACAGGGCCCATCTCAACAGAATAGAGCATAAAGTGTTCTGGCCAATGATTGCTCCTGCAATCGAGGCAAAAGGATATAAGGTCATTGGTTTCTGGGAAAATGGGATCCGTCACATCAGTAATAACGTTAAGCCGATCAATACACCGGATGACCTGAAAGGCATCAAAATCAGGACTCCGAAGTCTACCTGGCGTGTGAAAATGTTTAGCGCCTGGGGTGCAAATCCAACGCCAATGTCATTTTCTGAGGTTTTTGTAGCACTGCAGACCGGTGTTATCGATGGCCAGGAAAATCCTTATACCAATATTTATGCCGCCAAACTAAACGAAGTCCAGAAATACCTGTCGGTTACCGGCCATGTTTATACTCCTTCCTATCTCACTGCGGGAGCAGCACAGTGGGAGAAGCTTCCTGCAGATGTTAGAGCGATTCTTGAGAAGACCGCTGTAGATGTCCAGGGCTGGATGTATGCCACCGGGACAATGGATGACATGGCACTGCGCACCAAGCTGGGTGAGAGCATGGAAGTGAACATTGCTGATCGTGCCGCCTTTGTTGAGGCAAGCAAGCCGATCTATGCAGAGTTTGCCAAGGAAGTTGCCACCGGTAAAGAGATGATCGATATGGCCCTGCAGCTGGCCGAGTAATGTTACAACCGCACCCGGTTTTCTGAACCGGGTGCATCACTTCTTGCAATAGGGCCGCTGCTGGCGGGTTCCGTTTATGTTTACTCGAACAAGAAAATGGCTTGAGAGCATCCTCGAGTTTATTTCGATTGCTCTGTTGATCACCCTTGCCTGTATTGTGGTCCTCGCCGTCGTTTTCAGATTTCTTGGACAGTCATTGATCTGGTATGACGAGGTTGCCTCTGTCGTGCTTGCCTGGCTGACCTATTACGGATCTGCTCTTGCCGCGTGCCACCGCGGTCATCTGGGATTTCCGGGGCTCTTCCTGTCACTGGCCAAACCATTGCGGGGTGTGGCCTTTATTGTTGCCGAGTTCGTGGTCATTGGGTTTTTCGCCGTTATCGGATATGCGGGCTGGTATATCATGGGAATTTTCGGTGACGAGACGCTTGTCAGCCTCAGTTGGGTGCACCTCAGCTTTACCCAGTCGGTCATTCCTGTCGGTGCAGCATTGTTCATCCTTGCCGAATTGCTCAGTATGCCTGAGGCCTGGAAAAAATCGATGGCAGGAATCGACTATGAAAAAGAAGCAATAGATCAGGCGATCGAGGAGGCAAGCCAGTCATGATTACCGCCCTGTTGATTTTCGGATTGTTACTGCTCGTTCTGATAAATGTGCCGATTGCAGTAGCGCTCGGTGCTGTTGCGCTGATCGGGATGGTTACGTCAAAAGGTACCGACAGTATCTATAACGCGGCGTTGACCATGTTTGACGGGGCGACAAATTTTCCGCTGCTGGCCATCCCACTGTTTATTCTCGCCGGGGCCCTGATGAATACGACGAGTATCTCCAGGCGACTGATTAACCTGACCTCTGCCCTGATCGGATTTGTTCGCGGCGGGCTGGCCATGGTTAATGTCGGTGTTTCAATGTTTTTTGCTGAAATTTCGGGATCTGCGGTTGCTGATGTTGCGGCGATCGGCTCTGTTCTGATCCCCGCCATGAAGAACCGTAATTACACGCCGGAACTCTCGGCAGCGGTGACCTCGTCGTCGGCCTCGATTGCCATTATTATTCCGCCGTCCATTGCCATGATCATCTATGGCGCACTTTCAGATACCTCTATCGTGCAGCTATTTGTGGCCGGAATTATTCCAGGTATCCTTGGCGGTTTTTCAATGATGGGACTTTGCTACTGGTATGCTGTTCGCTATGATCTGCCAAGAGAGGATGCTTTTTCACTTTCGAAGCTGTGGAGTGCCTTTAAAGAAGCAGGTTGGGCCTTGACCCTGCCGGTCATAATCCTGGGTGGAATTTTTGGTGGGATCGTGACGGCAACCGAAGGAGCCGGTCTGGCAGTTGTGGCTGCGCTGATCATAGGAGGCTTCATCTATCGTGAAATTAATTGGGTTCACCTGAGAAAAGCCATGGTGGAAGGGGTTACCCAGACGGCTGTTGTGATGCTGCTGGTTGCCACGTCTGCAGTGCTCGGGTTGTACCTCACCGAAATGCAGGTTCCCCAGCATTTTGCCTCCTGGATGATGGGTTTCACCAGCAACAAGATCATGGTGCTGGCAATGCTCAACGTCATGCTGTTCGTTGTTGGGATGTTTTTACACGGTGCAGCGGCGATTATCCTCATTGTTCCGATTGTCATGCCGCTCGTGCACCAGCTTGGCATCAACCCCATCCAGTTTGGCCTGATCATGACGCTCAACATCGCAATCGGCCAGCAGACGCCCCCGGTGGCAAGTGTACTGGTCACCAGCTGTTCAATAGCCAAGACTGATATCTGGGAGACAACAAAGGTAAATATTCCCTTTATTCTCGTACTTGTTTTTGTACTGATGCTTGTCACCTATTTTCCGCCAGTATCATTGAGTCTGGTAAACTTATTTTATGGATAGAAAGATCGTTATGACTGAAAAAATGAAACCCGGAATCGCTCTGGTACTTGGGGACCCCTGTGGCATTGGTCCGGAACTCGCGCTTAAATTACTCGGTGATAAATCAGTCACCGATCGAGCAGATGTGGTTGTGGTAGCAGACAGAAACGTCTTTGAAAAAGGTGCACAAATTGCCGGCGTCAGTGTCGAGTATCGTTTGACTGACCATATGGACAAAGACACCCTCAATGACGGGGGGATCGTCCTGTTCGAAGAACCGGAGCTCATTTTGGCTGATTACCAGCTCGGCCAGGTGTCGAAAAAATCGGGAAAATATCAGCTTGATTGCCTTGCCAAAGGGTTGGAGTTCTGTACCAGAGGACTGGTCGATGCCGTGTGTTTTGCCCCCTTGAACAAGGAGGCTATGCACCTTGCTGGTCTCAAACACGAGGATGAGTCCGGTTTCTTCATCGATCAGCTTGGTCACAAAGGGGATTTTGGTCTTCTGAATACGCTTGGCAACCTCTGGACCTCAAGAGCCACCTCTCATGTTGCCCACAAACAGGTGAGTGAGCTGTTAACGACAGAAACCATTTTTGAGGCAACACGGCTGCTTGATAAAGCGCTGCGGGCCAGTGGCAACGACAATCCCAAAATTGCGGTGGCCGGTCTCAACCCGCATGCCGGTGACGGTGGAGTGTTTGGCAGTGAAGAAGTCGACATCATAGAACCAGCGGTAAAGCAGGCCCGGGATGCCGGTATCAATGCGGTGGGACCTTTTCCTGCTGATACGATTTTTCTGATGGGACGTGCGGGTAAATACGATGCAATCGTCACCATGTATCACGACCAGGGGCAAATTGCCATGAAACTGATGGGGTTTGATCATGGGGTTACCGTTCATGCCGGTCTGAAATATCCGGTCACCACCTCTGCCCACGGTTCAGCCTTTGACATCGCCGGCAAGGGAATAGCCAATGAGAAGGCCCTGCGGGCAGCGTTTGACCTCGCCTGCTCCATGGCCCGACCCGCTTAGCGTTTTTGCCGTAAATTCAGGGGAAAATGATGAAAGAAAGAATCGGTTTTGTCGGCCTGGGGATGATGGGGCACGGCATCGCCAGTAATATCTTGAAAAATGGATATCCATTGACCGGGCTGGCTCACCGGAACAGGTCAGGAATCGATGATCTGCTCAAACGGGGAGGATCCGAGGCTGCCAGTCTCTCAGATCTGGTGGCTGCCAGTGATATCGTGTTCTTCTGTGTCACCGGCGCGGCGGAGGTTGAATCTCTGGTATACGCTGATAATGGTGTGCTCGCCCATGCCAGGCCCGGCTTTATCCTGGTCGACTGTTCCACCAGCACCCCTGCATTGAGTAAAAGAATCGCAGGAGACCTCTTGGAAAAAAAGGCCGGTTTTGTTGATGCTCCGGTTACCCGTGCGCCAAAGGACGCAGAGGCGGGAAGGTTAAACAGTCTGGTGGGAGCGGACACGGAACTGTTTGAAAAAATCAGACCGTTGCTGGCCTGTTATTCCGAAAATATTGCCTATTTCGGTCCTCCCGGATCAGGTAACAGCGCCAAGCTGATCAACAATTTCATCTCCTGCGGATATACCGCACTGATCTCAGAAGGTCTGTCGATCTGCTTTCAGGCAGGCGTTGATGCGAAGGTGCTCTACGACGTGATGTCCTCCGGCGGGGCAGACAGCGGTGTGCTCAGGAAAATGGTGCCGCCCCTGCTGGAAGGAGATTTGACGGGACACAAATTTTCTCTGGCCAATGCCTGTAAAGATGTTGGTTATTTTAAAAATTTTGCAGACAGTATGGGCTTTAAAAGTTATCTGGTGGATTCTTTACTGTCAACGTATCAGTCAGCAGTTGATGCCGGTCTTGGGGACAAGCTCATGGCGTCGCTCCTGGAACTGCATGGACCGGTTCCCGGTGAGAAGAAGTAGATAAGGAGGAATGAATGATGGGACTGATTGGTCTGGTACATACGACTCGCCTGGTGATTGATCCGGTTCATGAAGCAATAACCGGATCGGTCCAGGATATTACTGTAAATCATGTTCTGGACGAAGGGATCTTGAGAAGATTAGCTGCCCTTGGCAGGATTACGCCTGAGATTGTTGACTGGTTGACCAGGATGGTGACAGCAGCAGAAAGTGGCGGGGCTGATCTTGCCGTTGTCAGTTGTTCCTCACTTTCACCCTGTGTCAATGAAGTTCGTAACAGGGTGGGGATACCTGTGCTGAAAGTTGATGAGCCGATGATGGAGTTTGCAATTCAAAACGGCGATCGAATCGGTTTGATAATGACCAACCCAACGACACAGGAACCTTCCCAGATATTGTTCCAGGAAGTTTCAGAGCGGCTGGGTAAAAAGGTGGTTTTAATCCCGAAATTGTGTCCCGATGCTTTTGCGAAACTCAATAGCGGGGATACCAACGGTCATGATGCGGAGGTGGTGCAGGGTATAGAAGAGCTGCTGAGGGAGACAGATCTGGTGATGCTCGCCCAGATATCTATTGCCCGGGTAAAGAGAAGCATCGATGATGGGGACAGGAACAGAGTTCTTTCCAGTCTTGACTTCATCGGAGCGAAAACCACGGAAGTGTTGTCAACGTTATGAAAAAAATTGATTTAAATTACAATGGGTTATCCGGGCAGGTATATATCTATATCAAAAAGATGATACTTTCAGGAGAGTTTGGTGCCGGCCACAAGATCCATGAGGAGAAGGTTGGACAGTTGTTCGGGGTAAGCCGTACACCGATACGAGAGGCCTTGAAGAAATTGAGCGAGTATGGGCTGGTAACCTTGAAACCACGGAGTCATGCGGTTGTTGCCAGTTTGACCAAAGAGGAAGCCATTCAACTTGCCCATATTCGAGCCCAACTCGAGGCTTTATCAACCAAGACCCTTACAGAAGTTGGCACGAACAAAGATTTTGATCACCTGGAAGGTATTGCCGAAGAGTGTGACAGGCTGATCGCTGAAGGGGATGTTGCCGCTGCATTTGAAAAAGACAGTGCCCTTCACCTTGAAATTGCTGGCCGAACAAAAAACACCCATTTGTTTGAAATAATAGAAAAAATTGATGCAAAAATCCAATTGTCCAGGTTGGTGATAAAGCTGCCCATCGACAGGCTGGAGAAATCTATAAACCAGCACAATGCGATTGTGCAGGCCTTAAGGAGCAGGGACAGAGATCTTTCAGTACTCTTGATGCGCCATCACATCCTGCACCAGTTAAGCCATTTCTGAAAAACCGGGTTCTGGCAGGTTTTCTGTTGTTCATAGGGATAGTATTTGCAGCTTTACAACAGGAGTATTGAACCAACTGAAATCTGCTGGCAGAGAATAAAATAGGAAACAGAGCATGAAAAATCCAAAACCGTATCTGCTGGGGATTGATATCGGGGGGACCGGTACCAAAGCAGGGGTATTCACCCTGGATGGTGCGCTGGTCGGCTCAGGATATGGAGAATACCAGATGATCAGCACTGTGCCCGGTCAGGCAGAACATGATGCTGAGGTCTGGTGGCAGGCGACTGTTGAAGCGATAAAAGATGCCACAGCCGATATTGATCCTGATCACATTAAAGCCATTGGTGTCGGGTGTACAAACGGCCTTGTCGCCGTTGATGAGCAGGGGCTTCCCATCAGGCCGGCAATTATGTTGTGGGACCAGCGGGCGTTGCCTGAAGTTGATCGAATCAGGGAGCAGCTTGGTGATGACGAGGTCTTTACTGTTACCGGAAATCCGCTTGCCCCCGGTGCGTTTTCGCTGCCGACAATACTCTGGCTGAAGCATAATGAACCAGAATCATTCAGGGCAGCTTACAAATTGATGGTACCCGGCGGATATCTCGTTGCCAGAATGACAGGTGAGTTCACCATTGATCATTCCCGGGCATCGACAACCCTGCTCTTCGATATTCGAAAGCGGCGCTGGCATAAGCCGTTTCTCGATATACTCGAGATCGATGAACAGAAGCTGCCGCGCCCTGTGCCATGTGACGAGGTGGTCGGTGCGATCACCGGGGCTGTTGCCAAGTTAACCGGTCTGAGAGCGGGAACACCGGTGATTGGCGGCTGTATGGACACGATTGGGGCATCGCTCGGAACCGGTGTTTTGCAGGAGGGCCAGTGTTTTGTAATTATGGGTACTGCAGCACGGGTTGCCGGGCCGATACGAACCGGTCAATTTGATCGTCGTTTCATGAATTGTACGAACGTGACCGAGGACTGCTGGCAGTATATCGGAGCAATAAATGGGGTTGGATCCTCCCTTCGCTGGGTTCGTGACACCTTTTGTGAACTCGAGCAAAGAGAAGCGGATGCAACCGGCAAGGACGTCTATGAACTGATAACAGACCAGGCATCTGGTTCTCCGCCCGGAAGCAAGGGGCTTCTGTTTCTTCCCTACCTCGCCGGCGAGAGGACTCCTCTCTGGGACCCGTACGCAAGAGGTGTGTTTTTTGGGGTGACCCTTGGTCACAATCGTGGAGATTTTTTTCGTTCGGTTCTTGAAGGTGCTGCCTTTGCCATCAGACACGTCGTTGAACTCCTGGAATCAGACAATGATATTGTCATATCCGAGCTGCGAATAGGCGGGGCAGCTGCCTCAAGCCATGTCTGGAACCAGATTATTTCTGATGTCCTTGGCAAACGGGTTGTCAGTCTCACCCAGAGTCATACGGAAGTGCTTGGCGCAGCCATCCTGGCAGGTGTCGGCCTGAAACTCTACCCTGATTTCGATCAGGCACTGAAACAGACAGTGGTTACCGGAACAGTTTTTGAACCTGATGCAGATGCACATCGGAGCTACAACAAACTGTTTTCCATGTATAAACAACTATACCTTGATACCAAACATCATTTTCAGCAATTAGTTCAAATGGACCTGCCGCAAGGTTGGATAACAAAGGGATACAAGAAATGAAAGAAATGAGCTTGAAAGAGGAACTGGTCTGGTTTGCACAACGAACCTACAATCGTGGACTCGTCGGTGGTACGGGAGGGAACTTCAGTGCTCGCCTTGCGGATAACCGTATGGCGATAACCGCTTCGGGTTTGAACCTTGGCGATACTTCGATGGAAAATCTGATCGAGATGGAGATCGATTCATACAAATGGCAGGCAAAGGGAGACTATGTCCCTTCAAAAGAATACCTGTTTCATGCCGATATTTTACGATTGCGACCCGATGTGGGTAGTGTGCTGCATATTCATCCGCCCTATGCCACAGCATTTGCCGTACTTAAACGAGACATCCCAATGGTAACCGATGCGGCCTTCAAACAGCCCCAGATGCCGCGTGTTCCCTTTGCGCCGTCGGGGACAAAGGAGCTGCAGGCCAATGTTGTCAAGGCAATTGAAGAAAACCCTGACTGCAAGGTACTGCTTTTGGAACAACATGGAATTATATGTCTCGGAGCTGATATCAGGTGGGCATATGACCTTGCTGACCTGACTGAGGAGCTGGCCAGGATTGCGTACCTCAAGGAGACGTTAGCAAAATCCTGAGACAGCAAAGTCTACAAATGTAGCCACAATTGAAAAGAAAAGGAGGTTAAACCATGAAGAAATCTAAATGGAGCGGTTTTCAGTTTCTCGCAAAGACAATGGCAATTGTTTTTGTATGTTCAGTAATGGTTTTGGGGATTACAGAGCATGCTAGGGCTGAATATCCAGACAGGCCGGTGACCATTATTGTACCTTGGGGTGCAGGAGGTGGGACTGACACCATCATTCGCATTTTTGCTGTTGGTTTTGAGAAAGAAATGGGTGTACCAATCAATGTGGTTAACAGGACTGGTGGAAATGGCGTTGTGGGTCATGCGGCAATTTCATCGGCAAAGCCCGATGGCTATACTCTGGGAGCTGGTACGTCTGAAATCACCTATTTCAAAACGATGGGAATGGCCGATATTACTCCGGCCAATTTTGACCTGATTTCAAGGCTTGCTTTGATTCCTGCCGGCGTTACGGTAAAGAAAGATTCACCTTTTACATCTCTAAAAGAAGCATTGGATGCAGTAAAAAACCAACCCAAAGACACCTACAGCGCCTCAGGTTCTGGTCAAGGCGGTCCATGGCATATGGCTATTGCGGGACTGGAGAAAAGTGCCGGGATGGGAACGGACCGCATACAATGGATTCCCAGCAAAGGAGGAGCACCTGCGCTTCAGGATTTGGTTGCTGGCGGTGTGACATTTTTCACCGGATCTCCGATTGAAGCGAAAACATTGCTTGCTGCCGGTGAAGTTCGTCAGTTGGTAATCATGTCAGAGGAACGGTCTCCAGCATTTCCGGATGTGCCAACTGTTAAAGAAGCAGTCAACATTGACTGGTCACTTTCTAACTGGTTTTCACTGGTCGCTCCAAAAGGGCTTGATCCAAAAGTAAAAGCAAAAATTGTTGCCGCGGCAGAAAAAGCCCATGCAAGTGCTGAAGTTCAGGACGCCCTGGCAAAGCGGGGTATTACCCCATTGTGGGATGGCCCGGACAAATTTCAAACATTTGCTGATGGATTTACTATCACAGCGGGGGAACTTCTGAAGGACCTCGGATTAGCGAAATAGGCATGGCGTCTGGAAGGATACGCGCCTTCAACAAATCTGCGTCCTCCTGATAAAAGTCGAGATAGGGTCTGGGGGATGCAGATAGAGTTTCATTGAGGTTCAGGATGAAAGTGAGTGATCTATTGACAGGTGTCTTGTTTTGCGTGATTGGCAGTTATGTTGTATTTGAGGCTCAGCATTTTCCAGCAGTATCAGGACAACCGTATGGCTCGACCTTTTTTCCAACTCTGATTGGCTCAGCCATGATCCTTGGCGGATTATTTCTGGCTGCAAGCTCGATTGTTCAAAAAAAGGTACAGCCATTAATTATCATACCTGAATGGCTCAAATCTACCCGGGGGGCGGTCAGTTTTCTACTGATTTTTGCTACTCTGGGGTTTTACATGCTGTTTGCCGATACTTTGGGCTTTTGTATTACAGCATTTTTGATAATCCTGATTTTGCAGAAATGGATGGGGTCTCGATTGCTTCCTGCATTTACCGTGTCCTTTATAGCTACAGGTGTTTTCTATACAGTTTTCGCAGTATTACTAAGGGTTCCTCTTCCGCATGGTTTCGTGGAACAATTTCTTGGAATTTGAGACTATTATGGAATCCGTCCTTATTGCCTTCAGCCTCATTTTTGACCCATCGGTATTACTGACAATTCTTATAGCCTCCTGCATGGGCGTATTGATTGGAGCTATACCTGGGCTTACTGCTGTCATGGGTACAGCTCTGTTGGTACCAATTACATTCTACATGGATCCGATACCTGCCATTGCAGCAATCGTATCGATGACTGCAATGGCCATCTTCGCCGGCGATATTCCAGGGGCCCTGGTGAGAATACCCGGAACACCTGCTTCAGCAGCTTATGTCAACGAAGCATATAGTCTGACAGTCGCCGGTCATCCTGAAAAAGGGTTGGGAATGTGCATGGTGTCAGCGTGTATTGGGGGACTCATGGGGACCATTGTCCTCGTGCTTGCTGCTCCTCAACTTGCAAGAATAGCAATAAAATTCAGTTCAGTAGAGTATTTTTGGCTTGGGCTTCTTGGATTGACCTGTGCTGCTTTTGTCTCGAGCGGTTCCGCAATCAGAGGAGTGATGTCAATGCTGATCGGGTTGCTGATCTCAACCGTTGGGATTGATGTTACAGCTGGAACACCTCGTTTTACCTTTGGGGTAATGGAATTAATGGGAGGGGTCAATTTTATACCTGCGATGATAGGTATGTTTGCCCTGTCGGAGATTTTGCGCAACATGGTCAATCCCCAGCAGGAACGCCCAAAGGTCAAAAAGATTAGCAACATGATGCGTGGTTTGGGACGTGATGTCAAAAAATATCGTCGCAACATATTTCGGGGTGGTCTCATTGGAACGATCGTGGGAGCTTTACCAGGTGCTGGTGCTGATATTGCCGCATGGGTAGCATATGCTTTTAGCCGGCGAACTTCAAAAACACCGGAGCGTTTCGGGAAAGGTCATCTTGAAGGTTTGGCAGAGGCCGGTGCAGCAAATAATGGTGCTTTGAGCGGGGCGTGGGTTCCCACACTTGTTTTTGGAATTCCAGGAGATTCAATTACCGCTATTGTCATTGGTGTTCTTATCCTCAAGGGAATGGAGCCGGGGCCGGTCATCTTTATCAAGCAACCAGAAATGGTTTATGCGGTATTCATAGCATTTTTCGGAGCTAATTTATTGCTGCTTCCCATTGGATATGGAGTGATTCGAGTTTCAAGGTTTATCGTCAATGTACCTCGTCATGTTCTCATGCCTATTGTGCTTATGGCCTGTGTGATCGGGTCCTTTGCCATAAACAATACCATCTTCGATGTCGGTGTTATGCTTATCATGGGAATAATTGGATGGCTGATGGAGGAAAATGATTTTCCTGTGGCACCTGCAATCCTGGGAATAGTACTTGGAGAGATGGTAGAGTTTAACTTTATAACAACCATGATTAAGGCAAAAGGTGATTTCGGGATGTTTTTTAGCCGACCGATTGCTGCGGCTATCGGTATCGTTACCCTGATGATCTGGTTTTCTCCACTGTTTCTCGGAATAGTAAGAAAGATTCGTAATGACAGAAGAGGGAAAAGCCTCGATGGATAGTCTGAAAATAGTCGATGCGCACCATCATTTCTGGAATCCAGAAATTAATTATCACCCATGGTTATGCGATGAGCCAATGATTGCTTTTCGATATGGAGATTACTCTGCAATTCGAAAACCGTTTATGCCCGAGGATTATTTTCAGGCTGCAAAAGGTCATCAAATCGTTAAAACCGTAACTATGGAAGGAGAGTGGGATCCAGAAGATCCTGTCGGAGAAAGCCTCTGGATGCAATCGGTTGCCGAGAAATTCGGTTTCCCTCATGGCCATGTCGCTCAAGCCTGGTTAGATGCGGATAATGTTGTCGAGGTGTTGAAGGCACAGTCGAAAGTTCCATTAGTGAAGAGTGTACGGCACAAGCCCCGTGCCGCTGCATCACCTGAAGAAGTTATAAAGGGTCTTCCAGGATCGATGGGTGATCCCAGGTGGCGGGAAGGATATGCAAGACTTGAAGAATTTGGTTTACATTTTGATTTGCAGACACCTTGGTGGCATCTTTGGGAAGCTGCCGAGCTGGCACATACCTTCCCTGACACGCTGATAGTTCTCAATCATGCTGGTTTACCTGCTGATCGCAGTGAATCTGGTTTGTCTGGGTGGCGCAAGGCCATGAATGCAATTGCAGACCTGGAAAACGTCGTGGTTAAGATCTCGGGTCTTGGATTAAAAGGGGAAAAATGGCGCATTGAAGACAATGAATCAATTATAAGAGATACCATAAAGATCTTTGGTATAGATCGCTGTATGTATGCGAGCAATTTTCCTGTAGATGGCGTGGTCGCAGATTACAATACAATTATTACAGGTTTCAAGACCGCTTTAGCGGATTTACCGTTGGCCGACCAGCATAAATTTTTCCATGACAATGCGGTACGCATCTATGGTCTTTAAGTTTCTCATCTATACCATGATGATGAAAAGAGGTGGTCGAAATAGTCGCGATTTGTTTCTGGGCCGTCTTCACTGCCTTCAGTTCTTTTTCAAATGACGTTTACGCTTGTCGCCAGCAGTTTTTTCTCCCTGCTTATTATCTTTGAAAAAACCTTTCTCGATCAGGCTGCGCTGAGCCTTGCGCTCCTGCTGGGTGGCGGCTACCTCAATGGGCTTACCGGTCTCTCTGTGGAGCTTGCTTACATACATTGCCGTTGAGATGGTTCCCGGTGTTGGCGTGAAATCCTGAAACTGCCTGATGGTGACTCCCAGTTTTTTCAACTTTTCTACCATCTGGGCCGTATGCTTTTTGGTACAGCCCGGGTGAGAACTGATGATGTATGGGGTCACCTGGCTCTTCTTGCCAAGCGAACGCGAAATATCCTTGAATGTCCTGAGAAATGCAACAAACTGGCTATGCGGTTCCTTGTGCATTAATTGCAGAACCTCTTTTTCCGAGTGTTCCGGGGCAATTTTCAGGCTGCCTGGGATATGCTTGTCTATAAGCTTTCGCATCAGTTTCGGCGTCTTGCTCAGAAGCTCCATTCTCAGACCTGAGGAGATATAAACGTGTTTCACCTCTTCTATCGCAAGCACTTTATCCAGCAGTTCAACGAACCGATTTTCATCGATCAGCAGGTTTTTGCAGACCTTCGGATACAGGCAATCATGCTTTTTGCAGGAACCAATGGCACAACTGGTACCGTAAAGATTTGCAGTGGGTCCTCCGAGGTCACTGATCGTTCCCTTGAAATTGCCGGTTTCAACATGAGCGCGGACTTCGCTGACAACTGAATGGATACTTCTACTGGTAACAGCTGGGCCCTGGTGACGACTGATGGCGCAGAATGAACAGTTTCCTGAACAGCCGCGCACCACAGTGATCGAATCTTTGATCATTGAATATGCCGGGATATCAGGTGAAGACGGATGGGTTTTGCGACTGAAAGGAAGTTCGTAAAGCAGATCCATTTCACCTGGAGCAAGTGGTTTGTTCGCTGGATACTGAAGGATCCACATGGCCTGCTGTTCCTGGATGAGGATGGCACTGCTCATTGCTCGTGCCTGGCGGTCTATCTCGATCTCTGCGGCCATGAAGAGCTCGCTGTTGTCCTTGATTTGCTGCCATGAGGGAAGCTCGATCACTTTTTTCCCCTGGTTCTCCAGCTGATTGCGTACAACCCCCATCTCACGCTCATTCATCCTGATACAGGTTCCGGGGATGTTTTCGAGCCGCCGACCATCTGCAAGAGCCTGTGCGGTTGCCAGAATACTTTTTTCTCCCATACCGTAGATCAGCAGATCAGCTTTTGCATCCACCAGATGAGAACCGCGTAATTTATTCTGTTTATAATCAAAGTGAACGAAGCGCCGGAGCGAGGCCTCGACACCACCGAGGACAACAGGAACTCCGGGGTAAGCCCGGCGGGCCAGCTGCGTGTAGATCAGCACAGCACGATCCGGGCGCCACCGATTGTCTTTTGCCTGTCGTGATGTTCGCCAGGGATTTCCCTGCGGAGAAAAGGCATCATAGTCACGAACTTTACCGTTGCCGGAGTAGTTGGCGACAATAGAATCAAGGTTGCCTGCAGTGATTCCGAAAAACAGGCGGGGTTTGCCAAAACGTTTGAAATCAATTTCACTGTCGAAGCGAGGCTGAGGGAGAACAGCAACGCGATATCCGTTGTGTTCGAGTAGTCTGCCAATGAGTGCAACACCAAAAGACGGATGGTCAACATAGCCATCACCGGTCACCAGGACAATATCAATCTCATCCCACCCCTTTTCTTCACACTCATCAACTGTTGCCGGAAGGGGTTCAACCAACACTTTAGTATTGTGTTTTCTGTTTGTTATCACGTATTATCTCTTTGTTTTAACTCTTGCTACAACAGGCACTCAGGACCGGTTCTTCACTACCAACAGGAGAATCTATTGTTGAAAATATAGCATACAATGTAATATGTTGTATGGGTTCTTTTTTACATGGATTGTTTCCTCTATCCACACACATTAGAAAAAAACAATGCTCTTACAACAACTTGGTTGATATTGAAAGGTTTTTAGATATACTTGAACAGGAGGTACTGCACTATCGGGTGCCTGTTGTTGACCTGATTGGCGTGCAGACATCAGATCCGTTCCGGGTCCTGATAGCGACTATTTTGTCAGCCCGGACCAAAGACGAGGTAACTGCCGTTGCATCAGAGCGACTCTTTAAAAGGGCGGCTGATCCGGCACATCTTGCGGATTTGGACCAGGGAGAAATACAAAACCTGATTTATCCTGTCGGTTTTTATAAGACTAAGGCTGCTCATTTGAAAAAATGTGGCCGCCTGCTTATGGATAAATACCAGGGAAGGGTCCCAAAAACGATTGAGGAGTTGGTAACATTACCAGGGGTTGGGCGAAAGACTGCCAATCTGGTACTCTCGGTCGCTTTTGATATCCCTGCAATCTGTGTGGATACCCATGTTCATCGCATTATGAACATATGGGGGTATGTCAGCACCAAAACCCCTCTGGAAACAGAGATGGTTTTGAGACGAAAATTACCGGTACCATGCTGGAAAGAGGTTAACAGGCTGCTCGTTGCTTTTGGTCAGGGCTTGTGCCGGCCGGTATCGCCCCATTGTGATCGGTGTGTGATTCAAGAAGATTGTCCGCAGATCGGAGTGGTGCCGAGAAAAGTTAAACGGGATTAATATGGACCAGAGTGACAGTCACTATCGAATCGTTTTGGCAGATGATCATGCGTTGATTCGTCATGGTATTAAGAACATCATCGCCAAGGAAAACCAATTGCAGATAGTTGGTGAAGTCGGGGACGGTGAGGAGCTGCTTTCTCTTTTGGAGCATGACCTTCCGGCACTGGTAATTCTAGATATCTCGATGCCGAAGATAAACGGGGTTGATTTAACCGCAATCCTGAAAAAAAAATATCCTTCGGTAAAGATACTGGTGCTCACCATGCATAAAAACACACAGTTTTTTTACCGGGCCATGTCAGCCGGGGCTGATGGATATTTAATCAAAAGTGATTCAGATGATGAACTTCTGCTGGCTATTAATAAAATACGTAACGGACGGACCTATATATCTCCACTTCTCGTCGATGATTTTACTGACGATGTGCTGAACGCCTATCGGAATCAGGAGGCCAATACCTTTACCGGCCTGACCAGACGGGAAAAACAGATTCTCGCCATGGTCGTTGACGGCTACACCTCCAAAATGATGGCAAAGAAACTCAACCTGAGTCCCCGGACGGTTGATCACCACCGTTCGAATCTTCTCAGAAAATTCAAGATGAAGAATAGCGTTGACCTGGTTAATTATGCCGTGCGAAACGGCTATGTCGTTGTTGAGTGACGACCGACGCTAAAGAACTGTCAGCCTAAGGTAACATCTATCCGCTTGCCCATGGAACCAACAGTCCTTTTTCCAAAGGAGAATAATTGAGGACCCGGGTACAGCTTTTAGGGTTTGCTACGAAATTTTCTCTTTTTCACTTCACTCGATGTTGGGATCTTATTTGTTTGCAATCACGAAATAAAACCAAACGCGGAAAGAAAAACTAGGTACATATACCTAGGTGAAAATGGGTAATTGTCACAATTGTATTTATTGCTGAAAACAGTAATAGTTCCTGCGTCTTCAGTAAATTTATCATGATTTTGACAGAGGGGTTACCATGAACAAAGGCGAGTTGGTTGCAAGCATAGCAGAGTCGGGAGATTTAACAAAAATTGCTGCGGGAAAAGCACTCGACAGTGTGCTTGCCCACATGGCTGGTGCGATGGAGCGGGGTGAGCGCGTGACTCTGGCCGGTTTCGGTTCTTTTCGTGTGGTCGTGCGGGCCGAGCAGAAAGGACGAAATCCGCAGACGGGCCAGGCAATAACAATACCGGCGCATAACGTTGTCAAATTTCGGCCTGGAAAGAAACTCTGTACCAGGGTTAAAATTTAGGCAGCGCCATGTTTCTGTCCTGCTCTGGCGAGCAATCCCCAGAGCAGGAAGCCGCCGCAAACCATGATGGCGCTGAGCAACTGGCCCATGGATATCAGGTCGTAAATCATACCTATCTGGGGATCAGGTTCTCGGAAGAATTCAACAATGAACCTGAAAATTCCATAACCGACAAGAAACAGAGCGAGTAATGAACCGTGGGGCCAGTTGCTGTCCGCCTGCCACGGTCGATTACGGTTTGACCAGAGAAGTGCAAAGAGAACAAATCCCTCAAGGATAACTTCATAGAGCTGAGATGGGTGCCTGATGACGGGGCCGCCACCCGGAAAAATCATACCCCAGGGGAGATCTGTGGCTCTTCCGAAAAGTTCTCCGTTGATGAAGTTACCAATTCTTCCCAGCCCCAGGCCGATGGGGACGGTCACCACGTAAATATCTGCCGTTTTCCAGAAGCTGATCTTCTTCAGTCTGCAAAAGATAAATCCGGCGATAATCAGGGCAACGGTCGCCCCATGAAACGACATTCCACCAGACCATGTGGCCGGAATTTCCAGTGGATTATCAAGATAATAGGGGAGGTTATAGAACAGAACATAACCGAGACGACCACCGATGATAATGGCAATGATCAGTACAATATTGAGGTTTTCAAAATGAGCAACTAGGGGATCAAACTTGAAATCTCTTATCTGTTTTTTAACAAGAAAGTAACTGGCCATAAACCCAACGACGTACATAAGTCCGTACCAGCGAATCTTCAGTGGGCCAAGGTGGAGAAGAACCGGATCAATTTCAGGGTAAGTGAGCATGGTTATTGGCTGGTGGAATTTTAATTGGTGGCCGTTTCCGGGCCACCCTGTTTTTTCTGGTGCCTTATTTTTCTCAGATGGACCTGCAGGATCGATATGGCCGCCGGAGTAACTCCTGAGATCCGTGAGGCCTGGCCAAGCGATAGTGGTTTAACCGTGGTCAATTTCTCGATAACTTCATTGGATAAGCCTGACAGGGCTGAATAATCGAGGGTAACCGGAAGTGTCATCGACTCCATTTTTCGAAACCGGGACACCTGCTCCTCCTGCCGTTGAATGTAGCCGCTGAACTTTACCTGCAGCTGTATCTCTTCCTTGAATTCAGAGCGCAGGAGCTGATCTGCTCCGTCCATGCCCTCACCAGACAGCAATTCAGCAAGGTGGTTGATGGATAATTCAGGACGACGCAGCAGGTCGGCCAGTGATGCTTTCTTTTTCAACGGTGTGCTGCCAATTCGTGCCATGAGGTCATTTGTTATCGCTTTTGGACGAACGGAGGTTGTTTCCAGCAGGGTAATGCCTGATTGGATTTCACACTGCTTGTGCCGAAAGACCTGATACTGTTCCTCCGGCAGCAGACCGATCTCATATCCTATCTCAGAAAGCCTCTCGTCCGCATTGTCTTCTCTCAGCAGCAGTCTGTACTCTGCCCGAGAGGTGAAGAGCCTGTAGGGTTCTAATGTCCCCAGAGTAACCAGGTCATCAATCAGTACGCCAATATATGCCTGTGAACGATCAAGCACAAGAGGGGTGAGTGCTCTTGTTGAACGGACCGCATTTATGGCTGCCATAAGTCCCTGGGCTGCTGCCTCTTCATAGCCCGATGTCCCGTTAATCTGACCGGCAAGAAAGAGTCCTTTGATTTTCTTGGTTTCCAGTGAGGGCAGGAGTTCCAGAGGGTCGACATAGTCATATTCAATCGCATACCCCGGCCTGATGATAACGGCGTTTTCAAGGCCCTTGACACTCCTGATCATTGCCATCTGGGTTGAAAGAGGAAGACTGGTCGGTAGCCCATTGGGGTAGATTTCCACAGTTTCCAACCCTTCCGGCTCAAGAAAGACCTGGTGCCGTCCTTTCTCAGGAAAACGCATCACCTTGTCTTCAATGGAAGGGCAGTATCTGGCCCCAACCCCTTCTATGATCCCGGCAAACAATGGCGATTGGTCAATTGATTCCCTGATAATAGTATGGGTGTTCTCATTGGTATAGGTGATATGGCAGGGACGTTGCTCCAAACGGTAAGAGCCTGTATTTCCAAAGGCGAAAAAGTTCGGAGGCTCGTCACTGTACTGTGGCTCCAGATCTTCATAGTTAATGCTGTTTGCATCCAGTCTCGGGACCGTTCCCGTTTTCATCCGTCCGACCCGAAACCCCTGTTCTTTAAACCAGCTGGCAAGGCTCAGGGAGGGTGAGTCGCCCATTCGGCCAGCAGGAAAGTTTTTCAAGCCTATGTGAATGAGACCGTTAAGAAAGGTACCGGTGGCAACAACAACACTCTTTGTGTGAATTACCTCATCCAGGGAGGTTTTTATTCCAGTTACCCTGCCGTTTTTGACGATAATGGAGTCGACCACCGCCTGACGAATGGTCAGGTTTTCCTGGTTTTCGAGGATATTTTTCATCCTGAGGCGATAGAGCAGGCGGTCCGCCTGTGCCCGTGAGGATCTGACCGCCGGGCCCTTGCTGGTATTGAGCATCCGAAACTGAATTGAGGTTTCGTCAATGTTTTTTGCCATTTCACCGCCAAGGGCATCGATCTCCCTGACCAGGTGTCCTTTTGCAAGACCACCGATGGCCGGGTTGCAGGACATGGCTCCGATGGTATCGACGTTGATTACAGTGACAATGGTCTTACATCCCATTCGTGCGGCAGCGAGTGCCGCCTCACAACCGGCATGTCCAGCCCCGATAACGGCGACATCAAACAAATCTATTTCACTCATATATAATCGCTCATTTATTGAAGTACGTTTCTTACGATATCCCTGCAATCAGCTTGATCAGGGCGAAAAAAATGATACATGCAGATATGGGCCGGGTCACGGTTTTTTCGTCCATGACAGCAGCACCCATCTTTGTGGATGGTTTCTTTTCACAACAATACCGTCATCATCAACTTTGATGAGTCTTGATTTCAAAAAAGCCGTGAGTTTTTCTTCCTCTTCTCCGTTCAGGTCGCGAAACATCCAGTTGTATGACTGGACTGCTTCGTCGAGATTTGCAAACCTGAGCTCACCCGGTAATTCAATATGATCGATGCGTGGGTGGATGTTGAAGCCATAAAGCATATTCAGGGTGTAGATGTAATCTGGTCCGGAGTTGAAATCTCTGCCAATCGCGGCAAAAACGTCGGGATCAAAGGGTGAAGGTGCAATCCTGTCAGCGATAACCACCTGTTTGAGCGCATGTCTGTCCAGTTTTTGAATGCCTTCTGCCAGATTGTCGATGTTCATTGACCGGGATGCAATAACCAGATCATGACTGCCAACCTCTTTTTCATCCCAGTCGTCTTCCCATGCGCATTGTAATGTCTTGATATTCTCAATGTTCTGTTCCCTGGCAAAATCTTTAAGCTGGCTGAGCATTCCTTCAGAATAATCAATTGCTGTAACCCTATCGACCATCCGGGCATAGGGTACGGCGAGGGTGCCTGGGCCGCAGCCAACATCAAGCACCGTACTGTTTCGGTCCACCCCTATGATATTTAAAAACTGTTCCACATAATCGGAATTCCTGGTTCGCTGGGCAAAAGAGGCTGACTTTTTATTCCATTCCTTGGCGCTCTTGCTCTTCCAGGATTTTGCTTCCCGACTGTTATCCCAGAGCAGTTGCCAGTCTATGTCGTTATATAAGGTGATGATCTGCGTCTGACTCATGGTGATTATGGCAGGTGGTACAGGGTTAAGAATCGGAACATGGTCCTGTGGATTATCCACTTAAACGGAATTACCAATAATATGCTGCAAAAAGTAGCACAGCTTACCCGCTTCTGCAACAAATGGCATGGGAGAAGCGGTGAAAATAATTGACACTGGTCATTATCTATGTTTAATATTACCTTTTTGTGTTTTGTCGTTCTACCACTCTTTTTTGGTGTGACGCAGATAAGCCGGGCAAGAAATAACACTCTTTCAGATATCTTTCCGGCGAATGAATATAAAACCATGTGTCGTCATGGGATGGTTATTTGAGGATTCAATAATATGAGTAAAAGAACTTTTCAACCGAGCAATACGAAACGTAAAAGAAGCCATGGATTTCGTGCTCGAATGCGAACCAAGGCTGGTCGTGCCATTATTAACGCCCGAAGAGCCCGGGGACGAAAGCGCCTCTCTGCCTGATTGAATTGCGGCAGTATGGTCTTCCCAAACAGTACCTGTTAAAAAAATCCCGGGATTTTGACACTGTATACAGGTACGGTACACGGCTGCACAGTAAAGGATTCAGCGTGATATTTATCGACAACAGCCGTGAGAACAGTCGACTCGGTATTAGTGTAAGCAGGAAAATCAAAGGGGCGGTCGTAAGAAACAGGATTAAGCGGATATTCAGGGAATCGTTTCGGCTTAACAAAGCAGATTATCCGCAAGGCGCCGATATTGTCATAGCTGTACGACCTGATTTTGATCTTGATTCTCCAAATAGTATCATTCGGGCGGTTAAAAACCTGATGAGTGCGGGGTCAATGTAAAAGATGATTTTTACGTCTATACGCAGGTTAATTGCCCAAGCTGTGATTGTCCTGATACGAGGGTACCAATATCTGATCTCTCCGCTATTGCCCCAGGCATGTCGTTATTACCCTACCTGTTCTGCTTATACCATCGAGGCTATTAACCGTTATGGAACGTTGCGCGGGGGACTCAAGGGTCTCTGGCGCGTTCTGCGATGTCACCCGTTTTCCCAAGGTGGCTACGATCCGGTTGCATAAGTTCTCCGGGACTCTGTTCCGGCGTATGTATTGTGAGCGGGCCATTTTCACAACTAGACCTGAAGAGTAATTAAGATCATGGATATGTATAGAGCCTTTCTGGCCATTATTATTTCATTTGTCATCCTCGTTGGTTATCAATACTTTTTTGTGGGACCGGTAAACCAGACGACACCCGAACAGCAAAGCAGTGTCGTCGAACAGCAGGGTGAGACAGCCCAGATCGTTCCACAGACACCTGCCCCGGTGCCGGCAATATCGGCAGCAGAACCGCTCCAGCCGGTGGCGAGCCAGGCAGCCTCCCGGCCAGCAGAAGAGATATCCGTTGATACGGACCTGTACACGGTGACGCTCAGTGAGAACGGAGGTGTGCTTACCAGTTTTATTCTGAAAAACTATAATGAAACGAATTCAGAAGATTCTCAGGGGGAGCAGCTAATAAAAACAACCCCAGATCAGGGGTTTCCCCTTTCTTTTTCCTGGGGAAGTGCTTTTCCCAGAAATACCCTGTATACCCTTGACAGCAAAACTGTCAGCTTTGACGAGAAGAGTGGTCGTGCGGTGGTTGTAATGAGAGCCGCAAATGATGCTGGTCTTGAAATTGTTCGTTCCTATGAGTTCAGCAGTGACAGCTATCTGATCAATCATTCGGTGACGGTAAGAAATACAAGTAGTCAGCCACTTCAGGGAGCTGGTGGTCTCCATCAGTTGAATATGCCGTTTGGCCTTCTCGGCAAGGGAAGTCAATGGCTGTTCCGCGGCCCGGCTTTTTATAATGAAGAGGGGTTGCAGGAGTTTAAGCTCAAGGAGTTCAAAGAAGGGCCAAAAAGCGTGCAGGGTACATTTGATTGGATTGCTTATGAAGGAACCTACTTCATGACCGGAATTATCCCCCAGGACAAGTCAAAAACAATCACCATGAATGCCCAGGGCGAACTGGTCTCAATCGATATTGTTTCCTCCCTGGACACGCTCGCACCAGGAGCGGCCAAAACATATACGTATGATCTGTTTTATGGTCCCAAGAAACTGACCTTACTCAAAGAGATTGGTTTCAACCTGGAAAAGATAATAAACTTCGGATGGTTTGATGTAATCGCCAAGCCGACGCTCTATCTTCTCAACTGGCTTTACAACATCTTCGGCAACTATGGTGTCGCAATCATTCTTGTCACCGTGATCCTCAAGGCGCTCTTCTGGCCCATAACCCAGAAAGGCTTGAAGTCCATGAAGAATATGCAGAAGCTGCAGCCGAAGATGGCCAAGATTAAAGAAAAATATAAAGATGATGCTGCCCGGATGAACCAGGAGGTCATGAATCTTTATAAGACCTACAAGGTCAATCCACTGGGCGGCTGTTTACCCATGGTGCTGCAGATTCCAGTCTTTTTCGCACTGTATAAGGTGTTACTGCAGTCAATAGAACTGCGTCATGCGCCATTCATGCTATGGATTACCGATCTATCAGCCCCAGATCGTTTATACCTCGGATTTGATGTACCGTACCTTGGAGGTTTGCCGGTTCTAACCCTGCTCATGGGAGCGTCTATGTTTTTACAACAGAAGATGACTCCGACAACGGCTGACCCGACCCAGGCAAAAATAATGATGTTTCTTCCCGTCATTTTTACCTTTATGTTTCTCAATTTTGCTTCGGGTCTTGTTCTCTACTGGTTTGTCAACAACCTGCTGTCAATCCTGCAGCAGTATATGATTAACCGGAAGAAAAAAACTGTGCCTGCCACAACATGATCACTTTGATTGCCAGAGTGTAGTAGTCGTTTCAGGACGAAAATTATTCAGGAATTATCATGTCACCGGATGCAAAAGATTTTTTTGGAAAAGATGTGGCCTCTGCGATCAGGGAGGCTTGCGACACCCTTAAGGTAGCTCAGGAAAACCTCGATATAGAAGTAATTGAGACCGGTTCAACGGGAATCTTCGGTCTGATCCGGAAGCAGGCACATATTAGAGTGACGATTCAAGCTGAGGAAGCGGGTGCAGAGGAAAAACCAAAGAAAAAAGTACGGCCAGCAAAGCGAAAACCAAAGGCAAAGAGTACTCCTCAAAAACAGAGTGAGGTAGCTCAGCCCGGAGGAGCTGGAACTTCAGGTCAAGAGCAAGAGCCTGAAGTCAAAGAAGAGCATGTCGTGCCGAACCAAGGGCAGGAACCCTCTCGTGAATCAGTGGAGCTTTCTGCTGCAAGTCTTGATATTATTCGCCATGAGCTTGAGAAGATTCTCGATTTGATGACCTGTCCTTCGACGGTTGTTACAGAAGTGATAGAGGGTACTGTCCACTGCAAGGTCAGCGGAGAGTTTGAAGACGACCTCACCGGCCAGGACGGCAGGACACTGGACAGCTTGCAATATCTGCTGCGCAAGATCGTTTCAAGAAAAATTTCAGAACGGGTCCGTTTGAGTATTGACGTTGGAGATTATCGTGAGCGGCGCAATCAGGAATTAAAGGATAAAGCAGTTGACCTCGCGGCTCTCGTTAAACAAAACGGTAAAACCCAGGTTATTCCCTCTCTCAACCCCTCTGAGCGACGGATGGTCCATGTGGCTCTCCAGGAAGACACGGACATCAGGAGCAGAAGTGTCGGTGACGGGCTTTTTAAGAAGGTACTTATCTATAAACCGGGGAAGGGCAAAAAAAACAATAACAGAAAAAAATCACGGCCACGATCCCGGAAAAAAAACAATTCTGACCAGGTGAAGGATAGCTAGCCAAAGGTACGACAATAGAATCCACGTGGGTTTGTGAACAGGCCGGTCAGCAATGTCCGGCCTGTTCTGTTTCAAGCAGGGTGACGAGATGAGTTATGATGAATCAGCGAGTACAACAATTGCCGCGATTTCAACACCTCCGGGGGCAGGAGGGATTGGTATAATCAGGATGAGTGGTCCTGAATCACTCCCGCGATTGAAGGATATCTTTCACCCCGTCTCTGCTGCCTGTACATTCGAGTCTCATCGATTTTACTATGGCACCATTAAGGCACCAGACACCGGCCAGCTGCTGGACGAGGTTCTTGTCGTATACATGGCAGCTCCGAGGACATACACAAGAGAAGACGTCGTTGAGATACACTGCCATGGGAGTTATCTTGTGCTGCAGTCAGTCCTGGACTTGATTCTAGGCTATGATATCTATCTTGCCGATCCCGGGGAATTCACCAAGCGTGCTTTCTTGAACGGGCGTATTGACCTGACTCGAGCTGAAGCGGTCATTGATATACTTTCCGCCCGAACAAGAAAAGGCGTCGATCTGGCACTGGAGCAGATGAGTGGCAGACTGTATAAGCAGGTTGACAAGATGAGGCAGTGCCTCGTCCATGTGCGGGCGCTTTTCGAGGTGGCAATTGACTTTCCGGACGAAGATATTGAGATTGTCGATCGTCCTGCTGTTCTCCGGCAGATCAAAAACGAAGTAACCGCTCCCCTTGAACAGTTAATAAGAAACGCGGACAGTGGGCGAATGGTTCGCGATGGTGTATCCGTTGTCATTGTCGGCTTACCGAATGTGGGCAAGTCGAGCTTGTTGAATACAATTCTTCAGGAAGAGCGGGCTCTGGTTACTGCCATACCTGGGACGACCCGGGATACCATTGAAGAATATGTCGATATCAATGGAATACCAGTGAGAATAATTGATACGGCAGGGATTCGGGAAAACGCCGAAGAAGTTGAACAATTGGGGATTGACCGGGCACGGGATGGTATCAATCGCGCCGACCTGGTGCTTTTCCTGGTTGACGGCGCCCGTGAGCTCTCCAATGATGACCGGGCGCTTTTCAACACGGTATCCCATAAACCAGTGATAACGATCGTAAATAAATGTGATCTGGAAGAACATGTTGACCGAAATGCTGACCCACAGATGTTTGCAGGCTCACTGTCCGTATCGGCCCGCGAACAGAGTGGAATCGTTGAATTGAAAAATGTAATCTTCAAGCGGGTAACGGGCGGCAGGGAGCAGTGGCAGGAAGAGGGGTGTGCGCCAAATCTCAGACACAAGGCAGCAATGGAACGTGCCCTCAAAGCCTCGCTGTCCATCGGCAACGGTATTGATTCAGGGCTCACCAACGACCTGGTAACCATCGACATCCTTGAATGCCTCAATCATTTAAGCGAAATTGTCGGCGAAACGACGACCGAAGATGTCCTTGATGTGATTTTTGAACAATTCTGTCTTGGTAAATAGATGTGTAACGATATGATTATCAAAGGGTATGGAAGCTGAAATGTCTCACGTCTACCCATCTGTCAGCTATGACCAGGCAATCGATCTTATTGCTGATCATGCATCTTTGGTGGACACCGAGATTGTCTCGCTTGTTGATGCGCTTGAGCGTATTAGCGCGACCGAGGTGCGCGCAAAACATGCTGATCCGGGATATGATCAGTCCCTGCGTGATGGCTTTGTCCTTGGCAAGAGTGATGCGCTGTCAGGCAATACTACCAGTCGGTCCTATCGGGTGATGGGCGAGATCCCGGCTGGCAGGTGCGATCTCATTGAGGTGGGAGACGGAGAAGCGTATCGTATTATGACCGGCGGCCTGGTCCCTGGAGGTGCCGAGCGGGTGGTTCAACAGGAAGACTGTATTCAGGCCGGTGAAACAGTTGAGATTCCTGGTGAAGTGTTAACGCGATCAGCTCGCTATATCCAAAGAGAAGGTTCTGTTATTCCCCGGGAAAGTGGAATTGCGGTTCGTGGAATTTCGCTCAGCCCGCGAGATATCGGCTTGCTTGCCATAACAGGAAACCACCAGCTTGAGGTCTATAAAAAAGTCAGCGTTTCATTCTTCTGCACGGGAAGCGAGCTGGTTACCATCGATGCCGCAGAGGTACCAGGTCAGAAAACATCGTCCAACCGATACCTGCTTGATGGTCTGATAAGGAGTAACAGAGCAATTTCAGTAGATTGGGGCATGGTCCTGGATTGCAGAAAACAGATACGGGAGTTGATGGCTGAAATTGTCGGCAGCAGCACAGACGTTATTATCAGCACCGGTGGCGTGGGCCCGGGGAAATATGATTTACTTAAAACAGCGTTTGAACAAATTGGCGGAAAGCTCATCTATCATTCGATTGCTATGCGACCCGGACAGTCAACGCTCTTTGGGGTCGTTGCTGGTAAACTCTATTTTGGCCTGCCGGGCCCCCCGTCCGCTGTCGGGATGTTATTCAATGAGCTTGTCCTCCCTGCCTTAAGAAAAATGCAGGGTCTCTTGGTGTTTAGCAACCGGGATATGAAGGCAGTCCTGGATCATGATATTTCCTTGGAGAAGTGGAGGTGCCTCTGTCTACGTCAAGGGGTTCTGTTTCCACGCGATCAGATCAATTATGTTCGGCAGTGCAGAAAAGGAGAACGCTCTAATTGCAATATTCTGCTGGAAGAAGGGGTCGGTCACTATCATAAAGGTGAGCTCATCTCTGTTCACGAATATGATCAGCGAAGTTGACCTTGGCAACCAGTCACCATGGGCATCACTGGGTTGAAAAGTACCCATGGTGACTGGTGCAGCCGGGGTATCGCCTTATTTTGATACCTGCTTAATCAGATATTGATTGAGGGCTTCATGCAGTGTGAGGATAGAAAGCTTCGCACAGTGTGCATCCTGTTCTGGAAACGTTCCAATTGTCTCCAGGATATCCTCTGGCTGCAGCTCAAATAACTCTTCGGGGCTCTTACCATGAGCAAGCTCGGCAGTGAACGAACCACAAAGTGCACTTGAGCCGCAGCCATCCGTGACATAGGAAGCATGTATCACCCGGTTATCTTCAAACTTTAAAAATATCTCCATGGTATCCCCGCAGCCGCCACGGATACGGGCGTGACTGTCCGCTTCGGCCATCGGGCCATTGTAACGGGGATTACGCCAGCGATTGAATCCTTTTTCGCCAAAAGTGGTACGCGCGTCTTCAAATGATTGATTTTGAAGCTGCTGGACCAGTTTCTCAAACTCCTGTTCATTGAGTCCCATATTCACTCGCATTGGAAAACGCTATGTCCAATGTGCCTCTGCATTTGCTGCTGATGAATAATTAATATTGCCCGTGTTGAACCTTTTTATCGCCTCAGACACGGTTCCACTGACGTCGCTGACGACCTTGATACCGGCGGCCTCTAGGACCTGAAAGGCTTTTGGACCGCAATATCCTGTCATCACTACCTCTGCGCCCTTGTCACTCACCATCGTTGCTGCCTGGATGCCAGCGCCTTTAAAGGCATTTGCGTTTACACTGTTGTTCAGGACTGTGAACTCAGAGGTGTCCGTGTCGACAATAAGGATATAGGGCGCCCTGCCGAAACGGGGATCGACCTCACTTGTCAACTGAGGTCCCCGGGAACTGACTGCAATCTTCATGATTTCCTCCAAGAGAATATAATTATGAGCCGCCGCCACCGCAGACCTGGTCATCAGAAATCAGCGGGAGTTTGCCTGCCAGCATATCCTCAATCACCGGCTTGATTTCTGCTCGCTCTGCGTCATGGTAAACGTCAATTCCAACCTGCTTGAAGCCCATCAGCGGGCGCATTCCGATCCCGCCAACGATAAGGGCGTTGACCTTGTTTTCAGCCAGCAGATTGACAGGAACCATACAGCCGCCCTGGACATGCTCCTTATTCTGGATCGTTGTAATCGATTTGATTTCGCCATCTTCCGCATCAATGCAGGTAAATACGTCACAATGTCCGAAGTGACCAGCTCTAAAACCTTCCAGTCCCCCTTCACCCATGGAGGGGATAGCGATACGAATTGTTGCCATTTCTTTCTCCTTACTGTTTTGTTGAAATTATTGGTATGGTCTGTGAATGTTCGATACACATCTGTTCTGAAGTGATGATTTTTCTCCATATTGAAGAGAGAATCTCAATCAATCGGGGGCTTTTTCCGTATTCAATTACATTCTGCCCATTGACCATTGAGTGGGTGAACGCAGGGTCGAATGGAATAAGCCCAACCAGATCGATGTTTCGGTGTTCTGCCTCCTGTCTGATCGCATCGGATACTTCATGATTAATGTCATATTTATTGATGCAGAGCATCTGCGGTATTCTGAAATGGTTGCCAAGTTCTGCAACACGTCTCATGTCATGCAGAGAAGAGAGACTTGGCTCAACAACGATCAGCAATGCGGTAGCTCCGGTTATTGAGGCAATGACCGGACAACCGACACCCGGTGGTCCATCAGTTATAATCAGATCACACCCCTGTTGTTCAGCGAGCATACGTGCCTGCTGCCTGATTAAGCTGACGAGTTTACCCGAATTCTCTTCTGCGATACCGAGACGGGCATGGACCATCGGCCCCAGCCGGCTCCTGGAGAGAAACCATTGTCCGCACGTTTGTTCAGGAAAATCGATGGCTTTTTCCGGGCAGAAATCGACACAGACGCCGCATCCCTCACAACTGATGGGATCTATCTCAAAGGTATCCGATATGGCGTCAAATCTGCAGAGGTCGAGGCAGGTAGAGCAGCCGCTGCAATCATCCTTCCTTATGATCGCGATCGAACCGCCGACAAAATCATTGGTGGCATATGGTTGAGGAGACATGAGCAGGTGGAGATCAGCGGCATCAACATCGCTGTCACAGAGAACAAAATTTGATGCCATGGACGCAAACGCAGCGGTAATACTCGTTTTTCCGGTTCCACCCTTGCCACTTATTATTACAAGTTCTTTCATTGAGTTACCTGCTTAGATTCTATAATTTCTATAATATCGAGATATAACATCTCAAAGGTGTGGCGCCAGGTTGGAAAATCTTCAATGAGTAATCGGCCACGGGAGTAGGTTTCAGCGATTCGCCGATCAAAGGGGATTTCCAGTAAAATAGGGATACTTTCCTGACCTGCATATTCCTGAACAGTATGATCGCCGATATCAGAGCGATTGATCACGATACCACAGGGGATACCAAGTACCTTTACCGCCTCGGCGGCTAGCTTGAGATCGTGAAGCCCAAACGGCGTCGGCTCAGTAACCAGCAGGACAAAATCACTGTCCTTCATGGCAGTAATGACCGGACATGAGGTTCCCGGGGGAGCATCAATAATGACCAGGTCATCTCTGCCAGTTTTATTCCGGACCTCTCTGATCAAGGGAGGAGACATTGCTTCCCCGATGCGCAGGGTACCCTGTATAAACGTAATCTTGTCTCTTGATCCTGTTTCAACGATCCCTAGTTCGCGGGATCCAGCACGTACAGCATTTTCCGGACAGACGGCGATACATCCCCCGCAGCTGTGGCAAAGTTCGGGAAAGACGATTACCTTCTTGCCAACGACGGTGAGACTGTTAAACCTGCAGATTTCAGCACATTTACGACAGCCATTGCACAGGGTCTCATCTATCTCCGGAATTAATGTATGGACGGTTTCATCCGTATGAATTTCAGGCTTTATAAACAGGTGGGCATTCGGCTCTTCCACGTCGCAATCGAGCAGTTTGACTGCGCGGTTGATGCTCAGGGCGAGATTCGTCGATATTGTTGTTTTTCCGGTACCGCCTTTACCGCTGGCAACACTGATGATCATGATGTTTCCTTTTCAATCGTTATGAGGTGAGTTTGTAGATTTTATCCAGGTGGTCGATCATCTCGTATGCCAGTTGAGCCGTTGGCTCCACCGGCAGCTGCATAAAAATACCATACCCCTCGGTCACTTCATGGAACTCATCATGAGAAAGGGGTGAGATGAGAGCACAATTTACGAAAGGATTTCGGGGCACCAGTTCTTTAATGAATTCAAGACCGGTAGAGTCCTGCAGCAAATCGTCTGCGACCACCACATCAATTTTATTGTCCTGCAGATAGCTCCATGCCTGCTGTGCGGATTTGAAACAACTAATATCAAACCCCTGGTGAGCTGATAAAACTGAAGCAACGTCTGCAAGTGTTGACTCCTCTTTGCTGAGAAGAATAATCGTTAGTCTGTTCATGTCTGTTTCACCTGCCCCCTCTTTAGCACTTATTATGAGGTGGTATGGAATAACGAAGTAATTGAGTCTGCTCCCTACGTTCTCGAAGAAGAAGTTGTCGCTGGCTCATTGTTTGACCTCAGAATGATTTCTTCGTGGGCACACCTTGGTACAGCCAGGCATGTAATATCTCTTAAGCTCAAGGTTGCTGGCATACGCCTTTAGGACGAGGTCTGCTTTACCAGAAATAAAAGGTAACAGGGAAATTCCGGCATCTTCAATTATTCGTGCTGGCTGATGAGATATTGCCCCGCAAATCAATGAATCTGGATTAAGCTCGACAATTCTTCGGGCAATGGAGACGGGCAGCAAAAGAGGTATGAACTCGAGCTTTTTTTCCACCACCCGTTTATCCATAATCTCTGCAAGCAGCAGGGTCTGGGCTGAGTCGAACACCGGTGATATTCGTTTTCCCCAGACCGTTATTGCAACCTTCATACGCTCCTCTCCTTGACAGCATTGACCGTTTACTATCTATGTAGCAAGGAAAGTGCCAGTTATGGGCATATGTCTTTATTGAATTTATATAGCTGATTATATTAGAATAAATGGTGGATGAGCAGGGAAGCTCAAGGCCAGGGACACGAGGATAGGTGCAATTACGCGACGGTCGCACCGTCGCACCGTCGCACGATCGCTACTCTCTGTCAATGGGTATTGCAGCGGTACGACCATCTTGTTTTGGCAGCGTGATTGCAAGCTTTTTTATTTTCCTGAACAGCGTACTCTTATGCATTCCCAGCAGGGCAGCCGCGGCAGACCGGTTGTAATCTGATTGTTGAAGTGCCTTGAGAATTGTTAGCTGTTCCGCCTCCTGCAGTGAGGTGTGTTTGGCTTCGGAAATGTCAGGTGAGCACTCATGCATTGTCAGGTAATCAGGGAGATGATGACGTTTCAGCATGTCCCCGTTACACAGCACAAAACCGTGTTCGATAATGTTTTCCAATTCCCTGATATTGCCGGGATAATCATGGGCCAGCAAAACTGCCATTGCATCGGGATCAATACCCGAGACCGAGCAGGCTTTGATATTATTCATCCTGGAGATAAATCGTTCGGTGAGAAGGGCGATATCTTCGCGGCGCTCCCGCAACGGGGGAAGGTGGAGCCTGATAACATTGACTCGATAGTAAAGATCTCGCCTGAACTGGGATTGTTTGACCATCTCTTCGAGATTTCTGTTGGTGGCGGTGATAACGCGACAATTTGTCTTTATCCTCTGCGTACCGCCAAGAGGCTGAAACTCCCGCTCCTCAAGTACCCGGAGCAGGCGAATCTGGAACGCTGAACTGGTGTCGCCAATCTCGTCAAGAAAGATCGTCCCCTTGTCAGCAGCCTCGAATAATCCCTGTTTGTCTATTCTTGCATCGGTAAAAGCTCCCGCCTTGTAGCCGAATAATTCGGATTCAAGCAGACTGTCCGGGAGCGCGCCACAATTAATTCCTACAAATTGTTTTTCTTTTCGAAGTGATACATTGTGAATTGCCCGCGCAAGCAATTCTTTTCCGGTACCGGTTTCACCCTCAATAAGAACGGTGCTGTCACTTTCGGCCACCTGTTCAAGAATGTTAAACAGATCCTGCATACGCTTGGAACGACTTATCATCTCCCCGAATTCAAAATTACCAATGATCTCACGTCGGAGCTCTTCCACCAGGCTATGGTCCCGAAACGTTTCAACCCCACCGAGTATTTCGTTCTTTTCATTTTTCAGCAGCGAGGTTGAAACCTGGATCGGAATCATCTGTCTCTCACTGTTGATGATATAGGTGGAACTGCTGACGAACGATTTCCCTTCAGCCATGGTCCGTTTCAGGGCACAGTTTTTTTCGCACATATTCGAGCGGAACACATCCCAGCAGTATCGGCCGATTGCTTCACTCCGGGGGACGCCGGTGATTTTTTCAGCGGCCCGGTTAAATGACATTATCCGCCAATTGTGATCGACGGTGAAAACGCCATCGGAGATAGACTCAAGTATCGTTTCGGTCACTGTTTCCGCTAAAGAATGGTTTTTATCGTTCATATGCACATTATAAACCATTTACTGTGGATTGCACCCGTTAAGTTGAACATATTTGTGCTTCAGGGGAATGAACGGGACCGATTTATTCTTTTTTCAACCGGGTATTGGTTTTCAGGAAAAGAGGCAGGATCAAAATCAGAAAAAAGATACGGAAGAGGTGGTGGACTGCGACATAGGCCGGGTCATAGTGCAGCGATATCGCCATCGCCGCCATCGCTTCAACGCCACCGGGGGCAAAGGCAACAAATACCTGACCAAAGGGGAGCGAAAGCAGTCTTGAAACAGCTCCAGCAAAGAGGGCAGCTATAAAGACGGAAAGAAACAGAGCGGCAATTGATTTCCAGAAGAGATTTCTGAGATCGGCCAGGGGGATCGTCGAAAATCTTGCCCCGACAAGCGATCCGGTAATGGTAAAACCGATAAAAATGATCTCGTCTGCAGGGCGGCCAACAGCAAGACCTGAAAGGTGCGCTGCACCACTGACACAGACACCGGCCAGAAAAAAGGCGGCGGGGATTCTGAACCTGATAAATAATCTGCCCACGATAAGGGAGCTGACAAAGATAATGCTGAAGGCGATTATTCCCATCGGTTCCGCTCCAGCAACTGGAGAAACTTCCGGATGTAATCCCAGGTGGGTGAGAATGAAAGGAATGGTGGTAATTACCGCAACGAGTCTGATTGTCTGGATAACGGCAATTGATCGGAGATCACCTCTTCCATCGACAGCAAGAGAGAGAACGTAGGCGAGTGCCCCGGGAGAGGTCGCCAGCACGGCGGTATCACGGCTCTCATGAAAGTATTTCACCAAAACCTTGCCGCAGAAATAGATGATGGCAATCACCCCGGCTCCAAGAAAAAGAAGACTGACCGGCCACTTTGCCGAGTCGGCGAGGGTCTGAAGGGTTATGCTGCTGCCAAGAGAGCAGCCAATGACAATAAAGGCAATGTCCTTACAGAAAGAGGGTATGTCCCGGGTGAGACGAAAGAGTGACGCGCAGGAAACAGTGAGGGTCGCCCCGATAAGTGCCGGGGCCGGAAGTCCTGCATATTGAGCCGTCATAGCCCCGGCAAACCCGATTGCAAGGGTTGCGAACATATTTTTCCACCGTATAGTCACAAGCGCTCCTGAAATCCGGTGCTACCGTTCATAATCCTGGTTTAATCAATTTCAATTCCGCCAGGTGATATCGTGTCTGGTCGAGAAATCCATAAAAATACGGATTTTCAACAAATTATTATCAGCTCTCGCGGATAATCACTCAAGGACTCGGTTCCTGTTGCAGTGATCACCACATCATCTTCGATCCGAACCCCATTTTTGCCATCGAGATAGATGCCGGGCTCCACGGTATAGGTCATTCCTTCTTCTAAAATCTGTTCGTTATCTCCACGGATATAGGGATCCTCATGGCACTCCATGCCAAGACCGTGACCGGTGCGGTGCGAAAATGCGTCACCGTAACCGGCAGACTCGATAACATCGCGCGCCGCGCTATCAACATTTTTACAGGAAACGCCAACTCTGCCGGCTTCCCGGCCAGCCCGGTTGGCCTGCTGCACGATAGCGTGTATATCCTGATCTTGCTGATCGACCTCGCCGATACCAAAGGTGCGTGTCAAATCAGAAACATAGCCGCGACAACTCGCGCCCCAATCGATGATCAGCAGGTCGCCTGCGGCGAGTTTACGATCAGATGGTTTTGCATGCGGGTTTGCCCCATTTGGGCCCGTGGAGACAATCGGAGAAAACGGTAAGGTCGGTTCCGATCCCTGTTTGAGCAGCTGGACAACCAGTTCATTGGCCAGCTCTTTTTCACTCATACCGATCCTTGCCAGGGGAAGGGTACTTTTCAGGGCCTCCTGGGCGATTACCACAGCCTCTTTTATGGCCTCTAATTCCAGAGCGTCTTTGACTGATCTCAAGGACGAAATTAGCTCTGATGCATCCGTAAACGTGCTGCTCTCATCGGCTGCGCAAATATAGTTATATTCCAATAACCTGAGTTGTCTGGGCTCAATTCCTATCTTTTTTCCTGATAGCTGCAGCTTCGCAAGTCCCTGTTTGAATAGTGCTCCCCAGGTATCAGGGTTTTCCGGGTAACTGTATGAATCGAGCTGGTAACGGGCCTGTTGAAGTTTTTTCTGCTCGAGTTCAGGGAGGATGAGAACCGGCTGTTTTCCTGGCGCAACCAGGAGGACAACCGGCCGTTCCATCAGGTGAAAATGAAGGCCTGTCAGATAGGTAAGGCTTGGCCCGGCGTTGAGGGCAACAGCATCGATTTCCAGATGCTCCATGGAAAGACAGAACCGTTGCAAACGTTCGATATACATGATCTGCTCCGATATAGATTTGATCGCATGCTCTACTGAACCGGCTACGTGCGTTAATCTGGTTCAATGAGGCCTGGAGCACTTTAGCACACCCTGAAAAATAGAGCCGTATGATTTTCAGTCTGGCAAACCATTACAACTCCCATTGACTTTGAATCTATTCCGAGATAAGAAATATAAGCAAATTGTTAAATAACAGGAAGGTAAACCTTATGGGGGCGGATGCGTGGAAGCGAATGTGATTACCCAGGAAATGATTATCGTTTTCATTTTACTTGGCGTAGCGATCATATTGTTTGTTTTTGATCTGCTCAGGGTTGATCTCGTTGGATTATTGATGATGGTGCTGTTACCGTTGACCGGCGTAATCTCTCCTGAAGAAGCCCTGGCTGGTCTCAGTTCCAATGCGGTTGTGTCCATCATTGCGGTGATGATCCTCGGGGCCGGTCTAAATAAAACCGGGGTAATGAACGAGGTTGCGGCGCAGATCATCAGGATTGCCGGAAGAAGTGAAAGGCGGATAATGGCGCTTGTTTCAGCAACGGTAGCTTTTATCTCAAGTTTTATGCAGAATATCGGCGCCGCTGCCTTATTTTTGCCGGCCACCATGAGGATTAGCCGCCAGCTCAATCTGTCAGCAAGCAGAATCCTTATGCCCATGGGGTTTTGTGCAATTACCGGCGGTTGTCTGACGCTGGTTGGTTCATCACCGCTGATCATGCTGAATGATCTCATGGAAGGATGGTGGCTCAACAACGCTGAGGCTGTCAGTAACCTGCCGTTTAAACCGCTTGGTCTTCTCTCAGTAACCCCTATCGGTATCGCTCTGCTGGCAGGTGTTCTCTTTTATTTCGCCATTCTTGGCAAAAAATTGCTGCCTGAGGACGTTTGCCTTTTAGATGAAGACTGCATGGATAAGAGGCTCCAGGAGATCTACGGATCCGAGATAGGGCAGGGATATGAATTGATCATACCGGGGAAATTTCCTGCCCGGACCCTTGCAGATCTGGAGATAAGACCAAAGTATCACGTTACGGTCGTCGGCGTTTCCAAAGGTGGGAGTCACTCCAAGAACCTGGCGCCAATGAAAGATGAGGTGATCGACGCCGGCGACACTATCTGGGTGATCGGTTCTGAGCAGAAAGTTGATAGCATGGCGAGTGAACTCGGCTGGCTTATCAAGGCGGAACCGGAACTATTTGCCAGTGAAAACTCGCTTGAAGAGTCAGGTATTATTGAAGGAGTTGTTATACCGCATTCAAATCTGACCGGTCATAGTATGGAGGAACTTCAGTTTCGCTCCTTGTATATGGTAAACCCTCTGGCGATTGTCCGCGGCGATGAAATTATCATGGATAATATCAATGTCACCACGCTTGTTCAAGGCGATACCCTGCTGCTCCAGGGGAAGTGGCAACAGTTCAGGCTGTTGGAAGAAAAAATGGATATCGCCTTTATAGAGGAAATCCAGGGGGAAGAATTAAAGCCTGAACGTACCAAATGTGCACTCTTCTTTTTATTCATGTCTCTTGCACTGGCTCTGGGGTTTGAGGTGAAACTCTCTATTGCCCTGCTCGCGGGTGCACTCGGAATCATTGTTACCAAAATTATTCCAGCAGACCGAGCGTATGAAGCGGTTGACTGGCGTACGGTGTTTCTCCTTTCCGGTTTGATTCCCCTGGGTACGGCCTTTGAGAACACCGGAGCAGCTGCTTTTATTGCTCAATCGGTGCTTGGGGCGATGGGGACCTTGACTCCGATGATTCTGCTGCTGGTCGTTTCAGTATTAACGGCGTTTTTCTCGCTGGTTGCGTCAAATGTCGGGGCTGCAGTTCTGATGGTTCCACTGGCCATGAATATGGCTGTCCATGTTGGCAGTGATCCCGTTATTGCCGCCCTGGTTGTTGCTGTTTCTGCATCGAACACCTTTATTCTGCCGACCCACCAGGTGAACGCGCTGATTATGAGGCCGGGAGGATATCGATCATTTGACTATATGAGAGTCGGTGTTGGCGTCAGTATTCTCTATACCATAATTCTTCTTGCCAGTCTGAAAGTGTTCTATGGGGTTTAGTACAAGGCCATCACCAGATTGTATCTCCGAAAGGGAGTGATGCTGTGATCCGGATTGATGACCGGAGCATGGAGTCGCCACCATATCATCTCGGGCCGATAGTTCGGGTCATATCTCGAGAATCCTAAAGGTATTACCATCGTATTCATGATTGATAAACTATCTACACGGTTGGGGATAAAACTTTTCATCCTGCTCACCGCTGTCATAACGCTTTCTATCGCACCACTTGCCTATACTTCATTGAAGGCGATTAACCGCTATGGCAATGATGTCTCTGCCGTTAACGAGCAGCAGATTCGTTCACAGGCATTTTCTTACCTGAAAAAGGTTGCCAGAGAACGAGCAAATCGGTATCAGGTATTCTTTGACCGGATCAGGGCCTCAGCCGGAATGCTCGGAGCTCAGGCAGCAGCGATCTATTCTGGTAGCAACTTTTTCGCAACCAATCCCCTTTACCGATATAGCTATACTCTTCAGCCGCGGACCGGATTCTGGGCGAACAGTATCAACGATCCGGTGATTTCGATTTACTGGGGTTCTCCAGAGCTGTCCACAGGGATAAAGGGTGAGCTTGATGCCCTTACCCACCTGACGCCGCTTTTAGAAAGGGTACTTGATGAAAACCCTGAAGTACTTGCCAGTCATGTCATTACCCTGTCAGGGATCGGTCAATATTGTAGCAATAGCAAAAGGAATAAAGAGATGGCCCTCAACCTGCCTCCTCTTTCTGTGGTTGACCTGCGTGATGGAGAACCGGTAACAATTTTTACCCAGTCTGCAGACGTTTTTGCTGGAGTCAGGTGGACAAATGTCTATAAGGATGATGCCAGCGAAGGCCTTGCATTGACCGCATCCGCGCCGATATATGATAAAAGCGGCCAGTTTCGAGGTATCACAGGAATTGATGTCCCGCTCAATACGGTCATAGAGGATATACTCAATATCGATGATATAGATCCCGTGAGTACCGTTCTCTTTGCGTTTCTCACTGATAACGACGGCAGGTTGATTGCCTTTCCTGAACCCCACTACGACCGCTTTGGTCTCCACTTCGATCCAGAACAGTACACTGATTCATCCGACAGCCTTGAGTTACGGCTTAAGGATTCTGAAATAAGTGAGGTCAGACAGTTTGGTGCAATGATAACCAGTGGCCAGGAGACCTTCTCGAAGCTTGATTTGGGTGATGAATCGCTGTATGTCGCAACCAGCAGATTGCCGGATCTGGACTGGGTGTTAGGTCTTGTTGTCCGGCAGAGTGATATGTTTGCTTCAGTTGATAAGAGCCGTGCCACCTTGAAAAAAACGATCAGGTCCATGGAGATCAACGGGCTGCTTCTCTCATTTATTACAATTTTGTCAGCGCTGGTAATCGTTTTTTTGTCAGTTAAACATCTTGTGATGCCGCTTAGGACGCTTGCCGCTGCTACCAAAAGAGTTGCAGGAGGGGACCTGTCGGTGCGCTGCCCGGTGACAACCCGTGACGAGACCGGTGTGCTTGCTGAATCTTTCAATTCGATGGTTAAACAATTACAGCTGGCACAAGAACGCCAGCGGCGATATGCCGATTCTCTTGAGGTGGAAGTCGAGCAGAGTAACCGTGAACTTGTCGAGAAGAAGAATGAACTCGAGATGACCATTGCCCTGCTCAACAAGGAGGTAGAGCGACGGCAGATTATTTCCGAGGCTCTGCGGAACAGTCAGCAGCAATACTATGAAACCCTTGAGGCAAATAAAGCCGGAATTTATATTATATCAGATGGGTTTTTCAGTTATGTCAATCAGTCATTGGCTGACTTGATGCACACCAGCCCAGCAGAACTGATCGGTTTGAACCCGCTGGATTTTATTTCTGAAGAGGATAGAGCGCTGGTGGCGGCAAACATGGAGAGACGATTTCAGGGTGACGATATTGCTCCATACCGAGTTAAATGTATGGCCATTGACGGAACAACTTTTTATGGAGAAGTCTGGGCGAAAGTCACCACCTGGGAAAACCGAGAGGCAATGGTCGGTACCATAACCGATGTCAGTAATATCAGGAAGAATGAGGAGAAAATACGGGTACAGGAGATCCAGCTTCGCAAATCACTTGAAGAAAAAGAGATTCTGCTAAAAGAGATTTATCACCGGACGAAAAACAATATGCTGGTCATCATTTCCATGCTCGAGCTGCAGATACTCGATATCGACGATGATCGGGTGAAATCCATATTCAAGGATACAGAACACAGAATTCGGGCAATGGCTCTGGTCCATGAAAAGCTCTATCAATCCCAGGATCTTTCAGAGATTGATCTGGGATCCTATCTGAAAGACGTTGTCCATTCCCTGGTTGGTAATATGGTTCTTGCCGGAAAAATCAGCTTAAACGTAGAGATAGAAACCACCCCGATTAATATTGATTATGCGGTACCGCTTGGTTTAGTTATTAATGAAATCGTGACCAACTCGCTAAAACATGCGTTTCCGGACAACAGGGCAGGGACGCTTTCGCTGCAGCTGACCAGAGGTGAAGACAGTAAAATCAGGCTGGAAATCAGCGATGACGGGGTTGGGTTGCCTGAAAATATTGATATTCATAAGAGCAGCTCATTTGGGATACAGCTGGTAGAAAGCTTGATTACCACGCAGCTTGGAGGTGAAATCTCAGTTGAACGGAGTGGTGGTACACTCTATTTGATTGTCTTCAAAGAGCCGGTGAGAAGATCACGGATATGAGTGAAGAGAAAATTAAAGTGATGGTGGTTGAGGACGAGGTCCTGATCGGTTTGATGCTCGTCAAGAAGCTGCGGGCTTATGGTTATGATGTTTGTGAGGTAATCACAACCGGGGAGAAATCTGTTGAGATCGCAGCAGAAATCAACCCATCTGTGGTCCTGATGGATGTAACACTGGCAGGGCGAATGAATGGTCTTGAGGCAGCTAAAGAGATAAAAAAGAGATACAATATCCCGATTATTATTTTTACCGGGTACAGTGATAAATCATTCCATGATCAGGCTCACCAGATTGATCCAGTCGCGATCCTGGCGAAAATGGATCCCATGTCCGATATTATCGCAGCAATAGAAAAAGCAGTTGCCTGATGAGCTGCTCAGGTACGACCTCTGGCCTTTGTACCCTGCTCCTGTCAGCAGCCGGTGACGCCTGCCCATGCCAGAGGTTCGGGCGGGATAGTGCATTGTGAAGAAATGGTTATAGTAAGAAAAACGGTTCTGCTCTAGAAAAAGGTTGCAAGCTGCGGACAATCCTGAGATGCTATGGAGCCAGAAATAGAGGAAAGCGATATAAAAAAACTCCGAGCCAAAAAACCTACGTTCAGACGCCATAATCTGGATATGGTTTGAGGCCGATAGGGTTGGGCAGGAAACTGCCCCGCCTTCCGAACTTGAAAAGGAGTAAACATGGACAGCAGAGATCATTCCTCCAGAGATTTTGCTCTGGAAACATCCCGTGCCACATCACTGATCGATAATCACGGTCGCCCGATCAACTATTTACGACTCGCCATCACAGATCGATGTAATCTCAGGTGTCGATACTGCATGCCTGAAGAGGGTGTGGAATCCATCAGGCACGATCAGACCCTGTCATATGAAGAACTCGAGAGATTAGTCAGGTTATTCCAGGGGCTTGGTGTCAATAAAGTTCGGATCACCGGTGGAGAGCCGTTTGTAAGGCGCGGTTGTTATGACTTCATGAAAACCCTGAAGCGAAACCTTGGTATCGAACATCTTTACCTGACCACAAATGGTGTGGAAACACATCGCTATATTGAGCGGTTGAAAGAAATTGATATCTCGGGCATCAACCTGAGTTTGGATACTCTTGACAGGGTAAAGTTTAAAGAACTAACCCGCAGAGACCAGTTGGACAACGTATTATTGACGCTGAACCGTTCTCTTGAATGGGGGATTCCGGTCAAAATTAATAGCGTGGTCATGGAGGATACCAGTGACGAAGATATCGTCAGTCTGGTGGAGCTTGTGCGCAACCAGGCTATCAGCTTACGGTTTATAGAGAGAATGCCATTTTCAGGCGGTTCGGTGGCCCATGAACATGCTCAGAATTCACTGCGGGAACGGTTGCTCACCATTTTTCCCGAGTTGCAGGAATACAGTCGGGAAGTTACCAGTACCGCCCGTGAATATGTCCTGCCTGGGTATTCCGGGACGGTTGGAATAATTGAAGGGCGGTCCAGAAAATTCTGTGCAACCTGTAACAAAGTGCGTATTACCCCGGAAGGAATTCTCAAAGCATGTCTCTATGATGATGGTGTTCTCGACCTCAGGAAGCAGTTGAGGAACGGGATCAGTGATCAGGATCTGGCAGATTCGATCCGGGTATGCCTCAATCATCGCTACGCTGATGGCCATGAGACCGAAGCCCTCAGCTGTCGAGACGGTGAACCTTCCATGGCATCAATTGGTGGCTGATCCCCCCGAGGAGGCTGAGGTGATTTCTGTACAGGAAGCTTTAAACATTCTCAGTGCCAATATCCCGAAACCGCAGAGAAAAATTGTACCGCTGGAAGAGGCGTATCGCTGTTATCTCTTCGAAGAGATCCTGGCGCCTGAACCTTCTCCCCGTTATACCAACTCAGCCATGGACGGCTTTGCCCTGCGATGGGCAGATTGTCAGGATGCGAGCAGTAAAGATCCGGTAAGGTTGCACATCATTGGTGAAAGCCAGGCTGGAATACCCTTTGACGGTGAGGTAAGGGGTGGAACCGCAGTGCGAATCAGCACCGGTGCCATGCTGCCTGCTGGTGCTGACAGTGTTGTCCGGGTGGAGGATACAAGAGAAAACAACAGTCATGTTGAGATCACCGGGATACGGGCAATCGGCCAGGATATCAGGTTTGCAGGGGAAGAATTCAGGGAAGGTGAACACCTCTTTGCAAAAGGCTATCGCTTGGGGTCCCGTGAACTCGCCTTGTTAGCCTCTTTTGGCATACACCAGGTACCGGTTTATGCCCCCCCCAGGGTCTCGCTGCTGGTTACCGGCACCGAGCTTGCCAGCCCGTCTGATCACACTATTGAACCACACCAGATAAGAGATTCAAACTCGATCATGCTGGCGAACGCTGTCCGGGAGGTCGGTGCCAGCGTGCATTCATGTCTGCACGTTGAAGACCGTTTTGACCAGACGACCGAGGCAGTCCGGCAGGCTGCTGACAGCGGTGATGATATTATCCTCTGCTCGGGTGGTGTTTCTGTCGGAAAGCACGACCACGTTAAAGACGCAGCTCTTTCGGCAGGTTTTACCGAACTGTTCTGGAAAATCAGACAGAAACCGGGAAAACCACTGTTTGTCGGGAGACGTGATGATACGTTGCTCTTTGGATTGCCGGGTAACCCGGTATCCGCTTTCATGTGTTTTCATAATTATGTCCGGCCTGTTATAGCAGAGCTACTTGGAACCTCTTCGGTAAATCGTACGGTTACGGCAAAAATCACTGAGATGGTTTTCAATAATGGGAAACGGACTAATTTCGTCAGAGTATGTCTTGAGATCAAACCAAATGAAGTTGCACTCATCAAAGAGGTCGCACAGCAGGGCTCACACATGTTGAGCTCAATCGTCAATGCTGATGGTTATTTAGTGCTGGAACCGGGCGAGGAATTGAAACCCGGCAGCCTTGTCGAAGTCTTTTTGTTTTAAGAGGTAGATTGATGGCAAAAGTGGAAGCAGTTTGCACAAGCAAAAAAAAAGGAATTGTCAAAAAGGAACAACCTTCGGTTTTGTTCAAGGAGGCCTGGGGGATTGAAGGGGATGCACATGGTGGAGACTGGCACCGTCAGGTCTCCTTACTGGCTGCCGAGAGTATCGAGCTGGTAAAGGAGGTGCTGCCATCGCTTAAAAAAGGCGCCTTTGCTGAAAATATCATCACACGTGGTATTGATCTGGCCAAACTAGGAATAGGGGATAAACTGCAGGTGGGTGAGTCGGTTATTCTCCAGATCACCCAGATCGGCAAGGAGTGTCATAACAGCGGTTGCGCCATTAAAAAGGCCACGGGTGACTGTATTATGCCGCGAGAAGGTATTTTTTCAAAAGTCCTCTCCGGCGGAGAGGTCGGGCCAGGTGATGAAATCGTCAAACTGTGAGAATGCTTCTGGTGCCAACTATTTATATCTCAGATATTTTTTAAGCAGTTTGTCAGCCTCTTTTTCCAGCTCTTTTGCCGTGCGAGAAGCTATTGTTTCGTGAAGGTGCGGCGCCATATCTAAAAATGCAGAGAGCAGTACCGGATCAAATTGCAGACCGGTTTCCTGCTCCATGGTGGCAAGACTTTCTTCCAGTGACAAGGGTTCCCGGTACGGGCGGGAGGAGGTTAGTGCATCAAAGGTGTCGGCGATGGAAAATATGCGGGCTACGATGGGGATTTTCTCATGTTTTGCGCCATCTGGGTAACCGTTTCCGTCATAATTTTCATGGTGATATCGAACAACCTTTTCTGCCTCGCGCAACCAGCGGAATTTTCTGATCAATGCCGCACCATCTTTCGGGTGCTGATCAAGCTGTTTCATCTCCTCTTTTTCCAGTTCATCTTCCTTCTGAAGGGTTGCGGGGCTGATTGGCAGCATGCCAATGTCGTGCAGGAAGACGCCATGGATCAGGGTACGCCTCTGCTCAAGTGGAAGTTTGACTTTTTCTGCGAGTTTCATTGAATATAACAACACCCTGAAGCTCTGTTCAGCATCCTGGCTATTGCTTTTCGCAAGCGCTGTACCAAGCTTTTTGATCAGGAATGTATTGGTCCTGTTGAGTTCTGCAATAGAGCGGATAAGGTGATTATTCATGAACAGGAAGCCAAAATAACAGAGGAGCGCACAAAGACTGATCGCCACGATACAGATGATTCCACTCAGGATGAAGCGGTTTATTATCTGCTGTGTTTCTTTGAGGGAAACAAGGTAGATTCCTGTCATATAGCCGGCCAGATCCTCGCCGGAATCATAAATCGGCACCATCACCTTACTGTAGATTCTTTTATTGGTGATGATCCAGTCACCGTTGGCTTGTTTTCCGGTGATGAGTGTCAAACCCTTCTTGTCAAATGCACTATTAACGGCGTCAGCCGGAGAATGGGCGAGACGAAGCAGCGGTTCTTTACTGGCGCCCACCAGGTCTACAAGGATAAATGAGGTCTGCTCGAGGGCAGACCCGGCCAGTCTTTTAAGCTCGACAAGCTGGTCTTCTTCGGGCCGCTGCTGATAGCTGGTTAACAGCGAGGCAAATGCACCGCTTTCCTTGACGGCATTTGTGAGAAGAGAGTGTCCCAGATTTTTATACTCAACCAAAGAGACGGCTGCCAGGCAAATAACGGTGGCAAGGAGCCACGCGGTAAATAATCGTTTTATCAACCGCAGATGTATTTCTTTTTTCATGACCGGAGCTATCATTTCACCCGTCCTCGCTGATCATAACAGACTAGGGACCTGCCAGAAACTTGGCCAGGACCTGATCATTCTGATCAATGAGCTCTAAAATGTTTCCTTCTATTCGATACGATTCCACACCATCAAGAACCGAGACCAGCCGGTTTTCCCCATCCATTCCGCCGGGGCACGCCTTGCGGGTAACCAGTTCCCTGTTGATCAACAGAACGTCACCTTTTATCAGGAAGGTGCCTGAAATGTTATTGCAGCCACTGAAGCCCTCGATGGTTTTGTCACGCTTAAGCAGAAGATGAGCCATTTTGTCAGTAAGCTCTGACCATTTTTGGTTGTTTATCTCGAGGATCTGCCAGTGGGTGCCGGTCAGGCTGGTCTTTATTTTATTGCCCTGGCAATCGCTGTCCGGGTAGAATTTCCGGAATTGTTCAATGACGATCTCCTCCCGATTATGTTGTACCACTCTGCCAAGAATTGACACCAGGATTGCTTTGTTCATGTCGTGAGGAGTATTCAGATAGTTCTGCAGGGCAGAATCATAATCGCCACCCTGACTGACTGGAAAGCTCACCTGACTTGCACAGTCTTTCAGCATTACAATACCGTTTTCTATACCAAACATTCCCCTGATTTTGACAATATCTTCAAACGGCGCGGTTTGCATGCTCCTGGCCAGTTCGTACCGAATCTGTGATTCATTGTTGGCCCCTTCCCATTCGACAAAACTGAGTCTGTTCTGGTCTTCAACCACATAGGTTTTCAGCAGCCCCATTTCCTTGCCGAGAATCAGAAATTTGCCATCTGATACGTATCGCCAGCTACCCATCTGGGCGGTGACAGACGGATTCCCCAGGTCATTCTGGTAGGTTTTTCTCAACTGATAAATGCCATCGGGGCGAATGTTTAAGGTAATGTCTACCCGCAGGCAGTCATCACATGGAATTGATCCGGTAAATGTGGCACGAGAAGGAAAAGGGGATGCTTCCTGGATATCCTGTTCTGCTATCACCTGCTCGTCGATCTGTTTTGTTGAACAGTTGGCAAGTAAACAGGCGGCAACCGTGAAGAGAATTAAAATATGCAGTGCGTGTCGCATGGAAAACCTCTGTTCAGTGAATTGTGCTGGTTAATAAACACTATAATAGCGTATTTGGTCTGTTGAGAGGAGTACCTTTTCCATTTTCGGCTCATTATCTCCGAAGAAGAAATTGAAATGTTTAATTGATTTGTTGCCATAAACAAAAAAGAGCGTATCTGGTTTTACCCAGATACGCTCTTTTGTTAAACAGGAAAAAAATGTTTTTTGCTGTCAATTAAATATCATCTTCAAGATTTGCCGGCTCATAATACTCTTTGGGGTGTTTGCAGGTGGGACATTTTGACGGAGGCTCAGTACCTTCGTGGATATAGCCGCAGAGGCTGCATTTCCACTGAATTGGTTTTTCGCGTGTGAATACGGTACCACTCTCAACCCGCGCCAGCAGTTTCTTGTAACGGTCACGATGATGCGCCTCTACTTTGGCAATCTGCTCACAGAGCATGGCAGCTTCCATGTTTCCTTCTTCTTTTGCTGCAGCGGCAAACTCTGGATACATGGTTTTGGTCTCGTAATCTTCCCCGGCAATTGCTTCGCCCAGATTTGCAGCGGTATCTCCGATTCCTCCGAGAAGTTTGAAATGGTCATTTGCGTGACGCATTTCATTGTCTGCGGTCTCTTCGAAGAGTTTGGCAATGTAATGAAATCCCTCTTTACGGGCTACCTTAGCGAAGAAGGTGTACTTGTTACGAGCCATTGATTCGCCCGCAAAGGCAGCGTTTAGATTTTCAGTTGTTTTACTCATAGTCCACTCCTTTATTGAAAGAATTGTTCTGTATGGAGTTACACAGCAACTCCGACTAAATAATGTCGTAAGTGATAATGATAATTTTTATCAAAAATAGCAATAGTAAACGAACAACTTGTTGAAATACTCAGGATAGTACTCCATTGTGGTAGTAAGAATGGTTTCTAACAATCTAATAGTACTGATTATACAATGTAAAATGAATGCGTCAAGCAATCAGGAAAAACTATCTGGTTCAGTTTTCTGGGGGGTGGCTTTACGGTTGTGAAATCGTCTTAATCTGGGGGCGCAGGTGCATGGATAACAGGTTTTCGGAAATGGTGATATTGGTTATCAACATATCGATGGCCAGTTTCTTGCTACCCGTGTCTGTTATGATTGGCTGCAGTTTATCAATTGCCACCGGAAATTCCTTGCCGTTGAACAGCCCGATCAAAAGACTACCGAGCTCATCACCGGACTGACCGTCATCTGTTTTCAGATCCGTGACCGTTGGCTTTATGAAAAGCGTCTGGGAAACATCGTCAAACCGGGTGTCTGCAGTTATCGCAAATTCCAGTTTTACATTACCGACCTTGAGCCGCAGTTGCTGGCCGGCGATAGTGGTTTTGATCTGGATTTCGTTGCCGATCAATGTGACGAGTGCCGAGAGCTTTTGATCATCAAGCTGTAAGTTGTCGATATTGGCTATATGAATAGATCCCCCAACCGTGTCTGATCCGGGATCTATCTTTACGGGCAGACTTTGCTGGACTGCCTTGACGAGAACCGTTTCAGGAATTGTCAGGGTAATAACATCGAGGCTATTGTTTTTGGCATGAACAGCATGGCCAAACAGTAAAAGCAAAGAGGAAAATATGAAAAAAGCTCTAACCATGATGACGGTCCCCGTTCTCTGGCTACCAGAAACAGAAGGTTTCTTGTCTGGCTGATAACCTCCATACCTGGTATATAGTTTATCTGATCGAAAAAGCGAGATGCTATCCTAATATAAACAAGAGCGAGGGACAAGAATTCTCTTGCCGGCCCGGTAAAAGAATAAATGATCTAATCATGGTAACCCTGACGGTATCTTCAGACTGTTTTATCGATCATCCTGACGAGAACCTGGAAAAGGTCCTCAAGGACAAGCTGACGATAGATAACCCCAAGTACGTAGCGGCCAGGCGATACGGCCGCTGGATCGGCAAACGTTTGAAGCCAAAGTTGAGCTATTTTGAATCCGTGCCGGACGGGATTCATTTTCCTCGTGGCTTTTCCAACCAGGCAGTGCTTCTCTGCCGAGAAATCACCGGGGGGGACCCGGAGATAATTGATAATCGCCGTCTTCTTGAAGACCAATCATTTGAATTCTCAGGTGCACTGCGAGACTATCAGGATGTCGCGGTGGCAAAGGTCTGTTCACGCTCATTTGGTGTGCTCGAAGCAGGCACAGGCAGCGGGAAAACGGTGATGGCTCTGGCGGTAATTGCAGAAAGGAAACAGCCAACGCTTGTCGTTGTACATACCAAAGAGCTGCTCTACCAGTGGCAGGAGCGGGCACATGAATTTCTTGGGGTGGAGGCCGGCCTGGTCGGAGATGGCCATTTTGATATCAAACCCCTGACCATTGCAATCGTAAACAGTGCCCGAAAAAGAACAGCTGAGCTCGTGCCCTGTTTCGGCCACCTGATTGTCGACGAATGTCATCGGGTTCCCGCGACACTCTTTACCGACGTGGTCTCCTTTTTTGACAGCTATTATCTCCTTGGTCTGTCAGCGACAGCCTTCAGGAGTGATGAAGGGATGACAAAATTGATCTACTATTTCATGGGAGATCGTGTTCATACCGTTGACCAGTTGCACCTGAAAGTGACTGGTGCCGTATTAAAGCCCAAGGTTGTCAGGAAAAAAACCGACTTTTCCTATCACTACCGGGGCGATTATCAGGCCCTTGTTACTGCATTGACAAAGCATCAGGGACGGAACCGCCAGATTGTCGACGATATTTTACAAGTCGTCAGTGAGCAGCCGGGGGGGACGGCTCTTGTCGTCTCAGATCGGGTGAGTCACTGTCAGATATTTGTTGAACTACTCAACAAACATTCGGTTCATGTGGAGTTGCTCACTGGGCAGACCCCTGCAGACCAGCGGTCAGCCATCGTCAATGATGTGCAGCAGGGTAGTGTCCAGGTGTTGGTGGCAACGCTCCAGCTGATCAGCGAAGGGTTTGATTGCTCCGGCCTTTCCAGTCTTTTTTTAACCACACCGATTACCTTTGAGGGTCGCCTGCTCCAGGTTATCGGCAGGATAATGCGGCCTGCTGAAAACAAGATCCCATGCGTTTATGACTATGTGGACGATGCGGTCTCGGCATTACGCCGATCCGCCGCGGCAAGACAGAAAATCCTGGCAAACATATAGCCAGAATCAGGTTAAATAACTATTTCTTTGCAACTTTTCAATGACTGTTGTATGCTGGCTGCCCCGCAGCCGGCTTTGCGACTACAAAATCTTTTGTCACACTGACATTTACATACAGATATCATGCGAGTGGGACCCACTCCAACAGGAAAATAAATGGAACAAAATCAAATTCGAAATGTTGCAATTATTGCTCACGTTGATCACGGAAAAACGACTCTCGTTGATCAACTTTTTAAACACTCCGGGATGTTTCGAGAGAATCAGGATGTTGCTGAACGACTGATGGACTCCATGGATCTTGAACGAGAACGTGGGATTACAATTACCGCAAAAAATGGATCCTATCGCTATAAAGATTACTGGATTAACATTATTGATACCCCCGGTCATGCTGATTTTGGTGGACAGGTCGAACGAGTCCTGCGCATGGCCGATGGCGCTTTGCTGCTTGTTGATGCCCAGGAAGGCCCAATGCCCCAGACCTATTTTGTGCTGAAAAAGGCGCTGGAAAATAAGCTGCCGGTCGTGGTGGTGATCAACAAAATAGATAAGCCAGCAGCGCGCTGTGATTGGGTTGTCGACGAGGTCTTTGATCTGTTTGTAAAACTTGATGCACCCGATCACATACTTGACTTTCCCGTTGTCTATACCTCTGCCAAACAGGGGTATGCTCTCGCTGATCCTGCTGAGAGTATTGAAAATGGAGGATCGATGGCTATTGTTTCAGAGATCATTGTCGAGCATATTCCGGCCCCGAGCGGTTCTGTCAACGAACCGCTGCAGATGCAGGTGGGTACCATCGACTATTCACCCTACCTTGGCCGGCTCGGTATCGGTAAAGTGGTCAACGGCACTATGGCGATAAACCAGCCAATTGCCGTGGCGCGCCGGGATGGTTCAGTAAAGCCGGTGAGGATATCAAAGATTTTTCGTTTTGAGCGGGATCAGAAGGTCGCTGTTGAATCGGCATGCCTCGGTGAAATTGTGGCCATTGCAGGGATGGAGGATGTTACTGTTGGCGTAACCTTTACCGACCTTGAACATCCCCGGCCATTGCCGCTGATTGATATTGATCCACCGACTATATCGATGGATTTTCTGCCAAACGATTCGCCGTTTGCCGGCAAGGAGGGCAAATATGTCACCTCCCGTCATCTCAATGACCGGCTGCAGCGTGAGATTCTTGCCGACGTGGCACTCCATGTTGAACCGCTCCAGGACGCAGTCGGTTTTAAGGTGTCAGGAAGGGGGGAACTGCACCTGTCGATACTGATCGAAAAGATGCGGCGCGAGGGATATGAGCTGCAGGTCACCCGGCCGCGGGTCATTCTGCGTGAGAAAAATGGTCAACTCGAAGAGCCGTATGAACGTTTAACCGTTGATGTTGATGAGGAATTCCAGGGCGCAGTCATCGAAAAACTTGGCAAGCTCAAAGGGCAGCTTGAAGAGATGACCCAGTCCCACGGGATGACACGGATGGTGTTTAGAATCCCGACACGGGGGTTACTTGGCTATCGCTCGGAGTTCATGACAGACACCAAGGGTATGGGGATGATGAACTATGTTTTTGACAGTTACGGCCCCCATGCCGGGGAAATTATTAATCGGGTTAACGGTGTTCTTGTGACCAAGGAACAGTGTGAGTCGGTGGCCTATGCCCTGTTCAACCTCCAGGACAGGGGGAAGCTTTTCATTCACCCGGGAGAACCACTTTACAAGGGGCAGATCGTAGGAGAACACTGTCGCTCGGCTGATCTTGTGGTTAATCCGGCAAAGGGCAAAAAACTGACCAATGTCAGGGCCTCCGGTTCAGATGAGGCAGTGGTTCTGACGCCACCAAAGGAAATGACGCTTGAGGATTGTATCTCGTACATTAATGATGATGAACTGGTTGAAGTAACACCGAGCTCAATCAGACTTCGAAAGCATCAGAGCTCCAGGCTCAGAGCATGACAAAAACGGTATGAAAACTTTTCTTATTATTGCAATTTCGGCACTTGCTGGTATCGCAGTATTTGCCTTTATCGCCAAGAAATTCGGCAGTGATTGCATTCACTGACTGACCTTATACGGTTCCGTTGGAACCGGAGCACTTGTTTTCTGGCTGCTTAATGTCCTTTTGTAGCGCTGCGCTTCCTGTGAGCAAAGTAATCTGACAGAATGCGAGCGTGGTCAAAGGCGAGGGAGGGGAGCTCAGTTTCTCCAAACAGACCCGCTTCAGCAGCATCATCGCCCGCTCTCGGTAAATCATCTGATTGAGCTATAAAGACGGTTGAGGCAGTGTGCATGCGAGCATCCCGGGACGGGTCTGAGTAGGTATGGAACTGCTCCAGCCCATCAAGCAGAAGCCCGGTCTCCTCGAATGCCTCTCGCGCGGCAGCATCCTCAAATGATTCGCCATAATCGACAAATCCGCCGGGCAGCGCCCAGCCATGTGGCGGGTTCTTTCTTTTGATCAGAACGATTTTATCATTGACTTCAATGATGATATCAACCGTTGGAATCGGGTTTCTTGGCTGTCCGATACTATGGTTGCAGTTGGGGCATTTCATGACAATACAATAGGCGAGGACAAGTACTCGGGTTCGCTGAAATCAAAGAGTGAACAAAGCTCCTCCCAGCCTGATACGGAGGGTAAATCGTGCTGGTTTTGGTTCCAGGGTTGACTGAAGACGATTGGCTGCAGACCGGCATCGGCAAGCTGCAGGCAGGTCAAGGTTCGATCGTCAATGAAATGGGTGAGACCATATGTCCTGATATATTCTTCCTTATTGTCGTGATCTCCGGTGGCAATCAGTTTTATCTTTGCCATGTCTGCCGGCAGACAGTAGTAGGCAAACCAGTCCATAACCGGCTGAATCTCCGCTCGAGCTGTAATGATTGTGACGCCTGAGTGGTTACACAGCCTGGTCAGCGTATCAATTGCACCGGGCATCGGTTTCAGGCCTGATTTTAGCGGATCCATGAGAATATCATTAAAGATGACCTCGACAGTCTCTATTGGTATTTCAAGACAATGCTCAACCTGAAAACTCTTGATATCTTCGAGTTTGATGGAACAGTATCCGTGATCGTTACAGGCAAGCCTGATAAATGCTTCACCGATATCGGCGATAACACCATCAAAATCGAAACCGACACGATTTGGCGGAATTTTCATAAATGACCTGAATAATCCGAGCTGTTCCAGACTGGCATGTTATTGGACAATCGTAGCATTTTCAATGATTACAGCATACTTGTAGCCTGCCCCAAAGTCCTTGTCAGCGGCAAGAGTACCTTCAATCGTGAGCACATCCGGGCTGCCGATCTCGGTCTTGGTCGTGACGACAAGATCGTGGGTATTCTGCATCGGATCACCGGTACCATCTTGGAGGTGCAGCCAGTTTCTTCCCATGATGTTGGCGTTGAATTTTACAACTTTACCGCGAATACGAATGGTTGTGCCGTCGAGCTCTCCGGATTTTGCAAACAACTCTGCTACAGTGAAACTGTTTTCCCCTTCAGCCTTTTCAACCGAGATTTCAGAAAATGGTGCTACTGCTCCCATACTGCCACCTGAAGCCTGAGAGGGCTGATTCTGTGGCGTGACCACCTGTTTCTCGGCCTGGACTGCTGCCTCAAAAGAGTTACCGCTATCGGTATTTATCTTCGATCCAGCTTCTGTGCCGGATGAAGTCGTCGAAGCTTTGATCATTCCTTCAGAAAAAATGATACTTGCAAAGGTTTTGTCCAGCGATTTGCTGTGGAAATTTTTCATTTCCATGCCAGGTGCAAAGGCGAGCGTTTCTCCCTTGGTTATCTTTGTTTCAGGTATTGCGATCCAGACATCTCCGTCGGCTGACAAGATGCTGACGTAGGTGTATCCGGCAGCGTTCATGGTCTCCGTTACCGTTCCCTCGATGAGGTCGGTCTCTGCATACGCCTGGTCTGTGAGGACATTGCTGAAAAGTGAAAACCAGACCATCAGTGCTAGAACGAATGGCAGCCGGGGTCTGAATGATAACCTCACTGGGGATTGAGTCATGATGTATCTCCTCTGCAATTGATTATAAATGTTTCAGGTCCTGCAAAGATAATTCAATCGGATTCTTTTGCAAGCAGTGTGATGAGCTCACCAGACAAAAGATCTGCCCACAGATGATATCCATGCGGGCTGAAATGAACGCCATCAAATTCAAACATCGGTTCCCTGGCTTTTTCAAACGGAGCATACAGATCAAGGTAACAGGCCCCCGTCTCGCTGGCGAGACTGTCAAGCTCATTGTTGATTGTGCGGATTATTTCTTGAAATCCCGGGATCTGAAACGGTACCAGGCTGTTGATCATAAGTGGTGCGTCAGGGTAGTTCTGTTGAAGATTTTGTGCAATGGTCCGAATTGTCCCGGTAAAATTTGCGGGTCCGGTGAAAAGGTTATTTGTGCCAGTCATTAATGATATGGCATCGACCGGGCTAAAATCCATACAGGACGGCAGCCTCCAAAGGAGTCCTTCTGCCCGTTCACCAGGCATCCCCCGGCTGATAACCGTATACTGGGGCAGAAGTTTCCGCCAGTTTCCATAATCGACGAGAGAGTCGCCCAGCATCAGTATCGTTGATCTGCCCATAGCTCTTTGCTCCCGTTTGAGATACTCTCCCTGGTGATGAATATCAATGTTTGGCTTGTAGGACGATAAGGGTCATGGCAGCCGTTGAAACAGTGCTTCCCGGTTCAACGGCTGCGGCATGCTGATAATCAAGGATATCTTCTGGACTTGGCGCTGAGGTGTCCAGGATCCTGCGCCACCCTGCTGTCGTATCGTGGATTTGCGGGGTGACAAAATCAGCAGCGTCTTCCCTGTGGCCATTGACCATCACAAAAAAATCACTGTCACCATGATCATCAACACCAGTACGGTGCAGGGTGAATGCCAGCGTTCGGCAATCGGCCGACCAGTCCTGGGATCCCGGTACCAGGGACTGCCAGGTTATATCAGGCTCATGGCCATGGTCAGATTGGCCCGGCTTGAAGAATTGTGCTCTCCGAAACAGAGGATATTTTTTTCTCAGGGAGATGCATTTACGGAAAAAACGGAGCAGGTCAGCGTTTATCTCGCTCAGTGACCAGTCAACCCAGCTGATCTCGTTATCCTGGCACCAGCTGTTGTTATTACCCTGCTGGCTTCTGCCAAACTCATCACCTGCTGAAATCATCGGAACGCCCTGGGACAGGAGCAGGAGGGCGGCAAAGGTACGGATACGCCGGAATCGGAGCCTGCTGATCTCCCCCGAACACGGGAGCCCCTCACAACCGCTGTTCCAGCTCAGGTTATGTGTTTCTCCATCACGGTTCTGTTCACCGTTGCCATGGTTATGTTTTTCTTCATAGCTCACCAGGTCGTAGAGGGAAAAACCATCATGACAGGTAATGAAATTGATTGAGTTTAATGGGCTGCGGTTGTGTGACTGATAGAGATCAGAACTGCCGGCAATTCTCGTTGCAAGTGTGCGTACGGTGTCGTCATGACCAGCCATGAACCTCCTGACATCATCCCTGAATCTGCCGTTCCACTCAAGCCACCGGGGGTTTTTAGAAAAAGAGCCGACCTGGTAAAGACCTGAAGCATCCCATGCTTCGGCAATTATCTTGACATTTTTGAGCACCGGGTCACTGGCGATTAACTCGATCAGGGGTGATTCTTCCAGTACCTCTCCATTTTCATCCCTGCTGAATATTGCGGCAAGATCAAAACGGAAACCATCCACATGCAGCTCAGTCACCCAGTAGCGAAGTGACTGCATGATAAGAGTACTGCACACAGGGTTATTGCAGTTGATGGTGTTGCCGCACCCGGAAAAGTTGAGATATGAGCCATTCTCCTGGTTGATCAGATAATAGGTCCGATTGTCAATCCCCCTGAAACTTGAAGTCTGTCCCTCATGGTCAGACTCTCCCGAGTGATTGAAGACCATGTCGATTATTACTTCGATGCCCTCGCGGTGAAGACTTCTGACCAGAGATTTAAATTCGTCTGTCGAGGGACGTCTTCCAGAGCCGAAACCTGACTTGAGATTGAAGAATGAAACAGGGTTGTACCCCCAGAAATTTAACAGCGATTCACCGTTGAACGGATTGACAAAGCGATTGTCCGTTTCATCCCATTCGGTTATCGGCAGCAGCTCCACAGCGGTTATACCCAATTCCTTGAAGTAGCCAATTTTTTCCTCAATCCCCCGGTAGCTTCCCGGGCTGGAAAGCCTGGAGCTGGAATGACGAGTGTAACCACGCACGTGAAGCTCGTAGATGATGGTCTCAGATAGAGGCGTATTGGGCGGAGTGTCATCCTGCCAGTCAAACTCCTGAGGCGGAATGGCAAGACAAACAGGTCTTGAACCATAATGGGCAGGCTCCGCCCAACGACGGGGAACAAGATCTCTTGCATACGGGTCGATAAGAATATGATCGGGAAAAAAATGTATCCCCTGCGCATGGTTGTTTTCCCCCGCTACCCGATACCCATAACAAACAGTCTGATCCAGAATGTGCAATTTGATATGCCAGATGTCGCCACTGCGGTTTATCCCGGGGTCCAGAGCTATTTCAACAAAATTCAGTGGGTTGTTGCTGGCATCTGGGTCAATGACCAGGGTGATCTGTTTGCCATGGTGGCAATAGAGGGCAAAATTTATTCCATCGTGCTGGTGAGAAGTTCCTAAAGGGAACGGCTTCCCGCTGCTTGTGTGGGGATGAATTTGTTTGGACATTTTGATAATGATTATTATAATCAGTTTAGGGTTGTTTAACAATTGTTCCACCTAAGTATAACAACGATATTACCGGGGGCAACAGCAGAAAATATCTGCTTCACCAGAGACCGGACAGACAAAGAGAGGTGCATGGAATGGGGATGTTTCACAAATTGAAAGTTGGCGATATGGTAATCAATTCCATTGACTGGGAGATGACGCCGGATCTGACCTTTGGGACATTTGAGTCGTGGGGTGGACGCGAGCGGGTCAGAAACAATAATGAACTCATTTACTATTTTTTTGTCGATAACTGGGGTGACAAACCCAAATTATGTTTGATGGAGCGGGGCGTCAAACACGCTAAAATAATAGCTGAAATCAAGGCTCCCCTGAAAATGATGAGCGATTGTGTGGAGCGCCAGGGGAAAGTCGCTTTTTTTGAGCGTAGTTTTGCAATCGATGAGGCCATCCAGGACTGGCTAATTCAAAATGTCCTCGATGATGGTGATACAAGCCTGGTCACGGCTATCCTGGAACAGCAGCAGGTCGAGGATATGGGACCGCGGCTGCCGCGCTGGAATGGCGCTCAGGTTTCAGCTGAGACAATTACACTTCCGTCAGATCAGAGAGTCCTGACCGACGAGCAGGTTCTAGGGATCATCAAGAAGTGGAACTTTTTTGACTCCGCCGACAACCCGGACGGCAGCTTTACGACCCGTCTCTGCGACAGTGGCCCGCATACGGTGATCGACCAGCACACCGGTTTAATGTGGCAGCGTGGCGGGCTTGATATCGCCTCTCTTCGTACAATGAACAGGAATATTGATACACTGAATGAAACGGGCTTTGACAATCATCATGACTGGCGCTTGCCAAGCCTGGAGGAGGCCATGTCTCTGCTGGAACCCGAGATGAATGATAAAGGGATATACCTCAATCCAAATTTTTCGCGTGAACAGCCATTTGTCTTTGTAGCCGCACAAAGATCGCCGGGGGGATACTGGTTCGTTGACTATAAGCAGGGCAGGGCTTTCTGGTCTTCGGGAACAATTCCTGGAGGGTTTGGTCGTTTGTGCCGTAGCTTGAGCAAATAGTTCTCCGTCACCCGCTGGAGACTAAAATCCGCAGGTTCAGCAGCACTGGACCTGCGGATTTTTATTTGGTGCCGTCCTGCTCTTTGCCTCTGTTCTCGATCAATGCTTGTTTTTTACTGCTGCATGGAATAGAGAAAAGGTTGATCTGGATTAATAAATTTTGTTGGTTACAGAAGTCCTTGAAAACGGACCGTAAAGAATTCCAGGGAGAAGAGAACCATGAGTGACCCGTTTAAGATCAGGTTTGCCGACCGTATGAATCAGCTGCCGCCCTACCTGTTCGGCATGATCAATAAGATGAGAATGGAAAAACGCTGGCAAGGTGATGATGTCATTGATCTTGGCATGGGCAACCCCTCTGATCCAGCTCCTGGGCCGGTTACAGAAAAATTATGTGAGGTTGCAGCAGACCCGAAAAGTCATCGTTATCCTGTCGCCGGAGGCATGAAAAACCTGAAACGGGAAATTGCGCTGTATTATGGACGGCATTATGGTGTCGAACTCGATGGTGAAAATGACGTCATCTGCACGATCGGTTCCAAAGAGGGTATCTCCCACATGTGCCTGGCACTGCTTGGACCTGGAGATACTGTTCTGGTGCCGGCACCGGCCTTTCCCATTCACGTTTATGCCGCAGTGATTGCCGGTGCCAACGTACTCAGGATTCCGTTGTCCACAGAAGATGAATTTCTTGCTCAGATCGTCGGCATGTGCCGGTCACTCTATCCCGGCCCCAAATTGCTGATGCTCAATTTCCCCCATAATCCAACAGGAACCCTGGCCAGCAGGGAGCTGTTTATCGAAATTGTCAAGTATGCAAAACAATATAACTTTATGGTGATAAATGATTTTGCCTACGCCAAGATCACCTATGACGGTTATGTGGCACCAAGTTTTCTGGCGGTCCCTGGAGGAATGGACGTTGGCGTTGAATTCGGATCATTCTCAAAATCCTACAACATGGCCGGCTGGCGCCTGGGGTATTGTGTCGGAAATGAGCAGATCATCAAAGGACTTTCGATGATCAAAGGATATTACGATTACGGTATTTTTTCTGCAATCCAGGTGGCAGGAATTGTTGCAATGCGTGATTGTGACGAGAGAATTTCCGAACAGGTCGAGGTTTACAAAAGCCGCAGGGATGTCCTCTGTGAAGGGCTTGAACGGATGGGCTGGGAGGTGGAGACACCGAAGGCCGGCATGTTCTTGTGGGTAAAAATACCCGAACCGTACAATAGTATGGGCTCGATCAAGTTTTCTATAGAAATGATGGATCGCGCCAACGTTGCAATCGCCCCGGGCGCAGGATTTGGCGAGGAAGGAGACGGATATCTGCGGCTTGCCCTGGTCGAAAACGAGAATCGAATTCGCCAGGCTTTGAAACAGATGAAGCAGAGTCTGAAAGAAATTGACCAGGAGATTCTGGAAGGGACCTTTGATATGAAGCCGTTAGTAATCGGTGAATAGACCCGTCTCTCTGCTTTATTGCAACAGACGTCTCTGGTTCGATTTAAACGCTTTGATATCGTAGCGTTACTGGCTGCCGGGAGCAACAGGTGATGGAGCAGGTCGTGAGTGTTCTTGGTATCGAAAATGTAACACTTTTTATTACCACGGGGATAGTGCTGAATCTCTATCCAGGGCCCGATACGCTCTATATCGTGGGACGCAGCCTGAGCCAGGGACGTGGTGCAGGGGTTGCCGCAGCGCTTGGTATCGGTTCCGGCACGATCGTCCACACACTCCTTGGTGCGTTTGGCCTTTCTGCTCTACTGGCTACCTCGGTCCATGCCTTTGTCATATTGAAAATTGCCGGGTGCGGCTACCTGCTCTACCAGGGCATAACCATGCTCTGTTCCACCGTTCACCAGGGCGGGAGGATCCCTGCTGAATCGATTCCTGTGAGTTTGCCTAAAATCTACCGGCAAGGAGCTCTCACCAATATTCTTAACCCTAAAGTGGCTGTTTTCTTTCTCGCTTTTCTGCCGCAGTTTATCTCCCTTTCAAGTCCGAGCAAGCCGTTTTCTTTCGTCATACTCGGCATGGTTTTCATGACGACAGGAACCATCTGGTGCCTGGTTGTTGCCCTTTTTGCCTCCTCTTTTGGTCGTCACCTGAACCGTTCATCGACCGCTTCAAAACAATTACGGCGAATGAGCGGGATCCTCTTTATCCTGCTTGGTCTTAAGTTGGCTACCGCCAGACTGAATCCCTGATTATTTTTCCAGGCTACAGACGGCCCGGCCGGTGCGGAGGACTGTTATTTTCGCAAATGTATATTGACATAACCGCCAGTAATGGTACAATTCTGATATATGTAAATGTACATTTGGTGGAATTATGAGACTGACAGAAAAACAAAAAGATTTTTTCGATTATCTGAAAGAGTATTTTGGCCGTGAGGGGCGGGCCCCCAGTTTACGCGTGGCGGCGGCTGATCTTGGCGTCAGCCATACCGCGGTCGCCCAACTGCTGGCGCAGTTGGAAAAAAAAGGAATGGTTGAGCGCGAGGGCCGTTACAGCAGAACAATTCGGCTGACACCCTCTGACGCTGTCAGGCCCTCCGTCAGGATCGCTGATCGCCCGGATCGATTTGGTCGTGAATTACCGATTGTCGGCCAGGTAACTGCCGGTATGCCAATGTATGCGCAGCAGGAGTGGGATGGCAGCGTTATTGTTGATGCTCGGCTGTTCCGTGGAGATAACCTGTTTTGCTTACGCATCAAGGGCGATTCGATGCGTGATGCGGGCATTTTCAATGGTGATCTGGCTATTTGTGAGCCACGCCAATACGCTGAAAATGGTGAAGTTGTGGCCGTGCTGATTCATAGCGAGGAGGCGACGGTGAAACGTTTTTTTCTTAAAACCGATTGTGTTGAACTGCATCCGGAAAACGATGCATATTCGATCATGCGTTATCGTTTCAACGAGCTCCTGGTGCAGGGAAAAGTTGTCGGGGTGATCCGGGGTTCACACCCATTATTTTCTGCTGGCGCATCTTGAGTAAGAAGGTTTGCCTGGGGAAACTTAATTGGCTGAAACGGCGATGAATGAGAACACGCAGCGTCTGATCAAAATATCTGTTCCCTCTGCCAACGGCCGCACCGGTTGTAAGGTCATGGTCGGCACCTGTGGTTATTCCTATCTTGAATGGGTGGACAGCGGTTTCTACCCTCCAGGCACAAAGACGTCTGAAATGCTCACCCTGTATGGCAATAGTTTTCCAATTGTTGAGCTGAACTATACCTGGTACCAGATGGCTCGTAGTGAGGCACTGTCTCGGATGGCTGATGCGGCTCCCTCCCATTTGCTGTTCAGTGCCAAGCTGACCCGTACGATAACCCACGAGCGTGCCGGAGACTGGCGAAAACAGGTGCAGCTGTATCGTCAGGGAATTACTGCCCTGAAAAAGAAGCTGCTCTCGATTCTGGTTCAGCTACCGCCCGATTTTGACAGGACAATCAACAACCGTCGTTTTCTGGCCGAGCTCCTTGATCGTCTCCATGGGCTGCCGGTAGCTGTGGAGTTCAGACATCGTTCCTGGGCCGTTGACGGGGTTTTTTCCGAGCTGGAGCGCAGGGGGGTCTCTCTTGTAACAGTCGATGAACCTGATTTACCCGGATTATTCCCTGCACTTGATGTTGTGACCAACCCGGCTCTTTTTTATGTTCGTTTTCATGGACGAAACGCACCGGGGTGGCGCAGCGGCAATATGCAAAAGAAATTTGACTATAACTATGGTGAAGCCGAGCTGCAGCAATGGTGTGAACGATACCTTTCGTCGATGGCACGCCGGTCCGATCGGGGTATTATTTTCTTTAACAACCACGTTCGCTCCCAGGCGCCGTGTAATGCCAGACTGCTCTCTTCCATGATAGTTGAGAGCAGGGAACGACTGGTGACATGAACAGGGAGCGTTTTGTCCTGCACCTCAATGTCGCTGATTTTGCCGTCGCTGTTGAGCGTGTCGTCGATATTTCTTTACAGGGAAAACCGCTTATTATTGCCCCCCTCCAGGCAGCCCGGGCAACAGTGCATGACATGAGTGATGAGGCATACCAAGAGGGGGTTCGCAAGGGGATGGGTTTACAACAGGCAGCCCGTCTCTGCCGGTCAGCCCATCTGTTGCCGCCCCGTTTTGACCTCTACCAGAAGGCCATGAGCGCCTTTGTCAGGCAAGCGCGAAACTACAGCCCTGTCCTCGAGCCTGGTATTGGTGATGGTCACCTGTTCCTCGATATTACCGGGACGCATCGATTGATAGGCACAGCACCCGATGTGGGCTGGCAGTTGCGTAAACAGGTGCGCAAGAATCTTGGCATCGACCCGATCTGGAGTGTCGGCACCAACAAACTGGTGGCGAAAGTGGCCTCACGGCTAGTGAAGCCGGCCGGAGAGTATATTGTCAGCCCTGGAGAGGAATCGTCTTTTCTTGCACCGCTCCCACTGTTATTGCTACCAGGGATGCAGGCTCAGGAGAGGGTTCGTCTGCAGGAATTCAATGTCCGTCAGATAGGCCAGCTCGCAGCCCTGGGAAAAAGACAGCTCTATACTGTTTTTGGCAGACGTGGAGAGACCCTTTACAATATCAGCCGTGGAAGGGACGACCGGCCGGTTCAGCCTCAGGAATATCAGGCTCCTGTTATCTGTCAGAAGTATGTTATTCCCGGTGACAGCGCTGATCGGCACTATGTCGAGGGCGTTGTTGCCGCGCTTTCGACCCGCATCGGTTTTGCCCTGCGTGATGGTGGCATGGTGGGAAAACGACTGGTGTTGCGTCTGGATTATATTGATGGGGGCAATTCCACCAGGCAGATATCGTTTCGTTCCGGAATCGCAGACGATTTTACCCTGCAGTCAATGTCTCTGATTGTCTTACAACGTGCCTGGAACCGTCGGGCACGAATCCGGAGCTGTCGCTTGAGTTGCGAACGGCTCCACCGAAAATCACCGCAATTGTCCCTCTTTCCGGATCGACCGGATTCTGACCGGAAAAAAGAGTGCGTGCTGTCCGCGTTGGACCGTGTGAGAGAAAAGTTTGGAGCTGACAGTGTCCGCTTCGGTTCCCAGGTGCGGCTGCACTGACCGGTCATGATTCCTCTTCGGGTCCGTTCATACTTTTCCCTGCTTCACGGCACGGCCTCTCCGGCTTTGCTCTGCCAGCGAGCCAGCGAGTATGGTTATACCTGTCTGGCTCTGACAGATCTTGAAAACCTCTATGGCCTCTGGGCTTTTCTCGCCGCCTGCAAGCGTGAGAAGATTAGACCGATTATCGGGGCTGAGCTGCAGGTGGAAACGGATGGTCAGCGGGTCGTGTGTTTGGTCAAGGATCATCGGGGGTATACGAATCTATGTAAACTGATCAGCATGAAGAAATCGGCAAAAATGCTGGCTGTTTCAAGACTCCCGGGAGCATTGTTTGATGGCCTCATTCTGTTGACGGGTACTCCACATCTTTTGCAAAAACTTCACAAGAAGGGAATCTCTGTCGCTGCAGATCTTGGCAGCCGCCCGACGGCACTTGGCAGCACCTTGCGCGACCATGCAAACAGGCTCGGAGTGGTTGCTGCTGCAACACCAGACAGCGATATGTCCGACCAAAAGGAGCATCTGCTGCACTGTCTGCTGAAAGCTATCGAGACGAAAACATTGTTGTCGCCGAACCGAGAGGGCGGAAAGACGATAGGTGTAAACAGTCTGGAATCTCCCGAAACATACATTGACAGGTTCAGCGTGTGGCCTGAGGTGATAAAAGCGACAGAAAAGATTGCCGATCAGTGCAGATTTGCCGGACCCGATTTCGGTATCATCATGCCACCGTGGCAGCAGACAACGAACCTGGGAGCCCGAGAACTGCTGCGCGAGCATGCATACATCGGTGCCCGACACCGTTATGGGGAGGACCTCAGTGAAACTGTTGTTGAGCGGCTGGAGTATGAGTTACAGATTATTGAGCAGATGAAATATTCTTCATATTTTCTGGTGGTAAGGGATATTGTTCACCCGCTCCAGCCGGACGGCAGCAGAAAACAGAGAAGGATTTGCGGGCGTGGGTCGGGGGCCGCCTCCCTGGTGGCATACTGCTTGGGGGTTACCAATGTCTGTCCCATCCGTTACAATCTCTACTTTGAGCGTTTCCTCAATCCCGGCAGAAGTGACCCTCCCGACATTGATATTGATTTTCCCTGGGATGAGCGTGACGGGGTGTTAGATGATGTCCTGTCCCACTTTAAAGAGCATGCGGCGATGGTCTGTAACCACGTCGGTTTTAAGCCCCGGATGGCCATCAGGGAAACGGCACGGGCTTACGGTCTGCCAGGCTATGAAATTTCCAGGATGACCAAGCGACTGCCTTGGTTTTTCAGGCGTGAGGATCAGAGTCTGCACCGCCAGGTTGCCGCCCTGCCATCCCTGAGGGACCAGGACTTTTCTGAACCGTGGCCGGAAATTATCAGTCTTGCCGGACAACTTGTCGGTTTACCACGTTATCTCTCGGTACACCCGGGCGGTGTGGTGATTACCCCCGAACCGGTAAGCAATTATGTGCCGGTTGAACAAGCGGCCAAAGGTGTACCGATTATCCAGTGGGAGAAGGATGGTGCTGAAGAGGCTGGACTGGTGAAAATTGACCTGCTTGGCAACAGGAGTCTCGCGGTTATCAGGGATACCATTAGAGAGGTCAAGGCGAACAATATCTCGTTTGTCGAAAAAGACTGGGCACCGGAAGATGATGAACTGACCAAGGAAGCCATTGCTGAAGGAAAGACCATGGGCTGTTTTTACATCGAAAGCCCGGCAATGCGACTCCTGCAGAAAAAGGCTGGTGTTGGGGATTTTGAGCAACTCGTCATTCAGTCCTCGATTATCCGCCCGGCAGCCAATGATTTTGTCCGTGAGTATGTTCGACGGCTTCATGGCGGTGCCTGGGACCCCCTGCACCCAAGCCTGGAAAGCGTGCTCGATGAAACCTTCGGGTTGATGGTCTACCAGGAAGATGTTTCCAGGGTGGCGGTGATTCTTGCCGGGTTCTCCCATAGTGATGCTGACGGCCTGAGAAAAGTGCTGTCGAAAAAAGACAGAGAGCTGCGGCTGCGTGATTATCGGGAAAATTTTTTTTCATCGTGCCGTGAGAGGGGATTGGCTGAAAACGATGTGAAAGAGATCTGGGCGATGATGATGAGCTTTGACGGCTATTCCTTCTGCAAACCGCACTCCGCCTCCTATGCCCGTGTCTCTTTTCAGGCTGCATACCTGAAACGTCATTATCCGGCAGAATTCATGGCTGCCGTTATTTCAAATCAAGGTGGATTCTACTCAACCTTTGCCTATGTTTCAGAGGCCAAACGAATGGGTCTTGCCATCCTTGCCCCGGATGTAAACAAGAGCGGCTATCGCTGGAGTGGTCACGGGAGAGCGGTCAGGGTCGGGCTGCTATCGGTATCAGGACTCTCTTCAGAAACGGCAGAACGTCTCCTTAGCTGCCGGGAGCAACAACCGTTCCGTGATTTTCACGATTTTCTCTATCGGGTCCGGCCTGCTGAAAATGAAGCGCGGTCTCTCATCCATACCGGTGCCCTGGACAGCCTGACCCCGGAAAGAAACCGAACCGCATTACTCTGGGAAATTGCCTGCCGGGAACAGAAGAAAAACGCCGATGGTCGTGTATCTCTTTTTCCAGATCAACCGATACCAGCCCCTGATCTGCCGCCTCAGGAAACAATGGCGCAGCGCAGAGACGAATATAGAGCACTCGGTTTTCTCTGCAGGACCCATCCGCTCTGTTTCATTCGAGTGCCACACCAACGGGCAATCAAAGCGTCGGAGTTGGAAAGGTGTATTGGTCGTAATATCTATTTTGCTGGTTGGCTTCTTACCGGTAAAATGGTCTCAACAAAAAGTGGCGAGGTTATGGAATTTCTCACATTTGAAGATCAAACCGGACTTGTTGAGACCACTTTTTTTCCAAACATCTACCATCGTTATGCACATCTGCTCAGCAGCGGAAAACCGTACCTACTCCAAGGACTTGTGGAGTCAGATTATGGGGCAGCCACCCTGACGGTCAGCCATGTTTCCGTGCTGAAAGCAGGACATTGCACTAATTCTGCTTGAAAATGAAGAAAAAGCTGTATAATTAAAGGATGGAGAAAAAAAGTTAACAAAGTGGGAATATGAAACGTATCCTGGTTATTGATGACGAAGAGCTGATTCTGAACTTTCTGAAGGACCTGCTGCTTGCAGAAGGGTATGAGGTGATGACCGCCAGCAATGGTGAGGAGGGCCTCGCTCTGTTCGATGCACATTCTGTTGATCTTGTCATCACCGACATCATCATGCCGGTGAAAGATGGCCTTGATACAATTCTCGAGTTAAAAAAGAAAGCGCCGGAGTTGCCGGTGATCGCCATTTCTGCTGGTGGTAATATCCCGAAAGAACGTTATCTTGCCGTGGCCGGGTATATGAAAAATACCAGAACACTGGCGAAACCGTTTACCCGGGACGAACTTATCGGTGCCGTGAAAGAGCACCTCGACGCCGGGGAGTCCTCCGAGGGGCTGTCACTTTAGATCATAGCAGTAATACAATTTTCGGCACGGGTGAAGCCCAGAGCTCAGGAGTTGTTTTTTGCTGTTTTTGAAGAGAGTGCAGCCGTATGTGCTTTTGCTGAAAAGCCATATGAGACCAGTTTTTTAATGTCTGTCCACATGGTTTCACTTCCCATTATGGCAACAATGATCTCGTCCCTTCCCCTCTTGAATTTTCCAACATAGGTCTGCCGTGCGGCATTGGTGTACCCGGTCTTACCGGCAAGAGCACCATCAATTTGCCACAATGCCTTGTTATGGTTTCTCAGCAGTTTCCCGTCTGCCGTGTGGATTTTTGTTTTTTTCATGCGACTGGCAAATTCCTTGTTTTTCATTGCCAGCCGGAAAATTTTTGCCAGATCGCGCGCGGTCGTCTTCTGACCTCTGGCGGTCAACCCTGAGGCGGTTTTGCAAATTGTGCTGTTTGCCCCCAGGCGTCGTGCCTGCTGGGTCATCATTTTGGCAAAAGATTTCTCTGAGCCTGCAATTTTTTCAGCGATTGCAACACTGGCATCGTTGGCTGAGGCGAGCAGCACCGCATTAATGAGATCGTTTGCCAGATAGGTTTTACGATGGTCCAGATAGACCTTCGACCGCGGCTGTTTGGCAGCCTTTCTGCTCACCCCAACCCGCTCCTTGTTACGCAGCATGTCAATGGCAATTATGCCGGTGAGCACCTTGATCGTGCTGGCAGGCTGCCTGGGAGTGTCAGGAGCACGTGAAAAGAGCGTCTTACCTGTGACAGCGTCCACGACAATGATACTTTTTGCCGAGATATAATGTAACCTGAAAGGTGTTCCTGCGATAGAGCCGGACCGTGCCCGCTGTTTGACAGAACTGATATCACGGTGCCTGCCAAAAGTCCTGACGTTTCTTGGTTGAGCAGAGGTGGTTGAAGTGACGCTGACGCGTTTCTTTGACTGGTCCTTGAGAATTATCATTGAATGGGCCGACGGAATGGTCCAGCCAAGAATGGTAACCAGAATAACAAGCGTACGGCAGATTATGAAAGGAGTAGAGTGAGCCATCACAGTAAAACAATGTGTTCTAACTGAAAATGAGGAGCTATGAAGACGTTTGTATTCTGCTGTCGCCCTATTGTCAAGGATTTTAAGGCCCAACCACCATGTGGATGAAGCCACTGGAGATATCAAAGTCTTCTTGATTGACCATTATTAGGCGATTGTGTAAAATAACTCCATATTTAAACTGTTTATTGGTCAGTATCAGGTACTGTCTGAATAATAATCGTTGACGATCCTATTTAGAAATGAGGTAATGCACCATGGTGGATGGGCCAGAAGTCCGGATGACCCTGAACTACATCATTGATTCGAGCAAGGATAAATTCGGTGATCTGGCCGCGATCGGTATGGCTTTGGAAGAGCCGATTACCTATGAAGAGTACCATGATCGAATCTGTGCCCTTGCCTTGAAGATGCAGGATGAGGGGCTATCAAAAGGCGATCATATCGCTATTCTTGCCGAAAACTCTCACAATTGGGGAACCGCCTATCTGGCAGGTGTAAGGATGGGTGCCGTCTGTGTACCCATTCTTCCCGACCTGCCCGAGGCTGATGTTCATCACATCTTGAACGAGATGAAGGTGAAAATGCTTTTTACCACCCAGCGGCAGATTGAAAAAATTTATGACTGCCGCGGTGAGTCCTACGGTACGGTGATTACACTCGATGATCACCAGGGTGCCAAGGGCTTAATGCAGCCTCGCCAATTCTCCCACTATCTCGAGGAAGCGCTTGCAGATTATCGTGAAAAAAGAGTCGTTGGTGATTCGATTGATTTCCCAGATGTGGGTGAGGAGGACCTGGCTTCAATTCTCTATACTTCAGGAACGTCAGGTTTTTCAAAAGCGGTCATGCTGACCCATAAGAACCTGACCTCAAACGCCTATGCTGCCTCCGGGCTGCTTGAGGTCAAGCCAGGAGCTGTCTTTCTCTCAATTTTGCCGATGTCACATACCTACGAGTTCACCACCGGTTTTATTCTCCCCCTGCTCATGGGAGCGCGTATCGCTTATGCGGGTAAAACCCCGACCCCGGCCATACTCCAGAATTTATGTGCTCATGAAAAGCCGTTTGCGATTTTTGCGGTTCCCCTGGTCCTTGAGAAAATATACAAAAAAAGAGTGTTGCCAAAGATAGAGAAGAGCAGGGTGATAAAGCTGATCTGCAGGACCAGGTTCGGGAAAAAATTCATAAATAAGCGTATCGGTAAGAAATTGATCGAGTTTTTTGGGGGGGAGCTTGTCTTGATGGGTGTTGGCGGGGCCTCTTTAAATCCCGATGTGGAGCAGTTTCTCATTGAGGCCGAGTTCCCGTATCTGGTCGGGTATGGGTTGACTGAATCGGCGCCGCTCATCGCCGGTGGGCCGGCAGGGGATAAAACCATTGCTCTCGGTTCGGCGGGCAAACCGATTCCCGGAGTTGAGGTAAAAATAATCGATCCGGACCCCGAGACCGCTATTGGCGAAATATGTGCCTGCGGTCCGAATGTCATGAAAGGATACTATCGTGATCCGGATGCCACCGCTGAGGTGATTTCTGCTGATGGCTGGTTGGCGACAGGAGACCTTGGGCTCATTGATGAACTGGGCAATCTCCATATCAAAGGGCGCAGCAAGAATGTCATTGTCATGGCAAATGGTGAGAATGTATACCCGGAGGCGATCGAGCATAAAATTAATGCTTATCACTGGGTGGTCGAGTCATTAATCGTTGAGAATAATGGTCAGTTACATGCCTGGATATATCCTGACTATGAAAGTATTGACGATGTGACAGAGGGGCAGAGTCGCCAGCAGCGCAGAGACTATCTGCAAGGGCTGCTTGAAAAAATGAGAAAAGATTTAAATGGTCAGTTGCCGACTGCCTCAAGAATCGCAGAAGTCTACGAGAGGAGGGAACCTTTCATCAAGACAGCAACCCATAAAATAAAGCGTTACCTGTACGACGCTCATGCCAAGATCGCCTAGGAGGTCGGAGAAATACAATATTGTCGTCGGTTAGTGCAGATGGTTCATAACTGCCCCTTCACGACTGGGCTTAAATTCAAGGGGCGAGATTACTATAAGGGGAGAGAGACGAATGAAAAAGGTAATTTCTGTAACCGCAGTTGCATCACTGTTAGCGGCAGGAACCGCGTTCGCTTCAGGATACCGGATTCCTGAGCAGTCAATTGACTCAACCGCCAAGGTCGGCGCCAACATCGCCTCGGCCACAAAGGCCGATACCACCTATTACAATCCGGCCAATATGTCCTGGATCGATGACGGCTGGCTGACTGAGGTCGACCTGACCTGGATTAACCTGGCCTCAATATCCTATGACGATATCCGCACCCCTCTTTTCAGCGGCAGTTCCGAGACAGAAAACTTCCTGCTGCCGACCTTCTTTCTGGTGTCACCCGATTATAACAACTTCAGGTTCGGTTTTTCGGTAACCGCTCCGTATGGTCTGCAGAAACGCTGGAAAGACCCGTACCCGGCAACGTTTGCCAAGAAGTTCTCCCTGCAGGTGATCGAGCTGAACCCGACCGTTTCCTACGAGATCAATAAATATATCTCGATTGGCGGTGGTGCTCGGGCCCTGATTGCCAAAGCAATAGCCCGCAATGGTGGGTTTAACCCCTCTACTGGCATTTCTTTTAGTCGTGATCTGGAAGGCGACTGGGAAGTTGACTGGGGCTATAACCTTGCCCTTTCCGTAAAGCCCAACGATGACCTGAATCTCTCCGTCACCTATCGTTCTAATGTCGATATGGGCTTGAGCGGTGATGCGACGCTCACCACCAACACTCCCTCGCCGTTCGTGTTTGAGTCAAAGGGTAATGTAACACTGCCGGCGCCGGCAGTTCTGGCCGTATCAGGCGCGTACACCTGGGATAAGCTGACCGTTGAGCTGACCTGGGACCGGACGTTCTGGTCAGAGTACGAGGAATTGGATATCCGTTACTCAGAGCCAATCATGCAGCCGGTATTGGCGTCCATTTTCGGTCCTGCGGTGCGGAAGGATTGGGATGATACCGATGCCTTCAGGATCAGTGCTTCCTATCAGTTTAACGACAGCTTTACCGGAATGGTCGGATTTGCTGTGGACGACAATCCGGTACCGGAAGAACACCTGAGCTTTGAACTGCCCGATTCCGATGCCTGGCTCTATTCGATCGGCGGCCGTTACAAGATCAATGAGCAGATGGAGTTGGGGTTGGCCTTTTTGTATGACTACAAGGATTCTCGTAAGGTCACCAACGGACAGGTCATGGGTGAGTTCACCGATGCCGCGGCAATTCTGCTTACCGGCGGGATCAGCTATAAATTCTAGTTGAGTGCTCAGCTGCATATTGGGCCCCGATCCAAATTTTCGGATCGGGGCTTTTTTTATGCCGGACTATGACAGCAGCAAGGTGTTGGCAAAGCGGATAATGGGGCTGATGATCATTGACAGCACGCCGGAAAAAGCCAGGAGCAGCACAAGGACAAAGCCATATCGTTCATACGATGCATAGGTGCTGGCTATCTTCGCGGGGAGTAAACCGGTAAGGATTCTACTGCCGTCAAGTGGTGGTATTGGCAGAAAGTTGAAGACACAGAGAACCAGGTTGATCCAGACGCTTGCCACCAGCATCCAGGAAAAAGGAACCACAACCGCCTCAAGAAATGGGGAATAGGGGAGTGCTCCCGCAACAGCTGTTGTTACACGCAATAAGAATGCACTGATGATGGCCAACAGCAAATTTGAGGCCGGGCCGGCAAGGGCGACCCAGAGCATATCTTTCCTGGGATTGCGAAAGTAGACCGGGTTGACCGGAACCGGTTTCGCCCAGCCGATTTTGATGAAGACAAAGGCAAGCGTTCCTATCGGATCCAGGTGGCTCAGCGGGTTCAAGGTCAGCCTGCCGGCATTTTTGGCAGTCGGGTCTCCGAGACGATAGGCAACATACCCATGCGCATACTCGTGGAGTGTCAGTGCCAGCAGCAGTGGCGGTATCTGTATTGTCAGTTGGCCAATTAAATCCATAAATTACACGTTATCTCTTAGTATATTTAAAGGTACTTTTATATCAGTAAGCATTAAGGGGTAGGCTGCAACAATGTCGATGAGGAAAAAGGGCTTTATCCGATACGTTCCTGGGCAGTGCTCTGCTGGGCGAGCGGAAAGAGTTGGGTTACCAGGGCTATTTCATCCTCTCGAGATACAACTTCGCTGTCCAGTCGTGCAAGAAACAGGCGATGGAGTATTTCCTTGAAAATCGGCCCAGGCTGGTATCCCATTTGCTTCAGATCCAGACCGGTGAGTATCGTTGTCTCACCTTTCATCGATGTCACATAAAGAGAGACAGCTTTTTTAATCTCACTTTTCCTGGCGATGGTCATCAGGTAGAGAAGACCTTCATTCTCCAGCTCATTCAGTACGGTGTAAATTTCACTGTTCTTTAAGTTACTTCGTCGTGACAGGAAGTGAGCTGTTTTGTCTGCGCTGCTTTTCTGCTGCACCATAAACTCTTTTTGTTTGGGGGCGATCTGGAAACGGTTGCAAAAGTTAATCAGTACGGTGACCGGCGACCTGCCCATTATTGCCAGGAGGTAAACCATCCACGTTTCTAGAGACTCTGAGAGGTAGAGCAGTTTGAACCAGGAAACTGCCCGTTGGGTCTGGACCAGACAATGATGAAAGCGTCGATCAATTTTCAGATGGGGTTTTAAGTCAGGCCAGAGAAACGGGAAGAGCCCGAGTCCCTCAAGCCGTTCGATCGCAGATATGGCATTCTCCTCGGTCAACAGACTTTTCAGTTCCACAAAGAAACGGGGGTCATCAGCTTTACCAAAAAGCTCCATCTTGACAGCATTATTGATGAGCCGTTTCGTGTGTTTAACGATGGTAAAATCCATTCTCGTCTCAAATCGCACCGCCCGGAAAATCCGAGTCGGGTCATCAACAAAGCTGAGATTGTGCAAAACCTTGATCGCCCGCTGTTTCAGATCATTCTGGCTATTGAAGAAATCGAACAGTTTGCCGAAATGGTCAGGATTCAACTGGATGGCCATTGCATTGACAGTAAAATCACGACGGTAGAGATCAAGTTTGATGGAGGACAGCTCAACCGTGGGCAGTGCTGCAGGATACTCGTAGTATTCGAGCCGTGCGGTTGCCACGTCAAGTTTCAGTCCATCGGGCAGGACGATCATGGCGGTCCTGAATCGTTCGTGTGTTCTGACCCTGCCCCCGAGCCGTTCTGAGAGTTTTTTCGCAAAGACGATGCCGTCCCCCTCAACGACGATGTCAAGATCCATATTGCTCTTTTTGAGCAGGAGATCCCTGACAAACCCTCCGACGACAAAGGCGTTGAATGTGAATTCGTCGGCGACTTCACCAACAACCTGCAGCAATGTTATGATCTCACGTTCCAGGCAACCGACCATCAGGTCGTTGAGGTTCCTGCTTCGTTCAAGAGACGGATATTCCGACTCGTGCAGGAGGTTTCTGGGCAGGTTTGAAGGATCGTTAACCAACCGGTTGAGCAGATCCGTACGGGTAATAATGCCTTTAAGCTCACGGTCATGTACGATTGGGATGAGTCTCTGGCGATGTTCGATGATTAATTCCTGGATATCTGCAAGGGTCGCATTCAGTGACAGCACCTCGACATCACTGGTCATGTACTCCTGCACCGGTAGATTACCAAGATCATGGCTGATTGCCCGCTCGACCATCTGGCGGGAGATAATTCCGCTGATGAGCGGACTGTTTACCTTGTCGGTGCCCGTTGCGGGGGGGCCTGGTATTACCGGCATGGTGTTGATGTTGTAGCGCGTCATCAGGGCCTGTGCGTTGTAGATCGAAGCATTCTCGGGAACGGTTATTGCCGGAGAAGCCATCATTTCACGAGCAATTGCCTGGGGTCTGATATGTCGGTGCAGGCTTCGGATAAGCCGTTCGTGCGCCTCGATTATCGTCATTTCCTTCATCGTCGCCGAGGCTGCCGTGGCGTGTCCGCCACCACCGAAATCGCGGGCAATTGTACCCACGTTGACATCGGGTATCCTGCTCCGGGCAATCAGATAGGTCCTGCCACCCATGGAAACGAGGGTGAACAGGGTGTCGAGATTTTCCATAGTCATCAGCCGTTTGACGATGAGTGAAAAATCATCGACATAGTTCGGCAGTGACAGGGTTGCGATTACAACCGGTATTTCCTGGATGGTTATACGGTTGGCTCCTTTCATCAATTCATTGAGGTAGGTTACCTGGTGCGATGTCAGGTCGTGACTGATGAACTGGGAGATAATGTTGAGTTTGGCTCCTTTGTCAAGCAGCCAGGCAACTGCCCGCATGTCATCCGGCGTCGTGGTCAGGTGGGTCAGCGAACCGGTATCCTCGTAAATGCCGAGACTGAAAATTGTGGCCTCTTCCTCGTTGATCTCTATCTTTCTCTGTTGAAGGATCTCGGTGAGAAGGGTCATGGTGGAGCCAACATCACGTACTACTTCAAGACTGCCCTTGAGATCGCCATCAAGCTTTGGGTGGTGGTCATAGAGATGTATTTCAATGCCGGGGTTCTGCAGACATGCCTTCAGCGATCCAATACGGTCAGAAGAACGGGTGTCAACCACGATAAGCGTCGTAACTTTGTTGAGGATAATCTGTTTTGCCTTGAGAAAATCATACTGATAGAGCAGGGTCTGGGATATGAAATCCCGGAGGGTCTTTTCCTGAGAACCGGGAAACACCAGCAAGGCGTCGGGATAAAGTTTCTGGGCGGCTATCATCGATGCCATGCCGTCAAAATCGGCGTTGGTGTGAGTTGTAATAACACGCATTGGCTCTTGCTCTTCTGGCTGTGCTGAGATCTTTTCGTGCCTGGTTATTATCTGTTATGTCGAGAGAATATAGCCACTGGAGTGGATTATGGCCAACAATATCTAAAGAGCTTGCCAATCCTGGCCGACCTCTTTCTATCCCCTTGGGTGAAACGAACGGTGAATAGCCTTCAACCGGTCCTGGTCAATATGGGTGTAGATCTGCGTGGTGGCGACATCGGCATGACCGAGCATGAGCTGGACAGAACGTAAATCGGCACCGTTTGCAAGCAGATGAGTAGCAAAGGAGTGACGCAGCATGTGAGGCGATATTGGCGTGCGAATACCTGACGCTCTTGCCGTCTGAGAAATAATCTGCCAGAAACGCATTCTGGTCATGCCTTTTGCTCTACCAGTAACGAAGAGCGAAGTGCTTCGTTTGCCCTTGAGGATTGCCGGGCGGGAATGATCAATGTAGGATTCGACTGCCGTCTTGGCAACATCGCCAAAAGGAACCAGTCGTTCCTTGTTTCCTTTGCCCATAACACGAAGAAATCCGGCTGTAAGATTGCAGCTGTTCATTGGCAGTGATACCAGCTCAGACACCCGCAACCCTGTGGAATAGAGGAGAAGCAGCATCGCATAATTACGAGCTGTCAGCGGGTCGCTTTGCGGGGGGAGTCTGAGGAGTCTGTTTACCTCGTTAATAGAGAGTGCTTTTGGGAGAATTCTGCCGCTCTTGGGAAGATCAACTGTGGAGAACGGATTGCTCGAGATGTGTTTGTGGAGCGTCAGGAAGGTGAAAAAACTGTTCAGGGAGGAAATTCTTCGGGCGTTACTGCGGTTAGAGACCTTTCTTTTTTTTGAAGCGGCCAGGAACTGGTGAATCGTTTCGAGGGATACACCACTCAATTCTGATATATTTTTATCGTGAATAAAGCGGAGAAACAGTTTGATATCAGCCTCGTAGGCAAGAATACTGTTTTCTGAAAGCCTTCTCTCGGAGAAGAGTTGGTGGAGGAAGATCTCCAGGAGGGAGGTGAACGAACTGGGAAGCGGTAAGGTATTTATCGTTTTATGATTGAGATAGAGAAGAATACAAAGCCCCGCATGTGGGCCGGGGCTTCAGTCAACTGCTGCTGCAAATCACATTGCCTTTTTCATGCGGTTGAATTTGCGGAGCTTACGGCGTGCTTCAGCCTGCTTACGGCGTTTCTTGACACTCGGTTTTTCGTAATATTCCCGGCGCTTCAACTCTCTTTTAATTCCATCTATCTGAAGCTTTTTTTTCAACTGCCTGATAGCAAATTCGAGATCACCTCGGACTTCAACTTCTATCATTTGAATCTCCGTTTTGGGTATAGTTCAATATAGTTACTAAACGACTACAAAAAGAGTCGAATTTCTCAGCGACAAATGATCTTTATAAAACGATAAAGCGCTCATGTCAAACAATTTTTCTGTTATCTTGGCGAGGATGTTTCATCAGCAGGTATATGAGGTGAAAAATAATCTGTTCTTTCAATTTTTTGTTATTCACAAAAAAGATCAACATTCCCGGATGATGCATAAGGCGTTGGCTGCCTTTTCCCCGGATTTATAGGCAACGCTTCAGAGAAGCTGTTGCACAGAGAAGATTTTCGTTTTAGTCTGAATCATCTTGTGTCTTGATGAGAATCTTCAGACTAGATTTTCGAACAACCGTTTATAAATGGACGACAGATTAAGGTGACATCGTGACGGATACAAAAAGACTGTGTGTGGCACTGCTGGCAGGAGGTAAATCTGGAGAACGTGAAGTCTCCCTGAGTGGTGCGGCTATATTTGAGAAAGCGCTTGATCCTGCTAAATATCTGATAAAGCGATATGATCCAGCCTATGATCTTGAATCTCTTGCACGCGATAGAGAGCAAATTGATTTTGCTTTTATTCTTCTGCACGGCCTGTTTGGCGAGGATGGATCGGTCCAGGGAATGCTCGACTTACTTGATATCCCTTACCAGGGGGCAGGCATTCTTGGCAGTGCCGTTGCCATGGATAAAAATCTGGCCAAAGTTCTGTACCGGACGGTCGATATTCCGGTCGCTGACTGGTGTGTCGTTGATCATGTTGATACGGTACGGTGTGGTGAGATGATTGCCCAATTCGGTTTGCCGCTGGTGATTAAACCGGTTCGGGACGGCTCAAGCCTCGGGCTTACCATCGCCAGGACCGAAGAGCAGGTAATCAAAGGTATCGAGCAGGCATTGAAAAATGATCATCGGGTCATGGTGGAAAAATTTATTAAGGGAAGAGAAATAACCGTATCAGTGCTGGGTAATGATGATCCTGTGGCGCTGCCGGTTATTGAAATCATACCAGGTGAAATGTATGAGTTTTTTGATTACAACGCAAAATATCTGCCCGGTGCCTCCAGTGAAATCTGTCCTGCCGATATAGACCCTGAAATTGCTCAGGCGGCGCAGCAATATGGGCTTGCCGCTCACAAGGTATTACAGCTCTCCGGATATTCCCGCACCGACATGATCATCGACGGAGATAACGCCCTGTTTGTCCTGGAGACAAACACCATTCCGGGAATGACGGAAACAAGCCTTTTCCCGCAGGCGGCAAAAGAGTATGGCCTCGATTATCCGCGTGTTCTGGAACGTTTGATAGAACTGGGGATTGAAGCGCATACAAAGGGCAGGGGATGATTGACTCGGCTTACTTGGTGATCCGCTCGGGGCCATGAAAGACGTTGAGTCGCTCCGGTCGGGCATACGCGGCAAGGGTCAGCCCGGCTCGCGTGGCGATCGCTAGTCCAAGCGATGATGGCGCGGTGCGTGACATAACCACCGGTATTCTCATCCGTGCACATTTCAGAACCATATCAGACGTCAGTCTACCTGTGGTATAAACGGCTGCCCGCGGCGATGCCCTGCCAAGAAGAATTGCCCCCATGATCTTGTCAACGGCGTTATGCCGCCCCACATCCTCAAAAAATGCCTGCATCCGCCCCTCTGCCCACAGGCCGCAACCGTGAACACAATGTGTCATTGAGCCAAGGGGCGAGGCCTGAAGAACCTGACGGATAAAATGTTTTATCTGGCTAAACGAGATTGTCATCTCGTGGGGCGAATCGATATGTCCCTCCAGCATCTCCCTGGGGATTTTTCCAGTTCCCCCACAGCCCGAGGTAATGATGACATCTTTCGGCTCCATACTCTGGACATCGGCGTAGACAGATATTCTGCCCTCAGGGCAAACAATGACCTCTTTTACCTCCTCAGGGGTTTGGATATACCCTTGCCCGAACAGGAAGCCTACCCCGAATTCTTCAAGACCGGTGGGCAGAACCATGGACGCACCAATTTCTATCTCGTTGAGCGAGATTATATAGGGCGTCTCTATGGCAACCTGTTCTTCTGTTGTTTCCTGTCCTTCGGGCGTTATAATTATCGTCGAGGCGGTAATCGATGCTTCGGTGGTCATAGTAAACTATTTAATATGTTGAATTTACAAGTAGAGAGCAGTTGAGCAAGATGGCAGCTATTAACATAACTATCAAGTTGGGCAGAGCAAGTCTTTTATCTACCCGCTGTCAAAATACAGTCACGGGCAGGATACCAGTACCATTATCCGGCCAAGAAAATTACCCCTGCTCTTGGGGACAGCAATAACCCGGAGGTTGACTTTGAAGGCAGGCACGTTAGGTTAGATGCACAAGGAGCACGACGTTTCTCATGTAACCCGAAAGAAAATATTCAGGACTACTCATGGCTGCAATTGTTTCGTTTATCGGCTGGCACAATAGCGGTAAAACTACCCTGGCCACCGGGGTGGTTGCCGCTCTCAAACAGCTGGGATATCGAGTGGCGGTAATCAAATCGAGCAGTGAACAAGAGATTGAGTTTGATACACCCGGGACCGATACATTCAAGCATAAACAGGCCGGGGCCGACGCGGTCATGCTCGTCGCACCGGACCAGATGGTCCTGCAGACAAAACAGCAGGACCTGTCGCTGACAACGCTGGCCCATCGCTATTTTCCGGATGCTGATATCATCGTTGCCGAGGGGTTCAAGCAGGCGAGACATATTGCCAAACTGGAAGTAGTTCGCAACCCTGATCAGCAGTTGCGCAAAGAGGTGCACGGGGTGATAGCCGTTGCCACAGATCTCGAGATAACAGCTGACTATGTGTTTCGACTCGATGAGGCTGAAGAAATCGCACTCTTTCTGGAGAAACGTTTTCTTCAGAAAGAGCGGAAACAAAAAGATAAGACAGCGCTCCTGGTCAATGGCCGGAAAATCGTACTCAAACCCTTTATTCAAGAGTCTCTTGCCGGAACAGTCAGGGGATATATAGACAGCCTGAAGCTCACTGACGCCATTGAAGAAATAGAATTACGTATCAGGTTCAACGACGAGCCTGAAAACTGACATTGGTAACTGCTGCTGCAACCGAGGTATGGTCACCTCAGCCCAATAGGATTGACTGAGAAGCGTAGATCATTACTGACCGTCTCTTGTAATATCAAAGAACGGGTTTTAATCCATCGAACCATCACCGGGCGGTTTTGCCGGCTGAAGTGCATTTTCTTCCTCAATCACCCGTTGAGCAGCTGCTCCTGCAGCATGAGCAATCTGCTTCTGGAGATCTTCTTCTCCCTGGGCCTCGATTTCGGGTAGATCAACGATAACCTTGCGATGGGCGTAATAGATACCCTGGGCATTAAGCGCCTCGGTAATTATCCGGTATGCTTCTCTGCGGATGACGAAATGGGTGCCCGGCTGGGCCGTGAATTTAACCCGTATGGTCATTACCGAGTTGGTGATTTCACGAACCCCCTGGGACTTGACCGGGCGGATGAAATCCTTGCCGTAGATCTCGTCATCGAGCATTCGCTGGCCAACCTTCTTAATGATCTTACGAATCTTGTCGATTGGCGCATCATAGGGGAAATCGAGATTGAACTTGACGGTAATGCCGCCTCTCATGAAGTTGGTGATTGCCCCGAGTTCACTGTGCGGAACAATCTGCAGCATTCCGCGATGATGCCTCAGCATGATATTGCGCAATGTGATGGACTCAACAGTTCCTGAGACATCTCCGGCGGTGAGGTACTCACCCACTCGAAAAGCATCATCGAGGAGGTAGAAAAACCCAGAGAACATATCAGAGACCAGCTTCTGGGCTCCGAAGCCGATGGCCAGACCAACCACTCCGGCACCGGCAAGCAGTGGCCCGATATCAACGCCCATGGACGAGAGGATAGTCATGGTGACCATGATAACCAGGACCGAGCCGATAAATTTACGAATCATCGGCAGCAGGGTATAGGCACGCCCCCGGGAGGCAGCTCCCCCCCACTCATCATCATGGCTTTCATCTTCTTCCTCGGGCAGTGACTCTTCAATTTTTCGTTCGATCCAGTTGCTGACAAACTGCCAGAAGAACAGGGCGAGCGTCATTATCACCAGGGCGTCAAGGGCTACGGCGGCGAGCCCCGAGAAGAACGGAATCGTGATATTCCAGAGGCTGGCCACCCATATAACCAGCGCAGCAATCACGCCAATCCGGGCTAACCCTTTGATCTTGATGAACAACTCTCGACCTTTGCTCCGCTCGATCAGGTCTTCTTCGCTCGCTGGTTCCTTGTCGTCGTAAAACTCCTGATGGATTTTCAGGATTGACATGGCATATCTGATTATCCACCTGACAATTTTGTCGGCAACCATCCAGATGGGTACGACGAAAAAACTGAGAATAAATGCTCCGCTGTTTCTGGTATCGGTATCGGCAAGGTTGTCAACCAGCAGCAGCCAGAGGATAAAAAGGTAGACAGGAGCGAGGATGTGCCAGATTTCCGCGAATTGCTTGCGGCCCCAGGTGAGACTCTGATCCTTGGACTCGCCGCCTCCAAGGATATACTGTTTAACCCTGTTCTTGTTGATAACGATCGCCACAAAGGTGACCAGCAGGAGAAGTGTGGCAAAAAATAATTGCAGCAGACGGGCGGTCTCAAAACTCGCTCCAAGTTTTCTGACCACAACGACAAACATCAGAACCACAACAAAGTAGCATGATGTCCCGACTGCCAGCCTATGGCTCATCCGGGCATCATGGTTCTGCATGGGTAAAATTCTAAACGACGGTATGGTTGGAGAGAAGATAATATGAGAGCAGACAGCAATCAGCCTGATAGAGGTTATGGCGATAATGGTTGCCAGGAAAAAGAGCTGAACAAAGGGGGAATCGGTCAAGATAAAAATATTGAAGGCAAGGTAGGCAGCAGAAGCGGATATGATTATCCCAAGAATGTCAGGCAGAACGCGGGCAATTGAGGCAGTGAACTTCTCCGAATTGGTCATATGCAGCGTGTCTTTCTCGGAAATAGAGAGAAAGAGATGTTTGATAAATGTTTTTCTGATGAAGAATTCGATCAGAAGTCCTACGGTGATAAAGAAAATAACCCAGACAACGTTGAGCAGGGCCCCCTGCATTGTGCCGTGCGGTCACAAGGTTAGAAACACCTTATGCAGGTCGGGGAGCAGGTTTGGGATGCCACTCCTCAGTTTCCTGAGCTGTCCTTCGTTATCGTCATGTTCAGCGCTTAGTTTTCTCAGTATCCGGTGAAAAATTCCTGCCGGGCCGACCATCTTCTGCTGCTCGGAATAGAGCTCTGCCTGGGGGTCTTTCTGGAGTTCGGCAATCAGCATTTGTCGAACCTGCTCATCACTGAGACCTGCCATCAACGATGTCACCTGTTCGGACGGGTTGGCAACCGATCGAGCACCGTCTTCAGCGGAACCAATTGATGGCTGAAAGACCAGAAGACCAATTAAAAAAGAAAGATAAAGAAGACGACTGAGACAAAATCCCTGGATGGTTCGCACCTGTTTCTCCTTAATCTGTTTGAGAATTCTTTGACAGGGCGGATGCTCCTGTCGCTATGGCGACAGATTTATCCGGCAGATATCCGGCTTTCAAAATACGGTTTCAGCACGTCTGGTATGTCGATGGTGCCATCTTCTCGCTGATAATTTTCCATGATGGCAAGGAGTGTTCTGCCCACGGCAAGTCCGGAACCATTCAGGGTATGGACCAGTTTACTCTTTTTCTCCCCATGCGGACGGTAGCGGATCGAACCTCTTCGGGCCTGGAAGTCGAGGAAGTTGGAACAGGAAGAGATTTCTCGGTAGGCATCCTGTCCGGGAAGCCATACTTCAATGTCATAGGTTTTTGTTGCAGAGAACCCAAGATCTCCCGAACAGAGGGTTACAACCCGATAGTGCAGATTCAGCAGCTGAAGGACTTTTTCTGCGTCTTCAAGCAGTGTTTCAAGCTCGTCAAACGATTGCTCCGGTGTGGTAAATTTAACCAGCTCGACCTTGTTGAACTGATGCTGCCGGATCAGTCCTCGGGTGTCGCGTCCGTAAGAACCGGCTTCGGACCGGAAGCAGGGGGTAAAGGCAGTATATTTGATGGGCAGATTGCTCTCTTCAACCGTCTCATCCCGATGAATGTTTGTGACTGGAACTTCGGCCGTGGGGATTAGGTAAAGGTCCCAATCCTTTATTTTGAATAGATCTTCTTCAAATTTCGGCAGCTGACCGGTTGCCGTCATGGACGGGGTGTTAACGAGAAATGGCGGCAGCATTTCTTTATAGCCGTGCTTCTCCGTCTGCAGGTCGAGCATGAAATTGACAAGCGCCCGTTCCATTCTCGCGGCAAAGCCAGAGAGCAGGGAAAAGCGCGCTCCTGAGAGTTTAGCAGCCCGCTCAAAGTCGAGAACTCCCAAATCGGTCCCGATGTCCCAGTGGGGTTTCGGGGAGAACTCAAAAACAGGTTTCTCTCCCCAGCTTTTCACTTCAATATTATCACTTTCATCCATCCCTTCGGGAACCGAATCGTCACAGAGGTTGGGAATGGTCATGACGATGCTTTGCAGCTCTGTCATAATCGTGGTCAACCGGTCATCAAAATCTTTGATTTTCTGGTTAGACTCCTTCATCTCCTGGATGAGTGGCTCTGCGCCACTGTTATCTCCTGCTTTTTTCAACAACGCTATATCTTTTGACACGGTGTTGCGTTTGTTTTTCAGAGTTTCAACATCACCAAGGATGGCAAGCCGTTTGGCATCGACCTCCATGAATCGATCGAGCATGTCGGTCGCAAGACCTCTTTTGGCTGTTTTTGTCTTGACGAGATCAATATTTTCCCGGATAAATCGTAGTTCAAGCATGATAGTGTGTTGTTAAATGGATGAAAGGATACCTTCGTATTAGTTTGCAACCATTGTTTATCACGGCTTTATTGTGAACGCAACCTCTATCAAATTGCTTTTCAGCTGCGCATCTAGTATTTTCTCGGGTGTGCAATTTTTCCTGAGGACGAGAATGGTACAGCCAGCCGTCTTCTTACCTGATACTTATGTAAGACATGATTGAATCATCCCCAAAGCTCGTGGTCTTCCTGAACGAGCTGAGAAAATCAATCCGAGCACTCTTTTTAACCATTATTGGGGCAACGGTGCTGGTCTTTTTTCTCTCACCGCAGCTTCTTGAAATCGTACAGGGGCACCTGGCTGAAAAGCTCTATTTCTTTTCTGTCGCAGGTCCATTTCTTGCCCATGTAAAGCTGGCGCTCTTTGGAGCCCTCTATAGCTTGATGCCTTGGATAATTGCAGTTTTTCTAAAAGCGATCGGTAAACCGTTTCAGGTTACGCGGATGCAGCTTGTCTTATTTACCTTCTTTACCTGTCTTCTCTTTTATGCCGGAACACTATTCTGCTTTTTTATTACCCTGCCATTCGGAATTAATTTTTTATTGGGATTTGGCTCGGAAGAGTTAAAACCGGTCATCTCAGTTGGCAGGTTTGTTAACTTTGTGACGGTGTTCATCCTTGCCTTCGGGCTGATTTTTGAGTTGCCAATCCTCATGGTGTTTTTGGCAAAAATCGGACTTGTCACCAGGAGTTTTTTTTCGCGCCATCGGCGTTATGCTCTTTTGTTGATAGCAATCGTTGCCGCGCTATTGACACCGACTCCTGATATTGTCAATATGCTGTTGATGGGAGGCCCGCTCTATCTGCTTTATGAGGCAGGCATTATTATCCTGGTGATCATGCGTATTCCTTGACCCGGTGAAGCTGGGTGAAATCCCTTCAGTCAAATTCTTCCAGTTCAATGCCATGTGCCATCAGCAGCGCAGCGGTCACTCCCTGCTTGCTGACTCCGCAGGACGGACTGCGGGCCTTGAGCAGCATTTTGGATATCTTTTGTCTTTGTGCGATTTCAAGTACCTGGTACGCACCTTTGACGAATAATTCGGTAACGTCTGAGCCATCTCTGCATATGACCCTGGCGCTGCCCTGCAACACGTCGGCCCCTGTACCGCCGCTGATTTCTGCAGGCTCCCGGGGTGTTGGCAGACCACCGAGTTGCTCCGGGCAGGCCGGAATCCAGGTTGTTGACCGGATGCGCTCAAGACAGGTGGCGCTCGTTATCACCTGGTTATCATATCGGCTACAGAGTCCGGCAAGACAGGCACTGACAAGGACACGTTCTCTATTTGGCATAATAGGCGTATTCTTTTGGATTTATTGTTTAACGGGGTTGAAGTAGATCATAACAACAGGTACATTTGTCCTGAAGAATATTTACACCATTTCATGGATAGTCGCGTGAAAAAAAAGCCAAAGAAGCCACTTACCCCACTCCAGCAAAATCGACTTTTGAAAATTATTCTTGGTCTGGTTATTGCCTCAACCCTCTGGATTCTTTTTGCACCAGGTACTGGGGTATACAGCCTGTTAAAGTTGAGAAATAAGGCGCTTGACCTGGAGAAGCAGACCCGGGAACTGACGCTGGCCAACGAGCAGCTGAGGGCGGAAATCGACAGACTTAATAACGATACGGACTACCTCGAGCAGATTGCGCGGGAAAAATATGGTATGCTCAAAAAGAATGAACGGGTCTTTGATTTTTCCAAACCTCAGAAAACAACCGCGAAATGATTGTCGTTTTCTGCCCTGTGTTGTTATGTCAAACCGTTGGCCGTCACCTGAATGCAGGTATCTTTGTCTGCATAGACCCAGCTCATGTCACACAATAGTTGTCAGTCCGACCCGGACTGGATGTTATGATGCTCAGGAAAATCCCGAGTTGCCGCATGGCGGAGCAGCCGGTAGTGGTGATCCCCCGCTTGAGCCAAGCCTGAAACTGCCAGAAGAAATCATTTTTTTGATATCGTTACTGTCACACGCACTGCAGGTTACGGACGATATATCTGAAGATGAAACTATCTGCTCAAACTCTTTCCCACAGTTGTTGCAGCTGAATTCGTAAATGGGCATAGCCGTTACCTTTATACTCTCTGAATACTGTTAGCCGTATGGCACTGCACCGCTCTTATCTTATTAGGACAGGCGTGCATAAACCAGCTTGATCAAGATACTAACGACTTGAATATCTTACAGGAGCGGCAAACATTGATTTTTTCTTTATATGACGATTCGTTTGTACATTCGCAGAGGGTACCGCAGAGAAACCAGCAAAGATGACCACTTTGAAACTCCCAAGCTGGGCAGTCTTCTTTTTCGTGGCATTCTTTCTGCTCCCAGCAGGGAGTCAGCTCGTTATTCTTTTTTCGCTGATTGATCAGCAGAAAGAAAAGTTGCCTTTCAATATGTGCCGGAATCGAGCGCCAACCCTGCTCGTAACTATGAATTGTCTTCAACGACATGCCGAGCAAGGCTGCTAGCTGCTTCTGGGTTTTCCCCAGTTTTTTCCTTATCAGACTGAATTCTGCTTTTTCCACAGTGAGTACCTCCAACCAAGGCGAAAATGCATCTTCATTATTAGTGTATATGTCCATTTCGTTATACCACAAATGGGGGAAATGTCCTCTGTTTTTCTCTTGGCCGATAAAAAAACTTCAAGCTCTGTATTTCGATGATCGTGATCTTGCCAGTTGAGTACGGGTATCGGTATACCAAAGGAAAATTATTGCAGGTAGAGCCATGGGGAGTATTATTATCATGATAAAGGGCTGTATTCGTTTTTACCTGATTAATCTTTTTTTACTGATGTGCCATTGAATAAACATGAATTTATCACTGCCTTCAGGTCGCTTCTTGCCTATCACCATTCATGCGGCATAGAAGAATATCCCGACCGTGAACCAATAGAAAGTAGTCTGGAAGCGCTTTCCCTGCTGTCCCGGCAAGACAGCAATGCTGGAGTTGTGCCGATCGCACCGGGGAGCAAAGAGAAGGTGAGATCCAGCCAGGGTTCAGAGGATCTGGGGATATCGCTCAACCTAGCGGAGCTGACGGCAGAGATCTGCAGATGTCAAAATTGTTCCCTTCACCAGGCAAGACAGGTGAGTACGGCGGGAAGCGCTGTTACCTTGTCGATTCCCGTGAAGTTGATGATCGTTGGCGACTGGTTGACCGTTACCGACAAGTCATCGGCCGCAGTGGGGGAGCTGTTTGGCAGAGATCAGGACATGATGCTTAAAAGGATGATTGAAGCGATCGACCTGAGCGGGGAGGTCGTCTTTGTCACCAACGTCATCAAATGCAGTATACCTGAGATGTGCCAGCCGACTGCGGAACACATCAGAAGCTGCAGCAGCTACCTGGAGATGCAGATTGAACTGCTTGCACCTCAAATGATTTGCAGCATGGGAATCATCGCTTCAAGGTTGCTGACGGCTCAGGCCAGACCGCTCTCACAGCAGCGGGGACATTTTTATTCATATAAAACCGGATCAGGTGTCCAGATTCCGGTAATGCCGACCTACCACCCAACGTTTTTGCTGCAGAATCCGGAGATGAAACAGGCGACCTGGTCAGATCTGCAGGCTATCAAACGGAAGCTTGGTGGCTGAGCATCAGCGTAAACCGATCAGACCTCTTTTACCAAGTTCTCGAAAAAAAGTTGTTACAGACTGCTCGGATTCCTGGGTTGAGATATTCTGCAGAGATGAGAATTCGATGATGATTTCAGAGGTGGTGCGTTTTCCATCGATCATCTTCCAGACATCGCTTCCCAACTCATCAAGCTGAATTTTCCTGGTTGGCACATTACTGGATTCGTTCGAAAATCGTTTGAAAATTGAATGGAAGAAGGGCTTCAATAACAGGACATATTCGATCTGCACATTCCCGGAACCATTCTCTTCCCAGGAAATGACATTGTTTTGGACAGGAGTGCAGGCAAGCGCCTGTTCCCTGGTCATCTGGACCGGTTTTCTTTTCTTACTGAACAAAGCCATAATTTCTATCGAGAAGCGTCACCTGATCCCTATCGAGAGGCTGCGAGCTTGCCAGGTAGAGCCCCAGAATTTTATCCTGATCAGTAAAATAGCAGAATTTTCCCCAGTGATGGATTTTTTTTCTCTTGATGGCCCAGAGCAGCCGGTCGCCGAGGGACGGGGAAGAGTTCATCACCAGGGTGTTATTGTCGATGACGGTGCAATTTTCGGGGTCACCCCCATTAAAATGAGCAAACAGATTCTTAAACGTAGAGCGCTCAAGATGTTTTGATGCGGTTGCAAGTCTACAGAGTTTAAGATCAGAGCCCCTGCTCTTAAAATGAAACTGGGTCAAACCCAATGAGAATGAGTAACGATCGAGTGTGAAGTGCTGGGGCAGTAAAAAGGTCAAATCATCAATCGACCAGCTACTGTTCTGTTCATCTTCCATACAGCAGTTGAAGGTTTTAAAAAAGCAGAGAAGACTTTTGGCTGAACTGGGTGTGATATTGAAAAACTGGAATAAAATGAGTGTGCCGCTGTTTCTGCAGGTGATGACAGCACCACTCGGATCAGCCAGTCCATCAAGACTAAAAGCACTGACTTCAAAATGGGGGGGGAGTGGTTGCAGAAACTGTGGGGATTCTATTATCTGCGGTCTCTTCTTGGTTTCCTTGTGCAACTGGGACAGGATGAATTCAGCGTGACTTTTCTTTGATGGATGGTGCCCCTTTTTCTGCCAGCGAAATTCGAGAAACGGCTGAAGCGCTTGTTCGATGATCAGGTGGCAATTTCCCTTGACGGTAACATCCCAGTCCTGAGGCAGATGAAAATGTATACCATTCCAGCCGACCGGCTTGACTGCGTGGGAATCGTAGGCCATTGAACTAACGGGGAATCATGTATTCCCAGTTTTTCTCCTTACGTTCAAGAATTTGCTCCTTCTGCTCTGCGCTTTTATTTATCTCGCATTGCTCAATAAAGCAGAGCTGTTCCTCTTTTTCCCGTTGCGGGTAATAGAGTTTGACAATATTGCCAATGTTTTGATTATGATTTTTTAAATTGTGCTGGAGAATGAGATTAACAGTGCGGTTTTCCTCATCGTTAAAGACCCATTTCCATTTTGAAAGAATACCAAAGGCGTCTCCACCCCAGGTGGTTGGCTTGCCGAATTTATCCTTATATCTTCTGAGGAGTTGATCAAAGAAAGCTTTACTCGAGTCCTCATATTTCATTGAAATTCTAACAATTTCTCCTGGATAGGCGCATATTCCGTAGGAGATAATACCTTTACGGAAACCATGCCAGTCTGTTACCACGACCTCTTTGAGGTAATTGGAGTATTCGATATCTGAATACTCGGTTATATCTTCACCGAGACGGAATCCAGCGATTTCCCGAGGTATTTCAGTTGAATAGGCGCCCCCTGTAATCAGGACAAGCTGGAGCAGGGTTGTAACAATTACTGTCCGTAAAACCATAATATTCATATTATTACTTCTGTTGGCTGCCAGCCATCTGACAGAAACTGATCCAGCATATGGGTAGTCTGGCTCTCAAGCCGTTTTACGCGAATCTGAATTATCCGTTCAGTGAGTTTGTCCTTATGCTCCGGAAATTTTTCAATTACCTTATGAAATGCGGTCTGATCAATTATTATGACCTCAGCTTCATGCACGGCCCGGGCATTAAAGAACCATTCAAACTCAGCAAGCAGTGCAAGTTCACCAAAAACCGAACCTTGCTGCAATTGCTGGAGTACAATTTCTTTCCCCCTGTGGTGGACGGTAATTTCAACGGTACCACGAATCAGGATAAATGCCTGGTTAGCCTTTTTTCGCTGTTCGATAAGGTAGGCACCAGGCTGAAATAGCCGATGGCTTGACAGGTAGGCCAGGAGTTTGACGACATCGTGATGCACACCTGAAAAAATCTCTGATTGTCTCAGTAGGTTAAAGTCTGAGGATAGTCGGCAGCTCTCCTGATTTACGTATTTATCGACTGTCATTGACGAGGTCATAGAGGATTCCTTTTTGGTCGAGCAGGTCAGTATAAGATCCTGACTCGACAATCTTTCCATCTTTCATAACAATAATATGGTCATATCCTGAAATCATGTCAAGGCGATGAACCACTGAGATAACGGTGGTGTTTCCTTTGAGGCGGGTGTCGATATAACGCTGTATTCGTGCCTGGGAACTGTTGTCGAGGCTGGCTGTTGCCTCATCGAGAACAAGAATAGGGCTCTTTTTCAGCAGGGCTCGTGCCAGGGCTATTTTCTGTTTTTGTCCGCCCGAAAGATTATCTCCCTTGCTGCCCACATGAAAATCGAGACCGATATCCATGATGTCATCAAGCAGCCCCTGTTGCTCAAACTCTTCAGCAGCAATTTTTCCAAGCCTGTCACGGATGAGGTCCCGGTCAATGATCGTACCGAAAAGGATATTATCACCCAGAGAGTGTGAGTTCAGGTATTGGTTAATACAAAATGGCGTAAACTCAGGACTCGAAGGTGACTGTTTTTCCAGGTATGGTTTGATTTCCAACTGGATATTGCCGTTTGAGCACTGGTCAAGATCGACGCCGGCAACCTGCTGGAGAAAGGCTCTGCGGGCCAGCATAATCTTCTGCTCAAGAGCGGTGGTGATTGTTGTGATCTTGTGAATTCCGGGGGTGAAACGGAGAGCCAGCAGCAGGAATCGATCTCGTTCTGTCTTCTTCAGATTTTTCAGCGACGTCCGCTGGGCTTTTCTGGTCAGTGCTTCATATTCCTGGAAGGTTTCGGGGTTCATCGGACTTCCCTGGAAGAAGAACGGGTCGTTCTGGAAATCCCCGAGAAACTCAATGGTGGCAGTGGCGATTCCTTCACCGAGTTCGGTCAACGGATTCTCCAGGTCGATCTCCTTGAGAAAACGCCTGAACTCTTTATTGTCTATAAGTTTTCTGTTCCTGAACGCCCCGCCATAACTGCCGAATATGATGTTTTTTGCCACAGGTAAATATTGTTGAAATTCTGAAGCATTATAAAATTCAATTGCCTGGGAAAACTCTTCTTTTAATTTTTCCTGGATGATCTGGCGCATGTGCATGAAACTGCTGATCATCGGTTCGGCCCGTTTGGGCGGAATTACTGAACGAAGACCCCACCGGATGACATCTTCTGCCAGGCCGACCTCCTTGACCATCTCTATAATCTCCTGGCGGTCGGGAAGGTTCTCCGTGAGTTTATTGAGATAAAGCGTGTCGCAGGAGTAGAGCAGGTTGTCGCGAACAGATCCGGTAAAGATAAACGGGTGCTGCGAAACAGTGCTTATATTGAGCGCCACTTCAAGCTTACTCAGATCATTGATCTCATGACCGCCAATTTTTAAAGAACCAGAAGTGGATTTGAGCAACTGACCGATGAGCAGGCTGAGGGTCGATTTTCCAGAGCCGGAAAAACCGATGAGCGCCAGATGCTGTCCTGGCTCCAGTCGAAAAGAGACATTGTTGAGCAGCTGGATTGATTCGGATATATTGTAGTTGATATTGCTCACCTCAATTGTGCCGGGAAGCTGTTGGGGCGTTCTTCCCGGGGCCTCGAGGAGGAAGTCTGGCGAGTAGTCGAGCAGTTCCATGATCTGCCTGTACCGAACCTTGGCATCCTGATAGGTCTGATAATATTCAATCACCTCTTTCCACGGATCATAGACCTTTTCATAAGCGGAAAGAAAGGCGACCAGGGCACCAATGGTAAACTCACCGTTGATCGCAAGATACCCGCCGACAAGAAATAACAGGAATGGACCAATACTCTGGAACAGATTGTTACTGAACTTGATTCCATATTTTATCACCGACAATTTTACCGTGACCTTGTAGAGGCGTTTGATCAAACGGCTGAGCTTGTTGTTCTCAAGGAGGTAGCTGGCATTTGCCTGGACTTCATGTATTCCGCTCACGGATTCGTTCACCAGGCTCGTTATCTGTCTGTTTGTAAATACGCGTTTGCGGTTATACCTGTTATACCATCGTTGCAAAAGCGGAATGATTGTCAGTTCGAACGGATAGATGATCATACTGAGCAGCCCGAGAGTCGGATTGAGATAGATCATGAATCCGATAAAGGTAATAAAGGTCAAGACGGTAGCGATCGGTACGGCGACAGCATTGCCAAGAAATTGTGCGATGGCGTTGAGTTCCGCTGTCACGGAAGAAATTATCATACCGGCCTGTGTGCGGTGGAAAAAAGGCAGGGGGAGTTGCAGGATATGCTGAAAGATCTCCTTGCGCATATCGATGAGGATCTTCTGGCCAAGGACCGCCTGCATCGTATATATCAGGTACTTCAGGAGCCCGGCAATAAGGACCGCTCCCATGTAGAGCCCACAGTAGAGATAGAGCTTATCAAGCATCTTCAGGTTAATGGCGACGTTGATAATCTTCCGCTGCATTTCCAGTGGAAAAATCCTGAAAAACAGGCTGACCAGAATGACCATCAGCAGAACGAACTGTAGACCCCTGAAACGTCTGAGCACCCAGTAAAAAAGTGGTCGTTCTGTAAGTCGCATGATTGTCTTCTGGTCTCTGGTGGTTGGTCAGCTGGTACGCATTTTCGTTAGTCTGGATTAATCATCATCCAGTTCTTTTCTCAGTAGGCCAAATAATTAAGGGATTTCATGATCAGCGCAAATCCCATTGCAAACATGCCGGTGAGACCCATTCCACAAGAAAAACCCGCCAGAAGAACCGGTGCATATTGCCGCCACATGGGGCCGTAACGCTTGAAGAAGAAGTATCTGCCAAGCAGCGCGCCGGCTACCTCTAGTACGAGACCGTGCGGTGTTGACTGGCCAAGTCCCCTGACAATGCCATAGATCAGGAGAACCGGTAGCCCAAAAAGGCTGAGAATGAAATAGGCGAGCAGGCCGAAGCCGAGCCCTGAGGCCACTGTCGTGCCATTAAGCGCCTGATAGAAAAGGGAGTTTCCTTCCAGAGTAGAGGTCTGCATCAACAATGTGTTGAGTGCCTGGAGATGCCAGAGCTCCTGGGCATACGGGTAGCTTGACGAGGGTATCGGGGCCAGCCGCCAGATAAACTGGGAGAACAACAGGCTGGCAACCATCACAATCGGAAAAACGACAATCTCCGCTTTAATAATCCCCCGGATGGAGGTTCCGGTTAACTCGATCTGTCTGAATTGTACTGTTGCTTCACCGTAATTGTGAATCGGTATGGGGGCATACCAGATTTCGATACCCTGGTAGCCGAAAAAACGGGCCCCAGCGATAAAACTCGCTTCCCTGACAAGAGGCAGACTGACAAACTGACCGGCGATTCCTTCCATTCGCGCTGTGATATAGGAGATAACAGGTGTATAAATGAAGCCGTAGGCAAGGAAAAATATCCATGGAAATGATGGTACCAGCCAGACACAGAGAGCAACATAGGCAAGTGTTGAAAAAACGTAAATTGCTATTGATATCCAGAAATTGAAATCGCCCCTTCCGGCCGGTGGTTCGAACAGATCTTTCCATGTCCCCCGGTCGCTTGAAGATTCACGTATCGATCTAACAACGGACCAGATGCCAATAACTCCGATCGCCAGACCGAGGCCGATACCAAAACTCATGTAGAAATCAAAATTATTGGCAAAGACGGTATCAACCGTCGCCATGCCGGGATGCCACCGGTGCAGAATTCCCTGGGCGTAAAGAATCGGGTTAAGTATGATGGTAATGATAAGTCCGATCAAACCGCCAATAACCGCCCAGAACGGTAGGACCATGCCAATGAAAACAAGGCCAAGGTCGAGCTGCAGACCGGTTGCGACAGCCGGCAGGATCTCTTCGGTGTGGCTGGTGAGTTCTATCCAGGGAATGGGGATCAAGCGGATCTGTTCGGTAAAGATCAGTCCAGAGGCAATGGGCAGCAGCACATAAATCGCCCCAAAGCCAAGACCGATCACCCCTCCTATGGAGAATACCCGCCACTTCCAGCTCTCTTTTTTTTCTTCGGCTGATTCAGCAAGTGCCATGGTGCCGAGAGCGGCGACAGGGGCCATCGGAAAGGGCAGCTTTTCAACGTCTGAGGTTATCCGGTAGAGCGCATAACCAAGACCGAAATGATCGATACGCTGAATAATCTGGGAGCCGACCAGCAACAGGATTGGAACCATCCAGTCCCGATGAAAAAAGGTGCGCTCAAGCATTGACATTGAGTCTGTTCCGGGAGCTACCCAGGTCGGAATGTATTCGGTCAGACCAAGCATCTTGGCCGCATCAGACTGCACCAGATACTGATTCCAGAGCAGGCCCGAAAAGGGGGAGGCAAGGGCGGCTCCAGCCATATAGTAGAGCAGAAAAATTTCCTGCTGCTTGAGGTCGGAATGGGCTCGCTTGGCAATTTCAGCAAACAAAATGATTGTCACCCAGCGGGCGGCCGGCCCGATTCCCTGGCCAATTACAAGCTGCAGGTACATGGAGCCAGGCATCATGAGAAAACCGATAAAGATCGCGCCAATGATCGTTTTCCAGTCAAATCCTTCCTCAAAGTGATCTGGAGGCGGTAAGAGATCCCGGTATTCTTTTAGTTCTTTATCATCATACATACTGTTAATCCGGTAGCACCATATAGCTTATATAGCTGAATTGACCGACAATAGCCCAGATCCCGCCCATCAGCAGGTCACCAATTATCATGCCAATGAAAAAAAACTGCATTTTCCTGAAAAGAGCGACCCCACCATATTTCATACATACCGCATTGAAAAGCCAGCCAAGGAAAAAACTTACCCAGAGAATACGCATGGCCGAACTGTAGGCGGTAAGGTAGCCAATCGGATGAATCGGCCACCAGTATATCCGTTGATAACACAAGACCAGAATGAGCATCACGGCCAGACCGATTACCATAAACAGGTAGACACCGTCACCGGTTGGCAGGGGATTGACGATCATCCGATAGGCATTCTCGTAAACATTTAATGTCGTGCGGTTGGCCCACTCCAAATCTAGTTCACGGATTCCAAAACGATAGCACAGGGTCATCATGGCCAGGATCGAGCAGAATACGGAAACACCCAGGGTGAGCAGCAATGAGGAGAAGAGCAGTATCGGGGTTCCCCGTCCAAAGTGAATTTTTTTGGCATGAAGCAATGTGGGCATTAACGACTCACGCAGGTCGACGAAGAGCATTTTCTGACTGACAGCAGAGAGTAAGCCATTTGCCCCGGCAAACATCTTTGTTCCAAACAGGCTGGAAATGCCGTCCATCGGTGCAGCCGTCAGGGTAAAATATGCCAGTCCGCCCTGACAGATGATCCGGGTGGCGACCAGCGTGATCATCATAAAGGCACAGACCAGCAGCGAGGCCGTGGCAATGGACATGCCCTGCCAGACAAACCAGGCCGTCAGCAGGGTCATGCCAAGGATGAAGCCCCAGAAAGAAAGCCTGACGTCAAACCACTCGGTAACATCTTCTCTGGGTGGCTGGAGGCCTAACGATTGCCGGGTTACTTCGTAAAGATGGTGACGGGCAAGCCAGGCGAGGAACAGGAAGAAAACACCATAGGCGCCGATCATCTGCATTTCTTCGGGCCTTGTCAGGGTCGGGCCGAAGGTAATTCCCAGTTCAGAGGCGGGAATAGCATATCCCATCATGTTAAGTATCCCGTAAAGCAGGCCAACGGCGAGAAAAAAGAACCAGAAAGAAAATGAAATCTGTCTGGAGGTCAGGAAGGCAAAGCCGATAAAAACAGGGTAGAGATAGATTTTCAGCTTGTAAAAGCCTGAGAGCAGTCCTTCCTTGGGGAAGTATGAGCCAGCCAGGATTAATGTCGGCAATTGGGGGATAGACGGGTAATAGAGATTCAAGCCGTTAACGAGATGGAGGCAGATTGGGATGGAAAGTCCAACCAGCAGGAACCTGTTTCGGAGTAATCCTCCAAGGCCACCTGAATCGATCGAGTAACTAATGAGCTGTGGAACCTTGAGCAGTGGAAAATTTAACCGTTCATTAAAGATCCACTGCCTGGAGATGAGATTGATCATGAACAGCATGACCAGATAACAGAGCAGAATAAAGAATCCCCACTGGAGAAGCGGCAGGACCCAGGCCTGCCAGGGAATTGACCTGGCGACTTCGAACCATCCCATATTACGTCCGCCCTCCAGTCCGTTATAGAGCAGTTCGATGGCGTCTCTATCTGTTGGCATCAGGGAGCTGGGCAGCAGTGGCTGGAAGGTTTCCAGCCACTGGTTGCTAACGGTTGCAAAATGCACCGGAGCGGTCAAATTTATCAAAAACGTTCTGGCAAGCCCTGTATAGGCAATTCCAGAGCCGATCACCATCTGGATCCAGATGATCAGCAGTTCTGAGCCGTTGAGTAATGTGCGGCGCCTGAATACCCATGACAGCAGAGAAACGAGGATACCAATGACAAGGAAGACGAAGAACGGTGCCAGGGGAAAATGACCTCCACCGAGCGGGGTCGCCTTGTGATAAATGTTGTTCAACGGTGTCACCAGGCAGATCACAGCAGCCAGAACGATGCCGATTAACGGTGCGCGGACTCTTATTCTGCTGGTAACTGAACCGGGTTCTATCGTCTCTGTCATGTGTATGCTCTCAGCCTGCGTGCAAATCTTTTACTATCTTTGTAAAAATGTCATTCAACTGCTCATGGATATCAGGATCCATGGAGCGCCAGATCAACAGTTGTTTTCGCAGTTCATGAATGAATTGTTTGTTAATTCTCCTCCACTGTCCATCTTCGCCGGACTCTCGATGGATGGTGATCTTGAGTTCCAGATAGTCATGGTTATCCTGTGCCGGGCAGAACTGGATATCCACACGCTGCATGATGCCAAAGTCAAAGGGTGCAAGCCATACCTTGGTTCTCAGGTGAACACAATGGAACGAACAGGGGTCTTGATAGGTCTTCAGGGCAGTGTTGATTTCTTCAACGTTTGCACAGGAGTATAAAAGTTCAACCGGCCCGGTCGAGAATTTACCGTGGGAAATATCCTGATGGCTGCTGAAAAATGAGTGTAAGAAACCGCCCATGGAGCCATGCTCATCATATTTCATAAAAAATGGCAGCATCACAACGATGGTATTGTCAACCGGATTCGGTAGCGTAAAAGACCGGTTCACATCGGGTATAGCAATGCGAGCAGCGACCCGCGACGGATAGATTACCGAGATAAGCACAACGCAGATGACAAGAATCATTGCTGCAACACCCGCCATGGAGGAATAGTTGACGGTGATGCCTTCCCAGAATGATGTGCCGGCAAGAAGGGCTGATGAAACCTGGGCGACCAGGTACCCAAGGACCACTGAAATAACAGCAAGCGCCATCGCTTCTGCGACAAACAGGAATCCGACATGAGAGGGGGCCAGACCGACTGATGTATAGATGCCGATTTCATTTTTTCGCTCATAGACTGAGGAGATCATCGTATTAAGGACAATGAGGATCGAGATCAACAGTGGGATAATGATATTGGGGACACCACTGTAGGCCATGGTATCGGAGATATTATAAAGCCAGACGCCATCTTTGGTTCCTGAAAAAATCGCCAGGTTGAACCGGTCAACAAGATGCGAGGCGATTTCAGAGATATCGGTTTCAGGTGAGGGCCTGATTGCCACATTTTTCAATTTGCCCCCCATGGCCAGCAGGGTCGTCGAAGGAATGATCGCAGTTGCTGAAGCGGGGATATGGGTATACCGACTCTGAAAGCTGCGGATATCCTCGCCGGATTCAATTGCTTCGTATTCGATATCAGACATATCCTGAGAAACTTCATCGGGAAATGTGACCGGGGTAAGCGGTTCACCGTCAAGGTCGACGGTCCTGTCCAGTGTTTGGCCTGAAAAGGTACCGATTACCGTAAAGGGCGTCCCCCAGAGCAGTATGGTCGAGGACGTTCCCGGTGTGACCCCGAGTTCTTCAGCACTGCTGTCTGATAGAATTATCGAATTATGATCCTTTTCTGTGAACCAGCGGCCCCAGGTGAGCAGCGAGTCGAGCCCGGTTACCTCAGCTTCGTGTTGACTCAGGCCGATAAGTCCCTGCAGTGTTGTTCTGTTGTGACCGTTTGTAAGCGGCACCTGGACGCTTTTCGTCAAATCGGTCGATTCAAGCCAGACACGCGGTGCTGGGTTGCTTATGGCCCGCATGCTTCCCTCAAGAATTTCGGTTGCCTGGGGTGGCATACTCCGCCAGTTCAGTTTCTTCAGGAGTAAGCCCTGGTAGGGAGCATTCTGGTGAAAAAACAGCCTGTTCTCCTGCTGGTTTGATTTTACCGTGGTAAAACTCATGATGGTAAAAGTGAGGATAATCAAGGTGGAACAGGTCAGGATTGTCCGGATCCTTCTTCTTCTCAGGTTGGATACCCCGAGAAAGAAGGCTGCGACAAAGGCCTTCCAGCGACTTATTTCAGCAGCACTCATATGGCTGGAATGGCGCTGCAGCAGGATCATCTCCTCTTCGAAGCGAAAGAAGATGATAAGCGTCACCATGAATGATAAACCGATAATGAAAAAAGCCAGAATGACAACCATCGGGCTGTAGGCAAGATCAAATGCCGGATGGACGTTGTAGATGATCAGGATCAGCGTGGCGAGAATAAGGATGAAAGCGACAATCCGCTTGTAGATATTTGCATATCCAAAAAGAAAACGCTCCATACAAAAGGCAAACGGTACGAACAGCGCAATATAGAAAAGCACACCAAAAAGCACGTCTTTCTGGGTTTTTTCTATCTGGTCATAGACCCGGGCGGCAAGCGCGAGTGATTCTGCTGCCGCCTCTCTGAAATCGGTATAATTCAGCTCTTCAAGATTTCTGACCCCCATGGCCAAGGAATTTAAACCCCGCTCTCTCAGTGAATTGATGCGTTCATCGTAAATTCCGTGTGACTCAAGGTTGATGATCCGTGGGCCCAGCAGGGTCCAGGCATCGAGCGCGGCCCTGAAAATGGTATTGTTGATTTGTGAATATTCATTGACCGGGTAGCCAAATCCCAGGGGAGACTCCTTGGTGCCGTTTGAAAGGATCAGCTTCCTGGTTATTACATTATCTGACAGCGTCAGTTTGAGCCATGAGCCGGGTTCGAGATAGATTGATGAGATAATCGATTCGCGGGTATCGATCCTACTGTACCAGTATCGCTGGGGCGGGGCATCCCGGCGACCGTCGTAAAGATAGAGCTTGGTCATGAAGTCAAGGCTGCGGGGCTCGAGCAGATCGAATATGGTCGTCTCCCGGCAGGCGAACATGATCAATCGGGTTTTCATCGCTCGACGAAGCATTTTGACACGATAATTTTTCTTGCCCGTCTCTTTCTTGTCTATTGCCCAGACGACCTCTCCCCCCTGATCATCAAAGCGATATCCTTCGATGATCAGCTTGTCGAGGACATTTTTGGAATCGGCGATTCCTTTGTATATGAATGTACCATTGCTGTTAACAGCCGCGTAGAGCTTGGCAATACCCTGATAAGACAACAGGGTGGTCTTATCCGCAGGGAAATCTGCAAAAAGTTCTCCCTGCAGCAGCAGGTTTGCCTTGCCGGTCAGACTGGAGAAACCATTACGGGGAAAAAGATCAGAGTGAAGAGCCGGTGCCGTTGCCGCTGCCTGCACCATGGTGGTCAGGAGTTGCAGCTGGTCGTCTAGATAGGGCCAGTTGATTTTATCTGCTGTATCCCACGGCGTGCCCCAGAGGGACCTGCTGTCTCCAACGGTAACCAGACTGACGCCGATATAGCCTGCAAGTGAGGCCACTTCGCCACCGAGAAACGGTTTATCAAGAAAATATGAATCCCAGCTACGCAGCCGATCGGGCCTAAGAGAATTTATATAACGGGCAGAATGGAGCGGTTCAGGCGCTGCTGCTTCAAATACGTCGCCGATAGTGCTGAAAATTCCCGTTCGGTTGATGCGGCTCCTGAGTCGATAGAGGCCACCTCGATGAAATCCACCGATACCCTCGCCATGACTGGAGAGGTGCAGGGAGAGTATCGCTTCGATAGTGAAGTCTCGGGCCCGCTGTCTGAAATCAAGTGCCGACTGGAGTGACTTCAACTGGGCTTCACTGTCATCAATGCGACGCTTCATGGTCCTGGTCATGGATGGCAGCAGGTCTGTCAGGAGTTGCTGTTCAGCAGTGGACAGATCATGAAATGTACTGCGCCAACTGAGTTGTCTCAGGGCAAATCGCTGGGTGGCAAGCTCTTCGATTGCCTGCTTTTTCGCACTGTCGCTGGTTTTTTCAAGCCTGAGGTTCATCAGTTTTCTTGAAATGAGATCGACCTGCAATTTCAGGTCAGTACCGATCGTTTCCACCAGCATTTTGTCGCGCTCACCATCTTCACTCAGAGGAAAGTTGAGGGACTCGATCAGCTCGAGCGAGTTATTTGATTGCTTGATAATGTTTTTGAGTTCACGGCGAAGATCACGCAGTCCTTTGGTTCGTTCCTGCAGGCTCCAGATCAAATCTCGCATTCCATGAAGAGATTGGGCATGGCCACTGGTCGCCACAAGCATTACGGAGCGCTGGGGTGGTTCTTGTGAAAAGTGTTCAGCAAGCTTGAGCAGGCTCGCAATTGACACCGCTTCATCGGCACCTGGGGCTCGACCGGCGACATAGCTGGTACTGTCATAAAATGCTTCAATGACAAGTAATGTCTCTTTCAGCTCCGGGCTGGTCCCTTCAATCAAACAGTAGATATTTCTATCAACCACCTCCTGCCATGCTATCTGGGATCGGAGTTCCACCTGGTCCAGGACAAGACCGTTATTGTTATCGGTGAGGGGACCAAACAGCCTGACAGCCTCCTCCATTTCCATCCAGAAACAGGGGAACTGGATCGGCGATAGTTCTTCTTTTTCTTTAAAAAAACTGTTCGAGTTTGTTGCCTTGCGATCAACAAAGATAACAGCGCTGGCCCCAAGGGATGCTGCCGTCAGCCAGTTTCGGCCTGAATTAAAGTCCATCAGCAGTATGGCACCTTTGATCAGCTTCCGGTCCAGGTGCTCCAGCCGGCCATCACCGACATAATAGAGCGGTCCCTGGAGAACACCGTTAATGGCTTGTGGTGTGACTGCGTTGTTGACAAGGGGGGTCAGCTGGACGGTCTGGTCGCCGATCGTCATGGATGCGGCGGTAAACTTCCGTATGGGAATTGGAAAATGGTAATTCTGGGGCGTAAGGCCAAGCTGACGAAAATAAGTGGATATAAATTCGGCAGCCTCTTTGTTGCCGGGAGTACCACTGCTGCGATCCTGTATTTCGCTTAACTCAGTGATGATTTCTTTCTGTGAGTATGACTCCTGCCCCATCGCCTGAAGACCAGGCGTCAACAGCCAGAGCAATGCTATGATGGTAATGGCAAGACCTGTATGTAAGCGGGGAAGGTTCATGATTTGCGTCTTGATACTCCTGGTTAAGCAAGCCCGCCGGTTTTAATTTCGAGCTCGGATCGTTCCTGGATCTTATCAATTCTTCCGTCCCGAATCCAGACAACCTGATCGGATACATTAAGCATCTTATAGTCATGGGTGGCTGAAATTACCGTTACTTGACGATCCAGGCTGAGCTCTTTGAGCAGGTTGATGATGTCTTCACCTGTGGTCAGGTCGAGATTACCTGTTGGCTCATCTGCGAGGACAATTGACGGACTGTTGGCAAGTGCCCTGGCAACGGCAACACGTTGCTGCTGTCCACCCGACAGCTCTGAAGGTTTATGGGACTGCCTTCCTTCCAACCCGACCTGCTGAAGCAGTTGCATGCCATGTTCGACAGCGTCGTCATTTGAAACGCCGGCAAAGGTCATGGGCAGGGTAACATTCTCCAGGGCGGTCATGACCGGGATAAGATTGAACGTCTGAAAAATATACCCGATTTTTCTGCACCGCAACCAGGCGAGCTCATAGGCGTCGAGCTGGGCGATGTCCACCTCGTCAATGAAGACCTTGCCGTCAGTCGGTTTGTCGAGACCGCCGATCATGTTGAACAGGGTTGATTTCCCTGAACCGGAAGGTCCCATGATCGAGACATACTTTCCCGTTTCGATTTCCAGGTCTATCCCCTTGAGAACCTTGACAACAAGTTTACCAAGATCAAAATCTTTGGTTACCCCGCTTACCCTGACGATGTTTTTGACTGACATTGACGGTCCCTTGTGTAAACTATCGTGATTTCATTATTGTTCTACCCTCATCGCTTCAACCGGCTGCATGCGTGCGGCGATAATTGCCGGATATATAACACCGACAAGGCTTAGGGTTGTTCCGGTAACCACGGCTGTCACCATTGATATGAAAATTGCTCCCAGGGGCGCAAAGGTCAGAGCTTCGATGCCGAGATTCACCGTTGAAGAGAATGCGGCAGCAACCGTGCCGAGCAATGCTCCGGTGAGGGAACCTGCAAGTCCCTGCATCAGTGCTTCGAGAATGAAGAGCCTGACGATAAAGCGATCAAGGGCGCCCAAACATTTCATGGTGCCGATTTCACGGAATCGCTCGGTAACAGACATGAGCTGCGCGTTGATGATACCAACGATACAGACCATCAATGACAGGATGACGATCCATCGCTGCTTGGCAGAACTGCTGATACTGGCGGTTTCAAACGAGACATCATATCCGGCCGCCATGAGTTTCTGGAATGATTCGACCGAGCCTGAGGCCAATATACCCTGGGCAAAATCATTGGAGCTGCTCATGAAACAGAGAAAGGCCACTGCGAGAACCAGGCTGGTTGTCGTCACCAGCGAACGAAAAAAGCGAACGCGGATCGACAGGAACGCGATTTCTAAAGATTTTCTAAATGGCAGAGCAATAAGACGCTTCATGGTGCTATCTCCGGCAGATGGCGGCGAAGATTACAGGTACTAACAGTGCCAACATGAAAGAACGGCTATAAGCCGACAAGTGTTATCTGTGATACTATCTACATCGATGGATATCTGTCAATGATATTCAGCAGAGGTGAGGGGAGCAGAAGAGGGCAACAGCAGTCTAGACAAGGGCACCGAAATGAACAGGGTGGAACGACGAAGTCCTGGTTATCAGTTCGAGCAGTCCTTCGAGCAGCGCAAAGCTGTTGCTGTTCATGCGTTGGTGATGGATCATCAGGCCAACGGTACCGTTTTTGACTGCCGATTCAAGGTCGCAAGCCATTGCCAGCAGACAGCTGATACCATCACGCTCCCTCCTGGTGTGGAGGTCAACGGTGACCGGCAGATCAATTATTGGCGATGACGGGTATAGCCCCACGATTCGGTCTCTTGAAACTGCCTTAAATCCTGTTTTATGCAGCTGAATAAGCGTTTGTTCGCTGCAGCGATTCCAGGGTGGGGTAAAAAACGGTGAAAAGGAGGGTCCCATTATTGTCTGCAGCCTGCTTCTACCCTTGAGGATATCAGTGCTGATCGCCTCTACAGACCTGTCAGATCCGAACTCGCATTTTTTCCCGGACAGCTGATAATTCTGGTGTCGCCAGCCATGCTGGTGCCAGCACCAGAGAGCAGAGCTGACATCACAGATAGTGGTCATTGCAGCCCACCTGCGTGAGGTCAGCCAGGCGGGGACGACAGCAAGGCAGAGAGGCGTCTGGTAGCGACTGAAAAGCTCCAGGAGGTCCTTAAACGATTGGGAGATAACACCAATATCATCTGCCCGGAAATAGATGGGGATCGGACCTGTGCCACTTCGTGCCTGCAGCCCGTTCTTCAGGCTCTGCTGGAGAACCGAAAGCGAATTGTCCGGATAGTCCTGGTATATCATTGACGGCGTCGTGTTCATTGATGGTGGTAGTGCTCAAGAATGGCTGCAGTCTGTTCGGCTCCATCCAGCCTGATTGTTGAAATACTATTTGGCGTTTCAACCATCGTTTCAATGATGCGGGCCAGCCTTTCGGGTACAAGATCTGTCTGCTCAAGGAGTTTGATGTTGGCAAGAGAGCCGATACTGGTAATTCTCATGCGCTGTTCCCTGTTCTGCCCAAACGGGTACATGAGTGCCGGAACTCCGACCGCCAGGACATTCATGCAGGTGTTATAGCCCGCCATTGATATTGACAGATCAGCTGCGGCGAGCCAGTCGATAAAATCTGTGGCAAACCGCTCGACCCGGATGTCCTTATTACGGCTTCTGCATGCATCCCGGTAACTCGATTCCTCAAGATAGGGCCCGGTGAACAGCTGCAGCGTCAGGTTCTTTCCAGCAGCTGTCAGTGATTTGACAGCCTTCAGTATTGCCTCGATCAGCTCAAACCCGACACTTCCACTGCCGATACTGGCAACAATCAGAAGTTCCCGGTCATCAAGGTCTAGTTTTTCCCGTATCCGTTTTCGTGCTCCTGGTGCAGGTCGAGGTGATACGAAACCGGTGTAATGAATTTCTGTCGTGATTGCCGCGGCCTTGCCAAATGTCTGCTCAAGAGTAACGAGCCTTGGGTCTGCGTGGATCAGCAACCCATCAAAAAACTTGTTCAGGGTTGTGACAGCCCGCTGTTCGAATTTTTCTCTGCCTTCTTTTTTTTCAACGAGGATATCACGTAAACTGCAGAAAACAGAGCAGTTCGTTTCAGACAAGAGTTCGAGGAGGGGATCGAGCTCAAATCTGAAATTTTTTCTGCCAAACGGATACAGTTCAATGATCAGGCAATCGGGCTGATATGCACTGACGAAGGAGAGAAGACGCTCCCGCCGCTGCTCTTTTACCGTCTCCAGCGGCAGATCATCGCAGGGGGTAAGCGTACTGAACTGGGCATCCATTTTCAGGCCGGGAAGCTGTATTGTCGATATGGACGGTTCATCAACAGAAATCTCGGGGCCACCGACGATCATGGTCACCTGGTGATCGTCACTGAAAGCCCGGCATATCTCCAGACTTCGATGGAAATGACCGATACCAAGAACGTGCTGGCAATAGTAGCAGATTTTCATCGAGTGTCCGGCAGGGTTATATTCTGGCTGATAATAGAGAAGGTGTTCTGCTGGAGGGCAATGGTATGAAAACGGTTCTTGTGGACAATCTTCGGCTCCTGGGGCAGGTAATTCCTGCCGTCCATAAAATAGAGCAGGGATTTGATAACACCGAGATGTGAGACGATCAGCAGGTTCTCTTTCGGCCAGCGATCACTGTTTTCACGCAGGGAAGCAAGAACCCGGTCCAGGAGTTCCTTTCTGCTCTCACCTCCCGGTGGCCTGAATTCCCAGCCATGATGGAGCAACTCTTCCAGTTGGCCTGGATTATCACGCTTAATCTCATCAATGGTTCGCCCTTCCCATTCTCCCCAGTTGAGCTCACGTATCCCTTCATCAACCTGTAGTGGCAGCTGGAGCGCTTCGTTGACGAGTTCAGCAGTTTCTCTGGCACGCTGCAGCGGGCTGACAATGATACGGTTCCAGTCTGTTCCATAGGTCAGGAGATATCGTCCCCACATCCTGGAGGCTGAAATTCCTTCCGGGGTCAGCTCGGAGTTACCACTGCCCTGAATACGTTTTTCTACATTCCAGACCGTCTGCCCATGTCTGAGCAGTCCAAAAACAGTTGTGTGTTGCGGTGATCCTGACATAAACGTGGTACCTATCCCCCGGTCGGTCCAGCAGGTAACAGGGATGGGTGTGATTTCCTGAAAATCCCTGCCAGCTCGGTTATCAGTTTTTTATTGTTAAAATGGTCGTTGACAAAAGCTCTTCCTCCAGTGCTGACGTTTTGCCGGAGCGTGCTGTCGGTCAAAAGCCGCTCGATGGCATCGGCAAAAGCATTACTGTCCCGCGGCTCGACAGTGACGCCGGTTCTGCCGTCAATTAATATCTCCGGCAAGGCTGAGACGTTTGTGGAGACGGCAGGGATTCCCATGGCCAGACTTTCCACCAGAACATTGGGAATACCATCTCGATCACCGTTTTTAGCGATCTCACAGCCGAGTACGAAAAGATCACTGCGCTTGAAATGGTCGAGGACCTCGGTATGTGTCCTGGTGCCGAGCCAGCTGCAGTGGTTTTCCAAACCGAGCTCCCTGATCAGTTGGAGGATTTGCTCACGGTCATCGCCGTCTCCAATCAGCCAGTGGTGAAAGCGGAGATGCCGATCGACAAGGATTTTCAGGGCCCGGTAAATAGTTGGCAATCCCTTTTTTTCTGTCATTCGCGCAACCGTCAGCAACTGGTATGGCGGCTGTCGCTTTTTCTTCGAGGCCGAGTTGTTGAATAAAGAGATATCAATGCCATGATAAATGCAGTGAATCGGGGTAGAATTCCCGTCTCTGATGGACTCCAGGTAGTCCTTGTTGTGTTTGGTACACGTTGTTACAAAGGCGGCCTGCGCTATCTTCTCCCTGAGCTGGTCCGGGTTCGATGTATAGATATCCTTGGCATGAGCGGTAAAGCTGAACGGTAATCCAGAAAGGTGCGAGGCAAACATCGTTACCGAGGTGGGTGAGTGGGCAAAATGGCCATGCAGGTGAATGATTGAAGGATTTCTGGCGAGGTGTTTTTCGGCGAGATAACTACCCTGGAAAAGATGTTTAAATGTTGCGATCTTCCGAGTACGTCGAAACCGTCTGGTAGCAAGCCTGAGAGCTGAACGGTAGGGGCCGGGCTTACGCACCGCACAGAGGATATTGGGGCCGAGAAGCCTGGGCAGATCAAGCAGGAGATCTGTCGGCAGATAATCAACGGCGGCCCGGATCAGTCTTACGGAGTCATGGCAGAACGTTTCCCGGGGCTGACGCATGGGAAAAAGGTGCATCCTGAAACCGAGTTGTTCAAGAAGTAAGATTTCGTTAGATATGAAGGTCTCGGATATCCGGGGATACCCTTTTAAAATGTAGGCAAGGGTTGGTTGTGGTGCTGATTTCATTGCTGAACTGCGGTCGATGGTGTCTGTTCAATTGCGGTTGCCTGGAGCTGTTTGCTTTCAGACTTGAAATGTTCCAGCCTGCTGTGCATGGTATCCAGTCCGGTAAGCTTAAAGCCAGCCCGATTCTCGGCCGCTTCCACATTGTTTGTCAGCCCACTGATTATTTTTTCACGCAGGAGCTGAGGGGTGACTTCATGCCAGGGTATATAGTCAACCAGTTTTCTGGCTTCAAGACATTGCGCCCGGATCAGTTGTTCCTTTCGAGGTGTTTCACGTGGGATTATAAGTGCTGGTGTCTTCTGGGTAAGGATTTCACAAATGGTGTTGTATCCTCCCATGGAGATGATCATGTCGGCTGCCTGCATGAGCTCTTCCAGTCGCGGATGAAATGGCAGGGTCTTGATGCCATATTGTTTTGCCCGTTTCTTGATTTTCTGGCGCTTTCTTTTGGGCATGAATGGCCCGGTGATCATCACCGTCTTAAAGGGCAGTGAGGCCGGGTAATAGTCATGCATTGAAATATAATGTTCCAGCACTTCAAACCCGTCGCCGCCGCCTCCTGTTGTGACGAGAACAAATTTGTCGTCAGGCAGAATTCTGAACTGCCGCCGTATCTTTTCCCTGATGCTGCCGCTTTTCTTAATGCGGGGAATGTAGCCGGTAAAGACAACGTTGTCGTGCATCGCTTCGGGGATCTCATAAAGATCAACCGGGTTATAAATCTGCTTGTCTCCGTAGACCCAGATTTCATCATAGAGTTCCACCAGGTGGCTGTAGACATTTTTGTCACGCCAGTCCTGCTTGATGACGTCAGGATCATCGAGAATGTCACGCAGCCCGAGAATTGTCCTGGTATTCGGCTCCGAGGTTTTCAACCACTGGAGTGTCGGTAGCACTTCACGCTTGAGTCCGAGCGGTTCCTTGTCCACAATAAACAGGTCAGGCTTGAAGGTCTGGGCTGTTGCCAGGATAATGTTTGTTCGTATACTCAGCGCCTGTTCATTATCTATTCGGATGGACAGCGACCGATATTCATCGTTGGTCTTCTTGATCATCCCGGGAATTCGGACGAAGTCAACCTGGCTTGGAAATGAAAACCTGCCGGCCAGTGGTGAACCGGTAAGGATGAGAATATTGGTGTTGCGGTCGCGAAGGTGATGGGCGATTGCCATGGTTCGGCGTATGTGTCCCAAGCCATAGGTGTCATGGGAATACATGAGGATATTATATGCCTTGGAACTGGTCGTCATTTTCAAGCTGCGGTTATAGGACGGTTATGGATGGCGGTGCCGCTAATAGTTATTCGAAGAAAACCAGTAATATTCTACTCATTGGATAAAGTCAAGAAAGAGGTGCTTGCGGTGTCGATGGCTGGAGCGATACAGTACAAATTGAAAAGGCCCCACGGCAGGTACCGTGGGGCCTTTTTTTCTCGGATGGTCTGATCGCTTAAAAGCTCATGGTCAACTGATTGCTGATCATGATGATAGAGTCGATATCTGAATATGTATCTGATTGCTTGAACACATCTCCTGCGTCCATGTAGCCAAAGTGAATTTCATAGGCCAGCGCGTTAAAAAAACTGTAGACAACACCGATATTGGCTTCCCAGCTTGATTCACCCTCCAGCGAAGCGTTCGCATCCCAGGTTCCCTTGGTTACACCGATGGCACCGTGAAAGGCAAGGTTTGGGGTTGCCAGGTATTCGGCGGCAATAGCAAAGCCGTGGGGCGCCGAATTGCTCAGCTGGGGCGATACATCGTCGATAAAGGGATCACCGATAAGAACGTCGGAGGCGCTATTGGTGATCATGAGCGGCTTGAAGCGCGAAGATTCAAAGCGCAACCCGGTTTCGGACTCGGATACCGCATCAGTATCAAACGAAAAGCCTGTTATCTGGTAGTCTCCAGCCGTGCCCAGATCTGCTGCCAGGACAGAAGATCCGCCAGCAAGCGCAAACAGCATTACTATCAGTGCAGCTGAGAAGCGGTATATTTTTGCTTGGAGACAATTCATTTTCTGCGGCTAATCACAAAATAAGGTTTAAAGTTATGTAACAAAAAGTACAAAAATTTTTACTTATCTACATAGTGTAGTTTATCCGCTTAAAAGTCAAGCAGAATTTAACAGTTAATTCATGATTGAGGCACTGGCGATCTGTTTATTATGAAACTGCCCTGCTCACCTATTTGCCAACCGCTGCGAATCAAACTTCCATTATATATAAGATAGGGGCTGCCAGTCTTGCCAGGAAATAGTATATAGATTATAGATAGTCGATTCTGTCTTACAAAGAATGTAATCATACTTATTGGGTGAAAATATGCGTTTGTTTCGTGTTGCGCTTGTTGTTGTAACCATTCTATTTCACTGGCACCCCCTTCTTTACGCTGAGAACGGGCAGCCAGTCACGCGGATTGGTGTGCTTCCGCTGCAGACCAAAATGGACGAGCAGTACAGCTATCTGAAAAGTGCTGTCAGGCAGATGCTGCTATCCCGCCTGGCCAGCCAGCCAGGTTTCGAAATAATTGAACCACGGGCGCTGGCCAGCGATCCAGGGCGGGTCAGGGAACAGTTGCGGTCGAATAAGAGTGCAGAGCTTCAACAGGAGATCAACGCCGACCTTCTGGTAGATGGAGCCTTGTACGGTCTCAAAGACGGTATTCAGTTGAACATCACCCTCTATCCACTCAGTGGCGATACCAACCAGACACGATATTCAATCAAGACCGAGTCTGCGGACCAGATAATGGCGAAGATTACCGACCTTGCCGTACAGATCGGCCAGGATGTGGCAGGGAAGGAAGCGGCGCTGGCAAAAAAAGAGGGAGAAGGCCAGGATCAGGTTGCTGCGGGTGGTTTTCAGACGCCGCATCCTGAACGGGAATACAAAAAAGGGCTGTTTGGCGGGGCGACGCTTTTTGGCGATGAAAAGGATGAGCGGTTTGAGTCAAAAGGGGTGCGCAAGAGCTCGACCATTCCATATACCATCGGCACCGTGGCCCTGGGTGATCTCGACGGTGATGGCGACAATGAACTGGTTGTCGCATCGCGAAGCAAAATCCGTATATTTCGCTTTGCTGATCGCCGGTTCAGAGAAATTGCCAGCCATGACCTGTCTCCCTACTTCAAAATCCATGTCATAAATATCGGTGACCCGGGTACAACAGGGACAATGAAGCTTTTCGTCTCCGCTGACAAAGGCAAGCAGCCATCGTCGATGATATTCAGCTGGGATGGCTCAGAGGATTTACAGCTGATCCGCGATGATATCAGGTATTATATCAGGCCTGTGTGGTGGCCGGGCAGGGAGGTGATCCTGGCCGGACAGCCGGCAAGTCCAAATATCTCCGACAATTTTCTTGCTCCCGGGGTCTTCGAGCTGACGGGAGATTTTTATCAGCAAGATTTGGAAAAGGGACCCAAACTGCTGTTGCCGAAGGGAACCAACCTGTTTGATTTTATTGTTGCCGATCTCAATGGAGACGAAGAATTTGAGACCATGGTCATCGATGGGCAGCAGAAATTGCTGGTATACGATTCGGGCCTGAATCTCAGCTGGGTCAGCAGCGCCAATTACGGCGGCAGCAAAAATTTCTTCGGCCCCTCGCTTAGTGATGCCAACAATAAAGATCCGCTGGCCCAGCGGGAAGATATTGCCAGCCAGAGAAAACTCATCTATATACCCGGTCGCCTCGACCTCAAGGATATAACCGGAGACGGACTTCCGGAGGTCGTGGTATCAACCAATGATGTGGGTATTGATAAATATCTCGAAAATCTACGAACCTATGATGGCGGTGCCGTTGCCTGTCTGACCTGGAGAGGGGCAGGCCTGATGGAATTGTGGCGGACCAACCATATCGAAGGGTATGTGGCCGATTACGCCTTTGACGAGGAAGGTGAAGGCACAGAAGCTGAGCATCTTGTTCGCCTCTATGTGGCGCAAGTCCCTGACGCTACCATGTGGGAGTTGCTGCTGCCGGGAAATAACGACAGCAAGATACTCGCCTACGAAATGACAGTGAAAAAGGAACCACCAGGGCAATAAACCAGCGGTCGATAAAAAAATGGGACCAGGAAGAGCCACTTTTTGTACTGGTGAACCGGTCGGTTCAGTTTTTGTGAGAAATATTGCACCGTTCGCAACAGTATAAAAATTTATACTTATGGTAAAAAAAACTTGACATGTGGGGCTCAAGGGTATATAAATCCAGGTAAATGATTTCCTATCTCTCTTGTCTGCTCGTGATTTTTAGCCGGAAAGAGAGCGGAAATGGGGGAAGCTCAAACTGCAGGCCCTGAATTATTTGGGGTATAAAAACGTAAATTAGGAGAGAAAAATGAAAAAAGTAATTGCTGTAGCCGCTGGTCTTATGGTGACCGGCGCACTGGTAACTACCGCTTCAGCCGCTGTATCTTTCTCTGGCGATGCCCGTATTCGTGGCTACTATGAGAAAAATTATGACTTTGGCCTAACACGAAGCAATGACCTAACGGGTCTCAGTGAAAGACGTAACAAGACAGAGGCGAAAGCGAATTCACGTTTCCGCGTGAAAGTAAATGCTGATGCCAAGGGCGGCTCCTATGTCCGTTCCCGCATCGTGATCGGTAACGGAACTCACGGTGCTGGCAGCAAGACTGACGTAACGACCGACTACATGTATGTTGGTGTTCCGATGGGACCGATAACCGTCGAAGGTGGCCGTATGCCGGCTAACCTGACCCAGTGGTTCCTGTGGGATGACAGGTTTGACATGATCATTGGTAAGTGGGCCAACGAGATGACCGGCGTTCAGTTCTGGTATCGGAAAGTTCTTGAGACTCCAAATCCACCGAACAATAATGATAATAACGATATAACCGGTTACTACGGGTTGCTGACCCAGAAGTTTGCTGGTGACTGGGGATTGACTGTTGCCGGTGCCTATATTGATAACGATTTGACTGATTCGATTGACGAAGATGCTGGTTCTGGCTTCACCGGTACCATTGGCGTTAATGGTCCTGCCGGTCCTGTTAAGCTTGCCGCTGAATTTTCGTACATAGATGAAGATCTTACCCTTTTTCAAACAGACGCCGGTTACGGTGGTTACCTTGAGGGTGGCATGGATTTCGGTGCGACATCTGTGAGTATCAAAGGTGGTTGGACGCAGGACGGTTTCGCGGCTGACGATGACTTCGGTTTCATCATGCTCGGTGGTGCTTCTTCAATCACCCCAAGTACAGTTGCCCAGTTCGGTCGATTCGATGGTTTCCAGGCTGATACGACCTTCATCGGTGCTACCGTCGGTTTCAAAGCCTCTGAGGCACTGACCCTTACCGGTATCCTCGCATATGCCGATTATGACGACTTTGGCGATGCCTTTGAGGTTTCCGGTCGAGCACGGTATGGAATCTCTGACGGCGCAGCCATCCAGTGGGATATCGGTTACCTCGCATTTAGTGGAGACAACCTCCTGGATGATGATAACCCATTCTTTGATGAAAAAGATCCTTTTGGTACCGCTCTGACCCTGGAAGTATCTTTCTAAGTAGTTGACCCATTAGATACGAAGGTTCGAATGAAAGAGCTGATCCTCTCGCGAGGATCAGCTCTTTTTTTTTAATCATCATGCCAGGACCGGAAAAAATGACCCTCTGAGCCCGGTTTGAGAGAGGGCTGATACGGTATGATGACGTCTTCGCCGGGAAACTCAAACAACCCCCAGTCCAGCTTGGAATACCAGATTCCAACCACCGCCCCATTCGGGTCAAGGACATACGCACCCTGGTATCTCCACATATATTGCTTTGCGAAGGAGCGGTCTCCCCGTTTGCGGTCCAGCGCGATCACCCAGGTTTTGAGTTGCTCCGGGGTCAGCTCAACCGGTGTCCAGAAATCCGATGTGACGGTGAATTTCTTGTCTATTCCCATGATGGTGTCCGGTTCAAGGAAGACCCCATAATAAAAATAATTGTACTGCGGGATCACCTGGTAGGACCTGAAGATGCGGGTTACCTCATGGTGTTCACGTATCGTACCCCGGTTGGTATGTACCGCACATGCGTTTGTCCAGAACAGTAGAGCAAGTGACAGACCAATCACCATCGATTGTTTCATCTTAGCCTCCGAAAATGATACTTATTTCCTGAAAAATATGGGTACAGACAGGGCTCGTCAAGAGATTGCCATTGAAATATCTTTAATTTTGCGGCTACATGGCCAGATTACTCCAAATTCTGTAAACTGAATTTGAGAGCAGTGACCGTTTTCAACAGCAGACTGCAGGTAATCAACGACAGATGACAGATCCTGAGATACCGTCACAGATGAGTTCACCATACAGGTGGCCGGTTTTTATCCTGGTCACCGCCGGTGTTTTCCTGTCGACCATGGACAGCAGTATGGTCAATGTGGCGCTGCCGTCAATCATGCGTTCGTTTTCCTCATCGTTGCTCCTCACCCAGTGGGTGGTGTTGATCTACCTGCTGACGATAACCGTGACCCTTCTGTTCTGGGGAATTACCGCGGATCACCTTGGCACAAATTCAATCTATCTACTTGGCGTAGCAACGTTTTCTCTCGGTTCAATCTGCTGCTCACAGGCGCCTGATATCTCCTGGCTGATCGGTTTCAGGTTCTTTGAAGGGCTGGGGGCGGCAATGATGATGTCCGCCGGTCCGGCAATTATTCGTGATGTTTTTCCGCGGCACTCTCTGGGGAAAGCGCTCGGTCTGGTGGGAATTGCCACCTCGATGGGGTTGATGAGCGGCCCGGTTGTCAGCGGGTTTCTGATCAGCAATTATTCGTGGCGGGCAATTTTTTTAGTAAACATCCCCGTCAGTGCTCTTGTTTTGGTCGGTGGAATCGTGGTGCTGATGAAAAAACAGATTGTTTCGGCGCCGAGCAGGGTCAGGCAGTTTGACTGGAAAGGCGCGTTCTTCTGGGCTACACTGATCAGCTCGATCATCATGTACGGCCATTTTCTCCCGAGTTTGGGGGCGGGGTTGAAGGTCTCAGGATTTTTGCTGCTGCTGCTGTTATCTGCCCTTTTCGTCTGGTCGGAAAAGAGTCGGAAGTCGACCCTGCTGCCGATCCATCTGTTTGCCAAAAATTATTACCATATCGGCCTGATCACCGCGGCCATTTCCTTTGCGACCCTCTTCGTGGTTTTGATATTAATGCCCTTTTATCTCGATTATATAAAATCTCTGCCGACCAACCTGATTGGCTTGGTGATGATGTCAATTCCGTTGACTCTTTTTATCGCTTCACCAACGGCTGGACTGCTCTATGACCGTTTCGGCAGCAGGTATCTAACCACCGGCGGGCTGTTGCTGAGCTGCCTTGCCCTGCTGGCCCTCTCTCAATTGAAAACAGATACGACACTGGTGCAGATATGCTGGCGTTTGTCGCTGCTGGGAATGGGGCAATCGATTTTCCTTGCACCCAATACCGCATCTCTTTTGAGTCGAAGCAAGGATGCAGATGCGGCAATCACCTCAGGGCTGCTGGCGACTTCGCGAAATCTCGGTATGCTCATTGGTGCTGCGTTTGCCGGAATTGTCTTTGCCGCCTGGTTCAGCTATTTTTCCGGAGGTGCAGAACTGAGAAATTACCAGCCGGTGCAGGCAGAATCATTTATCCAGGCATTTCATTACACCCTGATCAGCACAGCCTTTTTTTCCTTGGGTGCAGCCCTGATTTCCTGGCAGCGCGAACGCTGAATGTCCTGCTCTGCTCTTTAAAGCGGGAGGCGTATGGTAATCATAAGCCCGTGAGGATCATTTGCTGAAATTGTCACGGTACCGTCGTGTTGTTTGACGATCTGTTCGACCAGTGTCAGCCCTAAACCGGTTCCGTATGTTTTTGTGGTGTAGAATGGATCAGACGCCATACTCATGTCGTCAGCAGCGATGCCATTTCCCGAATCGCTGATGATAATCGAAATAAAATCCAGATCTGTGGTACCCCGTATTAAAAGGGTGCCGCCATGGGGCATGGCTTCAATGGAATTTTTAAACAGGTGTAGAAAAACCTGCTGGATCTTTTCAGCGTCTACATCGATTTCCGGGCCCTGGCCGGGAAGGTCCATAACGTAGGAAATGTCCTTTTTCTTCATGGCGCCGTAATAAACCATGACACTTTTCCGGAGCAGCGGGAAGAGGAGCTGCCGTCTTTTTACCGGCGGACTCTTACTGACAAAGCTAAAGAGATCGTTCAGTGTTGATTCAACCTTTGCGGCCTCTTTGCTCAGCAGGTCCAGAAATGTAATGGTTTTTTCGTCTGACGGCCGATTGGCCAGAAAACGTGATATACCGCCGATCGAGGTGATCGGATTACGAATCGCATGGACCAGTTGGGCGGACATGTGGCCAAGTGCCGAGTAGCGCTCGGCTTCAATAAGAAGATCGTTGCTTTTGTCGAGTTCCTGGGTGACGAGCTCCAGCTCAGAAATCTTGTCCTGCATGTCGGTGTACAGTTTGGAGTGTTCGATGGCAAGGCTGGCCTGGCCTGCAAAAATTTCGAGTGCCTCAATATCCTGTTTGGCGATTGGCTGCCTGGTGATAAAGTTGTCAGCAATGAGCACTCCCAGGGGCCGGCGGGGGGAATAGAGGGGGACAATCACAAAACTGTCTTCCCTGAGTGTTTCGATAAGATCAGCTGGAATGTCGACCATGCCAACGCCATTATTGACAAGAATCGAACTCCTGTGGTCGCAGGCGTAGATAAATGGATGATTGTGCTCTGAAGCCGGGACTGATAAGGAACGGACAATTTCATTGACGATGATGTCGTTGCTTGAAACGTCCAGGTCCTTCCGCTGGAACATATCATCGAGCCGGATATTATTGCGGCTGATACTCGACCAGATGTCCCGTGCATCTTCCCTGCTTCCCGGTCCGATCGCCAGTGTCCCCTGTAATAGTTGCTGATCCTCATCAAAAAGGGCAAGAAAGGCCCGGTTGAACCGTAGCCCCTCTTTCGAGGTTATGCCGAGGAGGATGGCCTTCAATACCAGGTTCAGTTCCAGGGCGTTAAGGTAGGCACTGTTCATTTTCAGGCTGAGCTGGTGAAGGAATCGAGCCCGATAATTTCTCAGCTCGAGTTCCTGCTGGAAACGGCGATTTTCAATGGCCAGCCTGCGTTTTTTAAGCGTCTGTTTGACGGTGTGATAAAATTGTTCAATATTGACCGGTTTGGTCAGGTAATCATCTGCTCCCTGCCGCAAGCACTCAAGTGCCACCTGCAGGTCGGTTACACTGGTGACCATAATCACGCCAAGGTCAGGGTAATCCCTGACGAGTTCCACTAAAATGGAGGTACCATCACGATCCGGCAGACTGATATCGAGAATGACAAGTGCCACCGTCTGCCGTTTGACGATTTGGAATAACTCCGACCCGCTCTTTGCAGAAACTGAGCTGAATCCCTTTTTTGACAGGTATGTTTTAAGAAGGAGAATAATGTCGGGAGAATCATCGACGATGACAATTATCTCGTCATCACTGAGCAACGGGCTTCTGGTCACATCATTTTCAGCGGCGGAAAGCAGATCAACCATAGTACCTTTGGCGTTAAAGAACCTCGCTTGACTCTATATCATACATCGACAGGTTTTTTGAACCTGTCTGCTGAGCGTGAAATGGGAAGCGGCTGTTTATATCATGTTCCTGCCTTCAGTTTACTGGTTTGGTTGAAAAATAAAAATAAAAATCGTATAACCTGTTCTTCTGATCTGAATCTCGGGTAAAATAGCGTGCCCGTGAATGACTTGCCATTTTGACATCTGTCAGGAGAGATTCATCCGTGGAAACATTTTTCTCAGCCGCCGGCCCGCTGGCGGCATGTCTGGAGGGCTATGAGTCACGTCCGGACCAGGCCCGGATGGCGCAATCGGTCGCCGATCTGTTCACAGCTCCCGAGCAGGGGGTGCCTGGTCACCCCGGATATGCCAAAATACTCATGGTGGAAGCGGAAACCGGGATTGGCAAGAGTCTGGCGTATCTTGTGCCTGCGGTACTTTCCGGTAAGAAAATTGTTGTGTCAACGGCGACCATTAACCTCCAGGACCAGCTTATAGACAAGGAGATACCGCTTATCGAGAGCATTCTTGGTGAGCGGATCTCAGCAATCTGTGTCAAAGGCCGGCAGAACTATCTCTGCCACTATCGCTGGTATCAATACCGCAGCTCTCCACAGCTGAGCCTGGTGGATGATGAACAGCTTACAAAAATAGAGAGCTGGCTGGAAACAACCGAAACCGGTGACCGGTCAGAGCTTGACTGGCTCGCCGATCGTTCCCCCTTGTGGCCGAAAATTTCTGCTCACTCCTACCAGTGCCTCGGCGGCGAGTGCCCGGAAGCCGCGTTGTGTTTTATTAACAGGCTCAGGAAAAAGGCAGCTTCAGCGCGTCTGTTGATCGTTAACCACCACCTCTACTTTTCTGATCTCGCTTTGCGGCAGAACGGTTATGGCGAGCTGCTGCCCCGTCACGAGGCGGTTATTTTTGATGAAGCACATCATCTCGAGAACGTGGCGACTTCTTTTTTCGGCACCAGCATCAGCCAGTATCAGCTGTATGACCTGATTGGTGATATCGTCCAGCAGGCGGATCGTGATCTGTCGCCAGATGCTGCTGACAAGATGATCGGCGTGGCACAGGGAATAAAAAAGCGGGTGGAGCATTTTGCTGCACTTTTGCCTGCCAGGCGGGGCCGGTATAGTCTGTTAGAATTTGTGGAAGATAACGAGAACTGGCCTGAAGAGGTCAGGCTGCTGGCAGATGGACTCCGGAGACTGGCAGAGGAGCTGTCTCTTAATACCACGCATGGTGATCACTGGCGGGTATTTGAGGAGCGTGCCAGAGAGCTCAGGGCAAATCTGCTTTTCGTTGGTCTTCCTGAGCTTGAAGAAACTACCGGCAGCCATGTCTACTGGTATGAGCGACGGGAACGTGCGGTCTCGTTTTCTGCAACGCCCGTGCATGTTGCAGAGGATTTGCGACGGACCCTTTATTCGATGATTGCCAATTGTGTGCTGACCTCGGCAACCCTGTCCAGTGGAAACAAATTTGATTATATCTGCCAGCGCCTGGGACTTGACCAGGAGATAGAGATTCTCCAGCTGAAGTCTCCGTTTAATTATGAGAAGCGATCGATTCTCTATATTCCTGAAGACAGTTTTCCAGAGCCATCTCACAATGAATATGATACAGCAGTATGTGAGCGTATTGAAACGCTTCTGGGTATGAGTCGTGGGAGGGCACTTGTGCTGTTCACAAGTTTCCGCGGAATGGATCTGGTTGCCGAATATCTGCAGGACAGGCTCCCTTATCCGGTTCTTGTTCAGGGGAGTGCTTCTAGAGCCAGACTGCTTGAGCTTTTCAGGGAGCAGACTGATTCTGTTCTTCTGGCGGTTGCAAGTTTCTGGGAAGGTGTGGATATCCCCGGGAAATCGTTGAGCGCGGTGATTATCGACAAGTTACCGTTTGAAGTTCCGAGTGATCCGGTCGTACAGGCTCGGATGCAGGCAATCAGCAATGAAGGTAAAAATCCGTTTTTTGATTTTCAGGTTCCCCGTGCTGTCCTCACCCTGAGACAGGGGGCCGGTCGCTTGATGAGGTCGGTACAGGATTGTGGTATGATCTCTGTTATGGATATACGGCTGTTCAGTAAAAGATATGGTAAGGTATTTCTCAGGAGCATGCCGCCGTCGCCGATTGTCCGGGAAATAAATACGGTACACTCTTTTTTTAGCCAGACGGTTGATGCTAACGAAGACCAGGGGACCCCGATCACTTGAACGACTTAAAAGAGCTTATTGCAGCAGAGACCGCTGAAATTGATCAGGTAATGCGTGATGATATTACCCGTCTCTCCTCCACGCTTGACCCGCTGCTGGCAGAGATCCTCGATTACGGTCTTTTTGGTGGCGGCAAGCGGATCCGTCCGTTGCTGGCAGTATTGAGTGCACGTTTATCCGGCAGAGATGACCGGGAGCTGTATCGCCTCGCCTGTGCATTTGAGTATCTCCATGTGGCCAGCCTCTTTCATGACGACGTTATTGATCGCGCAGAGCGGCGACGTGGAAAAGTATCAGTAAACAAGCGTTTTGGTACGGTCGGTGCCATCCTGGCCGGAGATTTTCTCCTCGCCCACTCAATGGCTATTGTCGGCAGATACGTCGGTTCCGGCGGGCTGGAGGTCTTTACAGAAGCGACCAGAGGTATGGTCGATGGTGAATTTGTCCAGCTGAGAAACAGCAACAAATTCAACCAGTCAGAAGATGACTATTTTACGGTTGTCATGGGGAAAACAGCACTGCTGATTGGGGCGGCCTGCGAGATTGGAGCCATGTACGGGGGGGCCGGTTCCCCAAAGCGGTCTGCCCTGAAAACGTATGGTATCAATCTTGGCTGCGCATTTCAGATTGTTGATGATCTCCTCGATTATCTCGGCGACGAGGGGGTGACTGGCAAAGGTGTGGGAAATGATCTCATGGAAGGGAAAATGACTCTTCCTCTGATAATTGCCCTGAAAAATGCCCCTGGCAATGTGCAGCGTCGGTTGCGTTCCATTCTGAAAGACGAACGTGAGTCGGCTGATGCTTTTTCTGAAGTTGTTTCAATTGTTGACAAATATGAAGGATTTTCCGGTGCCCGTAACCGAGCTGAAAACATCATTGATGATGCGCTTGAGCCGCTTCACCTGTTTAGCGGGGAGGAGTGTGCCGAAAGCCTCAACATTCTTCATGGGTTATCAGCGTATGTGCTGAAACGGGACAAATAAACACTATGACTACTGACTTTGAGCAATGGTGCGAGCAGCGACCCCCAAAAAAATAACAGGTTCACGCAAACGCTCACCAAAGAGGCGGCCGTCCAAAGGTTCCGGGCGGGTGAGCTTACTGAAAATAGCATATTTTTTTGCACTTTTCTGTCTGTTGTTTTTTTCTGTGTTTGTGGTTGGTTACGTCATTTTTTTTCGTACCGTTGTAGCCGCAGAACTACCGTTTGAAGAACATGATCTCCAGTTCGAGGAAATTGGCCTGCCGGACCAGGACAGTTTGTCGGGGAGTATCTCACCTGTTGGAAGGGAGCTACCAGAGGTCGCCATTATCATCGATGATATGGGGTATCACCCGAAGGTGGGACGGGAGCTGATCGCCCTGGACCTTGCCCTGTCATTTTCCTTTCTGCCACATGCTCCGTTTACCCATGATCTTGAAGCAATGGTCTACCAGAAGGGGAACCCGATCCTTCTTCATCTGCCTCTTGAGCCGAGGAGTGCAGAGTGGGATCCGGGACCGGGTGCACTTTATCTCAGTGATGACCCGGCGACCAGGAGGAAAAAATTCTACGCCAACCTGCAGCGTGTCCCCCATGCCACAGGCGTAAATAATCATATGGGGTCACGTTTTACTGAAGACAGCTCTGCGATGGAGGAGATGGCTCAACTGTTTGCAGAGCAACAGCTGTTTTTCATAGACAGTTTCACCACATCTGCCAGCAAGGGAATGGAGCGTGCCCGGGAGAAAAAGGTACCGACAGCGCGGCGGCATATTTTCCTCGATAACGTCCAGCGAAAAAGAGGCCATCTGCGGGCAAATAAAGAAATTGGTTAAACTGGCTGGCCACCAGGAGCATGCCATCGGTATCGGCCATCCATATCCTGAGACTTTTCTGGCACTGAACAGCTGCGGAGCAGAGATATTGCAGGACGTCTCTATGGTTGGTGTTGATAAGCTGGTACATTAATGGAGTCTAATGATGAGAATTGGTATTATCGGAACAGGTCGCCACGGGAGCAGGTATGCAAATCATATTGTTAACGACTGTCAGCAACTTCAGTTGGCAGCCATAGCGCGGCGTTCAGAGGAGGGGCGCCAGCAGGCCGAATCCTGGGGCGCTGAATACCTGGAAGACTGGCAGGCGCTGGTTGCATCACCGGCGTCGAGGCGGTGATCTGTGCCGTTCCACCGGTACTGAACATCGATATTGCCAGACAGTGCAGTAAATATGGTAAACCATTATTGATTGAAAAACCGCTCTCGGTCAATGCGGTCGACGGCCTTGAAATCGTCAACATGATGGCGGATCGCGGCGTACCGCTTACCGTTGGCCAGACCCTGCGTTACAATCCGGTTGTCCAGAAGCTGCGTGAAGAGTTACCGAACCAGGGGAGGCTGTATACCGCCTATGCCAATCAGCGTCTTGAACCCTCAGATATCAAATGGCTGGAAAATCCGGAGGAGGCGGGCGCCGGGATTACGTTTCATATCGCGGTCCATGTCTTTGATGCGCTCCACTACATTACCGGGCTGAAAGTTGTTCGGGTTTCTGCCATGTGTCGAACCTGTAAAACAAAACATCTCGAGGACCTGGCCCTTATCCATGTGGAGATGGAAAACGGGGTAGCAGGTATCGTCGATGTGAGTAAACTCAGCACTTCACGGAGTGGACGGTACGAGTTTATTTGCGAAAAATCACAGCTTCATGGTGACCAGATTCACGGCTATGTGAATTGTATTTCGGCAAATGTTGAACGCCAGCTTGAAAAATTTCCGCCGTTCCCGGCGGTTCTTGGCCTGCTGGAGGACTGGCAGCAGTTTCTTTCCGGCGCCGGACCCAACCCGGTCAGTGGAGAAGACGGGCTCTATGCGATCCGGGTAAGCGAGGCAAGTCTCGAATCGTCGGAAGACAGCAGGTGGGTCAATGTTTAAATGATCGCTGACCGGTAAACATCATGGCCACCTGCGGGTCAGCTTCGTTACATGCGTTAATTGTTTCAAAATCGCGCATGGATCCACCTGCCTGCAGTATAGCACTGACTCCCTGCTTAATGCCCACATCGGCGCCATCCCGGAAGGGAAAGAAGGCATCTGAAATCATGACAGATCCAGGCAATCCCGCCCGGTCTGCCCGAACCTGCCGGTCAATTTCTTCTTTTTCTGCTGCTGGCCTCGTACCAGCTGAAACGGCCAGTTCCAGGTCGGCATAGGGAATAGTGTAGCGATCATAGCAGAGTATATCAGCATATTTAATGTATGCCTTGTGAACTGCTATCTCGGCAACTCCGACGCGGTCCTGTTCGCCGGTACCGATCCCGACAGTACAACCGTCCTTCACATAGAGCACCGAGTTCGAGGTTACCCCATGCTCGACAGCCCAGCCGAAAATCATGTCAGCGATTTCTCTTTCAGTCGGCTGCCGCTGGCATTGATACAGGCTATCCTGCCAGGTGGAAACTGCCGGTTGCAGGTCATTGATCGATCGAATCGAGTTTATTGCCGATTGCTGGACGATAACACCTCCATCAATCAGGCTCTTGAAGTCAATAAATCGATATGCTTCAAAATCGGCGAGTCGGTCAATGCGGGCAATCTTGATGACCCTGAGGTTTTTTCGCTGCTGGATAATTTCCAGGCTTCCTTCTTCAAATTCAGGGGCACAGACAACTTCGAGATAATTTTGAGCCAGCAGGGTCGCCGTGTCTCTGTCACATGGCCGGCTCAGAACCACTGCTCCGCCGAATGCCGCGATCCGGTCGCAGCGGTTTGCCCGGTCGAATGCCTCAGCGAGTGAGTCACCGTAGGCCGCCCCGCAGGGATTATTGTGCTTGAGGATAACTGCTGCCGGTCTGTCAACCAGGTATTTTAGGATATTGAGTCCGTTATCAAGGTCTGTAAGATTGATTTTTCCTGGGTGTTTACCGACCTGCAGCATATCCTCAACCGCAATAGATGAAACCAGCCCGTTTCCAGGATTAATAAATGAACAGTCACCAAGTGTCAGGTTGCCATTAACCAGTTCGTAAAGGGCGGCTTGCTGATCTGGATTCTCACCATACCGAATTCCACGCTCATCGATACTTCCATCTTCCTGAGGGATTTTCCAGGTGCGTTTACGATAGATGAGTTTCTGGTCCCCGAATGAAATGGTCATTTCAAGGGGGAAGTGATCGCCCAGGATAGTAGAGTACATCTTTTTAATGTCAGTCATGCATGACCCCTTTAGTGAATAGCTGGATTTTACTGGAATAGACACATTTACTGAAGATCTGGCAATGGACAGGCACGCGCGTTACGGGAGACCAGTAGATCGCAATACATGCAGGAGCAGCTGAGCATTACCTGATAACTCTGCCATCATAATCATCTGGTTTCTTGTTGCTTCCTTGATCTCATCGAGCCCGGACATGACTGCATACAGATACGGACGTTGCCCGGATCAATACCGCGTGAATTCATTAATGCAGGCCGAGTGCCTGGGTCTGTGAGATAAAGAAGGTAATGATGAGCAATACTTGAAAAGCACTTCCTAAACAGAATAGAAAAATTCTTCTCATGATTCTCTCCCGGTCAGTATTGCGCGGAACCACCTAAGGTTTCTGCACCAAGTTCCTGGGGAAATAATAAAAAAATTGGTAAAGTATTAATATGTCATTGTATTTTGGGACTTGTGCCGAAATTAATTATTCCTTTTTGTGTTAGGTTAATTCATTTTCGAATAAAAAACTTTTATTTTTTTGAAAAATTCGAAAAAGATGAGGTTTTTTTTAGACCCCTTCCCCCGGTCTGAAACCGTTCTCATGGTTACACGTGTGTTTAAATCCTGGAGAGCGATGGAATGATTCTGTTATCTTCAATAGTGCAGTCACAAAGGACACTGTTGGCTCCAACCAGGACATTCTCGCCAATGGTTCCATTATCGATAAACACACCTGGCTCTAACCGGCTACCGCTCCCGATAACCGATTTTCCCGATATGGTGATCTGCCGGGTAAGTGTCGTGTTGGCAGAGACAACCGCCGTTGGCGCAACCTCAATAGTATCCGGGTTGTGCATGGAAATACCACTTTCCATGAGCTTGAGGTTTCGCCTGGCCTGGAGTTCGAGATGTGCTTTGGAGAGTTCAACGCGGGAATTTACTCCCAGAACATGGTCAGGAACCGGGTGCTCGTATTTCTGTACATGAAGGCCGCTGCGAACAGCAATTGCCACAATATCGGTGAGGTACATTTCACCTTGACTGTTATCGGTGGTAACCTCCTTGAGCGCCTTGAACAGAAACGTTTTATCCACACAATAAATGCCGGCATTGATCTCTTTGATCTTTCGCTGGTCCTCAGTAGCATCCTTTTCTTCAACAATTTCCAGGACACTGCCGGTTTCATCGCTGATAATCCTGCCGTAATTTTTCGGGTTATCGAGTGAGGTAGTGACAATAGTAAGCGGCGTGTCTGTCGAGGTGTGAACAGCGAGCATCTCCTCAAGATGTTCGGTGAGGAGCAGCGGAGAATCACCGCAGAGAATCAGGACATTACCGTGAAAGTCCCGGAGTTCTGTTTCGGCACAGAGCACCGCGTGACCGGTACCGTTTTGCTCTTTTTGTTCCACACAGGTAAGCCCAAAATCAGTGAGGACAGCTTCTACAGCCTCTCTCTGGTGACCGACCATAACAATGGATCTGTCGGCTGCAAGAGGCTGGACAGCCCTGACCACGTGATGGACCATCGGCTCGAAGAAGACCTCATGAAGGACCTTGGCCAGATCAGATTTCATTCGGGTTCCCTTGCCGGCGGCAAGGATGATAGTCGCCAGAGATGATTGTGCTTTCATTGTTCTGCCCTGTACAACAGTAAAGATTGCTGAGAAATGGAGCGCGCTGATTGGTAATGGAAACTATCGTGTTGATTCCATTATGTCAACCTGCTTAAAACAGCTGCATATTTCTTTGGCTAGCCTTTCACTGAGCCCGCCAGCAGTCCCCTGATAAAGTAGCGACCGAGCAGGATATAAATGAGAAGCACAGGCAGTGCAGCAAGTATTGAGCCGGCCATCGGCAGGTTCCAGCTTACAGCCTGGCCCCCGGCCAGTTGTGCAAGCCCCACGGTAATCGGGTTTGATGTATGTCTGGTCAGACAGATCCCCCAGAGAAATTCGTTCCAGATCTGGGTGAACTGCCAGAGGCTGGTTACCACAAAACCGGGGATTGAGAGCGGAAATATGATTCTGATATAGATTGAAAAAAAGCCGGCACCGTCAAGGGTGGCTGATTCCATCAGCGAGTTTGGGATCTGGGCATAGAAATTTCTGAAGATCAGGGAGGTAATCGGCAGTCCGTAGACAACGTGGGCGAGGATCAACCCGGGAAGCCCGCCATAAAGATTCATTGCCCGAAGTGTCTGAAACAGCGGAATCAGGATAACCTGGTACGGTATGAACATGCCAAACAGAAAGAGGGTAAAGACGATCTCACTGCCGGGAAATTTCCATTTGGAAAAGACATAGCCGTTCAGTGAACCAAGAACGGTGGAGAGCAGGGTGGCGCTGACGGCGAGAATGACTGAATTTAAAATATTTGGTTTGAGAAGTGTAATGGCCTCGTAAAAGCTGCCGTAATTAACGGTTGGTGGCAGATCCCAGGATTGTGGCAGGCTGATGTCGCCGGGAAACTTCAAAGAGGTAATGAGGGTCAGATAGGCCGGCAACAGGTATGCCGCTGCCAGCAGCAACAAGACGCCGTAGAGAGCAAAGGTGCTGGGAGTAAGACGAGATTTCATTACTTTGTTCTCCGCTGTCTGTAGCTGCTGATCAGGTACGGGATAATGAATGTTGCCGCAATGATAAAAAGGATAATGGCGATTGCTGCACCCCGTGAAAAGTCATTTGCCCTGAACGTTGTCAGGTACATATTCAAGGCCGGATGGCCTGTTGCTCCATTATCCGGTCCGGTCATGGCAAAAATCAGGTCAAACATTTTAAGTGATATATGAGAGAGAATAATGACCGCACTGATGGTAATCGGTTTCACCAGCGGTAGGGCGATATGACGGTAATACCCGGCGGTGCTCGCCCCATCGAGCATGGAGGCGTCACGCAGGTCCTGAGAGATACCGGTAAAGCCAGCGAGATAAAGGGCCATGGTGTAGCCTGAATATTGCCAGATTGTGGCCAGTATGATGCCAAACGTTGCCAGGTTAAAACCGTGAACTTCCTCAATGAACAAAGCTTTTGGAAGCAGGTCTCCCCCAAACCAGCCGGCACCACCGAGCAAAACACCGGGCAGCAGATACCGCTTTACCGCTTTCTGTGGTGCCTGCCTCAGGAGCCAGAGCCCGCAGAGAATGAGAATAAAGGCGATGATATAGAATGCAACCTGGAGCAGATTCTGCCAGTTGAACTCGAGAATTGCTTCGGTGCTGGAAAGCCACCTGAACTGCAACGGTTCGCCGCCCACAAAGGTGGGCAGGATATTGACTCCCCCCTGGGGGGAGAGCATCCAGCGCCAGATTGTGCCGGAAACGATGAACGAGAGTGACATCGGATAGAGGAAGACAGTACGAAAAAAGGCCTCCCCCCGTGGTTTATTATCAAGCAGTATTGCAATGAATAAGCCCATCCCGATGGCCCCGCACAGCAGCATAACCGAATAATAGACCGCATTGACCAGATCCTGGCGGAATCCTCCACCGAGGAAACCGGTAAACAGGTCCTTGTAGTTGGTAAATCCAGCGTAGTTTTTCACCGGATTTTCAGCAAGCGCGGCAACTCCGCCCCAATCAGTTAAGGAAATCCAGAAGGTATTGCCGATAAATCCATAGACAAAAACAGTGATCAGGATGATTGAAGGCAGCAGGGTTAAAAAGGCTTTTACTCTGTCAAGGTTTAGCATCTGTTATCCCATCGGCACCGGGCCAGGTAAAACTGACCCGGTGCTCTGTTCAGCTCGTCTACATGCTGATTCCGTTTTTTACTGCTATCTGTTGTGCAGCGTTTGCAGCAGCTGCAGCATTTCGTGACTTCAAGAACATTTCCATCACAGAGGCAAAATCGTTCATAAAACCCTCGTTTGCCGTGACACCATGTGCCAGGGATCCGACAATGCGATCTTTACCAAAGTCGGCAGAGGCTGATTTGGCGTAATCATTGTACTTTGACAGATCACTGTCGGTTCGTGCAGAGATTGAACCCTTCAGCGGGTTAAATGCATCGCTGCCCTCTTTGCTTCCGAGAAGCGCCAGCCAGGCGAGAACATTGTCGCGGTTCGGAGCTCCTTTCGGCAGCCCAAAGGAATCTGCCAGGAACATGAATTGACCGGTGGTACCGAAAGAGGCAGCCCAGCCGAAGCCCTTGCCGGGAACGAGTTTTTTGGTGGTACTCAGGTAACCGGCTGCCCAGTCGCCCATTACATTAAATGCGGCCCGCCCATCGACAACCATATCTGTTGCCTGTTGCCAGGAGAGTGAAGAGGCATCGTTATTGGTATACTCCAGAACCTTGCCGAACAGCTCCCAGGCTTTCACACCCTCGGGGCTGTCGAAGGCAAGCTTGCCGGCCCAGAGTGCATCCCAGTTGTCCGGGCCAACTGCTGCCAGGGCAACTGATTCCCACAGGTGGTTCGCTGTCCAGTTCTGAGCCAGGGCCAGGGGGACAACTCCCTGCTCTTTCAACTTTGGTGCAATTGCAAAGAATTCATCCCAGGTGGCAGGGGCTTTGACTCCCCATTTTTCCAGATTACCGGGAACGTACCAGACAACGTTTGAGCGATGGATATTGACCGGCATTGACCAGATCCCCTTGTCCGTACCGATGAGTTTTACCAAACCATCGGGGAACGCATCCATCAGGCCCTGTTCCTTAAACAGAAAGGTAAGGTCTTCCATACGGTCCGCTTTCACCCAGGTGCCGATGAGTTCCTGTCCGGCGTGAACCTGGAAACTGTCCGGTGGTTCACCGCCGAGCATACGGGTTTTCAAAACTGCTTTGGCATTAACTCCCGATCCACCGGTAACGGTAGCGTTTACCAGTTCTACGTTGGGATTTTCCTTGGTGTAAAGGTCGATCAGTGCCTGCAGGGCTGGACCCTCGTCGCCTGCCCACCAGGAAAAGATTTCGAGTTGACCGCTCAAGTCCTTGGCACTGACTGTGGTTGAACCGCCAACGAGCATAAACATCGCTGCGAAGGCAAGGCATACTGCAAAAAGCTGTTTTTTCATGGTATCCTCCTCTTGAATGATTGTTTTCTGCAGGAGTGTGCTGCTTCCTGCAATGTGGTTATCTGCTCTATCGGATCGCCTCTTCTGTTGTCGGATCGAACAGAAGCAGGTGATCCAAATCAAGTCCGAGTTCTATTTTATCTCCGGGGCGCGCCTGAATTCGCCCCTGGAGCTCGCCGATCATGGTTATGCTGCCCGCGGTGAACTCAATGAGCGACTGGCTGCCGAGAATCTCTGCGACCACAACAGTGCTGGAGACTCTCCATGGTTCCTTGATTATCTTCAGGTCATTCCCCGCCTTGACCGCGTCAGGTCGAATTCCGGCAAGTACCCTCTGGCCATGGGAGCAGCAATCAGGAACGGGCACAGGAAACAGGAGACCACCAAAAGATATGGTCGAACTGTTATCTTCAATGTTGATTTCTGCCGGTATGATATTGATCGGAGGATTGCCGATAAAGCCGGCAACAAAACGGTTGGCAGGCTGTTCAAAAACTTCAACCGGCGTGCCGACCTGTTGAATGTAGCCATCTTTTAAAATGACGATCTTGTCGGCGAGCGTCATTGCCTCTATCTGATCGTGGGTAACGTAAATCGTTGTCGTTTTCATTTGCAGATGAAGCTTTTTTAACTCCATTCGCATCTGAGTCCTCAACTGGGCGTCGAGGTTGGACAGTGGTTCATCAAAAAGGAAAACAGATGGATTCCTCACAATCGCACGCCCCATGGCCACCCGCTGCCGCTGGCCACCCGACAGAGCGGCAGGTTTTCTTTCCAGATAGGGAGTCAGTTCCAGGATTTCTGCGGCCTCATGTACTTTCCTGTTTATTTCTGTCTTGGAGTTTTTGGCCATCCTCAGGCTGAATGCCATGTTCTCGAAAACCGTCATGTGCGGGTAGAGTGCATAGTTCTGGAAAACCATGGCAACATTTCTGTCTTTTGGTGCGACCCTGTTCACCGGATTACCGTTAATTTGTATCTCACCGCCACTGACCGATTCAAGTCCGGCAATCATCCTCAGTATTGTCGATTTACCGCAGCCGGAAGGGCCGACAAGCACGATAAATTCATCATCAGCAATCGACAGGTTGACCCCGTGAACCACGGTTGTCGAGCCAAACGTTTTAACCACATGTAATAATTCGACCTGTGCCATCAATGCTCCGGTTATGTTTGAATTTAATAAGTCTTCCGACCTCGATCAGGTTGACTCACGGATTACCAGTTCCGTTTTTAAAACGACCGTTTCTGCACTGCCTGAAACGGATGGTACAGCCAGATTCTTCAATAAAAGTGACGCAGCGACCCTGCCCATTTCGAATGCCGGTTGATTGACCGTTGTCAATCGTGGCCTGATAAGGGTCGTGTTGGGGTTATTGGAGAAACCGATAAGACCAATGTCTTCGGGAATTTTAATTCCGGAATCGATAAAATGCAGGTAAGCGCCAAGCGCTACCGGATCGTTGATTGCGAACACTGCATCGGGAGGTGATTGAAGCGCGCACAGTTTTTGCGCCGCAGTTCTGCCGTCCTCCTCGTGGTAACCGCCGGTAACAATATATTCAGGAACTATGGGGATGTTGTTGTCTCGCAATGCCGCCTCAAAACCTTCACGTCGTTTACGGCTCACGTACAACGAGTTGCCGCCGCCGATGTGGGCAATCCGTTTTCGTCCCCGGCTGATAAGATGGGATACCGCGTTGTAGGCGCCATGGTAATCATCGACAACAACTTTACTTACCTCGAGCTCTTCTATGATTCGATCAAACAATACGAGCGGAATGCCCTGGGCCATTACCGTTTTCAGATGCTCAAAATCACGTGTCTCCTGAGAGATTGAAACGAGCATACCGGCGACGCGATTGGCGGCCAGTGCCCGGGTATTAATGGTTTCCCGGGTAAAGGTGTCGTTGCTCTGGCAGACCATGATTGTATAACCGGCTTGGTAGGCAATTTCCTCGATGCCACTGATAACGTTGGAGAAAAAAGTGTTGCGAATCTCGGGAACAATAACGCCGATATTATTGGATCGCCGGGTCTGCAGACTCTGGGCTATAAGGTTGGGTTGGTAATTTGTTTTTAGTGCAGCGGCCTTGACCCGTGCCTTGGTCGTTTTACTGATATCCGGATGGTCTCGCAGTGCACGTGATACTGTTGAAGCCGAGAGTTTTAAACGTTTAGCCAGATCGTTGATGGTTATATGGCGCATGTCGACTCAAGCCTCATCCGATGGAAAATACCAGCCTTCCTCAGACAGCAGGCTGATCCCGGGTCTGCCCGTCTGTACCGGTAAAACAGAGGAGTCACCAAACAGTGATTCCATGAGTTGTTTGTACTGCGTAAATTCCGCTGTCGGGATATATGCCTGGATTGTTCCGGCAAAGCCTCCGCCATGGACCCGGCACACAGCGTCCGGGCTGATCAGGGTTGTAAGGGCAAGGGCCAGGAGGATACCCTGGTTCTTCTGTTCTGCCGGGGGAACGCAGTTCTGGAGCAGGTTGCAGGAAGAAGCACCTGACTGTTTTACCAGCTCGAGAAAATCAGGGAATCGGTCTTGCTGCAGGGCCTCAGCCTGTCGGTGGGCACGTTCATCTTCGCTGACAAAGTGCATAAGTCGCAGCAGGGCACGATCCCCAGCCCGACTCCTGATTTCCGGCAGTCGTTGGAAAATATCATTCATCGAGAGGCCGCGGGCGGCTGTTTTGTTGAATGCCTGTAACGCCTGCGCTATCTCGTCGGGAATGGCAGCATACTCGGCGGTCAACTCGGCGTGGGACTCCCCGGTATCGACAATAACGAGCTGGTAACCTGATGTGTCGAATTGTGTTGAAATCCTGGTTACAATCGGTTCTGCCGGGTTGTTGAAATCGATGGCGACAATTCCACCGACAGCACTGCTGACCTGATCCATCAGCCCGCATGGTTTTCCAAAGAAAACATTTTCGGCGTACCGGGCGAGATGGGCAATCCCAATCGGGTTGACTGGGCGGTTGTCGTAAAAGTGGGTGAAAGCGGTCCCGGCAAGCACCGAGAAGGCTGCCGAAGAACTGAGGCCGCTGCCAGGTTTACAGGTACTGGATACGATACCGCTAAAGCCGCCAACCGGGCAGGACTGTTTCTGCAGTGCTGCGGCTATCCCTCTGATTAAAGATTCCGGAGTTCCCTGTTCCGCACTGTCTGGATCCAGTTTGTCAAGATCGACCCTGACATGATGATCCAGCTCTTCGGAGTAGAGCTCAACACTATTGTCATTACGGGGAGTGACCAGTGCCACACAGTCCAGATCTACCGCTGCAGCAAGAACTCTTCCATTGTTATGATCGGTGTGGTTGCCTCCTAACTCGGTGCGGCCGGGAGCACTGATGAAAAGGGCTGTTGATTGGCCAAATCGGTCTTCTGCCCATTTCAGCAGGTTAAGATATCTCTGTTTCTGGTCCTGCAGCCACTCTTTGCCATAAAGCAGGTTAAAGCCGCTATCGCCACCACCTGTGTCGATCAGGTTATACAGTTGGTGAAGTGAGCGGTTCTTCATCAGGTGTCGCTCCTCTCACGATAGTGATGACGGGGCAGCGTCTGCAGTCGGCGTGCGGCTATCTCAGGAGAGATGTCCCGCTGGGCCATCGCCAGCATTTCATAACCCACCATATGTTTTTTCACTGACGAGGAGCGCAGCAGCGGTGGAAAATAATGCATGTGCCAGTGCCATTCAGGGTAATCTTTTCCATCAGTCGGTTGTTGATGGATTCCCATCGAGTAGGGAAAAGAAGTCAAAAACAGGTTGTCATAGCAGATCCCTAACTCGACCATGATCTCTGCCAGTGCCTCAACCTGGTCAGGCTGCAGGGAGCTGATGGCGCCCATGTGGGCACGGGGCAGGACAATGGTCTCAAAAGGCCAGACGGCCCAGAAGGGTACCAGTGCAACAAAAAACTCGTTTTTAAAAAGGAGTCGTTGTTTTTCTTTCAACTCCCTGTCCAGGTAATCGCAGAGAAGACAGGTTCCGCTTTTGTCAAGATGCTGTTTCTGTCTGCTCTGTTCCCGTGCCGGAATGTCAGGGACCGTTCTGTTGGCCCAGATCTGGCCGTGAGGGTGAGGATTGGAGCAGCCCATGATCTCGCCTCGGTTCTCAAAGATCTGGATATGATTTATATCTTCTCGAGCAGCGATTTGCTGATATTCATGTATCCAGGCCGTAATAACGGCAATAACCTGGGACCGGGACATGCGGGAAATAGTAAGACTGTGGTCAGGAGAGTAGCAGATAACCCGACAGATGCCCGACTCCGGTTCCATCCTGAGAAGATCATCCTCGCTGTTTATGGCTGTTCCTTCATTTGCGGGAAGCAGGGAGCCGAAATCGTTGGTGAAAACAAAGGTTTCCTGGTAGGCAGGATTTCTTTCTCCATTTGCCCTGAGGTTGGTGGGGCAGAGGTAACAATCAGGCTCGTAGGCAACTCCTCTCTCACTAACGACTGTTTCCTGCTGGCCATCCCATGGTCGCTGGGCGCGGTGGGGAGAAACGAGGACCCACTCGTCGTTCAGAGGGTTATAGCGACGATGGGTGATTCTGTCATAATCAGGAAGATCCATGATATGCCAGTGAGATAAAAGGTTATGCAAACGTTGCCGCAAACGTTTGCGGAGTGTCACCTAACATAGCCCCTATGGTGTCTGTCTGTCAATATAATTACCAGAATATTGGTACGAACGAGTCCGAAATCAACAGGAATTTGCTGATTTCGGAGTGTCTCTGGACCCAGCATGTGTCGTTTTAACCGCCGCTTTGCTGGATCACACTGGTAGAGACGCTGCATGGTAAAAGGTCTGTGTCTCAATTTAAGGCGAGTCCAGGCAGAATTGAGGTTGTTATTTTTCTGCCAGTATGGGTACTATCCTGGATAAAACGATTCAGATGAGAATGTTCAACGCCAAGAGGTATGGTTATGCGTATCACCAGGAAAACAATCTGTCCACTTGATTGTCCTGACACCTGCGGAATGCTGGCAACGGTTGAGGACGGCAAAGTTCTTTCCCTGACAGGCGATCCCGATCATCCCTATACCCAGGGGTTCATCTGCCGCAAGATGAGAGGATATCCTGATCGCCTCTATTCTCCCCACCGGGTCCTGTATCCTCAACGGCGGACAGGTAGAAAGGGTGAGGGACACTTTGAGAGAATCAGTTGGGATGAGGCCTGGGGCCTGATGATTCCCCGTATGCAGGAAATCATCAGAAATTATGGCGGTTCCTCAATCCTGCCGTTCAGCTATGCCGGAAATATGGGTATGGTCAACCGGTTTGCGGGTTTTCCACTATTTCATAAAATGGGTGCCCTGCAGTCGAAGCTGACCATCTGCGCGGCCGCTGCCAACGGCGGATGGCAGATGATCTGCGGCGATGGGGGGGGCAGCCCGCCGTCGGTGGCTGAAGAATCAAACTTGATTATTGCCTGGGGCATAAATATTCGGGTCAGTAATGTGCATTTCTGGCAGTATGTGAAAAAAGCCAGGAAGGCAGGTGGCAAGCTGCTGGTCATTGATCCGTATCGAAATGATACCGCCCGGGTTGCAGACGACTATATCCAGGTTCATCCCGGCGGAGATGTGGCACTGGCACTGGGCGTTTTAAAAGTTCTGATCGAGCGCCAGTGGCTTGACCAACCGTTTATCGACTCGGAAAGTGAAGGGTTTGAGCAATTGGCCGAGTATGTTCGTCAGCTGCCGATATCCCGTCTTGAAAAGGACAGCGGTATCATGTTTGAGCAGATCTGCCAGGTTGCCACACTGTTGCGGGATAATCCCAGGACATTTATACGAATCGGTGTCGGATTAACAAGGAATAGCAGAGGTGGTATGGCAGTACGGGCAATCGTCTCACTGGCGGCGGCCTGCGGCCTCTTTGATGGGCAACCGGGACGCGGGGTGCTGCTTTTTTCCGGTGCCTTCAGCGGCGATCAGACAAAATTGACGTTCCCTGAGCTGGCTGAAAAACCGAGTCGATCAGTTAACATGATTCACCTGGGGCAGCACCTGACAGCAACCGACCCGGCGGTGAAATCGCTGATCGTCTACAATGCCAATCCCGTCAGCGTCGCCCCCGACGGATCGTCAGTAAGAAATGGTCTTCTCCGGGAGGACCTGTTTACCGTTGTCCATGAGCAGGTGATGTCGCCGACAGCCCGATTCGCCGATCTGCTGTTGCCGGCAACGACATTTCTTGAAAATAGGGATCTGTATACCAGTTATGGACACTTTTATCTTGGCACTGCAAAACCGGTGGTTGAACCCCTGGGCGAAGCGATGAGCAATTTTGATTTTTTCCAGTCATTTGCCAGAAAAATGGGCTATGATGACCCTCCTTTTCGCCAGTCTCTTGACCAGCGGCTCAACTCGTATCTGTCTACCATCGCAGGATTTGAAGAGAGCTTTACGGTTGAGGAGTACAAGGATGGAGACTATGTCGCCTCACAATATAACAGTCTGGCCGGCCCGGTCCTCAAACGTAAAAATAGTCATATCCGCTTCGTAAACAATGATGATCCGACAATGGCTCCCCATGCCTGTTTGCTTGAGGCTGCTGAATTTGATCATCCGGATTTAACGTCTCGTTTTCCATATCGGCTGATTACCCCTCCCGATGATAAACTGCTTAACTCGACATTTGGTGAACAGTACGATCACCGCAAAGGGGATGTCCTTATCCATCCCGAAGACGCTGAATCGGTTGGTGTCAGAAACGGTGACGAGATTGTCCTGCATAACTTCAGGGGCCAGACGGTGCGGGTTGCAAAACTTACCACAGATACCAGGAGAGGATTACTGGTTGCTGAAGGGATTTACTGGCAGACAGGGGCAGGTGAGGGCGGCATAAACGATCTGGTATCTCAGAAATGTTCTGATATTGGCGGTGGTGCCCTGTTCCACGAGAGCAGGGTTCAGATTTTACCAGGAGCGCGGGCAAAGGTGAAATCTGACTGATCTGCGCTTGCAGACTGAATGCACTCGTTTATTGCGGTGAAAGTGGTTGGGAAGCGGGTGGTCCTTCATCAAACCGTATATATTCGACGGTGATATGGACCGTACCCGTGCCTTCCATATCTATTTCGGTAACCTCGCCGGCGACCCATATCTGTTGTCCCGGCTCAAGGGTCTTGACTTCAGGGTAGTCCGCAAGCGTTACGGTACACACCAGGATGACCCCGAAACCACTCTCATCGACATCCAGCTGGAAAATCATTTCGCCATTGTTTTCAGTGATTTCCTGGTCTGGGAAATAGTATCCCGGCCACATTACCTTCATCGGGGGAGCAGTTTCCAGGTCGGGTTGCTCACTGTATGGATCTGCGTCGCGCAGAGCAGTGAGAACCTCTGCAGCTGTTGGGGTGAGAAAGAACGCTTCGGAGCCGATGGTTTCAGACTTCTTGGTCGGTTCGTTTTCACTCTGCTGCTTTGGAGCAATCTCACCCTCCACTACCACTGGTTCTTTCTTTTCACTCGCTTCTTTGTTATTGTCGCTCCTGTAATAAATGGTGGTGAGAACGATGAGAATGGCGAAAACCAGCAGGGAGATCAGCAGGATGATCAGTTCGTTTTTTTTTATGACTTGCTTGGCCATAGTTCGTCTGAAAAAAGAATTTAAACCGTGGTACTGACTACGTATATTATACTTAAATAGATGAAACAGTACAGGAGTAAAATATGGACATGTATGGATTGATCAAGAGTCGTCGAAGTATCAGGAGCTACCGGGAAGCAGATGTCCCGGATGAGGTACTGCACAGAATCATTGATGCAGCAATGACAGCGCCATCGGCTGGAAACCAGCAGCCCTGGCATTTCGTTGTTGTCCGGAATCGTGCCAAAATGGCCGCCGTGCCTGACATTCACCCCTATTGCAAGATGATAACAAAGGCTCCACTTGCTGTGCTCGTCTGCGGTGATCCGGTTGGCAAAAAATGGCCGCAATTCTGGGTGCAGGACTGCAGCGCCGCCGTCCAGAACCTCCTCCTTGCAGCCCGTGCAGAAGGGGTCGGAACTGTCTGGGCAGGAGTGTACCCCCTGGAGGAGCGGATTGACGGGTGCCGCAAAATCTTTTCGATTCCTGATCACATAATACCATTTGCCATAATTCCGATGGGCTGGCCGAAGGATAAAGATGCGTTTAAGGAAAAGAGCAGGTATCGGCATGAACTGGTTCATCAGGACCAGTTTGGAGAATAGATCCGAACCCATTGTCAAGCTGGAGCCAGCAGCACAAAGAGATTTTGGGTAACTGGCTGGTTGTGTAAATACATCTCAAGGCAACAGGGCCGATACAGAAACAAACGTGTCGGCTCTGTCGGAAGTGATGTGTTCAGGCACCCAAATAGGCCTTTTTCACCTCGGGATCATCAAGCAGACTGGACGCCTCTCCCTGGAGTATCAGGTGCCCATGCTCAAGTACATACCCTCGTTGTGCAAACTTGAGTGCCAACCGTGCATTCTGTTCCACCAGCAGGATGGTCGTGCCCTGGCGGTTAATCTCCCTGAGCGCATCAAACATATCGAGCATCAGCAGCGGTGCAAGCCCCATTGACGGCTCATCGAGGATCATGATCTTCCTGCCGCTCATATAGGCCCGGCCTACTGCAAGCATCTGTTGCTCACCGCCGCTCAATGTTCCCGCCAGCTGGTCTTTGCGTTCTTCCAGTCGCGGGAACAGGTCAAAAACCCATTTTTTATCGGTATTTATTTCGTCGCTATCTTTACGGGCAAACGTTGCCAGCTTCAGATTTTCCGTCACCGTAAGATTGCCAAAGATCATCCTGCCTTCAGGAACATGGGAGATACCAAGTTTGGAGACAACCTTGTCGGTGTTATATTTCAATATATCTTCACCCATGAACTCGATCTTTGAGCCCGGATCCGATGGAATCATCCGGGAAATGGCCCGCAAGGTCGTACTTTTTCCGGCACCGTTGGCCCCGATAATGGTGACGATTTCGCCTTGCTCGACTGAAAAGCTGATTCCGTGCAATGCCTTTATCTTACCGTAGGAAACGGCTAAATTTTCGACTGTCAGCTGCATCAGTGAAGGTCCTCCTTGCCCAGGTATGCTTCAATTACTTCAGGATTATTCTGGATTTCATGCGGGGGCCCTTCCGCGATAACCTCACCAAATACCAGGGTTTGAATAGATTCGCATAAATCCATGACAAATTTCATGCGATGTTCAATCATGAAAATTGCCACGCCGAAATCGCTATGTACCTGCCGGATGATTTCAATCATCCGAACCAGTTCATCCGGGGTCATTCCGGCCGTTGGTTCATCAAGAAAGAGAATCTTCGGGTTCGTGGCCATGGCGCGGGCCATCTCCACACGGCGCTGGGCACCATAGGGCAGATTACCGATAATATGGTCTGCAAACTGCTTAACATCAAATATTTCTAGCAGTTTCATGGAATTTTCTATGATTTCATCTTCCTGTTTTCGGGCGGAAGGAGTACCGAAAAATGCATCAAACAGGCCATAGGTAAGCTGGGAGTAATGGGCCATACGAATATGGTCCAGTACGGTCATGTGGCGCCACAATGCCAGGTTCTGAAAGGTCCTGCCTAATCCACTTGCAGCGATCCGGTGGGTTTCAACCCCTTTGATGTTACGCCCTTCAAGCTCAATAATTCCTTCTGTCGGGGTGTATACTCCGGTAATAAGGTTGAATACCGTCGTTTTTCCCGCACCGTTGGGGCCAATTAAACCACAGATCTGACCTTGTTCAATATTCAAGTTGAAGTCATTGACCGCACGCAGACCACCAAAAAAATGGGTCATTCCTTTTACTTTGAGCAGCGATGCCATTATTCAACTCCTTCAGCACGATTTTTATTTTTCGGGCGCATGATCTTTTTTACGTCGATTTCGGTAAAAGAGATGAGTCCATGTGGCCTGAAAATCATGACCAGTATCAGGATGAGCGGGATAATGATCCATTTAAACAGCTCCAGCGGTCTCAGTGCCTCGCCGAGAACACTGATACTGACGGCCCCGACAATAGAACCATAGATCGAGTTGAGTCCGCCAAAGTAGACCATGGCCAATATTTCCGCGAGCTTCTGAAGGCCGAACGAGCTCGGGTTGACAAAACGCAGCACGTGGGCAAATAGCCCTCCGGCAACCCCCGCCCAGAAAGCACCGAACATAAATGCCACGATTTTTGTTTTTCTGGTATTTATCGTCATTGAGTTGGCGGCCTGCTCATTGTCACGCACCGTATTGAGTGCCTTGCCCATGATTGAAGTGGTAAAGTTGTGGATGACCCATATACAGATTGCTGTCCAGGCAAATACAACCGGCAGCGTTGCATAACTTGGCTGGCTGCTCATGCCCCTTGGCCCACCAAGTATCTCGAGGTTCTCGACGGCACTCTTAACGATAAAAAGAAAGGCAAGTGAGATGATCGCCAGGTAATCACCCCTGGTTCGAAATGACGGAATGGCCACAATAAGAGAACCAAGAGCGGCAACGATACCTCCGAGGATAAGTACCAGCGGAAAGCACCATGGGCCAAGTGCCGGTGGCAGCAGTGCCTCCCCAAACATCTTGTCATTGGTGAACAGCAGCAGGGTGAGCGTCGACGACGCATAGGCGCCAAGGGCCATAAAACCAGGGTGAGAACAGGAAAACTCGCCCTGGTAACCGTTGATGATATTTAAGCTGATGGTAAGGATAATGGATATCAGCGTGAATTTTATTACGATGATACGATAATCATTTATGCCCGCCCACATGTGCAGGATAGCATAAAAGGCAATGAGATGGACAAGGGTTGCGACCCACACCGGTGTCTTCTCGAGGAATGTGGCTACCCTGTTCATGACCGGTTCAGATAACCGCGCCACGAGGCAGACGGGAAGTATATAGATGAGGATGTCGTACCCGAGTGCACTGGGAATTAAAACGGGCTCCTTCAGCATGAATAAGGTTCCGAAGAGAACCGGTATTTTGGGCAGGTAGAGATAATATGAAACCAGGTCTCCAAGGTAGTATTCAGCCAACACTGCTGCGAATACACCGAGGAGCCAGCCAGCCATCGGAACACCAGAGAACATAGAAATGATCTTTTTTAGTAATTTCATCTAAATTTCCAATGTATATTGTTAGGGGCGGTCTGCTGCTCCTGAATTAAAGTCTTAACTGGGTGCTGTGGGTCATACCAAAGAAGCCCCGCGGTCTGAACGTCAGGATAATGAGTATGATGGAGTAGGCGATCAGGTCACGGAACGTTGAGGGGAAGACCATTGCCACGAAAATCTCTATGAAACCAAGCAGGTAGCCGGCCATGGCCGCTCCCATGATTGACCCGCGGCCGCCAAGAATTGCGGCAACGAACGCTTTCCAGCCAAGCAGTATTCCCATATAGGGATCAAGGATCGGGTAGGCCTGACCATAGAGTATACCCGCAACAGAAGCAAGTCCGGCTCCAATTGCAAAGGTCAGCGGGGCGATCACATTAATTGATACACCCATCAGCGGCACAGCGAGAAAATCATAGGACATGGCACGCATTGCCATCCCCCATTTTGTTTTCTGGATAAAGAGGTGCAGCCCGAGCATCAGGATCAGTGAAATAACGATGATCATCACCTTTACGTTGGTGAAATAGATACCGCCGACATTGTAAGAAACAGATTCGATCAGGGCTGGAAAGCTGAAGCGTTGCGCACCGAGAATGATAAGGGTTCCGGTTTCAAAAATGATTCCTATCATAAGACCGGTAATGGCTGCGGATGCCCGGGGTGCACCGCGCAGCGGACGGTATCCGACCACCTCGACAAAGACACCGATAAATGATGCAAGAAACATGGTAGTGACCACAACCAGGACAAAGATCATCCAGCTGGGCATAAAGGCGGAGCAGAGGGCCAGGAGCAGGGTCGCGATACCGAGACCGATATAGGTGCCGACCATGAAGATATCTCCATGGGCGAAGTTGAACAGCATGAGGACTCCGTAGACCATTGAATAACCAATTGAGATAACGGCGTAAAAACTTCCCCACTGCAGTGCGTTGATCAGGTTCTGAAGAAAATATTCCATCACGCAGCTCCTGTTTTATCGGAATATAAAAAGGATAGAAATTCGGATTTTCCTGTTTAGGCATCTTTGATGTCTGTCCACAAGCGGTCAAGGCTCACCCTGACTCGACTGTAAACAACCACAAAATAATGCCAATAATAAACCTGGTGTGCAATCCATTGTCGCACCCCAGGTTTATTAGGTATTAACGATTTTACTTACTGTAAATTAAAAGATTAAGGGCATATTGATTTGTGAAATCCATACTCGCCTTTATCACTGATTTTGACGATGACCGCGCATTTAATGGGGTCTCCCTCTTCGGTGAAGGTCATATTTCCGGTGATTCCTTCGAAGTCTTTTACTTGAGCAAGTGCATTTCGAACAGCCTGGCGATCTTTCTTGATGTTGCCAGTCAGCTTGCCGGTTCCCTCTATGGCAGTCTGAGCAAGACGAAGCGCATCCCAGGTGAGGGCTGCTACATCATCAGGTACATAACCATATTTGGCGTTGTAGCGATCAATAAACTCTTTTGTTGCTCCCTTGGCATTTGCCGCAGCATAATGAGAACTGAAAAACTGACCGTAGCAGGCTTCACCACAAAGTTTAACGGTCTCTGTTGATCCCCAGCTGTCACTACCCACGATCGGTCCTTTCCAGCCAAGATCTTTTGCCTGTTGAACAATCAAGGGAACTTCGTTGTAGTATTGAGGGGTGAAAAGGACTTCTGCACCTGAACGGATGATTTTCGTCAACTGAGAGCTGAAATCCGTGTCCTTGGTTGTGAAACTTTCATAGGCGACGACGGCGCCTGCTCCATTTTTCTCCTCCCAGGCCGCTTTGAAAACTTCTGCAAGTCCTTTCGGGTAGTCGCTGGCAACATCGTAGAGCACAGCAGCCTTGGTAAAACCGAACTCATCGGCTATAAAGTTGGCCAGGACCGGACCCTGGAAGGGGTCGAGAAAGCAGCCACGAAAAACGTAGGGGCGATCAGTTGTTGTTGCAGGGTTTGTAGACCAGGGGCTGATCATCGGTGTTTCGTAGTTGTTAGCCACATCGCCAGCCGGTACGGCCTGACTTGAAGCCTGTGGCCCGATAATGATCATGACATCGTCCTGGGTAATCATCTTGGTATTAACCTTTACCGCAGATTCAGCTTTGGACTCATTGTCTTCAACAATGATTTCAACCGGGTATTTTTCCCCGCCGACCTCGATGCCACCTGCTTTCTGAACGTCTTCAAGCCACATCTCGGCAGCATACTTGCTTCCTTCACCAACTTTTGGAATATCACCCGTCATCGGTGCGTTGATACCAACCTTGATGGTCGTTTTTCTGCCCAGGCTCCACGCGGCTGTTGAAAAAGATAGCGCGATAACGCAGGACACCATCAGAAGATAAATCATCTTTCTCATGTTGAGGCCTCCTCTTGGATTAATTGTTCAGCTCTCAGCCAGTTAGTACATCTCCAATGGGTCCTGGAAGCGATAATTCCGCATGTAAATCGTTCAGTATCGACGAATACTGAATAAGGGGAAATGGACACAGTGCCCATTGAACAACAAAAAATGAAAACTCCCAGGTCTAAAGAGCTTTAAATGATGATGAAATCGGTAACACAGCTGAGCGGGGAAGACAATGAAAAATAGATAATAATTAAAAGGAAATATAAAAAAAATAGATTGTTTGTTTACAAGATATTGATTTTATTAGAGTTGGTCTAGTAACTCGATATTTGAGCCGTAACTGTTCGATTTTTTACAAAATTGTGATATCAGTGTGGAAATTGTCGTCATCTGACGAAAGTGTGGGTATGCGGTGAAGAAAGAGAAGATCTTGATGGTAGGACTTACGATTATTGGCGACGAGATTTTATCAGGACGAAGAGTTGATAAACATTTCAGTCACGCCATAGACTATTTTCAGGAGTTGGGGATCGATATCGGTTGGGCTGCCTATCTTGGTGACGATGCAGCGTCTCTGGCCGACCACTTTCGCAGGGTAAGGGAGAGTAACGACGTCACCTTTTCGTTTGGTGGGATCGGTGCTACACCTGATGATGTGACCCGGCAGGCAATGGCCGTCGCTCACGATGTTACAATAATTCGTCATCCTCAAGCCGCGGCACTTATAGAAAAACGATTCGGAGATGGTGCATACCCCAATCGTATTCTGATGGCAGACCTCCCTGATGGTGCCCGTCTCATTCCCAACGAATTTAACAAGATACCTGGTTTTTCATTATCAAATATTCATTGTCTGCCCGGCTTTCCGGAGATGGCCTGGCCGATGATGGACTGGGTGATCCGGTCGCATTATATTCTCCCTGATAAGCGAGGCCTGACGTGCTATTCTTTTGTTGTCAAAAACGTGCGTGAGAGCGAGCTGATCACCATGCTCGAATCAGTGCAGCAACAATTTCCAGCTGTTAAAATATCGAGTCTGCCGCGTTTTCCCGCCGAGGGGCTTTGGCAAACAGAACTTGGTGTGCGCGGTGAGAAATCACTTGCCCTGCAGGCTGTGAATCTGCTGAAAATGCGTATTCTTGAAAACGGATACGAGGTCTCACAAAAAGAGAATTGTTGATGTTCGCTTATCTTTCCTTATCTTGTTATTTATCCAGGCGACTGGTATTGTTAAAGATTGTTTTGTTTTTATCGTTACTTCTACCCGAGGTGAGTATGGCATTGTTACCAGCCATTGAAATTGAAACCCAGCCACAACCTGATGCTTCGATTATCTGGTTGCATGGTCTTGGAGCAGATGGCAATGATTTTGCTCCGATTGTTCCGGAGTTGGGGTTATCCAAAGACTTCAAGATTCGCTTTGTTTTCCCGCATGCCCCCCAAATACCGGTAACCGTCAACGGAGGGTACGTTATGCCCGCCTGGTATGATATCCTCGAAATGCAGATAGATCGGCAGGTAGACGTTGAACAGCTGATGATATCTGCCGAGGCAATTTCAGCCCTGATTGAACGCGAAATCCAACGGGGGGTTGCGAGTCGGCGAATCCTGCTGGCCGGTTTTTCTCAAGGAGGAGCGGTTGCCTATCAGGTTTCACTCTCCTACCCGAAACCACTCGGCGGGTTGCTTGCCATGTCCACCTATTTTGCCACCGGCGATAGTATTAAACCGGCTCGCGCTAATGAGGAGCTGCCCATAGAAATCCAGCATGGGCTCTATGATCCGGTTGTTCCCGAGGAATTAGGACGTCAGGCGCTGCAAAGACTCGAGGCGCTCGGCTATAAGCCGGGTTATAAAACATACCCGATGGAGCATGGTGTGTGCCCGGAACAACTCAATGATATTTCTGCGTGGTTTCGAAAACGGCTGGAACAATAATATGCTTTTCCGACTGTTTTCTGCTCAAATAAATCGATTTTAAGAAAGAGTTGTTGATGGGAGCGTCAACAGCTTCAAAAGGGGGTGGGACATGTTTACCATTGCTGATATCAGAGATATAGCGATCCAGATAGAACAAAACGGGGAAAAGGCCTATCGGAAGGCAAGCCAGGAGGCACGTGACCCCGAGATTGCTAAAATTTTCGACTGGATGGCAGATGAGGAAAAACGGCACGCCCAGTGGTTCGCCACTATTGACTCTGATAAGCCGCTTACTGAGGAACAGCAGGCCCTTGAGGAGATGGGACGGGGGCTGCTCAAGGAGATGATTGCCGACCAGACATTTTCACTGGAGCATAAAGAGCTGCTTGGGGTCAAAACCTTCCAGGAGATGGTGGTTCAGTCGAAATCTTTTGAAAAAGATACGGTCCTTTTTTACCAGTTTCTAAAAGGTGTTCTCGATGATGATGACGCCTGCAATCAGATTGATCTGATTATTGCAGAGGAACAGAATCATTTTAATCGACTCTCGGAGATGGAGGAAGCTGGAGACGGCATGTTTGTTTCAGCCTAAAATTAAAATCAAAATGAAAGTTCTTAATGCAATACCACTCGTTGTGGTAGTGGTACTCTGTATGACACTCGGCCTTGCCCCGTTTTTACCAGAGCCGCACATCTGGGAGAAACTGAAGATGCTGTTATCTGGAACGCTGGTAAAACCGGTGGATATTTTTGATCTGCTGATGCATGCCTTTCCGTTTGTACTACTAGGACTTAAACTGCTTTTACCGCAAAAGAGCATGCATTCCTGACCAACCTCTCTTACAGGATTCCATGAATCATATTTTGTTACAATGAGCCTTTTGCAAAATGATGATTTTCGTTTAGCGTCAAGGCATGCGAAAAATTTTTGCCGCAGGCATATAGTTGATATTTCCAGGATAAAAATTTAAGCATAACGCAGAGGTTGATCGAAAAGGGCGTTTTGCGAGTGGCTCAGGGGAACATAAAATAGACAGTATCTTCTGCAACAGGAGTAATGATCATATTACTTGGTAATCTCTGGATGTTGAAAAGACACCCGGATGTTTCCCGGCGGCCGGGTCTGTTTCACTCGCTGCTGCAGGTCTTGAAAATCAATCCAGACAGATCATGATCAGCTCAGTAAAAACTGATTTCTAAGACTAAGACGCGTTACAATACGTTCTTCCAGGGGTGCCCATGATTACATCGATGTCCCGCTTCATTTTGACCATCATTGGCTGGAAAACCTCCCACACCATACCGCACCTGGACAAGTGTGTGTTGCTTGGCGCACCGCACACGAGCAATTGGGATTTTCCCTTGACCCTGCTCGGACTCTCCAGCATGGGGGTAAGATTTAACTGGGTGGCAAAACACACACTCTTTTTCTGGCCATTGGGGCTTCTGCTCAGAGCTATTGGCGGGATCCCGGTAGATCGAAGTCAGGGGACATCCTTTTTGAAGTGGATTATTGAGCTCTATGATTCGAAAGACAAGTTAATCCTGGCAATTGCTCCTGAGGGTACAAGATCCAGGACCAGGTACTGGAAGACTGGGTTTTACACCATTGCCCATCGCTCAGGTGTGCCGATTGGTCTTGGTTATATCGACTATAGCAGAAAAATGATCGGTCTTGAAAAGATACTCAGACCAACAGGAAATATCGAACAGGATTTTGAGATCATAAGAGATTACTACCAGGGAAGAGTCGGCAAGTGTCCGGAAAAACAAGGGGAAATACGCATCAAGCTGAGGAGGAAGAAAGCGGAGAAAGAGCAGAATGAACCTGGGGCGTAGACATTTGATGAGGCCGCTTTGATTTGTGTTTCATCGGAAATTCCGATTTGTTTCCATACATCTATTTGAAAACAATTCTTGTCCCACCACCACCAATGTATAATAGTCTCCTTGAATTCGATGTTGCCTGGCTACCCAGATAAATAACCATCAATGACAAGACATGTCTCTATTACGATTTTTTCAAAAGCCGACCCTGCAGAATCTCTCAAAAACCTGTGGGTGAGCGGCAAAAATCGACCCGGTCGGGCTCGGTAAACTGCTCGCGGCATTGCCTCAGACTGAAGATCCGAATCTGCTTGTCGGCTATAAAACGAGCGATGATGCAGGCATCTATCGGCTGACAGAAGAGCTGGCAATTGTCACGACGGCGGACTTTATAACACCGCCGGTTAACGACCCCTATATTTATGGACAGATTGCTGCAGCAAATGCAATCAGCGATGTCTATGCGATGGGAGGTGAGCCGAGAGTGTGTCTGAACCTGGTCTGCTTCCCCTCCAGCAAACTCCCACCGGAAGATCTGAACCAGATTATCGCAGGTGCCTTAAGCAAGATTACCGAGTCCGGAGCGGTGCTGGCGGGAGGTCACTCGGTTGAAGACAGCGAACCGAAGTTCGGCCTTTCCGTTATCGGCACGGTACATCCCGACCACTATTGGACCAATGGTGGCGCCCGGGAAGGAGACGTCCTGGTCCTGACGAAGCCACTGGGAAGTGGGGTTCTGTTCAATGCTAATCTGAAGAAATGGGTGTCGGAACCGGCGATGCGCGCCTGTGTGGATATCCTCACCCATCTCAATAAAGACGCAGCCCGCATCATGAAAGATTTTGATATCCATGGGGTGACCGACATTACCGGATTTGGTCTTGCCGGCCACTGCCTGGAGATGGCAAAAGCCTCAGGTGCACTCTTGCAGATAGAGCTGAACACCCTGCCGATCATGGATGAAGCTCTGGCCATGTACCAGAAAGGAATGAGCACCGGGGTGAACCGATTTAATCAGGACCTGGTAAAAGACGCCCTTCGAGACGAGAGTAAACTGCCGGTCATTCACAGAGAACTGCTCTACGATCCTCAGACAAGTGGCGGGTTGCTGGCTGCTCTGCCGGCAGAGCAGGCTCCCGAACTCCTCAGGCTCCTGAAAGAGGTGAAGACCCCGTCTTCTGTGATAATTGGCAAAGTTCTCGAGGCTTCCGGAACAGCCGGTCTGGTGGTTCGCTGATAATTGCGGTTATCCTGAAACGTTCTTCGGTTTGGCTCTTGCAGACTATCGCTTATTGCTTTATCCAGTAGCAATTATCGAGTGATTTTTAACTGAAAAATTGTTCAGCTTTGACTCAGGTCAAGGACGCAATGCTTTTCGTCTGTTATTATCAGGATAACAATCGAGTGAAGATGGACAAACAGACAGATAATTGCTCGTTAAATGGTTAGTCAGCCGTCTGTGGCAGGAGGTTTGTGATGAAAATAGTAAAACTGGATGAGACCAATGAATTTACTCCTGGAGCAATGAAACGTTTTTTCCTGGTCCAGGATTCTCCGTATTTTAAAATAATCAACTTCAACCTTGAAGCCGGTGTCACATTTCCGGTACACTCACATGATTTAGATGGTGATCTCTCTATTCAAGTGCTCGAAGGGCAGGGTAGATTTCTCGGTGATAACGATCTTGAGATAGAGGCGAATAAGGGTGATATCCTTGTCTCCCAGATCAGGGAACCGCATGGTGTGCGTGCAGAAACGGATATGAGGATTCTGGTGACAATAGCGCCGCCAATCTGATTTGTATCTGGTGGCGTACCAGCAGTAGTAAGGGATCATTATTATAATACAATTGGAGGAAAGATCATGGCAAAAACAGTAGAGATTGATCAAGATGAATGTTTGGGATGCGAAGCTTGCGTGGAGGTTTGCCCTGATGTCTTTGGCTTTGATGATGACGAGAAAGCATTTGTCATTGAAGGAAAGGAAGCGGGTGCTGACTGTGTAGATGAGGCGATAGCTTCTTGTCCGGCAGAGTGTATTACCTGGGAATAACAACCCTGGTACAACATCAAACAGCAATGGTCCGGAACAGTAAATTACTCGTTCCGGACCCTGCAAGACTGACGTTTTTACTCAATGGGCAAGGGTTCGCTGCCCCACCAACTGCATCGACTACGGGATATCTAACTTCCCGAAGAATTTGGTGTTGCTGGAATCATGGGTGAGGAAGAGGAGGAACCGGATGGTTCTTCGCAATCTTCGGCAACCGAGCAACCGTCCTCATCCGTTAATGGAAACGAAAAATTATCCGACTGGTTATTTTGAAGGATAGTGCTTTGCTCGATTTTACCGGGCAGGCAGTGCTGGTTAAGATAGTTCGTTATCGCTTTTTCCCCTCTCAGAATCGTTGTGCTCTGCTGATGGATACTCGTCATTGCAGGTACTTCAGTTATTCCGAGATGGTTGAGATAGCTTATATTAACGCGCGGTTCAAATGATGGCGATACTTCAATATTGGGAAAGGTAAAGGAGGCAACCCGGTCAACAGGGTTAAAGTTCACGTCACAGGTGATGTCTTTCTTCATTGTCTCTAACACGCTTTCGCAATGGGTACATGTTGAAGAGAAGAAAAGATAGAGTTGACGATCCGAGGAGGTGGCTTTAAACGTTGCAAGTGTTCCATCCTCAAGAGCAAAATCCGTCTGGCTGTCAGCGTTAAAATCAAGGCTGGCAAATGCCAGACAGACAGCAGAAAAGATGACCAGACTCCTGAATGTCTGCCTGAGTCCCATGAAGAGATTAATCAGGACAATAAGTGTTAAGATAATCAGGCAATACGAACAAAAAATGTCGGTGATAAAATATTGGAAGCAGACGAGCACGGCCTCTGCCGCCACTGCGGCAAGAAGTAGAAGACTGGTGAATCGCTGCCACAATTCAGATCCTTTTCTCGCCTGGCTTATCCCGAAACTGATAACAAGAAAAAAGACAAATCCCGCAATATTAAAATAAAGCGGGGGCAGCAGTGTCAGAGAATCTACGACCTCACAACCCTCATTCAGGCACAACCCTTCTCCCTGGTAGAGAATCAGAAATGTTTGCAGGCCGGTCAGTGCACAGCCGATCAGTGATAAAATATGGCTCAGCAGCATGTTGTATCAGTAATAATGGTATTAAGAGATTAGGTTTCGTGGATATATTATTTTTTTAATGAGTATTGTCAAGTCCGGAACGTTGCCTGAAATCTGCGTATAGTTGATTTTTTTACCAAAACGACAGGCCGGAACTCTCCTTGATTTTCTTTCAGTAACGATGAGATGAGGAAAAAGGGCTTTCTCCGACACGCTCCTAGACTGATTGCAGTACTTTGATGCGTACCTCCTGAACGAAATCTTTTGTCTGATCCCGGTAATGTACCATATGAGGCGCTTCCAGATGGCATTTGAGGGCGTCAATACTGTCCCAGCATTCAATGATCGTGACAACAGATGGATCTACCTGTTGGACATCCAGGCCTGTCTCAATATCGACGGTAGGGTAATATTCGATACACCCGTCCTCAGCCAGTACATTGGCAACATTTTGGTTGAAAAGATTAACGAATTCAACAACCTTGTCGGGGACAACCTTGATTGAGGCGATGACGGTAATCATATTTATTCTCCAAATCGACGATGATTCACTCTCAAAACATCGAACAATTACCCCGAAAGGAGGGGAAATAGCAATCTTTTCACCATAAGTTGGGAATAAAATTGATTGGGTTGATCTCTAAAATGGTAATCAACGAGCAACAAAGGAGGTCAAAATGGAAAACCATGGAAGAAGTGTAGCGCTTCATATTCTGTCTACGGTGCCCTGTTTGATTAGGATCCCTTGATTGTCTGTCGTCAGGACATGCATACGCTTTGTTGAGATTGAGACACGGTCTTTCAACTGTCCTTGCCTTTTGGGTTACAACCATGCTTTATTGTTGATTATATCGCAGAGCTCGCTAAAGTGTTATTCAGCGATTGGAAATAAATCAATATATTGAAATAGTGGAATAATTGTGATCTTTCACTCAATCCAGGAGAGCATTGATATGCAGGCTGATGAACTAAAAAAACTGATAGAGACTGTAATCAGTGCTGGCAGGGACAAGGATGAAGATACAATTTTTGATCTGTCATCTGATATTATGTCAGTTTATCTCGAGGCATTAAGTGATATTCACTTTGATGGCAGCAAGGCCGGGTGGCTCAATGAAATGGTGGCGGCAATTGATAATGGAGACACCGACAGCCTCCTGTCCATACTTGACCAAGAGGAAGACAGTGATGATCGTTTTCTTGGGTCTCAGGTTGCCGCACTTTTTGCAGGTTTTCGACAGCGTGATGCCATGATGACGGTAGTGCAGGCGGCAGGAATCAAGGCCTTGCTTGAAAATATGTAAAAACAACAGTTAAAATCAGCGCTACCAGGCGTGTCTGCCTCTCCTGCGGTTGACCCGGGAGCACGAAACGGAGCAGATCGGATCGATGATTGTCAGAATATTACTTGCCGGTTTTAGTTCGATTGTCTCAGGTGTCTGTTATCTCTCAGGGCTGGTCAGAATTATGAGCGGCCTGCTGCTGGGATTTGGTGTTCTGGCAGCACTATTTTTCGGCATTGTTTTTTTAATTCCTGCCAGTGATGATCGATTGTGGTTCCCAATATATGGCGGCGGGGCATCCTGGCCGTTTTTTCTCCTTGCTTTATGTCTGGCAGGTCTTATCGGCTACCTTTTTTTTGATAAGCCTCAGCCGGCGGATGAACAGCAGGTAACCGGATACCATTTCAAGTATCTTGGTGCCGGGTTGTTCACCTATCTGTGTGCTCTTTTTATTCCTGCATTCTTGTGGTTTCCCTCGGAAGAGAGGCGCCTGGCTGCTGACGTCTCGACCCTTGGCCTGGAAGTGCTGATCGGGGTCTGTTTATACCTCATCGGGTGCTGTGTTGCCCTCTACTTTCTCCATCGGGCGTCCCATGGCACGGCGCCGAATCATCCTGATCTGATGAGACGGTTTGTTCCCGCCCTGTTTTCAGTTTGCCACCTGGACAAGATGCCTGCGCTGGTCGCCTACTTACTGATTTATTCCCCTGAAACTCACGTCATCTTTCCTAAAATTGCCGCACTTGCACTGGCAGCCTATATCCCAATGGGCATTTTTCTTATTAAAATATGTAGAGACTGCAGGAGCAGTTAGCAGGCCAGAAACTGATACCGTGGACCATAACGTGCAGAGAAAACAGATGAGGTCATGGCTGTGTGTACCCTGAGCTGGTGGCGAGATGGGACATCCTACGGTCTATTCTTTAATCGGGATGAATCCAGATTGCGTCCTGAGGCAGAGATTCCCTCATGCTTTGAAATGGCTGGAGTCAGCTATTTGAGCCCTGTTGACCCTGAAGGTGGCGGCACCTGGATCTGGGTGAACCGTAACGGGGTCATCGGATGTTTGCTTAATAATTATCTGGTCTGCAATGACGGGCCGGCTGAACCGGTAAGCAGAGGGCTGTTGCTGAAATCTCTTGTCACACAAAAGGATAGCGAGTCGCTTTGCCAGTCAGTTTCAATGGTAGAACTCAGGAACTATAAAGGATTTTCAATCTTTGCCATGGACCCGAACCATCACCGCCTGGCCACCTGGGATGGCGCTAACCTGTGTCTCCTGCCAGAGGAAGAGGTGCGTAATCCGCTCAGTTCCTCGGGATATCTTCCAGATCAAATCATTGCCCACCGGAAAAAGCTGTACGACAGCAGGTTTGATTCCTTCCCCTTTCAAGACCCCAAAGCACTGTTTTCCTATCATACCTTTCATGATCCGGCACTGCCTGCTCATTCAGTGCTGATGAGCCGTCCAGATGCCCGCACTGTCAGTATCAGCCAGGTTTCTGTTGCCGCCCGGACAATCAGATTTTCATACGGCACTGTCTCTGAGCAGTGTCGGTTAAGAGTACTGACCAATTGCTCCTTGAGTCGTGATAACTAGTGTGCGATTTATAATTGTCCTGCTGGTCACCATGGCTGGATTATCGGCTGTGGCATCCGGGAATGAGGCAGATTTCGCAAACCGTTTCATTATCCCACTGGAGTCCTACGCCACAGCTTCGAGTAGTCAGTTGGCTATTCTGACCATGATTGCGCTGGCAACACTGGTGAGTGAAGATCTTGCCTGTATTGCCGCGGGGTTGCTTGCTGCAAAATCTGTTATCTCGATATCCGGCGCAGTGACGGCCAGCGCGCTGGGCATTTATATCGGCGATATTCTGCTCTATTTGACAGGCTATCTGGTTGGAATCACCGCCCTGGATCATCCGCCTTTGAAGTGGATAATAAAGCCACAGACCGTTGAACAATGTAAAGCGCTGTTTGAGCAGCGTGGCGCGCAACTGATTATAACCAGCAGATTTCTGCCCGGGACCCGGACTGCCACCTTTTTTGCCGCCGGCCTGGTAAAAATGAGCCTGACGAAATTGCTGGTTATTTTTGCTGTAGCTGTACTGCTCTGGACGCCAATACTTGTCCTGGGTGCCATGGTTATCGGGAGAGAAGTTGTCCACTATGTTGAAACCTATAGTAACCACGCACTATTGATCTTTTTCGGGCTGCTGGTAATCCTCTACACCATTACTCGTCTTATCGTTCCTCTTTTCTCCTGGCGCGGCCGTCGTCTGCTGGTAAGCAAATGGCGAAGACTTACAGGCTGGGAATTCTGGCCATATTATGTGACCAATAGCGTTACCTTTCTCTATGTGCTGTATCTCGGCTGTATTCGATATCGTCAACCGACCCTTTTTACCGCTGTTAATCCCTCAATTAAACCGGACAGCGGCTTTATTGGGGAGCGTAAATCATCAATTTTTAATGATCTGTGCCAGGATTCACTGGGCAGCTGGCAGCTCGTTGCGGGCGAAACGTCGACCGATGAAAAATACGCCATCTATAAAGCGTTTATGGAGAAGAACGTTTTGGATTATCCGGTCGTTTTGAAACCGGACCGTGGTCAGCGGGGTGTCGGGGTCTGTGTCTGCCTCTGTGAAGAGGATGCCGTTGACTGGCTTGCCGATATGAAGGATGATTTTATCATGATGGAGTTCCACCCTGGCGAGGAGTTTGGCGTATTTTACTACCGTTTTCCAGGTCAAGAGACGGGCTCGATTTTCAGTATTACCAGGAAAAAACATTTATTCGTGGTCGGCGACGGTCGCCACACCCTGGAGGAGCTGATTTTACGGGATCCCCGTGCCCTGTGCATGGCACCGACTTTTCTAAAACGTCTGCAGCCCGAGCTTCTCAGGATTGTTCCCGATAGAGAATCTGTACAATTGGGACGTGTAGGTGCCCATTCACTGGGGACCCTGTTTCTGGATGGTGGCTATCTGGTTTCAGATGAACTTCTCATGGGTATAGAGAAGATAGCCAAACCCTATAAAGGGTTTTACTTTGGCCGGTTCGACGTCAAAGCTTCAAATGAAAAAGATCTTCAAAGGGGAAAAAGCCTCAAGGTCATTGAAATTAACGGAGTGACCTCCGAAGCAACCCATATTTACGACCCGGACAATTCATTACTGTATGGCTGGAAAACCCTGATGAAACAGTGGCGTATTGCCTTCCAGATTGCTGCCTGCAACGTTCGGGACGGACACCAGCCCATGCCACTGCGAGCGTTTGTCACCCATTGGATAAAAGGGGGAAGAGACTAACTAGTTCTGTTCCAGTTCGACTTTGTTGAGGAAATAGGCGCCTGCCATGAAGAGAATAAGAATTGAGAGGATTCCCCAGCGGCTATCTCCGGTGAGCCTGGCAATCAGTCCCATCAGAAAGGGACCGGTGATCGCGGCAAATTTACCGAAGACATTATAGAACCCGAAGAATTCTGCACTTTTTTCAGCTGGGATGAGTTTGCCAAAACAACTGCGGCTCAAACTCTGCAGCCCTCCCATCGAAGAAGCAACCAGAAAGGCGATGAACCAGAATAGAGCCGTTTTCATCTTAATATCAGTTATCCACGGCAGAAGAAAAGCGAGCAGTGTCACCAGGCAGTAGATACAGATCCCGGTCATCAGCAATGACTTTGTCGTAAACTTTTCTGAAAGCTTTCCGTAAAGCAGGGTACAGGGGAAGGCGATAATCTGGATAAAGAGCAGGACCACAATCAGCAGTGTAACACCAAACCCCAAATCTCTGCCGTAAGCCGTGGACATACTGATAATCGTACCCACACCGTCGATATAAAAGAAATAAGCGACCAGAAAAAGAAAAGGCTGCCGATGCTCCTTGATGTTTCTGAATGTGGCTGCCAAACGCTGAAAGCTGCTGATCACTGGAGATTTGGGAACAGGCAGAAAATGAACCTGTTTCATATTCCTGATTGCCGGTATCGACAGGATAAACCACCACAGTGCGACGACGACAAAGCCAAACCGCACCTGTATTACCGGAAGTCCGCTATCGAGCCCCGCTGCAAGAATAAGCACGATAACGACTATAAATGGAATGACACTGCCGATGTAACCGAGCGCATACCCCCTGGCGGAAACCATATCCATTCTTTGTCGTGTGGTCACATCAACCAGGAAGGCATCATAAAAGATATTTGCACCAGCCCAGCCAACGCGTGCACAGACAAACAGCAGCAGGCAGAGGAGCCACTGGCCGACAGTGATAAAAGACAGGGCGAGTGTAAAGATCAGGCCGATAGCCAGGAAAAAGAGAAAAAATCGTTTTTTGCTGTCACGATAATCGGCAAGCGTGCCGAGCATTGGTGCAAGCACTGCCAGGACCAGGGCCGCCGCTGAATTGGCAAATCCCCAGTGGGCAGTAGAAACAGCACTGGGAAGCCCCTGGGCGGCAACATCTTTGAAATAGATCGGCATGATCGCCGTCACCATGACCAGGACAAACGCTGAATTTCCAACATCATAGAGAATCCAGCTTTTTTCATCTCTACTCAGCGATTGTTTTTCAGCCATGGAGTTGTCACAGGATAAAATTGATCACGGGTTATCGTGTAAGAAAAATACTTCCCATGTTCTACCTTAACGACAGGTATGGGGCAACACAATATCAGGGCGGTTCAGGCCTTTTCGTTAAAAAAAACTGGTGACTCGTGTTATGAAAGAGCCGGTGGCGTTATCTGCTTTTGAGCGGCAGGGCAATGATGCGCTTCATGTCGCGTGAGAGCTTAAACTGTCGCTTGGTTACCTCTTTCTGAAGTACCATGGATCGGTTTCCCAGCAGTATCCTGGTCCCGGGGTAAGCAGTGCCGGTGAGGTCAATTCTGATTGTGTCAACATCGAGTCCGGCGTGGTATAATGGATTGAGTTCATCAACATCTTCCCTTGATGACCCTGATCCAACTCGGGATAGCAGTTCAGTACCTGGTATCAAGTTAAACCTGACGAGTTGCGCTCTGATCTCCTCGATCTCAGCTTCCATCTTTCTGACTTTCCTGGATTGCGCGTTGCCGTGCAGTTGTATCCACTGAATAAGCTGGTTTTGCTGATCGCTCAAAGCCTGCTGCAACTCCTGGTATTGTGTGAGTCTCTCAGGATCTACTCCGGCCCCAAGGGTGGCTGGATCGCTGTTTTCAGAACCGACCGTACCGATCGTCAGGTTGCCCGCCGCAATCAATGAGCCTCCCATTATGATGCTGGAGGGGTTGCAGCGGATGTCAGAGTGGGAACTGACCCGGCTGAAATATGACTGAGTCCTGATGACCACGATCCCACCGGCAGACAGGATAGATTGCTCGATGAATTTAATATCCGCATCACCACTGACAATGATCTCTGAGCTTTTACCGGTAACACCGCCTTTGATGACACAGTTTGCTTCACACTCTATCAGGGCGGACATGACGCTGCCTCCGATTTTGAGATCACCACTGCTTTTTATCTTGAAGCCGGGCTGGACAGATCCCTGAATGGTAAGACAGCCATTGGCGTCGATATTGCCGGTCTTAAAATCAATATCACCTTCTATTTTCTGTCTTGAAGATACCTTTATAGTGTTGTTTTTTACGATTGAGAGCACCCCGTCCCTGGTGGCTTTTACACTAAGACTCTGTTCATCATACTGTGCATCTCCCAAGGTTTTAATCCTGAGATCTTTACCCCCTTTCGGTTCAATGGCTTCGCCAAGCACGTTTTTCCCAGGAGTTCCTGGCACCGCTGGGATTTTCGTGGCAATAACCTCACCTGCCTTGACCCCAACCATTATTCTACGTTCCCGAAAATCGATTGAACCGTCTTCGAGGCAGCGTCCCGCAATAGGACCAACTTCAAGGGCATAAACAAGATGGGCATTGGTGCCCCTGCCCGGCATTGTCCCCTTGGCAATTGGAATCTCAGTTATTTCGATTCTGCCGGCCGCAATAATCTGCTTTGCTTTCTCTACCGCACCCTGATCAACACCGTGACAGAGGCCGGAACTCTGCAGCATTTCTTCCAGATTTTCATCACGCAACGCTCTTCGCTCAGGAAGGGGAGGGTAAATGAGTAGTGATGCAGATAGCTTATCGAACGAAATGGCGACAAGAGGGATAATCGAAACAACAGGGGTGACTCGATCCTCTTCCTGCTGCATGGTGATTCTCGGGTAGCCGGCAACAGATGCGTACACGCTCAGGCCGTCGTCGGAAAACGCCGTGAAATTACCTGCCTTCAGAGCTCCCTTTTTATAGCCTTTGCTGCTCAACTGCTGAAAATCCGGAAAGTCGGCGAGCTGCTGGCCCTTGAGGACCAGTTCTGATACCAGGATTCTTTCTCCCCCGCCAGAGTCTTCTGTCTGATAGGTCTGGGTGAACTGGTAGACAGGGTCAAGGATATTTTGAGTGGGATTAGAGGGGGCGATAATTCTAAACTCCAGAGCCTTTTGCAAAATGATGATTTTCGTTCAACGTCAAGGCATGTGAACAATTTTTACCGCAGGCATATAATTGATATTCCGAGGATAAAAATTTAAGCATAACGCAGAGGTTGAGCGAAAAGGGCGTTTTGCAAGTGGCTCTCCAAATATATATTCACGGTTTAAAAACAGATGCCAGATCGTTATTACCTGTCCTGTTCCAATATGTTATCTCATAATCACCATGATAACAAGTCAGTTGAAAACGTCGGTTGTCATATGGTTGCGCTGAAACAGTAGGTCGTAAGAATATGATATGATTCTAACGGGATAAAGTGGAGATCGGGATCGGTACGACCGGTCTAGAAACGGGTGTTTAATTGCTGTCAGTTGTCCTGAAGAAATGGAAAATTAATAAGATGGCGAAACAGAGAAACAGTGCGATCAGCAGCGTATTGAGGATAAAACTGGCAACAGCAGACAGCCCGAACGGGACACTGAACGAGACAATGAGATTGTACCCGCCTCTGGCAAGTAGAAAGAAGAGATAAAGCGTTAAGAGGTAGAGCGCTGCCCGGAATAGCAGCCTCATAACCGGGATAAGCTGGCTTTGGGCGTTTTTCATCAGTCGCAAACAGCAGAGGGTTCCGAGAGAGGTTTGAGCCTATAATAATCCTGTTTGACGGCAATAGCCAGGTTCAATATCGATATGTTTGACATTTCACGCTGCAAAAGGTAGAGAGTACAGTGACATAGATGATAAACCAGTAAGGCGAACGATTCGTAGATAGTTGTGCAATGATGTAATTTTTCCTTATTAACTCATTGTTATCATATTAATTATTGAGAAGTGGTGTGAGCCGGGAACAATTTGTTCTGTGCTCCATGATGGGCGTCATATGAGCTTTGTACCGAAAATCGGTATATCCATCAAGAAACAGCTTGAGGAACGAGAAGCTGCCATCCTGTCCCCCTATGCTTCCCGTAATAGTGAATCCCGGGGGAGAAGAGAAGCGGAGGAGGAGGAATTATCTGACATCCGATTGCCTTACCAGCGTGATCGCGACCGAATCATTCATTCCAAAACCTTTCGGAGACTGAAACATAAAACCCAAGTATTTCTGGCACCGATGGGTGACCATTACCGGACACGCTTGACCCATGTTCTCGAGGTCTCGCAAATTGCCCGGACCATCTCTGCGGCACTGTGTCTCAATGAGCCCCTGACTGAGGCGATTGCCCTTGGGCATGATCTGGGACACACGCCCTTTGGACATGCCGGTGAGGCAACACTTAATGAACTTCATCCCACGGGTTTCAGGCATTATATTCACAGTCTCAGGGTTGTAGATTTCCTTGAAAATAACGGCAGGGGGCTCAACCTGAGTTTTGAGGTGCGAAACGGAATCGTGCGGCATTCCAAGGGCAGACGGGAGATTATCCCGGCACGCAAGCAGGAGATGGCAATCACGCTGGAAGGGCAGGTAGTCCGACTTGCCGATATCATCGCCTATGTTAATCACGATCTGGACGACGCACTCCGGGCAGGGATTATAACGGAGGGGGACGTACCGGCTAGAATTAGCAAAGTGGTCGGTAACCGGCATTCCCAACGCATTGGCTCTATGGTCAGGGACCTCATCGTGGAGACATTGTCCGCAGATGATGGAACCCTGCACATCAGTGATCAGATGCTTGAGGCGATATCAGGGCTGAGGACGTATCTGCATGACAATGTATACCGTTACTACCGGGTACACCAGGAGTTTGAAAAAGCCCAGCGAATTATCAGAGAGCTTTATCACTATTTTCTCGCCAATGGACTGTTAAGAAGATATGGCGATGAATGGCGTGTCGATACATCAAGCAGCGACTGGAGCGATAAAAAAACTGCCCATCGACGTGTCTGTGATTATATTGCCGGAATGACCGATCGCTATGCCCTTGGCGTCTATGAGTATCTTTTTCTGCCAAAGCCATGGAATGTGAGGCGGTGAACTTCTCCCCGGCAGTCCCACTGATAGAAGGATCGAAGTGCTTTGCCAACGATCCACAAAAACGGTTGAATTAATGGGCTTTCGCAGGTAGTCTGCGCCCCTTGCCCTGAAAAATTGCTGGCTGACTCCTGCTTGAAAAAAGAAAATATTAGAGAGTAATCAAAGAATTAATATGAGTAACGGAAACACCAAAGAGCTGAGCAAAGGCTACGAATTTGCGGATGTTGAGGAAAAGTGGCTTAAAACCTGGGAAGAACAGGAATGTTTTAAGGCACAGATGGTTGATGGTAAACCATCCTTTTCAATTGTTATTCCGCCTCCCAATGTTACCGGGGTGCTCCATGTGGGACATGCCCTGAACAACACCATGCAGGATGTTCTGACCCGTTATCACCGGATGTGCGGAGACAATACACTCTGGGTGCCGGGAACCGATCACGCAGGTATTGCTACCCAGAACGTTGTTGAGCGGCAAATTGCCTCAGAAGGCAAGAGCCGCCATGATCTGGGACGCGATGCATTTATAGAACGGGTTTGGGAGTGGCGCCAGGAGAAGGGAGGCACCATTATCAACCAGCTCAAGAAACTCGGTTGCTCCTGTGATTGGGAGCGTGAGCGTTTTACTATGGACGACGGTTTGTCAAATGCCGTTCGTGAAGTATTCGTTCGCTTGTACAAAGAGGGGTTGATTTACAAAGGTGACTATATTGTCAACTGGTGTCCCCGCTGTCTTACCGCTCTTGCCGACGATGAAGTAGATCACGAGGATCGTAAAGGGAAACTGTATCATCTCCGTTACCCGTTTGCCGATGGTTCAGGCGAGGTTATTGTGGCAACGACCAGGCCGGAAACAATGCTTGGAGATACCGGGGTCGCAGTTCATCCAGATGATCAGCGATACGCTCACCTGGCGGATGTTGGGATTTCCCTGCCGCTCACCGGCAGAACCATTCCCGTTGTCTTTGATCACCATGTTCAGAAAGATTTTGGTACCGGAGCCCTCAAGGTGACGCCTTCCCACGATCGCGATGATTATGAAATCGGGCGCAGGCACAATCTTGAGATGTGCAAGGTTATGGACGATCACGGCGTCATGAACGAACTGGCGGGAGATTATGCCGGTCTAGATCGATTTGAGTGTCGCAAAAAAATAGTTGCTGATCTTGAACGTCTTGGTTTTCTAGAAAAAATTGAAGATTACGATCATGCAATCGGCCAGTGTTATCGCTGCAAAACGACGGTAGAACCGACAACGTCACTGCAGTGGTTTGTATCAGTAAAACCGCTGGCTGACGCTGCTGTTGCCGCAGTGCGTGAAGAACGAATCAATATCTACCCCAAGAGTTGGTATAATACCTTCTATGGCTGGATGGACAATATACGGGATTGGTGTATCTCCCGCCAGATCTGGTGGGGGCACCGCATCCCGGCCTGGACCTGTCTCGGCTGCAAGGAAATGATCGTGGAGACTTCCGCTCCTGAGGTTTGTCCATCCTGTGGATCAAGTGAACTGGAGCAGGAGACTGATGTCCTGGATACCTGGTTCTCATCGGCACTCTGGCCGTTTTCCACCATGGGCTGGCCGGAGCAGACCGTTGAGTTGAAGACCTTCTATCCCACCTCAATCCTGGTAACCAGTTTTGATATCCTCTTTTTCTGGGTTGCCCGAATGATGATGATGGGTATCCATTTCATGGATGAGGTCCCCTTTCGAGATGTTTACTTGCATGCACTGGTCAGGGACAAGCATGGGAAAAAAATGTCCAAGTCGACCGGCAATGTCATCGACCCACTGGAGGTGATGGGGCAGTACGGTACCGACGCAATGCGCTTTACCCTGGTGGCGTTTGCGGCCCAGGGGCGGGAAATCAAGCTGGATGAAGACCGCATAGAGGGATATCGCTTCTTCATCAACAAAATGTGGAATGCTGCACGTTTCTCCCTTATGCATGTGAGCGAGTGCGATGACGCCATCCGGGAAGTTGTCAAACAGCCGGAAGAACTGCCGCTTGTTCACCAGTGGATTTTAAGTCGTACCGCTCACACCATTGATACTGTCCGCCGCGGACTCGATGAGTACCACTTCAATGAAGTAGCTTCGGCCCTGTATCAGTTTATCTGGCATGAGTTCTGCGATTGGTATCTGGAATGGATCAAGGCCGATCTTTTCGGAGACGACGAGTTGGCGAAAAACCAGGCACGTGGTGTTCTTCTGGTTGTGCTTGAAACGGTTATCAAACTTATCCATCCTGTCACGCCTTTTGTTACCGAGGAGATTTGGAGTGTACTGCCCGGGGAGCGGAAGGTGCTGATGACGGAGGAATATCCGGTGAGACAGGATGAGTGGCTTAACGAATCGGCAGAAACCCAAATGAGTACGCTGATGGGAATCATTTCAGGAATTCGAAATATCAGGTCGGAGGCCGATGTCCACCCATCCCATCGAATAGAGGCGTTTGTTACCAATATCAGTGATGAGCAGGCAACACTTGTCCGTAGTTTTTCTTCAGCCATTTCAGAGATGACACGCTTGAACGGCTTGCATGTCCAACCCGAGGCCGAGAAACCATCAGATGCCGCCACTTACATTTTTAATGATGTGGAAATCTATGTGCCGCTGAAGGGGTTGATTGACGTTGACAGTGAGCTGGAAAAGCTGGGCCGTGAACGAACCAAGGTTGAAGCAAGCCTGAAACAGGTAAACGGCAAACTGGCCAACGAAAAATTCCTGGCCAATGCCCCGGCTGCAGTGGTCTCAAAGGAAAAAGACAAGAAAGAAGAACTCGATAGCCGATTGCTAAGAATAGCCGAGGCGGAGAGCCGATTGAAACATATCGAGCTCACCTGAGAGAGACACAGGATCCTTAAATAGATTGTATCATGGATAAAAATCTTCTGACAGAACTCATCCGTTCGTTTCTTTCTGAGGACATTGGGCGAGGAGATCTGACCAGCGAATCAATCTTTGATCCGGAAGATTGTGGCGCGGCCAGCCTTGTAGCCCGAGAACCTTTTATCGTTGCAGGAGCAGCCAAGGTAGCGGCCCTGGTGTTCAAGACCCAGAATCCTGAAATAAAGACCGGATCAGCGGTGAGAGATGGAGCATCGGTTTCCCCCGGAGAGGTCCTGCTCAGTGTTGAAGGGCCGGTTATTGATCTCTTAAAAGCCGAACGTGTCGCGCTCAACCTGTTTCAGCGGCTCTCAGGTATTGCCACGCTCACTTCAGCATTTGTCGATCGGGTAAAAGACTACCCGGTACGTATCTGTGATACGCGCAAAACCACCCCCGGTCTGCGGATGTTAGAAAAATATGCAGTAGTCGCAGGGGGAGGCAGCAACCATCGTTATAACCTGACTGACGGTATTTTAATAAAAGATAACCATATTGCCGCCTGCGGCTCCATAAAAAAAGCGGTAAAGAAGATACGAAATAATGTTCCCCACACCCTGCGAATAGAGGTCGAAACGGATACGCTGCTGCAGGTCCAGGAGTGTCTGGACTGTGGCGTAGACATCATCATGCTTGACAATATGTCCCCGGCAGTAATGTCTGAAGCCGTTAGAATCATAGATGGAAAAGCTCTTGTTGAGGCCTCTGGCGGCGTAACAATTGAGACGATTGAGACCGTCGCGAAAACGGGTGTTGATCTCATCTCAATTGGTGCCCTGACACATTCCGCCCCCTCCTGTGATATAGGCATGGATTGGTCGATCTTGCCTCAATGAAGGGAAAAGCTGCAATTAGCCTTGATTTTTTTTAAAAAAATGTGCGATACTGGGTAGGTAGCGTGGTGGCGGCATGTTGTGGAGTATAACATGCTTTTCGATTTTGATATTTATGAGGAATTAACTGATGCGCTGTCCCAAATGTGGCTTTATTTCTTTCGACAATATGGATTCCTGCTTGAAATGCAATAAAAACATTTCTGAAGCCACCAAAGCGTTTCAGGGCAGCATCCTCAAAGTAACTACCCCGTCTTTTTTGAAAATTCCCACCCCCACCGAAGATGACATTCAGATTGAGGGCGCAGCAGAGGTCGGCGGGGAAATCGAGTTTACTGATCCTGATCTTGAAATACTCATTGATGAAGAAGAAGAGCAGGGTGATATAGATTTCCAGCTCGGCAGTGGCGAAGACGGTGAGGATGATCTACCGCTCGCCGGAGATTTTGACGAGGCAGCAACATTTGGTGACGAAGAAGACGATATTGATCTGTCAGCAGATCTTGGACAGTTTGAAGATGTTCCAGAGGATGATACCTTCAGCTTCGAGGATTTAGATGACGAAGTTGAGGAATCAAAGGAAGCTTTGCCCAACATGGATATTCCTGAGGAACTTGATGATATCTCGGATCTTCTGCCCCCGGACACCTTAAGCGAAGATGCACAGCCGGTGGAACAATCAGCAGCTGTTGACCAGACCGTGTCACAAGAAACAATAGCAGAACCAGAATCAGGAGATGATTCCTCCCTGGCAGAGCCGGAAGATGATCTGGATTTCAGCAATCTCGATTTTGACCTGAATGGAGTTGAGGAGATAGCCGGCGAACAGGGAGACGTTGCCGATGAGCAAGCTCCTGCCGAAAAGGCCTATCCGTCAGAAGGTGCGGACATGGATGAGGATTTGGACTTCAATCTTGACCTGGGCGGCCTGACAATCAAAGATGAAAAGAAGTAACGAAAAAGGAAGGTTCGGGAAGGAAAATCATTGACACCTGCGCTGATGTTTTGTAAATAAGCAGCTCTATTCGGTGCCGGGATAGCTCAGTCGGTAGAGCAACGGACTGAAAATCCGTGTGTCCCTGGTTCGATTCCTGGTCCCGGCACCATCTGATAGTTCACGACCTTCCAAGGTCGTCCATTAAACCCGCAGCTCATAAGAGTTTGCGGGTTTTTTAGTTCCATTTCCTTCCATTTCCGTCCGTTGACATCCCCGAATAATGCGGGTATATCTGAGGGTATGTTGGCCATGTACCCCCTGTGGTCTTGGTGTTGTACCCTCTTTACGTACCCGCTTGTACCCTCGGAGGTTGAAATGTCAAAACTTACTGCTGTCCAAGTTCGTAATGCCAAAACCACTGGGAAGGCCTATAAACTAACAGATGGTTTTGGCCTCCATCTGCACATCTCCAAAACAGGTAGAAAGACCTGGCGTTATCGTTTTCGTATAGCTGGTGTTGAATCAGTATGCGTTCTTGGAGAATATCCACAAATGAACCTGACAGATGCAAGATCTGCTAGAAATGATGCTCGTGATCTGGTGAAAGTCGGGAAGAATCCCGCACATGTAAGAAAAGATGAGATCAAAGCAAGCTTAATGGACGAACTGGCAAAAAAAGACACATTTGAGGTAGTTGCTTTGGAATGGGTTGCGAAACAGATCGATAGTTGGAGCGCCAATCATTTTAATGCAGTCATGAAGAGTTTGAAGGCAAATGCTTTCCCGGAGATTGGTAATGTACCTATTGGTGACATTACGACTCCAGATCTTGTTAAAATGATGGAAAAGGTAGAGAAGCGCGGTGCTCTTGAGATGGCTCGAAAAGTTCTGCAACGAATAAACTCTGTCTTCATGTATGCAAATAGACAGGGAAAAATATCTGACAACCCAGCTGCTAACCTAAAAGGCTCACTTAAAACTCGAAAGGTTGTCCATCGCCCGGCGTTGTCAAAAGATGAATTACCCCAGTTTTTCAAGAATCTCGAAAAGGCCAGAATGCATATATCCACAAAATTAGGCCTCAGGTTTTTAATTTTAACTGCGGCGCGGACTGATGAGGTTCGAAGATCAGTTTGGAGTGAGATTGATTTTTCTGATAAGATGTGGAGGATTCCGGCTGAGAGAATGAAAATGGATTCTCCTCATAATGTTCCTCTTTCCCGGCAGGCGATAGAACTTCTTGATCGTATTGGCGATGTTTTCGGTAGGAGCGGTTATATCTTTCCATCCGTTCGAGACTATAAGAAACCAATGTCTCAAAATGCCCTGCTTTATGCAATGCATGGTCTTGGGTACCACTCTAAAGCTACAGTGCATGGGTTTAGAGCTACCTTTAGCACGATTGCCAATGAAGAAGGTTTTAAAGGTGATGTCATAGAAAAAGCTCTTGCTCATGTTGAAAGAAACAGGGTCAGGGCAGCCTATCATAGAAGTGAATATATCGAACAGCGTAAAGAGCTCATGCAGTGGTGGGCTGATTATCTAGTGAAATTGGAAAATTGTAAGTGATTTTATACCCTCAAAACTTGAAGCCGCCAAAGCTCTGTAGCCGATTTAAAATATCAGCACCGGGGAGACTTCTTTCGAATCCTTATTATTTAACCTCATGGCCAACCCAGATAATCCGACCGATTATCGAAAAATTTTCTCCAGCCTCGTAATCAGGGAAATTATCCCTATCCTGAGAACGAATGATTAATGTACCGCCTTGCCTGGCAAGCATTCTTACTTTAACGATACCTTCTTCACATATTGCATAGGCTTTGCCGTCAATAACGTTTCCCTGGTCATTTTCTGATAAATCAACCAGCACTATATCCCCGCCGCTGATGAATGGGGCCATCGAATCATCATAAACGTCGAACAGGGCAAGGCTGTCTGAGCCCCTGCGCATGATCCAGTCTTTGCGAAAAGCGTAGTTTGCCTCTGTCAAATCATTGTCTTTGAGCGTTCCATGGCAGCCTGAAAGCCGGGATTTGTATTTTGGCACCAGGGTAAACCCGGGTGCAGGGTCGTTTGTGCCAATAGCGATCGCGTCAAGCTCATCCTCAAAATCGACTTCCTTGATCACCTGGTAGATATCGGGGCTGCCTTTTGTTTTCATTTGTTCCGAGAGCTCAATCACTTTTCTGCCCAGCTCAAAGACCCCATCGTATTTCACGCCGAGATAATCGGTAATTTTTCTCCTGGTCGCCTCATCCCCCTCGCGCCTGCCTTTGACGTAATCATTGAGGCTTCCCGGGGACATGCCAAGCTTTTCGGCAAGAATTTTCTGTTTGCCGTCATAGCGTTTGCAAGCACGCAACTGATGCCGGCGCTAAATAATTCTCTTATGCTAATCGTGGTTTTTTCTCATGATTACAACCTCCTTTGCCCAATAATACGCAAGTTGCGTATTATTGCAAGAGAATAATATGTTTTTTCTTTCGCAAAATTTCCATCAATAGATAATAATGGAGACATGAGAAAGATAAGAAAAAAAGAGTTAAAAATTTATTTGTTATAATTCAGATAGTTATTTGATTCTATATGAAAAAAGGACAGAAATCCGGTAAGAAAGGCGCGAGACGTGTATCTATGCTAAATTACGTTTCTTTTAAAAATTTGACACTCATTAACGTCGAAATGCAGACAAATCATATATTATATGCATATTGCGTGCAAAATGGTGAGTGCGATGGATGAACACATGCTGCGCAGGATCATCAGGGATGAACTCGCCTCTCTTGTCGTACCGCAGCTGCTTACCCCTGAAGAGGCCTCGGAGGTCCTCAAGGTAAGCGTGGTCTCCATGGCAAACTGGCGTGCCCAGGGATGCGGGCCAATATACATCAAGGCCGAAGGGAAAATTCTGTACGCGCTTGCAGATCTTCATATGTACCTGTCAGAAAGGAAGACCAGCACATGAAAGACCCAATTATAACAGGATGTTGTATTGTTCCCATGATTTTAAAAACGTTTCGTGCGCTCTCAAGACTGGCGGTAGATCATTAAAACCGAATAACCCAGGGGTACCTGGCAAGACACGTTGGGTACCATCCAGAAATTTCATCAAAAATGCTTTTCTACAGGTGTATGTATCCAAATATGAAATTGTATTTCAGACTTAAAGAGCTGGTAAACCGGTGGCAAATAACGGAAGAAGAGATTCTTCACATGGCGGCAAAAGGGCGGGTAGGTTTTTCAGTGTGGTGGCGAGGGAAATCCGCTCTGGTAAACAACGGAACTATAGAGGAATGGCGTTTCATCAACGAGTTCATTGCTATTGACAGCAGAAAATTTGCCATTGCCGTGCTGGAAAATTTATACACTTCTTCACATGCAGGCGAAATGAGACTCCATGAAGGGTACATGCGGGATGGCCGGAAGATACTGTTGCACTCCGAGCGCTCCTATGAAGGCTATGCCCAGATGACAGACGATCTTATTGTCGAGGACGGGGTTCTGGTTGAAGGAGCTGCGGAAATCAATCCGCCGTTTATATGCCTGGGCGACATCATCGTGCTTCCGGAAGAGGTGAAACGGATAGAGACCGCGACGGCCGAGGGCAAAAATCGGGGCCGGGATAAAACGACCTCAGCAAAGGCCGAAAGAACAGACATCCATATCATTGGCGGGTTGCTCGACCTGGTAAAAGGTGAATACACGTGTGAGCTTCCCTTCAAGACCAATCAGGGAATAATCGATGTACTTGTAGAAAAGCTCGATGGCTTTTCCGGGATCTCAAAGCGCACACTTGAAGAGCGGTTTGCCAAGGCCAAAAAAGCGCTGTCAGAATACTACTAGCAATCAAACCCCATACCCCTTCTTTACTTGAAACCAACCGCAGTTGCGGTCGATATACCGTAGCTGCGGTGTTTTATTATTGTATCACTTCTATAGTCCTCCCAGAACCAGCACGGAATCCCTTAAACGTATATGGAGGAACTATGAACATGACAGCTTTACTCCGGCTTCCACAAGTTGAACAATCTTGTGGGCTCAAAAAATCAGCAATCTATGCAAAAATAAAAGAAGGTAAATTTCCACGGCCTGTAAAGCTCGGAGCACGGTCTGTTGCCTGGCGAAGCAATGAGGTCGATGAATGGATTCAGGCACGACCAAGAACTCAGTGAATCGGGGATGGAAACGATGCTCAATAACCAGCTCCTCCCCATCCAGCAAAGTGCCGTTGATCTCCTTAACGAAGGTTTTTCGGTGCTGCCTGTCCATGGGTACGATCACAGAGACAAACCGAAAGCACCCGCGGTTGCTTCCTGGAAACAGTATCAAACAAACCGAATGGACAGTAATAACGTGGCTGGCCTTTTCAGAAATGGCTGCAGTCTTGCGGTCATCGGCGGTCATGTGTCAGGCAACCTCGAGTGCCTGGACTTTGACAACCCTGCGCTGTTCAAGCCATTTATGAATATCCTGGAAGAAATCAATGCTGAGCTTGCCGCAAAACTGGTCCAACGGGCAACGCCGTCAGGCGGGTACCATCTCATCTATCGCTGTGAAACTCAGATTGATACAAACATGAAACTTGCGGAGTCAAAGGATGGCCACACCTGGATTGAAACCAGGGGCGAAGGGGGATATTTCCTGACCACACCATCGCCTGGCTACACAGCCCTGAAACATGATCTGAAGGACACTGCAGTCATTAGCGGGCAAGATCGGGAACTGTTGCTGAACCTTGCTCGTTCGTTGAGCGGGCAGCCCAGCAATACCGCCACCTACAATGCAGCCCACATCAGCGAAGGCACAAGGCCTGGCGATGCCTTCAACCGGCAGCATGCTCATGATATTGCGGAGATGCTGGAAAGCAATGGATGGATTAACAGTGAGCGAATAAGCGCGGGTGGCCAGCATTGGACACGACCCGGAAAAGACAGAGGTACCAGTGCCACCCTGAAAAATGGCTGCCTCTATGTCTTCAGCACAAATACTGATATTCCTCCAGGCCCGCATGATGCCTTTGGCATTTACGCGTACCTGATGCACGGCGGCGACTTTGCTGCAGCAGGCAAGGACCTTGCCGCCAAAGGGTATGGGGAGAACTCCTCCGCTGCTGATTTTTCCAATGTGCAACAGGAAGAAGATACATGGCCGGATCCCCTGCCTGTCGGAGCAGAACTGCCCAATGTTGAGCCGATAACCAGGGAAATGATCCCGGAACCATTCCGGGACTGGGTGATGGATGCTGCTGACCGCATGCAGATACCCGTTGATTTCATCATTGCGCCACTGCTCGTGGTCTGTGGGTCTACTGTAGGAACCTCATGCCGGATCAGGCCGAAGCAGAAAGATGATTGGAGTGTGGTGCCTAACCTGTGGGGCGGCATTGTCGGACCTCCCTCCATGTTGAAAACCCCGGCCCTGACTGAAGCGGTGAACAAGACACTTGGCAGGCTGGAAGTGGCAGCCAGAGAAGAACATGCGGAAGCGATCAATGAATATGAAGCGGATGCGATGCTGCGTGCTGCCAGAGAGAAAGCGATAAAGGCAGATATAGAGAAAACAGCCAGGGACCAGAGACAAGGCAGGATGACCGAGTAAAAGCCTGGATGAGCTGGCAGAGGAATACAAGAAACTGAAAGCTCATGAAGTGCCGACTGAAAGGCGCTATAAGACCAACGACAGCAGTATTGAAAAGATCGTCGAACTGCTTGAGCAGAATCCACGGGGACTACTCTATTTCCGTGACGAGCTTATCGGGTTATTCAAACGTACAGAGCGGGCCGGTAATGAACAGGATCGCGCCTTTTTACTCGAATCGTGGAACGGTGACGGCAGCCATACTGATGACCGTATAGGGCGCGGAACCGTCCGGACCGACAATCTATGTATATCCCTGCTGGGTGGCATACAGCCGGACAAGATAGCCGGCTATCTGCACGGGGCGATCAGTGATTCAGACAATGATGGTTTTGTCCAGCGCTTGCAGCTGATGGTGTACCCCGATCCTGTCAGCGATTGGTGTTACCAGGACAAAACACCGGATATTGAATCAAGGAACAGGGGCTATGCCGTTATAGAGCGCCTCGCTTCAATGGAAGTTGCGGGAGTGGATATTTTTGAAAAACCGTATCTGCGCTTCTCCATTGAGGGGCAGGAGGTCTTCAAGCAGTGGCTCAGCTGGCTGGAAACCAGGAAACTGACCAACCGTGACGAACATCCTGTCATACTGGAGCATCTTGCCAAGTATCGTTCGCTGATGCCGTCCCTTGCCTTGATATTTCATCTGATCGAAGTGGCAGGTACTGCCGTGGCAGCACAGCCCGGCCCGGTCAGTAAGAATGCAGCCTTAATGGCCGCCGCCTGGTGTCAGTATCTCGAGAGTCATGCCCGGCGAATCTACAGTCTTGCGCTCGATATCGGACAGGCTGGGGCAGCGCGTCTTTCCGAGAAGATACAAACAGGAAAGCTGGGAATGGGATTCACCCGCCCGGAAGTTGTGAGGAAGAAGTGGGGCATGCTGACCAGAAAAAATCAGGTTCAGGAGGCTATTGACTACCTGGTTGAAATGAATTGGTTGCGCGAAGCGATGCCCGTGCCGGGAGATAATCAAGGAGGAAGACCGGCAGCGATTTCTTACCTGGTGAACCCGAAAATATTTTCAGAAGGCACAGAATGTAACGCACCTAAACCACCCAAACCAGTTTAGGGGGTTTAAGTGCGTCTGACTTTACGCATTTGAGAACTTTTTAAGGATTGGACAGCGAGACTGAATTCTGAGTTTGAAGTGAATATGCAGAGGGAAAATATTTCCAGACGCACAGAGTGTAACGCACCTAAACCACCCAAACCAGTTTAGGAGGTTTAAGTGCGTCTGACTTTACGCATTTGAGAACTTTTTATGGATTGGATAGCGAGACTGAATTCTGAATTTGAGGCGAAGTGCAGAGGAAAAATATTTCCAGACGCACAGAGTGTAACGCACCTAAACCACCCAAACCAGTTTAGGAGGTTTAAGTGCGTCTGACTTTACGCATTTGAGAACTTTTTATGGATTGGATAGCAAGATTGAATTCTGAGTTTAAGGCGAATGTGCAGAGGGAAAATATTCTTCAAATGCACAAGAACCAACGCACCTAAACCACTTAAACCATCCAATTCAGAACACGCTGTCTCGGAGGAAAAGGACATCTTTTTTGCTGAGCACCATGATGATACTGCAACCACCCATTATCCAAAGCCATTCATCACCAATGGCGAATTGCGAATACCGCTGGGCTGCCATCCTAAATATAAATGGTGGAATGGTGGCCAGACAATTTATGAGACCCTGACTGAATTGGAAGCACCACGGAGGGTATGGCAGAGTCATCTTGACCATACTCTGAGCTTAGTACGCGGTGAATCTTACAAGGCCACATTCTTGACCACAGGAGAAGACAAATGAGCAACACGAAACGGCGTTTTAAAAGGGCACAGAAAAAGCTGCATCAGGCAGCCAAGATGAGCATTGAGCAGATGATAGAGGCGGGCTATTTCGTTCCGCCAAAGGGAGACCTGGAGCAGGGGAAAACGTATGTTGCTCAAGTCACCCATGACCATGGCTGCCCGTTGCCTGATGGTGGCGGCACATGCACATGCCGGGAGGTTCAGGTTGAATATTTGGAGCACCTCGCTGAGGGGAAAGTTGACGCATAAACAGTATCTGCTGGTCATAGGTGTGAATATAAAAATAGTTTTGCTTTACGTACATTTGTCTATGGAAGATCAGGCAGCTTTAACAATCCTCAACCCCGGCGGCAAAAAAATATGAGATGTCTGGCACGAACGGCGAAAGGTGAGCAATGCAGAAACACAGCAGAAATCGGCAGCACTTTGTGCCGGACACACAGCAGGCAGAAATCGTTTGTCTTTGACCAGGAGCGCAATGACGAGGCGCGAAGGCGCTGGAAGGAGTGGCTCCGATGTGGTGCAGACGAGCCGATGCCCGACATCTGTCACGAGCTGGTTTGTGGCGCAAGAACCAGGGCAGGGCAGCCATGTCGGAGAGCTGATATATACGACAGCGGCAGGTGTAAATTTCATGGTGGGTTATCAACAGGGCCGAAGACCGCATACGGCAAAAAACGCAGCAGTATGAATTTGCCGTGGAGGAGGAAGCCGATCTCATGGGAAGGGACCGGTCAGGTAAAAGAGATTGGTAGGCCGTTGTTGGCAAACCCCGTGAGTGCATGTTTCTTTCCTGATGATTTCGAAAAAAAAGGGGTGATATGGGTGGATATGGTTCCGGGCGAAGAATTGATTCCAGGAAAACAACAGAAAGCCAATGCCAAATAGATGTTCGAGTGATGAAAAAAGAAGGGGCTCTTGTGCCTGGAGCTACGGGAAATATTTCGTGGCGGCGTCGTGATAAGGAAACCGGCTCTATCGGATATCGAGCTGAGGATAAACGGCTTATACTCAACTATCAAAGAAGACAAAAAGACGGGGAGTGGCAGAGTATCGAGCAGGTCATACCCCTAACCTGGACGTATCCGAATTATGGGGGCAAGAGAACCTGGTTTCTGTGCCCCCACTGTTGTCGCCGGGTTGCGATACTCTATGGCGGCACATATTTTTTTTGTAGATGTTGCCACAATCTCACCTATTCCAGTCAACAGGAAAGCAGAGAAGATCGTCTGCTGAGGAGGGCAAGAAATATTCGCTGCCGCCTGGGAGGGGGTGCAAATCTTCTTGAGCCTTTTCCCTTTAAACCGAAAAACATGCACTGGAAAACGTATGAGGAACTGCGGCGAGAAGCAGAAATTGCACACCAGAAGTCACTAGTTTTGGCTGGGCAGCGTTGGAGATTCTTTAGGTAGAGACAGGAAACATATAAAGTTTGAGCATGGCCGTGCACAATGAGGCCTTACCACTGCCAATCCTAATTGACCGCTTCTTTCCAATCCCGTAGAATGAGGCAAAATCATTCTCTTACCTGATGACGATTCATCTCAACGTGTCGAAATTAAAATCAGGCAGAGATTACCTTGACGAATCTTACATTCACCTGCAGGAATGTACAGCCCGAGATAAAACGTGGGCATGTGATGTGTAATATCACTGGATATAAATACTACAGACGTTCCCCGGTCGTTTGTAATTTCGTATTTTTCCTCTTCATATTTTTCGGAGTATAATGACAATGTTAGCTGAATGAATGATTGGAAAAATACGTTTATCTTTAGGGTACCTTGAATATGGCGACACAATACACTTCTATGTATCTATCAATTGTCCGGAAAATTGCTTCTTTTCTATGCAGGTAAGCAGTTTGCTTGTTCTTCTTGTATTCCTTACCTGTACCCTCTTTTCTTTTCTTCCCAATCCTGCCTTTGCCCAGGCAGGATCAGAGTCATCGGTAACATTGCAAAAACGAGAAGACAGTCGTGTTGTTCTTACCCCTGAAGAACAGACCTGGCTGAGCGGCACACCCCGATATTGTACTGGGCTATGCCGATAGCCAGGAACCCCAGCTTATTGTCAATCCGGATGGCTCCTACAGCGGCATTGTGGTTGATCTGCTGGATGAGCTGAATCGGCGTCTCGGTACGGCAATCCGGCTGGAGGCCTATCCGGTTGAGAAACTTATTGAAAAGGCGAAGAAACGTGAAATAGACGGCATCCTCAATCTTCATCCGGGCTATGCCGAGCGATTGGAAATGCTGAAGACGAACGGGTATTTCCAGAATTTCCCGGCAATATTTGCCCGCAGAGACCTTGTCATCAACAGCCCGGATGATATCGCCGGCAAGACGGTCGCCATAGTTGACAAGGTTTACTTCTCAGAAAAACTGATCAGGGAATATGGAGATCAGGCCACCATTAAACGGGTAACGAGTGTCCTGGAGGGATTGCAAAGCCTTGAAAATGGCGAGGCCGATATATTCATCGGTGTCTCCCACAATTCATATCTTATTTCAAAATACCAGCTTTATGATATCGCCGTAAAATATATCTATACCGATTTCTCGGACAAAACGGTCATTGCCATCAGGCCGGACTGGCCGATACTGGCCGAAATATTGAACAAAGGGCTCGCCACCTTCTCTGATACTGATCTCAATCTGATTGTCGCCAGATGGGTCCAGCTGCCGGGTTTACAGCAAAGATTTGCTCTTACTGCCGAGGAACGTGGCTGGCTCGGCCGCAAACATATTGTCAGGGTTCGTGTCGTCGACCGTCCTCCTTATATCTATCTCGACAAGGGCAAGCCCGTTGGCCTTGCAGTTGACTTACTTGACGAGGTCTCCAGTCTTACGGGGATAGCGTTTCGTTACGTGGTGCCTTCCCCTTCTTTTAAAGAAGATCTTGACGGACTCATACAACAAACGGGGCCCGATCTCATCGTAACAATTACGCCTACCCGGGAACGTGAAAGCACCATTCTTTTTACAAAGCCCTATTCATCTTCTAAAAAGTTCATTTTCACCAGGAACGACGTACCATTCGTTGCTTCTCTTGAGGCGTTGAATGATAAAACAGTGGCGGTGATAGAAGGTTTTATCGTCCATGATATTCTTGCCCGGGATTACCCAAATATCGATTTACTGCTCTTTAAGAACGGTAAAGACGCCCTCAACGCTGTTTCTTCGGGAACGGCATATGCTTTTATCGACAGTTTAGTAACCACACCTGCCATGATAAACAGGTTTGGATTTGCAAATCTGAGAGCAAATGCGCCGGCAAGCTCTATTCCCGTTTCTTCCGCAAACATGGGGGTGCGAAACGACTGGCCTGAATTGCGGGATCTTTTGAACAAAGTGTTTGACACGATTCCGCCGGAAAAGATGAGCTCTCTCGTGAATAAATGGTCTACCATTAAATTTGATCACGGAATCCGAACCTCGGACATTTTGAAATGGGTCCTTGCGGTAACCGGCGTCGCGGCAGTTATTATCTTGTTGTTTGTGGGATGGAACCGACAGCTCGCCAGAAGAGTGCAGTGGCGTACCGCCGAATTACAGGATACGGTCCAGTCACTGGCAACGCAAGTAAAAGAGAGGGAAGCAGCCGAGAAAGCATTGGCGGCAAAGGAAGCTGAAGAACTGGCTATGATCAATGCCGTCAATAACCCGTTCTTCCTGATGGAAACCGATGGCACCATTGTCGTCGCCAATCAAGGTATGGCAAAAATGTACGGCAAAGAAGCCAGTGACCTGATCGGCACCAATACGTACGACTATCTTCCTGAAGACATTGCAGAAAACAGGAAGAAACATGTCGAGCAAGCCGTTTCTTCCGGTGAGGTGTATGTCTTTGAGGATGATCGTTCAGGGCGCATAATGGAACACCGGCTCTATCCGATCAAGGAGGAGTCCGGGGTGGTACATAAGCTGGCCGTATTTGCCACCGATATCACCAACGAGGTTGTTACTCAGCAGCTTCTCAAGACGAGCGAGGAGCAATTTCGTTCACTGGTCGAGCAGTCTCCACTTTCGGTTCAAATTTTCGACCCTGATGGCACGATTTCCATGGTTAACCAGGCGTGGATGGACCTCTGGGAAATTCCAGATGATTCGCTGCCGGAGGTTCTTGAGAAATATAATATCCTGGAAGATGAGGAAGCGAGGAAAAGAGGACTGATGCCTTTTATTGAGCAGGTCTTTGAAGGTCATAACGTGGTGATGCCGGTTATTGAATATGATGCCTCAATCACCATGGCAGAAATTGAGGTAGCCGGGGTGAAAGGGAGAAAACGATATATCCAGCTGCGTATGTACCCAGTCAAAGACAGCCGGGGAACAGTGGTCAGTGTAGTGGGCATCGAAGAAGATCTCACCGAGCAGAAACGGGCGGAAGACGCTTTGCGCCAGAGCCACGACTACCTCAAACATGTGACCGGTACCGTGCCGGATGCCATCTTCTCGGTGAAGATGCCACAGAGAATCATTGAATGGGCCGATGATTCATTCCAGGTGCTGGGCTACGACCCCGAAGAGTATATCGGCCATTCAGCGGAAATATTCTACCGTAATCCTGATGATTTTCGTCAGGTGGGCAGGTTACTGGCTGAGGCGATTTCCGCCGGTGAGCAGATGGTTCATGCCGAGGTGGAGTTGCGTCGAAAAAACGGTGAGGTTTTCCCGGCGGAACTCAGCTCTACCCTGTTTCGTGAAAACGGGGAAGTGACCAGTTTGACGGCTCTTGTCAGGGACATCACCGAGCGGAAACAAGCTGAAGAAAAAATTGCCCAGTACCAGGATCGGCTCAAAGCCCTGGCCTCGCAGCTGACCATCGCCGAGGAAAAAGAACGAAGACGGCTGGCAGCTGAACTTCACGATCATGTCGGCCAGTCACTCGTTTTTTCCCGCATACAATTGTCGGGTTTAATGGAGCAGACAGCTGATGAGAGCCTTAAAGAATCAATTGATGAGGTGTCGCAATCATTGCTGGAGATTATCAAAGATACCAGAGAACTGGTATTTGATTTGAGTTCACCTCTGCTTAATGAGGTCGGGTTATCGGCAGCAACTTCTCAGTGGTTGAGCAAAGACATTGGCGAGAAATATGGCCTTGAGACCGAATTTATTGATAACAGCGAAAACGTAATTCACGACAATGAAATGAAATCTCTTTTATTTCGCAATATCCGCGAACTTCTTACTAATGTTGTTAAGCATGCATATGCAAAGAAAGTACGCGTATGTTTTGAAAATCACGAAGACAACCTGGTAATAACGGTTGAGGATAATGGTATTGGATTTTCCGTTAACCGTGCAGACGATATGGCAGCCACGAAAGACGGTTTTGGCTTGTTCAGCATCCAGGAGCGGCTTGATGATGTGGGTGGAGCACTGGAGATTGGATCGCCGCCAGACAAGGGCTGCAGAGTTACCATGACGGTACCGCTTACGAGCTGAGATGGCGATGGAAAATGAAATAAAAACAAGAATACTCTTGATCGACGACCATGCAATTCTGCGCAAAGGGCTTCAACTTCTGCTGGGGCGCCAGGATGATTTCACTATTGTCGGCGAGGCTGAAGATGGAGAAGCCGGGATTGCCCTCATTAGTGAGCTTTCACCAGATATTGTTCTCATGGATATCTCCATGCCAGGCTTAAACGGAATCGAAGCAACAAAACGTATTACAGCAGACTATCCTGACACCAAAGTTATTGCTCTATCAATACATTCTGAAAAAAAATTCGTCGAAGACATGCTCCGAGCAGGTGCTGCGGGATATATTCTCAAGGAGAGTGTCCCTGAAGATCTAGTCCGGGGAATAAGGGAGGTGAGGAACGGTGCACATTATTTAAGCCCATCCATAACCGGGCTTGTTCTTTCGGGGTACAGAGACGCATTATCACCCGAACAATCTCTGCACCAGACAGGAAGAGAAATCATCGAGACAAAACTCCATGTACCTCCCCCTCCTGAAAATCATATCCATCGCCAGAGGTTGATGGACAATTTAGAAAAGAATAGTGCGCTCCCCCTGCAAACGGTTACCGCACCCGCTGGTTATGGCAAGAGTACACTGGTGAGTTGCTGGCTCGTGAACCATGAATCCCCTCACTCGTGGATATCCCTGGATGAACGAGATAATGATCTTCTTCAATTCAGTACCTATCTGGTTCATGCGCTGGTGGGTATGTTCCCCGGTGCAATGTCAAAGACGCTGCAATTGCTTGAAGCTGCTAATTTTCCACCTGTTCAGGTTCTCGCCACCATGCTGGTTAACGAAATTAACCAGATAGAACAAGATTTTATCCTGGTTATTGACGATTACCATTGTATCACTGAAAAAGACGTCAGTGATCTCCTGACAGAAATATTGCGTCACCCGCCGAAATCGATGCATCTTGTTATCGTGGGAAGAACGGAACCGTTCCTGCCTATGGGAAAATTGCGTGGGCAGGGACTGCTCTCTGAGATTCGTCTGCAGGACCTGCGCTTCACTGAGGAAGAAACAGCGCATTATTTGCAGCGAATGCTCATCAATCTTGATGAGTCCGGCGTCCACACGCTCAATGATAAGACAGAGGGCTGGATTACCGGTATACGGCTTGCCGCACTCTCCACTCTTCATCGAGATGATACAAACAGCCTCATTGAGGAGCTCGAGAAAAGTGGACAATATGTCATGGATTATCTTTTCCACGAGGTCCTGTCGAGCCAGCCCGAACATGTCCGCAGACATCTTGTCTATGCCTCAATATTTCATCGTTTCTGTGGTCCTTTACTGACAGCTGTTTGTGACAGTCACCATAAAGAGGATGAGGCGCTGGGCTGGGAGATCATTGGCTGGCTGAAAAAGAATCAACTCTTTCTGATTCCACTGGATAATGATGGGTATTGGTATCGTTTTCACCACCTTTTCCAGGAATTGCTGGAAAAGCAGCTGCAGCGGCATTACGCCTTTGATGAAATTTCCACCTTACATATAAAAGCAAGTGTCTGGTTTGGTGAACAAAATCTTATTGAAGAAGCTATCCGGCACACCTTGGTAGCCGGTGACTTAGACGCTGCTGTGCGTCTTGTTGAACAGAACCGGCAGGATTTTCAAAACAATGACCAGTGGTACGTCCTGGAAAAATGGCTGTCTCTCTTTCCAGAAAATGTTATCCAGCAGTACCCGGAACTTCTCGTTGTCCGGATGTGGATTCTCTATCATCATTTTGATGTGCCGGCTATTCCTGCAGTAATTGATGTCATCGAACGCCAAGCAGTTAATAACACAGTGAAACAGGCGCTTTTGGGAGAGGTAAATTTTTTCAAAGGTTACATTCATTATTTTCAAAATGATGGATCACGAAGTTTGCAGTATCTCCAGAATGCTTTGGACACTATTCCTGCAGCACACAAGGAGGTTCGAGGTCAGGCAGAAATACTGTACGGGCTTGCAAGTCAGATGCTTGGCAATGCAGATGAAGCCATCAGCAGGCTAAATGAATTGCTCGCGCTCTCGCATGCGGACGGCAGTGCTGGAAAAACCCGTCTATTGATTACGCCTGTCTACATACACATAATTTCCGGTAATTTATCTGAAGCCAGGATGGCAAATGAGCAGCTGTATGATTTTTCGAAGAGCAGCAACTACCTTTATGCTGAACTATGGAGTGTATACCTGCATGGCCTGATTAGTTTTTATCAGAACGATCTTGACCAGGCTGTCTCATATTTTCGTAAAGCAGTTGAAAACAAATATGTCCTCCACACGAGAGCAACGGTTGACAGCCTGGCTGGACTTATTCTGTCCTACCAGGGAAAGGGTGAGCCGGATATGGCTCGGGCAACGACACAGGAACTGCTGGATTACGTTATCGCCGCTTCAAGATCCTGTATATAAGACGATTGTACGCCTGTCACAAATACGCTTATCGATCCAGCAGGGAATGCTTCAATCTGGAGGCACCTGGCGTCAGCAGATTCCGCCTGCAGCAGAAAACATGGTGTGGTGGCTGGAAATTCCAAGGGTGAGCTACTGCAGGGCCCTTCTTGCTGATGGCACACAGGTCAATCTTGAGGAAGCAGCGGCCAGTTTACAGGAGATTCTCCAGCAGAATGAGAGCAATCATAATATCTGTCAAATCATCCAGGTAATGCCTATACTGGCCTTAGTCCATAAAAAGCTGGGTAAGCCGGCGGAGGCTCTTGAAACCTTGAGACGAGCCATAGAACAGGCAGAAGCAGGTGGGTGGGTCCAGCCGTTTGTTGAGCTCGGTACGCCCATGAAACAACTGCTCCTGGAACTGCAGAAGAAGAATTCATCCCCATTCCTTGAGCAGCTGGTTGCTTCATTTCGAAGTGATTCACAAAATCCTGCGTCAAAGGACTCTGGAGCTCATGGTTCCACCCCTTTTCATCCTGATGCCACGTCTGGGGTCGAATCTCTGACGAGTCGGGAACAAGAGATCCTTGAACTATTGGTACAGGGACTTGCCAACAAGGAAATTGCCGAGAAATTATTTGTTTCCATTGATACAGTGAAAACACATCTAAGGAATATCTATTTCAAACTGGAAGTTAAATCTCGTCTCCAGGCTGTTGCCAAAGCGAAAGAGTCAGATTTCCGAAGTAATACAAATCAAGATATGGAGCAATAAACTAAAAATTCCGCAACAAAGGCTTTCCCAGCCAACCTGCCTAACTAATTTGACCCACTAATCTATTTCGCTTTTTCCTCAGATTCTCTGCCCCCACAATCTACGCTCTAATCCTTTCGAGTGAAGTCAAATTTACTCCTTTCAAGCGATTTTCTTTTCCACTCAGAACAGATTTAATACAACCATCGAAAAGTATAAAGACTTCACCCCTGAGACTTGATGGCTACCGGGAAAAGTTCTTATGAACCCAGGCGGAGCACCTATTTTTGAACGACTAAAAATGGCGCCTGTTCTCGTTTTTTAAAAAAAAGAAAGGAACCGGAAAATGTCAGAGTCAACGAGAAAAAGAAAGAAAATGGAAGATGCAGCCACCTATCAGATCCGCGTTCAAGGATGCCTTGAAGAGGTCTGGTCAGACCGTTTGGCCAATATGACCATCAGCATGGACTTGAAGGACCAACATGTTCCAATGTCGATATTAAAGGGCTTGATAAGAGATCAGTCCGAACTTCTCGGGGTACTGAACGGTCTTTACCAGATGCGGGTGCCGATTTTGTCGCTGGAGGTTTTGGACGAAGAAATGGAAGTGTGAAATGCGAGTTCAAAAAAATAGACCAGC
>CAVQYQ010000004.1:0-315842 GCA_963718195.1 uncultured delta proteobacterium
GTACACGAAATGATGATACACCCTAGGGAGTTCCTGAGTACCACGAGACACGTGAAACCTTGTGGGAATCTGGGAGGACCATCTTCCAAGGCTAAATACTAACCGATGACCGATAGTGAACGAGTACCGTGAGGGAAAGGTGAAAAGAACCCCGGAAGGGGAGTGAAATAGAAACTGAAACCGTTAGCTTACAAGCAGTCGGAGCACTATGTGCATGCACAGTGTGACGGCGTGCCTTTTGCATAATGAGTCAACGACTTATCCTGTGCAGCGAGGTTAAGCCGCGAGGTGGAGCCGCAGCGAAAGCGAGTCTTAAGAGGGCGTCTAGTTGTATGGGGTAGACCCGAAACCGGGTGATCTATCCATGGCCAGGGTGAAGTCTCGGTAACACGAGATGGAGGCCCGAACCGATATAGGTTGAAAACTGTTCGGATGAGCTGTGGATAGGAGTGAAAGGCTAATCAAACTCGGTGATAGCTGGTTTTCTCCGAAATATATTTAGGTATAGCCTCATATGATGACTGACGGAGGTAGAGCACTGACAAGGCTAGGGGTCCCACCGGATTACCAACCCTTTTCAAACTCCGAATGCCGTTAAGTTCTAGTATGGGAGTCAGTCTGTGGGAGATAAGTTCCATGGTCGAGAGGGAAACAACCCAGACCGTCAGCTAAGGTCCCTAAACTATGCTAAGTGGGAAAAGAGGTGGAATTGTAGATACAACCAGGAGGTTGGCTTAGAAGCAGCAACCCTTTAAAGAAAGCGTAATAGCTCACTGGTCTAATGAATCCGCGCTGAAAATGTAACGGGGCTAAGCATAGTACCGAAGCTACGGGTGTCAGAAGACAGAGTACAGATGACAGAGGACAGATTTCAGAAGACAGAAGACAGATACTAAATACATCTGAGCTTCTTCTCCCTGAACTATTCTCTCAACGTATTCTGAAAGATGAATGATGGGACAGTAAATTAGAATAGATTCTTCACAGCGCACAAGCGCCTGACTATTCTGACTTCTGTCATCTGTCCTCTGTCTTCTGGTCACGGTAGGAGAACATTGTGGTCGCCTGAGAAGGTACACCGAAAGGAGTGCTGGAGGTTCCACAAGAGCTTATGTTGACACGAGTAGCGATAAACAAGGTGAGAAACCTTGTCGCCGAAAGCCTAAGGTTTCCTGTAGTCAAGTTAATCTGCTCAGGGTTAGTCGGCTCCTAAGGCGAGGCCGAGAGGCGTAGTCGATGGGAAACAGGTTAATATTCCTGTACCACTATTATAATGTTTGATGATAAGGGGGGACGGAGAAGGATAGGCCATCCAGCTGTTGGAATAGCTGGTTTAAGCGTGTAGTTGGAGGACTTAGGTAAATCCGGGTCCTTATTTAAACGATGAGACGTGATGACGATGTCTTTTAGACAACAAAGTGGCTGATTCCCTGCTTCCAGGAAAATCCTCGTATCTAGTTATGATGGTGACCGTACCGTAAACCGACACAGGTAGGCTGGTAGAGAATACCAAGGCGCTTGAGAGAACTCTGGTTAAGGAACTCGGCAAAATAGCACCGTAACTTCGGGAGAAGGTGTGCCTATATGGTGATAATGAATACTTGTTTGAGCCTACGTAGGTTGCAGTGAAATGGGGGGAGCGACTGTTTACTAAAAACACAGGACTCTGCGAAGTCGAAAGACGAAGTATAGGGTCTGACGCCTGCCCGGTGCCGGAAGGTTAAGGGGACCTGTCAGCGTAAGCGAAGCAGCGAACCGAAGCCCCGGTAAACGGCGGCCGTAACTATAACGGTCCTAAGGTAGCGAAATTCCTTGTCGGGTAAGTTCCGACCTGCACGAATGGCGTAACGATTTCCCCACTGTCTCAACCAGAGACTCAGCGAAACTGTAGTACCGGTGAAGATGCCGGTTACCCGCAACAAGACAGAAAGACCCCGTGAACCTTTACTACAGCTTGGCATTGGTTTTTGAGGTAACATGTGTAGGATAGGTGGGAGACTTTGAAGTGGGCACGCCAGTGTTCATGGAGTCACCCTTGAAATACCACCCTTGTTATCTTAGGAATCTAACTGCGGTCCGTGATCCGGATCCAGGACATTGTCTGGTGGGTAGTTTGACTGGGGCGGTCGCCTCCTAAAGTGTAACGGAGGCGCGCGATGGTTCCCTCAGGCTGATTGGAAACCAGCCGTAGAGTGTAAAGGCATAAGGGAGCTTGACTGCGAGAGAGACATTTCGAGCAGGTACGAAAGTAGGTCTTAGTGATCCGGCGATTCCGCATGGAAGGGTCGTCGCTCAACGGATAAAAGGTACTCCGGGGATAACAGGCTTATCTCCCCCAAGAGTCCATATCGACGGGGAGGTTTGGCACCTCGATGTCGGCTCATCACATCCTGGGGCTGAAGCAGGTCCCAAGGGTTTGGCTGTTCGCCAATTAAAGTGGTACGCGAGCTGGGTTTAAAACGTCGTGAGACAGTTTGGTCCTTATCTGTTGCGGGCGCAGGATATTTGAGGAGATCTTTCCCTAGTACGAGAGGACCGGGATGGACGAACCTATGGTGTACCAGTTGTTCCGCCAGGGGCATTGCTGGGTAGCTATGTTCGGCAGGGATAACCGCTGAAAGCATCTAAGCGGGAAGCCCACTCCAAGATAAGATATCCCATGGCTGTAGTGGCCATCTGAAGGCACGTGGTAGACCACCACGTTGATAGGTCGGGTGTGGAAGCATGGTAACATGTGGAGCTTACCGATACTAATGTGCCGTGCGGCTTATCCATATTTTTTGATTAAGCTGCTGCTGTTTTTTACTCTACTGTTCGATTATCTTTTTTTTCATATAGAAGTATCGTGTTACCGATTAGACTTTATCGGTGGCCATAGCGGAGAGGGTCCACCCGTTCTCATTCCGAACACGGAAGTTAAGCTCTCCAGCGCCGATGGTACTGCATGGGCAACTGTGTGGGAGAGTAGGTCGCCGCCGATTTTTCTTTATATATAACCCCCGTCAGGCATTTTCTGGCGGGGGTTTTTTGTTGTGCTTTCCCCGGAAGGTCGGCTCCACCCGTTTCATTGCGAACACGGACGTTATCACGACTCTTTTGCACCCTTCGGGCGAGCCGATATGACACCCGACTCTGCGTCGATTGCAAGAGCACCGCATACAGTTGTATTGGTGCTCTTACCTCTTCTTGATTCACGGGCCATCAGCTCTACCTGCGTCGCCGATGAGCGTGGCATACACTTGTATCGCCCCACTCACCGCTTCTTGGCTCAGGCGCCATCTCAACTCGAAAAACAGCCGTGAACGCTCTTCAGCGCCGATGGTACTGCATGGGCAATAGTGTGGAAGCGTAGGTCGCCGCCGATTTTCTTTATATATAACCCCCGTCAGGCATTTATCTGGCGGGGGTTTTTTGTTGTGCTTTCCCCACCCGTTTCATTGTGAACGCTCTTCAGCGCCGTAGGTAATGCATGGGCAATAGTGTGGGAGAGGAGGTCACCGCCGATTTTCTTTATATACAAAACCCCCGTCAGGCTATCCGTCTGGTTGGGGGTTTCACTTCTGGGTGCCTTGTTCATAACCCTTTCCTGCACCCGAACGTTCTTCTTGGTCTTCTTTTAGAGTAGAAAAATATACAAATACAATTTAAGCTACCCGCTCAATCATTGGTAAATATCTTCTCAAGACATCATGCTTGCACATCGACTCATAAACTACGCTGTTGATCGTCTTAACAATCAGCAGATAAGTGGCTGGGCTTTTAGTAAATTACGAACTAACAAGCCAGTACGACTACAATTTTACCTTGACCATAGCTTTATCGGTGAAACTGTTGCGGACAATTTTCGGAAGGATTTGAAAGAACAGAAAATTCATCCAGACGGCACCTGCGGATTTTATTTTCATTTTCCACCAGAAACCGATTTTACCACATTCACAAATTTGTATATTTTCTGCGGTGGCTCAAAACCGATATGCACGTTTCCGGCAGAGACAATTCCAGACATTTTTACAGAGAATCTGCCAAAAATTCTTTTCATGCACATACCGAAAACTGCGGGTACCTCTTTTAATGGTTTTGTTCAGCAACGGTATCCTGCGGGTACCACAGCAATACACATCGAATCGGTACCTGCTTCCAACTACCCAGATCTGATCAAACAAAGGTCCTACCTCGCAGGACATTTTCGTATCGAAACGATTAAACAACACTTTGATCTGAATTCATTTTCTCTTTATACAATATTACGCCAGCCTCATCGTCATTTACACTCAAATTTCAATTGGCTGCGAGGTATCGCAGCCAATCCGGAAAGCAGCGCATTTCTCAAACATCCTGATTATATTCAAAATCTTGGAACCCAGCTTCATCTTCAAAACACCAATATTAAACATATTTTACAATCACTCGTTGCTCACCCCAAACAGTTTGAACTCGAATTGTTTGATAATCGCCAAACCCGACATTTTCTCGATTACAAGCCTCATCGGGTGAGCGAAAAAGATTTGGAACAGGCTTTAGAAAATTTCAAGCTGTTCTCAGAGATCGGGCTGACAGAACAATACGAATCGTTTGTTCAAAGATTTTGTACGACCCATGAGCTTCCTTTCATCAAACAGGCGACGGTATTAAATAGATCTAAATTCAGGCCACTCTATGATGTCAATGAGCCGGAGATGCAACGTTTACTGAATCCTTTAGTTAGATTCGATCTTCGTCTCTATGAGATGGCTCAATCACTCATTTCATGAAAAGATACAGACGTGTTGTTTGAGCAAAATAATCTTGACGTTATGCTCCTGACAATGCTTTAATCTGCAGGTCGTTCGCCCGGATCTACATCGGGTCACCATACAACAACAAAAGCGAGAGGTAATCATGAAGAAGACTATTGTATTCTGCTGTTCTTTTTTACTGGTCGTATCTCTTTTTCAGGCGGCTCATGCTGAAAAAGTACTTCGGTTAACCCTGCAACTGCCCGCAACCCATCATCTCGGCCTAAATGTCCAGTCATTTGCCGATGAGGTAAACAAGAACACCAACGGTGAAATCAAGGTTGAGGTATATCCATCAGCTCAATTGTACAAGGATAAAGAGGTTCCTCAGGCCGTGGCTTCAGGGGCAGTTGAGATGGGCGTTGCGGCACTGACCAGATTTGTCGGGACAATCCCTGCGGTCGACCTGTTTTATGTTCCTTTTCTTTTCGCTGACGAGGCCGCGGTTAAAAATGCGGTTGCCAAGGGCAGTCCGGTCCGGCAACCTATTGATGATGCGGTATTAAAAACCGGAGCACGTATTCTCTGGTGGCAGGCGTATGGCGGTGCTGTTTTCCTCAGTAATGATTTTGAGATCAAATCTCCTGCCGACCTGAAGGGTAAGAAAGTACGGGTATTCAGTAAAACACTGGGAGCCCTTGTTGAAGCTGCCGGTGGAGCCGCAACCTCTATCTCCGGTTCTGAGCAGTTTCTCGCTTATCAACGCGGCACTGTCGACGTCGGTATTACCGGGGTAACCGCGGTCCAGAAACGAAAACTCTACCAGGTAATGAACACCCTGACCGCAACCAAGAGTATGGTGGATATCGAGTTTGTGGTACTTGTCAACGAAAAGATCTGGCAGGAACTGACCGATGACCAACGCTCAATAATTGAGACGGCTGCTGCCCGTGTTGAAAAAGAACTGCGTGACAAGATGAGCCAGCTTGAAGCAGACGCCTTTGCATTTGTTCAGGATAAATTGAAGGTCGTCAACCTCAGTGACGAAGAAATGAAAGCATGGAAAGAGCTGGCCTCTCCGGTCGTTAACGAATACATAAAAAATGCCGGCCCGCTTGGGGCTCAGCTTGTTGAAGCTGCAAAAAAAATGTAGCAGTCTGGTGGTATCGGGGAAGGATGAGCTTCTCCGATACCATTTGATAACCACATGGTCATGATGTTTGCCCTTATAGACAGAATCAGCGACTTTTTCGGTCGCATTGCCGCCTGGCTCTTTTTTCTCATTGGCGGCATTATCGTATTTGAAGTCGTTGCCCGATACGTCTTTCTTGCTCCCACGATCTGGGGAGAAGAAATGTCACGGTTCCTGCAGATCTGGGCAACCTATCTCGCCGCAGCCTATGTCCTGAAAAACCGCCAACTCATTGCAATTGATGTGGTTACCAGCAAGATGCCCGATCTCTTTCGTATTATCTGTGAATCGTGTGCGCTTCTGGTCATCGCTCTCTTTTCACTGGTCGCTCTCATTTATGGAATTGAAATTGCTGTCGAGTCTATCAAGGTCGGCAGAGCGACATCCACCATGCTTGCCGTTCCCAAATGGATGTCGGAGATATCCATACCCATCGGTTTTGGCCTGATGCTGATGCAGACATTCGTCGAGCTGGTCCGCACAGTCACCAGATCCGATGATCCCAACTCAAGCGCCCATTAGCAGTACTTAAATGACAACTTTTCTTATCCTTCTTGCACTTCTCGGGCTTTTATTTATCAGGGTACCCGTGGCATTCGCCCTCGGTGGTCTGGGCCTTTTCCTGCTCTGGCTCAAGAATATAAATGTGGTTATGGTGCCGCAGGCACTATACTCTACTGCAGACAGTTTCGTTTTACTGGCGGTGCCCCTGTTTCTGTTGATGTCCAATATCCTGCTCAAGGGCGGGGTTGGCAAAGATCTGTTTAACGCTGTCCAGTCATGGGTTGGTCATTGGCCGGGAGGTCTTGGAGTTGCGACCATCATCAGCTGCGCCCTTTTTTCTGCAATCTCAGGGTCCTCAGTGGCCACCGCCGCGACGATCGCAACCGTTGCAATCCCTGAGATGATCAATCGCGGGTACAGTCGACCGTTTGTCCTCGGTCTGCTAGCCGCCGGAGGCACACTCGGTATCCTTATTCCTCCGTCGATTCCGATGATTCTCTATGGCGTTATCACGGAAGAATCAATCGTTGATCTGTTCATGGCCGGAGTGGGTCCCGGACTCATGCTGACAAGTCTGTTTGTAGTCTACTGTTTTGTCTTTTCTTTTTTTGACAAAAAGTACATTCCCAGTCCCCGGGCTACCTGGGCACAGCGCAGAAAGGCCTCTTTTAGGGCATTTCCCACATTATTGCTGGCTGTCGTCGTTATCGGTGGAATCTACCTGGGAATTTTCACCCCGACTGAATCGGCGGGGGTCGGTTTTGCTCTCTCACTTCTAATCGTATTGTTTTTAAGGACTCTTTCCTGGTCGGACCTGAAGCTTGCGGTCATGGAGTCGATGGTGACGACAATCACTATTTTTCTTATCATAGCGGGTGCAAAAGTATTTGGTAAAGCGATAACACTCTATCGGATTCCTCAGGAAATATCGTTGGCAATCACCACCAATATTGGTGAACCTGCACTCTTCGTCCTTGTAGTCTGCGCAGTGCTGCTGATCATGGGATTTTTCCTGGAATCCATATCCATGCTGTTAATCATGGTGCCGGTGCTGCATCCTGCACTTGGGGCAATGATGCTTGACCCGATATGGTTTGGAGTTCTATTCGTTGTCATGATTGAGTGTGCGCTGATAACCCCACCGGTCGGAATGAATCTGTTTGTAATTCAAGCTGTGGCCAAGGTGGACCTCTCCGAGGTGGTCAAAGGGGTCTGGCCGTTTATCCTGATGATGTTCGGGACCATTGTTGCGATCTATCTGGTACCCGATATTGTACTGTATATCCCTTTCAAACTGTGAGATTTCTATGCCCTCACCTGCCCAGACCCTTAACAAACTGCTCGCTACGGGTGAAATATTAATTATGCCCTGTTGCCATGACGCCCTGTCTGCCAAGCTCATCGAGCGGGCCGGATTTCCAATGACCTTCATGAGTGGATTTGCCGTGTCATCATGCCGGCTGGCTATGCCTGACACCGGATTGATATCTTTTGGTGAGATGGTTGATCAGGCTCGTACTATCACCCAGGCGGTATCCTTTCCCGTTCTGGCCGATGGCGATACCGGGTATGGCAATGCAGTCAATGTCAAGCGCACGGTCCGTGAATATGCGGCAGCTGGACTCGCCTGTGTTATGATTGAGGACCAGTTATCTCCAAAACGCTGCGGCCATACCAAAGGTAAACAGGTCGTTGAATTTGAGGAGGCATGCCAAAGAATTAAAGCCGCCGTTGATGCCCGTGATGAAGGGGCAGACATCCTCATTATGGCCCGTACAGATGCCCGCGGGGTCGCCGGAATGGAAGAGGCATTGAACAGAATGAAGGCGTTCCAGGAAATCGGAGCGGATATTCTTTTCCTGGAAGCTCCCCGGTCAATCGAAGAAATGCGACAGTTCTGCACAGTTGTGCCGGGATATAAAATGGCAAACCTTATCGAGAACGGCCTCACCCCAGTCCTTCCCCCCGAAGAACTCAGTAGGCTCGGGTACACAATCGCCGCCTACCCCCTCACCCTTCTCCAGGCGACAATTTCAGCAGTTGAAGATGCCCTTGCCAGCCTGGCTCGAGGAAAACATCCCGAAGGTCTCAAGGATTTTGAAATGGTAAAAGAGATCATCGGCTTCAGCGATTACTACCGGGAAGAACAACGGTATAAAAGCTGACCCCACCAGTTTGAATCAGTACAGACTCCATGTGGGTAGAGGTTATGGAGGATCGCTCCAGATCGTGAATGGGCTTGGTAGTTCCAGGTTATTCGGGAGGGGGAAAATCAGGAGAGCAGGTAAAAGCCAAGGTCCTTTTCTTCCCTGGCAAGATCAACAAATTCGCATCCAACATATTGATCTTTAATAATTTTTACGACAACTTTCTTGTCGATTGTTGTTTTTTTTGCGTTATCCAGGTTAAATTTCAAACGAAGGCTGTTACCTGCAGCCACTGCGGCACTATCCAAATTCTTGAAACCTATCCCGGTACGGGAGATATCCCGGACCGTCATATCACACCAGTGTGATTTTTTCGGCGATATAACCATATAGGTTCCTGCCAGATTGACATTTTTTCTATAACTTGACCTGAAGTTGAGCTGAATAGTAAACCGTTTGCCACATTGGCAACGAGAGGACACCTGATGTTTCGAATTCTTGAATTGGGACACCGATACTTTCTTAATGAGGCCACAATCCGGGCAGGTTATAATGGCCATGTCGTTTTTATCGACATGGGCTGCTATGATATCCTTCGTCAGTTCCATTGATCAGAATCTAGGTAGTGGCGACTTAATGAGTCATTCTCTGAGACTTCTCAATCAGTCTCTAGTACGGATAAAAGTCATTTTTTATCCTCATGCTATACAGTTAAGCCTATGGTATAGATTCAGTGATGTCAAATAAATAGATACAATTTTTCAATCGATTTACAAAAAAGCAGGGACCGCGAAGCAATCAGTTTGTCAGAACAATGTGAATCTCATACCAATAGATACCGGGTCGCGCTCAGTGGTGAGCATGATATCCTGCCAATGAATCTCCATAAGCAAAAAGAGCAGGAACACCTCCGGTATGCCAGAACAAGATGTTGTCGGAGGGGCTGAATCGTCCCTGTCTGACCAGATTAATCAGGCCGCCCATCGCTCGCCCGGTATAGACAGGGTCAAGCAGAATCCCTTCCAGGGATGCGGTTAAATGGAGCGCCTCACGCTCCAGGTTCCCCGCGATACCATAACCACCGCCGATAAAGTCTGTCATCAGGGTGAGATTGTCACTACTAAATGTTTTTTCGACCTGCATACGGCCAGCCGTCATATTTGCGAGCTCAAGAATATACTGATCCAGTGGCCGCCCTTCCATCTCCTCCTTGTCTATCCCGATCCCAATTAACTCAATATCCATGTTATTAAGATGAGCACCAACCATTAAGCCGGCATGAGTCCCGCCTGAACTGGAAGCGAAAACAATGTGTGAGAAAGACTCATCACGGGCAGCTGATTGATGTTTGATCTCTGTTATTGCATCAACAAATCCGAGAGCTCCAGTCGCATTTGAACCGCCGTACGGGATCACATACACCTTTTTTCCTTCATTTTTGAGCTCCTCGCAAATCTCAGGGATTGTCTCCCCTTTTCTCTGCTCCCCGCACCAGTGAATCTTTGCTGCGAAGAACGCATCAAGCAACAGGTTGCCTTCAAGCTGTTGAGGTGCTTCCCCTCCCAGCGCCAGGTGGCAGTCCAGTCCAGTCATGGCCGCTGCTGCTGCTGTCTGCCGGCAATGATTTGACTGGGCGGCACCACCGCTGACCAGGGTGTCCGCCTGCTGATCGAGCGCTTCGCCGACCAGGTATTCCAGCTTCCTGACCTTGTTACCGCCAAGCGCCAGTCCGCTCTGATCATCTCGTTTCATAAAGATTTGCGGCCCCTTCATATATCCTGACAGCCGGGTCAGCTTAACGATCGGTGTGGGGAAGAAACCAAGATTTGATTTGGGTGCATTTATCATTGATCAAGCCTCACGGGTCACAGCAGGTGATGTATGAAATTGCCCAGTTTCTCCTGAATGACAAGATCAGCATACTGATCCAGCGGGGTCTCAGACAAGGTTATAATTACTAATTTTGCTCCAGATTCTTTGGCGACCAGGGGAAAAGAGGCTGCCGGCTGGACCTGCAGCGTGGAACCGGCAGCTATCATCAGATCACACTGTCGGGACAATCGCTCTGCCCGGTGCAGATCAGCTTCAACAAGCTGTTGACCAAACGATATGGTATTGGGTTTGAGCAGTCCACCACATAGTTCACACAAGGGGGGATGTTCCGGATCGAGTCGCTTCATCAATGGTTCTGCCGGAGAAATATCACCACAGCCCATACAGATTATCTCAAGCGTTGTACCGTGAAGATTTACTATCTCCCCAGTCGGTAAACCGCTTTTTTCATGAAGACCGTCGATATTCTGAGTAATCAAGCCCAGGAGCCGCTTCTTTTTATAAAGTTGGGTAAAAAAAGTATGGGTCTTACCCGGTTGAGCAGTACTGATACTCTCCCAGAGTACTTTCTTGCGCTCCCAGTAAAGACAGCGCTTGACTGGATCATTCAAGAACTCTGTCAGGTAGACCGGGGTGAATTTTTCCCAGATCCCCCCCTGGCTGCGATAGTCAGAAATACCAGATTCAGTGCTGATTCCCGCTCCAGTAAAACCGACAATCCTGCTGGAGTCCTCGAGAAAATGTCTAAACTGCTGGAGCTTGTCTTCCATTTCAGTCGACCGACTGATAGGCATCTTCGAGCGCACGCTGAACTTCAGTTGACGCACATGCGAATATGACACGTTCAATTGACTCGGCCTGCTTCAAGAACTCAATTGTCTGCCGGATAGCGACAACGGCGGCCTCAACGATCGGGAATCCATAAGCACCGCAACTGATCGCAGGAAAAGCAATTGATTTGCATTTGTTAGCGACCGCAAGCTTGAGGCTGTTTGTGTAACAGAGCCCAAGAAAACGGTGCTCTCCCTCGGTACCATCATGGTAAACAGGACCGACGGTGTGAATAATAAAACGAGCGGGTAGATTATATCCGTTGGTTAGACGAGCCTCTCCAGTCGGGCACCCACCAAGAGTCATGCACTCATCGAGCAGTGAAGGGCCGGCGGCCCGATGGATCGCGCCATCAACGCCTCCGCCCCCCAACAAGGTGCTGTTTGCGGCATTAACAATGGCATCAACATTAAGGGTCGTAATATCAGCAATGATAATCTCTATTTCTGCCATGGTTCCTCCGGAAGATCGGGTTAACAACAAAGCCACAATCAGTCTGTACAAAAAAACCAGCCGAGCTTACCGCCTTTACACACAGGTACTGAAGGTATGAGAAATAAGATGTCGCATCCGCCAGCATGAAACGAGGCGGGAATGGTTATCTGGACGAGAGAAAGAGTCCCTCGTCCAGATGAAAGCTCAGCTCGCTAGAGTAAATCAGAAATCGCGTCTCTTTCACCTACCAGCTCAGCTTCAGTCCCTGCCATCATCTTCTTGCTGAACTCGCTGATCTCGAGGCCTTCAACGACTTTCCAGTCGCCGCCTGCACAAATAATTGGAAAAGAATACATGATATCCTGATCAATTCCATAGCTGTTCCCAGCAGAATAGACCCCCATACTTACCCATTGACCACCACTGCCAAGGGCCCAACTCTTCATATGATCGACGGCGGCGGATGCTGCAGAGGCAGCACTAGAAGCGCCTCTGGCCTTGATTATTGCCGCTCCACGCTGCTGAACGGTAGGTATAAATGTATCGACGTACCATTCATTGTCAACCTTTGACGCAACCGGCTCACCGTCAACCGTTGCATAACTGATGTCAGGGTACTGGGTCGCAGAGTGGTTACCCCAGACAACCATCTTTTCAATTTTGGTAGAGTGTGATCCGGTCTTCTCTGCGATCTGAGACAGCGACCTGTTGTGGTCCAACCGCATCATCGCGGTAATATTTCTCGGATCCAGATCCGGTGCATTTTTCATGGTAATAAGTGCATTGGTATTAGCGGGATTTCCAACCACCAATACTCTGACGTCACGGCTTGCCTGATCATTGAGTGCTTTGCCCTGTACAGAGAAGATCTGGGCATTTGCAGTCAACAGGTCTGCGCGCTCCATCCCTGGACCACGAGGTCGTGCGCCAACGAGGTAGGCAAAATCAACATCTTTGAAAGCAACATTCGGGTCATCGCTCATAATGATATCCTGGACCAGCGGAAAAGCGCAATCATTCAGTTCCATAACAACACCTTTGAGCGCATCCATAGCTGGCGGAATTTCGAGCAGCTGCAGAATTACCGGTTGGTCCGGCCCAAGCATATCCCCATGCGCAACACGAAAGATCAGCGAATAGGCAATTTGACCAGCGGCTCCCGTAACAGCCACACGTACAGGTGATTTCATTGTTCATCCTCCCAAAACTTTTTCGTTAAATTATGCTTTCCTGTTATCTGATCCTCGAAGTGTAGAAAACCTCCACAATATCTTCTCTGGTATTACCAGATAGCCAGAGCTCCAAACCCTACAACACTACCACAATGAAAAAATATAGTCTATATTAACAGCCACTAGAACGAAAAAAATGATGCTCAGAAAGGTTGTTTTCCACCCTTATATCCTACAAGTTCATTTTCGAACCTGGCACCATTCTCCATCAATACCTGCATTTCCGTCAAACCCGCCCCCTCCCCCGATTTAATCAGAATCAGAAGATCCTAACTGGATAAGCGTTTGATCAAGGTTTATACTCCATAGCCAGTGTGCCTGGGCCTCGTCTCTCACCTTTAAAACATCAATAACAGGTAAATAATGGGAATCAACCAGCCAAAACATCTAGGCTGATCGGCAAACTATTGAAGCTTATGGTACAAGATGCTACATTCAACCTCAAAAAATCATACATTATCCGGAGATACCGAGGCTTGCTGATATACTGTAATGAATAGCATTTATGAGAAAATAACCTATCTTTTTGACCCGCTGCATCACGTGTGGGAACATGAGCGGATGCATCGGAAAATATCTCTTTTCCTGGTATTCTTTTTCCTGGGCGGACTTTTTTGTATTGAATCCAGACGGCTGGGGTTGATTCCTCATTCATTGACACCCTGGGTCCCGCTCAGCCACTTCTCCGCCATCGAAGCCGCCTTTACCGTTGTCCTGATCCTGGAAGTAATCAGTCTGATCTTCACGATTCCCTGCTCCTTTTCCCGCTCAGTCGGCAAGCAGTTTGAACTACTGGCCCTCATCCTGATGAGAAATGCCTTCAAGGAACTTTCCTATTTTCCCGAACCAATCAGTTTTGCCGGCAACGAAGAGGCAATTTTAAGAATCCTTTCAGACGGTTTTGGCGCCTTATTAATTTTCGCACTACTTGGTCTCTACTATCTTGTCCAGGGAAAAAAACAGGAAGATACGATGAAACCGATTGACCTGTTCAGTTTCGTTGCCGCCAAAAAAGGACTGGCATTGCTATTACTCGGTGCCTTTACCTACATGGGGTTGCGAAGTGGCTGGCTGACCGTCACAGGACAGGTCCATACCGATTTCCTCCACGATTTTTATACCCTCCTGATCCTGGCGGATGTTCTGATCGTATTGATATCACAATGCTTTCAACCCGGTTTCTATGCCGTGTTCAGAAATTCCGGTTTCGCCCTTTCCACCGTAATCATCAGGATCGCACTTGCCGCTCCACCATTTTATAATGTTCTGCTTGGTCTTGCCGCAGCCTTGTTTGCCATATTATTAACTATTATCAGTCGGAAACTGTTTGGAGGTCGAAAATTTCAAGACCACTGAGAGTAGAATCGTCTCCATCGCTCAGACAGTTGAGAGGATATTTATGCCCAAATTCCAGCTATTCGACTGCCGCATGAGAAACATGCCCCTGCCACCAGTCTGTTTTGGTTCACTGTAAAGCCATAGCGGCTGATAACCGTTTCGTGGCAGGCTGGACACAGGGTACCCTCTCCCTTGCCATCACGGACATTGCCCACATAAACGTGATTCACCCCCGCCCTGAGGCCTATGGACCGGGCATTCTGCAACTGGTCGGGGCGTGTCGGTGGACGATCCAGCATCCGGTACATGGGCCGAAATCCGGAAATATGCCAGGGAATATCAGGATTAACAGTAACGATAAACTCTGCAATTGCCCTGATCTCCTCGTCTGAGTCATTCATGCCCGGTATCAGTAAGGTCGTAACCTCCACCCATACCCCCTGCTGATGAAAAAATTTTACATTTTCAAGCACCTGATGAAGCCGCGCACCACAGACCTTGCGATAAAATTCATCTCTGAACGACTTGATATCAATATTGATCGCATCAAGAACGGGAATAAGCACCCTGGCCGCCTCAGCTCCCATATAGCCGTTTGAAACAAATATATTACGCAAACCGATGTCCTTTGCCGCGATGCTACAATCATAGGCAAATTCGAAAAACACGGTCGGTTCCACATAGGTGTAACTGATCGATTTGCAACCACCACTCGCGGCAGCCTGCGCCACCTCCACCGGAGACCTTCTCACATATCCAGCCTGACCATAGGCGGAATCAACCTGGGACAGGGCATAGTTCTGGCAATGGAGACATTTGAAATTACAACCGGTTGTCGAGATAGAGTAGGTACGTGTTCCGGGTAAGAAATGGAAAAGCGGTTTTTTTTCAACGGGATCAATCTGCTCGGCAGCAATTCTGCCATAAACCAGGCTGACCAGTTTCCCGTCCCTGTTCTCTCGTACCCCGCAGATCCCCCGTTTGCCCGGTTTTATCCGACACTGGTGCATACAGAGTTCGCATATCACCTCCATGCCCCTTGCATGATAAAAAAGAGCCTCTTTCATTTTCACTATCCCGCAGTCTGTTTATCCTCTGGTCATCTGCATAAACCTATCTTTTGGTATAACGTATCCAGTCCTCACCGTACTTGAGGTAATACGGTCGAAATCGACTTTTATAGCTCATGGCCGAGACACCCTTTATGTAGTAACCGAGATAGAGATATTCAATCGACTTCTGCAGGCAGAAATCAATCAGGGTGAGAATATTGAACGTTCCGAGACTCCTGCTCGATTCAGAGGTGTCAAAATAAAAGTAAACGGCGTTCATCCAATTCTCACCGATGTCGACAATACCGTTTCCCAGCAAACGCCCATCTGCACGGTAATGAAACTCGAGCGAATTGACAATATGGTTGAGGAAGAAACCTGAATAGTAGCCAAGGGCGGTATTATTCTTCTGCGGGTAACGTTGCTGAAGAAAGTGTTCACACAGTTCAAGGTTTTCTTCTGTCATTCTCACTGAATTCAAGGTAACCGAAAGATCACTGTTCTTTTTCAGAACTCTCCGCTGATCTCTGCCGGGCCTGAACTCAGCGGGAATGAGTCGAATTGGCACACATGCGCTGCAGGAATCACAGCGCATGGTGTAGAGACTATTACCATTACGACGATACCCGGCCGCAAGAAACAGCTCCATGATATGGTCAGTCAACGGACCAAAGAGCGCCTGGTAGAAGGTTGCCTTGAAAGGAAGTTGATAGGGACACTCCATCGACATGTTGATAAAATAGCGATTGAGCTGTTTTTCTATCAGACCAAATGCCTGTCTGCATTGACGGTCATAAAGAGACGTCACAATCATCCACCCTTTTTCTGTCCCTAAACCAACCCCTGGTCCAGCATCGCATTAACCACTTTCACAAACCCGGCTATATTGGCTCCTGCCACATAGTTACCACCCACACCATAGGTTTCCGCAGCATCGATACAGGTCGCGTGAATCGACTTCATGATATGCTTTAAACGTGCATCAACCTCCTCACGTGGCCAGGCAAGTCGCATCGAATTCTGTGCCATCTCAAGTCCAGAGACGGCAACACCCCCAGCATTTGCTGCCTTGCCGGGACCATAAAGAATTTTGTTATCGATAAACCGATCGACCGCATCAGGAACAGACGGCATATTCGCTCCCTCACTTACCAGGTAAACCCCGTTTTTCAGGAGATTTTCCGCATCCACTTCGTTTATTTCATTCTGGGTAGCACATGGCATCGCACACTCGGCCTTATGATTCCAGAGGGGATTATGATCCAGGTGTGGATCCACCGGGGTATAAACTGCATTTGGGTAGGTATCTGCATACTCACTGATCCTGCCACGCCTGATATTTTTAAGATCCATGATATACTTGAGCCGTTCGCTGTCAATTCCCTCTTCATCAAAGATATAGCCAGACGAATCAGACATGGTAACGACCTTGCCGCCAAGCTCAAGGATCTTCTCGGTAGTAAACTGAGCTACATTCCCAGAACCGGAGACAAGGCAGGTTTTTCCCTCAATCGTTTCCCCCCTGGTCTGAAGCATTTCAGCAGCAAAATAGACAGTACCATAACCGGTTGCCTCGGGCCTGATCAGACTGCCACCCCAGTTCAGGCTCTTACCGGTAAGAACACCGGTAAACTCATTACTGAGCTTTTTATACATACCGAACAGATATCCGATCTCACGGGCCCCGACGCCGATATCACCAGCCGGTACATCGGTGTTTGGTCCAATATGGCGGAACAATTCTGACATGAAAGACTGACAAAAACGCATGACCTCGTTATCTGATTTTCCTTTTGGGTCAAAATCTGATCCCCCCTTTCCACCTCCCATTGCAAGTGTTGTCAGCGAATTCTTAAATACCTGCTCAAAGGCCAGGAACTTGATAATCCCCAAATTTACTGAAGGGTGAAACCGCAACCCTCCCTTATAGGGCCCGATCGCACTATTCATCTCCACTCTGAACCCGCGGTTGACCAGCACCTGCCCGTTGTCGGCCATCCAGGGAACACGAAACATCACTACCCGCTCAGGCTCGACAATCCGTTCCATAACGGCCTGTTGCCGGTACTCAGGATTTCTTTCCAAGACTGGTTTGACCGTTTCAACAACCTCTTCCACGGCCTGAAGAAATTCATTCTGCTCAGGATCCCTTGACTGAATCAGTTCGACAATCTGCTCCATTACCATTCTCCTTTTTAGCGATATATGAAATTATTCGTTCTCACTGCACATCCTGTTTATCAGATCTTCCCGATACATTATTATCCCGCGGGATTCAACACCCTCGCACTTGATTGTCAGACTGTAATTCAGCCTGAGATGGCGCACCCAGGTACCATCATGTTCCGGCTGCATGCTGTCAAACCATGACCAGTCTAACCTGTCATCGCTGCTCCTGGCAGCGCCACCATTTTTTTCGACATCAACCGTTAAGTACGGAATACCAAGAGAAGTAATATTCTGGAAGAAATGCGACCCCTGTGAGGGATCTGCCCTTAGCAGGCTGCTTCTGACCTCAACGATTGCCTGAACCATGGAAATATCGCTCCACTGAACAGGTATGCCAAGCCACTGGTCAGCGGTACCCCAGCGGCCGGGTCCAACGAGCAGATAATTTCTCCCTTCAGCCCTCATCTTTCGATTCAAATATCCGATTTCCTGGGCAATTTCTTTCGTGACCTCCGGTTTGAAACAATCAGGTTTGACGTAAATTATATCAAAAATATTCGAGAGACGCCCATGCCCCAGACACTGGGTAGAATAGCAGATTGCCTGGGCTATCTCGTGATCACAAATCCCTACGTCGGCACGCTCACCCCCGGTGACCATCGGCCGGATCTGGAGAAGATAGAACTTACTCTCAGGCAATGTCGCTCCCAGTTGCAAAGCAAATTCGATTTCAATCTCACTGCCCATCCCTGTACGGCCAATAAATAGAAGTTCTGAGAGAACCTCTGCAAGCGGGTACGCTGAATATTTGAGAAGTTGAGCAAACGTAAGAATTTTCAAACCCGGCATGTCAACATCCCGAATCCTGTTTTCCTCGGGGATGTATGTCGACGATAGCATCTGTACCGGCTTGTCATTAACCGCATCCTGAACCTCATACCGGATCAGGTTGGCATTATATCGATTCAGGCAGCTGTCATTCTGCATATCCAATCCGTAAAACTGCCTCTGACAGTTCTCAAGGATATCCTCTACGGTCGAAAACTGGATCAATTTCTGGGGGTGCGCCGGAGAAAACCTGAGATTCTTTTCACCCTCAACAACGGTTTTGCCAATACCCAGTGCGATATGGGCAATACCGTCTTCTGGCTTCATGTCCTGTACCGGGTAATAGTTGTGCGACTGGGCGACACCGGAAAGGGCCGGGTACCATTTACCGTTATGGTCGGCGCCAATCATCTGCTGAACTATCACCGCCATGGAATCTTCCATACTGCTGGCAGCTGAGCGGGAAAAGGCCTGGGGGCCTTCAAACCAGGTCGAAGCATAGACTAGTTTTACCGCACACTCCAATTGTGTGAGTCTTTCTGAAAAATCCTGATGATTATTGGTGAGAAAATAGGTTGAGTAGAGTCCCGCATAGGGTCGAAAATGACCATCTTCCAGCAGGCTCGAGGATCTCACCGAAAGCGGAAAGTCACACTGTTTGAGAAATGTTTCCAGTTCCCCGCTCAGCCATGATGGCAGTGAGGCATCGAGAAACAGGTCAGCGATCTGTTCATCATCGATATCTTCGATTAAAGAGAAATGGTTCTGCCGGATAAAATCATCGAAACCATCGGATGAAATAACCAGTGTTCTGGGGATAACCGCCGGGTAACTTGAAAGAATTGAATCACCGGAACCTGGACGCTGCAAACACGCCCAGATAAATGCAAGTCCCCGGGCCTTGCCACCAATCGGCCCCTCGCCAATTTTAACAAATTCATTGATCTCGGGATCATAATCTTCTTTGCTGAATCGCGTTATTACCCCCTGCTGCCTCAATTTCCTCAAGGATCGGACCTTGAAAAGGATATCTTCACGCATTTCTTTTATTTCATCGATATCACCTATAAAATCACGATGAAGACGGCGTGCCAGCCCTACCTCTGAGCGGGCCATCATCCAGTTAGAGAAATGATTCCGAAGGGCATGATACTTGAGCGACTCATCGGGAATGGCAGCAAGCGCCTGTTCAAACTCGATGACATTGGCGGCACTGCAGATAGGAGACGCATCAGGGTTCCGGAAAATAAAATCACCAAAGCCAAGATATGACATGAAAAATGTATGCAGATCTTTATAAAAGTCTGGAGACTGTTTGGATATAAAGACTGCAGGAATCGACTCAGCCCGGATCTTGTTAATGTTTTCCGACGACAACATCAGCAGCGGCAGGTCGGGAATCTCCTGCCTGGCGGTGGCAAGCAAATTCTCTCCTGCCCGCGGATCTATTGCACCGTTGCGTGGAAAACGGGCATCTGAGATGATCGCAAACACATAGGGTTTATAGCGTTCATACAGCGCCAACGCATCTTCGTAGGTACGGGCCATCAGAATTTTCGGTCGGGCCCTCATCCTGAGTAAACGATGGCGCTCATTGATGCTTTCATCGAGAACGGCCTGGGTCTGCCTGACAACCTCACGATAAATCGCCGGAAGGAAGAGAGAGCTGTAGTCAGGAGAATCTTCCACATAGATAATAACACGCACCATCGCCCGGGCAGTGTCATTATCAACATTGGAATGATCCTCGACATTCTTGACGATTGCCATCAGCAGGTCATCCTCACAGCACCAGAGGAAAATATTGTCTATGTAGTCGCTGTTGAACCGTTCGGGAAGGGCGTAGATGGTCCTGAGGTTATGAACGAGCAGAATCACCTTTAGATCCGGTCGAATCGCCTTGACTTGCTTACCGAGATCAAAGGCATCCATACCTTCAAGGTAGGGCATTGTCACAACCAGGTCAAAATGTTTATTCCTTAATGTTTCAAGGGCCTCTGCCCCAGTCGATACCCTCGTGAACTTCGGGGCCTTGCTGAGGTTCAGGCCAGAATACTCATGAATAATCTTTGTTGTTATGCTTCCGTCTTCCTCCATAATGAAAGCATCATAGAGGCTCGATACCAGGAGGATATCCTGGACCTTGAAGGGCATCAGCTCATGAAAAACTTTGAAATGGGGATCGAAAGCTGTTGGCAGGATCGTTGGATGTACAGCCATGTTTCATCACCGAAATGATACTTAATGCAAAGAGATCTCAAATGTTGCAGACTCCGTCTCAACCTCTGCAAAAACAATCGTTAATAAGCCGGATCATAGCAGTACTCTATACCCGATTGTTAAAAAAACAAAACCGAATTGTGTTATGGTTGCACTTTTTACCCTTCGCCCCCCCTGATCTGATACATAAGTGGGTAGTAGATTAGTATCAGGAGAAAAAATACCATACAGACTAAGCACAACCGGCCGGCCAGGAGACGAAACCGAGCCGCAGGCAGGGCGAGGCCTTCACTGCTTCCAGACAGCCGGGCGATCGAGGTGCTGATACCGGCCATTACCGTACCATGGAGGAGGAAATAGAGCGGATAACCGATCAGGTAATACGGTTCTTTCAACAGGTCAAACGGGCAGCGATGATGGGGCATTGCATAGATAAACGGACTGGTAAAAACGGTTATGACCAGCAGGGAATAAAAATAGAAACCAAGCCAGAAACCAATCATCGCCGAAACATTGATAGATGAAACAACAGATACATCACTGCTGTCCCGACTCATCCTGAAGGTGATGACTGTCAGCACCACTGCCAGCCCACCATATATGGAAAGCAGCGGAGTCGAGGGCATAATGGCCAGAAGATTATAGCCATCATTTCCCTGGGCGCTGAAGAGGACCCCACAGCAGGATGTGATGATGTCAGGTTCCAGATTATAGAGGTAGAGAACGAGCAGAATGGTGTCGAGAAGCAAGAGTGGCAGGATAAAAAAGAGCAATAGAAATTTACTTTTTACCAGTGGATAGCATTCTGAACTGATATCGAGCTTATGGCATACGATCCAGGCTGCCGACAAAAACAAAGACAGTAATTTTACAATCAGTGCGGGAACACCATAGCTGTTTGCAGTCAATGCACCGGTAGCGCACATGGCGCCGACCAGAATGTTGGAGAAATAGTCGGCTGCCAGAATGAGCATCAATACACTGAGCAGCTGTATGGCAAAACCGAACTCAACCAGTACACCACTCAGGCAGACCTCCTCTTCGAGCCGGATCTGTAATTCAGACCCTGAACTGATATCCCAGCTTCCGAGTATGCGCCATCCGGTCCTCACTCCGACAAGGCAGAGAAAGAGTGTCGCGATCGAACAACTGAGCAACCCTATGGACCAGGCGTCAGTGAGCATATTAGTTCTTCGACCCGCGCAAACGTCCATCCCGTATCAGCAGACAACGGTCAACGATGGCATGCTCACTAACCAATGAGTCATGGGAAGCAATAACAATCGTTTTCCCGTCCGCTTTCAGCTCTGCTATGATCGTCATCACTTCATTGCTGAGCTGTTGATCAAGATGTGCTGTCGGTTCATCTGCAATGATTATCGGAGGGTTGTTTATCAAGGCTCTGGCGATAGCCGTTCGCTGCAGTTCACCACCCGAGATATTCGAGATATCAAAGTTTTTCCGATGAGCAATGGAAAGTTTTTCCATCAGCAGTTGTGCCCGCTGTTGCCGTTCCGGAATTGAGATCCCCAATGGCAGGAGCGGCAAGGTTATGTTGGCCATGACGGTGAGCCCCGGGACCAGGTGAAACCTTTGAAAAATAAAACCTATGGTCTCCCTTCTATAAAGAGTGAGAAAACGGTCAGGCAATCGCGAAAGGGGTTTGCCATTTATAGTTGCCAGGCCACTGGTGGGGACAAAAAGACAGCCTATGATTGAAAGGAGTGTTGATTTCCCTGACCCACTCGGTCCCTGTATACAGACAACCTCATTGTCCGAAACCTGCAGAGAAACATCTTTGAGGGCATGAACCGCATTTGCTGCGGCTCGATTGTACCACTTGTCGACTGAATCGAGCGTAATCATTGTCTCACACTATCGAGTCGGGCCTTACCAGCGCACTTCGCCAGGCAGGCATGACGGTGGCAGCAAGATACGGCAGTACAGATATCGAAAATATCAGCATCAGGTCAGCAAGGCGAAAGACCGGTATTAACGAGAGCGGCGGAGTCAGGACGGACCAGCCAAGCAATATCGGTTTGAAAAGCAGGCCGTCAAAGAAGAGAACATGCGCCCATGCCATCGTATAACCAATGCTGAAGGCGAGAAAGGAAATCACCACTGATTCCCAGAACCGCACACTCATGACGTCGGCTGTCAGCCAGCCGACAGCTTTGAGGATCCCAACCTCACGTTTCTGTTCTTCTGAAAGCCCTGAGGCTTTATCCCAGGCAAGGATTATAAATGCACCGACAGAACCAAGCAGACAGACAAGGCCAAAGCCGCTGCGCCAGCCAAATGCTGCTCGATAGGTTTTCCGGATCTGTCTTTTTGTTATGACCCTTGAGCCGGCTATCCGTTCCGAGATTTTTTTGGCAATCGTCTCAATTTCTGCCGGATTTCTCACCGAGACAAGCAGGTCTGTCAGTTCACCTTCTCGCATACCGAAGAGGTCAGAGGCATCATTAAGCCCGGTTACAATTAAATCAGCGGTGACAAGCGCCGTCGTTTCTGCAAATGTTCCGGTAACATAAAATGATTTAAGGCTCAAATCCGGACGAAACAGTGAAAAACTGTGTCGCCCTACCAGGTTTTTACTGTCACGTACCGATTGACCGATTACCGCTCTGCTCACCCCCGGGTCCATGTCATCGTCAGCCCGGTAGGCAACAGATATCCCCGGCAGTTGACGGTGGTCGTCAAAAGCTGCATCACCGATAACGGTATAATTTGCTCCGCTCAATTCGTCGAAATAATATCCCCAGATACGTGGTTTTATCTCGCTGATACCAAAGATTTTTTTTAATTCAGATAACTCCTCCAGCAGGATGACATCCTGGCGCCCGGCGGTCAATTTTTGAATGGTTATATCCGGGACTGCAGTCAATAATTGCTCGGCCGCATGCTCGAGGCTGCCGGTTATAAGCCTGAAGGAGGCAATGATAAAAATAACCAGACTGAAAACCAGAAAAACGCCTGTATTCTTGAACCGGTTACGCCAGAGACTTCCGAGGGCATAATCAAGTATGTTTCGCTGTCTGCTGACGTTTCGGAGAGCCATTCATCTCACCGGTACGATAATTGAACTTGAAGGAAAGTGCTCTATTGCCCCGGGATGGTCCATAAACGGTGCCAGGGGATCGGAAATGGATAGATGTCTGATGTACCTGGCATCAGTGGCGATACAGAGATCACTCAAGCCCAACCGTTGAATAATCTCGCGCATCTGTTGACCTGAGTCCTGTCGGAAACCGTGCGCTCGATAGTGGGCCTGATAGAGTACAAGCTGGCATACCACGATGAACGACACAACAATGAGCAGTCGTGTTGATGGCCTCATGGCAGCTATTGTTGTGTTTTCTTCATTTTCTTTTTTTTCATCATGTGCTTTTTCTTCATGGACATGATCATCTCGCTATTGATCTCATCGAACCGGAGCAATTGCTTCCCTTTGTGATCATCACTGAAATTTTCAGCAGCCTGTTGCGACTCAAATGGCACCAATTCCTCGCCCATCGGCCCCATCACATCACTGCCGACCACGTAAATGGCCTTCCTGCCATCGAGATACTCGAGCGTATAGTAGTCCTTCACCCATATTTCTGCTGCTGTCATATCACCTTTGCCATTATAGGCTGACGGCATAAAATAATAGGCCATCAGATCTTTTACCCCGTCAAACATGACCACCTCTTCACCTGGTGGATGAAGCTGGGTAATCCATGGGTCATATTTCGCCACCATCATCCCGCAAACAGCACAGCGTTGATCAGGGCTTACCGGATTAACCGGCTCTGCCAGGGCTGAAAAAGCGAAAATACTCAAGCAAAGTGTCAATATAACCGTATGTTTATTCATGATTAATGCATCTCCCACTCAAATTTCATTTTAGGTATTTGCCAACGAGTTCCTCTATCTCTGCCTCTCCAACACCACCGAGAATGGCGGTAATAATTTTCTGGTCAGGACTGATAAAAATTGTCTGGGGAACCATCCGAACCTGGTAGTCAGCAGCGAGCTTTCCATCCCCGTCCAGTGCAACCGGGAAGACAATTTCAAGATCCGTGATGAACGATTCCACGCTGTCAATCGTCTCCGTGGCCATGGCAATATAGAGCACCCGAAGCCCCCGCTCCTGGTATTGGTCAAAATAGCGGTTAACAATCGGTGTGTCAGCCCGGCAATATTTGCACTCGGTATCCCAAAATCGCAAGATTACCGGAAACCCCTTCCAGCCGGCGGATGAAACAACATCACCATGCAGGTCAGTGACTGAATAATCTGGCGCCCGATCCCCGATTTTTAAACGGGTCGAATCCTCGGTGCTGCAGCCTGCAGTTCCAATGAGAAGGACAAGGATAAGACTGGTGTTGAAGAACGTTTGCCACCGGTCTGCTTGTAACAATGTCGTCCAGTGATCAGAGAAATAGAGTACCACGATATCGGTTGCCTCATACTAATGTGGGTAGAACGGCTGGAAGATGGTTCATGTTCAAAAAGAGCAATCCCCACTAGAGAACCAAAAAGTACTAAAGAAATCAATAGTTATCTCCTGCCATTCTATTACCCCTCAACACTGCAGTTATCCCCCTGTCAATAACTTACCGGGTGCTGACGGTGGTTCGCTCACGTCCATTGGTCCGCTTTTGTGTTTTTTGATCATTACTCTGAACAGCCACCGTATCCAGCGCTCATGAACAGGGGGTCATAAAGGGTTGTCCTGTTGCCCATCTAATGCTACAATGTGTTATACAATTTAGGATGATTTCGATTTTCAATAAATCGCAATCGGGAGGCGAACCAGGTGGAAAGTACAGAGTTCATAGCGATACGTAGGAGATTGGCAAAGACCCAGAAAGAACTGGCAGAGTTACTGGGCTCCTCTCTTAAAGCTGTCAGCAGTTATGAGCAGGGTTGGCGATCCATACCTGGTCATGTGGAACGACAGCTTCTGTTTCTCTTTTCCAAAAAAGTTCAACTCAAGGACCAGAACTGCTGGGACATCATAAAATGTCCACCCGATAAAAAGGAGAATTGTCCAGCCTGGGAATTCAACTCAGGCAACCTCTGCTGGTTCATCAACGGTACTATCTGCGACCAGCAGGCTCAAAAGAACTGGCACGAGAAAATTTCAATCTGTCGAAATTGCAGGGTTTTGAAGCGGCTATTAAAATCATGAACCCGAAGGCGGTGTAGGATTTATATCTTCAGGCCGGTTCACATTTCTCCAGGCACCGGCGAGACGCTCGGGAATAACCGGCTTGAACACGCCATGACACTGCCCAATACGATGCACCCGCATCTCACCTTTAACTGCCAGAGATTCAAGTAGTGGTGCACTGCGAAAGTCATACCAGCCATAGAGTGGCTCTATCCTGCCTGTTACCCGATTATATGGTATGACAGCCAACCGTCCCACCTTTCGCTGAGCGATAATCCATTTGATGCTCTCAATGGTAATATCAGGCATATCGCAGGCCATAACAATCCAGGAGACAAAAGGATAGGCTTTTACAACAGCAGAGATGCCGGCCAGGGGACCGGACCTGTCAGCAATGTCATCAATTCGCTCCAGGGAATCAAGAGCCGCCGGGATCTTACCCCCGCCCGACAACACAATATTTGTCACCTGCGAAGTCAAGACCTCAACGGAACGTTCGAGCCAGCTCGTTCCATCGCCACTGTCCAGGAGATGCTTCGGGTGCCCCATCCGAGAACTTCTGCCGCCGATAAGAATACATCCCCAAACAGGGGTTCTCTGCATGCAGCCAGCAAGCCAGGAAAAAAGTGCGTCTGTACACGCCACCACCTCCGAAATATCGGTACAGACAAAACATGGCTGCCCGCCCCCCTTATGATTGCTCACAGTCAGATGTACCCCAAGGTGCAATTGAGCGCAATCAAGGTCACAGTGACCGGTAATCGCAAGCAGGTCGCTGCTGACAAGGTTCTGGATAGTGCTGTTGTCCAAATGTTTGCCGTCCGCGCTCAGGGTAAGCTGGGGTGCCACGCCGACGCGCCCCCCTCTGCAAGATATCTCTTTACAGAGTGCAGAAAACAGTTCAGCCTTTCTCTGTCGATCATACTGAAACTGATGCACGTTGATAATGGGAAGGTAGTCAGCTAACATCTGTGCGTTACCAGCAAAATTAAAGACAAAAGGTGGCTTGTGCAGATTGTGGTAAAATCCCATCTTCCCGGGCACGAGAGAGAAACATTTCCACTGCAAATCGCCCCTCTTCTCCCAGGTCATAGGAGAAATCATTCACATATAAATCGATATGGCTCTGAATTACATCTTCACTGATCTCCTGGGCATGCTGCCGTATATAGGCAAGCCCGTCTCCGCGGTTTGCACGGGCCCAGGTTAAACTTGCCTTGATCTGACTGTCGATCTGAGCAATCAAGCGGTTGCCAAGGCTCCTGCGCGCAACAATACAGCCAAGCGGAATCGCCATTCCACTGATATCTTCCCACCACTGCCCGAGATCCTGCAAACATTGTAATCCCCGAGACTGATAGGTAAACCTGCTCTCGTGAATGATAACACCCGCACTCACCTCACCGTTCCAGACCGCTTCCAGAATCTTTTCAAATCGCATCTCAACAAGATCAGTGCAGCCAGGAAGAAACATCTGGAAAAGAAGAGCCGCAGTCGTATATTTACCGGGGATCGCGACTCTTTTCCGGACCAGCTCGTCACCAGACAGATCGTTACGCGAAACCAGGAGCGGACCACAACCGCGGCCCAGCGCTCCTCCTGACGGGAGCACACAATATTCATCCAGGAGATGACCGACGGCATGGTAAGAAAGTTTGGTTACATCGAGACGGTGCTCAAAGGCCCACTGGTTAAGGGTCTCAACATCTTCCAGGCAGGGTGGCTCGAACTCGGGATTCCCCGGCTGAGGGGCTGAATGAACCATCCTGTTAAAAATGAAGGTATCATTGGGACATGGAGAAAAACCGATTGTCAGCGGCCTCATACGATCTCCTTGAGTTTTTCAACGATCAGCGAGGCAACATAGCCCGAGTGGCTGCACGCCTCTTTCAACTTCCATGGCGCACCCGGTCGATCATCAACCATATTGGAGATAACTCTTACCTCGACCATGGGCAGGGAGAATATGTCACAGCACCGGGCGATCGCTGCACCTTCCATGTTTTCGCATATTGAGTTGAACCTGCTCTTCATAAACCGTCCTCTTGCAGCCGTACCGCTTGCCCCGTTGACCGTAACAAAGGCACCGGTGAAAACGTCGAGCTGTCTTTCGGCAAGTTCTGTCCGGGCATAATTGAGTAACGCTTCACTCAACATGAATTTCGTTTTACCGGCAAGGTCTGGGCGGGAAAACGGTTCTACCTGATTACCGTAACATACGCCATAATCTCCCAGGATTTCTGATTCAGCAAGACAGATATCAAGCAGGCCGATGGCGGGGCCAACCGTCTCACCGAGGTAAGCGCCGCCGATGCCAAAATTAACAACGCATTTTATCCTGCCCTCGTGATCACCAAGCACCTGCATAAACCTGACCGCTGATTCAACGGGACCAACACCACAAACGGCCGTCATTACCTGATCATCATGTTTCAACAGCCGGGATTTAAACGACCCCAATTCAAATTCAGTTGCAGCAACAGCCAAGAGCATGGTATCTAACCTCTCTCCCATGAGAGTATAATGAACAATAATTGACTCAGATCTTTCTTCTACTTAACCACAATAGACTATGCAAGATGATTTAATACTGAAGGCCTATGATTACACCCTGCCTGAAAAAAATATTGCCCAGCACCCCGCCGATAAACGTGATCAGTCGCGACTTCTCGTTCTCGACCAGACGACAGGTTCAATCGAACATCTGCATTTCTCCGACATCAAACAGTTTATCGGGCCCGGCGATGTGCTGGTTATCAACGATACAAAGGTCTTTCCCGCACGGCTCGAGGGTAGAAAACAGACTGGAGGCAGGGTCGAAGTCTTTCTCCTTGGCTACCCCGTATCTTTTGATGATAGCTCAACTGACCCGGGTTTTTTTCACTATCGGTGTGAAGCACTCATCAAGAGTTCCCGGAAGCCACAACCAGGAACAATCGTCAGTATTGGTGAAAATTGCCGCTGCACACTGATAGAAAACAGCGGGCGCGGAAAATGGTCCATCCTGCTCTCAATTCCTGATGCATACGGACTTGACCAGATTCTGGCAAAGAGCGGCGACATTCCACTTCCCCCCTACATCAGCAGGAACGATGGAACCTCAGCAGAGGACGCAACAAGATACCAGACTGTCTATGCTGAACAGGTCGGTGCAGTGGCTGCCCCGACCGCCGGACTGCATTTCACCGAGTCCCTGCTCGCCGATCTGCAACGCCAGGGGGTTGAAATCGCTCCAATCACCCTTCACGTCGGCTATGGCACTTTTTCTCCTGTAGAGGTCAACGATATCACCAAACACCGTATACACAGGGAGCATATAGCTATTCCGCCGAAAAGTGCAGATCTTGTGAATGAAGTGAAACGGGCTGGTGGAAAAGTCTGGGCTGTAGGCACCACTTCTGTTCGCGCCCTGGAATTCAGTGTTGACAGTAACGGTATGGTCACCCCTGTCTATGGCTGGTGCGATCTCTATATTACCCCTGGTTTTAGGTACAGGGTCATAGACAACCTGATTACCAATTTTCACCTGCCCAAGTCTTCGCTGATGTTCCTGGTTGCCGCCTTTTGCGGGCGAAAACAATTATTGAAGTGCTATCAGTCAGCTATAGGTCTCGATTATCGATTCTATTCTTATGGAGATGCAATGACAATTATTTCCTGAGTATCGGAAATGACTAGCTGCCCGTCGCAGCTGCGGGACAACTTTTACATCCTTCGTCAGTTTTACATGGCGGCACCGCAGGTTTCGCCCCACCCTTATCCTCTGAACTTCCTTTTCCTGGAGAGGCATAGCCATCGGCATACCAGCCACCACCTTTGAGGTGAAACGAATTCATTGATATCAATTTGGTGACAGGACCGGAACAATCAGGACAGACCGCTAGTGGTGCATCTGCGATTTTCTGCTGAACTTCAAAAACTTTCTCACATTCTTTACATTCATACTCATAGACAGGCATTGTACAACTCCGTAAATACAGGCCATGACGCTTGCTGGCTGACAAGTCACCATGGCTGTGGTTCAGGTTAATATTTCACGGTCGGTAATGTAATTCTCTTGCAATGCGATGTCAATGACTGAATTGAAAATTGCTGACCCACTTTTTATCATTAAAATTCAGAATATTAACTGCATATTTTTTCTTTTTTCAGATATTTTCAATGATTTTTATTAATATCATTGATCTGGTTGATTTTATTTTCTTTAAGATTTATTCTCTGTGATATTTCATTTACTGTTTCATTATTAATTTCACCTGTTGAGGTAAATCCCATGGCAAAAACTCTGGTAGAAATGGCGGCAGAGATTATTCAGGCACAGGGAAGTGCAAAAGATATGTCAATTGAGGAAATGCAACACGCATTACAGAAAACCTTTGAAACACTGCAGGGATTGCAAAAACTTGAATCGGGAGAAGAAATTGAAGAACAGTCAGCCACGGCTCCTCAAATCAGCCCCCAAAAATCCATATTGAAAAATAAAATTATCTGTCTTGAATGTGGTGAAGAATTCAAGATGCTCTCTCCGAAACACCTCCGTTCGCATGGGTTGACGGGAAGAGAATACCGGGTTAAATATGGCTTTTCCCTGCGCCAGCCGCTTTGTGCCAAGGCACTCTCCGAAAAACGAAAAAAGTCCGGGAAGGCGCGAGGTATACCTGATGCCTTGAAGAAAGCTATTGCAGCACGCAAGAAGGCATCTGCCGCAACCAAACGGCAAGCAACCAGGAAAAAGCAGTAAAGCCACAAGCGCTGTCCACTGGCATCAGGAAGTGTCGTCATTTTTGTGTGGAGATCCTCTTGATTTGTGTGGAGATCCTCTTGATATTGTTGATCATTTTATAAGCTTGACACGAGTCTGCCACCTTGAAAAAAACCGGTTATTGCTCAGCGATTAATTCCACAAAAATTCACACTACGCCCGTATCGATGAATATTGATGATAGAACATTTTCTGAGGTTTCATGAACAGATACTCCGGACTCAAATTACTCTCAAGCGCTGCTATTTTTTTTGGGATACTGATTTCAACATCACTGCTGTTGCCCTCACCCGCTTCAGGATCTGAAACTTCTGCTGAGATAGCAGAGCGTCTGCAAAACTATTACCGTCAGGTCGAAAGTCTCTCTTTTTCGTTCATCCAGACAACAAAGGGCCAGATGATCGGCAGACCGAAGACAGGCAAGGGCAACGGAATTTTTGTCAGGACTGAAAGTGGCGCCAAAATGCGCTGGAACTATAACAGTCCCGACCGCCAGGTGCTGATCAGTGACGGGAATACCATTTCAATGTATTTTGAAGAACTTAACCAGATGATTATTGCCCCGGTCAACCAGGGACAGGCAGATATTTTGTTTTCCTTTTTCGCCGGACGTGGTCCGCTTGAAAACAGTTTTACCATTCTCGATTCCGATCCGGCTGTTACCGATGAAAGGTCAGAATCTTCAAGTGATATACAGGTGATTAACCTTCTACCAAAAGATCCAAATTCACAAATTTCAATCATTCACCTGTATGTAACGCCAGGCTCGCTCATTCGCAGAATCGAATTTGTCGATCATTTTGATACCAAAACGACCATCAATATAGCCAATATATCAATAGATCCCTTTCAGGTGACAAATGATGAAGAGATCGAGAAGATCTTTTCTTTTTTGCCTCCTGAAGGGACTGAAATAATCAGGCAATAATTAACCTTCCGTAAAGCAAAAACAGGACTATCCCCAAATGACATCTGAAAATGACAGCTTTGAAGCACTTTTAAATGCCAGTGAGAATAAACCCGTACGCACGTTATCACCTGGCCAGAAAACCACAGCAACAATCGTTGGCGTAGACGGAGAAACTATTTTTCTGGATGTAGGATTAAAAAGTGAAGGAATAATCAACGCTTCAGAATTTCTTGATGAGAATAACGAACTCACTGTTAAGGTGGGTGACAATATCTCTGTCTACTATCTTAAATCAGGGAGATCTGAACAGCTGTTCACTGCCAGGCTCGGCTCGGGTGCCAGCAGTGCTCATCTTGAAGAAGCCTGGCGCAGCGGTGTTCCGGTTGAAGGAATGGTTAAGGCAGAGATAAAGGGTGGGTTTGAAGTGACGTTATCGGGAAATATCCGTGCATTTTGCCCATACTCGCAGATGGGACTCAGGCGGGTTGAAGATCCGGCAGGAGAATATCTCAACAGTCAAAAAACGTTTCTTATCACCCAGTACAGTGAAAATGGTAGAAATATCGTTATTTCTGCCCGTGCACTGCAGGAGGAAGAACAGCAGCAGAAAAAAGAGGAACTGCAGGCATCTCTCACAGAGGGAATGAGTGTTGGCGGCACCATATCGTCAATTCGCACCTTCGGTCTTTTTGTCGATATCGGCGGCGTTGACGGCCTGGTACCTCTTTCCGAGGTTGGCTGGAGCCGCATCGAAAACCTGGAGGAAACATTTCATGTCGGTCAGCAGGTAGAGGTGGCTATCAAGAGCCTGGATTGGGAAAAAGACCGCATCAGCCTGTCGATTAAAGAAACCCTGGCAGATCCCTGGGAAACTGCGATAAGCTCCTTTCCCGAAGGGACCAGCCACGTGGGAACCGTTAACCGACTGGTTCAGTTCGGAGCTTTCGTTACCCTGGCACCAGGGATAGACGGGCTCGTGCACATCTCTAAACTAGGCCAGGGACGAAGACTCAACCACCCTCGTGAAGCATTAGAAGAAGGCCAGAACATCGAGGTACTGATCGAATCAATAGACCTGGAGAAGAAGAGAATTTCACTGGCACCTTCGGGATATGAGTCTGCCGAGGACAAGGCAGACAAAGAGAGAAAGGATTTTTCCAGCTATCTCGACTTGAGCAAGGAGTCGAGTGCGGGGAAAGAGTCAATGGGAACGCTGGGCGCACTGCTGAAGGCAAAACTGGAGGAGAAAAAACGTTAGCACCTGCTGGTTACGAGCAATTGCCGGTGCATTTCAAACATGATCACCGCACCGGCAACCGAACTATTCAAAGAGTCAAGCGCTCCAGCCATCGGGATGGAGATTAGCACGTCACAATTCTTGCGCACCAGGGGCCTGATCCCCTGGCCTTCATTTCCGACCACAACGCACGTGGGAATATTAAAATCAGTATCATAAAGAGACTGTGCACTCTCATCTTTAACCGCTCCGAAAATCCAGCCTCCAACATCTTTAATTGCACGCAACGCATGAGACAGGTTAGTCACCTGGCAGATGGCTACCCGGGATAGTGCTCCCGCGGCCGCTTTTGCGGCCGTGCCGCCCAGTGGGGCTGCTCGTTCACGGGGCAGGATTATCGTGTTGACCCCGGCAGCATGAGCGGAACGGATGATAGCCCCCAGGTTATGGGGATCCTGGATCGAATCACAAACAAGCAGGCGCGGATTCTCGCCTCGGGCAACAGCGGCCGAAAATTGTAAAAGCAGATCATCAAAGGGAACCAGTGGCACCGGGGTCACCCTGGCCACGACACCCTGATGCCGCAGTTGTGCCTCGGGTGCTCCTGTTATAGTGATGCGCTCAACAAAGTTGTATTTAACACCGGTTTTTTTTACGAGTTCCAGCAACGCTTCCCAGCTGCTTCCGTGTCGTTCTTTTTGCAACGTAACCTCTATCACCCGCTGCTCTTCAGCCTGCAAAGCCTCAGTTACCGGATGTACACCCCAGATCAGGTCATCGCTGAACCGAATCTTTCGCTCCTGTTTACCATAGAGGCTTTTTTTACCCTGCTTCACCTGATCGACTCCATATCAAGAGGAATTCCCTGCGCACTTCTTCGATGACGGGCCCGCTCGGCATGGATGATTGAACTAACCAGCCTGGCAGCAATCTGGAGCGTATCATTTATGATAACATAATCATATCGATCACAATGGAGCATCTCGCTCTGAGCATTTTTCAGCCGCTTCTGAATAGAATGTTCATTTTCCGTACCACGCCCCCTCAGACGACGTTCAAGTTCTGCCATATCGGGCGGGGCAATAAAAATATGAGACGCGGAAAGTTTTCCTTCACGGCGAATAATCTCAGCGCCCTGAACATCAATGTCCAGAATGACATCAATGTTACGTTCCAGCTGAGCAGAAATTGGCAACAGTGCGGTGCCATAATAATTATCGTGTACCGTGGCCCACTCGAGAAATTCTCCTGCTGCAACCATCTGTTGGAACGCTTCCTTGGCAACGAAATAGTACTCTTTACCATCACGCTCCCCCTGGCGGGGTGGTCTTGTGGTATGAGATACCGAAAAAATGAGACGCTCGACCTCTGACATGACAGACTCCAGCAAAGACGTTTTACCGGTGCCTGATGGCGCTGAAATAATGAAGAGTTTACCGCTCATTCTCTCTCCTCGCTCCGCTCTGCTTTCACCAGGTCCCGGTATTCGTCCAGATGATGTCCGGGTTGCAGTGCTGAAATCCTCTGGGCAATGGTGTCGGGCTGAACAGATGATAAAACCACGTGATTTGAATCCATCACAATGATCGAACGGGTTCGTCTTCCTTCTGTAACATCGATTAACCGCTCTGCCTTTTTTGCCAGTTCTTTGATCTTACGTGACGGAGAAGAACCGGTGTTGATGACAGCCAGTACCCGGTCCACCATGACCGTATTGCCAAAACCAACATTGAGTAACTGCATAGTCCACACATCCCATTAAAATTAGAAAAAACAGATGTCTATTCGATGTTTTGTACCTGTTCTCTCATCTTTTCTAGTTCACTTTTTAACCCCACCGTCATATGGGCTATATCAGCGTCATTGATTTTTGAGGCCATGGTATTGACTTCCCGTAAAAATTCCTGGATCAAAAAATCCAGTTTACGGCCGACGGCACCGGATGTTTGCAGCATTTCTTCAAACTGGCCAATGTGGCTTCGCAATCTGACCAGTTCCTCGGTAACATCAGTCTTGTCTGCAAGAATGGCAATTTCCTGTGCAATTCTCTGCGGATCGATTTCAACATTGCCAAGTAATTTCTGAAGTCGCTCCTGTAACGAGGCTTCGCGCTGTCGGATCAGCTCCGGAATTCTTTCTTCCACCTTATCCAGAACGGTGGCAAAGAGCGTCAATCGTCCGTTTAAGTCCTCAATCAGTACGGCAGCCTCACGTGATCGCATCTCATCACAGCTTTGCAGGGCCTCCACTACAGCCGTTTTAACAGCAGATTCCAGTTCATCAATATCATCCGTTTTCTGTTCTCGTACAAGCACATCTGGCAACTGGGCAAATTGGGACAGGCGAAAATCATTTTCAACGCCAAGAACATCAGCGAGGTCGACCAGTGAATCTCTATATGCCAGAGCTACACCGGTATTGACCCGGACATCGACAAGATCTGAAAAATCACCCGTCACCGTCAGAGAAAGATCTACACGCCCACGCTGATGAGCACCAGAAATCATCTTCCTGATCGGATCTTCAAGCACTGTATAGTCACGAGGTACTTTTATTTTCGCGTCAAGGTAGCGGTTGTTGACACACCGCACCTCAACAATGAAGATTCGTCCCTTTTTCTCTGCTTCCCCGCGACCATAACCGGTCATACTTTTAAGTGTCATAATTACCTATAGCTGATGGCTAATATTCATTATCAATGAAAAAAAAACGGTGCACGGGATTCCTACATCCCATGCACCGTTCACCTAAACCGCGCCAACCCAATTTGATCAGAAGATATCGCGCTATTTTGCCATAGCAGCATCTAGCTCAACAATGAGCTTGTCGCTGATATCGATACTTTGATCAAAGTAAATGACTTGATTTTTGGCATCAAGGATTACGGTGTAACCGTTTGCAGGACCATAAACGTCTACAACCTGTTCCAGAGCCCTCAGGATTGGAGCCAGCTCTTTATCCTGGAGCGTCTTTAACTCGAACCGGGCATCCTCTGATTTTGCCTGCAATTCACGTCGTCTCTTCTGAAACTCACGTACCTTCTCCTGTTTTGTCTCTTCACTCCAGGCACTGCTCTTTTTCTCTATATCTTTCTGCATGGCCACGAGTTCATCTTCCTCGACCTTGAACTTATCCTGCAGCTCTTTCATTTTTGCATCGAATTTGACCTTCGCTGCCTTCCCGGCTACTGATGAGGTAAGGACTTTCTGGACATTCATTACACCAATTTTCGTTTCTGCAGCGTTAACTGGGCCTGCCATGACGTGAAAACCGCCAAGAGCGAACAATGAAAAAAGGACCAATACTGATTTAAACCTGAACATGGATACTCCTTTCGAAAAAAACTATGCGGGCCAGAAGGGCCCGCATGAAAAAAACGTTCTGATGGATTGTTGTGAATTTTCTATTATTTTACAATTACAAAATCATCGCGCCTGTTCTGGGCCCAAGAGAGTTCATCCTGGCCATGCAGGAGCAGCCGCTCCTTGCCATAACTGATGGTGGTCATCCGTGGTTCAGTGACACCAAGATTCTCAAGATATTTTTTTGCGCTCTGTGCACGCCTCTCGCCCAGCGCCATGTTGTACTCTTTGGTACCGCGTGGATCACAGTTCCCTTCAATTCTTATGTTCAAAGCTGCGTTTTTCTTCAGAAAGTCAGCATTGACTTCAATGCGGGAAACCTGGTCCCCCCGGATGTCTGAGGAATCAAAATCGAAATAGACCGGAAGCATTCCATCAGATGTACGACCCTCTGAAATTCCCACAGCCTTGGACTCCAAAGGCTCCTCTTTACCCATTGCACCGCTATCTGTTACCGGTTTCATAGCTTCATCGGTCTCTTTTTTAGCACAGCCAGAAAACAGTACAAGACTTAGGATTACTAATGCAGGCAACAGAGCCTGGATTCTGCTTAACATAATGAAAACCTCCGTTTTAATAAATGTCTCTATCGACAGGGATACGCAATCTTTAATCCCGACTATCAGCAAAAAGTATAACTCCTAACACTGTAAATATAGAGGAAATGGCAGCAAATACAAGAAATATTTTAGCTATTCGAGCCGAGTGAAACAAATACTCAGATTACCATTTATCCTCCTCAGAAGATAAGAGCAGCCTGTTTTGTCAGGCATCAGGACCAGTGGCTAGTGTTCTTTTCGGTGGAGACTATTGTTTTAGATCTGGCAGCGGATAAAAGTTTATTATAGTGATAATTAATGTTTCGGTATACAGTAAAAAGCTTATAGTATCATTTCAGAAACTGTTCTTCCACAGGAGTTCAGGCAACCCTGAAAAGACGGCTGTTAACGACGAGCGCCGAAATTCAGCTTATAAGATGAGACGACCGCTGAATAGAGCTGCAGCTGTCTGTGAGACAATACCCGGGAGAAATATATGGCCAAAATGCATGTTAACCCAAATCGCGCAACCGATAAAACAGTACGGGCAATAGACAGGAAAAGGGAGCAGGAACGCAAAAAGATGTTCATACACGCCAGGGATCACGCAGAAATGCTGGCGATAAAACTGGTCCAGCGACTTATAGACAAGAAAATTATAGAAACAACCTCCGTCGATTCAATGCGAACTGCTTTCGAAAAACAGTTAAAATCATTAGCAATGCTTGACGACTTCGATCTTCAGATGAAACTTGCCCCGATAAGGACACTGGTCCAGGACCCGAATATGGTCTCTCTTTGCCTTACCCAGTATATCGTCGAAGACCTCGTCGACCACCAGGACATCCAGGATATCTATGGTGAAGATATCGATATATACCGGGCGGTTGATTCGATTACCAAAATTCTCAGGCCTCAGTGATTCATCCTGAACGTTTGCCCTCGCTCGTCTATGCGGACGAGCGGGGAAATATCTGTGATTTCCCGGAACTCCAGATGGCCGGTGCTGCCAACGGTTCTTTCTTTCAGCCGGAACTCAAAGACCTGATTCCGCTCCCGGAAGGCAGTGAACTGTTCACTCTTCCGGACCGGTTACCCCTCGGAATTGAGCCAGTATCAGGAGAAACCGTCCTTCTCGACAGCCACCCTGACGGCTCCGGGAATAAAATAAACGCTGTTGCAGCGTTTATGGCTCCCGCCCACACTGCTGTTTTTTCTACTGCCTATCAAGCAATGGCTGATTCGGTCCTGCTCCCGTTATTTGCCTATACGGCTGTTGGCTGGCTTGACGGTACATTCTGGGTAGCCGGTTTTCGCAGTGACCGTGACGAGCGCCAGGATTATAAACATTTTAAACAGTCGGTAATCAACAAGAAAACACGCAGGAAATTGACAAAATACAAGAACAACCGACTGGTCCAACATCTTGGGAAATGCTGTTTAACCTACAATTGCCCGGCTGCCAGAAATTATTTCATGGGCCGCTGGGAGGCGCCACTGCCCACGTCACCGACATGTAACGCACACTGCCTTGGCTGCATATCCCTCCAACCATCAGGATGCTGCTCTTCAACACAGGAACGCATACATTTTATTCCCTCCTCCCAGGAAATCTCGGAGATTGCGATTTCTCACCTGACAAGCGCCCAGAGGCCCGTGGTCAGCTTCGGACAAGGATGCGAAGGAGAGCCGCTTCTACAGGCCTCTTTGCTTGAACAGGCAATCAGGTATATTCGCAAGAGAACCTCGGCTGGGACGATCAACCTGAACTCCAATGCCAGCCTGCCCGAGTCAGTCGGCCGACTGGCCGCAGCCGGCCTTGACAGTATACGGGTGAGCCTGAATTCGGTACAGGAAATCTATTACGACCGCTACTATCGACCCCGGGATTACCGTTTTACAGATGTCCTGGATTCAATTAAGGAAATGAAATCAGCAGGAAAATTTGTTTCGCTCAATTACTTTATACTTCCCGGTTTTACCGATTCATACACGGAGTCCGAGGCATTTTTCAACCTGTTAGAACAAACTGGTCCCGATTTTATTCAGTTGCGCAATCTTAATATTGATCCTGACTGGTATAGGAAAACACTTGAACTTCCGGAAAAACAGCCGTGCTATGGAGTTCGGGCCTGGCTGGACCGGATCAGATTACAATTTCCGAAACTGGGATTCGGCTACTATAATCCATATCTGCCCGAACTCTTTAAATCCTCATCCCTGTAATCCCTTTCTATCTGTTACAGCAGGCTTATTCCCCTCTTTCAGCGCAATGCTGAAAAACCGTTTTTTTAATTGTAATTTTCTGGCAGTTTTATATGATAGTATTTGAGAAAGTTTATTAATTATCCTTAAAACACAAGGACAGCTTATGAATCAGATTGTTGAACTACCAAACATGAGACTCACCACCCAGCGTCAAATTATTCTGGAAGAGTTGAATAAAGTGAAATCTCACCCTACAGCCAATGAAGTTTATGACATGGTTCGCAAACGTCTGCCGCGCATTGGGCTGGGAACGGTATATCGAAATCTTGAGCTGATGGCAGAGAGCGGTATCATCTTGAAACTTGAAGTGGGGGGAACCCAGAAGCGTTTTGACGCCACGACCGATCTCCACTATCATATCCGCTGTGTGGAGTGCGGTAAGGTAGACGACATAGAACTGGAGGTACAGCATCAGATAAACGAGGCGGCCGCACGAAATACCAGCTACCAGGTGCTCAGCCATCATATTGAGTTCTCGGGGACCTGCAGTCAATGCAGTTCAGGGACTCAGCACACGTCCATAAACTAAAAAAACAGTTTGATAAAACGATTGTAAAGGAACAGCTTCAATCGAAAGTGACTTTACAGAACCGACGCTTTCCAACTTTTACTATCATCTGCCCTTCCGGCTGAACTTTATACTCTATATCAGTAATTTTCTCGCCATCTAGGCTGACAGCACTCTGTTTGATCATACGCCTGCCATCGGAGGTTGAACGCACCATTGCCGTATCAACAAGCAGTTTCGGCAACCAGATCGCCTCCGAACTTTGCAGCACAAATTCCTTGATATCATCCGGGAGATCATTTTTTGCAAATACATTCTCGAAATTTTGCTCCGCCTGCTGTGCGGCTTCATCTGAATGAAACCGGGCAGTCATTTCTCTTGCAAGTTTCTGTTTGACAGCCTTGGGGTGGAGCTTTCCAGCTTCGACATCTTCTTTTAACCGGGTGATTTCAGGACTGGGAAGATCACTGAGAAGTTCATAATATCGATACATCAGGCTGTCTGAAATTGACATAATCTTGCCATAAATATCGTTTGCAGAATCAGTGATACCAATATAGTTTCCCAGGGACTTGCTCATCTTGTTGACACCATCCAGTCCTTCCAGCAGTGGCAGGGTCAAAACGATTTGCGGTTCCTGGTTTCTTGAGCGCTGCATATCTCTGCCCATGAGCAGGTTAAACAGCTGATCTGTTCCACCCAGCTCTACATCTGCCTCCATGGCAACGGAGTCGTACCCTTGAATGAGCGGATAGAGAAATTCATGGATAGAGATCGGTTTTCCGTTTTCAAAACGATTCTTGAAGTCCTCACGCTCAAGCATCCGGGCGACGGTCAGCTCTGAGGCTAACCTTATCATTTCAAACGAGTCGAGTTTGCCGAGCCACTCGCTGTTGAAAGCAATCTTTGTTTTATAAGGGTCGAGAATTTTGAATACTTGCTCTTTATAGGTCTCGGCATTCCTGGCAATATCTTCCCGAGTAAGAGCCTTTCTGGTCTCCGATTTACCGGTGGGATCACCAATAAGACCGGTAAAGTCCCCGATCAGGAAGTAGACCTCATGTCCGAGTTCCTGGAAATGCTTGAGTTTCTGAAGTAAAACGGTGTGCCCGAGATGCAGGTCAGGGGCTGTCGGGTCAAAACCTGCCTTTACTTTTAGCGGAACTCCCGTTTCACGGGATCGCTCCAATTTCTTTATGAGCTCTTCTTGGGAGATACAATCAACCACACCCCGCTCTATCAAATTGATCTGTTCGGCAACTTCAATCATATTTTTCTCACTGACCTCACAAAATGGTAGAGCAGCTTACTTGGCAAACTCAACGGCCCTGGTCTCACGTATAACGGTCACCCGTATCTGACCAGGGTAGGTGAGCTTCTCTTCAATCGATTTGGCAATATCCTGACTCATCAGCAGGGCGTCACTGTCTCCGATCTTTCCTGAGTCGACAATGATACGCAATTCACGGCCAGCCTGTATTGCATAGGACTTCTCCACCCCGCCAAAAGAATTGGCAATCCCTTCCAGGTCTTCCAGCCGCTTCACGTAGCTCTGCAACATTTCCTTTCTGGCTCCAGGCCTGGCCCCGGAAAGCGCATCAGCCGATTGGACAAGGACATCCAGGACCGACTGGGGCGGCAAATCCTCATGGTGAGCACCGATGGCATAGGCAATTTCTTCCTGCTCTCCATATTTTTTAGCCAGATCCCGGCCAATAATGGCATGCGACCCCTCAACCTCATGATCGACAGCCTTGCCGATGTCATGAAGCAAACCGGCACGTTTTGCCAGCTTGACATCAAGTCCCAGTTCAGCAGCCATGATGCCGCACAAAAATGCAACCTCAAGAGAATGCTGCAGGACATTCTGCCCGTAGCTGGTACGATACTTTAAGCGACCGAGAACATTGATCAACTCCACATGAACGCCATGGGCACCGACATCAAATGTGGCCTGTTCCCCAGCCTCTCGCATGTTGATTTCCAGCTCTTTGGTAACCTTGGCGACAACTTCTTCAATTCGACCTGGATGGATACGTCCATCTGAAATAAGCTGATGAAGAGCCAGCCGGGCGACCTCTCTTCTCACCGGATTAAACCCCGACAAGATGACCGCCTCTGGTGTGTCATCAATGATAATATCAATTCCGGTAGCGGCCTCAATAGCCCTGATGTTTCTTCCCTCACGCCCTATGATCCGCCCTTTCATTTCGTCGTTGGGCAGCGGCACCATTGACACGGTCTTGTCGGCCACATAATCACCGGCATATCGCGATATGGCCAGGGCGATTACATTTTTGGCCTTGCGGTCAGCCTCCATCTTCATTTCATTCTCGATCCGGGCAAGTCGCTTAGCCGCGTCCATGCGAGCCTGGCTTTCCAACGATTCCATCAGTAGCTTTTTTGCTTCTTCCTGGCTGATTCCGGAAATTCGCGACAACTCGTAACGCTTTTTTCCAATCAAGTTATCGACTTCTTTATAATTCTCTTCTATTTCAAGTTCCTTTTTCTTTAGCCGTTCTTCCCCACTCTGCAGATCTGAACGCTTTCGGTCAAAATTATCCCACTCTTTCTTCAGCAATTCCCGTTTTTTACTGAGCAGGTTTCGTTCTTCCTTAAGCTCACGTCGATCAGTTTTAAGCTCGTCCTCAGCCGCCTGTTTTACCTGGTACGCCTCCTCCTTGCTCTGAAGCTGCGCTTCTTTTTTCAGTTGTTCAGCTTCAACAATTGCATTTTCTATCAGCTGTCTGGCCTGATCTTTTATATTCTGCCGGTGACCTTCAACAATACGTTTTCTCAGGTAAACCCCGATGGCTGCCCCCAGCAGGAGCCCTAATAAAACAAACATGGAAGGATGATTGAGTAAATCCATAACTGCCGAGATCCTTTTTGGTCTTGAAAAATTGCAACAGGGGAAAAATACTCAGAGAGGCGAACCTGGTGCGTTCGACTGACAGGAGATTAGACAGGAAGATAAGATTATACCCGGAAGTAGTTATCTTCCGGTATTGCTATGAAAACCACAGAAGATAACTGTCTGCGGTCATTGATGTACAATTGGAATGTTCCGACATTACAACCACCGGAAACTCAAGCCATCATCTATCTTTATCCAGCACCTGGCACGGCGATATGTATACTACCAAAATGTGCCGACCATGTGACTGGTTAACTGCCTGTCAGGTCTCTATAACGTCTGTTAAGTGTTTTTCCCGATTCTGCAATTTTACTGGTTTCGTAACACCAGACAGTAACGGAAAGAACAAATTCCGTCTCGACTGCCCATATATTTTAAACAATGTTCAGCCTCCATCCGAACATTGTGCTCAAAAGATTTTCCCCACCCTGCCGTGTCTATAGGACAAGTTAAACCTATCGAAATAGGTGGGCGCCGCATATCAGCGTCTGGAAAATTATTGAATTTTCCATTTGAAGACAGTGGTAGCACCCTTTTTAAGAGAGTTGGCTCAACAACACTACAAATCACCAACAGCGCAGGGAAAAACCTGCTATCTCGTCATACTGCCATACACGTGACAGCCAACGAGACCTTACCGCAACGTCTTTATACTCTTTATCAGAAAGATCACACGTAAAAACTATTACTCCACCCGTATAGTATCAGAGTTCGGTGAAAACAGCAGCTAAAAACTCTTCGACAAACTATTTTTCCGGGATAAAGTGGTGCTCTATTTTTTCACACAAAACCCCGAGACGAGCTTCACTTCCCAGCCGATAATTGTCAAATTCCTGTTTCAGCCTAACATACCGTGAGGCGAGGTTAAGGCATGCCATTACAGCAACTTTGGTTACAGGTATCGTTTTTCCTGATTCATTACTGCTGTCCTCAACCTGCTGGCGGACAAGCTCAAGAATCGCTTCCATTTCCTCCTCGGAAGCACCCGTATAAAAAGCAAATTCCTGTCCTAGCAGATTGAACTTAACCAATCGTTCCGAGTCGGGCATGAATAGGCTTTCCTCCGGTTAGTATTTTACGCAGAGCGTTCCTTTCCCACACAGATATCAGCGAGAGGCAGATTTTGCCGTAAACAGGTTTCCCTGAACGCCTCCGCTCGATTCATCGCCACCCAGCTCTGCCTGCTCCTGTTCCGACTCCTCAGTTTCTGATTCGAGATCATCAGTTGGATCATCCGAGGGGTCACCTGCAATCTCTGTCACTTCGAGCTCTGACTCCCAGGCCTCGATACGGTCGATCAAGGTGCTGACACGGCCACCAAGATCTCCCCGTTCCAATTCCATGGACTCAATCTGCTGTTGCAACTGGTCATTTTTATGCTGTTGTGCCTTAAGCTCCTGCGCTTGTTGTTTGATCTCTGCTTTTAGTTCTGTATACCCTGCAAGTAAGCGTTCTACAAAATCCTCAAGACGCTTGATTTCACTCTCATATTCCATTTCTAATCCCCTGTTTTCAAGTAGTTTTATTGGCTAACTATACCATGGTAGCAAAAGTGCGCAACATCAATAGGTGACGGTTGATACCCAGACCATTTGTTTTAGCTGCGGGAGTAATTCCAATGAAGTGGTTTGTCGCCTGCATAGGGCATATAACCATGAAAAATTCGGGGATCATCGTCAAAAACAAGCGGCAGGAAATATTTATCTCCTTCCCACATCGGCAACGTCAAGATATCCTTCACCGGAAACCAGAGCAGTTCCCCTTCGTCATTGCTCAGTGACGGGGTACCACTGAATTGATCGACTCTATAAATGAAACCAAACCAATCTTCACCATTGGGGCCAAACCCAGTCCAGTTTATCGTTCCTCTCAACACCAGCTTTTCACAGATAATTCCCGCCTCCTCTTGAATTTCGCGACAGATACACTGCTGGATGTCTTCGCCAGCTTCCATTTTACCGCCGAGCCCATTGTATTTACCAAGGTGCTGGTCATCTGGTCGTTTATTACGGTGAACAAGCAGGGTATTCTGCCTGTCGGGAGACAGGATGTAGCCCAGCGTTGCCAATATCGGTGTATACACACTCACTCCTTGTCATTTCAATATTATGCAGTAGATTATCCTGAACATCTAAATCCACTAAAACCGAAATCAATGCACGACCGCAATGCCAACGAAAAGAGTGGGCAGCCACACACGACTATCACCATGACGCCTCGACCCCCTCATTCCGCGGTTTCCTTGTTCTGTGTTGTTCTCGCCTTGATCGGTTGCTTCCTGCCCCATACGTCGAATGCGAAAGCGGACCCCAGGCACTTTCCGCATTATAAGGTAATTCACGCAAACGTCGTTTTCTGGGAGAAAGTATACTCAACCCACTCGGGTAATACCGCAATTATTCATGACCGGAACAACCTGAGTCGTATTTACACGACCGTTACCCTGTTGGATAAAAATGTCGCCGGTGCCCAGAAGCAGAATAGTAAACAGATTGAAAGGACAAAAGATTATTACGCAAAACTGCTCACCGGCCTAGCCAGGAAAAAGAAGCCGGAATCGCAGGAGGAAAAGCGGGTAGCCGCTCTTTTCGGCACCGTACATTCTCCAGAAATATACCGCAAAGCTGCCGGGAATATACGTGCACAGACAGGGGTGAAGGAGCGATTCACTCAAGGAGTTGCTCGTTCCGGAGCATATATGAGACAGATAAAACAGATATTCAGAAACAGCGGCTTACCAGAAGACCTTGCCTATTTGCCCCATGTTGAGTCCTCCTTCAACCCCAATGCCTTCAGCAAGTTTGGAGCATCCGGAATGTGGCAGTTTACCCGCTCCACCGGCAAAAATTTCATGCGCATTGATTACATAATCGATGAACGCAGAGATCCACTTATTTCGGCACAGGCTGCAGCCAGACTTCTGAAAAAGAACCATGACCTTCTTGGTTCCTGGCCACTTGCTCTGACTGCATACAATTATGGCGCGGCTGGAATGAAGCGGGCCTTAAATCAGGAAGGAAGTTATGAAAATATTTTCAAGAATTATCGAAAAGGTCACTTCAAATTTGCCTCAAGAAACTTTTATTCAGAATTTCTTGCTGCGGTAATCGTTGCAAAAAAACAGGAGCGCTCAGGAACAATCCGGTTTGACAAACCTCTTTCCACGGTTTCAGTAAAAATGCCGGCCTATGTCAATGCATCGAAACTTTGTTCATATCTCGGCATCAGAACGGACCAGCTGAAGCGCTATAATCCATCATTGCGAGAGCCGGTGTTCGACGGAACAAAATATATTCCAAAAGGTTTCGTTCTAAAACTGCCCTCTCGGTTTAATAATAGTGCTCTTCTCAGTGGCGCTCCATCTTCGATTTTCAGCAAAAGTCAGAAGCGCAGCAAATTTTACCAGGTGCGCCCGGGTGATACGGCAGGTGCAATAGCTGCCGCTCACAATATCCCGCTCAGCACGCTCATTCAAACCAACCATCTCAATCGACAGGGATTCATCAGGGCGGGGCAGAATCTCAGGATCCCACCCACTTCTTCTTCGGTGTTCCCCAAAAACACAGAATCTGCTGTTCGTCGTTCTGCCGAAATCGTATTAAAAGATGACAAGAAGAGTTCACCAGGACCTTCCTCACCGCACGCCGAGGAAAATCTTGCAGTTTCCGGTAACCTCAAGGTTCTCAAGCATCGTAAAACAGCAGGTCTGAATACCGGAATCGCAGAAGTCCAGCCGGATGAATCGATTGGACTCTTTGCAGATTGGCTCAAGGTAACGCCTGAGTCGATTCGACTGAGCAACAACATTGCTCCTGGCAAAGATATTTATCCAGGCCAATCTGTCATTCTCGAGTTCCTGAACGTCACGGCAGCCGATTTCGAAATTGCCAGGTTCGATTTTCATCAGGAAATCCAGGAAGATTTCTTCAACTCCTACACAGTCGTTGATGTTACCACTTACCAGGTATCGGAGGGTGATACGATCTGGGATCTATGTCATAAACGGTTTGATCTACCGCTCTGGCTATTGAAAAAATACAATGATAAGCTGAATTATAATCGGCTCGACTCATCGAGCAGTCTTCAGATTCCTGTATTAAAAGAAATTTAGAAATAACAGGTCAACATCACTGAGCTGTCGTGATCAAGAGGGGTAACATATGGATATCAACCAAACAATTGCTGAACTCAAATCCCGTCCGGATTTTTCTGATCATGTCGGCATGCTTCTCATTCACAATGGTACCGTCCGGTCCTGGTCCAGAAACGACCGTTCAGCAGTAAAATCCATTGAAGTTCTGCCTGATCATCAGAAAATCAGAGCCTTGCGAGATGAATTTCTCCGCCACGATGGAATTTACGAAATCATTATCAAGGCCAACGAAGGGACGCTCACACCCGGTGACGATCTGCTCTTTATCATCGTTGCCGGAGACATTCGGGAACATGTCAAACCGGTTCTGGCGGAGCTTCTTGATCGGGTTAAAGCAGAAGCGGTCACAAAACGTGAGTTGCCCCCTACGACCTGAACCTCGGTTTTCTAACAGATAACACAAAATTGCATCAACAATCAGGCAGTGGTATAAAGAATGATACCGGGCCCTGAAACAGACAGTGAAGAGTCCAAAGATAACATCCAGAGGTATAATTCGGCACTTTTAAGGGCATACATACAATGAAAAATTTGAGCCTGGCTTCAATGACCAACTGGGTAGATGAGGCTCCGGCAAAAACATTCTTCCCGTTCGTCTGGCTTCACAAACTGGTCCGAATCATTCTGATCACCGCACGTGAGTTCCAGATAAACCACCTGTCCCTTCGTTCCGGCGCACTGACCTATACGATCCTTTTATCCATGGTACCCATGCTGGCAATGAGCACAGCTCTGGTTAAAGGGCTCGGTGGCGGAGATCAATTGCGGGAGGTTGTTTACAGATATATCGAAGCGCTTGAGCAAACACCCTCAATCGACATAACAATACCAGGTGAGAACAAAGAGAGCGGGCCTCCATCCATCTCTTCGGCGGAAGATCTACCGGTAGGGTTGACGACTCATCTACGCTCTGCGGCCGATCAGCTATTTGATTATGTCGACCGAACCAGCTTCGCGACACTCGGGACCTTTGGTATGCTTGGAATTTTTCTTGCGGTAATCCTGGTGTTGAATCATATTGAAGATGCGATGAATGCAATCTGGCGGGTGGAGGCTGGCAGATCATTGATACGGAAGGTCACCGACTACCTGACCCTGATGGTGTTGATGCCGATCTCGATAAATGTGGCCCTTGCCGCAGGCACAATCCTGGAGAGTCAGTCTCTTACTCTTTACATTGACAAGTTCATTCCGGCAAGCTGGATACAGCTGCTGCTCCTCAAAGGTGTCCCCGTTTTCTTCCTCAGCATAACACTCTACATTGTCTACCTCTTTTTCCCAAACACCAAACCAAAAGCGATACCGACCCTTATTGGTGCATTACTCGCCGGTACCCTGTGGTTCATTACCCAGAATATATACATCAGCCTGCAGATCGGGGTGGCAAAATACAATGCCATATACGGTTCTTTTGCCACGGTACCTCTGTTTTTGATCTGGATATATTTCGGCTGGCTTTTTGTCCTGCTCGGTGCCCAGGTTGCCTATGCCATCGAAAAAAATGATCGTTATCAGCTGGTGGCAAAGCATGACACACCAGCTGTTAAACTCAGTGCCGCGCTTGACTTATGCTCAGCCGTCTACAAAGGTTTTCAGGAAAAAAGAGGTATTGATCTTATCAGCGTAAACAAGGAGAACAACACGTACACCCTCGGACAGCTCGAAGAAGCGCGAGACACCATGGTTTCGGCGGGACTTTTGCACCACTCAAAAGAATCGGACAGACTCATGCCGTCACTGCCACCCGAGTCATTATCTCCAAAGCTCATAATAAAAGCTGTACTCGGCACAATGACGCCTGACAGCATTGGAGGCAAGATAAGTGGTGATGCAGTTCAGGCAGCAACCAACTCAACCGACAGTAATACACCAGGCATAAAGGACGCTGAGAGAAAAGACATTTCAAAAGAGCCACTATCTGAGCAAAACAATCAATGACGCGTGTATCCGTGACGATGAAATCGATTCTCACCTGAGTATTCACCTGCAGCCAGGCTGGAAGATCTGGAAATGCTGGCTCACTTATGCGTCAGATTGACTGGGAAAAATTCACAAAGACCTTGCCATCTGCACCGAAATAATTGTAATTAATTGCTCTATACCTTGAAAGGCCTGTATCTTGCTTCTTCTAGAGCAAAAGCACCTGTACAGACTAACGCCAACATCTAACGATAAAGGGAATGTCAATGGAAAATTCTAAATCAAACGCAGCTATACAGGAATCTCGGACACAATTCATCGCCAAGGGGATCGGCAGTGCAACTCCCTGTTATATCTCTCACGGTCGCGGTGCACTACTAGTCGATGTGGAAGGCAGGGAGTATATTGATTTTGCAGGTGGTATTGCGGTCATGAATGTCGGCCACTCTCACCCGAAAGTGGTCAAGGCGATCAAGGACCAGGCAGAGAAATTCACCCATACCTGTTTCATGGTCTCCCCCTATGAATCCTCGGTTGCTCTTGCAGAAACATTATGCAACGCGGTTCCGGGAGACACGCCAAAAGCTGCAATGTTTGCCAACAGCGGGGCAGAAGCAGTTGAGAATGCTGTCAAAATTGCCCGATACTACACCAAAAAACAGGGTATTATCGCCTTTGACAATGGCTTTCACGGCCGAACCCTTATGGGAATGACCCTGACCTCCAAATCAAAACCGTACAAGTTCGGCATGGGACCATATGCCCCCGAGGTGTACCGGATGCCGTTTGCGTATTGCTACCGTTGCCCCTTCAATAAGGAATATCCCGGCTGCGACCTTGAATGTGCCGATCACCTGGAATATTTCTTTCTCAACCATGTTTCGGCAGAACAGACCGCAGCAATCATCGTCGAACCAATCCAGGGCGAAGGAGGATTTATTGCACCGCCAAAAGACTATTTCCAGAAACTCAAAGAGATCTGCGACAAAAACAATATCCTGATAATCTCTGATGAAATTCAGACCGGGATGGGAAGAACAGGCCACATGTTTGCGATGGAATACTATGGGGTGGAAGCCGATATCACCACGGTGGCCAAGAGCCTTGCTGCCGGTATGCCGCTCAGTGCTGTGGTCGGTAAAAAGGAAATAATGGACTGCGTTCATCCGGGAGGTATCGGTGGAACCTATGGGGGAAACCCGGTTGCCTGTGAGGCGGCCCGTGCTGTCTTTGATATCTTCGCATCCGAGAACCTCCTTGAAAAAGCCAAAACACTGGGCGAAACATTGAAAAATACGTTTCTCGGGTTCCAGGAAAAATATGATTGCATTGGCGATGTTCGAGGACTTGGACCGATGATCGCCGTTGAGCTTGTCAAGGACAGACAAACAAAAGAACCTGCTCCGGAACTGACCAAGGCTCTGGTGGCATACTGTTATGAACGGGGAATTATCATGCTCAGCTGTGGCACATTCGGAAATGTCCTGCGTTTCCTGATGCCCCTTGTCATCACCGATGAACAACTCCAACGAGGGCTTGAGGTCATCGATGAAGGTTTTACCGCAGTAGTAAAATAAGGTCTTCGCCCCCATTGTCTTAACAGCAAGGGTTACAGGAAAGTCTCACCCATTAAAACTATGGCGCGGGAGGTGTTCCTGGTAACCGATGAACATTTATACCCGCAGGAGGAACAGTCATGTACGGCTACTACAACCGTATCCTTACCATTGATCTGAATACTAAAAGTTTTACCATTGAAGAGATATCTGATGAGCTTTTAAGTGAATGTGCTGGTGGCAAGGGGTTGGCAACCCGCCTTCTGCTTGACAGAAATCCTCCAGGAGTCGATCCGCTGGCTCCCGAGAACAACGTTATCATTGCCACCGGCCCCTTCTGTGGCGGTCGTCTCTGGGGCGGCAGTCGCTACGGAGTTTATACAAAATCTCCGCTGACCGGCTTTTATGCCGAGTCCTACTCCGGAGGCAAGGTTCCGGAATCTATCGACTCGGCCGGATTTGACGCCATAATAGTAAGCGGCAGCTCAGATACGCCGACCGTACTATCGGTTCAGCCTGATCTGGTTGAATTTCATGATGCAGGCGACCTCTGGGGCATGGAAACCTTTTTTGCAGAAGAAGAAGCCGTAAAGCGATTCGGCCTAGCTCGTGAAGGATACAGAAAACCCGGAGCCATTGTCATCGGCCCTGCAGGAGAGAAGCTCGTCAAATTTGCGATCATTGCCAACGACAAATGGAGATGCGCCGGTAGGACAGGAATTGGTGCAGTCCTTGGTTCCAAGCAGGTAAAAGCGCTCGTCTTCCAGGGCGATCGCAGCCGAACCTACAAAAACCGGGAGGGAATTGCCGAGTATGCCAAAGCTTTCTCCCAAGAAAATTTTCAGCATCCAGGCGTCAAGGCCTATCGAAAGATGGGTACGACGATGATGGTTACCCTGATGAACAGTGTTGGTGCCTTTCCAGCCAAATACTGGCATCAGGGCACATGTGAGCATGCTGAAGCGATCAGCGGCGAAACCTACCATCAGCAGCATGAGGTACACCCCCATGCCTGTGCCAAATGTTTCATGGCCTGCGGCCGTCTTGCCACCATCAAAAAAGGACGCCATGAAGGTCTGCAGATCGAAGGGCCTGAATATGAGACGATCTATGCCTTTGGCGGGCTCTGCATGATTACAGAGATGGAAGAGGTTGCCTTTCTCAATGATTTGTGCGATCGACTGGGCATGGACACAATTACTGTCGGAAATCTCTGTGGCCTGGTAATGGAAGCCCACGCACAGGGACGGCTTGACTATCAGATCGAATATGGAAACGCGGACCAGACCATAGAACTGATCGAGAAGATCGGAAATCGATCCGAAATCGGGGACATCCTGGCAGACGGTATCATCAGTGCCTCAAGAAAATGGGATATTGAAGATCTTGCCATCCACGTAAAAGGTCTGGAGCCGGCAGGCTATGACCCGCGTGTATTAAAAGGAATGGGTCTCACCTTCGGGACATCACCTCGCGGTGCATGTCACCTGCGTACCACTTTCTATAAACCGGAATTATCCGGCCTTATCCCTCCTGACCAGATCGAAAACAAGGCGGAAATGCTGGTCGATTACGAAGATCGGCTCAATATCTTTGACACCCTGACCCTCTGTCGTTTCTACAGGGATCTTTATTCCTGGGATGAGCTGGAACACACCCTTGAGATGGTCACCGGTATCAAGAGGTCAAAAGAAGATCTTCAGGCTATTGCGGCAACGATTGCCACCATGACCCGCCAATTCAATATTCGTGAGGGGTTGGGTGCCGAAGATGACCGGCTGCCAAAACGGTTCCACAAAGAAGCCACAGCAGAAGGCAACTCCCTGAGTGAAGCTGACATGGAACACATGCTCCAGGATTATTACCGGTTAAGAGGCTGGAGTCCGGCCGGAGTGCCGCAGACTGCGTAAACCCGCTCTTGTTAAAGGTAGAGCTCCGGCTGCTTCCGCTCTGCACAGTTTTCGTGGAGCCACTGTCTTTTTTCAAGAAGAAGCGGGGCATCTATTGACAATGCCTCTTCCGGACATGTTTTGATACAGGCGCAGCAGAGAATACACTTGCTGACCGCGATGCTGAGCGCATCATCGACGTCGATTGCCCCGCCAGGGCAGCTCGACACGCACTGTCCACAGAGTGTACACACTGCCTGCTCCACCTTGGGGCTCACCGGCAGTGCTTTCATAGCTTCTTTATAGGGTATATTCCCGGGAACCTGCAGTTCAGATAAGGTAATAATATCATTTATTTGATGCAATTTTTTCAGATATTCTGCTGCCAAAAGCTGAGGCTGAGTCCAGATCGTCCTGATCCGGCCTGCCCTGGGCAATCGGCATTTCCGGAGCAGAATATGAATGTTCCCCGACAAATGCCGAAGCAGCGACGGGTACAAAAGAAGCCGCCCGGGCGATATCTCTGAGCTCAATCAACGCATCCTCATAGTCCCTGTTACCATAGAGAACAACAAGCACGGCAGGAGTGGTATTGCCCTGTATCTTTTCAAGACGTTGAACCGCAAGCGGGGCAACTCTGCCCGCATAAACCGGCACCCCAATGACAACCAGTTCATCCGCTCCAAAAGATTGCTCGTCAGCTGCTAGAGGATAGGTGAGATCTAGTGAGGCTTGTTCACCCCCCGAGATACTCGAAGCAATAGCATCAATAGTCTTTTTTGACGTACCCGTGGGTGAAAAGGAAACGGTCCAGACTCTGCTTATCTTCATATGTTTTCTCTGTGCCTGTTAAATAATTAATCTCGCCGCGATATAATCAACAAACCCGCTTCTTCCTCTGGGGCGAAATTCGCTCGGTTATGGTCATTACCGCTCCCGGAAATTACAATGACAACCCGTACTATTCAATAGATTTTTACGACCATTTTTAGCTTGGAACCCTCGATCTTGATGATAAAAACAGGTCGTTCCGTCTTCCCGTTCGCGTCGAGATATATCTCTCCAGCTTCAGAATGAATAAAAAGTGCAGAATCAACATATTCGGACATATCATGCGCCTTCTTGAAAAGAGATAAGGAGAAGCTTCTGCGATACCTCTATTTTCGTTTCATCAATCCATGAACTGTTAAAGGTTCGTTGCCGCCAAAGATCAGACAAATGCTTTTTCAATCTTCTGCTGTTTTTCCTGCTTGTATTCCTCAAATCGTTCCATCTGCTGTTTATCCAGGGTTTCCTGCATTTTTCTTTTCAAATCGTCAGTCATTGTTTTGTACTGTTTCTTGAAATCTTCCCAGCCGCTGCTGCCTTTATCGGCCAGTTCCTCTATAATATCGGACAGCTGAGCCATGCTGTCCTCAAGGACTGGCTTGAGTTTCTTCACCTGTTCCTCTGTCATGGCGAGCACTTCTGATAATTCGGCAACCATTTTATCTTTGGTCTTTTTTATCGCATCTTCGTCCAGTTGGGTCAGGTAGTTTTTCAGTTTCTGCATCTCCTCGCTATTGAGAAAGGCTTCGAGTTTCTTTTCTGTGTCCTTGCTGACCCGTTTTAATTGTCTGGACATCTCCTCCATCGATATGTAACCTTTATCGACATACTCGTTGATGCTTTTTGTCAATTCGTCACTCTTTTCACTCAGAACTGGTTTGAGCTCTTCCCATTGCTCTTTTGACAATTCGATTTTTTCATTCAAATCGGAGATCATCTTCTCCGAGCTCAAGCTTTCAGTCTCGTCTTCAGCTGCGTAACTGGCAGCAGTGATACACAATAAAACTGATACGATCACTGCTTTGTAAACTCCGTTCATTATTTCCTCTTTCTGTTGATTTTTCTATTGTTCTGATTTGGGGTTCACTGACAACATATTGTTTTGGTGAAAACTCAGGCCCCCACGTTCTATCTCCTTGGTTATAATTGGGACTCTACAGGGAGAAGCCTTAAAAGGTTCATTGAAAACCGCTCCCAGAACGTCGTTTGCGGCTCCCATAAAAGCGTCTTATTCTCACCGTCCACCATCCCATGCCAGACGATATGTTCAAAACCATTCTCGTCGGTTCGCAATTCAAGTCGAAAGGCGATAGCAGGGACAATTGTACTGAAGAACAGGGCAATACGATCCGCTATTTCTTCAGATTCAAAGACAATTCCAATTTCAGTGTTTTGCACGACGGAACGGGGATCAAGATTCAGGGAACCGATGAATAGTGTCGAACGGTCAATGACCATCGCTTTTGCGTGCAGGCTCGATTGGGGCTCATAAAACGGTTCTCCCTTCACTTGCTGCTGCTCTTCTCTACTGAGGTCTTTGCTCATCTCATACAATGTCACGCCCATCCTCAGGAGCTGCCTGCGGTAATTTGCATAACCGGAATGGACAACTGCAACATCAGTTGACGCCAGGGAGTTCGTCAATATGGATACCTGCACCCCGCGGTCACGAAGTTCTTTAAAAAACGCAAGCCCACTTTTTCCCGGGATAAAATATGGCGATAAGATCAGGAGTTCAGTCTCGACCTCAGTTAGGTAGGGAGCGAGTTCCTGGGAAAGATGGTAGGTCGAGTCATCGGTCTCTGTTCCCAGTTTCTGGGGGTCATCTCCAACAATTTTACCGGGACCCCAAAAAATCTTTTCTTTTTCGGTTCTGAAATTCTTGATAAAATCTGAATTTTTAAGTTTTTCAACATAATCTGAATCATTTTGCTGTTCAAGGAATTCATTAAACTTCCGCAGCATCTCCCTGCTCTGTTCTTCCGTTGGTGGTGTTGTTACCAGCGAAGACACAGGGTAACTCAATTCATGGTTCCAGAATTGATCAAACGAACCGGAAACCTCTTCGACAACCGGACCAAATGTCACGACGTCTAGATCATAAAACTGTAGTTCAGGGTGGGCAAAAAAGTATTCATTGCCGATATTGCGTCCACCCAGTATGGATGCAACATTGTCAACAGTAAACGACTTGTTGTGCGCCCGACGGGTTTGTTTTCCCATTCCGGTAACAAACTGGATTACCCTGCTGGTATTACGTCCAAAAGGATTGAAAATCCGGACTTCAATATTGGGATGAGCATCGAGCACAGATAAATTAACATCCCGTCCTTCTAAGCCCATGTCATCAAGGAGCAGCCGTACCCGTACACCTCTGTCGGCAGCTTTCCGAAGCTCACCTGCAAAGATTCCTCCCACCCTGTCTGCGTGCCACAGGTAGTACTGGGCATCAATTGTCTGCTCAGCCAGAGAAGCGAGCACCAACCGTGCTGACAGGGCATTATAACCATCGCCAAGCAGATAATAAGCAGATTGGCCAGGATGATCTTGAAAATCGTTCTGCCACTGCCTGCCGATTTTGGATTCTGCGGGTTGATCATAGGCAAAAGATGTGGTTCGGTCGCTATTTTCAGGTAAACGGGCACATCCTCCGAAAACAAGAATAGCAAGAGGAATCAGCAGCATAGTGAATATCTTCATTTTTCTGAAAATGACACCCATGTGCCCTCCACTTGAAAACGACTTGATTCACAGAACAAAGGAAAAAGAAAAGAAACCGAATGATGTTGATACATTCCTACCTATTCCTATACTACGTTAAACAATATTTATTAAAAGTCATCAACTGCTGGTAATTTGCTACTCTTTGAACACTATGGAATTCTAAGGAATATGTAATATCGAGGGCGACAGCCATCTCGATAATGCACAGAAGCGGGGCTAGCTTGGCAACTCTTAATACTAACCATTAATAAGATCAACGGAATCGGCTCATTGAACTAGATTCGTTTCGATGGACGAACATTGAGGAAGTTCCACAAAAAAACGTGTGCCAACATTTCGACGTGACTCGACAAGAATTCTACCATGATGAGCTTTCAGTATGTCCTGACAGAAGATAAGCCCAAGCCCACTTCCCTGTTCACCAAATGTTCCCTGGCTGCTTGTCTTGATATCCGCTTTAAAAAGATCCTGAGCATATTCCAGGCTCATGCCTTTTCCATTGTCCTCTACGATAATGGTAGCAGAGTGTTTAGGATCATCAGCAGCGGCCAGGACAATACGGCCATTGAGCTCACTGAATTTCACGGCATTGGACAATAAATTGTTGAGGACAACATAATAAAGATATTTGTCGGCAAAAAGACTGGTCTTCGGCGGAATTTCATTGATCAGCGTAAGATTTTTCTCAAGGGCAGGATGCTTGAAATTCTGTATTACTTCTTCAGCCATTGCCGATACATCAAAAAAACGTTTATCAAGCTTCATTTCGCCCGTTTCAAATCGATCCATTGATAACAGGTTATCAATCATCTGCAGCATCCTGTGGCCGTTTTTTACAATATTTTCAAGAAATTCCCGATGAACCCGATAGGTAAAGGTCTCCCGGTCCAGGATCCTTTTCAGCATCTGGGTGATTGAAAAAAATGGTGATTTCAGGTCATGAGCGACGAGAGCCACGAATCGGCTTCGGACCCCTGTGGCAAGCTCAGCCTGCTTTCGAGCTTCCTGCAGAAAATGCTGCAGCCGCTTCTGTTCAGTGATATCAATGGCGATCTCCAGACGAACATATTTACCGGTTGTCCAGAGAATCGCCTGGTCCTTTGCTATATACCACTTCTTGTTATATGGATTCTGGTATTCCCACTGCAGAGGGGGCGTGGGTTTACCGTCTCTATCGAGAAGCCTGCCATTGGTGCAGAATGTACAGGGCCCCTCCTGGTTGGCGTGCAGAAACTGCCAGCAGAGTCTGCCGACTGGATCAAAGCCAAACAACCGTTTCAGGTATTCGTTGGCAAAGAGAATTTCGTGGCTATCAAAATCGGCAACGTATATTATGCCGTCGATACTTCCGATCATCCCCGACAACAGCTCGTTATTTAGCCTGAGCTGACTCTCTGCAGCGAGCCGTTCAGCAATCTCAGCACTGAGCTTGAGATTGCTCTCATCCACTTCCCGGGTACGCTGCCGAACCTTTGCTTCCAGTTGCTCGAGGTGGTCATTATGTTCACGATATCTCAGAGCAGCCTCCAATCTCACACGTGCCCGGGTCTTGGCAAGGAACAGACAGACAACAAGAGGTGGAATCAGCAACGTTACCCCAAGCAGTGCCAGAAATTTGAGGTAATACACTCTTTGTGAGGCAAAATAGGTACCGGGTACTTCTGAAACAAGAAACCAATGATTCGGTTCATCATTTTCATGCACCTGCACACGATTGCCATCATCAAGGTGTACCTCTGATACTATCGGAGGCAAGGGGTTAATAGATCTGTAAACGAACAGGGCGCCATCTCGGAAAAAGAAGCCCCCAGGCTGGTATGCGACCCTGGTAAATAACGTTTCCTGTAGATGGGCAGAGAGGTCCTCTCCAGGTTTATTCTGTCCTTCACTGCCTGACGGGCCCCCATGCACGCTTTCCTGACCAGTCCTTCCGGAAACTCCCCAGATAGTTCCCCTGTCCAGCAGAATAATGCGCCTGCCCGGCTCCTGGCCACGATGGTTCAGAGCATTAAAGAGTTCGGTCCTATCATAGTCCAGCGAAATAAACCCTGACGGTTCACCGTCATTGCCCCTAACCAGACAATAAAACCTCAGGCCAGAGCCTTCTTTGATCTCCTGATACTCTTTATCAGGGTTAACACGGGGGGTGGAAAACAGATAAATTCTTTCTGCTGGTTTGCGCGACAGTGTTTCAAAAAATGACGGCTGCTCAAGGGAGTCAAAAGCATTGGAATCGCTTTTGGCAGGAAGAGACGTGCTCACTTTTGTGATCAGCTCTTTGCCGTTCCTGTTCAGCAGGCGAACGTTTTTGTAAAATTCTCTGCCATGCAGAAAGCTGTCGAAAAGCTCTTCCACCAATCCTGTTGCTGTGGAGGGTAATTCACTCAGATATGATTGTACCAGCTGGCTGTTGCCCAAAAACTGTAAATCAGACGATATGGTGCGGTTGCGATCCTGGAAAAAGAGCTGCAGGGACTCGAGCCGTAAGTTCTCCTGCTGGACCGTCTGCGCCCGAAAGGTATACATGCGGTCAAGATAGACGACTCCAACAACCAGCAGCACGGTCAGGAGCGGCCAGATCATGAACCAACAGAACTGTTTGACAATAGTGCTGTTTTCCTGGGGCTGGAAAGAGTCCAATTCCTGCAGGATACTATCTGTTTTCATACTTTTTGTTTCCACCCTAAAGATCAATCTGCCAGAACAGGCGAATGGTCATGCGTGCAAAACACAAATCGAGAAAGCCGTACTTTTAAAAAAAATGGAGAAGGGTAAATTATAGGAACGGACTGAAATATTTCCATTCAGAATAGCCAAATGCTGCAAAATAGTTTGGCTGCGTCACCAGGAATTAACAGGCCTGAAAAACATCTGCGTGGCTGGAAAATGTCAGGCTAGAAAGATCACACGCCGCAGGAGGCTGAAGGAAATCAGCAAATTAGATTCCATATCCAAGCGGGTAAGGAAGAAGGTGTTTACGGGGTAAATTTGACGTGAAATAAAAACTATATTTCTTTATACGGGAGCCAATTACCTTCATGCCATGAAGTGCAACCGGAGCGGCTCTCCGGTTGCACTTCATGCTGCTGCTACTCGTCATCATCCACGGGCATTGATGTAATTGTTCCATCCCAGGTATCCACTTTACCGTCCACTTCACCATCTTCCTGAAACCAGGTCTTGGTGACGACTTTGGATTCGGTAAAGAACTTGAAGCCGTCCTGGCCCATGACGTGAAGATCGCCAAAAAATGACTGTTTATGGCCGGTAAAACCGAAAATACCCAATGGCACAGGAATGCCGACATTGATGCCAACCATGCCACCATCTGTCTCCTTGGCAAATGTTCGGGCGTAGTAACCATTCTGGGTGTAGATAACCGATCCGTTGGCAAATCGACTACCATTCATTATCTTCAGCCCCTCTTCAAAGCTGTCCACCCGTTTAATACAGAGTACCGGACCAAAAATCTCTTCCCTGCCAACAGACATTTCTTCTGTAACCTTATCAAAGATCGTGGGTCCAATATAAAAACCATTCTCATGCCCAGGCACCTTGATATCTCTGCCATCAAGAATCAGTTCAGCTCCTTCTTTGATTCCTGTCTCAATCCAGTCTGTAACAAATTTACGGTGATCCGCGGTGACGACGGGTCCCATTCCCGATGACTTTTCGTAGGCTGGGCCAACCGGCAATTCTGAAGAAAATTTTACCAGATGGCGTATCAACTCATCGGCAATGGCGTTCTCCACAACGATAACAGGCAGTGCCATGCATCGTTGACCGGCACACCCGCAAAAGGCATTCATGATGCCACGAGCGGTTCGCTCGACTTTGCAATCCCTGAGGACCAGGGCGTGATTTTTTGCCTCTGTCAGTGCCTGCACCCGTTTACCGTTAGCCGCTGCGGTCTTGTAGATGTGTTTTCCTACCTTGGTTGAGCCGACAAATGACACACCCTTGACATCTGGATGCTCCAGCAGTATTTCCGCTTCAACACGACTGGTGGTAACCACGTTCAGTACGCCGTCGGGAAGCCCTGCCTCTTTCCACAATTCCATTAATCGCATGGACGACTGGGGAACATGGCTTGCAGCTTTCAAGACCATACAGTTGCCGGTCGCCAGGCAGATAGGGGTCATCCAGCCGTGAGGTATCATCGCTGGAAAGTTCCACGGTGCTATACCGGCAAAGACACCGATCGGATGATGATAGAGGACGGTGTCATAGCCGGTGGAGCAGTTCATCAGCGATTCACCTTTCATCAGGTGCGGTGCACCGCAGGCAAATTCCACAACTTCGTTTACCTTGAGGACATCTCCCATCGACCCCAGCCAGTCTTTGCCCATTTCGGTAGCAAGCAGGCGCGTCAGCTCCTGAAGATTTTCATCAACAAGGCGCTTCATATTGTAAAGGACCTGCACACGTTTGGAAACTGGCGTGTTTGACCAGTCGGGATATGCCGCACTTGCTGCTGCGATTGCTGCTTCCACCTCCTCCTTTGTACAACAGGGAGCCTTTGCGATAATCTCTCCAGTCGAAGGATTGAAGCAATCCATATATTTCTCTGTCTTCGACTCTCTCCACTCGCCGTTAACACAATATTTTAAAATTTTAACACCGTTTTCGGCCTGTTCGGAAAAATACCTATCTACTCTGTTATCTGACATCTTGATCCTCTTTATTATGTATACAATTAAATATGATGATACCTGTTACCCGTATCTATACTATAGTTTTTACCAGTAACGCATGGCTCCTCTGAACAGCTCGGCAAGCTCTTCAGGACCAGCCGGTCGTGGGGAAAGCTTGGTCACCCGATGTTGAGGAAGTGTCCCTTCCACAAGTTTGGGAATGTCTGCTTCAGTGAAACCGACATCCCTGAGGCCGTTTGGTACATTAAAACGCTTGAAGTAAGCGATCATTGCCTGGGCTAGAATTTCACCGGCATCTTCATCTTTTGCTCCTTCTGTGTCAAGGCCGAGAGCGTTCGCCGCCTCGATGTGACGCTTTGGACTGGATGGACCGGTAAACCTGAATACTGATGGAGCATTAATGGCCACGGAAAGACCGTGCGGAATGATCGGGTGATCGGAAATATAGTCCGGAGCGATATATTCCCGAACCATGCCGGAAACGGGATATGACATACCGTGCGGCAGGCTTACCCCGGCGTTACCAAAGCCGACGCCTGCAAAAGTTGCAGCCAATGCCATCATTCCCCGTGCATCCTCATTTTCCGGTTCCTCCACTGCGGAAGCAAAATGCTGCGCCATAATCTCCATAGACTTCAAAGCCCACATATCACTGATCGGGTTGGCTCCCTGGTAGGCGGGCCGAAAAATGGGACGCTCGGGTTTGGGCCGATTGGTGTACTCAATTGCGGTATATGACTCCACCGCGTGAGTGAGGATATCAAGGGCGGTCGAAGTGGTTATCATGGGCGGCATGCTCAGCATATTCAAGGGGTCGACAATGCCCAGCGTGGGCTTCAAGACCCGCGAGGCAATGCCAGTCTTGGCGTGCATTTCCTCCAGATCAAAAATTGCCACACCGGTCGTCTCGCTTCCGGTACCCGCAGTTGTCGGAATCGCAAACAGTGGTTTAAGCGGACCGGGAACCGGCTGCCCTTTACCGATTGGAGCATTGACATAGAGGAGAAAGTCATCTGTAGGATAGGTGGAATAGAGGTTTGCAGCCTTGGCTGTATCGATCACCGACCCTCCTCCCAATGCAACAAAAGAGTCCACCCCGTTATTTACCGCAAAAGCGATCGCATCCTTAAAAGATGTATCAGTTGGCTCAACACGGACATCTTTGTAAAGTACATAATCAACCCCTTCCTGCTCAAGCGATGTAACGACCGTGGCGGCCATCGGCAATCTGGCAATATTGGGGTCGGTAAGTATCATTACTTTTTTCACCCCGAGATCCTTGAGATCCATCCCGATTTCTGCGGTTACACCTCTACCAAACCTGATGTTCGACGCTGCCATTTCAAATCCAATCTCTTTTTCCATACATGACTCCCGTTATCTTTGCCAAACGTTTTCGGATACCCTCTATTTTGCTGATATTAGATGATCACCAATAGTGTGTCAACATATATTATGATATTTACCGTAAGGCCTTTACAAAAACAGTATATAATAATGTTATCATTATGATTTGTTGAATCTGCCTGTTGTTTTTATCGATTCACGCTCCACCCTGAGACCAGATAGATAGCGTCACTCCCCTGGCTCATTTTTTTCGGAAATCGACTCTATGCTTCCCTGCATCTGAAATAAAAGACCTGCGCTCTTAAAACGCTATATCCTTTAATATCTAGATCTTAACATACTTTTTTCTGTGGTGACATATGGATATTACCACCAACAAAGCAGCGGCATGTTACCCGCCGTCTCGACTGTCCTGCAGAAATAAGGGAAAGTTTCTGGCTCCCCTCAACCCGGATGGTTTGATCATATATCATAATATTTGCTATGAGCCCGGCATGGTTTCTCTGTCTGAGACAGGAACCAGCCCCCGGCATGAGTATAAATATCTTAGATCACTACATAATATTGAAATTTAACCATGAAGCTATCTTGCAGAGGACAGGTACGAAAACGAGCAGAGCTATCATCATGTTTCACCAGCAGCAATGGGAAGAGCTAGCCGCTTGTCTAAGCCGTTTTGGCCTGGGGAACAATCAGGTACATGTCGGCACTGCCAAGATCCTGAAGGATTTTAGCACTGCCCCCTTCTGAAAACTTCCGCAAAACGGTATCAATCTGAGGCTCAAACCTGGAGGGGTCAAACGCCTCTTCCCCCATCTTCTCGGACATCAAACGTCCAACCATGACAACATCATCCGCCATTGCCCTGCCGGCCCCATCAGCATCGTGATTGACGAGACAGTCTAGTATTTTTTTGTGTGAAGCCTGGACTTCTGTATGAAAATCGGTACCTAATTCCAATGATTGTTTCATTTTATCAAGCAGGTGATCGATAAAATCGACAATCAAAATCAGCAGGGAATTTTTGGTAATCCTCGACAGGTCGTGGTGGAATCGCGCATTCTTCTGCCGAGATGACTCATGATCCAGGTTGCCATCATCCACATAGGACCTTAGCTGCTGTATTTCATCATCTGTAATTATCTGAGCTGCAAGGCGGGCGATATGCGGCTCCAACATATATCGCAGCATGGTTATTTCACGAATCGAGACCGACTGGAAGTGCATAAAATTCATCATACTGTGCATGAGTGTCTGAGAATTCACTTCTGTCAGGAATATACCCCCCGTTGCCCCCTGCCTGATTTCCACCAACCCCATGGTTTCCAAGCTTCGCAGAGCCTCCCGCAGGGTGGCTTTACTCACCTTAAACTCTTCAGTCAACTCCTTTTCCGAAGCCAGACGATTCCCGGGTTTCAATCTTCCAGACATTATCGCATCCCTGACCTGGGAGATAATAAAATCAGTTACCTTTTCTTCTTTTTTCGCTGTATTAAAAATTTTTGACATTATTCAACCTTATCTTGTTACTATCATTACCATAAAATTATGAGTTGCCAAACAATGGGCAGTATAATATCAATTTGACCAGCAGAATGCACCCACTATATGACTAAATATAACAATATTTAGTCATATAGTGGGTCGACCGCTGCCCTTTTGCTCAGGTGATGTCGGACTCAGATCGTCTGGTTAAGGCTTGATCAAGAAGGGAGAGAATATGAACAGCTTCTATGTTCAGGTTTCCGTGGTTGATACTGTCCTGTAATTGTATAATACAGCCTGGACACCCTGTGGCCACAAGATCCGCGCCACTCTCTTTCATTCCGGCTAATTTGAGGGCTCCAATTTCCTTGCTGATATCATAATGGTAGACGGAAAAAGTGCCTCCAAGCCCGCAGCAGGAAGCAGCATTCTCCATCTCAACAAAGTCAATGTTGGGCAAACTTCTCAATAACTCCCGCGGCTCATTGACAATTCCCTGGGTTTTGAGATGGCACGGGTCATGGTAGGTAACCCGTACCCTGTCAGGCCATCTCTTCATCGCGGCAAGTGTTTCAAAAAGCCCATCCTGTTTGAGGAAAACACTAAAATCGACAACTTTGTCCGTAAACCCGCTGAAATCTCCTGTCATACCTTTATACTGTTCACCGATCCCCCCATTGCAAGAAGCACATGCAGTAACAATATGATCAATAGCTTCCCCCGCAAAGGCAGCAACATTTTTCTCGGCGAGATCGGTAACAAGCGAGCCATTTCCCGAGGAGAGTGCCGGAATTCCGCAGCATCCCTGGGCTCTTGGAACACGAACAGAGTAGCCCAGACGCTTGAGGATATTTACCATGACCACACCTGTTTCTGGATAGATATAGCTCAGCGCACAACCGGCAAAAAAACCGACTACCCCCTTGGGCTGTTCAACCGCGCCGTATTCAGGTACCCGCTCAAACAGATTTTTAAAAGGAACCCTCGGCACTGTTCTACGCTTCATGATCGGGGAAGGGAAGCGTAACCGCAATCCGCTCGATTCCGGCACTTTTTTCAATAATAATGGTGACAAGAGAGCTCCTCCCTTGCCCATACCCTTCATCAGAGTCTTCTGAGAGAGAAGGGTCGAGACTCCCCTGCCGATTAGCGATAACCCTTGACTGTGAGTAATCTCCCGGCGGATTGCACCGACAATCTCGTTTGTCGGGACCTTGTTAGGGCACTTTGCCATACAGGAGCCGCACATCAGACACATGCTGATATCCTCCTGTAAGCGCTTCTCCAGACCTGTCTCTTTATCAAGGAGTGCTGCTGCCAGGGCGATCTTTCCACGGGCCACACTGCCTTCTTTTTTGTTGACCAGATAGGTCGGACAATGGGCCTGGCAGACACCACACTTGACACATTCCCGAATAATCTCCTCAAAATCCTTTAATTTCTTATTGTTATCCATGGTATTGTCACTTTCCGGAGGGCTTCTCTTTACTGGTTATCAAGAAACATCTTGCCAGGATTGAGTATATTTCCAGGATCCAGGGCATTTTTTATGGTTTTCATGCATGCACGTGTGGCCTCATCCAGTTCCATTTTCATGTACTTTGCTTTCGAGATTCCAATACCGTGCTCACCCGAAATTGAGCCATGCATTCTGATGGCGGTGTCGAAAACCTCATCCATTACCCTCTCAACCGTTTTCTCCATATCATCCTGTTGCATGTCAACCATTATATTGACATGGATATTGCCATCTCCTGCATGACCGAAATTAATGATAGGTACCGCGTATTTCTCCGATATCGACTCCAGCGCCCTGATCATGTCAGGAACTTTAGACCTCGGGACAACAATATCCTCATTAAACTTATCCGGATTTATCGCCCGCAGGCTTGGACTGACAATCCGCCTCACCTGCCATATTCTTTCAGACGCTTCATCCGTTTCGGCAATCATGGTATCAATAACGCCAAAGTGCTCAATCAGGGAAAGAATCTTTGCCGCCTGTTTTTCCAGGAGATCACGGTCACCGTCTACCTCAACAATCAATAAGGCAGAGCAATTCTCTGGTATGACAATATCACTTTTTCCCCGTATACAGTTTATGGTTGCCTTGTCCATAAACTCAAGTGTCGTCGGTATGATCTTTTCACGGATGATAGCTGATACCGAGCGAGCAGCACCGTCGATGGAGTCAAATTGTATCAACATCGTTTTCTTGGCTTCTGGCTTCGGCAACAGCTTCAAAATGATTCTGGTGATAATACCGAGCGTACCCTCCGACCCGACAAATAGCTTGGTGAGGTCATAGCCAACCACATTTTTCAGGGTTTCCCCGCCTGTTTTAATGATATCTCCGGTTGGGGTGACAACCTCAAGCCCCAGTATATAGTCCTTTGTTACGCCATATTTGACGCAACGCGGCCCGCCGGCGCACTCGGCAACATTTCCGCCAAGCGTGCTGAACTCTTTGGAAGCTGGATCAGGCGGGTAGAACAGACCAACTTTTTCCACCTGCCGCTGCAGTTCTGCGGTAACAACACCAGGCTCAACATGGGCGACCAGATTGTCCGTATCAATCTCGATAATTCTGTCCATTTTGGTCAACACGAGCACAATGCCCCCCTGAACCGGCAGACTCCCCCCACTGAACCCTGACCCAGCACCGCGCGGGATAAGAGGTATCCTCCGCCTGTTTGCCAGCTTGACTACCTTGCTGATCTCGATAGTATTGCTCGCATAAATGACTATGTCCGGGAGATATTTTTTCTCGGTTGCATCATAGGAATGAGTAATCCTGTCAATATGATCAGTGGTAATATTGTCTTCACCGACAATCTCGGCGAGTTCGTTAATTATCTCTTCTTTCATTGTCTTTCACGCATTAGTGTCATATGAATAGTGCGGCGTAAACGCTCTAAGCACCGATATTGAACCAATAGATCTCATTACCATCATAAACAGCTCCTCTATATACGTTTCAACCCGGATTAACAATAACAATCAAATTTGATCTGTTGAGAATAAACTATTACTTATAAGCGTGTCGGGTCAAACCTCGCCTGAATAGTTCACCAGTTGATACCCGATTTCGTACCCCTTCAATCATTGGAGCAAATCATGGAATTAACCTATCGAACAGCGCGAGAAGAAGATTTACCACAACTTGTTGTCATGCTGGCGGATGATCAGCTTGGCTCCACCAGGGAAGATCCATCATCACCGCTCAATACTGGCTATTTAAGCGCCTTTCAGTCTATTGACTCCGATCCGAACAATGAACTGGTTGTCGTCAGTATCGATAGCCAGATTGTTGGAATGCTTCAACTTACTTTTATTCCCTATTTGACCTATATCTGGGTCATGGCGCTGCCTGGTCGAAGGCGTACGCATTCACTCACAATACAGAGGAGGCGGCTTGGGAAAGCACGTTCTGGAATATGCAATTGACCGTGCTCAACAACGAAACTGTCACCTGGTTCAATTGACTTCGGACAAAAAACGCTCTGATGCGATCAGGTTTTATATCTCACTTGGCTTTACAGCAAGTCATGAAGGATTCAAGCTTCATTTGAAATAGATGGATAGTGATTCTTGCTGAGAAACACGCTCCTAGATATCGAATTTAAACCCTTCTGGAACAACAACTATCCCATTATCCGATATGGTAAATCGCTTCCGGTCTTTTTCGAGATCATGCCCGATATCCTCACCAGGCGGTATCGTAACATCCTTGTCAATAATGCAGTTTCTCAACCGGGCTGACACGCCAACACGGACACGATCAAAGAGTATTGAATTCTCCACCATCGCTTCATCATCGACGAAAATATCAGACGACAGGACCGAGTTAATGACATTTCCCCCCGAAATAATGGTCCCGCCAGCCAGTATCGAATCGCGTAGGACATTTTCTGTGGCCGAGCGGCTCTTGATTGTTCTGGCTGGAGGAGATTGTGACTGATACGTTCGTATCGGCCAGTCTGATTGGTAGAGGTTGAGGGGGGGTACCGGTTTTAACAGGTCCATATTTGCCTGGTAATAGGCATCAATAGTGCCCACGTCACGCCAATAGCGATCAGGCGTTACCCTCCCCTCCTCGCCTCCAAATTTATAGGCTTGCACTTTTTTATGGTTAACCATTAACGGTAAAATATCCTTGCCAAAATCATGATCTGATTCACTATTATTCTGGTCATCGAACAGGACCTGTCGCAGAAGATCACTTGAGAAAACATAGAGCCCCATGGAAACGAGGGCAGTGTCAGGATTCGCAGGATACGGAGACGGTTGTTGCGGTTTCTCCTCAAAGTCGATGATCTGCATATTTTCATCTGCGACCATCACCCCAAAGGCGCTCGCCTCAGCCAGGGGAACTTCCATACAGGCGATAGTGACATCCGCCCCTTGCTCATGGTGGGATCGCAACATTGCCTCATAGTCCATTCTATAGATGTGATCTCCGGAGAGGATCAGTGTGTACTCAGCATAACTGCGTTCCAATAGATTTAGATTTTGATATATAGCGTCTGCAGTCCCTCGATACCAATGCTCCCCGCGATTCATCTGTGCCGGAACAGGGATGATATATTCACCGAGTTCGGGATTGAAAATCGACCAGCCGTCACGCAGGTGCTTATTCAACGAATGGGATTTGTACTGGGTCAAGACCAGAATCCTCCGCAGCCCTGAATGAAGACAATTGGCCAGGGTAAAATCTATAATGCGATACTTGCCGCCAAACGGGACCGCCGGCTTAGACCTCCGGGAGGTTAGAGGATACAGCCGGGAACCGACCCCCCCTGCCAGGACAAATGTCAATGTATTACTCTGCATAGTCAGATGATCACCTTGAGTTAAAATTTATTTCTAATGAAACCTGAAATCGTTCAGAGATCCCGTGACAAAGTAGACGCGATGGCTTGTCGACGGTGATTCCGTTCGCCCTGAACCCTTCAATAAAAGTGAGTATTGGTGTGAGTGATGAAGGACGCTCTCACCCTGGCGCCGTCAAAAACGACGCCTTTAATCCTGTCCCTGCACACTCTGTTAACCGCAATCTGTTCGCGTTTCAAACTGGTAATTCGTCTTGCCCTGTTACATAACTCTTGCCATGTGTCAAGAGGTACTTATGCAGATAGAGGCGGAGTAAACAAGATTGAATTCCATCTCCTTAGACCATTAAACAGCTACATTCAAATTACCTGAAAGTCCATTTGCAAGCAGATGAATTTTTATATAAAATGGTAATTCCGTTGAGAATCATGTCAATAAAGAATGGTGCTGAAGCCAGGCCAGATGCATGGTAAATCTCCATCGAAATTATATCATTTGGTCCCGTTTTCAAACTGCTATATTATCACGAAATGAAACTCAGACCAGATTTGAAAAAAATAGAAACATCCTATTCCATGGTACGCAAAAAATGGAAAGAGATAGACGATGAACTTGAATTCAATAAAATTGGCAGAAAGGACACGCCATTTGACCAGAAATTGATGGATAATATGCTTACTGCATGGGAGTACATTGATTTCATAATCAGAAAACGAGACTACAGCTTATTTGGTGAGAGGGGCGGCGTTGATATGCTGGAGATAAATCACCGGGTCCATTACGGCCTTGATTCCGATTTGAGAAAAGAATACCGGAAAGCCATTTCGGCAACGACCGAAAAATTTGAGGAGCAAATAAAGCCAATCAGACGCTATTACAAGAAAAACCTTCAAGATTCATCAGCAGCGCTCAAGGTCGCAGCAGGGATATACATTGCTATATTGGGGGCACCCCAGCTTTATATTGAGGGAAACCACCGGAGCGGATCGATCTCAGCCAGCTGGATCAACCTGGTCCATAACCAGCCGCCTTTTGTACTGACAGTGGATAACGCTATAGCATTCTTCAAGCCGGCGCAGGAAATTAAAAAATTCAATAAGAGATCAGTCTGGAGAAGTGTAACCAAACTGCCGAAGTACAAAAAAGATTTCAAGATATTCTGGGAGAAGAATTGTGACATGGAGTTCATCAAAAAGTAACACACATCCTGCGCTATTGAGAGCAGCCGCCCCTACATTCCTGTCTGGCATCTGGTGGTAATGAGACAAAAAGTCATTGCGCCTGGACTGTACTGGGCGGATGGTCTCACTTTTCTGGCGTCAGCCTGAGCAGGCGACCGCCCTGCATGTCCTCCAGTACCCAGATTGCCCCATCGGGGCCCTGTTCAACCTCCCGAATTCGTTTACCCATGTCAAAACGTTCGACTTCTTCAGCGCCTTCACCTTCAATTTTTATTCGAACCAAGGACCTGGAGGCGAGCCCGCCAAGAAGCGCATCTCCCTGCCACTCCGGAAACATTTCACCCGTGTAGATAATCAGACCGGAAGGTGCTACCGTCGGTACCCAGTAAACTTCTGGAGGGTTGAAATCTGGACGGGTATCATGATCGGGAATTTTAACACCGGAGTATTGATCCCCCCAGGAAACAACCGGCCAGCCATAATTATCCCCCGCTACAATCAGGTTTAACTCATCACCATGTTTCGGTCCCATCTCATGGGTCCACAACCTCCCCTGCTGATCAAAAGCAATGCCAAGCAGATTCCGATGTCCCAGGGTCCAGAAGGTTTTGGCCAATGTGCCCTTATCCTGGAACGGGTTGTCTCCAGGCACTGAACCATCCGAGTTAAGCCGGATTACCTTGCCTAGATTTTGCGACCAGTCCTGGGCGGGTTTCTGTTTTTGACGATCGCCAGAGGTTATGAACAGTTTGTTGTCAGGACTAAAAGCAAGTCGATGCGAGTAATGTCCGCTCCCCGTTACTTTTGGTTCCTGACGCCAGATGACCTCAACATCTTCCAGTGCCGGATTAGCGACCTCGGGATCAAACCGTCCACGCGCAACTGCTCCCCCTTTTTTTCCGAAACTTCCCTGCTCCGCATATGATAGATAGACAATTCTGTTATTCGCATAGTCCGGATGTAAAATGACGTCACCGAGTCCCCCCTGGCCGCCATAGGCAACCTTCGGCACACCGCTGACCACTACCTTTGACGTTCCATCAGCACCGACAAGTAGCAAGGTCCCCGATTTTTCTGTCACCAGCATGTTGCCGCCGGGAAGAAAGGTCATAGCCCAGGGTTCGTCAAACTCAGTGTACACCTCGGCCAACAGTGCTGATCCGGCAGAACCCTTTTTTATCTCAGGGTCGGCACCAATCGCAGCAACTGCGGATATCAGCATGAAAAGAAATAATAGAACGAAAAATGTCAGGGAACGCATACGACGACTCTTTGTTAAGGTTTTTATTTGGCCATCCAGCCGTTTCTTCCATCGAACACATCTATTTCTATATTCATTCAAACCCAAAATAGCCAGCTCCGATGATCATTTATCATCGAAGAAAATCTGGGCTGAAGACTCCTTTACGCGGCGTAAAACCACCAAAGCTAAACCAAGATTATCAGTTGTTCTCTGCTGATCATCAAAGTATATTTATTCCAGATCCTGGAAATTATCGATCAATGAACATGGTCAGGGCTCGACGGAAACCCGCGAGCAGTGAAGGTACAAATCAACACCGGGAGGTCCCATGCTCTACAGAAAAATGCCGAAAAACGGTGATGAACTTTCAATACTGGGGTTTGGCTGCATGCGCCTTCCCATGAAGGACGGGGTCGTCGATGAGAAAAGAGCAATAGACCAGATCCGCTACGCCATTGATCAGGGAGTAAACTACTTTGATACCGCCTGGCCGTATCATTTCGGTTCAAGTGAAATTATCCTTGGCAAGGCCCTGCAGGCAGGGTATCGGGGGAAGGTTAAGATTGCGACGAAACTGCCAACCTGGCTCATTAACAACCGGGAAGCGATGGACTCATTCCTGACCGCACAGCTTGAAAAGCTCGGGACAGAAAAAATTGACTATTACCTGGTCCACGCGCTCAATGGCACATCATGGGAAAAAATGAAATCCCTTGGCGTCATGAGTTTTCTTGATCGGGCGAAAAGGGACGGACACATCGGCAATGCAGGTTTTTCATTCCATGGACTGCTTGCTGATTTCAAAAGCATTATCGATGATTACCACTGGGATTTCTGTCAGATTCAATATAACTACCTCGATCAGGAACTTCAGGCGGGCACAGCAGGACTTAAATATGCTGCCAAGAAAAATCTGGGGTTGATTATCATGGAGCCGCTCAGGGGCGGGAACCTTGGTATCCCGGACCCGCCTGAATCGATCAGAAAGCTCTGGGATGAGGCGCCAACCCAACGTTCCCCAGTCGAGTGGGCGCTTCGCTGGCTGTGGAACCGGCCGGAAGTAACGGTTGTATTGTCTGGAATGAATGAGGAGACTCATATAGAAGAAAACATTCGTATTGCTGCAGCCGCCCACCCACAAAGTCTGACCGACAAGGAACGGGATCTGGTCGACAGAGTATCGGACACATACCAGGCGCTGATGAAGGTCGGCTGTACAGGCTGCGGCTATTGTATGCCCTGTCCCGAACATGTAATGATCCCATCCTGTTTTGAGGTGTACAACAAAATGCATATGTTCGGTGAAATTGAGGCTTCACTTTTCAGCTATGCCATTAGGATGAACGGAAACCTGACCACCGACAAACCCGGTTTTGCCTCGCAGTGCGTGGCCTGCGGTGAATGTCTGGACAAATGCCCCCAGGGAATCCAGATTCCCGATGTCCTCGCAAATGTCGCAGAGGAAATGGAGGACCCAGATCTGCAGAAGCGGGTTGCAATAGCCGTAAAGATGTTAAAGGCTGAATCCTGACCTGATAAATCCGCAAGTGTAAGCAGAATTCATACGTTCGGCTCTATGGATACCATTTATTTATTGCCAATCTCTTGGGAGTTGGACTGAAAGAGGAACGTATCTACTGCTTGCAGCCAGGAGATACCCTTGCTAGATAGTCAGGATAAATTCGCTCCCTTCACCACGTTTACTTTTTACATCGACGCTGCCCTGGTGAGCCTGGACGATATGTTTGACGATCGACAATCCCAGACCGGTTCCGCCCAGCTTGCGATTACGCGCCTTGTCACTTCTGTAAAACCGTTCAAAAAGCCGGGGGAGATGTTCTTTTGCGATGCCAACACCATTGTCAATCACGCGGATCTCGACGCACTGCTGCTCGCCATGCATGAGGTTAGTCACCTTGATGGTCACACAGCCTCCCTGCTCACTATAGGTAATTCCATTTATCAGCAAATTGACGATAGCCTGCTCGAAAAGGGTTCGGTTAATCTTCAGCTGGATATCGTCAGCACAGTCAACAACCAGTGAAACCTCTTTCTCCCGTGCTTTATGAAAACAGGTCTGCAGCGCATCTTCGAGGACTGGCAGCAGCGGCTGATATTCAAAACTCATTTCCCTGTTGTTGGTTTCTTCAATCCTTGAAAGGGCGAGGAGATCATCAATAATTTCACTGAGCTGCTCGGATTGTCGCAGTACAATTTCGAGGAATTTCTTTGCATTGTCCTTATCGTCAATTGCTCCTTCGAGCAAGGTCTCCACATAGCCTCGAATTGAGGTGATCGGTGTCCTCAATTCATGGGACACATTGGCAACAAAATCGCTGCGAACATTCTCTAATCGCCTCATCCGGGTTACGTCGTTAAGAACAACAAGAACACCGACACCCGAGCCGTTTCCGTCATAAAGGGCAACAGCATGGGTCTGCAAATAGACGTTCTCCGAAACTATTTGATAGCGTGATCTCATCCTCGAGTGGTTCTTCAGTTGATAAAACCTCTTCGATCTGGCGATGAATTGCAGCGTTTCTGATAACTTCCTGTACCAGGCAGCCCTGGGCTTCACTCTGATTAACTTTGAACATCTGTGCTGCAGCTGTATTTATGCTTATGATTCGTTCGTCCCTGTCAACGGCGATAACCGACTCCACCATGCTTGAAAAAACTGTTTCCAACTGATTTCGCTGATTCACAATGGTGTTGATCTTCTCATCAAGCTGGTCGGCCATCTGATCCATTGCCGTTGACAGCGTTGCCACCTCTTGGCAAGCGGTGATTTTTTTCATCATCATTCGCTGGCTGAAATCGCCCTCCGAATAATGACGTGCCCGTTTTGTCATCTCTTCAAGCGGACGACTTATATTTCTTGACACGAAAAGGGTTACAATAAATGCGACAAAGATCGCAAAAATTGTCGCAATCATCAATTTATTATTCAGCTTGCTCAGAGCGGAATCAATTGCAGTTAATGGCTCGGACAGCCTGAGTACTGCCGAGGAAAGGACACCGTTCTGGTCGCCGCTCGTTCTGGATCGATAGGTTATCGGAATCGCCGCATAGAGCAGCCGTTCTCCAAGCGTGTTGCTGAAACGAAGAGATGTGCCCGGAGTACCGCTGAATGCTTGATCAACCTCGGGACGTTGCCTGTGGTTGTCCATATCCGCCGGATTCTCCATCGTATCGGCCACGACCGTACCATCCTCACCAATGACCGTAATCCTTGTTTCCGAAGCCCGTCCGGATTGGACAGCAAATTGACGCAACTCCTCCGCCTTTTGTTCTTCCAGCATTTTTACAACGTTTGAACTGATGAGATTTGCCCGGTTTATGAGGTCAACAGTAGACTCCTTGATATAAAACGAATCAGCTGTATATGAGCTGTACCAGCCAACCACAAGGATTGATACCAGTATAATGATCAGTGTCGCTGGAAATATTTGCCAGAACAGTCTCTTCTGTTTTAAAAACATCTTCGGATTCCTTTGCTATTGGGCAGACTGAAAGCGGTAGCCAATCCCCCGGACAGTTTCTATCAACGTTCCGGAATCCCCCATTTTCTTTCTCAGGCCAAAGATCTGTACATCAATGGCCCGTGGAGTGACGAGAAAATCATATCCTCTCACCGAATCAATTATCTGCTGCCTGGTAAAGACCCACCCGGGTTTTTCCGCCAGCAGTACAAGGATGCCAAATTCAGTCATGGTGAGCTGCAGTTTTTCATCTTTTAGAGTTACCTCATGGCGCCCCTTGTTGATCGTCAGGTTATCAATAACGATGACCGACCGGTTCTTTTCATTCTTGCCTCTGCTCTTCTCAGCCCCCCTCCTTAACACAGCCTTGATCCTGGCAATCAATACTTTGGGGCTGAACGGTTTTGTTATGTAGTCATCAGCCCCGCATTCGAGCCCCTTGATGATGTCCTCTTCCTCACCTTTTGCTGTGAGCATGATAATCGGAATGTGCGAACCGCTTCTTTTTGCTTTTGCCTTGATTGATTCGCACACCTCAAGTCCACTCATACCGGGCAGCATCAAGTCAAGGAGAATGCAGTCTATATCCTCCTTGAGCACATACTCGAGTCCTTCTTCTCCGGTATCGGCACAGGTAACGTGAAATCCCGCCTTGATCAGGTTATAGCTGACTAACTGCTGAATGGCCATCTCATCTTCTACAATAAGTATATGTACTTTGCCCATAGCTCTTCTGCTGCTTGGAATGATTTAGCATTATTACATGTAAACGAGTTGTTGAGATTATCTGTCTTTAAAAGGGTTACTTCATTGACGGTATAAAAGCATCCCCATGATCCTTGCCCCTATATGTTCAGCATTTTACTACCGCCCGCAAGCTCTTTTCCTGGCCCTAACACAATCATAATATTCTCTTAACCTGTCAAAAACAAACCTCACCTATCTTAACATTCAGATTTTGATCCAGTGCAATAGCTATTGAGGATCAACAGACGATCAATCAAAACCAAAGGACATCTATTGATGGAGCCACATTATACGTTTCATATCGAACTGCGAAATCTCAACAAGAGACTTCTTAATCTCACTGCTCTGGTCGAAGACCGTGTCAGACGAGCAGCTGCTGTTGTTAAGTCCCAGGAAAAAACAGAGGTGCAGTCCATTATCCTCTCTGATTATGAAATTGATGAGATGGAGATTGAGATTGAGGAGGACTGTTTAAAAATCATGGCGCTTCACCAGCCGGTTGCCAGCGACTTGACGATTCCTCATCGCGGTTATCAAGATCAACCTGAAATGGAGCGAATCGCCGATATGGCTGTCAATATTGCCATGTGTGTCGAAGCAATTTCGAAATCAAAGGCTAAACACCTGTTAAAAGACATCGACTTTTCAGACATGTCCGAGAAAACTATTGCCATGCTGAGAATGAGCCTTGATGCCCTGGTAAACCGAGACGCTCTCTGGCCCGGAAGGTATTTCTGCTCGATGATGAAGTCGATATGCTCAGAAACGAAGTGTACAGCAGGGTCAAAGATCTTATCCGACATCACCCTGAACATCCCGGATGTCTTGATCAATACATACCTGCTGGCCCTACATCTGGAACGGATCGGGGATCGGGCAACTAATATTTCAGAGGAGGTCATCTACCTTGTTGAAGGGGTCGTGACCAAGACAATATCATAACCGCAAACTCCTCTAAGGGCTGAAACCACGATGATTTACAATTTCTCTTTTCTCGTTATCATAGGTATGAAGCCGATGCCTTTCTGCTCGGCAGGAACCGGGCAATCAAACTGTCTGCTGCCCAGGGTGGAATCAGGACACTTCATTCTCTCCCCAGTCATTACGGGGTGTTTACCGCCTTGCTCGGAGCCCTGCCTGCACTGCTCATTTATGGTCTCTGGCTCTCCGTTGAAACATCTGTAGCTGGACACCCAGATAATAAATGAGTTACCGTCTTCTTTAATCAGTGAGCAGGGGAGTGAGCGTTCACTGGTTCTCAATGATATAAAAAATACAATCGAAGGCAATGTCACGGTCAACTCGAGCGAATCCATAAAAGAGGCTGCAGTCGTTACCTGTCAATACAGGCAAACTATCGCACGATTCATCACTGCGGCGACCATTTCACTGACCTTCATGCTGGCATTTTTGTTGCCTACCGCGAGATCAACCCAAACCTTCGAGCACGAAATATCGTTGAGAAGGTTATCACATTGGCTCTGCTGCTCTGCTCCGGAGTTGCCATCCTGACCACACTTGGAATTGTTCTTTCTGTTTTGTTTGAAGCCATCCGGTTCTTTAAAATTGTTCCACTTCAGGATTTTCTTTTTGGGCTCACCTGGAGTCCCCAGATGGCGATCAGGCAGGACCAGGCAGGATCATCAGGGGCTTTCGGTGCTGTTCCTATATTCACCGGAACCTTTATGATCGCCGGGATTGCAATGGCCGTTGCGATTCCAATCGGATTGCTGGCTGCCATCTATTTGTCAGAATATGCCAACCAGAAATTCCGAGCGATTGCCAAGCCGCTGCTTGAAATTCTTGCCGGTATTCCAACCGTTGTCTACGGTTTTTTTGCAGCCTTACCGTTGCACCGCTGCTTCGGGATACCGGGTCTTTTTTCGGTATGTCCGTCGCCTCTGAGAGTGCCCTTGCTGCCGGTCTGGTGATGGGTATCATGATTATCCCATTTGTCTCTTCTCTGTCAGATGATGTAATCCATGCGGTTCCACAGGCACTTCGCGACGGTTCCTACGGACTCGGTGCTACCCGTTATGAAACCATCAAGTACGTCATTTTTCCTGCGGCTCTGCCGGGAATAGTCGGAGGCGTTCTGCTGGCCATATCCCGCGCTGTTGGAGAGACAATGATCGTGGTCATGGCGGCAGGCCTTGCGGCAAACCTTACGGCTAATCCATTTCAGGCGGTTACAACGGTTACCGTACAGATTGTCACACTTCTCGTGGGTGACCAGGAGTTTGACAGCCCGAAGACGCTTGCAGCCTTCGCTCTCGGCCTGGTGTTGTTCATTTTCACCCTGATTTTAAATATTATCGCCCTTCGAGTGGTCAGAAAATATCGCGAACAATATGAATAAAACAATACGTCTTATCCGAATAGATAATTTCCTATGCAGACCAAACAGAAATCATTGCGCTCATCGAACCACAGCAAGTCATTAAGGCGTCGCTACAGGTCGGAACAGCAATTTAAATGGCTAGGGATATCGGCCATTTCATCGCCCTGGCCTTTCTTGCCTTTCTTTTCATCTCCATCATAGGTAATGGTTACACCGCCTTCATGCAGACTTTTATTCAGCTGGAGGTCAGCCTTGAGAAGAGCTACTTCTCCGATCCCGACCTGTCCCAGGCTGATTATGGAGGAATCGTCAAGGCCTCGCTGCGAAGCAAATTTCCCGACGTCAGTTCGAGAAAGGACAAGAAAATGCTCTACGATCTTGTCAGCAAAGGTGCCGCCTTCAAACTCATGGATATGGTCAAGGCAGATCCGAAACTGATCTCCAGCCATATCAAGGTCTGGGTGCCAGCAAATGACGATGTCGATATGCTGATGAAAGGTTATATCGATATTGACCAGCCAGAAAGTAATCGCCGAATCAAAGACAAGCAATATCAATGGATTAAAACGCTCGAAAGTGGCGGGCTGGTAAAAATGAAATTCAATTCCATCTTTTTTACCGCAGGAGATTCAAGAGAGCCTGAACTGGCCGGAATTGGGGGAGCCGCTAAAGGATCATTTTACACCCTGCTGATCACGCTCATGCTCTCATTTCCGATCGGGGTGGCTGCGGCCATCTACCTTGAAGAGTTTGCCCCCGATTCCCCTGTTACCGAACTTATCGAGGTTAACATCAACAACCTCGCTGCCGTACCATCGATTATCTTTGGTCTCCTGGGACTGGCGATTTTCATCAATTTCTGGGGAATCCCAAGATCAACGCCAATTGTCGGCGGGCTGGTCCTGACCCTGATGACACTTCCCACCATCATCATTGCAGCCCGCGCCTCAATCAAATCAGTGCCGCCCTCTATCAGAGAGGCAGCGCTTGGTGTTGGGGCCTCCAAGATCCAGACCGTCTTTCATCATGTGCTTCCGCTTGCCCTTCCCGGAATGCTTACCGGCACCATTATCGGAATGGCACGGGCTCTTGGTGAAACGGCACCCCTGCTGATGATCGGCATGGTCGCCTTTATTGCCGATATACCCGGCAATGTAACTGACCCGGCAACGGCTCTGCCGGTTCAGATCTATCTCTGGGCTGACAGTCCTGAACGGGCTTTTGTAGAGAAGAACTCTGCCGCGATCATTGTTCTGCTTGGTTTCCTGATCACAATGAATGCGGTTGCTGTTTATATGCGAAATAAGTTTGAAATCAAATGGTAAAACAAACGGACAATCAGAACAATCTGACAGCCAACACACCAAACAAGGAGAAACAAATGAAAGTAAAAGGATTAATTGCAGCTTGTGCGATGACTGCTGCAGCACTCACAACCTCGCCCGCTCAGGCGAATCGCGACTACATTTCCATTGTCGGTTCATCAACGGTATATCCGTTTCGCCACCGTTGTGGCTGAGCAGTACGGTAAGATGACAAATTTCAAGACTCCGAAAATTGAGTCAACCGGTTCGGGCGGCGGCTTTAAGCTGTTCTGCTCCGGTGTCGGAGTTGAGCATCCCGATATTACGAACGCCTCTCGTGCGATCAAGAGCTCAGAAATAGAAAAGTGTATGTCCAACGGGGTCAAGGAAATCATTGAAGTGAAAATCGGCTACGATGGTATCGTTCTTGCCAATTCCAAAAAGAGTGACCAGATGAAACTGTCCCGCAAGGATATCTTCATGGCACTTGCCAAAGAGGTTCCCGGTAGTGACGGCACAGCTCATGGCCAACCCTTATAAAACCTGGAAGGATGTGAATCCGGAACTGCCTGCTGTCGCAATCGAAGTTCTTGGCCCACCGCCTACCTCCGGAACCCGGGACGCCTTTGTTGAGCTGGCCATGGAAGGCGGTGCTAAAGAATTTGATTCCCTGGTAGCGCTGAGAAAATCTGACAAGAAAGCGTTCGCAAGGATCGCGCACACCCTGCGTGAAGACGGAGCCTATGTCGAAGCAGGAGAAAATGATAACCTGATCGTCCAGAAACTTCAGGCCAACCCGAGTGCTCTTGGTATTTTTGGTTTCTCGTTTCTTGACCAGAATGGCGATGTCGTACAGGGTTCACTTGTGGACGGTGAAGCCCCGACCTTTGAAAATATTGCCGATGGTAAATACCCGGTTTCAAGACCGCTCTTTTTTTACGTGAAAAAGGCACACGTCGGCACCATACCCGGCATGGAAGAATATCTGGGTGAGTTTACCAGTGAGAAGGCCTGGGGGCCTGAGGGTTACCTCGCTGACAAGGGCATGATTCCGATGCCGAATGCTGAGCGAAAGGACTATTATCAGAGCGTAAAGGAACTGAAACCGATCGCTGCCAAGTAAGCAATGCATCAGACTGATAACCAATGATCATCAGTCATTCTATGCAGAAACAGATCACCAGGCTTGACCGTTCTGGTGATCTGTTGTTATTTTAACACAGAGCAACACCATACAGGACTATCATGGATACTACGCTTGATGTTTTTAAGTCAAATGTCTCTCACCTTGATGCCGAGGATCAGATTATGACAGATATTGCAGCCGAGAATCTCAACAGGGAAACGGTAGGTAATCCATTTGTGGACACTCCTCGCATGACCTGCAGAGATGTATCTGTTTTTTACAGCGCAACTCTGGCAATTAATCAGGTAAGCATTGATGTTGGCTGTAATGAGGTACTCGCCATGATAGGCCCGTCCGGCTGCGGTAAATCTACCTTTCTGCGCTGCCTCAATCGGATGAACGATACCGTTCCCGGTTGCCGGGTTGAAGGTGAAATCTGTCTCGATGGTGAAAACATTTATCATCCGGATGTCGACGTTGTGCCGCTTCGTGCCAGAGTCGGGATGGTATTTCAAAAACCCAACCCGTTCCCCAAATCGATATATGACAACGTCGCCTACGGACCCAAGATCCATGGGCTTGTTGCAAACAAAGGTGAGCTCGACCAAATCGTTGAGACATCGCTTGTCAGAGCGGGATTGTGGGAGGAGGCGAAAGACCGGCTCAGCGAACCCGGGACCGGCCTCTCGGGAGGTCAGCAGCAGCGTTTATGCATTGCCCGCGCCATTGCTGTCAGTCCGGAAGTCATCCTGATGGATGAACCCTGTTCTGCACTAGACCCGATCGCCACGGCACGGATCGAGGAGCTGATCGGAGAGCTGCGCCTCCAGTTTTCCATTGTTATCGTTACCCACGCAATGCAACAGGCTGCCAGAGTTTCTCAGCGTACCGCTTATTTTCACCTTGGCGACCTAATCGAGGTCGGAGCGACAGATCAGATTTTCACCAATCCGAAACATCAGCTTACCGAAGATTATATTACCGGACGTTTCGGTTGAAAAACTCAGTTGCTGAACCGCTCGCTTATTTTCTGCCACTGATCAGCGATTCGTTCGCCGCTGTCAATGATCTGCTCGAGCATCCGTTTCTGCTCCCCGGATGGCTGAGTTTCCGATTCCAGCAGGAGTTGGGCATAGTTGATCATAGCGTTGAGATTATTTGCTGTCTCATTAATCGTTCTTGAAAGTATTTCCCGCTCTTCTGAAACCTGTGACGAATCCTCACCTTGAGCTAATGCATTCTGCGCCATAATCCGGTTCAGTGAGTTGGTTATCTCTACGATTTCAGTGGCCACGTCAGCACTGCAGCTCAGCTCGCCGCCTTCTCCAGCAGTGTGGCTGATCTGGCGGGACAACTCAAACATCGGGCTGATTGCCTTTCGGTAGAGCAGGACAAGAATGAAACTGGCACAGCTGATCAGAAGCCCCATTGTTCCGATAATGGTGAGCTGAAAACTGACAACGGAATTGCGGATCTGGCCGGTAATCACCCTGTCAATTTTGAAGAGATTATCGCCAATAACCCGGAGGTCCTGCTGGATTTTGAGTCCTGTTTTTATCTCATCCTGGTCTGTACCTACTTTTCTTAAATCGATAACGAGACCGGCCAAGTCTATCCTGTCAGTCAAGGCGAGCTTGTACTGGCCAGGGATACTATCACTATCGAAAAACCTGGTGATCATATTGTTCAGTTCCTCAATTTCAGGAATAACTCCTTTGAGCATCTGATAATCCCTGCTGATCAGCGATTCCGTCACCTGTTCCCGCACTGTCGCAAAAGAGAAGAGGGTCCTTTCGCTGAGTTGGCTGGTCGCAGCGTACTCCCTGTTCAGCTGGAACTGTCGTACCCCGAGAATAATGACGAGAAACAGCGATATGCCGATGATAAAAAAACTTATGGAAATAAGGGATTTAGTGGATTTCAACATAGCTAGTTATAAAGAGCCTAGGAAATCCTGCAGGCTTCAGGCGAATCATCCATTTCAAATTCATATTTTTTCTTCAATGAACAGGAGTAGATGATATCAAATTCCTCGCTGTCGATGGTCTCCACCTGCATCAGGATATCTGCGAGAACTGATAAAAACAACCGCTCGTTGCTGAGTATGGCAACCGCCTCATGATAACACTCATCCAGCAGGACCTTGATTTCCCTATCTATCTGAGATTCAGTCCGTGCCCCCATTGCCAGTCGACTGCTGGAGGGACCAAGAAAATCGTCATCATCAACCACATACACCTGAGGACCAAGTACTTTACTCATCCCCCATTTGCACACCATGTTTGTGGCTATTGCCGTCGCCTGCTGTATATCGGACTGACCACCGGTAGTCTGCAGACCAAACACGAGCTCTTCTGCAGCCCGTCCTCCCATCAGTATGGTAATCCTGTTTTTCAGATATTCTCTGCTGTAGGCCTGCCGGTCATTAATGGGCAGCTGCTGGGTCTGGCCAAGGGCTCTGCCGCGCGGGATGATTGTTATCTTATGGACGGGATCAGAATCGCGCAATAACTTTGCGACAATGGCATGACCCGCCTCGTGGAAAGCGAGCACCCGTTTGTCTTTTTCCAGTATAACCAGTCCCTTGCGCTCAACACCGAGAAGGATCCGATCATGAGCGAGATCGAAATCTTCCTGCTCCACGCTGCTCTTATTATGACGGGCTGCAAGGAGTGCTGCTTCATTCACCAAGCTTGCAAGCTCAGCCCCGGTAAAACCGGAAGTCATCGTGGCAATTTCTTCAAGATCGACACCAGGGTTCATCTTGATGGTTCGACAATGGACGTCGAGTATCTGCTTTCTCCCTTTCACATCTGGCGGCACAATTGTTATCTGGCGGTCAAAACGGCCGGAGCGCTTCAGCGCCGGATCAAGGATATCTGGTCTGTTGGTCGCGGCAAGAACAACAATGTTGTCTGACGGACTGAAACCGTCCATTGCAACCAGCAGCGCGTTTAATGTCTGACCTCTCTCGTCATTTCCATCGGTTGCAGTCGTCTTTCTACTTGCCCCGACAGCATCAATCTCGTCAATGAAAACAATGCAGGGTGCATTTTTCTTTGCCTCACTGAACAGGTCTCGGACCCGTGAGGCCCCAACCCCGACAAACATTTCAACAAAATCAGAGCCGCTGAAAGAATAAAATGGCACACCTGCCTCACCGGCAATCGCCCTGGCAAGCAGGGTCTTGCCGGTACCCGGCGGGCCTTGCAGCAAGACCCCTTTTGGCGTGGAAGCACCAATCTCCCGATATTGACCAGGATTTTTGAGAAATCCGACAATCTCACGAAGCTCTTCCTTTGCTTCAGGGATACCGGCCACATCATTGAAGGTGATTTTTTTGAGCTCTGTCCCCGGCGAAATAAGCTTTTCGTTTGCAAAAGCGGAACTTTTTGACTCGTCATCCGTTACCTTCAAAGAAAGCCATGAGACAAGAAACAAAGAGGATAGAAAAACCAGGCTCATCCCGATGAAAACAAAGTTACCGTAATTTTTTCTATAGGAAATACGAATATTACTGCCGTGCCAGCTGGTTGCCAGGTAGGCCGGCTCCTGAACGACGGTTGTATATCTGTTTCCCGATTGTGTCGTAACGTCAACGATATCCTGCTGGATAACAATTTCGCTGACAATACCCCTGTCGATATCCTTCAGTAGATCAGAATAGTCTTTCTGTACCAGCCTCGTTTCGAGGTGATAGATCAATCCTGCAATAAAAAGGGCAAAACAGATAATGAAATAGATCAGTAGATTTCTGACCAGAATTGCCATATGTTCCTCATGTTCCTGGAGTCACTATTCTCACCTGCACACATTAACATACGTTATACACCTATTTAATCATATTTTAAAGTAAAGGATATGTTTATAATTCAGCACAATTACAAAAAAAAAGGACCACGAGCTGATGCGCTCCGTGGTCCTTTTTAAAAGACAATTGCTATATGAGGCGAGGACTACATTCCGGTCACCGCTTTAAACCATGCACCGACAAATGCCAGAGGCCCGCCACTGGCAGCCATACCGCCGATTATGCAGGCAACTGACCAGAGCCCCACCACTGCACCAAAAGCAGCTATCGTTATTACACCAATCTTGGAGACCTCAGTTGCAGCATCGGTCTGGGTCGATATGGTAGCTTTTGTGTTTTCCTGTACTTTCGCTCTTTCTATCATGTCAGTGCCTCGATTATTTTGTTATAATTCCTTAAGAACCAATAACTGCCCTGAACCAGTCACTGATAAGTGCCCCTGGGCCGCCGCTTGCCACCATCCCGCTGACCAGTGCGACAGTCGCCCAAATCCCGATCGCCAGAGAACATGCCCCAACAACAGCAATACCAACTTTATATACCTGCTCGTCAACCTTACCAACTGTTCTCGTCTCAGTTCTTGTCTTCTTAAGGATTGCTGTTTTCATGGTCGCCCTCTCATTGAATTTGTGGTGAGCTTTTTATTCTTTGCTCTTCATATTGCATCACCTGTGCCACATTGTCGTAAAATCACACAGCAACCAGCGAAAAAAAACATAAGATATTGATAATATGAATTAATTTTTATTCAAACAGTGGTGCATCAATTATTTGATTACAAAAAAGAAGCGTTAAGAAACGATAATCGCAACAGGAAGGTGTAGCGGTTTTGTGGCGCATTTGAACATTGTTGCAACATAAAAGCTACATAAGCGCGACACTACGGAGCGATTGTGATGTTGTACCGCCGTAGACGGCGGTACAGGGTCGACCGGTCGATATTGAGGATTTTTGCAGCCTTTGACTTGTTGCCACCGGCCTGTTTCAGTGCATCAATTAATTCGTCCTGCTGGTTTGAATAGATCTGAGCGCTATTGAGGTGACGCTGCTGGGCAGCGTTTTCTAAAGACTTTCCGGGATCATCTAAGACAGGTGCAACAGAGCGGTTATATTCAATGAGTTCTTCCGGAAGATGTTCCAGCAACAGGTTGTTGCCAAGACAGAGAACAACGCCGCGTTCCATGATATGTTTCAGCTCTCTGACGTTTCCCGGCCAGGAATAAGAGATCATCGCCTCCATGGCACGATCGGAAACAGACAGGACATGTCTGCCATGTTTCTGAGAAAAAAAAGCAAGAAAGTGTCTGATCAGCAGCGGCAAACATTTTTTCCGATCGCGAAGGGGTGGTAACACGATCTCGACTACTTTCAGACGATAATAGAGATCCTCGCGAAAGACGCCAGCTCGAACTTTCTCCCTCAGGTTCACGTTGGTTGCGGCGATCACCCTGACATCAACACTGACCGGGGTATCCATGCCCACCGGGGTAAAGGTCATCTCCTGCAGAAAACGAAGGAGCCGCAGCTGGAGGCGCGGGGTTATGTCACCGATTTCATCGAGCAACAGCGTTCCCTTGTCTGCCTGCAACAGTCTGCCGGGCCTGTCGCGGTCGGCCCCGGTGAAGGCACCTTTGCGGTGTCCGAAAAGCTCACTTTCGAGCAGCTCTTCAGGCAATGCAGCGCAATCTACCTTGACAAGAGGCATGGTACTCCGGGAACTTTCCGCATGCAATGCCTCGGCAGCCAGCTCTTTTCCCGTCCCCGACTCTCCGGTTATCAATACAGCAGTTTCAACTTTACCAACGTTTTCGATGAGCCGATAAATGGATTGCATAACCCTGCTGGCACCGACAAACCCATGGAACTTCTCTGTCTTGGATGGAACATGCAGGGCTTCTTCTCTGGTGACATCCCGCACGACAAGAACCGCACCGTTTGACACTTCGTCATCTATCTGAAGTGGTGCCGCGTTAATAGAAAACATCTTCGAAGCGCCTTCTCTATTGACACATTCAATGATATGCTCCCTGACAATCGTTCCCTCCTCAATAACCAGCAACGCATCTTTGAGACAGGCATTGCCAAGCTCGCCAGGCAGTCCGTTCTCTTTCCCGTCCTCGGTACTCCGAAACTCATCAAGTAACAACGCTGCGGTGCGGTTCAGTTTGAGAATGGTGTACTGATTATCAACAGCAATAATGGCGTCCTCGACAGAACTGAAAATCGCTTCGAGATAGTGCTGATAGCGCTCGTTTTGTAAAATCAGCGACTGTTTTTCAAGTTCGAGCTCCCAATAGGCCAGCGCCTGTCGAACCAGCCTGAGGAGTTTCTCCTTGTTCACCGGTTTTGAAATATAATCAAACGCCCCGAGCCGAACGGCCTCGGAAGCGGTTTCCAGATTTGGAAAACCGGTTACCATTACCACTGGACAGGAAATCCCGGTCTCCCGTATATGGCGTAAAAGATCAGTACCTTTTTTTCCTGCCAAGACGATATCGGAGATGATCAGGTCAAAAGATTCCCGATTGATGGCGCTGCGTGCCTCCTCGAACGTTGCCGCAGTCTGCACGCTGGTATATCCCTCACGTTTGAGAAACATCTCAAAGGTGAGTCTGAGACTCTCTTCGTCATCTACTATCAGGATATTCCGGTCAAGCATGGTTTTCGTCGTTACCAGCCTCTGGGATTGAAATAGTGACGTCAGTATATTTGTTAAGAATTGAATCCACTGACAGCTTACCGCCATGGTTCTTGATGATTCCATAGCTGATGCTCAGGCCAAGCCCGGTTCCCTGTCCTGCCGGTTTACTGGTAAAAAAAGGCTCGAACAACTTGTCAAGGATTCCCTGCGGTATGCCGGTACCATAATCCCTGACAACCACCCTGATCTCTTTTGCATCTTCGGTTTGAACGGGTTTACAACTGATCAGGAGCCGTTTCTCACCAGAGCTCTCAGGGTAGCGCTCATTGAGAGCGTACCTGCTGTTATTAATGGTATTAAGGATAACCTGCTGGAGCTGCATATAGTTGCCGACGATCAGGCAGCTGCTCTCTGTCAGATCAAGCTCCAGGTGGATGCCCTCACTTTTCAACTGGTGATCGACCAGGGCGATACAGGAAGCAATCACCTCTTTAAAATCTATTTCCTTAAGCTCATTTTCATTCTCGCGGGCAAAGGATAGCAGGCTGTAGATGATCGTTGCTATCCGGTCCCCCTCCTGGACTATCCTGCCCAGCAATTCAGCCTGGAGTGAATCATTCTCGGCGTCATCGAGCAGCAACTGCGCATAGTTAATAATCCCGTTAATCGGATTGTTTACCTCGTGGGCTACTCCGGCAGCAAGTTCACCAATGGCAGCCAGCTGTGCCGTGCGAATCGTCTCCACCTTGCGCGATTCTTCACTGGTGAGGCGGCGTGCCTGGAGCAGGATCGACTGGATAGACTCGTCCGGATCAACCAGCGGGGTTATGGTCAGGTGATATTCCCCGCCAAGGCCAGGAAGCCTGGTGTCTTCGTTTCTGCCATTACGGGTAAGAAGAAACTCCTCAAGGGGACACTTGATATGGGGCCAGCGGCCACCATGAATAATTTCACAGATCCCCTTGCCAACAATTTCAGCCCGCTTTTTACCAGCTGCCAGAAGGGTTGCCCTGTTGGCATCAATAATTATTCCCTGGGGAGTAACAATCAGGACAGGGTCCTGAATGGAGTGAAAGAGTTCAATGCCAGCCACCGCATGAACAGAGTGACCATTGGTCGTCAGAACATCATTCTTCAGTTGGTTATCGCTTGTACCCATCAGCTGCCTTCACCGTAACGTTTGTTGACCCGATCACACAAGTTTCATAGCTCGTATTACTAAGTAGTACAACATTTCCCGCAGTTTAGCATGTATTCAAAACTGTTTCACGCCATTATCCTCTTAAAACGGTGGTGTTTCCGTTAGCACTGCGGATGAATTGAGCGAAATTATCACCTGGAGCGCTTATAGTTATTGCACTGTTATCTATTTAAGCTTATAGTGAAATAACGCACGTAAATTGGTGGTTTATTACCTGATGGAGTTTACAATGGCAGTTCAAAACAAGCGATTACGTGAGCCGGACAATGGCTTTATCACTATAGATCGGTCCTGTATCATAAATTCCTGCAACAACAGGGCCGCACAGACACTTGGCTACACCAAAGATCAAATCCAGGGAAAACACCTGCCAACACTGATAGAATCAGACAGTCGTTTTGCCCCGTTAGCAGAACGGTTGAAAAAGCCTATTGATTCAATAACCAATGAGCAGTTTTTCCTTGCCGGTTCACGCCAGCAGTCTCTTGACAACCTGACCGTCCGCATTGTCGTGCTTCCTGGCTCAGATAACACGATTCTGGGGTTTTATATCGGGCTGATTGACCGCTCTGAAGTTGTCACCCCGCGGGGACTGGCCCTTGATTCCATCGCAGAAGGTGTATTTACCGTCGATGGTGATATGAAAATTACCTCGTTTAACGCAGCAGCAGAAAAAATGACCGGCTGGACCCAGGAGGAGGTTATCGGTAAACCCTGTAAAACAATTTTCCAGTCAAATATCTGTCTGTCGGACTGTGCCATCTCCACCTGCATCATGAACAATGCCCCCGTCTATCATGATCGCGATGTCTATATTTACCGTAAAGACGGGATGCCATTTCCGGTCAGTGTCAGTGCTGCGCCGCTCATAGACAGCGATAATCGGGTAATCGGCGGGGTTGAAACCTTTCGTGATATCAGTGAATCGGTAAAGAGCGATATCATAATAAACGCCGTTGCCGACGGCGTCGTGACCTTCGATGATCAAGGCATTATCACCTCTTTTAATGCTGGAGCAGAGCGAATTACCGGCTGGCTTGAAAATGACGTTGTCGGCCGCTCATGCGATGAGCTGTTCTTCGCTGCTGACGGCGTATCAGCCTGTCCTATTACCGCCTCTCAGCCTGAAGAGCCCTGTAATATCATCGACCAGGAAGGATTTGTAACTGACACGGATGGTTTCAACATTCCGATCCTGGTTTCCATAACGCCAATGCTCGATGATAAAAAACGGCCAATCGGCTGTGTCCAGACTTTCAGGGACAATACCGTTTCCCTGCAAAACAAGCTGATCCTTGACTCAATCGCCGACGGTGTTTTCACTGTGGACCGGAACTGGCGTATTACCTCCTTTAATATGGCTGCTGAAGTTATCACCGGATGGGAGCGAGAAGACGCAATTGGCAGTTTCTGCAGTGATGTTTTCCACTCTTCGATTTGCGGGAAAAACTGTGCCATCGCCGAAAGTCTCTACTCTGGAAGACCGGTGGCCAATCGCTCGATAACGATCGCGGACAAGGAGGGAAAGAGTAAACCGATCAGTATCAGCGCATCACCTCTGGTTGATGTGGTTGGCAATGTTGTCGGCGGGGTTGAGACATTCCGGGACCTGACAGCCATGGAATCGTTGCGGAAGCAATTAATGCAGCGCTACACCTTCAAAGAGATTATCAGCAAGAGCACTGTCATGCAGCGCTTTTTCCAGATCCTGCCCGACATTGCCACCAGTGACAGTACCGTACTGATACTCGGGGAAAGCGGTACCGGAAAGGGAATCATGGCCGATGCAATCGTCAGTGCCTCCGCGCGAAAGGACCAGCCCTTTCTGTCCGTAAACTGCGGAGCAATTCCTGAAACGTTGCTTGAATCTGAGCTTTTCGGTTATCGATCAGGAGCGTTCACCGATGCCCGTAAAGATCGGGAAGGTCGATTTGCTGCTGCTGAAGGGGGGACCATTTTCCTCGATGAAATTGGCGATATCCCGCACTCCCTGCAGGTCAAACTCCTTCGGGTACTCGAGGAACGTGTCTATGAACCACTCGGTTCAAACGAATCAATAAAGGTCGATGTCCGAGTAATTGCCGCGACCAATCGAGATCTTAAGCAGCTCGTGGAAGAAGGACTCTTCAGGGATGATCTCTATTACCGTCTCAAGGTGGCCGACATAACACTGCCACCACTGCGTGAGCGCAAAGAAGACATACCGCTGCTGATAGATCATTTTGTTGATAAGTTCAGGGCTGAAAAACAGAAAGACATCGTCGGCGTCAGTGACGCCGTATTGAAAAAGCTGATGCTTCACTCATTCCCTGGCAATATCAGGGAACTTGAAAATATCATTGAATATGGATTTATTCTCTGTACCGGCGGGTTTATCCAGGAAGAGCATCTCCCGGAGTCCTTTCTGCCTGATACTCAAAAGAACAGCGGTGGCGGAGTTGATATGGAGTCAGGTCTTTCCCTTGAACAGATCGAACAGCAGGCAATATCGAGCAGCCTTGAGCGCAATAAATGGAAAAAAATGAGAACCTGCCGGGAGCTCGGCATATCCAAGGATACATTGCGCAGGAAAATAGAACGGTACAAACTCGAAAATCCGCTCAATCCTCAATAAGGTTACCAGTTTCCCTGTAGAGCAGGCCGATCACCTTCCCGTTGATCCCTGACCAGTCGCAGGCCAGGATTTATATAACATGCAGCCGTTCACTCAACAGGTCATTGCAATTATCAGCAGAATACCGTACGGCAAAGTCACCACCTATGGATTGATTGCCACCGCAGCAGGAAACCATTGCGGTGCCCGGCAGGTAGCACGGATTCTGCATTCAAGCTCAGATAAACACAGTCTGCCCTGGCATAGAGTGGTAAATGTACATGGTAAAATTTCCCCACGAACATCAATGAGCCATGTAACCCAGGAAAAACTTCTTGAACAAGAGGCTGTCTATCTTGAAGGTGGCAAGGTTGACCTGCAGCAATTTCTCTGGATTCCATAACAGAAGAGCATCTCACCAACCCGGTTGCTCTGAGGTGCCAGACGCATCAGTATTGACCCAGGAGACAAAAAAGCTCAATTGTGAGCAGCAAAGGCAATACCCACAATTGAGCCGGATCTCTTTTAAAAAAGTGCTGGGATATCCTGCTATTCTTTCTCCATGTGCGGTCCAAGAATCATATCTTTATAACCAAGCCCGGCAGGAATGCGGGGATAGAGCATTTCGTCAACATCGGTGACCACCTCCAGAAATGATGGTCCGTCTGCTTCGACAAACTCCTTCAGGCTTGCCTTCAAATCATCGCGATTCTCCACACGTCGGGCAAAACGAAAACCAAGTTCGCCGGCAACATTGGCAAAGCTGACCGATGTCACTTTCTTTGTTCCAACGTAACTGCCGTGGTACATCAGGTCCTGAATGTTTCGAACCATGCAGTCTCCATGATTGTTGAGCAGCAGGACTTTGACCGGAAGTTCATATTTACCGATGGTGAACAGCTCTCCGAGGTTCATCAGCAGGCTTCCGTCGCCATCAATTGAAATTATCGTCGCCTCGGGGTTCGCATACTGGGCACCGATTGCGGCCGGAAGAGAGAAGCCCATCGTCCCATAACCGCCCGAGGTAATAAATGATTTTGGTGTCAGGGTCATCAAGTGCTGAGCGGCGAACATCTGGTGGTTACCGACACCGGTTGTGATCTTGGTATTTTCTGTAATATGGTCTGAAAGCAGTTCCATTACCTCTGCCTGCTGGATATCTTTCGCTGCTCGGTCAAAATTCAACGGGTGATCTTCTTTTAACCTGCGGGTATACTCCTGCCATTCTCCGATGTTCAGTTTAATATCGTGCTCTTCGGCATATTTAAGCAGATCGTCAAGGGCAGTTTCGGCCTTGCCTATGAATGAAAATTTCGGATTTCGGGAGAAACGCACCTCCTGTACCTTCTCCGGGTTAATATCAAAATAGGCAATATCAGCAGCAAGGCCGGATTCCCCAACTTTTTGGGACACCCGATCATCCCAGCGAATCCCAAAAGCAACGAACAGGTCCGTTTCCTGAATAGCCATATTTGCGGCTGGTACGCCAAACATACCAAGCATTCCAAGAGCCCAGTCACCTGCTTCATTCAATATACCCTTGCCCATCAGGCTCCAGATGGATGGTACTTTATAGCGACGGTTAAAGGCACGAATCCGATCACTTGCCTCAGCGGTATTGAGTCCGCCACCAATATAGAGCAACGGGCGCTTGGCCTTCTGCAGGAGGTCAAAGAACTGACGACACTGGTTATCGCCCAGGTGACGTTCTTCATCGTATTTATAACGGAATCGTGCTGGATCAATACCCTGATACTCACCTTCAGTCTTCTGAATATCAAACGGAAAATCAATCACAACAGGACCGGGCTTCCCTGATTTGGCAAGGAAATATGCGTCCTTGACGATCTCTTCGACATTCTGCAGCTCGGTAATCAGGATGACTTTTTTGGCAGCGTCCGCGAATATACTTTCCACATTGATCGTCTGGAACTCATCTGTCCCCATTTTGGTTTGTGCAACCTGGCCGGCAAAGACCAGCAGAGGAATCGAGTCAGCATTTGCATCGGCGACAGCGGTAAGGGTATTGGTGATCGCCGGTCCCGAAGTTACAACCGCCACACCGACCTCATCACTTGCCCGGGAATAGCCGCCTGCCGCAAAAGCACAAGACTGCTCGTTGGCATCTACAACGATATCAATTCCACACTCTTCGATCGCATGAAATACCGGTAATATTGTCGCACCTGAAAAACCAAAAACCCGCTTGACACCCAGGTCAGCGAAACTTTTTGCCAGGATCTGGGCATTATTCATAATAATTCTCCTTTAAAATCAAAAATAACAAAAAAACTGAGCAGCTCACCATTTGCCCAACAGGCCACCGTCAAGATGATTCTGCCGGTCAGACAGTTGTGCTCCACACTGAAATACAAGGTTCACTTTGTCCGCCGTCATAGCCAACTATAAATCCATAGGAAAGCAGATGAATCAGCCGATAAACCGACGCAATCTGCGTATCGCCTCCTCCATTTGCTCAACACTGGTTGTGTAGGCAAAACGGATATGCTCCTCCGGCCTGTTGGTGCCGAAGTCCTTGCCTGGGGTTATTGCCACACCTTCTGCTTCCAGCAGTTCATAACAGAACCTGAAACTGTCATCGGTCAGTGTGGAGCAGTTCGCATAGAGATAAAATGCTCCCTCCGGAGTTACCGGGATCTCAAAGCCAATAGATTTAAGGGCCGACAGGAGGAAATCCCTCCTCTTCTTAAACTCATCCCGGCGGTGTTTGAAAATTTCATAACATTGCGGACTGAAAGCTTCAAGAGCGGCATACTGGGCAGGGGCTGAGCAGGACAGAAAAATATTCTGGGCCAGACAATCAAGTCGATCGAGATAAAATTCAGGGGCAACGAGCCAGCCAAGTCGCCAACCGGTCATACCAAAGTATTTTGAAAAACTGTTCAGTACAAAAAGGTCATCAGCGAGGCTCAGGGCCGTATAGTTGTCGCTACCATAGACCAGTCCCTGGTAGATCTCATCAACGATAAGTGTTCCACCTTTTGAACTGACAACATCGTAAATTCGAGCCAGTTCAGGACGGGACAGCATTGTGCCGGTCGGGTTTGACGGCGTGGCAACCAGAGCAGCACAGGTCAGCTCGTTCCAAGCGGCCGCCACCTGCTCACTGTTCAGTTGATAGTCACTTTCCGGCACGACCGGGATCGGTTTCGGCACACCTGAAAGAAATTCGACGAAATTTTTATTACAGGGATAGCCAGGATCGGTCATCAAGACTTCCCTGCCTGGATCGACAAGTACAGCCAGAATCAACTGCAGCGCACCTGATGAACCGGGAGTGACGATAATGCGCCTGGGGTCAATATCAATGTCAAACCAGTCCCGGTAGTGTCTGGCGATCGCCTCTTTCAACTGGGGAATGCCAGTGGCCGGGGTATATCCGGTATGGCCGGCATCCAGGGCCCGCTTCCCGGCTTCAATGATCGGTGTGGCCGTGGTGAAGTCAGGCTCACCAACCTCCATGTGAATAACCGACCGACCGCTTGCCTCAAGCTCCTTGGCACGAGCCAACAGATCCATGACATAAAAGGGGACAATATTGTCCATCCTGGCGGCACATTTTTTTTGACCCATACGCTCTATCGTCCTGTTGAATTAAAGAGAGAAAACTAACCTGACAAATGGGTCTCGTCCAACTCACGGTAAAGAGCCAGGATGCCTGATCTGGTCAGTTTTTTTATGCCCAGTGGTTTGAGCAGCTTTACCATTGCATCAATTTTATCTTCAGTACCGGTGATCTCGATTATATAGGAGTCAGATCCTGCATTAACGATTTTGGCATTGAAAATTTCCACGAGCTGAACCAGTTCTGTTCTGTTTTGGGGAGTAACTGCCACGCTGGCCAGAGCCATCTCCCGTCGTACGGCCTTGTCCTCTATGGTCATATCCCGCAATTTTATGACGTCAATCAAGCGATTGAGCTGTTTTTGGATTTCTTCAAACTGGTCTGATGTTGCCTTTGTTTTTATCGTTATTCTCGACACTTCCGGATCATGGGTCGGCGCACCACAAATACTTTCCATATTGTATCCTCTACCGGAAAACAGGCCAGTAACCCTTGAGGTTACACCAGGCTTGTTTGCCACCAGCATGGTAATAACATATGATTGCTCTTCCATGAAAATCTCCCCAGGAACTTGATTATGATTACGCTCAATCTTTCAGATAGCGGCCTTCTTGCATAACACGCCGGTTCATTCACCCCAAAATTGAGCTGATATTCTACACTAATCCTCAAGATATAATAAGAAAAGATAGATGATAAAAGCAGATTTTCGCAAATTCCATACCCCTTGCATCAATCATGATATTTATTTATAAATTTTGATTGTTTCCATCTTTCTACAGATCATGGTTTCGACTATTTTCAACAGCGACAAAGACTAACCGGGAAGAGCACAGATTATGGATAGAGAAACGATTGAGATACTCAATGACAAGCTTCGCACAAACCTACCCACCGCCCTGGTAACGGTCATTGGTAGTTCAGGTCCCACACCTGCAACAGCAGGTGCAATGATGGTTGTGCACAAAAATGAACGAGTCGCCGGCACGGTCGGTGGCGGCGACCTGGAATTTCAAGCCCTGGCAGCCGTGTACGCCCCGATGGGACTCAATATTGCGTCCACCGAGCCAAAGGAAATAGCGCTGAGTATCATGAGTGAAATGCTTCTGGTGAAAAACAGTGGTTCTGCTGATCACCTGAAAAACGTGAAAAAGGTAGACATCCCAGATGAGCCCAGATGATGGTCTATTGTCCGGCAGCCGAAAAAAAACTGCTCATTAACTGGAAGAGGTTTTTTTGTCAGATTTTTCCTGATTGTTTTTCTGCCGCAAGGCTACTTCCTTCTCTTTGGCCCGTCGCTCGACTTCTCTATCTCCTGCGACTCTCAGGCTGCGAGGCACTGCCACATCAATCTGGGCTGTACAGGGTTCACAAACCTCGCGTGGACAATCGGTAATTTCCCAGCATGGAGCATAACGAAGAAGCTTTTTAATGCCCGGTATGGAAATACCTTCATCATGTATCATCTTCCTGATACATCCTATCCAGATAATATTATTCTGGGAGAAGATACGGCGATTACCATTACGAGCCGGTTTAACGAGCCCTTCATCCTCATAGATCCGTAGTGTTCTCGGGTGCACATTCAGCAATTGTGCGGCCACACCAATCGAATAAACGGGTGTTTCTGCGGTAATTGGTTGTATTTCCACTTTCTTTCTGGCCATGTTTTGCCTCCGTGAGACAATCTACACATTGTGGCATGGATTGACAAGGAGGTAATTGGTGAACTGGCCCTCCCCGCAAGGGGGGCTGACCAGTCCGAAGCGTAACGAGTTACCTTGGTGGTCTCAGTGCTCCTCACTGAGGTGACCGCGAAACAGCCGTTCTCCGGCAAGAAACAGAAAACCGCAGAACCCGATACCGCCAAGCGTTATCATCCATTCATGAAAGGTCGGCACATACGTAAACAACTCCGGATAATCAACCAACCCCATACCGTGATAGTGAGGAACCAGCTGACCAATGATCACCAGGTCATAGCGCATGAAGAAAATGCCGATCATCCCCGCAACTGACGCCACAAACAATACCGGCATATTACGGCCGCGGACAGAAAGGATCAGAATAAACGGGATAATCATCCCAAGGCCTACCTCGCCAATCCAGAAATTCACCGAGTACGGTCCATTCAGCAACGACATCATCGCCGTATACTTGCCCGGAGGGTTACCGGTTATACCGGTTATCATCTTCCAACTCGTGAAAAACAGGATCACCGCCATCATCAAAGCACCAAGTTTGGCAACACTCTCCATCGAATGCTTCATCTCATCGCTCATCTTCCAGTTATTCGCTCGATACGCCAGATACGTGAAGAAGATTATGGCTACGCAACCGGACATCGCTGCTGAGGTTATAAAATAGATCGGCATGTACGGTCCATGCCAGAATTCTCGACCGTTGAGAAGCCCAAACACCGCGCCCAGGTTCGAATGGGCAACAACACCGGTCAGAAGTCCGGCCAGACCAAACATGGTGGCTGTGCGGTGCTGGTCTTTCTGCAGCATCACAAACTCGATCATCATGAAAAAGAGATACGCGCCGTAAAGCGTGCCCATCCACCAGATATTCGAGGTCGGGTTGGCTCCAACCACATTGCCAACCGGCATGCGCCAGGAGTTCTCGATCTCAAAGGCGATGACCAGAAAACCGGCAACGATGGTCGCGATCGACAGGAACACCGCCCGCTTGGCGATCGGGTTAAAGTTCTTGAAACCAAAGACGTGACCAATTGACGAGACCATGCACAGTCCTGTCGAGGTCACAACAAAAAACACATAGGCTGCAATCAGTATGCCCCACGGGACATCGCGGGTAACACCGAATGTATGTTCATGCCCCACCGCTATCGAGTGAACACCCAGGGCCACCCCGGCAATGGTTAACAGACCGCACAGATACACCGCTGCTGAATATTTCCACGAGCTGGGAGAATCCAGACCCCCTTCCTGCGGCAGCACTCCTGCTAATAGATTGTTCATTGCTCTACTCCTTTCTCTTTGTTAATGCTCATCCGTTATTCTCTGGTCACGATTAACTTGATTGCTCAGCTTGCTTTTCGGATTTGAGAATATGTTTGATCTTCAGGTCATACAACGTATGAAGTATAGCCCCCCCCAACCAGAAGCAAAGAAACAGCAGACCGTCCATAATGACTCCTCTCATGACTTTTGTTGATATTAACATTTGCAAGATATCGTAAATTAAAAACATCGTATATTCTTACATTTTAATTGTCAACTTATTTGTACATGTTGGTTAACTAAAAAACATTAACTGCGAGCGATTATTGCTTTTTTATCATGTTATATCATGTGCTTAAAAGGTATGAAGTATTTTCTAATTTTCAGGCGCATTTTGCTCCTTGGTGCATCGATGAACGTCGAGGGCTCAAATTGCGCCCACTTTGATGAGTTCAGGCTGAGTATTTCTCGACTTGCGTCGGCCTGCTGGCCACGGAGCGTTGGCAAGACTCTTCCTACGGCCTTTTCCAAAAGAGACACAGGATCGCTGGCCGTATCGACACGGGGATGGAAATGAGCCGAGAAAACAGTGGTATATGATACGGACAGCGATAGGTGATGGATAAAGAGAAACGCCCCCGGTCGATGGATGATACGACCGGGGGCGTTGGTTGTTGAGGTGACTGCTGATGTTTAATTAGACGTTTACAACATGCTTTTTCTTTCTTTGCGGAACTGGTTTTAACCTCACCACCTTGTTTGGCACGAGGGTATTGGAGAAAAACGCACTGCAACGCTGCCTTTTCTCAAACGGACAATCAATAATATTCCAGCAGGGAGTATAAGCCAGCAGCTTCTTGACCGCGTTGATGCTGATTCCATGTTCATGAATCATCTCCCGCAGACATTCAATCCACTTGATATCGCGCATGGAATAATATCTCCACTTACCTCTTCTGGCTGGCCGTACTAAACCGCTTTCTTCATAATTCCGGAGGGTACGCTGGTGAACTTCCAGAATTTTTGCTGCCATTCCGATAGTGAAGATTGGTTCATCTTGAGAGATCATTTCATATCCTCCTTGACCACCTTCTGGATCAACATACATTCTCTATTACTCCTCATCATGATGGGTAAATCGTTCACCAAGAAGATATTCGCCGACCAGGAAACACACGCCAAGCAGACCGATACCACTGAGAACAATCCCAAGTTCGGGGGCCGTGGGTGCGTAACTCAACTGTGCGGGCACCCCTTCATAACCTGAATATTGAGGAATTAACTGGCCAGCGACAACGAGATTCAATCTCGAGAAAAATTGTCCAACAAGAATCATCAGAGCCGCGGCAGATAGAGCCTGAATCGACTCGAGACGTGTCATGATCAGCAACACGAAGGGAAAGACAAGTCCGATACCGATTTCAAACAACCAGAAATTGGTGGACAATGATCCGGTCGTCAACAACTTTGCAGCACTCCCGACAGCCTCTGAACCGACAGATGCGTTGATAAATTTCCAGGCGGTGGCAATGCCGATCAGAAAAATCATCAGTGCCATAACCTTTCCTGCAGTCTGCATACCGTCAAACGTTTTTCCTCCGAGCGGGCGCTTCCTCAGGGCGTATGCTCCATGGGTAAACAGGACAATGGCTGCAGCACCGGAGAGAAATGCAGATGCGAGGAAAAAAATAGGCAGTTGGGAGCCATACCAGAACGGCCTGGAATTCAGGGAAGCGAACACCGACCCGAGGTTACTGTTTGCTAACAACTCAGTAACAGCAGCACAAACACCGAGGATAACGGCAAGTTTATAGCGCCTAGTAATTATCAGGAACAGTTCTGCTAACATGATACCCACAGCCATACCGTAGAGGGTGCCCATCCACCAGATATTTGAAGTTGGATTTGGGTGGAGTATAACCCCCAGTGGCATCCGCCAGACATTTTCAATCTCAAGCCCGATGACGAGAAAGGCAGCAAGAATCGCAGCAATCGACAGCCAGACCATACGGTTGGCCAGTGGAGCAAGGTTATTACCACCGAAAAGATGGCTTAATGCTGCAAGACCGCACAAGCCGGTGGATATAATAGCAAAATATGCATAGGTACTGATTGCGATACCCCAGGGAACCCCTCGTGAAACACCAAAAGCATGGTGATGACCCACATAAAGAGCGTACAGTCCGCCCGAGATACCAATTGCTGTCATGGCGAGCATGACCCATAATAATAGATTGAATTGAGGCTTACTGATCTCCTGCCCCTGAACGACTGCTGTTTGATACTGAATAGACATAATTCCTCCTTTGCTTCTGCCTGTGACGGTAAAATGTATTGCTTCTTACATTGCTTCATTGTTTAACGATTCCGGTTCCTGCATGGTGCCTTCCATATCTTTGTTGAAGAACAGGTATGCCAGGACAATTGGAGCAGAGAACGGACCGAGAACGATAAAAAGAGCGAGACAGAGCGAGAACCAGAACCCCTCGACTATCTTCTCTCGACAGCTCACCAGTGAACCCAGGCTGATCCTGTTAAATGCTTTTCTTGTTTCAAGATATGTTGCAGCCATGATGACCTCCTCGTGGGTTGATTGCTGATTATCTTTACTCTTGATAAAGCAAGCGATATGCCAACCTTTCAGATCATTTAAGCAAATAATTAATAAATTTATAAAATACTGATATAACTGCAATTAAATAAATATTTTTGTTTTAATAACAAGAAAGACGGAACAGGATTTCCAAATACTTTTACCCCAGAGGACGCAATATGCGTCTTGAGGTATAACCAGTGAGGCGAATCTTGCGCCTTGTTGGTTTAAGGAGCATATTAGTTGTTATACTAAATAGTTATGGATAAACATGGGGGAGGCAATAACCAACAGCAGCTATTGTCAAGGCCAGCGAATCATCGACGAACTGCAAAAACTACATAATTTCAATATGTTATTGGCTGCGAAAAGAGAGGGCGCAGAACACGCCCTATAACGCGAGATTACGTGGGTCTGTTTCCGACCTGCTGGAGACGAAGAAATGTAAGAGGGATGAAAAGATGCTGGAAGGTCGAAATGATGGGCAGACTGCTCATCATTTCGACCTTCTAGGAAGAACGTTTAGTGACCGCCCCCAGCTTCCCCGGGCGAGTCACCACGGAGCAACCGAGCATGGCCCAGAACGCCAATATGACAAGAGGTACAGCGGGTATTTGAAGCAAATGCAGTATCGCCATCATGGCAGGCACCGCAATAATTGCCCTCGTAAAGCGATTCCATGTTAAAATCATCTGCTTCCTGGGCGACTCCTGCTTCCATTTCGAACAGGTCATCATGACAGGATTCACAATCGAGGTCCTGCTCCATGGTGTGTGTCTTGTGATTGAATATGACGGCTTTAACCGGCTTTGTCCAGACAATTGGTGCTTCCGGGCCATAGGTGTCCTCATCATAAGGCTCCTGCTCTTCAGCAGGCTGATTTGAAGCCGAAATGGCAACAAAGCTGAACGTGGCCAGCCCCAGGATGATTATCATTACTATTTTATTCATTATGCTCTCCCACAATCCCGCGATAGTTAAGATTCACGTATTGACATTTTCTCTGGTAAATGAATGACTCCATACAATTATGCATTTGTATAGAATACGTTTGGCAACGCACCGGCTTCTTGACGCAGCACCCAGACAATGGTTTCCGGCGCATGTACCAGCGCAAATACCCGACTGTTATTATCACTTAAATCTCCGAACACTCTGACATCGGCAGGACATGCATCAGAACATGCTGTTGTCGTTTCACCCTTTGACAGTTTGGTATCATAACAGAAATTACATTTATCAACGGCCCGGGTCTCTTCGTCAAAATATCTGGCATTATAGGGACAGGCAGTCATACAGGTTTTGCAGCCGATACAACGACCCTCATTCATCACCACAATACCGGTTTTTTCATCTTTCCAGGTTGCAGTTGTCGGACAAACACGAACACAGGGAGGCCTGTTACAGTGGTTGCAGAGAACCGGCATAAATATGGTTTCAAACCCGCCTCCGACAATATCTCTGCGCTTTTCAAGAATGGTCGTCCTGAACCCGTAAGCAGGAACGTGATTGGTCTCAACACATGCTTCCTTGCATAACTCACAATCAATGCAGAACCGTTCGCGGATAACCATGGAATAGTGAGGGCTATACGGATATTTACCCACTTTTGGAACGACCCCTTCAGCCATGACATTTTTGGCTGAAGTTAAAGAAAGAACCGTACCGCCAAGGTAGACACCGGTAACAGCCAAACCAATTTTCAACAGGGACCTTCTTTCTTTTGAGGGAAGAACATCTGGACTTTCTGGTTTCATTTTTTCAAGCTCTTCAATCTTCATCACTGGCTCTCAAAGTATAGTTACAGCCGATTATGGCCATTTTAAAATTTCATTGTTCCTTTTCTCAGTGCTCCTCACTGAGGTGACCGCGAAACAGCCGTTCTCCGGCAAGAAACAGAAAACCGCAGAACCCGATACCGCCAAGCGTTATCATCCATTCATGAAAGGTCGGCACATACGTAAACAACTCCGGATAATCAACCAACCCCATACCGTGATAGTGAGGAACCAGCTGACCAATGATCACCAGGTCATAGCGCATGAAGAAAATGCCGATCATCCCCGCAACTGACGCCACAAACAATACCGGCATATTACGGCCGCGGACAGAAAGGATCAGAATAAACGGGATAATCATCCCAAGGCCTACCTCGCCAATCCAGAAATTCACCGAGTACGGTCCATTCAGCAACGACATCATCGCCGTATACTTGCCCGGAGGGTTACCGGTTATACCGGTTATCATCTTCCAACTCGTGAAAAACAGGATCACCGCCATCATCAAAGCACCAAGTTTGGCAACACTCTCCATCGAATGCTTCATCTCATCGCTCATCTTCCAGTTATTCGCTCGATACGCCAGATACGTGAAGAAGATTATGGCTACGCAACCGGACATCGCTGCTGAGGTTATAAAATAGATCGGCATGTACGGTCCATGCCAGAATTCTCGACCGTTGAGAAGCCCAAACACCGCGCCCAGGTTCGAATGGGCAACAACACCGGTCAGAAGTCCGGCCAGACCAAACATGGTGGCTGTGCGGTGCTGGTCTTTCTGCAGCATCACAAACTCGATCATCATGAAAAAGAGATACGCGCCGTAAAGCGTGCCCATCCACCAGATATTCGAGGTCGGGTTGGCTCCAACCACATTGCCAACCGGCATGCGCCAGGAGTTCTCGATCTCAAAGGCGATGACCAGAAAACCGGCAACGATGGTCGCGATCGACAGGAACACCGCCCGCTTGGCGATCGGGTTAAAGTTCTTGAAACCAAAGACGTGACCAATTGACGAGACCATGCACAGTCCTGTCGAGGTCACAACAAAAAACACATAGGCTGCAATCAGTATGCCCCACGGGACATCGCGGGTAACACCGAATGTATGTTCATGCCCCACCGCTATCGAGTGAACACCCAGGGCCACCCCGGCAATGGTTAACAGACCGCACAGATACACCGCTGCTGAATATTTCCACGAGCTGGGAGAATCCAGACCCCCTTCCTGCGGCAGCACTCCTGCTAATAGATTGTTCATTGCTCTACTCCTTTCTCTTTGTTAATGCTCATCCGTTCAAACTAAAAAACCTGACCCTGGCCGTCACCTGCGAAGAATTGACGGTCAATAGTCAGGATAACAATTCATAATAATGGTGCTGAAATTACGCTGTACCGGAAATGTTTCAAACATCGTTTTATCGAGGAATATTTGTCGCGCATTGATCCTTGTCTGTCCAAGGTCGGAAACCACCTGCGATCATTGTTGGATCAACCATGGAAAATCACCAGCAATGTACTCCAAAAACAAAAATACGTACACCAAAAAAGAGGTACCACAAATGTCCTTTTGAACCGTATTACAGAACCTTCAAGTAATAAATGTATTAATTAAATATGTACCACAAATGAGATTACTAAGGTAGCTCACCTCTGTCAAGAATTTTGGTGCAAATGCACACAAATTTTATTTTTCACCTTATTATGAGGTGTCAGACAGCGTAAATTGCATACCACAATGCAGTATTTAGACTTATTTGTTGTCAGGCATGATGTGCTGTTTTCCAGGTTGAGTTTCTTGCAGGATAGATACAATTCCTGATACAATTCCTGTTACAATTCCTCGGCAAACGATGAAAAGTAGGATAAAATAATATCATTATTATATTTCAGACGATTCAGGCGTATCAATGGAACGACATAACCAGCCAATTACAGTCGTTGGGGTCCCTCTCAAGGGGATTATCACAACACTCGTTTTCCTGACGCTACTATTTGCTGTGTTCGATCCTTTTGATTTTCAATCGACCATCAGTGACATGGTCTCCTCTTCTCAGGAAAAGGAGCAAGATGCAGATCAATCCAGGCAGGAAAACAGTATCGTAGCGACTCCGGAGATGATTTCAAAGGCCGCAAATGAGATCAGGGCAGAGAAGATAGCCGATTACGAACAAACTGAAAACGTTTCTCCGACGGATCAGTTCTTCTATATCGTTGAACTTTCAAATGGAGGGGATATCGAGGCTTCAGATGTTACCATTGAACCGGATAGAGTGACGATTGTTTCACAAAGCGGCATTGAGACAATCATCCCGCGGACCACGATCAAAAATATTCGTCGCTACAAGCTTCCAGACCAGCCACAGCCACAATCCTCACCATAAAGCACCGTAGCCAGGGACCCCATATCTTCTTCTTGTCTATTTCGATATATCATTGGCCTTGTTAAGGCTTCAATAGTTCGAGTCCTGGGAATTTAAATCATCAGGGTATCACCCTGCCGTTTCAATCGTACCATGCAGATGTCATAGTCATTTTCTGTAGCTATAACCACACTGCTGTGATAGAGTCACCGCCTCTCAATAAGCGGTTACTTTTTGAGCCACTTGCAAAATGCCCTTTTGCAAAAGACTCTTTTGTTTAGCCTTTTTCTGTTACTTTTTCTGGAGCCCACTCTTGCCGCTGGATCTTAAAAAATGGCTTCCCGCCCTGAGCCTCACAACAGCAATGGTTCTCTGGGCAAGCTCATTTATTGCCCTGAAGCTTGCTTTTCAGGGTTACTCCCCGATGGTCGTTATCTGGGGACGTATGGTGATCGGCAGCCTCTGCTTTGTCTTTTTCTATAACCAGCTGCGCTCGGTGTCATTCAGGCGTACCGACCTGAAGTATCTGTTTTTCATGGGGATCTGTGAACCATGTATCTATTTCATCTTCGAGGCCAAAGCGCTCGAGTTGACCACCGCTTCCCAGGCGGGTCTGATTACCTCCATGTTCCCCCTGATGGTTGCGCTTGGCGCCTATTTGGTCCTCAAGGAAACAATCACGCGACGAACGCTTCTCGGTTTCTCCATAGCAATCAGCGGTGCCTGCTGGCTCAGTTTAGGCGGAGAAACGTCTGCAAGTGCACCAAATCCGCCACTGGGCAATTTTCTGGAATTTCTGGCGATGGTTGCAGCAACCGGTTACACCCTGTCGTTAAAACACCTGACTGCACGCTATTCCCCGATCTTTCTCACTGCCTTCCAGTCGTGGATCGGCGCGATCTTCTTTTCTTTTTTCCTGCTATCTCCTGAAACAAACATACCAACCAAATTCCCACTTACTCCGACACTGGCGGTTATCTACCTGGGCAGTTTTGTCACGCTGGGAGCGTACCTGCTCTACAATTTTGGTGTCAGCAGGATACCGGCTAACAAGGCGTCAGCTTATGTCAACCTTATCCCGGTTTTTACAGTAATCATGGGCTTTTTTATTCTCGGAGAAACCTTCACCGTCACCCAGTATTGCGCTTCGACACTGGTCCTTTTGGGTGTCTATATCAGCCAGCGCAAACCCCGAGAGCTGGACTGAAACAGGTCTGGCTCAATAGTCAATACCCGGTTGAGGCTCTATATCCTTGCGGTAGGCATGTTTTATTTCCTTCACTTCGCTGACCGTGTCAGCCCGCTCAACAACCTGTGAGTGAGCGTCTCTGCCGGTGATCACCAGGTGCAGCTGCTCAGGCTTCTTATCGAGTATTGACATTACCTGATCAATATCCACCAGTTTCAGATGAAGCGCATTGTTGAGCTCATCAAGGACCAGGAGATCAAAAGCAGACGATTCCATTTTCTGGTGAACAAGTTGTATCGCATCCTGGGCATTTTGCCGATGTTCAGCATGCGAATATGGATTTCCCTGAATACCGCAAAAGCCCTTGCCGGTTGAGGTAAAATCGACCTGGCCTCCGAGCAATTTAACCCCATCCCATTCCCCCGAATAGAGATCGCCTTTCATAAACTGGATCACACAGATTTTCATGCCATGCCCGGCGGCCCGTAACACCATGCCCATGGCACTCGTTGTCTTGCCTTTTCCATAGCCGGTCATGACAACGACAAGTCCCCGTTTTTCTTTTGGCTCAAGTTTGCTGATCTCCATTCTCACCCCCTGCTCAATGCTGATTTATCCTCGCGCCTGAAGTTTACCGATCGCCGTTCCGTAAGCAATCGCCTCAACGCTGCCAACATTATTTTTCTGGTTGGCGCGGGCACCGATAGCTGCTGTTTCCAGGCGCACATTAACCACTCGTTCATAGCCCCGAATTGCGGCGGTCTCTTTCATTCTCAAAATCGCTTCCCGCCTGGAGCGCTCGACCAGGGATTCATAAGAGGCGACTCGTCCCCCAAAGATGTTGCGAATAACGGCGAGTATTCTTTTAAAGTAATCTATGGAGATAACCACACTGCCGGTTACCAGTTCTGCTCCCTGGCATAGGCGTGATTCAACATCCTCTTCAGCGGTAACTGCCACGATATGGGCGAATTGCTGTTCCCTGGCCCGTAGAGAACGATAGTGGCGCTTTTCATTGAATGTGCCTGCCCCATAACCAAGACAGAGCAGAAATAAAAAGATGATTATTCCTGAATAATCAAAACCAGCCGTCATCATCTAATCAACCCTGACCGCAGTTCCATAAACAAACAATTCCGCCGCACCCTGTGCAACTGAAGAGGTGGCAAAACGGATGTTGACAACTGCATTTGCTCCCATTTCACGGGCCTGTTCACCCATACGTTCCATTGCCTCCTCACGCGAGTCTTGCAGAAGCTCGGTATACCCCTGAAGTTCTCCCCCCACAAGATTCTTCAATGATGCCATAACGTCCCGGCCGATATGTTTTGCCCTGACTGTACTTCCCTGGACAATGCCATAATGCTCGGTAATCTCTTTACCGGGCACAATTCCAATATTTGTAAAAATCATTCTTTTTCCTCACATCTAAACGGGTAATCACTGCCGATTCTAATGAACGATGATCGCACCTCTGTATTCGACAACTTATATATCCACCTGGCCATATTGTCAAAATGCATATACTTGTGTATGACATGATCTATTTATTTCTGTGAGAAAGGCATGAAACTCTATTCCCGCATAATTGGCACCGGTAAACCGCTCATTATTCTGCATGGCCTGTTCGGCATGTCGGACAATTGGATAACCATCGGCAATGCCCTGGCGGGACATGGTTTTCGTGTTCACCTTGTTGACCTGAGAAACCATGGAAGATCCCCGCACACACAGAGCCACCGATACCCCGACATGTGTGAGGATCTGCTGAATTATTTTGACCAGCAGAGATTGGACAGCGCAGCCGTTATCGGGCACTCAATGGGCGGTAAACTGGCAATGGTGTTTGGTCTGCTTGAACCGGAAAGAATCAGCAATCTGGTTATCGTGGATATCGCTCCCTCCGATTATCGATCATCCCGGAACAATCACCACCGTGACATCATCGACTCCCTCCATCAGATTGATCTGAACCATCACAAAAGCAGGGGGTCCATACGTGAAGAGCTCGTCCAGCGGCTCGGTGATCAGCTGCTGGCAATGTTTCTTGCCAAAAGCATAGCCAAAGACAAAGAGTCAAAAACTTTTAAATGGAAGTTCAATCTGGCAGTGCTGGAAAAATTTCTCCAGCACATCTATATCGGCCTTGAGGAGCTCTCTATCTATGCGCCCTGTCCGGTACCAACACTTTTTGTAAAGGGTAGCAATTCATCATATTACCGCGACAAACATGAAGCGGACAGACAGTTTTTCTTCCCTGACTCCGATGTTGTAACCATAGATAACGCCGGTCACTGGCTGCACAGTGATCAACCGGAACAATTTATTGAAATCGTTGTCCGGTTTCTTTGCCGACACAAAGATTAGTTACAAAAGATTGCTGGCAACGTTTCGACCATAAACGTTTTCCGGTAATATCGTCAGCGCAGTTCAGCCGGTTATTCGTTTTGATTTATCGTTTTAATACCTGCGATCGACAAAGATCTCTGAGAGAAGATTCTTCCTGTCACCTTGTTGCATCATGCGGCTGTACCACTGTTCTGGCAAGATGGTATGCACAATCACACACGATCAGGAGGTATTACCTGCACCGATGTATCTCTTTTTCGGTTGATTTCTTTTTTTTCGTCACAATTATGTGCTTATCGAGAATCGTTGTTATTTTCTTGTTGCATACGCAAATCATTTCAATAAACAGATAAACCGCAATTAGCGAACGTCCTACAGTAAAGGAGAGTAATCATGCGGATCGGGGTGCCAAAAGAAACTCGCCAAGGCGAGCATCGTGTCGCAACAACGCCAGAAGCAGCCGTGCTGCTGCAGAAGCTTGGCTACCAGATAGCTATAGAATCAGGAGCCGGGACAGCTGCAAAATTCACCGACGACAATTACCGCGATGCAGAAGTGGCGATCGTAGATGACGTCACATCACTTTATGAAAAGAGCGATATCATTCTCAAGGTCAGAGCTCCGGAAATCGATACTGCTGGTGGCGTTAACGAAACTGAGCTGCTGCGCGAAGGCCAGACCCTTATCAGTTTTATTCAGCCGGGACAGAATGAAGAATTGATGGGGGAGCTGGCAGCAAAGAACGTATCAGTTCTCGCCATGGACTCCATCCCTCGAATATCAAGAGCCCAGAAAATGGACGCCTTGAGTTCAATGGCCAACATCGCCGGTTATCGTGCCGTCATCGAAGCTGCCCAGCATTTTGGCAGATTCTTTACCGGCCAGATTACCGCTGCAGGGAAAATACCGCCGGCCAAGGTGTTAGTGATCGGGGCAGGGGTTGCGGGTCTATCAGCCATTGGTGCAGCCAAGAGCATGGGGGCAATCGTCCGCTCGTTCGACACGCGTCCCGAGGTGAAGGAACAGGTTGAATCGATGGACGCAGAGTTCCTGCTGCTCGATTTTGCCGATGAGGACGGCAGTGGTGAGGGCGGCTACGCCAAGGTGATGAGCGATGAGTTTATCAAAGCGGAGATGGCCCTGTTTGCCGAGCAGGCAAAAGAAGTTGATATCATCATTACCACTGCACTGATTCCCGGAAGACCGGCTCCCGAGTTGATCATGGAGGATATGGTAAAGAGCATGAAAGAAGGCAGTGTCATTGTTGATCTGGCGGCAGAGATGGGTGGCAACTGCAAACTCAGTGAGGCGGACAAGGTAGTCGTCAAACACGGAGTTACCATCATCGGTTATACCGACTTGCCGTCACGGCTTGCTACCCAGTCCAGCCAGCTTTATGCCACAAACCTCCGTCACTTGCTGACTGAGCTGACTCCAGATAAGAATGGTGAGCTGGTGATCAATATGGAGGATGAAATTATCCGCGGGGCTACCGTCATCAACAAAGGAGAAATAACCTGGCCACCGCCGCCGCCGAAACTCTCAGCGGCTCCCGCCAAAAAACCACCTGCACCAATCATCGAAAAGGCCGAACCTGAAAAGAAGAGTGCTCTGGGAACGCTCATTGCCGTCGGAGTCGGCGCCCTTGCCCTCCTTGGGATGGGAAGTGTTGCCCCCCCTGAGTTCATGTCTCACTTCACGGTTTTTGTTCTGGCCTGTGTCATCGGCTACATGGTTATCTGGAATGTAACTCCAGCGCTGCACACGCCGTTGATGAGCGTGACCAATGCTATCAGTTCCATCATTATCATTGGTGCACTCCTCCAGATATCATCGGATAGAGGTTTTATTATCTTTCTTGCCGGTATTTCAGTCCTGATCACCAGCATCAACATCTTCGGTGGATTTGCAGTAACTGCGCGAATGCTCTCGATGTTCAGAAAATAGGAGAAATCAGATGTCACAGGGTATCGTTACAGCATCATATATCGGCGCAACCATCCTGTTCATCCTTGCGCTGGGGGGCCTGAGCAACCAGGAAAGTGCCAGGCGTGGAAACCTCTATGGTATGCTCGGAATGGCGCTGGCATTGCTGGCAACCTTAATCGGTATTGTTTCGGACAACTATCTTATCCTCATTCTCGGTCTTCTCGTTGGAGGAACAATTGGGCTGATCCTTGCAAAAAAGGTGGAGATGACCCAGATGCCGGAGCTGGTTGCAATACTGCACAGTCTGGTCGGACTGGCTGCGGTGATTGTTGGTTTCGCCAACTTTATGGACCACACGGTTGTCATGACAGGCGTTGACAAAACAATCCACGATGTGGAAACATATCTCGGCATCCTGATCGGGGGGTTGACGTTTTCCGGTTCCATTGTTGCATTTCTCAAGCTCAGTGCCAAGATCAGCGGCAAGCCGCTGCTGCTACCGGCTCGCCACTGGCTCAATCTTGGTTTACTGGTATTGAGTATCTTGCTCTGTTTTGCATTTATCAATCAGTCTGCTGCAGGAGGAGGTACGCTCCCGCTTCTCCTGATGACCCTCATTTCACTTGCCTTCGGTGTCCACATGGTGATGGCAATTGGCGGAGCAGACATGCCGGTCGTTGTCTCCATGCTCAACAGCTACTCGGGATGGGCGGCTGCTGCCACCGGTTTTATGCTGAGCAACAACCTGCTGATCGTTGTCGGCGCCCTGGTAGGTAGTAGTGGTGCAATTCTCAGTTTCATCATGTGCCGCGCAATGAACAGAAAATTCATTGCTGTTATTGCAGGGGGATTTGGTACATCTGGAGGTGAAACCGTAGCCGGTGCGGAAGGGGAGGAAGGTGAAATCATCGCAGTTGAAGCAATGGAAGTCGCAGACCTACTCCTTGATGCCAAAGAAGTTATGATCATTCCGGGATACGGCATGGCTGTCGCCCAGGCTCAACACACGGTGAATGATATAACCCGCAAGCTGCGAGAAAAAAAGATCAATGTCCGGTTTGGTATCCATCCGGTTGCCGGTCGCATGCCCGGGCACATGAACGTATTGCTCGCGGAAGCCAAAGTCCCTTACGATATCGTCTTTGAACTCGACGAGATTAACGACGACTTCCCGAACGTCGATGTATCAATTGTGATCGGGGCAAATGATATCGTCAATCCCGCGGCCCAGGAAGTTCCTGACAGTCCAATAGCCGGGATGCCTGTGCTTGAATGCTGGAAAGGAAACACCACTGTTGTCCTGAAACGCTCCATGGCCACCGGTTACGCTGGCGTCTCAAACCCGCTTTTCTACAAGGAAAACACAAGAATGTTATTTGGTGATGCCAGGGACAGTCTGGAAGCGGTGCTGAAACAGCTCCAATAAGCCAGCTGCGAGCAGAATGGAACTGGCCATGAGCAGTTATAAACTCATTGCTGCCTGGGCTCTATAAAGCTGAGGCAGCAATGAGTAACATCGCGTTGCCTTATTTTTGCGACACCTGGTGAAATGGGAATTGTGAAAAGACAGGCCACCACTCTAGGGGTTTGTGGAAGCTCAAGGCGACGCCATCATGGTCTGTCCTCTCTACTCGTGCCGCGACCTTAATAATCAGCTCACTCTCGTTCCCAAGCAGTACTATTTCCAGGCTTACCTCATCGCCAACACTCAGTTGGGATTGACAAATGAGGTAAATTGCGTCGATGCTGACGTCCCGGACAATACCTTTGCTGATGCCCTTCTTGCCCGATTTAATAAACGCATGAGCCGAATAGTTTATCCTTGTTCTCGACCGTAGTGATGTATCCATGATTTCTCTTGCTCACCTGTTGGCTTAACGTTGTTTGAGCCTTTTGCAAAATGATGATTTTCGTTCAACGTCAAACCATGTGAAAAATTTTTACCGCAGGCATATAATTGATATTCCGAGGATAAAAATTTAAGCATAACGTAGAGATTGAGCGAAAAGGGCGTTTTGCAAGTGGCTCTGTTTGTCATACCGGTTCGTTCTTTGATCATCAAAACCGGCACAGTGTACTGTACTGATCAGCGAAACGCCTTTTTCACTCCCACCTGCTGACCATTGATATTCTGGACAATAAATCGTCTCCTGCTTACCAATTGTGGATTCCAGCTACATTTCAATGAGACTTCCTGCCCGACAGAGAGGAAACTCGACGAAACACCAGCTGGAATTTCCAAGCCCGCGCCGTAGTAGGACAAATCTTTCAGGTTAACCTCTAATTCATTACCCGCTCTAGTGGTCAGAATGATTTTCCCGCTCTGGTAAATCCGTTTATCGGTGCGACGGTTGAACACACACCGTGTGCTCTGGCCGCACTTGAAACATTTTATGCTTTTTCTGCGCAGGTCGTTAACAAAAAAGTTTCTCCTGCCACCACAAGAGGGACACTTGAATTGAAAACGCCTGTTAATGACTCTGAATTCTTTAGTCTTTCCCACAACCGTTCAGTCCGGATCGTATGGTTACCATCTTAAAATATAATTATTCTTTAGTTTCATAAAGATACGTTTGAAATCAGACAGTGGTTGATAGCAGATCCTACATATCATTCACCACTGTTTATCACTGATCACATTCCCCACTCTTTTCCTTGTATCACATTGATAGGCCAATTGTCAGGTATGTAACGATTTTTTTCTCTTCTATCCTGAATATTTCACGGAAAACGTGGTGAAGGTTAGCTATGTATTGCTATCGCTGAAAGCCACGCGGGATAGCGGGTCATATCGACTCGCCTCTGTTGTTATAAGAAATTGGTCAGATCCTGAAGCTATACTGCACACAACAGATCAGTTGAGGGTCGACCCATAGTGCCTTCACTGCATTGCCAGCAGCCTGGCTGACAGGTTCCCATTACACCTAATCTCAGCAAGAGGAGGACTCCATGACGGATCGCATCTATCTCTCGACACAATCACAAACACTCCTGGTAAAACACGGGGCGGCAGCTCCGGCTATCACTGCCAGATACTTGATGGAATCGATTATTCCGGACAATAACAATCTTGAAATTGAAATAAACCGCTGTTTCAATCATGAGCAGAACCGTTTTAATACCTTCGGGTCCGTGCGTCTGGAGATCCTGTTTTATGAAAAAAATTCTTTTGAATGGGACCGGGAGCAAATAACCTTGTATGGCGTTGCCGAAAACATTTATTTCCAGTTACAATCTTTCACCATCTTCTGCGACACACGCTGGTTTGAGGGTAACAACTATCACGCTGAAAACAACTATTTCGGCTCGATCATTATAGATTTATCCGACTCGTCACCTGTCATTACCGGCTCATCTCTGGAACTGACCATCCGAACACCAGAAGGAATTGTTTCCGCTCGCAGCTCGATACTTTTACGATTTAATTCAGAACTAACCCCCAATCAATCACGCCCCGTCCCGGACACTCTTGTCTGTCAAAAGATCATTGAAAAAACGACAGGGCCCGGACAGGAGATGGAGATATGATACTCGAGGTTCTGCAGGCATGCAGAGGGCAATGATTCGTTTTCCAGATATCACGGAATCACGTGCGAGGCCCGATCAGCTGATCAATACGCTCACCACCAACCACTTTCTCACTATAGAGCTGGCCGTTGCGGGTCGCAAGAAATGCATCCAGCGAAATCTCTTCCTGCCTGAGGAACCCTTTTTCAGGCAGGACTCCACTGTTCACCATCTCGACCACCGCTGAAAGAGAAGCCGCCGTTGTCCAGGCAATCGTTCTTCTCACGCCACCACCAATTTTCCGTGGAAAGTAAGCCCTGACAAATTCTTCACGGGACAGGTTACGCTTCCTCCAGCCCTCGACCGAAGCGTGCACATAGACAACATCCTCACTCACAGGCGGCTTGGCATTAACCAGGATTTTGCCGGCCGTCTCCCTGTCCTCCCGCATCAGCAGCTCATGCAGAAAAAAATTCATCAGTGCCGCGTGCCCCGGATAGCGGATCGATTTATAATCGAGATTCTCCACCAGCCCCTCATAGGTTTCACACATGGTTCCAAGTCCACCCGAGGTCGTAAAGGCTTCCAGCTGCAACCCTTCGATAACGATCTGCTCGAGCCATTCAAGCGGAGAAACCCACTTTCGCACTCCGTTTTCAATGACCTCGCAATCGTTCAGATATTCATTGACCACCCCCTCCGGCGACCAGTTGAAGGCATAGCCAAGCAGTCCTGTCGGGTGTCTGGGCAGTGCGCCAACCCGCAGTTTAATTGATCTGATCTTGTCAAAAGTGTTGGCCAGTGATGCTCCAACAATACCGATAAAACCAGGTGCAAGTCCGCATTGTGGAGCCATAACCGAAGGCGCGCTCTTGCTCAATTCTTTAATTTTTATGGTGGTAGTAACATCTTCAGTGAGATCAAAATAGTGAGCACCATTGTCTGCAGCATATCGTGCAATTTCAAGATTATAGTTATACGGCAGGCAGGAAATAATGGCATCAAAGCCATCCAGTGCACTGCTGAGTTCAGTGGTTTGTGTAACGTCGATGTTCCTGGTGGCAAAGGGCAAGTCAGCCACCGGGTTTAAATCACCGCCAGTGACCTTAAATCCTGTTTCATGGAGAAGAAGTCCAACCAGGTGACCAACCTTGCCGAGTCCGAGCACGAGTATTGAGTTGATGCGATTTGTCATTGCTTCTCTCCGGGGTTTTCAATAACACGCAGGGCAGAGGTGATGGGAACGTGCCATGCTAACGAAATGCCGCGATTCCAGTTACTTCCTGGCCGACAATAAGGGTATGCATGTCGTGGGTACCCTCATAGGTATAGACCGACTCCAGATTATTGGCATGACGCATTATCGGATATTCTCCCATGATCCCGTTGGCGCCGAGCATTGTCCGAGCTGTACGGCAGATTTCAAGGGCTATCGCGACATTATTCATCTTTGCCATTGATACCTGGGCAGGACTGTATTCTCCCTGATCCTTGAGCCTGCCCAGTTGCAGGGCGAGCAGCTGCCCTTTTGTCAGTTCTGTGACCATCTCGGTCAATTTCTTCTGCTGGAGCTGGAAAGCGGCAATCGGTTTCTCAAACTGTATTCTTTCTTTTGCATATTCAAGGGCAGTCTGGTAGCAGTTGTCTGCTGCACCGAGCGCTCCCCAGGCGATTCCATAGCGTGCCTGGGTAAGACACCCGAGTGGCCCTTTAATGCCGATCACCTCCGGCAAAAGACTTTTCTCTTCATTCACCAGCACATTGTCGAGGATAAGTTCCGAGGTAACCGAGGCGCGCAGACTCTACTTGCCCTTCATCTGTGGTGCTGAAAACCCGGGTGTTCCTTTTTCCACAAGAAATCCGCGTATGCCCTCCTCGGTCTGCGCCCAGACAATGGCTACATCAGCCAGCGTTCCGTTGGTTATCCACATTTTTGTACCATTGAGCCGCCAGTTTCCGCCAGGCTCGCGAACAGCCTTGGTTCGCATTCCGCTTGGATTTGAGCCATGGTCCGGCTCGGTTAATCCAAAACAGCCGATGATCTCTCCGGTTGCCATCCGGGGAAGCCAATGTTGTTTCTGGGTCTCGCTGCCGTAGGCATAGATCGGATACATCACCAGAGACCCCTGAACAGAAGCCATACTTCGCAGGGCAGAATCACCACGTTCGAGCTCATACATCAATAAACCATAGGCGACATTGGAAAGCCCAGCACACCCATACGCTTCGGGAAGTGTTGGACCGAAAAAGCCCATCTCGCCCATGATTGGAACCAGATGGCTGGGGAATCGCTCATCTTGAGCATATTCGTCAATAATTGGCAGGACCTGTTCATTGACAAATTTCCGGGCGGTGTCCCGGACCAGCCGCTCCTCGTCATCCAGGAGTGGTATAAAGTTCATATAATCGGTCAGTTCCGTGATGGTTTGCATACATTCACTCCTTTAAGTGATAACGTCCCGGGCATATTTCGGTTTACAGCTCAAACCTGATTCCCTGGGCAAGAGGCATTGCGGTACCATAATTAATCGTATTTGTCTGTCGCCGCATATAGCCTTTCCAGGCATCTGAACCTGACTCTCTGCCGCCGCCGGTTTCTTTCTCGCCACCGAAAGCCCCGCCGATCTCTGCACCCGAAGTGCCGATATTGACATTGGCTATGCCGCAATCAGATCCAGCGGCCGAGATAAAGCGTTCCGCTTCTCTGAGATTCTCTGTGAAGACAGAGGAAGACAAGCCCTGTGCAACATCGTTCTGGAGAGAGATTGCATTGTCGATCCCACCCGAATATTTAATCAGGTAAAGAATGGGGGCAAAGGTCTCCTGCTGAACGATCGGGAAATTGTTTTCGGCTTCAGCGATTACCGGTTCGACGTAACAGCCAGACTCAAAACCTTCTCCTGCAAAGACTTTTCCACCACAGATGATGGTGCCGCCCTGATCCGTTAACTCCTCCAATGCCGTTTGATATCCTGCCACCGCCTGTGAATCGATCAGCGGACCCATGTGATTTTTCTCATCGAGCGGTGAGCCGATTTTGATCGACCCGTATGCCCTGACCAGTGTTTGCTTAATCCTGTCATAAATTGACTCATGGACAATCAGGCGTCGTGTCGTTGTGCACCGCTGACCGGCCGTACCAACTGCCGAAAAGACAATGGCCGGTACTGCCAGTTCAAGATCTGCATGCGGGCTCAGAACAATCGCATTATTACCGCCAAGCTCCAGAATGCATTTGCCAAATCTCGAGGCAACCACGCCTGCCCCATGTCGCCCGATCCTGGTGGACCCGGTGATTGACACCAGGGAAATGTCCGGATCCCGGAGGAGGTGTTCACCAATTGTTGCACCGGACCCGATAACAAGGTTGAAAAGACCTTCGGGAAGATTGTTTTTCCTGATTACTCCTGCAAGGATATGCTGAATGGCGATTGCCGTCAGCGGTGTCTTTGACGACGGTTTCCACAGGCAGGTGTCTCCGCAGACTGCGGCCAGCATAGCGTTCCATGACCAGACCGCTACAGGGAAATTAAACGCACTGATAATTCCCACCACCCCGAGCGGGTGATACTGGTCATAAAGGCGATGATCCTCACGCTCTGAGGCCATGGTAGCCCCATAGAGCTGCCGTGACTGTCCCACGGCAAAATCACAGATATCTATCATCTCCTGGACTTCTCCCAGCCCTTCCTGGAGCGATTTGCCCACCTCCCAGGTTACCAGCGTACCGAGTTCGTCCTTTTTGGCACGCAGGGCGTCTCCTATCTGGCGTACCACCGCTCCCCGCTGAGGAGGCGGCACCATGCGCCACTGGATAAAGGCTTTCCTCGCAGCTGCGACACAGTTTCGATAATCATCCTCCGAAGCACGCCTTACTTTTGCCAGTAACCTGCCGTCAACCGGAGAAAAGACATCGAGCTCGCCCGCCTGGTTACTGCAATCCCAATTGAGACCAGTCGATGCCCCTGAATTGATCTCTTCAACTCCCAGAGCACGTAAAATTTCCATGGCAACTCCCTTTTGTTAAATCAACCTGCTTGCAAAAACGTTAGTGATTATTTTCATTGCGGCCAGGTAGGTTTTACTTTTTTCAAATCTCGATTGGAGCGCCTGCTGCAGCATCTCAAAATCGAGTACCTCTGTGTTTTTTGCCAGGATAGCGACAGCAGCCAGAGCCCAGTCCTGTTTATTGATTTTCATAGCACCAAAATCAACGTCAAGAACTCTGGCCCGAGTCTCAGGGAGTTCGACGCCTTTTGCCCGGATAATCTGGCAATCGGACTGCAATCCGGCAATAACCGCTTTCCGCCTCTGAACTCCCTCATGACTCAGGGCCAATACAACATCTGGAGATTCCAGACCCGAATAACCTATCTTTTCTGGATCAATGAGAATTTCACTCACCGACGGTCCCCGAAGAACGGTAATGTCATAATCACTCTTCATCGATACATTCATGCCTGCAGCCAGTCCTGCACAACAGACGATATCTCCTGCAGTGACAATCCTCATCCCCGCACTGCCAAGAATAGCCACCTCATGACGCTGATAATCGAGCCTGTCAACGCTCTTTTCGACAGTGACCGGAGCGGGAAAGTCCTGGATCTTTGTCGCCAGTTCACGGTAACGTGAGCCATACTCGGGTCTCTGGTTCCTGGTAACGACACCGTTGGTTGGTGCCATCTCCGCAGTCATCTGATCGAGTATTGCAGGTGTTAAGCGGTTCTGTTTCGTATAGCGCCCGGTGCATAGGCCAAGGGTCTCGACAACTGCAAAACCTTTGTGGCTTATGGCCCGGACGATATAATCTGAAAGCTCCCGGTCCAGGGCAGAACATCTCGCCACAAAGGTTGCCCCACTGCTCTCAGCGATTGCACAGATATCAATGGGACTCTCCACCTGATTGAGAAACGCTGAGCTCACCACCGCCTCTGTGGGGGTTGTAGGAGAAAACTGCCCTCCTGTCATACCAAAATTGAAATTGTTCAAGACAAGCAGGGTGATATCCAGATTTCGCCTGCATGCAGAGAGAACATGCGCCCCGCCGATACCCAACCCACCATCTCCCATTGTCACGATAACAGTGAGTTCCGGATCAGCCAGTTTCAGTCCGGTTGCATAGGTGAGGGCGCGACCGTGAACACCATGGAGGGCGTGAACATTGAAAAAGGTATCAAAGAGCCCGGAGCAACCGATATCAGTGACGATAACCACCTTGTCCGCCTGCAGTTTCAGGCTGACCATGGCCTGGTCAAGCCTGGTGGCAATCGTTTCGTGAGTGCAGCCTGGACAATAAACCGGGGGACGACCTTTGTTCAGAAAACTACCCATTACCAATCACCTCCGTAACCTTCCGAGGAGATATCAGCACACCATCCATCTGGCCAAAAAACTCCACCTCTTTGTCACACAATACCCGCCTGATTTCCCGGACATATTGGCCCAGGTTCATTTCAAAGACGATAACTCGACGAAATTGCCCACCCTTTTCCTTGAGCAGCTGCTCAGGTACAGGCCAGAGCGTCTTCAGGGTGAGGGTTGAAACAGCGACACCACTCTGGGCAAGCACCTTCACTGCCTCCGCTACAGCACAGGAAGTGATACCATAACTTATGATCAGGATCTCTGAATGTTCCTTTATGTCTGCCTCAAAAAGTGTGATTCTCGGGCCGGCACTGTCAATTTTATCCCGCAGTCGTTCATTGTTCTGGGCAATCACCACAGGGTCAGTCGTTATATAACCATCCGGGCCATGAGTCGAGGAGGTGATTCTCACCAGCGTCTTACCGCCAACAGGAAGAAATGGCGGAGAACTGCCTGGTGCAGCAGCAAATGGCAGGTACGTTTTCCCGGTGAAGCGTTTTCTCTCGATAACCGGCGGCAGATCGATATTCTCAAGATCGACACTCTGCTTTGTCAGGCCGATCTCCTTGTTGGACGCAATGAAGACGGGACACCTGAATTCTTCAGCATAGTTGAAGGCGTGGGCCGCCAGGACATAGCAGTCTGTAACATCTGTTGGGGCAAGGACAATGACCGGTACTCCCCCGGTACTGCCCCATCTCAGGAACTGGATATCACTGTCCGCTCCTCTGGTTGCCGAACCGGTTGAAGGGCCGAGTCTTTGTACGTCTACTATAACCAGCGGAGTTTCACTGCCGAGGGCAAAAGAGATATGCTCGCTGTAGAGGCTGATACCAGGGCCCGAGGTCGCGGTGAGCGCTTTTCTACCGGCAATGGAAGCGCCAATGCAATAGCCCATGGAAGCGATTTCATCTTCCCCCTGCAGACAGATGCCGCCCCGTGGCGGCAGCATTCTCAACATATTGTTGAAGATCGTCGTTGCCGGAGTGATAGGATAGCCTGCGAAGAAGTTGCAGCCGGCAGCGATTGCACCTCTTGCCAGCGCCTCGTTACCTTCCATAAATGACAGGGCCATTTGATCGCCTCGACTTAAGGAACAGTATCTATCTGATCAGATATTTAATCAGATTTCTAATTATATTTTATAACAAATACATCATACCCTGTACCTATGTCAAGTAATATCAAATATATACAGCGTCATACTGGTGCCAGCAATGATGTTTTAACTATCTATTTATACTTGATTATTCTGATCCTTTGATCTACTAGTACTATTCATGAACCAAAAAAACAAAGAGAAGAAACTGAGTCCTGGAGAGAGTGCCCAGAAGGCATATATGGGTATCAGGCGCATGTTTTTCGTCAACGATATCAATCCGGGACAAAAGATATCCTATGGTGATCTCGCAAAACGTCTGGGAATGAGCACAACTCCCGTCATTCAGGCCCTGAAGAGACTTGAGGACCAGGGGCTGGTCCGGCATGAACCCAATCGCGGCTATTTCACCGAGGAAATCAGCCTGAAAGAAATTATCGAAATCTATGATTTCAGAGAAATCATCGAAGTATCGCTCTTGCCGGAAACAATGGCCAGGATGAACAAGACACGCCTCAACGCTTTGAAAAAAAGTCTGGACAATCACCTGAAAGCTGTGCGGGACATCTACCTCAAGGAGCGTTTGTTAAAAGATATGGCGTTTCACCTGAAACTGGCAACTCTGTCCGGCTGCACCATACAGGTAAATGCTTTGAAATCGCTCTTTGACCTCCTCTATCTCAAGTACCGGGGCCATGTCTTGTTCCTGACCCCTATGGATACCGTGGACTCGGAGCACAGGCAACTCTATGAACATATCGCGGTCTCGGACCTTGAAGGTGCGACCGCGATCCTGCAAAAGCATATTGCCAACGTCAAGGGGCATGCCATTGCCAGTATCAAGAGATTCAACAAGGAGAAATCACTGAAAATCATTTGAGTGGCTATCCTGGCTCTCTCAACATTTTTTTCAGGGTCTGACCACCTCTACCTCTACCCGTCTGTTCAGACGTCTGCCTTCTCGTGTTGCGTTGTCGGCAATAGGATTTTGGCTTCCATAGCCGTTTACAGTCATCCGGCCTGGATCGATTCCCAGCCCCAGGAGATAACTCTTGACCATGGTGGCTCGGACGAGCGATAGTCTATTATTGTATTCATCTGGTCCAGCAGAGTCGGTATAACCGATAATATCGAGCGAAACGCTTGGCTGGTTTTTGATACTGAGCCCCAGCTTAATGAGCTGATCGAGGTTGGACGTTGAAAAATCATTTGAATTATTTTCAAATCGGATGACAACGTTTTCCTCCTCTTCTCCCGGGGGCGATTCAACCACCAGTATTTCAGACAACTCCACAGATTGTGTTTCCTGGCTCGCGGCAGGGCTCTGCGATCCTGTAGCTGGAGATACTGTTTCTGGCTGTTCACTAGGAGCAGATGCTGTGTATGTCGTGTCCTGTTCCTCTTGAGTCTCCTCTGCTTGCCTAACTGAAGGCTCCTCTTTGTTTTCCTGAATGTCTGTTTCAGGGGCTGTTGAGAGTGTATTGAGCTCCGACTCCACATCATCGCCTGCTGTTGTCACCCCTATTGACTGGGCTGCAACTTCCAGTTCAGCATTGTCTGACTCATTAGTATCTGCAGCTATCGGCGCAGGTTGAGCCTCCACACCTGTCGTTTCCGTATTTTCTAATGCAATTTCAGAATAACGTTTCTCCACAGCACCATCAACAACCACTGGCTCGGCTTGTTTTGACAGTTCGCCGCCCTCTTCCGGTCGCTGCTCCACCGGACTCACATCAGATTTACTGAAAAGATGTTCCACACCGCGCTGATATGATGAGACGATTTTCCCCGAAAGATCAGGGTTCACCAGGGTCACAGCAATAACCGACAGCAGCATTACTGATAGCAAAGAAAGAGCGAGAGCCGGCCCGCTCAGACGGAACTGTCTGCCCTTAGAATCGTTTTCCTGATTCAGCGTGCCCTTTCTTCCCGATTGAGATGATTGATTGTACTGTGGTATCGCTATATCTTTGACGCATTCTTTGACGATCTTTTCATCAATCTTCTCTTTTTCACCAATATAGCCGGTGAGCAGGCAGTGGTCGCATATCACATTAATTCGTCGTGGAATCCCCCCGGAATAAACAGCAATAGCCTTTATCGCCGACGGGCTGAAAAGTGACCGAGATGCTCCGGCGACTTTGAGACGATGCCTGACGTAGAGTTTCGTCTCCTCCAGCGAGAGCGGACTGATCTGGTAGTTGAGCGTGATACGCTGAGTTACCGCTCGGTTTTCAGGTCTATGAAGTATTTCATTAAACTCGTTCTGCCCGACAAAGAATATATTGAGCAGATGATTACCATCGCGATGAATGTTCGATAATAACCGTATTTCCTCGAGCAGATCCTGGGTCAGGAGTTGGGCCTCATCAACAATGAGAAGAGCCTTCTTATCCTGCTTATAAACGGTTTCCAGGAACCACCCGAAATGGAGGAGAAATGATCCTTTTGAGGTAAATTCACCATCGATGTGAAAGGCCTGGGCAATGTAATTGAGGAAATCGATCAGCTCCAGCCTTGGATCAGGAACAGAGGCATAGTAGACATCATTGCCCAGGCTCTCAAGCAGGGTGTTAATCAACGTGGTTTTACCGGTACCGACATCCCCTGTCAGCAACATCAGGCCCTTGTTATCGATAACACTGTATCTCAGGGTTGCCAGCGCTTCCTTATGCTTTTCCCCAAGCCATATAAAGGAAGGGTCGGAAGATATCTGAAACGGTTTTGTATCCAGTTTATAAAAATCGGTATACATTTATCGTGGTATTCGGGTGCTTAAATTAATGTTGAACGTCGGTCCTAAAACAGATTACCCCTTAAAACCGTTTTCCTCATGTGAGCCGTCACAGACAGACTTCTTTTTTACCTCCCCAGCGGCGAAGTGTGAAGTGATCAGCCGGAGGCAGCAATCTGTCTGAATCCTGATCGTCTATCAGCACAATGGTACCCTGACAATTAAGAGGCCCGTCTTTGTCAATAACTATCTATGTAACTTCGTAGTAATCACTATATGCTGTATCATCAACTATATAACGTAATGGTCCCGAAGGACAATTTTTTTAGGTGTGCTTAATAAAGGTCTCGTTTTGTAATTCCTTAAATGCCAACTCAAGCTCATCATGCGTATTCATCACGATCGGTCCCCTCCAGGCGATAGATTCTTTAAGCGGCCGCCCGGAGATCAGCAAGAAACGCAGCTGAATATCGCCGGCTGTGACTTCCAGTTCATCACCATCCCCAAAGAGCAGCAATGTCTGATTTGCAACAGCAGTCCCATCAACACTCCCTTCTCCATCAATTACATAAAGAAATGTCGTGTATCCACGCTTGGTGCTATGGATAAATTGTGTTCCGGCCGGAACCAGACAGTCAAGATACTGCGGATCAATGACAATATCGTCTGCAGGACCTGAAACCCCGGAAACCGTACCTGCGATAATCTTGATCTTTGCCCCGCTTGCCAATTCTACTTCCGGGATAGCTGCCGAGGGGATATCACGGTAGCGAGGGTCCATCATTTTCTGATCAGCGGGAAGATTGGCCCACAACTGAAAACCATACATCGAGCCCCTGTCGTCACCTTTCGGCATCTCCTGGTGAATAATGCCGCTGCCCGCTGTCATCCACTGCACATCGCCTGAGGATATAACACCCCTGTTTCCGAGACTGTCACCATGCTCGACATCACCTCTTAAAACATAGGTTATGGTTTCTATTCCTCTATGGGGATGCCAGGGAAAACCGCTCAAGAATTCCTCCGGGACATCAGAACGAAAATCATCCAGCAGAAGAAATGGATCAAAACGTGATGTGTCATGAAAGCCAAAGACTCTTCGCAGATGAACCCCTGCCCCCTCGATAACAGGTTCTCCCCGATAGACCTTTTCAACGTTTCGCCGTATGGGACTATTCATGATTTTCTCCTTTTAAATGATGTCCTGAACCAATATTTTCTGGGGTTATGGAATATATGCTGTGCCGAGAAGTGCGAAACGTGTTGCCAATAACCAGGCGCTGTTATTTATTCGGCATCAGGTGAAAACGGACCTGTATGTTCTCAACATCCAGTGTATCCGGGATTGGAGGGTACGGCTCCATTTCCGCCAGCGCTTTCAATGCATAGTCATTGTACACCTGGTCCGATGATAATTTGAGTATCTTCTGTTCAATGATACGGCCTTCTCTGTCCAGTATCAAATCGAGCTGAACTGAATAAAACTGGTTATCAAGTGTTTTCTTGTAGGACCACTGTTTATTGACGTATTCCTGTACGGTTTTCATATAGAGGAGTCTCGAGTCGCCAGATTGCAGGGACGCCGGTTGCGTTTCCTTCTGCGCACAAGAGATACCAGCAGAAATAAACAAAAAAATGAGCGCAAAAAAGAACGTGACTGTTTTTATATGCATACCTGATCCTCTTATTTCTTTATCCTACAGTGGTCCGTGCAAATGATAGATGTCAACGCTACTCGCAATGAACAAAGAGAGTAAAGACTCTTTTGAAAATGTTATAGTGCTCAACAGGATACTGCATTACCTCCAATTGAGCAATCGTATCGGGTTACCTGGCATTGACAGTTTTGACGCTTTGACGTTCTTTGTTTCAGTGACAGACGTCACAAGGTACCTATCAGCGATTGCAAACAACTGTCTATGAGCAATGAAGGAGGGAGGGAGGGTATTACTTGCGAAGATACGGTTGGTGAATCATCGGCTGCAGCTATTGTTGAGCATCAACCATCAACCGAAGTCCGTTAATGACATCAAAGAGATCGACGTTGTGGTCGTAGACGATATCACCTTTTTTTCTCACATAGTCTGAGAGTTCCTGCGGTTTGGATTCGGATACAACCTGTAATGTGTAGATGATTTCAGCAAGGCCGATTTTACTGTCTCCGTTGACATCAACAGCTATATAACTGGGAGTTTCCGCCCCACCGATTGATGAGTTAACGAGTTGCGGATCACCCCTGCCCAGATAAAAAATTCCAGGATACCCCACCGTCTCAAATGTGCCTTTCGGGTTATTCCACAATGCCGAGTTTTCAATCCGCAGCGTACCTGTTAAATTGTTGCTCACAAAAAAAATGGCTGTTCCGCCCTCAGTTGGCAGAATTGTCATGAATTGCTGTACCGCAGAGACTGAGGGTAAAGGTGTTGCCATCGTTGTATATCGCCCCGCCACTGCCGCCACCAGGTGTTCCTGGTTGCGCCGGGTTTGCACCGTAACCGATTGCGCTGTTGTGACTGAACAGGCTGTTTATCACCGTGTAGGAAACACCAATACTACTGATTCCGCCACCATTGGAACAAGAGTTGCCAAGCCCTTCCCCACCCCCGAAGACACTGTCAACAATATAGACGGGGAGATCGTTGTACTGGCTGAAAACCCGGATCGCTGCTCCCCCGATATCGGGTCCGGTACTGTCGCAGACATTGTTGATGAACCTGCAGTGTACCGCTTTAAATCGCCCACCCCGGACAAATATCGCACCACCACCCCCGGGATCCGTGTCATCTGCTAATCCGCTCGCGTTGCCATCTTTGAATATCAGGTTCTGGACGGTGAGCCGCGGGTGATCCTGGTCCTGACAATGAGATGTTGTCCAGACCTGGGCCGGGTCGCATGTGTTCATATAAAGGATCCGAACCAGCCCACCGCCGCTCAGAGTAATTTTATCTCCACCGTCAATGACGATATCAGGCAGCTCTGTATTATTGAACACCTTCGCCGTCTCACTCAGGGTGATGGTCATCGGCTCGGGTCCGCAATCAAATGTTATGACGCCACCGCTTGCGACAGCAGCAACAAACGCTGCCGAGGTACAACTCTCTGGCGTTCCATCTCCAACAACGATGTCGGGGTGAGAACTATCCTCTTGTTGTGCATCGGGTGGAATAGCACAGGTAAAAGCTTCTGCGGATAGTGTGCTGAAGACTGCTAAACAGAAACAGCCCAAAATATGCAGGATAGAACGTGTCCGCACAAAATCACCTATAATCAGTCATCTTCAGGGTTCTGTGAAGGAGACCGCAGAATCGTTGTCAAAGCTCTGAGCTGCGATCTGTTCTTCAATATTTTTCTGGAGCGTATGGTTTGAATCATCCAGCAATTTAATAACTTTGCCCTGAAGCGATATTGCCAGCTGCTGTTTTTTGATCTCTGATTTAAGATTCTTGATATCGCTGCTGAGCCGTTCCCTTTCTCTCTCAGAATCCTGGAGCTTTCGTTTCAGCTCTGCAACAACCGGATCTTCTCCTGACGTGACTTCACCGTTTTTTTCATGGGAAAAAAAACGCTTATGGGCGCGACTATAGGCATCGCTTATCGAGTTAAAAGAGCTCTTCTCACCACAAGACGATAGAAAAACTGTCAAGAGCAGGATAACTGCCCATTTTATAAATTGAGCGTACATAAAAAACAATAGCTCCTCTACATCTATCAGGGCAAATCTTTTCGAGCACCCGCCTGTCTAAATACCTGTTCTGCCTATTTCATTCTTTTATTCTTAAACTGCCGGCGCTACAATAATAGAGGCAAGAGCATCAGATAGAGCCCCGTCAATTAATTTTCTTATATCATATCCTGATGCCGAAAGTAAAATTGAGACGAGACATTGTGCTGGCTAAAACACTTGGTATTATAAGCGGTTCAACCACGACAGGAAGATCCTCGCCAAAGGCAAGGACTGGGCGGAGACCTTCCATTCAGCGTCAGCTCCTCTTTCGCATGGTAATTGCTGCATCAGTTATCTCTATTGCGCTTGGTGCGGCTGTCTTTATTCTTGAGTTCAATCGCCTCGGCAGCCTTGTCAATAGCCGTGCAGGCGAAATCGTCGCCAGTTTCAATAACCAGATCCGTCACCTGCTTGATACACCTGAGAAGTACAGTCAAACAACGCTTCCCCGGGAATTGGAAATGCTGCTGATCGCCGGTAAATCGAATCAATGGATGGGCCAGCTGGTTTCTTCAGGTATTTACAATATGTATGGTGAAGCGATTGCAACAGCGATTGACAAACACTATGCACAATTAGAAGATGTAGAAAAACTGCGGCAATCCCAGCGAAATTCTGCTGCAGGAACCGCAGAGAAAATAAGTATATTAAAACGCATCAAAGGGACGCCATACATTACGCTGAGCTTCCCCTTGAGCAACAGTGACGGTGAACCGGTCGCTGTTCTTGAGGGTGTTTTTGCCGTATCGATACAGGCCAGAGACGAGGTTGTCGGTCGTATAATGAGGTCCGTGCTCGGGGCAATAGGTATCGTTCTCCTGACCACCCTGATACTCTATCCTGTCATCATTACGCTGATACGGCAGCTGGCGAAATTGACCGAAAATCTTGTCGAGGCAAATATAGAGACACTCCAGGTCGTCGGAAGTGCAATTGCCAAACGTGATAGTGACACCGACAGCCATAACTATCGTGTCACCATTTATTCCGTCACACTTGCAGAAGCCCTCAACCTCAGGCAGAACCAGATCCAGGGACTCATCAAGGGAGCTTTTCTCCATGATGTCGGCAAAATCGGCATCAGTGACCGGATCTTATTAAAACCCACGAAACTCACTGAAAACGAAATCGAAGCAATGAAACTCCATGTCAGCCACGGGCTGGACATTGTAAAGCGCTCGGAATGGCTGAAAGATGCCGCCGACGTGGTCGGGTTCCACCACGAAAAATTTTGTGGCTCAGGATACCCCCATGGCTTCAGCGGCTCAGATATTCCAATAAACGCACGTATATTTGCCATTGCTGATGTTTTTGATGCGCTCACCTCAGCCCGGCCCTATAAAAAACCAATGTCTTTTGATAAAGCCATGGGGATCCTGGCTCAAGGAAGGCACTCCCACTTTGACCCGTCATACCTGGATGCTTTCAATAGTGTCGCACAGTCACTCTACCAGGAGTTTGCCCAGTGTACAGAAAAGACCCTGCACACGAAAATGGAAGCGATCATTACCAGGTATTTCAATAGATGATGATTGATAAACCCAATCCGTTATTATATGAGCCTTTTGCAAAATGATGATTTCCCGGAGTTTTATCCCCATGAACATATTAAATATACTTGCCATCATGGTTGTTACGCTACTACTGTGCTGCGCGGTACCATTTGCAGCCCCCGCCTGGTCACAATCTGTACAATCATTTTCAAACCTCTATGAACCCTCGGATGTTACGTTTTTAGCTGATGGCAGTGTGATCGTTGTTGAAGATGAGGGCGACCATCCGCTTCGGCTCTTTTCACTCGCCCAGGACAAAAGTGAATTAACGCTATCACCACGACCACTTAAAGGAGAAATGAAAAAAGTTCATGATCTCGAGGGTGTCTCGGCAGCTAACAATAATGAAATAGTTATCATTACGTCACACTCACCATCGAAAAAAGGAGAACGGAAAAAGATTCGTGAACAACTCATTAAACTAACCATACAAGCGGAGCAGATATCTGATATCCAGGTAGTTGACAACCTCCTTCCCTTCATGCAGGAAAAACTTCAGAAATCGCTCAAACTGGAAAAAAAAGCGCTTGAAGAAATCAATATTGAGGGACTGACCTTTGACGCAGCCAAAAAGACATTGCTCATCGGTCTGCGCTCCCCAGTCCATAACCACCAGGCACTTATCCTGAGTCTTCTCAATCCCTACGATATTTTCAATAGAAACCAAGACCCCATCTTCGACCCCAGAATAATAGCATTAGACCTCGAAGGTGCCGGCATCAGGGCGATAACCTATGACAAGAAGAACTCCCGTTTCCTGATTGCAGGCGAGACAATTCATAAAAAGGGCAAACTTCGCTCACGGATATGGGCCTGGGATGGACTGCAAAAGAGCAGGCCAGTTAAGGTTGATATTCCGAAAATGAAGGGAGTGAAAAATATTGAAGGAATAACAATAGTTGAGCATGAAAACTCATCTTATCTGCTGTTTGTTTGTGATAACGGAAATAAAGACAAAAATGTCGGCGGCAGATATGGGTTCATTGATATGAATAAGCTATAACCGGCCTCTCTCATGTCCTTATGGTCAATACCGGTTATGCTCGACAATCTCATCGAGCTGACTGCTGCAGCCTGGTGACCAGCACTACAGCGACTATAGGAACGACCAGTCCGGTCATCATGACGGCGATCATCAGAAGTCCAAGTTCGCTGAAATCTCCACGTTCGACGATAAATATGCGGTTGAAATAACTTGTCAGCAGGTTGGAGGCGGATAATGCCAGGTTGGTGAATGCTGCCATGACTGCAAAATAGGTGGCCTTCTGGTCAACCGGTGCCTCTCTGGCAATCCAGGCGAGCATTGGAACCATCATCACCTGTCCCAAGGGGGAGTCGGCCATGGTGTCAACGATGGCAATGGTATGTGCTCCAAATCCGAGATTAGCCTCCGTCCACTCATGCAGCCCATAGTACATGCCAATAAACGGCAACATCATCACGGCGTTGTAAAGTGAAAGAAAGACCACCAGGTATGGGATTGGACTCCTGATCATCCAACCCCGTAATGCAACAAGTCCGATAATGGCAAGGATAGAGGATATCTGCCGCAAGGTGCCAAAGAAAGCCTCATCAAAATGAAGGACATCGATCTGCCACCAACTCGCCCCGGCACCGATGGTAGGCATGGCACGAAAGATGAAAATAATCAGTGCGATACCGACTATCTCTCTTTTCTTGCGCGGATCAAGCCCTTGCATTATCGAGTACATGAGATAAACAATTACAGCAAGAGAGCCCAAAAAGATAACTTCCTTCTTCCCACCAATATCCGACATTCCAAAAAAAACACTTAAGAGGACAAAAACAGCACTGCCGCCCAAGATGTGATAGTTGGGTTTAGTCACAGCATGATCCTGCTGAAATGACTGCTGGATATCAGCCTCGCTGATACCGCTTCGCTTCATGCGCACCTTGCGGATCCGCATGCTCAGCTGTCCAAGCGTAACACCGAGAACGGAGATCACCGGGATACCAAGAGCCAACTCATACATCACCTGGTAGGACAATGTCTTTGCCAGCCACCCGCCAAGACCGGCAACAAGGGCACTGCCCCCGATAATTGAGATCCTGCCGAGGGTCTGCATGGTGATATGCATACGTTTGAGCTTCTCTTCCCCGATCTGCTCACCGGCATCATCGAGTGTCGGAACTGCCTCCACGGTCATGGCGTCTGCAACCACATCCTGAATAACAAAGCCAACAGGGGCTAGAAGAGTAGCGATGATATACCAGATTTCGGCGCTGAGGAACTGCTCCATCTGTTGTTTGAACCCGGTCAACCCAACCATGATCAGCAGACTGAGCGCCATGAGCAGAGCACCGAAATAGACGAACAACGCCTTGCGCCGCCAGAAAAGATCAACGAGATGACCGATTGGCATTTTCAATGCCCAGGGCAGACCAGCCCAAAAACCGAGCCCTGCAAGGAAAACAGCCGTCAGTCCTAACTCATCCTTAACATAGAAACTTTCAACGATACCGGTAAATCCCGAGACACCTGCAGCGAAATAAACCATCAATGGTGGAACGTAGCTCCAACGCATTTCCCGGAAAATACCGGCAAAATCACGTACAAACCAGAGCCATAGACGTGCGAGTACATTTTGCTCTGTGGATCGTTTTTCTCTACCTGTCATGGTTGGCATACATTTCCAGCGTTTTTAGTTATTCAGGCATTCACGGTCGTGCATCAAAAAATATAACCTGGTAATAGAATAAGACAGTTTCTGTTAAAGGCTTCCCCGAGCCACTCCCTTGCCACCCAATTTCTCGAGATAATTCTGTGATGAACTCATAGGTAGCGTGTCATCAACACATTCCACAACTCATCTTTCAGACCAGAATTAAGGAACTCTGACGTTTTATGACATCACCACAAATAACCTGAGCTGGCTCGTGCTTTTTGTCTTCCATCTGCCCAAAATTTAGTTCCTGCTGCCTCTCTCTGCTCATGGCCAGAAAATGGTACATTCGTCTCTGCCCTGACGGTTTGCCAAGACAATCTTACCAGGATCACCGCTATGTCAAGCGACAGAGCCGAACAGTTACTGTTGCTTGACATGCAATACTCTGTGTCTATCATTATTCCAGGTCGACCTGCATTTAAACGAATATCATGCACTGGTCTTCCAATGAAAAAGAATCAACGCATTGTAACCTAAAATGGAGACATATCATGAGTGATGATAACAATAAAACGCTATGTGGTTACGTTGAGGAAGAGCTTCAGGTGAAAAATCCTCAGCAATATATTTCTCTGATCTCGCCCGCAACCCATTACTGCAAAGGCTGCGGCCGAAGCGTAGCTAAACCTGAAAATGTTTGTAAACCGGAAAAAATAAGTTAGATTTTCATGCTACCCACAGAGTATCAGTAAAATCATGATGAGCAGCGCGCACATACATCTCGCAGTGGGCGGAAAAGCATGGCCATAGCAGGTCGTGGGCTGGGTATGAGGGGAGAAAAGATGACCCCTTCCTGGAAAAAACGGAAGTGTCAGGCTTTAATGGCAATTGTGCCGTGACCGACTGGACCTTAAGGTTGGGGATGGAAAATAGTATCAAATGGGTGCAGTCGGCAAGGACGTTGACATTCTCGTGACGATCGAGGCGCTGCGAAAAAAATGAAAACCTCTGGAGCCACGGTGGCTAGGAGAGGGAAAGAGCAAAATTGACCGCCGGCGATACTCCGTCGTCCGCAAATTCTTTGTCAGATCCTTTTTACATCTTATTTTCTGGGATATCATCCTGAACCGACCGGTTTTGCGTTGGCTCAGGACAGACCCCGCACAACGATGGCAGAAAATCAGTCGAAACTATCGCGATTTGGCAATCGAGATGGGTGGAGTACTGATTAAACTTGGCCAGTTTCTTGCGGTCCGTGTCGATATTCTGCCCCGAGAAGTTACCAGTGAACTCAGCGGTTTACTCGATGAAATCCCTGCAGAACAGAACACTGCCATTATCAAACGGATAGAGGAGGATTTTGACCGACCGATTGCAGAGCTTTTTGAATGGTTCTCACCTGTACCACTGGGTTCGGCCTCGCTAGGCCAGGTTCATTCTGCCCGACTTGCCAGGGATCATACAGAAGTAGTCGTTAAGGTTCTGCGGCCTGGCATTGACATCCTGGTCGAGACCGATTTGGCGGCCATCTCTTTGGCAATTGGCTGGCTTAAGCGCTATCAGCGGGTCAGCAGAAGGGTTGATCTGGACTGGCTGACTGAAGAGTTCTCCAGAGTCACCAGGGCTGAACTTGATTTGTCAGCTGAGGGAAAGAATGCAGAGAGGTTTGCCCAGGATTTTGTTGATGAGCCAGGCGTTTATTTTCCCCGTATCTATTGGGATTACAGTGCCGCCCATACCCTGACTATGGAAAATGTCGGTTATATCAAGGTTGCCGATCACCAGTCGATTGCTCTAGCGGGCATCAATGCGGCGGATGTCTCAAAAAAGATTTACAATATCTATTTAAGACAGATTTTTGAGACTCATTTCATTCATGCCGACCCCCATCCAGGCAACATTTTCATCAGGCCACTGCCCACAGAGACGGAGCGTGAGCAAGGGGTGACCGAGATTCATCCCGGCGACCAGGTTGAATATCTGGAAAATCGACCGTTTCAGGTCGTTTTCGTCGATTTTGGCATGGTCACCGTTATTCCCAGCAGGCTTCGATCCGCACTTAAAGAGTATGCGATCGGGGTCGCCACCCGCGACGCTTTTCGTATTGTGCAGGCATATGTGCAGGCGGGCACCCTGCTTCCTGGAGCTGATCTAAAAAGACTGGAGGAGGCTCACCAGGCCCTGCTTAATCGGTTCTGGGGCGCAAATGCCCTGCAGATGAAGGATGTGGTTCTGGCAGAAGCCGGGAGCCTGATGCAGGAATACCGGGATGTAATTTATGATGCTCCTTTTCAGTTTCAGGCTGATATGCTGTTTGCCATCCGGGCAGTCGCTATTCTGTCCGGCATAGCTACCAATCTCAATGAGAAATTTGACCCATGGCAGGAGATCATCCCTTTCGTAGAACGTTTGGCGACCAGAGAGCTGCGCATGAACTGGCAGGAATGGCTGCAGGAAATTGTCACTTTTACCCAGGTCATCAGCAGACTACCAAAGAGTATTGATGCTGTCATAAGTCAGGCCCAGCAAGGTAATTTAACAGTGAAGAACAGTATTGCACCTGAAAGTCGTCGATTGCTTGTTCGGCTTGAGAGGTCAATCAATAAACTATCCTGGACAATCGGTTCGGTGGGTTTGCTCATTGCCGGAGTGACCGTTAAAGAAAGAGGTACAGGGAGTTGGCTGTGGATTGTGCTCGTTCTACTGGCAGTATGTTTTTTTGGCTGGGGAGTCTGGTGGAATCGGCGCAGGTGAATTTCTCGATAAACGCTTTTGAATTGAGTCTCAGAAACGACTGATTTTCAGATAATAACAGCTTACTTAACTGAAAATGCAGTACATACCAGGTACAGGAAAAATCAAAGATCCCCTCTGTTACCAATGCAACACAAAAGGGGATCTTTTAGTATGACGTTTAATAAAAAATAAATGTTACCAGCTATCACCAAGAACTGTGCCTAAATCGGTACAATTGGCTTTTTCTTCTTCACTCAAATCTTCTTTCTTCTTGATGCTTTTAAGATCATCGATATAGCAGGCATATTCTTTTCCATCTTTGTCTTGTACCCATACCATTTTCTGAAATTCTTTTGAAATCACTTCCCCTTTCATAATACCTCCCTCGTTTAGAATTTTTGAAAATTAAATGATGCAGGAAAGATTCCCTCTTGAGTATTGTTGGTTGATTCACCAACACAGTGTAAAGACAATAATTATCAAAAAGTTGAAAGCAAGGAAAAGACGATAATTTCAAGTTAATCCGCTCCATTCGGCTGCAGAGAATCCTTGCTTCTATCTCTGATAGGTTACAGAGGAAAACTATTGATTTTTCTTAAAGGCTGTCTTGGGGAAAAAACAATATGGGCACTCATCTGGTGGCATTTCATCATAGTGGACGTAACCACAGATCCTGCACCTCCAGACACTGCCAATTATCGATGCCTGCTGCCCATCGCCTGGATCGTGCTCCCGATGGAGCGGCAGGTCCTCCAGCAGGGGAAGGCTCGGCTGATACTCTTTGAGCAGATAATCCGCCAGGATGATTCGTTGAATTTCGCTGGTGCCCTCATAGATCCTCAGGAGGCGAACATCGCGCAGCAATTTTTCAATGGGAAACATCTTGGTGTAACCGTATCCACCAAAAATCTGTAAGGCCTCGTTGACCACCTCCAGAGCTGTCTCTGTCGCATAGAGTTTGCTGATCGAAGCACTGACTCTTCCGTCCTGCTGTTGGTCCGAATCCCAAGCTGCTTTCCAGGTCAGCAAGCGGGCTGTTTCCACCTTCTGATACATCTCCGCCAGCTTAAACTGAATTGCCTGAAAAGCACTGATTGCCATACCGAAAGCACGCCTTTTTTTCGCGTAATCAAGTGCATATTCCGTCGCCGCTCTGGCTGCTCCGACGCCAAAGCTGCCAATGATTGGCCGGGTGCGGGCAAAGGTCTTCATTGCAAGCACAAATCCTTCGCCAGGCAAAGCCAAAACATTTTCCTTTGGCACCCGTACATCTTTGAAATTAACCCCTACCGTGTTGGAACAGCGCTGACCCATTTTGGGAATAGCACGTCCGATTGTCACCCCGGGCCATTTTGTCTCTACCAGGAACGCGCAGATTCCCTGATGCTGGCTTTCAGGGTCTATGGACGCAAAGACCGACAGGTAATCAGCGACACCGCCGTTGGTAATCCAATATTTTGTGCCGTTAAGAAGATAGTCATCACCTGCAGCCTCAGCCCTGCAGCGAATGCCAGCCACATCAGAACCCATTAATGGTTCAGATGTGGCAAAAGCGGCTAATTTGAAATCCCTGGCGATTTGAGGGAGGTATTTCTGTTTGGCATAGCTGTTGGTGGAGAGCAAGATCGGCTCCATTCCCAGCGAACTGTCGAAGATCGATGTCGCCAGCCCCGGACAAGCTGCGGCTATTTCTTCGGTAATCAAAGACGACTCTAACAAGCTCAGCCCTTGACCGCCAAATTCTTTTGGAATATCGCTGCCTATCATCCCGGCATCAAAAGCCTTGCGTATCACTTTCAGGGGAAGTTCATCTTTTTCATCGTAGTACCAGGCAACAGGTAAAACTTCTTTCAGAGCAAAAATGCGCGCCTTTTGCTGCAGGTCCAGTTGATCTTGGGTCAAACGGAAATTGAGCATAAGCGTTTCTCCATCGGTTTTGGTTAAAAAGAGCGAACGAGCTGTTCAACTTTTCTCTCTGATTATCTCAAGGTTTATTAGGTCGTGCCGAAGTTTCTCAGCCGTGGTAAAGAGCAGTGCCCGCATGCCAAGATCCTTGGCTGCCAGAACGTGTTCCATCGTGTCATCAATAAAAACAGCTTCTGACGCTGTAACACCCAATCGCTCAAGGGCTCTAAAAAAGATTGCAGGCTCAGGTTTTGCCACCCCTTCGTCCCCGGAACAGATAACCTGTTTAAACAGCCAGCGAATGTCCCATTCTTTTAACCACTGGTCCAGGCCTGAGGGGTGATTTGAAACGACAGCGAGCTGATAGTGGTCTTTTAGCAACGTGAGGAGTTCAAAGACACCTGGGTTGATCTTTTCATCACGGTAGTAGCGTTTCTGGAATAATATGCAACGCTGAAGGATCATCCAGATTTAACTGTGGACCGATTGCCTGCCAGTAAGCCGCCATGTCGATCTCACCGACAAGTGCCTTTTCCCAGAAAGGCGACTCGAACATAATGGTGTTGATGGTTCCTGGTAACAGATTCAGTGCAGACTCATATGTTTCAAAAAGACTTTTCGGTTTCTGTGCAGAGATAACACGACCAAAATCGAATAAAAGCGCCTTAATCATCGTGGAGTGGTCTTTTCTTCTCTTGCCGAACTATTTAACAGCTCCAGTTCAGGATTCTCAGCAGAACTCGTTGACAAATTTTGATATCATATGAAACGCCTCGTCGTCAGTGAACTGCTCCGGAGGATGTTTACAGAAAAACGCCGAAGGTCCGAGCAGTGCTCCTGCTTTCCCACGGTCAAGGGCCAGCCGGGCACAACGGATCATATCAATAACCACACCGGCCGAATTTGGTGAATCTTCGACCGAAAGCCTCATTTCAATATCAATAGGGACATCACCAAAAATCTTCCCTTCCATGCGGATAAAACCAACCTTGTTGTCCCTTTGCCATTGTACATAATCACTGGGACCTATGTGGATACGATCATCGACAAGCCTGCGCGCAGCTACCGATTGAACGGCCTCTGTCTTTGACTTCTTCTTGGATGCGAGCCTGGTCCTGTCGAGCATATTGAGAAAATCCGTATTGCCGCCGGTATTGAGCTGATAGGTCCGTTCCAACTCGACGCCACGTCGCCGAAAGAGATCTGTGAGGGCGCGGTGAACAATGGTGGCGCCCATCTGGGACTTCACATCATCACCAATCACGGGGAGCCCCCGGGTGGTAAACCGGCCGGCCCAGCCAGGATCACTGGCAATAAATATCGGGATACAGTTGACCACCGCCACACCTGCCTCTAGGGCACAATTCATATAAAATTCAGTAGCCTGCTGGGACCCGACCGGCAGAAAATTCACCATAACCTGGGCCCCGCTGTTTCTCAGCTCCCCAACGACTGCTGCCATAGAGGCGTCCGGCTCTTCACTTGGAACAAATCGATACTTGGGATCAAGGTCCGCCATATGCGGTGATACACCATCAAGCAGGGCTCCCATATGAACGGTAACGCCAGTTTCAGGCACTTCAGGATAAAAGAGTTTGGTGCAGTTTGGGGGCTGCAATATCGCCTTCCCCACATCCAGACCAACCTTTCGTTGGTCTATATCAAACGCTGCCGCAATGGTGATATCGGTCGGATTGTAACCACCCAGGTCCCAGTGCATCAGGCCATTGACCTGTTTGGTTTGATGCTTTTTATAGAAGTATAAACCTTGTATCAAGGCACTGGCACAGTTACCGACACCGACAATAGCAATTTTGATTGTCTCCATTAAAGCTCCTTATCTCCTTTTATGCAGGAAATTTTACTCGATGAAAGGCCTCCGCAAGTTCAAATGCTGTACCCTTTGCCATCTTCTGGCATCTCTTTTGTAACCATATCTTCAAGATCGCCGACATTGAGCTCTTTAACCTGGCTTGCGTGACATTTTAATGCTGCGAGTTTCTGGGAAAATGTCTCCGAGATATCGACATGATAGTTGATATCTTCAGCACCAAAAAAAAGCACTTCTTTTACCTTATGAGGCTCCAGACCTTCGGCAAGCATCTGCGGGTAGGCCATGTGATCTCGGGCATATGGGAAAAGGGCATCCATCACGACCTGACCGACAATCCGGTGATCGCGGTGCCAAAGATAACGCCGATATGGATCGGAACTGAGCACCATTTGTGGTCTAAAACGCCTTATCAGGCGAACGATTTCTTCCCGAAAAGCAGGCGTCTCCTCCAACTGCTGATCCGGCTTTCCCAGAAAAACAACATCTGCAACGCCAAGCAGACGTGCCGCTTTCCTCTGTTCCTGCTGACGTATCCGGGCAAGCTCCAGAGCGGTCACCGCTCGATCACTGGTCCCCTTGTCACCGTTTGTACACAATACATAGACGACTGATTTGCCTTCAGTGATCCACCTGGCAATGCTGCCGGCTGCCCCAAATTCGGCATCATCGGGATGAGCAATGATGACCATAATGTCACATGTAATAGACATAAAACACCCCAGAATATTACTCAAGTATGAAATAACAAAGTATCATAGACTTTCAGCAGCGACGTCACTGCCTTTGCCCAGGTAAAGCCGCTGACGCTTTGTCTGATCTTTTCAGCGTCCTGTTGTTTTGCCAGCACCAGTCCACTCGATATCGCCTCCGCCAAACTATGATCATCGCCTGCTGCTGCCAGAAAACCGTTCGTCCCCTGCAAAATGACGTGAGGGGCAATACCCACCGGTGTGGAGGCGACTGGTGTGCCGGATGCCAAAGCCTCCAGGATGACCAGGCCAAAGCTTTCGTAACGTGACGAAATCACCACCACATCCGCTTTTTGATAATACCGTACCATCTGTGAATGCTCAACCGGGCCAATCAGCTGCACCTGCTCGCCGATTCCCAGTTCATTCACATAGTGTTCGATCTTTTGATAAGGATCACTCGACGGCCCGTCTCCACCAATGATAACCAGCTCAATCTCATTACTGTCTGCAAGATGATAGACACTTCTTATCGCCAGATCCACACCCTTCATGGGATCAAATCTGCCGACAAACAGTACGAGTGGCCTTGCCTCTAAACCACCGTTTTTGCAATTTACTGGGGCTGGGTCAGCTGTTTTAAAACGATCCATATTCACGCCCCAGGGAATATGGTAGATAGCAGCTCCCTCATCGGTAATCATTGAAGCAAGATACTGACCCTCCTCCTCGGTAGGTACGATCACCCCGTCGCAGCACTGCAGCAGACGAGTTTCCTCGTCAATACGGTTTTGTTCCTCGACATGGCCTGGGAAGGCAGCCATTTTAACCGCAGCGAGGGTGTGAAACGTAACTGCATGAGGGCAGTGCCAGAGCCTCTTTAATTGTTCACCCACCACGCCTGACAGCCAGTAATTGCTATGGATCAGATCATAAGAACCACCTTCTTGCCTGATAAAATTATCAATTACCGTGCAAAACCTGTCTAAATGCTCAAAAAGTGCGGACCGCGAGAGGCCTTCTGTCCCTTCAACAGCAAGATTTATGACCCTGACATGCGGCGCGTACGCAACAACCTGCTGCCAACCGTGGGTTGTTTGACGCGTAAAAATGTCCACATGATGGCCCCTTCTGCCAAGTTCTGATGCCAGTTCCAGTAAATAGATACTCATTCCCCCGGTGTCGGCAGACCCCAGCCGACCAAGCGGACTGGAGTGCACAGAAAGCATGGCAATTCGAAGGTTTCTTCGCATGATCAGCAGTCTTCCCGGGATGACCTGTCTCGTGTTATTCTCGTTGAATAATACATTTCATCAGAGGAACTTCCATTCCACCAAGATGGAATTTGTACCTCTCCGTACCACCTAAAAAATCATATACCGCCTTCCCTGCCTCAATACTGGCGCGGATTGTTTCAATTTTGCTGACCACCCCAAGGGATATGGTGCGAAACCGGGGATCAAATCCGTTATTGTAAAGATAGGTGGTTTTGCCAATTTCAACACAAAATACTGCGGCCACCTGCGAATCATTAACAGTAAGCGTATGAAGAGACAACATATCGAACTGCGAAAGTTCGGCTGCAAGGGTGCGAAAAAAGCCCTCTCTCGCATCGGTCATGAATTTTTTTTTATCCTCGCGACTCTGGCGAAACAGGTGAACAAATGAGTCCATGGCCGCTTCTGTCTCAGACCCTGTCCTGGCATTAGACTGAACACGCACTCCGGCCTCATTTGCCCGTCGAAGCTTTCGCCTCACTTCATGGCGTTGTTTACCAACCAGACTCTGGATATACTCCTCCCAGCTGGCTGGCAGGTCAGTTTGTACCGATGCAGTCTCTTGAGTAACAGAAACTCGCCACCCCTTTTCCCGGGCGGCTGGCACAAGATCATGATAGACGAGGGAATCTGGGCGTACCCGTTCCAAGGTCAGACAATGCACACCCTCTGCTTCCAGAAAACCAAGGATCTCCCGGGAAAAAAAATCCCGGCCCCCGGGCGCTGCGATAAAATCGCCAGTGTCACAGAGGTCAATAGAACCAATGAACCTGGCAATACCTCGTCTCACCATCAATGGCGCCACGCCCAGCGGTCGTGTACCTTCCGATACCAACAATATGAGCGACTCGTTGTCAGCTCCAAAATGGCGCCACCAGGATTTCAGCCAGGGCGGGGTGGTAAACGGGTTGTGCCACTGCCAGTTTTCACCATACTTGCTCCAGAGAGAAAAGAGCTCCGGTAATGTCGTTCTTTTTATCATCACCCCTGTTGCCGAACCCGTTCTCTTCATCGTACCGGGCTATCCTCTTTGCTGCTGTCATTAATAGAAACACTGCAGCCGGTACGCGCAGCCTCTGCCAGCGCATCGAGAACCGCCATGTTGTTAATACTGTCATCGATCGGCACCATCGGCTCACCCCCACCAAGAACCAGATCACCAAAATGTTCAATCATCAACCGGTACTCATCGACACCAGGAATAACGATCTTCTCGGCAATTTCTTCAGCACCTGGCCGGTAGTATATTACAGCGTCTTTTTCCCACGGAACAAAGGCATCCTGAGGAAGATCGATAACGCCATCACTGCCAACAATACTATAGGTTTGTTGCAGCCCTGAACAGAAACTTGCCTCTATCGCAGCCAGCCTTCCATGAGCAAAGAGAAGATGAGCAACCAGGTGAATATCCACATCACTTTCAGGTCTGCGCACCGCCAGGGCTTGCACCCTGACAGGCTCTGCCTCCAGCAGCCAGCGGGCAACACTTGTTCCATAACAGCCAACGTCCAGAAGCGCCCCACCGCCGTGTGGAGAAACTGAGCCGGTGATTTGCACCGCTTTTCAGTACCGCTTCAGCCATGGAAAAACAAAATGCGGCGCGAACCAGCCGGGGCTTACCGATTGCTCCTGCAGAAATCATCGTTTTTATTCGTTGCGTGCGTGGATGGAACCGATACATCAGTGCCTCCATCAGGACACGGTCTGCCGATAAAGCCAGGGTTTTCATTTCCCTGGCCTCTGCAGCATTGCAGGCCAGTGGTTTTTCGCACAGCACATGTTTTCCAGCAAGGAGTGCCTTCTCTACCCACCTCAGGTGCAGATGATTGGGCAGCGGAATATATACCGCATCCACACCAGGGTCCTGGACAACTTCATCATAACTCTGATAAATGGAGTCAATACCAACCTGCCGGGCAATGTCATCGGCTTGATCAGGGCGCCGGGTACCAAGAGCACGAATTCTGCCGTTGTGTGAATGGGTAATTGCCGGCATCACGCATTTGCGGCCAATCATGGCATTGCCAAGAATGCCCCAGTTCAGTTTATCGCCCATTGATCGTCTCAATCCTCCCGCCATATGCCATTGACCGGGCCGCCGCCTCAAGAATGGAGACGACTTTCACTGAATCAGCAAGGGGAGCCGCGAGCGGCTCACCCCAGAAAAGATGATCCGCAAGGTTGTAGTGAAACGCCCATGGGTGTCTCTCTGGCAAAACAGGTTTTATCTGTTCGACATCGCCTGTCGAACGGCGCCGGTAAACGGTGATCTCCGGCATCATCTCTGTTGCGGGAATTTCTGTTTTGGTAAAGTAATGGAGCGGGTCTGCAGCAAAAGCTGTAATGTCTCGCCAGTCGCCACGGATTGCCCCTGAAGATCCAAGGATATACCATTTCGGCTTGTGGGCTGCGGCGATATCCGAGTGCATAAACTCGGCCTCCCGGCCATCTTCAAACCGTATCTGAATACGTTCCTGATCACCGTTGGTCACATCATGCCAGACGCGCTTATGTCTTGTGCCAATTACCGCCTCAACCGGATACGGCATGAGCCCAACGAGCCAATCGATATAGTGGGCACCCCAGTCAAAAGATGTGCCTCCCGATACCGGCGCATGGGAATGCCAGTAGCCGCAGGGGTGATGAAATCCTCCAACAAAGGTCTCCAGATAAAACGGCTCACCGATCATTCCTTTGGCCAGCATATCTTTTATAGCGATGAAATCGGCATCCCAACGACGGTTCTGATGGCAGCTCAAGTGTCGTGAACAACGCGCTGCCATTTCCTCCATTGCCCCGGTTTCTTCCCTGCTCAGGGCAAGCGGTTTTTCACACAACACATGCTTGCCGGCTGCCATCATCTGCATTGACAGGCGGGCATGACTGTTTGGAGCGGTTGCGACAATGACCAGGTCGACATGCTCGTCTTCAGCCATCGCCGCAGCATCAGCATAGGTCGTTATTCCAGGAAAGTCCAGTGTTGCCTGGTCAAGCTGTCCGGGATTGAGATCACAGGCGGCAACCAGGTGAAGCCCGGGGGTATTCTCTGCCGCACGCCCGTGAAATTTGCCCACCGAGGGTGCGTAACCGAGAATACCGATACCCAGCGAGACATCAGCAGCTGGCGCCTCGTTTTGAAAAGAGCGAAGCAGACGATAAAACGTCTGGCGAATCATCTGCGCACCAAAATCCTGCAGCGTTGTGGAGGCAAGGTAGCCTTTTCCATAGGGGCGAGTAGTCAGAACACTGCTGTGGGCGTAATGCCAATCAGCATAGAGAACAGTCTCGGTATCCTCAGCTGTCACGTGCAATGGCTGGTAAAAACCGTCAACATAAACGGCATCAGGCAGACGGACCCCGAGAAAGTTGTCTGAATCTGTAAACAGGACACGGAGCTCAGAGCGGGGACCGACCGGGCCCGGTTGTACACCAAACGCTTCAGGCAAGCGAATATCGTTCAGCCCGACCAGGGCAAGCCAAGCCCCGCCAGCTCTTACAAACTCAAGCATTCGATCGATTTCTCGTTTGCCAGTCAATTTCCCGGCGGTAAGTATGGCATCAATATCACTTAGGTCTGCAGGCAATTCGGATAGGTATGATGTCCGGACATGATCCATACCACCTCCAAATTCTGGCCATGGAAAATCGGTGCCGCACTCTACTTCTGTAATTATCAAAACAGAAAGCTCAGGATGATTGATCATTGTCTTCCTCTTTGCCATCGGCGAGCTGCCAACGATAGCCGGAATCTGTATCTTCTACCATGATGCCGGCACGACTCAGGGCATCACGCAGGGCATCGCCTAATTCAAATTGTTGTGCGTCTCTCAGCTGCTGGCGGGTTGCAAGAAGGCTGTCGACAATTGGACCGATCGCCTTTGCCAGTGCAGATCTGGTCAGTGCAGTCCTGGTTCCGAGTTCCGCCAGCTGTTCCCGAAAGAGATCCCTGGCCTGGGAAATTAACTCCGGGTTCTCCCTGTTTCCCTCTGCCTGCCAGAGGATACGGTCCAATTCCAATAGTCCATTAGCGGATTGTCTGAGATCATCAGTAGCAATGGCCTGCTGAAAATCCTCTTTAAGATCATGCACCGCGCACCAGAAATCCGATTCATCGTCTTGCTGAGCTGCAACCTTTAAACCGGAGGCTGACTCAACTGCAGCCGCAACGAGGCCCCCGCCCTCTCCCTGCAAGAGTTCGATGGGGTATGTTTTGTTGCAGACAAAATAATGGGTATTACCACAGTGTTGCAACACCGCCCTGCCAATACCATAAATCTGAAAAGAGTTGCTGGAAAAATCAATGATACAGGCGGTATGTTCATCGAGGCCAAGCACCGGTACGGGTTCTTCCAGCATTGATACGAGTTCATCAAACCGGGAACTACCCATAAAGCAGCGGCTGGTATCATGGGTTCCGCCTTCGGCATTATTCCAATGGGGGATTACGATGATTTGCAAACCGAATGGACCGAGAATATCGAGACCTGCAACCCAGTGCAGCGGCTGACCGACTTTATATATTTCATATACCGGAAGTGTAAAACGGCCGGCAGTCAGTGCAGCGGCGCTTGCCGCCACGAGACAGCCACCTTTTCGAATATGGTTGATAAAAATCTCCGGAATCCGGGATTTGGAGAGTTGTTCGACTGCATAGGTGGGACTACCTGGTCCCATCAGAATATAGTCAGCGCCTCGTAATTTATGATAGGCCTCGGCAGCATCAACCTCAGAAATCGTTTCAGACGATTTATACGAAGCGATGTCCAAACGGCATCCCACCCGCTTGCGAAAATATTCAATCGCAGTTGCGCCGATCTGCTCCGCATTAAGCTGAAACCCGGCTGGAGTGTCGAGAAAAAGTGCAGATCTGTCGGCGGGGAATTGAGAGAGAAGCATTTTGTGGACCTCAACCATAGTGGCTGTAAGCTCACCTGATCCCATGAGTGCAAGTGTACCCATAACCTGTCGCGTCCTCTAGAGCTGCAGTTTCTGTAAATGTCGTAATGTGGTTTTAAGCAGGATGGTAAGTAAATCATTACCATTTTCTTTACAGTAGGTCAATTTGCGGGGAAGGCAACTTCTCATTTGAAATTACTGCACCTGCAGCATAGGAGTGGACATTTCCCTGATCATAGAGCACGACTCTTCCACCGCCATACACTGTCCATCCACCATAAACCGCATCGTTGATGATGCCGGTTTCCTCGTCAATGCCGAGTATACTGAACCCCGGCAGCAGGTGGAGTAATCTTTTGACCCAGGCAATACCAACACTATTGTGATGTGGGATGAGGCAAATCCCCGCCATGAGATTAAGTCCGGCCACGACCGTTTGAGAAGAAGGGTCGTAAAATGTTTCGCACAGCACCATTGCTCCAGCACTGCTACCGCCAATCACCCCACCAGTCTGGTACACAGAGCAGATACTCTCCCAGCTATGTGTTCCCCTCAACGTCTCTGCCAGGTGAAAAGGAAAACCGCCGAGCAAAAAAACAAGGCGCGAACACCTCAACTGCATGCTTAATTCTTGGTCATCTGCTGAATCCCGATCGATCACTGGCCTGCATACCACGTTGCGTGCACCAATCCCGCGGAACCATTGGACACCGTTTTGGCCGGCACGATGATGGTTGTTATCAGGCGCCGCTGCCGCAGGGATAATATCGACTGCAACATGCTCGCCACCGGCAAGAACCAACGCCCTGCTGTCAGCATCAATCATACGACCGCTAAACTCAGCCCCACCTTCCAATAGTAGATAGCCCATGCAATGCACCCCAGCATATTGTTGGAGCAGCCCCTGGAAGAATCCTCTTGATGTAAACCAGGAGATAATTATACAAGTAGTAGCATATCTATCTTGAAATTTCAGGAAGAAACCATCCTCAATCTGTTATCTCAGCCCACCTGCTTCCCCCTGTCGGAACTGGTACGCTCAACAATAGACCTTTTACCTAAAGTAGGTTATTCTGCTCTTTTAGTGCAATTCACAAAGTTGAAGCTCATACCAGAAAGATCATGAAAACTATAAATACGGGAGCGCACTATGACCAAACGAATCGTCATCTATGGTGGCTCAGGGGGGATCGGCTCGGCAACAGCGAGGCTTCTGCGGGCAGATGGGCATGAACTCCATTTGGCCGGAAGGTCTGAGGATAAACTTGCAACACTCTCATCAGAACTCAAAGCCGGGTATACCGTGGGCGATGTGTGCGATGCAGGCCTCTTCACTCAGGTGGTCAATGATTTTCCCGGTCCATGGGATGGTCTTGTCTACAGTGTTGGCACCATTAATCTTGGCAGTATAAGGCGACTTTCCGACACCGATTTCCTCCACGATTTTCAGTAAATGCAATGGGAGCGGCCCTCGCTATACAGTCCGGCCTGCCAGCGCTAAAAAAGAGCAATGGTGTCCCCTCGATCGTTCTGTTTTCCAGTGTCGCATCACTCCAGGGCTTCACCTTCCATGGTTCCATGGGAATGGCAAAAGGGGCGGTCAATGGGTTGACGCTTGCGCTTGCTGCAGAGCTGGCACCAAACGTTCGGGTCAATGCTATTGCCCCATCGTTAACCAGGACCCCCCTTGCTCAATCAATATTGGCAAACGACAAGGTTGCCCAGGCTGTCACGGATCTTCATGCCTTAAAAAAACTGGGCACCAGTGACGATATAGCCAATCTTGTGGTGTACCTGCTCTCGGATCAGGCGGGCTGGGTCACCGGGCAAATCATCAGTGTTGACGGGGGTCGTTCAACTCTGAGACCACAGGGCTAAACGAAACAGAGACAATAATCAAATAGAACGCCTGAGCTGAAATACAGAGGATTTCAGCTGAATCTTTGCGAATATCAGGTAGTTTATTTCTTTGCAAAACAGGAGGAGATGTATGGATGTTGTAATGTTGTCCCGATTGCAGTTTGCCTTTACAATCATGTTTCATTACATATTTCCACCCCTGACCATTGGTCTCGGGGTGATTATTGCCTATCTTGAGACCAGATACTATCTCACGAGAAAGCCGGTCTTCGCTATCGCCACCCAATTCTGGACCAAAATCTTTGTCTTAAACTTCGCCATAGGAGTCTCCAGCGGCATCGTCATGGAGTTCCAGTTCGGCACCAACTGGGCGACCTATTCCCGTTTTGTCGGTGATGTTTTCGGTAGCGCTCTTGCTGCAGAAGGTATATTTGCATTTTTCCTTGAATCCGGCTTCCTGGCAATTGTCGCATTCGGTAGAGAAAAGGTAAGTGCTGGTCTCTATCTTTTCAGCATGTATATGGTGGCCCTGGGCTCAATCTTTTCCTCCATATGGATTGTGGTCGCCAACAGCTGGCAGCAGACACCGGCCGGACACCACATCGTCGATATACTCCGACCAGACTCCTCAGCAGGCGGCTCCGGCGAAATGATTCCCTGGGTCGTCGATGGAGTCGTTCAGCGAAGGGCGGAAATCGTAGATTTCCTGGCCATGGTCTTCAACCCGTCAACGGTGCAGCGCCTGAGCCATGTCCTTCTGGGCTGTGCAGCCGTTGGCGGCTTTTTCGTACTGAGTATTTCCGCCTACTATATACTGAAAGACAAGCATCATGAGTTTGCCCGCCATTCTTTTAATGGGGCACTCCTTTTCAGCCTTGCAGCCTCACTTGGCCTTGCCATTAATGGTCACACCCAGGCCCAAGATGTTTATAGAAATCAACCGGCAAAACTCGCAGCCTTTGAAGGCCATTATACAACCGGCCGCGCCGATTTAAATCTGGTCGGCTGGCCAAATGAACGCGAAGAGCGTATCGATTATGAGTTGAGTCTTCCCGGCGGTCTCAGCTTTATGGTCTTTGATGATTTTACCTTCAGCAAACCCGTAGTCGGGCTTGACCGATTCAAACCAGAAGACCGGCCTCCCCTGCTGATTCCATTTTTTTCCTGGCGCCTGATGGTTGGCTTTGGCGGCCTAATGATTGTCCTCTGCACGGCTGGCCTCGTCTTCAATCTTAAAAAACAACTCGCCCAGAAACGTCCGCTCCTCTGGTCCTTTGTGTTTGCCATCGGCTTTGTCATGGTCGCAAACCAGAGCGGCTGGATAGCGGCCGAAGTTGGCCGACAGCCATGGACAGTCCATCCGCCGGTTATCTGGAATGAGAGTGGCACCGATTTAGTCACCGCCGCCGATGGGTTGTATCAGTATGACGAAAGTCTTGGTTTACGAACAAGCAACTCATTCAGTGCGGCTGTCAGCGTTGAAGAGGCCAGGACGTCACTCATCCTTTTTGCTATTCTCTACGCTGCCCTGACAGCGGTTTGGATCATCGTGCTCGACAGAAAAATACGCATCGGTCCGGAACCTCTGCCGGCAGCTGCAGCTTCCGGGGGGACAGGTGTGGTGCAGGCGGCAACCGACAGGCAGCATGCCCGGTTGAGTGACAAAGAAAAAGACCAAGGAGGTGCATCGTGAGTTCTGAAATCCTCTGCATTGTCTGGTTTGTAATACTGAATATTCTGCTCATCGGCTATGCAATACTCGATGGCTTTGATCTCGGAGTCGGCATCCTGCATCCCTTTGTTGCAAAAACCGACCGGGAAAGACGACTGGTCATGAACAGTATCGGGCCGCTCTGGGATGGCAACGAAGTGTGGCTTGTGACGTTTGGCGGGGCATTGTTCGCCATGTTCCCGAATGGTTACGCCTCGATTTTCAGTGCATTTTATCTCCCCTTTGTCCTGCTTCTTTTCGCCCTCATTTTTCGGGCAGTATCTCTGGAATTCCGTTCAAAACGAACGAACACCTTCTGGCGCAACTTCTGGGACCTGCTCTTTTTCATCGGATCCACCATGGCGACATTCCTGTTTGGCGTAGCGGTTGGTGCAACTATGCAGGGATTGGAACTCTCCGAGCTGGGAGACTATCAGGGGACCATGCTTGATCTTCTTTCTGGTTTCAGTGTGAGTGTGGGGTTGTTTAGCGTGGCACTTTTTGCCATGCACGGGGCCATTTATCTGTATTTAAAAACTGAAGGGGAATTGCAGCAACGTCTTTTCACCTGGATGAAAGGAACCTATTATCTCTATCTCGCGCTCTTTATTATCGTTACCCTGTGGTCGGTTTTTCTGGTGCCTGCATCATTGCAGCATTTTGGTGACTATCCACTCCTTTGGCTGGTGCCTCTAATCAATGTTCTGGCAATCGCCAATATTCCCAGGGCAATAGCCAGAAAAAAACCTCTTTATGCCTTTTTTAACAGTTGCTTTACTATTGCAGCGCTGGTTTTCCTGTTCAGTGCCGCTATTTTTCCTGATCTTTTACCTGCATCAAACAATTCAGCATTTTCCATTACAATATTCAACGCTGCATCCAGCATGCTGACCCAGAAGATCGGACTCGTTATCGTAGCACTTGGAATGCCGATGGTTCTATCCTATACCATTCTGATATACTGGACATTCCGGGGGAAAGTTGAATTGGGTGAGGGCAGCTATTAAAACAACACTATGATTATACCTTTTTGATAAGAGCTCGGTCACAACCCAACCGACGACAAAGGTAACAAGATGCAACGATACCAGGCTACCGGTTTCAAGGAATTTACCGGCAAAGAACAGGGCAGCAGCAGAGTGGACTCACCTCTTGCTAGTTGAACACTTTTATCCAGTCAACCTCAATCCTAAATGGACCGGACTGCCCATCCGCTATCAGAAATCCGATCTGCTGAATAGTTTCGGGTAACAGTGGCGCGGCATCATTGACGATTCGCCCCCTGAAAACCGGCTCGAAATCGGTGAACAGAGCCTTTATACTTTGTGTTTCCCCTGACTGTGTTTTAAATCGGTATCGATAAGATATGCCGTCAAAGCGATCATCAGTTCGTAGACGAAGCTGGTAGTCTTTACCATCACCTCGGATCTGCAGAATTAATCCGGAATACGCTGCAAGTTTGTAGGGCCGGGGAGTAGTTCTTGTTGAGGCAAAACCGCCATTATTTTCCAGTGAAACTGTTCCCTGAAAAATGGCTGTTCCACCTTCGGTAAAGATAATCTCGCTGCGTGAAATTCCCCCCATAACTCCATCGTTAACTATGTACCAAGATTCTCTATCTTCAGCACGACTGAAATCAAGTACCATATGTTCCTTTTGTTCCATCTTGTCAGTGGCTCCTGCACTCCTCAAAACCGGTGTGAAACAGAGAGTGAGAGTAATCAAAAGAGTTGTTATGTTAGAGTAAGTTACCATCTGAGTATCACTTTCTTTTAGAAATCAGGGGTTAAATAGCCTTCAAGCATCCTCTGGTTTTCAATCTCAGAAACAATAAGTATGAACAATTGCAATTTCTTGTTTAATTTCAGGCAACACCGGTTCCCATCGGCCCAGAATTGATCGACAGCCTGAAATTTAGTATGATAACGGTATCTTTGAAACTTATTCATTGACAAGCAAGCGCAATTCCCATACCAGAATACGTAAGAGATGCTTGGTTAAATCACAGAGAAAGAAGTGGCATTTTTATGGTAAAATTGTTAAACAAAACTCCCACATTTCCCATAGTGGTCCCGTAGCTCAGTAGGATAGAGCACGAGATTCCTAATCTCGGTGTCGCAGGTTCGAATCCTGCCGGGATCACCACTTTTCTTCAACGGTCGAATAGACGCAATACTGACGCCGCATTCAAGCTCTATATAAGGGTGTGCAGAATCGGTATTTTGGAAGGACATGATCCAGAGAGTGCAACACCTTAATCGGCAGCCCGTTCGATACTAAAATAACTGCCGAGAGCAAATTCAATGCTCTGCAAAGGCGTAAGATGAATCGCGGATACATATGTCAATACCAGTTCTCCTCTAGTCCGTGTCAGGCTAAGCTGAGCATCATTAAACTCTATGACATCGAATGTTCCCGATTTATATCTTTTTTCTACCAGTTGGACATTTTCCTTGGCCAGCCTCAAAGCCTGTAATGCCAAATCTACACTTTCCCGGTTCTCTTCAGCCTCATTATCATCATTGGCAAAAATGAGCGGATCATTATTATAGATTCCAACTTTAATCAATGGAGTCGAGCTGAGGCTGCCGGGAACCAGATATTGGCTTAAAATAAGAAGAAGGACGAGTATGGATTTATTCATGGAAGCCATAAAAGAATTCTGTTTGAATTGTACCGATTATTTTCCCTATTTGGCTCAGGAAATAAGCCCATTGCTGAAACATCTTTAGATAGTCTGGTACTATTGAGGTGGTACTCATTCCTGTGAATCCATCACCAATACTCATATAAAAGCACAACTTTAGATCACAAATCAATGATAAGTTCAGGTGTCACAGATTTTTTTACGCGCATAGTACAATTTGCCACAAATGTCTTCTTTTACCTGCAAGAGATAATAACCCGACGGGATATTCAATCCTCGCCAAATAAAAGTCATTGACCGAATACTCAAAAAAATGCCCAAAGGTTTTGACGGAGGATTGCGTGCTCAAAATTATCGAGCAATTACAAAATCTCCGGCAGCAACAGCAACTAGAGATTTACAAGATTTGGTGAGTGTAGGTATCTGTTCAAAAACCGACCAGCAAAAGTGCACTCGCTCTACATTGAGCCTTTCCCACTTCTTGGGTAGAGGTTCCCTGTCATAGAGGTTTAGAAATAGATGGATCGCAAAGCTATTACGCTAAGCTCTAAGAAGTGGTCAACCAGAAACAAAAAAGGCAAAAGACAATGCTGCTTGATCCCAAGCCCACAACTTCTATTAATAATGTTTCATGATCTAAAAAATACGTTTTTATAGATCATAATTATGTTTATATTGATCTATAAAGGGAGGTTTTATAAATCATGACACGAATAATATGGAATTGGCAAAAAGATGATTGGGGAAATTTTTCCTATGATAACAGCGAAATCGAGAAATTAGAACGAGAATATTCAAGGCAATCCGGTTTTTCGATTGGCATTGCCAGGCACCTATCACGTGAAGACCAAAACAACTTAATAGTTGAACTTGTGTGTAATGAAGCCATTAAAACATCTGAAATTGAGGGAGAATTTTTAGACCGGGAAAGCCTGCAGTCTTCTATTAGGAGAGAATTCGGATTGAAAATTTCCGATCATCACAGGGTAAAACCAGCGGAAGCCGGAATCGCTGAAATGATGAAAGATATATTCACCAATTATAACTCACCATTGACAGAAAAGACTCTCTGCAATTGGCATGAAATGTTGATGTCCGGTAGAAGAAAAATAGAGATAGGGAAATATCGAACCCACAAGGAGGCAATGCAGGTTGTGTCGGGGCGATATGATAAACCAAAAATCCATTTTGAAGCTCCCCCATCTGCAGATGTTTCAAAGGAAATGGAAAAATTCATAGGCTGGTTCAACAAATCGGCCCCTGACGGGAAAGAACCGATGACGCCGTTGGTTAGGGCAGGAATTGCTCATATCTATTTTGTTTCAATCCATCCTTTCGAGGACGGAAACGGACGGATCGGGCGGGGAATAGTTGAAAAATCATTGTCACAAAATATGGGTCAACCGACACTCATTGCGATTTCTTCAACCATTGACGACAGGAAAAGAGAATATTACGAGGAGTTAGCAGCCCAGAGTACAGGAAATGACTTGACAAACTGGCTTATCTATTTTGGTAAGACTATTATCAGCGCCCAAAAACAGACCATAAAGCAAGTGGATTTCATAATAACCAAAGCAAAGTTTTTCGATGCCCACAAAGAGAACCTCAATCCTCGCCAATTAAAAGTGATCACCCGGATACTGCAGGAAGGGCCGAAGTACTTTGAAGGTGGACTTAGTGCAAAAAACTACAGAGCAATTACAAAATCTCCCACGGCAACAGCGACAAGAGATTTACAAGATCTGGTAAGCAAAGGGATCTTTACAAAAACCGGTCAGCTAAAAAGCACCCGTTACGCTTTGGATCTTTCCCCCTTCCAGGCCAAACAAGATGAAGAAAACATGACCTGACAATTAGGTGTGTGATTCATAGACATCATTTCAATTATTGATTAAAGAAATGGTGTTAGGCAACCAGAGGTAGAAGCACGCTTAACAACTCTCGCCTTCCAGAGACGCCAAATGATCTGAAAAGTCGTATATATTTTGCCAGTCCCTGTTCTCATAACAAGGAGAATGCCGCTTATCTCCTCTGGCTACAGCTTGTATAGTTCGATTTATTGCTTCTGTCTGGTAATATCGAGGTTCTTTCCCTGAGCTATCAATACGATAGGGTCGAACTATTAGATTTTCGTTTTTATCCTCGATTTTGCGGTACGTTTTAAAACGTTTCCTGAGAATTTCCCAGAACTTTTAGAACACACTAAAAACCGGGTTTATAATTAGCCATTTGAGCCACTTGCAAAATGCTCATTTTATTACTACTACCTCGAACAACTCCTCAAACAGCTTTCAAAGTCTTGGGCCACAAATCACACCATCATTACACAGGAATTACACATAAACAAAAAAGGGTCACACGCATAAATCCTGTAACCATATGAAATTAATAGCATCTCCGGGGCGATTCGAACATGCTACACCATGACTAGGAATACCTTTTCCCTATCCCTTCAGCATGGGAGCAATCGGGAAAATAGAGAATCACAATACCGCGTTAAAAAACCGATTTTATATCAGGGTTATTCAGTTGGGAGCTATAGGGCCTCTCCATCCTGAACTATATTTGCGGTAAACATTTCTGCTTTGGCGTTGCAGCAGATGATGCAATTGCGCCCGATTCTTTTTTCTGGTGGTATCTGGGCCTTTTCTCCAACGAGCGTAATTCCGGTATAAAGATGTTTCGGATAAAGTCTGTTGGCGATATCATGGTGTTCGCCGAAACCGACCACACAGCCTTCTCCAAACTGAACCAGTTTATCGGAAACGACGAGATCCAGTGCTGCATTTTCCCCGACGTATACCTCCCTATGAAGAATTGAGTCCCTGACCACGGCCCCCTCTTCAATGACCACACCTGGGGATAATATGGAGTTAATAACAGTGCCTTTGATCACGCAGCCGGATGAAATCAGGGAATTACTTACCTTTGCCTCGCTGGTGTAGCGTGCAGCAGCCCAGTCCGCCTTTCGTTCGTCTGCCTCGACGTTGGTGCGGATATACCATTTTTCAGGGGTTAGGCCACTCTCGGGTTTGAGCATATCCATATTTGCTTCCCAATAGGCCTGGATGGTTCCGACATCTCGCCAATACCCATAAAACGGATAGGCAAACACGTTATCGTTTTCGATTGCCCAGGGAAGAATATGCATGCCAAAATCTATTTCTGCCTGGTTACGGGAGAGGGTCTGCAACAGATAGTTTCGATCAAAGATGTAGATCCCCATGGACGCCAGATTGGTTCGGGGGACCTGTGGCTTTTCTTCCCAGTCAACGATACGGTTGTCGTTGTTGGTGATACCGGCACCAAACTGATGAATTTCGCTTTTGGGCACAACCATCATCCCCACCGTCACATCCGCTTTTTTTGACCGGTGGTATTCGAGCATCACATCAAAGTCCATGTGATAGATATGATCTCCGGACAGGATCAATACTTCATCGGTCGGGTTGGCTTCTATAAAATCGATATTTCGCCTGATCGCATCGGCGGTTCCCTGGTACCAGTCTGAATCTTTTGAACCGGTTCGCGGTGGCAGTATTGTGACACCACGACTCCTGCCGGTAAAATCCCAGGATTCACCCATGCCGAGATGTTTCATCAACGATAGCGGTTTATACTGGGTCAAGACTCCCACTTTTGAAAATCCAGAGTTCATGACATTACTGAGGCTGAAATCGATTATTCTATAGATTCCGCCAAATGGTACCGCTGGCTTCGCCCTGGTTGCAACGAGCAGGTTCAAGCGACTTCCAACTCCACCGGCAAGCAGTAATACGAGGGCGTCTCCTGTTCGTCTCATTTGAGTACCCTCCCCGGTTCCACCTGTTCAACCCACTTTTCCGGACCAAGACTTGGTGTCACGGTCACCCCCTCCCCAAGCTTCGTTCCGGATGGTATCTTGTTATTCCAGCCGATAATGGTGATTTTCTTTGATGTATCGCCCTTCTTGATGCCGATTTCGATATTGTCACCATAGCTGGTGTTCACATCTGATATAGTGTTTTTAATGATACTGTTTTTGCCGATATCATTTTTAAAACAGATCACCGAATTTTCAACAATGGAGTCGGGCCCGACATGGACACCAGGAAAGAGGATGGAGTTTTTTACCCGTCCCTCGATCGTGCAGCCATTATAGACCAGGCTGTTTCTTACATCTGCATTGTTTCCGATCAGCGCAGGTTGGTTATCCCGAATACTGCGGTGATCAAGATTGCTCCTAATCCCCCACTTCTCCATGTCAATGAGCGGATTACTGCCGAGCAGATCCATATTGGCCTGCCAGTATTCCTGCACGGTTCTGGTATAGCCCCAATAACCGTGAAACTTATATCCGAAAATTCTTTTATTCTGACGCATCAGCCGCGGAATGATGTCTCTGCCAAATTCAAAGGAGCTGTCGGACTGGTTCTCTTCCAGGGCCCTGTAGAGCACCTCCGGTTTAAAACAGAGCACAGTCAGTGAGGACCAGTTACCCTCAGGGTTGTCCTGCTTTTCCTGGTAATTGGTCAACCTGCCACCCCTCTCTCCATCCTCGTTGTCTATTGCGGCCATGCCAAATCGATACGCCCTGTGACGTGCCACACGTTTGCAAACAACGGTCAGATCTGCATTTTTCTCATGGTGATAGTCGATAACGTCGCGGTAATCCATCTGGTAGATATGGTCTCCAGACAGGATCAGGATCTCTTCAGGGACATGATAACGAACAAAGTCAAGGTTCTTGAATATCGCATCGGCAGAACCGCGGTACCAGTCATTTTGCTCGGAATCAATGAACGGCGGTAAAATTGAGACACCCCGGTATCTGCCGATCATATCCCAGGAGGCTCCCGTTCCGATATGATTAATTAACGAGTAACTGCGATATTGGCTCAGGATGGCGATCTGCTCTATACCCGAATTCATCAGGTTGGACAGGGCAAAATCGATCACCCGGGCGAAACCGCCAAAGGGAACTGCCGCTTTTGGACGATAGTAGGTGAGAACATTGAGTTCGTCGGCCCGACCTCCGGCCAGAATCATCGCAAGTGTGGAAGGTTTCAGCATGAGGTACCCGTACGTTGTAATGAGACCAGAGACTGCGTGGCCTGTACCGTCACATCTAAAACATCGTGGCCGAATCAGCCGCTCAGGAACAACGATTACTTCATGTGACGCATGGTCAGACGTTTCAGGGTTAGAGAGTTAATTTCATACTCGGTGAGTTCAAGATTTTTCAGCGGAACTTCAGCCCGAGCGGCTCCCTTATGCCCACCGGCAGAGCCAAGATGGCCAAACACACGTGTTGCCAGTTTGCCGGCACTCTTACGATAGCCGTCACATCGAAATATGACAACTAATTTATCGTTGTGTATACCGGAGACCAACACCCAGTCGATATCTGCCACATGACTGAGAAAATCGGCGATAATCACCAGGACATCTGGACTGCGGACCTTGCCGATGTGGCTATAATAACGGCCTTTTGAATACTTAAGTTCGGCAAGGGCAGTGCTGAAGTATTTGAGTTCGGAACGCCGCAAGTCCGTCAGTTCAAATTTTCTTACCAGGTTGCGATTAGCTATATCAAAAAGATATCTGAAAGATATCGCATCTGAGAGCCTGGCATCCTTCTCAAAATCCTGCGTATCGACTTTGATCCCATAAAACATTGCTGTTGCCAGAGAAACTGAGGGCTTGATGGAGGCAGCGCGGAGATATTCAACCAGCATTGAGGAGGCGGCGCCATAATTGGGTCTGATATCGACATAGGCTGCCTCCCAGTCCTGACCGAGCGGATGGTGGTCGATGATTACGTCAAAATCGATTCTCTCAAAAGCCGGCAAATGGTCAGGCTGGGAATCGACAATTACTTTTTTTGTATAGTCAGATATTTTTACAGTGCCGAGCCGTTCGAGAGGAATTCTCAAACGATTCACCATTTCAACATTGTTCAATCGACTGATTTCATTCGGATGTGCTATTGCAACGAATTTGACACGATATCTGAGTAATCGTTTAATAGCCAAGGCACAGGCCAGAGAATCGGGGTCTGCATTGATACAGACGAGGACACTGTCTTCTTTGTCAAAAACATCCCAGAACTCTTCAAGGCGTATTTTTGCTGATTTTTTATAGGATTGCTCGCAAATAGATTGAATTCCGTTACTATTCCGTTTTCTCGCCATTAATGGTAACCGTGACAAACCGTACCGACAGGAGTACCGCACGCGTTGCCAACCCTCGGAACACCGCTGCTCACCCCTCATCTCAACAATCCTTTTTTACTTCTTATCCAGATGTTGGCAGAACCGTCTAAAGGAAATCTTCCTGAAAAAGGATCTGCAATAAAGCTGTCAGCCACCTCCTGTTGAGTTATATCTCTTACGATTTCGGACGAGTAAAGAGACAACAATGCTGATCAGCGATAAATAGCACATCCGGATCACCGAACAGCAACGAAAGATCGTAGTATACTATAATTCACCACCAAAGTGCAAGGGAGAGGTGATCGCTTAACCGATTGTAATTAATAGATAAAAAAAATACATCCACGCCGGGGGTAACAGGACGTCCCTGACTTCAGTGAATAATATCGATTACCTGCACCAATAACCCTGTTTTACGGAGGCCCTTCTTCTTGACGGAAATAACAGGTAATGGTACCTAGTGGAACAACTATGGGGTATATCTTTCCAGGCAGAACCAGTTCCTGAAATACAGAGACGAGTATCATCACATGTTAAAAATTCTTGCTGTAGCAGTTGGCGGTGCGCTGGGGTCGGTTTGTCGCTATCTGATCGCACTATTAATCGGGCGAATCTCCAGGTACGATTTTCCCTACGAAACATTGGCGGCAAACCTCATAGGCTGCCTGCTGATCGGTCTGCTTTGGGGATATTTTGAACGGATTCAGGTGAGCAATGAATTCAGGCTGTTCATTTTTACCGGCGTCCTTGGCGGGTTTACCACTTTTTCTACGTTCGCCCGTGAAAATGTGCAGTACTTAAAGTCTGGAGAGCCCCTCTATGCTTTGACCTACCTGCTGGCCAGTAATATCTTCGGGCTGACCCTGGTTGGTGTCGGATTCATGATATCCGTGCGTTTTTTGCACTCTGAGAGGTTCTTTTAGTCGATGCATCTGCTCACACGCTATCTTCTCGCCCAGTTTACCCGCTACTTTTTCACGATCAACATCGGTTTCGTTGCTGTTTATCTGCTGATTGACTTTTTCGAGAAATATGATGAATTTGCTGAGGCAGGTAAACCGGCATCACTGATTATTCAATTCTTTGTTTACAATATACCGTTTGTCATAGATCAGCTGGGCCCGATCCTGATCCTTCTCTCAGGTGTAATAACCCTCGGTATTCTCAACCACAGCAACGAGCTGACAGCCCTTAAAGCGGCAGGAATCCCCCTCAAGCGAATAATCCGACCAATATTTATCGCCGCACTCATATTTACTGCGATCTTTATCGGAACAGCGCAAGTGCTACTCCCGAAAACCATTTCCATTACCAATGACATATGGTTTGAGCAGGTACGTGGTAAGGTTCCGCTCGGAATATTTAGAAACGGTCGGTATTACTTCAAGGGAAAGGAAGGTTTCTATTCCTTTCAATGGCCCAACAGCCAGGATATTGTATTTCAAAATTTCTCCTATTCGACCTGGGATGACGACTACAACATCAAGGAGATCGTGGTAGCAAAAGTTGCCAGATGGACCAAGTACGGCTGGGCTCTCAGGGTTGGCCAGGCTCAGGTACATACATCGGAAGGTTCATTTGTCACAGAACTTTTCGGAGCGCGTCATTTCTCTTTTCCTGAGACACCCGAAGACTTCCTGATTCCTGAATATGAGTCAGCTGAAATGTCGCTGACCAGCCTTTTCTTTAATATCGAGGAACAGGAAACCGCTGCTGACAAAACAATGGCACAGGCAGAATTCTACGGCCGGGTATCCTACTTGATTCTTGGTATACCATTATTGTTACTCGGTCTGCCAATTCTCATCCTGTCGTATCGGAAGTGGGGACGTGATCTCTCTATTGCTATCCCTGTGAGCTGTGGCATGGCATTTTTTGCCTGGGGAATTTGGGGCGCCCTGCAATCACTTGCCAAAACCGGTTATATGCCATCAATCCCGGCTGCACTTGGCGTACATATTGTTTTTTCACTCTTTGGGATATATCTTCTGAGGAAACAGGATCGTTAAACAGTAATCACCATCAGCTTGGACAATTTATTTCGGGTGCACATGACTAATAACTATTCAGCTGCGCAACAGGGAGTCGTCTGGAGTGGACCATCTTCTGACCTGGATCACTGCATGGAAGTATTGCTTGAAAGGATAAATCTTTTTGAAGTACTGGGGAATGAGAAACAGGTAATACTCAAACCCAACCTGGTCGAGGCCCTTGAACCACCTGTTACGACACCGGCGTCGTTTATAGTAGCTATTGTAACGCATCTTCGCAAACACTGTCCCCATCTGAATATTATTATTGCAGATGGAACAGGGTCGCTGTCTTACGATACCTTTCACTGTTTTGATGTGCTCGGCTATCTTCCGATAGCTGAGCACACCAATGTTTCCCTGGTTGACCTGAACAGTGAACCATCACGCCATATAGAGAACCGCGACTGCCTGCGTTGGCCCGAGATGTACCTGCCTGAGCTGATTTTCGACAGTTTTTTAATTTCAGTTCCTGTTCTGAAAGCCCATTCCATGTCACGGGTCACACTCACCATGAAGAATATGATGGGATGTGCACCTCCTGCCCACTATCAAGGAAATGGAGGGTGGGGCAAATCATCGTTTCATCATCATCTGGACGAGGCAATCTTCGACTTGAACAGGTATCGAACACCTGACTTTACTATTCTGGATGCATCGATTGGTATGGCGCAGGCACACCTCTGGGGACCAACCTGCGACCCGCCGGTTGGTAAAATCGCTGTTTCGTATGATCCGGTAGCAATAGACGCATACGGTACGTCACTTCTGGGAAAATCATGGCAGGATATCGGGCATATCAGGATGGCACACCAGCTCCTGGGAAGTGCTGATCCGCTTACGGTTAAAGAACCGCTGAGTGTTAAAACAACATAAAAGGGGAAGAGCGTCTGGCTCCGCCCCTCCCCTTTGCAACTGATTACTTACAGGCTATTGCTCTTCTATCGCCAGCAGGTCGATTTCAAAGACGAGTACCGAGTTTGGCTCGATAACCGGTGGAGCACCGGTTTCTCCATAGGCGAGATCTGACGGAATAACAACACGATATTTTGAGCCAACTTCCATCAGCTGCAACGCCTCACCCCAACCTGGTATTACCTGGTCTACGCCAAAGATGGCGGGTTCACCTCTTTTGACTGAACTGTCAAACTCTGTTCCATCAACCAGTGTGCCGGTATAATCAACCTTTACCGTATCAGTTTCTTTTGGTTTTGGCCCCTCAGCAGCTGTGATCACCTCATACTGCAGCCCACTTTCTGTAACTTTAACGCCTTCTTTCTTTTTGTTTTCGTCCAGAAATGCCTGTCCTGCAGCCTTATTCTTTTCCATCATTGCTGCCAGTTGCTCCTCCTGCTTTGCCTTCATCTTGGCAGCAAATTCCTCCTGAACGGCAGCAAGTTCCTCCTGGCTCATCTTTGGTTCAGCACCGGTAAAACCATCTTCAATACCTGATTTCAAGGTATCGAGATCCAGCTCATTTCCCATACTTTTCAAATAATTACCGAGATCGAGCCCCATTGAATAGCTGAGTTTCTCGTTTGAGGTTTTGAAGGGGGATTCTGCTGCCTTGTCATCAGCCTGAATACAGAGCGGCATCAGGAACAAACCAGCCACAAACAAACTAACTATCTTCTTCATTACATCTCCTTGGTATTAGATTTTCTCAATTAATCATAATGGCGGTGTACTGCGCCCTGCGCAGGAAACCATCATACACGCCAGATATTAAAATACAACCACAGTTATTCCTGGATTAGTAAAATCTGATCGACACACCCGTTCCAGGTCCGGATACTGCCTGACCAGTGATTTGCCTATACCGGATCGTCGATGGAAAACTTCACCGTGGACGACACTGTTTACCATGTTCTTCTGCAGGAGATAATCAAGGGCCTTTCGGCATTCGATCCGTATTTTCCCTCCCTTGCCGGAAGAACCGTACCCATGGATCAAGGTGACAACTTTGACACCTCTCTGCTTTGCCTGGTCGAGCTCGTTATGCATGCGTTTCAGCGCAGTCTCGACGACAGGCCGTCCATGTTCAAGATTTACCGTTCTGTGAACGATTTTTGGCCTATCAATCATTTCCGCCGCAGATACTTCCAGATCTGAGTCACAATACATGCATTGCGAGAGCCCGTACTCGACCTTGTTGCCACAGGTGGGACAGCGTATCATCTCAAAGTTCTCATCAGGAACGGCGAACAGAGATCACCTGCCCCATCTGGCGCAGGTGTTGTAGGAGTAATTGCAGATGATCAAGGTTTCTCACCTCTACTGCGATGGAAAATTCAACCGTATCTGTTGGTGTTGTGTGGGCAGAAATCTCCACAATGGTGGCGTTGTCCGCGCCGATTGCTGAACTGATCTCGGCAAAGATCCCCTTGTTGTTTTCCGTGATAATATGCAGCTGAGCCCGGTACTGCTGGCTGTCGGAGTTACTCCAGAATACTTCAATCCACCTTTGCGGATCAGTACTCAGGAGATTCTGGCAATCAGTTTTATGCACAGAAACCCCCCGTCCCGTCGTAATAAATCCGACAATAAGATCGCCAGGTACGGGATTGCAACACTGGCTGATTTTTATCAGAAGATCATCGATTCCATCAATCTGAATGACTGAGCCACCCCCGGCAACACCTGTCCGCTGACCACTGACCATTGCTGCAGCCATTTCTTCGGGGCTGAGTTCTGCAACTGCTGCCTCGTACTCGTTCGCCATTTCTGGCGGATTAAGTGCTTTTATCAAGTTCTGGACGGTGATCGCCCCACTTCCGACTTTAACCAGCATATCATCGAGCGAGTTACAGCGTAACGATTTAAGCAGTGCTTTGATATGACCGCTTTTAATCATCCTCTTCAGGGTCATGTCATGCTTTTTCAACTCCCGCTCACAGATTTCCCGGCCAAGCCTCAGCGCTTTCTCCTTTTCTTCACGACGCAACCAGGAGCGAATTCTGGTGCGGGCCCTGCTGGTCTTGACGAAGTCCAGCCAGCCTCTTCTTGGTCGCTGTTTGGGTGAGGTGATAATCTCTATGATATCACCATTCTGGATTTGATACTTCAGCGGAACCAGACGACCATTCACCTTTGCACCGGTGCAGTGATCTCCCACCTCTGTGTGGATAGAATAAGCGAAGTCAATTGGACAGCTCTGTGATGGAAACTCTTTTACTTCGCCATTCGGGGTCAAGGCATAGACATCCGGATCGTAGAGCTCTCCGCGCACCTGCTCGAGGAACTCCCGGGGATCGTCAACCTCCTGTAGTGAATGTACCAGCGTTTTTAAATTCCTGAAGAGTTTCGCATCACTTTCGTTAACCTTCTGGCCTTCTTTATAGGCCCAGTGAGCGGCAACACCCTCCTGGGCAATACGGTCCATCTCTTCGGTACGGATCTGGATCTCGATAAAATGATCACGGGGCCCGATTACCGTGGTATGCATCGACTGGTAATTATTAGATTTGGGTACTGAAATGAAATCCTTGATCCTTCCGGGTACAGGAGACCAGTTTCCATGGATGATCCCCAGAGACTCATAACATTCGTTGACCGAGTCGACGATAATCCTGAAGGCAACCTTGTCGTAAACCCGCTCAAGTGGAATATTCTGGGCAATCAGCTTTTTGTAGATAGAGTAAATGTGCTTGGGCCTGCCAATGATGCGGATCGGGTATATCTTGTTTGCTCTGAGTTCATCGTAGAGGATAGAGATAACCTCTTTCACATACCGTTCACGCTCACCAAGCGAACTCTCGAGTCTTTCTGTGAGGTCTTCATGCTCAGCAGGATATAAAAACTTAAAGGAAAAATCCTCCAGCTGCCGTTTCAGCCAATCAATTCCGAGTCTGCTGGCGAGTGGTGCATAGAGATCCATGGTCTCTCGGGCAATGTAACGCTGGGTATCGCGATCCACCAGATCGAGCAACAACATATCCTGCATTCGATCTACCAGTCGAACCAGAAGCACCCTGATGTCTGCCGCCATCGCCAGCAACATCTTCCTGATATTTTCGGACTGACTTGCCAGCCTGCTGTTGTACTTTACACTGGTGATCCTGGTTGTACCACTGACGATGCGAGCCACATCTTCGCCGAACTTCTCCTCCAGTTCAACAGCACTCACCCCATTTTTCAGCACACCATGCAGCAAGCCACCGAGAATCGTATCCATGTCGAGATGCATTGAGGCAAGTGTTGAGGCAACTTCCAGCGCATGAATGAGATAGGGTTCTCCTGAAAAATGTTTGCCTCCCTGGTGCACCTCCTCCGCCATTTCCCAGGCACGATCAATCGGTTCCAGGTCAACGTCATGAAGATAATTCGCGGCCAGCACCTTCAGGCCACTGGGATTCACCACTGATTTCTGCATTTGAAAAAACCGGGTTAATTTACTACTGTTTCTCCGGCCAAACATGTTTTTACCAGGTTTAGCAGGTCTTTCAGGTTTGTCTCTTCCGTAATGCCGTCTTTGCGTCTTCTGACTTCAATCATACCATCTTCTGCATATCGTTTTCCAACGGTTATGCGATAGGGGAATCCGAGCAAATCTGCATCCTTGAATTTTACTCCTGGACGTTCATCACGGTCATCGACGAAGACATCAATGTTGGCCTCAATCAGTTGCGCATATATGGTCTCAACGGCCTGGCAAACAGATTCGTCTTTCAAGCCAAGATTTAGAATAGTTACCTGGTAAGGGGCCAGCGGTACAGGAAAAATAATACCGTTTTGATCATGGCTCTGCTCAATTGTTGCAGCGACAACCCGACTGACACCGATTCCGTAGCATCCCATAACGAGCGGTTTTTCACTTCCGTCACTGTCCTGAAAATATGCTTTCATCGATTCCGAGTAGCCGGTTCCCAGCTTGAAAATGTGGCCAACCTCAATGCCCTCAACCAACCTGAGCGATCCACCGCACGTTGGGCAGGGGTCGGTCTCGCATATCTGCCTGAAGTCACCCACCTCCTTCGCTGTAAAATCCCTGCCGAGGTTAACATTTTGATAGTGATAGTTTTTCTCGCTGGCACCAACACTGAAATTGATCATCTGGGTCACTTCCTGATCGACCAGGAGGCGAATCGGGATGTTTACAGGACCGAGATAACCGGACGGAACACCGGTTGCATCAAAAATTTCTTTATCATCTGCCATCCTGACATCGGAGGCGCCGAGATAATTCTTCAGCTTTACCTCCTCTGCTTCCCTATCGCCTCTGACCAGGACAGCAACAGGTATATCGTCGGCTATGAATACCAACGTTTTTACCAGCTGTACGGGTGTAATATCGAGGAACGCACAGACCGGTTCCACCTTCCTCTTGCCAATCGTTTCAACTTTGACCATCACCTCCTGCTTACCGTCGACCTGGTCTTTCGTCAGCGTAATAACCGCCTTTTCCATGTTGGCTGCATAGCTGCAGTCATTGCAGACAGCAATGGTATCTTCTCCTGTCTCTGCCAAAACCATAAACTCATGTGAAAAACTGCCACCAATCGTACCGGAGTCAGCCTCCACACAGCGGAAATCGAGACCGCACCGCTCAAAAATCCGATTGTAGGCATCATACATCTGCTGGTAGGAGATTTCCGATGCCTCATCACTTGCGTCAAACGAGTAGGCATCTTTCATGATGAATTCACGGCCTCGCATCAGCCCAAACCGCGGTCTGATTTCATCACGGAACTTGGTCTGTATCTGATAGAGGTTTACCGGAAGATCGCGATAAGAGTGCATCTCTTTTCGAGCAATATCAGTAATAACCTCTTCATGGGTGGGGCCAAGACATGATTCGCGTTTGTGGCGGTCGGTAAATCGTAATAGTTCCGGTCCGTATTTGACATATCTGCCACTTTCTTTCCATAGGTCAGCGGGCTGGACCATCGGCATTTTCATCTCCAGCGCACCCGCCCGGTTCATCTCTTCCCGAACGATGTTTTCGACCCTGCGGATCGCCGCAAGACCATACGGTAGATAGGAGTAGACACCGGAGGTCAGTTTTCGCATGAAACCTGCTCGAAGCATCAATTGGTGACTGACGACTTCAGCCTCTGCCGGTACTTCCTTCATTGTCGGAATCAACATTTGAGAATAGCGCATTTTTTCCTGTCGACCTTAGTGTACGATCTTTTCTCGATCATACTGAATTAATTTTTAGAGCCTGGCTGACGGCTCTTCCTACAGAATCTTTAAGAGAAAATTGGAGCAGGTGACTTCTTATCAGGAAGCGTGACGCCGCTCCTCCTCCATTTTCTTCAATTCTGCCATGAAGACCGGCAACAATTCCTGCTCGCTTACCGTCTTGAAAAGCTCTCCTTTCTTGAATATAATACCAACCCCGCGACCACCGGCAACGCCAATATCGGCCTCTTTTGCTTCTCCAGGACCATTGACGACACACCCCATCACCGCCACTTTAAGCGGAGACTCCATGGACTGGATAAACCGCTCAACCGCTTCAGCCAGCGTAAAAAGATCGATCTGGGTGCGTCCACAGGTGGGACAGGATATGAGTTCCGGTCCCCGCTCCCTGATCCTCAGGGAACGCAGGAGTTCATACCCGACGCGCACCTCCTCAACCGGATCCCGGGTGAGTGAAATCCTGAACGTATCTCCAATCCCCTCAAGTAATAAAACGCCCAGAGCAACACTTGACTTGACCGTACCGGCAATCAATCCACCCGCTTCAGTAACACCGATATGCAGCGGATAGTCTGTCTGAGCGGAAAGTTGGCGATACCCGTTTATGGTGGTAAGCACATCGGCAGATTTGATTGAAATCTTTATATTGTCGAATTTCAGCGTTTCCAGAAGTCTGACATTGCGCAGAGCGCTCTGGATTAACGAGGTAGGATTTTCTGCGGTTGGATAGCCAAACTCCCTGAGTAACTCCTTTTCGATCGATCCACTGTTTACACCAACACGGATCGGCACCCGGTGCTGCCTGGCAGCGGCGACAACATGGGCAAGTTTTTCAGGGCCACCGAGGTTACCGGGATTAATTCTTATGGCCTGTGCACCATGTTCTACCGAAGCAACCGCAAGCCGCCAGTCAAAATGAATATCGGCAATAAGCGGTATCCGTATCTGCTCCCTGATGCTTTTTAAGGCGTGTGCTGCTTTAATATCGGGTACGGCGACCCTGATAATTTCACAACCACTGCTCTCCAGTTCGTGAATCTGATTGACAGTCGCCTCGACATCTGCTGTGGAACTGTTGGTCATGGACTGTACGGCAATAGCGGCCCCGCCGCCTATCGCTACATTACCGACCATGATTTGTCTGGTTTTTTGTCGCTGTATCATATTGATTGAACCGGTACCAGGCCAACGCCCATGAAATTTACTATTTTGCTCGAATCAGGCTCAGCTCAGCGTCAGAAGCTCGGATGTATGTCGGTTCAGCCGCTGCTACATCAAGAAAAGAATTATTTCGATATTGTTCACCAGCCAGTAAGCCAACCATTTCAGCCGGGGGATATTGTACATCAGAGGTTACCATCTTCTCTCCCAGTATTTCTTTGAGCAGATCACTATAAAAATGAACCCCGTCACCCGCCATGACCACCGGTTCTTCGATCCGTTCTGCTATTTTCTCAGGAGGAAGTACGACCTGTTCAGAGCAGGGGGTGACCACGCCCTGCTCATCGCCCCGATAAAACCGACCATACACCTCTTTTTTGCGGGCATCAAGCAGCACACAGATCAAACCTTCATCCTTTAGCACCGCAGCGATCGCATCGAGCGAAGAAACCCCGATAAGCTTTTTACCACCACCATGTGCCAGTCCTTTTGCTGTCGCCATTCCGATTCTTAAACCGGTAAAGCTTCCCGGCCCAAGTCCGACCGCAATACAGGCCACCTTGGCCATAGTCAGAGACGACTGCTGCATCAGCTGTTCAATCGAACCAAGCAGTCGCCTGGAATGGGTAACACCCGAGCCAAGGAAAAGCGAGGCAACAATTTTTCCGTCTTCAAGGCCTCCAGAGGTCAAGGCGATCGAACAGCGGGGTGTTGAGGTGTCAAATGCCAGGATCAGGGGGCTATCTGCCATTGTGTAACAACTCTGACGATATCGTTGTAGAAGACGAAGATCATTAAGGTTCCAAGGAGTGCAATACCGACCTGCTGGGCCAGAATCTGGATTCGCTCACTCACCGGTTTCCGAAGAATTCCTTCGATGGTCAAGAAGACCAGATGTCCCCCGTCGAGAACCGGGATAGGCAAAAGATTCAGAATTCCAAGGTTAACACTGAGCAGTCCCATGAAATAGCAGAGATTAAGCCAACCGGCACGTGCCTGTTCCCCGGCCAGCTGGGCAATAAGAATCGGGCCCCCGAGTTCGGAAGCCGGCACGACATTCTGGATAATTTTTACCACCCCCATAAAGGTCAGGTAGATAAACATCCAGGTCTGCCATAGTGCATCCTTTAGCGCCCTGAACGGCCCGACCCGGGTGTACTCTATTGTCTCTTCTTTGACAATACCGATCATAAACCGCTGCTCGACCTCTTCCCCAAACACATTCTCGACACTGTCAATAGCCGGGGTAACGTTGATTTCCTGTTCGCTTCCCTCCCGAAAAACCTTAAACAACAGCTCCTTTCCTTCGCTCTCTTTGACCATCGTCAGGACATCAAGCCATCTGGCAATGGGGTAACGATCTATTTCCAGGATGGTGTCTCCCGGCTTGATTCCTGCCTCGTAGGCGGGAGAACCATCGTTTACCACCCCTATCGTCGTGGAGTCCTGATCTTCTGGGACTCCCATGAACAGAAAGATGAAGAAGAAAATACAGACAGAAAACAACATGTTGAAAAGAGGTCCGGCAAAAACAATAAAAAATCGATTCCAGACAGGCTTGTGGGCAAAAGAACGATCAGCCGCTTCGGCTCCATCACCTCTTTCATCGGGGTTTTCACCGAACATCTTCACATAACCACCGAGCGGCAACGCCGAGATCAGGTATTCCGTCTCACCGATAGTTTTGCTGTATACCTTGGGACCAAATCCGAGGGAGAATTTCAGTACTTTTACCCGAAATAATTTGGCAAAAAGAAAATGTCCAAGTTCATGGACAAAGATGAGAACACCAAGAACTAAAATGAATGAAACAAGTGTATTCATGAATAACAACTCTATTATATATCAACGAGGGTTAAACCCCTATTAACTCATGTGCAGCCAGGCGTGCGTTTTCATCAGCTTCCAGCAAATCACTCAATACTGAATCGCTGCCCCCCTGGACCCGAGCCATTGTCTCCTCGACAACAGCAGAAATTTTTAAAAACGAAATACGCTTATCCAGAAATGCTTCTACCGCCACTTCGTTTGCCGCGTTCAGGACAGCACTGCTGGTACCACCGCGCTCAAGTGCCTCAAATGCCAGCCGTAAAGCCGGGAAACGATCATAGTCCGGCTCAAGAAATTCAAGCGTCCCGCACCGGCTAAGATTCAGAGAAGGCAGGCCGAGGACCATCCGTTCAGGATATGACAGCGCATAGGCAATCGGTATCTTCATATCGGGAATTCCAAGCTGGGCTACGACCGATCCGTCCTGATACTCCACCAGCGAATGAATAATTGACTGGGGATGGACAACGACGTCAATAGACGGGGGCGCCATATCAAACAACCAGCGGGCCTCAATGACTTCCAGCCCCTTGTTCATCAGGGTTGCACTGTCTATCGTGATCTTCGGCCCCATGCTCCAGTTTGGATGATCCAGCGCCTGCTCTCGTGATACGTCTCGGAGTGCTTCTTTCGTCTGGTGCAGAAAGGGTCCCCCCGACGCGGTCAAAATGATTTTGTTCACATCTTCTTTTCTTCCCGCCTCAAGCGCCTGAAAAATTGCACTGTGTTCAGAGTCAATCGGCAAGAGGGTAACCCCGTGCTGCTTGACCTTCTGCATCACCAGTCGGCCCCCCACTACCAGGGTCTCTTTGTTTGCAAGCCCGATATCCTTGCCCGCCTCAATGGCAGCCAAGGTAGGCATCAGCCCGGCGGCACCAACCACAGCAGAGATGGTCATGTTGGCTTCGGGACTGGTGGCAACCTCTATGTTGCCTGCTGTTCCATGGACAATCTCCCCGTTCCAGGATCGAGGCAGCAGGGCTGCCAGCTTATCAGCATGCTCCTCGTCAACGAGCGAAACAATGTCCGGCTCAAACTCTTCCACCTGCCTGCACAACATCTCAACATTTCGTCCTGCAGCAAGGGCCACGACACTGTAACGCTCTGGAAATTGTCTTACAATATTAAGGACATTAACACCTATTGAGCCAGTTGCCCCAAGCAGGGATAATTTTTTCATCAGGAGTAAAGATACCTTAGAATGTAATAAAGAAACGGGCCGGCAAGAAGAAGAGAATCAACACGGTCAAGAACTCCTCCGTGCCCCCCCAGTAAGGTCCCCGAGTCTTTTGTATCGGTACCTCGTTTTATGATTGACTCTAAAAGATCTCCAACCATACCAGCCATTGAAAGAAACACGGCGAGCACAATAACCATAAGTACACTCGCCTGAACATCAAGAACAGAGTACATGATCAGTGCAGCTGTCACAGCTCCCGCGATTCCCCCCGCTGCGCCTTCTACGGTTTTGTTCGGACTGATCAAAGGACAGAGTTTGCGTTTTCCCCAGCGGCAGCCGATCCAGTAGGCGCCAGTATCGGAACCGGCGGTAATCGCGGAGAGAATTATCAGCCAGCTGCCACCATCTGCCAGTCCGCGAATCATTACCAGATGAGATCCGAGAAAGCCGATAAAAAATATTCCCATTACACCCCGGGTGAGTAATTTGTATGGATTTTTAAATCGACCATACTGGTACATGGTGAAGATTATAATTGCACAAAAGGCAAGAAACAGGCCAGGCGACAGAAGAAATGTGCTGTTGTCGGCAAAAGCCGAGGTCAGAATCGGGATGGTGATGATAAACGAGAGAACGGTATGGTGAAAATCGTCGGAGATGTCTGGAAAGGCCATCTTGGTGAACTCACGGCCACCGATAATTCCGACAAGGATAATGACTACCCAGAACAGCATGAAGGGGCCAAACAGAAGGAGCAGCAGCCACCCGCCGGCAAGCAGGATTCCTGGAACAGTACGTGTCATTATTCAGCACCTTTTAGCTGATCTCCCGTTTTACCAAATCGCCTTTCACGTTTCTGGTAATCCTGAATCGCCTGGAGAAAAACAGTACGCCTGAATTCAGGCCACATGACTTCGGTAAAATAAATTTCAGCGTAAGAAGCCTGCCACAGCAAAAAATTGGAAAGACGCGCCTCTCCACCCGTGCGTATGAGAAGGTCAGGGTCCGGCTGCCCCCTGGTGTAGAGTCTGTTGGCTATTGATTCATGATCGATATCCTCAACCCGCAAGTGCCCATCCCTGCACTGCTCGGCAATCGACCTGACTGCCATACAGATCTCATCACGAGCGCCGTAACTCAAGGCCAGATTCAGGGTGAGACCGTCATTCTTTGACGTGCGCTCGATTGATTCATCGAGCACCTTCCTGACATTGACGGGAAGTCTCTCCGCATTTCCAAGACACCAGAGCCGGATATTGTTTTTCTCCATTCTGCTGAGTTCTGAAACAAGGTAGGATTTAAGGATATTCATCAATCCTGACACTTCAGATTCAGGTCTGTTCCAGTTTTCTGAGGAAAACGCATATAGGGTGAGATACCTGATGCCTATCTCAGCGGAGGTTTCGACAATGTCCCGAACAGAATCAGCGCCCACCTTGTGCCCATAAAGTCTCGGTTTTTTGAGCTTTTTTGCCCACCGACCGTTACCGTCCATAACAATAGCCACATGGGTCGGAATACGATCTGGGTCAAGCACTGGTGTTGATGTCATGGAGACTCTCAAAAAAGAAGAAGGAGGTGATTAAAACGAGGTTATACCTCCATGACCTCTTTTTCCTTGGATGCGGTAATTTCGTCTATCTGGGCAATATAGGTATCGGTTTCAGACTGGGCCTCATCCTGAAGCTTGAACAGATCATCCTCAGAGATTTCCTTGTCCTTCTTCTGCTTCTTGAGTGTATCGATCGCGTCGCGGCGTACATTTCGTATCGCTACCCTGAATTCTTCTGCGATCTTCTTTACCTGTTTAACGAGCTCTTTTCTTCGTTCTTCGGTGAGTTGCGGAATATTTAAGCGAATGATTTTTCCATCGTTTACAGGTGTTAAACCGATATCTGACTTGAGAATCGCCTTTTCAATTGCCGACAAAACCTGCGGGTCCCAGGGCTGGATGGCAATCATTCTGCTCTCGGGTATGGTCAGTGTGCCAACCTGGTTAAGCGGCATGGCGCTCCCGTAGGCATCAACCATGATGCCGTCAAGCAGGGCGAGAGAGGCTCTGCCGGTGCGCACCTTTGAAAGTTCTGTTTTGAATGTTTCCACACTCTTTTCCATCCTTTCAGCCATTTCAAAAATTACTTCGCTCATTGTTGTCACCTGTTGTTGTCTAGAGGTTTTTCAGCATATCAAGAAGTAATGAGAGTTCCAACCTGCTCGCCCATAACAGCTTTTTTAATGTTTCCAGCAACCGTCATATTCATGACCATTATCGGTTTGTTATCTTCCTTGGCAAGGGCTATCCCGGCCGCATCCATCACCTGAAGCCCCTGGGTAAGGACCTGGTCATAGCTCAGCTGGTCATATTTTATTGCATCGGAAAACTTTACCGGATCTTTATCATAAACACCATCTACCTTGGTGGCTTTTATGATCACATCAGCATCAATTTCCAAGGCCCTGAGAACCCCTGCTGAATCGGTGGTAAAGTATGGATTTCCAGTACCGGCCGCGAATATAACCGCCCGGCCCTTCTCAAGGTGCCTGGTTGCTCTTCTGCGTATGTAGGGCTCACATACCGATTGCATCGGGATAGCGGATTGAACGCGGGTATCAACACCTGTTCTCTCGAGGGCATCCTGCAATGCCAGGCTGTTCATCACCGTACCAAGCATTCCCATATTATCTGCTGTTGTCCGGTCCATTCCCTTGCTGGCGCCGGCCACCCCTCTGAAGATATTCCCGGCCCCGATGACCAGCCCCGGTTCAACGCCGAGTTCGACGATCTCTTTTATTTCAGAAGCAACAAAATCAAGAACACCGGTATTGATACCGTATGCATCTTCGCCCATCAGGGCTTCCCCGCTCAATTTCAGCAAAATGCGCCTGAATTTGATCTGCATGATAACGCTCCTGATAAAAAGTTGATACCGTAACCGGACTTGCCCCTGAATCAGCAGACAATAGCCTGTCTGGTTACCTGAAAATAACCGGACAGATCGTCAAATAACATATCATTCTACACCGATCTGGAACCGGGCAAACCGCTTTATGGAAATATTTTCACCCATTTTACCGATACAGTCGGTGAGGAGATCCTGCACGGAGAGATCAGGATCCTTTACATAGTTCTGCTCGAGCAGACAGATTTCAGAAAGGTACTTTTCTACCTTTCCTGCAACTATCTTTTCTACAATATTTTCAGGCTTACCCGATTCAAGTGCCTGCTGTACATAGATATCTTTTTCCCTGGCAAGGATATCGGCGGGCACTCCCTCTCGATCGACTGACAGCGGATTTGAAGCGGCAATGTGCATGCCAAGATCACGGGCAAGCTCCCTGAACTGGTCAGTCTTGGCCACAAAGTCCGTCTCGCAATTCAGCTCAACCATCACACCCAGTTTACCCCCGGCGTGGATATAGGTTTCGATGACACCTTCACTGGTGGCCCGACCGGCTCGCTTGGCAGCAACAGCCAACCCTTTTTTCCTCAAGAGATCGACCGCTTTCTCCATATCGCCATCGGTATCCGTCAGTGCTTTTTTACAATCCATCATACCTGCACTTGTCTTATCGCGCAATTCCTTGACCATTTGACTGGTAATTTTCATGGTACGCCTCCATTAAACAACGTATCTTATGTTTATCAGAATATCTTTATATACTGGACACGGTTCGAAAACCGCTGAAAAACCATGCTACAAACCCTGGCCCAATCCGTTTAAAAGTGGACTATCAGATTGGGGAGCAAATAGCGAAAAGGGGCTGTCCGAAGACTGCCCCTCATATACTGCTAGAACCATGCATTTCTGCCTGGTGTCAGTTGGTGTTTTTATTCTGCTGCCGGTTTTTCTTCAACAGCTGCTGGCTTTTCTTCAACAGCTACTGGCTTTTCTTCAACAATCGGTTCTGCTACAGATTCTTCTTCCACTTTCTCCAGCTCTTCACTGGTGTCAGCCATAGCTGCTTCGAGTGCCTCATCTGATGCATCATCACCTTCACGTTCAGCCTGCCCCTTCAACACGGCTTCAGCAACATAGTGGGCAATCAACCTGATGGATTTGATAGCATCATCATTACCGGGAATCAAGTAGTCGATTCCGTCCGGGTCACAGTTTGTATCTGTAATGGCAATAACGGGAATGCGCAGTTTACGAGCCTCATTGACAGCGATAGACTCTTTTTTCGGGTCCACGACAAAAACGACGCTTGGCAGTGCACGCATGTCCTTGATACCGCCAACATTTCTCTCCAGCTTGATGCGCTCTTTCTCCATAAGCAGGATTTCTTTCTTGGGAAACCTGTTAATGGAACCGTCCTCCTGCATTGACTCGATTGACTTGAGCCGCTCTACACTTGTTTTGATCGTCTGGAAGTTGGTCATCATCCCACCAAGCCAGCGATGATCGACATAATGCATTTTACAACGTCTGGCCTCTTCGCGGATGATCAACTGCGCCTGCCGTTTGGTGCCAACAAAGAGAACCGACCCTCCATCAGCAACCTGCTGGCTGATAAAGTCACAGGCCCGGTCGAACAAGCGCCTGGTAAGATCGAGATTTATGATGTAAATACCGTTACGGGGTCCGTATATATACGGCTTCATCTTCGGATTCCAGCGCCTGGTCTGATGTCCAAAATGCAGACCGGCCTGCAACATTTCTTTTACTGTAGCATTAGCCATGAGTTCCTCCAATTCCTGGTTTTTCCTCCATCTCCATGTGATCAGACGACTTTGCAGCAAGCATCAGTCTGACACCAGTATGTGCAGAGATGTGTGTTTTAGTTATTACAAAAAATGCACCACTATGGTGCAGGCAGAACATTATTATGTAACATGCAAATCACAGTTTTGCAAGCTTACAGACCACCTGTATCGTTATCTGACCCTATTTTTTTACAAGAGAGCTGGTACCACCGAACAACAATTTCAACCAGTCAAAACCGAATTTTAGCAGTTCACCGTCGTCTCTTGAAATTCTACGTTTAAGATCACGATTTAACCTGAACCGATCGAGCAGTCTGTGTGCATCACAAAATCCGCGAAAGCCGTCAATGTTGTAGCAGACAAGAAAGGCGAGTTGCTGTTTTTCCCCCCCGACACCTTCACCTTTCCACGGATTAGAGGCAAAAAGTGTATCCACTTCGGCCCACAGATCGTTGATCAGGTTGTAATCATCGAGTCGTTGATTCCTGATCCACTGTTTTACCGTAAACTGATGCTTCTCCTGATGCCCACGACAGTAGGAATGGTTTGTCAGAAAATAAAAATCATCCGGACGCCCCCCTGATGATGTCCGGTCAACTGCACGCTCCAGGGGATACGTCCTGCAGGCGGTCGGCCGGTCCTTATATACGGAACATCCGGATTCAACCAGAAACGGGCACGCTCTTTTTTCTTTTCCAAATGCAACCAGGCGTAATCGAAGTGTTGGGAAAAATGGGTTACCCCCCTGTTTCATCTCAGTATGTTCACGAACAAATGTTTCGGAATCGATCTTTAGATTTTGTTTGAGGCGAATGATATCATAGGGGTAAAGATCAAGATCAACGTCCTGGCAGCAGACGGTAAAACAGGACACTTCGGGATGGCAGAGAAAAGTAAATCCAGATTCGTCCAGTGGCACCATGCCCTCTGGGAATTGTTTTTCTGTTATCATGTCGGTTCTTCCTTTCTAAAAACAAAAAAAGCTGACGAGGATATACATCCAGGTCAGCTTTTTTTTACCATCTAAAGAACGAGATCAGCTTTCGTCAGCCTCTGTCTCGTCTCCAAGATCTTCTTCATATCCTACCAGCTCGATAATTGCCATCGCTGCCGCATCACCCTTACGGATACCGGTCTTAACGATCCTGGTGTAGCCACCGTTTCGATCTGCGAACTGTTCCTGGATCTCATCAAACAGTTTGGCAACAACATCTTTTTTACGCATATAATTCAAAGCCTGACGACGAGCATGCAAATCTCCCCGCTTTGCCAGGGTAATCATCTTTTCAGCGATCGGACGCAGCTCTTTTGCCTTCTGCTCTGTTGTAACGATCCGTTCATGCTCAAACAGAGACGTTACCATATTCCTGAACATCGCTTCTCTATGTGAACTCGTGCGGCCAAGCTTCCTGCCGGATTTTCCGTGTCTCATGGTTCTTCCCTCAACTCATAACCTTGCAGTACCGTATCATCTGGTATCTGACTTTAACTATTTCAGAAAGTAATCCTGTGGCTTATAAAATTACTCTTTTGCTTTTTCCGGTATTTCTGGCCGTACCCATCCCTCGAATTTCATACCGAGGCTCAGGTCCATTTCAGAAAGCAATGCTTTTATCTCATTAAGTGATTTGCGACCAAAGTTTTTGGTTTTCAGCATTTCCTGGTCAGATCGCTGGGCAAGATCCCCGATAAAGTAAATCTCGGCGTTCTTCAGACAGTTGGCCGAGCGTACAGATAGTTCGAGATCTTCAACCGGTTTATCGAGGTAAGGATTGAGTGGAATAGCATTCTCCTCATCCTCCAGCTCTTTCTCCGGTTCTGCATCTTCCTCATTGAAGTTGATGAAGATTGACATCTGATCCTTTAGAATTTTTCCGGCAAAAGCGAGTGCATCTTCAGGGCGCACACTGCCGTCCGTCTCAATCTCAAGGGTCAACTTGTCATAGTCAGTCTGCTGGCCGACACGGGCCTGGGAAATGACATACTGGATTCGCTTGACTGGTGAGAAAATAGCATCCACCGGAATCTGACCGATTGACAGCTCCTCTTTTTCCTGGCGTTCCGCAGGCTGATACCCTTTTCCCCACTCAACGGTCATTTCAGCCTTGAATTCAGTCTTGCCGGTCAGCGTGCAGATAACCTGGTCAGGATTCATAATTTCAACATATGCGGAAGGAGTTATGTCACCAGCGGTTACTTCACCGGGTCCTTTTTTCTCCACGACAATACGCTGTGATTCCTCACAATTGAGCTTGAGCCTGATCTGCTTGACATTGAGTATGATCTCACTGACATCTTCTTTCACGTCCTTAAGGGTTGTGAATTCGTGCAGTGCACCCTCTATCTTTACCGTCGTAATTGCTGCTCCCTGAATTGATGAGAGCATAATTCTTCTCAGTGAATTGCCAATAGTGGTGGCAAATCCACGCTCAAGAGGCTGACAGACAATTTTTGCGTAAGCATTTGAATGCTTACTCTTGTCGACCTCTAGTTTATCAGGCTTAATAAGCTCGTGCCAATTCCGGTAAAAAGGTATGTTTTCGTCGGCAACTTGAGTCATATATTCCCTTTTTAGTTATTTTTAAAAAAGCGAAAACCTTTAAGCGAAAATCCTGTTAATATTCCCTGTGAGCGAAGATCCAGAGGATTTTTCTTAAAGGTACATTACTTGCAAAGGTTATAACCTGCCGAAAGAGCAATCGCCCTGCGGCAGGTTTACCATTAAAACGATCAGTTCTTATTTGGAGTAAAGCTCTACAATCAACTGCTCCTGGATCGGCATCGTCAATTCTTCGCGGTTCGGCAATGCCTTGACAGTCGCCTTATAGCTATCCTTGGTCAACTCAAGCCAGCTTGGTACACCGCGGCGTTCAACAGCTTCAAGACTTTCGTTGACGAGTGCATTGGCACGACTTTTCTCTTTCACCGTCACTTCATCACCGACAGAGACCAGAAAAGAAGGTACGTTAACCTTTTTGCCGTTAACAAGAATGTGTTTGTGCCTCACCAGCTGACGGGCCTGGTTTCTTGATGAAGCAAAACCCATCCTGAAAACTGCATTATCAAGACGCCGCTCAAGAAGGATGAGCAGGTTTTCACCGGTAACCCCTTTCTGGCGGTCGGCTTTTACAAAATTTTGCCTGAACGGTCCTTCGAGCATGCCATACATGCTCTTGACCTTCTGCTTCTCTCTGAGCTGAATTGCGTAATCGGACTGCTTCCTGAAGCGGGCCTGACCGTGCTGGCCTGGCGCGAATGCTCTTCGTTCAAAAGAACATTTGTCAGAATAACAGCGATCGCCCTTCAGGAACAATTTGATTCCTTCTCGTCTGCAGCGACGACACGCTGCATCAGTATATCTAGCCAACTTAAGCCTCCGTTGATTAAACTTCTATCCTTCTATGCCTTGCTGGAAAACTCCACTCACCTACACGCGGCGACGCTTGGGAGGTTTACATCCATTATGAGGTACCGGCGTAACATCATATATACGGGTTACCTCCAGTCCGGTACTGACAAGTGCCCGCAGCGCTGCTTCCCTTCCGGGCCCAGGTCCTTTGACTTTTACTTCTACCTTTCGCATGCCCTGATCAGTCGCTTTCTTGGTTGCATCCGCAACCGCATTCTGGGCGGCAAAAGGAGTGGATTTTCGAGATCCCTTGAAACCGAGTACTCCAGAACTGCACCAGGAAATAACGTTGCCCTGCTTGTCTGAAATGGTAACGATTGTATTATTGAAGGTAGAGTAGATATACACTATACCTTCAGGAACATTCTTTTTAACCTTCCGTTTAGACCGTGCTTCAGTCTTTCTTGCAGCTGCCATATTTTTACCTTATCAGTTCTTATTTTCGGCGTGCGGCCCCGCGGCGCGGACCTTTTCTCGTCCTGGCGTTGGTTTTCGTCTTCTGGCCTCGGGTTGGAAGTCCCATGCGATGGCGTCGACCGCGGTAACATCCCAGATCCATCAATCGTTTGATATCCATTGATACTTCACGACGACGGTCACCCTCTACAATGAAATCATTCTCAATAACTTTACGGATTCGGGTAACATCATCACCGCTGAGGTCATCGCTGTTCATGGTATAGGGAAGGTCTACTGCATCAAGAATCTTCCGTGCAGATGTCAGGCCAATGCCGTGAATATACGTCAGTGCCCGATCCATATGCTTATTTTTAGGAAGGTCAACTCCTGCTATACGTGCCAAGGTATTTCTCCTCTAACAATTATTGGCGGAAATGAAACCGCTATCCCTGTCTTTGTTTATGTTTTTTAACTTTGCAGGACACACGGACAACGCCATTGCGCTTGTATACTTTGCAGTCACTGCACATTTTTTTAACAGATGATCGTACTTTCATGGTGCAACCTCTATCTATTCCTTTTGGCGTTTTTTGCCCTGAACGTGACCCTTCCTCGCGTCAGGTCGTACGGCGAAAGCTCAATTGTTACCCGATCACCCGGTAAAATTTTAATGAAATGCATTCTCATTTTACCTGAGATATGGGCGAGTACTTTGTGTCCGTTGTCCAGTTCAACCCTGAACATCGCATTCGGCAGGGGCTCAATGATTGTCCCCTCGACTTCTATTGCTTCTTCCTTTGCCATAGTGATCCTGGTAGTCAGTAAATGTCCAAAAACGGAGAATTATAATACACCTGAATCAAAAAGAGAAGTATTATTTTCTCCCTTTCAAATATTCGCACGCGAACTGAGGATTTGAGGCCCATCAGCAGTTACCGCAACCGAGTGTTCGAAATGCGCTGACGGCTTTCGGTCATTGGTTATCACTGTCCAACCGTCACGCAGTACCTTTACCTTGTGTGTCCCGGCATTTACCATTGGCTCTATGGCCAAGACCATACCTTCTAACAGCCTGGGCGACGCCTCATCCTGGACGAAATTCGGGATCTCGGGACCTTCATGCAGTGACGTACCGATACCATGTCCGACAAATTGTCGTACCACCGAAAATCCGCATGATTCGACATACTTCTCAACTGCGGCAGAGATATCAGATATTCTGTTCCCGATCACAACTTTTTCAATTGCCCGGTCAAGCGATTGCTGTGTCACCTTCAGCAATTTACTTTTGGTAGTATCAACTCTGCCCACGGGGATGGTAATTGCAGAATCGCCATAGTAACCGTTGTAAAGTGTTCCAAAGTCAACCGATATGATATCGCCTCTCTTCAGCTTCCTCTTTCGCGAAGGAATTCCGTGAACGACTTCTTCATTAACTGACACACAGAGGCTTCCCGGAAATCCTCGATACCCTTTGAAAGCCGGGACCGCATTTCTCTTGCGACACAATTCCTCTGCCTGGCAATCCAGATCGTAGGTTGACACGCCCGGTTCTACAATTTTTTCTAGCAGAACCAGAACTTCAGCGACAATCTGATTAGCCTCCCACATGATCTTTATCTCGTCAGGGCTTTTCACCATGATCGATTTACCTGCGGGATGATTTGCTGAAGCGCTCAACATTACCGTCTGCCCTTAATTCTCCCCTGTTTCATGAAACCTTCATAGTTTCTCATCACCAGGTGAGATTCAATCTGGGAAATCGTATCTATTGCGACACCCACGATAATCAGAAGCGCTGTTCCACCGAAATAAAACGGCAGGCTCAGCTTGGAGATCAAAATCGTCGGCAATACACATACTGCACTCAGATAGATGGCCCCGATAACGGTCAGGCGAGTCAAGGCTTTATCAATAAATTCTGCTGTCTTTTTTCCCGGTCGTATGCCGGGAATAAATCCGCCATTTTTTCTAAGATTCTCTGCCACATCATCGGGCTTGAACTGCACTGCGGCATAAAAAAAGCAGAAGAATACAATCATACCGATAAAGCAGATATAGTAATAGACCGTACCAGGCGACATGGCAGCTGAGACACGCTGTACCCAGTCTATCTGGATAAAGCTGCCAATAGTTGCCGGAAACATCATAATCGAGGAAGCAAAGATTGGCGGAATGACGCCCGACACATTAATTTTTAGTGGCAGGTGAGAACTCTGGCCCCCATATACCCGGCGTCCGACCACCCGCTTTGCATACTGAATTGGAATTCGTCTTTGAGCAGTTTCAAAGAAAACGATGATCCCTATGATTCCAACCATCAGCAGGACAATGAACGGCACGAAAAAAATCTGGATCTCGCCCGCCTTTACCAGTTCAATTGAATTTACCAGTGCCGACGGTCCGCGGGCAACGATACCTGCAAATATAATCAGTGATATTCCGTTTCCGACCCCGCGTTCTGTCATCTGCTCACCGAGCCACATAATAAAAGCGGTGCCCGAGGTCAGGGTGATCATGGTCATCAATTTAAACTGAATACCGGGGTCAAGAACGATCATCTCTCCAGAAGGACCGGTCATCCCTTCCAGCCCTGCAGCTATAAAAGATCCCTGGATAACACTGAGAACAACCGTTCCGTAGCGTGTATACTGGGTTATCTTTCGCTGTCCCGACTCACCCTCTTTTTTCAGGGATTCGAGCTGAGGAATAACGACCGTCAGCAGCTGCATGATAATTGATGCGCTGATGTACGGCATGATACCAAGTGCAAAAATAGAGAAATTCTCAAGCGCACCGCCGGAAAACATGTTGAACATCCCAAACAATGTCCCGGCATTCTGCTGGAAAAATGCAGTGAGTGCATCTCCGTTTATTCCCGGGGTGGGCACCTGGACGCCCATGCGGTAAACGGCAAGCATGATAATGGTGAACAGAAGCCGTTTTCTCAGTTCAGGAATTTGTGCTGCGCTTTTTAGTCCGCTCATGTAAGTGTTCCTGCTTCAGATCTCGGTAAACGATAAAAATGGCAGACTGAATATTCAGTCTGCCATTTCATCTACCATAGGTGGAGCTCGATTATTCTGCCTGGGGAGTGTCAGCTACGACACTGCCTCCCGCCTTTTCAATGAGTTCTTTTGCCTGTCCGCTCACCTTGTCGACCTTTACGGTAAGCGCCTTGTGCAACTCACCATTGGCAAGCACTTTTACCGGCTGCCCGGCCTTGACCACACCGGCTTCGACAAGTACATCAACGGTAACTTCCTGACCGGCCTCGAAGGCCTCAAGCTGACTCAGGCTGACAATTGTGTACACTTTCCGAAACTTATTGTTAAAACCGCGCTTCGGGAGGCGTCTTTGAAGCGGCATCTGGCCACCTTCAAAACCCGGTTTACTTTTATAACCTGAACGGGATTTCGCACCCTTGTGTCCCCGACCGGCGGTTTTACCGTGTCCGGATCCGGGTCCTCTGCCCACACGTTTCCGCTCTCTATTTGAGCCCTTCTGCGGTGAAAGGTTTCCAAGAGTAATCATCTAAACCTCCTCTACCCGTACGAGATGCTGAACCTTGGCAAGCATGCCTCTTATTTCGGGGGTATCTTTACGCGTTACCGTTTTATGCATTTTAGTAAGCCCAAGACCGGTAAGCGTGGCACGTATTTTCTCTGTGCTTCCGATTCCACTCTTAACCTGGGTAAATGTAATTGTCTCAGCCATGTAACTACACCATGTAAATTCTTTGATTTATGAGCAGCAGCTCAATGTGTTGCATATAGTTTGCTCAAGCAGTTATCTCTTCAACAGTCTTGCCACGGGATTCAGCGATTTTCTTTGCTGACCGAAGTGATTTCAGACCATTGATTGTCGCTTTAACCATATTATGCGGATTGTGTGAACCGAGGCATTTGGTGAGGATATTGCCGACACCTGCTGCCTCCAGCACTGCCCTCACCGGTCCACCGGCAATCAGACCGGTACCTTCTGAAGCCGGCTTCAGAAGAACACGCCCGGCCCCGTACTTACCCACAATCTGGTGCGGGATAGAAGCCTCGGTAAGCGAAACGGTATCCATTTCTCTACGTGCTTTTTCAATTCCTTTGCGAATGGCTTCCGGAACCTGATTGGCCTTTCCAAGCCCATACCCTACCTTACCTTTTCCATCACCAACAACAACGATTGCACTGAAGCTGAAGCGACGACCACCCTTGACAACCTTGGCAACCCTATTGATATATACGATTTTTTCAATAAGTTCCTCAGTCGCCTCACTTTTGGAACGCTTAAACTCAGACAAGGGACACCCCCATTATAGTTCTAATTAAAATTCCAGCCCGCCTTCACGAGCTCCATCTGAAAGAGACTTGACGCGTCCCTGGTAAATAAAACCGCCACGATCAAAAACTACCTTGCTGATACCAGCCTTCTTGGCACGCTCGGCAATGACCATGCCAACCTGCTTTGCAGATGCAGCCTTACCTTTTTCCTCACCTTTCTCAAACGCTTTATCGATTGTCGACATGGAGACCAGCGTTTTTCCTGTCGTATCATCTATGATCTGTGCATAGATGTGCTTACTGGATTTAAACACTCTGAGTCGGGGCTGTTCGCCAGTTCCGGAAACCTTCTTGCGGATTCGACGAATCCTCTTTCTCCGTGCAACAGTGCTTGAATTTGTTTTTGCCATTGTTTCTTCTCAATAAGTGAAAATAAAGTCTATTAACCACTAGTATTATAAATTACGCTGCAGCACCTGACTTTCCAACTTTACGCACAATGTGCTCGTCTTCATAGCGAATACCCTTTCCTTTGTACGGTTCAGGTTTGCGAATAGAACGAATCTGCGATGCTGTCATTCCAAGAATTTCTTTATCAATTGACTCAAGGATGATTTTGTTGTTTTCCACCGCACCAGAGACCTTGTCAGGTAAGGCGAATTCAACCGGGTTCGAATAACCAACACTTAAGGTCAGATTTTTACCACTGACACTTGCACGATAGCCAACACCCTCAATTACGAGAACTTTCTTAAATCCCTGGTCAACACCGACAACCATGTTGTTAACCAGTGAACGCATCAGTCCTCGAAATGCATTTATTTTTCTGTCGTTATCACCGCCTGTCACCAGGATCTCCCCATCTTTCAGTTCAATACTGATTCCAGGGTGGATGGTACGGCTTAAAGAACCTTTACTTCCGGAAACCGAGATATCCTGATCTTTAATTTCAATCTTGATACCTTTGGGCACCGGGATAGGCATTTTTCCAATTCGAGACATTTTCTCCTCCGTTACGTACCGGTGTTACCACACTTCACATAGTATCTCGCCGCCGGTATTCTGCTCACGTGCGACACGATCAGCAACAATACCTTTTGACGTTGAAACGATAGCGACTCCAAGTCCATTGAGCACCTTGGGAATTGCCACGGCTTTGGTATATTGCCTCAGGCCGGGTTTGCTCACCCGTTTGATGCCTGTAATTACCGGCTCACCACTCGGTCCATATTTTAGGTCGATGGTCAACGTGCCCTGTGGTCCTTCATCGCTCACAGAATAGCCGAGGATATACCCCTCATCCTTGAGAACTTTGGCGATATTAACCTTCACACTTGATTTCGGCATTTCCACCGTATCAAATTTTACCATTACTGCATTTCGTATCCTGGTCAGCATGTCTGCCAGGGGATCGCTCATTGACATAGCGAACACTCCTTACTTGTATAAACGGATTGACGTGATCAGCCGAAGTTAAACTGCTACCAGCTTGACTTGGTCACCCCTGTTATTTCGCCGCTTGACGCCAGCTTCCTGAAACAGATTCGACAGACCCCGAACTTTCTAATGAACGCTCGCGGACGTCCACATAATGGGCATCGATTATATTTCCGAACCTTAAATTTCGGTTCTCTTTGCGCCCGAGCAATAATTGATTTCTTAGCCAAACCAACCTCCAATAGCTCTATCTATAATAAATTAATATTTATTTTTTAAACGGCATTCCCATCAATCCTAGCAACGCCCGCCCCTCATCATTGGTCTGAGCGGAGGTCACGATAGTAATGTTGAGACCTTTTATTTTATCAATCTTATCGTAATCAATTTCCGGAAAAATGATCTGTTCCTTGACCCCGAGAGAATAATTGCCACGACCGTCAAACCATTTGGGCGACATTCCTCTGAAGTCTCTTACCCGCGGCAATGCAATGTTTACAAGCTTACTCAGAAATGCATACATCTGGTTCCCCCGGAGGGTAACACGACAGCCAATCGGCATCCCCTCCCTCAGCTTAAAGCCTGCAATCGACTTCTTCGCCTTGGTGACAACCGCCTTCTGGCCTGCAATTCTTGTCAACTCTTCAACCGCACCATCTATGATTTTCGGGTTCTGGACCGCTTCCCCAAGTCCCATATTCAGGACAATCTTCTCAAGCTTGGGTACCTGCATGATATTGGTATAACCAAATTCCTCTTTCAATGCAGGAACACATTCGTTGTAGTAATAGTCTTTAAGTGCACCCATCTATAACTCCTGGTATACGTCTTCTTTGTGACCTATTATTTGTTCTCAATCGACTCGCCGCATTTTTTGCAGAAGCGGACTTTTGTACCATCGTCAAGAAGCTTTCTGCCAACTCGACCGGTCTGTGTACACTCTGGACAGATCAACTGAAGATTGGAGACATGAATAGGAGCCTCTCTTTCAACAATCTGTCCCTGCTGATTCATTTCACGCGGCTTGGTATGGCGCTTGATCATATTGATACGCTCCACCGTCGCCTTGCTCTCAGCAGGAAAAACCTTGAGCACCTTTCCTACTCTGCCCTTATCCTTTCCAGCAATAACTTCAACCTGATCGTCCGCTTTAAGGTATGTTCTACCCTGTCTCATCTTATTACCTATTTTACTATGCTGAATTTCAGCGATATGCGAATTATTAAAGAACCTCAGGGGCAAGAGATATGATCTTCATGAACCCTTGATTTCTCAACTCACGGGCAACCGGTCCAAAAATACGGGTACCGATCGGCTCACCTGCCTGAGAGAGAATAACGGCAGCATTCTCGTCAAACTTCACCCAGGTATCATCCATTCTCTTCATTGCCTTTGCCGTCCTGACAATGACCGCTTGCATTATATCCCCTTTCTTTACCTTGGCATGGGGAATAGCTTCCTTGACCGTAACGACGATAACATCGCCAATCCCGGCATATCTCTTTTTGGTGCCGCCGAGAACTCTGATACAGAGCACTTTCCGCGCTCCGGAATTATCAGCAACATTCAGCATTGTTTCAGTTTGTATCATAGTGTCACCTGATTCTACATCAGCCTAGGACAAGTACATTGAGTACTGCCTGGAACAGTTAGCGCTATATCGCCTGCTCAAGTATGGATTTAATCCGCCAACGCTTCTTTTTACTCAAGGGACGGCATTCTTCAATAAGAACAACATCACCGATATTGCATTGGTTCTGTGGATCATCTGCAAGGTATTTGACGCTGGTCTTAACATATTTGCCATATAGTTTATGACGAAATTTACGCTCAACCCGGACAACTACACTTTTCTCCATCCTGTTGCTGACAACAGAACCTGTCCTCGTTTTTCTTGATTTTTTATTTTCGCTCATAATGTGATTTCAAGATGTTGCAGCACGAATATTGGGCCGCTTTAATTTTTAGAAAGGATTTAAGACAAGCCCTTCTCATTAGCAATTGTTGCAATTCGTGCAATATCTTTTTTAATGTTTCTCAATCGCGAAGTATCTTCGAGTGGCCTGATCTTATGTTGAAACGAAAGGTTGCCATATTCTTCGCGCAATTCATTTGCTTTTTTTAAGAGGTCCTCGTCGGACAGTTTTCGAATCTCTTCAGCTTTCATAATGTTCTCCTCTTAGAAACAACTCTCGTACCAAAAGGAAGTTTGTTTCCAGCCAGAGTAAGGGCCCGAACAGCAAGCTCTTCATCAACTCCAGCGAGTTCATACAAAATCCTGCCGGGCTTGATCGGAGCAACCCAGTATTCCGGGCTTCCCTTACCTTTACCCATACGGGTTTCGGCAGGTTTCTTGGTTACCGGCTTGTCCGGGAAAACTCTGATCCAGACCTTGCCGCCACGTTTGATTTTTCTGTTGATGGCAACACGGGCAGCCTCGATCTGCTGGGCTGTCATTTTGCCTCTGGTGGTCGCTTTAAGGGCATACTCTCCAAACGAGATGGATGAACCGCGCTGGGCGGATCCTCTCAGTTTACCAGTAAATACCTTTCTATGTTTTACCTTCCTGGGACTTAGCATGTCTTACTCCAAATTACCTGGTATTAAATCGCTCAAAAAAAATCAGCTGATCGCCTCTTTTTCGTCGAGGACTTCACCATTAAAAATCCATACTTTTACACCGATTATGCCGTATGTGGTGTTGGCTTCAGCAAGTGCATAATCGACATCGGCTCGCAGGGTATGCAGAGGAACGCGCCCCTCCCGAACCCATTCGCAGCGCGACATCTCCGCACCACCGAGACGCCCTGAGCATGATATCTTAATTCCCTGCACGCCAAATCTGAGTGCCGAATTGACCGCTTTTTTCATCGCCCGGCGAAAAGCAACCCGGCGGACGAGCTGGGATGCGATACTTTCAGCAACAAGCTGCGCATCTGCTTCTGGTCGTCTGACTTCCTGAATATCTAGCGTTACCGGTCTCTCAACAAATTGCTCGAGATCTTTTTTTAACATTTCGATCTCTGCGCCTTTCTTACCAATAACGATACCGGGCCGAGCAGTGAAAAGTTTCACTCTTATTTTTTCACCGGTACGTTCTATGATGATCTTTGAAAGTCCTGCGTGAAAGAGACGGGTCTTGAGATATTTGCGTATTTTCTGATCTTCAATAAGGTACGTCGAGTAATCCTTATCTGCATACCAGATCGAGTCCCAAGTGCGGGTTATATTCAGTCTTAGTCCTAATGGATTAACCTTCTGGCCCAAAACAATCCTCCAACTGAGTAGGTGGTTTAATAATTTACCGTTACAGTAAATTCAACATCAGACCCGATGAATTTAACTTTCATCGAGAATTACAGTTATATGGCTGGTTCGCTTAATGATTCCGGTTGCCCTGCCCATTGCACGGGGTCGGATTCGTTTCAGCGAAGGTCCGCCATCGATGAAGATTTTCTTCACAAACAAATTGTCCACATCAACCTGATCATCCTGGGTTGCGTTCGCAACTGCAGACTCGATCACCTGTCTGAGGATCGCTGCAGCCTTTTTAGGCATGAACTTGAGTGTTGTGATCGCCTGATCAACATCCATTCCTCGAACCACATCCGCAACCAGTCGTGCCTTCTGCGGTGATACACGGATATATTTTCCTACGGCTCGTGCTTCCATCGTGTGTGCTCCCAAATCGCCCTGTCAAGATACAGGTTCGTTACTTATTCCTATCCGATGCGTGTCCATAATATGTCCTGGTGTGAGAGAACTCACCAAGCTTGTGTCCAACCATATTTTCAGAAACGAATACGGGGATAAATTTTCTGCCGTTATGAACCGCAAAAGTCAAGCCAACCATCTCAGGACTGATATCGGATCTGCGCGACCATGTCTTGATCACTTTGCGGGATCCGGATTCGATAGCGTTCTCTACTTTCTTCATCAGATGATCGTCGATGAAAGGTCCTTTTTTTACTGAACGAGACATTGCTTACTCCTTGTTATGATCTCCGTTTGACAATCATCCTGTCAGACGCTTTCTTATTCCTGGTCTTGTAGCCTTTTGTCGGCTTACCCCATGGAGTACATGGATGACGACCACCGGAACTCTTGCCTTCGCCACCGCCCATTGGATGATCCACAGGGTTCATGGCAACACCACGGACATGCGGTCTCTTTCCAAGCCAGCGGGTTCGGCCAGCCTTTCCGAGTTTCTGACTCTCATATTCCCGGTTCCCGACCTGGCCGATGCAGGCACGGCACAGATTGTTAAATTTCCGCACTTCACCAGAAGGCAGTCTCACCGAGACATAGTTGCCCTCTTTTGCCATCAATTGAGCTGAGGCTCCGGCACTGCGGACAAGCTGGCCGCCTTTGCCGATCTTCATTTCAATATTATGGATAATAGTACCTAACGGTATGTTCACCATCGGCAGGCAGTTGCCTGGCTGAATATCTGCATTTTCTCCGGCGACGACCTTGTCACCTACGGCAATACCGTCAGGAGCAAGAATATAGGTCTTTTCTCCATCAAGGTAGCTCAACAAGGCAATATTGGCAGATCTGTTGGGGTCATACTCGATCGAAACAACTTTTGCTGCTATTTCGGTTTTGTTTCGCTTAAAATCAATTATGCGATATTTTCGTTTATGACCGCCGCCTATATGTCGAGCTGTAATTCGGCCGTAATTATTACGACCGCCGCTTTTTGACAGGCTGCTCACCAGACTTTTTTCAGGTCCCTTAGTGGACAAGTCCGGATTCTTGGTAGACACGTGGTGTCGTTTACCGGGTGATGTTGGTTTATATGTCTTTATAGCCATGATTTCCCAATCGCTCCATCATCTTTGAGTGGACAATCTTTTTTCAGTTTCGCTCTGAACCGACACTGTCGTTGGTTTGTTATAATTCATCAACAAAGTTGATTTCACCTTCCGACAGAGTGACATAGGCTTTTTTCCAATTGTTGGTAAAACCGATATGACGTCCTACTCTCTTCTGCTTTCCGTGCATGGACGCTGTCTGAACGTTTTTCACCTTGACGTTGAACATCTTCTCAACGGCTTGCTTGATCTCGATCTTGTTGGCACCAGGGTGAACCTTGAAAACAATCTTGTTATCAATCTCCTGCTGCAAACTTGCCTTTTCCGTAAGGCATGGGCCCTTCAATATGTCATAGATGTTTTTCATGCCGAAAACCTCTCCTCAAGGCTTGTGAGTGCCGGCTGAAGGAGCACAAGCTTCTTGTGCAGCAGAATGTCGTAGACATTCAAACCTTCAGGGTTCAAGACCTTAAATCCATTAACATTCCTGGATGATTTCGTCAGGTTCTCGTTCATCTCTCCGGTCACAATCAGCGCGGTGTCGAGATCAAGGGTATTCATCACATTAACGAAATCCCTGGTTTTGATCTGCTCCATTGTGAAATCATCGAGGACGACGAGGTTACCTTCCTGGAGTCGTGCCGACATGGCCATTGCGACAGCCTGCTTCTTTACCTTGCGGTTCAGTTTGAAGCTGTAATCGCGCGGCTTTGGGCCGAAGGCCACGCCACCGCCTCGCCAGATTGGCGAGCGTCGGGATCCGGATCGAGCACGACCGGTACCCTTCTGGCGCCATGGCTTGGCACTGCTTCCTCTCACTTCGCTGCGATTTTTGGTACTGGCGGTCCCTGCTCGTTTGGAAGCTCGCTGCATGCGAACGACATCATGAAGCAGATAGCCTTTGACCTCGACATTAAAAATCTGGTCATCCAGCTCGATCTCGCCAACCTTCTCGTTCTTTATATTTTTTACTTCTACAGTTGACATTATGTTCTCCTTGAACCGGTCTAATTTGACGCGTTATTTTGAAAAAATCTTCAACAGACCGTTCTTGGCTCCAGGAACAGAACCCTTCAAAAGGACGACATTCTCCTCAGAACGGATATCAACGACGATCATGTTTTTCCTCAGAACCGTATCGTTACCCATTCGTCCCGGCATCTTCTTTCCCTTAACGACTCTTGCCGGCCAGGCACTGCAACCGATAGAACCCGGAGCTCTATGAAAGCCGGAACCATGGGAAGCACCGCCACCCTTGAATCCGTGGCGCTTCATGACACCCTGGAATCCCTTTCCTTTGCTAAGCCCTTGGACATCTACGACATCACCGACCTTCAGGACGGTATCTGCAGACAGTTCCTGACCCACCTCGAAATCTCCGGGTGTTGCAACCCGGAATTCGCGGATGTGATAGTAACCTGAGTCCCCTGCTTTCTTGAAATGACCTGCCAGAGGCTTTGTAACCTTTGTCATCTTCTTTCCGGCAAAACCGACCTGGATCGCATCATAACCATCCGTTGCCACTGTCTTAACCTGCAAGACCGTGCATGGTCCGGTTTCTACGACCGTTACCGGGATAGCTATCCCTAACTCGTCGTATACACGGGTCATCCCTAACTTTTTACCTAATATACCCATTGTCTTTGGCATAATTGTACCCGATGCTTCAGTTTACTCTTCGTTTCTGCGTTCTATGGCAGTTTAATCTCAACATCTACACCCGCTGAGAGCTCTAGTTTCATCAGCAGATCAATGGTCTGCTGTGTCGGCTCGAGAATATCGAGAAGCCGGCGATGAGTTCTCATCTCAAACTGCTCGCGAGACTTTTTGTCGACATGAGGAGAACGAAGAATACAGTACTTGTTCACCGTCGTCGGCAGCGGAATGGGTCCGGCGACAGCCGATCCGGTTCTCCGTGCGGTATCAACAATCTCGTGTGTAGACTGGTCCAGCAATTTATGATCATACGCCTTGAGGCGAATGCGAATTTTCTCTGTCGGTATCATATATCCACACCTTTTACGCTACGATTTCACTGATAACACCAGCGCCAACAGTCCGACCACCCTCACGAATCGCAAATCGCAGTCCTACATCCATCGCGATCGGGGTGATCAGCTCGGCATCTATCGATATATTATCGCCAGGCATTACCATCTCTACACCCTCGGACAACGTTACCACGCCGGTCACGTCGGTGGTGCGGAAATAAAACTGCGGACGATAGCCATTAAAAAACGGCGTATGGCGTCCACCCTCATCCTTGCTCAGGATGTAGCACTCTGCCTTGAACTTCGTGTGCGGAGTTATCGAACCCGCTGCCGCAAGAACCTGGCCGCGCTCTACCTCATCGCGCTTGGTGCCGCGAAGCAGTGCACCAATGTTGTCGCCCGCCTGGCCCTGGTCGAGAAGTTTACGAAACATCTCAACGCCGGTTACAACCGTCTTCTGCGTCGCGCGAATACCGACGATCTCAACCTCATCGCCAACGTGGATCACACCACGCTCGACACGACCGGTGGCAACTGTACCACGACCAGAAATTGAAAACACGTCCTCAACCGGCATCAGAAACGGCTGGTCAACATCACGCTCCGGCTCGGGAATATAGCTGTCGATTGCTTCCATCAACTCCCAGATGCACTTGGTCTTCTCCGCATCATCGGGATTCTCAAGGGCATGCAGTGCTGAGCCCTGGATAAATGGAATATCATCACCAGGAAACTCATATTTATCGAGAAGCTCACGTAACTCCATATCAACAAGCTCAATCAGTTCCTCGTCGTCTACCATGTCACATTTGTTCAGGAAGACAACCATCGCAGGAACGCCAACCTGACGGGCAAGAAGGATATGCTCTCTGGTCTGGGGCATGGCACCATCAGTGGCAGCTACAACCAGGATTGCGCCGTCCATCTGCGCTGCTCCGGTGATCATGTTCTTGATATAGTCAGCATGGCCGGGACAGTCCACGTGTGCGTAATGACGATTAACTGTCTCATACTCCACGTGAGCGGTGGCGATCGTGATTCCGCGCTCCTTCTCTTCAGGCGCCTTATCAATCTCACTAAAGTCAGTAAACTGGGCCTGACCTTTTGTAGACAATACTCGGGTAATCGCTGCCGTTAATGTTGTCTTGCCATGGTCAATATGTCCAATCGTGCCCACATTAACGTGCGGCTTTGTCCTTTCAAATTTCTCCTTTGACATCGTCTTTCCTCAATATTGCTGGATCTAAATCCCTCTTATTTTTTTAACTATCGTTTCTGCTCTGGCTTTCGGTACAACATCGTAACTTACAAACTGCATACTAAAGTGAGCCCGTCCCTGCGTCGCCGATCTCAGAGATGTTGAATACCCAAACATTTCAGAGAGCGGTACATGCGCGCGTACTACCTGTATATCTTTTTCCGCCTCGACACCGGTGACCTTCGCCCGTTTACTGTTCAGATCAGATATCGCATCCCCGACATATTCTTCAGGGGTTACAACTTCAAGATCCATAATCGGCTCAAGCAATACCGGCTGTGCTTCTGCTGCAATTTTCCTGATGGCCATGGATGCCGAAACTCCAAATGCCATTTCAGTTGAGTCCTCTTCATCATACGAACCACCGACCAGTCGTACCATAATATCGGTGAGCGGATAACCAACAAGCGGACCTGAATCCAGGGTGTCTCTCACACCTCTTTCTATCGCGGCAAGGAACTCCGAGGGGATCGTCTTCTCATCAATCTCGTTACTGAACTCAATCCCTGCACCGCGTTCAAGAGGCTCTATGCTGAGAACAACGTGTCCAAACTGCCGGGCACCAGCCTGCTGCTCGAACTTTCCTTCACCTTCTGCCGTCGCCGTGATCGTTTCCTTATATGCCACCTGAGGCGTACCAACCTTTGCCGACACCTTGAAATCGTTTAGCAACCGATCTACGATTATCTCCAGGTGAAGCTCACCCATTCCCGAGATAATGGTCTGCCCCGTATCCTCATCCGTGGTTATGGTGAAGGATGGATCCTCTATGGCAATTTTGTCGAGCGTTTCACTCAGCTTTTTCTCTTCTGCCTTGCTTTTCGGCTCGATAGCGACCCCTATGACCGGCTCAGGAAAGTCCATGCTCTCCAGGACCACATAGTCTCCGCTTTCACACAGGGTATCGCCTGTGGTCGTAAATTTCAGGCCGACAATTGCGCCAATGTCCCCGGCCTGTATCTCTCGCACTTCTTCACGCTTATTTGCATGAAGCTTTAAAAGCTTCGATATCTTTTCTTTTTTCCGTTTGACCGGATTAAAGATTTTATCGCCAACCTTGAGCACACCTGAATAAACTCTGATGAACGCAAGGTTCTCGACGAACGAGTCACTCATCAGCTTGAAAACAAGTCCGCAAAAGCGCTCACTGACACCTGTTTTCCGCTCAAGCGGCTCACCGTCTTTATTCAAACCCTCGACCAACGGTATATCTACCGGAGAAGGCAAGAGACGGATCACACTGTCAAGCAGCGGCTGCACGCCCTTGTTTTTAAAGGCGCTGCCACAGAGGACTGGTACAATTTCCAGAGCCAAGGTGGCTTTTCTCAGAGCACGGTAAATCTCTTCAACCGAAACCGGTTCATCTTCAAGATATTTTTCCATGACAGCCTCATCGAAGTCGGCCAACTTCTCGAGGATTGCCATTCGTGCGGCCGTGAACTCTTCTTTGTGTTCTTCAGGAATCGGTGACCTCACGACTTCCTGTCCTAGAGACTGCTCGTCAAACGTAAGCATGGTCTCTTCTACGAGGTCCAAGACCCCGGTAAATGCTACTTCACTTCCAATTGGCAGTTGAAGTGGCAGTGGATTTGCTCCAAGCCGAGCTTCGATCATACCAACTACACGCTTGAAATCAGCCCCCACCCGATCCATCTTGTTGATAAAGGCTAATCTTGGGATCTTATACCTGTCGGCCTGTCGCCAGACAGTTTCCGACTGAGGCTCAACCCCACCAACAGCGCAGAAGACAGCGATAACGCCATCCAACACCCTCAGGCATCGTTCCACTTCAACAGTGAAGTCGACATGTCCGGGGGTGTCTATTATATTTATCTTGTGGTCATCCCAGGTACAGGTCGTTGCCGCCGAGGTGATTGTTATTCCCCGCTCCTGCTCCTGTTCCATCCAGTCCATAACAGCATTGCCGTCATGAACCTCACCCATCTTGTAAGAACGGCCCGAATAATAAAGAATCCGTTCTGTTGTCGTCGTCTTACCTGCGTCAATATGGGCCATTATGCCTATATTACGCACTTTTGACAGTTCATTCCGGGCTGACATCAACACACCTCAATCGCGTAATTATGCTGACCCCAGCTCCCGTCTCTAAAAAAAAGGCGCTCCCTCGTTACCAGCGATAGTGCGCAAACGCCTTGTTGGCCTCAGCCATGCGATGCGTATCGTCACGCTTCTTGACTGAAGCTCCCCGCTCATTATAGGCATCAAGCAGTTCAGCTGCCAGTTTTTCAGACATTGATCTGCCGGAACGGCTCTGAGCAAATCCGATAATCCACCGTATTGCCAAGGCATTCCTGCGGGTCTGTCGCACTTCCATCGGCACCTGGTAGGTAGCACCACCAACGCGCCGGGACTTGACCTCCACCCGGGGGCGAACCTTGTCCATGGCTTCTTCAAACACAACCAGCGGCTCTTCTTCTGGCAGTTTTGCGGCAATGATATCCATTGCATCATAGAAAATCCGCCTGGCGACACTCTTCTTTCCCCGCTCCATCAAACCATTGGTGAACTTGGAAACGAGCACACTATGGTAGCGGGCATCTGGCTCAGTCGGCCTTTTTTCTGCAACTCTTCTACGTGACATTCTATTTCTCTCCTGTATGAGCCATTATCAGGACGGTCTTTTCGCACCGTACTTGGAGCGACCTTGACGGCGATCCGAAACACCGAGCGTATCAAGAGTACCGCGGATAATATGATATCGCACGCCTGGAAGATCTTTTACCCTCCCACCACGGATCATGACGACTGAGTGCTCCTGCAGATTATGCCCAATACCTGGAATATATGAAGTAACTTCAATACCGTTTGTCAACCTGACCCTTGCTACTTTTCTCAACGCAGAGTTCGGCTTTTTCGGGGTTGTTGTATATACTCTCACACACACGCCCCGCTTCTGGGGTGAACCTTTCAGGGCCGGAGTATTTGTCTTTTTGACAATTTTCTTCCTTCCCTTGCGAATCAGTTGGTTAATAGTTGGCATTGCCTATACTTCTCCTGTTCAATTAATCTTTTCATAACCATACCAAAACAACAAAAAAAAAGGTCATTTTGCTACGGCGGAAAAAGTCATATTTACATCACAGTCATTCGAGTGTCAAGATTAAAAAACATCAATCATGTTTTTTATTCAACATCAGATACTCTGACACAGATGCTTCGCTTCAGGGGTTCTGCCTAGTGAACCCCATTACCTTTTATGCCGGTACCCGCAGAAATCAGCCGACCCATGATGACATTCTCTTTCAGTCCGGCTAGTTCGTCTACTTTTCCAGCCATGGCCGCATTGGTCAGGACCTTGGTTGTCTCCTGGAAAGATGCTGCAGAAATAAAACTCTCGGTCGACAGAGACGCTTTGGTCACACCCAGCAACAATGGTTCCGCGACTGGTGGCTGCTTCCCTTCAGCAAACAGGCGATCGCGCTCATCCTCAAATGACCACCACTCGATCTGCTCTCCAATCATGAATTTCGAGTCGCCGGAGACCGTTATCATTACCCGGCGCATCATCTGCCGGACGATGACCTCGATATGCTTGTCGTTGATTTTTACACCCTGCAGACGATATACCTCCTGAATTTCATTGACCAGGAATTTCGCCAGCTCTTTTACACCAAGCACCCTGAGGATATCATTGGGGACAATCGTTCCCTCCATCAACCGCTCACCTGCCTGCACGTAGTCACCTTCATGGACGATGATATGCTTCGATTTCGGCACCAGGTATTCCTGCGGCTCCCCATACTCGGGAGTAACCACAACGCGCCGTTTGCCCTTCAGTTCCTTGCCAAAACTGACTCGACCATCAATCTCAGAAATGGTCGCCGGCTCCTTGGGTTTTCGAACCTCAAAAAGTTCTGCAACCCGCGGCAGACCGCCGGTAATATCCTTGGTCTTTGAGGTCTCTCTTGGAATCTTGCCAACGATTGTACCCGGCTCGATGACCGCACCTTCTTCAACCGAGATGATCGATCCAACCGGCAAGCTGTAGCGGGCAAAAATATCGGACTCGGGAAGCTTCAGGGTCTTTCTGCCACCCTCATCTTTAACCGAGACCCGGGGATTCAACTGCGCACCACCGGCAGAATGAACAATAACCTTGGAGGATTTGCCGGTTACCGCATCAACCTTCTCCTGCATCGTGACGCCCTCAAGGATGTCTCCGTACTTAATCACACCGCCAACTTCTGCAACAATGGGAATGGTGTAAGCATCCCAGTCGGCGAGAATGGTTCCCGGAGCGACCTCAGTTCCCTCCTGAACAAGAATCTGGGCACCATAATTAACCTTGAAACGCTCTCGCTCACGGCCAAGCTCGTCCTGTGCGACGATCTCGGCATTACGGTTCATGACGATCTTGATGCCTTCAGCATTTTCAACAAAGTGCAGGTTCTTAAAGCCGATTGTTCCACCGCGCTGGGTAATCAACTCCGCCTGCTCTACTGACCTGCTCGCAGTACCACCAATATGGAAGGTACGCATGGTCAGCTGGGTACCCGGCTCACCAATGGACTGCGCAGCTATAACCCCGACTGCCTCGCCGATATTGACCATGTGGCCACGGCCAAGATCTCGGCCATAACATGATGCGCACACACCCCGTTTTGAACGGCAGGTCAGAACAGAACGGATCATGACCCGGTCAATACCTGCTGCTTCGATTTTCTCTACGATTGACTCGGTAATTTCCTCACCTGCAGGAATAATGATCTCGTCACTGAACGGGTCCTTGACATCTTCCAGAGTAACCCTGCCAAGAATCCTGTCGCCAATCGGGACAATGATCTCACCGCCATCGATCAGAGGCTCGGCAATAATTCCGTCCAGTGTCCGGCAATCGGTTTCAACGATTGTCGACTCCTGGGCGACATCAACGAGGCGCCTGGTGAGATAACCTGAGTTGGCTGTCTTCAGCGCTGTATCAGCAAGACCCTTTCGAGCACCATGTGTTGAAATGAAATATTCCAGTACACCAAGTCCTTCACGGAAATTCGCCTTGATCGGGGTCTCGATAATTTCACCGGACGGTTTGGCCATCAGACCACGCATTCCAGCCAGCTGCCTGATCTGGTCGCGAGAGCCTCTTGCACCTGAGTCAGCCATGATAAAGATCGAGTTGAAACTGGGCGATTCAATGAGCTTGTTGTCCTTGTCGCGGACATAATCCACCTTGATTTCATCCATCATTTCGTTGGCAACATCCTCAGTCACCTTGGACCAGATATCAACGATCTTGTTGTACTTTTCACCCGAGGTAATCAGACCGTCAGAATACTGCTGTTCAACATCGAAAACCTCTTTCTCGGCATTCTCGACGAAGTCTTCCTTGGAAAGCGGAATCTTCATGTCGTTGATGCAGATGGAGATACCCGCCCGTGTCGCGTATTCATAACCGGTGTCCTTCAAGCGATCAGCCAGGATGACGGTATCTTTTGTTCCAGCGTGCCGGTAAGTAAAATCAATCAACTTGGCAAGCGCCTTCTTGCTGAGCACCTTGTTGACTTCAGCAAAGGGCACAGCTTCTGGCAGCAATTCTCCTAGAATCACCCTGCCCATGGTGGTATCCACAATAGACCCGTCCATGCGAACCTTGATCTTTGCCTGCAGGTCAACGGTATCGTGATCATAAGCGATGCGAGCCTCAGCAACACTTGAGAAGATCTGCCCCTCTCCAGCGACGTTGATGCGCTCACGGGTCATGTAATAAAGACCGAGAACGATATCCTGGGATGGAATAATAATCGGCTCACCGTTTGCCGGAGACAAAATATTATTGGTGGACATCATCAACACGCGCGCTTCCACCTGGGCCTCGACCGAAAGCGGTACATGAACTGCCATCTGGTCACCGTCAAAGTCAGCATTGAACGCCGCACAGACCAACGGGTGCAGCTGAATGGCCTTGCCTTCGATCAGAACAGCCTCAAACGCCTGCATACCAAGGCGATGAAGGGTTGGCGCCCGGTTAAGGATAACCGGATATTCAGTGACGACCTCTTCGAGAACATCCCAGACTTCCTTGACCCCTTTTTCAACCATCTTTCGTGCGCTCTTTATGGTCGTTACAAAACCACGCCGTTCGAGCTTGTTATAGATAAATGGCTTAAACAGCTCGAGAGCCATTTTCTTTGGTATTCCGCATTGATGGAGACGAAGGTTGGGGCCGACGACAATAACGGATCGGCCGGAATAATCGACACGTTTACCAAGCAGGTTTTGCCGGAAACGCCCCTGCTTTCCTTTCAGCATGTCGGCAAGAGACTTGAGCGGGCGCTTGTTAGCGCCGGTAATGACCCTGCCCCGGCGACCATTATCAAATAACACATCTACAGCTTCCTGCAGCATGCGCTTTTCATTTCGAATAATGATATCGGGTGCATCAAGCTCAAGGAGTCGTTTCAATCGGTTATTGCGATTAATAACACGACGATAGAGATCATTGAGGTCCGACGTGGCAAAACGACCACCCTCGAGCGGTACCAGCGGACGCAAATCGGGCGGCAGAACGGGGATCACTTCAAGGACCATCCACTCAGGCTTATTGCCTGAATCAAGAAACGCCTCGATGACATGAAGTCGCTTGCCAAGTTTCAAACGCTTGGTCTGGGATCCGGTGGAAAGCATTTCCGCCCTGAGTTCTTTTGACAGTGCAGGCAGGTCCTGGGCACCCAGAAGCTCACGAATCGCCTCGGCCCCAATACCCACCTTGAACTGGCCCGGAAATTCTTCTCGCGCCTGGCGATACTTCTCTTCTGTCAGCAATGACGCGCGCGGAACGGCATCAACCTCGGACTCGACAACCGCATACTGCTCAAAATAAAGAATTTTTTCTAATTGTTTCAGGGTCATATCCAGTACTGCCCCAATTTTACTGGGCAGACTTTTAAGAAACCAGATATGAGCAACCGGTGCGGCAAGCCTGATATGGCCAAGTCGCTCACGGCGGACCTTGGACTGGATTACTTCAACGCCGCATTTCTCACAGACAACACCCCGGTGTTTCATGCGCTTATACTTGCCGCAGTTACACTCGAAATCTTTTACCGGACCAAATATTTTAGCACAGAAAAGACCATCCCTTTCCGGCTTGAATGTTCTGTAGTTTATTGTCTCTGGTTTTTTCACCTCACCATGGGACCAGTCCATGATCTTTTCAGGCGATGCCAAAGAAATTTTTACCGCTTTAAATCTGGCAGGAGTCTTCGGTTTTTGAAAAAAATTGAATAACTCTTCCACGTAATCACCTCTGCTTCAAGTTGTTGGTTACCCGGTTTTTTACTCGTCCCGGGTTTTGAAGAGATAGTTCAAACCGCAATGGCACAGTAACTGCTGTACCAGGGGGCTCTTATTCCTCAATCAGCTCCATGTTCAGACACAATCCCTGCAGTTCTTTTACCAGTACATGGAAAGACTCCGGCAATCCGGTAGTGAGGAAATTATCGCCTTTTACAATACGTTCATACATGGATGTTCGCCCTTCCACATCATCGGACTTGGCGGTCAGAAATTCTTTCAGGGTATAGGCTGCGCCATACGCTTCCATCGCCCAGACCTCCATTTCACCAAGCCGCTGTCCACCAAACTGTGCCTTACCGCCAAGTGGTTGCTGAGTAACCAGCGAGTATGGTCCGGTTGAACGAGCATGAATTTTATTATCGACAAGATGGTGCAGTTTCAGCATGTACATCACACCGACAGTTACCTTATTGGCAAAGGGTTCCCCGGACAGGCCGTCATACAGCTGGGCCTGACCGACCTCATCCATTCCTGCTTCAACAAGTAGACTGCGAATCTGATCTTCACGGGCACCATCAAACACAGGTGTGGACATGTGCAGACCATCCTTGTGATCGCGGGCCCAGGCAATAAGCTGCTCGCCCGATCGTTCTTTGACGATCGCTTCGTACTCCAGTTTCGAGTAGATCTTCTTGATTTTCTTCTTGATAAGATCCACCGCCTGATCCCGGGCCAAGGTTTCAATCTGCTCCCCAAGTCTTCTTGCCGCATAGCCGAGATGCACTTCAAGTACCTGCCCGACATTCATACGGGACGGAACGCCAAGCGGATTTAAGACAATATCCACGGTTCGGCCATCTGCGAAATAGGGCATATCCTCTTCGGGAAGAATGCACGAAACCACACCTTTGTTACCGTGGCGGCCAGCCATCTTGTCACCAACAGACATTTTGCGCTTGGTGGCAACATACACCTTGACCATCTTCACCACACCTGGAGGGAGATCATCACCTTTTTTCAGACGGTCAATTATGCCGTCATAGCGTTCGGTAATCAGCTGCGCCTGTCTGTCATAGCGAGCATATATCTCGTCGATCTGATCGATATATTTGGCCCGCTCCGAAAAATCGAGCCTGCGTAAATCGTGGAAACCGATCTGTGCAGAAATCTCTTCGTTGAATTTCTTGCCAAGCTTGACAAGGATGGTACCGTCTTGTGCTTTGACATCCTCTTTCACAGTACGACCATCAATGACCTTTCCGACCTCACGGCAGATACCTTTTTTCAAACTACTCAATTCATCCAGCTTGTCCTGGTTGAGTCGCTCGATCTCGACGTCTTCGATCATCAGCGACCGTTCATCTTTATCGACTCCCTTGCGGGAAAAAACCTTTGCATCGATGACGACACCCTCGACCCCAGGTGGAACCCGGAGTGAAGAGTCCTTGACGTCCTGTGCCTTTTCACCAAAAATAGCGCGCAGCAGTTTTTCCTCAGGAGACAGAACAGTCTCACCTTTCGGGGTTACCTTGCCGACCAGTGTATCACCTGCCTTGACTTCCGCACCGACCCTGACAATGCCGGACTCATCAAGGTTGCGCAAGGTATCCTCGCTGACATTGGGAATATCCCTGGTGATCTCTTCTTTACCAAGCTTGGTATCCCTCGCCATGGTCTCAAATACTTCTATATGTAGTGAGGTGAAGGTATCTTCCTTGAGAAGCCTTTCGTTCACCAGGATTGAATCCTCGAAGTTAAACCCGCGCCACGGCATGAACGCAATCGTCACATTCTTACCAAGAGCAAGCTCTCCATTGTCGCAGGAGGATCCATCGGCGAGTACGGTTCCTTCCTTAACCCGAACACCGGGGTTAACCAGTGGTTTCTGATTGAAACAGGTGTTCTGGTTGGACTTCTTGTATTTTTCCAGACGGTATACGGCAACACCAGTCTCATGGCCGTCAACTCCTGGCTGGTCATACCGTACAACAATACGGTTGGCGTCAACCTCCTCGACCACACCGTCACCTCCGGACAGCAGGCAGGCACCCGAATCCCTGGCGACATATCGCTCCATGCCAGTGCCGACAAAGGGAGCGGCCGTTCTCATCAGCGGTACAGCCTGGCGCTGCATGTTTGATCCCATCAATGCACGGTTGGCATCATCATTTTCCAAAAATGGAATGAGTGACGCGGCAACACTGACCAGCTGGTTCGGAGCAATATCCATATAGGTAACATTATCTGCAAACGCGGTGATAACCTCACCATCCTCCCTGACAATCAGCGCATCAGGAACGATACGATTTTCCTTGTTCAGCGGCACGAGTGCGGGGGCAATATAATTGTTCTGCTCCTGAAGGGCACTCAGGTAATCAATGGTATCATCGTATACGATTCGATCCTTCACCCTACGATAGGGAGTTTCTATAAAACCATATGGGTTTACACGGGCATAGGTCGCCAGTGAAACAATGAGCCCGATGTTCGGTCCCTCAGGGGTCTCAACCGGACAGATTCGACCATAGTGTGTCGGGTGGACATCACGAACCTCAAATCCAGCGCGCTCACGAGACAGACCACCCGGCCCGAGTGCACTGAGGCGACGCTTATGGGTTACCTCCGACAGCGGATTCGTCTGGTCCATGAACTGCGACAACTGACTGGTCCCGAAAAATTCCTTAATCGCAGCAGAAATGGGTTTCGGATTGACCAGGTCATGCGGCATCAGGGTTTCAACATCCTGCAGCGTCATCCGTTCCTTGATTGCCCGCTCCATGCGGACGAGTCCCATTCGATATTGATTCTCCACCAGTTCGCCAACGGTTCGAACCCGACGATTGCCGAGATGATCTATATCATCAACGGCCCCCTGACTATCCTTTAACCGCACCAGAAATTTGACCGCCTTTATGATATCTTCACGCGTAAGCGCCCGCTGACTGATGTCAATGTCGAGTTTCAACTTCGCATTGATCTTGTATCTACCCACTTCTGAGAGATCATACAGCTCCGGATTAAAAAAGAGATTTTCAAAAAATCCTTCAGCAACCTCGATGGTCGGAGGGCTCGAGGGACGAAGTCTGCGGTATATTTCAAGCAGTGCTTCTTCGGTTGAGATCACTTTATCAAGCGCGAGCGTTTTCCTGAACGATTCAGAATAATTGACCCCGTCTATTGCCAGCACTCTAAATTCTTTGACGCCCGCACCATCAAGCGTTTCGAGCAAAGACTCACTCAACTCGGTGTTGTGCATAACCAGTGGCTGCTCCTCATCGGCATCGGCAATATCTTCGGCAATAACCTTACCAATCAGCAACTCTTCCGAGATCTGCAGCAACTCTATTCCAGCTTCTTCAATCCTGCGACAGAGCGCCTTGGAAATTTTCCGTCCCTTTTTGCCGAGAAGCGCGCCATCTTTGGGGTCAATCAGGTCAAATTCCAGTCGCTGTCCAAGCGCAGTTTCTTCACTGAAGTTGATGTAGTAGGATTTCTTAACTTTCTTGACCGTGTTGACCGGATAGAACTTTGCGAGGAGCTCTTCGGCACTGTAGCCAAGAGCTTTGAGCAGGGTTGTTACCGGAAACTTTCTTCTCCTGTCAATGCGTACATGGAGGATATCCTTGATGTCAAACTCAAGGTCAATCCATGACCCACGAACCGGGATTATTCTTGCAGAATAGAGCAACTTACCACTTGAGTGACTTTTACCCTGGTCATGTGTATAAAAAAGTCCGGGAGAACGCTGGAGCTGCGAGACAATGACACGCTCCGTCCCGTTGATGACAAATACACCATCCCCGGTCATCAGGGGGAGTGCACCAAAAAATACCTCCTGCTCCTTGATATCCCGGATCGACTGAACCCCTGTCTCCTCGTCCACATCGAAGGTGATCAAACGCACGACGATTTTAAGCGGAATATCAAAGGTCATTCCCCGCTGCTGACATTCCTGCACGGTATATTTGGGCTCTCCGAATTTGTAGCGAACAAACTCCAGCGAACAGAGGCCGTTAAAATCGTTAATAGGGAATATATCTTCAAGAATCGCCTGTAACCCGAAATTTTCGCGACTGTCGGATTCTCGATCAATCTGTAGAAAGCTTTCGTATGATTTCCTCTGCATGGAAATCAGATGAGGTGGCTCCAGAATACTGGCTACGCTGGCAAATTGCTTTCTGACTCTTTCCATAATTGTCCTCAAGATTGTCTAAAGACACTGATGTTGCGGTTAATTTCTCTCACTAGGGGCGCACCCTCAGGATTTACCGGATGATCCAGTAGACCAGTTTAAGTACGAAAATGAGAAATGGAATGTTTCTGCTGATATCGTCTGTCACAACCGGACCGCCAGAAGGTGCTAACAGGCCCGACAGAAAAGCAATCAATACATCTGTCAAACATTTCCTGGTCTCCTGTTACCCATAAGCGCGGTTCCGTGCAAACGAGAGAAGCAGCATAACTACTTGTTTTAAATCGATTTTATAATCGAACAAAAACATACATCTGGAAACACGACACGCCACGCACCAAAGTGCGTAGCGTGTCTTAATTTCCGCGGTGCTCGTCGTGATGAGCACCCTGTCAAGGTCTGTATTATTTTATTTCTACAGTACCGCCGACAGCTTCAACCTTAGCTTTGATTTCTTCAGCTTCTTCCTTGGTCACGCCTTCCTTCAGCGGCTGGGGTGCACCTTCAACAAGCTCTTTTGCTTCCTTGAGGCCAAGGCTTGTGATCGCACGTACTTCTTTAATTACCTTGATCTTCTGGTCACCGGCTCCCGCCAGGATGGCGTCAAACTCTGTTTTTTCCTCGGCAGGGGCGGCATCGGCTCCTGCTGCTCCGGCTGCCGCGACTGCAACCGGTGCGGCGGCAGAGACACCAAACTTTTCTTCGAGCTCTTTGATCAACTCAGCCAACTCGAGAACACTCATATTCGAAATAAACTCAATTACGTCATCTTTTGTAACAGCCATTTTTTTCCTCTTTTATCTATAACGATTGTAAAATACATAAGAAAAGAACAGTCGGCAGGTCGCCTATGCCTGCTCTTTCTGATCCTTAATTGCCTGCAAACCATAAAGAAATGTTCTCGGAACTCCTGAGAGAACCCGAACAAGAGCTGTGGGCACGCCATTCATCACTGACAATAACTGACCAAGAAGAACCTCTTTGGTCGGCAGTTTCGACAATGCAATAATATTGTCAACAGTGATTCTTTCTCCCTCAAGAACAGCAGACCGTAACTCGAACTTTTTATGATCCTCGGCAAATTTAGCCAGAACTTTTGCTGGCATTACCGGATCATCATAGGCCATAACTATGGCTGTCGTACCTGAAAAGTCATCAACGAGAGACTCGCAGGTGGTATCGGCAACTGCTCTTTTCAGAAGAGTATTCTTGGCAATGCGGATCTCAGTGTCACAGCCACGAAGTTCCTTCCTGACTTTTTCGAGCTCTGAGACCTTTAATCCACAATAGTCTGCGACGACAGAGAACTTCGCGCGGTTGAACATTTCGTTCAATTCAGCGACTATTGCTGATTTTTCATCACGATTCAAATTACCCTCCTACCACACGTTAAGATTAACACGTTTTCGAAACAGCAGTTACAAAATGACTGGCTTAAAAAGAACTGATAAACACCATTCAACTTGGTCTCGGCAGGTCAGCCCAAAAGGGCCCATTAAACTGTCGTACCTGCTGTCTTCGACATGAAACTGTCAAACAAAAACAGTTTCTTCTCTACACTAAAACTACCTATTTAACACGGGTCCTGACATCAAGTGTATCAACCTTGAAACCAGGTCCTATTGTTGATGAAATGGAAATAGACCGCAGGTAAATACCCTTGCTGGTTGACGGCTTGAGCTGGATCAATTTTTCGATAAAGGCCATTGCGTTCTCGTAAACCTTTTGCTCGCCAAACGATACTTTCCCGATACCGGCATGGACGATACCAGCCTTATCGACGCGGAAATCAACTTTTCCTCCCTTGATCTCTTTGATGACGTTGGCGAGATCAAAGGTAACGGTACCGAGCTTGGCATTTGGCATCAGATTTCGTGGCCCGAGAATTCTACCGAGCTTACCAACCGTGCCCATCATATCCGGAGTAGCCACCGTTTTATCAAATTCGAGCCAGCCGCCCTGAATTTTTTCAACCAGTTCGTCTGAACCAACATAATCCGCGCCCGCTTCCGTTGCCTCTGCCTCTTTCGGTCCTTTTGCAAAAACGAGTACTCGAGTCGTTTTTCCGGTACCGTGGGGCAGGACAACCGAGGAGCGAACCATCTGGTCTGCATGACGAGGATCAACACCAAGCTTGACGGCAATATCTACCGTCTCGTCAAATTTGGCGTAGGATGAGTCAAGCATGACCTTGACGGCCTCATCCATGGTCCTAAGAGCAGACTTATCAATATCTTTGATTTTATTTCTGTAATTTTTTCCGTGCTTCGGCATGATCGCCTCCTACTGTACGTGTCACGATCATGCTCGAGCAGCGTACGTAGTAAATGTTAATATTTCTAATCTACGATGGTGATACCTGCACTGCGTGCGGTACCCTCAACAATACGCATTGCACCTTCAATGTCATACGCATTCAGGTCAGGCATCTTGATTTCAGCAATTTCACGAACCTTGTCCCTGCTTAACTCAGCCACGCGCTCAACCTTGGGATTTCCGGAGCCCTTGGCGACGTTTGCGGCCTTGAGCAGCAGAACGGATGCAGGGGGAGTTTTGGTAATATAACTGAAAGACCGATCCTGATAAACGGTGATAACAACAGGTACAATAGTGTCACCCATTGACTGGGTTTTAGCATTGAAAGCTTTACAGAATTCCATAATATTGACACCATGCTGTCCAAGTGCCGGTCCTACCGGCGGTGATGGATTTGCTTTGCCAGCCGGAATCTGAAGCTTAATGTATGCCATTACTTTCTTGGCCATTTTTCTACTCCAACAATTGTGATATTCTCACAGAGAATGTAACAGGGAAATCCAAACAGAGATTTCCGATATCTTTTTATCAGGTATTCGATACCTGGACAAATTCTAGTTCTACCGGTGTTTCTCGACCAAAGATAGAAACCATAACCCTGACCCGTCCCTTTTCAGGGAAAACCTCGTCTACGACACCCTGAAAATTGGCAAACGGGCCATCGATGACCCTGACCACTTCACCAATATCAAAAACGACTTTTGGTCTTGGACGTTCTGAACCATCCTGGATCCGGCCGATAATTTTACCGGCATCCTCATCTGAAAGTGGCACCGGGTTTCGATCATCACCAACAAATCCGACAACACGTGGCATGTCTCTGTGAATGGTGTGCCAGGTGGTATCATTGAGATCCATGCTGACGAGCATGTACCCGGGGAAAAAACGCCTTGAAGATGTTTTTCGCGAGCCTTTTATCATCTCCACGACCTGCTCAGTCGGGACAAGAATCTCTCCAAAGAGTTCTTCCAGCCCTTCCTTGGCGATACGCTCTTCAAGCGTGGCCTTTACACGTTCTTCAAAACCGGAATGAACTTGCAGTATGTACCATTGTCTTGCCATGTATCTTCCGTTTTCTCAAATGAGTGCAGTAAAAACGAATCCAGCGGAAATAAGCCACTGGGGCCCTGTTTTTTGTTTATCTTTAAGTAAATTAACGCAAAATCGTTGAAACCAGCTTACCCAGCAGAACATCAACTGTGCCGAGGTAGGCAGAGACAATTATCGCCAGTAAAATGACCATGCCGGTCAAGCCGAGCGTGACCTTCTTGTCCGGCCAGACAACTTTAGTAAACTCCGCCTGGACTTCTCCAACAAATTTCTTTATCTGACCGGGCGAAAATGGTGAGGGCTGCGAAACTTTAGCACTTCCACTGATCTTCTTTTCTTTTGCTTTACCAGCCATCCTAGCACCGTTCGTGTTTGTTAATCTACCCAGCGAGTATCTGTTGCACCTGGCAGGCCAGGAGGGATTCGAACCCCCAGCCCCCGGATTTGGAGTCCGGTGCTCTACCAATTCGAGCTACTGGCCTGCACGATTTCTTATTTTGTCTCTTTGTGCGGAGTATGGACTCTGCAAAATGGGCAATATTTACTCAATTCGAGTTTGCCCGGGGTGTTTTTCTTGTTTTTCGTCGTTGAATAGTTACGACGTTTGCAGGTACCACATGCAAGAGTAATTATATCTCTCATAGCTCACGACCCTATTACAGAAAAAAATTTACCCTGCTCCTCAAAGAAGCAGGGTAAGCTATCTGCGCTACGGATTATTAGGAAACGATTTCACTGATAACACCAGCGCCAACAGTCCGACCACCCTCACGAATCGCAAATCGCAGTCCTACATCCATCGCGATCGGGGTGATCAGCTCGGCATCTATCGATATATTATCGCCAGGCATTACCATCTCTACACCCTCGGACAACGTTACCACGCCGGTCACGTCGGTGGTGCGGAAATAAAACTGCGGACGATAGCCATTAAAAAACGGCGTATGGCGTCCACCCTCATCCTTGCTCAGGATGTAGCACTCTGCCTTGAACTTCGTGTGCGGAGTTATCGAACCCGCTGCCGCAAGAACCTGGCCGCGCTCTACCTCATCGCGCTTGGTGCCGCGAAGCAGTGCACCAATGTTGTCGCCCGCCTGGCCCTGGTCGAGAAGTTTACGAAACATCTCAACGCCGGTTACAACCGTCTTCTGCGTCGCGCGAATACCGACGATCTCAACCTCATCGCCAACGTGGATCACACCACGCTCGACACGACCGGTGGCAACTGTACCACGACCAGAAATTGAAAACACGTCCTCAACCGGCATCAGAAACGGCTGGTCAACATCACGCTCCGGCTCGGGAATATAGCTGTCGATTGCTTCCATCAACTCCCAGATGCACTTGGTCTTCTCCGCATCATCGGGATTCTCAAGGGCATGCAGTGCTGAGCCCTGGATAAATGGAATATCATCACCAGGAAACTCATATTTATCGAGAAGCTCACGTAACTCCATATCAACAAGCTCAATCAGTTCCTCGTCGTCTACCATGTCACATTTGTTCAGGAAGACAACCATCGCAGGAACACCAACCTGACGGGCAAGAAGGATATGCTCTCTGGTCTGGGGCATGGCACCATCAGTGGCAGCTACAACCAGGATTGCGCCGTCCATCTGCGCTGCTCCGGTGATCATGTTCTTGATATAGTCAGCATGGCCGGGACAGTCCACGTGTGCGTAATGACGATTAACTGTCTCATACTCCACGTGAGCGGTGGCGATCGTGATTCCGCGCTCCTTCTCTTCAGGCGCCTTATCAATCTCACTAAAGTCAGTAAACTGGGCCTGACCTTTTGTAGACAATACTCGGGTGATCGCTGCCGTTAATGTTGTCTTACCATGGTCAATATGTCCAATCGTTCCCACATTAACATGCGGCTTTGTCCTTTCAAATTTCTCCTTTGCCATTTTCCTGTCTCCTCAGGCCATTGAAGGTTCTTAACAAATTGTTTCTTCTTGTCCCTGGAGCTCACGACCGGACTTGAACCGGTGACCTCATCCTTACCAAGGATGCGCTCTACCACCTGAGCTACGTGAGCGGTCTTTACTCCTAACACCTGGAGCGGGAAACGAGACTCGAACTCGCAACCCTCAGCTTGGAAGGCTGATGCTCTACCAATTGAGCTATTCCCGCAGACAAACAAGACCTACCGAGAGTGACAGATGGTGGAGGGGGGAGGATTCGAACCTCCGAAGGCTCCGCCGACAGATTTACAGTCTGTTCCCTTTGACCGCTCGGGAACCCCTCCACAAATCACTCTAAATAGGCCGTAATACCTTTAATATCTTATTAAAACTTTGCAAGTTTTCTTTTCATGGAGCTGGCGATGGGACTTGAACCCGCAACCTGCTGATTACAAATCAGCTGCTCTGCCAATTGAGCTACGCCAGCTTACAAAGCTGTTTAATATACTCCTTCAAGATTTTTATAGCAATATTTTTTTCAGCCCAAATTCTCTTTTTACGAAATCGAGAAATTCAAAGGGAGTTCACTATTTCCGCCAACTGCGCACAAAAAAAACCCGGTTCGGGTAATTCCGAACCGGGTTTTTTTGAGGTATCTTGGAATTCAGTAATTATTCCTGTTCAATCACCGGCTTTCCAAAAGAGCTTTCACGATATTTCTCAAACGCCATCGCCGTTGTTCTATAGGCCATATGGGCAAATTTGGTATACGGCATATAGAGAAAGAGCATCATGACGGCCACCAGATGACAGAAGTAGACAATATAGCCAAGTGTCGGCATGCCAAGCAATCTGATTATTTCCGCTCCTAAACCGGTGACACCAACGGCCATGATCTCCCAGATCAAAAACCAGTCATAGAATGTCTTGCTTGACGCTCCTTCACTCTCTGATTTTGTCCTGTTCGTCCACAATACCCAGACACCATAAAGCAGGGCAACTGCAGAGACGTTGGCAAGGATCTTGAAAGGATCATAGAGCAGCATTGGTCCGTGCCAGGACGGCAGGAACAAGCCGACGATATCGTTTTTAAAAAGAGACCAGCTGGTAACGATAAACAGACCAACAAATGCGAGCATCAACGGCAGATGACCGGTGACCCTGTCCGTGTTTGTGGTGCATTCCTTGAATCGCTTGTGGGTGAAAATCTCAACGATTGACGGCCAGAGATAATCGGTGACAAACTGAACGACAGACGGCCTGAATTCAGAGGTGATATTTGCCCTTTTCGACATGTCCCCCCACAACTTTGTCAGCCCCTTGTAGAGGGAAAAACCTGCAATACCGACAGACGGAACCATGAACATCACGATAAAGAAGATATTCTTGGCATACCATTTAAAATCCCAGGTACCGAAAAACTGCTGGTAGCCATGGGATGCAAATTCCTCTTTTGTCGGAATATGCATCGCCCCGGACAGCAACCAGACAACAAAGATGATCACGGCAGGAATACCGATAAGCATTGGCAATCCTTTTGCAGAGGATGCCAGTTTTGCAAGGCCACTTGGCCAGCCATAGAAGGTATAGGCATAGGCCCGAATAGCGCCGAGTACTTCAGATGGTTTGGCACCTCGCGGGCAATAGGTGGAACAGTCGCCGCAGGCGTGACATAAAAACACATCAGGATCAGCGATCAATTTATCCTTCATACCCCAGCCAGACCAAATCATCTCCTTTCGCGGAAATGGTTTTTCATCCGAGGATAGGGGACAGCGTACAGAGCAGGTTGCACACTGGTAACACTTCTTCAGTGTATCACCACCCGCTCCTTTCAGATATTTTATAAATTCTAAATCAGGTTGGACGTTCATTGTTTGCCTCCTGTTATCTTATCAAAAAAAGCCATTTTCTGGCACACTCAGCCTGATATTGAACCGCATACCATAACAGTACACGGTTCAACCATGATAAAAAACAGGTTAGAAGCCTTTAAACGGATTCGGACCCATTTCAACGATTTCCTCAACAAAGTCGTTGAGAATCTGTGGAATCTTGTCGTAATCGGTTATCGCAACCTGTTCTGTGGCACAACGCTCTGACTCAAGACCAAGGGTCGACAGCGTATCACCAATATTTTCCATTCGTTTCTTGGCGATTTCAGAGCCTTTGACGAAGTGACACTGATAGTCATCACCATAGGTACAACCGAGGAGCATCGCCCCGTCCATACCAGCAGAAAGCGCATCACGAATCCAGGCCATATTTACTGAACCGAGACATCGAACAGGCACAAACCGGATCATGTGATTAATGCCGTTGCGTTTCATTCCGGCCATATCAACTGCCGGGTATGCGTCATTTTCACAGATGAAAACAACAATTCTCAAACGGTCATCATCTTCTTCCGGTACTTCAACCGCTTTGATCATGGATCCGATCAGGTCAATGTTATAATCCCTGAAACCGATGATACGCTCGGGGCATGCACCCATACAGGTACCACAGCGACGGCAGCGTGTATTATTTGGCAGCGGAGTTCCTTTTTCGTCATCGTCAAGCGCGCCAAACGGGCATTCCTCTGTACACCGCTTACACTGGGTACAGCGCTGCATGAAAAATTCAGGATAGGTCGCATCTCCAGATCGCGGATGAACTGAAACACCGCGGTCAGTCGACTCGAGACACTGGATTGCCTTTAAGGCTGCACCCGTGGCATCATCAATCGTTTCTTCCATGGTTTCAGCTTTTCTCACACCACCACAGGCATAAACGCCGGTCCGCCTGGTCTCATATGGAAAACAGATAAAATGGGAGTCTGCGTAACCGTCAAAGAGTTCGAGATCTGAAAATGCTGGTCCCTGGCGGTAAGCGAGATTTATGGAGTACTCGTCCTTGGTGGTCGGCACCATGCCGGCAGCAAGGACAACCATATCAACATCAAGGGTCAGGTCCTCACCAAGAAGGGTGTCCTCTGCGGTTACCGAGAGTTTTCCATCATTTTCTTCAACCTTGGTGACACTTGCCTTGGTGAGAAAAATGTTGTCAATCTCTTGCGCTTTTTTGTAGTAAAGCTCCTGGCTGCCGGGAGTACGCATGTGCTGATAGAGGATAAAGGCCTTACCTTCCTCATTGTCTTCACACACATACTGTGCCTGCTTGAGGGCAACCATCGAGGTAACAGAGTTGCAATAGGGGAAGTCCTTATCGTGATCTTTGCCGCCCGGGCTCTGGATAAATGCGACATTTGCAGGAACCTTGCCTGCTTTTGCAAGTTGCTCGAACTCGGCATTGGTCACAACGTTCTTGATAGAACCGTAACCAAGGTGGTCATACTCCGAGACATCGGCAGGTACCCAACCGGTGGCAAGGACAACGGCACCATGCAATTCGGCACTTTCATCGATATCGACATAGGGCTTGAGTCCGGTATTGGGATCTTCCATCTCGCCTTTTTCGATCTTTTCCTGCTCATCAGCGGCAACTTTTGCGGGTGCATCCCATTCGGTACTGCTGCCCGCTTCTTTCATGGAAACCCGAAATTCACCAGGTGAGCCGGCGATGCGAGCGACCTCAGTACCTGTTCTGACGGTAATTTTCTCATCGGCTTTGACCGCTGCAATCAAGGCATCAACCGGATTGTCTTCGAGGTCAGTCCATGGCGCTTTTGTTGGAAATGATCTTCTCCAGCCAAGCGCATTACCACCAAGCTCATTCTCCTTTTCAACAAGCGTCACTTCATACCCGGCGGCGGCTGCTTCCTGGGCTGCGGTAAGACCAGCAATACCACCACCCATGACAAGGATTTTCTTGTTCAGGGTTTCGAGCTTATATGCTTCAGGTAATTCTGTTTTCTGAGCACGCGTGCACCCCATTCGCATATAGTCGGATGCAGTCTCCTGAAGAAACTCCGCGGCCTCCGCAGATGGTTCTTCACCCTCGGCCGGTTTGACTTCCGCCCAGACAACCTGCTCACGCAGATTGGCGCGAACCGTGATTTTATCCTCACCAAAGTCAAACTCATTCTGCATGACTCTCGGGGAGCAGGCACCAATGACGACCGTATTAACCCCCTCATTGGTAATGTCATTTTCTATCAGAGAACGACCTTCAGCTCCACAGAGATATGCATGAGTTTTACACTCCATGGACATTTCACCGGTTACCACTTCAGCAAGCGCTTCCATATCAAGTGCTTCACCGATACCGCAACCTGAGCATAAATAGGCGCAATATTTTTTATCCATCGTTCATTACCTCCTGGAAACCTGAATTGCCTTTAAGGCAGCGGCTGTTGATGATTGAGTAGTTGTAGCAACATCTGCTGCTTTCTTGGCACAGCCGGCTCCGATCAGACCTTTGTCCAGATCGGAAAGTACAAAACCATTGCTGTCAATTGTCACCACTGAAGGTGCCCCTCCATCAGCCATCTCTGGCTGCATGCCGGTGGCCAATACTGCCATATCAACGGTCTGCTCTATCTTGTCACCGGTTACCGCATTTTCTGCAATAACGGTAACCGCACCATCAGCCTCAACATTGATATCCGCAACTTTGCCCTTGATAAACGTGGCGTTTTCATCGGCCATCAACTTCTCGCGGAATTTCTCATACTTTCCAGGAGTCCGAAGATCGATATAGAATACGTATATTTTTGCCTCAGGATACTGCTCTCTTATATAGTTCATCTGCTTAAAGGTTGCCATGCAGCAGATATACGAGCAAAATTCAAGATGATTTTCATCGCGTGAGCCGGCGCACTGGACAAAAGCAATCGATTCAATCTCTTTGTCAGAACCGGGTACGACAATTTTCCCACCGGTCGGTCCGGATGGAGCAGCCATCCTCTCCACCATCATGTTTGTAACGATGGCACTTGATTCGTTAAACTTGAGATTATCAATTTTTTCAGCGTCATAGGGAGCCCAGCCTGTTGCCCAGATGATTGATGCGACCTGCAGCGTAACTTTCTCAGCCTGCATGTCAAGATCTACCGCATCATATTTGCAGGCATCCTTTACAGCCGCAGCGCCTTCTGCAGAAAGTCCATCCTTGGCGATTACGTATCTTCTCGGGAAGGCCATTTCGTGCGGCAGATAGGCAGCTTTGCATTTATTCATCCCGAAGTTAAACGGATTATCTACCTCGTCCGGACAGGCTGCGGTACAATCACCGCACGCTGTACAGTTACTGTTTACATATCGGGGAGCAATGTCCAAGGTAACCTCGTAATTACCTGGACCGCCACTGATCGAAGAAACTGTTGCCATCGTGTACGTGCGAATTTTTCGATTATCCCTGATTCTGCGGAAATTGATCTCCAGACCACAACTTGGCGGGCACATCTTGGGGAAGTACTCATTAAGCTGGGCGACTCGACCACCAAAATAGGGGTTCTTGTCGATGAGAAAAACATCATTTCCGACTTCGGCGGCTTCAAGTGCTGATGTCAGCCCACTGATTCCTCCGCCTACGACCAAAATTGCACCGGAGGTGCCTTGCTCGTCAGTCATACCTTTCCTCCATTGTTACTCTTGAATATATTGGACTATTGATACCTCACCAGATGTTGCCACCATGGAGTATTGAGGTACCAGTTATGAAAAAACATAGAGATTTTCAACTTTCTCATTCGGGAAAATCTGCAAGGAATCTTGTAGCTTTTCCCGAATGAAACAGTCAGACCACCATAGAAAAAATCTCCAGAGGCACAAAGCCCCTGGAGATTTTTTTACATCACCGTCTAACTGTCATCAGACGATTACAGCCAAGGATCTGTCTCAAAGATGTTCAGACACTCAACCTTCTCACATTCCCATTTCTCACTTTCAGGATCGAAAGTAGAGTTGACGAAACACTTCCAGTTTTCGTCATCACATGTTGGGAAATCTGAGCGGTAATAGAAGCCCGGATAACGAGATTCTTTACGGAACTCAATGTGACGAATATGAGCTTCAACACACCAGATGCGGTGATAGTTCTCCCAGCAGCGGAGCAGCTCATGGAGATCACCTGCAGCCATCTTCTCAGCATCTTCGCGCAGCATCTCAAGAAGATCCAGGCAGATGTTGAGCAGTTTACCAGAAGTCATATAGTAGGTTGCAACTCCACCACCATACTCATCGGTAGCCTTCATCAGGCGCATCATCAGACCTGCAGGCTTACAGTAATTCGGGTTAACATCTTCAGCAGTTGATAAATGGACAAATTCCTGATAACGCCTAACCGGGGCGTAAATCTCATCAGCAACTTCCTGCGCACTCTGCTTCAGCTCAGGTTTGAAATCTGCATTGTCACGACAGTATTTAACCATCTGCTTGGCACAAATACGGCCCTCGGCATGTGAACCGGAGGAGAATTTATGACCGGAAGCTCCAACACCATCACCAGCAGTGAAAAGACCGTCAACGGTGGTCATGCGGTTGTAGCCCCACTTGTACTTGTGTGAACGTGAGTCATTCTGTACATCCGGTACCCAGTCTTCGTCCGGACCAGAGGTCCAGATACCACAGCAACCGGAGTGAGAACCGAGCATATAGGGCTCAGTCGGCATGATTTCTGAACCAACTTTCTCAGGCTCAACATTCATACCGGCCCAGAGACCTGCCTGGCCAACTGACATATCCAGGAAGTCTTCCCATGCCTCTGATTCGAGATGTTTCCAGAATTTCTTCAGAGCCTTTTCGTCCATACCGGCTTCTTTACGTTCATCCAGGAATGCATTCAGAGCGACGTCAGTAGCCATGTAAATCGGGCCACGTCCAGCTCTCAGTTCCTCGATCATCAGGTGGTTACGCAGACAGGTCGGGGTAACCGGAGAAGCGCCATAAGGCATGAATTTTTCAAGCTCATCTTTAACAGCATCGCTGTTCGCGTAGAACTCGCCAAGGCCGTTGGATACTTTTGCCTTGAAAAGAAGGAACCACGCACCAACAGGACCGTAACCATCTTTGAAACGGGCCGGGGTGAAACGGTTTTCCATCATGGTCAGGGTCGCACCAACCTGGGCACACATGGTGTAGGTGGATCCAGCATTCCATACCGGATACCAGGCGCGGCCTTTACCTTCACCGGTAGACCGTGGACGGAAGATATTAACAGCACCACCACAGGCAACAACGGCGGTTTTACACTTGATTACATATACTTTATTCTCGCGGGTGGAGAACCCGGCAGCACCAGCAATCTGGTTCGGCTTGTTCTTGTCAAGCAGGAGCTTAACGATGAAAACACGCTCAAGGATATTGTCTGCGCCAAGTGCGGTGGCTGCAGGCTCTGCAACGATACACTTGTAAGACTCACCATTGATCATGATCTGCCATTTACCGGTACGAACAGGGGTTCCACCTTCACGCAGTGTTGCTGCTGGCTTGGCGCCGTCAATGTTTTCACCATCTGCATCTTTTTTCCAGACGGGCAGTCCCCATTCCTCAAAAAGCTTAACAGACTCATCAACGTGACGACCGCAATCATAGATAAGGTCTTCACGTACAACGCCCATCAGGTCGTTACGTACCATCTTGACGTAGCTCTCAATCGGGTTCTCACCGATGTAAGTGTTGATAGCAGAAAGGCCCTGGGCAACAGCACCAGAACGCTCGAGTGATGCTTTATCCACCAGCATTATTTTCATGTCAGCAGGGGCCCACTTCTTGATCTCAAAAGCCGTTCCACAAGCCGCCATTCCGCCACCGACGATCAGCGCGTCTACTTCCATTTCGACAACTTCTGGATCCACTACGGCTTTCAGCTCACCTTTTGGTTTATTTGGTAATGCCATATTTAAATCTCCTTTTAAAAGATTTTTAGATTTTAATTAATCCAGCTTATTTAGGGGTCGGAAGATCAGCTTCGAGAAGCAGACATTCATCGTCCAGGTTTGCACCTGTTTCGCCTTCATAAGCATTGGCAGCACCCTCAGCCGTAGTACGGACCGGGAACTTAAAACGCTTCATGTTGCCATTACGGAACTTGACAGTCCACATAATAGAATCAGAAGACCTCATTGGATGAACCTGGCCACCCATCGGTACGAAGTCATCATAGCCGCGAACAAAGATCGCGCCCTGCGGGCAAATCTTAACGCAGGAATAACACTCCCAACATGCATCCGGCTCCTGATTATAAGCAAGCATTGACTCAACGTTCAAAACCATCAGATCGTTGGGACAGATGTACATGCACGCAGTTTTGTCACCACCTTTGCATCCATCACACTTTTCAGGCTCTACATAACTTGGCATTAAACTACCTCCTAAGTTTGTTTTAACTGTTGTGGCCCTGAACAGCCAGGACCCACTTGAACCATAATAAAATCATTTACTACAAACGTACATACTCCCAGTCATTGGTGCATCCTCAACGAATGCCAATAACTGTTTGATATTACTACCAATAAAGCTGTTGAAATAATTGCGAGAATTCGATTTAAAAAAAATGAACGCTCACTCATTTTTCCAAGAGTTTTCTTATAAAATGTTGCCTGATAATTGTCAAGGAAAATCAATGAGCCGAGTGATTTGCTCAACTATAAGAATTGCGGGCCAGCACCTCGCGGGGCTTTGCCCCGTCAGCTGGACCAATAACCCCTTCCTTCTCCATCATTTCAATGATTCGTGCAGCTCGATTGTAGCCGATGCGAAGCCGTCTCTGGACCATAGAGATTGAAGCCTGGCCAGATTCACAAACAACAGCAACCGCTTCGTCGTAACGCTCATCGAGCTCATCGTCGATCCCTGAATTGGTTAGAGAATCTTCCTCGACCTGTTCGAGAACAGAATCATCATAAACCGCCTCACCTTGTTTTTTCAGGAAATCAACCAGCTCTGAAGTTTCCTGTTCTGAAATATAGGCCCCGTGTACCCGCTGTATCATGGAGGTTCCTGGTGGCATGAACAGCATGTCTCCCATACCAAGCAGATGTTCGGCCCCGGTGGCATCAATAATTGTTCGCGAGTCGATCTTCGAGGAGACTTTAAATGAGATACGAGCAGGGAAATTCGCCTTGATCAAGCCGGTCAGGACATCGACTGATGGTCGCTGGGTTGCCAGGATCAAGTGCATTCCGGCAGCCCGAGCCATCTGGGCCAGTCGGGCAATGGCAGCTTCCACATCTTTTGAGGCAACCATCATCAGGTCTGCCAGTTCATCTACGATAATGACAATATAGGGCAGTTTCTCCGGCGATGTCTCGTTGTATGAGTCAAAACTTTTTACCTTGGCCTCTTCCAGCAGCCGGTAACGCCGTTCCATCTCCCGTACTGCCCACATGAGTGCCCTGCTCGCCAGCTTGGGCTCAACGACCACGGGATGGAGCAGGTGGGGAATCCCCTCGTATCCGGATAACTCAATACGCTTCGGATCAATCATCAGAAAGCGCACTTCATCAGGGGTTGCATTAAATAAAATGGAACCGATAATGGTATTAATCGCCACACTCTTACCGGCTCCGGTGGCCCCGGCAATCAATAGATGCGGCATCCTGGCCAGGTCGGTGTAGGTTGGGTTGCCGACCACATCCAGCCCGAGGACAATCCCAAGTTTCGCTCGATAATTCTGGAAATGATCAGAGGACAGCAGTTCCCTGATATAGACAACCTGTCTGATTTCATTGGGTATCTCGATTCCCAGCGCTGACTTGCCCGGCACCGACCCGACAACCCGCACAGACTGAGCTTTAAGGCCAAGAGCAAGGTCGTCTGCCAGGCTGACAATCTTGTTGATTTTAATCCCGGGAGCCGGAGCGTATTCATAGGTGGTCACCACCGGTCCGGGTGAAATACCGACCACCTTGCCGGAAACACCGAAGTTCTTCAACTTCTGTTCGAGTTGTTTGGAAATCTTGAAATAGACGTCCTTGTCAACCTTTTCTTCGGGCGCGCTGCTTCTTGCCAGAATCGACAGGGGGGGAAGTTTCCAGTTTCCCTTGGCCACCGGCGTGGTACTGAACTCCTGTTCATCATTTTCAGAAGATGCAGGCCTGGGCGGTTCTTTTACAATAGGCGGACCCTGCAATACAGCAACCTCGGGCTCAGGTTTGGCCGGTTTAACCGGTTTGGCTAACGGCTGCACATTGGTCTGTTTGACCTTTTTCTCTTTGCGCTCGGACCGTTTTTTCAAAACACTTCTCACCAGACTGATGCTCCCTGCTATAACGGCTTTACAGCTGCGCCAGAGAAAGGTTACCAGCTGGTAAGGGGAAAATTGGGTGGCAAGCATCAGCGAAACGAGCAGCACCAGTCCCAGCAATAAGACGGTACCACTGTCGCCAAGCACAGCATGGATGAGGTCGAATATGGTCATTCCCAGGAACCCGCCAGCGTTGAGAAAGTCCGGGCGATACAGGGAGAGCGATGACAACAGTGTGCAGAATGAGATGATTGAGCCGGTGAGGCCAATCGTTACCTGCGGCAACCGCTCAAAAGACAAGCTCCTCTTAAAGAAAAGAACCGACAGCAAAATAACCAGTCCCGCAAAGAGATATGCCCCCCAACCGGTAAAGCCGAGCAGCAGTTGGGCCACGAGGTGGCCAATTTCACCGCACCAGTTTTGACCAGAGGGGAGTTGCTCTGAGATCAGGCTCAGCAAAATAAACGCGGCGACAAAAAGACCGAGAATTGCCACGAATTCCTGCTTGAATCCGGGTTTGTTATTTTTTTGAGTTTGAGCCATACGTCGCAACACTCCACTATCATAAAAGTTATACGTCAACTATGCTACCCGGTCCTGAATATTTCACAAGTTGAGACGGTTTGCGAGTCAAGAAGACCTGGGAACGGCTATAGATACTATGCCTCCCCTAAAAGCGAGGCGGGATAGCAGACCGTATCGACTCGTGAGATAATCAGGGTAGATGTACCCGCAATAGCAAGAAAATGCAAGTAAACCGGCCGACTGCAAAGAAAAGATCAGCACCCTGATGCTGTCTGTTCAAGGGAAAAAAGAAAATGTTTGGCTGAATTTTGTGACTCAGCTCTGGAAAAAATCTGCGGGAAGAAGATGTAAAAGTAGAAGGTGCCTGAAAGTCCAAAAGAGATCCAGGCAAAGATCAGTCATCCTTTTTATGCTGGCTTCTCACGGCATCGAGCACACCGTTGATGAACGCGGGAGAATCTGCGCTGCCAAATCGTTTGGCAATCTCTACCGCTTCATTGATGGCGACCTGCGGGGGGACATCGTCGGTGAAAACCATTTCATAAACACCGACCCTGAGGAGGTTGCGATCCATAACGGCAATCCGCTCCAGTCGCCAATTAACAGCATTGTCACCGATGAGCTGGTCAAGGTTCTCCCGCTTGCTCTGAACACCTCGAAGTAGTTCGAGTGCATATGGCCGGGCTTTGTTGCTGATCTGGTAGAGCAGGCAAAACTGAGCAAAACGATCAATTATTTCAACTTCCTGGTGACCATTCGCCCCGGAGAAATCATCCTGGAAAAGAAATTGCAGTGCAGCCTCTCGCGCTTTTCGTCTGGTGCCCATAATAGCTCTTAGTCTGAAAGAAGAAAGCCGTACCAGATCGTTGTCGGGTACGGCTTTTCGATGTTACCTTGCCGGTAATCTATGGTTGATTCAAGGCGTCAACTAAATTTGCCATCTCAATCGCAGCCACTGCAACTTCAGCCCCCTTATTACCCGCTTTGGTACCTGATCGCTCAATCGCCTGCTCTATTGTCTCGGTGGTAAGAACACCAAACAGCACCGGGATGTTCATTTCCAGGCCGACCTGGGCAGAGCCTTTCGATACTTCATTAACAACCACATCAAAGTGGGGCGTTGCTCCCCGGATAACCACCCCCAAACAGATTATTGCATCATACTTTTTGGTGGCAGCCATTTTTTTGGCGATCAACGGGATTTCATAGGCACCTGGAACTCTCGCCACATCAATATCAGAATCCTGGGCTCCTGAGCGCGCAAGACTGTCAAGTGCTCCTTCCAGCAGTTTCTCAGAGATGAAGGAATTAAACCGGGCCACGACAATGCCGAATTTTTTTCCATCCGCTTTCAGGTTTCCTTCAATAAAGTTAGCCATTTTTGTCTTTCCTCTGAGCCTTTTGCAAAATGATGATTTTCGTTCAACGTCAAACCATGTGAAAAATTTTTACCGCAGGCATATAATTGATATTCCGAGGATAAAAAATTTAAGCATAACGTAGAGATTGAGCGAAAAGGGCGTTTTGCAAGTGGCTCCTCTATCTTGATTTACTCTCGCTCTACTTCCAGGTTAATCAACTTCTATCAAATGTCCCATACGATCGCGTTTACACATAAGATAGTCTTTATTTTCGTCTCCCGCCTCCATTTCGATGGGGAAACGATCAACAATCTCAATACCATACCCCTCTAACCCAACAATTTTTTTCGGGTTGTTGGTGAGCATCGCCATCTTGGAAACACCGAGATCTCTTAAAATCTGCGCCCCAATCCCGTAATCTCTCAGGTCGGCCTTGAATCCCAGCTTGAGATTCGCCTCCACCGTATCAAACCCTTCATCATCCTGCAATTTGTAAGCCTTGATTTTATTGACCAGCCCGATACCGCGACCTTCCTGCCGCATATACAAGACAATGCCGCACCCTTCCTGGTCAATCATCCTCATGGCGGCATGCAGTTGTCCGCCGCAGTCACATCGGGCAGAGCCGAAGACGTCACCGGTCAAACATTCGGAATGAACACGCACCAGGATTCTGTCTCCTTCTTTTGGTTCACCTTTAACGAGGGCAATGTGTTCCATCATGTCCACATCGTTGGTATAGACAATCGCTTTGAAATCGCCGGCATGTTCCGTTGGGATCCTGGCCTCAGCCGCCCGGTGCACGAGGACATCCTGGCGCAGTCGATAGGCAACCAGATCGGCAATGGTTGCGATTTTCAAACCATGCTTCTCGGCGAATTCCTCAAGATCCGGCATGCGGGCCATGGTGCCATCATCTTTCATGATCTCACAGATGACTCCTGCAGTCCGCATCCCTGCCAGGCGGGCAAGGTCGACTGACCCCTCGGTCTGTCCGGTACGAACAAGTACTCCACCCTCTTTTGCTCTTAAGGGAAAGATATGGCCAGGACTGATAATATCATATGGTGTCGCGTCAGGAGCGACTGCTGCCTGGACGGTGCGAGCCCGGTCTGCTGCCGAAATACCTGTTGACACACCGGTTCGGGCCTCAATACTGATGGTGAAACCTGTTCCAAACGGTGACTGGTTCTGAGACACCATCATCGGCAGCTGCAGCTGATCAATGATGTCAGGACTCATGGTCAGACAGATAAGGCCCCTGCCATGGGTGGCCATAAAGTTAATCGCTTCAGGCGTTACCGCCTCTGCCGCCATGGTGAGATCCCCTTCATTCTCTCGATCCTCATCATCGACAAGGATGATCATCTTCCCCGCCCTGATGTCTTCTACCACTTCCTCTATCGGACTGACTGCCATAATGAACTCTTATTAATCAATAATTTTATCAGTTAAAGATAACCATTTTCAGCAAGAAACGCCGGGTTTATTCGTGACGGTTTCCCCGGCTCATATGAATCTGCAGAGAGCAGTTTTTCTATATACTTACCGATAACATCCACTTCAATGTTAACTTTGCTGCCGCTTTTCAGCAGACCGAGCGTCGTCACCTGCATGGTATGGGGTATGACCGAAACACTGAAAATCCCCTTCGAACAGCTGTTTACCGTCAGGCTGACACCGTTGATCGTTATCGACCCTTTCTCGATAATATAACGATCCTGCTCAGGCGGCACCGAGAAAGAGAGAATCCAAAAATTTCCATCCTGCTTGATGCCGGCGGTGACGCCGACACAGTCTATGTGCCCGGAGACAATGTGGCCGCCCAATCGGTCAGCAAGTCGCAAAGCTCGCTCCATATTTACCACATCCCCTGCCCGGAGACCACCTAATGTTGTCCGGGAGAGGCTTTCAGGCGATACATCAACGGTAAATCGGTCGCCCATTATATTATAGGCTGTCAGGCAGGCACCGTTGACCGCAACAGACTCGCCTTCTGCAGGATCGGAGAAGGCAAACTGGGCCTCCAGATCAAAGGCACGTCCCCCACCTGATGGCCTGCTGTTTATGAGCTTTCCTTTGCCAAGGACAATACCGGTAAACATTTTAGTTCTTTATGCACCCTGGTCAGTGATTTCTGCCGCCTTTTCCCGATATGACTCGGCAATCTTGTTATGCTTGAAATTTGCGTGAATCGAGGCCACTGTCTTATACGCATCAGCAGCTTTCTCCCGATCACCCGAGGCCAGATAGATTTCAGCCATCATCTCAAGAACGGCAACCGTTCCCCTGGGATCGTTGTTTGCCTGGTATGAATCAAGCAGGTCAAGACAGATATCCAGGGATTTTCGATAATCCTCCAGTCCCTTATAAACCTGGACGAGCTGCATGGAGATAGCCTGAAGGCTCAAATAGTCTTCAAGCTCCTCGCAGATATCCCAGGCGCGCTGGTAGTTGGTCAATGCCTTTTCATAGTCATCGCGCTGTAAACAGACGTGCCCGAGCTGGTTTGAAGCATTGGCAATCCCCTCTTTATTATCCTCTTCTTCAAATCCGCGCAAGGCATTGTAGAGAGACGCAGCCGCCAACGAACTCTCTCCTCGTTCCGCATAGCCCCGTCCTTCATCGTAGTCGATCTGTGACTGGCTTCTGGATTCTTTTTTATTATCAGTTGATTGTCCGGCCTGACCGATAGAGTTTATATCCTGAATTGGTGTGCTCATTGTTCTTTTTGTCCCTGTATCCTTTTAATGGCAAGTGTAGCCTGTTCTGCAACGGTGGTGCGCAGGGGAGAACCCTGCACCCAGATGGTAAGTTCTGCATTATCCTGGTGCAGCCCCATGAGCTGGATCGAGGCTTCTGTGGCAGTGATCTTGCCAAGCAGCCGTGCCAGCTGCCCGCGAACCGCCGCATCAGGATGATTCAAAAAGTGAAACATCGAATAGAAAGGGGTTTCGCGAACCAGGTCTGGTCGGGTTTCAGCTATTTCGGCAAGCGCCCAGATTACCTGTACTCTCGTTGAGTCGGCACTGACAAAACCAAGCAGGTGACGGGTAAACGCCCCAAAGATATCGGGACGCAGAGCCACCACTGAGCCAATAGTCTCAATCATGCCCCATGGCGTTGCGGCCGAATCGGAGCAGGCCTCAAAGAGCCTGTGAACCAGCTCGGATACCTGGCCCGGATCTCTGGTTGCAACGCGTGCACAAACCCGGCCGATCAGCCAGGCGGACTGCCAGCGTTTTTCCTCGTAGGGGTCATAGAGAAGTCTCTGCATGAAACGCAGGGTCTTCTTGTCATCGAGGCAAAGGGCCACAAGAGCATTCTCGTCGAGCTCTTCGGTGAGTTTTTTTACCAGTCGTTTGTTCGCCCGGCCCCGCTGGTGATCCTTACCCGGTTCCGGTTCCACAGGAGGGGGCGCATAACCGCTTGAAACCTCAACCTGCTCGGCCTGCTGCTCTTTTTTCTGCTGCATTCGCTTGGCGAGATCAGACATCTCAGTATGCAGCCGGACAAAATAAAGTACCCCGCGTACGGCTCTTCCGTCAACGTGCCGGAGATCGGTTACCTGGTGGGTCTCCTCATCATAATCCTCAACCCGTCCGGTCAGGTAATCATCCTCGGGCATTAATTCCCAGGCCAGGTCCCAGTTGTCGCCGCAGGCATGGACCAGGGTTTCAACCATGGCCGCGCCGACGTTATGTCCGGTGGGATCACAGGAGTAAACTGCCCCGCAGGAACATTTGCCGACACAGAACTCTCTCATCTTCCTGTTCGGTGAATCTACAGCACGCTCGACCTTCTGCCCGCAAAACGGACACCAGGGTCGTTTGATCATCGTTTTTTTCTTCATTTACTTCTCGTTACTTTCCCGCAGCGAAAGAAGCGGTTCAGCCAAGCTTTTCCTCAAGGCTGGCAATAAAATTCGGGTCAACCGAATAACCGAGTTCCCGAGCTTTATCCATGTATTTTTTTGCCTCACTGAACTGTTCACTGAAGTAGAGGGCAACCGCCAGGTTATTATGGGCAAGCGGAGACTCGCTGTCATGCTCCAGTCCCTTTCGGGCTGCCTCGAGGGCTCGCTCATCGTCACCTTTCATGGTCAGTACCGAGGTGAGATTCATCCAGACAGTGGCAATTGTCTCGTCTATCCTGATGGCTTTCTCGTAATGCTCGATGGCTTTTTCAATTTCGTTCTGCTGCTGCCAGATTAAACCGAGGTTGGCATGTGCCTGGGCAGCTTTGGTGTTCACAGAAATAGCCCGCGTGTTCAACTCCATTGCCTTTGGTAAATCTCCCTTGCCAAAATGGATCGCGCCCAGGTTGATCATGCTCTCTGCGGACTGGGGGTCAAGTTCGATTGCCTTTTCCAGCGATGCTATCGCCTCGTCAATACGGCCTGCTTTCATGTAGACCAGCCCCAGATGGTGACGGGCCATTACATTATCCGGGTGCTCAGCACACTTTTTTTCCATCTCGGCGATGACCGTCGGAAGATCTTCTTTTAACTGCTCTGCCATGTCTTTACTCCTTGATTATAATGGTACCGGCAACAAAACATCTGTTGTTTGGCTGCGTTTTTACTATTCCTGCCGACTGGTGGTGCCAGCAATGAATTTTACCGTGTCGTGTCTCTTATGGCCTGCAATCGTGCGGCCTACACTATAGACACCTGACCTTCACTTTCAAGCAGAAAATACAAATGCTGACCCGTCGAAAGATCAGGACGGCAATTCCTCCTCGGCATTACAGGATACCGTCAACTCCTTCTGGCTGCTGCCAAGGATCTCCTTTGCTTCAATAACGTCTCGGCCGATCTGCTCGGCCAGTTCTTTGACACCCGAGTATTTTTCCTCATCCCGGATGAATTTCAACAGGTTCAACTTAATCGGCTTACCATAGATATCCTTATTAAAATCAAATATATGGGTTTCAGCAACAAGCCTGTTTTCACTGAAAGTCGGGTTGTAGCCGATATTCAGCACACCACCATAGCATCTGCCTTCACAGATGACCTGGGTGACATAAACCCCGATGCGCGGCACGAGATCATTTTCATTCACCTTCAGGTTGGCGGTTGGATAGCCAATCTCCTTACCGCCACGCCTTTTGCCGACCTGGACAACGCCCCTGATCTGGTAGGGTCTGCCCAGAAGTTCGCGGGCATCCATCATCCTGCCCTCGTGGACCAGTTCCCTGATCCGGGTCGAGCTGACCAGTTTGCCATCCTGGTAGTGGGCGTCCACAACGGTAACCGGAAAGCCCTTCTGCTTCCCCTGTTCTTTCAAGAAGTTGGTGTCACCGCTTCGCCCTTTGCCAAATGCGTAGTCATAACCAACCACCAGCTCAGTCATGCCAATTTTTTCAAGCAGGATCCTGTGGACAAAATGGTCTGCAGTGGTTGCTGCAAATTTGAGATCAAACGGGATGATGATCAGGATATCAATGCCTGCTTTGTCGATCTGCTCTATTTTCTGCTCGATCGTCGAGATCAGCTTGATCCCCCCCGGTCGCAGGATTCTTAAGGGGTGCGGGTCAAAGGTAACGACAATGCTGCAGCCTTTGTTTCTTCTGCCCCGCTGAACAACTTCGGAAAACAGCAGCTGATGACCGAGATGAACGCCATCGAAGTTGCCAATGGTAACGCAAGCGTTGTCAAATGGCTCCGCAATCTCATCCAGGTTCCTGTATATCTTCATTTCTCTAGCAATCCGACATTTATTTTTTCACCCATTGTCAAGAAAGTCTTGACAAAACAAGGTTCAGAAATCATATATACCTCACCGTTGCCGAAGTGGCGGAATTGGTAGACGCGCTAGGTTCAGGGTCTAGTGGGGGTTTCCCCGTGGAAGTTCGAGTCTTCTCTTCGGCACCAAGTTATCTCAAAGCCTGCAGCCACATCTGGTTGCAGGCTTTTCTATTTTCAGGTAATCAAAACACCAAGAATAACAATAGTAATTCATTTGCCAATTCCAAGTCTTTCTCTTTAGAAAAGGATTTGTTCAAGTATCCCATTTGACGGCGCTTGTAAAGCCGTTTCTGAAAATTTCACGGTTTCTGCATAGACAGAACAATTATTTCATCATGTCCCTACACATTGATAATCTTATGTCAGAACAAGGAGATAATGTGGGATACACAGACAGAAAGCTTTGATATGAGAAAGGTTCAGAACGTACTAGGTGTTGAGAACAAGAGGTCACACATCTCGTGCCTGCAATAGAAGAGATGATTTTCAAGATTATTATGAATTGGACTCCCTCAAGAACTCCAGGAGGTGATTCAGAGCTGACTTCTGTTCAGGCGACAGTTTGGAGCAATCGAACTTTGCACCAACGACCGTTTCATAGATGGAACTTTTCTTAAGATTTTTATTTTTCCCTGCCCAAACTGTTTCTACTGGAATATCGAGGAGATGGACGCCGGTGTTATCAATTATATCTAACGTCCAGATTTCCGGAATACTTCGATCCTTGATACAGCCGAAGGACACCCCGCCGGGGCTCAGGTCCAGCACCTGGCAGACGGCCTCCTGGTTGACGACAAAGGTGTCGACCAGCCTGTGCCTTGGGTATCTTCTTGTTTCGTTATGTTTAATGCCATCATATTTCTTATGGTACGGGCTGCATTGATTGAATTTCCAAAACAGAGCAAAAAAAAGGCAGGGTCACGATCGACCCTGCCACAGTATCAAACTCGGTTATTTCATTATTTCTTTTTCCTCAACCTGAGGCCAGCCAGACCAAGCAAGCCTGTGCCGAAGAGCAGCATTGTTGCGGGTTCGGGAACAGGGGCTACGCCTCCCACCTCCACAACCAGATCATTATAGTCCTTGTCACCTAAATTACGTAAATCCTCCCAGGCTAATACATAATTTCCAATGGTATTAGCACTGCCACCTGTAATCCTCCATGTTACCATATGATCAAGACTATTCCAGTTGTCACTTTGCAACGAGGTATAGGGGCCGCCAGTCGAATGCTCCACTCTGGGTTAAGCGCCCAAACAAAATTATTTCCGCAGGAGTAAATGTTACTACAGTATTCAGAATCAATTGAGGGATCAATATTATTCATTACGCTCAATAAGCGATGAAAAATCACCATTTTGATCAATATATCCAAAGTCTTGATCATACCCCGCGTATTTTGCAACAGCTTTAGCCGAGGCTGTAGATAGCCTGATCCAAGACTCCAAATCTGATCTGCTGAATCGTCAACTCGGATGAAATTATCCAGTACCATAGAGCTGTTCAAGTATACCATCAGTCCCAAGCAGAGAGATAGCTCTGAGCCAGGGCATCAATAGGGTAAAAGGCGTGGCAATTGTCGTGCCTGCACAAAAGACAAGGACCGAAAAAGAGATGATAAAACTCACTATATATTTCATAATTGTTCCTCAAGAATAAATGAATCCCGACAGCGTAAATCGCATACACAGTACCATTGCATAAAACATGCCTGGCACAGTTATTTCTTAAGCCAATCTAAAAATCGATATAAAGTTTTGTATTTATTATTATTTTTAACAATCTGTCACCTCTTGAGACTGTAAATTTTTAGATTTATTGCTGTTAGTTTTTCCGGATTTCTGGAATGCAATTCTGGAAAACCATACAAGTTGTCTCCCTTCCGAGACACCATGCTTTTCACTCTCTATTTTTGATAGGGTTTGGTGGGAGGGTATCAAGGAACATTTTGTCACGCCTACCATCTCATCTCTATTAGTCAGCTCTTTTCAAAAAGCACCTTTTCCTGGAAATTTGCATAACCCTGCTTAGTTTTTATGGTTGACCATCAACCAACAAAGGAGGGAAATCGATGAAGTCTCACCAGAAAAATATCTTGATGTTTATCGCAGGCGTTCTCTGCACGTTCGCTCTTTTCCTGTTGACCGGGGCGGGGCATAATACGATGCCTGGCAAATATGAGATGGAGGTCGCTCACCGTGACCGGACCCACCTTGTCTATGTTCTTGATACGACGACCGGAGCAGTAAAGTGGGCTGATGCCATGGATACCCCGTTTACTGAACTCAAGGGAAATTAACGGAATTCTTCATACCGTGCAGACTGACGGTTACTGCTTGAGAGCAGGCTGGGGATTTGTCTCGGTGGTGTCGCTGCAGTAGCCTGTACACATTCACTGCAGCTCAAGGAGAAATTCGGGGCCGTTGTCAGGGTTGATGACCTCTGCTGATTCGGTATTTGGCCATTCGCTATTGTCCTGAAACGGTGTGTCAGCAACCTTCTGCCAGGGCTTTTCATTATTGAGCAGAAGTTGGTATGTATTGATCTTATTGCAATAATCACTAACTGCATTATTCTTGGTCAATGCAACCTTCTTCAAGCTCTGAGCAGGCCAGTGACTCCACGGTCATCTCCTCCCGTCATCATCGTTTAATCGACAACTGTTCCCTGGTATTATCTGCAAAAAACATCACGCATCAGATAGAGCAGCAGGAAGATGGAACCATCCGGATCGTCACCTCCCCGGAAAATGCTGAACGGGCGCGTTATCAATTGCAACGGTACCTGGAAGAAAACAGGAACTGGCCACCTCCTCCGATAATTGTCCAGCACTCCTCGTTCCCGTCCCTGCTGCCAACACTTGTGCTCATTGGCTCTCTGGCCTTTTTCTTTATGATTACCGGCCCCTGGCGGCCAGGTGCCTTCTGGTTTGAAGCCGGGGCAAATGACGCTGACGCAATTCTTGATGGTGGTCAATGGTACCGGCTTGTTACGTCACTCACCCTTCATGCCGACTTTTCACATCTGGCCGGCAACTGTTTGATCGGTGCCATTCTGATCTATTTTTTCCTGCAGATCAACGGTGTTGGCTTTGGTTTGCTGGCCATTTTGCTTTCCGGATCAGCAGGCAACCTGATCAATATTCTTGCCCATGGAGGAGATCATCTTTCGGTGGGCTTCTCGACTGCCATATTTTCCATTATCGGCATGCTCTCCATGTATCAGATGATCGAGCAGCGCCAGCCTTTTGGGATCAGACTCTTTGTGCCCTTCATGGCAGGCGCCGCCCTGCTGGCAATGCTCGGCAGTTCAGGAGAACGGACCGACCTCGGCTCTCACCTGTTTGGCCTGCTTGCCGGGCTCATCTTCGGGCTCCTCATTGCCGCCAGACCGGTCAAACAACTGCGCCACTCCTCGTTCATGCAGATTCTCTTTTTCATTCTAGCGGTCAGCTCGTTATTGTTCAGCTGGAACAGTGCATTCACGGTAAAAATGGGTTGATCTTGCATCTTAGATCTTTATGGTACTATTATTTACGGTTTCGTTTGCAATATGGCTCATCAGTACTTACCCTCTATGGGGTAAAAATCTTATACAGGTCGATACGATAACTGAAACGTTCCAGAGGCCTCTGCCTTAAGATGTTTCAACCAATATCCAAATTACAGGAGACAGATTAATGCCAAATCAGGACCAGCCTCCCTGGGGAAAGAAGAAAAGGCCGCAATCCCCCGAGGAAGTCGTTGCTCAAATCATTAAAAAACTGCAGGATTATTTCTCCGACTCAAAGAAAAAAGATCCTGGCGGCAGTGATCCTACCGGACCATCCGGGCCCACTAACCCACTCGCCTCTATCGGAAGGATTCTGATCATTGCCTTGATCGGTATCATCCTCTTTGGCGTTTACCAGTCGTTTTTCAAGGTATCGCCACAGGAAGTAGGTGTCGTGCTGCGCCTTGGCAAGTACGCCCGGACAGCAGAACCTGGCCTGCATTTTAAAATCCCGTATATCGAGTCCCTCTACAAAGTAAATGTCAGGCAGATCCAGAAGCAGGAATTCGGCTTTCGCACCCGTTATCCCGGACAAAAGTCTTCTTTTGACAGCAAGGGGTACGATATGGAATCCTTGATGCTGACTGCTGACAAAAACGTCATCAACGTTGCCTGGATTGTCCAGTATCGTATCGGTGATCCTGTCGATTATCTATTTAAAGTCCAAGATGTCAAACAGGCTGTTCATGATATTTCCGAAAGTGTCACCCGGCGCGTTGTCGGTAACATGGATTTTGATTATGTCCTCAGTAACCGTGACCTGCTCGCTGCATCAGTCAAACTGGAATTGCAGGAACAGCTGACCTTTCTCGAGGCCGGCGTTGACCTGGTCACCGTCCAGTTTCAGGATATCAACCCGCCTGACCCGGTTAAACCCGCCTTTAACGAAGTAAACGAGGCCGACCAGGATATGAAGCGGCTGGTGAACGAAGCCGAGGAGACCTATAACCGTGTCATCCCGGCCGCCCGTGGTAACGCACTAAAAATAGTTGAAGAAGCATACGGTTATGCAAAAGAACGTGTCAATGACGCCCAGGGCCAGACCTCTCGGTTCCTGGACATCCTGGCAGAATACAAGGGTGCTCCTGAAGTCACGCGACAGCGAATGTACCTGGAAACCATGCAGAAAGTATTGCCATCGGTAGAGACAATTTATGTAATGGACGAAGGTCAGCAGGGACCGCTTCCCTTATTGAACCTCCGTAACGGCAACACTCCGGCTCAAACCGGTCAGTAAATCAATTTTTAAAGGAATACAGCATGAAACAGATAGCTAATTTTCTCCTGGTTGGCCTTGTTCTTATCGGTATTGTCGTTGTTTATGACGGCTTCTACATCGTGGAAGAGGGAAAACAGGTTATGATTACCCAGTTTGGTAAACCGATCGGTGAACCAAAGATTGATGCCGGGCTTTATCTCAAGATGCCCTTTCTTCAGCAGGTCAACGAGTTCGATAAACGTATCCAGATCTGGGATGGTGACCCCAACCAGATACCAACAAACGACAAAACTTTTGTCTACCTTGATGTCACTGCCCGCTGGAGAATCAATGATCCATTGAGATATATGCAGGCGGTCCGCACAGAATCACGAGCCCAATCACTTCTCGACGATATTATCGGCGGTACTGTTCGGGACATGGTAAACAAAAACAACCTGATCGAGATTATCAGAAGCTCGGACTGGTCGCTGGATACCATGACCCCGTCAAATCAGGAACCGGGCAGCAAACCGTTGCAGGGTCGGGATGTTATCTCCGATCAAATTCTTGAAATCGCAGCACGTGCGACCCCGCAATACGGCATTGAACTCCGCGATGTCATGTTCAAGCGAGTGAACTACATTGAGTCGGTCAGGTTACGTGTTTACGACCGGATGATTTCAGAGCGAAAGAGGATTGCAGCAGAGAAACGCTCCTTGGGTGAAGGTCAGAAAGCGGAAATTCTTGGTAAGGTTGACCGTGAGTTGCGTGAAATCACCTCAACGGCCAATAAAGAAGCGGTCGAGATTAAAGGTAGGGCGGACGCTGAAGCCACAAAAATCTATGGTGATGCTTACAACCAGGACCCTGACTTTTTTGCCTTTCAGAAGACCCTTGAGAGCTATGAGAAGATTATCGGAGGCAATACCTCGATGGTGCTCTCATCAGACTCTGACATCTATAAATATCTTAAGAGGATCACGGTAGACTGATCATGCCTGTGACGCAGCCTGCTGTTCCGAATTCTATTCGGAGCAGCCGGTGATATGAAATCGTATGGTATCAAGGACGCTTGAGTGCCGGGTCCGGGATCATCCCCGGCGGTCGGGTATGAAGGAGCCTGTTCGGGTTTAAAAACAATACGCCCCTTTAGATTGAGAATCTCTTCGAGACGGTCAAGCAGCGCTTCGTCTGACAACTCTTCCACACCAAGCTGATCAAAGCGGCAATTACAGCGGTTCAGCTGACCATCGCACCAGGGACACTGTTCCACCGGACAGCCCAGAATATGTACCTCGCCTGCAGCAACCCCGCAGACCACACAGACGGGAGCTGCTGTCTGCTTCTGCAGTGAGGGCAGCTGATCAAATAAACCTTCTGTTTTTTTAGAAAATGCGGCTGCACCCTGAAATCCAAAATAAAGCAGGATATCCTCATCGTCGATACCCTGCTGATAGTCACCGATATAGTGCACCTTCTCACCAGAGCCAAAATAGAGATAGCAATGAGCCGTTGTCTTTAAGGCAAAAAGAAACACCCCCTGTTTCTCTGAGACAACCCGCAGGTCACATGCCATCTCTTCCCGTCCTTCGGGGACTTCGGCATAGTAATTTCTGAAAATATTGACTGCGACGGGATGGTGACTGAATCGCTCGATCACGGCCAGCGCAGTTGCATACTCATCTTCGTCCACAACATATTTAACCAGAAGGGATAGATCCAAACCATCAATCCCTGTTTTACCGTTTTGCATTACCTCTTAATCCATTGTCCAGTGAGCTGATGGGTTAACGACCAGCTCGTTTTCAGTTGTGATGCAGCTCAATACTTGGTGGTGCTCTTTCGCTCAATTGATTCTTCGCAAAAAGAACATTTGAAAAAATAGTCTCTTCAGACTATATTTGCACGAAATATGCAATATTTGAGACTGTTATTTCCAGTTTCATTCTCCAGGCTGTAGCTTTCGCCTACCTGAGATATTCACCGTTCTATCGAAACCGTTTATTGTTCGGCAGGTCGAATTTCATCTCGTTTCAAGGTAGCTTCCAAAATCATCGTTTGCAGAACGTGTAGAAGTTCAGCCTAGGCTCAGTAACCAATGTGTGTCGTGGGGTTTCCCCTGTTCACCAGTCCTAGAGGTTTATCAATGTCCAAGAAAACAGCACAGTTAATTGTTGACGGTACAACATATGAATTACCGATAGTCAAAAGCACAACCGGTGAAGAGGCGATAGATATTCGAACGCTGCTGAAAACAACCGGCCTCACTACCTTTGACAGCGGCTATATGAATACAGGAGCATGTCGATCCGCTGTTACCTATCTGGACGGCAAGAACGGAATCCTCAGATACCGGGGGTACGACATAGCTGATCTCGCGGAAAACTGTCCATTTATCGAGGTTGCCTACCTGCTGCTAACCGGTGAGTTGCCGACCTTGGATGAGCTCAATACGTTCAGGCATGACATGATCAGGTTCGCCCTGATTCACGAAGACATGATCCATTTCTTTGACCACTTCCCGCCCAATTCCTCGCCGATGTCTATTCTATCGACCATGGTCGGTTCTCTGCATGACTTTTATCCGGAGATGGATCTTGAGGAAGATCCTTATGGCGGAATAACAACAACAGCTGCACGGCTGTTATCCAAAATTCGAACCATTGCCGCCTTTTCTTATAAAAAGAGTATCGGTCATCCACTTGTCTACCCACGTGCCGACCTGAACTATTGCTCAAACTTTCTCAATATGATGTTTGACCGGCCCAACATGCCCTATGAAATTAATCCGATTGTGGTCTCGGCATTGAACAAACTGCTCATCCTGCATGCCGATCATGAGCAGAACTGTTCGACCTCCACCGTACGTCTGGTTGGAAGTGCCGGAGTCAGGTTGTACCCGTCTATCTCTGCAGGGGTCAACGCACTCTGGGGGCCGCTGCATGGCGGGGCCAATGCAGCGGTGTTACGGATGCTTGAGATGATCAATGAAGATGGTATGAACTTCCAGAAATACATCGATAAAGCCAAAGACCCGAACGACCGATACCGGCTGACCGGTTTTGGCCATCGGGTCTATAAGACATACGACCCGCGTGCCAAGCTTATCAAGAAAGTCTGTGAGGATATTCTCGAGACACTGGAAGTCTCTGATCCACTTCTCGATATCGCCCAGGAACTTGAGCACCGGGTAAGCAACGATGACTATTTTGTCTCGCGCAACCTCTACCCCAACGTCGACTTTTACTCGGGGATCATATACCGGGCCATGGGCATACCGACCAACATGTTCACCGTCATGTTTGCACTTGGCAGACTGCCCGGCTGGATCACCCACTGGCAGGAGATGCACATGGACAGCGAGAGTGCCCGAATCGGCAGACCCCGCCAGATTTACACCGGAATCGTAGAGCGACCCTTTTTACCGATCGGCGCCAGGTAGGCGAGCTATCAGGTGAGACGGTCCCCGACAGGCGGGGCCCGTCTCACCGTTTCACTTCGCCAGACTACCCCCTGTTTCCATATTCACAACCAGCGGGACATCCAGTTCCATGGCCTGCTCCATCTCTTCTCTGATCATGCCCTTTATACGGTCACACTCACCCTCATCCAGTTCAAACACCAGTTCATCGTGAATCTGCAGCAACATTTGGCAGCTGCTCTTCTCGCGCTTGAGCAGATCGTCCACACGCAGCATCGCCAACTTGATGATATCAGCGGCAGTTCCCTGGATAGGAGTGTTGATTGCGGCTCTCTCGGCAAACTCTCGCCTCATCTTGTTCTTTGCCTCAATCTCAGGAAGATATCGTCTTCGATTCAGCAGGGTTGACACAAAACCATCGGTTCTTGCAGCAGCGACAATATCGAGCATGTATTGTTTCACACCGCCATACACCCCAAAATATCGATCAATAAAGGTCTGGGCCTCTTTTCTGGTGATCTTCAATTGATTGGAAAGGCCGAAACTGCTCATACCGTAGACAATTCCGAAATTAATACTCTTGGCCGCGCGCCGCATGTCCGAGGTGATCAGCAGCGGGGATACACCAAATATCTCAGCCGCTGTCCGGCTGTGGATGTCATCGCCGTTTCTGAAGGCCGTCATGAGAGCCGGATCCTGCGAATAGTGGGCAAGGACCCGCAGGTCGATCTGGGAGTAGTCGGCCGAAAGAAATATTTTACCCGGCGCCGGGACAAACGCCTCCCGGATACGGTTACCCTCTTCCCCACGAATCGGGATGTTCTGCAGGTTTGGGTTACTACTGGACAACCTGCCGGTGGCAGTGACCGCCTGGTTATAAGATGTATGAATACGTCGACTGTCAGGGTCAATCAGCAGCTTTAGCTTTTCGACATAGGTAGTCAGCAGTTTCGCCAGGTTTCGATATTTTATAATATGAGCAGGCAGATCGTGTTTGGCCGCCAGCTTCTCAAGGACCTTCATGTCCGTTGAATACCCTGTTTTCGTTTTCCTGCCATGGGGCAGCTCCAGCTCATCAAAAAGTACCGTCCCCAGTTGCTGGGGCGAATTAATGTTGAATTCATGTCCTGCCAGGCTGAATATCTCCTTCTCGAGCACCTGGAGTTTTTCTTCGAACTCTTTTGCCAGATCATCCAGACAGGCTTCATCAACCATGATGCCACTGCGTTCCATTCTGGCGAGAATCGGCACCAGGGCCATCTCCACATCGGCAAACAGGGACATCTGTCCATTGGTCTCCAGCAGCTCCTGGTAATAGTCCCAGAGCACAAAGGTACCGTAAACGTCCTCACACGAATAACTGCAGGCCCTGTCCACTGCAACATAGGCAAAGGCGTCTTCTCTCTTGTCCCCTTCAACAACCTCGCCATAGGAGGTGAGCTTCAATCCCTGGTCAAGGCAGAGGTCATCAAGTTTAAAAGACCGTCGTAACGGTTCAGCCAGATGAGCTGCAATCATGGTATCAGCAATGGGGGGGCGAAGCGATATACCCATATTTTTTTCCAGTACGGCGTAATCATATTTTATATTATGGCCAATCTTCAGGATAGTATCCGACAGTAAGTAAGGTTCCAGCACTGTCTTGACACTATCCAGTGACAATTGTGAGGTGATGAGTGCACCATCTTCACCGAGGTGACCAACAGGTATATAGTAGCTGTGCTGACGATCTACTGAGATTGAAACACCCACCAGTTCTGCAGATCGGACATTGAGTGACGTCGTCTCCGTGTCAATTGCCAGGATGGAAGCCTTGGATAATTTGTCAGCCAGGTCATGCAGTTGCTCGTCCTGATCGATCAGAACAAAGCCATCAGACGGTATCTCTATTCCGTTATCAAGCTCTTTGAGCAGGGAAGAAAACCCGAGCTCTGCATAAATTTGCTTTAACGCAGCCTCGTCTGGCTGGCCGAGTTTATAGCCGTCGAGTTGGACTGGTATATCCGGATCTGCCTTAAGCCTGATCAGGTCGCGGGATAAAAAGGCGCTCTGCCGATTTTCAATCAGCCGCTCTTTCATCTTCGATTTTTTCAGCGTATCGATCTCATCATACAACGACTCAAGAGAGCCGAATTGGGTGATCAGCTTGGCTGCAGACTTCGGACCTACGCCGGGTACGCCGGGAACATTGTCTGAACTATCCCCCATCAGGGCAAAACAATCCAGCAGCTGCTCAGGATAAACCTGATATTTATTAAACACCCCCTGGCGGTCCATAACCCGGTCATTCATCGGATCCCACATGCTCACCCGCTCATCCACCAGCTGCAGGAGGTCCTTGTCCCCTGAGACGATAACGACCTGATGGTCCTGGGCTGACAACACCCTGGCAACAGAACCGATAATGTCATCGGCCTCCAGTTCCTGTTTCTCGAAACTTACGATGCCCATCGCTTTGACGAGCTGCTTGATAAACGGAATCTGTGGTGCAAGTTCCTCTGGCATCGGTGGACGATTGGCCTTATATGGTTTGTAGAGATCATGCCTGAACACCGGTCCCCTGGTATCAAAAGCCACGGCCACATAGTGTGGTTTACGTTCATTGATGAGCCGACGAAGAATATTGACAAAGCCGAAAACGGCATTGGTCTGGAAGCCTTCACTGTTGGTAAGCGGTGCAACTGCATGAAAAGCACGATAAATAAAGGCGCTGCCGTCAATGATAAATACTGTATTGTTCACCGCTGTCTCTCCATGTGAAAGACCAGCAAACCCGAGAGTTCTGCCTGTTTTACTGATCTTTGAAAGCCTGTATGAAAGCATAGAAAAAGGGAGAAGCAAACGCCTCTCCCTTTTTCTAAAACAATCTACTTTTCCCTTTGCCGAACAAGGACAAAAGGCTATTCATCGATAATATGTTTCTGAATCCGTTTGGTCAGTCTTTCGGTAATATCATCTCCACGAAAGGAGATTACCGGAACCGGGCATTTTCTAAACATTCTCTCGGCAACCGACCCGGCAAAGACATGCCTGAGCTCCTTTGATTTTATACCCATTACGACAGTATCAATTTCAGCCTCGACGACTAACCTGAGCAGTTCAGTGGTCGGATCACCAATCAGGAAAGAAAAGCTGAGCTTGTCATCGGGAAGCGATAAATGATCAGTCATCTTGACAATCTCATCCCGCCGCTCTTTCTTGATAATGTCGATATATTTCTCAGTGTCCACTTTGTAGCCGAATGAGGTGATTTTATTGACCGCATTCAGATCCCGCTCATTAATCACGTTAACCACAATCAATTCGGCACCCAATGGTCCCGCCAAAGCTGCAGCATAGTCGATAATACCTCGGGAATATTTAGAAAATGCCAACGGTACCATTATCTTTTTTATCATGGTCTACTCTCCCTGGCATGAATTGCCAGACATTGTTTTTGTACCACTCGGCCCGATCAGGCTGCCGCCGCTATAACGTCTTTCTTAGCCCGCTTTTTCTGCAGGAACCAGATTGCCGCGAGTAAAATAAGGGCCGGAATGAACATCAACTGTTTGGGCGGTCGATCATTGAGCATCTGAATATTAAGGACTTCCTGGTCAAAGTCAATTCTGGCTTTTTCAGCGGGACTGGAAAATACAACATTATCGACAAAGATTGCGCCATCCTCTTCCCGCGTTTCAATACCAATTGCCTGGAGCCGCTCTTCTCCGGTTGGTTCATCTCCGACCAGCAGCATGACCGTCATGGTGAACTCCCTGCCATCCATTTTTTCGCCTTTGAGTTCCATTCTCAACTGCTCACCGGGGTTCATGCCGCTAACAATCTGGGTCATCTCTGCTGCGGGTCTTTCCACCAGCTCAGGATAGAGTTTGTCCCAGAAATATCCCGGCCTGAAGAGTGTGAATGCCACCAGCATGAGTGCTACCGTTTCCCATATTTTGCTTCTGGTCACGAAATACCCTTGTGTTCCGGCAGCAAAAACAAGCATGGCAATGACCGCTGCAGATACTACGACAATGAAATGAAGCGGACTGCCAACCCCGATCATCAGCAGCTCGGTATTGAAAATAAAGATGAAGGGCAGAATTGCAGTACGGATATCATAAGCAAACCCCTGGATACCCGTCCGGATCGGATCACCCCCGGATATACCGGCCGCCGCAAAGGCGGCGAGCCCCACGGGCGGCGTATCGTCGGCAAGAATACCAAAATAAAAGACGAAGAGGTGAACGGCGATCAGCGGAACGATCAGTCCATTCTGAGCCCCAAGGCTGACAATAACCGGTGCCATAAGGGTTGAGACAACAATATAGTTTGCTGTCGTCGGCAATCCCATGCCAAGAAGCAGACTGATAGCTGCGGTAAAGACGAGAATCAGCATCAGGTTACCACCGGAAATAAATTCGACGAACTCTGTCATCACCAGTCCGATTCCGGTCAGCGTGACGGTCCCGACAACAATGCCCGCTGCGGAGGTTGCGACACCGATGCCGATCATGTTTTTCGCACCTGACACCATACCATTGATCAGGTCCCGCCAGCCCTGCTGAAAAGAAAACTCCGTTCCTTGTGCCTTACGAATAAAGCCTTTGAGGGGACGCTGGGTCATGACAATAAATATCAGCAGGATTGTCGCCCAGAAAGCGGAAAGTGAGGGTGAAAGTCGTTCAACCACAAGGCACCACATCAGAACAACAATCGGCAGTAAAAAATAATAGCCGGCCTGGGCCGTGGCGCCAAGCGGCGGAAGCTCGTTAATTTCAGTGGTCATTTCAAGCTCGGGTACCCGGCAGGCCAGGTAAACAAGCAATACATAGGCAACCGCCAGCAGGACGACAACGATGTACATCGTTGCAGCACCGGCGACAGCTCTTGATCCAGCCAAGACCGTAATAGGTTCCTGCAGCCATCACCAGCAGGAAAAGGATTGTCGAGACAAAGCCAAGCAGACTCTGGGCAAATGTCTTTGTGTGTCTTTTTTTCATCCCCTCAAGTCCCATCTTGCATGCCTCAAGGTGAACGATATAGACGAGCGCTATATAGGAAATTATCGCCGGCAGGAATGCGTGTTTGATAACATCGATATAGGAGATACCAACATATTCAACCATCAGAAATGCGGCTGCCCCCATGACCGGAGGGGTCAACTGGCCATTGGTTGAAGATGCGACCTCGACCGCACCCGCCTTTTCAGCGCTGAATCCAACTTTTTTCATCAGCGGAATCGTAAATGTGCCGGTGGTAACCACATTGGCAATGGAAGAGCCAGAAACAAGTCCGGTCATGGCGGATGAAATGACAGCCGCTTTTGCCGGTCCGCCGCGCATGTGTCCAAGGCCTGCAAATGCCGTTCGAATAAAATAGTTTCCTGCTCCGGCGGTTTCCAGCAACGACCCAAACAGGACAAACATGAACACCATCCCGGTCGAGACGCCGAGAGCGACCCCAAAAACACCTTCTGTTGACAGCCAGTAATGGGACATTCCCTTGGACAAACTCGCACCTTTGTGGGCGATGACCTCCGGCATGTGAGAACCTGCAAAGGTGTAAATAAGAAAAATAGCGGCAACGACCATGAGCGGCGGCCCAAGAGCACGCCTGGTCGCCTCAAGCAGCAGTGCCAATCCGGCAACTGCAACAACAAGGTCAAGAGTGGTCGGGTCACCCGGACGTTCTGCCAGACCACTGTAAAACAGAAAGAGATATGCAGCGCAAAAAGATGCTGTCAGTCCCATAACCCAGTCCTGAACAGGGATATAACTCTTTGGCGACGATTTGAAAGTCGGGAATGCCGTATAGGCAAGAAACATCGCAAAAGCGAGATGTATCGAACGGGCTTCGGTAGAATTTAATACTATGAAATTAAAAATGTAGGGCAGAGGAGATGCATACCATAGTTGAAACAGCGTCCAGGCAAGCGGTACGAAGAAAAGAACTTTTTTGGGAATCGCACCTTTCGGATTTCGGGCACCGGTATCCGCCTCAGCGATCAATTCATGAACATTTTCACTGGGCAGGGGCTTCTCGGTGGGTTTTGTCATAGCAGCAACTCCTCTCTGTTCGCTCCGAACCGTTGGTGCCATGAGTATCTTCTCACCAGGAAGATTAGACACTCAGGAATCCCTACAGCGCGGGGAACTGCAAAAATCTGAATCTTTACTGTTACTATCGCCTCCCTACCTATTCACATCGAATCGATGGTATGAATCAATGATACGATTGTACTCTCACCTGACTTTTCTTGACTGTAGCCGCAGAAGCAAAGCTACACACGCCTGTGTAATCATTGCATCATCGAGTCGTCTCGAGACGTTTATCTGTACGGGAGAAAAGAGCGGTGCGCGACTCGAACGAGCCGCGCACCAGTAATCAATAAATACAACCAAAAACCCTATTCAATCAGGCCAGCTTCCTTGTAATACTTGGCTGCACCATCATGCAATGGAGCAGAAAGTCCATCTTTTACCATTTCCTCTTTTTTGAGGTTGGCAAATGCAGGATGCAGCTTCTTGAAATCATCAAAATTTTCAAATACTGACTTCACAACAACGTAAATAGTGTTCTCGGGCACAGTAGCAGAACTGACAAAAGTCGCACCGACACCAAATGTTATCGTGTCTTCATCAGATCCACGATACATTCCACCGGGGATGACTGCGGTACGATAGTAATCGTTTTCGGATACAAGTGCATCAATCTCCGCACCGGTAACATTTACCAGGACGGCATCACAGGATGTGGTTGCCTCTTTGATTGATCCGTTTGGATGACCGACGGTATAGATAATCGCATCAACTTTATTGTCGCAAAGTGCCTGGGACTGCTCTGCAGGCTTCAACTCGGCGGCAAGTTTAAAATCATCTTTTGTCCATCCCATTTTAGCCATCACGACTTCCATGGTTCCCCGCTGGCCGGAACCTGGGTTACCAATATTGACTCGCTTTCCTTTGAGGTCGTTAAAGTTTTTGATGCCCGAGTCTGTGCGGGCAACAACCGTGAACGGTTCCGGGTGAACCGAGAATACTGCGCGCAGATCCTTGTTGGGGCCCTTCTCTTTGAACTTGCTCGTGCCATTGTAGGCATGGTACTGCCAGTCAGACTGGGCAACACCCATATCAAGCTCACCTGCAGCTATGGCGTTGAGGTTATAAACCGATCCTCCGGTACTCTCAACAGAAGCCCGAATGCCATGCTCTTTTTTACCTTTGTTGGTCAGTCTGGCGATTGCACCGCCAGTCGGATAGTACACACCGGTTACACCACCGGTTCCGATGGTAACAAACGTTGTATCAGCACTGATCGCAGCAGAGCTGAAAGCCATAACAAAACCCAGTGAGAGGGCTGCTAGCAAAGACGCTTTCTTTTTCATACGTTTTCTCCTTCCTGTTATCTTTTGGTAATATTCTTCCGGCAAATACCGGACCGGAAGAGACTTGACAGCATGACCCCTCCGACTGAGGTTCGGCGGACGGTTAAGATAAAATGTATCTATGACGGAATAACATTCCGGTTTCACTCAATTTCGACAAATATCAAGCAAAACTGCATCCATAACAGCCTATCAGCTATGGTGTATTATGACAGTTACAGCACTTCGGCTTAAAAAAACTACAGCAACAATTTAAAATAATTAACAATATTGCCCTATAAGTCAAGCATTTTCCCTTTTGCAGAAGGATACGCTCAAAAATTGAACCTCTCTTATAAACCGTTAATCACTCTGCGCGACACTGCAAAGCAAAAAATCACCTGTATTCAATTTAAGTCAACCTTCATCTAAGTCTTGACAGGGGTTGCTGCCGGATGCAGCCAGGAATACCTATGAGTCATGCAAGCACCAGCGTATAATCCTGAATACATTTTTCAGGGTAGAACCCACAATCACCTGGGGTTAGTCCGGCCTTGACGCTCCCTGCTTCCTTCCGCAGGCGGTAGAGATGAACACCAGTATCAGTTATCTCCAATAAAAAGTCCCCCAGTTTACCGGAGAAACAGGGGGACTTTTTATGCTTTTTTTATGATTAGCTTTAGCCGGCCACTCTCACCCACGAGGCCTGAGGGCCCTTATCTCCAAACGACTCACCAAACACGACGCTGTCACCTTCCACTAAGTCATCGATCGTCACATTCTTCAGTGCATTTTCATGGAAATAAATCTCCCGGTCGTCAAAGGTTGTTATAAAACCATATGACTCATGGGGCGAAACCTTATGTACAATACCAACACTATCGGTTTCAATGTGCTGTTCCGGGTTCTTTTTTGCCTTTCGTTTCTTTCTGAGAATCTCTTTCAGTTGTAAGGATAGAACATCAAACGCCTCAATGAGCAACGGGCGAACCAGTTCGCCTTTTCTATGCACTACTACTGTGTCGTTTGGGACCGAGGCCACAAGTTTGACCTCGAAGCCGCCTTCCTTATGGTGAGTTGTGGCTTCAATGGCAACGCGGAGATGCAGCACGAACCCTGCATAGTGCCGAATCAACTTCTCTTTCTCCTCATCAATTTTTACCTGCCAGCCTTTTTTCAACTCAACATTTCGGGCTTCGACTTTTAATTCCATAAAGTTCCTCCATCTAGTGATCCGACAGTAGATATACTGTCAAACGCATGCGCCGGTCGACGCATTCCATAGTGGAAGCCACGCCGCACAACCAGGTTATCTGATGGCTGGACATCCAGTCCAACGGGCGTACGACCACTTACATCAAACAAACAATAACTTCGCGTAGAGTGGGTTAAAAATTGGGTTTCTAGAAATTCAAATGGTGTGATAGGACGCGAATTTGACATTAACAATAGATCTGTTTTTTTGGTCAAATGAAGATTAGGTTTCTTTACTCCACCGTTACCTATATTATATTCCCGTTCAGGGTATAATCAAGTGGCATTGATATTTTTCAGCAAACCTAACATTATTTTACAGATTAACACGGTTCAGCTCTATTCTCTGCTTCTCTATCGCAAACAGATGTGGTAGAAGTGGTAAGGTTTGGTCATTTTTCCTATCTCATGTACTCCATGCATAACAAAAGAATCGCTGTCATCCTACTGAATATGGGCGGCCCCACCAGGCTTGAAGATGTAAGGCCTTTTCTCTACAACATTTTTTCAGACCGTGAAATAATCAGGCTCGGACCTCCATTGCTTCAGAAGCCGATTGCCTGGTATATCGCCAGAAAACGTGCACCGAAAAGTATGGATATCTACCGCCATATCGGTGGTGGGTCACCAATTACTGAAATCACACGGCAGCAGCAGGATGCATTGGAAAAAGCACTCACCAACGACGGTGACTTTATCGTCACGACAGCAATGCGTTACTGGAAGCCGACCTCTGCGTCAGCTGTCGAATTCATACGCAGCAAACAGGCGGCAAGCGTTGTGGCGCTCAGCCTCTATCCCCATTTCTCCTGTGCAACCAGCGGCTCTTCAATCAAAGAACTGAAACGTCATTTAGATCTGGAGAATCGGGAACTGACAGAGATAGCTTCATGGCCGACCCAACCGGATTACATAGACTGCCTCGCCGCTAAAATCATTGACGGGCTGAGCTGTTTTAATCGCCAAACGGTCGAAATTGTCTACAGTGCCCACAGTTTACCGGTATCGTTCATTGAAGAGGGCGACCCATACGTTGAACACCTTAACCAGACGATAGCAGCGGTTGAGAACATCACTGGAGAGCGTGGCCGGCTCTGCTACCAGAGCAGGAGCGGACCGGTCGAGTGGCTCTCCCCCTCGACTCCGGAAATGATTGAGAAACTAGCCGCTGATGGCTGCAGGAACATCTTGATGGTGCCAATAAGTTTTGTTTCAGATCACGTTGAGACCCTGTATGAGATAAACATCCAGTACAAAGAGCTGGCCGCCAGCCACAACATTCGCCTGCAGGCCACAGAATCCCTCAATACCGACCCACGCTTTATAGAAGGTTTAAGGCAGCTGGTATTGTCGTCACTGCCAAACGACTGACACCCTCACGTTTCGTTTGCCATTCCTCCCTGGAATCTTCTCATCCTGACATTAAGAAGAATCCCCAAAGCCACCAGGGTTGTCAACAGGGAAGAACCGCCATATGAAACGAGGGGCAAGGGAATTCCAACCACGGGTAGAAACCCGAGAATCATCATCAGGTTGATGACTGCCTGCCAGAAAATAAGCATGACAACGCCAAAAGAAAGCAGCATGCCAAAACGATCTCTTGCAAACATGGCGGTATACAGTCCCCAGATCAGAAAGAAAAAATAGACCCCGACAAAAAATACACTCCCCAGAAATCCCCACTCCTCACACCAGACTGAAAAAGCGAAATCGGTATGCCGCTCGGGCAGAAAATGCAGGTGTCCCTGGGTTCCTTCCAGGTAGCCTTTGCCGAACTGGCCACCGCTGCCAACCGCTATCTTGGACTGCATGATCTGGTAACCATGCCCCATCGGATCTTTCTCAGGATTCAGAAACGTCTGGACACGCTGCTTCTGGTACGGCTTGAGCAGCTTCTCCCAGGCAAAATATATCGCCCCGATACCGGTACTGCCGAGAATCGCATAAACAGAGAACCGTAGCTTTACAAATACGGTCATGGAGACAGCAATAAACACCATCATCAGTGCCGTGCCGAGATCCGGCTGCATCAGGATCAGCAGGAAGGGAATTGTCGTCAGGACGACCGGGGTAACCAGCTGTTTCAAGGTGTACCCATCAGTCACTTCTTTTCGCGAATAGTAGCTCGACAGGGTAATTACCAGCATCAATTTGGCCAGTTCAGAGGGCTGGAGGTTAAAGAAGCCGAGGTTGATCCACCGCTGCGCACCGCCCGCAGTCTTGCCGATGACAAGAATTGCAATAAGCAGGATGACGACAAAGGCATAAATAAAATAGTTCCAGAAATGCAGCTCCTGGTAATCAAAACTCAAGATGAAAAGGATGGCAGCAAACCCCATCAGAAAAAAATAACACTGCTTTAAATAGGGTGGTGTCCCCCACGGCTTGGGAGGATACGAGGCACTGTAGAGATTAAATAACGCCATTCCGCAGATAATCAGGAGCAGAATCGTCATTAACCAGTCAAAGTGAGCAAAAAGCCGTCTGTCAAACCTTAACATTTTGTTATTACAATTTAAAATATAATTATCGTTTCAGATACCGATTTCGATCAGCTCTTTTCTGCTTCCTTTAACTTTTCAGCAGCGGCCCATTCTTCCAGATATTTTTCGAAATATTTCTTCAGGATTACCCGGGCTATCGGACCTGCGCCTGATCCCCCATGGAGGCCATGCTCCACCAGTACCGTAACTGCTATCTGGGGGTTATCAGCCGGCGCATAACAGGTAAACCAGGCATGGTCGCGAAATTTATACGGTATATCTTTTTCCTTTAAACCTTTGTACTGCGCGATTCTCACTACCTGGGCGGTACCGGTCTTACCCCCGATAGTCAATCCTTCTATCCTGACATTCCGCGCAGTACCACGCTTTCCCTGGACAACCCCAACAAGCCCCTCCTCTGATGATCCCCAGAAAAGACCGTTCACGCTCACTGAGTTCGCTGAGCACTTGAGGTTCAAACCTCTCGATCACCTCGCCCTCGGGCGTGGTAACGGATTCGATAATCTGCGGCTTATAGACTTTTCCGCCATTTACGGCGGTGGCCGTCATCAGAGCCACCTGCAGCGGGGTGAGGAGATTGAACCCCTGGCCAATTGCTATCGACAGCGTCTCCCCCTTGTGCCATTTTTCTTTATACCGTTTACGCTTCCACTCTTTTGTCGGGATGAGGCCTGGTTTTTCATGTTCCATCTCGACGCCGGTTTTCTGACCAAGCCCCAACTTCCGGGCATACTTTGCCAGGTTATCCACCCCTACCCGCTCACCGACCTGGTAGAAATAAACATCGCACGACTGCGTAATTGCCTTTCGCAGGTCAACTTCACCATGGCCACTGTGCTTCCAGCAGCGATAGATTCGCTTGCCAAAATAGTAATGCCCCGGGCAGTAAATGATCGTATTCTCGTCAATAGCCCCCTCGGCAAGTCCTGCCAGGGCGGTGACAATTTTGTATGTTGAGCCGGGGGGATACATGGCCTGAATAGACTTGTTAATCAATGGGTGCTTGGTGTTATTGAGCAGTGCGTCCCAGTTGGCCTGTGAAATACCGCCGATAAAATCTTCAAGATGAATGGAAGGGGCGCTCGCTGCGGCCAGCACACGACCGGTATTGACCTCAAGCGCAACCACAGCACCCGCTTTCTCTCCCACAGCCATAAACTGTTCCGCCGCCAGTTGCAGCTCGGCATCAATGGTCAATTGCAGATCATTGCCCGGTAACGGGTCGATGCTCTTGAGCTCTCTTTGCTCAAACCCGCGGGCATTGACCTCCGTTGAGCTTTTCCCTTTTTCGCCACGAAGATCCTTCTCACGCAGACGTTCGAGCCCTCTCTTGCCGATAAGGTCTCCGCCCTCGTATACATCCTCTTTGTCTTCCTCCAGCTGCTGGCGATTAATCGAACCGATATAGCCAATGGTATTGGCAGCGAGATCACCGTAATGAAACGTTCTGACCGGCTGGACTTCAATCCTCACTCCGGGAAATTTATATTTGTGGTTTTCCAGGTAGGCCAGGGTCTCCCAATCTATATCCTCTTTGAGCACGATGGGAAGGTGCCGGGGAGTACCTTCGGCTTCCCTGATATGGTCCCAGAGGTTGTCTATGTTCTCGCCCAGGATATGCGAGAGCCGTTTCAGCACGTCATCTATGTCGTATGAATCCTCCCGAATCATAACCACATTAAATGATGGCCTGTTGGTCACAATCTCCCGTCCGTGCTTATCGAGTATGTGGCCTCTGGGGGCACGCACGGAACGAATACGAACCCGGTTGGTATCGGCCAGGTTTTTATATTCTTCTCCACTGCTGATCTGCAGAAACCAGAGCCTTGATACGATCACGGCAAAGAAAAAGAAGACAATGCAAATTGCAAATAAAGATCGTTTCTTCAGAAGCGTCAGGGCTTCCTCGTCCCGTTCGGCAATTTCCTCAACTTCCTCGATAAACAGTTTCTTATCCATCTCTTTAGCTACCTGTATCGATTACCCGCTTTTTTCCTGGAGCTGCGCTTCATCGCTTTCCGTTTCAATAAAAATTCATTGAATGTGTTGAAGAGCAGAAAACAGGGAATTGTGGCCACGGTCAGAATTATTGTTTCTCTCAGCACCCTGCTCCAGGACCACACCACCATCGAATCATTGACCATTATTGAAAGTATAAAGTAAAGCAGAAATTGTGCCAGGAAATAAAAAACACCAACCAGTGGTACCTGGTAAGCAGACTCTTTTAATGGACTGTTCAGGGTTAAGGTATTCAGGGCAATGAAGAACAGCAGATATTCGACAAGATACATGCCGGGGTAGATACCGGACATCACATCCATCATCCAGCCAAGCAGAAAGGAGAGCAGAAGCCCTCTCAACACCTCAAACCGATACGCCAGGAAGGCAATCAGAATAAAAACCAGATCCGGAGAACCGAACCACGATGGGAGAAATTGCAATACCGTGGTCTGAAACGTAATCAGGAAAATACCGATAAGGAGGAAGCTTACAATCTGCACAACAAGTAACCTCCTCTAGGGCATAATGTTTTCGGGAGCGATCGATTGCTGAAGAGAAAGGTTGAGATGCAGGAACTCAATACGCTGAAAATCAACCGATGGTTTCACTTCTATTTCCAGAAACATACCCCTTTTCTTACGATGCACAGCGGTCACGGTCCCTACCGGGACCCCTGAGGCGAAGACACCACCGATCCCGGCAGTCACAACCTGGTCTCCTTTTTCAACATCTGCATTTTTGAGAACATAATTCAGAACATAGCCATCCGCCCCGGTTCCCTTGAGAATTCCCCGCACCCTGTTTTTCTGGATGATCACGTCTATCGCGCTGCTCGGCGCAATGGCCAGAAGTATCTTACTGTAGTTCCTCGAGGCATGAATAACCTGGCCGACAATTCCCTGGGAAGTGAGCGCGACCATGCCTTCAACAACTCCATCATTTTCGCCGCGATCGACGATAATGGTGTGAAACCAGAATGCCGGGTCCTTGCCGATGACTCGCGCGGTCAATGGTGGAAAATCGGCAGCCTTTCTAAAATCCAGTTCCTGTTGGAGGTGCAGATATGTTGTATACGCTTCACGGTACTTAGCCTGTTTTTCATCATATGAATCAAGGAGTGCTTTGAGCCGTCGGTTTTCATTTCTCACCTCAAGAAGATCGACATAATCAGCCCAGACATTTCTCGCCCCAGTTGCAGCCCTGGAAAATGTTGACTGCAGGGGACCAAGGAGCTCAAGGGTTAAATCGTGGAAGGGACCGTATTTGCCGCCAAGTGTCGAGGCAAACAACGCCAGGCACAATGACAGAAGAATTGTGGTCAGGAGCAAAACCCGCCAGCGGGCAGGCTTTGCTCTGCTCTTCCTGTCCTTGATTTGTCTTCTCACGACAGAATAGTTGGTGTTTCTCCGATATGGAGATGAGATTGGAGTATTTGTTTAGTCAATCGTTACTTCTTTCAGAATATCGAGATTGTCCAAAGCCCTGCCCGACCCGAGCACAACGGATGACAGCGGATCATCGGCCACGATAATGGGCATTCCCGTTTCTTCTTTCAAACATTTGTCCAGGTTCTTGAGCAGGGCGCCGCCACCGGTCAGCACAATTCCCTGGTCAACAATATCTGCGGCCAGCTCAGGGGGAGTAACCTCCAACGCCACACGCACCGCCTCGACAATGACATCGACCTGTTCAGCAATTGCAGACTGGATTTCTTCGGCACCGACAGTAAGGGTTTTTGGAACCCCGGAAACCAGATCCCGCCCCTTGATATCCATGGTTTCGTATGGCTCTTCAGGAAGGACATTACCGATGGTTGTTTTTATCATTTCGGCCGTTCTCTCTCCGATTGCCAGGTTGTGCTTGCGTTTAATGTATTGCAGAATTGCCTCATCCATTTTATCTCCGGCAACCCTGACTGATTTTGCATAGACGATACCGGCAAGCGAAATGACCGCGACTTCGGTCGTGCCTCCGCCAATATCGATAATCATATTTGCGGTCGGCTCAGTGATCGGCAGATCGGCGCCGATTGCTGCCGCCATGGGTTCCTCGATCAGGTAAACCTCCCGCGCCCCGGCCGACTCGGCCGACTCTTTCACCGCCCGCTTTTCTACCTGGGTAATTCCTGACGGTACCGAAATCATGATCCTTGGATGAACCAGCGTCCTGCGATTATGAACCTTCTTTATGAAATATCGCAACATCGCCTCGGTAACTTCAAAATCAGCGATAACGCCATCCTTTATTGGCCGGATAGCGGTAATGTTGCCGGGTGTCTTACCGAGCATCATTTTCGCCTCTTGTCCTACGGCAAGGACCCTGCTCATCCGACCATCCTGACGAACAGCAACGACAGAGGGCTCACGCAAGACAATCCCCTTGCCCTTCACATACAGAACCGTATTTGCTGTACCGAGGTCGATAGCCAGATCATTTGACAGCCAGCCAAACAAAAAATTGAATGGAGAAAACATAGTACCTCCCTTAAACAGGGATATAGATAAATCTCTAAATCAGCGTAAAACAACCCCGCCGAAAACTCTTTTACATTATAAATTATCAAAACATTTAAAGATACCAGAGAGCCTGTTTATTGGCAAGATTAATGGCGAGGGAAGACCGAATACCTGATTTTCGTTGACACGCAACCCAAACCCTGTTATAGGAAACATCGCATTTAACTCAGGATCCATGGGGCTATAGCTCAGCTGGGAGAGCGCTTGAATGGCATTCAAGAGGTCGGCGGTTCGATCCCGCCTAGCTCCACCAAATATATAACACAAAGGCTTGCTATTATTACGATAGCGAGCCTTTGTTGTTTCTAGAGTAATGATCTTGTACCCATGGTTGTACACAGCGCCAGTGTGAATCTTAAATCTGTGACTGTACGATGCTACCCTGTTATCCTGCAGGTTGCCTGATCAGTTATAGTTTTGTATAAAATTACCAATCGCAGTCTAACCAGTTCTTACATAAATTACTGTGATTTAAAAGTAAAAACCAATATCATCATTGCTAACCAGCATAAAAATATACAGCCAGAAAATAAAGAAATCGGCGTAGATGTGAACAAGAATCCGTTAAGGAGGGTAAATAGCCTAATCGGTCGTTTCAAACTGTTCGTCCCCTTCTCGGTCTTTTGAGATTGGGGTAAGGGCGGCTTTGTCATCGGTGAAATGAAGTGCAGCTATGAACGGATCCAGACTCAGTTCGAGGTTGTCCAGTTGCTCTTCATTGAGGATCTGTAGCGCTGAACTCAACAGACCTTGGGGCGGCGATGGAGCTTTAGCCAACAAGTCTTTTCCTTTTTCCGTTATATAGAGGTGTACAGATCGCTGATCAGTTTTACTCCGGTCCCGGCAAATCAATTGGAGCTCTTCAAGCTTGTCGAGCATGTTGGAGCAGGTTGAAGGATGTATGAACAGTACCTGGGCGAGTTGAGAGACCCGTATGCCGGGTGTAATCGATACCTCATGTAACATCCAGAGCTTGGCACTGCTTAAACCGCATTTTTTCTCGACTTTTTTGGCGTGGAACTGAATAGCTTTGAAGAGGATACGTATCTGTTTTATTATGTTCTGTTCCCTTATGGACCTTCGGTTCATTTAATCTCCGAATGCTATCTATAAAATGCTTTCAAATCGAGCCACTTGCAAAACGCCCTTTTCGCTCAACCTCTATGTTATGCTCAAATTTTTATCCTCGGAATATCAACGATGCCTGCGGTAAAAATTTTTCGCATGCCTTGACGCTGAACGAAAATCATCATTTTGCAAAAGGCTCAATCGTCTTTACAAAATTAAAAGCAAAAAAAAACAGCCAGTTCGATCAGTTGATGATTGAACCGGGAGAAAAATCTACCCGGTTCAATTCAACGTAACTACGACTACATGGCTGCTTTACGTGCTTCTTCCAACCAGCCGTCAAAGGTACTCTGGTTCGCTTTAATCCAGCTGTCAGCATGGCGTTCAATATCTTTTTCCGATTTCTCTCCATCCCTCATGCGAAGATTCTGTGCTGAAATATCATTATTGGAAACCTTCATGATACTGAACAGTTTTGCCGCGGCAGGGTTGGCCTCTGTAAAATCTTTATTGGCAACAATACGTTGTGTATTGGCCTGGAATCCATAATTACTTCCATCAGGAAGACTGGTATCAACATCTTCTCGCTCACCAGGGAGAGACGAAAACGGTACCTGCAGCCAGACGGTGTCCTTGCCTGGCACCAAAACGCCACTTACCCAGTATGGTGTCCAGGTATAATAGAGGACGGATTTTCCTTGTTTGTGGCGTGCAATCGTATCTGCAATAATTGCAGAGTAGGATCCCTGATTATGCGCAACGGTGTCACGAAGCTTGAAGGCATCAAGTTGATGTTCGATCACTTTTTCGCAGCCCCATCCGGGATTACATCCTGCAAGGTCAGCTTTTCCGTCACCATCGGCATCGAACAACTTGGCAATTTCAGGATCAGCCAGTTGGTCAATATTGGTAATATTGTGTTTTTCCGCAGTCGCCTTATCAACCAAATAGCCCTGCAGTGCGCCCCCGGAGTACACCCCTTCACGATAGATTTTATCGGCTCCGCCAGCGTTTTCATAAAAATCAACATGAAGCGGGTCCCAATGATCCGCTAGAAAAGTTGCGTCACCATTGGCTATGGCCACATGTCCCGCTGCATATTCTATTTCTTTAATAGGATCTACTTCATAACCAAGTTTCTCGAGTGCCTTCATAACCAAAATGGTCTGAAACGTTTCTTCGGCAATAGAGCTTTTTAACGGCTGTACTTTGACACCCTTGCCTGGCATATCTGCTGCGTATACCACAGTGGCAAGTAAAAAATAAGCGAAAAATAAGAATGCAAGTAATTTTATCTTATATTTCATGGTGATCTCCTTCATTTTTTAATTAATATTATTACCCACGAGGGCTCCTTATCCTACAGATGAACTACTACTTGGTTCACTCTTTATCTTTCTGCTCGCTCCCAAACGATTGGGTTAACCTGTCGAGGACGATGGCCAGCAGGACGATTCCCAATCCCCCTATAGCGGCAAGTCCCATATCCAAACGACCTATTCCGCGAAGAACCATCTGTCCGAGGCCGCCTACTGCAATCATCGAGGCAATTACAACCATTGATAACGCCAGCATAAGTGTCTGGTTAATACCAGCCATAATCGTCGGCATAGCCAGAGGTAATTTTATCTTAAACAACTGTTGACTGCGATTGGCCCCGAAAGCCTCACCGGCCTCAACGAGATCCTCGGGTACCTGTCGTATCCCCAGGTTGGTAAGTCGTATAAGGGGAGGTAGCGCAAAAATAATCGTTACGACAACTCCCGGCACATTGCCAATACCCAGCAACATAACGATAGGAACAAGATAAACAAATGCAGGAGTCGTCTGCATTGCATCCAGGATTGGCCGGACGATTCTTAACGCCCGATCACTTTGTGAGAGCCATATTCCAAGCGGAAGTCCAAGCATTATACAAAAAAGTACCGAGGTGAGCACAAGTGAGAGCGTGACCATGGCCTGATTCCACGCCCCGATAAGGCCAATGGTGACAAGTGAGAAAAAGGTACCTATGGCGAGAGCACGACCTGATAACCAATATGCAAGCCCACACATGATCGCGATAACGAGTCCGTCGGGCATCGAAGTTAACAGGGAATCGATCGCACCAAGGCTGGTATCGACAGGTACCCTGATTACCTGAAATACGGGCCTGAAATTATCAACAATCCAATTTAAACCATTGTTAACCCAAACATCGAAAGGCAATATCGCATCACTAAAAGGATGAATCCAGTCAAATACTTCATCCGGGACTACAGAATTGCCCTGATCTAACCAGTCTGTATTTGATCCGCCCCCTGCATCTGCTCCCTGATTCCAGGCATTATCAGCAGCTGGAGGTGTTTCTGCTGCCTTTTTTTCACCACTGTCCCATGGATTATCTGCCATCTCGTTGCCTTTACTCCTTCGCTAATATTTTTTCCACGGAAACAATCTGTTCCAAAGTTTCCGCGGTAACTCGAGTTTATTCTGGATTATTTTGCCAGTATTGACAATTCCCTACCCCAAATTTATATATCACCTTTTTATACACGAAATTATCTGCCAATATACCGTCAATTGACCGGGAACTCGGGGTGACATTTTATTGCACATTTTTACTCTTTCTCCCCGGAGTTCATATTTTCAGCACGATGCAATGTTCTTAAGAACCGGTTCTTTGAAACAACACCTTTGTAGATTCTCTGCTCATCTATGACAGGAATCGGCCATGCATGCGAGGCGACTTGAGGCAGAATTTCACTCAGATATTCTGTTTCCGTTACCGGCGATGCCTCTTTAATAAAAGCATTTTCAATTTTCTTTTCTGTGCCATCTTTCTTGTCGAGTAATTCCCTAAGCGAATCTGCGGAAACAATTCCATAAAACCGGTGTTCTGAATCAAGAACATACGCGTATTCACGGTCTAGATTATTTAAATACTCCAAGGTTGCGCGAGGGCTGCCCTCTGGGGTATGCCAGATAACAGTGGGCTGTGTATCTTTTGCAATATCGCCTGCAGCGATAACGCCCGTAGGATCGACACCTCTGAAAAAGGCTCGGACATAATCATCCGCAGGGTTTTGAAGAATATCCTCCGGTGTACCAACTTGTATGACCCTGCCTCCTTCCATAATTGCGATACGATCGCCTATTCTCAAGGCCTCATCGAGATCATGAGAGATAAATACGATTGTTCTTTCATGACGGTCCTGAAGTTTAAGCAGTTCATCCTGCATTTCTGTTCTAATAAGCGGATCCAACGCAGAAAAAGCCTCATCCATGAGCAAGATGTCAGGGTCAACGGCAAGCCCTCTCGCCAAACCGACGCGCTGCTGCATTCCCCCACTCAATTCCTTTGGATACGCATTTTCCCAACCATCAAGGCCCACCTGTTTCAGAGCATCCAACGCCCGTTCAAGTCTTGTGTTTTTGTCGATACCATCCAATTCCAGACCAAAGGCAACGTTATCTATCACATTCATGTGGGGCATCAAAGCAAACGACTGAAATACCATGCTGGTTTTGCTTCGCCGGTACCTTACAAGTTCGTTCCTGTTCATCGTCGACACGTTCTCACCATCCACCAGGACTTCCCCAGAAGTAGGTTCAATGAGCCTGTTCAACATCCTTACCAGCGTTGATTTGCCGGATCCGGAGAGCCCCATGACAACGAAAACCTCACCTTTTTTAACCTCAAAACTTGCGTCCTGAACCCCAACGGTAAGACCAGTCATTTCGTAAATTTCTTCCTTGGTCTTTCCCTGTTTAACAAGTTCCAGGCCTTTTCGAGGGTTCTGCCCGAATACCTTGTACAGATTTTTGATGATAATTTCAGACATGCATATCTTTAATATTGGCTGGATAAGACAAGAGAACTCTAGACCGGCCACCTCGGTCTAGAGGAAACAAGAAAATATTATTGCACAATACTATATTGTAAAATAATATTTGCAACAAAAGTTTTTGCCAGGGTTTGGGTTTTCGGATTGTGGCCACAGTGAAAAGCATCTGGTCACCCAGAAGCCCACCGCAAAGATCATCCACAGTTTTGACAAGGCTGACCAGCTTAATCGTCAGCAGCTTATTCACGAGTGCCGCGCCATCGCAGGTGTCTGCGGGGCGGAGGTTATTGAGTTACTTCCAGTAAGTGCTTAAACATTCATTTACCCTCAAACTGCTGGGCCAGATCATTATCAATAACGTACATGCAGATCTCTTTGGCCCCCTGCCGGGAATAGTCGTACTTGCTCTGCAGGTTTTCAATCATGAAGATGACATCATCTCTGATTTTTGAGTCATAGGTTCTGAACTCATCTGTATCAAAATCTCGAATGGCCATACGAAAGTTTTCGTTCTTCAGAAATGGCTCGAGCACCTTTTCCTTGAGGTTATAGACATACTTCTGAAACAGGTTTTGGAACAGTGTTGTCTCGACCACAGATAAGCCCTCCCGCATTATTTCCTGGGTGAGTGTTGTTGTCGTGTAGGTCTTCTGCACATCACTTCTGAACAATTCAGCATCCGTCTGGTCCGTCAAAAGCCTTGATTCAATCCTGGCAAATAATTCTTCTGTAATATTCAATTTCTCACCGGTGAACAGGCACTTTTCCGTTGTCCCAGGATCAAAATTGACGGCGAACATATAGTTCTGGATATCGATGGCAATCTGCTCTTCATTATAATAATAAAGAGACTCTTTCACCTCCTGGAGTACGATATAATTGTACATCCGCAGCAGGGAGTCGAGAAACTGCGGTGGAATGATATCTTTCTCCTGCCTGCAGTATTTTCTGAAAAATTTCCCAAGCATCGACATGTCGATCAGCTTTTTATCATTTGAGTACATAGAAAAAAAGTCATTGAAGAGTCGAATGGAATCCCGACCTGAAAAGCCATGCCAGCCGTCTTTTTCCGACTCGGTGAGGAGCTGCTGTCTGCGCTTGGCGGTAAATTTTTTCAGATCAGTTTCAGACAGCCAACCAGGTATGTTGCCGGTATAAATCTCCATTTTGAGAAGTTGCAGGTTTTTATCGCAATAAAGCTCATATTGCGCCGGGTTGGTGATCCACTCCAGCAACGCTTCTGACTCAATGTTCAGCCTGGTTGAGATAATAACCCGGGCGAAATTCTGGAGCACACGGGGGAGAAAACTCTCGTCTATCTGCTTTCCGAAAATCTCGCGGTATATTTCAACTTCGGTTTTTATATCGAGAACATATGGTATGTGTATGTATTCGATTCTGTCTGAGAAGGCCTGCAGGCCCTTCAGCTGTTCTTTATCTTCCGGGTTCATCAGTGCAAAGAAGAGCGAGTTCACGCTTTCTTCCAGCTCCTCGACCTTGTGGACGCCCTCACTGATGATGTTGTGCAGCTCCATCAACCTCTCAATATTATGAGATTTTATATCCATCAGGGCATAGATGCCGTTGTTTGTCCTGGCGTAATGGGAATAGAGGTACCGCACTCGTCTTGAATCGGGAAATACCTGGTCGAGATTTCGCTGAATAATCTCATGCTTGAACACCGTTCGTTTAATTGGTTTATCTCCTGGGTTGAAGACCGAAATACCCTCACCCAGCCGTCTTTTAAAGGTGTAGGGACGAGCACACACACATTCCATTACACGTTTGATATCATGATATTTTTCCATTAATTCAGTGAATATCGAACTACAGATCGTGCATGGATTATCGTGAAAGACCCATTCGTATTTCTTATTTGTAAAAAACTTCCATTTGAATTTATCATCTTCGAAAAGATCGTCAAAAAACATCCGCCGTGATTCACGTGGGATCATGAGGATCGGATTGTCATGGCTCGGACAGGGAACCTCAAAACAGTGCTCCAATGCCACCTGCCCAGGGGACTCTGGTTGCTGCTGCTTATCCTTTGCTTCTTCCGAATCCTTGTCAAGCAGCAAACATAGGCGGTCGGTAAGCGTATCAATCGGATGACCATGCGTAACCGCTGCATCTTCGGGTATGCGCCACACCACCTCGTATCGCAACCCTTCAGGCGACATGGTATATTCTTCAAACTTACGCAGCAGATTGTTGAGAAACGTTGACTTGCCGCTCCCTGGTGGTCCGTCAAAGATATATACCTTATTCTGCTGTGCTCCTACCGACAGCGAATCAACATGACGCACAAGGCGGTTGGCAAAAAGCCTATCAGGGAAAAACGGGCGATCTGCCCCCTCAGCCAACAACTCAAAGCAGTCATACGCCCCATAGTTTATTGACTCCGGATCGTCGTGATATTCATCTATTTCTTCACAGATATAATTGTCAATCATATCGGCGTATAGTTGATAGATATTTCTTATGATCCTGGATGGATGCTCGACAACATGCTGCAGATACTCAGCATAATTCAGCAATGGTTGCTTTTCCCATTTCTTATTCTGGTGCTTCAGGTTTTCAAGTGCACGGGTGATATCACGCATGGGTCTACCCCACTCTTGTTTCAACCTTTAATTGTCAATGTTCCTGGCGGGACAATTGTCTGTCACGCATTGTGTAGCGAATTTTTTTCCAGGTAATCTGCTGCCTGGGTGTCTCTGTTTTGTCTTTTCCAGCAGGAACAGGAGCCGCTTCCTTGTGGACCGGCTCAGAGGTGTCCAGAATTACCGGGCCACCCCACAGGTATTCGATGCCAAGCATGGTTCCCGCTATATAATCGCGCACCAGCGGTTTTCCTTCAAACAGGTGCTTCAAATGGAGCTGGTTGTTGTCGGTCACTTCATATTCTATCGAGGGGGGGTGATAAAGTGAATCGAGCACCATGTTTTTATAATCATCTGCTTTCCTGCTCCTCACATAATACTCCCAGATCATTCGCTGCTCATTGAGCCTCCGCCCCGCGACAAACAGCTTGTTTGCATCAACAAAATCCTGGTCGATAAATTCTGAAATCAGCATCGAATCGCAATAGGTTTTTCGTATATTGAAGATAAAATCCTGACCGCTGCGGGTAGCGTTATCAAATTGGTGCCGCTCCTTGATGTCCTTCAGGCGATGGTAAGCAGAGCTGATCCGTCCTTTGTCGGCCATCTTTTCCAGAAACGAAAACAGACGCATCCCCAGGGCATAGGGATTAAGCCCGACTCTTGGCATTGACGTTACTTTGGCGTTGACGATGGCAAAATCAATTTCATGACCGTTGATTCGGTCATCGGTGAGGAAAAGCTTCTCGTGCCAGTAGCTCGCCCAGCCTTCATTGAGTATCTTGGTCCGTATTTGAGGTTGGAAATAGAGGGAGGTATTTCTAATCACTTCTACCACCGTTTTCATCCAGCTGTTTTCCTCCCGATTCAGAAACACGGAATGTTCGATTAGAAAAAGGAGAAGATCAAAACGGCGGTCAGGTTTTTTTCTATCGCGATGTTTATTACAGTAAGACTCAAATTCAGCATATCGCTTCTTCAGGCTGTCAACAAATGACTGCTCTCCATCGACCGGGTCGGATGCAACCAGGCGATTATAGTGTTCTATCTCCTTGACATAGTCTGCAACTGAAACCTTTATTTTCTCCTGGAGAAATATATCAAAATAGTAATCCACCTCGGTAATTGTTTGCGCTGCAGGCAATTGAGCGTCTTCCGACATCACCGAAAAATAACCGACCAGGTTGTCAATGGCTTTTGCAAATTCAATAATATAGTCTACCCAGCGGCCTTTCTCCGAGCGAAGTTGCGTGATCAGCCGCTTATCTGAAAGTGCTTTACTGGTAAAATCGTAATTCCAGGTATGCTGAAAAAAGAGGTTGTTCTGAAAGAAATCTATATGCCCGATCACATGATAAAAAATCATGACATTCAGCCAGTCCGGATTATTATCATTATAAAATGAAATTGGCGGACGGGTGTTAATGACCGTTTCATAGGGGTTTGATGGAAATAATTCATAGCGTCCCGACTCCCTGAGCACCTCAACATCCTGAACCCAATAGTCGTAGAGGGTCGGAATCATCGTTTTCGGAGACAACTCCAAGATATCACGGTTCGTAACAATGTACTCAAGGGTATCATCCTGAAAACCGAGCCCAACACTGCGGGCCCGTTCTTTGCAACCCTCCATTATTTCTTTGGCATGCTGGCTGATCAATTCCATAATCCACCCATCGCTGTTATGATATCAGCGCTTTGATTCCCTCGATGAGTCTTGGTTCGGAACTCTCCTGACCAAGTACGTCAAGCCTGATTAAATCGGCGTGTTCCTCAAGCAATCCCGACTTCTTGATATAGCGCTCAACATCGCTGCGCCCCGGTATGCCGAAGTTGTTCTCGGCAATGGTAATCCCTATCCGGGCGACATAGGTGAGCATCCGTTTGAGTTCCGGGAGCGCCTCTTTACCCGTGGTATCCCAATCATCTCCGTCAGTCCCATGAAAGACGTAGATGTTGTAATCCCTTTGCAGTTCCCCCTTTTCAACGATCCGGTTGATCAGGCGGTATGCCGATGCGACCTGGGTGCCGCCGGCAACTTTTGAGTTATAGTAAATATTGAAGGTCTCAACCTCCTTCGCTTCCGTATCATGCAGTATGAATCTGGTTTCTACCCGGCTCTCGTATTGGTAAATGAGCCATGAATAAATCAGGATATGCTGGCTCACCACCATCTCTGTCGGCCTGCCGCTCATGGAGCCTGAGTAATCTCTGACAAAGAAGACAACCGCCTGGGATTCATAGTCCTTTTCCTTTGAAAGGATGCGGTAGATTCTGTCATTCGGGGAGATGAGCAGCGAATCGGTCTTGATAGCTTCACCCTGCCTCACCCGGCCAAGTCCAATATTCGTCCTGATAATGCGCCGCAGGGTTGCTTTCTTGTCGAGTACCTGGCCAAAGCCTCGATGACGATCGGTCAGGTCATAGGAGTATTTCGTCAAAGACCTCTTTTTCCCCTTGTCCTTGAGGTTCGGCAACTTGAACTCTTCTGTAAGGATCCTGCCAAGATCATAGGCGTTTGATTCAATCTCATGGATGCCTCCTTCGCCCTGCCCGGCACCGCCTTGCCCCTCCTGACTGTCCCTGATCGGCTCCTCACCGATGACCTCGCCCTCCTCGCCATCGCCCTGGCCCCCATAGCCGCGATCATCACCTTCTCCCTCACCATCATCGTCTTCCATGATTTCAGCAGTGTCGTGGAGAAACTTTTCTTCTACAGTGGTCGGCACAACGACAACACGATCGTCTTGTTTGCCGCCGGGTTTCACAACCTTGCCAAGACGAATCTTGCGCGGAAAACCATCCTCCTCACGCTTCTTGTCCCGGGCCATTAAATCATCAAGAGACCGGCGAGAGGCAAGGGCTGTCACAGTCCAGGCAGCATTGCTGCTCCAGATTGCGATATCACTATAGTCATACGGGGATTTGAAGGGGTCGACTCGCTCTGGTTGTGCAGCATAGCGTTTTGCATACTGCTTTTCCGCCTGGTCGAGCTCACTGCGGATCTTGGCCTCCTGCTCCGGCGTTATCCCCTGTGTCGTGAGGATCTGGTATCTCCTGCGAAGATGATCTTTCATCTCAACCTCTCGGCCTGGTATGAAAACCACTGGATAAACCTGCCTAGGTTTCATCCACCTGGGTGCAGAAATACTCTATGGTTTTCTGGGCGCAGGTTGTGCAATACCCTAGTTTGTTAAGCATGGTATCCACCATGCGGTCATACAGCTTTTGATTCTCCTCGTTTGTCCTGTTTGCAAGTGCACCGATAAGGCTGCCTGCTCCGGCAATATCAGATTTCAAACGGACATCGGTAACCGCCTTGACGAGTTCAAGGTTGTCCATGAAATCATAGTCGGGATTCGTTGATATTTTCTGCCCATAGATCTTTCTGATCGAAGTCCTGAAGGTGTCCTTCTGCTCCTTTATTTTCAAGCCAAGGCAGTCCTCAACGGAATTGATATACCGTTCATCAATCTTTAGTGCCTGCAGCTCGCCGCTCTGCGGGTTCTTGTACTTCCACATCTTATCAGGACCAAGATTCTCCGCATCGATACCGATGATCATGTTCACATAATTCAGGACATCCTTTCTGATCGCCAGGGGCTCATCCATATAGGCGTTAAACATCTCCGTCATGATCCGTTCACGATACAAACCACGCGCGGTTTTCAAATCGTCCAGAAATTTTGCTCGATCCGTTGTTTCCGGCACATAGTCAAGGATAATCCGTTCAAGTGTGCCAAAAACATCGTAGGCGAACATACATTGACCTTCATTGGTCTCTGAACTTTCAAGCATCAACTGCATGGCCCTGCCAAGGTTACGCTGGCCAAGACCTTTCTGGCCAAAACGACTTGTAACGTCAGCATCTTGGTTTAAGCTGTCGATTACTTCAGAAAGCGTCTTGATTGATTTTTCTCCGGCAACTTCTCCAGCAGCAAGTTTCATGGTTTCTATGGGCGTCAGCTTTTCGGAGCGCGGTAATCTCGTCAGGGTCACGCCAATGGATGCTGCGTAGTTGAGATTCGGATCCTGGTGCAGTGCCTCTCCAGTAAGCGTCGTTTTGGTCTCAGCCCCGATGGCATACGATGTCAGCTGACTCTGCAGACGGTAATCTGTATTATGGGAGACATAACAGATACGGCAGCGATCGATGATTGGTGCTTCTTCTTTTTCAGCAAGGAATTTATTGAACTCGGCATTGTTGCTGGTGGCGACAATCAGGGTATCAATGGGCCACTTGTAGCCGTCAATTTCAATGGTTCGGTTCTGGATAATACCGAGATAAACCTGGACCAGGTCTTTCTTGTTTTTATAAATTTCATCACTGAAGTGAATCCCGCCGCCAGCCACACGGGCAAGGGCCCCCCGCCTGAGATCAAAACGATAGGGGTTGTTTGTATCTGTTATATGCAGCAGGCGTTGAATAGACTCCTCGCCCAACAGATCAACCGCCGATGAAGTGATCTTGTCTTTTGCCGGATATTTTCCGGTAACGGTGCCAAGACTTTCAGTCAGGGGGACCGGAACGATTTCGATAAATTTCAGCATATCATCGAGTTTTCCCCCGGAGTACTCCCTGATATCATTCCATATATATGCCGAACACGCTCCCAGTGGTCGATAATTCTGCCACCACTGTGCTACCAGTGAGTCGCTCAGGCGATATCGCCTGGCGAGATGCTTTTGAGAATCATCGGAAGACTCCAGAAGATTCATGGCCAATATCATCGGGTCTTCATAGGTCTGAGATTCAACCATATTGATGTTTCCATAATGGCCCAGCTCAGCCAACCCTTTAAACCGAAAGGTATAACGCCTGTTTTCCGGGCGAAATAAAAACTGCCGGTACATACTGCACAGGTATTCAACGAGGAAGGTCTTGCCATTGCCTGGTTCGCCAACCAGCACAAAGGCCATCTCCTGCGATGATCCGCCCTGCGAAGCATCTTTAATAAACGAAACAAAAGAATTGATCTCGTCGTACATACCGATTATGTGCTTCGCCCCATCGCGGAAGATTCGATAATCAAAGGTGCTTTTTCCATTCACAATCACCTTGTCTATATCTTTTTCAAGAATCATCCGGGTCACTGCCTGAAAAGCATTTTCAAAAACCCGCTCTTTTTTCTTTACTGCCGATATATGTTCATGCAGACTGTCGCTCTTTGACTGTGCCATGGTGACCTCCTTCTGGACATCGGTCCAGAGTCAATAAAGGCTCTATCTTAAAAATGGTCACAAGACGATGCAATTGCAAGTTAGGAATAACAAAAAAACACCCCCTGTTTTCCCTTTTGTTCAACATTACTAAACCATTATTTAAACGGACAACTGGACAAAACCAGAAGAGGTTCGAAATGAGCGCACCGGCCGAATAGAAACGATCAGCCGCCTGAGCACGGAACTATGGGTTTTTTGTGAATTTACTGAGGAATTTGTCAAGATGATTGGCAAAAGATTGTCGGTGATGCTTGCCGAGCGCAGTGGGGCCGCCAGTCTCCACACCGCTGGAGCGCAAGGTATCGAGAAAATCCCTGGAGCTTAGATGCTCCTTGATATTCTCACTCGAATAGAATGTCCCACGGGGATTAAGTGCATATCCTCCTTTCTCAACCACCTCTGCGGCGAGTGGAATATCAGCGGTGACAACAAGGTCACCGACACCGAGGTTTCTGATTATTTCAGAGTCAGCAGCATCCGGACCCGGTGGAACTCTGACAAATTGTATAAAGGGTGATGAAGGTACCCTGATTGTTTGGCAGGCAACCAGTGTCAACTTTATGGAGGTGCGTCCTGCAGCCCTGAACAAGATGTCTTTTATCGCCAGAGGACAGGCGTCTGCATCCACCCAGATTTCCATTTTCCACCTATTGTATCGAGGTTTCTTCGCTCTCTGTGTGTAGCGGGCGCCGAAACAAGACGAGAAGGGAAGAAAGAGTGGTCCAACAAGCAAACGGAATAGATCACGGATGCTGTCAGCTCAGGTTCAAAACGAAAAAAGAGCAACTGAGGCGAGCGTAGATAACCCTACTGCTCGGGAAATTCCCCGTCAGGTCATCACACCAAAAGGAAATTTCTTAACTCCCTTATTCCCACTATTGTGATTTTTATTCTTTTTCTTTTTCGAAAGTTTGACTTTTCTGGCGATTAGCTCATGCTCATCGAGATGGCATTCAAACTCAACGGTAGCACCAACCTTTAAAAACTGACAACCGACAAGGTCAGCTTTGTTTACTGTTATATCCGGTCCGCCGCCGTTATCGAGAAAACCGGAATCCTTATCACGAAACCATTTCTTCACTACTGTTTGCAAAAAACACCTCCATCTTAAATTTAGATTTACAGGGTAACATGGACCTGCGATGCTCTTTCAAACACCGAACAACGCACTAGCTGTAGCATAACAGATATTTAGCAACAAATCCAAAAAACGGCACATTGACTGGCAAGAGACGAAATATTGACCCCACAACGGCGGGAAAGGTGATAAAATCTTGTTTTTGTTTTAGGCACTTGTATTCTACGGTGCTTTGACGAGAAATTTTGCCCCTTTGGCGATTGATACTTTTTTATTACCTTCAAAAACCACCTGGATGGTTCCACATCTGTCGACTGAAACTATTTTTCCAATCCCCCAATCCGCCTTCTTGTTGTGTCGAACCTTCTCACCCTTGGTTAAAAGCGTTGTCATTACAACCTCCGTGGAATAATTATTACTCCTTAGTAACACAATAACCCATAACAGATAAAAAACAGATTTTATTTCAAGAAAAGTACCAAAAAAGGGGACAGATTTATTTGTTGCGGCTGTTTGCCCGACAGGATAAGATCTATACAGTGGGCCGTTAATTCCCTATGGAGGTGAGCGATTTCGCTGGGGGCATGTTCTTTGCCGACAAAGGGCGATCCGAACAGGATGATCTCGGGGTGCTGTTGACGGAGCAGCGGGTGACTAAAATGGCTTACCGACCGGACAGGCCAGTTCACAGCGGCGACAATACTTGATTATCTTAATTGGATCGTCAAAACCTTCAACAACCTGCTCTTCAGCGACTTCATTGTCCACATCCATCTGCTTATTGCAGACAGACCGGGAAAACAGACCATCACGTCCCGGCAGTATCTTCTGCCCATATTCATCTTCTGAATATATCTTATTGTCGAACGCGTTTTGCGGGCAGGCTTTACGGCACAATTCTTCGCACATGCTGCAGGGGTCAAATCGCAGGGGACCGGTGGAAGGTAACCCAATGTCGAGGGTCAGGGCTCGAAGCCGAATCCGCGGACCAAACTCCGGTGTAACCAGGATATTGTTTCTGCCGATACAGCCAAGAGCTGCCAGCACCGCTGCATCCTTGAGGTGGGTGCCGCCCTTTTCGACATGATAGGGAAGGTGAAATACCCCAAAACCAAACTGCTCAGAACCCCAATCACAGAGCTCCTGAACCATCGTGGCCAGCACTTTGTTGCCGGGAGGGTCCACCCGGCCGAACCACCAGTCCAGTTCCGGCTTTTCTTCCGGATGGTGAACAGCGATCACCATGACGGTCTTTGCTCCCTCAGGCCACAGGACTTCTCCTGGTTTCAGACCCAGCTTATTATACCGGGTATCAATACCGTCACCTGCTCCAGGTATCCTTGACGCAAAGGTGAAAGACGGGGCCTGTTTCAGGTCTTCGACCGAGGCAAACCCCGCCAGATCGGCACCAAGATCTTTGGCTCTCAGCAAAAGCGCTGAAGATATCTTCAAGTTATCTTTTCGTGCCATAGCGTCACCCATTATCCTGATTGTTTAGTATCCTCGACAGGCAGTACTGTAATCTTGCGAGCCAGCATCTCCCCATAATCTTCCTTGACCCACTTCATCAGGGAGAAGACCATCACCAGCAGTTCCGGTATGAGCACTAGCGCAACAACAATTGATAATAACTGTACCGCCTTGAGCTAAACCCCAGCAGCTTGGACTTGTTCTATTTCTACCTGGTACTGCTCTTTGAGTTTCTGGTATACTTCTTTTTTAATAAGCTTGCGCCGCTGGGCTTCAAATTCACGTTCCACCGCCGCTCGGACCTCGGAGAGATCGGGGTCTCGACCGGGGACGCTCTCGTGGACCAAAACGAGGTGCAGGCCATAACTTGATGCTATGGGGCCCTGCCAGCGTCCGGCCTCGAGATCGACGATATCATCAGTAAATTCTCTACCAAACTGCCGTGCAATAATATTGACAGAAGAAAGTGGATACTGTTTCGGCAACATAATTGCATCACCAAAGTTCTCCGGATTAGCCTTATTGCCCATTTCATTTAACTGCTGCAGAAGCTGCCTGATATCTTCTTCAAGGGTGCCAGAATGTTTTTCGGTGTTGAGATAAACGTGGGAGAAACTAACCCGGGGGACCCGCCTGAACGAATCCCTGTTCTGATCGAGAAAATCGGAAAGTTCTTTTTCAGATGGATCGGTCAGCATGGATCTATCTTCCATCAGCATTTCCATTTTCATCCGCAACCTGCGTCTGATATAGGTATCATTCTGGTCAAGTCCCATCTTCACGGCTTCACGGGATGCCAGTTCATCCCGGATCCGCTCTTCTATCAGGCCGGCCAGCTCTTCTTCGGTTGGAGGCCGCTGCCAGGTGCGGTCAAAATTTGCCTGCAGGACCCTGATTTCTGCCTGGGTGATGTAAATAGAATCATCAGACGACGTTCCTGTGCGACTGGATAGTCCAAAAACAATAAACAATGCTGCCCCGATGAGGATAAAGTGGAATAACGGTTCCGTTAACAGCTTTCTCATGTGAATAACTCGCAGCTTGAGTTTAGAGCCTGGACAAAGGGAAATCTTTTCAATCACCAATGACACACCAGAATAACAAAAAATGCACTGCTGTAAACAAAAGCCGTACATTGTCAGCAGATTCAAAACCCCATTATGAATCTTATTCGACTAGAGGTCATACCAGATTGGCTAAGTATAGGCCCGTTCCTGGCACAGGGGAAGTCCATGATAAACGAACAGGTAGATGTATAATCAGCGCTTCACATGACACTATCTCCATGATCACTCCCGTGTAGCAATTTCTTATCTTATTGCTTTTTCGTGACGGCACGATATTTTACCAGTAAATTGATTTTATTACCGGTTGGAAGATTGCAAAAGGCTCAACCTTTTTAATCATTCTGGGGAACGCAGCACGTTCTGATAACAAGGGGCCCGAAAACCCCTGTTCCATGCAACAACACAGAAGCAGAAAACTGAGGCAATGATGATACAACAAATAAGGAATTTTGCCGTCCGCGTAGTGCTGATCACACTCCTGCTTATCATGCTGAGCCTGTTGATCTCTTATCTCATGCGGGAGTCCGCTCTTTCACTACAGGATACCCTGTTCTGGGTTGGCGCTGTGCCAATAGCTCTTTTTTCGATTGGGATATTTGGAAACTTCAGCGGCAGAGGCAATCCGGGGTACCAGTATAGCAGAACAGTGATGAAAGAGTCATCAAACCAGAGATCGGTTCAAGAGACCGATGATCTATCGAAACGCATGTCATCTAACCTGGCCTGGGTTCTTGGAGGACTCCTCGTCTGGCTGTTCAGTTATTTTATCTAAGCAAAGCGAAGCCAACATATGGATTCCTGCTCTCAGCTATCAGTGTGACCTCCTGATGCCCTCTAGCTACTGCAAATTCAAGTATAATTTCCAAATTATTCTGTTGTAAATTTTACTTTTGTAGTTCCCTTACGATAACCTTTAGTAGCCCTGTCCGCTTAAAGACATTTTTTATGCTTGCAATTCAATATGGTCGAAATCAAAAACAATTCTCCAAAAATATTTGCTGAGCAGGTTCGGCTCCTCTATGTCAATTCCGCAATACCCATATTTGTATCAATATCGGTGGGTGCCATTCTTTGCTGGTCGTTGCAGGATACGGTCAATAAATCTTATATTATCAATTGGTTCAGCCTCTTTCTTCTGTTATCCACGATCAGGGTATGTCTTCTCTATCTCTTTAACAGGCGCAAACTTGAAACTGAAAATATCGTTTTCTGGCATACCAGTTTTCTGGTCGGTGCCTACTTGGTGGCTGCAGTCTGGGGCGCGGCACCGTTTTTCCTGTTTCCATACCACAATCCCCAGGCCCAACTTGTCTTTTTTCTGGCAGTAACCGGACTTTCCGCAGGAGCAATTTCTTCTCTTTGTCCAAGTCTCCCGGTCGTCTCCGGATATTTATGCCTGATTCTCGTGCCGCTGGCCGGCAGCATGATCTATCATGGAACCAGCGATTCCATATTCGTCGGACTGTTGACCCTGCTTTTCCTCGCAGTCAACCTGATTGGCGTAATCAGAATAAACAGAAATATATGTGAAAACATACAGTTAAGAATAAACAGTGTCGATCGTGAAAGAAAACTCAAGGCCAGCCAGGATCGTTATCAACATATCTTCGACAATGCACCTCTGGGCATCTTCCACTATGACTCGGAAAGCACTATCGTTAGCTGTAACAGCGCTTTTGCTGCAATTATTGGTTCCAGCATAAAAACACTTGTCGGTTTCAACATGCTTGCCAATATCAAACAGAGAGGAGCAGTAAATGCCATCAAGGCATCCTTGACCAGAGGAGACGGTTTTTTTGAAGGTGACTACGTTTCTGTCACAAGTGGAAAAACCACCCCGATTCGCGCCTTTTTCAAGGCGATCAGAAATACGGACCAGACGATAATCGGCGGAGTTGGAATCCTCGAGGATTTCACAGAGCGGAGATTATCTGAACAACAGATTCGATACCACACCACCTATGACTCTCTGACAGGGTTACCCAATCGACGACTGCTGCTGAGCCAACTGGATAACGAAATTTCCAGGGCAACCAGACATGGTAGATTTGGAGCATTGATCTTTCTTGATCTCGATAACTTTAAAACAATCAATGACTCCCTTGGTCACTCGGTTGGTGATAAATTGCTTAAATTGATAGCAAAACGACTCACTGATAATGTTCGACAGGAAGACTGCGTTGCGCGGATGGGTGGAGATGAATTTATTATCATTTTAACCGAGTTGGACGGTGATGTTGATCAAGCGGTAGAAAAAGCGAGAAAAGGCGCTGACAACATTCGTAACTACCTCTCTTCTCCCTGCAGGATTGAAGGGTATGAGATGCATATAACGCCAAGCATAGGTGTTTCACTGTTCCCCAAACAGGGCAAGGGGACCGACGATATCCTCAAGCAGGCTGATGCGGCCATGTACAAGGCAAAAGCAGCTGGAAGCAATGAAATTCGTTTTTTCCTGCCGAGTATGCAAAAAGCTGCCGATGAGAAACTTCGTCTTACAACAGATATAAGACGAGCACTGCTCAATGAAGAGTTTGCGGTCTGGTACCAGCCTCAAGTCAACTCCTCTGGTGATCTCCTGGGAGCTGAGGCACTCATCCGCTGGCACCACCCGGAGCGAGGAATTATACCGCCGGGAACCTTTCTGAGTATCGCGGAAGAGACAGGGCTCATGTGGGATATCGGTCAATGGGTACTCAACGCAACCTGCCAGCAGATCAGCCGCTGGAGCCGTGATGGGCTCCTTGTCAAACCCATGGTGATTTCGGTGAACATCAGCGCAAAAGAATTCAGTGCCCCGGCCTTTGTCCAGGCAGTTCGCACTGCCCTTGACTCAAACGGTGCCGACCCGAATCACCTGGGAATTGAGCTTACCGAAGGCAGCCTTGTTTCTACCGGCAAAGATATTATTGAGAAAATTATTACACTGCGACAGCTGGGGATAAAATTTTCTGTCGATGATTTCGGAACAGGTTATTCTTCTTTAAACTATCTCCAGACCCTTCCACTAAACACATTAAAAATAGATCGCTCATTTGTTAACAGAATCAAAGATGGAACGCAAGATGTTGTCCTGGTTGACACAATCATCATGATGGCTAAAAACCTCGGTCTGGAGGTAATCGCCGAAGGTGTAGAGACAGCCCTGGAACTTGACTACCTCAGCAGGAAGGAATGCACAATCTACCAGGGCTACTATTTCTGTAAACCTGTTGAGGTCGGGACGTTCACAACAATGCTCAGGTCTGGAAGCTGCAAGATGTAAGGTTCATTTCATTATTTCGTTTCTGCCTATCAATCATCATGGTTAACCAGTTCCAGTCGCCTTTTTTACTCTCTCTACAGCGTATCATTTGATCCCCGATTCGTTCCGCTGACAAGTGTCATTATACCGCCTATGAGTGTAAGGACGGCAAAGAACAGATATGCCAGTGGATAACTGCCGGTCGTTGAAACCACGCCACCAAAAATGGGCGGCCCCAGTACCACTCCAAAAAAGGTGAAAAACAGCGTTCCACCGGTCGCAGCACTCACCTGCCCGTCTGGTGCTCGACGCGCAGCCTCTGCCAGGTAGACGCCATTCCAGCCGATTGCCGTGCCGCCAAACAAGATAGTGGCCAGCAGTATCAAGCTCAGCGGCCAGCTGCTCTGAATCATTGCTGTCGCCACCGCACCAAGAGACATGCCAACCCCCAAAAGCCCCAAGAGTTTGCCGGGTTTTATGTAGCGATCGGCGAGAATACCCCAGATTATGCGGCCTATTGTTCCGGACATTTGTGCAGCAGAAAGGGTCAAACCGGCAGCGATAAAGGCCATTCCAACATCCTCTGTCAGATAGATAACCATATAGGTGAAGAGACAGAGCTGCATCCCGGCATAGAGAAAAGAGATGATTGCCAGTCGCCTGAGGGGGCGATAGGAAATCACCATCTGCAGCGGATGGGTTACCCCCCGAAAGGAAATTCTGCGTTGCGGCTGACGGTCGTCATCAATTGCCTGACGAAATGGATGTAAGAAAAGAACCAGAGTGATCGTAAACAGGCCGATGTAGACCGCTGCGCTCTTCCAACCTGCAAAAATCACCAGCGATGGCACGATGGCACCGGCGAGAACCCCACCAAGCGGCACCCCTGTCTGCTTCAGAGAGAAAACAAAGGACATCATGTGTGAGGGCGTATTCCTAACAAGAATATGTGAGCTTGCAGGGGTTACTGGACCATAACCGAAGCCGATAACGAAGGCGCTGATGATCATCGCCGGAATTGTGGCCAGAGCGGTCAGAATCAAACCGGTTCCAGCCAGGAGCAAAGATATTTGGCTCACCCTCAATGCTCCATATCGCAGGATAAAGTCTCCACTCCACAGGCTTGACACCATGCTTCCGATATACATCAGTGAAACATAAATTCCGGCAAACGTTGCCGAGATCCCAATATCAGAGGCTGCAGAGGGCGCCAGAACAGGAATTGTAACAGCAACCATTGAAACGATCGCCTGGACGATCAGCGTAATTGTCAGTGGAAGGATTATTCTTTTATTTTCCATTATCTCTTTATGTGATTGGTGGAGCAGGGTTTCATCCTGCCAATCAGCACTTCCATTTTCCTGCAGATGGTTACCATAATGCACATTTACTGTTTTGCTCAGAGTATCGGCTGACAAAACCACAATAGCAGGGGAAAACCTGATGGAGAAATTTCGTTGAGCCTGCAAAGACAATTTATAATGGAGTACAGCTCCTGATTGACCCGATGGGCACCATTGGGTATAAACATAAAAGACTGAGGGGGGCGGCCTGGTCCAAAGACAAGTACCGATCTCTTAATAATCAGAACAGGGTTGAAAAATGAAAGAATATGTTTGTCCTCTGTGCGGATTTATTTATGACCCTGCAGAGGGAGATGTTGATGAAGGAATTCCACCCGGTACCCCCTTCGAAGACCTTCCCGATAGTTGGCTATGCCCGATCTGCGGTGCGTCAAAAGATGTTTTTTTTGAAAAAAACTGATGGTTAGGCCATGAGCTGTCTCGTTATTCCTCTGGGCTTGATTCTTCAACAAACACTCCCTGTCAGTCGATAGCAGTACAAAGCTGTTATTCCATCTTAACAGCAGGATACGATCAGGAGTCCTCCATGGCGATCTTTTATATTGACTTTAATACTAAGCTTAACTATTTTGGTCATACCAGTATAATCACTATATAACAAGAGATTAGCAAAAAATAAAACTGGTATTACCAGAAAATATCATACTTTGGAGGCACACCTATGGTTACCATGAAAGCGATCGATGCTGTAGTCCAGGTCCTGGTGAAAGAAGGGGTATCCTGTGCCTTCGGCGTTCCCGGCGCTGCAATAAATCCACTCTACCACGCACTGAAGGAGAATGGCTCGATCCGCCATATACTTGCCCGTCATGTTGAGGGCGCCTCCCATATGGCCGAGGGATACACCAGGGCCGCTGCGGGTAATATCGGTGTCTGCCTGGGAACCTCCGGCCCAGGTGGTACAGATATGGTTACCGGGCTCTACTCCGCAGCAGCAGATTCGATTCCAATTCTCTGCATAACCGGGCAGGCCCCTCGGGACAAGCTTGACAAGGAAGACTTCCAGGCTGTTGACATTGCCTCTATCACCAGGCCATTGACCAAGTTGTCCGTAACCGTCATGGAGCCGGGCCAACTGGTCAGCCTTTTTCAAAAGGCATTTTACCTCATGCGCTCAGACCGTCCCGGTCCTGTCCTGATCGATATCCCCATAGATGTCCAGGTTGCAGAAATCAATTTCGACCCCGACAGCTACTTCTCACTGAAACCGAGCAAACCCGAAGCATCTCGCAAGCAGGCTGAAATGGCTGTTGATATGCTGGGTTCAGCGGAACGACCGCTGATCGTTGCCGGAGGCGGAATTATCAATGCGGATGCTTCTGAGCTGCTGGTGGAATTCGCTGAATTAACTGACACACCGGTCATTCCAACCTTAATGGGATGGGGAACTATCCCGGATGATCACCGGCTGATGCAGGGGCGCGTAGGGTTGCAGACCAGTGATCGGTATGGCAATGCCACGTTTCTCAGATCTGATTTCGTATTTGGCATCGGCAACCGATGGGCAAACCGTCATACCGGTTCACTTTCAACCTATACGGAGAACAGAAAATTTATCCATGTCGATATTGAAGCGACCCAGATCGGCCGCATTTTTGCGCCAGACCTCGGCATTGTTTCTGATGCAAAAGCGGCGCTGCAAATGTTTATCGAGGTTGCCAGGGAGCGCAAAGCTGAACAAAAACTGCCTGACAGGTCACCGTGGATTGAAGAGTGTGAATATCGTAAAAAGCATATGCTTCGCAAGACCGACTATGATCAGGTGCCCATGAAACCCCAGCGTGTCTATCAGGAGATGAACAATGTTCTTGAGCGAGACACCTGCTACGTTACAACTATCGGCCTGTCGCAGATTGCCGGGTCGCAGTTTCTAAAAGTGTACAACCCGAGAAACTGGATAAATGCCGCCCAGGCGGGACCTCTTGGGTGGACAATGCCTGCCGCACTCGGGGTTCGGGCCGCCCTGCCGGACAAAAAAATTGTTGCCTTATCGGGTGATTATGATTTCCAGTTTCTCGTTGAAGAGCTGGCCGTTGGTGCCCAGCACAAGCTGCCATACATCCATGTACTGGTAAACAACTCCTACCTCGGTTTGATTCGCCAGTCACAGCAAAGTTTCGAGATGGAATTTGAGGTGAGCCTGGCTTTTGAGAACATTAACGTCTCTGCTGAGGATGATGCCATAGCAAACTATGGAGTTGATCATGTGGCTCTCGCCGAAGCACTCGGCTGCAAGGCTATCCGGGTCCATAAACCTGAAGATTTTCCGGAAGCCTTTGCCAGAGCTGAGCAGTTAATTACCGAATACCAGGTTCCGGTGGTCGTCGAGTGTATTTTAGAACCTGTGACAAACATATCCATGGGGCTGGACCTTAACTGCGTAAACGAGTTTGAAGAGATTCTCTGTCTCGATGAAAATTTGAGTGCCGACAAGGAGTGGGTGGTACCGAAAAAATCCTGAAAATCTGCCGGGAACTTTCAAGACAAACCAAAATCAGCAAACTGTTTGCGCACCTACACGATCAGAGAGAGAGGTCACTGCTGATTAGTGTGTTGATTTTTATCACCACCGATATATTATAGGTGACAGACTGCTGTCGTAGCTGAGTTATTCGCGCACTACATAACCATTTTTACCAATACAAATTAAGGGCTTATGGAACAGCTTGGTTCAAACATCTGTTGCACAGGCCCCACTGCAATGTACGAACAGGATCCGGTTATACTATAATTTGCCTACGGTGCCTGTCCAGACGGGAGGAACATTCGTGAAGCGTGATTTTCTGCATATCACTGATTTTACTGCTGACGAAATCCGGGAGACCTTCTCCCTGGCGAGAGAAGTTAAAGCCCGCTTTAAAAAACGTGAGGATTTCAAACCATTTAAAGATCATTCCATGGCCATGATTTTTGCCAAACCTTCGGCCCGAACGCGGATATCTTTTGAAACTGGATTTTTCCGAATGGGCGGCCATGCCCTTTACCTCGGGCCTGCTGATATCTCCATAGGCAAGCGCGAAGCGGTCAAGGATATCGCGCGTGTAATTTCACGCTATAATGATGTCATCATGGCCCGCCTCTTTTCACACGATCATGCCCTAGAGCTGGCTGAATACGCCTCAGTCCCGGTGGTGAATGGTTTGACCGACTACAACCACCCATGCCAGATCATGGCCGACATGTTCACCATTTTAGAGCATCGTGGTCACTTCGATAATCTGAAAATCGTCTATGTGGGGGACGGCAATAATATCGTCCACTCCTGGTTGCGTATGTCCCGGCGAATCCCGCTGCACTTTGTCTGTGCATGCCCCGAAGATTTCCAGCCTGACGTCACTGAAGTGGACGATGCCCGGGCGGCGGGTTTATCGGAAATCGAGATCAGCCACGACCCGCGGACCGCTGTCAGAGATGCAGATATTGTCTATACCGATGTCTGGGCATCAATGGGTCAGAAAGAAGAGGCCGAGCAGCGAAAGGTCCAATTTCAGGGTTTCCAGGTTGATGACTCTCTGATGGCAGCAAGCGGGAAAGAAACTCTTTTCATGCATTGTCTGCCTGTCGAGCGTGGGGTTGAGGCCACTGACTCTGTTGTTGAATCGAAATCATCTATAATATTTGATGAGGCTGAAAACAGGATGCATGCGCAGAATGCGATCCTGCTGAAGCTTTTTGGAAAGTCGTGAAGTCCTGGAGTCGATTGCCCCGAATGACAACCTTTTTCTGGAAGAAAACTGTTTTGATCCCAAGAGGAGAAATAAGATGACAACCTTTGCACTGGACCATGTGGTTGAGTCCCAGCAATTTGACAGAGAGCTGCTAAACCTGGTTTTTCAAACCGCCGATAGAATGAAGGCAGACCTTGCGGGCGAGCGTCAGCTGGCCAAATTCCTGGACGGAAAAATCATGGCATCTCTATTCTACGAGCCCTCAACCCGTACCCGCTTTTCTTTCGAAAGTGCCATGCGCAGATTAGGTGGCGATGTCATTACAACGGAAAATGCCCGCGAATTCTCCAGTGCAGCCAAGGGTGAAAGCCTCTCTGACTCGACTCGAATAATGAACGGGTACGCCGATATCATTGTCATGCGCCATAACGAAGCTGGAAGCGCCGCGCGGGCTGCAGAAATTTCGTCTGTCCCAATCATTAATGCAGGCGATGGTGCAGGTCAACACCCGACCCAGGCATTACTTGACATCTACACCATCGCTGATGCCTTTCCGGAAATGTGCCATCTCAAAGTCGCCCTGGTCGGAGATCTGCGATACGGAAGAACGGTGCGCTCATTGTCATACCTGCTCAGCAAATATGAAGATATGGAGATAATTTTTGTGTCGCCTCCTGTCTGTAAAATGGAAGGTGACATCAAAGCGTATCTGGACAAATACAATGTATCATGGCGCGAAGAAACTGACCTTGCAGCGGTTGCCCGTGAGGCAGACTGTATTTACATGACAAGAATTCAGAAGGAGCGGTTTCACTCCATTGAAGACTATCATAACGCGGCCAGCCAGTATATCCTCTCTGTCGAAATAGTCAGCAAGATGAAACCGGAGGCGATCATCATGCATCCGCTTCCCCGCGTCGATGAAATTCCTCCTGAAGTTGACCAGACTCCTCAGGCACGCTATTTCGAGCAGGCCCAAAATGGATTGTATATCCGAATGGCACTTCTTTACCTGCTGCTGAAAAACGTTTAACGCCGGAAAACGGCAGTTACGATGGGACTCAGACGAGATCTGGACAACATATTGTGTCTTGAGGTCTCAGGGAGAAGCGATCTCAACAGTGACCTCATTCTCCTCGCAGATTTGTTGCAGCTCAGCGGGGAGCGGTTCATCTGTTACCAGGGTATTAACCTCTGATATATGTCCCAGACGGACAGTTGCGGACCTTGACAGTTTCATCTGGTCAGCAACAAGGATGACGTGACGAGCGTTGTCGATGATCGCTTTGGCGACCCGGACTTCTCTCATATCATAATCGAGAAGTGAGCCGTCCCCCTCAATTGCAGATACGCCGATCACCGCATAGTCTGCCTTGAACTTATTGATGAAATCTACCGCAGCGTCCCCGACAATGCCGCCATCAGATCTTCTGACAAGTCCGCCGGTGATGATCAACTCAATACCATCCGATCGTTTGAGAATGTCGATTGCATTGATATTATTTGATATAACCATCATCCCTCGATGAGCTTTTATGGCGTGGGCCACCTGTTCTGTGGTCGTTCCAATGTTGATAATCAGTGAACAATTGTTCGGGATAAGCTGTGCAGTACGCAGACCAATGGCCTTTTTTGCATCAGGAGATAAAACTCTGCGAGCCTCATAGGACACATTTTCGATACCGGAGCCGATAATTGCACCACCATGAATTCTCTGCAGCAACTGCCGGTCACAGAGATCGTTCAGATCTTTTCTGATCGTCTGGGGAGATACCGAAAAACGGGTTGACAATTTTTCAACATCAACCCTGCCAGTTTCCTTTGCTATAATCAGAATTTGTCTCTGTCGATTTGTAAAACCTTCCATGTGTTACCCATTTGCTTTTTTAATAAAGTGAACCTTTTGCAAAATGATGGTTTTCGTTCAACGTCAAGGCATATGAAAAATTTTTACCGCAGGCATCGTTGATATTACGAGGATAAAAATTTAAGCATAACCTAGAGGTTGAGCGAAAAGGGCGTTTTGCAAGTGGCTCAAAGTAACTGGACCTTACGACTATTGTATCCCAGTCATTGATTGTCAACAATTGTTATTTTCTGTGGCTGTGGACCACCAGATAAGGCGACCCAGCCGGCTATCGACCTCAGGATAAATCTGTCTGATAATAACAACCAGGTTTACCAGATGGTTGACATGATAATCAGCACAAGCATCACGGCCTGTCTCCTGTCTTTTCCTGGAGGCCGGCTCCTTAAGACGTTCCGGGCAGCGTCTTGAAGAGGATTTGATTTTAAATAATGGAAAATGATAGAGTCGCATGGTATATTTAGTGAGAGTTGACTGTAATTCCAGATATTACCCAATAATCTCTTAACGTATATGAGTACTTGCGAATATGGAAACAGACACCCTTCAGCCAAGAAAACATCCTCGACACAAACTGGCCAATACATTTGTTGTTAACACCCAAGGGGTCTGCCGCGTTTTTGATCTCAGCCAGGGAGGTGTTTCCTTTGGCTGCAACAGCGAGATTAAAATTCCCGAGACCTGGACGGTCGACATCCGGGACGATAACGGTGTGCATCTCCCAGCTGTCTCAATGAAGACTGTCTGGACCGCAAAAAACAAAGACATGAACACCGCCTCCATATATGAAATAGTTGTTGGCGCTGAATTTAACAAGGATTTATCCCCGGAGCAGCAGTCTATGCTTGACCAGCTTTTCCTGGCCTCCTAGAGGCTCTCCTGTCAACAAATGATCATCTTCCCCCGGCAATAAGCAATAACCTCCTGATACTTTCGCTTCTTCACCGCTATCGCCTAACCGTACGTGATCAGTCTATCAGTCAGTTCGTTGCAAACAAATTTCGTGGTTTTTTCTTAATGTTTAAGCAAGTTACAAACCAGTCTTCAGGATCATAAAAGCCCGATCTCTGCATATTTTTTACACCCGTGTGTTTTCACTTGAATCTAATTTATATTTCGTCTAACCTTTTTTTTCAAATCAACTGAACTTATTTTGCACTGATAGCGAAATTTTTCAGTGACCCAGCAGAGGAGAATATGCAGAGCTCGATATATGACCTGGCGATCATAGGCGGCGGTATTAATGGTTGCGGTATTGCCCGTGACGCTGCTGGCCGTGGACTCTCGGTAATGCTATGCGAACAGGACGACCTGGCAAACGGAACCTCTTCAGCAAGCACGAAGCTGATCCATGGCGGCCTGCGCTATCTTGAGTATTATGAATTTCGCCTGGTCCGTGAAGCCCTCAAGGAACGGGAAGTTCTCCTGCGGGCAGCCCCCCATATCATCTGGCCGCTTCGATTTATTCTTCCCCATCACAAAGGTCTACGGCCAGCCTGGCTTATCAGGCTCGGTCTTTTCCTCTACGATCACCTCGGTGGCCGACTACTCCTGCCTGGCACGAGCAGTGTCGATCTCAAGACAGATGAGGCCGGGATCCCCCTGAAGCAGGATTTTACCATTGGTTTTGAATATTCTGACTGTTGGGTCATGGACGGACGCCTCGTTGTTCTTAATGCCATGGATGCAGCCCAGCGTGGAGCAGAGATCATGGTAAGGACGCAATGTATATCAGCATCAAGAACAGACGGCCTCTGGACAATTCGCCTCTTGGACAGGAACAAAGGCACCGAGCGTGAAATACAGGCTCGAGTCCTGGTAAATGCCAGCGGCCCCTGGATGGATGCGACCCTCGCCAACATCGAACATAACCTGACCCGTGAACACATCCGGATGGTCAAGGGCAGCCATCTCATCATTAACAAACTGTTTGAACATCAGCGTGCCTATATTTTTCAAAACGAAGACGGCCGCATCATTTTCGCTATCCCCTACGAACAGGATTTTACCCTGATCGGCACCACAGACCTGGATTTCGATGGTGATCCCGGTGACGTGTCGATCTCTGAGGCAGAGATCGAATACCTCCTCGATGCGGCAAGTGAGTATTTCTTGCAGAGGATCAGCAAGCGTGATGTGATCAGCACCTATTCTGGGATTCGCCCGTTGTTTGATGATGGCAAGAGTGAGGCAAAAGCGGCCACCAGGGACTATGTCCTTAAGCTGGACACGGATAATCAGCAGGCCCCACTGCTATCGATTTATGGTGGAAAAATTACCACCTATCGAAAACTTGCGGAATCGGTACTGGATAAGCTGGCACCTTTTCTGCCTGCACTGTCTCCCCGCTGGACGGAAAATAACCATCTCCCCGGTGGTAATTTTTTGCCCGAAGATTTTTCCAAGGAAGTAAATCGTCTCTGTACCTCCTGCCCGTTACTTTCACAAGATCATGCCAGGCGACTTTTCAGGTTCTATGGAACCAGGGCCTTTGATATGATTGATACCATTAAGACCAATTCAGACTTCGGTCTTTGCTTCGGCGACAACCTCTATCAGTTTGAGGTTGTCTATTTGATCAAGCATGAGTGGGCCCAGACAGCAGATGATGTTCTCTGGCGACGCACGAATATGGGCCTCCGGCTCAGTTCTCAGGAAGCAGCGGAACTCCAGCGCTGGATGGCCGAGCAGCAAGAAACTGTCACTCCCTTCTGATAAGGAGCATAAGAGGCAGACAGTCGTGGAAATCTCAATTTATGCTTGATCTGAGGACGTCTGCTATGCACATCAGGATTAACATTTTCAGAGAGAATTGCCATGTCAACCTATGTACTTGCCATTGATCAGGGAACAACCTCAAGCAGAGCGATTATTTTCAATTCCTCATTTGATATTGTGGCGGTTGCCCAGGAAGAGTTTAAGCAGATTTTCCCGCAATCAGGGTGGGTGGAGCATGACCCTGAAGACATATGGAATACGACACTTGCTACCTGCAGACAGGCATTGAAAAAAGGAGGACTTACCCCCGAACAGATCAGTGCCATTGGCATCACCAACCAGCGTGAAACGACAATCCTGTGGGACAGGGATTCCGGTGCTGCCATCCATAACGCTATTGTATGGCAGGACAGGAGGACATCAGAGTTCTGCAATCAATTGAGAACGGAAGATAATAACCGTCTGGTTACCGACCGGACCGGTCTGCTGATCGATCCATATTTCTCGGCCACGAAAATTCGCTGGATATTGGACAATGTTGAAGGTGCTCGAGAAAAGGCTGAAAATGGCAGCCTGGCATTCGGAACCGTCGACAGCTTTCTTCTTTGGCGCCTGACAGCAGGGAAGATTCATGCAACTGACGCATCCAATGCTGCAAGGACCATGATTTATGATATCCATCGAAACTGCTGGGATGAAGAACTCTGTAGTCTGCTTAAAATACCCACGTCACTCTTGCCCGAGGTCAAAGATTGCTCCTCAGATTTTGGTATAACCAGCCCCGACATTTTGGGCTCTCCAATCTCCATAAATGGAATTGCAGGGGACCAGCAGGCTGCCTTGGTTGGCCAGGCATGTTTTAAGCCGGGAATGCTCAAATCCACGTATGGAACCGGTTGTTTTGCCGTACTAAATACAGGTTCGGAAGCGGTTAAATCGAACAATAAACTTCTCACAACGATCGGCTACCGGGTTAATGGCGTCACCTCTTACGCGCTTGAGGGTTCAATATTTGTGGCTGGAGCCGCGGTTCAGTGGATGCGGGACGCCATGGGCCTCATCGGAGAGGCCTCAGAAAGTGGTAAACTTGCCCGTGAAGCGGACATCAATCAGGATGTATACCTGGTACCTGCATTCACCGGCCTCGGTGCACCACACTGGGATGCAGACGCACGGGGTGCAATATACGGTATTACCAGGAGTACCGGACCAGCTGAACTTTCCCGGGCAGCACTTGAATCGGTGTGTTACCAGACTCGCGATCTGCTGGAGGCGATGCAAAATGACTGGCAACAAAAAAATGGTGCCGTCCTCAGGGTTGATGGCGGAATGGTAGCCTCAAATTACACAATGCAGTTCCTTGCCGACATTCTCAACGCGCCGGTTGATCGCCCCAAAATACTTGAAACGACAGCAGTGGGAGCGGCATATCTCGCGGGCCTGAAAAAAGGACTTTTCCCGCCTCCAGAAGAATTTGCGGGATCCTGGAAACGTGATCGTCAATTTATGCCAGAGCTCGCAGACGATATTCGGGCACGTAAATATCGTGGTTGGAAGGATGCTGTCAGGAGAACGCTTACATCGTTTTAGCTAAAAAGATCATAGGTTATCATGCCCTATTCGCAGCACACTCAAAACCAGCTCGAAACAAGCCCTGCTAGTTTCGTTTAATAACTTTTTTAATTTCACTTGAAACTTACATATATTCGTATTAATCATTATTTTATGTTTGGTGGTAAGAAGCAATAGTGAGCGAATACCTTTTACCTATCTGCACCATGGTAAAATGATATGTCCAGGGAGTGACGAATGGAAATCATTCTCATTATTTTTTAACCCGTTCGCAGGAACTGTACATTTGCTTTTCAACCAGGGGAGAACGCTTACCAATTTGAGAATTTTGAAATGAAACACCTAGAAACCGAAGTGCTCGTCATAGGTGGAGGGGTCACCGGAGCAGGGATAATGAGGGATCTCGCCTTGCGCGGTATCCATTGTCTGCTGATCGACAGGCATGATCTTTGCGCAGGAGCCTCCGGAGGTAACCACGGCTTGCTTCACTCTGGTGCCCGGTATGTATCTAACGATCAGCAGGCAGCTGTTGAATGCCGCCAGGAAAGCGATATCCTGAAACAGCTGGCACCCCATTGTATTGAAAATACCGGCTCACTCTTTGTCGCTGTCGATGGTGATGACCAGGGCTTTGTTGACCAGTTTCCCACTTTCTGCAAACAGGCTGGCATTTCATGTACACCGATCAGCCCAGTGGAAGCCAGGCGGTCTGAACCGCACCTGACCGATAGGCTGCAAAGTGCATTTATCCTGCCCGACGCAACCATTGACCCTTTTCGGCTGGCTCTGGAGAACGTTGCCCACGCACACCTGGTTAATCGCAGCACCTATCTTTCACACACTCAGTTGATATCATTTCGCATTTCAGATGGTGAGATAACTGCTGCAATCTGCAGGAATACCAGGTCTGATGAGATGCTTGAGGTTCGCGCTCAACAGGTCGTTAATGCCGGCGGAGCCTGGGCGATGGATATCGCCAAACTTGCTGGGTGCGACAACGTTAAGCTGTTATATTCCAAAGGGACCCTGCTCGTCAGTCATGATCGAATAACAGACCGGGTTATCCATCGGCTCAGACCTCCTGGTGACGGTGACATTCTCGTGCCCGGAGGTACCGTTTCTGTATTGGGAACAACCTCAGTACGTGTTGATGATCTCGACCAGATACAGCCAACTGTCGAGGAGGTAAACAGAAACATACAGGAAGGTTCTGCAATGCTCCCAAGCCTTGCTCGTGCCAGGTATATAAGAGCTTTTTCACGCGTCAGGCCGCTTCTTCAGCCCGGATCAAAAGCGAATGACCGTTCGGTAACCAGGGGGTATGCATTGCACGCCCACACTGACTCTTTGTCTAATTTCTGCACGATAACCGGTGGTAAGTTAACCACCTTCAGGCTGATGGCAGAGAAAGCTTCAGACCTTGTTGCGAAAAGAGTGGGAAACACTTCTCCCTCTTCCACGGCTGAACAACCACTTAACCGAGATACCGGTTGTCGCTGGACCGAGCCTGGAGCTGCACCAAGATTCTGGTTTCAGGCAGATAAGGCCGATGATTTGATATTGTGTGAATGTGAGATGGTACCGCAGTCTGCAATCGATGAAATTCTCGATACTTCGACTGATTCTGATAAGGAAATGACGCTTGAAGCCATTGCCCTGAGATCAAGAGCTGGAAAAGGTCCCTGCCAGGGATCATTTTGCAGTATCCGCATTGCATCGTATCTGTATGATCGTGGTCATTACAAAGATAACAGTGGGCTGATCCAGATGTGCGAGTTTCTCAATGAGCGATTCAAGGGACAGCGCTCAATTATCTGGGGATCCCAGATGGCCCAGATGGAACTTGCAGAGGCCCTGCACTGTGGACTCCTGGGACTGGACCAGGCGTTTGACCAAAGAAAATCACCCCTATAACAATCAAAGAGAGATGACCCAGGAAATTCGTTGTATAGAAACTGATCTTGCAGTCATTGGAACGGGGCTGGCAGGAGTGGCGGCAAGTATCTTTTCCCATAATCGGGACATTAAAACTGCCCAGACGGGCAACACCGGATCACTTGCCTACACGACGGGATATCTCGATCTTTTCGGGTACATGATTAACAAGGATAAACCCGTTGTATCGAATCCATGGCAAGCTATACGGAACCTTCAGCAGGAGGGTTCAAAACATCCTTATTCCAGAATCACAGAAGATGATATTAAAGCCGCTTTTACGGAATTCACTTCCTTTATTTCCGATTGCGGCATTACCTACAGCATGCCCGCAGAGATTAACCTGGATGCACTCACTCCTGCTGGTACCTTCAAAAAGACCCTGTGTATTCCTGCGACCATGCATGCAGGTGCTGAGGCCTTCTCCCAAAAGGCATCAATGTATCATTATTGATTTTAAAGGATTGAAAGGTTTCAGCGGCAGGCAGATTGTTGCCAACTTAAAAACAGAGTGGCCGCAGCTGCGCTATGAACGAATAGATTTTCCCGACATGAATCAGGGTGAGGTGTACCCCGAAGTCCTTGCCCGCGCTCTGGAAGTGCCTGCCCACCGGATCAAACTTGCTGAACTGATAAAGGAAGTTGCCGGAAATGCTGATTTCCTGGGTATACCTGCAATTTTGGGAATTCATAAACCGGATCTGGTCATGGAAGACCTCCAGGAATTAGTCGGTATTCGATTATTTGAAATACCGACCATGCCCCCTTCTGTTCCCGGGATTCGTTTACGGGAACTGGTTGAACAGTCTTTCCCACAAAGAGGAATCACCATAATTCCGCAGCAAAAGATTCTCTCGGTTGATTTGAGCGGTACAAATGCTCAGCTGCATCTCAATGACAGTTTTGGACCGCTTGTTATCGATGCCCGGGCTGTTATCCTCGCAACCGGACGGTTTCTCAGCGGTGGGCTTTATTCATCTATGGACACGATTATAGAGCCACTGCTTAACATTCCGGTTACCCAGCCCAACTCACGTGAACAGTGGTATCGTCAAAAGTATCTGGATATAAATGGCCACGCGGTTCACCGTGCAGGAATCGAGGTTGACGACAGGTATCGGCCACTTGGTCCTGACGGGAAGATTATGTATAAAAACGTATTTGCCGCAGGGATAATTATTGCTCATCAGGACTGGATTCGGGAACGGTGCGGAGCTGGAATTGCCATATCGACCGCGTACAAAGCTGTCGAGTCGGCAGCTTTGTTTTTATCGCAAAAAAGTAAATGAAATAATATAAAGTGCAAATATCGAAGAGAGGTCCGTCTGTTCTCTTTTCATAAAAGGTCATAACCATGGTTGACACCAAGATAAAATCCCTCAATTTCAAAGAACTCGCCATTGAACTCCTCCCGGAGGGGGCCAGCTTTGAAGCATGCCTCACCTGTGGTCTCTGTTCTTCAGGCTGCCCGGCTTCGGGGCTTGAAAACATGGATCCAAGAAAATTTATCAGAATGGCCATGCTCGGAATGGATGATGAGCTCTCCCAGACGCCATGGGTCTGGATGTGCACCCAGTGCAGACGTTGCCAACACGTGTGCCCGATGAACATAGATATCTCCCAGCTTGTTTTCCATGCCCGTGGAAACTGGCCCAAAGAGCTGAAACCTTCAGGTATTGTCAGATCCTGTGAACTCGCCCGGTCCAGCGAGAGTACCAGCGCGATGGGAATCCCCCCGGACGACTTTGTTTTCGTTGTTAACGATGTCCTTGAAGAGGTGCGCATGGAGCAACCTCAATTCAAGGACCTTTGCGCACCGATAGACAAAAAGGGCGCGACCTTCTTTGTCAACCAGAACTCGCGGGAACCGATGAGTGAACCAGATGAGATGGTCCCGCTCTGGAAAATTTTTCATCTCGTCGGTGCAGATTGGACCTATGCTTCAAAGGGCTGGGCAGCCGAGAATTTTTGTATGTTCTCAGGTGATGAAGCAGCCTGGTACCACGTCATACGTCAACGCGTTGATGCGGTAAATGAGCTGGAATGCAAGATATGGCTCAACACGGAATGTGGTCATTCCTACTATACAATGTGGAATGCAGTTAACCGCTTCAAAATGGAAGCACATTTCGAGATTAGCAGCCTGATCAGCTATTACGCATTGTGGATACGGCAGGGAAAGCTACCAGTCAATGCGGATTGGAATGTAAACAATATCAAGTTTACCGTGCAGGATCCCTGCCAGATTGTACGCAAAGCATATGGTGAGTCAATTGCTGAGGACCTCCGTTTTGTAACCAAAAAACTGGTTGGTGAAGAAAATTTTATCGACATGCAGCCAAACCGCAGTGCAAATTACTGCTGTGGAGGCGGTGGTGGTTTCCTGCAGGCGGGCATGACTGAACAACGAAGGCTCTATGGCCGGAGAAAATTTGACCAGATAGCGGCCACCGGTGCCCCCTATGTGTTGACCCCCTGTCACAACTGTCATTCCCAGATGGAGGATATTGGCGACCATTACGGGGGGAACTACCATGTTGTTCACTTCTGGACACTCATATGTCTGTCTCTTGGCATCCTGGGTGAAAAGGAACGAACATACCTTGGCCCGGAGCTCCTTTCTCTTGGACTCTAGCACTCCCTCATCTGCTCTTTAATACCACGGCGCACGCTTTAAGGGCACATACCCTCGAGCTTTTTGCAAAATGATGATTTTCGTTCAACGTCAAACCATGTGAAAAATTTTTACCGCAGGCATATAGTTGATATTCCGAGGATAAAAATTTAAGCATAACGTAGAGGTTGAGCGAAAAGGGCGTTTTGCAAGTGGCTCCCTCATTTCACCGGGGTGCTGCCCGAAAAACTGAGTCGCTCGACGAAGCGGTTCTGAAAATCAACACTGCTGGCGAGTTCTATTACCGATATTTTACCGGCCAATCTGCCTGCGGCTTCAACATAGTCGTCGCAAAGTGCCATAATCGCTCCTCCGCCAGCAGCATTACCCACCATATCTATTCGATCAGGATCAATGTCCGGTAACATTCCGAGGATACGCATATCTCTTTTTTGCAGATGTGAACCAAACGCACCGGCGACTATAATTTTCTCCGGTAGAGCCATTCCGGCAGTTCGCAGCAGAAATTCTATACCGGTTATCAGAGCTGCCTTGCCGAGCTGCACTGAACGGATGTCTTTCTGACTAATAAAAATATCTCTGTTGTTCGCCGTCTGACCAGCAGGGACAATCAGGTATCTGGCTTCTGCCTTCGCCGAGTTATTTGATCCACCTTGTGTGTGTGTCTTTATCAACCTGCCGCTTGAAGTTACAATCCCTGTCTGAATCATGGCGGCCACCGCGCTGATCACCCCGGACCCGCAGAGTCCTGAGGGTTTCATGGTCTCGCTGGATTTGTTTTTCACCACACTAAATTCCGGGACACTATTTCGACCAGCGATACTGACCCTGTCGATGGCACCGGGGATTGCCTGAATTCCGCAGCTCAAGGATGCGCCCTCAAATGCTGGGCCTGTTGCACACGAGGTGGCAAAAAAGGAGTCCTTTCCCTTCAACAACAACTCGCCATTAGTGCCAAGATCTATCAAAAGCGTACCGACAGGTTCTTTTTCCAGTTCCGTAGCAAGTGATGCAGCGAGAATATCACCGCCAATAAAACCGGAGACCTGGTCAAGGGTATTCACAATAACATCGGGGAACCCCATACCAAGCTCTGAGCCATTTGTCTGCCGCGCTTTGAAAAATGACGGCTGATATGGGGCAATACCGATAGACATTGGGCTGATACCCAGAAGGATATGAATCATTGTCGGATTACCGACAATCACCATGTTTGCCAGCTCTTCATGAGCAGTGCGACAGCAGTTAAGCAGTTCTGTAGTACCCCATTCAATGGCACGGACTACCAGTTCCTGGAGTCGAAAAAGTCTTCCATCATCCTCGCCAATTTCTCCTATCCGGTTCATTACATCATCACCGTAAAGCGCCTGAGGGTTTTTCACAGCAGTCGACGAAAGTATCTTCCTGTGTATCACATCAAAAAGATAGATGGCAATTGTCGTTGTCCCCAAATCAACAGCGATACCAAGGCATGGTTCTGGTGACATACCAGCAACTCTCTTTGACAAAAAGGACGCAGGCAGCATAACAGGTGGCTTGGCTATAATATGTGAAGAGAGCAAAGATGATTCAGGAATTTCAATGGAAACACTATCCGCTACCTGAAAACAGCAGGATTCTGCATCACGGCCCGTACCGTCTCCGGCAACTATTTTCACCCGGCATTTACCGCACACCCCCTTTCCTCCGCAATCAGTACGAAGGAAGATATTGTGCGCAATAAGCGATTCCAATAATCGCTCACCTGCTATTGCCTTTATTTTTCTCCCATGGGGAAGCAGCTTGATACTGCAGCTATTCTTATCCATGAATACTCACTTATCTGTGTCGTTCAATTGTTCTTCTGAACTGCCTGACCCAATAGCCCGTGAGGCGAACCGAGCCTGCTCAAGCAGGTGGCCTCTTCAACTAAAAGAGTAACAGCGATCATGATACGTTATTTTTTACGGAAAGTCTCCCTGCACGACCACCTCCCTCTTGGCGCTATCTCAATCATACAATCAGCGAGAACAAAGAAGTTTTATAATATCTGTTCGGTATCATTTCTGCTTCATTATCTGTCTCAAGAACATCTCTTCTGGCGCCTGCATGCTATTGCCAAACGAACACCTTGCCCTTACTTTATAACTAACAAATAGAGGGTGTCATGCTGAAGGCGCTGGAAAAAATATTATACTCTTCAGAGAGAGGTTCTTTTGAGGGCAGACTGACGGCTGTGATCAGTCGGGTCAGTGGTGGAATAATATGTGGTACCTACCTCCTCATTGTCTTTGCATTATCAGTAAAATACAATTTCACCTACGACCGTGGAATTATAGAACGTCACCTGGTAAATTTCGCAGAATTATTCAACTCTCTCTCGATTATTATCATTTTTACTCTTGTTTCGATCACTTCAATGATACCCGGACTTGCGGCTCTTTTTTTCGGTCTGATGGAAATCAGAACAAGACATGGTAAAAAAACGCTCTTCTGGGGACTCTTCGGTTTTTTTACTGGCGCCGTGAACTTTTATCTCATGTTCAAATTTATCTCACCATCCTGACATCAAATGCCCCATGGAATCTGAAAATTATCCGGACTCACATACATTTTCGATCACAGTGCCCTAGCTGCTTTCATCCGGGCAGGTATTTCAACGAGAGATGGAAGAGATCTCCTGTTGCTCACGAAGATATTTCATAATGCGTAATTGACCTATCATGTCAAGCTGATCAAACCATTCTTCGACACTCCGACACCTCATCTTAATCCCGCATACGTCTCTGGGGGAAACCTTCTTGCCCTCTCCAAGACCAATAAATGTAGAGACATTACAAAAGTATTCAGCCTGAGCAGCCTGCTTAAATCTCTCTGGAATCATATTGTTCTCCTGTTGAATTGTATAGTAACTCTACTTGAACAGGGGTATCATGGGGCGACTCCCCTGATAAAAACGTTCGAAAAAACATTTTAATGCTCAATCAGCGGGTGCTCTCTACCAGGTAGACAGTTAACTATTGTCTCCAGTCATTTTCCCGCTGCTAAACCTGATAAAAGAATTATTATGATTGCATGGGGGTTGCTCAACAACCGCTTTAAAAACAGTTGACTATTGAACACACCAAAGGAGAGACCCATGAAAACCTCTATGACACTTATCTTCTTGTTGCTCCCCGCTATCGCGTTTGCCCAGAACTATGGCAACATGAACAAAGGCGATATGCAGAACATGATGCAGGTGATGCAGCAGGTCCAGCAATGTATGGCAGATATCGACCAGACAAAATTGAAAGAACTCCAGACCCGCTCGGAACAGGCCAAGAAAAAAATCGACACCCTCTGTGCCCAGGGAAAAAGAGACAAGGCGCAGGAACAAGCTATTTCCTTTGGCAGGAAAATAGCTTCAGACCCAACCATCAAGCAGATGCAGAAATGCGGTGAAATGGCCCAGGGAGCCATGCCCATGCCGGACATGGTCGAGACCTACGATGAAGAGAAGTACGCCAACCAGCATGTATGCGATCAGTGAATTATCGTACCCCATAAACCATTACAGCTGTTGTATTTTATCATTTGAGGTTTGCAGATAACCGCTGATCTTCACCTGTCACGAGCTGTAGTGATGCCACTGGTCGTGGTTGCAGGTCTGAGCGATGGTTACCATAACCGCGCTGCACTCAAAATCGGCCCCGCAGTTCTGGAACCTGTTGACATCACTGCAGCACGTTTCACCTTGCTACCTGTGATAGCGTAACTAAAAACTCAAAATAGAGGTTTACACGTTCACAGCCCAACCTCAATGGAGCGGACAAAAAACCAATGTAGATAGACTATTTTGAGTGTCGTGCAAAAAGGTAAAAATTCCTAATGTTCAGAGGACTGCATAATGGAAAAAAGAAAACGCTTAACTGCCGAACAGATCATAAAGCAGTACAAGGAAACAATCGGTCGTATTGCTGAACAGAAGAGTAAAAAAGAGCGAGACCTCCACTTTGAAAAGATCAGAGATCGCGCCGAAGAGATTGTTTTTCTCCTTAATGCTGATTGCTCCTATGTCTCGGTTGCAGATCAGTTGTGCGACTTTCTTGCGCTAGACAAATGCGAGCATCTACGACAACAACTCCTCTGTACAATTGCTATGCTTGAGAGGATGTCTCGGATGGAACTTCCCCGTACGACCAAAGTCTCTGAGAATGCACCTCTGGAAACACTTATCCGTCATCTTTACAGTGATGTCTGGGAAAAGGATAACAATCCCAAGGGTGAAGATTTCATCAAATTTATCCAGCACCACTTCATCCTCGCAGGTATTCACTTATCGAAGGAAAACGTCACCAAGCTTGTTAATAGTATTCCCGATGAATTATTTCAAATCTATGAAGGCCTCAGAGGCAAAGGGCAAGATGAAACAGATTCTTGATGAAATATGTATGAGCAGGTCAACCAGATGCATCGACCGGTAAGGCCTTCCTGTGAAAGTTTGATTATCCGACTTTGTGGTCTATTTGATAACCGATATACACACCGATAGCGGCTCCGAGAAAAGGTACACCAAGAAACAAGTGTGGGAAGGTGTGTTGAATTCCGATCATGGTGAAAATGAAACCCGCTAAACAGATCCCGAGAACTGGCAGCACGGTATAGCATATAACAGACTTCCAGCTTCTTAAAGCATAGTACATGACAAACATATACCAGCAGCACGTTATTATAATAAATACGATTAGTCCGCTGTTTATACCATGACCCATAGTTTTAATTTACCATAATAAAAACCAAGAACAAAGAGAGGAATCACGCATACTCAATTCCGCCCACACGACCTGCTGCATATGTCTCGTCCATGCTGCAATTTGCTCCTATCGCGCCTGGCAAGTAGATTCTACAGGAAGAATCAATTTCCTAGTTACCCGGTGAAGCTGATCAGTATCAGGGAATAAGTATCTCCTGTTTTGCATCTGGGACCTGATAACCTGCCTGAAAAGCTGGCCGTTTTGCAAGTCTTAAATACCACTCAAGAACACTCGGAAAATCATGCAAATCTATTCTTTGGAATTGATAGCGACTCACCCAGGGCCAGATAGCTATGTCGGCAATGGTTAACTCGTTGATTGCCACAAAACGTTTTCGTTCTAACTGCTTATCCAGAACATTATAAAGCCGTTTAGCTTCAAGGAGATAGCGTTTTTCAGCATAGTCAGATGTACCTGGATTAAAATGCAGAAAATGGTGGGCCTGCCCTAGCATTGGTCCTTGCCCAGCCATTTGCCACATCAGCCACTGCATGACCCGCCATTTGTCATTGGCATTATCTGGCAATAACTGTCCAGATTTTTCAGCGAGATAAAGCAGAATAGCGCCGGATTCAAAGATAGATTGACCGGTATCATCATCAACAATTGCCGGGATTTTATTGTTGGGATTGATGGCTAAAAAATCCGGTTCAAATTGCTCATCTTTGCTAATATCAATTGGTACCACTTGATATGGCAAAGAAACTTCTTCCAGCATTATCGAAATTTTGCGGCCGTTTGGTGTTCCCCATGTGTATAATCGTATCATTTCCACCTCGAATTGTTTCTGTATAAATCAGAACGTTTTGCTTGCTGATACTCTATGGCTGCTTGTGAAAATTTTTACCGCAGGCATCGTTGATATTCCGAGGATAAAAATTTAAGCATAACCCAGATATTGAGCGAAAAGAACGTTTTGCAAGTGGCTCCGGTAATACAGCAGCCGGCTCTTAGAAATGTTCTTTTCGAAACCAGAACAGATCACACTTACAAGATAACGATTGGAAATCAAAACGGTAGTGCTATTATGCCAGTTTTATATTTTTCCTCTGATAGGGATCGGGAAGAAATGTATTCCTCCTCACCCCCTAGGACCGAAGGCTAGCACGGTGCTTAAGACCCCGCATTTCTCAGCGCATCCCCCAGAAAGGGTGAGCAGTTTACCTCTCTTTGGGGGATGCGCTCATTTCTTGTTCGAAGCAGCCAATTCGGACAGGGTGCAGGTGATTCCAACACATTTTCTCAGTGAACTTATTCAGCCACTCAGGTGGTGATGGAAGTAATCGACAATATTTCAATCTCTAAGAGTAGCGAAAGCTGCACTTCGTCTCAATGGCTATTGAAGTGCTCAATCACAGAGTCACTCTCTGGAGATCATCGTTTATCTGGTTATATGGCCGGAGAACTTACCCTTCTTTTTCGGCCAGAAGTATTTCAATGATCGAAAATAAACTCTTTGGTTCAACCGGCTTTTGCAGATATGCCGCGCCACCGAGTTCCATGCCGCGCTCACAGTCCTCTTCTCCAGCCTGTCCACTGAGAAAGACAACAGGAATAGCAGATGTCTGGCTATTTTCTTTGAGCTTTTGACAAACTTCCAGACCATCCATTCCTGGCATGACAATATCGAGCAGTATCAGATCGGGTGGGGCTGGCGATTGGGCAATTTTCAGTGCCACAATACCGTTTAATGCTGCTTTGACTTTATAACTGTCCTTGAGAAGTCCCACCACCAAATCTAAATTTGCGGGAGCATCGTCCACCACAAGTATCGTCTTTCGCATAATCACATGTACGTTCGTATTAATATTAGCTGGAAACAGAGCAGCCTAGGACTACGACCCATTATATCTCAAATTTCAGGCGATTGTTATGTTTAGTTTTTTATTCATCGCCTCGCAGCAGCTCAGCGCACTGTCAAAGTCGTATGACTCAAGGGATGCGGTTATCTGCTTGAGTTCTGTGGTGAACCCCGCTGCTTTGAATAGTGCCTCCTCGTTGTCAATTATATCCTGGGCACCGGTATCATACTCAGAAATTGCGGTGGATAGCGTATTGAGTACTTCAGCCAGCCTGAGCTCATCCACAATCACCGGTGTTGACCCATCATTGGTGGCAGAAATTTCCGTTTCTACTTTATTTTTGTCAGCAAGGATTTTCACGGAATTCAGCACTCGCTGCAGCTCCACCTCTGCAGCTGCAAGCGCTGGATCTACTATCTGTTGTTCTTTTGCCAGGTTCTCCAAATCGGCACATGCTGCCTGCAAGGATTCTGCACCAATATTGCCGGCCACGCCTTTAAGGGTATGGGCCAGCCTCGTTGCCAGCTCCCAGTCGCCCTGTTTCACGGCCTCACTGAACTCCCCGATGAATTCCGACTGGCTCTGTGCGGTTTTTCGTAATAACTTGAGGTAGAGTTTACTGTTACCCTGAACCCGGGCAAGCCCATCAACGGTATTGATACCATCGAGTTCAGGGATGATATCCTGTTTCTCTTGCACTTGCGCAACTGCAGCTACCGGGGTTGCCGGACTGATCCACTTGGCCATCAAGTGGAACATGTCATTGACATTGATCGGTTTGGCGATATGGTCATTCATACCAGCATCAAGAACCTTCTCACGGTCTCCTGCCATGGCGTTGGCGGTCATTGCCAGTATGGGCAGATCCCTGAAGCGCTCCTGCATGCGAAGCCGTCTGGTCGCCTCATAGCCGTCCATCACCGGCATCTGGCAGTCCATCAGCACGCCGTCAAATTCAAGAGCATCGAGCATGGTTAAGGCCTCTTTGCCATCATTGGCCACCTCGACGATCATACCGTTTGAGGTGAGCAGATCCGTTGCCAGTTCCTGGTTGATCTCGTTGTCTTCCACCAGCAATATTCTGGCTCCGCGGAGTCTGGCTATATCAGCTGCTGCAGATTCATGGCGGGAATGACCATCTGACCGGCTTTCAACTTCATGACCCATTGCCTGCAGAATAGCTTCATGGAGGCTTGAAGCGGTGACCGGTTTTGTCAGGAAGCTGTTGATGGTAACACCAGCTGCAGACTGAGCCGCTTCTTCCCGGCCGTAGGCGGTAACCATGATCACCGTAGGTACCGAGGTTAATGCAGGATCGGAGTTTATTTTCCGTGTGGTTTCAATACCATCCATACCCGGCATTTTCCAGTCCATAATGACCAGTTTATAGGGGTCGAGCTTATTTGCTTCTTCTATTTTTGCCAGTGCTGCCAAGCCGGTCCCGGCCTGGTCAACCTCTAAGCCAAAGCTCGCAAGTATGTTGCTGAGAATTTCACGGGCAGAGCTGTTGTCGTCGACCACCAGAACGCGCAGAGCACCGAGCTCAGAAGTCGTTGAACGTCGCTGGGACAACGCTCCCTGCTGCTTACCAAGCTGGACTGTAAAATGGAAGGTACTGCCGACCCCAGGTTCACTTTCTACCCAGATTTCTCCACCCATCAACTCGGTAAGTTTTTTGCTGATAGCAAGCCCCAGGCCGGTTCCACCGTATCGACGGGTGGTCGAAGTATCTGCCTGGGAAAAGGACTGAAACAGCTTGCTCTGCTGTTCTTCGTTCATACCAATACCGGTATCGCGAACGGAAAAATGCAGCTCCACCTGTTCGTCACTCTCCTCTACCACTGCCGCCCTGATGACGATGTCTCCCTGTTCGGTAAATTTTACCGCATTGTTACCGATGTTAATGAGTACCTGTCCGAGCCGCAGTGGGTCACCGATCAGACCGGTCGGCAGTTCTGCCGGAAGGTCAAACAGTAGCTCCAGACCCTTCTCTTCGGTTTTCAGGCCAACCAGGTTGGCCAGGCTATCAAAGACATCCTCCAGACGGAAATCAACCTGTTCCATGTCGAGCTTGCCTGCCTCTATTTTAGAAAAATCGAGGATGTCGTTAATGATGCCGAGCAGCGCCTCGGCCGAGCGGTTCACTTTTCTGATATAGTTGCGCTGCTTACGGTCAAGTTCAGTCTGCAGTGCCAGGTGTGACATGCCGATGATGGCATTCATCGGGGTGCGGATCTCATGGCTCATGTTGGCCAGGAAATCAGACTTGGCGACCGTGGCAGCTTCGGCCCGTTCTTTTTCTTCGTCCAGGTCGTCCATCATGTTCAGCATGGCGGACTGGGTTTCATCGAGCTCTTTGACACGAGTATTGAGAGCAGCTTCAATATTCTTTCGTTCGGTGATGTCAACGAAACTGCCCAGCAAACTTTTTCGCCCATAGTAATCAATAACCGTGCCCTGAAAAAGACACCAACGTGGTTCGCCCGTCCCAAGTCGATTCATTTGCAGTTCGAGCTGACTGCCTGTTTGAAATGCCTTCACCAGACGGGGGCGATCTCGCTCGGGATCGGTGTAAATCTTGGTGCTGTCAGCGATCATCAACTCCTCTACCGTGAGATTGGCGAAGTCAGCGTTGGCCGTGTTGACCCGCTTTGTTTCCCCTGTTTCAAAATCGGAAATGAAAAGAGGGATGGGCGTGGCGTCAAAGACAGACTCCAGGAGCGACAAGGTGTTTTTGTGCTCGGTAATATCTGTTATGGAACCCGCCGTCCGATATGAGCGACCACTTTCGTCCCTCAGGGATTTGCCCCGCACCCGAAACCAGCGATACTCACCCTGTTTGGTTTTTAGTCGATACTCAACGTCATATGGTACCTTGTTTTCCAGATGTGTATGGAATGCATCAAGTGTGTACTCCCGATCTTCCGGGTGCAGGCCATCACTCCAGGATTCGAGCGTATTGGGATAGTCTTCCTCACTATCGTAGCCCAGAAGTGCCCGAAAACGATCTGAATACCAGAATGACTTTGCCAGTATGTTGAAATCCCATAATCCGTCACCGCTGCCCGATGTTGTCAAGGCAAAACGTTCCTCGCTGTTGCGCAACGCTTCTTCGGAGGTTTTTCTGTCAGAGATATCACGGGTGAAGGTGAGAACGTACTCTTCTCCTTCAAATGTGGTCAGTGATGCAGAAACCTCAACGACATGGGTCTCCCCATTTTTGGTCTTGTGCAATCCTTCAGCAGTGATGGAATCTTGTTCCCTCAAGTGGCGGATAAATGGTTCCCAGTTCTCCTGTGGAAAGAGCAAGTCAAAATCGAAGACTTTCAGTTTCATGAGTTCGGCCCGGGTATAACCGAGCGATTCCCACGCCTGGACATTACAATAGAACATAGTGGCGTCATCAGCTTTTACCCAAAATACTGACTCCGGGGCGGTGTCCACAGCCTGTTGGGTCATGCGGAGCTGTTCGTCGGCCCGTTTGCGTTCGGTGATGTCGATTATGCCGCCGTTCACATATCGGGTGCCGCCGGCATCCGGTGGGGAGAGGGAGCCGGAATCGTTTACCCAGCGGATTTCTCCATCAGCTTTGACAATACGATATTCAACAAAGAAGGGTTCGTCGTTGGCTAGTTTTTCGGATACCGCGCTGATAACTGAATTCAGATCATCCGAGTGAATGACACTTGCCTGGGTGCGCTTGTCAGTAAGAAAATCTGCTGCCGGGTAACCGGTAAGCGTTTCCACTCCGTCACTGATGAAATTCAATGTCCAGTGTTCGTCGTTCAGACATTGATAGATCGTAGCCGGTACGTTGGCGAGCATTGACCGGAAGATTTTATCCCGTTCACGCAGCTCATCTTCCAGTGCTTTGCGTTCAGTAATGTCTGAAGTGGTACCGTACAGTCTAACAGGATTGTTATTGGCGTCTCTGAGTATTCGCCCTTGTGTCTTCAGTGTACGTTTCTCACCGTCAGGCCGGGTAATTCGATATTCCGCTATATATTCAGAATCTTGGGCCAGTGCGGATTCAATCTTTTCATCAACAGAGCCTTTGTCGTCTGGATGAATGAGATCGGCAAGTAGATCAAATGATATTTCCTGGCTTGGCTCAACACCCATAATGTTGTACAGGGTTGCATCCCAGGTATAGGTTCCACTCGGCAGATCCCACTCCCACAATCCGATTCCAGCAAAGGTGAGGGTCAGGTCAAGTTGTCTCTTCTGGTTTCTCAATAGAGCTGTAGCATCATCGACTTCCCTGCTAATGATTTGGTTTTTTTGCAGGAGTATGAATACCAGAAACGCCAGACCGAGACTGATAGCACTACCGAGGAAAAGGGTAACTTCGGCAACTTCGTTATTGGGTCCATCGTTAAAAACATCGTTGAACTGCCAAATAAAGGAAATAGTGGCCCCTCCAAGAACATTCTTGGTAATTGTTTCATGGATTGGGTCCTCAACGCTGCGTTTGACCATCTTTTGTTCTTCTCTGGTCCCGGTGCCGACATCATATTCACCCTCTATTGCAAGTCCAAGTCCCACCGGCTGGTGGATCTTAAACAGGTCGTCAATCACATCAGTGAGGTTAAGTGTACCCAAAATGGCAATCTGCTCACCAGCTGTGTCAACGACCAGAACAACAGGAGCCTTGACCGTTTCATCAGCGGTTACAAACACGCGACCCAGGGTTATCTGCCCTTGCCTAACTAAACCGTTTCTCAATGTTTCAAGAATCGTTGCCTGTTTATTTACACTCATCTGCTCCAGCTCGGTTTCCGCGTAGGAGTCTGTGTATAGTAATTCCCAGCTTTTCCCATTATCCTGACGACTGAAAATAGTCATTGAGTCAATAAAAGACCCGACTGACAGTGAGGCAAGAGAGTCCAGGACCCCGAAAAATTCGTCTTCGGTGACTTCGTCTGAGTTCTCATAAACAGCAGTCAAGCCCATAATAGGGCCGTAACTTTCTTCAATCCAGTAAACGACGATGGAAGAAAACCAGCCAGCTGCCTGGGAGGCCTCTTTTTCCCACGTCGTCCGGGCATGGTTTGACAGCATATTGCTCAGGAAAAGAGCAGCTGAGCATCCGAGAATGAATATCAAGGCGGCAATCAAAAAGGGTTTGCTTTTCACCGTATCTCCTGCTGATTATGTATTATTGCATCGGCTCATTTGATCCTGCCTATTCATTGACACTGAATGTCGGCCGAAACCCTCTGGGAGGAAGTGTTCCAGCTGGGTCCCACATCTCGATATTGTCCTGGCTGACGATTACTACGGTGGGGGCGACGTGTTTAAAGTAATCACGATTTTCGAGTCGACGGATCATGGTATCCACTGCAATTTTGGAAAGCAGGACCGTTGAATCGGTTGGAGCACCCTCGATGATTCCCTGTCTGATACCGCGATCAATTCCAGGTGTGAAATAATAGGATATGACCTGAATCACGTCAGACAATTTACGCCTTCTCAGCAAAGGCACTGCAGCCTCTGCCGTGGGAGCAGTACCGACGATGAAATCGATATTTCCTTTGTGGTCATCAAGGACTTTGGCAATCAATTTCCCCTGACTGAACTTCCCGGTATCACCATACTCAGTTGCAATGATGGTGATCGGTTTATCTTTAATCGCCGCAGCAAACCCTTCGACTCCGGATTCTACCCAACCGGCTCCATCAGGCCCGGGGAACCAGGCGACCTTGACCGGTTTCCCCATCGCCTTTTGTCGCTGAGCCAAAAAAGCTCCTGCCTGTGACCCCATATTCTTAAATGATGACGCGACTCGTGATGCGATGTTTGGGGAGTCAATGGTATTGGCCAGATCAACCGTAGGAATTCCTTTTTGGGCTGCCTGTTCTACTAAATCGTTTAAGCCGGTTTCAGAGATGGCACCAATGATGAGACCATCCGGTTTTTCAGCAGCAAGACACGCTTCTATCTGCCCGCGCTGAATGTCAAGGTTTTCATACCCACCGGCCTCGTGAATGATTAATCGAACACCCTGGCGCTTCGCCTCGCTGATGAGACCATAATTAGCACTCAGCCAGTAGGAGTCTTTCAGGTGCGGAATAAACGCGAACAGTCGCCATGGCTTTGCCGCCCCGTCAAGCGGAACGTAGTCGATTGATTTCTGTTTCAACTCATTGTTGAATGGTGGGGTCCAGATATCCACCTGAGTTGACCAGGAATCGTCGGCAGCAATGGTCGTTTTTGTTAAGATTACAACACTGGCGATGACGATGAAACTAATCACCGGAAGCAAAAATGATCGTCTGATCCTGCTCAAATTACACATAATTATTCCCTTAATGGATCTTGTACTTGGTTGTACCATCACTTTTTTCGAGCAGGTCATTGATTTCTTGTTTCAACTCGATCATCTTCAGCTCACGTCCAACGGCAAGTTTACGAAAGCGTTCCAGGTCGTTGAATTTGTCACGGAGTTCTTTTTCGATCTTTTTCATATCAGTCACATCTACTGTCCAACCAAGGACACCAGGTTCATTTTCATAATCAAACGCGTAGAAGGTGACGAGCATGTCGCGGATCTCCCTATTCCGGTCGTATAGTTTGACCTCATAATTTTCGAGCCTGCCATGCTTTACCAGGGCATCGATCATGGCTTTTCGACTTTCGGGATCAACATAGAGCCCTTCCGGGGTGTCACCTTCCTTGAGACCCGTTAGTTGAGACCAGTTCCTGTTGGTAAATCGAAACACACCATTCACTGTTATCGCGACACCAACCGGACTGGTGTTCATCATTTCATCTAATCGATCGCGCTCCCTGAACAATGCGGCTTCCATTTCCTTTCGTCCGGTAATGTCAATAAATGTTACCAGCAGAGAGCCTTCGAATACGCTTCCTGCTATCATGACGCTTTTGACCGCTCCCGACTTGCAGGTCAATTGATACTCTGCAGCTTTTATTTCGGTCCCTTCCCTATGCGCATTTTCTACTGCAGCACTCCATGACTCATATGCCCGTTGGCGATATTGGGGATCCGGGTATGCGTGTTCAAACCAATGGTCTATTGTCGAAATATCCTCTAGCGTATAGCCGAACAGTTCAGTAAGTTTCGGGTTAATCTCGGCAATGGTGCCATCTTCCCTGACATAACAAAGAGGGATCGATACACCGTCGAACAGAAACCGGAATTTGGCTTCACTCTCTAGAATTTCCCGCTCCGCCTGTTTGCGCTCGGTTATGTCGAGCAGCCATCCCAGTATCCCCTCCTCTTCCTCATAGGTAATGGGAATATAGGATATCAGCATATCACGAATTTGGTTATCTTTATTGAACATCTGTATTTCATGATTTGAAACCTGGCCATCTCTTTGCATCATTGCAATAATATCGTCACGCTCAGTAGGATGGACATAGAGATCTGGTGATTGGTCTCCAACTTTTACACCAAATTGCGCCTCAAACGACGGGTTGGTGAAATGAATCACTCCACCGGTAGAAAAAGCTACAGCAATGGGACTTTTATCAAGAATCTCCTGTAACTGATCTTTAGTCGTTTGAACTTCATGGGCCGCTTTAATTCGCTCACTCACATCCTGGAAAACGATAACAGCCCCGACAACTGAGCCATGCCGAATCATCGGTGTGGCTGAGTATTCCACGGGAACGCTTGTACCATCCTTGCGCCAGAGCACCTCATCATTGATCGTATGTCTGACTCCGTCGGTAAAACTCTTGTTCATCGGGCAGTCACGTATATCGAAGGGTGAGCCGTCCGGATGGCTGTGGTGGATGCGGTCATGGATTGAGTGACCAAGCAGTTCCTCTTCGGTATAGCCCAGCATGAGCAGGGCTGACGCATTGACAAATGTCGCCTGTCCGGCGGTATTTACCTCTATCAGACCTTCACCCATGGATGAGAGAATCAGACGGGAGTGTTCCTCTGCTGCGGTAAGCTCTGCTGTACGCTCTTGCACGGTGTCTTCAAGTGTATCTTTGGCACTGGCGAGTAGCTTGCTGGTACGCTGTCCCAACACCAGCACAAGTATGGTGACACCCGTTGAGAGCATGAGCGTAAGCCCCAAGACAACAAAAAGAATATTGCGAACGTATATGTAATTGGACATCGCTTCCTCGACATCTATTTCAACCGCGACCCCGACATCCAAATTCATATCCCATAACCATGCACCAAAAACCGGAACACCTCGATAGTCCCGGTATCCCTCAACATCCATGTCAATGACGAGGGCTGCGGAATCGAGTTTGCTCCCTCTGGACTCGTTCCGGCTGGCAATTGCCCGTTCAGCCATAAAGGTCAGTGGTCGTTCAGCTCTTGCAATTAAAGGGTTCTCTCCTTTCACCAGGTTCACGCCAGGATCTTTAAGCACGAGCTGCATTGAACTGGACTGGCCTTCCTCAAGCAATCCTATCTGGAGCAACTGGGCTTCAAAACGACTATTGGTGAGGAGAACTCCGTTTTTGTTAAAAGCATACGTTTCTTGTGAATAGGTATCTCCGGCCACTTGTAAAGACTCGGTAAGTCCCTTCGTCGGGTCAACTCGCACGGTAAATACAGCAATAATATCCCCATTTTTATTTTCGATCGGTCCCATGAAAAACATGGTGGGTGGCATTTCCGGGGATTTGGTGACCTCAGTTTTGCCCAGATGAACATCTGAACGAATTGGCGGAACAAACAACAGTTCACCCTCAAAGGCACGCCTGATCAGATCCGGCCTTTGGTCTGCAATGAGATTTCGTGTCCCGATATTAGTGTCTCGTCTGGAACCAATACTTATATAGTCCGGACTGATAATGAAAAAGCCGATATTATCAAACACCCCGGGATCATTCTCAAAGAATTTCCGGGCATCTCTAAGTGCTGGGGCGGAAAGAAGCGTTTCTCTTTGAGGAGGAACCTGTAACAAACGCTCGGTTGCTTCCATCAAAACCGGGTTTTGACCAAGCTGTTTGAGCATGTTCTTCCTGTCCCTGGCCCAGTATTCGAGCGCATAGTCAGCAATTTTTAGTCCGCCCCGAAGGCTGCTTTCAGTGTTCGATAATACTTTCTGGCGGATACTTCCCAACGCCAGCCACCCCATGACGATGACGATCATGATAAACATGACCAGGCCGACAAATACGTATGTCCTGAATCTTTTTGAACCAAATATTTCTGAGACACGTTCTGCCTTGATGAATTTCAAAACGACCAAGGCGAGCAAGAGCAGAAGGAGTAACGCTGTCAAGCCGTATTTGAGAATTTGCATATACGAAACATGATCAACAACGGCTGCTGCAGGTTTCGGGGCTTCTTCCAACAGCCATTGTCTACGGAGGTGTAACAGCTCGTCCTGCGGCACCGAAGCGATAGCCTTGTCGAGAATACCAACCAATTCAGGCCAATCATTCCGGACACCTACCATGAAAGCATCCTGCTGCCCCTCTTCTCCCAGGAATAGATAATTGGACAATCTGAGGTTACTGAGGCCCTGCTCAGCGATCAGGTAGTTTCCAACACCAGAGTCAAGCACCGCAGCTTTAGCCTGATCGTGAGCCACCGCCTGTAATGCAGCACTCGGGTTCTCTGTCTCAATAATCGTGCAACCGGGACACGTTTCTCTCACATAGGCTGCGTCTGAATACCCTTTAGGGATTGCCAATGTGCTCTCTGCAAAATCTTCAATGGAACTCACACCGTGAGTATTCCAGCGAACGAAAAGACCCGTGAGATTCTTAAAGTAAGGGGTGGAGAACAACATGTACGCCAATCGTTCTTCAGTCATTGCAACCCCGTGAAGCGCGTCGACTCTTTTGTTTTTCACATCATTTACCGCGCTGTTCCAGTCATCCGTACTCTGCCACTCGATTGTAAACCCAGCCAGGTCAGAGAGCAGCTCCAGGTATTCGACACTGAATCCCTGCGGCTTGCCACCTTTAAAAAAATCATACGGAGGAAAGGTCTTGTCGTTAATAACGCGGATTACCGGGTGCTCTTTCAACCAGATGCGTTCTTCAGGGGTTAAATCAAGAACAGACGCTTCAGCCTGAAGACGGTTCAGCCATTTGTCGCTTAAAACTTGAAATTCTTCATCAGTTATTTCGGCCATACCTTTAGACAGGATACTTGCCAGGATGCTATCCTTTTTAGGGACGGCTAGATGAAGGGGCATGGGTCGACCAGCCCCGATACCCAGCTCACCACCCACTTTTAAATTAGTCATCAGGTGTTTGTCCATCAGGTAGTTAACAGCAGGCATGATGTCGTAGAGAGCGTCGGCTTGTCCAACAGATACCGCTCGCATTGATTCAACAATATCCCTGACCTCCACGACTTCCACTTCCGGATACTCCTTGAGCAGCTCGGCAATATGAAATCCCTTGGGCACCGCAATTCGTTTACCGTACAGGTCCGTGATGGAGGTAACCAGCGGAAAATCCTTGCGAGTAAAGAGCGTCTGGGCCAGGGTTACAAATGGAGGGGTGTAGCTGAGGTAAGCTTCTCTCTCTGGTGTTTTGGCAATATTGAGCATGACATCCAGCTCACCTGACTTCATCATGGTCAGAAATTCATCCCAGCTTGGACCAGTGATGAATTGAATACTGAATCCAATTTTTTCAGCCAGTAGACGCATGTAGTCGATGGAGAACCCTTTGGGCCGGTTATGCTCGGCAAAATTGAAGGGAGGGCTTGTGGTTTCGTTCTGTACACGAATGATCGGGTGAGCTTCGAGCCAGGCGTGCTCTTCTTCGGTAAATCTAATTTTATTTGTGTTGGCAGCTGGTGCTTTCTCTTCAACCCGATTGACCCACTGATTTTTTATGGCATTTTTTTTCGTCGTCGGAATTGTATTGAAAACCTTATCGATGAGTTTTTGCAAGACCGGCCAATCCTTGCGGACTGCCATATGTATTGTTTGAGCTTTAAAGGGCACTGTTGATCTGGGTTTAATGCCAGGCAAGGTAAGCTCGTTGATGTGGTAAGATGTTGAGATTAAATCGCCGATATAGGCGTCTGCCTCACCGATTACGATTTTTGCCAATGCGTCTTGAATGGTTGAGACGGTTATCACCTTGTAATGGGGATACTGTGATTGTAAAACATCTTCTATGGTGTACCCCTTAACAACAACGGTGGTCTTGTTTTGCAGATCGGTAAATTCAGAAATGGTTGGGTCGTCGCTACGGGTAAAAACAAACTCAGGCAGCGCCAGGTACGGCTCAGTAAACCGGAGAAACTCTTCCCGATCAGTGGAATGGTAAAGTGCCGGTAAAACGTCAATTTCTTTCCGGCGAGCCATTGATAAAAGTTCACTCCAAGGGGGACCGGTTATCACCTCAATCTCAAGACCGAGTTTCTCGCCTATGATCTGCAAATAATCATTTGCAATACCAGCATACCCAGTTGCACCATCAACAAAATCAAAGGGCGCCCAGTCTGTTTCACCACCCACCACAATCTTTTGGTGAGAGGCCAGCCATGACTGCTCTTCTGGTGTGAGCTGCAACTCTTTCGTGTCAGCACCAATACTCAACACAGGCAGACATAGCAGGAGGAGGGATATCCAGAGGGATAAACCACAAATCTGGACTTTTTGCATAAAACACTCCTTACTGAAAAAATAGCGTCCTTGAGAAGTCACTGATAACTTTAACTATATAATATATTTTGTTTTTTAAATTGACCGAGGACTTCCCACGATGAGCTGCGACAGGCTCGTCCATTTCAGTGCATAAAAATAGAGGTTCTTTCTCCAGATGAAACCGCACTGAGGTTGGCAAGGAGGAAAAGCCTCTGCAAGCGCCTGATAATCTATCGCACGTCAGTTGGGATTGCAATTACCATAATGAAAAAGCGTTGGAATAGTCTACATATCAGTGAGCTGATGAGTAATGGTCAAAAAGCAGTTGAGATGCAAACAGTGAAATAGTTTGGAATCCAGACACTATCATTTAACATCTGATCATGAGTGCTTACTGTTCTGCTTATATCCTTAAAGAGGACGGTACACCATGCATAAAGGGGACACCGTTATCGCTGACCACCCTGACAGCAGATCAAAAAAGTTCATCCGATCATATGGTATTGTTCAAGAAATAACCAAAGCAGGCAGTGTCGTCATTGAAATGGCAGATGGCTCTGTAATCACACGGGGTGTCAACTCAATCGCCGTCTATATCCAGCCTCCGTCTAACTGGCCGGAGCTGTATGAGCAACAGCAGGTTGAGTTCTCCCAGCCAAAGAGACCAATGATGGCTCATGGTTCATTCACCAGACGGGGACATCATTGATTCAAACTAAAGATCTCTGTATATGCTGACAATACAATGCGTTGATTTCTAACAACCGACAGCTGGATAATCTACTGTATCTTTATTCGTAAACCCTGGTTACCAAGTTTTTTTCAATATTATGCCTGTTCAGGATTGCGATGGGAGAAAGTTGTAATACATTAACCTAAGAGCGGACCGAAAATATCGGACAAGTCACTCTGGACCAATAGGACCAGAGATGATAGTGTATGTTTCACACGCAGTTATTTTCTTATAAGACTGCGTCGCCGATATTATTTACGGCCACACGAGAACCAGCATCACCACATTTCCCAACCCTTTGCCAAGGAGGCACCCATGTCTGAGAGCGTCTACAAAATCATCGAGATGGTTGGATCAAGCCCTGTATCCTGGGAAGAAGCTGCACAGAATGCAGTAAAAGCAGCAGGGTTAAGCCTGCGTGATTTGCGAATTGCCGAAGTTGTAAAACTCGATATGGTCGTTGAAGAGGGGAAAGCCGCCATCTATCGTGCACGAGTGAATTTATCTTTCAAAGTCCTTTCCGACTAAGGCATCGCCTGAGAGAGTCGACTGAACGACCCGCGCGCGAAATCGTCGGTAAGACTGCAGTGCGATAAAATAATTCAAGTCCCCTTTTCTCGGGCTATGGCTCATCTCCGGGTAAATGCATGACGATTGGTGTTGTGCATGATATTCCAGGGGATTGGAACGCTCCAGACAGGGTTGGTATGCTCAATACTCTGTCTGGGTGACTCGCTTTTAAAAAAGGTGTTCTTCCCCTTGCATTGATGATATGAGTGACTTGCCAGCATCCACCTTTGATGATGAAATCAGCTCCTCGTAGCGAAATGGGCACAGATAGAGAGCGGAGATGCTGGAGGCATTTAAATAGAGGCGTTTGATCAATAAGTGTTGTCCATCTAACCTAACAATATTGGCTATTTACCATTGAAAACAAACAGAATATAGTGGAAAATCGTGCGTGCCATAAAGATCTTCACAGCGCACTCCCGTAAAATCACTTATTATAGATACTTCACAAGTGATTCTTAACAGATATTCTGGAACCCAAAAAGACATGAATTCTATTTGTATAGTAGACGATCAGCCCCACATCGGCTCGACCGTTTCGGGCATACTGGCAGACGAAGGATATGAGACCATTGTATTCCAGGATGCAGAAAGTTTCTGGCAGAGCCTCGATACTCAGGAACCCTCTCTCGTCCTTCTGGATATATGGCTTCCAGGCGTTGACGGCCTGGAACTTCTGAAACGTTTGCACGAACGATTCCCAACACTCCCCATCATCATGATGAGCGGACATGCAGGGATCGAAACGGTCGTTACTGCCATAAAAGCCGGTGCCTACGATTTCATGGAAAAACCACTTCATCTTGAAGCATTACTTGAGAAAGTGGATTCCGCCATTCATCATCGACCTTTCAAAAATGGCTCGTCCTCGTCCTCGTCTTCGGGTACAGGGCTCGACATCACCAATCCGGAATCTTTAATACCTGCCGGTACGGTGGAGGTGGTCGTTTCGTCTGAACATCAACGCACCCTTGGAGAAAATGTTGTCCTTAACGGTGTTGGGCTTTTGAGTGGCCGGAAAACGGGTATAATATTGAGCCCTCTGGGAGTTAATGAAGGCATCGTCTTTCAAACCCTGAACGGTGAAACCATCCCTGGCCATATCACTTCTTTGGAAAATTTTTCCAAAACTGATCCATCGAAAATCTTCTCTGCTAACTCAACCACGTTGGAAAACGGCAGGCAACAGATTCGTACAGTTGAACATCTTATGGCTATCTTTTCCATATACGGCATAACCAATGTGCTCATAAAGGTCGATGACGAGATACCCAACATAGATGGTTCAGCAAAGGGCTTCAATGACCTCATAGGACAGGTTGGGATCGTGGAACAGCAGGCATCCTCCAAGGTTGCCGTCATACGAAAAAAGATAGGAATTGGCAAAGAGCAGAGCCAGGAAAAACATCTCTATGCCGAACCTTTCAATGGTTTCGAAATAGTGATGAGGGTCGATTATCCCCAGCCTATAGGCGAACAGATATTCACGTTCAACCCTGAAAAAGAATCTTTTTCAAAAGAAATAGCCCCTGCTCGATCATTTAATACCTTTGAAAATATCGAAATGGCCCAGAGACTTGGAAAGGTGGGGAGTGGATATCTCAATTCCCATATAATTATGTATGAGGGCAAGGTTATAAATACGGAGCTTCGTTATCCCGACGAATTCGTGCGCCACAAAATACTGGACTTGATTGGAGACCTCTATTTGCTCGGTTTGCCAATCAGAGGAAGATTTGTCGCTAACATGACTTCTCATGGCTACAATCAGGCCCTGGTCGAGCGTTTGTATCAGGCAATCCATTACAGTTCCGGAGAATAGCAAAAATAATCCAAGCGGTATGAGGCAGTTTGTCAGTGCAAATAACTGTAATAGCTGGATAATAACACCTTACCAAATAAGAAATATTTTTGACTGAAGGGGGAGAGGCTTCAGGTTCTTACACGTAATGACCTAGATTATAGGAGAAAACCATGAATCCAAGAATGAAATTAGCATCCCCGGCAACAATCACAATAGTTATCTTATCTCTTCTTCTACTTATGGGATGTGCTGCATCTATAAAAGATCAATTTAAGCAAGATATGATGGCGCAAGGTGTAAAACCACTCTCGAGCGCTGAGCTTAAAAGCCTTATGAATAATGCAACTCAGCATGAGCAACATCCTACAAATTATAAGGGTACATTTCATTATTCAGCCGATGGAACAGCGGATGGTAAAGTTTGGGGGGCTTTTGGTGAGAGAGTATACATCGGTAAGTGGTACATCAATGATCAAGGAGCACTGTGCCAAGAATGGGAAAGTAAAAAAAATTGTTACCTTTATTACCCTACGAAAAAGAGAGATATCGAATACACCAGAGTCCAATTATCCGGACCGCAATCAATCGATTGGCCTGATGGATTAACTCCAGTTACCATAACACCTGGGATGTAAACGCATTGGAAAGTTTATTAGAGGATATGCGTCTTCCGGAATATTTAGAGGTTTGAATGATGTAATTGTCATTTTATATGGTCTAATTGCATTTCCATTTATTGCATTATTCTTAATGGAACTAACAAGATATAGATACCTAGCTGGGTTCTTTGCTGTCGCCTTTTTCTTCTACAGAATGCATACTTTTATCGATTCTACTCAACAGCCTCAAACAATAATTTCAGTAATATTTGAAGAATCTTTCAAGCTGTTTTGTGGTTCTATGTTGGCGGTCGGGAGCTTTATTGGCTTTTTGGGTTCGTTTTGGAATATGGACACAACTTTCCGAGATAAAGCCCAAGAAGTCTCCGAAAGCATTTTCGAATAAGATCTTGAGCTCTCAGCGGCTATAGGGCCCAACTGTCGTTAGTTATCTAGAGCGTGATATGAGTGAATCAATAACATTCCATTGTGAATCCTTTAACAATCACAATACCTATTATGATATCCATGAAAATGGATTAATGTACCGACCTGATGGTGACGAAACGTTTGATTTCGTTTGGAAGGATATCCAATATATTGAGGATATTACAGGTAATCGAGTTGTTATCTTTTTATTTAACACAAAAGAAGTCCCAATCAACTATTCAACCACGGACTTTCCCGTTTTATTGAAAACTATCTGTTTAAAACTTTCTGAAATTCGGAAAGATAGTTTTCGTTCTCAGAAATTTACATTAGATTTAAAATATCTATTTCAGCTGAGGATTGCAGTTTGTCTGTTAGTACTGTCCCTCATTGTCAGTCCTCTGGTAAGCAAAGTTTTATTTTTCACACTGTTAACGCTCTGTATTCCTCTGGGAATATTTTTCCAACGTACCCCATATTCGCTAACAGTAGACAGCCACAATCTTACATTTCATCATTTATTTAAAGAAACAGTTATCAATTATAATGAGATGCTCAATATCGATTTTGAGGTTAGAAATAATGACTATGGCAGAACACTCTACATAGTGCTTAGGCTGAAAAACAAAAAGAAAATCACCATCAAGAGGATTGAGGACATCATACTTTTTTTCACCATGGTGCAGATAAAGTTAAACGAAAACAGCAAGATTCATTAATTACCGAAAATGACCATTTAGGAAATAAAATAGCATGAACACCAGTCACACGGGATTTAATCCAGATTATGCAGAAGATGGACCGACGCTTGAACAAGTTAATGGATCGGTCGGGTACACTCTCCTCGAATTCGGTACACCCTGGTGCGGACACTGTCAGGTGGTACGCCCCGCAATACAGGAAGTGCTGACCGAGTATTCCGAACTGCCCCACATAAAGGTGTATGATGGAAAAGGTAAACGATTGGGCCGTGCATTTGGGGTTAAACTTTGGCCGACTTTGATCTTATTGCATAATGGTAAGGAAGTGGCGCGTCTGGTAAGGCCTGTAACAGATGAAGAGGTACGTCAACTAGTAGAGCAATCCGAATAAGTGAGGCCAAAAGAAATCCCTGCTTTCGTGGCGCATATGAATGAATTAGTGTCAACGTTCAATTTTCATTTTATATGCTCTCCGATCCAGTACAATCTAAGTTACATTCAACACTGTCTGATCTCCAATCCTCAGATGTCGGCCGCATCTATCAGGTCTTTTCTTTTTTGCATGTAGTTCAAAAACATCTGCCAATTTTTGTTGAACCTCGATTGGAAAGTGCGCGCTCCTTTTACTTGATAATTTTACGTTTATGGCTAAGCACTCATTCGTAGCAACAACCTCTCCCGTGTCAGCATGCGTCATTGTATGAAAATAGTGAATTCGTTTTTGATCCAAATCCAACAACTGAGTTATTATATTGACTTCTTCATCAACAAACAATTCCTTTAGATAGTCTACGTTCATACCAAGAGTATAGACGGAACAACCTGAATGTTTCTGATACTCAAGACCTATCCCCCATTCCTCATAAACGGAATCTGTTGCAAAATCAAACGCGAGCACAAAATATGCCACATTTAGGTGACCATTATGATCAATCCATTCAGGTTGTATTTTTACATAATTTAACGATAAAGACATAAAAGAACCCCCGTTATCTGATCGTAACTATTATATATTAAAGCATCTTCGGAAAAATTCTTAATTTCTCATCTGAGAGTCTGGATTTTCTCCGTTCACGCATTACACAAGGAAATAAAGCTCCTTATAGTCTCGATCATGCTCATTCGGACGACATCCATGATCTGTTCAAACCGTCTGTTTTCCTTATTCTCAATCAGGAAATCTTTTGCTGCGTCGGAACCACTATAGTATGGGACGGGTGAATAAGCGATAGCCAAATTAAGGCACCCTGGATTGGCGAAGCAGTGGTGCGCCTGACGTCAGTCCGGGAATGCCTATCCCGCACGACACCTCACGCACACCCGAATTCAGTTCCTCCTTCTCAATTATTCACCAGGAATGATATTCCAGCCTATGATTTGCGAGTAGCAGGGCCATGAGTCAGACAAGATCGAAACGTTCAAGATTATATCCCTTTGTGCAGGCGAACCCTATATACATAATTACGAGAGAAACAATGTAGCCCCTGACCCGAATTTCTATCGGCCAAGCGGACATATTCCTACTCCTATTTTGCTGCTCTAATGGGCATAATTCACGCTGCTCGCCATTAAACTCCAATACAGATATCTTCACTTTTCAATCTGCGAAAGCAGCGTCCATCCAAACAGCTAAACTAAAGTCCAAATAGCTCCTGGAGAACGCCCACACCCCTGGACCGGTGCTTCTACCCGGAATAATCATCGGAGGTTTTCTGGAACCATCTAAAATTTGAAAATGCTCCATTTAGGGTAAGTTTTTTAGGCATGGCTTCCAAGAAGCTGTAGTACTAGAAACATCTCTGCTTAATCGGTATAATTTTAGTATTATAATTACCAGTGACAATATGAATTATAACTGACTTAGACCGGCTAAAATATCGTCCGTTGCCCGAATGGTTAGTTGAGGTCAGTTGGCCGGCCCGCCAGATACAAATCTCTTGCTACATCCGGTCTGGTTTGAAAATATGCAAAGAGATTCGCTGGATCGATTCCTAGTTGGCTACCTAGAATTGGTAATTGCGGAAGACCCCAGAGATTGAGCCATGACCAGGAAAGAGAAGAATTCAATAGCGCACAAACGGCTGGTGATCATAGGTGCCGCTGGCAGTATTGGCACAGCATTATGCCGCGATCTTGCCCACCAATATCAGATCACTGCGGTGACGCACTTGAAGCATCGGGTAAAAACACCGGACCCTGAGCTGCCGGTCAACTGGCTTCAATGTGATCTCTTTTCCCGATCAGCGATGGCCAAGGCTCTATCTGGGGCCGATTACGCCATCTATCTGGTTCATACAAGGCTGCCCAGCGCTAGGCTGGATCAAGCCCATTTTGAGGATATGGAGCTAATCATCGCCGACAATTTTGCCCGGTCAGCAAGCCTCAACAGTACCAAACAGATACTCTGCCTGAGAGGGTTACGTCCAACTGGTTACATGTCAGAACTCACTCGCAAACGGGACGAAGTCGTAGAGACCCTTAGCGCTTATGGGGTTCCAGTCTCCGTAATCCGTGCTGGCCTTGTGGTTACACCGGGCAGCACGCTGGTGAACCTGATCGCCAGCCAGGTAATGCATGGAAGAATCGTTCCGATACCCCTGTGGGCAATGAACAGAAAACAACCCGTATCGATAACAGATTTGATACGTGCCGTCCGGCTTTGTCTAGGCAGACCGGATGAATTTGAGGGTAGCTTTGACATCGGCGGCCCGGAGATTTTAGATTGGCGACAGATATTGGAGCAGACCGCTGAACTGCTGACTAAGAAGCCGGTATTTCTGCATCTTAAATGGCTACCCGTAAGAATCTATCAATGGTGGTTGCGAGGACTCAGCCGGAAAACCCATCCGGCGACTATTCACATACTCGTGCGTGACCTGCAGTATGAATCGCTTGCCGAAGACAATCCTCTCCAGCGCGTCATCATCAAGAACGCCCTCGACTGCCGAGAGGCGATCCGGCCGCATCTCAAAAATGGGCGAAAGCGGATTGCCAATCCGCGCAGCGGAATCCTGGAAGTCTACGAGAAGCAGTTGCGCGAGTCTAGAAGTGTCCGATCAATCCAGCGTATCAGGTTGCCATTCGGACGCAACGCTACCTGGATGGCGGAGAATTATTTTCGCTGGCTAGAGAATTTTGCCTGGCCATTTGTTGCTTGCAAGATAGAAGAGGACGGGTCATATCAGGTAAAGTTACGCGGTTGTGGTCTCAAGCTTCTGGAGCTTAGTCTACAGCCAGGTCGCAGCGACCCTGAACGTCGCCTTTATTTTATCGCCGGCGGTTTGCTGGCGTCAGGCAAGCGCAACATAAAAGGCCGAATGGAGTTCCATGACGTGCTCGCTGGTCGCTACACAATTATTGCTATCCATGACTTTAGCCCTTCCTTACCTTGGAATTTGTACCACCTCACCCAGGCCACGGTGCACGGTTTTGTGATGAGCGCGTTCCAACGACACATGGGGAAGATAGCAGATGATTAATGCTTCGCAATTCGGTGGCCGATAAAAAAGACCTTTCCCAGGAAAGGTTGGAAAATATCCTTTTTTTGTAAATTCAGCCATTCTTGATTCAATTTGCTCTGGAAAGTTGTTCTGAAATGCATCCGGAATCCTGTAATTCTGGGGAAGCTTTCCGGCTCTTTTTACCTTTTACATCAACTCGTTCTGAGAGTAGCAGTCTGAGCGAAAATGAGACAGTTGTATTTTATGACAGTAGACATTTTCGACCAAGAGTACCAATCTTTTTGTGTAACGGGAAGAGTGTCGCATGCGATGTCCACCCCTAAAAAGCACTTGTGATGCAGGGTACAAGATTTCAGGAATGTCCGGTCAAACTGAACAGCGACATACTGACATCATGCTAAAAACAATGCAATACGCTCTTGTTGTTCAGATATTTGCATCGTATAATACAATTTTTTAAACTAACAGTTCCACTCGCTATAAACTCATTAAAATAATAGAGTTGCTTACCATACAGGATGAACAAGGTGGTACATTTCGCCCAAAAATATATTGCGTTCTTTGCAGCAATAGTGCTGTTGCACTATCCGTCCATAGGTGATGCGTCTTCTCCCCAGAGGGGTTTGACTTTTGCCGAAGCATGGAGTGCTGTAAAAAACGAAAACAATGCATTGCAGGCATCCCGTGCAGAGGTTGAAGAGGCCGAACATAAGCAGGATGCGGCACGAGACCTGTATCTCCCGGAAGTCGCTATTGGTGCCCAATATACTCACCTTGATGATGCTGTCGAGCTATCCCCATCTGACGTGCTCGACAGTATGCCGGATGGAGACAAGATTGAATCAGCTCTCAAGAATATTGGCCAGGCGGTTGGTATCTCGCCAGGCAAGGTCGACAGCGGCTTGACATCCACTATTGCCAAGCAAAACAATATAACTAGCAATTTGCAGGCCACCTGGCCAATTTACACCGGCGGGCGCATTACCGCGGCGCAGGATATTGCCGCAGGCAAAATTGATGAGGCACAATACAACTTACAGCTCGAGGTTATCAGTCAATTTGAGAACCTTGTTCATTACTATTTTGGGGCGGTATTAGCCAGGCAGGTCTACGCAACGCGGATACGTGTTGAGGATGGCTTGAAAGAACACCGAAACCATGCTGTGCTGCTTGAAAAACAGGGGCAGATTGCCAGGGTGGAACGCCTCCAGGCGGAGGCTTCATTTGACAAAGCTGTCGTAGAGCGGAAGAAGGCGGGCCGGGATCTGGAAATTGCCAGGGCTGCCCTTTCCAGGGTGCTGGACAGCCCAGACCATGTCGATCCTGCCGACATGCTCTTTATCACCGACCATCTACCGCCCCTTGATCAGTTTATCAGTGCAACCATGCGTAATTATCCGGCCCTTGGTGTTCTGCAGTCAAAGAATAAGCAGGTAGCCGGTTTGGTTGATGTCGAAAAAGGCAAATATCTGCCAACTGTCGCCCTCTTTGGCAACGTCAATCTTTATAAAGAAGATGACTTGCTCAATGATCTGCTTCCGGATTGGTTTATCGGTATCGGTGTCAACGTTCAACTGCTCGACCGTTCGGGACGATCCGACCAGTTGAGTGCAGCCAGAAGCACCATAAAGCGATTGAGATTTCTCGATCTTCAAGCCCGAAGTGATCTATCAGTTCTGGTGGAAAAAACCTATCTCCAGGCGGAACAGGCTCTGGAAGAGTATCACGGTCTTTTGTCCAGCCTGAAACTTGCCCAAGAGACAGTGAACCTGCGCGCAAAGGCCTTTAGTCAGGGTTTGTCCACCTCGCTTGATGTGGTGGATGCAGAAATGTTTCTAGCCGGTGTGGAAACACAGCGTGCAGTTGCCGCCTATAATTATATTGTTTCCCTTGGACAGGTTCTGGCGGTGAGCGGTGATCTTGATGCTTTTTTTACGTATCAAAAAAATAACGGAATAGAGGGACCCTGATGCATCTAGTGAGGACGTCATTGTTTATACTTTTTATGGCTGCAGTGGTCGGCTGGCTTTCCTATACCTTCTGGCATGCCTACCAGCCAAAGCCTTTACGCATACAGGGCCAGATTGAAGCTCAGCAGTACAATATTGGCTCAAAAGTACCGGGGCGAATAGACGAGGTGTATGTGAGAAAAGGGGATCAGGTAAAAAAAGGACAACTTATCTTTTCTCTTCACAGCCCGGAAATTGACGCCAAGCTGGCCCAGGCCCAGGCAGGACATGATGCAGCGGAAGCACTGGCCGAAGAGGTGAATATCGGAGCACGTACGCAACAGATCAAGGCTGCACGGGATCAATGGATGCAGGCCAAAGCGGCCGAAGATCTGCTCGCGAAGACCTACCAGCGTATTAATAACTTATATAAAGATGGAGTTGTTGCCGAACAGCAGCGGGATGAGATCCACACCAAGCACCTGGCCGCCCGATACACCAGCAGTGCCGCCTTACAGATGTACAAACTCGCAGAGGAAGGCGCGCGCGATGAGACAAAAAAGGCGGCTGAAGATAAAGCCCGCATGGCTGCAGGAGCAGTAGCCGAAGTTGAGGTATATGCAGCCGATACGACAATCAAAAGCTGGCATGACGGGGAGGTCACGCAAGTTCTGCTGCGCAGCGGCGAGTTGGCGCCCCAGGGATTCCCTGTCGTGACAATAATCGACATGAGTGACGCCTATGCAGTCTTTCATGTACGGGAAGACGAGCTAAGCGAATTTCCTAAAGGCAGTGAGTTTGACGTTACTATCCCCGCTTTGGGGGATAAAAAGTATCGTTTCAGGGTCTCTTACATTTCGGCTATGGGTGATTTTGCAACATGGCGAGCGACAAACGTCGACACCGGGTTTGACATGCGTACCTTTGAAATTGAGGCCCGGCCTGTACAAAAAACCGAAGGACTGCGAGCAGGAATGAGCGTGCTCATTGTGCGATAATGGAGCACTCTTTTTTTTCATGTATAAAAAGAGAGTTGCGTGAATTAGCCAGGGATCCCTGGCTCATTTCACTGGTGAGCTGGGTTCCCCTGGTGCTCTTTGCCATCATGTGGTTAATATTGGCACCGGGCCTTACCCGCAACATTCCCTTTGGCATTGTCGATCTCGACAAAACCCAGATATCCAGATCACTTGTCCGGTATTATGAGGCGAGTCCCGCACTGGCAGTTGATGATACATTTCCGGATGTCACCAGCGGGGCTCTCGCTGTTAAAAGTGGCCTGATCTATGGTCTTGCGGTTATTCCTGCAGATTTCAGTGAGGATACTCTGCTGGGTCGCTCTCCACAAATTACTGTTTTTATAAACAGTCAGTTCCTGCTCATCGGCAAAATAATCACCGCAGCGGTATTGCCTGCCCAGGGGACATTTAACACCACAGTGGAAACAGGAAAAGATCTGCTGAGTGTCTCCCCGGTAGTTAATATAGCCCTCTCAACCGCCTTGCCCATAAAGAGCCGGATCACACCGCTGTTTAATATAAGTGTCAACTATGCACAGTTTTTAATCTCTGCCATTCTACCGGCAATCTGGCAAATTCTTATGGTAGCGACTACCGTTCTGGTACTTGCGTCGGAACAACGCCGGCAGGGCCTTGCCGTCTGGCTTAATGGTTCGCCTCTATCCAGTCTCATGGGAAAACTCCTGGTGCTGAGCGTTTTGTTCCTGGCCCAGGGAATCTGCATTCTCTCCTTTCTCTACATTGTTCTTGGCTGGCCCATGCACGGAAAATGGTCGATCCTGCTTTTAACGCAGTTTTTAACTGTCTGGGCAAGCATTGCTGCAGGGAGTGCCTTCTTTTTTATCACAAAAGACGCCGCAACCGGGTTGAGCCTTTCCGCGGCCTATGCCGCTCCGGCATTGGCTTTTATGGGCGTGACCTTTCCAGTTACCGACATGACGCTCCCTGCCAGAATATGGCGAAGTCTTCTCCCTGTTTCCCACTATATCGAGGTCCAGGTGGCCCAGGCCAATTACGGAGCCTCCTTTTCTGCTGCAATCCCTAAATTGCAGGCACTCGGACTGTTTTTTCTACCGATGCTGCTGTCATTGTACCTGGCATACCGATGCGGGTGCAGCAAGCAGGGAGGTGCCCAATGACTTGGTGGGACATCTGCAAACTGGAGTGCAGGGCAATTTTCACAAGTCCTGAAATCCTCTTGACAGTCTTTGGCGGGGTACTCTTCTATTCTTTTCTTTATCCCCTGCCCTACGCAGAACAACTACCCCGCGAGCAGAAGGTTGTGGTCGTTAACCTCGATGAGAGTCAGATGAGCCGCAAGCTTGAACGGATGGTTGATGCGACACCCCAGGTGCAGCTCAGTGCCAGAGCATACAGCATCAAAGAGGCGCAACAGATATTTGTCGACCAGAAGCTGGCTGGAATACTCGTTATTCCCGAGAATTTTTACCGGGATCTGTTGCTTGGCCGACAGCCAACCCTCTCTTACGCCGGGGATGGAAGTTATCTTCTGGTCTATGGTACGGTGATAGAGGGTATGGTGGGGGCTGGCAGTACCCTTGCAGCAGAAGTGAAGGTGAGCAGGATGGTGATGTCCGGTCAGGCAATGGCACTGGCCAAAGAACAGTACAGCGCATTTCGGCTTAATTTACGGCCGTTATTTAACCCAACCATGGGGTATGTAAATTATGTTATCCCGGCAGTTTTTATCCTCATTCTCCATCAGACTCTCATCATGGGTGCCGGGATACTCGGTGGTGAGCAGAACGCGCAGCGTTTAGCTGGTAAGGATGGGTACTGGCTGCACGTGTCACCTATAAAACTACTGCTGGTCCGGACCCTGATTTTTGTCGTTATATACTGGCTGCTTGCAATATTTTATTTTGGCTTCAGTTTTGATTTTTATTCCGTTCCACACAATGCAGACCTGGCTGAACTCAATCTGCTGATCCTGCCTTTTCTGCTCAGTGCTGCCCTTCTTGGCATCTTTCTCGGTCTGTTGCTGCCACGGCGTGAACTGGCAACTTTGCTTGTACTGCTCAGTTCGATGCCGCTGATTTTCGGATGTGGTTTCATCTGGCCAACCACCGCCATTCCGGCAGCGATAACATCAGTTATCCAGTACGTACCTGTCGTCCCGGCCATCAATGGTTTTCTCCACTTGAACCAGATGGGAGCTGACTTTTCCGCAATTCTGCTATCCTGGATCCAGCTGTGGATCTGCACCGGGATATATGGTTTTCTTGCCTGGCTGCTTCTCCATTTCCGTCACAAGCAGGTAAAATCAGTGGGCGTTCAGCCCAAGGATCTTGGTTAATATGTCTTCCTCTCCAATTCGCCGCTTCTTTTTTTCCCTCTCTCAATAAAAGCTATTTTGTCCGTCTTATCATTATTGCCTTGGTCTGCTACCTCATCTTTGGTCATCTCCTTATTCCTCTGCGTATCGAGGGTTTCAGCATGGATCCTGCATACAGCAACAACTCTTTTGCCTTTTGCTGGCGGCTGCAGTATTTATCAAACCCGCCAGAGCGCTTTGATGTGGTCGCTGTGCCCTTTTCTGGAAGGCGGATAATGCTGCTTAAACGGGTTGTCGCCTTGCCGGGTGAGACGGTTGAGTTTCGCACAGGATTTCTGTATGTAAACGGGAACGTCATTGAGGAACCCTATGTCCACCATCGGTCCGATTGGGAACTTTCCCAAAGAACAGTTGCCCCCGGCCATATATATGTGGTTGGAGATAATCGAGGAACCCCCATGGCCCACCATCGGTTTGGTGAAGTAAATTTAAAAAGCATTGTTGGAGGCGTTTTCCCATGAACAATAAAATTGTTCTCTTTTTGGCAATTTTACTGATTTTGGCCAGAAACTCCTCTGTCGTGAGAAAGGCCTGCTTGCCACCAACAAGGAGTGCCAGGTCCTTGGTCATAAAACCAGCCTCTACAGTTTCTACGCAGACCCTCTCCAGGGTCTCGGCAAAATTGACAACATCCGGGGTGTCATCAAATTTTCCTCGATACGCCAAGCCCCTGGTCCAGGCAAAGATCGAGGCAATGGGATTGGTGGAAGTTTTATTGCCCTTCTGGTGTTCACGATAGTGGCGGGTGACTGTGCCGTGGGCCGCTTCAGCCTCAACTGTTTTACCGTCTTCCGTCTTAAGCACTGAAGTCATAAGGCCAAGTGAGCCAAAGCCCTGGGCAACAGTATCCGACTGCACATCGCCGTCATACTTTTTGAGGATGGTATTTTTGGTGGACAGATAGACCGGCCAGCCAAGATTCAACCCGTAATTCATGCAGGACCGGGCAAAACCGCGGATCGAGGCGTCCAGGTTGTACATGCCCATAGCGCAGCCGCTGTCGGGGAAGTCAAACACCTCATATTCGATGTGCTCGCCGCCGTCTTTGGGGACAAATTTCATGGTCAGTTTCCCGGCCCCCGGGATCAGAAAATCCGTAGCCCGGTACTGGTCGCCAAAGGCGTGCCTGCCGATAACTATCGGTTTCTTCCAGCCGGGTACCAGCCGGGGAATATTTTTGCAGATAATCGGCTGGCGAAAAACCGTGCCGCCAATGATATTTCTGATGGTGCCGTTGGGCGATTTCCACATCTGCTGAAGACCAAACTCCTCAACCCGCGCCTCATCTGGATTAATGGTCGCGCATTTGACACCAACACCATATATATAATTCCTGTTTATCTCCGAACTGGTCAGTGCTAAAGAAGAGACTGGAATGGAGGTTGCCATTCCAGTCTCTTCAGTATAAACGAATTACCCAATCTGAGGGATCTACTGTACATTTTCGGGTAGATGAGAGACTTTCGGAAGTCAAGATACCTCCTATCGATCAAAACCTGCCTC
>CAVQYQ010000005.1:2500-1062256 GCA_963718195.1 uncultured delta proteobacterium
CTTACTTGCAGAATTCGTTCAGGAATCATTTGTAAGTGTCGTGAAGGAGTAGGTTTTGCTTGTTTGTAAGATTCAACAATTTAATAACGAAGGTCGAAAGCGGTAAATCCCGGCCACTAAACGGATTATCGGTCGAGTTTACCAGAGAGTGTAATTTTCGCTGTGAGCACTGTTTTCTCGCCAATCCTCTGGAAGATGCACCAAAAGAAAATCCGCTGTCGTACGAAGAATGGTTGAGAATATTTGACCAATATGTTGAGGAAGATGGACTTATTTATTACCGTTACTGGAGGTGAACCGTTGTTGCGGCCTGATTTTAAAGAGCTCTGGATCGCAATGAAAAAAAGGGGGTTTGTAATATCCCTTTTCACAAACGGATCACTTATTGATGAAGAAATGGTCAAATTTCTCTCGCACTGGACACCGCACGAAGTGTCTATCTCTCTTTACGGGGCATCTAACGCTACCTATCAATGGTGACCGGACATGAAAAGATGTTTGACCGGGTAATTCATACACTCGATATGTTAAAAGATGCCGGTATCCCGATTGAGGTAAAGGGTGTCTTCAGTAGACTCAACATTGATGAATTTCATTCAATTAAATCGATTGGTGAAACATATTGTGAACTTTTTCGCTGGGATATTGATTTGATAGGATCGTTTTCATATTCTGGCAACACGCCCCAGAAAATCAGACTTTCTCCTCAAGAATGTGTGGAAATTGAGGCAAGCGAGCCCATACGAAATCAGGAACTGAAGAATAGTTTTGAAAACTGGACTCCACCGGATAATGAAAATCAAAAATCTGGTCCATTTACCTGTGGCGTTGGTTACTATACCGCTTATATCGACTCAAGTGGTGGTATGCGTCCCTGTTTACCACTTGAAGACGTGAGCTATGATCTGAGAAATGGTACAATAAAAGATGGCTGGCACAGGGCAATCCCCCAGATGCTAAGAGATTTTCCCCACGAGCCTGGGCCGTGTCAGTCATGTGATGCCATTGCACTGTGCGGCCAATGTGCAGGATTTGCATTATTGGATGGATGCTCAGCGACCGGTGTGGTACCATTTAAGTGTGAGTTAGCATTTGAACGGGCAAAAAAGTATGGTTTAATTGATAGAATAAAAAATTTCCCTGATATTGCTCAGTGAAGATTAACGGAGGTTGAACGACAGATGGATGAAATGAAAAAAGAATGGATGACCCCGACCATCACAAAAGTCAAACTGGAATTTGATAAGGAAATGTCAAACAATTGTCGAGGAAGCAACAACCCATCAAAAAACAACAGTGCATGTGGAAACCAGAACGTTCCTGGATGTTGGTCAAATAATAAACCAGGAAAAAGTTAGAAAAGTAATTTAGAGTAATATCTCTGCATCATCTCTAAAGATTACAGGTTAACAGCTTGGAGGCATATCTATTTGAAATACTAGAAATTCCGTTTCAGCTTCAATTTTCAAGTGAATTGTGTCTCCCTCTGAACAGTATTCTCGAACCGTTTATCGTTAATGAGCATAAAAAGAATAAACGGCCCACTCGCATAACCATCAGTAATAAATCCTTTGATGGCTTGGATTCCGCACAACATATTGCCAAACAATATAAATCACTATCCATCAAACCCTGGGGTACTGATGGATATTTGTTCAGATATCTGACCGGTCAATTCTTAACAAACCATTCATTTACTGACGTAAGGATGTGGTTGCCATTTGAGCGTCAGATGAGCATAGATCATGACGGTTTTGTCAATTTTAATGGTGATCCTCCGCTACGTCTAGTTCTGTGGGGACGTGCGAGCATCGAGGGATATTGTTATATGCACGGCGCCTTAATTGTTCTGGATGGTAAATATATCCTTCTTGTCGGCCAGTCAGGCAGTGGCAAGACAACACTGAGCAACCTTGCATGCGATTGTGGTGCCAGTCTGCTCACCGAAGAAGATCCCTTCATTTCGTGCAAAGATGAAGATGCATGGGCTTTTAGTTCGCCATGGCCAGGCATGCGTGGCCCTAGTGTTCCATTTTCTGGAAAGTTGAGTGCAATTTTCTATCTTCGACATGCTGCGCAAAACGCCGTCAGGCCATTAACCATTGAGGAGTCTTGTCATAGTCTGCTCGAGCACTCAAGAACATTCAACTGGCTCCCGCAAACCCTTCCTCGGGCAATTGAGCTTTTTGATAAAGTTGCAGAAAAGGTTCCCTCCTATGATTTCGGGTTCGTTCCTGATTTCAGTGCTGTTGAAACACTCCGAGATGTCATATGATGAGCAAATTATCGGATTTACCACAAGACTTGTTGAGGGAAGGGCATCGTATACAAAAAGCAGCTTCAGGCGATAGCATGCTCCCATCCATTCCGGATGGGACCGTTCTCCGGATAGAACCACTCAGCAGTGACAACGTTGGCTTGGGAGATGTCGTTTATTTCCTTGATAATAAAGGGAATACAAAAATTCATCGTATCTCTTGCGTCCTAAAAAGAGGAAAAAAAACGCTCATCCAGACATGGGGCGACAATTGTGACAAACCGGATGCTGTAATCAAGGATTCCCAGATTCTTGGTCGAGTTACCGCCTACAGGGGTGAAGATCAATGGCACCAGGTGGATTCTCGTGCCATCATGTATGCAAAGTATTTTCTAAAAAAATATGGCTGGTATTACTTAAAAAAAATCCCAGGCAAATTATTAAATAGATCCAACATATCTGCTTAATAACAAACCACAATGAAATTTGGATCACAGCCCACTTTCCGATGAAGTTGATCAAAAAACTGTTCGCTGAAGATAACCATGCCACCTGAAACATTTGGGACTAAAATAAAGAACGCACTGCGGATTGACAGGGCATTTCTTCTTGTTTGGGGTGCAACAAGAAAGTGGACGACTGTCGCCTTTATTTTGACCGTTATTCAAGGTGTATTACCGCTTGCTCTCCTCTACCTGATCAAATTAATCGTTGATACCATTGCACAATCCATCCAATCAGACAGTATCGCAACAGATTTCAGTACGGTTGCATATTATATTGTTGCAGCATTTGCGGTTATGATAATCCAGGCAGGATTGCAACAGCTTGCATCGTATGCCGAAGAGATTCAGACTACCCTGGTTTCAAACCATGTGGTCAACCTGATCCATGAGAAATCTATTTCGCTCGATCTTTCTTATTATGAAAATCCTGAATATTACGACACACTTCATCGCGCCCAGCAGGAAGGACCATATCGGCCCATAAGCATTGTCAAAGGACTGACCAGTTTGCTTCAGAACGGGGTATCGCTCATTGCGATGGTGAGCCTTTTATTCCTGTTTCACTGGGCAGTTGGAATTATGTTGTTTATCTCAATTGTCCCCGGTGTGCTGGTTCAACTGAGGTATGCAAAAGAAAGATTTGAATGGCAGAAGAAACGAACAGAGGAGGAAAGAAAAGCTGAGTATTTCAGTTACATTTTGACCAGCGACGCATTTGCCAAAGAAATTCGACTCTTTGATATCGGCTCACACTTCAGCAAACTGTATGATGATCTGAAAAAACTGCTCATGGCTGAAAAACTCGGGCTGACAAAAAGAATGATCATCGCAGACTTTCTTGCTCAGGTTGTGGCAATATCGTTTCTCGTGGGCAGCCTCTTTATTATCGCCTTCAGAGCTTTTAAAGGAATGATAACAATCGGCGATATGGTCATGTATTTCCAGGCCTTTCAACGTGGCGTCAGCTACCTCAAGAACCTGCTTCAAAATATTGCCTCTTTGCATGAAGATAACCTCTTCGTCTCTCATTTTTTCCGTTTCCTGGATATACAAAATCAGATTAGACAGCCAGCAACTCCTAAGCAGTTAAAGGATGACCGCATATCAAGTTTCTCATTTCGAAGATGTTGAATTTACATATCCCGGAGAACGTAAACCCGTCCTGAATAAAATTTCCTTTACCATCAATCGTGGTGAGACCGTTGCGCTCGTCGGGGCAAACGGTGCCGGAAAGAGTACAATTGTAAAACTACTCTGTCGCCTCTATGATCCTCAGGGTGGAAAAATTACTTTTGATGGAGTACCTCTTGTGCGATTTTGATACTAAAAGTATTAGAAGACGAGTAAGTGTGGTCTTTCAGGATTATGCCAAATATTATCTGACGGTCAGGGAGAATATCTGGCTTGGTGACAACCAGATATCTCGATGGACTCAGAGAAAATTAAGGATGCTGCAGAAATGGTAAATGCTGATGGTCTTATTGAAAGACTTCCGCAAGGGTATGATACAATACTTGGACGATGGTTTTTATCAGGGGAGGAATTAAGCCTTGGTGAGTGGCAGAAGATAGTTCTTGCAAGAGCTTTTTTACGAGATGCCGACCTCGTTATACTTGATGAACCGACCAGTTCACTTGATACAGAAACGGAATATTATCTGTATAAAAAATTCAGACAACTGATCTGCTGGGAAATCAGCCTTGATAATCAGCCATCGTTTTTCAACCGTTAGTATGGCTGATAAAATTTATGTTATCGAAGGCGGAAAAATCGTTGAAAGTGGCAGACACAGCCAATTGATGGCTGAAAAATGGCCTTTACGCAAAATTATACAAGAAACAATTCAGTTTGATGAGAAACGAACGTTTTTAGGCAAATTACAGTCTACGTCCCGACAACTTATAATGCTGATAAAGACTGTTAATATCCGAATCATATAAAAGCACTTAATTATTATAAAGATAGAGCATCTTATTACGATATTAAAAATGGCGATATTTTCTGAAATATAGTTTTGCATTGCAAATATGATATTTGGGTCACGTGTATATGTAGGCACATACCTAACAACCTTGTTCATTCAAGGGTGCACTGTTGTACAGGGAATGCTTCTTGCCCGTATGTTGGACCAGAGGGGCGTGGCGAGTTTGCTGCAATTCAGTTATGGCCATCTGTATTTGGTACTTTGGGGCTGTTTGGAGTTCATTTCGTGTTGCCCGTAGAGCTGGGAAAGAAGGTGATTTTTCACATCTCATTATAGAATCTATTGTTGTTTCATTAATTATGTAATCCATTATCGCTTTATCACTATTTTTTTTGTCGATTGATACCTAATTCCAGAAAAAAACAAATATTTACTTCCTTATATTTTTGTCTATTCTCTCTTTATTCCCATATTCCACATTAAGAACAAATCTTGCAGCGTTAGATCAAGGCAAGGGAAACTTTAAAATACTGAATCTCAGTCGAGCTATACTTTATCCTGTATTTTTCTTGGGTCTGGTCGTACATGGTTTTTCTCATCAGATCGATTATTTGGAGCTGTAATCGCCTTGTTGATAGGGAATGGGGTGTATACTATTTAGACTTTTTAAGGCAGGCGGACTTGATAACTCGGGGTCATACAAATTATCAACTATTAGACTATTACATGATGGTTTTCCATACCAAATAACTATTTTTTTTCAATTAAGTACTCAATATGTTGACCAAGTAATATTGTTGTGGCTCCTCAGCCCGGTGGATCTTGCGATGTATGTTGTCGCTCGTTCATCGGCAAGCGTAATTGGAAGTCTGCCATCATCATTGGGATTGATTTCCTTTCTCAGGCAACAAGACTTGACAAAGATACAGGTTTTCTACCTCTTTCAAAGATATTAAGAAGAGGGGTTCTTGGTGTATTCTTTTGGGTTATTTATTACTCCGCTGTTTCAATTATTGATACCACTTATATATGGCAATGATTTCAGCCCTGCAATTTCCTTTGCGGTATATCTTATTACTGGAGTCATAGCATCTAGGGTTTGCCGATATAATTGAGCAGTCATTAAGAGGGCATGGGATACCATTGTCCGCTATTTATCCAAGAGGAATAGGGCTTGTATTATTAGTCATCATCGCTATAGTTGCTGTCCCCGTATATGGGGTTACAGCTATCGCCATTGGTTTTTCTGTTTCACAAATAATTGTTTTTCTATTTTTCATCAAGATAGTATTGTCATACTTTAATAACAGTAGTGTAAAACAGTTAGTGCCAAATTTAAATGATATTAAATATCTTTTTTCAAAGTTATAACAGTAATAAAAAATATTATGATAAATAAAAAATATATCAGTGAATACTAAAACAGATAGTATATAAATATTTCATATATAGTAAGTAGCTAATTGTTATAATATTATTAGTAATTTCAATTATATCATATAATTTAAATTTTGACATTGGAAAGCAATTATGGGTTATATTGTTTGTTATTATATTATGTTTTATAATATCAGGACTTTTCAATATAAAATATAATAAATATAATCATATTGTAATTGTTATATTCATGTTTTTTATTTTAATTATTATTGTGGCCGATCAGGCATTATCAGTAATATTTACAGGTAGCGTTTCGTACATTCATAGGTATGGATATCCTTCAAATAAGTCAATATTATTGGCACTTATACAGTTGCTACTCTTCCTAAGCATATTAACATTTGTCTTTAACACCGTTGTGCGAAGTACGAAATACGTAAATTATAGCTTTGGCTCGATATCATGCAATGATCGTAACATTCTTGTATTGTTGATATACTTTGCCTTAGGCTTAGCTCCCTATTTGAGCTATGGTTTGTCAAGTTTAGCAGATATAGTTCTAAACTCTAGAGCTTTTTGGGGTGGTACGTCACAGTTTGGATTGTATGGTACTGGAACCACATTCCTAATCTTCTTGCATAATTTTATGATAAGTAGTGCTCTGATTTCTGGATATTTTTTATTAAGTAAACGCATCGGGAGAATTAAATTTTTTGTTTGCTTGGTAATATTCGTTCTATCCTTAATTATTGTAGCAAGTAGTGGTACAAGGACAAAGATTGGTTTAGTCCTTTTTCCACTTATTATGAGCAGTATCTATGTAAACAGGCAGAAAATTAGTTTGGGGTCACTTTTTAAGTACGGGGTAATAATGGTCGGAATATTATTAATGTTTTCGATTATGGTACAGTACAGAAGTATTGGGTATCGAGATGTTGTGGATGGGTCAAAAAATAATGATATAGCCGCCGTTAATAAATTTGACATGACAGGCGCAGATTTAGGATCTGAGTTGTTTGTGATAGTAAAATACTTCAATAAACCATTAGCGTGTAGAGGTTTCCTCGAATGTTCTTTGGCTCCGGTTTTGGATACCGTGAATAAATTTATTACAAACCCTATCCCTAGAAGACTATGGCCGCAAAAATATCTAGACCCTAGTTTTGCGCACTATAACAGATTTAGAACTGGATATTCTGGCTTAACAAAGAAATCAGGAACAAACATAACTCCAACGGTGATGGGAAGGTACTACATGTTATACGGTTCGATTGGGATTATTTTTCCAGCAGTTTTGTTTGGTCTATCCCTCGGAGTACTCCAAAACCAGCTTAATTACATTAAGGATATTAAAAAGATAGATCTGTTGCTTGTGTTTAGCTTTCTTTTCTTTTTTTGTTCAATCAATAAGAGATTTCGGGCCTGGTTATTTATACGGTTACATTTTTATGCTCATATATTTTGTTATATGTAAGGAGCCAATGAAGGTCAGAAAAACATGAGTATAAATATTTTCATGTCAATTGATAGTTTAGATAACAAATACTGGTGGTCCAGCAAGATCGGTCCCTAATCTTGCTAATTCCTTGAAAAAAATAGGCAATAATAAGATTACTATATTTATAAATGGTCAAAATATTAAAAAGTATTCACTATATGATGAAATCTATGTCGATAATGTGAAAAATTTATCTTACGATATAAATAATATGAAGGCAGAACAGAAAAAATCAACAATTTTGCATAATCATGGGATTTGGCTTCCAATAAATCATTATGCTTCAAGTTTTGCATATAAGTGTAAAATACCTTTTATAACGAGCCCAAGAGGAATGTTAGAACCTTGGTCTAGAAACCATAAATGGTTTAAAAAACTAATGGCCTGGTATTTATATCAATACAGAGATCTAAAACGTGCGGCCGCCATACACGTGACTTCAACATTAGAGGCTAATAATATAAAAAAAATGAACATCAGGAGACCTATAGCAATGGTTCCTAATGGAACCGATATACCTCACGAAATTTGTAGCCATAAAAAAAGCAAGAATGAGAATAGAATTGCTCTTTGCCTCTGTCGAATTCATCCCAAAAAAGGACTTATCAACCTGATTAATGCATGGAGCAAAGTAATGCCGAGTGGTTGGAAAGTAATTATTGCTGGTCCTGATGAGTCAAATCACAGAAATCAGGTTCAAAAAGAAATTCGAAGGTTGGAGTTATCTGATACCATCTCAGTTGAAGGTGAGGTTCCGGATAGTAAAAAATGGAAGCTTTATAATAATTCTGATCTATTTATTCTTCCGTCTTATAGCGAGAATTTTGGAATTGTTGTTGCCGAAGCCCTAGCTTGTGGACTTCCTGTCATAACAACGAAAGGTACTCCTTGGGAAATTTGGTGAAATATGACTGTGGTTGGTGGGTTACGACGGATATTGATGCCTTAGCTTCAGCAATCTCAAAAGCAACCTCGTTACCTGCTGAATCAAGATTAAACATGGGAGTAAATGGTCGAACACTCATAGCAAAAAAGTATTCGTGGAGCAAAATTGCTGATGACATGAGTAGCAGTTATATTCATGGGTTTTAAATGGTGGATCACCTCCGAATTGTATAGTGTTTCCAACATGACAAAAGCTGAACTAGATATATCATTCAACAGAAAGATATCTAAATACAGCCGAAAAGATATGCTGAGGAGGCTTCTATGGGGGCTTTGCAAACCCTTTTTTTCGATTGAGTCCCAGAGCGTTGTTTCTTTGGCGGTGCATTCTCTTAAGGATTTTTGGCGCAAAAATTGGAAAGAATGTTCATATCTACAACTCAAGTATAATATACATGCCCTGGAATCTTGAAGTCGGAGACTTGTCTTCCATAGGTGAAAATGTCCTCATTTACAATCTGGGAAAAGTTAACATTGGATCCAAAACTACCATTTCACACCGTGCACATCTTTGTGCTGGAACCCACGACTACACAAATCCTATTCTTACCACTAGAAAAAGTCCCAATTGAGTAGGTGATCAGGCTTGGGTTTGCGCAGATAGTTTTATTGGTCCCGGTGTTCGTGTTGGAAATGGTGCGGTAATTGGTGCTAGATCTGTGGTGATAAAAGATGTTAAAGAGTGGACAGTTGTTGCCGGTAATCCAGCAAGTTATATCAAAGAACGTATTCTCCAATAAAAATGTCGATTTCAGTATTGATTTTAACCCTAAATGAAGAGAAAAATCTTCCCCATTGCTTTTCCTCCCTCAAATGGTGTGAAGATATCGTCGTTTTTGATTCAATGAGTACAGATAAGACAGTCGAGATTGCGAGGAAACTAGGTGCTAGAGTCTTCCAGCGTGATTTTGACAACTGGTCAGCACACCAAAATTGGGCGTTGAAGCATATAAACTTTAAATACCCTTGGACGTTGTATATTGATGCGGATGAGAGATGTACTGAAGAGTTGGAGAAGGAAATATTATGTAAAATTGACAATAATGAGGTCAAAGAGGTTGCGTTTAGAGTAAGAAGAAAAGATTTTTTCAGGGATAGATGGCTTAAGCATGCCCAATTGTATCCAACGTGGATCGTTCGGTTGTTTCGCCCTAGAAAATTCACTATGAAAGACTTGTAAATCCTTTCGCACGAGTTGATGGAAAAATTGGTGATTTAAATGGGCATTTGCATCATTTTCCTTTTAGCCACGGTGTTGCTCATTGGGTGAACAGACATAATAAATATTCTGACATGGAAGCCATTGAAAGCAAAAAGGCAGCTAATTCAGGAGATGTTAGAGTTTTGGATCTGTTGTCAAAAGATCCTAACATCAGAAGAATGGTAAGCAAGAATATATTCTTTCGTTTGCCTGCAAGGCCTCTCATTAAGTTTCTCTACTACTATTTTATCAGGTTGGGGGTTCTTGATGGAAAACCTGGGTTAGACTATTGCCTTCTGCAGTCATTTTATGAACTGTTGATTGTGCTGAAGGCAAAAGAGATAAAATCTGAAGTATGATGTGTAATATGAGATCAGAAGATTATAGTTGTGTTTAAAATATCTCTGATAACAGTATCATGCAACTCTGCAATAACTATCAAAGATTGCCTTAGGAGTGTTTCATCCCAATCAGAAAAAGTAGAGCATCTACTGTTGGACAATAACTCAGCAGACGATACACTTGATATTGTTGAGTCATATAAGGGCCATAGAGTGGAAATTGTTTCTAAGGAAGATGATGGGATTTATGATGCAATGAATAAGGGTATCAATAAGGCTTCTGGAAATATAATAGGAGTTCTGAATAGTGATGATATCTATCCGTCTAACCATGTGTTGGATAGTGTAGCGAATGCTTTTGAAAATGAAGCTGTTGATGTATGTTACGGTGACTTAAACTATGTTAAACCTCATAACACTTCAAGGGTCGTGCGTTTCTGGAGAGCAGGACAATACTCTTCAAAAAGTTTTTATTGGGGATGGATGCCGCCACACCCAACATTTTTTGTTCGCAGAAGGGTCTATGAGAAATATGGTGTGTTTAATCTGAATCTTGGTTCTGCCGCAGATTATGAACTGATGTTGCGATTCATGCTAAAACACGGGGTCAAAGCAAAATACATACCAGAGGTTTTAGTTAAAATGCGCGTTGGGGGAGTATCTTCTCGATCTATAAAAAACAGACTCTTGGCAAATAAAAATGATAGACGAGCGTGGGAAGTAAATGGTTTGAAGCCTTACCCGTGGACTTTGCTATTGAAACCTTTAAGGAAGATCCCACAATGGTTTATTCGTTAATTTGTTAGACAAATTTTCTCGAACTGTTTGAAATCGTTCAAGGACTGCTTTTTTAGAGCTCTGTTTTTTGAGAGAAAACCTAGTGAGCTATATGTTGTGTCGTGAGCTGCAAGTGTGAAAAAGAGTTGAGGTATAAATGGTATGTTTAAAAATCGAGTTGAAAGGTTGTAATTTAACCAGAAATTAAGATAAGTAGATTTTGCCACAGAAGGTCTTACGTCATTTACGAAGTGTTCGTTAAGGATTCTGCCAGTTAATATTTCATAATACGTTGATGTTAACCACGCTGCCGTTTTCAGCCCAGATTTATCGCACAATCGAAAAATTTCCTTCCAATCTAAGGAGTGCTTTCTTACCCAGAAATGTAGGTCTATAATTCTACTTAAATATGCATGCGGTGTCGTAAGATATTTTTTGAAAACCGGGTGGACTAACATAATGAATACGATTGCTTCCGGGGTGAGGCTGAAGTAATCGTTTTGGTTAATGCGTGTCGAAAGAAGGTACTCGCTCATGGAGTGCTTCAGCCGGCCAGGGCGAAGGATATCCCAGTGTACATCAACTGAAACATCACCATGAGAAAATGTCAGATCGTTGGTAATCGTCTTGATGTCTGGATGAGCTTTGAAACCATTTTCGGATGAATATTTTTGCAACACGAAATTTATCTTTCGGATCAATGAGTATGTCAATATCTTCACATGGATCTTAACCAGGATGGCGAGTAAAGGACTTCCCGAATGTGGACACCTTTTATCACTGCATAAGGGATATCATTGCCACCCCAATAGGTTATTTAGTTTTCCAAGAACACTTACTTGGTTATAGTAATTCGCCTGCTGGGCAGACATGTATCTTTCAAGTAATTGGAAATATCACCGGACATTCTTTTTTCAGCCTCTACTGAATCAGATAGCAAATGGTACCAGTGACCAGCAAGCCCCTGTGCAATCAGATACTGCATGAACTCTTCTTGAGTCGTTTGATCTGACGAAAGAAACCAATTCAACCATCTATTGCTTTCAGGGGGTTCTAAAACTGGTTGAATTGCCCTGATCTGTTTATCGTATTGCTGTGCATGTAATGCATAATTTTGAGAATTTGATGAAATATATCGTTTTCTTTGATAGATAGTTGTTATTTTTGATACTATGATACAGCATTAAACATATAATCAGAGAAAACATAATAATTGTTTATCAGTCAGTAATCATACTTCTTACTCATTAACGGAATTTTCGAAAGTCTTACATACATGATATCTCCTGAACTTAGAATATTGCTCGGATTTCTGGTTGCCTTTTTTTCTTCTCTCTTTGTTATTCCTAAAATCGCCAGTATTGCTCGGAGTATCGGATTGCTTGATCATCCTGGTCAACGTAAAGTGCATGAAATTCCCAGACCTCTTGTGGGTGGTATAGGGATGGTAATTTCTGCAACATTCAGCTGCCTGCTTCTTGTTTCTTTGGTTGGTACTCGGGGTGTTTTTCTTGGTTTAGCAGTTTTATTGCTTGTTGGTTTTCTGGATGATTTTCGTGAACTTGGCCATCGCCAGAAGTTTCTTGCCCAGATCGGAGCTGGTGTTCTGGCCATGTATTTCAGCAAGGTGCTTCTCGTTTCTTTTGGGGATTTACTATCGTTTGGAGAGGTTTCCTTTGCAGGTAGTGATGTAGCTGTTTGGCTGGTTACACTTTTTTGTATAGTGGGAGTAATTAACTCTCTAAATCTCATTGACGGTCTTGATGGTTTGGCGGGGGGGGTTTCTTTTATCGCATTTTTTGCATTTGCACTTCATGCATCCTTTGCGGGTAATATGGGCCTGATGATTATCAATCTTGCCTTTGCAGGTGCGGTGCTTGGATTTCCTGCGTTACAATTGGCCTCCAGCCTCTGTTTTTATGGGTGATGCGGGGAGTTTGTGTCTTGGCTTTGTTCTGGCCTGCATGTCTATAATCATGACTCAGGGTGAAACTGCACATCATGAGTCCTGTATGTCCACTGTTAATTCTCGCTGTTCCGATAACTGATACAGTAATTATCATGACCAAAAGAGCATTCAGAGGACAAAGTCCCTTTAAAGCGGATCAGTATCATCTGCATCATATATTCATGCGCTTTGGCATGAGGAAGGGCGACTGCAGTTAAGATAATCCTGGTTATTTCTCTGGTGTTGAGTAGCCTGTCTTTGCTTGATCCCATCTTTGATATTCCGGATTATGGTCTATTTGCAATTTATCTTTTCTATTTTGCTATTATATGTGTTTCGTCTTTCTTTATTGTTTTTACCATGCGAGCTAGTTTGAAGTATCAGCGGCGAAGATCGAAAGAGACAAAACAGTCGTCCAGAGGGAATGGTTTAAAAATACATTTTCTATAGAAAACTGCGATTATTCAAAAAAATCAGAAAAGATTTCCGGTATAAAACAGAACTCGATATCGTTTGCCTGGACAAAAAGAATGAAGAATACCATGGAAAACTGCTTGATTTATCAAATAGTGGCTGCAGTGCACTAATTCCAGAGTTACAAGATCTAAAAGATATTGTCGTTGTGGAGATAGCTTTCCCACTTAATGGCAGTACTCATATGATTCCTTTTCCTGCAGAGCATATCTGGGTTTCAGAGAAGGAAAACAGTTTTCATCATGGATTTAGATTTCGGAAACTGAGTGATGCACAACAATCAATTTTTATTTCATTCATTGTGAAATATAACAAACGGTTTGTGCAGTAGAATAATTACTGTATTTTCATATTTATTTGGATGGTTGATGATTTCGAATTATTGTTAGGTGTTGATAAAGATCCACTGCTGGACAGAATATATTGAATTATGTTCCCGGAAGATCATTATAAATTGAATTAAAATTGAATTAAAAGTGTTTGAAACTGTGTAGCTCGTGTTATAATGGTATAGTATTAGTCGATACTTAAATTGTAAACTTCTTCGGAGGGTTATTGATAATGAAGAAGATAATACTATATACTGTAACGATAGTTACATTCAGCGTGACCTGCGTATTTGCAACGTGGCTGGATGATTTTAAGAGTATATTTCGAAAAATCAGGGATAGATGAGGCGGTTGTAGAGGCTCTGAAGCTAGGAGCTACTCCAGACTCAATAATGGAAACAGGGCTTCAGTTTGAAGAACTCAACCCGCAAAATCTTGTTAAAGCCATGTATTGCGGTGGTATCCGAGGAGATGATATTCGGGCAGCGGGCCAAAAATATGATGTATCTGATTTAATTATCGTTGCCGGTTACAAAAAGAGTGTTGAAGAGTGTGGTGATCAGATTGTTGATACCCAGGCCTATACGCCAGTTGCTTCGGTAGTAAGTTTTGCCGGTCCTGCGCCAACTTCAACATGGAACTAGTGCAACCCATTCGAACCAAATTAAGTGATTAGTAATAAACCTTTTTAGGTTGTTGAAATTGTATTATATAAAGGTCAGTCCAGTTATATACTGGACTGACCTTTTCTATTTTTTGATAGATTGAAACAGATAACAATTTGAAGATAATTGAGGATGAAGCGGATGAAAATACTATGCAGAAATCTGGTGGTTCTATTGTTCTCTGTAGTGTTGATTCCTCTGGTCATGGTGTTGTCATCTCATGCACAAACCCTTCAGGATATGCCGATGGGACAGAGATGCCGGTGGGGAGGTTTCATTGCTTCCTGAGGGACCTGAGGCAGATGATTCAGATCTGTTTGGGATGAAAGGCGGTTATGTGCATCCCTATATTACCTTTGCCGGTGAGTATACCGATAACCTCTATAATCTGAAAGAAAACAAGACATCTAACTTTCTTGACAAGAATTTCTCCAGGAATATGGTTCTCGCTTCCCCGTACAAAACAGATCCCCATAACGATTGCGCCGCACAACACATCTCCTGGTGGTCTGCAACTCCAGATAAAAGATTACGAGGGAACAGACCGTTATCAGGCCTACGCGCTTGGTGGGCTTGATTTCAATGCATATTCTGAAGATTCTGATTTCAACGATACAGACGCACGGCTGGAAGGATTGTACCGATATAATATGCGAGGTGGTCTTTCACTGCAGGTTCTTGATCGATTTACCTATGGGCAGGATCGATTTGAGATCGGCTCTGCCAGCAGGAGAAATCTGAGGCGATATACATCCAATCTCTTCATGGGTACAGCTGATTACAATATAACCGAGAAGGTGCGATTCAGATTCGATTACTCAAATTTTCTGCTTGATTATGATGATGAGATAAACGATCCACTTGGATCGCTCTGATAATACTTTCGATTTATATGGATATTATCGCTATAGCCTGAAAACCTCATTTTTCCTCCAGTATCGTTATACCGATGTCAGTTATGATACTGCTGGTGAGAAGGACAGTAATCAGAACTATGTCTATGGCGGTATAACCTGGGATACCACCGAAAAGCTCTCTCTTCTTTTTAAGGCCGGGTATCAGGATCAGAAATTATGACAATGATTTTGTCGCGGGCAATTATGACTGGGACGGATTTACTTTTGACCTGCAGTCAATTTATCGCTGGACAGAGAAAACCCAGTTCAATCTGAATATGTACCGAAAGAGTGAGGAATCTGATAGTGCCGTTGCCATTGATAAAGTTGTTCTTGGGGCCGCTGTTTGGTTATCGGCAGAACATTACCGAAAAGTTGAATGCTTCGATCGATTTTATCTACGAGGGAGCTGATTATTCTCAGGTAATAGATACCAGTCGAGACGATGATCGTTATTATTTCAGGCCTGCATTGCAGTATTTCTTTCGGGAATGGTTCATGGTGGAACTCGCCTATGTTTATGATAAGCGGGAGTCGACAGATGATCTATTCGATTACACCAGCAATACGGGTATTTTGAACCTCAATTTTTCCCTGTAATGACAACACGTTAAAAATGATACTGTATTTAACAAGATATGAAAAATATCTCAGCTGCTTGTTAATTTTTATCTTTGGTATTTTCTTTACCGAATACGCTTCTGGTGTTGAGTATTTTGTCGGTCCCGGGGATGTTCTTAATATCACGGTCTATGACAATGATGATCTAGAAACCATGGTTCGGGTCAGCGACGATAGCACCATTATTTTTCCACTTCTCGGACAAGTTGAGGTCAGTAATTTGAGTATATCGCAGGTAAGTGATAAAATTACTCAATTGCTGGCGGATGGATATCTTGTTAATCCCCAGGTCAATGTTTTTGTAAAAGAGTTCAGGAGCAAAAAAGTAGTTGTGCTTGGCCGGGTAAGATCACCGGGGCTGATTGAACTGAGCGGGCCCATAAGTTTTCTTGAACTTGTTTCAAAAGCTGGAGGGCTCGAAAAAGATGCCGGAGATACTGCCACCGTCAAGAGAAAAGAAAATGGGAAAGATGCGCTGATTGTTGTTGATCTCGTCTCTCTTCTCCAGGGCGGAGATCTTTCCCAGAATGTCGCCATTCTTGATGGTGATACGGTTGTAATCTCCAAGTCGGGAATGTGTTATGTCACTGGAGAGGTGGAGGAACCAGGGTCGTATCCGTGTGGAGATGGTTCAACCGTCCTCAAGCTGATCGCACTTGCTAACGGCTTTACCGGAAAAGCTGCAGAATCAAAGGTGCGGATAGTACGAATAGTCAACAATGAAAAAAAGATATTTAAAGATGTGGACCTTGATTCGACAGTCGTTGTCGACAACGATGTTATTGTTGTCCCTGAAAGTTTCTTTTAAAGATAGTCATCCGTCTCAATTTATTATTCACACGTCGCTCCGTATGCCTTTCAGCTGATTCTCAGGTATAAATATGTCTGAACAACTTGAACAAAAGCTGTATGAAACGGATGAGCGTGAAATTCACCTGCGTGATTATTTCCAAGTACTGCTCAAAAGGAAGTTTCTGATCTTCACCATCCTGCTTTTTACCGTACTAATAACCACAATCAGAACCTATACAGCAACACCGCTCTACACTGCTTCATCCGATGTGTTAATTGAGAGAAATCGTGGCAGCCGTGGTCTCGAGACAGATTATTACTATTCCTATGATCCTGAATTTCTCACCACTCAATCCGAGATTATCAGAAGTGTTAATGTTGCGGCACGGGTTGTCGAACAACTGGGTCTGGATACAAAGTATCGACACTATTTTTTTGATTCAGATGAAGAAGATACAACTATTCTGCAATCGGCAAAAACGGCAGTAAGAGAATGGTTGAAAGAGACACTCACATTTTTTTCAAGTGCCGATACGGTTGACAGTGATGCTGGATCGCCTGAAGGAGAAGAAATTGATGTTGCTCCGGTTACTGATGAGGAAATAATTGCCTGGATGGTCAGCGGCGGTCTGAGCTGTTGAGCCGGTAATGGATACGAAAATCGTCTCAATCAGCTACACAGACGAAAACCCCGCTATGGCACAACTTGTCACCAACGCAGTTGTCAAGGCGTATATGGATGAGATGCTGGAAATAAAACTGGCGACATCTAATTATTCGCTTCAGTGGATGACCCAGAAGGCTGCCCAGGAACGTGAAAAACTGGAGCGATCTGAGCGTGTCTTGCAGAAATATATGCGTGACAATGATCTTGTCACCGTTGAAAATAAACTCACTATCTATCCGCAAAAGCTAAGTGATTTCAGCTCTCAACTCACTATTGCTGAGGCTGAAAGAAAGGAACTACAGACCCTGCTGGATAAAATCAACGCGGCCGGAGAGGACCTTGACAAGCTTGAGAATATACCCGGTTTTGCCGACAGTCAGGTTTTGAAAACCGTCAGGGAAAAACTGTACAAAGCTACCCAGAATATCAAGGAATTATCTAAAAAGTACGGTCCAAAGCATCCACTGATGATAAAGGCTCAGGGTGAGCTCGAGGTGTTAAATAACGAGAAAAGTTTTGAAATTAAGAGGATTATCGCTTCAACGAAGAATGCATATGAACTCGCAGCCTCGAAGGAAACGAATATCAGGGAATTGCTGGATGAAACCAAGAATGAGGTCCTCAATTTAAATGAGAAATTCATCCAGTACTCGATTTTGAAACGTGATGTTGATTCCAACCGTGTGCTCTATGATGCTCTTGAATCGAGTATAAAGACAGAGAGTGTTACCGAGCAGTCGCAAAGTGTCAATATCTGGGTGGTTCGCAAGGCGAGTATGCCGGAGGCACCTTCTTATCCGAACAAGAGACGCAGTGTCATCCTTGGTTTCATCCTGGGTCTTTTTGGTGGCATAGGGATGGCTTTTCTGATCGAATATCTTGATAACACCGCTAAGTCAGAAGTCGAACTGGAGCGCAGATACGGGATCACCGTACTTGGTTCCATTGAACGTCTCAAAAGCTCTGATCCCATAGAGACCCATGTTCTTACCAAACCGCTGTCTCCGGTCAGCGAAAGTTATCGTCTGATCAGATCAAGTCTGCTGCTGTCATCTGCTGAAAGACCTCCCCAGGTAATTCTGTTGACAAGTATGAGCCCCCAGGAAGGAAAGACATCCACAACAGCAAACCTGGCACGGGTTCTTTCTCAGGGAGAAAAACGGGTTCTGATTATCGATTGTGACCTCAGAAGGCCAAGAGGGCACTCGCTGTTCAATGTCTCCAATGACAATGGTCTGAGTAATTACCTGACAGGAAACTGCGAGGAAATTCCCCTGACACAGGTTCCCAGTGAACCGTTGTCCATCCTGTCAGCAGGGCCGATCCCGCCAAATCCGGCTGAGTTGCTGGGATCAACAAAAATGGAACAATTACTCGCTGAGATGAGAGATCAGTTTGACTTTATATTGCTGGACTCTCCTCCTATTCAGCGTGTTGCTGACAGCCTGGCCTTGAGTAAGATAGTCGATGGAACAATCCTCGTGGTCCGCTATGGCAAGACTACTTTCGATATGTTAAATGGCGGAATTAAAAAGCTTACCGATGTTGATGCCAGCAATCCTCGGGTTCGTATTGAACGGTATGAAACGCAGCGACAATAAGGCGTATTACGGTTACAGTTCCTACTATGCGTCTGATGACAAAATAGAGAATTAACGGGTACTACATCCATCAGGCTGTCAGCCTTTTAGAAGGCCAGTTTAGCACTCGTTGCTTTGCGCTATCTCATCGTGATATTATATCAGAATGGTGACAATCTCTTATACACTTCTGCTGTTTCTACTCGCTTTTTCTCCGCTTGCCTTTGGAACCACTGAACACTGGTCATTAATGACCGTAGAGCTCGTTGCAGGAGTGGCACTCTGCTTTTGCCTGATTGGATTACGGTTATCAGGTGAGAAGTTTTATAAGGTTCCCGGGCTTTTCCCATTATCTGTATTTCTTCTATTAATGCTGCTGCAGGTGATACCCATTCCTGTAGAGCTGTTAAAGATTATCTCACCGATGAGTTGGGAAGCTTATCGCCCGGTTTATGAGCTCATGGGTGATCAAGAGTGGTTACCAATTTCTGTCAATCAAAAAGCAACAATCCAGGAAATATTGCGAATTGGCGCATACGTGCTTTTTTATGTGTTAACGGTTCAGCTGCTGAGAACAGGTGAGAGAATCAAGAAAGTGCTGAGTTTTACTGTTATACTGGCCGCAATTATTGCTTTTCTTGCAATATTGCAGCAATTCAGTGCAGACGGTAAGTTATACTGGTTTCGTCCGTCACCGGGCGGCAATCCGGGTGGGCCATGGGTAAATATAAATCAGTATTCTGCCTATATTGAGATGATCTGCCCGCTGGCCCTTGGATTGTTCTTGTTCTACAGACCTTCTCTTTCAAGAGATCATTCCGTCCGGCAGCGTTTTGTGACATTTTTTTCCAGTCCCGGGAGTAACCTGTACTTCTTTTACGGGATTCTTTTTTTTCTGCTCTGCAGCTCTGTATTTATCTCTCTTTGCCGTGGCGGCATAATTACCATTCTGCTTTCTTGTCTTCTCTTTGCAATACTGGCAAGTATCAGGCTGCGCAAATTTGGTCGTGCCTCGTTCTGGATAGCTTTCTGCCTGGTGTTACTTTTTATTTCCTCGATAGGGTGGCAGCCTATTTTTGATGAGTTTTCCTATGCCATAAACCCAAACGGCGGGATCAGGGATGCCCGTATTCAACTCTGGGGTGACACCGTTGGCATGATCAGAGATTATTTACTGATGGGCTCTGGCTTTGGGACCTATATCGATGTCTATCCTTCTTATAAAACCATTGCCAATAACCTGATATTCGATCACGCTCACAATGATTATCTCGAAATGCTCACCGATGGCGGGATTGTCGGTTTTCTAATTGCCGCATGGTTTTGTTGCACAGTTTTGCTGCATGGTGTGAGGAAGATACGAGCTCGGCGAGACCGATTCGCAATTTTACTGGGAATTGGTGCTCTCACCGGAATCTGTGCAGCATTAATACATGTTGTCGTTGATTTTAACCTGCAGAATGGTGCGGTCGGTCTCTATTTTTTCTTTCTCTGCGGTCTGCTGGTTGCAATCGTAAACACCCGTTACAATTATCAGGAAACGGAATCATTTCTTGATACCGGCAGCCGGTGGACACATCGAGGAATGATCGTTCTTGCCATTGTTTTACTTATTAATACGGTCGCTGTACAATTCGGTGTTTTGCTCGCTGGTGCCAGATATGCGGAAGTAAAAACATACTATATCAGCAGCCATCTTGATCCTGAACTTCAGAATAAAATTGCCGGGGCTATCGATAAGGCTATAACGTACGATCCCTTTGAAGGAAGATATCTTTATTACCGCGGGAATATTGGGGTACTGCGTGATGGACGGAAGCAGGCATACGACTATTATCTGCAGGCTGCCAGGAAGCAACCTATGGAAGGTGTTTTTCTGCAACGCCTTGGAATGATGATGCCAGTTGAGCAGCAGGCAGCGCTTCAGAGCTCATGTCTGAGGGATATCGACGTGCGCTCAACAAAGATAAAATGGTACTCAGTTGGGCGGAATGGTTGCTCGTAACTGGTCAGCGCGAGGAGGCAAAGGGGTTGCTGCGGGGAAGATTGATCTCTGACCCATCGCAGGGTATCCAGATGCTTCCGATTCTCCAGACTCATCGATTTAGCAGGCAGGAAATTCTTGATGTATTACCCGGAAAGTGGAAACCTGGATCAGCTATGGTGATTTTCTGGAGAAAATTGGCGACATTGAGGAATCGGCATATTTCCGTTCCCAGGCACTTGATTTTCTTGACGATGAAGATGAGAAAGGCCTCAATGGTTTGTCCAGTTGATCAGCTTTTACCGCAGGCAAGACCAGCATGATAAGGCGCTCAATGTCATCAGGGAGGCGATTGAAATAATTCCCGACTATGCTCCTTTCCACAACTGGCTTGGCGATTACTATCGATAAGAAGGAATCTTGTATCGTGCCAGGGAAGAGTACCAGCAGGCAGTGATTCTTGAGCCGAAAAATAACGCTTATCGCAGGAAGCTGAAGAAAATTGAGCTTGATATTGAGTTCGGGAATTAACCCAAATATGTCATGTTTAACATGTTCATGAAATATCCGGGTTAATCTGTTACATGCTTCTCGGCAAATTGAGCCATTAACTCATGGACCTTATAGGGCGGGCGAACTTCGAAGAAACTGTCGGCCACCATGTGGCCAATTTCATGGGCAAGGACTTTGAGGCGGGTGTCGTCCACTGAAATGTAGATGGTTTTCTGTGCAATAGAATAGTAGGCGATATGGTTAACCGATTTACCGTAATTTTTCTTGTAGACTTTCGATACATCCCGGGCAGTTGGAAGTAAAACCAGATTGAAACGAAGGTTATCGGGAAACATATCGAGCACGACCTCTACCTTTTCTACGATTATATCTACCTTGGCTTGCACCTCGTCCTGGACGGTAATGAGATTTTTTCTCTTCAGCATTCGTGATAGATTACGGCCGAGATAGAGGTTATCGTTAAACTCTTTCAATAAACTCGGGTCACTGCAACTGATTGTCGCATACCGACTGCCGGCGGACAAATGAGCCGGAGCACAGAGCAGAAAAAGGGTGACAAGGTATGCAACCACCCTTGTAAAACAACATGGCGAGCCTGATGATAAACCAAAAACCTTTGGTTTCGTCTGGCCGGTTGACTTCAGGCTATTCATTACTGAGTGTGAAAAATTTTAACTGGGACCGGAGTTTTTCATTGTGGTTTCTGATGGCCAGACAAATACTGGTGGCATCTTCGGGGCTGATATGAGCACTGTCAAGGTTCTCATACTGGTTGAGCAGATTGTTTATCGCTTCAGCATTGCGATCTATCTCTGAAAGTTTTGAAGACATCATTTTATTGAAATTATTTATTTTTTGAGCAAGATCCTTGCCGTCATCTTTTTCTCGCAGATGAATCGTTTCTGATAGATCACCTTCGGCCATGTTGGCCAGATTTCGCTCAAAACGGTACAATGGTCCAGCGATCCGATGTGTTCCGACGATTGCAGCTAATACCAGGAGCGTTCCGCCAATCAGAAGAAAAAGCCAGTTTGCCGCAGCAGCGCTCTTGAACAGCATCCATGGCGTTCGGCCAAACTGGAGATCATTGTTGTGGTAGCTGATTGTCATCGTGTCGGCCGAGAAAAAAGCAAGTAGTGAGAGAAGAAGCAGGCAGCTGAAAATTGCAGATGCAAAGATAACCAGGGCAAATCGACCCTGATAGTCTTTTTTGATAAAGAAGTTCCTGACGTTACGCTTATATCGGACAGCCATAATTAATTGTTATCCTCTCTTATTGTAATGTCGGCGCCGGATACCAGACTGTTTATCCAGCTGTTCAGCTGCTGTTCACGCTTATGTGTTGAGATAATTGATTGCACCATCTCTCTTGGAATAGCAGAGATATCTGGGCGGGTTTCACCTGTGAGGTTATCAACCCGGATTGCAAACCATTCATTACCGGTATCAAAAACAGCCCGCGTATTTCCTGGTTGCAACCCAACAAGCAGGGGCTGCATGGTGGAGGAAAGATCGTCGAAGCGTTCGGTTTCAGGGGTACTGGCGCTCCAGTCGATTTCAGGAGCAATCTGGCTGCCGGTTCCCTGGGCGATTGAAAATGTTATGGTCTTGCCAAAATAGCTGAGAAACTGGTCAATTTCTTCCTCTGTCACCGCATCATCTATTGTCTGATTATGTCGTTCTAAGAGGATTTTTATCAGGGATTGTTCGTAATATTTTTTAATTGCCTCTCTGAACTCGGGCTCCTTGTCGATCTTTTGGCGTTGGGCCTCCTGGAGCAGTACTTGTTCAATCACCACTGAGTTGAGAAATTCCAGACGATTTTCATGGTGGGACGGCCGGCTTTTCTCCGATGTCTCGAGCATGCTGCTGGTGATATTGCTGTCATTTACCTTTACGACAACATTTTTTTCTTCCGGGGCCGGCGATGGCACAATAATCAGGATGGTTACAAGAGAGAGTGCTGCTAAAAAGCAGACAATGATGATCAAATATTTCATGGTGTATCTGCACTGGTTGAAATTAATAATACAATATATGTATGAGCCACTTGCAAAACGTCCTTTTCGCTCAATCTCTACGTTATGATTAAATTTTTATCCTCGGAATATCAATTATATACCTGCGGTAAAAATTTTTCACATGCCTTGACTTAGAACGAAAATGATCATTTTGCAAAAGGCTCGTATATGATATTATTATCAGTGAGTTATGGATATAATGCAAGGTAAATCAGGTACGGCTCAGGCAGGGTTGGAAGAAAAGAGATTTTATACCAGGATCCTGGTAGAAAAACCCCGTAATCGAGGAAGGCGGCAATTACCAAGAGTGATTACCATATTGAAACGGCAATTACGAAAAGGTGTTACGTGTCAGGCGTAAAAGTCTATTCGTCCCTGCTTTTCCGGTTCAACTTTTCGTACCTCAGCAGGTATTTCCCTCTGCTGGGTCTCAACCGCTTCATCTTGTTCTTCCTGGGTTCTCTGGAGAAGATCCTTGCCAACATTGGCTTTGTTGACAGCGGCCTCTCTGGCGGCAAGTGTTGCTGAGCTGATTTCCATACCGTCCCCTGTTGCCTGAAGGTTAACAATTACACATTATTTATTGCAATTTGCACGCCTGTCTTGAAAAGAATAAAACTATAGATCGCATTTCACTTGAATCTCTGAGAACGAGATTAGAGGAGGTTGTTTCTTTGCAAAAACTGCTCGATGGATGCCTGGGACAGTATCAGGCCGCTCAGCAGGTCGTCACCATAGGCGATCGCGGGCACCATCCTGACGCCGTTGTTCAATGCTTTGGCGGGGTGTCGTAATACGTTTATCTCAACAACAGATGCAGGGTACTTATTGCCAAGAAGTTCTCGTAAATATTTGCGTGTCCTGGCACACCGGGGACATAGAGAAATATGATAGAATGATATCAACATAATTTATTTGTAATAAGAGGGGGTAGGGCCTATATTAGTCAAATTATCATCATAAGCTTCAGATTATGTAATGAAATTACGAAATAAAATCGGTTTGCTGATATGATTAATGGTGTTCTTCTGGAGAGAATGGCCATGCATAAAAGAGACCTTTGTGTTGCTTGTAATGATTGATGATCAGGCTGTCAAGAAATCATCACGGCTGATACGTAGGCTGATTTGCCGATTAAAAGAATAATGTTTTGGACAGGCTGCCACCTCGCTTGTCTGAATTATGAAAGCATGCTGAAGAAACAGCATTGCATCTTGAGATATAAACCGTAAACAGGACCGATTTAATTCGGCGATGGTGTCGCTATGTTTATCTCTGACTATATGACTGCTCACCCGCTAACCATTTCAGCAGACATGTTGCTGCCTGAGGCCCGAGAGCTCCTCACCGAGCATCATTTCAGGCATCTTCCCGTGGTTGACAAAGATAACAGGTTAATCGGGATGATATCCGATCGTGATTTGAGGTCGGCATATCCCTCGACAATACTCACTGATACCGAGCGCGATAAGGCTTTTGAGAAGGTGGAGCAGACGGTGGTGAAGGAGATTATGTCCCAGAACTGTTCCTGCCTGACACGCGCTTCGACGCTTGATGACGCACTCATGGTTTTTGAGCGCGATAAGGTTGGGGCTTTGCCGGTCGTTACTGAAGATGATGTGGTTATCGGTATATTTTCAATGCGGGATCTCACCGCGGCCTATAAAAAGCTGTTTGGAGCTGCTGAGAAGGGCTCTGAGCTGATAGCGATACTTAATGATGCCAAATCCAATAGCCTGAGCAAGATCGCATCACTTCTTGAAACCAATGATATCGTATGCACCCGCCTGATTAATATTGGCGAGGTTTCAGGTTTTGACCGCATTTATCTGCGGGTAAATACGAGTATCGTCGGCCATGTGCAAAAGTTGCTCCAGGACGGCGGGTTCACCTTGTTGAAGCCATAAGTGTGAAATAATAGGGGCACGTTCCTGAGGAGACGAGATGAGCCTTGATGTTTTTTTTACCCCTCGATCGATTGCGGTGGTTGGTGCTTCTCGAACTCCTGGTAAAGTTGGCCATGATGTCATGGTCAATATTTCATCATCCGGTTACCAGGGCGAGATCGTCGCCATAAACCCTGAAGCTGACAGTCTGCTTGGAATTTCCTGTTATCCAGATCTCCAGTCCTACGGTAAGGAGGTTGATCTGGCAATTATTGTCGTTCCCAACGAAGTTGCCCTGAAGACGGTAACTGATTGTATCAATGCAGGAGTCAGAGGAATCGTGGTGATTTCTTCCGGGTTCCGGGAGCTGGGGCAGGAGGGGCTGGATCTTGAGAAAAAGATGGTTGATATCTGCAGAAAACGTGCAGTTCGCCTCCTTGGACCCAATTGCATGGGAATCATCAATACTGATGTCGGCCTGAACAGCTCGTTTATTGGTCGAAAACCGAATAAAGGTCCGATTTCCATTTTCTCCCAGTCCGGCGCGGTCTGTGCCGCTATGCTCGACATCTGCAGCTCCCGGCATCTCGGGGTTTCAAAAATGGTAAGTATTGGCAACAAGGCGGATATTAACGAGATAGATTTATTGTCCTGGCTGGCAAAAGATGAGAATACCAAAGTTATTATCGGATATCTCGAAGATATCAGTGCAGGCGACGGATTTGTAAAGGCAGCTGAGGAAGCAGCCTCTGCAAAACCGGTGATCATTCTCAAATCAGGGACAACAGCGACCGGGCTGAAGGCCGCAGCGTCTCACACCGGTGTTCTGGCAGGGGTGGATACTGCCTATGGTGCAGCCTTTAAGCGTTCAGGCGTTGTCAGGGCAGATACCTTCGAAGCGCTGTTTGACTATGCCACTGCCCTTGCCCTGCAGCCACTGCCAAAAGGAAACCGGATACTGATCATTACCAATGCCGGCGGTCCCGGAACCATGGCCGCTGATGCGGTTGAAAAGGCGGGAATGCAGGTGGCAATCCTGGAGAACCGGACCGTTACCTTCCTCCGGGAAAAACTGCCGCGGGAAGCGGCGGTTAATAATCCGATAGATGTTCTGGGAGATGCTGATCCTGAGCGCTATGTAACGGCTATTGAGACTGCTCAGAGTGATCCGACGGTCGATGCTATTTTGCTGATCATGACCCCGCAGACGATGACAAGACCAGCAGACACAGCACTTGCCATCGCCAACGCGCTTGATGGCTCAAAGCCTGTCGTTGCATCATTTATGGGCGGAGATGATATTCTTCCCGGCAGAAGGGAGCTCTCTGCTGCCGGTCTTCCCGATTATGATACACCGGAGCGGGCCGTTGATGCATTGCGGGCCATGTATAACTACGGTCTCTGGAAAAACAGGCCCCCCCGCCAGATCACCCACTTCAGGGTCAATAGAAGACGTGTTGAACGTATTATTACACGACGCCTGCGTACCGGTCGGCTGGTTATCGGAGAGGTGAAGGGTAAGGATGTGCTCAACGCCTACGGGTTCAAAATTCCTGTCGGTGCTCTAGCAGTAAACGCTGAAGAGGCAATTGAGATTGCAGAACGTATCGGATACCCGGTTGCACTTAAAATCGTTTCACCAAATATCCTTCACAAGAGCGACATGGGAGGGATCCAGCTGAATCTCAACAATGGTGAAGCCCTTGAAGACGCCTACGACCTGATGATGCTTAAGATCAAAAAACGGGCACCAGAGGCACAGATCGATGGTATCTATGTGGAACAGATGGTAGCGCGAGGCCTCGAGGTGATTCTCGGTATGAACCGTGACCCCCAGTTCGGACCAATGCTCATGTTTGGCCTCGGTGGTATTTTTGTTGAGGTCCTCAAGGATGTAACGTTTCATCTTGCGCCGATCACTGAATCAGAAGCGGTTCAGATGCTCAAATCGACAAGGTCATACGCCATGCTTGAAGGGCAGCGAGGGCACCAGGGCGTCGATCTCAACGCCATTGCTGTCGGACTGCAGAGAATCAGTCAGTTGACGACCGACTTTCCCCAGATCACCGAGCTTGATATTAATCCCTATATCGTTGGTAGTGCCGGAACCGATCCAGTCGTTGCAGATGTTCACATGACCTTGGCTAAACCCTGATCGATAACGTGGAACAGAAGGACGTGCGATGATAGAGTATGATAGTGACTGGCAGGAAAAATACCGGGATATGATCGTGACGCCGAAGAAGGCGTTGTCTAAAGTGAGATCCGGGCACCGGGTATTTCTGGGTACCGGCTGCGGTGAGCCGACAGAGCTTGTCGATGCTCTGGTCAAGAACAGTAAAAACCTCGCTGATGTTGAGATCCTGCAATTTCTGACCAAGGGCGATGCGCCCTATGCTGATCGATCGTACGCCGATAATTTCAAGGTAAATTCATTCTTTATCGGTGAGAATGTGCTGCAGATGTACCAGCAGGGGCGAGGTGATTACACGCCAATGCTGATGTTTGATATTCCGGCTCTGCTGAAGTCCGGCCAGATGCCGTTGGATGTCGCCCTGATCCAGGTGACTCCTCCCGACCGCAGGGGCAAGATGAGTCTTGGTATCTCTGTTGATATTGTCAGGAGTGCAACTGAAAATGCCTCACTCGTCATTGCCCAGGTAAATCCCCGCATGCCGTGGACCCGCGGAGACAGCCTGATAGATGTCTATGATCTTGACATTCTCGTTCCTGCAGATGTCCCGCTGCTTAAGCTCGGTCCCGCACAGGCGAATGAGGTCACAGATAAAATCGCCCGATTGGTTTCGGCACTCGTGCCTGACGGTGCGACCCTTGAGTTCGGTGTTGGCCAGATCCCCGGGTTTGGTTCTATACCGCTTGCAGTCGCCCCATACCTCAAAGAGAAAAAAGATCTGGGTATTCATACAGAATTGATTTCCGATGAAATCATGGACCTGGTGGAGGCGGGCGTGGTCAATGGAAAACGAAAGGTCAAAGATCGGGGAAAGGTGATCGGCAGTTTTTGCATGGGAAGTCAAAAACTCTATGATTATATCGATGATAACCCCATCTTTTCTTTTCGGCCCACCGAGTATGTCAATGACGCTAATGTTATCGGTCAGCACAATAAGATGGTTACTATCAACATGGCGCTTGAAATTGATCTGACCGGGCAGGTCAGCTCAGATTCTGAAAATGGCTTCTTTTTTTCAGGTATCGGCGGTCAGGTTGATTTTAATCGTGGAGCGGCCAGGTCGAGCGGTGGCAGGCCTATCCTGGTGATGCCATCGACCACAGAGGATGGCGTCTCCCGTGTAAAATCTCGATTAAGCCCCGGGTCTGGGGTGGTTATTTCTCGTGGCACTGTTCACTATGTTGTAACAGAGTACGGTAGCGCCTATCTGCATGGTAAATCGGTACAGGATCGAACCCTTGCCCTCATTTCAATTGCGCACCCCGATCACCGGGCGCAATTGCTCAAGGAAGCGATCGGTGCAAAATACATTCGGGAAGAATTTGCCGATGTGGAAGGGAAATTCGTTGTGGCATCGCAGAGCTACATGAGGACCAAATATCTATTAAAGGATGGCACCGAGATAAATTTCAGGCCAATACATCCGACAGATGAACCTCGGATGAGGGATCTGTTATATGATTTGTCCCAGGAGACCATTTACTATCGGTTCATGAGTCACCAGGAACGATTCGGACAACGACAGATCCAGAACTTTGTCTACGTTGATCACCGTAAGGATGTGGCAATTGTCGGCACCTTGCCCGAGGCCTATGGTGATGAAATCATCGTCGTCGGCCGATATTATCTTGATGAGCACACGAATCGAGCAGAGGTTGCCTTCGTTGTCCGGGATGAATGGCAGAACAGGGGACTTGGAACCTTTGTCTTCAGGCATCTGGTCAATATTGCCAAGGCCAATGGGATAACCGGCTTCACTGCTGAAGTTCTTCGGAACAATAATCGGATGCAGGCTATTTTTAATCATTCAGAATGCAATGTGACAAGCAATATAGAGGAGGGTGTTTATAGTTTTATCATCGACTTCTAGTGACGTCAATGATAACAAACACCTCACCCAGGTTCAGCAACCATCCAAAAAAGGGAACTAGTATGAAACAGGATCAGGATGAATGTATTCGTTGTGGAACGTGTTGTACGAGTGGTGGCCCGGCGCTTCATTCTGAAGATCTTGCCCTCGTTAAGAAAGGGGCGTTGCCCCTGACCCAGTTGATCACGCTCAGGGCGGGTGAACTTGCCCATAACCCGCTGACCAACAGCCTGCAGCCGGTTAAAAGGGAGTTGGTCAAGATCAGTGGCGTTGGTCGTGAGTGGAACTGTTGTTTCTTTGACCCGGAGGAAAAAGGCTGTACTATCTACGATAAGCGACCCAAGGCCTGTAAAGCGCTCAAGTGCTGGGATACGGCAGACATAGAGGAACTCATTGAGAAAGATACCATCAGCCGGCTCGATATTATCCCGCACGATAGTCCATTCAGGTTACTGGTGATTGAGCATGAAAGAACATTTCCCTGCCCGGACATGAAGGGGCTGCTCGAGGGGCGAAGCGATGCACTGCCTGATGATCTGGAAAACACGATCAATAGTGAAACTTCCTATCGGACCAGGGTTGTTAACCATTTTGATTTATCCCTGGGCGAGGAATTATTTTACTTTGGGCGCCCACTCTTTCACCTTCTTGTTTCAGTTGGCGCTGAAATCAATGAGGTCGACGGCAGACTGCTTCTCAACTGGCCGGAAAGGGAGGTAACTCGTTAGTCACCAACCCGATGAAGACTGAAGAAGGCCCGACTTCCATGGGAAGCCGGGCCTTCTTATTTAAAGGAGAGAACGATTTATTGTATTCTGACAGCAACCTTACCAGGCTACCCGCTCCAGCTCCTGGCCCCTGGTGGAAATGGTGATCTGCTCAACCGGCACTGAACTGGTTGCTTTTTCCAGTGCTCTTTTAAGGATGACATTCATTGCCGAGCAGCAGGGAACTTCCATAATGAGGATGGTGATTGATTTTAGATTGCAGGTATTGATTATTTCTGTAAATCGCTGGATGTATGATTCAGCGTCATCAAATTTCGGACACCCCATCATCACGACTTTGCCGGCAAGATACCTGGCCTGGAAATCAGGTGCTGCAACACTGCAGCAGTCCGCTGCGATTAAAACTTCAGCTCCCTGAAGAAAAGGGGCGCTCGGAGGTATCAGCCGAATCTGTATCGGCCAGTGGCTCAACTGGGAATCTGCTGCTGCCGTTGGCATTGCTACCGGCTTGTTTGCAGACTGGCAGGGCGTTACAGGTTTCAGCGTTTGGATATGCGTTGAGGCACATCCGCAATCCATTGTCTGGGCTGGTGCTGCTTTTTCCTGCTCCTTACTCTGCGCAGCGAGAAATTCTTCTACTGCTTCTTCATCAAAATCATCTGCCTGACGTTCAATGATCTTCAGTGCTCCCGTTGGACATGCTCCAAGACATGCTCCAAGGCCGTCACACAGATTGTCAGCAACGAGTTTGGCTTTTCCATCGATTATCTGCAGGGAACCTTCGGCACAATCCGGTACACACAATCCACAACCGTCGCATAACTCTTCATCTATCTCTATAATTTTCCTGATTTGTTTCATATCGCAACCTCTTATTACGTCATCGTTGAATGTGAGGGCTTTTTGTGGGCTCGATATTTGAAATCGAGCAGACAGCCCCTGTTATATCTCAGTCATCAGGTATGAATGTATCAGATATAAAGAAATGTTCTTTGACTTGGGTCAAAGAGTTAAATATTTTTTTGCAAGTTCCGCTTTAAATCGCTCGATGGTGAATTCTTCAATAAATCTGCTGGTTCGCTGTTTCACTGTGCCGTACTTGCAATAGACCTGTAAACATTTCTGGACAAGTTCAATCAGGTTGTCATCATCCATCTTTTCTGCGATCACATCACCAATTCGTGGTCTTCCTCCCCCGTTGCCGCCAAAGATCAGCTTCCACCCGTGAGGAGAGGGGATGAGACCGAGATCACGGACAAAAGGCATGGTACAGCAGCGAGAGCATCCTGCGATTGCAATTTTACATCTGGCAGGCAGTGGTTCAGTAAATTTTAGTTCCTTTATTCTTTTGGCTATTGTGCCGGTATTACCGATACCATGGTGACAGTTCCCACAGCCTGCGCAGGATAGAATGGTTCTGTCCGTATATTCAATAGGTTCCATGAATAGACTCAGTTGATGAGTCAAGTCAGGGAACGCTGAATCATCAACTCCGCTTATGGCAAGCTGGCTGTTTGGAGTAAATTGGAATTCTTGTATGCTGAACTGACGGGCGATTTCCAGCAATGATTCAAGGTGAGATGTGGTAATCGTTGGAAGATGGAGACCGGGGATAGTTTTAAAATTGTGGTTTGGCATGAAAACGAAACAATAGTAATTTTTCCAGGTTGGCTTTCTGCTTGTTACAATTATAATCGGCTGAACCCCGATGTATCCGGGTTCAGCCGACTATCAGAGTCATCTCCTGAAACGGTTCACACCATCAGTTACTCAACTGATGGTGTGAACCGGATGTTTTATGCAAGGATTGTCTCGATATCTTCCCGGGCCGTTTCTGCAATCGGCTTAATGGCGAAATTTTCAACCAGTACGTTTAATACATTTGGTGTAATGAACGCCGGAAGGGAGGGTCCAAGACGAATATCTGTGATCCCGAGGTGCAGCAGGCTCAATAAAATGACACAAGCCTTCTGCTCATACCAGCTGAGAATCATTGACAGTGGCAGATCGTTGACACCGCACTCAAAAGCACCCGCCAGCGCCACAGCAATCTGGATGGCCGAGTAGGCATCATTACACTGACCGACATCGAGAAGGCGTGGAATACCACCAATATCACCAAGTTTCTTGTCAAAGAACCTGAACTTTCCACAGGCGAGCGTCAGGATAACGCAGTCTTCGGGTACCTGCTCGGCGAAGTCGGTATAATAGTTACGACCCGGTTTTGCACCATCGCAGCCACCAACCAGGAAAAAGTGCTTGATTGCGCCCGCTTTGACACCTTCGATAACTTTATCAGCAACACCAAGTACCGCATTTCGGGCAAAGCCGGTCAGTACTTCACCTTTGTCCTCATCCTGGGCAAATCCAGGCAGTGCAAGGGCACGTTCAATAACAGGAGAAAAATCCTTGTCGTCGCCTATATGAGAAATACCTGGCCAACCGACAAGACCTGTGGTGAAAACATTGTCTTTATAAGAATCACGCGGCTTCTGAATACAGTTTGTGGTAAAAAGGATGGCACCGGGAAATGCAGCCATTTCTTTCTGCTGGTTCTGCCAGGCGGTACCATAGTGACCATGAAAATGGTCATACTTTTTCAATTCAGGATATGCATGACAGGGGAGCATTTCTCCATGTGTATAGATGTTAATGCCTTTGCCCTTGGTCTGCTCAAGGAGCATTGCCAAATCTTTCAGGTCATGCCCGGTCACGAGGATCCCTTTTCCTGCCTTGGCACCGAGTGGCACGGGGGTTGGTACCGGATGACCGTAGGTCTCTGTATTTCCGGCATCAAGCAGTTCCATTGCCTTCAGGTTTACTTCCCCAACCTTCAGCGCTACTCCGACAAGCTCTTCAAGGCCAAGATCTTTACTGGTCAGGGCCGCCAGAGCTTCCTGGATATAGGCGTTTACCCCGTCATCCTGCTTACCAAGAATTGCGGCATGGTCGGTGTAGGCAGCAAGTCCCCTGATACCGTAGAGTGCTATCTGCTTGAGGGACCTGAGGTCCTCATTCTCGTCCAGGGAGGGAATAAAATTGAGGGCAGCTCCCTGCGCTTCAAGACCGGCAAGGTCAGGTGCAGGAACAAAGGTTACAGCCTCTGCGTCGGTCGCTATAGAGCCACCGGCAGCTTCAAGTTTTGCCTTGAGATTATTGCGCAGTTGTGCGGCTTTCCTGATCCAGGTATCGAATCGGGCGGGATCAAAATCGACATTGGTCAGGCAGGCAAAGGTTGCCTCTGCCGTAAAACGATCAACTGAAGCGTCTGTTATACCGGCTTTTCGTGCCGCAACGGCGACAATTGACAATCCCTGAAGTGCATGAGTCAGAAGGTCCTGAAGACTACTGACATTTTCCTCTTTTCCACATACACCGACCTGGGTACAACCGGTTCCTTTTGCGGTCTGTTCACACTGATTACAAAACATGGAGAAGCCTCCTTATAATTAATTTGTTTGATGAGATGCCCATACCCGGAAAAATGGGGTGAGCGTCAATGATTGAGGTAATAATACAGTCTTAAGCTAGTATTTCTTTGACCTAAGTCAAACGGTCAGAAGAAAATTTTAAAATTGATTTTGAAAGTATAAGGACTGTCAGGTAGGTTGTCCTATAAAGAACGGGCGGTAATCAATAAGGTGGAATCATTTCCGGAGTCAACCAATTCTCTGTTGTAGCCCGAATGCACTGACTGGACGGAATAACCCGAATGTTGCAGTATCTCCAGCCATTTTGACGTTGAATAGACGGTGAGCGGGAGGACTTGACTATAGTTTCTGTTGAGTGAACGGCGATCAAATGATCGAAGCTTATAACGTTCTTCCAGCATTATTTTTTCCGATTCCGGATGATAGGTTTTTATCGTCTCTTTGACGAGTTTTCCGTTATCACCGGTGTCAAAAAGAGCAAATTGAAATATACGTTTGTGAGCCTGAGCTTTGGTCGTCTCTGTTGCAGAAAAAAGTTGTACGGCAAGTAATCCGTTTTTCCTCAGCGTTTGCTTTATTCCATTGAGACATCGGGTTATTGTCTTCTCGCCGTCAAGCAGGTTCAGGGTGTTGTGCGGAATAATTACCGAATCAAAAACCTGCTTGAACCCAAGCTGACACATATCCATCAGAGCGACTGGCGATTTGCGCCGCGCACGAACATAGAGAAGCATTTCAGGTGAGGTATCGATTCCGGTCGCGCTGAATCCGCTGCTGGTAAGGTACTCGACGATTCGACCGGTGCCACAGCCGAGTTCAAGCACCCGCTGACACTGGTGTTCACCAAGAAGCTGTGTATAGTAAAGACAGTCGTCTTGCTGATTACCCATTTCAAGGTCAAAAAAACTGCAATAGAGATCGGGCGGGAGGGGGATAAAGCGTTCTACCGGCTCATTTTCGTAGCCAGTCGGCTCATTCGTCGTCATGCTGTTTCGGGAAACTCAGCATGCATGGTGCTGATGGCAATAACTTCCGCTTGAGCCAAGAGATTGAAAGGAACGTTGCAAACTGCTATTCAACGTAGCCACCATCGATAATGAACCCCGGATTTATCAGGAGCGGATCTATCTTGAGTTTTGCCATCGCAAACATCCTGGCAATTTCCAGGTCAAAATGAAGGTGCCAGTTGCCGGGTATCGGCCACGATTTTGGGCTCTGAAAACCATTGTTCCTCACATTGCGGACAGAAAACTTTGTCGACCAGTTCAGGCGGCATTGAATGGTGAAAGGTCAGTTCTATGGTATTAACCCCACATTCACATTGTATTGATTTTTTTGAGTCAATCATCTGTCGTTACTTAGTTAATAAGATGTTCACACTGTAAACACTAAAACGGTGAATTGAACACCATAAATGATTTTGCTGACTTTGTCGAATAAGTGATTGGGAAATCTGCACATTCCTTTGCAATTGTAGAACGGAAGTTCTGAGCAGGGGGTTACGCTCAAACCTGGTGACAGTACTATGGGGCAGATTTAAAACAGTTGATGGGGAGCGACGAGCGATCCCCGCTGTACGCGTCTTCTCTGTCGTTACAGCGGGGATTGCAAATTGAAATAAGGCGGGTTACCCGGCCTGCTGCTGTGCGGCATAGGCCGAGGCTGCACATTCATTTTTGCCAAGATCAAGGACTTCTGCATTATCATCGTCAACCTGTTTGAGGTTGGCATTAACCAGCCTGATTTCGGCATATTCGGGGGGCTGCTCACGCATGTTGGCCTTGATAAAAGACAGAAAATCCGCAGGATTTTCAATTGCATATATCGATTTATTCAACTCTCTTGTTTTCTGGAGCGTCTCCGCAAATACCATCTGGCTGTTTGCCTCGTCCCAGCCGATAAAATGACCGGGGAGAACGATAAGGCTGCCATCCATTTCACCCACCTGTTTGATGGTATCAAAGAGGGTACCAGACCATTCGTCAACTTTTCCGCCAAGATCGGGTCGACCGATTGATTTTACGAATATGATATCACCGGTAATTATATAGGTATCATCGATGATGTACATGGTACTCCCCGGTGTGTGCCCGGGAGCAAACTGAACTTTGACCGAAGGACCCCCGTCTGCAAAGCCGATTTCCTGTCCATCCTGCAATGATTTATAGTCCAGTTTTGCACCGGAAAAATCGCCTTCGTTTGCATAAAAGGCGGCACCGGTCCTCTCAGAGATAACCCTGCTTCCGGCAATATAATCAGCCTGGAGGTGGGTCTCGACTGTACCGGTAATCCTGCATCCCTTCTCTTTTGCAAATGAAATATAGAAATCGTGACTGCGTGAAGGGTCAAAAACAATCATCTGCTGATCATGGACGAGCCCGTAACTGCATGACCCTTTCCCGGGCCTGATAAACTGGTAGAGTTCATATGACCCACCAGGATTAAGCAGTTTGGGGATCAGCAGGTTGCCCCAGGATTTTATGCCCCCGGCAAGATAGCCAACATCGGAGAAACCATGTTTCTCAAGGATTTCGGCAACGAACTTGGCTGAGCCTTCTTTTGCACAGACAATTCTTATTCTGGTGTCTTTTTTTGGCATCTGAGCGATACATTCATCTTCTATTTCCATAAAGTCAAAATAGGAGACATTGAGGGTCTCTATGGGAAACGGTCCCTCGACTTTAAACCTGCCGAAATCTTTTGCATTTCTTACATCGAGCAATAAAAAGTCATCCTTCTCGCTTACCCATCGGTATAGTTCGTCAGCCTGATAGTCAAAAATTGGCATGGTTTCTCCTCTTATTCAATAGGGTTCAAATGATCTTCAAGCCAGGAATCCTGAGCAGTTAGCCTGACAAAATATGCATACCTTCAGAGCCAGTTGCAAAACGCCCTTTTCGATCAACCTCTGCGTTATGCTTAAATTTTTATCCTCGGAATATCGATTATATGCCTGCGGTAACAATTTTTCGCATGCCTTGACGCTGAACGAAAATCATCCTTTTGCAAAAGACTCCTTCAGATAATAACAAATATTGATCCATTAAACTGTTAATTTTCCAAAAGTTTGTCAAGTTGTTTTGACAGACGCTGGAGATGTGTCTGTTCCTCGCGAGCCATGCTGTTGAAAAACTGGGCAACATCACTGTCCTTGTGTTCTTTGGCAAGACGGCTGTAGAGATCAAGCGCCTGTGCTTCAAGCTTCATTGCAAGCTGCAGCACACTTTCCGCAGAGCCAAGCTGGCCAGCCAGAGCCAGGCGCATGGTAGCCGAGTCGATTCCTCCTTCTATCATCTCTGGTTCCGTCTCAATAGTAGGCGCTGATGTCTGCTGATTTTTATATTTATTCTGTAATTTTGCCATATGACCATCCTCAAGCAGGGCCATCTGGCGAAGCATTTCTTTTTCAGCGTTACTGATACTGTCCTCCGAGAGCAGAAGGTAGAAATTTTTCAAGTTTGATTCCATCTGATAGGCCATGGAAAAAGATGATGAAAAATCTCCATTTACAAAGAATTCGAGGCCAAACTGTTCATCTCCCGTTGCTTCTGCGCCACTCCATTTCATTATGCCGCCTGTCATGTTGTAGCAATCGGTAAAGCCTGCCTGGATCAATATCTGGCAGGCGGCCTTGGAGCGAACGCCACTGCGGCAATAGACAATCACAGGTTCGTTTTTGTTGAGTGAGGAGAGGTTGTTGACCAGATCGGAGAGCGGGATGAGTGTGGCACCGGGAAGATGTGACTGCTCATACTCTTTGGGCTGCCTGACATCGAGCAGTTGATACTTCTCAAACCTATCTGTGGCCATCAACTGTCTTGCACCATCGGGGGAAATTGTCTGTTCTTTTGCAAAAAGGGTGTTCCAATTCATTGTTCAGCCGGATGAAATGTTGATGGAGAAATATACCATAATTTGTCTGGTCACATGTGAAGCAAGGCAGCTTCGCGTGGTGTCATCGAGTAACCGTCCAATGGAACCAGCCAGAATTTCTCCGGGTTTTGACCAATCAGTTTTTCTGTCGCTGGGTAAATCCAGTGACTGTCGTCAATAAGGTTATAAAAAACGGTATCGATGCCAATAAAGCCGTCGAGAAAGTGGGCGATGATATGAAGTACTTTACTCGGATATCCCTGCTGAAGTTCGGGGAGGTCCGAACGCTTGTCAAATCCCGTTGATCCAAGTTCTTCGATAAGAGATTTCAGAACGGCTTGATTCTGATCCAGACCATTTTTAAGTTTTTCTGAGAAACAATCAGAATTTCCATTAACAACACCTGCGTTGTCAATGGAAATTCTGTCATACTGAACGAGAGTAGTCTTTTCAAAAAAACTGTGTATCTGTGCACTGCAATCCTCGTAGTGTTCACCGCTGACAAGAATTGAGTGGCGGGCAAGAAGTTTCATATAATGATCTAGATTAATATCCGATTGGAACAGCTTTCAGCCATCCTGTTCAATACTCTCTTTTACAGCTTTACCGATACGGCGTCCCATCTCGACACTCTCTTTGAGGTGGTCATGGGTGGGTACGTATTTAACTCTTTGCCCGTCATCGATGACGTTGAGTTTCATTTCTTCCATGGCGGTGTTCATCAATTTTACCGATTCACCGCTCCAGCCAAACGACCCAAAAGCAGCAGCAATTTTGTTTTGCGGCTTGAGCCCCCGCATATACATCAGAAAACCAGCCATCCTCGGGAGTAGTCCGTTGTTGAGCGTCGGACAACCGAGGACCAGGGCACGCGCGCTCAAAACCTTGGTCATAACATCACTGCGATGGTGAACTTTAAGGTCGACCAGGTCTGCATAAACACCTTCTTTTTCAATACCGCTGGCAATCGCCTTGGCCATTTTTTCCGTGGAATGCCACATGGTGTCATAAATGATTAATGCTTTTTTGCCACCCTTGTAATTACTCCAGTCGCTGTAGGCCTCAATAATCTTGTCAAAATGGCTTCGCCAGATGATGCCATGATCGGGTGCAATCATCTTGATATCAAGATTTAATTCTGCAACTTTAGCCAGCAGTTTTTTGATCAGCGGGGAATAGAGATAGAGGATGTTGGCATAATATTTTGATGCTTGATCCATAACCTGGGCAAGATTTACTTCATCATCAAAGCGCTCGCTTGTTGCCAGATGCTGCCCAAAGGCATCACTGGTAAAAAGTATGCCGTCTTCCTTGGCGTAGGTGAACATGGAATCCGGCCAGTGCAGCATCCTCGTTTCCAGAAATGACAGGGTACGTTTGCCAAGTGATATCTCATCGCCACTTTTCACCACTTCAAATGGCCAGTCTTCACGATGAAAATGGGAAAGAATTGCATTTTTACCCATCGGTGAACAGATAAGCTTTTCCGGCTTTGCCACTTCCATGATTTCAGCCAGACAGCCGGCATGATCAAGCTCTACATGGTTAACAACGATATAGTCAATTTTTTCAGGATCAATAATTTCGCGAATCCGATGCATCAAGTCCTGTCGGTGGGATGGTTTAACCGTATCGATCAGGGTAATTTTTTCATCGATTATCAAAAATGCATTGTATGTTGTTCCTTGCATCGTTGAGTAACCATGAAAATCACGAACGTGCCAGTCAACTGCTCCAACCCAGTGAATACCTTCTGCTAGCTGATTTATGCTCATATCTTCTCCGTTTATTTTATTATTTAGTCTGGAATATCAATTTTTTATCCGGTCTCACACTGTTCTTTGTCAGCGGTGGGACAGGGCAAAATACGGCATATAAACTTTATCAGCGTAACATAATAATTAACCATGGCCATGATTACAAGAACAGTTCGCCATTTGTCGACCCATAAGAAGGTGAGATTGCTTTTCATATAACAATAGTTAGTATCAACGTAGGCAATATGCAGATTGTTAGAGGCGGTATAAATGGGCAAGGTGATGAAAGATGGGAATAGTTCTTCCAGGCCAGACATCAAATACTATAGATCCACAATCTATAGCTAAACCGGTCAAAAAACCGTCGATAGATCTGGGCGCTTGCACAAAATGCGGTGGGTGTATTGAAGTTGCCCCGCATATTTTTCGGTTTAATGAACCAGCCGGATATCTTGAGGTGTGTGATCTGGATTCGTATGACCAGGAACTCGTTGATGAGGCGATCAAGAACTGTCCCGAGGACTGCATCTATTGGGAAGAAGATTAAGTTACGTTGATCAGCTCTCGCGTCAAAAAGAAAACTCAGGTGTCTGTATGTCCAAATCCGTAACCATGAAACTAGGACTGGTCCTTTTCCTGCTGTTCATTGCAGTTTTATTTATCTACTATGATCTTGGCCGCTTCCTGACGCTTGAGTATATCAAAGAATCTCAGGCAGGTTTTCAAAGTTTATACCAGGAACATCGTTTGACGGTGATCTCTGTTTATATGCTTGTATACATCGTCGTCACTGCACTCTCTTTGCCGGGTGCAGCAGTTATGACACTTGCTGGAGGAGGGTTCTTTGGCCTTTTAACCGGAACGATTGTCGTCTCCATTGCCTCGACCATCGGGGCGACCTGCGCCTGCCTGGCCTCGCGGTTCATCCTGCGGGATTGGGTACAGTCAAAATTTGGGGATAAATTATCGGCAGTCAACGATGGAATAGAAAAAGAGGGTGCTTTTTATCTGTTTTCGCTGCGCCTGATTCCAATCTTTCCATTCTTTGTCATAAACCTCCTCATGGGGCTCACCAGAATGCCGATCCGCACATATTTCTGGGTGTCGCAGATCGGCATGTTGCCCGCCACAATCGTCTATGTTAATGCCGGGAAGGAAATAGCAAAGATAGATTCTGTTGCAGGTATCGCATCACCGACGCTGCTCGTATCTTTTGCACTGCTCGGGATATTTCCCGTCACGGTGAAAAAGTTGATGGCTTTCTATCGCAGCAGAAACGTTTCGCCGAGCTCTGGAGATTAAAATGGCCCAATATGACTATGACATCGGCATTATCGGTGGCGGTGCCGCCGGCTTGACAGTTGCCTCGGGATCTGCCCAATTAGGAGCAAAAACCCTGCTGATCGAAAAAGAAGAATCGTTGGGAGGAGATTGCCTGCATTTTGGCTGTGTGCCCAGCAAAACACTGATTGAAAGTGCCAGAATGTATCATCAGCTCGGACAGACAGAAGGCTATGGGCTTCCACCTGTTTCCGTTGGTCCACTGGATTTCTCAAAGGTTACCGACCGGATCAAACAGGTGATTTCCCAGATTCAACACCATGACTCGGTTGAGCGTTTTACCGGCCTGGGAGTAACGGTGCGTTTTGGCCAGTGCCGCTTCACTGACGAACACAGTGTCGAGCTGGACGGTAAACAGATCTCTGCAGAAAAATGGCTTATTGCTACCGGATCTTCTGCCGCTATACCACCAATTCCAGGCCTTGATAGTGTCGACAGTCTGACAAACAGGGAGATCTTTTCCTTACCGGAACTGCCTGAATCGCTGATCATACTCGGTGCTGGTGCAATAGCCCTGGAAATGGCCCAGTCTTTTCAGCGTTTTGGTACAAAAGTGACTGTTCTTCAGCGCAGCGGACAAATTCTCAGCAAAGAGGATTCAGACCTTGCTGAAACGGTGTTGAAAACCATGGAAAAAGAGGGCGTTTCTTTTCACCTCGGTTGTCGGTTGGTTTCGGTTAGCGAATCAGGGGGGCGTAAAACAGTCGCCTTTAAAGGTGAAAATGAAAAAGAATGTACGATTACAGCGAGTCATCTTCTCGTCGCACTGGGGCGTACGGCCAATGTTTCAGAACTGGATCTTGAGAACTGCGGAGTAAAATATCTGCCATCAGGAATTGAGGTTGACAGCAGATTGCGCACCAGCTGCAAACATATCTTTGCAGCTGGTGATGTAAACGGCGGTTATCAGTTTACCCATGCAGCAGGATATGAGGGTGGCGTTGTTTTGACCAATGCAATATTACACCTGCCGCGAAAAGTAAATTACCGCCTGATGAGCTGGTGTACCTATACCAGTCCGGAGTTGGCCAGTATCGGATTGAATGAAAAGCGGGCAAGAGCAGAAAACAGAGAGTACAAGGTGTATGAAGAGCGGTTTGTTGATAACGACAGGGCACAGACGGAAGGAAACAGTGAGGGGAAAATCAAGGTGCTGCTTGATAAAAAGGATAAACCGCTTGGCGTGCAGATTCTCGGTCATAATGCTGGTGATCTTCTTGCTGAGTGGGTGGCCGCATTAAATGGAAACATTCGGCTCTCGACAATTGCCGGCGCAGTTCACCCATACCCGACTCGAGCGGAAATAAACAAGCGGGTAGCGGGAGCCATACTCTCACCAAAACTGTTTTCAGACAGGGTCAGAAAGACGCTGAAATTGCTGTTTCGATTCAGGGGATAAAATATGCGGAGTGGGTGGATGAGACGAAAATTTCTGGGCTCTATTTTAATACTGCTGCTGTTATCCATCAGCACTTCATTAAAAGCGGGGGAAACAGAATTATACCAGGTCTACAGAGAGCTGCTTCAGGCGCATGTAGCAGAGGGGATCGTTGATTATCGTGGATTTAAAAAGGATGAGAAGCTCCTTGATCGCTACCTTGACGAGCTGGACCGAACCGACCCTGAAACCTTGACAGATGAACAGCGGCTTGCTTTTTATATTAACGCATACAACGGTTATACCATTAAACTGATCCTCGACAATTTTGATAACAATAGTCCTCCGTCATCAATTAAAAAGATCGGGACGCTGTTCAAGAGTCCGTGGAAAATTAAATTTGCCAAGGTTGGTGGAGCGGTCTACACGCTCGACAATATCGAGCATGATATCATTAGAAAGCAGTGGCATGAGCCCCGCATTCATTTTGCGGTAAACTGTGCCTCAAAAAGTTGCCCGCCACTTATCTCAGAACCATATATAGGATCGTCAATTGATGCGCAACTCGAGGCCAGTACGAGGACCTTTCTTGCTGACACAAAGATGAATTATCTTGAAGGAAAAACACTTTATGTCAGTTCACTCTTTAAATGGTATTCTGAAGATTTTGACAAAGAACCCGTGCAATTTTTTCTCGACCATACAGAGGGTGAGCTGCACGAGCAACTATCCCGGCTTGGCAACGACATCACCGTAAAGTATCTCGATTACGACTGGTCACTCAATAGTAACAAAATGTAATGGGTGAGATGATTGCTGGAAAGAAGTTGTTCCTGTTTCTCTTTGTTCTGTTTTTTCAATACGTTACAATTGGCATAAAAGCTGCCCAAACTTCAGCTGAGCATCTGCCTGGCTTTGTCGATATTACCGGCTTTGGTTCCTCTTCTGCCGAGATGTTTTTTGATATATGGAAGGTACAATCACTCTCTTCAACTTCTGAACAGACTCTCTACAAGCTGGTTGCTGATAAGCTCCAGGGAAATGTCATCCAGGCGACAGCTCGGGCAAGTGTCGCAGGGTTGACCCGGAAGCTGGAGATCGATCCGCAACAATATCCGTTCGTCACCTGGAGCTGGAAAGTTTCTGCCACGCTTGATATGGCTGATTTAACCAGGAAGGATAGCGATGATTCTCCTGCCCGGCTGATGGTCTCCTTTGGCAGGGATTATAGTAAAGGAGGTCGACCGGAGGGAACACTCTGTTATGTCTGGGCCACTGATGAGGTCGAAGGATCATTTACGCTAAACCCATATTCCCCCGATATTATGGTAATCGTGGTTGCCAGCGGCGAGGAAAAGATCGGGACATGGCAGCAGTACCGGCGTAATCTTGTCGATGATTATCACGTGCCTTTGGTGAGCCCCCAAAAAAGATCAGGGCCGTTACGCTTTTAAGTGATACCGATAACACCGGAGCACAAGTGGATGCCTGGTACGGCTCAGTCAGGTTCGAAAGAGAAACCGCTGACCCCTGAAACAGGTGAAAGCATGTAGAGACGCCTGTTCTGCTGTATTTTTTTTCAGCTGTAGAAGCATGACAGGTGAAAATAGTTTATGAAAGCTGTATGATAGCCTCTTTTTAGGTGAGCTGTGAAGATCACCTATTGCAGGGATATGATTAGCAACAACTATTTGTATAAATGGCGAAACGCCACTCCATTATCAGCTCTATCTTATGGCCGGAATCATTAAAGAATTGCCTCTTGTGACGATATACAGTGATGGGGCCTGCAGCCCAAATCCCGGTCCAGGAGGCTGGGGGGCAGTTCTGATCTATCGGCACGGTTCCCCGGTGGAGTTGTCCGGATACGGGGGGCAGACCACAAATAATCGTATGGAGTTGACTGCGGTCGTAAAAGCACTGTCCTCCCTTGATTGTTCCTACAAGGTCACCCTCTTTACCGATTCCCAATACGTCAAGAACGGCATAACCTCATGGATTAACAGCTGGCAGCGGAAAAATTGGCAAACTGCAGGTAAAAAACCGGTAAAAAACGTTGATCTCTGGAAAGCGTTATTGACCGAAAGCGGGAAGCATGAAGTCGACTGGAAATGGATTCGGGGACACACTTCAAACAAATGGAATGAACGTGCCGATGAGTTAGCCGTTGCGGCTCGACTGGCAGGGGATGGTTCTGCACCCGCGGCAACAATCGGCAAGGAAGAGCAGCAAACAGACACAATACATCTCTATACCGGGGTAACGTGCAAACACTCGACCGGGGTTGGCAGCTGGTCGCTGATACTTTGCTGGCGTCATCATGTAAAAATCATGGGGCAGAAAGTAACGGGTATGACAGCCAATCAGCTCTATATCAAAGCTGTTATCGAAGGTCTGTCGGGACTTACAAAACAATTTCCTGTTGAAGTACACACCCACTCTGGTTATCTCCGTGATGGAGCAACCACCTGGCTTACCGGCTGGAAAAAGAGGAATTGGCGGACTCGAGAAGGTGGTGCGGTCAGCAACAAAGAGCAATGGCAGGAGCTCTCCCGATTGCTTGACCTGCACGATGTTCGTTTTACCCTCGACGAGCGTGACAACCCTCCCTGTCATATGCTGGAAGCCAAAGAGTTGGCAAGAGAGTTTGAGCAGGTTAGCTGATGTCTGAAAATAACCCCTTTACATTAGAGAGCCCGTTTTCACCCTCCGGTGATCAACCGAGTGCTATTAAACAACTCTCAGGAGGTATTGAGACCGGCATTAATAGCCAGATCCTCCTCGGCGTGACGGGGTCAGGAAAAACATTTACCATGGCAGGTGTGGTTGAGCAGGTCCAGCGCCCGACCCTGGTAATCGCACCAAACAAAACCCTGGCTGCGCAACTCTTTTCAGAGTTCAAAGAGCTGTTTCCCCAGAACTCAGTTGAATATTTCGTTTCGTACTACGACTACTACCAACCGGAAGCATATATCCCCCAGTCGGATACCTACATAGAAAAAGATTCTTCAATTAACGATGCCATCGATAAAATGCGTCACTCCGCAACCCGGGCACTTTTGACACGCCGGGACGTATTGATCGTTGCGTCTGTGTCCTGTATCTATGGACTCGGCTCCCCGGATGAATATCGCAACATGCATCTCTTCCTGAAGACAGGAGAGGACAACAGTCCGGAAGAGGTTCAGCGGCGGCTTGTTTTTATGCAGTATGAGCGAAACGATATCTCATTTCATCGATCGACGTTCAGGGTGAGAGGGGATGTGATTGATATTTTCCCCGTCCATGAAGAAGAAAAGGCAATACGGGTGGAGTATTTTGGTGATACAATCGAATCCATAACGGTTATTGACCCGCTTCGCGGTGTTGTCCTTGAACGGTTGGAAGAGTATACAGTCTTCCCCGGGTCGCATTTTGTTACCTCCAGAGAACGGATGCAGATCGCCATTCGCACCATACAGGAAGAACTCAAACTGCGACTTGCGCATCTGCACAAGGAGAACCGGCTGGTCGAGGCCCAGCGGTTGGAACAGCGTACCATGTTTGATCTGGAAATGATGCAGGAGCTTGGATATTGCAACGGCATCGAGAATTACAGTCGCCACCTGACCGGTAAATCAGAGGGAGTACCTCCTCCCAACCTCCTTGACTATTTTCCGGAAGACTACCTCCTTTTCATCGATGAAAGTCATATCGGTATTCCACAGTTGAACGGGATGTACAATGGCGACCGGTCTCGCAAAGAAACGCTGGTAAACTACGGTTTCAGGCTGCCTTCGGCCCTTGACAACCGCCCGCTCCGTTTTGAGGAATTTCGCAACAGGATAAACCAGGTGGTTTATGTTTCTGCAACCCCGGGTCCCTACGAGCTGGAGCAGGTGGAGGGAAGGATTGTTGAGCAGGTGATCAGGCCGACCGGGTTGATTGATCCGCGCATAGATGTTCGACCGGCAACAACCCAGGTTGATGATCTCCTGCATGAAATAAGGATCCGGACAGCAAGAGATGAAGCCGTTCTGGTCACAACACTGACAAAACGAATGGCAGAGGATTTGACCGATTATTATGAAAAACTCGAGGTCAAGGTGCGGTATTTGCATTCTGATATCAAGACCCTTGAACGGGTGGAACTGATTCGTGATCTGCGCAATGGCGAGTTTAACGTCCTTATTGGTATCAATCTGTTGCGGGAAGGTCTTGATATCCCTGAGGTCTCGCTTGTCGCAATTCTTGATGCAGACAAGGAGGGTTTTCTGCGTTCGGAACGATCCCTGATCCAAACCTGTGGGCGTGCTGCACGAAATGCAGATGGCACGGTGATCATGTATGCAGACAGTGTCACCGGCTCCATGCAGAGAACCATAGAAGAGACAGAACGTCGGCGGGCCTTGCAGCAGCAATACAACCTGGATCATAATATTGTACCGCAAACGATTATTTCAACGGTCAAGGACACCATTCACCAGTACCTGAAAGACGCCGGATATGATACTGGAGACGGCCGACAGGCATCTCTGCAGGCGGCAGAGGAACAGCTGTTCTATGGTTCGGTGAAAGAATTACATAAAGAGATAGCAGGTCTTGAGAAAAAGATGCATGATGCGGCCAGAGAGCTCGCCTTTGAAGAGGCAGCACAATTGAGGGATCGCATCAAGGTTCTCAGAAAACTGGAGATTGAGATCGGGTGAAAAAAGTATGATGAAACAGGTCTTGATTGGTATCGTGTCATTCCTCGTAGCCTGGTTTCTCAGGATATGGTTTGCGACCTGCAGGATTACAGTACACGGCTCAGAATTCAGAACGATGATGGATGAGCAGAGCAAGGCTGTCATTGCAATATTCTGGCATTATTCCCTGGTCTATGTTTTTTATCATTTACGGACAGACTCTGCTGCGGTTCTTGTCAGCGCCAGTGATGACGGCGACTACATTGCAGCCCTTGCGAAAAATCTTAATTTTAATGCGGTTCGGGGGTCAAGAAACAGAAGGGGAATGCGAGCCTTGAAGGAGTTGATCGACTGTTTGAAACGTGGTGAACACGTGGGCATCGTTGCAGATGGTTCGCAGGGGCCACCGCTTGTCGTGCAGGCTGGAGCAATTCTGATGGCCTCCCGCACGGGTTCTCCCATATTACCGCTCACCTGGGCCGCTTCCCATTATTTTTCTTTCCGTTCATGGGATCGGACAGCTCTGCCCCTGCCATTTTCACACATCCATTTCTGTTATGGAGAGCCATTCACCGTACCGACTGACCTGGATGGCGATGACATTGAGCGATACCGCAAGGAGCTTGAAATCCAGATGAACGATCTCTATCACCAGGCATGGTCTCTGTATGACAAGGAAGAACACTGAGATGGTCAATTCAAAAGGGATAGTCATCGCAGGGCTTGCAGGTGGATCCGGCAAAAGCGTTGTTTCTGTCGGCCTGGCAGCACTCTGGCGCCGGAGCGGGAAAATAGTTGCACCGTTTAAAAAAGGACCTGACTATATAGATGCCGGATGGCTACAGTGTGCAGCAGCACGAAATTGTTATAATCTCGACCCCTACCTGGTTTCTGAAGAGCTGATCACGACATCCTTTTTACAGCGCTCCCGGGGAGCTGATATCAGCCTGGTTGAGGGAAACAGGGGACTCTATGACGGTGTTACCTCGCACGGCGGCTACTCAACGGCTGAGCTGTCAATCATGTTACAATTACCGGTGGTACTGGTGGTGAACTGCAGCAAGACCACCCGAACGGTAGCGGCACTGGTCCTGGGGTGCATGATGCTTGATGAACGGGTCACGATTGCCGGCGTTATCCTCAATAATGTTGCAACTGAGCGGCAACGCAGGATTATATCTGAAGCAGTCGAGCATTATTGCACTATTCCTGTCGTTGGCTCGGTTCCCCGAATGAAGCGGGATATCTTTCCGATGAGGCATCTGGGCATGGTTCCGCATCAGGAATACCAGGGCAGCGACGCAGCTGTCAGTTTTCTTGCTCAAACCATGCAGGAGCATATTGATATTCAAAGGGTAGAGGGTTTGATGGGTGAGGTGAGAGATCTCGATGTACGCTCCTCTATCAACCTGTTGGAAAAGCCTGAAGAGCGTTCAGTCAGGATCGGTATCCTGCAGGATGCAGCGTTTCAATTTTATTATTCTGAGAACCTTGAAGCACTGGAAAGGTGCGGGGCAGAGCTTGTTGCCGTTAATGCCATCAGAGACACTACGTTGGCAGAGATAGACGGTCTCTATATCGGCGGTGGTTTTCCAGAGACCAGTGCCCGTGAACTTGCGGCCAATGAACCGTTCAGACGATCTGTCAGGGAGGCGGCTGAACAGGGCTTGCCGATATATGCGGAGTGCGGCGGATTGATCTACCTGGGAGCTTCAATACTGATTGATGCAGTTGAATATCCTCTTGTAAATGTTTTTCCCGTTCGCTATGGCATGTCAAACAAACCCCAGGCTCATGGATACTCGGTATTTAACGTTGAGCGGGAAAATCCATTCTACCCTGTCGGGTCCACCATAAAAGGACATGAATTCCGCTATTCAAAGATTATTGAATGGCAGGGGACATCGACGGACCTGGTCTTTGCAATGACCCGAGGAACCGGGTTTATGGACGGTCGGGATGGCTTGACATACAAGAATGTTCTCGCCCTCTACACTCATGTCCATGCAGAGGGCACGCCATTATGGGCGGCTGCACTGATTGAGAAATGCCGGAATTATCGTTGTTCCTCAGGTAAAGAGCTCAATGCACCGAAGCCTGGGTTGTCCCCATCACCTTGATTGAGATCCTGTCCTTCTCGTCGTGCGATGGTTCAGGTTCCTTCCAGAAAATAAACTGTTCGAGTATGCGCGCGAACGCGCCACCATCGTCTTTGCATTTACTGCAGATACTCTCTGCGTTATCACGATACATGATAATTTTGGAGGCGGGTTCACCTTCTTTGCTCACCGCAGCCATTTTGCGGCAGCCACAATCAAGCCTGATGACCACGACACCTATGCCGTCGGGACTCCCTTCAAGGATTCCCTCGACCATTGCCCGTTCCCGTTTTTCCAGTAATGCTTCGTTGATATTTTGTTTTGTCTTTTTTGACATGATTACCTTCCAGTAGACATTAATGAGATTTTAAGTTGCCAGCAGTTCTGATGAGGCTACATAGTAATGCCGAAAAAGAAGATCGCAATCCACCATGACGAAATCTGTGACCAGATGAAGGTCGGCGGAATAATTTTTACGTGCAATTTATCATCCGGTGTGCTTAATCTCTTTTGTGGTACATTTTTATTCAGGGTAAAAAAGAAAAGTCACAAGTACAATGTGGTATCTTCTTTTTCACTTGACAAAAAATTGGTGGTACATTATTGGATATTTACACGAAACGATTGGTTTTAGTGTTTATTTGCTAGGCTGGCTAACTATCTGTGATAATTAGCTTATTTATTTTCATGTATGGAGGTGTGTAATGTTTGAAGTACTCGTAGACAAAGACAAATGTACTGGCGATGAAGAATGTGTAGCAGCTTGTCCCGCGCAGGTTTTTGAGATGGTAGACGGTAAAGCTGATCCCGTTGAAGCTGATGAGTGCCTTGGCTGTGAAACATGTGTTGAAGTTTGTCCAGAAGGTGCCATTACTATAAACGAAATGTAATTCGTCGAAGTATATTGCTTCTGTTTAAGCCCATCCCCCTTACCGGGGCGATGGGCTTATCTATTTGAGTCATTCGGGATTATCAATGGTGAAAACCACCAGGAAGTTTAAACCGGGTGTGGCTCGCAAAGTCCATATTTTCAGTGCCGCGTTGCTGTGGACGTTGATCGGCGGTCTGCTCCTCTATCGTGGTATAGGGTATCTCAGCCAGGGGGAAGCGTTCTGGCTGGTTCTTCCCGGAATAGCAGCGGGAACCATAAAATCATATTTCATACTGGATCGATCAGCACGCAGCGGACTTGATCGGATCAGAAATTTTTCAGATAATACCTGCATCGGGGCTGTATATTCATGGAAGACCTGGCTGGTTGTTTTGGCGATGATGGTGTTTGGGATGTTGTTGAGAAATCTCTCTCTTCCCCTTCTCATTATCGGGACGATCTGTGTTTCAATCGGCTGGTCCTTGATGTTTTCGAGCAGACACGCCTGGAAGGAGTGGGCTAACTGGAAAGCAGAGCAAAAGTAATCATGACTATTTCTTTTTTTAACAAGGTTGTAATACAGACTGAACTTCTTCAGGATAATTTTCGTCTGCTTGATGAATTAACCGGCCCACAGACTGACATCATGGCCATGGTGAAAAGTGATGCTTATGGTCATGGGCTCGAGGTTTCTGCCGCAGCTTTTGCAAAGGGCGGTTGCCAGAAATTTGGTGTCGCGGAGATTGGCGAAGGTATAGCCCTGCGAAATAGCGGCTGTTCTGGCGATATTCTTGTTTTTTTAGGCTTTGATTCTCGATATGTTGACGATTTTTTTAGTCACGATCTAACCCCTGTATTATTTACAAGAGAAGATATAACCTCCATAGCGTCTCTTGCGCAGCAGAAAGACAAAATAATTCCAATATACCTTAAATTTGATTGCGGCATGAGCAGGCTCGGCTTTAAACCGCATGAGGCCCCGGAGTTGTTTTCACTTATAGATGGCTACAGCCAAGTAAAGCTGGCGGGTATCATCAACCACTTTCCCTGCTCAGACGATAGACGATCACGGAGCAGCCATGATATCTACCGTCTCTTTTCACAAATTGTCGAGACCACGAACGGTACGAAGATACCAGCTGTGTCAGCCTGCAATTCCGGAGGTATCCTCTATTTTCCTGAAGCGCACGGTGAACTGGTGCGGGCCGGGATTTCACTTTACGGTTATTGTCCGGATGGAGAGGAGGGCAGGGACACCCAAGTCGGCCTAAAGTTGAAACCGGCAATGAGCTTTGTATCACGTGTACTGCAGATCAATGAGGTTTCGCGGGGGGCCGGGATCAGCTACGGCCATACCTATATTGCTGAATATGACATGAAACTTGCGGTACTCCCTGTCGGGTACAGCAACGGATACCCAAGGGCTGTCTCGAACCGGGCTGAGGTTCTCATAAACGGAAAACGGGCACCGATCCGGGGCAGGGTCTGTATGAATCTCTGCATGGCAGATGTGACAGCTATTAACGATGTGAATGTTGGCGATGAGGTCGTCCTGCTCGGGTCACAGGGAAACCAAAACATAGATGCAGATGAGATTGCACGCTGGAGTAATACGATCAGCTATGAGATCCTCTGTTCACTTGGAAACAACAACCAGAGAGTTTTTGTATAAGATTATGATTCGATCCGCTTTGAAAGAGATAATAGATGATTGTTTTAACCAGGGAGTGAGCGAAGGTGCCTGGTCTGAGCATGGCCGTGGCAAATATACCGTTGAGGTCCCAAAGCATCAGAATCAGGGTGATTTCTCTACCAATATTGCCTTGGTCGTGGCGGGCATTGAAAAGCGGAACCCTCGGGAGATTGCCTCACAATTGGTTTCCAGGCTCAAGAAGAAAGATGACCTTATTGCCCATCTCGATATTGCCGGGCCAGGTTTTGTAAATATAACGATTCAAAAGAGCAGGTGGCAAAAACTGCTCGAAGTAATCGAACGATCGGCGGATCAATTTGGCAGATCGGCATTTGGCAAAGGCAGGAAGGTGATGGTTGAATTTGTCAGTGCCAACCCGACCGGACCTCTGTCAGTCGGTCACGGCCGTCAGGCGATACTCGGCGACTCCATAGCAAGACTGCTTGAGGCTACCGGACATGATGTCTATAGAGAGTATTACTACAACAATGCAGGACGCCAGATGCGGGTGCTTGGTGAATCGGTCAGGGCTCGGTATCTCGAAATTTGCGGGGTGAGTGCAGCCTTTCCTGAAGATGGCTACCAGGGAGATTACATAATCGAGATTGCCCGCTCTCTTGCCGGTGACGTTGGAGATACACTTATTGATTCTTCCGACCTGGCTCCGTTTACCGCAAAAGCCGAGGAGGAGATCTTCAAAAATATTTCTTCAACGCTTGAGAGGATGGGAATTGTTTTTGATAATTATTACAATGAGCGGTCTCTTTATGATGACGGCCACATAGACTCGGTCGTCAGCGAATTGAGGCAAAAAGGTTTCGTCTACGAAAAGGATGATGCAACCTGGTTTAAGACCACTGCCTTTGGTCAGGAACAGGACCGGGTCATCATCAAGTCAACAGGAGAGCCTACCTATCGATTGCCCGATATTGCCTATCACAGGGAAAAATTCAGACGGGATTTTGACTGGCTTATCGATATTTTCGGGTCTGACCATATTGCCACGGTGCCTGACGTGATGGCCGGAGTAACGGCACTTGGCTACGACTCCTCCAAAGTGACGGTCGTCCTGCATCAGTTTGTCACCCTGATGCGTGATGGCAAGCAGGTGAAGATGTCAACCCGCAAGGCAACCTTTATAACCGTCGATGAACTGCTGGACGAAGTAGGTGCCGATGTTGCCCGGTTTTTCTTTATGATGCGCAAGCCGGACAGCCAGCTCGAATTTGATCTCGACCTGGCGACCAAGGAAAGTCAGGAAAACCCGGTATATTATGTACAGTACGGTCACGCAAGACTCTGTTCTATTCTCCGTCAGGCAGCTGAAAAAGGTGTTGATCCGCTTGAAATTTGAGCAGATAAATAGTGACCTGCTCACGGAAGATGAGGAGATAGCGTTGCTCAAATTAATGGCTACCTTTCCAGCTGTGATAGAAAATGCGGCTCGTGATCTCGCTCCGCATCGCGTTATTTTCTACCTCATGGAACTTGCCGGCCATTTTCATAGCTATTATAACAAGCACAAGGTAATTACAGAGGATAGCGATTTGACCCAGGCGCGACTCTGTCTCGTTGAGGCGCTGCGAGTTGTTTTTGGTAATGGATTGAAAATTGTCGGGCTGAACGCCCCTGAAAAAATGTAGCGCGATGGGTGCACAGAAACGTCGACCAGCTCAGGTAAAATTTGAATTGACCCGCAGCGGTATTGGTGGTATTGCCATCGTCTGTTTCTGTATTTTCCTCTGGATGTTTTTGCTTGGCGTGTGGGCGGGACAATCCCTGCTTCGACCTTCAAAACCAATCACCGCAGAATTTGATGCCGGGACGGTGAAACATGAAGAGCCCGTCGTTCATCTTGAGGCCCAGAAAAAAAAGAAACCTTGAAGCTGCACATGATCTAGTACATGTAAGATCATGTTATAGCGATATTATATTATGATCAGAAAAGCACGGATGGAGGACGTGAGACAGATTCACTCCCTCCTTCAACACTATTCAGAAAAAAAATTGCTGCTCGGTAGATCGATAAGTTCTCTTTATGATCACCTGCGTGATTTCATTGTCCATGATCACGAGGACGGCACCATATCAGGGGTGTGTTCCCTGCATATCTGCTGGGAAAACCTCGCGGAAATCAGGTCGCTTGCTGTCGATGAAGCGGTTCATGGCAGTGGAATTGGAGGCACTCTGGTGCAGTCCTGTCTGGTTGAAGCTGCTGAATACGGGATTACACGCATATTTACATTGACGTATCAACCAGAATTTTTCAGAAAGCAGGGGTTTTATGATATCGACAAGAAGGAACTTCCCCACAAAATCTGGTCAGACTGTATTAACTGTACCATGTTTCCCGACTGTGATGAGGAAGCGCTGATGTATGAGGCTCCTGGCAGTATTGACTGACATGAGCTTTCTCTGATATTTTACCCTGGTACAGTTGAACATTATGGTGATCATGCTTACTGTGCGCAGCGTTATATGTCTTTAATCTTCCACCTAAAATATAGATGATATCATGATAGGAAAAGTCCTCACCAAGGTTTTCGGCTCCAAAAATGAGCGGTTTTTAAAAGAGATACAGCCTCTGGTCAATCGTGTTAACGAACTGGAACCCTCCGTTGCACCCCTTGACGACAACGCTCTTGCCGCCAAAACGATTGAATTTAAAGAGCGGGTTGAGAAAGGGGAATCTCTTGACGATTTGCTGCCTGAGTCTTTTGCCGTTATTCGGGAAGTGTCGAAAAGAATCCTCGGTGAACGACACTTTGACGTTCAGCTCCTCGGCGGGATTGTCCTGCACAGAGGCATGATTGCTGAAATGAAAACCGGTGAAGGAAAAACGCTGACCTCGACCCTTGCCGTCTACCTGAACAGCCTGGGCAGCAAGGGTGTCCATGTGGTAACCGTTAACGATTACCTTGCCAGTCGTGATGCGGACTGGATGGGCCAGGTATACAGGGCACTTGGTATGAGCGTCGGTCGCATCGTTCACGGGATGGAGGATCCCGAGCGTCGTGAAGCGTACGGAGCGGATGTTACCTATGGTACAAACAATGAATTCGGCTTCGACTACCTGCGCGACAATATGAAGTTTGAGTTGTCTGACTACTGTCAGCGGGAATTTAATTTCGCCATCGTGGATGAGGTGGACTCGATCCTGATCGACGAAGCAAGAACGCCACTGATCATCTCAGGTCCCGCCGATGTTTCAACGGATCTTTACAAGAACGTCAATAAGATCATGGGTAAATTCCAGCGTGATGTTCATTATCTTGTTGATGAAAAGTCACGTCAGGTCTCTTTGAACGAAGACGGTATCGCCCTTGGAGAGCAGCTTCTCAAATTAGATAATCTCTATGATCCCAGTAATATTGAATACCTTCATCACCTGAATCAGTCACTCAAGGCACACGTGGTCTTTCAACGCGATGTCGATTATATCGTCAAGAACGGCCAGGTGGTAATCGTTGATGAATTTACCGGTCGGACCATGGAAGGCAGGCGCTACAGTGATGGGTTGCATCAGGCGCTTGAGGCAAAAGAAAACGTAAAAATTGAACGTGAAAACCAGACACTTGCCTCAATTACCTTCCAGAACTATTTCAGAATGTACAATAAGCTTGCTGGAATGACCGGTACTGCCGATACGGAGGCACCAGAGTTCAAGAAAATATACAATCTTGACGTTGTCGTCATGCCTACCCATATGCCGATGATACGGACCGATTATGCCGATGTCATCTACAAGAACGAAAAGGCAAAATACCGGGCAATTATCGATGAAATCAAGGAAAAGCATGTGGCTGGTCAGCCGGTGCTTGTTGGTACCATCTCAATTGATGTCTCAGAAAAAATTTCCAGGTTGCTCAAAAAAGAAAAAGTCGCCCATGAAGTTTTGAATGCCAAGCATCATGAGCGTGAGGCAGAAATAATCGCTGAAGCAGGTGGACTTGGCAAAGTGACGATAGCAACCAACATGGCGGGTAGGGGAACGGACATCAAGCTTGGTGAAGGTGTTATTGACGTTGGCGGTCTTCACATACTTGGTACCTCTCGCCACGAGTCACGAAGGATTGATAATCAGCTGCGCGGACGTTCCGGTAGACAGGGCGACCCTGGCTCTTCCCGGTTTTTTCTGTCGCTCGAAGATGATCTGCTGAGAATATTCGGTTCAGGCCGAATCTCCGGGATCATGGATAAGCTCGGCATGGAAGAAGATGAACCGATCGAGCACACCATGATTACCCGTGCCATCGAAAATGCCCAGCGGAAGGTGGAAGGGCATCATTTTGATATTCGTAAACATCTGCTTGAGTATGATGATGTAATGAATAAACAGCGGGAAGTTATCTATCGTCAGAGGCGAGAAGTGTTGTCCGGGGATAATCTAACCAATGTCCTGCAGGATATGACAGAAGAACTGATTGATGGCGTTGTCGCTGAAGTGGCAGATGATCGTCGTTCGGCCGATGATTGGGATTGGCAGAGATGCGATGAGAGAATGGTCGAGATCTTCAATCGCAAGATCGAATGGGCTGAGGATGAACAGGAAAACTGCACGAAAGAAAACTTGAGAGAAAAGTTGGTCGGTATTTCACAACAGGCCCTTGCTGCCCAGGAAGAGGCCAACGGTGTAGAGACACATCGCCAGATTGAACGGATCATTTTACTGCAGATGGTTGATAACCACTGGAAAGAGCATCTGTTGTCAATGGACCACTTGAAAGAAGGGATCGGCCTGCGCGGGTATGGTCAGAAAAATCCGCTGAATGAATACAAAAAAGAGGGTTTCAATCTTTTCATGAACATGATTGAAACGGTGAAACTCCAGACGATCAGTAACCTGATGCGTGTTCGGGTTGTCCAGGAGGATGAGGTTGAAAGGCTGGAGGAGGAGAGGCGTCAGCGCCAGGAACAGGAAATGAGATTGAACAAAGGTGCAGCGGGCGAGGAAGCAAAGCCTGCCGTACCAATTAAACGTGAAAGTGAGAAAATCGGTAGGAATGCGCCGTGTCCGTGCGGTTCGGGTAAGAAATATAAGAAATGCTGTGGCAGGGCGTAGGGTAACGGTCAAATAGAGTACTCATATTCTGCACTGATCAGATCCCCGCCATATTCAGGCCAAACCGCTAATCTCTGCAATGGTAGCTCTTGTTGTTCAGATCAGCCGTGCAGCTTTGACGGTTCCATCAAATGCTCTTCCATATGCCTGAGTTCGTCGATACCTGAGACCACAATATTCGGATCAATAGCCAGTTGAGCCTCACTTAATTTGTCATCATATTCCATTTTGGTGAGGACGTGTTTGATGCAGTTGAGTCTGGCCAGCTTCTTGTTGTCTGAGCGGATGATGGTCCAGGGAGAAAGGGTACGGTTGGTTTCCTGCAACATCTGGAATTTTCTTAAAGAGTACTGATCCCAGTATTCCTGGGCGAGATTGTCCACCGGTGAGAGTTTATATTGCTTGAGAATGTCTGTCTTGCGTGATTCGAACCGCCGTTTCTGTTCTTCTTTTGAAACAGAGAAGTAGAACTTGAACAACTTTATTCCGTCTTTAACCAGGAGTTCCTCAAGCATCGGAACATCTTTGAGAAATCGTTTATTCTGCTCATCGGTACAAAATCCCATGACGGGCTCGACCATCGCCCGGTTGTACCAGCTTCGATCAAAAAAGACCAATTCACCTGCAGATGGCAGCTGGCTGATATAGCGTTGAAAATACCACTGGGTCGATTCTGTCTCATTAGGTTTCACCAGGGCCACAACGCGTGTATTCCGTGGATTGAGATGGGCAATAAATCGTTTTATTGTGCCACCCTTACCGGCCGCATCTCTTCCCTCAAAGATAAGTAGAATCCTGGTACCTTTGGTTTTCATTGCCTTCTGCAGTTTCATTAACTCCACCTGCAATTTGCGGAGTTCAATCTCGTAGGCGAGATGCCAGTTTTTAATCCAGATTGCTGTTTTATCCTTGGACTCTTTGGAATTAATATTTTTAAGCGCAGTCAGTTCAAAAAGTTTGATTTTATCTTCTGCTTTCTTGTCTTTTCCGTCTGATTCTTTCTTCCCGTCTTTAGCCATGATGTCACCGTCTGAATTTGAATGATTGCTCGTTTCTGGGAAACAGAACTAACGTAGCGGTGTCCCAAATTTTTTCTGTTGCATCTTCATAATCTTGAGTTCTCGGTCACCGGGAATAACGATATTTGGATCAGGCTTAAAGCTCAGGGTCCGGCTCCTGCCGAGATATTTAACCGACGAAAGTATCAGTTTCATCGTTTCTCTTCGCGCAAGGTGTTTATCATCTGAACGTATGACCCACCACTTTGACTTCTTGGTGTGTGTCTTCTGCAGAAGAACCTTTTTCTTTTCCGTAAATTCATCCCATAAATTTTGAGCCTGGAGGTCAACCTCACTAAGCTTCCATTGTCTCAACGGATCATTCTTACGACGCTCAAATCTTCTGGCCTGCTCCTGTTTCGATACGGAAAAGTAGAGCTTGAGCAGAATCGTCTTCCCTGCGTCAAGGATAAAATTTTCCTCGTAGGAGGTTACTTTCTTTAAAAACCGAAGGTATTGTGCGTCAGAACAGAACCCCATTACCGGCTCAACCATAGCACGATTGTACCAGCTTCGATCAAAAAGAACAATTTCTCCTGCATGAGGAAACTGTTCGATATATCGTTTCATGTGCAGTTCTGTCTTTTGGGTTTCGTTTGGCTTGCCAAGGGCGACGACCCGGTAGCGCTTTTCATTCATGTATCGGGAGACCCTTCTGATAGTACCACCTTTTCCCGAGGCATCCCTGCCATCAAAAAGGATAATCATTTTTTTTCCCTGGCGTTCAAGGTGGTTCTGCATTTTTATCAGTTCAGCCTGGTATGGTTTTAACTCTTCAGAATCGTAAAACTTTAGAAGAGCAGCAGTGACGATCTGTTCCTTGTCTTCCATTTTCAGAACCCGGGCAATTTTTCGGGTCTTGTGGGAGGAACGCTTGTCCGAGACGGCTGGTCCGATTTCCCTGATGACATCACTGAGTACAGGTGCTGTTGTTTTGTCAACGTCGGCGTGTTTGGGCTTGGAATACTTTTTGTCTTTCATCTGGATTGCCTGGTAGAGTTGATGAGCTGTGTTTAGTTGAGCTTGAGTCCCCGAATATACATCTCCTGGTAAATGGACGGCAGTCGCTGATTTTCAATCTCCCTGACGACTTCGTCGACCGGGTATGGTATCCGGTAGTGCCTGACCCTCACTGTTTTTCTGGTTATCTCTATAACCGCACAACTTGCCTTGGGGTTACCGTCAAACATCCTGCCGGTGCTGCCAGGATTAATAAAGTGAACCTCGTTAATCAGTTTGTAAAACGGTGAATGGCTGTGACCAATAGTTATGATTTTGTGATTGCATTTCGCCGCAAGTTCTTTGAACCGGCAATCTGGCGTGTTTGCAAACAGAAATTCATCCGGGTCTTCAGGGCTGCCGTGAAACATACCGACACAATGACGTGAACAATCCTTGCTTTTGCAGGACTCCAGACTGATTGTGCGGGAGAGTGGTTGTTCTTTGAGCCAATCTCTGTTTTCTAAACTCAATTCAGCAGCGGTCCAGCCGTACATTATGCGCTTTTCTGCTTTTTTCGGCTTTCTGAACGTCTCTCCAGCGAGCAGGGTGAGTACATGACGATCCGTGTTACCCAGAATTGAATGGGCATGATTCTCCCGTATCCAGTTAATTGTCTCATTGGGAAACGGACCGTAGACCGTTGTATCCCCACCATTGAGAACAAGGTCAAACGGCTGTTGAAAGTAATCTGCGACAGCCTGGAGTGCCGGATAGTTGGCATGAATGTCAGAAACATAGAGTATTTTCATATCAGAGAAGCGGTCCGATCATCAGTGCCACGTTCTCTTTAAATCGCCTGATAGCCGGTCGTTTTGCGAGTTTTCTGTGGTCGAGGATGGTGGATTCCTGTTGATATTTTTCCTGCACATGTTTCAATCGACCGGTAAATTTACGGTTATATATGAAAAGTGTCGCTTCAAAATTAAGCCAAAAACTTCTCATATCAAGATTTACAGAGCCAAGCAGCGAAAATTCATTGTCAACCGTGATCGTTTTTGAGTGAAGCAGTCCACCATGAAAGAGCATAATTTTGACCCCCGACTCGGCGAGTTCCTGGTAGTGTGACTGGCTGGCATAATGAACCAGGATGGAATCGTTTTTTTCAGGCAGGATCACAGTGACGTCGACGCCACGCTGGGCGGCTGATTTAAGCGCGGTAAGCAGTGACTCATCCGGAACAAAATAAGGTGTGGTCAGTACCAATTCTCTGCCTGCAGAATAGATGGTTGTCAGCAGCAGGTTGTGGATTGCTTCAGGAACAAGACCCGGACCAGATGGTACCAGTTGTATTGGTATTGATCCGGTGGGTTCAAGCTTGTGAACATCAGCCTGTTTCCTGATGCTGGCAACGTCTTTTGCGATGTCTCCGCTTCGGTTACCCTGATCCTCAGCTTCGAGGAACCAGTCACTGATGAACGTACCTGCAAGACTTTCAACAACCGGTCCGGTAATCCTGAGCATGATATCGACCCATTGGCCAACGCCATGATCCTGTTTGAAAAAACGTGGATCCACCATGTTTTGACTACCGGTGTAGGCGATTTCACCATCAATAACGACGATCTTACGATGGTTACGGATATCGATTCTCTTGAAAATGGCACTGAACAGGCCCCCGGGAAGTGATTCCCTGATTTTAATACCTGCCGCCTTGAGTTGACTGCAGCGCGGACTCCTGAAGAAATCACGACCGCCGATCGCGTCAACAAGAATCCGGCAGGTAACCCCCCTTTTAACCGCTTCAATCAGTGCATTCTCAACCTCGGTAACCTTACCGCCTTCATACCATATATAAAATTGCAGGTGGCAGGTTGAGGTGGCTTGATTTATATCAGCAATGATGGCGTCAATGATTTCATCTGGAGTCTCGATAATCTCCAGGTGGTTTCCGTTGAGCGCAGGTATGCCAATCAGGGTTTCTGCTTGACGATGCAGCGGGTCACATTTATCGCTCATTAATTTCCAATCAACAGGCGCCCGCTCCTTGAGTGTGTTTAACCAGTACTGGTAGTGTTTCTGGTTATCGCGTGTTCGTGCCGTCCGCCTCTCTGATAAACGGTTTTCACCAAAAAGCAGGTAGAGAAAGGCTCCGAGAAAGGGCAGCAGGAGAATAATGATCAACCATGCGAAGGTCGTGCCGTGTGGCCGTTTTCTGAGAATAGCCCGGATGGATAGGGTAATCCGAATGGCCAGGTCGGTCAAAAAGACTATTGTTGGGATGATGCCGAATGTCCAGTGATATTCTTCAGGCGTCATTTGTTTCTAGCATTGCATGAATGTGTTTTTGTTGTAGATTAAATACATTTTCAGAAGCTATAATAATGTTTGAATTGAGGCTTCGGTAATTTGCTGATTTTGGTGTCGGTGGTTACTCATTTACTCAGTGGAATTTTATTTGAGGAAAAGTGAACTCACCCTGAGCAAATCAGTGGTACAGATATACAGTACTAACCTAGGATTATACTGGATTTCATCATGATAATAAACGGATTTTCTCTATCGGCAGTTCCCGCTGGTATCAAATACCAGGATCGACTTGATCTCGGACTTATTTACAGTGATTCTCCAGCAGTGACAGCAGGTGTCTTCACCACAAGTCTGATCAAGGCCGCACCCGTTGTTCTTGATATGGAACGGTTGAAACTGGGCAGGGCCCAGGCGATTCTTGTTAACAGCGGCTGTGCCAACGCCTGCACCGGTAAGGAAGGGATGCAGGCTGCCCTTGAAACGAGCAGGATGGCTGCAGAACAGCTGGGTATTCCCGAGGATATGGTTCAAGTATCATCAACAGGGGTAATTGGGGCTCCGCTGAATGTAAAAGCATTTAGTGACCATATCAAGACACTTGTTGATGGGCTCAAGCCTGATAAATTCGAGGATGTTGCCCAGGCAATCATGACCACTGACACGACTTCAAAAACTGTTTACAGGACAACTCAAATTGGCGGTCGCGAAGTAAAATTTATGGGCATGGCCAAGGGGTCCGGAATGATCATGCCCAATATGGCGACGATGCTCTGTTTTGTCCTGACAGATGCCCGGATTTCATTTATTGAGTTGAATGAAACCCTGAAGAACAGCGTCAAGCATACCTTTAACCGGATTACCGTAGATGGCGATACTTCCACCAATGATATGGTTCTGGTTATGGCAAATGGTGCAGCAGAGAACCCATGGATTGATGACATAGACCATGCCGATTGCAGCGCGTTTCAAGATACCCTGGAGGAGATTCTAAAAGAACTGGCCTTGAAAATTGTGATGGATGGCGAGGGTGCCACCAAATGTATCACTATCAGGGTTTGTGGGGCAAAAGAAGATAAAGATGCAGAAATTATTGCCCGTACCGTCGCCAATTCTAATTTAGTAAAAACCGCATTTTTTGGCGAAGATGCCAATTGGGGAAGAATTATTGCCGCGGCCGGACGGGCAGGTGTACGTTTTAATCCGGACAAAGTTGATATCGCTTTTGGTGATGTTGTCATTGTTCGGAATGGTCGCGGGCTTGGCGCTGAGGCTGAAGAAGCTGCCACCAGAGTTATTAAGGAGAGTAAATTTGCGGTTTGCCTTGATTTAAAAGACGGGGCAGGATGTGAAGAGATCCATACATGCGATTTCTCAGTTGATTATGTCAAAATAAATGCTGATTACAGGTCCTGATATGTTACCCATACAAAATTCAAAGTACTTGATCAGTTCTCACCTTGATTCCGACAAGATCCTCAGGAAGCTGAAAAAAACTCACCAGATGCAAGAAGCAGGGAGAGATATCCGTGAGGAGCACTATTTTGACACCTTCGACTGGCGGCTTTATCGTAAAAAACTGTTGTTCAGTATCTCCAAAAACCGTTTATATCTGAGAAAATTCAACGGTACCTGTGTTCATGAAGCAAATGGCAGGAAAAGACCAAAATTGTTTTGCTGGGATATGGACGATGCGCAAATGGCGCAATTACTGGACAAATATATCCAGATGAGGGCGCTCTGTCCGACGGTCTCACTTCGTGTTGACAATCGATATTTCAAAGTGCTTAATCGAGACAGAAAAACTGTCGTTCGGATTACATTCACCAAGGCTGTAGCCTGGAATGGTGCTGCGGAAACGGATCTTCCCGAAGGTATTGCAGTCTCCGGCCTGCGAGGATATGAAAAATCGTATGAAAAACTTCTGGGGTCTCTAGCGTCACATGGTTTGCTGCCAATGAAGCAAGAGACGGACATGATTGATCGTGCCTATTCTATAACCGAGCGCAAACCACTCGATTATGGTTCCAAATTTCGTGTTAAACTTGATCCGGCCATACAAATCGGCACAGCAGTCTCGACGATTTGTCTTGAGCTGGTAGCGTCAATGGAGCTCAATTACGCAGGGGTTTGCAATGACGTAGACAGTGAATTCCTCCACGATTTTCGGATTGCAATACGCAGGACCAGGTCCCTGATGTCACTGTTGAGAAAAGTTCTGCCCCGGGAGCAACTCCACTTTTTTGAAACTGAATTCAAGTGGCTGGGAGGTGTGACAGGTCCGGTTAGAGATATAGATGTCTATTTGTTGAGGAAGCAATCGTATCTGGGTCTGCTGCCGAAGTCATTGCGCGGTGGGCTGACTCTTTTTTTCGAGCAGCTGGCCAGTCAGCGAAGTGATGAGCTTTCTCTGTTACGCAAACATCTCAGCTCAGAGCGCTATCTGGATCTTATGGAAAAATGGCGCATTTTCCTCACCGATCCGAACTCTGAACTTTTTAAAGAGATCAGGAAGAAACCGTGTCTGAGTCTCGTCAACAAAATTATCAGGAAGCGATTTGATCGATTTATTACCGATGGTGACCAGATCAGCGATAAGACAGATGATGAGCAGCTCCACAAGCTTCGAATTAAGGGGAAAAAATTCAGATACTTACTTGAGTTTTTCCGCTCGTTTTACGGCGGCAGGGAAATTGATCTGTTTTTAAAACATATGAAGAAAGTTCAGGACAACCTCGGTGATTTTAACGATCTGTCAGTCCAGATAGCAGTGCTTAACGAAAAACTAGAGCGGCTCAAAGCGCGAAATAAGCAGACCATTCTGCTGGCTGCAGCTCTTGGCAGCCTGATTACCAGGCTGAAACAGGAACATCGTCAGGTACGCGGGAAGTTTACCGCAACATATCAAGAATTTAGTACTGAAGAGAACAGGGATTTAATGGGTAAACTGACAACTCTTCACTCATCACGTATGCCAGTAAAGAGAAAACAATGAAAATTCTAGCCGTGTACAGTAGCAAGGGGGGGGTCGGAAAGACCGCAACATCAGTTAATCTTGCCTATGCTGCTCTGCAGACCGGCCAGCGTGTACTGCTGTGTGATATGGATTCCCAAGGAGCAGCCTCTTACTATTACCGGATAAAACCCAAGAAGAAGTTCAACCGATCGCGATTGTTGAGCGGTTCATATTTTCGGTTTATAAGGGCAACCGATTTTGTCGGACTCGATCTGTTACCTGCCCATTTTTCTTTCAGGAATCTCGATATCGCCTTGAAGAAAGGGGAAAATGAAAAGAACAGAAAAATTCTCTACGGTCTGTTGAAACCACTTGAGAGCGAGTACGATAGTATCATCCTGGATTGTCCTCCCAACCTGACCCTGCTCTCGGAAAATATTATCACGGCAGCGGATTGTGTTATCACACCGGTTGTTCCGACAACGCTCTCTGTGCTGGCGCTTAACCAGCTCTTGAAGCTCTTTAAAAAAGTAGACTGTGAGAAACGTAAGATTCTTGCCTTTTTTTCAATGGTGGAACGTCGCAAGAACATGCACCGTGGGGTCATGGAAAAATATGGTCGATATCCGATTTTCATGAAGAACTATATCCCGTATAGTGCTGAAATTGAAAAAATGGGGCTGTATCGTAAACCTGTCGGGGCAGTTGGCAGCGGACTTTCTGCCAGTGCCAACGCCTATAAAAATCTATGGTCCGAGATTCAAAAGAGGAGACTCAGTGGATGAAACATCTCTATTTAATCCGCCATGCCAAATCCAGCTGGTCTGATCCTCGTCTTGCCGACTTTGACAGACCGCTCAACAAGCGGGGTAAAAGAGATGCTCCTTTCATGGGTCAGCGTCTCGCCGCCACGTCAACTAATTTTGACCTGATCGTCTCAAGCGGGGCAAAACGTGCCCGCAAAACAGCCCGGCTCTTGGCTCGGGAAATAAATTATCCAAAAGAAGCCATTGTTTATCAAAATGATATATACACCTCCAATCTCTTCACCTTGCTCTCGGTTATTAAAAAAACCGGGAACCAGATCAACGCTCTGGCGCTCGTCGGACACAACCATGTAATCACTGAATGTGCAGAATGGTTGAGTGGTGAACATCTTGTAAATATTCCCACCAGCGGTATTGCTGCAATACGGTTTGAGATTGATGCATGGGAAAAAGTTGATCGGGAGGCCGGAACCCTTGTGTTTTTTGATTATCCCAAGCTCCATGCTGCACCGGGCGGCGGCGGATGAAACCCGCGCCAATAGATCCTTCTGGCTACAATTCTTTCCGAACGGTCCTCCCAGCGCTGCTCTGTCTGACCATTATTTTCCTGAGCAATTTTTTATCCAGAATCATTTTTGCCCCATTTCTGCCGGTTATTGAACATGAGCTGGGAATTTCTCATACCGATTCGGGATCTTTTTTCCTCTTTATCTCTTCAGGCTACTTCCTGTCTATTCTCATGTCAGGTTTTGTCTCCTCCCTCATATCTCATAAACAGACCATTGTCTTATCGACTATCGCCAATGGTACCATTCTCTGTCTGCTTTCTTTCACCGGGTCATTGTTGACCCTGAGAATCGGATTATTTTGTCTGGGTCTCAGTGCCGGTTTGTACCTGCCGTCGGGACTTGCGACGATATTGAGGGTCGTATCACCTGGTTATCTGGCACGCGGAATGGCCATACATGAACTTGCGCCCAATATCGGCTTTGTCCTGGTCCCTCTGATCTCAACACTTCTACTCAGCCACTTTTCATGGTCTCGAAGTCTTCTATTCATCGGCATTGCTCTGATCTCTATCGGGATTATCTATTACCTCAGCAAATCACCGGCAACAGGCTATGGAAAGCGTCCTGATTTCTCATCCTGCGTAACGATCCTAAAGAACGGGGAGTTCTGGCTGCTGGTTCTGATGTTTACACTTGCCATTTGCAGCACCCTTGGGCTTTACACCATGCTGCCGCTATTTCTTGTGGCAGACCGAAATATTGACCTTACCCATGCGAATACTATCATTGCTCTTTCCAGGGTCAGTTCAGTCTTCATGCCACTTGTGGGCGGCTGGGCCGGTGATCGTTTTAGCCATCGTGGGGTGATGCTGATTGTTATTATCAGCGGCGGACTATTGACGGTTCCCATGGGTTTTGTCAGCGGCAACCTCCTGCTGTTTTTCATCTTTCTTCAACCCATGGTTGCGGTATGCTTCTTCCCTTGCGCTTTTTCTGTTCTTACCAAGGCTGGCCGCAAGGGCGATGGAAACATGATCGTTTCTCTCTGCATACCGATAGCTTTTTTGGCCGGAGGGGGAGCAATTCCAACGCTGATTGGACTTGTCGGGGATTATTACTCGCTCGCTCTCGGTTTTGCTCTGGCAGGCATGGCCAGCTGTTGTGGTGGTCTGCTGATCGCACTTTACTGGTATAAAACAAGGAGGGTTTCAGTCAATCGTAACATGTGATAAAACGATATCATGACAAAAGAGCAAAATAAAAGGCTATCATTAACGGTATCGTGCCGATCCTGCATAAACTATTATATTACTCACGATTCTGGTGCACCGTATGGTTGCAGGGCGCTTGGCTTTAAAAGCAGAAAAAATCCGGCAGCTGTTGTTTATGAATCATCCGGGCTTCCGTGTCAACTCTTCAGGCATAATCAAAACAGGAGTTCTGGGGGATCGAGCAGCGGCTGGAAAGGGTGATTTCATCTATCACACCAGGGCATCACCGACATCTTCTGCTTTTTCGGCCCAGAGGTCGGTTTATCATTTGTTCGTGAATGACCAAATGCACAAATATTCAATCTTGACCTACTATTTTTAGTTATTTTCTGTATATTGACCGCAATACAAGGTATCTCATCTGTTCTCAGGGGTTACTTGAACCGGAAAAAATGGCTCGCGGTTATGGTCAAAGAAAATTTTCTCTGTCCCTGCTCTCGCCATAGGAAAAACAGAGACAAGACACTCTCAGTTATAAACATGGCTGCGTATCTGATGTTATGAGACTCTCCACATTCGGCACAAAGTTTACTTCCGAAGCCGGGATCCTTTCCCTGATGGATGATCTTGGCAGAACACTGGCAGGGAGCAGTGATCTCGTGATGATGGGTGGCGGAAATCCTGGTCATATTCCGGAGGTTCAGGAGTATTTTAAAGGTCGCCTGAAAAAACTTCTGGGTAATCATCAAAGATTTCAGGAACTGGTTGGTATATATGACCCTCCGCAGGGAAACCTGTCATTCATAGAGAGTTGTGCAACCCTGTTGAGAAATGAGTATGGCTGGGACATTGGTCCGGAAAATATCTGTCTGACAAATGGCAGCCAGAGCGGATTTTTCATGCTCTTCAATATGTTTGGCGGACACTATCCGGACGGCAGTTTCAAACATATCAGGCTCCCGCTTGCTCCGGAATATATAGGGTACGCCGATCTTGGACTCAGTGAAAATCTGTTTCTTTCCACGAAACCAAAAATTGAGCTTCTTGATGACCGGATGTTCAAATACAGGGTCGATTTTGATCAGCTCAATGTTGGCTCTGAAACTGGAGCTATCTGTGTTTCAAGACCTACGAATCCGACGGGTAACGTGATAACCGACGATGAGGTTGAACGATTGCTGGAGATTGCCGGCAGGTGCGGTATCCCGCTTATTCTAGATAACGCCTATGGTGTTCCTTTCCCGGGAATAATTCATACCAAGGCGACTCCGATGTGGGATAACAATATAGTGAAATGCCTTTCACTCTCGAAATGTGGGCTGCCGTCTGTGCGTACAGGTATCATTATCGCCCGTGAAGAGATTATAAAGGCCGTCTCCTCGTTGAACGCCATAATGACGCTTGCTCCCGGGAGCTTTGGCGCCATGCTGGCCGACGATCTGATCAGGACCGGGAAAATTATTGAATTGGGAAAAACGGTTATCAAGCCGTTTTATAAAAGAAAAGTTACAAAGGCGATGGGTTGCATCAAGCGTGCCCTTGCAGGAACGCCATATCGTGTACATCTTCCTGAAGGGTCGATGTTTCTATGGCTCTGGTTTGAGAATCTACCTATTTCGAGCCGAGAACTCTATGAACGGTTGAAAAAACGCGGTGTTGTCGTGGTGTCAGGACATTATTTTTTTCCGGGACTGCAGGAACAGTGGCATCACACCCATGAATGTATCCGGTTGACATATGCCCAAAACGACGAGGAAGTGGCAAGAGGAATCGATCTCATTGGTGATGAGATCAGGAAGATTTATCAGTGTTAATGGGAAAAATTGGTAAAGGAATAGAAGCTATCTTGGTTATGAAAACACGTATTCTGCTCGTTGGGGGACTTTTAGGTCTTGCTGTTCTATCACCGCTCCATGCTGCTGCTGGTTGTTTGGAGGGCGACTGTCGGAATGGTATCGGCGTTTATCAGGGTGATGATGGTCGCGTTTACGAGGGGTCTTTTTCCCGAGGAGTGCTCAGTGGTCAAGGCATCCTCAAATATGCAGACGGAACGGTCTATGAAGGTCGTTTTGCTCATGGCAAATTTAATGGCAAAGGTGTGTTGAAAAATGCTGACGGCCGGGTCTATTCCGGCCAGTTCTTTGATGGCGTGATTCACGGTCAGGGCGTACTAACCCTCTCTGATCAATCACAATATCGAGGAGATTTCAGTTTTGGGCAGTTTCATGGGAAAGGTGTTCTTTTTTTTCAGGATGGCCGGGAATACAAGGGCGATTTCCGGAACAATATGATCGACGGTCAGGGACGGTTGGTCTATGCCGACGGAAGCTGGTATGAAGGTGCCTTCAGGAATGGCAAACCACAGGGACGGGGGGTGAGGCTGTACCCAGACGGCTCTGTCTATAGAGGGGAGGTTTCCGGGAGAATCCGGCAGGGAACTGGCGTTTACGAAGATGGATCTGGTGATGTTTATGACGGGACATTTGCAGCAGATCAATACAATGGTCGCGGCACCCTTGAATATGTGGATGGCAGAAAATACGTTGGTGAATTTAAAGATAATCTCAGGCAAGGCCAAGGTGAACTTCACTATGTAGATGGGTCGCGGTATACCGGCATGTTTAATGGAGATTTTCCCGAGGGTATTGGAACCCTGCAGTATACTGACGGCAGTCGATATGACGGTGAATTCCTGCAGGGTAAAATGCATGGCGAGGGTGAATATCTCTATGCGGACGGGTCCCGTTACAAGGGTTCATTTAGAGATGGTAAACTTAATGGACCGGGGGCGATGTTTTACACTGACGGCAGGGTATACGAGGGAGAATTTAAGGACGGCCAACCGGTGACCCCTGTCCCTGTAGATGAATTGATCCTCCCTCGTCCTGAGACCAGTCAAGAATCTCCGGCAGACAATACTTCGGTCGAAAAGAACCAGGAAACCGAAGAGAAAAACCTTCAGGAACCTGAGACCAGTCAAGAATCTCTGGCAGACAATACTTCAGTCAAACAGAGCAAAGAAGCAGAAGAAAAAAAACGACAGGAACCTGACACAAAAAAACAAGATGATTCCGAAAAAGCGCTGTCAGATTTAACCTATGTAGATGGTAAAATATGCCAATCTGATAAGGATATGAAGCCGGTCGATGGGCGGGTGAAATTTGTTTTCCCAGATAACACAAAATATGATGGAGAAGTCAGTAATGGCCTGATGGAGGGGAGCGGAGAAATTAATTTTGCCAATGGTGATATGTATAAGGGACAGTTGAAAAAAGGTTTGTTTCACGGAAATGGAACGTACCACTACGCAGATGGAAGGAAATATCAGGGAGTGTACCTAAGAGGCAAACGAGATGGTAAGGGACTCTTTACCTACCCGGACGGCACAAAATATAATGGCCAGTTTAAGGACGACTATTTTCATGGAAAAGGTGATTACTTTTTCGCCGATGGCAGTCGCTACACGGGCCAGTTTCGAAACGGGAGTTTTAACGGCAAAGGCACGATGGTCTATGTCGACGGTTCAGTTTTCAAAGGCAGCTTCAAAGATGATCTCCCTGATGGGGAAGGGCTTCTTGTACTCGTAGATGGCAGCCGTTATCAGGGTGCTTTCACGGCGGGAAAAAGAAATGGTCATGGGGTTTTGACGCTTGCTGATGGTACTGTTCTTGAGGGAACATTCGAAAACGACACATTTATAGACCCAGACGCAGAATAGTTGACCTAAAGTAAAAGAAAAGTCGATGATCTAATACAGTACGATGAAGAGGAGTGGGGAAGAGATGAAATGGAGTTATAAAACAGTCCATTTTGAGCTTAAAAAGGAAGGATTGCTCGGCAGTGGTTTTTTAGATGAATCAGAAATTGAACAGGAACTCAACGAATTTGGCCAGGCGGGTTGGGAACTGGTTTCTGTCCTGGAAGTACAGGACGGGATTATCGTCTTTTTCAGACAACCGCTTTACCTTGAACATTCATCAGCTGTTCAACCGGTGAGAGATGATGAGAACAAGAGAGAAGACGATGATCAAATCGAACAGTTCGAGGACCTGACCCTGGAAGAGGATCGTGTTGAGCAGGATGAGGACCAGAGTCCTGAGCATATCGAGTCGCCTGCAGCGAGCGAAGCCGATGAAAAAGAACCAGAAGAAACTGGATCCACCATTGGAGCAATAAAAATTGAGTAGATCACATCTGATTGCAAGTGACACAAGTTATTTACAGGTTGAGGAAGACCTGTATAACTGGATGGTCGATATTCGCAGACACGTTCATCAGTATCCGGAACTCTCTTTCAAAGAATTTGAAACAGCAGCATATATCAAGGAAAAACTGACTGAACAGGGGATGACGTACAACGGAGGTGTCGGTAAAACAGGTGTTTTATGCACACTTGGGGAGGATTGTTCCGGTACTCCATGCGTTGCCTTAAGAGCCGACATGGACGGTCTGCCAATAACTGAAAACACCGGTCTTCCCTATGCTTCAAAGAATCGTGGGGTAATGCATGCCTGCGGTCATGACGGCCATGTGGCGATGTTACTCGGCGCAGCGGTACTGCTCAAGCGTCTCCCGTCTCTGCCGGGTAAGATAATATTAATATTTCAACCGGCTGAAGAACATGGCAACGGTGCTTCCAGACTGGTTGACGAGGGAGTGGTTAATGACGTTGGTGCCATTTTCGGTGGACATATTGATACTCATTACCTGACTGGACAAATCACCGTCGATCATGGCCTTATCTGTGCTTTTGCAGACCCGTTCAGCATCAGAATATTAGGCAAGGGCGGACATGCGGCCAGACCACATGAGGCGATAGACGCAGTGGTAGCTGCCTCAAGTCTGGTGCTCATGGCTCAGACGCTTGTTTCGCGTGAGGTAGATCCAAACAAGGCAGAAGTCATTACTATCGGCAGTTTTCAGGCTGGTACGGCAGCCAATGTAATCGCCGGGGAAGCACTGTTAAAGGGAACGGTGAGGTCTACAGACCAGAATACCCGTAAAAAGACCATGGACGGGCTGCACCGAATCGTAAACTCAGTCGCCGCGATGTATGATGTCAGAGCAGAACTCGTTTTTGAGGAAGGCCTCCCTGCCGTTATAAATTCTCAGGGCGCAGCGGAAATTGCCCGGGCAGCTGCATGGAAAGTAACCACCGTTGACAATGTTATCTCCCAGGGGTACCCGAGTCTTGGTGGGGAAGATTTTTCTTTTTATCAACAAGTTACTGATGGTTGTCTGGTACGCTTTGGCGGAGGTCTGGGGGCAGCTGCAGGTCCGTCACACTCGGAAAACTTTAATTTTGATGAGCGATGTCTGCGATTTGGTGCCCACTGGTTTGCTGTTGTTGCTCTTGAATGGCTTCGGCGTGCTGAACCTGTGGTCGAGATTACCTGAGATGAGATGATGGTGGATGAAATAATTGAATTCAAGTCCAGCCAGAACTATTCGCTTGGTGTTGAGATCGAGTTTCAGATTATTGATCAGGATAGATATTCACTGGTACCACTCGGCCCAAGTTTACAGGATCTGGCACCGGAAATTCTCCGCTCCCGCATTTCCCAGGAACTGATAAAATCTATCCTGGAAATTCAGACCGGCATCTGTAGAAATCTCAGAGATGTGGAAAATGATCTGCTGCAGACCTGTTCTCTTGCTGAGGAACTTGCCGCTGATAACGGCTGTCTACTCTATGCCGCAAGCCTTCATCCTTTTGCCCGGGCGGACGAGCAGGAGAGAAGCAATGAGTCAAGGTATCAGGATATCCTGGAGGAGTTGCAGATTGTTGCCCGTCGCTTTATCTCCCAGGGACTGCATGTGCACGTGGGAGTCCCGAACGGTGAAGCCGCCGTCAGAGTGTGTAATACGCTTCAGGGGTATTTACCACTGTTCCTCGCGTTATCGACATCTTCACCCTATTTTCAGGGCGAAGATACCGGCCTGATGTCCTATCGCACAAAATTGTTTGAAGCCTTGCCTCTTGCCGGGGTGTATGAATATATGCACAATTGGCAGCACTTTGTCCAGGATGTGGAGATACTGAAAAAACATGGTGTGATCGACGGTGTACGAGATCTCTGGTGGGATAGCAGGCCAAATCCTCAATTTGGTACCATTGAAATACGTATCTGTGACCTGCCATCCCGATTTCGTGACATCCTGGCAATCGTCTCCTTTATCCAGGCGGTTGTTGCCTGGATTGTGGAAGAGAAGCTGAGTAGTTCCCGCCTTAATCCCTATATTATCAGGGCCAATAAGTGGCAGGCTGTTCGTCATGGCCTCGGTGGCAGATTTGTTGATCCAATCGGGCTGCTTACGGGTGACGCCGTTACCTTGGCTATCGCCGCTGAACTCCTGATGGAAAAAGCCTTACCGTATGGGGAAAAACTCGATTCTCTTTCCCACCTTGACAAGGTCAACAGAATAATTGCTGAAGGCACGGGGGCAGATAAACAGCGACAGATATTTCAACAAACAAACGATTTGAGAGAAGTGGTGCGTATCAGTCACCAGAGGTTTTGGTTATGAGCATGTATGACAAGGCAATTGTTGCATCCGGTCATAAACTGGTGAGTCGATATGCTGCTGAGATCATGGCAGCAGGTGGGAATGCTTTTGATGCGGTGGTGGCTGCGGGATTCGCTTCCGCTGTTGCGGAACCGACACTGACCAGTCTCGGCGGAGGCGGTCTTCTCTTGGGGTGGAGTGAGAAGCATAACAAGGACCTTTTTATTGATTTCTTCGTCAATACGCCCGGGCTTGGCCGGGATACCCGTTTTGACCCACATTTTTTCCCGGTCACCATCAATTTTTCAGGAGTAGGACAGGATTTTAATGTTGGCCTGGGCTCGGTAGCTGTGCCCGGCACCTTAAAAGGCTTGTTACATATACATAAGCGGCTTGGTTACATGGATCTTAAGGATGTCCTCACTCCGGCAAAAGAGCTGGCACGCGAACATGTCCTGAACGAACAGCAGGGCCATTTTCTAAACCTGCTGTACCCGATCATGACATTGATGCCCGAGGGGCGGAAATTGTATGAGCCCAATGGTCTCTATTTAAAGCCAGGCGACACGACTAAAAATCCTGACTGTGTTGATTTCCTGGATCAGGTTGCTGAGGATCGGGGTGAAAATTTTTATTTTGGTGATATTGCCAATTCAATAGATCGAGAAATGGCAGCTGGTAACGGTTTTCTGACCGCGAGGGATCTGGCGAACTACAAGGTTATCGAACGTGCCCCACTGAAGATTCCGTATCGGAACTGTACACTGTGCACGTCCCCGGAACCTTCCATCGGGGGAACACTGATCGGCCTGTCAATTGGGCTGATGGAAAAGCTTGGCCACCAGGACGTGGAGTGGGGTGAGAGTCGTCACCTGAAACAGACCGTTGCCCTGATGCAGAATGTAGAAAAATTAAAAGCAAACGGAATTACGACCTCCGATCAGCTGAAAACATTTTTGAACAATGAGCGGGAATACAAAGCGGCCACGGAGCAGATAAGAATGTTCAGTCGCGGAACGACCCATGTCAGTATCTCCGACCGGTATGGAAATTGTGCCTCAATGACCTGCTCAAATGGTGAGGGATCTGGATATTTTGCCCCGGGAACCGGTGTTATGTTGAACAATATGATGGGAGAAGATGACCTCCATCCAAACGGTTTTCACACTAGTCCAGCGGGTATGCGCGTGGGATCGATGATGTCCCCCTCACTGCTGGTTGAGGACGGTCGAGTTAAACTCGTAATTGGCAGCGGCGGATCAAAACGGATCAGAACGTCGGTCAGCCAGGTTCTCAGTCAGATAGTCGATTTTGGACGCAGCATAGATCAGGCGGTGCGTGCTCCACGACTCTACTGGGATGGTGAGGTGGTTCAGGTTGAACCCGGTTTTTCTGAGCAGAGCATAGAAGAGCTCGCTAGAGTCGTTGCGGTGAATCTCTGGGATTGTCAGGACGTCTACTTTGGAGGAGTTCATGCGGTTGTGCCGGGAGTGGAAGGGGTCGGAGATCCGCGGCGTGGAGGGTCGGTTTCAGTCGTTTGAAAAGTTGGGAATAATGAGATGCTCAGATGACTCATATATGCAGAGACTAGAGGCTCAGGTCAAGTTTTCACAGGGCCCAAACGTTTACAGGTCACTCTCGGAGCATGGTAATGATTGGACGACTCAGACGCGTTGATCGCAGCAGATTCAAAGCTCTTTCTTTTCCCCATCTCGAATTTCTTTTTAACATGGCATTGAAATATACGGGAAAAAGCTACGACGCTGAAGATATTGTCCAGGAAACCATCTATACCGCCTATCGTAATTTTCACCAGCTGCGTGATGAAAAGAAATGCCGCCAGTGGTTATTTGCCATATTGCGGACAACTTTTCTCAAAGAAAAGCGTTCGTTTATAAAGCGACCTCTGCTTGATGACGGCAGCGGCTACCTCAAACATATTACGGATGAATCTGCAGATTCACTGGTTTCTGTATTGGAAAAGAAGATGGAGAAGGAGGATGTCCTGCAAGTGCTTGGACGGATGAACGAAAAGCACAAGTCACCGCTCATTCTCTATTACATGGAAGATATGACCTACCAGGAAATTGCTGATTTTCTCGAGATTCCGATCGGTACCGTTATGTCGCGACTGGCCCGGGCAAAAAAGCTGATGAAGAAAGAATTGCTCAAAAAAATTGCCCGTAAAGAGAAAAGATCCAAATTAACGTTACTTGCAACACTACTGGCTGGGGAGGTGTTGTGATGAACTGTTCTCAATTTCGTTCATGGCTTGAAAACAGAGATTTTTCAGATCAGTCTGAGTCTGATCAGGCCTTGAAACACCAGGCGATGTGTCAAAAATGTCAACAACTCCAGGCAAAAGATACGCTGCTGGACCAGGCAATCAGGCGTAATATGGAGAAACAACCGCTGCCGGACAATCTTGAGAAAATTGTCTTATTGAACCTTGGTTCAGCAAAACAGTCACACCGACGTATTCCGACAACTGTTATACGATTTCTGTCAATGGCGGCAGGTGTCGGGGCCCTCGTTCTCTTGTTTTTTTTCGTTCCAACCGATTTTTCTGCCAGAAAAGATTTCGGCAAATCACTGGCCCAAGATCATGTCCATCACAATTATGATCAGGATTTAGAGAAAATCGGCGATCTTGACAAATGGTTGTCCCTTCGCACCGACTTCGGTGCGGTCGTCCCGGCCAGGTTTAATGCAGAAAAGGGGTATCAGTTTATTGGCGGCAGGATATGCGTCATCAAAAACTGTAGAACCGTTCACCTGGTTTACCGTCAAGGTGACGGACTGATATCGCTTTATATAGCAGACGCGGCGCAGGTGGAAGCAAAGCTTGTCGACCGTAAGACCTATTCCGTAACCAGTAACGGCTATACCATTCAGATGTGGAAGGTACAGCAGCAGGTCTTTGCAGTTGTTATATAGCAAAGGCGATGGGAAAAGACCGGGATTGTCTATTCCCAGGTTGGATCATGGTTTCGGTTCAGAGGGTATGATCGAATTGATTGCTTTAACCGAGATTGAGAAACATGCCGATCTGGAAAACGCAGACCGCCAGTAAAAAGGCAAACACGGTGTTAAATGCCATTGAAAAAAAGGCCCATTTCCAGGATGATTCCTTGGCAATACAGACAACGGTGACAAAACAGGGGGCATAAAACATAATAAAGATAAGGGCTGCAACTGCGATCACCTTATTCCAGTTTGGCGAGCGGACCAGTTTCTCACCAAGGGAATCTGACTGCTCGACATCAATGTCACCCATGGAGTAGGCAGTACCCAGGGTCGATACGATAACTTCTTTTGCGGCAAACCCGCCAACCAGTGCAATATTGGTTCTCCAGTCAAATCCAGCAAATCGGGATAACGTTTCCATGCCGGTTCCTATCCTGCCTGCAATTGAGTTCCGCAGCGATTCTTCCGCCTCCTTCCTGCTGATTTCCTGGAGTGTCTCGAGTAGTTCAGTTGCCTGCTCAGAGCGGGTTTCCTTTGGCATCAGTAGCTCTTCTATAACGGTGCCAGGGTAGGATGATTTAACCTGGTCTCGTTCGCTGTCGAAAATACGGGTCCGATCATCAGGAAGGGATGGGAAGGTCATGAGTGCCCACAGTAAAATGGAAATCCCCAGTATAACTGTGCCCGCCTTTTTGATATACTGCCAGGTTCTCTCCCAGGTGTGAATTACCAAGCCCTGCAAGGTTGGAAAACGATATGGCGGCAATTCCATAACAAACGGGGTCGGCTCTCCGCGCAAGATGGTCATCCTCAGAAATTTGGCGGCAAATAAAGCAACCACCCAGGCGAGCATGGTAAATAAAAACATGTACAGGGCCTTATTCTCTGAAAAAAATGCCCCAATGAGAAGAGCGAGTACCGGTATCTTCGCGCCGCAGTTCATAAACGGTACGGTGAGCAGGGTGGCCATTCGCTCTTTTGGTGATCGCAAGGTCCGGGTTGCCATCACGCCGGGAACTGCACAGCCACCGGCAATCCCGCCGGAAACAATAAATGGCATGACCGATGAGCCATGAAGGCCGAAAGATCTGAAGATACGGTCCATCATGTACGCCACTCTGGCCAGGTAGCCGGAATCTTCAAGAACAGCGATGCCAAAGAACATGAACATGATCAGGGGGACAAACCCGAGTACACCCCCGACGCCATCAATCACTCCTGAAATTATCATCGACTTGAGCGGTCCATCAGCCATGAAAGCATCAACCGCGACGGCCAACTGGCCAAAAAAATAATCGAGAAAAATGACCGGTAGCTCACTCCAGGTAAAGGTAAAATGATAGAGTCCAAAAAGGACAAGAAGCATAATTACAGGACCCATCAGCCTGTTTGTAACAATCTTGTCAATTCGGTCGGAGGTGTAGAGGCGATTTGTTTCATAATTATGTTTGACAACGCCCTCCCTGAGTATCGATTTCAGGAAGCCATACCGTTGATCGGCAATAATTGATTCCGGATATACATCGACCGTCTTCAAAATATGCTGGGCCACACCATCCACATCTGCCTCCAGATCTTTTGCTATATCAGGAGATTCATCCCGTCCTTTCAACAGAATCTGCTCGTCATTTTCCAGATATTTTATGGCAGTGAAGCGGGATGGATATGTTGAGGTGAGGAACTTGTGATTTTCAATGTCCTCAATGATGTGCATTATGGTAGCGTCAAGATCTTCGCCATAGGAAATGCTGAAGGGATTCCAATGGTCCGTTTGCTCTGCCACCGCAAGCGCCGTTTTCAGCAATTCATCTGTTCCCTCGCCTGACCGGGCAATTATCGGGATGACAGGTACCCCAAGGAGTTCAGAAAGTCGTTCAGTATTAACGCTGATCCCCCGGTCCTTGGCAACATCTATCATATTGAGAGCAACAACAAGCGGTACACCAAGTTCGAGAAATTGGATGGTCAGGTAGAGATTTCGTTCAAGATTGGACGCATCAACTATGTTGATAACAACTTGCGGACGTTCGTTAACGAGAAAATCGCGGGCAACCAGTTCTTCCACCGAATAGGCCGTCAATGAATATGTCCCAGGCAGGTCAACAATGGTAACTTGCCGATTATTAACAGAAATATAGCCTTCTTTTCGGTCAACGGTTATCCCCGGGTAATTCCCCACATGCTGGCGGGCCCCGGTAAGACGATTAAACAGGGTGGTTTTTCCGGCATTTGGGTTACCGGCAAGCGCTGCAACGATTTTTTCTGTCATAATGGTAGCAAAGAGAACAAGGTGAGAATCGTGCTGGTGATGGCAGATTACCTCTACCTGGTGTTGAAAAGTTTCGTTTCCCTCACCGTCATAGTGAGGTGTGATGACGTTGCATCATTTTTTGTTGTCGACCACTTTAAATTGGGATGCAGAAGTGCAGCTTGAAGAAGAAGAGCAGCCGCAGCAGCTGGATTCAATACAATCATCGCCAGAATCTCTCGAGAGTGCAGATCGCCATTGCCTGTAGTAGCGATTTCCGAGAAAGATGAGACAAAGGGCAATGATTACCCATATGATAATGTTCTGCCACATAAGCACCTTATTGTTAGTCTGTCCTAAACTGTAAAGCAAAAAAAAACCGGAATCCCCGGTTTTGATTACACGTTATTCAGAAACCAGTATATTTTCCATGGTTTCCTTGTCGATCGAAACGGTTCCCCCGTGAACCTTGATAACACAGCCATCTCCCTGTGATGGGCAGATCAGTTCAATTTCATTTCCCGGATAGAGTCCGAGTGAGGCCATTCGGGCACAGTGTTTGCGGTCACCATTGATCGAGCAAACTTTTGTCACACCACTCTTGAACTTTTTGCTCAACGGGGTGACCTGGCATGTTGCCTTGGGCGTGCAGTTTTTTCTCTGCATCCTTGCCATTTTTTTTCGACCACATCCAAAAAATTTATTGACCATGGAATCCTCTGTTAAAATAATCTTTTAGGTACCTCAAACAATAGTGACTGTCAACATGTTTTTCAATAAGGCATAAATGTTTTAGAGCTACCTAACAGTTGGCTGTGAGACATAATAGATTTGAAACATGCAGGGATACAGCGTCAGGTGTGAGGAACAATTTGAGCGGAATGCCGGAACAGCGGACAATCAGGATTTGTCAAAACCGGTTTCAGTCCAAAACTGAAACGATAATATGGTCTGCCTCATTGTTACGAAGTGTTAAGGTACCGCCCATTATTCTCAGGGCGACTGGGTCGTTGAGGGGGGCTCGCCCCTGGATGGTAATTTCAGTACCGGGAACAAGGCCCATTTCCCGAATTCGTCTGCCGAGAACACCTCCAGCTTTAACAGAGGTGATCACCCCGGACTGGTTTTTTTTCATTTGACGCAAATTTATCTGATGCATTGAGTTATTTTAAGTCCCTGCAACAAGCAGGTCTGCACTTTCTTGTGCAACCTTGTGCGAGCTGAAGCGAAAGAGGTTTACAAAATAAGATGCTATTTGTTTTTGGTTTTGGTCCATGAGTCACGCAAGGTAACAATACGATTAAAAACGGGTTGTCCAGGACCGCTCATTACCGGATCGAGGCAGAAATATCCCTGTCGTTCGAACTGGACCTGGTTGCCGGGTTCAGTTTGAGCGAGTGACGGCTCAACCATGCAGCCGTGTAATTCCTGACGGGAGTCAGGGTTGAGGTGGTCCGTGAACACAACATTCTTATCGCTGTCAGGATCTTCTGCATTGAACAACCTGTCGTAGAGCAGGACAGTGCAGGGATGCGCATGTCGGGCTGACACCCAGTGAATGGTTCCCTTTACCTTGCGGCCGTCAGGCGAACTTCCTCCTTTTGTTTCCGGGTCGTAGGTGCAATGAAGGGCGATGATCTCGCCACTGGCTTCATCCTTGTCATACGATACGCAGGTGATGTAGTAACCATACCGCAGGCGTACTTCTCGTCCGGGGCCGAGCCTGAAAAATTTTCTAGGCGGATCTTCCATGAAGTCCGATCGTTCGATGTAGAGTTCTCTGCTGAAGGGCAGCTTTCGACTGCCAAGTTCAGGTTTTTGAGGGTGGTTTCTGGCTTCCATCTCTTCTTCCAGATCTTCTGGATAATTATCGATGATTACTTTAAGAGGGTCGAGCACTCCCATGACACGGGGAGCGACATCGTTAAGATCATCCCGGATACTGTTTTCAAGTATCGACATGTCAATCCAGCTTTCTCTTTTGCCAATGCCTATTTCACTGCAAAATGTCCTGATCGATTTCGGCGTGTACCCACGTCTTCGCAGACCTGAGATCGTCAGCATTCTCGGGTCGTCCCAGCCATCGACGTGATTATCATTGACCAGCTGCAGCAGCTTGCGTTTGCTCATGACCGTGTAGGTGAGATTGAGCCTGGCGAATTCTATCTGTCTTGGGTGACAGGCCGTCTGGAGGGTCTCCAGAAACCAGTCGTAGAGCGGTCTGTGGTCTTCGAATTCAAGTGTGCAGAGGGAATGAGTAATGTTCTCCAGCATATCAGAGAGGCAGTGAGTGTAGTCGTACATTGGGTAGATTGACCAGTTATTTCCGGTTCGATGATGGGGGACTTTGAGGATCCTGTAGATAACCGGGTCCCTCATGTTGATATTTGGTGATGCCATGTCAATTTTAGCTCGCAGCACCCTGCTTCCATCGCTGAATTCACCGGATTTCATTCTTCTGAAAAGATCCAGGTTCTCTTCAAGTGACCGGTCTCGATAGGGACTTTCTTTTCCGGGTTCGGTCAATGTTCCGCGATACTCACGCATTTCATCACCTGAGAGGTCACAGACGTAAGCTTTTCCAAGCGTTATCAGTTCTTCTGCAAAATCATACAGCTGATTAAAATAGTCTGACGCGAAATAGAGATGGTCCTGCCAGTCAAAGCCAAGCCAGCGCACGTCCTCCTGGATTGATTTGACATATTCGGTTTCTTCCTTGCTTGGGTTTGTATCATCAAAACGGAGATGACAGGTTCCTCCATACTCATTGGCAATGCCGAAATTCAGACAAATAGATTTGGCATGACCAATATGAAGAAAGCCATTCGGTTCGGGAGGAAACCGGGTGAGCGGTGTCGGGTGTTTGCCGCTCTTTTGATCCTGGTCAACAATCTGTCTTATAAAGTCAAGAGGTTTGTCACTGCTTGTCTGGTCGTTCATGTTGTCAGTTGTTTAATGAGTTTATCTATAGAGTTGGGGGGTTTTTCTCAACCGTGCGACGACTTTTTCACACCCTATTGCCATGAGAATATCAAACATTGATGGTCCGGCCAGCTGGCCGGTGACAACCGTTCGCATGCCATTGATGATGATACCTGGTTTTACCCCAGCGTTTTCGGCACATTCACGGGCCAGTCGCTCGGTCTCTTCAAGGGAGAAATTCTCTATGTTTTCATAGAGATCAGCCAGCTCTGGCAGCCATTCCTTGAGTCCCGGATGTTTGAGTACGTTTTTGTTCAGCGGTTTTTCTTCGATGGTGTAGTCATCGGCGAAATATGCCCGACCAAGTGAGGTGAAATCGTTAAGCGTGTGGAAACGATCCCTGATCAGATCAATGGTTTCAAAGAACCACTGCTGCCGTTCCTGGTTATAGCTGTGATCCCACAGATTTTCTGCAATAAGCCTGTCCTTGACCAGCGGTGCGAGTTCAGTGATCGCCATTGATCTGAGGTAATGTTCGTTTATTGAGATTGCTTTCGGGTCGGTGAAGAACTTCGGATCGTTCTTACGGTAATTGAAAATGGAGCTCGATCGATTGATCCGTTCAAGGGAAAACGTTTCAATCAGTTCTTCACGGCTGAAGAATTCACGATCGTTGCCCGGTGACCAGCCAAGCAGCACCAGGTAGTTGTTGAATGCCCAGGGGATGAATCCGTGATCCCGGTAAAATTGAACAGCAACTATTTCTCCATGGCTCCTTTTAGAAATTTTGGCCTTTTTATTGTCAAGTGTGAGCGGCATATGAGCGAAAACGGGAACCGGAGCATCCAGTGCTTCATAGAGAAGGAGCTGTTTGATCGTGTTTGTCATATGGTCCTGGCCTCTGATGACATGGCTGATACGGTCTCTGATGTCATCGACAACATTGCAGAGCAGGTAGAGTGGGCTGCCGTTTGATCGAACAATGACGAAATCGTCAATTTCTTCGTAGCTGCTTTCAATCCGGCCAAGAACCTTATCATCGTACCATAGTTTTCCTGCCCGATCTGGTACCTTGAAGCGTATAACTGCCGGAATGTTTTTGGCCTCTTTTTGTTGAATTATCTCAGCCGACAGAGAGCGACAGGTACCATCATAGCCAACATTGGTTTTGGCAGCCAGGGCTGCTTCTCTCTTTTGGTCAAGTGTCTCTTTGGAACAGAAACACTTGTAGGCCTTGCCTTCTTTTAAAAGTTTAGCAGCAGCCGTTCGGTGGTCTTCGCTGAATTCGGTCTGAAAGTATGGTCCTTCGTCCCAGTCGATACCAAGCCAGTTGAGGCCATCGACAATTCCATCTATGGATTCTTTGGTGGATCGCTCGACATCGGTGTCCTCGATTCTTAAAATGAGTTTTCCTCCGGTTTTCTGAGCGTATAGCCAGTTATAAAGTGCGGTTCTGGCACCGCCTATGTGGAGGTATCCGGTGGGGCTGGGTGGAAAACGGAGTCGGGTTTCGGTCATGTATTGTCCTCTTGCCTGGTTTGTTCTGGGTCGTTAGAAAAGTACTGGTTAATACATAAGCATAAAGTAAATATTTGCTTAATATGGTTGAGCGATCCATCTCTGTTATTGGTGGCTTTTATATCTGGTTATTGAAGATTGTTCAATAAATATGATCAGTTCACCATCTAGAAGTAGCAGTTGTGCTGGAGATCTTATGGTAATACACCCGAGTATTTCATATTTTAAGTTGTTCTCTCTGTTTGAAAACAGTATATTTTTTTGTTTTTTAATATAGAATCTGCCCTCATTTGCAGGGCTCGTACCATTTTTCTGCTGTTTTCCCTTTTTGGGCGAAGAACGTTAACATCGAAGGAGTCGTAATGAGAGTATTGATCAGTGACAATCTTGCCCCCGTTGGCGTGCAATTACTCAAAGAAGCCGGAGTAGAGGTTGATGTGAAAACCGGGATGAGCCCGGATGAACTAAAGGCCGTGATTGGTGACTATGACGGCCTGGTAATCCGCAGTGCAACACGAGTAACAGCCGACTTGCTGGAGTCGGCGAGCAGGCTTCGCGTTGTTGGACGTGCAGGCATTGGTCTTGATAATGTGGATATCCCTGCTGCCAGCCAGAAAGGCGTGGTGGTAATGAACGCACCGGATGGTAATGCAACAACTGCGGCAGAGCATGCAATCTGTATGATGATGGCCTTGTCCCGTAATATCCCACAGGCATGTGCATCCATGAAATCCGGAAAATGGGAAAAGAAAAAATTCATGGGACGTGAGTTGACCGGCAAAACGTTCGGTGTGATCGGGGTCGGTAGAATTGGCGGTATTGCTGCGAACCGGGCGCAAGGTTTAAAAATGAAGACAATTGCCTATGACCCTCACATGCCGAAAGACATTGCTGAAAAAATGGGTGTTGAACTTGTCACTCTTGAAGAACTGGCCGGGCGCGCTGATTATATTTCTGTTCACGTGCCGTTGACAAAAGAGACCAAAAACCTGGTCTCTGCTGACTTTTTTTCCAAGATGAAAAAAGATGCGATGTTTATAGACTGTGCACGAGGTGGTGTATGCGATGAAGCAGCTCTTTACGAGGCACTTGTCGCAAATGAGATTGGCGGGGCGGCTCTGGATGTCTTTGCCCAGGAACCGACCACACTTGAAAATTGTCAGCTGCTTGGACTCGACAACTTTATTTCGACTCCGCACCTCGGTGCCTCGACCAGCGAGGCACAGGAAAATGTTGCAGTGGCAATTGCTGAGCAGATTGCTGATTATTTATTGAAGAGTTCTGTCACCAATGCCGTCAATGTACCCTCCGTCAGTGACGATGTTCTTGCCCAGGTCGGCCCCTATATAAGCCTTGGCGAGATGCTCGGCGCACTGCAGATGCAACTTGCAAAAGGAGGTGTTGAGGAGGTTGCCCTTGAGTATGGAGGTGCTCTGGCGGAACAGAATATAAGTCCGATTACCGTTGCTTTTCTGAAAGGGCTTTTCACCCCGATCTTAAAAGACGCCGTTAATTTTGTTAATGCACCGATCATTGCCCGTGATCGTGGCATAAAAGTAATTGAATCCCGCACTGATCGTTCTGATGATTTTACTAACTCCCTGTCGATACGGGTCAAGACTGATGAAGGTGAAAATGTCCTGGTAGGGACGGTTTTTGGTAAGAATGAGCCCCGCCTTGTACGGCTGAATAATTTCAGGCTGGAGGTGCTGCCTTCCGGGCCGATGCTGCTTGTCTTCAACAATGATGTCCCCGGAGTTATTGGTGCCCTGGGAACCGAACTTGGAAGAAATGGTGTCAATATAAACAGTATGACCGTTGGGCGTGAAATAGAGAGTAAACAGAATATTATTTTAATTGGCACTGATCAGCTGATTACCAGGGAAATGGTAGAACACGTCAGAGCTCTCGAAAATATTAGTGATGCCCGGGCTTTTGACTTATAGTACGGTAGCCTCAGAAGATAACCAACAAGATTAACCAAAGGAAATTATTATGGCTGAAGAATCCACTCAACATGGCATTCCGTGTGGCGAAGGGACGGTGCCGAACGAAGACGGACAGTGTGTCATGCCGGAAGTTACTTTTTCCGCGTTTGTCATGTCCTTGAATACCTCGATATTATTCCACCTCGGAGAACTCGCCGATCCAGAGACTGGGCAGATCGTAAAAAATATTGAACTTGCCCGTCATGCAATCGACACGCTTGTCATACTCGAACAGAAAACAAAGGGTAACCTGACGGAGGAAGAGGCTGAGTTACTGAAAAATATCCTCTACGATGTAAAGCTGCGCTTTGTCAAGACAGTGAAGGGGTAACAGCCTGTTATTTAAGACGTATTGATTATTCGCCGGCCATATTTCTTTGTATACTTGCCGGTGAAGGTACGGATCGGTGATTGAATTATCGGCTCCAGCAAAAATAAATCTATTTCTCCATATTTTGCATCGCAGGCAAGACGGCTACCATGAGCTTGTCACCCGCATGCAGAAAATAGATCTGTGCGATAGGCTGAAAATCGATCTGAGTGATGAGCCGGGTGTTGTTTTTACGTGCAGCGACAAAGCGCTTTCTGAAGAGGTGATCAATCTTGCTGAAGTTGCAGCTCAGAAATTTCTGGAAGCGGCTCAGTTATCGGACCTTCGTGGCGTACGTATTCATCTTGAAAAGAACATTCCAATAGCTGCCGGACTCGGGGGGGGGAGCAGTGATGCGGGCAGTGTGCTGAAGGGGCTTAATGCACTATTGGAATATCCTTTGTCACCTGGAAGTCTTACTGAACTTGCAAAGTCAATTGGTGCCGATGTCCCTTTTTTTGCAGCATCACACAATGCAGTGATTGCCACAGGCATAGGCGAATATCTTTCGGCTGTCCCTGATATCGAGGGATTCCGGATTCTTCTGGTTAACCCTGGTTTTGGCGTTTCGACACGCTCAATCTTTGAAAATTATGCATTGACAACGGTTTCGAAAAATTCTAAAGTGTCTAGTTCTCGAATTAACGGACTCGACATTTTTTCACCTGAACAGATGCATAACGATCTGGAACCAGTTGCTGTGTTGGGTCACTCTGTGATTAATACGATTAAGCAGTCGCTTATTGAAACGGGAGCAGTTGCAGCGATGATGTCGGGAAGTGGCCCAACAGTCTTTGGCCTCTTTCCCTCAAAGACATTTACTGCTCAAAAAATGAAAGATTTGGAAGATCATTTCAAACAGGTATATGGACCGAGGGTTTACACAACCCGCGCATATGCTGGGGCGTAGCCAAGTGGCCAAGGCACCGGGTTTTGATCCCGGCATTCGTAGGTTCGAGTCCTACCGCCCCAGCCATCGACTTGAGCGGTGGTGAGATCCGCTATAAATAAGGTTTAAAATTATGGGCAATATCATAAAAATATTCTCAGGTAACGCTCACTTTTCGATGGCCCAGGAAATTGCCAGACACCTTGAGTTGACCGTCTCTGAGGCTGAGGTAAGAAAATTCAGTGATGGTGAAATTTTCGTTGAAATCAAGGAGAATGTGCGTGGTACTGACTCCTTTGTTGTGCAGCCAACGTGCACCCCGGTCAATGATAACCTTATGGAACTTGTTATCATGGTTGACGCCCTCAGACGGGCATCAGCACGGCGAATTACTGCTGTCCTGCCCTATTACGGTTACGCCCGACAGGACAGGAAAGTGGCACCACGTGTTCCGATTTCAGCAAAAGTTGTTGCCGAAATGCTGATGGCTGTCGGAGTCAGAAGAGTTCTATGTATGGACTTGCATGCCGGTCAGATCCAGGGGTTTTTTAATATCCCGGTCGATCATCTTTACGCAGCTCCGGTTTTAATCAAATATATACAGGAGCAGTTTGATGATGTAATCATGGTCTCTCCTGATGCTGGCGGTGTTGAGAGGACACGTGCCTTTGCCAAACGGTTGAAATGCGGACTTGCCATTATAGATAAGAGGCGTGACCGGCCCAATGAAAGCGAAGCAATGCATGTTATTGGTGATGTTGCAGGAAAGGTCGCTATCCTGATGGATGACATGGTTGATACCGCCGGAACATTGTGTAATGGTGCTGCTACTCTTCTGAAAAACGGGGCGAAAGAGGTCCATGCCAGTTGTTCTCATCCCGTGCTTTCAGGACCTGCTGTTCAGCGTATTACCGAATCAGAAATCAAATCGCTTGTGGTTACAAATTCGATCCCGCTGAGCGAGGAAGCACAGGCGTGTGGGAAAATTAAGGCTCTGTCTGTTTCTTCACTATTGGCCGAAGCGATTCATCGTATTCATAATGAAGATTCAGTGAGTTCATTGTTTGTATAGCTATCAGAAACGTTAAATACTTTTGAAACATAGTCAGGTCAAAAGCGTATCAGGCCAGCGATCTAGACGAAGGAGGAAGATATGATTACCAAAGAAATAGTTGCTGCAGTGAGAGAGTCCTTCGGCAAAGGTCCAGTGAGGCGGTTGCGAGCAGCGGGTAGAACTCCCGGAGTTGTCTATTGTGGTGGAAAGGATGCGCTGCCACTTGAATTTGAGACCAAAGTGCTTTTTAACGAGTTACTTGATATACAGGGCCGTAATGCAGTGATCACCTTGAAAATTGATAATGGCTCCGAGAAGCGTGTCATGGTCAAGGAGATCCAGACAGATCCTGTTAAGGATACGCTCTGCCATACCGATTTCCTGGAAATCGATGTTGAAAAACCTGCTAAATTTGTCGTGCCGATTCGCTATACCGGCAAGGCAAAGGGCATTGATCTCGGTGGTATCCTCAACATTGGTAAAAATACGCTGGAACTGGAAGGCAAACCGCTGACTATTCCGGATGAATGTGTGCTGGAAATTTCAGGATTGGCAATAGGTGACAAGATTGTTGCCGGTGATATAGAGCTGCCGACCGGAGTGTCGCTTGTTAATAATAGTGATAAGGTTTGTGTGGCAATAGACGCACCCTGATCATCTGAATCGTATATGGCTGGCAGGGAATACTCAGGGTAAAATCCCACTGTCGGCAGTTGATTAATCCGGAGAGAGTCTTTTTCTCCGGATTTTTCTTTTTCAGGAGAGCCTTTTGCAAAATGATGATTTTCGTTCAACGTCAAGGCATGTGAAAAATTTTTACCGCAGGCATATAGTTGATATTCCGAGGATAAAAATTTAAGCATAACGTAGAGGTTGTGCGAAAAGGGCGTTTTGCAAGTGGCTCAGGAGTCAGTCATGGGCTTTGTTATTGCTGGACTTGGAAATCCTGGTTCACAATATGAGAATAACCGTCACAACATCGGCTTCATGTTTGTCGATTATCTTGCTGTAAAGCATGGACTTGATTGGTCCCGATGCAAGTGGGATGGACTTTTATCCCGGTCATCACTCTGGGGAGCGCGCGTCTGCCTCATTAAGCCTTCTGCATATATGAACCGAAGTGGCAGGGCTGTTGCTGGAGTTTCAAACTACTACAACATCGTCCCCGAGGATATTCTTGTTATCCATGATGACCTCGATATGAGCGTCGGGCGTATTAAGCTGGTAAAAGGCGGTGGTACCGGAGGCCATAACGGTATACGGTCAATCGTTCAAGACCTCGGCTCAACTGATTTTTATCGTCTCAAAGTTGGCATTGGCAGGCCGGGTAACAGTGATGTTCATCCCGACATGCCGGTGGAAAAATATGTTCTCTCAGACTTTTCAGAACAGGAGCGGATACTGGTATCGGATCGATACACGTGTCTGGAGGATGGTGTGAAATTACTCGTGCACGGAGACCCTAAAAGAGCGATGACCGTCCTCAACTGCCTAAAATGAGATTATCGGCGATCACTTATATCTGTTATATTTTCAAGAATGAGTGGTGATTCGGGAAGGTTACTATATCAAAGGGTTTCGTCACACCTGTCAGTCTGCTACAGAGTCTCAAAAAATGGGGCTTTTTTCGTTCATTTATGTTATAGTATTTCATCTTAAATTCACTGTTTACCTGAAACGGGCAAAGTTATGGACTTTGTCTACCCGATCTGTACTTCGTTTTAATCTGAGGTATTTGTTGGGTCTGATCTGATGATTATCAGGAGCGTGTTATCTCATTATTTACAAGGGAGAGTCTAGTGTTTTCAGAAGGTGATATGGCTGTTTATCCGGCACATGGTGTTGGGGTGATCAAGTCGATTGAAACCCAAACAGTGGCTGGTATTGATCAGAAATTTTATGTTATGGAAATTCTCGGTAATTCCATGACCATCATGATACCAACCACAAGCAGTACAACGGTAGGATTACGTTCAATTGTCAACAAGAAAGAAGCAATTGAGGTTCTTAATATCCTCAAGGACAGAGCAATTGAAATCGATTCACAGACATGGAACAGGCGGTACCGTGACTATATGGAAAAAATTAAAACCGGTTCCATCCATGAAGTTGCCGCAGTTTTACGCGATTTGTTTCTGTTGAGCGTGGATAAAGATCTTTCTTATGGCGAGCGCAAAATGCTTGATACTGCCAAGAATTTATTGGTAACCGAACTCTCTCTTGCCCAGGAAGTTGAACAAGAACAGATCACCCAGAAAATTGATAAGATTTTCTCACTGAGGTCTTTCGTAACTAGCAATTTTTACTACTTCTCTATACTTTTTTTAAGATGAGATTGTGATGGCATGGAGCACCTTGAGTTCTGTCCTGACACACATTTCCTTGAAGTCACAATCTCACCTGCATTCAATAATGTTCGGTTGGACCATTTCCTTGTCCAGATCGACCTCTCAGGCTATTCGCGTTCACAAATAACGCAATCAATCAAAACCGGCTCGATAAAAGTAAACGATACAGTCGTTAAATCCGGGTATCGTGTGAAGACCGGGGATATAATCAGGGGTAAGCTTCTCGACAAGCAGGTGTCTTCATTTCCTGTTCCCCAACTGGTTGAATTTGACATATTGTATGAAGATCAATCAATTATTGTTATTTCAAAGCCACCCGGGCTCGTCGTACACCCGGGCTGTGGTAATCCGCAAGATACCCTGGTAAATGGTCTTCTCTATCATTTCAGTGATCTTGCTCAGGTTGGAGACCCCTTGCGGCCAGGCATAGTGCACCGGCTTGACAAAGATACCTCCGGTGTGATGGTGATTGCCAGAAATCGCAAGGCGCATGGGCAACTGGTCCAGGAATTCAAGGATCGAAAGACCGAGAAACAGTATCTCGCTCTTGTACATGGAATTCCAAATCAAGAAAGTGGACGAATTGTGGCGCCCATTGGCAGGCATCCAGTGAACAGGCAAAAAATGGCGGTTAGGGAGCATACCGGCAAGTATGCGGTAACCAGTTGGCGTGTTGAGAGATCGTTTGACCGATACAGTCTTTTGGCGGTCAGGATAGAAACGGGCCGAACTCACCAGATACGGGTTCATCTCTCTCATCTCAACTATCCGGTTGCAGGTGACAAGATTTATGGAGGAAACCGTAATAATCAAGGCATTTCCAGACAGATGCTGCACTCCTGGAAACTGACCTTGGAGCATCCCGATAGTAAAAAGAAGATGACATTTGAGGCACCCTTAACCCCTGATTTTCAGCAGTTCCTAGAGTCGATAGAGGCAGACACTTGATTGTCGGGATAACAGGAGGAATCGGTTCCGGAAAGAGTAAAGTCGCATCCCTGCTTGGCGAGATACTTGAATGCACGGTCCTCAATGCTGATGATCTGTGCCGAGATCTTCTTGAAAAAGGGGGGCAGGGGTATCTCCAATTTGTTCAATCAGGTGGTCAACGTTTCCTTGATGTCCATGGAGAAATTGATCGGTCCAAGTTGAGAGAGGAACTCTTTTCCGATCGTATACTGAGAGAACACCTTGAGTCAATCCTTCATCCGCTTGTTCTTGAGAAAATACGAAGTTGTGCAAAAGAAGCACCTGACTCTTTGGTAATCGCTGAAGTACCGCTTCTTTTCGAATCGGGATGGCAGAATGAATTTGATATCATTATAGCGGTTTCTTCTCCTGAAGAAAAAATCATTGAACGAGTTATCAAGCGTGACCAGGCAAGTCACAAAGAGGTCAGCAAAATCATAGCCACCCAGATGGACTCGGCTGAGAAGAGCAGGTTGGCCGATTATGTTATCGAAAATTCAGCTGGTTGGCAGGAGACAGAACAACAGGTAGTGGAGCTGGTTGACAAACTACAGAAAAAATTGCGGGGGACATGAGGAATTATCCGACAAAAACCTTGACACCATCTCTTTGAGCACGTATAAGGGAGAAAATAATCATGTCGGAATCCCGCCTTGACTAATTCGTAGACACTCAATACCAATATTTTCTCGAAAAATATAAAATAGATCAAAAATAAAAGTTTAATAAATATCAATTAACGCTGTATCAAATCAGGCTGTCGCCAAAATCCTTTTTATACCAAATTACTAAATAATCCCGGAGAGCTGACAGATCATCTTGTCGCACGTTCTCTCATATAGGCGAGCGTCTGTCATGGGGTTTGGTTTTATTTCTGGTGACCAACAACACGATAAAATAATTGATAATTTTGAAATTCTTAACTGATAACCAAAGTCCTTGCCATACTTAAAGAGGAGACACTCATCGTGATGAACCTGGCAGAACTCAAGCTGAAAAAGATCGACGAACTGGTAAAACTTGCACGAAAACTTAAAGTTGACGGTTTTAGCTCAATGCGCAAGCAGGAGTTGATTTTTGCCATCCTTCAGGCTCAGGCAGATAAAGAGGGGAAGCTTCGTGGAAGTGGTGTTCTTGAGATCCTACCCGATGGTTTTGGGTTTCTCAGGGCTCCCGATTATAATTATTTGCCAGGGCCCGACGATATTTATGTTTCTCCTTCCCAGATCAGGCGACTGAGCCTGAGAACCGGTGACGTCATAGACGGCCTGGTCAGGGCACCGAAAGAGGGGGAACGTTATTTTGCCCTGCTCAAGGTGGAGAGCGTCAACTTCGATCCTCCAGAAGCGGCAAAGCAAAAGACGCTGTTTGGCAATCTCACGCCGCTGCATCCCAATGAAAAGTTTGAGCTCGAGTGGCAGCCTGACAACTACTCAATGCGCATAATGGATATGTTTGCACCGATCGGCAAGGGCCAGCGTGGATTGCTCGTCGCCCCACCCCGGACCGGTAAAACCGTATTGATGCAGAAAATAGCGAACTCAATTGTCCGCAACCACAAAGAGGTTTACCTCATCGTATTACTCATAGATGAACGTCCTGAAGAGGTTACTGAAATGCAGCGTACTGTAAAAGCTGCAGAAGTTGTCAGTTCGACCTTTGACGAACCACCCCAGAGGCATATTCAGGTGGCAGAAATGGTAATAGAAAAGGCAAAGCGTCTGGTTGAACACAAGAAAGATGTGGTTATTCTGCTGGACAGCATAACCCGGCTGGCAAGAGCCTATAACACGGTGACGCCTGCAAGTGGTAAGATTCTGTCCGGTGGTGTGGAGGCAAATGCCCTGCATAGACCAAAACGTTTCTTTGGTGCGGCAAGAAATATCGAAGAGGGTGGTAGCCTGAGTATCCTCGCAACTGCTATTATTGAAACCGGTTCGAAAATGGACGAGGTCATCTTTGAAGAATTCAAGGGGACAGGCAACATGGAATTGATCCTTGACCGCAAAATGGCAGACAAACGCATTTTTCCAGCTATTGATATTAAACGCTCCGGAACACGCAAGGAAGACCTGCTTCTCAGAGATGATGTCCTTAACAGAGTCTGGATTTTAAGAAAACTGCTTGCTTCGATGAATCCTGCAGACGGTATGGATTTCCTGGTTGACAAACTCAAGCACCAGAAGACAAACGAAGATTTTCTCGATTCAATGAACGGCTGATACCCGCTCGAAGGGCTGCTCACTCGGTGCTACCAGCGCGTATCCTATTTTTGTTGTAATTTTTGAAATAATTATTAATATACAATGTTCGAGTTTTGATTTTATTACACTTATCTGCTAACCAAATGTAAAAGCTTTCTGGAGGGCTGAGGGATACACATGAAAAACGATATACATCCTGATCATAAAACCATCATGGCCGTATGCGCCTGTGGAAACGAAGTCGAAATTGGCAGTGTCCTGCCTGAGCTCAAAGTGGAAATCTGTTCGGCCTGTCATCCGTTTTTTACTGGTAAACAGAAACTGGTTGATACTGCCGGACGAATTGAGAAGTTCCGTAAGCGTTATGCGCAGCATTTTGATAACAAGGACAGCGCTTAAGCAGATTCAGGCCCGGAACAAATAATTCTTTCTCTTAGACCTTGAGTCCGCAGTGATGATTTCATTACTGTGGACTTTTTTTATGCAATCGTGCTGGAAATGGGGTGTTCATGTTAGACAAATTCCATGATCTTGATGACAAGCTTTCAGATCTTGAAGGCCGTTTGTCAGATCCATCGCTTATCAGCAATCAAACGGAGTACCAGAAGGTTGTACGTGAGCATACCCACCTGAGTCGCCTGGCTGAATTAAGCAGTGCCCACCGAAGAATCGCCCAAGAGATCGCCGATAACAAATCAATCATTCACGATGACGGCGAAGACGAGGAGATGCGTGAACTTGCCAGAGCCGAAGTAGAAGAGCTATCGGCACAGCTGGAACATCTTGAAAATGAAATTCGTCTTTTTCTGCTTCCGAAAGATCCCAATGATGATAAAAACACTTTTCTTGAAATCCGTGCAGGGACGGGAGGGGATGAAGCAGCGCTCTTCGTCGGAGACCTGTTCAGGATGTACTCGCGATTTGCTGAATCGCTCGGCTGGAACGTTGAAATTATGGATTCAAGCCCGCTTGGCATAGGCGGTTTTAAAGAAATCATAGCCTTAATTAGCGGTCACCAGGTCTACTCAAAGCTGAAGTATGAAAGCGGTGTCCATCGCGTCCAGCGTGTTCCTGAGACCGAAGCACAGGGGCGGATTCACACCTCTGCCGTAACTGTAGCAATTCTTCCCGAGGCAGATGAGGTTGAGGTCAATATTGACATGAATGAACTCAAGATTGATGTCTATCGTTCATCCGGGCCTGGCGGACAGAGTGTCAACACGACCGACTCCGCGGTGCGGATTACCCATCTGCCCACGGGGTTGGTTGTTATCTGCCAGGATGAAAAATCGCAGCACAAGAACAAAGCAAAGGCATTGACAGTGCTCCGGGCCCGTCTTCTGGATCAGGTTCAACAGGAACAGCATGACAAAATCTCTGAAGACCGCAAGAGCCAGGTTGGCAGCGGAGATCGAAGCGAGCGGATTCGCACCTATAATTTTCCCCAGGGCCGGCTGACCGATCACCGTATAAACCTTACCCTTTATAAACTCGATGCAGTCATGAATGGGAAACTGGATGAAGTTATCTATCCGCTGATTGAACATGATCAGGCTGAAAAACTAAAGGCATTGGAATAGTCTGCTCGCTATCAGGAAAAGAGGAGACGAGGGTGCAGGATAACCGAACTGTTGGCTTTCTATTGCAATACGGAATTTCTGAGCTCCGTAGTATTGGTATAGAAGAAGCACAAACAGACGCCACACAATTGCTCTGCTCCTGCCTCGGCTTATCTCGCACCTCACTTTATCTTGCAGCAGACAGAGACGTTTCCATTCAATCGTATCAGTACTATCTGGATCTTCTAAAAAGACGTAAAAAGCGTGAACCGCTCGCCTATATTCTTGGAGAGCGAGAGTTCTGGTCGTTACCGTTCAGGGTTACGCCTGCAGTTTTGATTCCCCGGCCGGAGACTGAGTTTTTGCTTGATACCGTCCTTACCAGAAGAAATACAGTTAATTCAGATCTGAAAATACTCGATTTGTGCTGCGGAAGTGGGGTGATAGCTGTTGTACTCGCCCTTGAGTTGAGGCAGAAGGTGACGGCAGTTGATCTGTCGCATGAAGCGATTACCATAGCTCGGGAAAACTCTCAGAGGCATCAGGTCGAAGGGTCGATCTCATTTATCCAGGCCGATCTCTTTACTGGTTTCGTGAAGAAAAAACCATTTTCACTGATCGTTTCAAATCCTCCTTATGTCAGATCTGATGATATTATTTCAAACCTTGAACCCGAAGTAGCCTGCTATGAACCAGAGATTGCCCTCAATGGCGGCATGACAGGACTTGATCTGATAACAAGAATCAACGAAGACCTGGCGGATATGCTGGACTATGGTGGTGATTTTTTTATGGAAATTGGAGCAGCGCAGGGACAGACAATACAGTCCATGTTTGTCGAACAGGACAGCAGGCAGGTCTATGAGTCAATAGAGCTCTATACCGACTATTCCGGACGGGATCGCGTCATCCATGTACGGAGAAAAGAACAATAGGATAGCCTTATGGAAAAATTAATTATTGAGGGTGGAAAACCACTCTATGGTGAAATTCCAATAAGCGGAGCAAAAAATGCAGCGCTTCCCCTTATTGCCGCCTCGATTCTTGCTCCGGGAAATCATGTGCTGAGAAATGTCCCTGACCTCAGGGATACTCGAACCATTTTATCATTACTGGAAGAGTTGGGCGCTCGTTGGAAAAGAGATGGAACAACCGTGCATATTGACAGCAGTGAAATTGTCTACTCAGAGGTTTCCTATGACCTTGTCAAGACCATGCGTGCCTCTGTCCTGGTCCTTGGTCCTCTTCTCGCTCGTTTTGGCAGGGCAAAGGTTTCGTTACCGGGAGGATGTGCCATCGGAGAACGGCCGATTAATTTTCACATTTCAGGGTTTGAACGATTCGGGGTCGACTGTGTGCTGGAACAGGGATATGTCGAGGCTCGCATTGACGGACGACTCCAGGGGGGAAGCATCTATTTCGACATACCTTCCGTAACCGGAACCGAAAATATCCTGATGGCAGCGTCACTCGCGGAGGGGACCACCACCATAAAGAATGCTGCGCGGGAACCTGAAATTGGCAACCTGATTGACATGTTGACTAACATGGGCGCGGAAATTGAGGGACGCGGCAGTGACCAGATCACCATCCATGGGGTAGAGAAGTTAACTGCTGCGGATACTGAAATTATACCAGATCGTATCGAGACAGGTACGTATTGTATAGCCGTTGGTGCCACCGGGGGAGAGGTCGTTATAAAAAATTGCAACCCTGCCCACTTACCTGCATTACTTGCGAAACTAACGGCCGCAGGAATTGAAGTAATACCGGGAGAAGGGAATCTTTTAGTGAAGGCACGGCCAGAAAACAGAAAGTGGCTCAAGAGCGTTGACATTAAAACTATGCCTTACCCCGGTTACCCAACCGATCTCCAGGCACAGTTCATGGCACTCATGGCCTTGAGTAACTCCATATGTGTTGTCAACGAGACCATATTTGAGAATAGATTTATGCATGTTGCAGAGTTGAGACGCATGGGAGCTGACATCAAAACTGATGGAAACAGTGCTGTTGTAACCGGAAGGGGTGATGGAATCAGCGGTGCGCGGGTTATGGCTACTGACTTACGGGCAAGTTCTTCACTGGTAATTGCCGGTCTGGCGGCAGCCGGCAGAACTGAGATATCCAGAATTTATCACCTGGAGAGGGGCTATGAAAACCTGGTGAGCAAATTAAGTGATGTCGGTGCCAGGGTCTGGAAGGAAAAAGAATAGAATACTGAACCTAGTGTCCTGTCACGCCTCACCTGTTACCCAGAGCTTGGTCTTCTGGCTTCCTGACTTCGTTGCCTATTCAGTCACGTAGCGCTGCTATGCTCATTCATGCGCGCCTCGCAGGAAGCCAGAATCCCGGTGCTCTATTGCAACATTTGAAACGTGACATGACACTAGAGTTCTGGCGGGAGCGGCAGGTAAACAGAAAAGCTGGCACCTGTGGGCTTTGCGTTTTCAGCCACGATAAAGCCGTTATGGGCTTCAATGGTCTGTTTGACAATTGCCAGCCCGAGCCCGGTACCGTCTGTACGTGTGGTGAAAAACGGCTCGAATATCTGTTTGCTGTGAACTGGATCAAGACCAGCTCCGTTGTCATGAACGATAATACAGCTCATCTCAACGCCATTTGGTCCGATCATGTTTTCTGCTTTAATCTCTATTTTTTCCTCACCTGGTTTACAGAACGCCAGCCCGTTTTGAATAAGGTGGTTTATCACGGTGAACATTTGTTGCTCGTCTGCCCAGATACTGAATCGTGGATTCATTTTAAGAGAAATTTTACAGGTATCAGGCCACTTGGGGTCGGCCATGCACATTTCCAGAATTTCCTGAACACAGGGGTGCAGCTGAAACAACTCTCTGTCGATGGTATCGGGACGAGCAAATTTCAAAAAATCAGCGATTGTTTTGATCAGTCGATCAGACTCCCTGAGAATAATTTTGGTTAGTTCATAGTTTTGCATTTGAGAGGCGTCACTGGAGGAATATTCCTGGGCCAGTATTTGCGCCGATCCTGAAATCGCAGTAAGCGGATTTCTGAAGTCATGGGCGATACCCGCGCTCATCATGCCGATTGCAGCCAGTTTTTCTGCTTGACGCATCTGCGCTTCAAGTCGCTCAATTTCACTGATATCTTTTAAGGTTATAATTGTGGTATCCTCATCTCCCGGGGCACTGGAATCATCGCTTTGTGAGGGATGGGAAAGAGCTGCATGTGCATAGCCGAGACGAATCTTCTGTTTGTCGGTACGCTCAAAATCACAGGCGTTTCGAGGTGACGGGTTGGTCAGGTCAATGAGCGGGAAAAGATGGAAAAATTTTTGCCCGACCATGTTTTGCAGGGACAGTCCGGTGATAGAAACGGTTGCATTATTTGCCGAGGTGATCGTTCCGTTTACATCGACGGTAATAATGCCGGTGGTGATATTGTCAAATATCTGTTTGTAGAGCAGAGACAGCCTGTCATAATCGAGTTTTGTACTGGTCAGGGCCTCTGCGGTAGTTTTCAGGCGGGCACCAACCAGGGCACTGACAACGGCCGCGAGGAAGAATGTCAGTCCCCGGATGGCAAACTGGTTGACGCTGGCCTGGACACTCTGGGTGCCTACAGTATTCAAGTAGGTGAGATACTCGGGCATATAATGGCCGTGCTCAAGGCCAAGTATTATGCCATAGAGCAAGGTTGAAGAGGCTGCCGCTATCAGCCCACCTTTAATGGGTATTAATAACCCGCCCGAGATAATCGGGAAAAAATAGATAGAAGTAAAAACAGATTGAGATCCGCCGGAGAGGTAAACAAGCAGAGAACAGAAAACGGTATCGAGCAGGGACTGGATAAAACCGAATATCCTGATATTTATCTCTGACTTTATCAGGTAAAAGGCAGAGCCGATGGTACAGAGATAAACGCTTAAGATAAAAAGAATGAGAAGATTTGGCGGGAGGGTGATCGCCTCAAATTTGTCATCCTGGAGCAGGAAACTGACAGCAAGAATCAGGGTGTACAAAACAACCCGAAGCAACATCATCCAGAGAAGTTGCTGCTTCAATACGGTTGCGGATGATTCAAAGCGATACCGGATGTCGAATAATTTACCGACGCTCATTCTCCTGACATCTTATAAATCATATTTTTTCACTTTATATCGGAGCGACCTGAAGCTTACCTTGAGGAGATCTGCTGCCTTGGTTTTAGAGTTGTTTGTTTTTTTAAGCGTGTGGGTAATGAGCCGCTTCTCCAGGTTCATGATGACATCGTCGAGACCTCGCTCAAATAATTCCTCTTCGTTGGCAACTGCCTGGAACTCTGGCTCAGCTGCAGAAGAGCCTTTGCCATTTTTCCGGATTGCATGATTGAGCGAGAGACTTTCCGGCAGGATGATATTAGAGCTTTCCAGCGCCACACCCCTTTCAATGATGTTTTCAAGCTCTCTGACATTGCCGGGGAAGTCGTAATCCATCAGAACCTGGAGTCCATAAGATGAAATTTCCCTGATATCCTTACCAAGAAGTTTGGAATATTTTTTCAGAAAGTGGTTAACCAGCAGCGGAATATCACTCTTGCGCTCACGTAGAGACGGAACCCTGAGTGGCACAACGGCGAGGCGATAAAATAAATCTTCCCGAAATCTCTCTGCCAGGATTTCCTCCTCAAGTACCCGATTGGTTGCTGCAATTATACGGACGTTTATCTGCTCAGTTTTCACCCCTCCGACCGGTTTGATTTCTCTTTCCTGGAGAACTCTGAGCAGTTTGGTCTGAATGATTGGCGTCAATTCACCAATCTCGTCGAGAAAAGCGGTACCATTATCTGCTTGTTTGAAAAGACCGGGCTTATCTGCAATGGCCCCGGTAAACGCTCCTTTCATGTGACCGAACAACTCGCTTTCCATTAATTCTTCTGGGATAGCACTGCATGTTATGGGAACAAAGGGCTCAGTACAGACATGACTTTTCGTGTGTATTGCCTGGGCGACCAGTTCTTTTCCTGTACCGGATTCTCCGTATATAAGGACATTGGCGGGTGTCGGGGCTATCCTCTCGATCATGTCGAAGATTTTGATCATCTCCCTGCTTTTGCCGATAATATTCGGGAATAGGGTTTGAGCATTACTTTTATTGACAGGTGAACTGCCCCGGTTGGTAGCCGAATGGATAACTGATTTTATTTCGTCGACATTGAACGGTTTGCTGATGTAGTCATACGCCCCATTTTTCATGGCCTGTACCGCATCATCGGGAGAAGCAAACGCGGTAATCATGATAACAGGCAGATCACCATGCAGTTCCCTGATTGATTCAAGCAATTCAAGCCCGCTCATTCCGGGCATCCGAATATCACTGATCACCAGATCGCAGGTTTGTTTACCAAGAAGAGAAAGTGCCTGATCTCCGTTCTTTGCGGTAATAACATTGTGACCGTCTTTGAGCAGGAGTATTTTAAGAAAATCCCTCATGCTCTGTTCATCATCAACTACCAGTATCGTTAACATGGTCGAACTCGTTATACTTTGTTAATCAGTGAAGATAGAGATTGTAAAAAGGTATCATATAAAAGTTATGGTATTGTATCGTAATCAAATGGAAAATGCCAACGCTCCATTGCTATCTTTTTCTTATCATCCACAAATCAGGTAATAACTCAGGTCATGATCTGGAAACGCTGGTACCGTTGGCGCTGTCATATTCTAAGGCTAAGCCGTTGCAAAAATTCTAATCAGGTGGTATTGATCTCTGTGCACTTTTAAGAACGATTAAACGCACTGTTTATCAAAATAACTATGACGAAAACAGCAGAACAATTTGATGACCAGACCCTGACAGAACACCTTCGTGAATTACGAATGTGCCTGATATATTCTTTTGGCGCCATTTTTATAGGGTTTTGTCTCTCCTACCTGGTCATAAGACCAATCGGTACATGGTTCTTTAAACCGCTCGTTGAAGTTTTACCCGAAGGTACGAGCCTGATTTTTACCTCCTACCAGGAAGGGTTTTTTTTTATCTAAAACTTGCCCTGGTCTGCGGGCTTCTGCTGGCCACTCCGGTTATTTTCTTTCAGGTATGGCGTTTTGTCGCACCGGGCCTTTATAAACATGAAAAACGTGTGGTTCTGCCATTTTCCTTCATATCTTCAATCTGTTTCATTTCCGGAGCAGCATTTGGCTACCTGGTCGTTTTTCCTCCAGCGTTTAAGTTTCTTGTCGGCTACAACAATGAATTCTTAACGTCTTTACCGGCGGTCAGTGAATATTTTTCTCTTGCCACCCGTCTCCTCCTTGCCTTTGGGGTTATTTTCGAAATGCCGGTGATGATGGTATTTCTGTCAAAAGCCGGCTTGGTCTCAGTCGCTCTTCTTAACAAGTATCGTAAATATGCGATCCTGGTTAATTTTATCATTGCTGCCATCCTTACCCCCACTCCGGACGTGGTAAACCAGATGATGATGGGAATCCCATTGCTGGTTTTGTATGAAGTGAGCGTCATTTCCGTATGGTTTTTCGGCAGAAAGAAATTCAGTGGTTTTGAAGGGCAAAAGGAATAATATTTCAAACTGTTTACTGGATTTCTCCTGTTGTCTGCATTATTAGATATTATCAGAGATTAGTTTGTTTTCACCGCATTACACCACACTCTGTGGAACGACCTGAATTTTCGCAACTTCGAATGAGCTTTCTGGAAAGCCAGAAGAGATACTCACATGACGAGGGAGGGAATTATGATGACCGAGACTGTTTTTGACAGGGCACTTGCTGTTGGACGACCCCCAAATATTGTACAATTATTTCCAAACTCGAGGGCCCTGCTGGTCAGTGGCAAGGTTATCGACCGCGCCCTGAGAAAAAAGGGCAAAGCCATGACGATGGCTGCCAACGGTCGGAACTCGTTTATCATCAGAGGTGCGTTGAAGGCTGCCCAGCGTGCCAATGCTGCTTTGATTATTGAAATAGCGAAATCGGAGTCAACCTACTGCCCGATCAACTTCTGGAATATTGCACGACAGGTGGATGCGGCCTGCAATGAAATGGGCATCTCTATTCCCGTGGCGATTCACGCGGATCACTACGGGCTGAAATCCGATGAGGACGTTGAAGCCGCAAAAACAGAGATACCAACGTTGTTTGAGGCCGGTATCACATCAATTGCAATTGATGCATCCCATATGGTTGATGACAGAAATCTGATGGCTAATCTGGCACTTAAACATTGTGTTCCTGAATGGGCAGGCCTTGAGACTGAGGTAGGTGAGATAAAGGGTAACCAGGGTCTCTCTACGGTCGATGACGCAACGTTTTTAATCAAAGGTCTCAATGCGCATGGTGTTTTTCCCAACTGGATAGCTTTGAACAACGGTTCTGCCCATGGAATTGAGGCCAGCGGTGATGGTATTCAAGTGGAACTGACAGCAACTATCCACAAGCATCTTGAGCCGTATAAAGTCTCAGGTGCTCAGCATGGTACCTCGGGTAATAACTCTGATCGACTCGGGGAGATCAGGACTCGCACCAACACCACTAAAGCCAATGTCGCTACCGCTCTTCAAATGGTATCCTGGGGTGTTGAGGTGAATGATTACGGTAACGCATTGATGCATGAAGATGGCAGTTTCAGAAAGGTGAGAGGCGAAGGTGTCACTGAACAGGTGTGGGAACGGATGACGAGTCTCGCTGCTGAAAAGGGATGGTCGGGCGGTAACTACAAACAATTAAATCTACCCGTGGAGAACTGGCTTCTCTCTCAACCTTTTGAGGTTCGTGAACGGATGATCAATCGCGTTGAATCGTTTGTCTATGACATGCTGGTATCCGTTTTCAACGCAACCGATACCGCTCCTATTGTTCTTGAAATGTTGATAGAGGCCGGGTCCTGCGACATTGGACCGAACAGTCATAGAATTGAAGATCCGAAAGAGTGGACTGAAGAGAAAATCATTGAGAAGGCTTCAGCACTAGACGTGGACAAAGGTCCAGAAGGCGATTTTGACGATTAACAGAAATAGTACCGTACCAAGAAAAATCTCCCCTGCATGAACGTGCAGGGGAGTTTCCTTATGAGATCAACAGAGAGACATCAATGAAAACGATTTTAGTTACCGGCGCAGCAGGATTTATCGGAGCACATTTATCCAAAAAACTGATTGATAACGGTATCCGGGTCATAGGACTGGACAATATCTGCGATTACTATGATCCCCAGCTCAAACGAGATCGCCTGGCGGCGCTTGCTGAGGGTGAGCTATTCGTGCATGAGAACCACGATATGGCAGATCGGCAGGCAATGGCTGATCTATTCAGCAAGTACAGCTTTGATGGTGTCGTTAATCTTGCAGCACAGGCGGGTGTTCGATATTCATTGGAAAACCCACATTCCTATGTCGATACCAACCTTGTGGGATTTGTCAATATCCTGGAAGGATGTCGGCACGGGGGCGTAAAACATCTGGTTTATGCTTCCTCGAGCTCAGTATACGGAGCCAATACAAAAATGCCGTTTTCAGTTCATGACAACGTTGATCATCCTGTCTCTTTATATGCCGCTTCGAAAAAGGCCAATGAGTTGATGGCGCATACATACAGCCATCTCTACCAGCTCCCGACAACAGGTCTCCGGTTTTTTACCGTCTATGGTCCATGGGGGCGTCCGGATATGGCTTTGTTCCTTTTTACCAGGGCAATACTGGCCGGTGAACCAATCAATGTTTTTAACAATGGAAATATGGAACGTGACTTTACCTATGTCGATGATATTGTCGAAGGTGTTTTCAGGGTAATTTTTTCAATTCCAGCAGGGGATAAAGGCTGGGATGGAGACCGGCCAGACCCGGCGACTTCCTACTGTCCGTATCGAGTCTATAATATAGGTAACAACAATAAGCAGAAATTAATGCATTACATAGAAGTTCTTGAAAACTGCCTTGGAAAAAAAGCCGAAAAAAACTTCATGCCGCTCCAACTCGGTGATGTTCCGGCCACTTATGCAGATGTTGACGACCTGGTCAAAGATCTGGACTACAAGCCTGACACCACGCTTGAGTATGGTATTGCTCAGTTTGTCACCTGGTATCAGGACTATTATAAATAATAGAAGGAAGATCAGGCGATGGGCTACGGAGCTCAGTTTTCATCCTTGATCTTGGAAACGCCCGGCAGCAGTGTCTGGGTGGAAGTGACACCGTTCCATTGTCTGATCGTGGTTGTTAGAAATTGTGAAATCAATTCCGCGTCTGAGGACAGAAGATCACGGACAAGTTTGACTCTGATAATTATATCGATGGAGCCATGAACAGAATGTGCTTCACGAACCTCGTCGAGAGCCACTAGTTTGTCCATTATTTTCTCTTCATGTCTGCCTTCGACATTCATCAGGATAAATGCATTAATTTCGCGCTTCATTTCCGGATATTCTTTCTCTTTGTGTTCCTCCATTTTATTCCTGAATTCCTCCATGTTTTTCGGAATAAGTTTATCTATGCCGATTCCGTATCGCCGTGACCTGGCAAATTTCCACTGGTGAAGTGAGATATAGAGATAAAGGTCATCAACAGTCCGATTATCAAAGGATTGTATCAGCCCACTGTTTTCTATCAATTTTCTCAGTGGTAAATAGATCGTTTTATACCAATCTGCAGCGGCCTGAACGTGACTGATCGGTTCTGCCGATTGTTTCGACAAATACTCATTATGCTCCTTGATCTGCTCACTTAGGTGTTGATATTGACCCGGTTCTGTGAGTTCTGGTACGTTGCCCAGGCTGAACCTGTCACGAAATCCAATCTTTTCAATATAAAGTTTATTTTCGAGTGTATCTTTCGATGGCAGCAGTTCCAGGATACAGGCCCTGATATGATCGTGTCCGAGATTCTTGGCAGCGGTATAGCGGTGGTGCCCATCAAGAATATAATAGCTGTCTTTAATCTGGTAGAGAGTAATAGGGGGTATTGGTCGTCCCTGGCTCAATGCTGTCATCAAGGTCTTTAACCGTTCGTCGGAGCGGTGACTCTTGGGGCTGAATTTGGCATCAAAATCATGATAACGTCCGACACTGCCGACAATACGATCAAGCGGGACCAGGGACGTACCTCTGTCAATTGAGGTAAAGGCCTTTTCTTCTACACGAACTTCTTCGAAATGGGCATTTGTTTCTTTTTTTGCCTTTTCGTTTTTGTTTGATTGTGAAAAGAATTTTTTGAAAAAATTCATATTATTATATCGTTATTCTGTGAAATCCATAACTGTTGACTACCGCTGTCTCTCCCACCATTGTGATACGGTCTGACTCTTTCTCAAATTGTCTGTGGATATGTCCATGAATGAAATATCTGGGGGAGTGACGGTTGATAAGGGCATGGTAACAGTTGAAACCCTTATGACACCGATCTTCCGCGTCATGTATTCGTCGCGGGGGGGCATGGGTAATAACGACATCCAAACGCTTGAGCCTCCAGAGCTGGAACCAGAGTCGCCTGATTTGTGAGCGCATTTCATGTTCATGAAACTGATTCGGGTTCCCGTTGTACCACCTCGAACCAGAAAAGCCAAGGAAGCTTGTTCCTTTGTGGTGGATTATCCTGCCGGTGATCTCAACACAGCCGACAGGTTGAGTGTTATGCCTGATATCATGATTTCCAACGATATAAAAGAGTGGAACATCATAGACAGTGCTGAGTTCAGACAGATATTCGGGAGGCAGGTCACCGCAGGCGACAATAAGATCAACAGCACCATGCAAATCTCCCTGCCGCCTCTCAACAAGTTCTTTTACGACAATATCTGAAACGGACAGAACTTCCATAATGGGTGAACGGCTGTTGGTTCTCTCACATGATGATGGTAAAATGATAGAACAGTCTTTATTGGTTCATCAATCGCATTGCCGCCTCAGTAATCGAAACTGAGTTGATGGAGTTGTTACGCCACAGGGTTTTTTGTGGGCCATGTTCGATAAACCGATCGGGGTGCGCCAGTAAACTGGTTTTAACGTGGTGGAGCCCACAGCGGCTGAAAAGCTCGAGTACGGCACTACCGAAACCTCCCTGGCGAACGTTGTCCTCTATCGTCACAACCCGGCCGGTTTGTGCAGCAAGATCGCAAATCAGCTCTTTATCGAGTGGTTTAATGAAACGCGGGTTGATGACCGCAGCGTCTATTCCAACTTTCTCAAGTCCTTTTGCCGCCCGCAAAGCTGGATGAACCCGGTTGCCAACCGGCAGCAGCAGCAGATCACGGCCATTTCTCAGGAGTTCTCCTTTGCCGATGGGTAGTTTTTGAAACTGTTTGTTCAGCACAATATTTTCCCCACTGCCTCGCGGGTATCGCAGCGCTGAAGGTCCGTTATGACAGATAGCGGTATACAGAATGTCCTGGAGTTCATTTTCGTCCTTGGGTGCCATCAGGACCATATTGGGTACAATTCGGAGAAAGGATAGATCAAAAACCCCATGATGGGTTGGCCCGTCGGCGCCAACAACGCCGGCCCGGTCAATTGCCAGGGTGACCGGCAGGTTGGGGATACAGATGTCATGAATAATCTGATCGTATGAACGCTGAAAAAACGTTGAGTAAATGGCAACAACAGGGTGCATTCCTTCCTTGGCCATTCCTGCTGCAAAGGTAACGCCATGCTGTTCGGCAATACCGACATCGAAAAATCGATCGGGAAATGTTTCGGCGAACTGTTTTAAGCCGGTCCCTTCCACCATGGCTGCAGATATTGCGACTATTTTATTGTTATCCCTGGCCATTCTGGTAATGGAATTTCCGAATACTTCTGTGTAGGATTTGGATCCGGAGCCAGACTTCTTTTTCACGCCGCTTTTTACCTCAAACGGTCCGATGCCGTGAAAGGAATGAGGGTCCTTTTCAGCTGGTTGATAGCCTTTACCTTTTGTGGTCAGGACATGAATAAGAGCAGGTCCCTGAATGGTATCTCGAACAGTTTCCAAGGTATCCAGCAGGTCTTCAAAGTTATGTCCGGGTATTGGTCCGATATAATCAAATTTCAGGGCCTCAAAGAGCATTCCCGGGGTGAAAAAACTTTTGAAGCTTTCTTCGCTCTTTTTCAGAACGGTGAGAATATTTTCACCAACGTTTGAGAGCTGCCCAAGTCTGTCCACAAGATGGTCCTTGAGACGGCGCATGGTACGCCCTGTCAATTTTCTGCTCAAAAAACTGCTGAGTGCGCCAACGTTTGGCGAGATGGACATCTCGTTGTCATTGAGGATAACAATAAGCTTCTCGTCAAGATGGCCGGCCTGGTTCAGTGCTTCAAATGCCATCCCGGCAGTCATGGAACCGTCTCCGATGACAGCAATAGCCTTTCCTGGATCGTTGGTCAGGGCCTTGGCAATACTCATGCCAAGAGCGGCTGAAATGGAAGTTGAAGAATGACCGGTCTCAAAAGCATCGTATTCGCTTTCACTCATTTTGGGAAACCCACTTATCCCCTGGTATTGGCGAAGTGTGTGAAAGTTGTCCCTTCTTCCGGTGATAATTTTATGGGCGTACGCCTGGTGCCCAACATCCCAGATCAATCGATCGTGTGGCGTGTTGAAAACATAATGCAGGGCGATTGTCAGTTCGATGACACCGAGACTTGGTCCCAGGTGCCCGCCAGTCTCAGATACCGAATTGATGATGAAGGATCGAATTTCTGCTGCGAGCTGCTCAAGTTCTAGAAGATTAAAAGCCCTGATGTCGTTGGGGGAAGAAACATGGTTGAGCAGGGACATTTTTGATTCGATTTGGGTTGTCGGTAGTAACATATGATAATCAATGGTGCTGATAATTTAGTGGTTGATTTTTGACAGTACCACTTACAATAATCAATAATTGGCAAGTGTAAAAGCAAATGTGGGTAAAAATGAAATGAACAGAACTATTGGTGATATATTATCTGACTAATGAGTCCTGGATGTGATGTAATCGGCAAGTTCACGCAAGGGATCTGCTTTATGGTCAAATGAGGATAAGCTCGATTTTGCGGTGTCTATGGTTTTACGTGCAATCTGCCTGGTTTTGTCTATACCAAAATAGGAGGGATAGGTTGCTTTACCATGGGCCTGATCACTCCCGGCTGTTTTCCCGAGGATCTCAGTCGTTGAGGTCGCGTCTAAAAGATCATCGACGATCTGGAAGGCCAGTCCAATATGAGTACCATATTCTCTGAGACAGAGAACCTGCTCAGAAGTGGCACCACCTCCAATTGCGCCCACTTCCACTGAACATTTGATTAATGCGCCTGTCTTGCTGCGATGAATTGTCTTTAAGAGTTCAAACGGGTAATCCCGGTTCTCGTTGGCGATATCAAGCGATTGTCCACCTGCCATACCCGCTGGTCCTGAGGCCCGTGCTATGAGGTGACTGATTTGCATCTTTTTTTCTGGGGAAAGTTTGTTGTTGTGGCCGGTGAGCAGTTCAAAGGCAAATGTCAGCAGGCTGTCACCGGCCAGGATGGCAGCAGCTTCACCGTATATCTTATGATTTGTCGGTTTTCCCCGTCTCAAATCATCGTTGTCCATGGCCGGCAGGTCGTCATGGATAAGCGAATAGGTATGTATACATTCGAGCGCACAGGCTGTCGGCAGCAGGCTGGCAATCGTTTCGGGAGCATCGGTTACTGCTTCGGCGGCGGCAAGACAAAGTATTGGCCTGAGTCTTTTTCCCCCGACAAACAGGCTATAGCGCATAGCAGCGAGGTGATCGGAAAAAACACCCTCGGCCGCTGGCAACAGTGTGTCAAGCGTCTGGTCGACAACACCTTGCTGGGAGGCAAGATATTCTTTAATCTTCATTTTCCTGCTCACCAAAGGGCTCTGCTTCAACGTTTCCGTTTTTCTCCAGGAGAATTTCTACTTTTGTTCGTGCATTGGCGAGTTGCGTGTTGCAGTAATCGGCGAGTTTGATCCCTTCATCGAATTTTTTCAGGCTTGCATCAAGACTCAGGTCACCGGTTTCAAGTTCATCGGTAATCTGTTCAAGACGGGACAGAGCTGTTTCAAATGTTTTTTTTGCCATAGAGTGATCCCTGTTTTTGAAGAGACTATTTAAACCTGTTTGATATGAAAAAAATGAACCTTAGTTTATTAGGAAGTAAGAATATAGTATACAAACTGTACCAGACGCAAGTACTGTTTGAGCAAGGGCTGCCACCGCTTGCTAATATGGAATCATGTCCTATTTATTATCTAAGAGAAGATGCAGGAATCAATTATTGTATTCAAAAGCTGGCTTGAAAACGAAAAGGGGTATTCCAATCACACCGTTTCTGGATATTGTCGTGATCTGCAGGAATTCACCAGCGGCTTTGCACAAGAGACAAGTCCTGCTGAAATCGACAATAGTGATATTAGAAGGTTTGTCTCCGGTCTCCATGTTAAAAATAACGGGGCAACTGTCAGCAGAAAGCTTTCCGCCTTACGGACCTTTTTCAGATTTCTTGTTCGTGAGGGGAAGATTACAGACAATCCGCTGACCGGGGTGAGCGGTCCTAAGAGTGGCCGGTCGATTCCCGTTTTTCTAACCGTTGATGAAGTGTTTTCACTGCTGGAGTGTCCCGGAAATAGTGACCCGTTCAGGAGTCGTGATCGTGCAATTCTGGAGCTTCTTTATTCCACCGGTGTGCGCGTTGCAGAGCTTGTTTCGAGGAACATTGATGACCTTGATTTCGAGAGTGAAATGCTTAGGGTGACCGGCAAAGGAAATAAAGAGCGGCTTGTCCCGGTTGGCCGGCCAGCACTTGAGGCTATCAGGGAGTGGCTGCCTGATCGAGATGTTATAATTGCCCGGCGCAAAGCCCAGAAAAAGAAATACGACCATGATCCTCTGTTTATTAACAGCAGGGGAGGGAGATTGACCACTCGAAGTATCGAGCGATTTGTGGCAAAATATGCGGCCCGTGCAGGACTCAGACAGACGGTAACACCCCATGCCCTCAGGCACTCGTTTGCCACCCATCTGTTGGAAATGGGGGCAGATTTGCGCTCTGTGCAGGAACTTCTCGGTCATGCGAGCTTGTCTACGACCCAGCGATATACCCATTTGACCCTTGACCATCTCTCCGAGGTTTACGATAAGGCTCATCCCCTTGCCCGAAAGAAGCAATAGAAAAAATTAATGTACGTAACTGCTTACACTGGAGACCAGTTTATGAAAATGAGATCAACGACGATTTTGTCCGTTCGGCACAAGGGACACGTTGTCGTCGCGGGTGACGGACAGGTGTCACTCGGAAATACCATAATTAAGCATAATGCCCGAAAGGTCAGAAGACTTTATCACGATCAGGTGATTACCGGTTTTGCCGGGGCAACAGCAGACGCATTTACCCTCTTTGACAAGCTGGAACAGAAGCTTGAACAGTACAATGGAAACCTGATGCGATCAGCAGTTGAACTTGCAAGAGACTGGCGAACCGATAAAATGCTGAGACGGCTTGAGGCGATGATGATAGCGGTTGACAAGGATTCTTCATTATTGCTTTCAGGCACAGGCGATGTGATTGAACCCGACAGCGGGGTTATTGCCATCGGATCGGGAGGACCCTATGCGCATGCTGCTGCCTTTGCCTTGGTACAGAAGAGCGATCTCGATGCCGAGGAAATATGCCATACTGCCATGGAAATCGCAGGGTCGATTTGCGTTTACACCAATCAATCAATTGTTATAGAGAAAATATGATTAACGTGGAGTCACTTACACCAAGAGAAACTGTCTCAGAGCTGGACAAGTATATTGTCGGTCAGGCAGATGCCAAACGATCCGTTGCAATTGCCCTGAGAAACCGTTGGCGAAGACGCCAGGTCTCGCCGCCATTAAGAGAAGAGATTGCCCCGAAAAATATTATTATGATCGGGCCAACCGGTGTCGGAAAGACGGAGATTGCCAGACGGCTGGCAGCACTGGCCCAGTCACCGTTCTTAAAAGTTGAGGCCTCAAAGTTCACCGAAGTTGGATATGTCGGTCGAGATGTCGAATCGATGGTCAGGGATTTGATAGAGATCGCCATTAGCATGGTTAAAACCGAAGAAAAGCAGCGTATTGAAGGAATCGCTGCGGCAAGTGCTGAAGACAAGATTCTCGATCTGCTGCTTCCCCCCACACCAAAAGGGAAAAGCCCGCTCTCTGATTCCGGCCCCGACAACCAGCAATCATTTACATTGGTTGGCAGGGAGGATCAGCTTCCCATGACCGATCATAAGCAGGAGCCATCAACACGTGAAAAAATTCGCCAGATGCTTCGTGACGGTAAATTTGACTCGCGGGAAATTGAACTCTCCCTGGATGGTTCGAAATCAACGCCAATGGTTGAAATCATGACCACATCCGGCCTTGAAGAGATGCAGTCAAATATTCAGGACGCTTTCAGTAAAATGTTTCCGCGAAAAAAGAGTAAGAAAAAGCTGAAGGTGCCCGAAGCACTTGCGGCTCTTACTCAGGAAGAGATGGAACGAATGGTCGATATGGACAAGGTGCTGAGTGAGGCCATAAGGCGGACAGAAGAATCCGGTATCATCTTCCTTGATGAAATTGACAAGATTGCTTCACGGCAGGGTGGTAGTGCGCATGGGCCTGATGTCTCCCGCGAAGGAGTCCAGCGCGATCTGTTGCCGATTGTCGAAGGAGCCACAGTCACCACAAAGCATGGAATGGTGAAAACTGACCATATTCTGTTTATTGCCTCGGGTGCCTTCCATGTCAGCAAGCCGTCTGATTTGATTCCTGAGCTGCAGGGACGTTTTCCTATCCGGGTTGAATTACACTCACTGGGAAAAGATGAATTTGTCAGGATTCTCACTGAACCTGAGAATGCCTTGACAAAACAATATATTGCTTTGATGGAGACAGAGGGAATAGAGTTGATCTTTGAACCTGAAGCTCTGTCTGAAATGGCCGGAATTGCGGTTGAGGTAAACGAGCGTACAGAGGAAATCGGTGCCCGCCGGCTCTACACGGTGATGGAACGGGTACTGGACGATCTCTCGTTTGACGCCTCTGAACGGGAGCAAGGTGTCTATACGGTTACCGCTGATTATGTGCGCGAAAGTCTGCTTGAAATTGTAGAAGATCAGGACTTGAGCAGATTTGTTTTATAGGTCTGCCTAACCGCCTTACTGATAATTATTGGGAATAGTATTTGTGATGTTTGGAAAATTTTCTCTTTTTAAGTCGAGTGAGTCACACGCTTCACATCTTCAGTCTCCGGAAACAGAACTGAAGTGCTGTCCTGAATGTGGGGACGAATATCGCTTTGAATTCACCCGCTGTGCTGTCTGCGAGGTCGAACTGATTTGTGCAGACAGGGCACGATCCAGTCATGTACATAATGAAAATAAAAGAAGTAACCGGGACCTGGAGATTTCACCAGATGATGAGCTGGTGACCATGAAACGTGGAAGCTTGCTGGAAATGAAAAATCTCCAGAGACTGCTCAAACATGAGATAATTGGCTCACTGCTGGTTGAGGATCGTTCAGACTGCAGTAAAGGGTGCTGCAACTCGAAGGTTTTCGATTTGAAAGTGAAGAAGGATGATGCTGTTGAGGCAAATCAGATTCTTGTCGATGAGTTTAAAAGAACGACAGCCCTCGACAGCCATGAATTTCAGGAGGAGGCCGCCGTTGTTTTTGATCAGCGCTCAGCAGAGGCCACCTGTCCTGCATGCGGAGCTCATTTCCAAACTGACAGCAGGGTATGTCCAGAGTGCGGTCTCTGTTTCTAATTTTTTTCGGGGGGAAATACCTCTTCTGAGGATGTTCAGGCCTCCTGTTTTTTCCATTTCCGTCGTTTCTTAACTTCCAGTGTTGTTTTGTTGAATGTTAACGGATCGTAACCGAAGATCTCACGCACCTGTTCAGCCATCTCACGGCTTGGGGTGACGGTAAAGTCCTTGTTGATATCAACATCCACTTCTCCTTCCCCGGCAAAATGGAGGGTGAGGGAGAACGGACATGTGCCGTGATAGTTAAAGAGCAGTTGCTTGAGCTCTTCAAGGCGAGGTCGGGTCACCGACCCCGCGTCGAGGGTTGCATGGATCGATTCTGTGTATTTCTGCAGGGCTTCGGGGATGAGGTCGATTTGATCGGCAATAATCTTGGCTCCCCGCTCACCTTTTTGGATGGTACCGCTGACCACGACAGGATCCGGGGTGGCCAGTAAATGGTAGCAGGTTGCATAGGTTTCGGGAAATACCATTACCTCAACGGCATCGGCAATGTCCTCAAGCGTAACAAAGGCCATGGGTTCTCCACGCTTACTTTTATGCTGTTTACATTCGCGGATAAGGCCACCGACCCTGACGGGCTGGCCTTCATTTAAATTGTTCAGGTTCGCTATATCTGAATCAGTGATCGTTTTTAATTCAGCGAGTGCATTCGCCAGTGGATGTCCGGTAATATAGAAGCCAACCGTCTCTTTTTCATACATCAATTTTTCACGTTCTTCCCACTCCATTATATCAGGCAGGATAATATCGTTGAGTCCGTTTTGCATGGTCTCCGGAGCAACTGAGAACAATGACATCTGGCCGCTTTGCCGATCTCGCTGGTGTGCTTTGGCCTGTTCCATCGCTTTGGGGAGTACCTCCATAAGCTGAGACCGGTTGGCTCCCAGAGAATCAAACGAGCCTGACTTGATAAGACTTTCTATAACACGGTTGTTCACCCGGCGGCTGTCAATTCGACTACAGAAATCTATCAGGGACAGATACTTACCATGCTGCTCACGTTCTTCGACGATGGAATCAAGCGCAGATTCCCCCACATTTTTAACTGCTGCAAGACCGAATCTGATTCGATCGTCAAGAACGCTGAAATCCTGCTGGCTTTCGTTAATATCGGGTGGTAAGACCTCTATCTTGTGTTCGCGGCACTCGTTGATGTAAAGAACAACTTTATCGGTGTTGTTCATGTCGCAGGAAAGCAGGGCAGCCATGAATTGGGAGGGATAGTGGGCCTTGAGAAAGGCGGTCTGATAGGCGATCAAGGCATAGGCGGCAGAATGGGATTTATTGAATCCGTAACCGGCAAATTTTGCCATGAGGTCGAAGATATGTTCGGCTTTGTCTTCTGGAACTGCGAGCTCTTTTGCCCCAGCCATAAATTTGATTTTTTCCTGGTCCATGACCTCGGAAATTTTCTTTCCCATGGCACGCCTGAGTATGTCGGCATCACCAAGACTGTAGTTCGCCAGGACATTGGCAATTTTCATTACCTGCTCCTGATAGACGATGACGCCATATGTCTCTTCGAGAATTGACTTGAGCTGGGGCAGCGGATAGATGGCTTCCTGGCGGCCATGTTTGGTATTGACAAAATCATCGACCATGCCGGAATCAAGTGGTCCCGGGCGGTACAGGGCAACAAGAGCAATCAGGTCACTGAATTGTTCAGGTGCCATCTTGATCAACAGCTCCCTCATACCGCTGCTTTCAAGTTGGAAGACGCCAAGCGCATCCCCATCGCAGAGCAGCTTGAAGGTCTTGAGATCGTCCATCGGGATTGTTGAAATATCAAGATCCGTGCCACAGTCACCCTTGATATGCTTCAATGCCTTGTCGATAACAGTCAAAGTTTTAAGTCCGAGAAAGTCGAACTTGATCAGTCCGGTCATCTCTGTGTGTTTCATGTCGTACTGGGTGATCGTTTCGTTATCTTTTCCTTTACATGTCGGCAGGTATTCAACCATTGGCTCAGGAGAGACAACCACCCCTGCCGCATGGGTGGAGGTATGGCGGGCAAGGCCTTCAAGGGTTTCGGAAACTCGGAGAAGTTCAGCAATCCGGGGGTCTCGCTCGGCTGCTTCGGTAAGTTTCGGTTCCTCTGCTATCGCCTTCTTTAGCGTCATTTTAAGCTGATCAGGAACCAATTTGGCTATCCTGTCAACATCGCCAAAGGGGATATCAAGGGCTCGACCAACATCCCGGATAGCCCCCCGGGCCTTCATCGAACCATAGGTGATTATCTGGGCAACATGATCATTACCACCATATTTTTGTCGAACATATTCGATGACCTCACCCCGGCGGTCCTGGCAGAAATCGACGTCGAAATCGGGCATTGATTTCCGTTCAATGTTCAGGAAACGTTCAAAAATCAAGCCATACGGCAGTGGGTCGATATCGGTGATGCGCATGCAGTAAGCAGCAAGGCTTCCTGCACCTGAACCTCTTCCGGGTCCGACTGGAATAGCTTTGTTTTTAGCCCAATTGATAAAATCAGCCACTATCAGGAAATAACCAGGGAAGCCCATGGTGTTGATCACCTCTATTTCCATTTTGAGCCGTTCGGTATACTGTTTTTCCAACTCAACAGACAGCCCGGATATGCTACGCATTGCATCAAAACGCTCCTGCAATCCTTCCCAGCATGCTTTGGTAAACATGGATTCCAGGGTTTCGCCTTCAGGCACTGGAAATTTCGGAAAATGATAATTACCCAGCTCAATTTCCAGATTGCATCGATCGGCCACCTCAACGGTATTACCAATGGCTTCCGGACAGTAATCAAACAGCTTTCTCATCTCATCAGGAGATTTGAAATAATAATCGTCTGAAGAAAATTTGAACCGGTTCGGGTCGGTGATGGTCTTTCCAGTCTGGATACAGAGAAGAACTTCATGGGCATGCGCCTCATCCCTGTTGAGGTAATGGCAGTCATTTGTTGCAATACATTTGATGTCCAGCTCTGAACTCAGTTTTCTCAACCCTGTATTAACAATTTGCTGCTGAGGGATGCTGTTCTCCTGGAGCTCAAAGTAATACCGGTCACCGAAAATCGCTTTCATCTCCTGAGCTTTCAGTCGGGCTGTATCAAGGTCATTGCGGCCGAGATACCAGGGGACTTCTCCATGCAGGCAGGCGCTCAGGGCAAGCAGCCCGTCACTGTGCTCTTCGAGCACAACCTTGTCAATTCGCGGTTTGTAATAGAATCCTTCAAACTGGGCGATACCTGACAGTTTCATCAGGTTTTTGTATCCCTGGTAATTCATGGCTAACAAGATGAGATGAAACGCAGGACCGGCATCGCTTGATTTTTTTTCAGCCCGACTTCCGGGGGCAATGTAGAATTCACAGCCAACAATAGGCTTGATCCCGGCTTTTTTGGCCTTCACATAAAATTCAAGCGCACCATACATGGCTCCGTGGTCCGTAACGGCGACGGCATCCATATTATATTCTTTACATTTATCAAGAAGATCCGAAACTCTGATTGCACCATCAAGGAGACTGTGCTGGGTGTGAACATGAAGGTGAACAAAACCTGCGCTCATGATTATCTCTCTAGTCCTATAGTATTTTCTATGTGGGCATTGGTAAGGTTGGCGCCGGTAAGATCCGCACCGGTAAAATTGGTGAGCAGGAGATTTGCCCCGCTCAAATCGGCGCCTCGAAGATCACAGTCCGTCAGGTCAGCACCGGGGAGGTTCGCATGATTGAGCAGTGCCCCGTTCAGATTAGCTCCTGCGAGTCGTGCTCTTCTCAAGTTGGCATAGCGCAGATCGGCACGAGACAGATCAGCACCTTGAAGTTCTGCTTTAACGAGCATGGCCTCCTTTAAATCAGCTCCGGCCAAGTTGCAGCCATTACATTTCTTGGCAAGTTGTCTGACGCTGCTGGCAGTTGCAACCTTGGCTCCACTTGACGGACGGGCTGACGTGGACTGCTGGCCAGTCTCCTGCGGGGCAGGGCTGGTCCCGGCTTTTTCGTCTGCAATTGTCTGCCTGAGATATGAGGATGATTTCTTTTTTCTGATCTTCTCCGCCAGTGCAGCGCTGTCACCACGAGTGACGGTACCCGTATAATATGCTGCACCATTTGTGGTAAAGAAGGAAACAGTATTTTGTTCATTGTCGGAGACAACCGAGTAGCATTTGACGTCGCCATAGTACCAGATCTGAAATTTGATACAGAGTTGATTATTGTCTTTGATGTCCCAGCTTCCCGAATCGTTTTGTCCCTCATTATCAACTGCACTGAGCTTACCCTGTTCGCTGAAATACACCTTGCCATCAAAATCGTATGCGGTAAGTGCCAGTGTATTGTCGGAAACAAGGTCAAAGATTTCCCGGGAACTCAGTTCATTGTCCCCTTTTTGCTTGGCGGTGTTCAGTGTCATCGGTGAGCAGCCGGCGATGAGAAGGCATGCTATGATGATGAGTGGTTTGGAGGAAATATTCATTGGTATTCTCCTGCAATGGAAAATCCGGTTCGAGTAGAAATGAGGTGGACGATGTGCACGATCGTACCATGATAACAATCAATGTGCACAGAAAAAAGGAACTACACAGAAGGGTGCCTAACTATCTATAATCATGATCACAAATAGTATTATTCGGTTGCTGCGAACGGACAAATGACCTCAGATCGAGTAGATAGATTAATGGGGTGTTAGATGGGTTCAGCGCTGCTTTTTTCCTGAATCTCAATATTGAAACGCTCTCGTATTTTCTGGTAAGAGACCAGATCAGTTGCCCGCGCTGAGGGAGTGAGGAAGGACTCAAGTTTGGTTTTCAGGATTACCGGATTCATCTCGGAATTAATGGCAATGACACCATCGGTTATGATTTTTTGCAGCAGCAGTTCGTGGTTGGTTCTCTCTCTCAGGTTTGCAGCAAAGGGCAGGAAAAAGAAATTTGAGAGAATAAGGCCATATAAGGTAGAGGTCAGCGCTATTGGCACAGCTCGAAGGATTACCGAGGTATCTCCAATTCCTCCAAGCATGGTGATGAGCCCGACAACCGAACCGATGATACCGAATGCCGGAAAGAAATCGGCGATGGTGCGAAGAACACGTTCTGAGTCATCACGTCTGAGTTTGAAAAAGTACATTTCAGTATTGAGAATTTCCTTTATCTGTTCGGGCCCGTATCCGTCAACCAAACATCCAACTGCCCGGCGAAGGAATAAAATCGTTGTTTCATTCTCTTCTTTCTGAAGAGATAAAATACCTTCAAATCTCGATTTGATTGACAGATCAATCAGGATATTGATGATATCTGCTTCATCCTTGATCGGTCGGCGATAGGATGCTGTCATTACCTTGTAGACAATTTTCAGCTGTTCGACTTTAAAACTTAACAGGGCAGCTGCAGCGGTCCCGCTGAAAACGATAAGCAGGCCGGAGATGTTGAAATAGAGAGCAAGGTTGTCATTGATCCAGAATCCAATGAAGAAACAACAAGTGAAGAACAGGAGGCCAATGAGATTTTTGTTTTTCATAACGCTATCCAGCTTATTGTAGGTTTTCAGCAGTTGCTAAAATGGGTTCGGGCAGACGTTTGCTGATAATTATTTCAACTCGCCTGTTAACCGCCCGGTTACGGGCGTTGGTGTTGGGCCTTATTGGACGGAAGGAAGCATATCCGCTGACCACAAATTGTTGAGGATTCATATTCATTTTTTCAACAAGAAACCTGGCAACGGTACTGGCACGTGCGACAGAGAGTTCCCAGTTGGTGGTATATTTTTCCGAGTGCATCGGAATATTATCTGTGTGACCGACAATATTGATCATATAGGGGATATCCTGGATGACGGAGGCAATTTTCTGAAGAGAATTTTTTGAGTAAGCGTTCAGCTCGGCTTTGCCGGTATCGAATAGCAGATCACCGGTCAGGATTATACGCATTGTCTGATCGGGAACCAGATCAATTGCAGCAAAATTGTTTAAACCGAGTTGGGCAATACTATCTTTACTGAGTGAAAAAATCTTATCGACGTTTCTGTCCTCGGCAGAGGTCGGTTGGACAGTCGATTCGAGAAGATTGTCAGGGTTCTCCTGTATATTTTCAGCCATCGGATCTGTCGCTTGCTGCTCCGACTTGTCAGTTGCAACCAGCGCACTGCTCTTTCGAGCCTGTTTGAAACTTTCCCTGATTCTGTCAAGGCCTCCCTGGTTGTCCTCGTCAAAGAACTGGGCGTCTGAATCAATGTCCTGCAGGGTGATCGGCTCTACTTTTTTAACGCTGCCATCTGACATGATCGGTTTGGCAGGGAGTATCGGCACAAACGGAAAACTGTTTTTATTGTCATGGGAAATTTCCAGTGCCTCGGTTGTATCCCCGCCAATAACCTCTATTTCGTCGCTGACCAGGAATTCCTTATGCGAGGCTTGATAGACAAACATCGATAAGAACAGAATAAACATGGTCATCATCAGATCCGACCAGGCAATGGACCAGTGAGAGACTTTTGGAATCGATGACCTGAATGCGGTCTCATCGACGAGAAACACACTGGTGTTGAACAGTGACACACCGTTGTTGCCGGGTGTACCGGAGTAACCAGCTGCCGCAGCAGGTAACGGCTCGGGCTCTTTATCTACGTCGATATCCAGCTCGCTTTCTATGGGAAGATCTATTCTTACATTCATGCCTTTTGTTCTTGTCTCAGGTAGTTTTACCGGTCGTATCAGTCAGCTGTACTAGAATTATCGGTTAAAACTGTTCAGAACAAAAGGGAAAAAATTAAAAAATTTTCTGGATGACGATGATCAGACAGGTAAAACTGCAGCTTTAAACGTGTCGATTCCAATCCTGGTGATAAAACGGGCAGACCGTTCTTTCTTTTTTGCGTTTTCGGAATAATAGCTGAGACATCGATCAAGGAGTGTTTTTACTTCATCATCATTGAGGTCCTCAGCGATGATATCTCCGACCCGGGGATTACGCGTTGAGCTGCCGCCAAAAGTGACCGTCCATCCCTTCTTTTTCCCCATGATACCAATATCGCGAACAAAATTTTCAGTACATGAAAAGGGACAGCCGGAAACGCCTATCTTTACCTTGGCAGGAAAATCTCTTCCGTAAAAATGATTCTCAAGGGCAATGCCAAAGGCAAGGGAGTCCTGGACACCGAAAGAACAGACAGTGTTTCCTGGGCACACCTGGACATAGTGGAGACAGAGTTCTGTCGCTTTACCTGCATCCATGCCTAGATCCTGCCAAATACTATCCAGTTGAGCTGCTGACATACCGATCAGCGCAATTCTCTGGCCAGAGGTGATTTTTACGATTGGGATCTGATACTTCTCAACAACTCCGGTTATTTTTTTTAACATCTCAAGATTCATGAGCCCGCCTGGAATGCGGGGGACGATAGCGTAACTTTTCTTGTCACGTTGAAGAATAGCTCCATCTGGAACTTCTGAAGTTGTTTTAGGCATGTCATACTCCTGAGTTTCGTTTCTCATTTTACGTTTTAAGTGATTGTATCTCTTATCTGTGAGCTGTTGGAAGCATTATCTTTCTGAAAGATAGTTGACCATCGAACTCATTGACAGTTTCATGCTGGACGGACCGGAACGGATATAGAAGTCCTCGTTCTTACCAATGGATAAAAACACCGGTTTTCGTACTCGCTCACACTCGAGGACGAGCACTGTTTTATCGTCAAGGTGGCAGAACTTGAGATGAATATACCTACCAAAAGCTGTGCCAATATGAGTATTAATCAAATTTTTGAAATGCAATTGGCATTTGTCTTCATTGGCAAAATCATCATCGGCAATTCCGATAATCTGGCCGTCATCATTGACACCGATCAGCAGAATTCCACCATCACTGTTCATAAAGGCGGTTACGGTTTTGAGCCAGGCGATTTCGATTTCTTTACCGAATTTTCCAGAATTAAGATTTTTCCGCATGGTAGACTTAAACTCAAGGGTAGTAGATTCTCCCCTATTGATCAGTCTCCGCACACTCTCAGACAGCTCTGCTTCGATCATCTGCTGCTGGGGGAGATCTTTAAGTTGGAAACTATACCGGTGCACGAGATTTAATGCCATCACCATGGCAAAAAAGAGAATAAGGCCAATGGGTACAGCAAGATTGTACCAGTGTTGATAGACGTCACTGGTGATTTCAGATTCCGGTACAATGACGGATATCCATGCATCTATATTTTTTTCACCAATCGGGCTGAATCCGGCCCACCAGTCCATACCGCCTGATCTGAATGCAGCGACGGATTGACCGTGGGTTTCAGTTGCTGCCCATAGCTCGAGAGCCTGGGAAATCTCAGCAGAGTGGGGCAGTGGTTCCTGTTTCTCCCTGGGTTGTTCCTGCTGTTTTCCAAGAAAATATAATTGGTTTTTCGAGAGAAAAATTCCTTTTCTGCTGTATAAAACGATATCAACGTTATCGGGCACCTCTATATCAGAAACAAAATTCATAATTTTGGTTGCCGGGATAAAGAACACGATAACTGCCGACGATTTCTGGTCTGTGCGTTTGAGCTTGATACTGGCAGAAATGCCAGACTTGTCTTGTGCTGAAGTAAATGACTCTGACCAGAACAGCGGGCTGTCAGGTGGTGCATTCATGGCGCCGCGGTAGATATTCGAGCTCAAGAGAGAAAAGGAGTTGTCATCCTTACCGGTAATCGTCTCATATCCGTCGCTTTTTCGAGTAATGGTGACAAAATCTCCGCTCTCGGCAATGATCGAAACCTTGCCAAGATCTGTGTAAATGTCGAGGAAAGGAATAAAAATTGATTCAATCTTGTTTTGCTGGCGGATATCAAAATCAAAACTATCCATTTTCCCCGCCTGGGCGAGGTATCTGAGGTTTGATTCAAAAGGATAGAGAAACATGAGAAATCTCTTCTGGATCAACCTACTGGAGTCATTAATCAGTTGTGATGATACCTTGTCTTTGATTGATAATCCGCGGAAGAAAGCGAGCGCAACAATCGAACAAACAGTGATAAGGATAATGACAACGATGTCTCGGAACAGGTTTTTCCTGACATTGCGCGGACCGCCGATAACGAGTTCCCTGAAAGACATGGTAAGCTTGTAATTAAAGTAATTGGAAGCGTTTCGTATTGCTGGCGATTGTCTTACTCTCTTAGAAATCTTTTAAAATTCTCAAATCGGGAACCTGTTCGATCCAACCGCTGTTTTTAAACCAGAACTCCTGCATGGTCTGTATCGCCCCTGAACCTGCCATATTGTTTATATAATTTTGCAGGAGATTAACAAATAGAAAATCATCGGGAGAGACGCCGATCCCGAGCTGCTCGAAGGTGAGTATCTTTTCAAATACCTGTAATCCTTCATTTTTGTAGCGAAACTGGGCAACTTTGCAGTATGGATAGTCTGAAATGATACCGTCAATTTTACCGTTAAGTAGCAGTATCATCGACTGGTCGAGGCTTTCAGAGTAGATGATATCAACTTTGGGAAAGAGGGTACGAGCGGTTATGTCAGCGGTCGTATCTTTAAGAACACCTATTTTCAGACCCTCCTGGTTCAAGTCAAGCGGATCAGACAGTAATTCAGTTATCTCAGCTCTTCCGAAAAATGACTGACCGGACGTTCCATAGGGGCCAACAAAGGCAATGTCCATATTTCTTTTGGGTGTGATCGACATACCTGTCATGATCAGGTCAACATTCCCCTTGAGGAGTTCCTCTATCAGCTCAGAAAAGGGGTATCTCTTTATCTGTAGATTCACTCCCATCTTCCGGGCCAGTTCCCTGGCAAGTGAGATATCAAACCCGATTAAATCACCCTGGGTAGAGGTGACGCTGAATGGCGGAAAATCGCCTGGAGTACCAAGTACAAGTTCTCCGCTGGCACGAATGCGGTCGATAATCCGACCCGCATGTGAAGCAGGGGCACTGCATGAAAGGACGATTGCAATAACGAGACATCCAAGAATGGCGTGGATGGCCCGTGCTCTCATGAATAGCATATCAGTATTGAACCTGTTTTGTTGTGGGTGTACCAAGTTCTGTTATCATCTTTCGGATTTCATCGGCACGGGCATTGGAGACAGAATGGTTGATAAAAATCTCAGAAGGTGTGGCATCTGGTGAATTATAGTAGCTGGTATTCCAGCTGTCCATGGTCTGCATAACGCCTCCTTCAAGAGTGAATCCGCCAAATGCCCCTTTTGATCTGGCATAAGCGAGAATGTCGGTCGATGTAGCTTTTGCACCACCCCCGACAGGACCGGCCGCCATTGTAACATCAGCGCCGAGTTTGAATGATGATGACATAAGGGAGTTCAGCGCTTTATCGGTCATGACAAACATCATAATTTGAGAAATTTCTCCACCGACCTGCAGGCCAAATGTCAATGAGCCGATAGAGTAGAATGCCGGTCCACTCCAGAGACCCGTGCTCATGTCCCTGACAAACAGAATTCCATGACCGCCTGTTCCACCGACGACTAATCCCCCTCTGATCATTTTCGGAATGATAATTACACCTCGAGTTCGCTTTGAGAGATCTTTGACCACCTGCATGTTGGGATCTGCAATAAATTGTTCGATTGTACGGAGGCTGTTGTCAACAAGCAGGTCAGCCTCTGTGTATTTCTCAGCGGCCATAAGTGACGAAGCTGTAGAAAGAAGAGATATAAGTGATAGCGTGACCAAAAATTTACAGAGTCTAGAGATCATGGATGCTCCTTGTAATTGTTTTGATAGTGCAACTAGAATCGATGGGTAGCACCTATTTCAGCTTGAGATCGAGCCAGTTGTCATCTTTCTCGCCTTCGATGAATATATCTGTATCAGAATTATTACTACCATATACTCCGACACTTACCAATAATCTAACTTTTTTTCCAAGCAGTTAAACAACAGTAGATGAACTATAAGTTTGTTATGATAAACTGGTTTAACAATGAAAAAAGGTGGGAGGAATGGTTCGGCAGGTTGGTTGTCAAAGACGATACAGAATATTACTTTCGAGCAGATCAGATATAATCATGCAGAGCGCTTCTTCTGCAAAATCAGAATACCGGCTTAAAATCGAAAAAGTGCGTGGTTTCAAGTTGTCTGTATGTCTTGGTTTCCGCCCGAGCAATAAAAGAACTGGTGATCGCTCCGTTTGAGGTAAAGCGGACACCCTGAAGGAATTCCCCGTCGGTTATCCCGGTTGCCGCTATGGCAATTTCTTTAGACCGAACCAGGTCCTGGACCCTGAAAACTTTATCGTAGTCGGTAATACCGTGACTGGCTGCCGCCTGGCGATCCCGGTCATTTTCATAAAAAATCTTGCCTTCAAAATAGCCTCCGAGACAGCTGATTGCCGCCGCCACCAGAGTCCCTTCAGGAGCAAACCCATAACCGATATAGATATCAGCCTTTTCGCCGGTGATGGCGGAGAGGCACCCTGAGATTTCACCTTCATTGATAAGCTTGATACGTGCACCGCATGACCTGATCTCTTTAATCAGCTGTTTGTGCCGTGCCTGGTCGAGGATACATACGGTGACATTTTCAGTATATTTTCTGAGCGCTCGGGCAACCCGTTTGACATTGGTTACCGGCGGCTGGTTTATATCAATTACATTGCCAACCTGGGGACCGACGACTATCTTATACATGCTGAGGTTGGGGACCGTCTGGATGACACCCTGCGGAGCAATGACCGCGTATGAGGTTGCATTGGTACCGCCATCTGCTGCAGAGTGGTGAGCCTCTATGGCTATTGCCATCAGGTCCATCCGGGATGTGCCCTGTCCTATACTTTTAGGCATCTGAAACAGATCCGGTCGGTTTTGAAAGCGATCGTTTATGATTACTCCGTCAATGTTTAGCCGGTTGAGTGTCTTTGCCAATGCTGCCCGCGCTTTACTGAGAATTTCAATATGATCACCAAGTCCCTGTTGGCGAGCAGCAGTCAATGCTGAAATTTCTGTAGCCCTGACGATCTCCATGCCGTAGTTCGTATCCATAATAGTTATTCTCGTGATTCAAAGGGTAAGTGGTTGTCCATCTCTGCGAGCTGTTTCATCTGGGCCATCAGAAGATCACGCAAATCTTTCATTTTCTGGCCCTCCCCAGTATCTTTAACCTTCATCGGATGTAAAAATTCATCAATCAGCTCAATATCAAGCGGGGCCGATTCAAGCTTTCTGGCTGCCTCTTTCATTTCATCAGGTGTCGGCAGGATAATACCGTAAAGCTGGTGAGGCGTTTGTACCAGTGAATGCCCCCTGTTGTAATAAGCGGCAGCAAACCCACCGTCTACATTAATTGCCACACCGTCATCACTTGCCATGTGTTTTCCCTTCAGGTAGTTGACAGGCGTATGGCCGTATACGACACGTTTAACACCGAATTCACTGAGAAGTTTCTGTTTAAACGTGGAACTGTGAAGATTCTGCTTCCAGTAGAGTGAGTGTTCGGTGTGGGTCTCTTTATCAATGAGAAAATACCGCTCAAAGGTTTTCATTGCGTGTTTCCCGAAAAAGGGAGAGCGTGGTCCACACCAGAGATAGAAGAACAGGGCTTGGTCTCGTGGGGCCTGGACTGTTTCTTCAAGGTAGTTTCTACCGACACGTTCTATGGTCTGCTGGATAAAATCAAGCAATAAGCGGCCCTTTCTACCAAGAAATTCTTCAAAATCACCGCTGTCTGTCGAGGGCACAAGGGCATGAATGTTGAGAATGTTGTTGTGAACAGAATAGGTGTGTCCGTCGATAAAAAGATACCGTAAGAGGCGTTTTAGTTTTCTGTTGGTTTGAAACTGTTTCGCCAGGTCGTTGATCACGGCTTCCTCTTCAGCTGTCAGTTTACCTGGCGATTTTAGGTCAATTGTCGGGAAAAAAGTGTCATTAAGTCCTTCTGTTTTACCGGTTTTGAGCATTTCAGCAAGCCGGTCGAGCCAGAGGCGTGACTCCATTTCATATTCTGGAAAATCCTTGATTGTCTGTTCTTCAAGTTTAAACTGGATGACAGTCAGGGCCTTTTCCATTGCCTTGCCCATGTCAGTCTTCGCTTTGAAATTTCCGCTAATCTGTTCTGCCGGGTAGGTGGACGCAGAAAAATCAGCCAACAGCGAGGTGTCAAACCCGAGCCTCTCCATAAACTCAAAATGGTCATATCGACAGGTGATTCGCATGGCTTCGGCGATCAGAGATCGATTTCCGGAGGCTGCGCCCATCCAGAGAATATCGTGGTTGCCGAGCACGTAATCAACTATTCTGCGATAGGGAACGGAGGAGAGAATCCGCAGAATTTTATCGGGTTGAGGCCCCCGGTCAAAGACATCCCCAAGCACTTGAATCCGATCTATCAGAACGTTTCTGATTGCATAGGCCAGGTGGGCAATAAGCCGTGTTGAAATTATCTCCTCTTCAAAAATGGGGTCAGGCACCGGAAGGCCAGCCAACAGGCGGCTGATGATATCATGGAACTCGGGCCTGAAAATATCCTCCATTCGATATCTGACATTCGTTAACTTGTATTTAAGTACCTGGACCAGGCAAAGAACGACATCCTGGATATCCATTTTCATGTCAGGACTGTGAATATATTGTCTTTTCCTGATAATTCTGACAAGATACTGTATTTTATCGGAGCTGAACGTATTTGGCAGAGCTTCGCGGCATGTTTGATAGAGAACACCGAACCGGCCACGGAGAATAAATTTAAATCGATCACCCTCACCGTGCAGATCACTGATCCATAACGTTGTGGGAATATTTGAGTTCAGTTCTGTTTCCAGCTGGAGCAGCTGTTGGGCGAGGCCATCGATTTCACCGGCTCTGATCGGGTCATCTGATGGATGTTCTGTCAGGGAGGTTGTACTGGAGCGCGTTGTAGCCATAATGTGAATCCTCTGAATTTGTATATGGCAGCCACCTGGGTAATCTGTCGAATAGAAACGACCACCGTCTGATGGTCTTGCCATGTCATAACCAGCAGATACAACAGAAATATTCTAGCATTTGTGTGCTATACAGGCAACATAATAGATATTATCAGGTCAATGATAGAGCGGATTTTCTGGGGCATTCAGGAAGATAAGTGAGGACCACATAGGTTCAGGAGTGGCTCCGATGAAGGCTACGGGTATGGTTATAAACGATGACTGACGACTATTGTTCAATGATAACGAGCTGGTTCACCAATGAATTTCAGGAAGGCTTTGTCAGCTCGTCTGGAAATGGCGTTATCAGGTATTCCTTCAAAAAGGGGGGTACTGGTCAGGGGACTATCATTATTGTACCTGGTCGAACAGAATTCATTGAAAAATATATGGAACTATGCTGGGACCTCAGAGAACTCGACCATTCGATTTGTATCTACGATCACCTTGGTCAGGGAAAGTCAGACAGACAGCTCAAAGATCGACAGAAAGGGCACATCACCGATTTCAAAATATATGTTTCGGATCTGGAACATATAATCCAATCAGTCGTACTTCCAGCACAAACTGGACCTGTCACCATCCTGGGACATTCAATGGGGGCAACGATCAGCGTGCTGGTAAGTCAATCCGGCCGTCAGAGAATCAGTGGATTGGTGCTGGTCTCACCAATGTTTCAGATTAACGCCGGAAAATTTCTCCCGCCGCTTTGGGTGGAGTTCATAAGCAATGCAGCTTGCATGACTGGTGGCGGTTCAGGCTACGTCTGGGGTGGTGGTCCCTACAACACGGAGTCCAGGTTTGACAACAATCCACTGACAACAGATGCGGACAGGTTTCGACGAAATAATGAGCTGGTAAGACAAAATATGGATCTTGCCTTGGGGAGCCCGACCTATGGTTGGCTGCAACAGGCCTATCGAGCAATGAGACAGGTTCGCAGAAGGGCAGATGCAGGACATTGTCCGACAATCATTTTACGCACAATTGATGAACGTGTCGTTGGGTTGAAAGAAATGGAAGCCTACTGTCATGGTGCCACTGACTGCCGACTCGTAACCTACGAACGTTGCCAGCACGAGTTGCTGATGGAAAGAGATGAGATAAGAGATGACCTGTTGGACAGGGTCAGGCAATTTTTAGCCTGAACCCAAAGAAATAGTTATGGTTCCATCCCGGAATTTGCAGCCCTGCTTTTCCTGAGATTAAGAATAAAAAAGATTATCAAGCCGCAGGCGGCTAATGAATGGACCAGCATCGCTGCCGGTTTGATCAGAAAGAAAGCAAGAAAAAGCAAGCCGGCTCGAGCAACCCACGAGACAGTATGTTCCATGTGTCCCTGGAGGGCACAGGTGAAGGCATACAGGCCGAGGAGCGCGAAGAAGAATATTAAAAAAATATCGACAGGGTTTCCCCCAAGTATCGGCGTGTAGGCAAAAAGCAAGGGTACGATATAGAGTCCCTTTGCTATCTTCCAGGATTGCAGCCCGGTCGACATCGGTGGTGTTCCTGCGATTGCTGCTCCGGTGAATGCGGCCAGACACACGGGTGGCGTCACATTAGAGTCCTGACTTAACCAGAAGATGATCATGTGGGCAGACAATAATGCAAAGGTTGCCGTTTCTGGTGATAATGCCATCTCCCGGATCGTTCCGACGAGGTCAATCGGGATCAGCTGAAGCAGGGCCCGTGCTTGCTCGGCAGACATGGGCTGGTTGAGAAGTTCAAATTTGTCAGGTATGGCGATCATCATCACCGCTTTGGTTTCCTCGGACAATACGCCGGCTGAGATCATATCAATGATGTGTCCGTCGGCAATGAGGTTATAAAGTGCCGGCGCGGATAAGGTGCCAAGGACAATATAGGCTGCGGTGACCGGTAGCCCCATACCCAAAACAAGTGAAGCAAGACCGATCAGGATAATCGCAATCAGCATGCTGTCGCCTGACCAGTTTGTGATCATCAGGGAAAAGGTATTGCCGATTCCAGCGGTGGCGATAACGTTGACAATAAGGCCAACACTGCAGAGCAGGACTGCGGTCATAACCATATTGCGTGCGCCGAGCGCCAGGGCTTCAAGTATCTTTTTAAATCCCATCCTGTTCGGGGTCAGCCATGAAGCGATAACAACAGAGACGATACTGATACCGGCAGCATAAGTTGGCGTAAATCCATATACCAGGAGGCCGATCAGTGTTGAAATCGGAAGCAGAAAGGGCAGGCCTCCTTCTTTAATGACCTCTAATATCTTAAGGTCCTCATCTTCGACGCTGGCAATATTTGTTTTTTTTGCTTCAACTCGGACAAAAAAGGCCACCGTTGCAAAATAGAGAACTGCGGGGAGGATACTGTAAAGCACAATCGTTGTGTATGGAATCTGCGTATAGCTGGCCATGACAAAAGCGCCTGCCCCCATTATGGGAGGCATGAGCTGACCGCCGGTTGATGCTGCTGCCTCAACCCCTGCTGCGAATTTTGGTTTAAAGCCGGCACGTTTCATCAACGGGATGGTTATCACACCGGTAGAGGCGGTATTGGCAACTGCTGAACCGGAAATGGTCCCCGTCAGTCCAGAGGCAAAAACTGCTACAAGACCGGGCCCGCCAACGAATCTCCCGGCAACGGCCCTGGCAAGTTTAATGACAAATTCGCCAGCACCTGAGGTGAGAAGAAAGGCCCCGAAAAGAATAAACATAAAAACAAAGGTGGAGGAAATTCTGGCGATATTGCCAAATATACCATCATCGCCATAGACCGAACGAAAAAGAATCGTCTCAGGAGTGAGGCCGCTGAATTTAAAAACGCCGCCAATCTGGCTCCCCCACCAGCCAACGTAGGTCAGGGCAAGGATTATGAGAACAGGAATGATCCAGCCTGTGGTGCGTCTGGTAAATTCAATTGCAGTAAGGATCAGAACGATCCCGGCTACCCACTCGGCAGTACTCAAATGAACTCCACGATTATAAATTGCATCTTCCATGCTGATCATGTAGATCGCACAGAAAGCTGCGATGAGACCAACGGCCAGATCAAAACATAAGGCTGCTTTTGACCGCTCAGAGAGCGAGCTGCCTGAAAATGGATAGACAAGTCCGCATAAAATGGCAAAGCCGGAGTAATGAAGAGAATTCTGCCATAGTCCTGGAAGAACACTGAACAAGTTGAAGTACAGGTGCATAAGTGAAACAGCTATACCAATGAAAAAGACTGCCTTGCCGAGACCATCCGGTTCGTTTGTTTTTGTTTCCTGGACTGACACGTAGTACTCCGGTAGAAAAAGTGGCTGGTTCAGTCACTATATTTCGATACTGAACCAGCCACAGAAAAAAACTACTGCATCAGGCGGGCGGGGATATCGAGACCAGCCTCTTTAAAATAGCGGGCAGCACCAGGATGGAGCGGCATTGGCAAACCATCGAGTGCTTTTTCCAGTGCCATGACTTTTGTTGCTTTATGAATTGCATTGAGAAACGGCAGGTTTTCATAGATCGTTTTGGTTATCTGGTAAACGGCCTCTTCGTCGATATCAGCACGAACGGCAAGGAAGTTTGGTTGTGCTATGGTATTTATATCTTCTTTCTGGCCGGGATAGGTGTCGGCCTTTATGACATAGCGGGTCCAGAGATTGAGACCACCGTCGGCTTTTTTTATCTGTTCATCGGTGAAATTGAGGACTTTAACCTTGTCGCCCATGGCAGCAATTGCACGGGTGACTGCACTGGTCGGGGCGCCAGCTGGAGTACTCATGCCGGTGATCTGACCATTTTGAAGGGCATCCGCACTGGGACCGTATCCCACATAGACCAGTTCGAATGCTTCATCTGCATTGATGCCCAGGTTTTTCAGGAGAAATCGATTTGAGCCGATGGTACCTGAGTTTTTCTTGCCGAAGGCCATACGTTCGCCTTTAAGCCCCTCAAGGTCAGCGATGGTAGCAGTTTTTGCCTTGTCAGCCAGGATGGTGAACTGTTCGACATTTTGCCAGAGCATGGTCACTGAACGCAGCTCTTTTTGCGGTCCGTCGTTTTCGAGAGGACCTTTTCCGTTCCAGGCATAATAACCGTACAACCCCTGCAAAATTGCAAATTGTGCCTCATTATCCCTCAGGAGTTTTATGTTTTCTCCTGACCCTGCAGAGTTGATGGCCGACATGCCAATTTTCTGTGTCGGCTGAAGTTTGACCTTGGTAAGGGTTGAAATTGCAACACCAACAGGATAGTAGGTACCACCGGTACTGGCAGTTGCAAGAAGATAACTCCGTTCATCAGCGGCCTGGGCAGTTACTACGGTGAGAAATCCGAGGACAAGGGCTGATGCAGCGAAACGACTGAAAAATGATGGCATTCTCATATGGCTCTCCTTTTAAAATGACTGATATGCCACCACGGAACTGCATTCTGCAGGTTGTAGTGGCACCCGTTAAAAGATTGAAATCGGGCGCTTTAGGACTAAGCAACCCGGAGAAACAGTATACAATATATCCAGGATTTCAAGGAGAAGTTCTATCGTTTCGTACGATCATTGCTAAGATAATATCATCAATACAGTTAGATAACTATGATTTATCATGTTGCTTAGAGGTTGCGGCTGGCTGCAATGCATAAACGGTAATTGTTCGGACGCGGATAATTAATGACGTTTGTCCCTACTCCTGTATAAATGGATAGAGAAAACATAGTGATCCTGGACCTACGACTGGAAGGATATAATGATTCGTTATCAATTGAGAGCTGATTGGTTCTGCTGCAAAAGTATAGTTCTGTTCTGTCTTGTCGCACTGTTTCCAGGGGATGGGCTGAGCGAGAGATTGAGTAAATCTGTGCTCTATATCAACTCCTATCACCAGGGGTATCCGTGGTCTGACACAATACTTGAAGGGATCCGCGAAGCTCTTGATCAGAGTGATTACAAGATTGAACTCCAGATTGAATATCTTGATGCTAAAAAATTTAACGTAGTACCGGTTGTTTCAGCATTTCATCAGCTCCACAGGGAAAAATTTCAGGACAAACAGTTTGATGTCGTTATCGTCTCAGATGATGATGCCTTCCACTATGCGATAAAGTACCGGCCTGAACTCTTCCCGGGTGTTCCCATTGTTTTTTGTGGGGTAAATGATCTCAGCATTGAGCAGACAGCTGTCGGTAATATTACCGGGATTGTTGAGAATTTTGATCTCAGCGGCACCGTTGATGTCGCACTTACCCTGCACCCTGATAAAAAACGCATGATTGTTGTCGGAGATGATTCTACAGCCGGACAGGCAATCAAAAACCAGATTGAATCATATGTCCCGCAGTTTCAGGATCGTCTTGTTGTTGATTACTGGGTCGCGGTTGATCTTGAAGAGGTGCAGAAGCGGGTAAAAACACTTCCCGAGGATACCTTTCTTTTCTTTATCCCATACTTTCAGGTCAGTGACGACTATTTTCACACCGCAGAGGAGGTGATGGGGGCCATCTACTCACATTCTAACGTACCTATCTATACAGGGTGGGAATTTCTCCTTGGTCACGGCGCCGTCGGTGGGAGTCTGTTGTCAGGACTTGAGCATGGCCGCGCGGCAGCCGACTTGTCTTTACAGATTCTTGGTGGTCAAACAGCCGACAGCCTGAAGATACAACTGCAGCCAAGCGGCCTGTATATGTTTGACTATCAAGTAATGGAGCGTCTTACTATCAACGAGTCTATGCTCCCTGAAGGGAGCAGGATCATTAACGCCCCAAGTCTGTTTTACCAGCTGCCAAGAGAGTTGTTCTGGACCATTGTTGTCAGTTTTTTCCTGCTGGTTGTGGCGCTTATTTTCCTCAGTCTGAATATGATCGCAAGACGAAAGGTTGAACGGACTATCAAGGATCAGCTCACCTTCCAGGAAACCCTGATTAATACGATTCCCCTTCTTGTCTCCTGGAAGAATGCCAATGGTCGTTATGTCGGGGCAAATGTGGCCTTCGCAAATTTTTTCGGACTTAACAGGATTACTGAGGTTGTCGAGAAAACGACCCATGATGTGGTCGCCGATGACGACTATGTCCAATGGTCGGTCGAAACAGACCGTTCGGTTGTTTCTGAAAACAGAGAATTTCGCAGGGTGAGGAAACGTATAACAAGTGCCGATGGAGAGTCGGCATGGCTGGAACTGAGCAAGGTGCCTCTGTTGGGCCAGGATAATAAAATTACCGGAGTTTTGACCACAGCCGAAAACATAACCCGGGAATACAATCTTGAAAACCAGCTGTTGCAGTCACAGAAAATGGAAGCGATCGGTACACTGGCAGGAGGTATCGCCCATGATTTTAATAATATTCTGACCTCAATTATTAACTCGACAGAGCTGGCCGTCACTGACGTTGATTCGCAATCTCAAACCAAAAAGGATCTGGACAGGGTGCTCAAGGCAGCAAGGCGGGGAAGCCGTGTGGTGAAGCAGATCCTGACCTTCAGCCGGCCTTCCCAGCATGGGTTTCGGTCAACTGATCTTGAGGCTCTGGTCTACGAGGTAATCAACTTGATGGAGGTGAGTCTTCCCGGTAGTGTGAAGATGAAATATTCAGTCTCACCCGGCCTGAGAAAAATTCAGGCCGACCCAACTCAATTGCATCAGGCAATCATGAACTTATGCACAAACGCATTTCATGAGTTGAAGGATACAGGCGGGGAAATTCATCTAAGTCTTGAGGCGGTCTATCTCTCCGGAAATGAAGCAGGGTATATGAATCTGGAGCCTGGAAACTATATTAAAATATCGATACAGGATGACGGACCGGGAGTAAAGCCTGAGATAATCGATAAAATATTCGACCCGTTTTTCTCATCCAAAGATAAGACCGAAGGGTCCGGACTTGGGCTGACGGTTGTTCTTGGTATTGTAAAAGGACATAATGGCGGCGTCAGGGTGAGAAGCGAGTATGGAAAAGGCATGACGTTTGACATCTATCTTCCTAATATTGTAGCGGAAACGGATACAATCGATCCGCAGGTAAGTCTTGAAAATCAGAAGGGAGGTTCCATATTATTTGTTGAGGATGACGAGGATCAGCTCAAGACGACACCGAGGATTCTTCGTGGGCTCGGCTATCTGGTTGATCCATGTGGAGACAGCAGAAAAGCGGCGGCAATTGTTTCAGCTGCTCCTGATCGTTACGACCTGGTGATTACTGACTATGATATGCCGGGGATGAACGGGGTTGAGTTGGTCCAGACAATGCTGGACGCTGCCCCCCATCTTCCTGTCATCATGATCTCAGGTCGGGAAGAAGCGGTCACCGCGGCAAAGGAGATTGGAGCGATAAAGTATGTATTGGTCAAACCATATGAAAAAAACGATTTAATGACAATGATCAATGCGATTATGAAGAGAGAAGAGCCGACATGAAAACCATACTGATTATTGATGATGATCCCGAAATTTGTGAAACCCTTGAGAGCCTTTTCAAGCGGCAGTCCCATCACTGCTTTTCCGTGCAGACATTGCGTGGAGCCAGGCTTGTCCTGAAGCAGCACCAGTATGATGTGGTCTTTCTGGATGTCAGCCTGCCGGATGGTAACGGTCTGGAGCTTTTAGAAGAATTTGCTGAGATTGAAATGCCTCCAGAGGTCATTATTCTGACAGGAAGGGGCGACCCGGATGGCGCTGAGCTGGCAATTAAGGGCGGTGTTTGGGACTATATATTGAAACCTTCCAGTGTAAAGGAAATTAGTCTCACTCTTGACCGGGCACTCCGCTATCGTAAAGAAAAGTGTGCAAATATTAATTATGACAGTCTTTCCCTTGGCACCATTATCGGTAACAGTCCTGTTATAAAGGCGGCAGGCAGACAGGTTGTACAGGCTGCCCAGTCAGAGTCCAACCTGCTCATTACCGGTGAGACAGGTACGGGCAAAGAGTTGTTTGCAAGGGCGGTCCACGAAAACAGCGACCGGTTGTCCGGTAAATTCGTTGTTGTCGACTGCGGCGCATTGAATGAATCAATGGTCGAGTCAATCCTGTTTGGTTACCGTGTAAAATCAAGCACCACAGAGAGTGACCATCAGGTCGGCTTGATTAATCTTGCCCATAAAGGCACCCTGTTCCTCGATGAGATCGGCGAATTATCGCTTGCCATCCAAAAATTGCTGTTACGAGTCCTTCAGGAACATACCTTCAGACCCGTTGGTGACTCCCTGGAGCAGAGCAGTAACTTCCGGCTGATCGCTTCGACCAACGAGGACCTTGATGAAATGGTCGAACACGGTAACTTCAGGAGAGAGCTGCTGCACCGAATCATGACGATGAAAATCCACGTTCCGCCCCTGCGCCAGAGAAGAAGCGATATTAAATTACTTGCTGCCTATAAAGTTCAGCAGCTTTGTGAAAAAAACGGCATGGAGATAAAGCTGATAAGCTCTGATTTTTTTGAAACACTCGAGCATCATGGTTGGCCTGGTAATGTCCGAGAACTTTTCAATATGATTGAGCGGGCAGTCTTTGCTGCTGGCTCGGAGAAGAAGTTATTTGCCATGCACCTGCCGCGTTCCCTGCGTGTTCAGGTTGCCAAGGAACAGATTCAAAAAATGACTGGTTCTGAAACACTGTCCAATGAAACACCCGGTTCATTACCGGTTAATCATGCAAAAGAAATAGGGCATGATATTTTTCAGGATATTTTTGATCGTCAATTGCCAAATTTAAAGGCGTTCAAGGGAACAGCAGAAGAAGTGTACCTGAGTGAACTCATCAGGCAGGTTGATGGAGATATGGGTAAAATCCTCGAAGTTTCAGGGCTGTCCAGGTCTCATTTCTATTCTCTTCTCAAAAAGCACAACCTCTCTATCCAGGCTGAATGACCGACTATTTTATATGTTGGTAATATATGTCTTTTGTCATTATAGTATTCGACTCTGAAACAGCAGATACTCCTTGCATTGTAAACAAAGGGCTTATGTGAAAGAGGCAGGAACAACGCATGACGAACAACCTATATATCACCGCCACTGAAGAACGAAGTGGTAAATCAGTAATTGTTCTCGGCATTATGCAAATGCTGAAAAAAGAGGTTCATCGGGTTGCCTTTTACCGGCCGATCATCAATGATACGGAAAGCGAGGATCATGACATATCCCTCGTCCTCAAATATTTCAAGCTCAACATGGCCTACGAGGATTGTTATGGATGTACACTCTCTGAAGCGTATGAGTTGATTAATGCGGGAAAAGAGGATGATCTTCATGACCTGATACTGGAAAACTATAAAAAACTTGAAGAGGATTATGATTTTATTCTCTGTGAGGGGACTGATTTCAGGGGCCAGGACACAACCTTTGAATCGGAGATCAACAGGGATATCGCAGCGAATATAGGTGCTCCTGTCGTTTTAATCTCATCCGGACGCAGAAAAACAATCAAGCAGATGGTCAGGCAGACTCAATTGTCAGTCGAGACACATGCCAGCAAAGGTGTTTCCCTGGCTGCCTGTATTGTAAACAGGGCGCCCGAGGGAGTTACTCCGAAAATATTCACTGATGTCAGGGATCATAATCATCCCGGTGACCAACTGCCTTTTTATGTAATCCCCGAAAATCCTGGTCTGGCAAATCCGACTGTCGGAGATGTCAGGAATTGGCTCAATGCAGCAGTGATGTATGGCACGAAGTACATGACAACTCTGGTTGGCAGTTACCTGATCGCGGCCATGCGGGTGGAAAATTTTCTCGATTACATCGAGCCAGGTTGTCTGGTAATAACACCAGGAGACCGATCTGATATTATCCTGGGCAGTTTGGCTGCTCGCTCCTCAAAATCATATCCTGAAGTTTCAGGAATTGTACTCACGGGAGGACTGGTCCCCTCATCAAGTGTCAGAAAACTCATTGAAGGGTGGGCAGGGGCTCCGGTGCCGATCATGTCTGTCAAGGGGCACACCTACCAGATCATTCAATTGCTCAACGAGCTCTACGGCCACATAGAACCTGATGATTCCAGGCGTATTGCAACCGCACTCGGCGATTTTTCTAAATATGTCAAAGTGCAGGAATTAAGTGAACGGGTTGTAACAACTGCGCCGACCAGGATTACGCCAAAGATGTTTGAATACGCGTTGATGGAAAGAGCTTCAGAGAACCGTCAGCGTATTGTCCTGCCGGAGGGCACCTGTGAGCGAATTCTCAGGGCAGCAGACATTCTGCTTCGTCGAGGGGGTGCTGACCTGACTATCCTGGGCAGAGAGGATGAGGTTCGGGCAAAGGCTGCCGGCTGCGGTATGGACCTGAAGTGGGTTGAGGTGATTGACCCTCAAAAATCGTCGATGCTCGAGGACTTCGTTACGAAATACATGGAACTCCGGGCACACAAGGGGATAATTGAGGACATTGCCAGAGATCGCATGTCAGACCCGACCTATTTCGGTACCATGATGGTTTATAAAGGCTATGCTGATGGCATGGTTTCCGGAGCGATGAACACAACGGCACATACGCTCAGACCCGCTTTTGAGTTTATTAAAACAAAACCGGGTATAACCATTGCCTCCTCTGTCTTTCTCATGTGTCTGCGTGATCGCATCCTGGTGTATGGTGACTGTGCGGTCAACCCGAACCCCAATGCCCAGGAACTTGCTGAAATTGCAATCAGTTCTGCAGAGACTGCCCGCACTTTCGGTATCGAGCCAAGAGTCGCAATGCTCAGCTATTCAACTGGTTCGTCCGGAAAAGGAGAAGATGTTGACAGGATTGTCCAGGCTACTGCGATTGCTCAGCAGATGATTGAGGAAAGAGGGTTGAATATCCTGTTGGAAGGTCCCCTGCAGTATGATGCTGCAATTGATCCGGAGGTTGCCCTGACGAAACTACCCGGATCAAAAGTCGCAGGCAGGGCTACAGTCTTCACCTTTCCCGACCTCAATACCGGAAATAATACCTATAAAGCCGTGCAACGCGCAGCAAATGCAGTTGCCATCGGGCCAATCATCCAGGGGCTCAACAAGCCGGTAAATGACCTTTCGAGGGGATGCACCGTTGAAGACATTGTCAATACCGTGGCTATCACCTGCGTGCAGGCGCAAGCCGAGAAGAAAATGAAAAAATGAATATTCTGATCATCAATTCGGGAAGTTCTTCAATAAAATTCCAGCTGCTTAACATGACTGATGAGTCAGTTCTTGCCTCCGGCCTCGTTGAACGTATCGGCGAACCTGACAGTCTGTTTAAATGCGTCATCAAGCCGGGAACGTCTGATGAAGTGACAGCAAAAAAAGAAGAGAGCGTCGCTGATCACCAGGTGGGAATGAGAAAGGTCATTGACCTGCTCACCGATGAGAAACACGGTGTTGTCCGCAACCGGGCTGATATCGAGGCGGTCGGACACCGGGTTGTGCACGGTGGCGAAGATTTTCATCAACCCTGCTTGATTGATGATGAGGTGATCATCGCCATACAGAACAATATTGCCCTTGCCCCGCTTCACAATCCCGCCAATCTCGACGGGATCAGAGTGGCCAGGGAACTTTTTCCAGCTACCCCGCAGATTGCCGTATTTGATACTGCATTCCACCAGACAATACCAGCTCGAGCACATGTCTATGCACTGCCGTATGAGCTGTATGAAAAACATCGTGTCCGCCGGTATGGTTTCCATGGCACATCCCATAAGTTTGTTGCCGGAGAATGTGCCCGGCTGCATGGTAAGCCGCTCAGTGAGTGTAACCTGATCACCATACATCTTGGAAATGGTTGCTCGATGACAGCAATAGAAAATGGCAAGAGTATCGATACAACGCTGGGAATGACCCCGCTCGAGGGGCTGGTCATGGGGACCCGCAGCGGGGATATCGATCCTGCTATTCATACCTTTCTGCACCGAAACAATAATATGGATATCGAGCAGATTGATCATATGCTTAACAAGAAGTCAGGTTTGAAAGGCATCTGCGGTATGAATGATATGCGCGATATCCATCAGGCAGCGGCTCATGGTGACCAGCGTGCGGCTCTGGCACTCGACGTCCAGACCTACCGTAATCGTAAATATATCGGTGCCTATATGGCGGTACTGGGGCGGGTTGACGCTGTGGTCTTTACCGCTGGAATTGGTGAAAATGATGAGATTGTCAGATCTCGTTCTCTTCGAGGACTTCACGGTTTTGGTGTAGAAATCGATAGCGAATTAAACAGTAAGAGGATGAAAGAGCCGACTCTGATCAGCAGTCCAACCAGCAGGGTGCAGGTGTGGGTTATTCCGACCAACGAGGAGTTGGCGATCGCCCGCGAGTGTATCTCCATCCTTTCTACCCTGTAAAATAGAATCAACAAGGAAACGTGGTAATGAATGAACAGATCGATACTTTGAGCAAACAGACAGATATTGACTGCTTCAAGGAGAAAGCCCTTGTCGCTGCAGCTTTTGTTACAGATGTCTCAACCTTTGAAGAAGCGGTTGATTATACCGTTGACCTCTGCGGCAGACAGGGAGCCTGCAGGCTCAGGGTCTCCGGGTGTGAAGAACCGTTGAGCAGTGATGCCGAGCAGCTCTGTGAGACAAAACAGGGAAAGATTATTGCTGCACCGGGACTGGTTGAAGCTGAATACCAGGTTCTGGAAGAAAAATGCCGCTCCAATGGGTTTGACTGTATCAGCTCGGGAATGAGATCACAACTTGCCGGTATTGACATCGGTTTTACCTATGCAGATATCGGCATTGCCGAAACCGGTACCCTGGTATTGAACTGTCCCAGCGAGGAGCTGAGACTCGCCACCATGATTTGCGAATATCATGTCTGTGTTCTGCCAAAATCGAAAATTGTTGAAGACGGTTTTGCAGCGGAGCCGCAACTTCGATCATACATGACTAATCCATCCAATTACACCGCGTTTATAACCGGACCGAGCAGAACTGCAGACATAGAGAGAGTTCTGACAATAGGTGTACATGGTCCGCTGGAACTCCATATACTTGTCCTGGAGGACTGAAACTATGCAGGAAGCTAAAAATCTCAAAACATATCGCCAGGAATGTCACGAATCACTCGGTAACGATTACCTGCGAACCGCCCTTGATAAATTTGCAATTGCTTACAAAGAAAGCCGCACGAAAGCCTTTGAAGGTTTTGATGTCGAACAGTTGATTGACGACATCGCCGATATGAAAGATGATGTGCTGCAGAATCTCGATGAACTCTATGACCAGTTCAAGGCAAAAGCAGAAGCGGGTGGTGTCACTGTTCATTATGCAAAAGACGCCGATGAGGCGAACAGGATCATCGTTGAAATTGCCAAAAACAGTGGATGCCAGCAGGTAGCAAAGTCAAAATCAATGACTGCTGAGGAAACGCTGCTCAACCACGCTCTCGAGGATGAAGATCTAGAGGTAACAGAAACTGACCTTGGTGAATGGATCATCCAGTTGCGGCACGAAGGACCTTCCCACATGGTAATGCCGGCAATACATCTATCCCGCTACCAGGTTCAGGATCTGTTTACTGATGTCACCGGGGCACAGCAGGAAGATGACATAGAAAAACTGGTGAAGGTTGCCAGGCGCGAATTGCGGCAGAAATTTGTTGAGGCCGACATGGGTATTACCGGTGCAAATTTTGCAGTAGCCGAAACCGGCACGATCGGCATCGTTACCAACGAAGGAAATGCCCGTCTCTGTACAACCCTGCCCCGTGTTCATGTCGCCCTGATGGGCATCGACAAGCTGGTTCCGAAAATAGGTGATGCCCTGAGCACACTGAAGGTGCTGACAAGAAATGCAACGGCCCAGCAGATTACCTCCTACGTTACCTGGGTGACCGGTTCGAACGAGTGTGTCCCGGGGATCGATAACAAAAAGGAAGTTCATTTTGTTATGCTTGACAATGGCCGAAGGGAGATGGTCCAGGATCCTTTATTCTCGCAGGTATTTCGATGTGTCCGCTGCGGTGCATGTGCAAATGTCTGTCCGGTTTATCGGCTTGTCGGCGGACACAAGATGGGCCACATCTACATCGGGGCAATCGGTCTGATTCTTACCTATTTTTTTCATGGCCCCGAAAAGGCCAAAAATCTTGTACAGAACTGCATCAATTGTGAAGCATGTAAGGATATCTGTGCCGGAGGTATAGACCTGCCGAGATTGATCAAGGCGGTGCACACCCGTATTCAGGACGAGAGTGGTCACCCCCTGCCAAGTTTACTGCTTGGAAAAATTCTCAGAAATAGAAAGTTGTTTCACACCTTGCTGCGCACGGCAAAGTGGGCACAGAAACCGGTCGCCGGCGATGACGGCTTCATGCGTCACCTGCCGATGGTGTTCTTTAAAGAGCATGATTTTAAGGCACTTCCAACGATTGCGGAAATACCGTTCCGTGACCTCTGGCCGAAATTAAAACCGCAGGTGGAAAATCCACGCTTCAGAGTCGGACTTTTTTCCGGATGTGTCCAGGACTTTGTGTATCCTGAGCAGATGGTCGCTGCCGTTGAACTCTTTACTGAACATGATGTTGACATGACTTTTCCAATGCAGCAGTCATGTTGCGGGCTGCCTGTGCAGATGATGGGTGAGATGAAATCATCGCGTGACGTGGCCCTGCAGAATCTGCGTGCGTTTGAGAAAGAGAATGTCGATTATATTATCACCCTGTGTGCCTCATGTGCTTCCCACCTGAAGCATAATTATCCGGTGCTTCTTGAAGATGATGTAAAGCTGAAGGAAAAAGTCGCCTCCTTTACCCAGAAGGTAATTGATCTTTCATCTTTTATCCACGACGTCCTGCAGGTCAAACCCGAGGACTTTGAAGGAGATGGAAAGAAGACCGCATTTCACGCGCCGTGCCACCTTTGTCGGGGGCTTGGCGTCCATGATGCGCCGCGGAACCTGATTAAAAATGCCGGTATGGATTATCGTGAAGCTGCCGAGGAAGACGTCTGTTGTGGTTTCGGGGGCACCTATTCTGCCAAATTTCCAGAGCTTTCCGAGCAGATACTTAAAAATAAACTTGATAACGTCGAGTCGACCGGTGCTGAGCTGCTGCTCACAGATTGCCCAGGCTGTGTGATGCAACTCAGAGGTGGTCTGAAAAAACGTGGATCAACAGTCCAGGTACAGCACACGGTTGAGGCCATTTCAGCAAGAAGAAAGAAGAAAGACAGGAATAAATGATAATCCGTTCGTTTCAAGAGGCGGACACTGAAAAAGTTGTTGAACTCTGGGAGGATTGTTCACTGACGGTGCCATGGAATGATCCCAAAAAAGATATACAACGAAAACGTGTCGTTCAGTCGGAACTTTTTCTTGTCTGTGAAGAGGGTAACAGGATAATCGGGTCGGTAATGGGGGGATATGATGGGCACCGTGGCTGGCTTTACTATCTGGCAGTTCACCCAAACCACAGGCAGCAGAAGATAGGCACTCTGCTGGTAAGCGAAGTGGAGGACAGGCTAAAAAAACGAGGTTGTCCAAAAGTCAACCTCATGGTGCGCACTGGAAACAGTGAAGTTCTTTCCTTTTACCGGAGGCTTGGGTACCAGGTTGATGAGGTTGTCGGCCTTGGTAAACGCATTATTCCCGACTGAACGTTACGCGATGGAGAGAGCGGGCCATCCTGCAAAGCGAGAGGACCTGCCTGAGAGCTGAAGGCTGAATCCATGAATACTCTTTTTCTGCGAAGATGATTAAGGTTACGCTCTGGATACTGTTCCTGGCATTCACCAGCTATGCGCTTTTTTGTGCATTTCTTTACTCAAAACAGCGATCGCTCATTTACTACCCGTCTTCCCGGACTACTTCTTCCCAGGCTGAATCGATCTTGCTTGATAATGAAGGTCAGTCACTCCAGGTCTGGCACGTTGCGGCTGAGGACAGAAATGCGTTGATTTATTTTGGCGGTAATGCCGAGGACGTTGCCCTGAGTATCCCTGAATTAAAACATCTGTTTCCCGGGTACGCCATTTATCTTCCCCATTATCGTGGCTATGGGGGCAGTACCGGGCACGCCACAGAGCAGGGGTTGTATTCTGACGCACTGGCTCTGTATCGAGAAATAGTAAACAGATATGATTCCATCAGTGTCATGGGGCGAAGCCTCGGAACGGGTGTGGCTGTGTACCTGGCTTCACAGAAAACTGTCAAAAGTCTTATTCTGGTAACGCCCTATGACAGCATGACCCGACTTGCTTCGGGCTATTATCCATTTTTACCCGTCTCCCTGCTGCTCAAAGACAGGTTCGAATCAGTACTTCGGGCCGCAGAAATAGACACTCCGACCCTTGTTTTGATCGCAGAACACGATGAAGTCATACCTCGCAAAAACAGTAATCGTCTTGTCGCTGAACTTGACCCATCCATCACAGAAGTAGTGATAGTCCCTGGCACCGGTCACAATAGTATCGAGACAAGCCCGGTCTATGAGGATTCGCTTAAAACATTTTTATTCTCCCGTTAAACGAGCTTTGCTAGCTACCACAGAACAGTTTACCGTATCAGCCTCAAAGGCTGCGCATTTGCCGTTAGCGGATACCGGACTTATTATTTACAGTGATATGGCGATAATTTGCCAAAATTGCTGAAAGGATCACCATTGTCTTGATGCAACCGTTTCCATTTAACCAATTGAAAAGGAGTTCACTGTGAAGATTCTGATAATAGGAGGATCACGAGGAATCGGTAAAGCGATGGTTGACAGCTCGGTCAGGCGAGGGTTGGATGTCACTGTACTGGCCAGATTTCCTGAAAAAATTGACAGTAGCAGTACATCACTATCCATCGTAAAAGGTGATGTCCTGAACCGGGAGGATCTCAAATCTGTCATCCCCGGACAGGATGTAATATGCTCCTGCATTGGTGTGCCGATTACCTTCAAACCTGTTTCGCTGTTCTCCAGGGCCGCTCAGAATATTGTTGAGGTGATGGGGCAAGAGAACAATCAGAAGTTAATCGCCGTCACCGGAATTGGCTCAGGTGACAGTAAAGGGCATGGTGGGTTTCTTTATGACAGGATTTTTAAACCGATTTTTCTCAGTACCATTTATCAGGATAAAGATCGCGAGGAAGCAATCATTCAAGCGAGCCCCCTTGACTGGCTTATCGTGCGACCGGCCGGACTAACCAATGGCCCGCAGACAGGAAGCTACCGGGCAATTGATAATCTCGATGGAGTGACAGCAAAACGGATTTCTCGACTGGATGTAGCCGATTATATTCTGAACCAGATTGAGAACCCGAGTCATTTTGGCAAAGCGGTGCTGCTAACCTATTGATGCAAACTTTGGCGATGTCATAATCCTGCAGCTGATCTAGCCTGATTCTTCCTGTTATTTATAGAACAGGTGTGAACCGTACTGGTCGACAAAGGTCAACCCTGATGCCCAGGATGGCTCAATCGTTTGAAGGTGATAGTGAGTCGCACCACTGGTGAAATCAGGAGACCGCAGAGCGATAAAAACTGATCGCAGACATTTTAAAAATGCATCAGGATCATCGGGCAGATAAGAATTTTTCTGGAAGGTCCAACTGAACTGATACGGCTGTTTTACCACCTTTTTTATGGGTATATCTTTTTTAAATGCCCTGTTCAGTGTGACATGGGCAATGGCAACCTGCCCGATCTCGGGCTCAGAGCGTCCTTCATGATAGACGTTAAGTGTCAGCCAAAGCAATCCTTCAAGCAGTGTCATAACGATACCTCCTACATTTTACTCCAACCCGCCGAACGAAATGAGCGTAAATACGCTATAAATTAATTTAGCGACCGTCTAATTCCGTCCCCCTGGTTAAAGCAATATGTGTACCGCCTAACACTTTTCTGGGTAACAACGGAGAATCACTTTGAAAGCTAAAGAACAGCGTGGCGATAACGACAACCTGCAGCTCTCAAGAGAGGTATAAATTTTTAATTTTTCCAGAATGATTTTCCCGATAAACGGAAATACAAGACAAGTTCATCCCCTATAGAGCTGATCGGTTTCTGATACCATAAAGTGTGAGGATACAGGCGTGAAGATAGTCGGTATAAAGCAGAGATTTTGAGCTTTCATTGAAGGATTGTGGCTTTGAAAATATAAAATGGGTGAGCTCTTTGATAACGTGTCATGCACGTATTAAATAGAAGACATACAACCAATACCTTGGACATTCAGTGAGATATGATGGTTTGTCGATGTCAGGGAATCGCTACTCGGATTTCATCGACAGGCCGATTCTTTTGCGAGCCAGATCAACGTTCAATACCCTGACCTGGACATGTTGTTGAACCGTGACAACATCTGCTGGGTCATGAATAAAACGATCAGCAAGTTGACTGATATGAATAAGGCCATCCTGATGGATACCGATATCGGCAAAAGCGCCAAATTTTGTAACATTGGTTATGATGGCGGGTAATTTCATGCCTGGCTGAAGATCTTCAATCGTGTGAATATTTTCGGCAAAACGGAACTGCCGAAAACGTGTGCGTGGATCTCTGCCCGGTTTGTCCAGTTCGGACATGATATCATGAAGCGTTGGCAGTCCGATTTCTGCAGAGATATAATCCTCGATCTGTACCTTGTCTCTTAGCTCCTTTGACTGAATCAACATGTCAACCGTTGCACCGAGATGGTCTGCAATAGTTTGACCAGTGAGTAACGCTCGGGGTGGACCCCGCTTGCGTCAAGAGGATTATCGGATTGACGAATTCTGAGAAATCCGGCTGCCAGCTCAAAACCTTTTGCACCAAGTCTTGGAACCTTGAGCAGTTCTTTCCTGTTTTTGAATGGTCCATTGCTGTTTCGCCATTCAACAATATTGCGGGCAAGTGCAGGGCCAAGTCCGGAGACATGTGACAGGAGTTCCATACTTGCACTGTTGAGCTCAACACCGACACCGTTGACACAGCTCATTATAACGTCATCCAGACTGTTTTTGAGAGCGGCCTGGTCAACATCATGCTGGTATTGTCCGACACCAATCGATTTAGGGTCGATTTTTACCAGTTCAGCAAGCGGATCCTGAAGTCTTCGGCCAATGGATATAGCTCCACGCACCGTGATATCAAGATCGGGAAACTCGTTTCGCGCTGATTCCGAGGCTGAATAAATTGAAGCACCATCCTCGTTTACCAAGGTTATGAACGGTTTTGTTTCCAGGTCAAGCGATCTGATGAATTGCTCTGTTTCTCGACTGGCTGTGCCATTACCAATGGCAATTGCCTGGATGTCAAATTTCTTTACCAGGCTGACTTACCGCTTGGGCCGCTCGCCTCGATTGCTCTGCTCCGTGGGTCGGGAAGATGGTCGTGGTATGGAGGAACTGGCCTTGAGCATCAAGACAGACCAGTTTCGCCCCGGTCCGATAACCCGGATCAAGAGCCATGACCCTTTTTTCCCCGAAGGGAGCAGCAAGCAGGAGCTCACGGAGATTCTTTGAAAAAACCTCTATTGCTTCCCTGTCTGCCTTGGTCTTGAGTTCGCTCTTTATGTCGTTTTCCAGTGAAGGTGCCAGCAGCCGTTTGTACCCGTCCTCGATGGCCAGTTTAATCTGAGTCTGGTGTGGAGATACTTTCAGGTGGCGACCGAACAGATAATCAAAAGAGACCTGTTTATCTGGCTTTACAGATAAGCGCAGCAGATCAAGAGATTCACCTCGATACAGGGCAAGTAAACGATGTCCTGCAATTCTTGATATTGGTTCCTGCCAGTCGAAATAATCACTGAACTTGAGCGCTTTGTCCCTGTTTTTTTCAACAACTCGAGATCGGATAAGGGAATGTTTCCTGAAAATCGAACGCAGCTCTTTTCTCGTCTGTTGATCCTCGCTGACCATTTCAGCAATGATATCCCTGGCACCGGCCAGCGCATCATCTGTTGTCTTCACCTGGTTTTCTCCACCGACGAAGCTTTCTATGCTAATTTTCGAAGCGTCCTGTCTGTAGAGCTGCTCTGCAAGGGGTAAAAGATTTCGTTCCCGGGCGATTGCAGCACGGGTTCTTCTTTTGGGTCGATAGGGCAGGTACAGGTCTTCGAGGGCGAGGAGGTTTTCTGCCGCGTTGAGTTTTGTCAGTAAATCATCGGAGAGCAGATCGTTTTTTTTAAGGGAGGTGATAATGGAGTCACGACGGCTGTCTATCTCTGCGAGCTTATCTCTGAGGTTCTTGATGGCCAGGATTGCAACTTCATCAAGTGAACCGGTCAATTCCTTGCGATAACGGGCAATGAAGGGTACAGTTGCGCCGTCATCAAGCAGCCGGGAAACTTCTTTCACCTTTGTGGAATCGATGGTGAGCTGACGACCGACGGTAACGGTGTAATCTCTGTGCATAGCGTTTAATTATGAAGAAAGACGATATGGGTATAGTATGGTACTCTCTGGTTGGCAGTGTTGATTCGAACAAAACATTCCAGTTAATCATACTTCATAAAAGATAGCTGTCAAAAACTGGTGATAACGGCAGAAGACAACGGATTCTGCTGGAGAATTTAATTGCAGCGATTACTTGTTAGTGCTGCCGATAGCATCATATTATAGAGCACGATGAGACAGACGATAATACTTGCATTAGCCATAATTCTTGGCCTCTATGTGTTTGTTGAACGAAATGACTGGTTCTTTGAAAAATCGGTGCACTCTACCGATGAGATCTCAGAGACGATCAGTAAGCTGTTCGCAAATAAGGCCAGTAATGTGCAGGTTGAAGGAAGTGGCCGGGTTAAAGCTATACTAAAAGATGATCTCCAGGGGAGCCGTCACCAAAGATTTATTCTGGTTATGCCAGCCGGAAATACCGTGCTGATCTCTCACAATATCGACCTGGCCCCTCGCATAGACAATCTTAACATTGGAGACCGGGTCAGTTTCTATGGTGAATATGAGTGGAATAAGAAGGGGGGAGTTGTACACTGGACCCACCATGACCCCAGAAAGAAACATGTTGGCGGATGGTTGAAACATAACGGCCGCACCTATCGCTGAACCTTTGAAATCAGCCTGAAACAACTGGTCTGCAAGTTAACTGGGTGCCCACGACTGTCCAGCACCGTCGTGGGACATAACAAACATTTCTATAAGGTTTTACTATGAGCATTGAAGAATATGAGCTGCGTAATTTTTTAACAGAACTTTACAATTTGTCAGGAGGAGATACCTCCTGTCAGGTTTCCATGTACGATATTGGTGATGCTCTTGGCCTCGAGAAGAGTAACGCTGGTGCTCTTGCAGAGGAACTGATTGTTGAGGGCTATGCAGAGCTGGTTTCTTTATCCGGGGGTATGAGCATTACCTCAGAAGGGTTGAAGGAGCTGAATATAACCACTATAGATTCATCGGGGCTGGATGTCTGCTCCCTGGGAGATGACAAACTCCTCACTGAGGACGGACGTAGAGCAGCAGAGGAGATACTGGCGCTGGTTAAGGATTGCCTAGCGGGGAGCAGCAGTACCTATCAGGATATAGAGGAGATTGTGATTGATATAAAGACTGCCGAGGTACAGCTTCTCTCCCAGAAGGGTAAAACAGAAATAATACGGGAGGTATTGAAGTCGCTCAGAGAATCAATGAGCGCAGCCGGAAATACGGATGTCTCGGATAGGATTGGCAGGGTGATTGCCAATTGACCTAAGGATCAACAGTCCGAGCTATTCACCAACTCACTGAGCAGTCTTGTACGTATAAAAGAGATGGAAAATAGATTTGCCCGAATCGTTAACTGTTCGCAAAGGTGGGGCGGATTGTCGACTGTGAAGCCCTCCGGGCGTAATTCCCGACAGAGAAGGCTGGCAAATTCATGTTCAAATGCTTGCGCAAATAATCGGCAGAGCTCAACTATTTTCTGATCTGAAATGTTGCGTGTTTTTCCAAATATACCAATGAAGAGCAGTGTCCCCTCAACAAGGCCGCATTGTGCCCGAAAACCTCCGGCGCCATGCATACCAATTGCTGCGTCGAGTACCTGCTGGTTGAGGGAAATACCAAATGTTTCAGAAAGATTTTTCAGCACCACGGTCGCACAATTGAGATTGTCTTTCCAGTAGTACTGGTGCACCCGTGACTGTATAACGTCAGTTGTCTGCTTGAAATCGTCGACCTTGGCATGGTTCCCATTTATTGTAGCGAGTGATGCACGGGGAGGGGTGAGTTGTTTTGCATATATCAGCCGGTCTTCGCCAAGACCAAAATAGTCGCTTTCCTTTTTTTTACAGGAAAATCCCAGGTCCGTATAGACTTTTTGTGCACCGGTTTTAGTGGGTGCAACGGTCAAATACACCGACATGACTCCAAGGTCATAAAATCTAGAGAGGAGTTCTGCGACCAGGGCAGAGCCGACTCCCTGTCTCCTGTGGCTGGTTGACACTAAAAGCGATAAAATCCAGCCTGAACCAGGGTGATCGGTTGATAGCAGGCCAGCGATAAAGCCGAAGAGGCAGGAGCCTTCTGCAACCAGAAACAGCTCTGGAGCGACATCGATTAATTGTCGTAAAACAACGTAACTGTAATTAGATGAACCGTAAGATTCAAGTTCGATAGAGGCTATTTTGTCGTAATCCTCAATTGCCGCCTGGCGTATTTCAAATGTCTGTTGGTCTGCCATCGTCTCAATACAGGAAGAACATAAGCGTATCAGATTAAGGTATTATTAATTACTATCGTGTCTATCTTTTTTAACGGAGCTTCATTACCTGTGCTTTTGTATATATTCGCTTTCATCTCAAACCTCTATACATTATTATCGCTGTTCTGAGCGCGCCCGTTATTAAATTGCATCACTTTATTCACCGTTGTTTTGGATCGTTCGTTACGTTCCTGGAGATTATCACATGTTTACTGGAGAACTTTTAGCAATTGTAACCGTGCTCTGCTGGACGGTTAGTGTTCAATTCTTCAGTTCCGCTTCGAAAATGGCTGGAGCCATTCCGGTAAACATTATCAGGATTGGAATCGCGCTGCTTTTATTTACTGTATTCTTGCTTATTAGAGATGGCAGTATCGTTCCGACAGATTTTCCTCTTATGGCTGGCTGCTGCTCAGTTTATCAGGCGTTATTGGCTTGTTTATCGGTGATATTTTTCTTTTTAAAGCCTTCGTTGAACTCGGACCACGAATTGCCATGCTGATTCACAGTCTGGCTGCTCCTGCCGCGGCAATAATAGGCTGGCTATTTTTAAAGGAGTATTATGGCGTCTACCAATGGTTTGGAATCTTTGTTACGCTCACCGGAGTCGCTCTTGTCATTCTTGAAAAAAAGCCCGCTCTTGTGCCGGCACGAGATCTCGGTGATGCCAGGAACTCCTGGAAAGGTGTCATATATGGCATAATAGCGATGCTTGGTCAGGCCGTCGGCTATATATTGAGTAAAGCCGGGATGCAGACTGACTCAGGCTATCTTGATGCGTTTGCTGCAACAGAGATACGGGCAATAGCAGCTTTTTTCTGTTTTGTCCTTCTCTTTTCGTTGACCGGTAGATGGAATGATGTCTTCCGTGCTCTGAAGAACAGCAAGGTCGTCACCTATACTGCCATCGGATCTTTTCTCGGTCCGTTTATTGGTGTTTCCCTGTCTTTATTAGTCCTGCACTACCTGGCCACAGGGATAGCCGCGACATTTCTTTCTCTGGTTCCCGTTTTCATTATTCCGTTCTCGATTATTATTCACAAGGAACATGTCTCCCTCAGATCGATTTCCGGTGCCTTCATTGCGGTGTCTGGTATCTACATGTTGATGACCTGAGCGAAAAGGGCGTTTTGCAGGTGGCTTGATATTTTTAATGAACCAGTAAAGCGCCGGATCGACTGACGAATTAACAACAGCATCACTCACATTACACGCACTCAGCTCATTTGAAAAAAGTCTGTTGCAGTGCATCTGTATGTGTCAAGTGCTCAATTCTGCTAAACTGGCTCAGCCTTCTCAGTTAACTCAATGATTTCATGAGACCTATGATGTCATTCGGTTCCGGCCTGATGGTATGATCGGGATGAACATCGGTGCTTCTGATGATACCCTTGCTGTCCACAATAAACCTTCCGGACATAGGTAGTTGCCAGGTGTCGTTACCATTGAATCGTTGGAGATCGATGCCGAAATTGGAGTACACTTCCTGGAGTTTTTCCGGCACGGTGAAAACCAAACCAAGTTTATCTGCATATTCGTTATCTTTATCCGTCAGTACGGGATAGGTGAGTTGATGCTTTTTAACGACCTGTTTCGAATACTTACTCAGTTGAGGGGAAATCGAGATCATTGATCCTCCCAGTTCCTTTACCTGTCCGTAGACTTCCTGCAGAGCTTCCAGCTCTGTATTGCAGTAAGGTCACCAGACACCTCTGTAAAAACTGATGGCAAGAGGCCCTCTGGCAAGAAGATCACCTGAGCTGACTAAATTGCCTTGTTCATCTGGAAGTGTAAAATCAGGCAACGTTTCACCAACTTTAATCGCCTTGTCAGCGATTCCGGACTGTACCAGCTTTTCGACCGCACCCACCATAATTTCAGCAACTTCAGGCGGTCTGCCCGCCATACTCTCATTTTTCATTGCAGTTAGTTTTTCTTGTAATTTCATAATGATCTCCAGTGTGTACAAACGATTTTAAGGTTCCTTCGGTTAACAACTCATTTTTTATGTATAAGAGAATGTAAGCATTCCTTTGGTCTATTAAACTGTAGAATTATTGAGGTACACATCAATGAGAGGTCCAATACTACAGATAAAAATATCTTGAATGTTTGTTCAAGATAAGAATCAGCAACACGGTTGTCAATTTTATTTTGAGTGATTATTCAAAAATATGTCGTATAGTATATGTGCAGTACTGCGTATCTCAACACAAGAAGGCGAGGTAAACTCATGGCAAAAGCTCGATTTGACAGAAATGAGGTTGTTGATAAATCGATCGAACTCTTCTGGAAAAATGGTTTCAGCGGCTCATCTATGCAGCAAGTCGTAGAGGCAACAGGCCTAAAACCTGGCTCAATCTATCATTCCTTTGGCAATAAAGAAACACTGTTTCGTCTAGCCTTGGAGCGTTATGCCCAAAAATCCTTTGCTCACATACGCATGGTACTGGGTACAGCGCCAAGTATCGGAGAAGGTATTTGTCAGCACCTTGAGACGGTTATTGAGCAGTCAACCAAGGAAAAATATTACAGTTGCTTTCTCGTCAAAACCCGGCTTGAGTTAGCTGCCGAGGGGAACGATCTTCATAAATTTGCCTCCGCCAAGTTGGATGAGATAGAAGCACTTTTTAGGAGTTACCTGGAAATTGAGTATGACGAGACGGTGAGTCGCCAACGTGCTGTCAGTATCATGTTACATATTTTTGGAATGCGGGTGTATGGCTACCAGCAAGGTTCTGCTGATCGCATGCGTCAGGGATTGCGAGAGGGATTACCCTGGCTTCCCTGGCCAGGTGAGTAAACTGCATTTCTGATACCTCGCAATTTCTTGAATCCAGTAAATTTTCCACGATATAATCCCTGTTGCCATTAAAGGTTTGCAGTTGTGCCGCCTTGTTACTCAACTTACAGAGGTTATAGTGTCACTCTACTCGGGGTAATACCCAAACAACAATAGAATTTAAAGGAGCATTTCAATGATATATCCAAGAACATTTTCTCACATCGGTTTATCAGTGACAGATCTTGACAAAGCAGTCGATTTCTACACCAAGGTACTCGGATGGTATGTAATTATGCCTCCAACAAAGATAGTGTCAGATGATTCTGCAATTGGGGTAATGTGCGATGACGTATTCGGTGATGGTTGGGGCAGTTTTAAGATTGCTCATCTTTCAACCGGAGACAAAATAGGAGTTGAAATTTTTGAATTTAAAAATGCAGAACAACGAGAAAACAACTTTGAATATTGGAAAACTGGTGTATTCCATTTCTGTGTTCAAGATCCTGATGTCGAAGGTCTGGCAGCAAAAATTATAGAAAATGGCGGAAAGCAGAGAATGCCGGTAAGAGAGTATTACCCAGGAGAAAAGCCATATCGGATGGTGTACTGCGAAGATCCTTTCGGAAATCTAATCGAGATTTACTCTCACAGTTACGAGTTGACCTATTCAGCGGGAGCATATCAGGATAAGCTGTAATTTTTACAGTGACGTAGCCGGCAATATTGTGGGCTACGTCACGACAAGAACGAAAGAGCGCTCATTAAATTAGCTGTATCCATGTCTGTTTCCAAGGGTTATCTCTTGTTCTTTCATTGTTTTAGATCCCCTTCCGTATCAGATGCAATATGTTGCAAAAGTCAGAGCCTTTTGAAAGTGACTCGAATATCAAAAATTTGTTAGATCAGGTTTAACGTGAGGAGTTGCCCTCATGAAAGATAATAAACTGGCAAATACCGTAAAATTGATCTAAGATTTCGACCAAAAATGGAGGGGCATCATAATAATATAAAAAAGTTGGCTGAATTTGAGAAATCGCGTATTTATCTTCCACGATAACCTGGCAAAAGAGTCCCGTTGCCATCGCCACAACCCTGACTTTAAACGAGATGGTATTCACCATTAATAGATGAAAAAAATACGACATTATCTAGAGTATAAGCTCCTTTTGGGAGTCGGTTTCCTCATCTGCAGGTTGCCGAGGCTGACGATGCTGCGCTTGGGCCGTTTTGTTGGAGATTTTATTTATTTCTGCATTCCTGTGCGTAAAACCATCACCCTCAATCATCTCGAGCGTGCTTTTCCTGAAAAATCGGTTGCGGAGATCAAAAAAATTGCCCGGGGCACCTATCAGAACCTTGGTATGAATGTTTTCGAACATCTCTGTATACCGATGCTTTCCAATGAAGAGATCCGTCGCATCGTCGATCTGGCCGACGAAGAAATCCTGGCCGAGGCCCTGGCAAAAAAGCGCGGTGCGATCATTGTAGGAGGACATTTTGGCAACTGGGAGTATACCAGCAGCGCCATTTCCGCCTACGGCTACCGCTTAGGTGTCGTTGTGGCGGAGGTCTCTAACAAGTATATAGACAAGAGGATTAATGAACATCGTGAAGCAGCCGGTGGTGAGATGATCCCAAAAGGGATGTCGACCAGGGCGGTAATCAGAATATTACGAGAAAACGGTGCAATAGGCATGCTCATGGATCAAGACGAAAATGAAGACGGTATCTTTGTCGATTTTTTTGGGCGACCTTGTTCAACCGCGAAAGGACCAGCCGCTATCGCCCTTAAAACAGGCGCGGCAATCATATTTTTTGCCGCGATCCGGCAGCATGATGGAACCATAAAAGTTATCTTCGAGCCTGTAGAAGTTGACTATGAAGCAGGGATGACAGAAGAAAACATCCTTGAAATTACCCAGCGATGCACATCTCGCCTGGAACATTATGCTCGGCTCTATCCTGATCACTGGTTCTGGATGCATCGCCGTTGGAAAACCCTTCCTCAAGAGGTATCCAGTCCGGCTTGAAACTGCTCGTCCATTATGACCCTTCCGAATTCCTCACATCACTAAATTCCATATAACTTTTAATTGTTTCAAGAATTTTTTCATCAGTCTCAAGGAGAAATGAATGGCTACCGTTGCACAGGTACTGGTCCAGTCTTTAAAGAATCTCGGTGTTAACTATATTTTTGGAGTTCCCAGTGGAAACTGGGTGGATTTTTTAACCGAGATACAGGAAACGGAAGATATAGAATTTATCCTGGTTTCCAATGAGGGAAGTGCTGGATTTATGGCAGATGTGTGCTGGCGTTTGACCGGTCAGCCAGCGGCATGCTTTGGGACTTTTGGACCCGGCGCCTGCAACCTGACGACGGGTGTGAGCGGTGGTTATCTGGATCGCGCTCCTATGATAGCTTTTACCGATGAAATGAATGAAGCAATGCTGCCCCGTATTACACAGATGAATATCGATCATCAAACGCTTTTCAAACCAATTACCAAGTGGACTACCCGCCTCAAACAGGGAAAGGTAAAAGAGACTCTTTACAAGGCTTTTGAGATTGCGGTTGCAGAAGTTCCGGGACCGGTTCATGTGGGGTTGCCACTCGGCATGGGATTGCTGGATAATCCTGACGAGCCGGAAAGGAGTTTAAACATCCCAAGAATCCCAGAGGTTGATGATTCAGTTCTGGACAAGGCCGCCTCGGTACTGTCCAAATCTAAAAAACCTGTGGTAGCACTGGGAATTTCCGCGGTGAGATCCGGTATTCGAGATCTGCTCATCGAGTTTGTGGAAAAATGTAATATACCTGTAGTCCTGACTCCGATGGCCAAGGGGATGTTACCCGAAGATCATGCCTGTTATGCAGGAGTTTTAAATCACGCCTTGGGCCCTCTGGTCGGCGTTACCCATCAGCAGGCAGATCTCATTGTCGGAATCGGTTTTGATCCGGTGGAACTCAATTATGAAGACTGGATACCCAATGTACCGGTCGTGCATATAGACACAACGCCGGCTGATTTGGATCTGAAAAATTTTACCCTGGCTTGTGATGTCGTTGGAGAGCTCAACGCTTCTATTAAACGCTTGATGACCAGAATAGAGGGTAAAACAGAATGGAATATGGAAGAGCTTGTTGAGCGGAAAGAGAAAATGTTTTTCGAATTGACAGAAGAGCACAACCATTTTGGGCCGGTAACGGTCCTGAATGGTCTGAGAGAGACCCTTCCCCAAGACGGGATTATGACCTGTGATGTGGGGGCTCATTTACACCTTATCGGTCAACACTGGAAAACCGCTACACCTGAGTGCCAGTTGATGACCAATGGCTGTTCCTCCATGGGGTTTGCTATTCCAACCGCCATCGCGGCAAAACTATGCGCACCGGAAAGAGAGGTTTGCTGTGTGGTCGGTGACGGAGGTTATTACATGATGGCAGGAGAGATGGCAACAGCACTGCGCAACAATCTTCACGTGGTTTTTGTGGTGATAATGGATGCCAGTCTTTCTCTTATTCGAATTAAACAGAAAAACAAAAAACATGATGAATATGGTGTCGAGTTGTTTGAAACCCCGCAGAAACATGGCACACCGAGTTCTCTTTTTGGTGTACCTGTTCTTGGCGTAAATGATAAAGGACAATACAGCCAGGCGCTCAAAACAGCATTTTCAGCTGACGGCCCGATAATCATTGAAGCTTTAGTAGATACCAAAGATTATGACAATCTCGTTTTAAAAGGAAATAGATAATGAAAATTGTAAAAATTATCCTCTGTGGGTGTGGTGGTGTAGGAAAAGAATTTCTTCAGTTACTGGCAGAACGCGGTGAAAATCTTGAGACCAAATATGGCCTGAAATTGATACTTATGGCTGCGGCAGACCTGAAGGGAGCGGCTTTGGCTGATTCCGATAAAGGGCTGCCCGTTGCTGAATTGGTGAGATATTTAAAAGATGGGAATGAAGTACAGAACTTTCCCTGTTATGGTGAAGAGGGGGTCACCGGTGTGGAAATTATTTCCCAGGGAAATGCAGATGTAATCGTTGAATCTACTCCAACGGATCTCAAAGACGGCGGTGTTGCCAAAGCCCATATATTCGCTGCCATTGACCAGGGAATGGAAATCGTAAGTGCCAACAAGGGACCATTTGTATTATTTTATGAAGAACTGTTTACCAAAGCCAAAGCCAAAGGTGTTGGCCTTCACATCAGTGCGGCTACTGCTGCAGCACTTCCCACGCTTGATGTTGGATTGACCTGTCTGGCAGGTACCCATGTACTTTCAGCTGAAGGAATTTTAAATGGAACAACCAATTACATACTGACTCAGATGTATGAAAACGGTACAGCCTATGAAGTGGCTCTGCAAGAGGCCCAAAAATTAGGTATTGCAGAAACAGATCCCAGCTATGATGTGGAAGGAAAAGACAGTGCAAATAAAACACTGCTGATCGCCAACCGGGTATTTGGACAAACCTTACGTCTCAGTGATGTATCCGTTCAGGGAATCACAGAGATTACTCCTGCAGACATTGATGTGGCTAGAAAAAGCGATAAGGTCATTAAACTTATCGGTGAAGTGAAAGTCGAAGATGATTGCTTGCAGTTGTGCGTTGGTCCAAAAGCCCTTGATAAAACACATCCTCTGGCATCGGTCAATGGTTCTGAAAAAGCCATCAGTTATGATACGGACACCATGGGTGGTATTACGGTTATGGGGGGAAAGAGCTCACCAGTGGGAGCTGCAGCCGCCATGTTGAAAGATTTGATTAACGCGTTTGTCTCGAGGTAGAAATAGGGCTGTCTATCAAGGGTGGAGGTTGGCTACTATTGCAGGATTCAAACTAATTTTTCAATTCCGCTATAGATAAAATAGAATGCGAACAGCAAAAGAAAGCTGGCGCAGAATGCGATGAGCCTGCGGTAAACCAGGTCGGTAAAGAAGCGTTTTCCTTTGGCGATACCAATCGATATGATACTGTACCAGGCGAGATCGGCGAGAATATGACCGGTAAAGAAAGCGACAATGCCAGCAAACCCAAAGGTAATCGAGTAAACAATATACCCCATTCCGATTGTTGCCCACCAGATTGTCCAGTAGGGGTTGGCTATACTCAGCAATATACCGGCCAGGACAAGATTACGCGGTTTCTCATTGGTCGAGCTGAGGTCAAGCGTCATGCCCGGCAGCTTGCGAAACATTGTGTAACTCATCCAGATAAGAATCATCCCACCTGATAGTGAAATTACAACAAACATCTCAGCACTCGCAATATAGGGGGCGAGGCCGGCAAGCAGGGCAATCACCAGCAATAATTCAAGTATTCCATGACCCAGGATCATCAGCGGGCCGACAACCGCACCTCGCCGGGCACTCTCGCTAACCGTGACCGTCAGGACAGGGCCCGGCATGAGGGCGCCTGAAAGGGCGAGCAGGAATGAGGAGCTGAAAATGGTCAGCAGGCTCAAAAACATATCAGCTCTTAACAATTGGATTAGCTGCAGCCACAATCACATCCGCCGCCACCACAGCTGTGACCCAATGATTGGGCCATCGCCTTAATGACATCACGTTCTTCGCTTGGCTCAACAGTTACAATTGTGATACGTGCATCACAGGTCTGAGGCACAACTGGTAGGTTTACCAGCTGATATACGTGTCGAAAGAGGTGGCCGAAGTATTCAGGTGCCGTGGTTCCTGGTATCGAGATGGTAAGGGTATCACCGGCGGATTTTTTGTACAAATCCAGTTCAAAAGAGCTCAGTCCGGAACTCGAGATACCGAAGATATAGTCAAAACAGGTTGGTCCGTTGCCGTTGATCTCTATTGAAACAGTGACTTTACTTAAATTATCTATATTCATGGTTGCGCTCTTATGGTTTTAACTGTCGTTGCCACAACAGCTTCGACAAAGATTTAATCCGCCACGTTCCTGTAATTTGGTTTCCATCACCGGTTCTTTACACCTGTCGCAGGGCTGCGAGGGAGCGATCCTCGCTGTTTTCGGCATCTCAATGCTCAGCTCCTGGATGGAAAAAAATGTCTCGGGCCCACTGTCGAAGAGGGTTTTTGATCGATTTTCGTGCAGGTTTTCATAGGCTTTGATTTCAGCGGGGGAGGCTTCTTGCGATCGAATTTTGTCCAGGAGCATACGTTCTTCCTCAGAAACGTCCATGACACCAGGCTTCATGGTGAGTCGCACCCCGATATTGCTTGTCCTGCTGATAAAGCTAAAAGCCATTTTACCGATATCTTTATGGATGAAATTTCCTTTGCCAAAGGTACAGCCAGTCAGAACCTGGATAGCATCACAGCAGCAGGCATCTGTCTCGCTGATACAGACAAGTTCTTCGTCAAGTGCACGATGCTCTGATAAATACTGCATACCGAGCTTTGCCGCAAGATACCCAAGCGTCAGGCCCATGCAGGTGTGGCCGTGAAAATCGACGCAGGCCTTGTAGTCATCTCTGGATTGAAGTTCCTGTGGAATAATCACATTGTAACCTCGATTAAAAAGAGTGGTTAAAGACAGCCAGAACTTGTCTGAGTGTTTTCTTTTGACGTCCCCCCGGGAGTCTTTATGCTCATCATGCCTGGTATAGGGTATCGGCGATATCAGTGTAGGTACAATTAATATTGTGTGAGCTCATTAAATCATTGATAGCTCTAATCTGAGCTGGTTTTTCAATGAAGAGATCGGTTCCGCTCTGATGCTGCTCCAGTTGATACCCCTCAGATAACAGAAGTGAGCACGCTTGCCTGTAATTATCAACGATAAATCCCATCAGGGAAAAATCTTCCATATAGTTGACGGGAAGTGTCCGGTTGTCAATGTAAATTTCTCGATGCCTGATATCGGCGGGGAGAACTGGAACAAGTGTCATAGATATCTCTGCAGTCTGTTGAAACTGTATATTGCTACTCACCATTAACCGTACCCTGCAACCCGATTTCTTCTGCAACTTCACGCATACCCATGATGGTATCAAGAATCAGCTCAGATATTTCAACGTCAAGCATTTCGGCACCTTTTTCAATGATAGAGCGGTCCACTCCTGCAGCAAAGCGTTTATCTTTCCATTTTTTCTTAACAGATTTTGGTTTCATATCCAGAACGCTTTTTGATGGTCGAACCAGTGCTGTTGTCGTGACAAGACCGGTCAGCTCATCGATGGCAAAAAGAACTTTTTCCATTTCACTCTGGGGTTCAACATCGGTGCAGATACCCCAGCCGTGACTCACCACTGCGCGAATATAATCTTCGGGCCACCCGTGTTCCCTCAGGATAGCCTCTGTCTTGATGCAGTGCTGTTCTGGATATTGTTCGTAATCAAGATCATGGATTAATCCAATAATTCCCCACTGTTCCTCATCCCCATTTCTTTTTTTGGCGAAGTACCGCATCACTCCTTCAACTGCTAAACCGTGTTTGATAAGACTTTCTGAAGAGTTGTATTTTTTAAGCAATTGAAAAGCTTCATCCCGGGTTGGTACATGTGACATGGTCGAGCGTCTCCTGTTTTTTATTCTTTGTCAACCACTGGCCTGTGGTTTCTGCGAAGCTACCAATAATTACCAGGAATATAATGGTCATCGGTCCAAAAGCCAGCCCAAAAAAACATTTGAAGACTTTGAGGCCTGTGACCTGGTGAGTAATCTCAACTCTCCATCATTAAGAGCTGATGAATAGAGAAAGTTCGAGGAAATCACTGACAATCTGCACAAATATTATTATCACTATTCGGAAAAGGAATTCTCAAGGTATAAGAATCTGTTCTAAGAAGGGATTGTTCTGTAAAATCAGGAGAGGAAACTCAAAAAGATGGAGATGTGGATACCCTTCGTGCTGGCCTCGGCAATCATTCTTGTCATCCCCGGTCCCACCATTATCCTGGTTATTGGGCAATCAATGACACATGGCCCCAGATCCGTTATTCCCCTGGTTTCAGGGGTGCTGCTCGGTGACCTGACGGCAATGACATGTTCTTTGCTGGGCCTCGGTGCGATTCTGTCAACCTCAGCACTGCTTTTTTCCGTGTTTAAGATTATTGGTGCGCTCTACCTTGTTTACCTTGGCATCAGGATGTGGCTGCTCAAACCGGGGGATTTTTCGATTAATCATGGTACTGCCGATATAACGGCAAGCGCACTTTTTAGAAGGTCGTTTGTCGTTACCGCATTAAACCCTAAAAGTATCGCTTTTTTCGTCGCCTTTTTCCCTCAATTCATCAATTACCAGGAACCGGTAATTCCGCAGATGGTGCTGCTTGGCAGTACATTTTTAATACTTGCGGGGATCAATGGTGCTCTTTATGCTCTGTTTGGGGGGAGCATCTGTTCTGTAATCGGAAAACAGGGTGTACGCAAATGGATAAACCGCTCCGGGGGCGCTGCGCTGGTCGGTGCGGGAATTTTTACCGCGACCCTGAAGCAAAGCGGATAATTTCTGAACTATGCAGGGACTGGTGTTTGAAGCGGTGGAGTGTGTCACCTGAAGTTTCTTCTGGAATCCTGATCTTCAATTATTATATTGTTGTTCACATGGAGAAACCAGCGGATTTCTCGTCTTTTTTTCCAAGATGAGTCACACTGGTGAATTATTCATAAATAAAATAATAACAAATAGATATATCTCAAATGAAACAATATCTTGAACTGTGTCAACGGTTGATAGACCATGGCGAATGGGTGGAAAACAGCCGTACCGGAAAACGCTGTTTGACGATCATAAACGCAGACCTGGAGTATGACGTCAGTGATGGAACGCTCCCGGTTTTGACGACGAAAAAACTTTTCTGGAAAGCTGCAATTGCCGAAATGCTTGGCTATCTCCGGGGCTATACGAGCGCAGCACAATTCAGGGCTATCGGCTGCAATACCTGGAATGAAAATGCCAATGAAAATGAAGAGTGGCTCGCCAACCCCTTCAGGAAGGGGGCCGATGATATGGGGCGTTGTTATGGTGCCCAGGGGCGGGACTGGCGTAATCCGGAAAATGAATCAATTGATCAACTGCTCAATGTCTATAATGATCTCAGAAACGGTATTGATAACCGCTGCGAAATCATGACCTTCATGAATCCTGGTGAACGAGATCGTGCCTGCCTCAATGCCTGCATGCACACGCACACCTTCAGTAAACTCGGTGAAAAACTGTACCTGACATCCTATCAGCGCTCAGACGACCTGCCGCTCGGGCATGGATTCAACCAGGTTCAGGTTGGCTGGCTGCTGATGATCATGGCCCAGATAACCGGGCTGAAGCCGGCAAAAGCATATCACAAGATTGTCAACGTGCATGTGTATGAAGACCAGATAGAACTGTTACGAGATGTTCAGATGAAGCGGGAACCCTACCCGTTGCCGAAACTTTCGATTAATCCGGAAATCAGGAGTCTTGAGGACCTTGAGACCTGGGTGACGCCGGATGATTTTGAGCTTGTGGGGTATAAACATCATCCATCAATTAATTATCCCTTTTCTGTATAGTGAGCGATTTCTGCCCTGAAATGTCTGAATTTCTTCCAGGCACCGGGATCAGGGATATCTTACTTGTAGAAACCTGTTGACTCCCAGCCAGAACAGGATGGTAATGGCAGCAGAGATGGTGCCCAGCCAGCCCATTACGATGATCTTGTCATGCCAGTCCTGGGAAATGATCCACATGGAAATTGAACCGGTCATAAAATAGAAGAAAACCATGAGCGAGGAGGCCGAGCCGACGTCCTGATCCACCTGTTCAAGGAGCAGGTTATTGCTCGGTGGACGGCCAAAGGCAAAGAAGAAGGTGAGAAGCCACATCGGAACGACGAGACGGTAAGGCAGGGGGATGATCGTCGTCGTCATGACCAGAGACGTTATGAAAACCCCGAAAAAGCTGACGGGAAGCAATCGTTTCAAGGTGAAATATTTCGACATTTTCGAGAAGATGAATGGGGCGAGCATAAAGGCAAAGGAGTTCAATGAGAAAAAGTAGCCAAACGTCCGCTCATCATAGCCAAGCCTTGAAATAAAAATATCAGACGAGCAGCCGATAAACGCGAAAAAGGGAAAACCTAAAAAAGCGAAGCCGATGGTCATCAAGATAAATGTCCTGTTTGCCATCAGCCTCAGGTAACTTTTATATACCCTGCTCATGCTTTCAGTGCTCAGGGTTTTCAAGGATTCCTCCATACGTATGACACCGATCCCCGAGATAATACCAAGCAGAGCCTGAAGGAAGAATACCAGGCGCCACGAATAGAGTTCAATGATCCAGCCTCCCAGAATAGGGGCAATCATAGGCGCTGCCGCCACAATAATTCCAAGTTGAAGGAAAATACGCTGGCGTACTCGACCGGTAAACAGGTCCTTGCAGATAGCGAATGCAATTGATGAAGCTGCCGCCGCTCCAGCCCCCTGGAGCGTTCTGGCAAAAATAAGAAGAGGCACGTTGTCGGCAATTGCACAGAGCACACTTGCTCCGGTGTAGAGGAGAAGACCGACAAGCAGGGGAGGGCGCCTGCCGAAGCGGTCTGAGAGTGGTCCGTAAATAAGCAGAAAAAAGCAGTAAGTGATAAAAAAACAGACAAGGGTGAGGTTAACCGTTGTTAACGGTTGCTGCCATTGTTTAACAAGGAGCGGAATTGCTGCCAAGTACATATCCGTTGACAGAGGGGGGAATGCTGCAAGCAACGCTATCAGGGCAACAATCTTTTTCATTGTCGGTTTTTCAGGAGTAGAGAGAAAGATTTGCAGTAATCTCTGCTTACCACCGTGCAATCAGAAATGAAACAGATATCTTTACACCATGATTTTAGAAGATCTCGTGAGTTCCAGGGCTTCCAGTTGTACCGGGTTGAGGATGTAAGTTCAGTAAAGATGTCGATGGAGCAAATAAATCATTATATAATGGTAATATAAGATCACTATATAATGTATTACATTAACTTAAGGCAGCTGTCGGAAAAAAAGATGAGTAATTGAGCGGATCATTGTTGACATGGTTGAAACTGGTGCGGATTGTATTCTAGACGTGGTGGAACGGTAGGGATGAGAGCAGCTCAGGAGACAGGACTATCCGGAAGTCCGTGACTGCCGGATAGTCCTGAGATACAGAGATTAGCCGAATTCCTTGACGATTGCTTCAAGCACATCGTCTGACATTTTATAGCTGTGTTTTTCACCCGGAAATTCACCGCTGAGAACTTCTTCTCTATACTGTTTGAAGGTTTCAATCATAACTTCACCAAAGTTCTGGTACTGCTTGGCAAATGACGGGGTGAAATTGTCATACATGCCAAGTACGTCGGGGGTAACAAGGAGTTGCCCGGAGCAGCCCGGACCGCCACCGATACTGATGGTCGGTATGTCCAGCTTTTCGGTGACATAGGTGGAAAGCTTAGCTGGAACCGCCTCGAATATGATGGCAAAGGCACCTGCCTCCTGGAGTGCCAGCGATTCTGAAACTACCTTTCTGGCAGAGTCCATGTCTTTTCCCTGCACTTTCAGGCCGCCAAGCGCCCCGACAGCCTGAGGATGAAGGCCAACATGGCCAACAACCGGGATGCCCATGTCGATAATCGCTTTCGTTTTCTCAATATGATGCGGTGTCGCTTCAAATTTTACCGCATCAACCCCTGCCTCGGTGACGAAACGTGCGGCATTGCGCATGGTCTCTTCGATACCGTACTGAAATGAGCCGAACGGCATATCTGCAACGACCATTGTTCTGTCGCAGGCACGTGCCACGGCACCACAGTGCAGGACCATCATGTCCATGGTCGCAGTCAGGGTGTTCGGGTGTCCATGAACAACCATCGCACATGAATCACCAACCAGGATCATATCAATTCCGGAGTCATTTACTTTTTTGGCGGTGGGGTAATCATATGCGGTGAGCATGGTGATGATTTCCTTGTTGTCCCGCATCGCCTGTATTGTTGTAACTGTATGTTTTGCCACGATGTTCTCCTTTTTTGGGTTTGCTGTTAAATCTTGAATATATTCTCTTCTATGAATTTCCAGGTCTTTATATAATCGCCACCGTTCATAAGGGTTTCGAGATGGTCAGTATCAATGGTGTCAAGCATTGACCAGATCTTGGTGGTCATCCGACTGTTTACCTCGAATGTTCCTTTGATATCCCAGCGGGTTGGGGAAGTATCGGAGGTGAAATAATCCTTATAGCCATACTTTTTCAGGTAATAGAGGAATTCCACATATTCGAGATAATGTTTGGTCCCGGTAAAATAGTCCCAATCCCATTTACCGTCGTTATCGTTGATGTGAATATAGTATTTGAAAGGGCTCGCTTCCAACAGTGTAACTGCCTCAGCCGGGTTTTCATTACCATACATGGAGTGACCGAAATCAAGGGTTACCCCCATGTCATTGATTTTTATATCGTTAAGCAGACAGAGCGCTTTGGCTGCAGTATCGACAAAACAGCGGCCTCGTGTCTCACTCGGTTTATATTCGATATAGAGGGGAATCTCTTTTCGGTAATCGCCGGCTTCAGAGAACGTTTCAATCAGGTGTCTCCAGGCAAGCGCATAATCGTTCTGGAAGGCAAATTCATACCCGTCACCGAGTGGACAGCAGGTGACTTTATCGGCTCCGATGTCGGCTGCAAAATCTTTGGCATTCTTGATGAATTGAACTGCTTTTTCCCTGACCGCCTGTTCGAGTGAGGTTATACCGCCATTACGGAATTCCGGTTCAGCCTTAACATTGACGTTTACTGCAGCAACATTGAGATTGTATTTAGAAAGGGCAGCCTTTGTCTCTTCTGCGTCATTCACCTCGTATGGGTGAACGATTTCAACGCCTGTGTAACCTTCAATCTCAGACAGCAGTTTAAATTTACCGTCAAGATCTAATGGTTCGTTATACTCGTGAAAGCGATCTTTTGTCCTGGACAGAAAACTGGTGATGATAGCCAGATTAAGCATGGTATTTCTCCGATATGTATTGTTTTGAAAAAAGGTTAGGTGTTTGAACTGTTTTTGAATAATCTTGTTTTTACACGTTCAAGCAATTTTTTATACCATCCGAACTGACTGACAATGGTCCAGACGATGATAATAAAAAGTAAAAGTGATACCGGCCTGGTAAAGACCGGGGCGAAGCTACCCTGGGAAACCATCAATGCACGGCGCAGGTTTTCATCGGCCATCGGGCCGAGGATGACACCGATAACAAGCGGCGCAATCGGGTATCCCATGTTTGTTAAAAAATAACAGATGATGCCGACCGGGAGCATCAGGAAGAGGTTGAAAATGTTGAGGCCAAGTGAATAAGAGCCGATAATACAGAGGACCCCGATAATCGGCATGAATAGCGGGGTCGGAATATTCAGTACTTTAACCACCTGTTTGGCAAGGATCATCCCGGTTATCCACATTGCAATTGAAGCAAGGAGCAGGATAGCTGCGACTTCGAGGATGAACGTAGGGTGCTCGAAGGTAATCATCGGTCCCGGTGTGACGCCATGAAGCATCAGGGCGCCAAGCAACATGGCTGCAGGAGGACTGCCAGGGATACCGAGATTGAGAAGCGGTATCATCGCACCACCGACGCAGGCATTATTGGCAGTTTCACTGGCAATAACGCCTTTGAGCTCACCCTTGCCAAATGTTTCCGGGTGCTTGGAAGTGTTTTTGGCAGTACCGTAAGAAACCCAGCCGGCAATATCCTCACCGATTCCAGGAACTGCCCCGATGCCCACTCCAATTAAGGCTGAGCGGATAATAGCCGGGATGTTGCGTATAACAGTTCCAATTTCAGGTAGGATTCGCTGGAGTTTTTTTGCTTTTGGCATCTGGGATTTGGCTTTGAGAACCTCGATGATCTGGGGAATCCCGAATGCGCCAATGAGAACAGGAACGACTTCTATACCGCTTTCAAGCTCAGAAATACCAAATGTGAAGCGTGGGAAAAACTGCAGCTGATCCCTGCCGATACAGGCGAGAAACAATCCTAGAAAACCGGCGATCCAGCCCTTGATTACAAGGTCAGGTGCGGTCAGGGTTCCACTTATAAGAATCCCGAAAAAGGCCAGGAGGAAAAATTCAAAGGAGGTAAATTCAAGTGCAAATTTAGAGATAAGCGGGGAAATACTGACTACAAAAAGCATGCTCACCGCGGTACCGATTGCCGAAGCCGTTGTGGTGAGCCCGATAGCTCGTCCGCCTTCGCCTTTGCAGGCAAGCGGGTAGCCATCCATTGCAGTGGCCGCAGCAGCTGCCGTACCCGGGATGTTTATCAGGATCGAAGCGTATGATCCGCCGTAGGTTCCACCCACATAGATTGACAGCAGGCAGATCATCGCCATCGGCGTATCCATGCTGTAGGTCAAAGCGGTGAGCAGCGCAACCCCAAGGGTTGAGGTGAGTCCGGGCATTGCCCCGAAAAGAATGCCCAACAGTACGGAGCCGAAGAGAATGGCCAGTGAGACCGGGTCTGCAACCATCCCCGCAGCAATTTCAAAAAATGATTGTATCCGTTCAAAGATCAGCATGAAAGGTGACTCCTTTATGACCAGAAATCAGCATACCAGATGGTGTCGAGTATACTGACGACAAGGCCCTCAAATGGCATGGGGACAAGCAAAAAATATTTGAAAATAATGCCGATTGTGAACGGCGCCACAAAGGCGATGATGATACTGCGCTTGAATTTTTTTATCTGTTCAGTTGTCTCTTTTGGTTGTCTACTGGTTATGAAGATCAGACAGGCTATGGAGATACAGACGAGAAAATCGATGGCAAAAGGGATCGAACCGTTGAGACGCTGGCCAAGCCCCGAGGCAATAACGATAACAAGAAGAATTGAAAAGAAGAGTTCCAGGTAAATCAGTTTCAGTAGATATTCATGATGTGCACAATAAAACTCGAAAAAGAAAATAAGTAAAAACAGGATCGAGGCGAGAAAGAAGTCTATTCTTGGTATTAGGATAAAAACATAGACAAGCAGATTAAGAATAATTGCATAGTAACGCACCGTATCTTTGCGTTTGAGAAATACGATAAAATCCGGGCTCCCAAAGTATGCGAAGACACTCTTTAGTCCTTCTACCCCAACCGCCTTGATAGCGGTTCTCATCAGCAGTACCCCGAGAAGGGTGAGCATCGCCCCGATGAACATGGGGAATAGTGCCGGTGATACGTACCAGACGTTTTGAACGCCGGCGTAGGAATCCTTCATTGGCATCTGCATGGCCTGACTGATGATAAACAGACCAAGGATAAAAATTGCAGTTCCCGAAAATATATCTGCTTTCCGGAGTTTTTCTGTTTCCAGCATGATGTGATTTCCAGTTTAGAATTAAATGAGGCCGGTTTGCAGAACGGAAAGCGTCCCGTTCCACCCGGCCTCATTCTTTATGCGTTACATCTACTATTTTTTACTATACTGACTCTTATGGCTTTGGAATCCCGAGTGTCTCCGGGCTCACCTTGGCAGCGCCAAGTTCAAAGAGCGTCCAGGTGAAATTTGACTGGAGCGCTGCAAAGATAGCTCGTGCTTCTTCTCCTGATTTACCGGAGAGCAGATAATAATTCTCTTTTGCCCATGTTTGTACCTTGTCAGTTGCAATGGCTTTATTAAAGGCGTCAACAAGAGCAGCTTTTGCCTCTGCAGGAGCATCGGCTGGTACGGCAAAACCAATTGCCTGCGAGATCGGCAGGTATTCTGAAAGGCCCGGATAATCGGTAAACCCTGAAGGAATTTCGCCAAGACCTTCTACCTCAAAAGAGTCAGGGATCAGCATTGCAAGCGGTCGAAGCTTCCCGCCTCGGAGCAGCTGCTGCTGTTCTGCCAGGGAGGTGACAACGACTGTGATTTCACCGGCCATTGCAGCATTCTGGCTGGGGGCAGACCCTTTGTATGGGATAAAGTTGAACTTTGCACCGGAACCTTTTTCAAGTGCAAGCAGGTTGAGATGATGAATCGAGCCAGCTGCACTTGCTCCTGCCTTGATGGAACCTGGATCTTTTTTCGCTGCTTCAATCAGGTCTTTCAAGGTTTTGTAAGGGGCATCGGCAGTTACAGAAATGAGATCAGGGGATCCACCGACGATAAAGGGGTCCCAGACGTCAAAGTTCTGATCCCATCCGCCCTGAACAGCTGCGGTAACGTTTGATTCTGAGAGTCCGGCAACGGTATAGCCATCATGAGGTTGCTTGAAAACATAACTCATACCAACCGACCCGCCAACACCGCCGGTTTTGTTGATAACATTAACGTTTACACCGAGAAATGGGGCCATCTCAGCACTGATAATTCTGTTACAGGTATCAGTTCCTCCACCTGCACCCCAGACCACGACATTGGTGACGTTTCTTGTCGGGAATTTTTTTGCTGCATAAGCGCTGCAGGACAGTGCGATAAACACTGCCAGACCAATAAGTAGAATTTTTCTCATTGTGTTCCTCTTTTTTTAGGTTTTGATGTGACTTATGTGCTGCCATGTGCTCACCGTATGTGAGAACACCCTCTCAATACCGTTACGTTACTGTTTCAGCTGTTCACCTCCTTTTGGTTGACATCATCTTCTTGTATATAGGTTGTAAGCTTCTGAATGGTAATCAGGAGATGTTTTCTCATGAGTGCTTCAGAAGCGCTTTCATCGTGACTGCAAATAGCTTCTGTGATCTCGATGTGGTCCCTGATTGTATCATCTGGACTGCGGATGAGACCTTCCCGGGTGGGATATTGATAGGCAAGCGCGATAATATTAAATGTCTGCAGTATGCTCGTTAAGAATTCTCTTGAGCTGATTTGGGCGATGGTGTTGTGAAATTTTCGATCCGCTATTGAATAAGCATGGTAGTCATCGATTGTTTTAATATTGATAAAGGGCTTAAATATCTTTCGCAGCGATTTCTTCTGGGATTCGTTAATTGACTTTGCAGCTCTGCGGGCCGATAGACCTTCCAATACCTCACGGATCTCAAAGATTGAGATCATTTCCTCAATGGAGAACAGCCTGACAAAAAATCCTCTTCTTGGTTTGGTTTCGATGAGCTTTTCGTGTTCCAGAAACTTGAGTGCGCTGATCAGCGGAGTCCTGGAGATGCCGAGATCTGAGGCGAGCTTTTCCTGAGGTATTTTCTGGCCAGGCATAAGCTGCCTGTTTTCGATCATCTGTTTAACAATCTGATATGCTTTCTGGTCAAGATTTTCAGTTTGAATGATCGGCTTAATCATTATTGACTCATTTCAGTTGAATAAAACAGGAGCAATATGTATTTTGTATACAAAACTCAATATTCAAAAAAGCGGGTACTGTCAATGATTTTTTTATCAGCTGATTTTCAATCTATTTTGGATTAGATATTTTTAATTGTGATGTACTTTACTTATCGTGGAAACCATTTTTAACCTCCAGAAAAAAATAAGTCTATTTTTCTATATTTCCAGGAGACAATCTCATGATTACAAAACAACAGAAGATTGACGCACAAATTCAGGCAGCAGCAATGATCAGAGAAGCAGGAATTCAGATAAACCAGGAAGAAATCTCTGCGATAGAAGTTGTCGACTTCGGACTAAGCAATCTTGAGAGAGAGGGGATCCAGGTCTTTAATATGGTTAATACCGATCGGCTCGCGGCAAAAATTCTGGTTCTCTTCCCCAACCAGACGGAGCCGGAGCACTGGCACCCCCAGGTAGGAGACGACCCAGGAAAACAGGAAACTATCCGCCATATTCGTGGAGACCTCCGTTTTTACGTGGAGGGACCTGATACCATGCAGGAAGGTTTTTTTGTGCCGGGAAAAGAGGATGTCTATACCCTTCGTAACGAGATTGTTTTAAAGCCTGGTGATCAGCTGACTTTCCAGCCCTATGAAAAGCATTGGTTTCAGGCCGGTCCTGCCGGAGCAGTGCTGTACAGTTTTTCTACCACGGTCCGCGACGGACTTGATGGTTTTACAGACCCTGAGATTCGGCGGATGACAATTGTCCAGGAAGATGCATAATCAGCCGTGGACTAAAGCGATACAGCAACTTTTTTCACACGATAAATTCTCTTCTCCATCCTCTTTATGGTTGATTTGCCACAATGTGGTACTAGATTAGTACGGAGCAGCGGATCTTTTCATTCAATTTTGGTCAGCTGATTTCAGAAACTTTTTATCCGCCTGAAAGACGCGGTAAACATCAAGCATAATGAGGATAGAAATGAGAATTATATTATCACTATTTATATCTGTATTACTGGCAGCTAATGCTTACGCATCGGGTAAAGCAGTTACCTATTCGGTCGATGGTCTAGACTACGAGGGGTATTATTCAAGCAAGTCTGACGGTGCTCCTTTATTGCTGTTGATCCATGATTGGGATGGATTGACTGACTATGAAGTCAAACGGTCTGAAATGCTCGCCGATCTCGGCTATGCCGTTTTTGCTGCAGATCTTTTTGGTAAGGGGGTGAGGCCAACTGAAGTTAAGGATAAAAAGCAGCATACCGGCGAGCTCTACCAGGACAGGACAAAAATGAGAGCCCTGTTAAATGCAGCCTTTGAAGAAGGTGTCAAGCAGGGAGCGAATAGTTCAAAAGCTGTTGTTTTTGGTTATTGTTTTGGTGGGGCAGCTGTTCTTGAAATGGCCAGGTCAGGAGCCGAAGCCCAGGCTTTTGTAACATTTCATGGCGGATTGTCTACACCCGAGGGGCAGGATTACAGCAAAACAAAGGGGTCAATTATTGTATTCCATGGTACTGCTGATTCCGCAATTACCATGCAGGATTTCGCAGCCCTTGCAGCGGAGCTCGAAACCAGCGGCATCCATCACGAAATGGTCACCTATAGTGGTGCCCCCCATGCCTTCACCGTGATTGGTTCGGAAAGGTACCATGAAGAGGCCGACAAAAAATCATGGCAGCGTTTTCTGGAGATTCTTGAAGGTGGAGCGTCTTAACTGAAAAAACAATACGATAGAGCCTTTTGCAAAATGATGATTTTCGTTCAACGTCAAGGCTTGTTCAAAATTTTTACCGCAGGCATCGTTGATATTCCGAGGATAAAAATTTAAGCATAACGTAGAGGTTGAGCGAAAAGGGCGTTTTGCAAGTGGCTCGAGAAATTATTTGATCAAGAAACCTTTGGATCGCAGATATCCGAGCATGTGTGGTCGAGCCTCTTTTACCAGCATATCGGATATCTGTTCGCTCCAACTCTTATCTAATGCTCCACCGGTCCGGGTTCTGTAATAAGCCCTGACCCGCTTATCGTATTCCCGGATGGTTGTTGAATCCTGAGAGTCGTCGTAACGTTCCTGCTTAAAGACAACCGACAGCGGCAACCGCGGTTTTATCTCAGGATTCTGGTCCGGGTATCCAAGGCACATTCCAAAAACAGGATAAACAAGCTCGGGCAAGTTGAGCAGCTTATCGACTTCGGCAACCCTGTTTCTGAGCGCCCCGATATAACATCCGCCAAGCCCTGCTGATTCTGCAGCGATCATGATGTTCTGGGCAAAGAGTGCGCAATCAATTGAAGCGGTTAAAAACTGCTCTGTGAACCCCGAAAGCATAGGAGACCTGTGCATGTCGCAGGCTCTCTGATGGCGCTGCATATCTGCACAGAAAACAAGAAAGACGGGAGCTGATTTTACATAAGGCTGTTCTGCTGCATACTGATATAACTTTTCACGTAAGGTGGGGCTGGTGATTTGAATGACAGTGCATCCCTGGATAAAACTTGAAGTGGCAGCACACTGCCCGGCTTGAATAAACGTTTCAATCAGTTCCTGTTCAACCGCCTGGCTGGTGAATTTTCGGATTGAACGGTGATTTTTCAAGACATCAATAGTCTCATTCATGTTGTTTGCCTGTAGACCGTTTTCTGCCGCTGAAATACATTCTTGTTTAATCTGAGGATTGTTTCTGTGCAGCTTCTGTGAATTTCTCTATCTGACTTTCCAGCCCGATTACCTGATCAACCGGTAGGACAAATGCTATTCCCGTTCCAGGTTTATCAAATTGTCCTGCATCCCCGATAGTTTGCAGGACGGTGTCGACAAGGTTTTCTTCAAGAAGAAACATGATAATGTCGGTCTGCGCTTCAAGGCTTAATCCAAAGAAGGTTTTAGCCTCACGTATTCCGGTACCCCGCGCAGGAATAATGGTGGCACCTGTCGCACCTGCCTGTTTGGCAGAATCTACGATTTGGTCAGTCAGATCTGTTTTAACAGAAGCTAAAATGATTTTAAATTTCATAGTCAGTCTCCTTTTCTCGATAGTAGGACTCTGCTGTTACGCCACTGGGCGAACTGACCGTAGCCAAGAACGGCAATGATGGGAAACAGACTGGCAAAGGCAATCAGGCCGAACCCATCGATTGCCGGGTTTCTTCCAGGAACAGAGGAGGAAAGTCCCAGTCCGAGTGCTGCAACGACTGGAACGGTAACAGTTGAGGTCGTGACCCCGCCGGAATCATAGGCAAGCGGGATGATAGACTTGGGAGCGAAAAACGTCTGGCAGATAACCATAATGTAGCCTGCCAGGATATAGAGATAGAGTGGCGTACCGGTTATAATCCTGAATGAGCCAAGAGCGATCCCAAAGGCGACACCGATGGCCACCGTTATGCGAAGCCCCCGTTGACTAATGGTTCCACCTGATACCTCAGAAGCCTTATAGGCAACAGCAATCAGAGATGGTTCGGCAATTGTCGTTGAGAAACCGATTGCCGCGGCAAACAGGTAGACCCAGAAATATGTTTTCCAGTCGGATAAAAGTTCAATGTTTTGCTCAGCTCCAAGAAATCCAGGGTCGGTCAGCTGGCTGGCCATGATTTTTCCAATGGGAAAAAGGGCTTCGTCGAGTCCGGCCAGAAACAGGGTGAGGCCGATAAACACATAGAGACTGCCGACAAAAATTCTGCGAAGGTTCGGGAGTGGCTCTTTCAACACAGCAATCTGGAAAAATCCAAAGAGAAGAATTATTGGCAAAAGATCGCGACCGGTAAGAAAAAAAGTTTTTATGAGATCGTTGATGATTTCCATAGCTGTTATCTCAATCCAAAAACAGTGATGCCATAGAGCATGACAAAGATCATCGGCAGCAAAGACGCAAAAGCGATGAGGCCAAAACCATCCAGGAGCGGGTTTCTCCCCTTGATGATGGTGGCAAGTCCAACACCGAGTGCGGTAACCAGTGGGACGGTGATTGTCGATGTGGTTACCCCGCCGGCATCGTAGGCGATTCCGATGATTTCAGGTGGTGCAAAAATGGTGATGATCATTATCAGGATGTACCCGCCGATAATAAGAAAATGAATCGGCCAGTTCAGCAGAATCCGAAGAACGCCAAGCAGAATGGCAAATCCGACAGAGCACGCAACGGTCAACCGGAGCCCAAGTCCATATGAATTTATACTGTCAATAGTGTTGTCAATGAGCGCGGCACTGGCTGCAATCTCAGCAGCTTTTTTGGAGATGGCAATCAGGGCAGGCTCTGCAATAGTCGTGGAAAAGCCGAGGGCAAAGGCAAAAAGCAGCAACCAGAAAAGGTTGCCTTTCCGGGTAAGGGCCTGTGCCATGTTCTCGCCCAGCGGGAAAAGTGCCATTTCGAGTCCCTGGATGAACATGCTGAGGCCGAAGATGACCATCAGTGATCCGATCAGAATATCTCCTAGCTGGGGGAGCGGCTGTCGGATGATAACGAGTTGAAAAAACGAAATCACAACTATGATTGGTAACAGGTCAACAGTTGCCTGTTTTATCCTGCCATATATGTAGTGGAGTGTTTTTGCTAAGTTCAATTGCGTTCGTTTAACGAAGAAAATCTTATTTAGTAATGGTGTTGTGTCGATTACCTGATTAATCGAGAAAGGTCACACAACAGACCAGGAAATTTTTTTGCCTGCCAGAAATGGTTTCACTTCGCCGGTGAGCGGTGGAACCTGGAACGCTGTATTTTCAAGTATTATGGTCTTTTCAGGTGGCGAAATCCGGTAACGCTTTCTGGCAATACCACTGACAAAGTCCTGGAGTAATTCAAGCTTGTCTGCTTTATCAAATAGCTCTGTCAGAAGGGGCAGTGCCACGGGGGCAGAAAAAATTCCGGCAGCACAACCGCAACATTCTTTTTTATGGCGGGGATGCGGGGCGGAATCCGACCCGAACATCAGCTTCTGGTGCCCACTGAAAACGGCATTTTTCAGGGCATCCCTGTCACGTGGTGTTTTGGCAATCGGTTTACAAAAGAGATCGGGTTCCATGAGATCGCCGATGACGTCATCAAGGGTAATCATCAGATGATGAACGGTTACGGTTGCAGAGACGTTGTCAAATTTGTCGAGAAACTCGACAGAATCGGCTGATGTAATGTGTTCCATGACAATATGGAGATCCGGAAAATTTGTGGCTATTTGTTCGTAGGTCTTTAGAAACTCTTTTTCACGCTCCATAACAAAACCATTACTTTCACCATGAACAAGAAGCGGAATCCTGAGGTCCTGCATGTGAGAAAGCGTTTCCTCGATGATAGTGAAGTCTGACACGCCAGATTCACTCTGGGTTGTAACTCCTGCTGGATAAAGTTTGATACCGATGATATCATTAAGGAGTGCTTCAAGTTCAGCTTTGCGGTAGGGGCGAAAAAACAGGGTCATGTAGGGTTTGAACAACGCATCTTTACATTCCGAGGTGATCTCCTCTCGATAGCTGAGCAGCTTGAGTCTGTCATCAACGGGTGAAACCAGGTTCGGCATGATGACTGCCCCTGCAAAATGTGCAGTGGAGAAGGGAAGCACCTGCTTAAGCATATCACCCTGCCTGAGATGGAGGTGCATATCAAGGGGCGATTCTATTGAAATTCTCATAGTTCGGACATTGACGGATTTTTCATTATTAGTGATTAATATAATAACGAGGGTAACGCAAAAATAATGATAATGATACAATAAATTCTGATTGGATCATTTCATAATAAGGGGAGTGCACCATGACCAAAAAGATAGTAGAACAGGTAATTGCAACTATGATAGCAGGTACTGCTCTTCTGCTTCTCAATGGCTGTGCTGACAGTTATTCCGGATACCAGAGTGATGGTGGCAGGGCATATTACGACCAGTACGTTGATAGGCCTGGATATTATGACTTTGGCAGACCGGTTATTTTTGTTCCCGAGGACAACACTGGACTGACGAAGCCTCAATAATGTCCTGAAATCACCACCAAAGACCCAAAAACGAGTTGAACGTGCGCCTGAACGCCCAAAAATCCGATTTACTCCAGCAAGCACCTGTCTTTTCAGTTCAATGATCAGGTAGAATATCCCCGTGTTTACATTACCCGCATTTATAAACCCGCGAACCGCTCAGCTCTGTTGTTTTATCTGTGTTTTTTTTCTGACTGGATCATGGGCTCCTGCAGGAGATTTTTTTCTTAGCTTTTCAGAAGAGAAAATGACCCTGCGTGCCAATCAGACACCCCTGGTGGAAATACTGAAAGAAATGCAGAACCAGGGCGTATCAGTACGGACAGATCCTGCCATTAACCCCATAGTAACCGCAACATTTATCGAAAAATCTACTGACCGTGTTTTTTCATCAATTCTCAAGCCATACAATTATTCACTCATCTGGGAATCTGCAGAATCATTAAAAGAGTCGCGACTGAGCCTTGTTGAAATTCAAATTTTTCAGCAGGGAAGAAAAAGCGCCATACAGCCGTTACCAAAAGACAATAACCTATCGCTCGTTCGGGGTGACGATGGTCGTCTGTTTGTGAAAGGCAGTTTGCTGGTACGGCTAAATAAAACACTGACCAAAGACCGACTGGATCAGCTCCTCGGTTCGATCGGTGCAACGGTTACCGATTTCTTCCCAGAACTTGGTATTGTCAGGATACGTCTGCCCGAATCAGCAGATCCTCAGAAAATGGCTGAAAGACTTTCAGCCTATGACGAAACTGGAGTGGTCGAGCCCGACTACGCCTATCCTCTGGAATCTAATCAGGCTATTTCCACGAATACGGTTCCGACAGAAATAACGCTGGGTACACTGCCTGTTGACGCTGCTCCCGTTGCCGTGCTTGACAGCGGACTTTTGCAACAGTATGCAGGAAGTCCATTTATATCAGGATTCTATGATGCGTTGTCGAACAGCACCGAAACGACCGATCCAGTTGGTCACGGGACTCAGATGTCGCTCATTGCCTCAGGCCTCGTTCATCCGCTAGGAACTGGAACCGACGAAAAACATAACAATGCAATTGTTGCAGTAAGGGCCTTTGACGATAACGGCTTCACCTCAAATTATACGCTTCTCAGGAGCATTGACTATGCCATTGCAGCCGAAGCTCAGGTTGTCAGTATGAGCTGGGGAGCAGAAAATACCAACGAGATGCTCGAAACAGTTATAAACTATGCGACAGACAAAGGATTGCTCGTCGTTGCTGCTGCTGGCAACAGCCCAACAGGCAAACCGGTATATCCGGCTGCTTACGACAACGTTATCGGCGTTGGAGCTCTGATGCCCGATGGTACCCGTTGGGAAAGCTCAAATTACGGGGATTTTGTCTCTGTTTACGCGCCCGGTATCGCAGAAATGACTGTTGGCCAGGGGGGCGATTCCTCTATTTATGCAGGCACTTCAATTTCAACCGCATATATCGCCAATCGGGTTGCCCAGATTCTCAATGAGCAGCCTGATGCCAACAGAGAAACTATCATATTTGAACTCAATAACCCCAAATAGCCTCCATCTCTGCCCGCTGGTACCTCGATATTGCAGCTCTACTCAATTACCGCGTCAACGCAGACCCTGTAGCTTTGTGGACTGACGTGCCCGCAAACAACAATCTTGGAAGATAGTACCCGTCGACCAAGCAGCTTGGCCTGGTGTGAAACCAAATTGGCAGCCTGTTCGAAGTTACAGCTGCATTTGAAATCATAAAAGTGCAGCGTCCCGTGCGCTGCCAGTGCACCGATTGCACACTCAAGATATGTAGTAGAGCGATAGGGGAAGGGCATGATAATCCTGTCGTAGCGTTCACTGCTTTTTCCGACCACCATCACAACATCGTCATGGATAAGCGTTATATTTTTGGCTTTATTCAATTGCAGATTTTTTACACCATAGTCGTGGGCGGTTTTATTTACTTCAACACCGGTGATCGAGGAAGCCTTGCTGTATTTTGAGATCATCAGGGGATAGGGGGCTATCCCCGAAAACATGACAAGGATTGTTTCATCAGAACGGACAAGATCTGCAATCCGTTTGCGTTCGGTCCCGGACCGAACAGAGAAATATACCTTTTCAAGGTCCAGCAATAGTTTTATACCAAACTCCTTGCAGAGCGTCTCGGTTCGCTTTTCTCCGGCAATGAAGGCAAGGGGGATAGTCCGGTGTTCTCCTGAATACGTTCCTGCACGTTTAAGGACAACTTTCACATTTTTATGGATGGATAAAATAGCCTGGGCTATCTCTGTTTCAAAGTGCTCCAGGCTACTTGGTATGATGGTGACGGCAATATCACCGATGATATCGTAGCTTCTGGTGAGTTTGATCAGACCCGCTGGAGGAATGATATCTGCTAGAGCATTCTTGAGATTCATTTGATTAAAATTGAAAAGATGCGGCTCCGTGGGGAGCAAAAAATGGTATCACATTTTCCCTATCTCTCTTTTTCCTGAAATTCAATTGGACAATTGGCCTCCGAATCGAGATAATTAAACTCATGAGCATTCATTAACGGAAAGAAAAGATAAAAATAGAAAACAGGGCATTTTATTGTGAAAATATTGATAGCAGAGGATGAATATACCACAAGACTCATGGTTCAGGTAAGCCTTGAAAACTGGGGGTATTCAGTTAACAGTGTTGCCGATGGCAAGGAAGCTTGGAATGCTTTTCAAAAGGTTGAAACACCGGACATCGCAATCCTTGACTGGGAGATGCCTGAGGTTGATGGTGTTGAACTCTGCAAAAGGATAAAAAATCTGCAGCGGGCCAACCCCGTCTATGTCATTATATTGACTGGTCGGGACAGCCAGAAAGATATTCTTCAGGGGTTTGATGCAGGTGCTGATGATTATATGACAAAGCCATTCAACGACGACGAACTGCGAGCCAGAGTCAGGGTGGCTGAAAGACTTGTCACCATCCAGTCATCACTTTCACAATCTGTTGAAGAACTAAAACTAGCGCTTGATATGGTCGACACCCTTCAGGGAAGTGTTCCCGTGTGCAACGGTTGCCAGAAGATAGAAGGTGAAAACGGTGACTGGTATACACTCAATGAGTCTATTAATGAACGATTTGATATGAGATTTACCCCGGAACTCTGTCCCCAGTGCTCGAAATCCAGATAGATCGTCTGGTACATCAGTCACATACTTGTGACGCTCTGTTACAAATCCTGCTGTAACCTATTACAATCATGAACCCAGTGGCAAATGAGCCTCTGGGTTTTTTATAGCGTCTGGGTTTTAAATGGAATACCTTTATCATGGTAGAAACAGATTTAGATACGTTGTTTCAGGTCGGCTTATGGAAAAAATGAGAATTGTCTCATCTCTTTCTGAAGTCTTTCAGAAACTTTAATGGCAGGCTACCAAATGGCTTTTTCAGACACCACAGAGCAGTCCATGAGCGGGGAGGCGCTGGGCGATCTGACCATTGAAACAATAGTTTCCATGTATGAGATATCTCAGCAGCAGCAGCCCCTTGAAGAACCACACGTCTGGCTTGGAAATGTTTGGCTGGGAAGGGCAAAAGCAGTGCATGAGGTAAATATTGATGATCCCAAGATGCTCAAGGTCGCACTCTATGAAACCTATCTGTGCTCCTGTGTGGAGCCGCCGCTCTGTGCCCGGGCTCTCGGACTCTACTTTCTCTTCAAAGAACATCCTGAAATCATAGAAAAACACACAAAATTCGCAAAAGAATTCGATGAGCTTATCGAGCCGGTTATTAAAGCGCGGGACAGCGGCACGATTGATGAGCTGTATCGAAAGTACAATCCAAACACAGCTGATCAGTCTGGTGTTCAATTCAGTATCTGACTGTTCGGATGAGAATCTCAGTCCCCGGACAATTTCTTAATTGCAATCCTAGCCGAGGCTGCCAATGTTTGCCTACCAAAATTGTGAAGGCAAGCGTGCAATAACCCCGAGATTTTCTGTCAATCGTTTTTATTGAGTTTGCTATCCTTCAGCTCGGTGATTGGTATGACCTCGATGATTGATCCGTTCTTCGGATAGTTCGGGTTTTTGCATCGTATAAAAAATCTACAATTATTCGATGCTCTACCCCCTTTCGAGAGTAGGTCGGTGTAAACTTTCTGTGCAGTCTACCCCCCGCAATACTGCCTATATTGTTTGCACTTTCGTGATGAACCCAAGCGACCACAATCAAGATCGTCTCAAATCAGTGGTCATAATTTATTATAAAACAGCCACTTATTCACATTTTCTTATTCTTGTCAGCAGCATGTTATCTCTGGCACGCTTTTCGCTTTATCTCCCCTAAAGTGAGTGTTCTTCTGAAATATACTTATTGCCCGAAGAGATCAGCGTTTTCGGCTCCTCTATAAATTACGGTCGTTTCATTTATCAGAATAGGAAGATAGAAACAGATATAACAACAATCGTCGCAATACTCAGATCCTTAAGGGTAATACATTTAGAGATTTTGAATGAAGGTTGCTGAATGACTTCTCTGAAGAATATCTGCTGGAGGATTACATATGTACAAATTACTACTGTGTGTGGTGACGATAATCATATTTTATTTCATTTTAGCAACGTCCTCTTTGTCTGACCCCTTGGCTATGATTTTTCTCGGTGCAGGATTAATTGGTATTTCAAGCTCGACGACCAGAACATATAAGAAATAGCTGCAACTACTTCGAGGTGCATAAAACATAGACTGATATTTAAGGCTGATATCGCTTCTACCGTAATAGTTACCCTGCATGAGGTAGAAGAAGGAACCTAACATGGATTGGATGACAAGGTTTGCGATCAAACAGAAGTGGCGCTTACTGACTGATGTGCAGCAGAGAGCAGCTGTGAAGGCCTACTTGATGATACATCCTGAGATCAGTACCAGCGACGAGTGGTGGTTGTTTCTTGCGAGATTGTTTGAGATGAGAAAGTTAGAACCGGGTTGTCTGGGACTGGAGAATATAGTGCATTGAGCATTCAGTTAATTGAGATTTGAAGACTCACTCAATAAAACCGATTAGATAGGCGTTTTTGCCGGCCAACCGGAACGTACAGATATCGGATTGCCAGCGTTGGTTTGGCATTGCACCCAGGATGTCGGTTTTTATAAGGTTAATGAAAGCTTCCTGGATATGATTTTGGAAGCGCATCCTCAGGTACATCCCAACACTGCTCCAACCCCCACTTTCTATAGGAACCACTTGGGTCGTATTTCTGGGCCTGTATCTGCATGTTGAATTTACGAACTGGACGGGGATCAGCCCCAACTCCTGCAATATAGGCCCAATTTCCCCAGTTTGATGAGACGTCATAGTCGAGCAGTAAATACTCAAACCACTGGGCTCCCCACCACCAGGGAACATGCAGGTTGTGAATGAGATAGCTTGCAGCGCACTGTCGAGCTCTATTGCTTATTTCACCGGTAAAAAAAAGCTCCCCCATCATTACATCAACAAAAGTATTCCCTGTTTTACCCCGTGCCCATTTTCTAAAATTTTCCCAATGAAGCAGAATTGTATCCCGTTCATTATAAGAAAAAGTCATTTGATAATTACTGCCTGTAAAGGTCCAATGAATCGAGTCCGTTATTCCTGGACTTCTGCACCCTTTATTGCCGCTCGGTATAAAAAGAAGCGTGTCAATTTTTTTATGAAGAAAATGAAAATAATCCCGCCAGAGCAGTTCAAACAACAACCAGTAGGTTGAGTCGTTTTTTATGTATTTATCTTCAAACTGTAGGATCGCTGAGCCAATCTCTGTTGCCCGTATGGCATGTACTGCCAGCCATTTTGAAAGTTTGCTTGAATAATCTCCAGGACCAAGACCGTTTCTCGTTTGTTTGTAGGTGACAATTTTTTTATCTATGAACACATAGTTTTCAAGACGCTGCCTGCCAACAGAATTGATTGGAGGAAAAGGATATGGATAGCGGGAGAAATTATAGGCAGTGTAGGGTCGCGTCTCGATTATTTTTCTAAATCTACTGAATGTTTCAGGGAGCGAATCCAACTCAAACGGCAATTCCTTTTCTTCAATGAGTGTATTGGGCTTAAGTGCTTTCAGGCATATATTGTCAGCTTTTTTGGTCTCAAGAGCAGAGATAAAGGCGCGTTCTTCATTTCCAAGATGTGGATAATGCCAGATCTCAAATCGCTCAGGTCTTCCCTCCAAACCTGCTAAAAAAGCTTCGATGCCCCCGGGACTGATTTTGAGTTCAAACCCACGGTCCCTATACTGATTCTGAAGAAGTGATATGCAAGAACGGTAGTGATCAAATCGGTTTCGAGATATTCGAGGAATGCCAAGAAAGCTGCAGCCCTGTTCGGCTGGGGAGGAGGTGGAATCCTGGGTAAGGAGGCCTGATACATGAACATTGTGACCAAACCTGGTACATAGCTCATGAAGAGAAGAATAGAGGTCAAACTGTTTCCAATGCCAGATAATACGTTTCAGCCCGGCCACAATCGCCCCCTTTGGTGTTTTTGAATAAAGTTCTGGTTTTTATCTGCTATTAAAACAGGACAAGGCATTTATTATTAGAGGTTATCGATATCTGAAAGGTATATTTCAGCCTGCCTGGTAATGCTCTTTTTTTCGGTGGATGTCATTCTGTTGACCATGCTGTACATCATTTTCATTCTGTGATTTGGTGCAAACCGTTCCTCATGGCGAATTAAGAAATTCCAATAGAGTGCGTTAAATGGACACGGGTGGTTCTTCGTTTTTTCCTTGAAATTATAAAAGCAGGATTTGCAGTAATTGCTCATTTTATTGATATAGTTTGCGGATGAAACATATGGCTTGGATGCAACCACTCCCCCATCAGCAAATTGACTCATCCCTCTTGTATTCGTTATCTCAACCCATTCAACTGCATCAATATAGATACCGAGATACCATTCATCAACAGCATCGGGGTGCACTCCTGCCAGCAAGGCAAAATTGCCGGTAACCATCAGACGCTGAATATGATGCGCATATGCCTTCTGAAGAGATTGGTCAATGGCATGTTTGAGGCAAGACATTTTCGTTTTTCCACTCCAGTAAAAGGCGGGCAGGGGCTGGTCATTGTTGAGCCAGTTTTCTTTAGCGTATGCAGGCATCTTTGCCCAGTAAACCCCTCTCATAAATTCACGCCAGCCAACGATTTGGCGAACGAACCCTTCCACAGCTGCAATGCTGATTTCGTCCTGCTTCCTGTAATACTCGATGGCGCTATCTACAACTTCTCTCGGGTCAATCATTTTGCTGTTCAATGCAAAGGAGAGGCGCGAATGAAACAATGACCAATAATCACTATGCAGAGCATCCTGGTAGCTGCCAAAGTGCTGAAAACAATTTCTGAAGAAAAAATTCAGCAGCACCAAACACTCCGAACGTTCTATGGGCCAGATAAAATGCTCTGGATTGATAGAGCCGATCGTCTTTATCTGCGCATTGCTGATAAGTTCTGTTAGTTCGGAAACGTTGTGGCTGAATTCCTTCGGGGCGATAACCTCTATTTTTTTTGGCAGCGCTTTTCTGTTTTGCTTATCATAGTTCCAGCGTCCACCTTCTGGGCCATCAGGTTCCATCAACCACCCGTTCTTTTTACGTATATGGCGATAAAATGTTTCCATCAGGTAATTCTTGGTACCAAAGAAATCGTTCAGATCTTCTCGCCCTGTGATGAAATGTTCAGTATCAAAAACGCCGGTCGTTATATCGAGTTGTTCACAGAGATCCTGCAGCTGCCTATCAAGCCGATATTCATCTGGCAGAAGGTACTCAAAACATTCAAAGCCATTCTGCTTGATCTGTTCAATAGTGTTTTTTGCGAGCGATTGTTTGTTTCGCTCATCATCGAGAGAAATATAGCAAATCTGATGCCCGGTTTTTTGAAGCCAGTTTGCAAAATTTCTCATGCTGGCCAAATACGCCACAACCTTCTGAATATGATGGGTTACATAGGTCATCTCCTCGTTTATTTCCATCATCATGTAAGTGATGGAGTCATCAGTGGAACGAAACCAGGTATGTCTACTGTTGAGCTGATCTCCAAGGAGCAAACGGAGTGTTTTTTTCATTTTTGGAACCTCACGAAGCAGGTTAATCAGCAAAAAAATCGTCGTTCATCAGCTTCAAACGCGGCTGCATCAAAACACCATAACATAACAGAAACTCGGTGCGATACCCTCGGTTGCCTGGTCGGGCAGAAGGCAGAATCAACACAAAATAAGTCACCACTGTTTTCTCTTGCAGCTATCGTACTTAGAATTGCTTCTGAAAGAAACTGGTAAAACTAATGTTTATTTCGTCAATCAAGGTCTTGGGTAAAATAGATGAAACAGGATCAAAAGATATGTCCGGTCTGTTTACGGCCATTTAGCTGGCGAAAGAAGTGGCGTCACAACTGGCAAGAAGTGCGCTATTGCAGTAAACGCTGCCGCCATAATAAACAAAAACGATAGCCGGCATCAACTATGTCGTATGCAAGGGTACTCATCAATGATGATAAAGGGCTGTATTGTCCAGCGGGGGATTTTCATATAGATCCCTGGCGACCCGCTGCTCGAGCGATCATTACCCATGCTCATGGTGATCACGCACGTCCTGGTAGTACATCATATCTCTGCGCTGAACCTGGAAAGTTACCACTTTCGCTTCGGGTTGGTTCTTCCATTCAAACTGTGCATTATGGGGAACAACTCACCATCGGGTCAGCAAAGATATCTCTTCACCCTGCCGGTCATGTTCTTGGCTCGGCGCAAATACGGGTTGAGGTGGCAGGAGAGGTATGGGTTGTTTCAGGTGATTACAAGCGGGAAACAGACCCGACCTGCGATCCGTTTGAGCTCGTTCAATGTCATACGTTCATTACCGAATCTACTTTTGGTTTGCCCATATATCGCTGGTATCCAGCGGAGCAGGTCATGGAAGCGATCTATGGCTGGTGGCAGACAAATGCTGCTGCAGGAAAACCTTCTATTTTATTCAGTTATGTTATGGGTAAGACGCAGCGCATTATGGCCAGCCTGGCATTGTATGATGGAGGAACTGAAAAACTCTATGCCCATGGTGCCCTGCAGCAGATGAATCAGGCCTACCGGGAGAGCTCGATTTATCTTCCTGACGCCCCAAATCCCCTTAGTATGCCAGCAGGTCATGATTTTTCCTCTGCGCTCATATTTGCTCCACCGTCCGCACAGGGAACACCCTGGATGCGCCGCTTTAAAAACAGTGTTACTGCAAGAGCCTCCGGCTGGATGCGGGTGCGTGGCCGCCGGCGGAGGCTGGCACTGGACCATGGCTTTGTGCTCTCAGATCATGCAGACTGGCCCGGACTCCTGAACACTATCTATGAAACCGGAGCTGAACGGGTGATAACGACTCATGGGAGTTCCCAGATCCTGGCCCGTTATCTTCAGGAGAGAGGTTTCAATACCGATATCATGACAACTGGGGCATGGGGCCAGACAGAGGATACCCAGGAATGAAGGACTTTACCTCACTATTTCTTAGGCTTGACGAAACCAACAAGACTTCCGTAAAACTCGCTGCTTTAAAAGACTATTTCAGGAAGGCACAACCTTCTGATGCAGCCTGGGCTGTCGCCTATCTTACCGGCAGACGCCCCAAAACGCCTATTACCGCCAGACACATACGTTCCTGGGCTACTGCAGCGGCAAACATTCCGGAATGGCTTTTTTCAGAATCATATGATGCGGTTGGCGACCTCGCGGAGACCGTTTCGCTGCTCCTGCCGACTCAGGGACGGGGATCCAGTCTTACCCTCACCGAATGGATTGAACAGCGGCTGCTCTCGCTTGCCGGGCAGGATGAGGATGTCAAGCGTGAGGCGATTGTTGGATGGTGGAACGAACTTGATCAATCAAGCAGATTTGTTTTCACAAAATTGCTGACAGGTGCCTGGCGGGTTGGTGTTTCCCAGCGATTGGTCACCCGAGCCCTTGCTGAAGTTCTTGGAGTTGATTCTGATGTCATTGCCCACCGTTTGATGGGGACCTGGGCGCCCTGCGGGGATTTCTATAATATTCTCAGTTGTTCCGATACCAGTGATGCCGACTGCAGCAAACCATACCCGTTTTACCTGGCCTACCCCTTTGATGGTGACACTGGTCAGCTGGGATCATCTGATGAGTGGCAGGTTGAGTGGAAATGGGACGGAATCCGGGCCCAAGTAATTAAACGAAAGGAACAGGTCTTTATCTGGTCCCGAGGAGAAGAACTGGTTACCGATCGTTTTCCTGAAATTGCTGCTGCCACTGAACAACTGCCTGATGGTACCGTTCTTGATGGTGAGATACTGGCATGGGAACCTGGAGAGGGCGGCAGTGTAAAGTCGTTTGGACAATTGCAGCGCAGACTGGGACGGAAGACAATTGGAAAAAAACTGCTGAAAGAAGTCCCTGTCATCTTAATGACCTATGATATGCTGGAGTGGGAGAACAGCGATATTCGAACCACTCCATTAATAGTACGCCGATCATTTCTGGAGAAACTATTGAACAGCGAAGCGTTCACCAATACGCTTCTGCTCTCGCCTGTCGTTACCGTCTGGAATTGGCAGCTGCTTGATGAAAAGCGGCAGGAAAGCCGTGATCGCCATGTCGAGGGGGTGATGCTCAAGAAAAAACAATCGCTGTATGGTGTCGGCAGGAAACGCGGTGACTGGTGGAAATACAAAATAGATCCGTACAGTGTCGATGCTGTTTTGCTCTACGCTCAGAGAGGCAGCGGAAGACGGGCGAGCCTCTACACCGATTACACTTTTGGCGTCTGGCAGAGTGACCAGCTGGTGCCGCTGGCCAAGGCCTACTCAGGACTCAGTGATCAAGAGATTTTAGAGGTGGACCGCTTTGTGCGACAAAATACCACTGATCGATTTGGTCCTGTTCGAAGCGTACCGCCACAGGTAGTGATGGAACTTCATTTTGAGGGTATCCGCCGTTCCAGTCGCCATAAATCAGGAATAGCCGTACGTTTTCCTCGAATTGCTGGTATCAGAAATGACAAGTCACCGGAGGAAGCCGATTCGATTGAAACGGTTTTGGCATTGTTGCCCCCTGGAGAGCTCAAATGAGTATGAGCGATAGCAGGTGGTCTCATTTTGAACAATTCTTTTATCAGCGCAGCTGGCAGCCGTTTGATTTTCAAAAGAATGTTTGGCAGGCCATGCACCAGGGAGTCTCAGGGTTGCTGTATGCCCCGACCGGTATGGGAAAAACCCTTGCCGTCTGGCTTGGCGCCCTTGCACGGCTTGAAGAGAAATCCAACACAGATGGGCTGCAGATCATCTGGCTCACTCCGCTGCGAGCGCTCTCAGAAGATACGCTCACGGCTCTCAGCGAACCGCTCGATGAGCTTATGCCCGAATTGAGCGTGCAGATTCGTACTGGCGATACTTCGAGCTATACGAAACAGAAACAGGAAAAACAGCCGCCAGCGGTACTTATTACCACCCCGGAAAGTTTGACGCTCCTGCTCACCCGGCCGAAATCAAGACAAACATTTCGCGCCCTGCAGGTTGTCGTGGTGGATGAGTGGCACGAGCTTCTCGGCTCAAAGCGAGGAGTTCAGACAGAACTTGCTCTTGCCAGGTTACGCACCTTTGCCCCGCAGATTATTACCTGGGGACTCTCTGCAACCCTGGGAAACCTTGAAGAAGCGATGTTTCATTTGCTGGGCAGAGCTCGTGACGACAAACCGTTATCTGGTCGTCTCGTCCAGGGGATCGTTCCCAAGGAAATAGTGATCGATTCCCTTCTTCCACTCTCGACCGAGCGATTTCCATGGGCTGGCCACCTCGGCCTGAAGATGCTCCCCCTTGTTCTCAAAGAACTGGAACAGGTTGAAACCGCCCTTGTGTTCACCAACACAAGAGCTCAATGTGAATTATGGCATCGCGCTATCCAAGAGGCGCGGCCTGAATGGCCTGTTGGCCTGCACCACGGGTCACTCGCCCGTGATGAGCGGCGTTTCGTTGAGTCTGGTCTTAAGGAAGGCGCCCTGAAGGTCGTCGTCTGCACTTCAAGTCTTGACCTGGGAGTTGATTTTTCACCGGTTGATCGAGTGGTGCAGATCGGCAGCCCGAAAGGCGTTGCCCGTCTTCTGCAGCGCGCCGGGCGAAGTGGACATGGGCCCGGAAGGGTGAGCAGGGTAACCTGTGTGCCGGCAAGTGCGTTTGAACTCATAGAAGCAGCTGCTGCTCGAGATGCCGCCCGGAAAGAATTCATTGAAGCCCGTCCCCCTTACATCGAACCACTTGATGTTTTGGTCCAGCATGTTGTGAGCATGGCTTTGGGTGGTGGTTTTTACGCAGATGATCTTCTGGCGGAAATACGCACCACCGCCTCTTATTCAGGTGTATCAGACAGCGAGTGGATGTGGATCCTGGATTTTCTCACCAGCGGCGGGAAAACCCTCTCAGCCTATCCCAATTATCACAAGCTGGTGCTGGAAAACGGAAAATATACGGTTAAAGACAAGACCATTGCCAAGCGACATCGTATGGCTATCGGCACCATCGTTGGCGATGCTGCTGTCCAGGTTCGATACCTGAAAGGGGGTCGTCTCGGCAGTGTCGAAGAGAGTTTCATCTCAAGCCTTTTCCCCGGCGACACCTTTTTATTTGCCGGTAAGTCACTCGAACTTATTAAAATCAACAATATGACGGCGTATGTTCGGGCGGCGCCCTCAGCAGGGGCTGTGCCAATCTGGTACGGCGGTCGCATGCCGCTCTCCAGCAGGCTGGCAAGAGCGGTGTGCAAACGACTCGATGCTGCCGCAGGCGGGATTTTTGATGGTCCGGAAATGAAAACGGTCAGGCCGATTCTTGAATTGCAGGCTTCCTGGTCAGCAATTCCGGGCAGCGGTCAGCTCCTGGTCGAACAGATAAGCTCCCGTGAAGGAAACCATATTTTTCTTTATCCCTTTGCCGGACGCCTGGTTCATGAAGGACTTGCGGCCCTGCTGGCTTATCGTCTAGCACGGTTAGAACCGCTTTCATTTGCCTGGTCGATCAATGATTACGGAATAGAATTGCTCTCAAACAAACCGGCCCCCCTTGATCGGGCCTTGGCCGGTGACCTGTTCAGAACGGATACGCTGGGCAGCGATATAGTAGAAAGCCTCAATGCTGCAGAGCTTGCCAGAAGCCGCTTCAGGGAAATTGCCCGGATTGCAGGACTCGTTTTTGAAGGATATCCCGGCAAGTCTAAAACAGCACGGCAAATTCAGGCAACAAGCTCATTAATCTTTGATGTCTTTACGCGTTATGACCCGAACCATCCGTTATTGCGTCAGGCGCATCAAGAAGTTCTCGAACGACAGCTCGAGCGCTCCCGCTTATTTAAAACGATAGAATCGATCAAAGATATGGAGCTTATCAGAACAGTGCCGGACCGTATCACTCCATTTGCTTTTCCCCTGCTTGTCGACCGGTTGCGGGAAAAATTGAGTTCAGAGAAACTCCATGATCGTCTCCAGCGTCTACTGAAGGCGCTCGAGGAAAAGGCAGATAAAAGTTGAACAGACATCGCATGCAGATAAGAACCGGAGATAGAATCCATGTGCTCTGTGGACAGACCATGCACCTGATGCCTGAGCGCTGTCTCTTCTGGCAGGAAGAGCAGACGCTGCTTGCAGCAGACCTGCATTTGGGAAAAGAGGCCACCTTCAGAGCTGCGGGTATTCCTCTGCCGGAGGGTCCATCCATAGATACCCTCAAACGACTCACCGCAGCATTGATCCGAACCAAGGCGAGTCGCCTGATCATTCTGGGGGATCTATTCCATGGCGACAATTCTATTGCCAGCATTGGCCCGACTATGGATGCTTGGCGTCTGAATCATCCGCTCACCATAGACCTGATCAGTGGCAGTCATGATCGGTGGAGCGGGCAACTGCCGACTGACTGGCAGATCACTGTTCACCATGAACCACTTCAATTCGGTCCGTTCATCCTTCACCACTATCCGAAAAAAAACACTCAGCTCTATTGCCTCGCCGCTCATATCCACCCTGGAGTCCTGCTGAAAGACAAAAACAGTGCCGACTCGCTTCGCCTTCCCTGTTTTCACTTTGAGAAATCATCAGCAGTACTGCCCGCTTTTGGTGTTTTCACTGGCCTGACAACAATAAAACCACAGCCCGGTGATGCATGTTATGCAATTGTCGAAGACATGGTCGTACCTCTTCAATAATTCCCGGCGTTAGAAGATTATGTACTCTACCATTCTTACCTCCATGCCGTGGTGGTAGATTCCGTTATATTTCTCTTTTGAAGCATACACGCATTCTTTTTACCAGACCAACTATGCCTGTTCTTTACAATTATTGAACATAAGCTGGTGCTGATGTCGAAGGAAAAAGGCCTAACGGTGAAAATATTGACTATTGCAAGGACTGTTTCACTATTTTGGATAGACTCAAGGACGGAGATAGCAGACGTTTATGGGCGGATGAAAGGCCAGCCACTTGGAACTATAGCGATACCATGAGCGATACGAACCATGACAGAGAGGTGGCCAAATGAAAACAATTGATACAGTAATTATTAGTAAATTTTCAATCCAGAAAGTAAGCTTATTCCAATAAATGCCAGAATAAATATTATAGCCACTGAAACGCCAATAATTATCATCTGCTGGCTATTAAATTTTTTATCAGAAACAATCTTACGGCACTTCGGGCAGCGGATATTTTCCTCTTTATTTTTAGCAATATATTCAAATTTATAGCGACATTTGGGACATTCCGGGCCTGTATCAGCACCAGATAATAAACAACCGCATAAACCACATTTTGCGTCACGCACGACTCTATCAGATGGGATTCTATTCTTTTGGTAACAATGAGGGCATGTTTTAATTTCTGACATTATTATATTCCATCACTAGGGTTTCGTTTTTCAGCACATTGGATCAATTGTCCTATCTTTGGGAATACTATAGGACTTTTTTCTGAAATGGAATATTGGCTGAAGGGAATGGCTATGATCTGGGTCAAGTATACAAATCCATGGAGGAGTTCCCAAAGAATATGGAATCATCTTTAACTCTGTATGCAACTAGGAATCTTTGAAGATCGCCGGTGAAGTCAATGTTAGATTACTTTTGAGGGCCACACATGAAATGTTTGAACTGCGATTGTGTCATGGAAAACGGTGCATTATACCTTAGGGGATTGGGCAGCTCTCTGTTCTGGTCTAGTAAAAAAGATGTCAATCTCCTCTCTAAGAAGGAACTGGAACAGATTCATTTGGGCAAACTAAGTATTTCTGGTTCCGCGAACACTCAGGCGGTAATAAATAGCTGGAGATGTCCAAACTGCAGGTTAGTATCTTTTGAAACAAAAGATTGTTACATGTTGTAAATCAATCAAAACAATTACTGCAGCAGTACGTGAAGGACTCGCCCGCTAAAATCCTACAGGTGATTGCTAAGTATCACTTTGAGCAATAGAATCTGTCAGTGACCATGGAAAGCCCCTTGGATTTTATACCAGTTGATATGTTAGACTTACGATCAAATCAACTGGAGAAGACCAATGAAAAAGAAGCGATTTTCTGAAGAACAGATCATACGAGGTCAAAGAAGGAGAAGCTCTGGGCAATGTTCGTGAGGCATGCCGGCAGCACAATATAACCGAGCAGACCTACTATCGTTGGCGTAATAAATTTGGCGGCATGGAAGTATCTGATGCGAAGAGATTGAAGGGTCTGGAAAAAGAAAATTCAGAACTGAAAAAGCTGGTTGCAGAACTCACCCTTGATAACCGAATGCTCAAGGATGTCGTTTCAAAAAAGTGGTACGCCTTGCCAGCCAAAGAATCGTATCTGATTACCTGCGCTCAAAGTATCAGGTCAGTGAAAGACACTCATGCAGGATCATCAGCCTGAACCGCGCAACGAAACGGAACAAACCAGAAGCCAATCATGATCAAGAACTCAGAGAAGAAATTCACCGGTTATCAGTTCGTTATCCACGATTTGGTTACCGGAAGATTTATTACAAACTGAAAGAAGCTGGTTGGAAAATTGGCAGGGAAAGAGTTCGTCTGATTCGCAAGCAGGAAGGTTTGCAGGTTATCAAGAAACAGAAGAAGAAACGATTAACTGGATAAAATACAGGATGAGCTCCCGTATCAAAAACTACCTTGTTGCTACAAAATTCTTCTTTAGTCATCATCGTCTCCTTTTTCTTTTTTAGAAAAAACAGAACGTTAATGACTTTAGTATATCACGTCTGAAGTCGAACTTTTGTTACGCGGAGACAGGAAGCATCTCAATCCAGCCCTATCCCGATTAAGAAGAAGTGTCCAGTGAGAAGGTTCACTGCAAGCCCAGCATCGGCTTCTTTCAGAATGCTAATAATCTGTGTTTCTGTGAATCGTGACTTTTTCATTAGAACCTCCTGGCCGCGCTATTGTGCCAGAAAACTCTACTTTTAACATGTCTCGTTTTTGGGGAAGCTTACGACAACACAATTAGGACATCTGTTTAAAGCCATACTTACTACCTCCTTTTAAAATATTATTTTCAACGTTCATGTTTCGTATCATTTAGGATGCAAAGACTTGCTCAATTAATTACTCAGCTCTGAACTTGCCATTTACGCTTTCAATATGTGAACTTAAATTTGGTTTCCCTGGTCTTATCAAATAAAGCTTCAACTACTTCTTTCCGGCTCCGGCTTTTTTATTGGTCAGACAATCTGCTCTTCGATTAATCTAGAGCACTTGCGCTCCATTGTGCATGCCACATGAGTATAAAACTATTACCATGATGGCCAACAAGCATGAGGGTCTCTAGAAATCGATGTTGTTTTGATGCACCTAGCATTTTGCACAAATACGAAAGAGCATCGTTAGATGTCCAGCTATTCGAGGACGATTCATAATTTGCAAGAAGGACTTGCTCTGCTCTATCTAAAGCAAAATTGTTATTATAATAATTATTTGCCAATATTTTTGCCGCTGTTTTCATTTCTTTGGTATCTGAAGATTCTATCATAGCCAAGAGAATATCCAGTTCAGAGTCCCCGCTTCCTGTTATATCAACAGCCTGTTTTGCATGTGGAGTCAATTCAAAACTTAAATGTTTAATCTCACCTTGCTTAATGCTAATCCATTTCTTGGTAGTTTGATGTCCAGTCGCCGAAATCTCAAGGTGGTAATCACCCCCTGGCAACTCGATACCATCGTGATACTTTGGTTTAATATTTAGGATGCGAACTCGAGAGTTGCGTGGCATAGGGAGCACAAAAAGTCTTGCATGCTCCTGAGATAGTGAAGTTGGTCGCGAGTCAGTATATTTGTCTTTAGTGGTAATGTTTGAGAGCGTTACAGTTGCTGCATTAACCTCTTCGCCAAGATCTTCTGGTGGGCCTGAGTGACGGTTTTCTCCAAGATCAGCCTGATTCTGAGTATGAGTTAACTCTGCAATCGGCTCAGGACCATTTCCCCCAAACTCTTTGACAGGTTCTTCCACTTTTTCAGCCTTGGATATAACTGGTACTACCTGAGGGGTTGAGAAAAAAATTACAGTTTGTTCTTTTTCTTTGTTTGCTACATTGCTGCTTTCTGCTAGTACATTCGAGAGTATTGAAAATCGGATAATGTTGACGAGTTTATTGTCGGAATATAACCTTACTAGCCAATCTCCTGGACTCAAGTTTGAATCTATTGCGAGCCAGGCTGCATTAGAAGAATATTGGAAATCCTGTTGTTGATATGATGAATGTAATGTCTCATTCTGAAATATTTGAGCTTCAAGTATTCTGTCACTGATAGAACCATTGTATATAAAGTAATAATATAGTGGTCGAGTCTCAGAGGGGAAAGAATTAGCAATAAGTTGAGGCTCAAGATTTACATCTAGTTGTTTTGCTATTACAGCACTGGAGACTGAAAAGTTAACAGGTTTTGACACTTCATTATCTTTATTAACTGGATTATCCGCTAGAGGCATTGCTACAGACGCAAAAGGTTCACCCTGAGTACTTCCTTTCGTAAAATTTGTGGTTAGTACTTCACCCGAAAAGATAAAAAAAGAGGTAATTATCACGACGCTAAGTAAACTCCCGGCGATCACTAAGGGTGTTTTCGTTTTTGGGAAAGATTTCCATTGCGCTTTTATTTTGTCTAATATTGAGACATTTTGATTTTTATAAGAAACTTTATCCACGGTCTGCGATTTTTCACCACCACCCACATCAGCTCTTCTTTGTGTACTATCAGAGATTAATTCATCTGCGGGAGCATTTATCAAAGAGTTACTCTGGGGGATTGATGAGCTCTCATTTGCTGTGGTTGGGCGAATTTGATAATAAAGATCTTTTACAAACTGACCCATTACTTCATCGTAAATATCCATCCAGTCAATATTGTTCTTTCTTAAGAAAACATTAAGCTCTTCGGAAAAATCAGAGTCTGTTAATCTTGCATATAAACTCTTTTCTGAATCATGTGCCTCCCTTGAATATTGTGTAAAAAGGGCGTTCATTTGATCAATGACATGATCCGGTATCTCCTTTACTTTTTGCTGTAATTTCGCACCCAGAATTTCAGCATGTGTTACATGTTTGTCGATCCATTCAGCAAGAAAAGAGTCGTTTGCATAGTCTTCATTAATCATTATGATGAAAGTGAGAATCACTTCTTTGTCTGAAGAAAATATTTCATCCTTAGAAAAATCAAGGAATAGGGCTATATGTGAGCTTTGATCAATTATCGACTTTTCTATTAATTCATCTGATTGAACCTTGCTCTTTTCAATGGTTAGGTCGTCTTTATTGATGGCCTCATCAAGATATTCAATTTGATCGTTGCGTTGTTTTCTAATAATTTCTAATAACTTCTCGCGCATGAATATTGCCCACAATGCAGATTCATAAGCATTACTATTCGGTCGGTCGTTTACTACTAGTTTGCGAAGATCATTTTTAAGTTCAGGAATATTGCCGTAAACGTATGGTCCTATAAGTAAATCGCTATCATAGTAGTCACGAGGCAATTTACTTAGTTGTATGAATATGAAATATGGCAGCAGTAGAAAGACCCAATCAAGAATGGCAGCTTGTACCCAAGCAATAAAAAAGAGTAATGAAACAAATGGAATATTTCCTGCTATTCTGCCAATAGGGCCCAGCGGAAGTCGAAAAAGTTGAAATCCAAAACTAAATATCTTTGTCCAATCACCTCCCCAAGTGTAAAAAAATCTTGACCCAATTTTTTCTCTATTTCGGAAATATTTTTTGAATCGATCTAATTCATTTTTGGTAGGATGTAGATCCTGAGATATGCCATACTTCTGTAGAACACCTTCTTTCTCCAGCTGTATTTCTAAGGGAGTAACCAACAACCACACAAACTCAGCTAAGTTTTTTTTGTCGGCATTTTTCAAGGAATTTAAATCGAACCACTCAAATTCGCTGGCATATTGTTGAACAAAATTAATGGTTTTTTCAACTAATGTTACTGCTGTCTCTGGGTCGGAGGCTATATCGGAGAATTCCTTTTTACTAGCCCAATAATTAGATTCAGTGATTTTATTATGATAGCTGGTCCCTTTGTCTTTAAAAATCAGAGATAGCACCTTATAACTCCACCTGTGATATTTTGTTGATCATATGGGTAGTATAATTGTTGCGATTACCTAACAATTTATCTTCTCAGAGTTTTTCGCTTTCTATCTTAATTTCAAAGTCGTACCATTAAAACTTGAAAGGCCAAAAGGTTGCTTGTTCCAAATGACTAGAAATTGGAGGGTAACTCACAATTTTCATTCAACATATTTTCTACCTTTAAAAAGGCTATCATAAAAATCGATGAGTGTTAAATATAAAATTAAGGCTGAAAATCAAGGGGTTGAGAAATTAGTTATACAGATAGAATTATCCATGGTGCTCTCAATCTTGAACAGATGATAGAGAGCAAAGGAGGTTCATGGACACCCAATTCTGGGCTTACTGGTGATTTTTCTCGAAAGTGTTATCCCCCAGCACAGTAGGCGACGTAAGACGTTGTCTGTTTGAAGGGGCTTTCAAAATAAATCAATCTGACTTTCAACTAGCCAATGATACAAGAGAAATATATTTAGAAGATGGTTATGAAAGAACGGCTCTTACAAATAATTTGCCTTTTTTATCTGGATACCAGGGTAATATCTGTTTCTATTGCGGAGAGACATTGGGTGGTAGTATCCACATTGATCATGTGTTTCCCAGGCAGGTCATCAATCATGATGAGGTATGGAATCTTGTGTTATCTCATAGTGAATGTAACTTATTAAAATCTGACAAATTAGTGGGACCACATTTTGTTACAAAACTGATCGCACGAAATGAAAATATCATGGGCAGCAACCACCCGTGGAAACATAAGATATCAAACGCCCTTGGAACTACATCTAAGAAACGATCGATCACTCTCTTTAAACATTATGAAAATATGAAAACTGTTTTAGGGAGGTCTTGGTGGGGTGGAACTTCGTCATATAATCCATCTACAGATCCATTCTATACACGATTTATAACAATTTTGAATAACAAGCAAATTGGGTGAGTATAAAGTATTAGTATGTCAAAGTCCTACTATGAAAAACATGCCGCAGATTTTTGTGAGAACACTCTCAATGTAGATTTAACTCCGATTCATGACATCTTCTGCGGGTACCTTAAGAAGGGAGCTAAGGTTTTAGATGCAGGCTGTGGTTCTGGTCGAGATATAATTGCCTTTCGTGAAAGAGATTACAATGTTGAGGCTTTTGACTTCTCACCTCAAATAGCAAGGATTGCAGCCAATAATTCAGGTATTCAGGTATCTGTTAACACTTTTAGTGACTATCAAGCAAGTAACCCGTTTGACGGTATCTGGTGTTGTGCATCACTTCTTCATGTCCCATATAATGACTTGATTTCCAATATTGAGAATCTCTCTAAGGCTCTTAAGCAGGGTGGGGTGATGTATGTATCTTTTAAATATGGAGACCAAGAAAGAGTTGAAGCTGGTCGTCATTTCACAGATCTAAACGAAGATAATTTTTCCTCAGTTATTCAGGGAATTGTATATCTAGATATAGCTAATATGTGGATAACTATAGATATAAGACCAGAGAGGGAAGACGAATGGTTAAATGCAGTATTGATTAAGAAATGATTGATTGAATTCAATGAGCATTACAACCTGATCAGGCATTCTTGCAGATAACAGAGATGTTCAAAATAATATTTAAATTTTACAAGTAATAATTGCTGATATCTTATCAGTTAAGAAAACCGGAGATAAACTTGTGAAAGACCTTGTTCTCCAATATAGCGAATCATAAATCTTGGCAAAGGAAATCTCTACTGGTTGACCAGTTTGCTCTCCTCGAAGAGATACAGATATTATGTCTGTGCATCTTCTTCCATAGAAAGTGAGATTTTGACTGGGCGTCCACCTGCACTGGACAGTATACTCGTTTATCAATTTCCATCTTCCTAACCGGAAGCAAAAAACATTTCATCCCGATATCTTATCGCTGCCGATGAAGGTCGACTGCCTTCAACCAGGGTATGAAGTGTATATTGTTTTAACCTCCTATTTGCCCACCGGTTCGCAAGGATAATTTGTGTGTGTACTAGATAGGCTATAGGGGGGTTAGTTCCAGTATCGACAGAGGGAAAATAAAACCGATAGAGCGCCTAGTGTCATGTCAAGTATCAATTGACGGATAGAGGCGAGCCAGTTTAATTCTGGCATCATTCGCCGTGAACTGCCAATTTACTTTTGACTTCTTATTATCACGATAGGCTTGCCAAGCAGAGGCTTCTTTTCGTACTTCTTCAATGTTATCAATGCGTCTGTTCAGGCACTGGCCATGTAAGCACATTGAGTTCTATCTCCGCCATGTTCAACCAGCTTCCATGTTTCGGCGTGAACATAAAATCAAAGCGATCCCACAGTTGTTTTGCCTTAGCTGGTTGAAATGTTTCATACAGTGAGCCCGCGGTATGGGTATTCAGATTATCCATCACCAAGGTAATTTTTTCGGCATCGCTGTAAAGAGCGGCAATCTCTTCCAGGAAATATGCCCAATCTATTTTTGTTTTCTTTTCCGTTATCTTTACAAACCGTTTCCCTGCCAATGGCTCACTGGCCATGAAAATATTGCATACGCCGTGACGCTTGTACTCATAGTCATACTTGGCAGGACTCCCTGGTTTTGCAGCAATCGGTGTCTTTAGTCTCCCCTATAAGCTGTTTGGGAGACTCATCCATGCAGACTACCGGAAAACGTCGGTCATAGGGCCGTTTGTAGATCTCCAAAACCTTTTCCATGCCGGCTACAAAATTCCCATTCTGCTCTGGAGGGATTACCCAGCCTTTGTGTCGCCAAGGTTTAAGTTCGTTTTTTTTAACACTTGACGAATTGTCTCATGAGAGACCTTGTCAATATATTCAAGCTCCACAACCTTATCAGCCAGCAACCGTAATGACCATCTGGTAAAACCCTCGGGAGGATCACTGCAACTGAGCGCGACAAGATGCGCTTCAAAGTCACCGTCTGCCTTTTTGGCATAAATACGACTACCTTTCATCCCGTTCAGTGTGATATCAAGCCCATGTTCGACAAATCGTTTCTTTATACGGTCAATTTTCCTCATGCCAATTTTTAGCACTCGGGCTATCTCTTCGTTTGTGGACCTTTTTTCTTGATATTCACCTTCGTCACAACCCAATAATATCAAGGCATTGATGACCTTCTGAGATTTGTGTTTCCCCTTTGAAGTTATGTTTTTTAAATTCGCGTTCGTCCTTTGTCAGCGTTACCGTATATTTCTTCATGCTACCTCCTCCCAAGGTGGTTTATGAAGGAATATACCATATATTATACGTCATATCAAGCTTGACATGACACTAGTTGCCTGATATTATATTTTAGGAAGGCTTTTGAAATACTCCTACTTGCTGCTGAGAAGTTCGAGGCTGACAAATACATCCACATCTTTGCCGACAATGCCCATGTCATAGAACTTGCCGTTACCAATGTTATGGGCTAATCGGTCAAATGTAAATATAGCGTTGAATCCCACAACTTCCGTGCCTTTCTTGGCCGGATGTTCTTTTATCCCTTCGAGTTTTAAAGGAAGGGTCAGGTCATAGTCTTTACCCTTTACCGAGAGCTTTCCCACTACATTGTACACTCCATTTTCTGCATCTGAGTACCTGCGTAGAGGTAAACTTCATTGTGGAGAAATTTTTGGCATCAAAAAAATCAGCGGACTGGAGATGTTTATCTCTTTTTGCGATATTTGTATCAATAGAGTCGGTCATAATCTCAAAATTGAATTTACTACCTGCAAGATCTGCCGGATCAAAAGTTATCTCTACTTTGAAATCGTTGAAATGCCCATTAATTTTCGAAAATATGTGATCAACGCTAAAATAGATATTTGAATGTGCCTTATCAGTGTCCCATGGTTTTACTGCACTCAGAGCAGTTGAAACACCAGTTAATGCCAAAAATAATGTGATTCCTATTATTTGTAATTTTTTCATTTTGAACTCCCGTTATAAATATTGGGTCAAACCTCTACGTTATACTCCCAATCCAAAACGTTTTACAGGCGTGACCTTTAAAACAATGTTCCTATGAGCAGATTTGCTCTTGACCTCAAGATCTACATTGATTAAATGCAAATCAATAGATTGTTAATGCAAACTAATATTGCAAATATGCAAAAACTTATAGATTGGAATCATTACCAATACTTTCTTAAGATTGCAGAGTGTGGGAATCTTAAATCTGCAGCCAGAGAATTAGGAGTAAATCACACGACGGTCTTTCGTCGAATTAACGTCTTAGAAGATAGTTTGAGTGTGCGATTATTCGAACGTTCAAGAAGTGGCTATACACTGACAAAAGCAGGTGAAGAGATCATTGAAAGTGTGCAGCGAGCAGAAGAACAGATGCATGCGATTCAGCGCACTCTTATGGGTAAGGATATCAAGCTGAGTGGTAATCTTAAAATTTCAACTACTGATACAATTGGATTCTATTGGCTACCACAATATATAAAGATGTTCAAAGAAAAATACCCAGAAATACTAGTCGATCTCGATATTCAAACCCGTTATACTAATCTTACAAAACGGGAAGCTGATATCGTAATTCCTGCCGTTAATATCCAGCCCGACTACATGGTGGGAAGAAGCTGGCCCCCATATTTTTCCGCCTCTATGCATCACAAACGTATATTGAAAAATACGGTCTTCCCAAAAAATTAAAAGACTTTCTCGAGCATCAGTTCGTTCTGCCAAATGAAGCATTAGCAAATCTTTCAGCCAATAAATGGTTAAGAAAATACGTCCCCGATCGCTGCATAGTGGCTGCAAGTGACAAACTTTCCACTTTGTTCAAGTTTGCCCAACAGGATTTGGGTATAACGGCCTTACCCCATTATGTTGGTCTTTCAGACCCTCTAATGGTGGAAATAATGGAACTCCCAGCATATTGTCACAGGCATATCTGGATTCTAACTCATCCGGATTTAAGAAATACTGCCCGCATAAAGGCCTTTATGCAGTTCATGTATCAAAAAACAAGGGATTAGCTATATAATGATTTTGTTATAGGCGCTCTTCAATGGGTTTGTAGATTAAGTTCATCGAAATACACCCACTGGTTTTTTGTTTTAGTTTAAAGCCTTCTACTTCAGTCGCTTCATATGATCCCAGGTCTTTCAGGATTTGCAGATGCTTATCAACCATATTGAAATTTCGCATTTCTGCATAAGTTACAATAATAAAAAAAGAGTCTCCGCAAAGTCCGGATGCAGTTTTTTTAGCTTGTTCATGATTTAATGTGGTTTTAATCATCTTTCCCTACTAGCGGTAGCTGTATCCTTAATTGCTATAAGCCTCTACCTAAGTGCTGTCCGAATTGACAGCTTTCTGATAATGGCCCTGCTTTTGACACTTCTCATCTTTTTGAAATAACCTCAATTTTTTTTTGCGATTTTCGTAAATTTTGTCAGACTTAGAGACTGTCCGCAAGGAACTACCGACAGCGACAGCCAAAGTGAAATTTAACCATATTGTGGAGTGATTGTTAATCGATGCTTAGACTAATAGAGTAGTTGAATGGTAGATGGGGAGGCCGGATTATGATTAATACTCCACTGGGATCTCACGGAAACAATAACTCTTAGCAAACACAATTACTTTTTTTCTTATGAGCTTTCAACCCAAGTCATTGCAGCAAAGGACATTTATATATTCGATATTGCCGACTTTCATACTGCTGATAGCGCTATCTTTTGTTGGATTTTTGTTTGTCAGAAATATTCTTATCACCCAATGGGGCGAGACCGCTGTTTCACGGCTAGAGAGATCAGGTGACCAGATAGAAACAAAACTGGCTGAGCCCAAAAAGCTCTTGTGGATGCTGCAAAATGGAGACAATTCGCCGGTAAATCATAAGCTGATTAATCATATACTCAATCAAATCAGAAAGCTGGATATTGTCACTGATGTTTTGGTGGATTGGCCGGATCGTTCCGCTGCAAAGAGCTCATTCGACAAAATAGGAGAAGCCCTGCCCGATGACAATGGCAGGAGATTGCAGTTGCGGCGTTTCGATATTAGCTCACCAAGATACGACGAACGGGTTAATAATCGGACTATTTCATTGATCTCTGAGTTTAGAGGGATAAATGACGAAACCGTTGGCAATGTTGAGGTCGTAATTGCATTTGATGATCTCCTTTATCATGTGGTTAATGCATCCTGGTGGAAAACCAATAAGGCTTACCTGCTGGATGGTTCGTATAACGTTTTAATTACTACCGGTGATAATTCTGATCTTGAAGATAACTATCCCATGCGCAGATATGGCAGTGTAAATCAGCTCGAACAGAATACACTTCAGGCAATACAAAACAGTAACTCGGGCACCGTATTGGGAACTGGATCTCCCCCGGAAGAGATAAGTGGCTATTATCGTCTTAACCAGGTTCCATGGACGTTAGTGGTCACAGCACCTGGTGAACAGGTACTGGCGCCAATAATTACTTTTCGCCGTTATTACATGATATCGCTGGCAGTTTGCATAGGTCTGATATTGATATTTATACGAATGTCGATGAATCGGGTTACCGCGGGTATCAAGCAGGTTTCTCGCGCATCAAATAATCTGGCCAGTGGTAAATTCGGTCCACCGCTTGAAATTATAACTCGAGATGAGATTGGCGAGTTGACAGAAAATTTCAACAAAATGACTAGCCAGCTAATGCAGCGTCTTAAGTTGAAAAAAAACATAGATCTGGCACGGGTAGTTCAACAGAACCTGCTGCCCCAAAAAGGTCTCAAGAGTGAAAGAATTGATATATGTGGAAAAACTCTTTATTGCGATGAAACCGGTGGAGATTATTTCGACATTCTTGAATCCGACAGAGAGGTTGGGAAAATTGGGGTTGTGGTGGGGGATGTTGTTGGCCATGGTGTCGGGGCAGCTCTTTTGATGACCACTGTAAGGGCGCTGGTAAGAAGCAGTTTCAAACAATCTGGAACCCCCGAAGAGATGATGGACAACGTCAACAGTCTGCTTTTTCTAGACACCGAAGCCTCAGGTAGTTTTGTTACCTTGTTCTATCTTGATATAGACCAGTCTTTGCATTCATTACGCTGGGTCCGTGCTGGCCATGACCCTGCCTTTTTTATCAATTGTCAAACGGGTGAATTTTCAGAGTTGAAAGGAAAAGGTGTTGCACTAGGTGTTGTTTCTGATTGGGAATTTACAAGCAATGAACTTCCCTTGGATGATGTGCCTCATGTCATTTTAGTCTGTAGCGATGGTATTTTTGAAGCCACCAACAAATCAGGAGAGGTGTTCGGTAAGCAGAGAGTTTGCGAATTATTTGCAAACATAACAGATTTGCCCTCTGACAAAATAGTTGATCTCATAATTGATGAAATCAAATCATTCGTTGAGGGAGCCGCTATAGATGATGATATGACCGTCGCAGTTATCAGGATCAGTTCCGTTAAAAATCAACCGCACTTTTCACCTTCATCTGGTAACCTCAGCCACAATATGACAAATGAATAGCAGTACATACAGGATGCAGCCAGAATGGCAAAAGGATTGTGAAAAAACGCCACGATCAGGAAACCGGCAATTATAGAGAGAAGAGGGAATAATTGATACAACAGGTTTGGAAGCCAGATATTCATCGCCTTACCTCCATTCTCTGTGTTAGGATATTATCGCTATTCTAGCATATCACTAAAAACCAGACAAGAGCCATTTAGTTGTTATAAAAAAAACACAAGGTTACTAATATTTGTATTTTTTTAACAATGATATAGAACCGTTAGGAAATAGAAAGGAAAGGATGAAGATGGGATTACGTACAATAAGTGACCGGGTGTTTATTGAGCTTCAACAAGGTCGATCAAGAGAGGATATTTTTAAGGCTCTTTGTTCGGACATGCCGTCAGATGAGGCAAAAATTGCCTATTGTATCGCAAGCGTTCCAAAGGATAATTTACGGCTCAAGTATATCAGGCTCAACGGGGTACTCTTTCTGCTACTTGTCGTCTGCTCTGCTCTGACCTTGATGTCAGGTTTGCCCATTCAAGAAGGGGATCCAACAATTTTTCTGGCCATTACAACAGCAGTTCCTCTTCTTTTTTCTTACTTCGTGTTCAGATTTCATGGAGGTGTGTATCGGCTGGCAGGAATCTGGTTCATTATTGAGCTACTCGAGAGTGTCCTTCTTACCGGTGCTCCGGACGGTGTTGCAGTGCTGAGGGTGTTCGTGCTCTTTTTTATTGTGGTTATTTCTTTTTTAATAGCCAGAAAAGTTTTTCCAAATCTAAATATTCTAGGACCCAAACGGGATATCTCCGGCAACTATCTGTTATAAACTCCATGACCTAACTTAGAATCTCTAAGTATTCTCACGATACTCCGACGCGCTGATCCCGAGCCGCTTCATTATCTTTTGTAATGCAGCCCGAGACAAACCTGATAATTCAGCACTCCTGGTAACATTTCCGCCTGTTTCGATCATCATGGAAGAGATGTATTGAGTTGTAAATCTATCCAGAACACTCCGCTTTGCATCCTTGTAATTGCTGTTTTTTAAGAAAATATTTCCATGCACTGGGCCGACTCGGACAGGATGCGGCTGGTTTGCATTCTCGATAAAATTGAGATCTTCAAGCTGTATGATCTGCCCCGAACTGAACATCACAACACGCCTCACGACATTCTGGAGTTCTCTTACATTGCCGGCCCAATCACGCTCAACGAGCTCTGACACCGCTTTCTGACAGAATGTCTTAGGTGGAATTTCGAGTTCTTCACAGACCTTTAAAGTGAAATGATGAATAAGCTCAGGAATATCCTCAGACAGTTCTCTCAGCGAAGGTGTATAGAGAGTCACCACGTTAAGCCGGTAATAGAGGTCCTCACGAAACAGCTTGTCTTTGATCATCTGCTCAAGATCCAGGTTGGTCAGGGCAATGATCCGCACATCGATCTTCAGGTTCTGGGAACTGCCCAAGCGGACTGATTTCCTGCTCCTGCAGTACCCGTAAAAGCTTGCTCTGAGTCTGGAGTGGTAAATCCCCCACTTCATCGAGACAGATCGTTCCACCATTGGCTTCTGCGAATAATCCTGTCTTTGTCTGGGTTGCATCGGTAAAGGCCCCTTTTTCATGTCCAAAAAGTTCACTTTCCAAAAGATTCTCAGGTATCGCTGGACAGTTAACCATCACCAGCGACTTATCACCTCCTATTACTGAGTTCGTGTATTGCCCGGGCAGTAAGCTCCTTCCCGGTTCCAGATTCTCCGCGAACAAGGGTTGTATAGTTGGATTTTGCTACTGTCTCAACTTTATAGAGAAAAGTCACGCATGGTTGAAGATGACCCGATAAAACCTGACCGTATCACTTCCTTTTTTTACTTTTTCCCTGAGGTAGAGATTTTCTCTAATGAGCTGGTTCCGCTCGATTCCCTTCTGGACCACACGCAAGGAGCGTCTCGTTATCGAACGGTTTCGAAATAAAGTCATAGGCCCCGGTTCTCATGGCCTCTACTGCCATTTCGATTGTTCCATAACCGGTCATCATGATAACGGTCATCCAAGGATCACACATCCGCATTTCTGCAAGCAGTTCGAGTCCGTTCATTCCCTCCATCTTGATATCGAGAAGCGCAAGCGCGAAAGAAGTGTTCTTGCAGCGCATTCAAGAGCATCAGAACCATTTCCACAAATCGTTACCTGAACACGAGGTATTTTACGATTAAGAACCCGCTGAAGCCCGGTTCGCATGTCACGCTCATCATCTACTAATAAGAATATTCACGTCACTCCAAGATCGGAATCCTCCACCGGCAGGCTGATAACAAAACGGGTATATTTTTACTTCAGTATCACTCTCCAGGGCTATTTTTCCCCTGTGATCCTGTATAATGCTATAGCTTACCGATAATCCGAGTCCGGTTCCTTTACCCGGGGCTTTGGTCGTAAAGAACGGGTCGAAAATTTTATCGTGCAGGTCTTCCGAGATTCCGGAACCGTTATCTTCGACGGTAATAATGACCTGTCCTGTTTTGGGGATCATATTCGCGTTATAAATCTGATGACTCCGTTTTCTTCGATCGCCTGGGCACTGTTGAGCAATAGATTCAGAAGAACCTGCCTCATACGGTCCACGTCAAGAGATATCTTTGGCATGACTCTTTATCGAGCTGCGTTTCAACGGAAATTGACTGCATTCCCATCTGGTTGGCCGCCATCGGACACCACCTCGTTTACCAGTTCGTTAACGGAGGCAATGCTCAATGACGGTTTTGCCTGCCGGGCAAAGCGAAGAAGATCGGCTATAATATTGCGGCAATTTCCAACATGTTTTCAATGATTTTAAGATCTTCTTTGCGCCTCCTCAGACAGATTCGCTTGATCTTTTACAAGGTCAAGATGGCAGAGAATTACGCCGAGTGGATTATTGATCTCATGAGCAACTCCCGCGGCAAGCTGTCCCATTGAAACGAGCTTTTCTGTATGCTGTATCTGTTGCTCAAGTTTACGCTGCTCTGTTATCTCCTTGACATAGCATACAATATCATCCACTTCGTAGATCTGGTCTCGCACCGGATAAAAATAGATCAGAAAAATTTCCCCGTTATTCTATATGAATTTCTTTTGCAACCGGTTGTTCGCCCAGTGAATCAATGAGATCTTTACACTGGGCGATCGGGCACGATTTCATCAAGTGACAAACGGGTAATATCCTGTTCGAGAACATCGTTCAAAGGAAGATCTGGTATCTCTCAACAAATGCCTTATTGACCGTTTTAATCGTTTTTCGCTGTTTATTCAAGCAATACAACCGGATCGCGTGATACCGTCAAATACCGATTGCAGAAGCTCTTTACTGCGTAAGAATTTCATCAGCATACTGCTCCACTGTCTGTCTGACTTTTCTGCATATGATCGGCGATGGTTTCAGCGGCCCCAGTCAACTCTTCAATTTCATCAAGTGTTTGCGATTTTTCCAGCAGCGCCAGACCCTTTTCATCCTTTAAATTCGTCCTGAAAGCACTGAGCAGAAGTCGAAGATTCTGCGCAATCAAGCCGATTGAAAAACAGGCTAATGACCACATAGAGAAGCAGGATCGAAGGCATAACTGCAGAAAAGACGATAAATGCAAGTTCCTTTGATCTTTAGAAAGATTCAAGACCAACCGGTAGGCCGACACTGATTACGCCGGCAATTTCACCGGCGTGTACGGTCAAAACCGCGATCTGTCGCCATAGTTTTCAATTATTTTCTGCGGGGCATCTTCGGGACTACCATGACAGTGCATGCAGGAGTCCTTGAAAACCACGGGCTGGAAGCGCATGAAGATACCGCTTCACCTTCCATCGTTTTCAATTATTTTATGCCACTCATCAATCCTGCGGATTCTCGGAAAAATAGTCTATCATTTCCCTTTCAAGCCCTTTCCGCTTCATACTCCGGATTTCTGGCGTTTACCGAGACACGGCGATAGGAAAAATCATCAATCTCCTCATTGACCAGTTCCATGATCGCCCTGGAAACATAGGACGATGACATTGCCTCCAGAATAAAATCATCTTCATCGAGTAATCTCGTACATCTTTGGCCGCAGTACATTTCTCGACATAGCCGCGGCTGGCATCCATTGCCGTCATGATCAGCGATAGCTCGCTGATAGGCTTCTTCTTCAAGGAGTTTCTTTTTGATAAAAATAGATAGTTGTAGAAACCAGAGCAGAGAAGAAAATAAGAATTGCGGCGAGCCCGAAAAGAAATTTTCCCTGAATACCTGCCTGTCTTTTTCTACTGTTTTTTTTCCATAGCCGTGATGGCCAAATATCCTGATTAAAGAGAAAGTATTATGTGCCCTTTGATCCTCTATAGTAACCACGAGGAATGACAAAGCTGGCAACTTTTGGAAGCACCCGTTAAATCTCGACTGTCGCATGACTTCAGCGAAAAAAGAAGAACCAGCCGACCAGGATTACAACAATAACGAGAAGCTCGAGTACTGGTAAGACGAACCAGCATAAGCGAAATTTTTCGCTGTGAAGGTGTCATCTGCAGAATGACCCGATTCATAAGCATCTTGAAAAACCGGGTATTCAGGCGTATTGTTCAGCAGTAAAGCCGTAAGTATTCTTTTATGCTTCTCAACCAGAGAACTATCTGTCTCTCTGCACCTCTTCCGGCGGTTCTTCTGTATAACTTACCTCAGCATGCAGACTGCCGTCTTTTCAGAAAAAACTGGATTGATTGCCAGCTAGTGATCGTCACCCGATAATTGAGGAAACCCGCCATCATTATAGACTATAGCTGCCCGTAACGGTCTTTGAACTGCTCTGTTTCATGATCTGTAATTTCAGCAGTAAATGGATCCTTCCAGGCATGAGAATCCATTGATAACCCAGTGCGGATTGAGTCGAAATAACATTCTCTTCCTTGATCCGACTGAAAATACGGTTTTGTGCGGTGGTGTTTTCTGCCAGGGAAGAAAGAGATCATATTCTTTGTTCATCGTCTGTCTACGGGGCAATAAGGAGGGGACAAGGAAGAAGCGGGTGCAGCTTCTTATTTGAGATGGTATCCGCCAGCCCTTTTTCCATGACAACAGAGGTAAGTCGTCGCGGCTTTTTAGTGATACGGACCAAGTACTACCAAGTCACATTCAAGCTGTTTCTGCCACTTCGGCAATTGTTTCTTCAATACCGCCGACAACTTTCATAAAACGACACTATCTCCGACCCATGGATATTGCTTACGGATCCGCTCCCAGTCTTCATCAATTTCGCGGCTCAGCTGTTCCTGCACATAATCCTTGAACTGGGTTCTCGTTGTCGAGGTATTGAGCCAGTCATCACTGGACATGCGCGCTCCAGTCTTTATCAATAATGGTCAAGACCGCTAACCTGTTCTGGCAGAAACTGAGCTTCATTAATTTTTCAAAGACGATATGTTTCTGCTTTTTGTGCACCTTTACTTCCGTGAGTACACAGGAGAATTTTTGTAAACATTGTCTTCTTTCCATGTCATGAAGAACAAGAACAACGGTAACCGGGTACGGGCTACCGTTGTTCTTGCACTTTCAGCAAATATATACTGTTACAATTCTGATATCTTGCTGGATAAAGTTACTTACATCCACTTGGTAAACAGCAGTACCAAAAAGGTGGTAATCAGACAGAAAATAAGCGCAGTCAGATCTTCTGCACGCTCACTGTTGAAATACAGAAAGAGCCCGTTCTTCGAGTTCTTCCACGTTTATCATCTTTTTTATTTTATCACTCATTTCATTTACCTCCAATTAGTGAAGAACGACATCTTTGACAAGCCAGAGCACAACAAAGAAGGACAGTGACAGCTTTTAAGACACCTGAAATTCCGCCAATGACCAGCGGCCAGCCACCTGCCTGGAAGATCGCTTTCTTGGTAATCTGCATACCAAGGCCGATGAGGCCGAAGGCAAAGAACCAGATCATGCAGTCAGTAAGGGTGGTAACGGTCTTGGATTTCTTATGAACCTGCTTGACCGCATGCTTGAGTACACCGGTGACTTCTTTATCAAGAGATATTTGTTTTGCTTTAGCTGCTGCGAGAATCGACTCAAGCTCTGCCATTCTGGCTCGACCGACTCTGTCAAACGCTTTCTTATCATTACGCTCATCGAAGTTACCGGCAATCTGACGCTGTTTCAGCAGATCATTGACTGCCGCCATCTGTGCCTCAGAAAGGCCGGTAACCTTGCCGTCTTTGACAGCCTTATCAAGGGTCATTCCATTCTTCATCGGTAATCTGGGTTCGATCATTATAGCTTACATCAATGAACTTACCTTTGTAATGGTTCGGCGGTGAGAACAGACCGACCGAGGACATGAGAAAAAGCAGCAGGAACCCAAGGATAAAAATCGGGAATTTATCAATAACAACGGTTTTAAAACTCAGTTTCTGACCGGTTTCCTTACCAAACCAGGTTGCCAGAACCAGAACGATTATCGGCAGAAAAAGAACACGGGTAATGTTAAAAATTTCAGCGACCTTCAGGGTCTTGATATCAACAGAATCAAAGGCCAGGGCTGCTGCTGCAACCTGGGCGGAGTTGAGAATACCGGTTCCGGCCCAGGCCCCGAATTGTACCGCATTCATGCCGGCCATTTTACCAACGGTAGGAAAGATAAACATACAGAGAATACCAAAGGAGAGAATGGTACCAATGGTATAGGCCATTTCCTCACTCTTGGCCTTGACCACAGGGGCAACAGCAACAGTGGCTGAAACACCGCAGACTCCCATTCCGGCAGAAAGAACGCCGGTCATGGTTTTTGGCTGTTTAAAAATGTGGCCGAGCCACAGCACCAGAAAGACCGTACCAAGAACAAAAAAGCCGATCAGCCAGACACTGTAGATACCAAGTTTTGCAAGCTCGGCAAAACTGTAGCGGGCACCAAGCATAATAACACCCATCTTCAGGACAAAACGGGCACATTTGACGCCGGGTGCGGCAAATTTGGGAATACCGACTGTATTGGTGACAGAACACCAACCAGGAGACCGAGAACAACATAGTTCAGATTAAGAATCTTATAGGCATTAAACCCAATTACCGGCGCAAGTGCTTTAGTCCAGATTATAACCAGAGGCTCCAGATACCAGCGAATGACCATCGCCAGAATCAGCATCATGATAATACCACCGAGAATCTGCAGAAAAAATCGGTCAAAATAGGTATTTACCCGGTTCACGGACTGTATTGATAATCCGCGCCAACGATCCCAATAACAGCAACGATGAGACACATCATTACCTGCAGATCCATGGTCTTATGGGTCGACAGGTATTTCATCATGGGCAGCAAAGCTCCGGTCATGGCGATAAGCCCATAGATCAGCAGCACACCGCTCATAATAAAGACCGGCATGTTTTTCTGTACTCTTGAAGACATTTTCTCCTCCTTTGGTGATTTACTTCGGCAATCCAGTTCGCGAGTGGCCACACCCGTGAATACCAGAAAATTATGGTTAACAGGATTCCCTTTAAGCAAAGGGTTTGCCCAAAGGAAGAAAAGGACGTTAAATGAGATAATCTGTATAATTTACAAATTGTTAGTCAAGAACAGGTAAAGATTGAATAAGAAACAAAAAATGAAAGGAATGAGTTTCTTGAGAACTCAGTGTTGCCAAAAGTGTCCACCTGCCCAATCTATCGATACATCGGCAAACAACATTCAATTAGATTTGTTTGAAGCAATCAAGATCCTGCATGACATATTTCAATAATAGTCCTCAACCAAATCTGACAACGGTGTGTTTCGAGGCTAGCAGGAATTATTGTCAACACCAGCGGTCACTAGTTGAGCAGTAACCCAAAAGCTGGCATCTTCGAATTTGTAAAGTAGCTATTTCTTTTGATTTGATAACCCTCGGACTTTAGGGACCCCTTACATTATTTGTTGCCCCTGAAGTACCACTCTGTTGCACTCGCCCTCCATGAATATTTTAACAGGCAGGTACACAATGGCCTGCTTGAACAGCAATACATCTGTGATACATGCCAATTGCAGCAAAACACAATACAATTTTCAGACTAGGGGGGGCATAATGTCCAACAACATTAATCTCACAGATATCTGTAAAGGAAAGGCTTACCAAATAGCCGGTTTTGTAAACAGATCATCAAATTATTCAGAAAAACTGCATAAAATGGGTTTTGTAGAAGGCACACCCTTAGAACTCGCACCCGTGAAATTATCAGACCCAATAGTTTTCCAGATTCGGGGAAGTCGTATCGCTCTGCGTAAAAAAGAAGCTCAACTCATTCTGGTAAAGGATACTAACCATGCATACCATAGAAAAAGAGCTATTGCTGGGGTACCCAATTGCGGAAAGACAACTCTTTTTAACAGTCTAACTGGTTCCCGGGAAAAGGTAGGAAATTGGCCGGGTGTCACCGTTGAGAAAATCGAGGGCTAAGTTGCCCTGAAAGGAAGTAAGGTTGAACTTGTTGATCTTCCAGGGACATACAATCTCAGCCCGAATTCAGAAGACACAGAAAATAGCTGAACGCGTCATCCGTGAAGGAGAATATGATCTAGATTCTTAATGTTGTTGATGCTACTAACCTATATCGAGAAACCTCTTCCTCACAATGGATCTCGAAGACAGAACAAATCAGATAATTGTTTTGCTCAACATGGGGGACGTGGCTGAGCGTGAAGGTATTAATGTTGATGTAAAACGACTGAGCGAGGACCTGGGACTTCCAGTTATCCCATTAGTGGCTGTAGATAAGGCGAGTGTTGCAGGTGCTCTCAAGAAGATTGAGCAAACCGTCGGCAGCCTTCCAGCGCACGACACACATGTACAACGATCAGAGGTTATTGATAGCGTAAAAAGATTCAGTCAAATAGATTCGATTTGCGATCGATCTGTCAGCAGAGAAAAGGATGAAAATGAGAGCTTTACAAATAAAGTAGACAACATTGTCATGAATCGTTTTGCGGCAATTCCCATATTCCTCGCTGCCATGTTCATCACCTTCTTGTTTGTCATTGGACTAGGGTCTGCCTTTATTGATTTCTTTGACATCATTGGCGGTCTTGTATTCGTGGATATTCCCGGTACATTTCTCGAAAAAGCAGGGTCTCCTGCAACATTGCCATTTTGTATACGTAACAATCCTACATTTTTCTTCAGTTTAAGGTTATTGCTGTCTCTATAATCTGGGACGGCAGCCGTGGCGGTCTCAGTATTACTGTTTAGTGAGTTCACGTCTATTTGCATTATTCATATTAGTATTTAATGTAATACCTGCATGAATGGTGATATATTGCCATATCAACCTCATGTATAGGTGGTGCTGGTATATAGAACTCCCTTCCTATACTGGTACCACCTTTTTCGCTCTCCATTGTCAACCGTGACAGCCTCAATCGTGAAGAAAAACAAACAGTATGTCTGTTTCTCTCCTATTTCCTATCCAGCCCCCCCTAACGCCTATTAATTGATAACTTCACCGAAACTAAGCTCAATCGTTCAGAAAATTTGTCTATTGGTTTTAGTGACAAAGATTGATACCATTGGCACTAAAGCCATCATGTTTTATTTTGTTTTGAGAACAGCTTTTCTTGCCGAATACTCTTGCTCATTAATTTCACCTGAAGCAAATTTACCCCTCAGGATTTTTAATGCAGAATCATCTTGCTTTTCACTTTTCCATGAAAACAATGATTTGATAATGCTCACTGCCAGATAAGCAATTAGTATCCAGAACAATAGAGGAAAGATCCCACCCATGAACCATGATCCATGTCCGAAGGATGGCCCAAATCCACAAAAAGAAGTGCCCCAATCTTGAAAGTTAAAACCCTGCATCAATCATTCTCCTATCGCGATAGTATTTAGACAAAACGTATTCCCTATAACATGCAAAATACACACCACAGAGTGGTAATATTTTAAGTTATTAACAGAACACTGAAATGACGTACTTATTTACATCATTACAAATTTTATCTGTACAATAATGTTGGAAAGGGATGAGTTATTATTACCCATAACATGACTCTGTATGGGTAATAATTATACAGTTTCACGTTAAAGATTATGGGCATGTACATTTATTGCAGTCATGTGATACTAAACTCCTGGGGTATATACTTAATCAAGGCATTTTCGCCTATAATCCTATCAACAGGAGGTGTATCATGAGAGTCTCACAAGCAATCGATTTTCATCTTCAGTATCATCAGGCCAATTCCAAAAAAAAATACCATCAAAACCTGTGAGTTCGTTCTATTGTTGATGCTTAACAACAGGAAGAAGGTACACAACACTGCAAATTATAAAAATCAGAAAAAACTACTTTTGTAAGCCACCGTAACGATCTTAAGATTGGATTACTTTAATCCTAAAAATACCAGATGCTTAAAGGTTACAACTCTTCTGGCTTCAAGGGTAAGCTCCTCACCACCTTGTACTGCTGAGCGTTTACCATATTCTTGTGCCGATACTGCTGGCCATATCGTCTGAAGATATCTGCGATCTCTGGTGATTTTCTTTGATCGTTCATCTTATCCCTCCTTCTGCTCGTCCATCAGATCGAGAGGACTCTTGAGCTCGACGTACCGAGCTGGAACGAGATGCAGATAGATCGTTGTTGTTTCTATGGAGTTATGGCCAAGCAGTTGGCTGATGGTATAGAGATCGCAGCCCTTATAGAGCAGGTGGGTGGCGAAACTGTGACGCTTATGGGGAGCTCCCCATAAGCGGCACTCATTTGCAAGTATAATGATCCAGGCAGGCACGAACCTCGTTTATTTGAGGGATCAGCTAGGCCACTCATCCGTCAAAATTACAGGCGATATTTACGGTCATTTACTAAAAGGTAACGGTGAGAAACCAGTCGATTTTCTCGACAATGCTTTGCACCAATCTGCACCCTATCCGCACCCAACCCCCCTCCAAACGAAAAAAGCAGCTACGAAAAGTCTCGTAAGTGCTTGATATCATTTTGGTGACCCCAAGGGGACTCGAACCCCTGTTCCCGGCGTGAGAGGCCGGTGTCCTAGGCCACTAGACGATGGGGCCATGAAGGAAGCAAACGTACTGTATGACAGGGACGGTGTCAAGAAATAACTCTTGCCTGTTTGGATTTGTCACGAGCGTTTTACGGGCACGCCCTTACCAGGTGTCAGCTACACTCGAAAAAAATGAATGTTCGATGCTTACTTTTCCAGATACTCTCTTGAAAACAAGTCAACCTTTTCCTCGACCATGCGCTTCCGCTGAGAGGTGAGAAACAATCGATAAAGTTTCTCCTTCATGTCGACCGGTCGACCGACAATTTTCTCTTCAATCAATGAAAGTGCTTCTATGGATTTATCGCAAACCGGGTAGCCTTTCTCATCGAGTGGAACGGTAGAGTCATAACAAACTTTGGAGATATTGTTTATATCTACCAGGCAAACCTCACCATTTGATGTGATGATCAGATTGCCAATTCCAGCTAGATCTGGAATATGGCCGGAATGGTCTATCATGCGCTTACATCTGTCGATAAAATAGGAACCTTTTTTTCTGGCATCAGCGACCCACTCGTCTCTGGTCAAAGATATTGTTACTCCCTGTTCACGCATCTTGGTATATATCACCGGAAGGAGCGTTGCCGCGTCAAGAATAGTCCACGGGTCTATTAGCTCCCCGGCAACGTATTCCTGAAAACCGCAAAGCATCATTTCAGACCCATGAGATCCGTGGTATTCAACAATGCATTCAGTGGAGTGAGCCACAAAGTCCGGCGCCAAATATTCACTGACTATTTTGACTCGCTCAATTTCTGTCCAAGCGTCCTCCAGGGTTGCCAATCGGGTGCGGAAAATACGAAACATGTTTGCGGGCACAGCTCTGGGAAACTGTCGTACTCCATCGATTACAGTTCCACTATTTTCCGTGGCCACATCGGCAGGGTGCAGAACCTCCATAACATGCGATCGCAGTCCCTGACGGTAGTGTCTTCTGAATACATACGGTGGGGATGAGATAACAAAATTCAATGCGATGACATCTGAATGGCAGATGGCAGCTTTATCTCTTATATCTTCAGGCATCAAGCTGTTTACCTTGAATTGATGAGTGGACTGCAACAGGGTAATGTTCCGTATTATTACTTTATTATACCGCAAACCTCAAACCCAGGTGATGGACAGCTCTAATCGACGGTCAAGCATCCCGTTGCCAAACGGTTGTGAAGGTAATTATTAAATCTCATTTCAGGAAATAGAAGTATCGCATTGTAAATTGATTTGCAGTTTCTTTCTCGGGAATTATCTTTTTTCGAAGATGGTGATCTTTGCCATCAAGTTCTTTTTTTGAAAATTAATGTTCTGGTTTTTTAAAAGCCACAAGAATTGGGAGGTGATACTCATGGGAAAAGAGCAGGTACTTTTTAAAACTGAAGAGAAGATGAGCTCAAAGGAAGCGGCAAGCCTTTTACGTACGATTGCCAATAAACTTGAAAAGGGAACGGTAACCCTTGCTCAAGGGAAAAATGAGACTGTGTTGAAGATTCCTGATCGTGTCGAAGTGGAAATAAAGGCCGAAAAAGAAACTGGACGAAGGAAAACCACAAAAAAACTTGAGGTCGAGATAGAGTGGGTTGTTGGTGACCGTAAGAAATCATCGGCTATGGAAATCAGATAAGATCAGATTTCCCTGATCCGTACGACAGCAGATTACATTGTTGCCTTGACACCTCCCGCACAGTTAATTAATCTTGTACGCTGTAATGCAGGGGAGAAAGAACATGATTTGTCAGGCCCCATCGAAGCGTATTGATATCTGAGCCACGTGCAAAACGCCCTTTTCGCTTAACCTCTGCGTTATGCTTAAATTTTTATCCTCGGAATATCAACGATGCCTGCGGTAAAAATTTTTCGTATGCCTTGACGCTGAACGAAAATCATCATTTTGTAAAAGGCTCATCTTTAAATTAAATTTTAAATCGCCTGGCCTTATGAATCTCTATTTTACGTATGCCGCCACCGTGCATGATTAATCCAGGGAAAATAGAAAAAAACTGTTGTTTTGGCAGAAAGGGTCTGCTGTTTTACTTGACGATTCTCGTCAGCATTGTGACGCTTCCTTACGGAACTGCCTATGCTAAAGAATACTCAATTCACATACAGTTTCATTACAGTACCAATGCAGTGCCTGGTAAACAGGTTGTCGGATATAATCTCTACAAGGACGGTACTGAAGTCTGCAACACGGGCTATACAAGGAATGAAATCCAAGACTTTGAATGCAGCTTCGAAAGTCCCGGCGGAGATTTTTCATTTACCTTAACCGCACTTTTTGATGATGAAACAGAAAGTCCTCATTCTGCACCGTTTTCTCTTTTGCTTGTTGATGAATCGATGGTCGTAAAAGGACTCCAGGTACTCAGCGGGCAGAGTCCTGAAAGTCCGGCCGCAATTGGCTCACAGTCTGGCGGAAGCCAGGTTGATATGGCCGATGTTATCAATATGTTAAGGGAAATGCCCTGACGCGTTTTGCAAAAGGCTCATTAGTTAATTCTATTGTTCTTTGAGCCAGCAGAGAAATTATCGGAATAACGCTTAGGGTTACCTGCCAAAGCGTTCAGTTATCTCCTTCAGCCATTGTGCTCGCTCACTGGTCAGAGACTCTGGAGCGCATCGCCATTTCCAGTTCCCGTTGGGAACTCCCGGCGTATTCATTCGACAATCGCTACCAAACCCGAGCAGGTCCTGTAATGGCACTATTGCCAGATTCGCCGTTGAGGAAAGAATTAGATAGATAAAATCCTCATGTATTGGTGAGTTGTCATGCAACTCTCTGTTGGCTAGTTTTTTTATGGTCCGTCTGGTTTGATCGCTCAGTTCTTCAGACAGGAACCAGCCGAGCGTCGTATCATTATCATGTGTTCCGGTATATGCGACGCAGTGTGGGGTAGAGAAATTGTGAGGAAGAAACGGGTTGTCGGAGGTATCATCAAATGCAAACTGCAGTACTTTCATGCCAGGAAAACCTGATTGATCTCTTAATTTTATGACCCGTTCAGTGATCTCTCCCAAATCTTCAGCAATGATGTCTAACTGTCCAAGTCTTTGACGGATTTTTTTGAAAAAAGATACCCCTGGTCCTTTTACCCATGATCCATTGATTGCAGTTTTTTCCTGTTCAGGGATAGCCCAATAGGATTCAAAGGCTCGAAAATGATCGATTCGAGCAACATCGACGAGCTCAAAGACGGCCTTGAACCGGTTGGTCCACCAGTCCAGCAAGCCCTCCTGTATCACTGAATTTTTACTGTTCCAACGATATAGTGGATTGCCCCAGCGTTGTCCTGTTTCGCTGAAATAATCAGGAGGCACGCCAGAAACACGTGTGGGTTGAAACGTCTCGGGGTCAATTTCAAAGAGTTTTTGATTGGACCAGACGTCGGCACTGTCAAGCCCTATATAGATAGGGATATCGCCCATAAGCTTAATTTTTTTACCTGCCGCGTATTTCTTCAGTTCTGACCATTGTGAATGGAAAATAAATTGCTCAAACAGATAAAAAGAATACAGATTGTTGTGCTGTTTCCTGGCAGTCTGAAGCGAGGTTTGTGAGCGCTCTGCTAATTTACGAGGCCATTGATACCAGGGTTTTCCCCTGTTGACCGATTTTAGGGTCATGAACAGGGCATAATCGTCGAGCCAATCAGTTTGCTGGCAGAACAGCTGGTAATTTTTTTCCGGGGACTGCAGAAACCGCTTGAAGGCGAGATTGAGAATTTTGAATTTATAATCAGTTACCGCCTGAAAATTTGTGAGATATGGAGAGAATGTATCTGGAGGTACCAGCTCTGAGTTATTAATCAATCGTTTATCCACAAGCAGCTCAGGTGAAATAAGCAGTGGAGATCCGGCAAATGCGGAACTGCTCATATATGGTGAGCTGTCAAAAATGAGATTGGTGGGGCCGGTTGGCAGAATCTGCCAGTACTTTTGCCCTGATTCAGATAAAAAATCTATAAAGACACGGGCTGCATGGCCGATATCGCCTATCCCGTGTGGTGATGGCAGAGAGGTGATGTGTGCAAGGAGTCCGCTTGCTCTTTTTTGTGTTGATAAACTGGTCATTTAAGAAATATGCCTTATGTTTTTGTTGATTAAATAGCTATTGATAAGTGGTATGAACTATTTGCGATAAATAAACTCGCTTCCTTGTATATGAACAAATTGATGCTATAATTATCAATAAGTTTAGGTGTGCCCGGCCTGCTAATCAAGGTGTGCCGGGCGGTTTTTTGTGAAAAAAATAAACGATTTTATGCAGTAAAGTGTTTTTTATATATACTTGCATTATAGAGATAAATGTTGTATTTTGACAGGTTTGCACGAAACATTAATTTACGGCAGTCAACAGTTTCTGCTGATAATAAATTATATTTGAATTTAAACCATATTATTTCATCCGCTCAACTCCTGTATTTTCCTGTTTCAACAGGGTGCAAGAGATGTGTGTGAAATACCCTTCCAACTGAGCAATGGAGATAGTTCCCTGTGCTTTCTGAACTTAAAGAAAACCTACTCAAAGCTGGAAAATCTGAAGGATGCATCAGTTTCGACGATTTAAATGATCTGTTACCCGATGAAATTAAGGATCCTCATGACATAGAAAAAATCTTCAATTTTCTAGGCGATCACAATATTGAGATCGTCACAGAGGAAAAGTCAGGTGAGAAGCGCACTCTTTCCGGTGAAATCTGGGTGAATAAGGGGAAAGGGAGTTCAAGTGGTTCAGCTGATGATGAAACCAGCCTGAGCTTCAGCGAGGAGGATCAGCATGACGCAGAAGAAACCACAACTACCTATCTTCGCGAGATGGGGCGTTTCGATCTGCTTACCCCTGAAGAAGAAGCCAAATATAGCAAGACCATCAGGCAAGGGTTTGAGGCGATTATCACTGCTATAAGAGAAGACACTTCTGAAGTTAAAGAGATTGAACTTCTCCGTGAACGTATCGACTTATGGGAAAAACGTGACCCAACGCTGAAACCCAAAAAGCAGCAGCTCAATTTCATGCGTTATAACGTGACGAGCTCTGCAAAAAAATATTCTGAGAAGCGTGAACTTTTTGAGCTGCAGGCAAAGATGGAGGCATACAGCCGATCCATTGAAGTAGCCAAAGATACGATGATCAGGGCTAATCTCAGGCTGGTGGTTTCCATAGCCAAGAGATACATGCACCAGGGACTGACACTTGCCGATCTGATCCAGGAAGGTAACCTTGGTCTGATGCGGGCCGTATTTCGTTTTGACTATACCAAGGGAAATAAATTTTCTACTTATGCAAGCTGGTGGATTCGCCAGGCTATTACCCGGGCAATTCTTGATAAGACAAGGACAATCCGCCTGCCGGTTCATTTCCTGGAGCTCAGGAGTCAGTTTTTCAAAGCCTTTTATGCTCTCTACAAGGAGCTTGGCCGTGAACCAACTCCCCTTGAGATATCCAAATCCACCAACCTGCCGATGGATAAGATTTTGTCTATCCTCGAGGCATCTCGTGAACCAATTTCGCTTGAAACACCGGTTGGGGATGACGATTCAACCCTGGGTGATTTCCTTGAAAACCAGGAATCACAGTCTCCCTATGAAGCTGTTCAGACTCGAGAACTTGCCGGCCGTGTGAAAGAAATTCTGTCGACGCTCTCCGAACGTGAAGAAAAAATTATCAGGCTGAGGTTTGGTATTGGAGAAAAGGCGGAGTATACGCTTGAAGAAATCGGAAAGCGTTTTAATGTTTCAAGGGAACGAATCAGACAGATAGAGAAAAAAGCGCTCAATCGGTTGAGACATTCCAGCCGAAGAGAGAAATTAAAATATTTCATCGATTGATCCTCCAATCATAATTATCCTCAAGCCGGTGAAACAACACCGGCTTTTTTTATTGCCGTGAACGACTACATCAAACAGGCAGGTCTTGCCGAAATATACGACAAAGTAATAGCCTCTGAACGACTCTCTTTTGAAGATGGGTTACAGCTCTACCGGACCAATGATATCCTCGCTGTTGGCTACCTCGCCAATATTGTCCGAGAGCGACTCAATGGGGAGAGAGCGTATTTCATCTACAACCAGCATATTAACTATTCAAATGTCTGCACAAACCTGTGCAAGTTCTGTGCTTTTGGAAGAGAAAAAGGCGATGAGCTGGCATATGAAATGAGTGTTGAAGATGTCCAAGAGAAAGTGCGATCGCGCCTGGATGAACCGATTGTCGAGATCCACATGGTTGGTGGCATTCACCCGGACCTTCCCTTTGACTACTATCTCAACATTTTGAAAGGTATCAAGGAAATTCGTCCGGATGTCCATATCCAGGCATTTACCTGTGTAGAAATTGCTCACCTGGCATCACTGTATGGAAAATCAGTTGAAAAAACACTCGATGCCTTGAGGGATGCAGGCCTTGGCTCCATACCAGGAGGCGGCGCGGAGGTGTTCAGTACCAGAATCAGGGAACGGACATGTGAGCATAAACTCTCAGGTGAAAAATGGCTTGAAATTGCCAAAACGGCACACAGGTGCGGACTGAACAGTAATGCAACGATGCTCTATGGTCACATTGAAACCTATGAGGAGCGGCTTGAACATCTCGAAGCACTGCGTGGTGCACAAGATGAAACCAGCGGATTTCTCGCCTTTATTCCTCTGGCCTTTCACCCGAAAAATACAGCAATGGATAGCCTAAGTGGGACAACCGGGATAGATGATCTCAAGAATATTGCTGTTTCCCGGCTTTTTCTCGATAATTTTCCTCATATAAAAGCGTATTGGGTAATGATCGGACCAAAGCTCGCTCAGATTGCCCTTTCTTTTGGTGCTGATGATATGGATGGAACTGTTAAAGAAGAGGTGATTACCCATATGGCCGGAGCAGAGACCGATCAGGCTATTGGCAGTAGGACCCTTATTAACCTGATTAAAGAAGCTGGCCGTGTTCCCGTTGAAAGAGGTACATTGTACGACCTGATTAACGTACACGATGAGCGATAGCGGTGCTCCATATGCCCACCTCGATTAACCACAACCTTTCTACAAAAGAGCGGATAAATGACCGGGATTTTTTAACCCTTGCCGATAAAGCAGATCTTTATGAGCTTGGTACACGAGCTAACAGCATCAGAAAAAGAAAACATCCTGGAAATGTCGTAACGTATGTTGTTGATCGAAATATCAACTACACAGATATATGCATTTCAGCCTGTAAATTTTGCGCCTTTTTCAAAGCGCCTGAAGATGGTTCCGGCTACCTGATTGAAAAACAACAGTTGAAACAGAAGATTGTCGAGACCCAGGAACTTGGTGGCACCCAGATCCTGCTGCAGGGCGGGTTACATCCGGATCTGCCGCTTGAATATTATGAAGATATGGTCCGGTTCATGAAAGAGACCGGAATTCATGTGCATGGTTTTTCTCCACCTGAGATTCAACACTTTGCAGCGTTGTCCAAGTCATCAGTCAAGCATGTTCTGCAGCGCTTAATTGATGCAGGTCTTGACTCGATCCCCGGGGGGGGGGCTGAGATCTTGGTCGATCGGGTGAGAGAGGCAGCAGCTCCGCGGAAATGTAACAGTGATGAATGGCTTGAAGTTATGGAGGTCGCTCACAATCTCGGGTTGCGAACCACGGCAACGATGATGTTTGGACATATCGAAACGATGGAAGAGCGTCTTGAACATCTGCGCAGACTCAGGGAGCTACAGGATAAAACCAATGGATTCACCGCTTTTATCCCATGGCCGTTTCAGCCAGATAATACCGCACTTTCTCAATCGGCTAAAATAAAAAAAGCGACGGGACTGGAATATCTCAGAATGGTGGCTCTTTCGCGCATATATCTGGATAACTTTGATAATATCCAGGCTTCCTGGGTAACACAGGGGCCGAAAATTGCCCAACTTTCACTCTTTTTCGGAGCAAATGATTTTGGCAGTACAATGATCGAGGAAAATGTTGTTGCCGCGGCAGGAGTGAGCTTCAGACTCTCAGAGAAAGAGATTTGTCGTCTTGTCTCAGATGCTGGTTTTTCACCGAGAAAAAGAATTATGGACTACTCTCTGGTTTAATTAACGCTCTATGGAACTGGTGGTTGTATGAAGAAGGTGGAGCAGGTTATTGCCAGGGTCGGGATGGTCAATTTCATCAACACAGCACCAATTCATGAGGTCTGGAAAGAGCAGGTTAAGAACAGGTCCTGGCAGCTGATTGAGGAGCATCCTGCTGCTTTAAATGAGATGCTGGCAAATGGACAAATTGATCTTGGCTTCGTTTCATCTCACGAATATGGGATGCGTCCTGAACGGTACCGAATCCTTGCCGATCTCTCCATCAGTGCCAATGGACCGGTGGGCTCGGTTTTTCTCTTTTCACGCATTAAACCGGAAAAGCTCTCCGGGCTTCCCGTGTTGTTGAGTTCCCAGTCAAAAACCTCAGTATGCCTTGTGAAAATCATTCTGGATCAGTTTTTCAATGTTACACCAATATATCTTGAGGGAGATGTCAGGGAGGCCAGGAGCAAAAATGTGGAGGGAGTTCTTGCCATCGGCGATGATGCAATTCGACTGAATCTCGAAGGATCATATCAATATGTACTCGATCTCGGTGAGGCCTGGCTGAAGCTTACCGGTCTGCCGTTCGTATTTGCAATCTGCGCTGTTCGCGAAGAATTTGCTGTGCTTCATCAGGAACAGACAAATGAAATTCATCGGTCGCTCATCGACTGCCGTGATAAAGGTGTAGCTGATTTGTCCCGGATCTGTTCCATTGCTGCTCCCAGAATTCCAATGGAAATATCCTCCTGCCATTCATACCTGAAAGGAATCGAGTACAACCTGGATGACAACAAAGAGAAGGCATTGAGGACCTTTTTTACCTACCTTGTGGAGATTAATGAAGTGTCCGAAAAAGCACTCCCTTTAAAAATTCAACATCTGACTTAATGTAGTTTGTGCGTGTTTCTATATACAACCTGATGAGTTAAACTATGACCAAAACGATTATTGTAGCAGTGACCGGCGCGACCGGGATGCTCTATTTGAAGGCCTTTCTTGAGCAATGCAGCTCCCAGGAGGATCTCCTGGTTCACGGCATATGCTCTGATTCCGGGAAAAATGTTTTGAATATGGAATATGGGCTTGATCCGGGAGACATTGCAGGAGTGGAACGCTGGTTTGATATTGATGATTTTGCTGCTCCCCCGGCGTCTGGTTCCAGTGATTACCAGGGGATGGTTATTTTGCCATGTTCCATGGGCAGTCTCGCTGCAATAGCAAACGGTTTATCGATCAATCTTATCCACCGCAGTGCTGATGTAATCCTGAAAGAACGTAAAAAACTTGTGCTTGGTGTACGTGAGACTCCGTTTAATCGTACTCACCTGGAAAATATGCTGAAAGTGCATGACGCAGGTGCAGTTATCTGTCCGCCAATGCCAAGTTTTTATTTCAGGCCAAAAAGTCTGGAAGAGGCTGCGCTCAGTTACACCTGGCGCGTCATGGACCAGCTTGGTCTTGAGGCAAAGGGACGAAAACGGTGGGGTAAACCATGAGCAGCATCTTCCATAAGATTTCCGTCTTGCTTGAAATGATAAAATTCAAGCTGACGATTTTTGCGATGCCGTTTGCCTTTACCGGTGCGTTTCTTGCGGCAGATGGTGTACCTGACTTGCTTGTTTTCTTCTGGATAATCGTTGCCATGATCGGCGCGCGAACCTCGGCGATGGGTTTTAATCGTATCGTGGACTGGAAATTTGATGCAAAGAATCCACGGACAGCAAATCGTGCCATCCCAGCAGGTGAAATCCGTCACACGGAAGCATGGGGGATGGTTATCTTCGCCGCTGCACTTTTTTTCTTTGCCTGTTACCAGCTCAATCCCCTGACCCTACTTCTTTCGCCTTTTGCACTGGGACTCACCCTGTTTTACTCCCTGACCAAACGGTTTACCAGTTTATGTCATCTTGTGCTTGGTGTCGCTCTTGCCTTTTCACCTCTCGGGGGCTGGGTTGCCGTTACCGGCTCGCTGAGTGAATACCCGTTCGTACTGTCTTTTGGCGTAATGTTTTGGGTTGCCGGTTTTGACACGATCTATGCATGCCTCGATACAGACTTTGACAAGAGAGCAGGGCTTTATTCGCTTCCTTCACGATTTGGTCGTAAAGGCGCTTTCCGACTTGCCGTGTTCTTTCACCTGCTTGCTTTTATTTTCTTTGCTATTACAGGTATCAACAGTGATTTGAACCATTTTTATTATATCGGGCTGGTATTGACTGCCGGGGCTCTTTTCTACCAACACTTGATTGTTAATCCCCGAGACCTGTCAAGAATTAACGCATCTTTCTTTTCAATGAACGGTTTCATCAGCGTAACGATTTTTCTCGCAACCTGGCTCTCTCTTGCCACTGCGTGAGGTGAATGTTATGAGAAGATGGCTGCATTTGACGGCTTTGGTATGTATGCTTGCCGCAGCAGGGAATCTGTACGGGTCAGAGACAGATGAACAATCGATGGCTGATCTCTCCAAGACTCTCGATATACCATATGGGTCTATCGACCCGAGCCTTGTTCCTATAGCCTACTCTGGAGGAGAATTTTTCAGGTATGATATATCATATACTGGCGGCTTTAAGCTTGGTGAGCTCCATCTCTCTTTGAGAAAAAATGACGAGAAAAAAGACAGTTATATAATAGAAGCTCGCGTAACGACCGAAAATGGTATTTTTTCAGAGATCTACCCGATTGAAGATATCCATGTAACCCAAGTCTCAGGGGAACAACGGCTTCCCTTTCATTACGAGGTATGGCAGAAAGAGGGATACAGCTATGAAGCACACAGGATTACGCTCTATGACCAAAAAGCCAAACGCATTCTCTATTATGTCAACGACAATCCTGTTGAAGAATTTATGGTCAGTGCTACCACTCAAAATGAATTCTCATCTTTTTTTGCCAGCAGGGTAATGAGCTTGATACCCGGTGACTCTTTTGTCGTTCCTACCTTTGCCGATGAAAAACGAATTGAGGTTGTTGTCAGGGTCAATGAAAAGCAGCGGCTTGATAAGACAATTCTTGGCAGCGTTGAAACCATCGTTGTTGAACCGATTATGACGTTCAGTGGTCTTTATGACAAGAGAGGGGACACGGTCATCTGGTATACAGCTGACCGATGCAGGGTGCCCGTGCAGATAAATTCAAAAATCCTGCTCGGCTCATTGACGGCGAGATTAACATCGTATCGCAATCCCGCCTGCCCCGATTATGACGGTTCAAATCTAAAAAAATAACTTATATCAGCAACGAGAGAGGAGGTTACTATGGCAGATGCAGTAATAAAAACAGACTTTGAAGGACTTAACCTGGTACACAGAGGCAAAGTTAGGGATATGTATAGTATCCCGGGACATGATGACAAACTGTTGATGGTCGCCAGTGACCGGATTTCAGCGTATGACGTGGTAATGGAAGATCCAATTCCTGGAAAGGGAAAAATCCTTACTCAACTGTCACTGTTCTGGTTTGAGCTGCTTGGTGATATTGTTGACAATCACCTGATTACCGCAGATGTCTCGGAATTTCCCCAGGCGTGTCAGCCTTATGCAGAGATCCTTGAAGGTAGATCAATGCTGGTTGTCAAAACAAAGCCATTATCAGTAGAATGCATTGTTCGAGGATATATCTCCGGTTCATTCTGGAGCGCCTATAAAAAAGATACGACGGTATGCGGATTTAAGCTGCCAGATGGAATGAGCGAATCCGATAAATTTCCTTCCGTTCTTTTTACCCCTTCTACAAAAGCGGAAATCGGCGATCATGATGAAAATATTTCGCTCGATCAGCTAAAAGATATCGTCGGTGCTGAGAGGGCCTCAGAAATTAGTGAAATCAGTATGAAACTTTATGAAAAAGCCGCTGATTACGCGAAGGAAAAAGGAATAATCATTGCCGATACTAAATTTGAGCTTGGTGAAATAGATGGGAAACTGATTCTCATTGACGAGGTTCTCACACCCGATTCATCACGGTTCTGGCCACTGGATGAATATACGCCGGGGCAGGGCCAGCCGAGTTTTGACAAACAGTTTTTACGCAATTACCTTTCTTCTCTGGATTGGGGAAAGCAACCACCGGCTCCCAGGCTGCCTGAAGAAATAATAGAGAAGACAAGACTGCGTTATGAAGAAGCAGTCACCAGAATTACAACCAGGTAACCTATTTCGCTCATTCTCTATCGAGAAGATCCTAAAAACGGGAACTCACCCTGTTGTAGATTCCCCGTGTCACCTGAAAAAGTGCAGATCCCGGCGGACTGCACTTTTTCTTTCATTGTTTTTGCAGACAAGAGAGAAGACTCTCTTCAAGTTCCGGAGCAATAAATGAATACCCTTGGTCTGTGAGAAGTTTTGGAATGACTCTGGTGCTCGATAACACCAACTCACTTCCCATCTGGCCAAAGACGGCGCGAGCAGCAAAAGCGGGCATTCTCATGACCGTAGGTTTTTTTACTACCTTGCCAAGCGTTTTGGTAAACTCGTAGTTGGTTACCGGGTGAGGCGAGACGAGATTAACAGGGCCGGATATTGAGCTGTTAGTAATTAGAAAATGAATAGTGGAAACGATGTCACGGATGTCTATCCAGCTAACATATTGTTTTCCATTTCCGACTATTCCTGCAATGCCCAGCTTGAATGAGGGAAGCATCGTTGAGAGTGTTCCTCCATGGCCACTGAGAACCATGCCAATTCGAGGATTAACAACCCGGATGTCAGCAGTTTCAGCAATTCTCGAGGCTTCTTCCCATTCCCTGCAGACTTCTGCGACAAAATTGTTACCGGTTGTGCCGTCTTCATCGAGAATAGTGTCCCCCTGGCTGCCATAATAGCCAATTGCAGAAGCACTGATGAAGACGTCTGGCCTCTTTTCAAGTTCGGCGCAAAATTTTGCAAGTTCTCTGGTACCATTGATTCTACTGTTTAATATTCGAGACTTTTTCCGCCTGGTCCATCTGCCATCTGCAATATTTTCACCTGCCAGGTGAATAACGGCATCGAATGTGAGCGACGTGCCTTCTGCTTTGAGTCTTTCAAAATTCCAGAAAGAACCGGAGCCGCCATTTTTGTTACGTTGCAGGCTGAATATGGAGTTTCCGCCGTTGACAAAATATTCAACAAGAGCGCTGCCGATAAGTCCTGATGCTCCAGTGATGAGGATGTTCACGATTTTGAGTCTCCCTTATGTAGTGACTTATTGCTATCCGGATGAGCAAGCTTCTTTACGGAACGCCTGCCATCCAGCAGATGACGTAATGCAAGGTACGGGTGATGTATCACCATTCGAGGTCCGGAGTACCGCATGACCTCAATGATTACCTGTCGCATGCTCGACTTGTAGCAGTGGACGGGACAATTTCCACAGGTTGGTTTGTCTTCCTGGAACCTGCAGTTTAAAAGTCTTTGGGTGGCGTAGGTTTCAAGTTTTCGGCACTGATCGCATGGATCAATACCGGGGGTATGGTGGTTACGACAATAGATTTCAATCATGGCACTGACGGTGGCCATTTCCCTATTAATCCGCGGCCGATTAGGCTGGGCTACGGTTGGTCTTGGTTTATTGAGTAAGGTCATGATAGGTTACTATTTATCAGTTCAGATATTCATACTTTTGCTAATAATCATTTCAGCAACCTCTTCCTGACTTGAATCGTTGCTTGGAATAATAATATCTGCATATCTGTTGTAGAGTTCATGCCGTTCGTCAAAGAGGTCCTGAAAACTCTGGTCCGGCCGTTTGGCAAGGCCCCTTGTTTCGTAATTCTTGATTCTCGATTTCAGGGTAGTGAGGCTGGCGTCCAGAAATACAATGATTCCATTTTTTTTCAGGTGAATCATAGCCGGATCACTATAGGCGGCACTACCTCCAGTAGCTATGATGTGGTTAACGCAGTTAATGTCAAGCAGCACATCTTCCTCGATTTTTCGAAGTGCCATGTGACCCTTGCTGTCGACGATCTGCTGCAGGGAACTGCTGGTTACCAGTTGAATGAGTATATCGGTGTCCAGGTATGGTCGTGTCATCATTTTCGCCAGGATGACTCCGACGGTACTCTTACCGGAACCAGGCATGCCGATGAGGATAATATTTAAGTTTTGTTCCATCGCAGATCTCTATGAGTGTTAAACTATAGTGATGACATTAAAACAGAAATGTGAAATAGCAAAATGAGAGTTCTTGATTTCGCCATGACATAATCGCTCCGCTTGATTTTCTAATAATGGTTCGATCCGAACAAAATTGTATTTCTCCGAGACGCACCCAGGGGCTATCACTGTGTATCATTAACGAGAAGTTGTGCTGATATAAATTGTACAAGGATGAGCGATACGAGGCTCAGCAGTGCCCCGCCAAAGAACACCAGACGATAATCAATAATCCAGAGCAGCCCGCCAAGTGCGGGTAAAAAAACAGCAGCAATGTGATTAATGGTAAAACCAACGGCCATGCTGGGGGCAATATCTCTTGGGTCAGCAATTTTTTGGAAAAAGGTACGTATTGCTATGGAAAAATTAAAGAAAATATGATCAGCGATGTATAATAAACCAGCGATAATTTTAGATTCCACCAAACCATAGGAGATAAAAACAAGAACCAGAAAGCCGTATTCAACAGAGAGAACCCGTCGCTCACCATACCGTACAATACACCTGCCGATAAAGGGACTGAGGAAAAAATTCACAACATTGTTAAGTAGGAAAAGGACAGCGACTTCGGGGACCGTATAAGAAAATTTTTTGACCAGCAGAAAAACAGCAAAGGCAATGAAAATCTGTCTCCGGGCACCTGCCATGAAGGTGAGGGCATAAAAAAGCCAATACCTGCTTTTCAGGATCATTTTTTTTCGTTGAGGGATAAGTGTTGTGTCAACAGGATTTCTGGAAAGTGCCCAGATTGAGGCACTGATGATCAATATGCCAAATAACAGATAAAGGTGAACATAGTCTAAAAACGGAGCAAGCGCGAAAATTGTCAACCCGGACAATATATTGCTGGCAGCAGCGATACTTCTCAGTTTGCCGAAGACCACAGGAGCAGTGTTCTGGTCAAAATATTGGAGCGTAAGAGACTGGTTTGTTGTCTCAAAATAATGGAACCCAAAACTCATTATCAGCGTCGTCAGGATAAGACCATAAAAGGTTGGGAAAACGCCAGTCAGGGTTACTCCCAGTCCCAGCACAAGGATTGAGAGGGCAGACAACCGATGTTCTTTTATAATCAAAAGCGCGTAGACGACGAGCAGGGAGAGGAACCCGGGAATCTCCCTGATCGACTGAATCATCCCAACCTGAGGGCCGTCAAGGTTGACAATATGGACGGCAAAATTGTCAAACAGGGTGCGCCAGACGTGCAATCCAGCTGTTGCACAAATGGTCAGTACCATCAGGTAAAGATACATTTTGTTATTTTTATAGTGGATCATACGGGTATATTTGCGTGCTGGAATGAGTTTTTGATCCAGCAAAAACTAATTAAAAATTTGTAAATTTACAATGGGTTGGTATAGAATCTTATAAGAATAGTCGTTAAAATCAAAAACTACGATAACTAATCGAGCGAGTTGGAGCGAGAAGATCTGATATCATCTGGAATGTATTGGCGGAAAGAACAGTACCGTTGATTATACAATGACTTCTGGTAAAATTTATACTAGGGGTGTTGGGATATCTGGTCGTAATGGCAACAGAATGAACGTAACTATCTTTTTACTCGGGGAGAAATAGGACAATGGGTAACTTTTTTGATAATATTTTTGCCTTCTTAGAATCTACCAAACTGCCGGAACAGATTACCGAGGTAGACTATATTGGTCTGTTCACAAACCCCTGGTTTCTTGTTCCGTTTATCATTTTTGTCGGATACATGATCTATAAACAAAAATGGCGCGATATTGTTTTTATTGTGATATTTATCGGGGTCTGGTGGGCAAGCGGCACAGATTATATGCAGACACTTGTGGTTGGAGAAGAACTGCAGGTCAACAAGGTCCTTCCCGTATTATTTGGTGGTGCTGTTATCCTTGGTGTTGTTATCTACCTGCTGTTTGGTCGATCAGACTGACCAGCCTATCGATGGTTGCATCTAACCTGGTGAGATTTTGATTTTAAGATAAAGGTTTCTTACAGTCCAGTTATCAACTATGCAGTTTAGAAACGGCGTTTTCATCATAACCGAAGAAAAAAATTGTCCTCTCTATAACGTCGGGGAAGAGATGGCGGTTAACGAGGGGAGTTTTAAGCTACCCGCGAGCAAGCCGACCTGTCTTATCCTCGCCCAGGATGTGATTGAACTTGTCTCAGAAGATGTAGCCTTTGAATCATTGCAGCAGGGTGCGAACAAGAAAACCAAATTTGAATGTGGTGGTTGTACCGGGATTATCAGGTTTGAATTCAAGAAGGAAAAAGGGTACGCCACATTGCAGATGAAACTTCTTGCAGCAGCTGATCGAAAAGAAAAGATAAAGCAGGTTGCCAGTTATGCGGGCACATTGCGCTCCATTTCAATATTTAGTTCATTATCCGATGATGACCTTCTGGATCTTGCAACCTTACTTGAATTTGAAGATTTTGAATGGGGATTCCCAATAGCTCAGAGAGGCGATCCAGGATCAAAACTTTATATCATGATCAGCGGCAGGGTAGAAGTAATAGATGATGAAGGAGTTGTTCTTGCAGAAATGGGGCCGGGCGATGTCTTTGGAGAAATGAGCCTGTTATCAGGAGAACGTGTCACTGCAACGATTCTGGCTGCTGAGCCATGTGAAATAGCAACAATGAGTCAGAAAAATTTTCGCCATATCCTGAACAAATACCCGGCGCTCCAGGTTTTCTTCTACAAGCTGCTTGTCAGCCGCATTACCTCTATCAATGTACAGAGAGCTGAAGAACTTGCCTCTGGTATGGTCGGTCAATTATCCGATATTTCAGTCGTTGAGCTGTGTCAAATGATTAACAGCAACCAGAAAACCGGTCACCTGAAGCTGGAGTCGACTTCCGAATCAAAAGGACGAGTCGTTTTCAATGAAGGGGAGATTGTCATGGCATATTTAGGAATGGCTGAAGGCAAAGAGGCTTTCTATGATATCCTGGAGTTGACAGAAGGTCGTTTCAAATTTGTTCAGGGACTGTCCCGGTCCGAGAAAAAATTGCCGGTCGTTGGCGGCTTTATGGGGATGCTCATGGAAGGAATGAAACGGCTCGACGACAGACGCCATTGATTCACCCCTGAGCCCCTTGCAAAAGGCTTCCCTTTATAAATATTTTCCGTTTTATCTCTCTTCACGCTTGTTCTGCGAACTTCAATGCTTAAACATTGTGGATAAGATTAACCTGTATATGATGTAGTGCAATGAAACGTCAGCAGTTGAAACGCCATGTTGTTTCCCTGCTGGGGAAAGACGATCTTACCCAGACCAGAGAGCAACTCATTCTGTTTGATCCGAAATCCTTGATAAACCCGCTTGTCTCATGCCTCTGCCATGTCAATGAAATCGTGCGCTGGCACTGCGTGAGCGTCCTGGGTGAGGTGGTTAATGCTATCGGCAATGACGAGATGGAAAATGGTCGTATTGTCATGCGCAGGTTCCTGTGGATGCTCAACGACGAGTCTGGTGGTATCGGCTGGGGGGTACCCGAGGCCATGAGCGAATCAATGTACCATAATACAATACTGGCCGAGGAGTATATGCACATGCTCGTCTCCTATTCAATAGACGATGGACCTGAGCTCTTCCAGGACGGCAATTTTATCGAACTGCCGCTTTTGCAGCATGGGGTTCTCTGGGGATTATGCAGGCTGGCAGAGAAATACAAGACGCAGTTGATTGACAGGAGCGTCGGAGAAAATATCGGCTTCTACCTGAAGTCAAAAGATGGCCAGGTGAGGGGACTTGCCTGTCTGCTTTGTGGCCTGTTACAACACTCAGAATATACGCGCCAGTTATATTCTCTTGTAAATGACACAAATGAGGTGCGGCTCTATGCGGACGAAGAGATCAGAGAGTATACAGTCGGTCATTTAGCCTCAGGAGCACTATCCAGAATAGGCGACAGGTAATCGGTGATCACTGGAAATTGAACGGCTATGGTAAGGCAGTCGGCGGCATCTCAGTCGATATTTCGCCTCCAAGAAGATAGCCGCCATCGACAAGCAACTGGCAGCCTGTCACATAAGAGGCCTTAACAGCAAGATAGAAAACAACATCAGCAATTTCTTCCGGATGAGCTGTGCGCTTCAGGAGTGTATGAGTAAGCAATGCGTCTTGCTGAGAGGAAGAGAGAAGTTTCCACCCCCTGGTGCCTTCTCCGTGCCTGCCCTTTACCAGTCCAATCATCGCTTCGTTCACCCTGATGGATGGCCCAGCTTCTCGAGCCCAGGTTTCCGTTAGAGATTTTACCCCGCGATTAGCACAGCTGTATCCGTCATTAAATAGATATGACGCCGGACCAGACCTGCCAATCTTACCGGCAATAGATGATATATTGGTAACAGAGCCTCCGCCGCTTCTCTGAATAAGCGGCATTGATCTCTGATAGAGTTCCCACTTTGATTTAACCGTCGTATCAAACTCAAGCTGCCATTGCGATCTGTTTACCGGATGATCATAGGAGCCGTGAACAATCGGCATGCCACCTCTTTCGATATTGTTTACCAGAAAATGGAGCTTTCCATAGTGTGCTTCAATAAAAGAAACCAGCTCCCTGACTTCTTCGGTCTCGGTAAGGTTGCACTGGTGGCAGACAAAACTGTAGCCACATCGATTGAACTCTTCAACCATTTCAGCATTGGAATCAGGCCAATCATCGAAGATCGGTAGTGCGAGATGGATCCCTTCTTTTCCGAAGGTGTGGGCAATGGCTCTTCCGACGGGGCGGCTTGCACCGGGTATGAGTGCTACTTTTCCATTGATATTCATGTTATTCAGTCGGCCTGGCTTGGTTTGTTACGGCGAAGGTTCAGGTCAAGCAGTGCAAAATTTTGCTGGGCAGCTTTCTGCTGCTCATTCTTGACAATTGCACAGCAGATGATATTTCCGTAAAGGGGCTGTGATATAATATCAGCCGTCACGTTAAGGCGACCAAGAAATTCGACAACTCCACCGTTTCTGATCCAATGTGAGTAGTGTCTATAGTGATCAGATCCGCCACATTTTTCAACAAGGGGTATTAAACACCTGCTAAACAATGCTCCAAGGATTCCAGGCGGCGGCTGGTTTAAGTCGGCAATGATTAATGCACCTTGTTCGCAAATGAGTTTCTGGCTGTTATTGTATATTGTCATCGCCGTGGTTGGGTGCTTCTCGTGTAAGGCCAGAGACAGGATGGCACAGTCAAACGAATTTGGTGAAAAAGAGTCCTGTTCGGCATCAAGAAAATGAAGATCAACCTGTTCAGAACAACTGATTCTCGCCTGTTCAAGCATTTGAAGTGAATTATCGATGCCACAGAGGTGCATATCTGGTCTTGAAAGGAGGCGTAACTGTTCACCAGTGCCACAACAGATATCAACGACACGACGATAGTTCTTGTGAAAAATATAGGTCCGCATATCCTGGCGCAGCTGCCTCAGAGCTCTAGAGAATAAATGATCATAGATCTTGGCTATGCGCCGGTATTGGTCGTTCATCACCGTAGTAGACTATTATTTTCGCGAATAAGACAGGATAAAGTTATCATTTCAGGTCAGCAATATAATATAAATGATAAAGAATATTTTTCCATTAAAACGATTACTTGAATTGGTCGAAAACGGATATATGGTCTCAGGTGGTAATTAGGCTATCAGATAAACACCAGACCAGAGCTTTAAACAATGAACACCAGACGTTACCTCTTTTTGTTAATGTTATCTGTCTCCGTCCTTCTCGGCTTTACGAGCGGTCACGGCCAGACTGTCAGCGCGACAGACAGCACGAGCTGTAATACAACTGCTTGGCCCTATGAGCTGAGTGAACTGGAACCGCATCCTGATATGTTTTTTGGTCGCCTGGACAATGGATTTCGCTACATACTGCTGAAAAACCAGCACCCAAAGGGCAGGACAGCGGTGCTGCTCAACGTCAACGCAGGATCACTCCATGAAGAATTTTCAGAGAACGGAATTGCTCATTTTCTCGAGCATATGCTGTTCAATGGGAGCACACATTTTCAGCCGGGTGAGCTGGTTGATTTTTTTCAGGATATCGGTATGAGCTTCGGAGGCGATACCAATGCCTATACAACCTATGAGGATACCGTCTATAAAATCATCTTACCGACTTCTGATCGCGAGATGCTTGGTGACGGTCTCCTGGTGATGTCCGATTATGCTCGTGGTGCCTTACTCGAGCAGACAGAAATAGATCGAGAACGGGGCGTGATCCTGTCAGAGATGAATGAAAGGGGGACTGCTTCATTCAGATCATATAAAGCCCGCACGAGGTTTTCTTTTGACGGTACCTTGCTTCCTCAGCGCTTCACTATTGGCAGAAAAAATGTGCTGGAAAGAGTGGGCAGACAGGAACTCAAAAGATTTTATGATAAATGGTATCGTCCTGAAAATATGGTGCTGGTAATGGTTGGGGATTTTGATAGAGCGATTTCAGAGTCACTGATTGAAGAACGGTTTGCTGCAATGCAGGGTGCTGATGAAACATTTACCTGTCCCGATTACGGGTTGGTCGAACATGACGGGATAAAATCTTTCTTTCATCACGAGCCCGAGCTTGGCTACAGCACAGTTTCGATAGAAATTGTGAAAAACATTACACCCGAGAATGACTCATTTTCGTATCAGGTGCAGAATCTACACCGATATATGGCTGCAAGAATCATAAATTTCAGATTGGAACAGGAGCTCGAACTGCCGGACTCAGTTCTGTCGTCTGGTCGTTTTTATTTTGGTTCAACCCTGGATCGTTATCATCAGTCTGCAATCATCGCCCAAACTGCTGGAGAAAACTGGAGAGAGGCGCTGGCGGTTCTCAACAGAATAGTAAACCAGGCGATTGAGTTTGGCTTTACCGTTGAAGAGACCGAGATGGTAAAAAATGAACTGACCAGCCACCTGCGTCGAGCTGTCCAGACAAAGGGTTCACAGAATTCGCTCAATCTCGCTAATAACATTGTAAATAGTATCAACAGCAACAGGGTTTTCCAGTCAGCTGAACAGGAAAAAGATTTATACACACAACCGATACTGCAGACTACAGCCGCTGAACTTCACCAGGTAGTGCGGGAAGAATGGCAGGCAGAGATGAGGCTTGTTGCCGTCATCGGTGACGCTGAGATCAGTGGGGACGATCCCACGGCTGTTATAAAAAAACATTATCTCGCCCTGCAGCAGCTAGAGGTTATCTCCAGGGTGGATGAGAAGATACCCTCGTTTCCCTATTTACCGGCAAGGCAGCCTGTTGCACCTGTCAAGCAGGAATACCTGAAGATACCGGATGCCACCAGATACAGTTACAGCAACGGTACGGTACTGAACCTCAAAAAGACATCGTTCAAGGAAAACAGTATCTCCATGGCCATTCATTTTGGTGATGGTGAAAAAAGTTTGCCGGCTGGAGGGATGTCTCTGCTCGCCGAGGCGGTCATTAACGGGTCGGGGACGGGGACGCTCAAAGAATCAGAAATTGACATGCTTTTAGCCAGTAGTTCAATACGTTATCGGTTTCATGTGGGCGATGAAGCCTTTCGTCTGTCCGGTAAGGCATTGACTTCTGATATCGAAATACTTTTCCAGGTTTTTCAATCATTATTGCTGGACCCTGGTATACGGGGTGATATATACCAGGCAGCAATGAAACGTTTTGAACTCATGTACAATGGGTTGAAAGGTGATATCAGCGGCGCTGCCATGCTCTACCTGGATCCTTTTTTTGCAGGTAACACATTGACGCACGGCCTGCCAGCTGAAGAGAAATTTAAAGCACTTACCCTGGATGATCTGAGAGAATGGCTCGTACCACAGTATGAGAACTCACCCCTGGAAATAACTATCGTCGGTGATTTCGATGAAACTGACATGGTATCGTTTTGCTCGAAATATTTCGGTTCGTTGCCCAAAAAAGAGTATTCAAATACAAAACCAACCGTTCTCCCACGTTTTCCTGTCGGTGAAACCTATGAGAAATTAATGAATTTGGATCAAGACAAGGGGTTTGTCCGGATGGCCTGGCTGACAGAAGATTATTGGGATATAAAACGGACCAGGCGTCTAAATCTGCTTGCTTCAATTATGGATGAACGGTTGCGAAAATTGATACGTGAAAAATCCGGGGACAGTTACTCACCTGCTGCTTTAAGCAGTAACAGCAGGATTTATGAAGGCTATGGAAAGATCGTGGCCGAGGTAATGACAGACAGCTCGTCTTTGAACTCAGTCATTGAACAGATCCATCAGGTGATACAGTCGCTGCATGAAATACCGATTACCATGGAGGAGCTGGAGCGTTCAAAACAACCGCTTTTGACTTCGATCAAGGACAGGGTGAAAACCAACGATTACTGGTTGTCCAGTGTGCTGTCACTGTCAACGCGCCACCCTCAGCAGTTAGCCTGGTCGCAATCACTCCTCGAAGATTATCACTCAATTTCTATTGAGGATATCTCCTTGCTCATAAAAAAATACCTCACGGAAAAACGTCTTGCTGTCGGCATATTAGAGGCAGTACCAGAAGGTTGAAAATAACAAGGTGTTGAATGCGCCATGACCTGCGGTTTACCTGTTGTACCCTTAATCGATCCGGATAAGACTCTTCCTCACTATCAACTCCTATTCTGCCGGTCAGCCATGGTGTCTTAATTGATCAAGACCCGGGCAGTAACTGGAGTTTTCCTGACGATAATGGTAGAAAAATAATGAGGATGATCGGTCATGGAATTAAAACTTTTGATTATACGTTCCCTGTGGGTCCCTGCATGTTCAACCAGCACTGCCTTGTCCAGCAGACCACATTCATCCAGCACCAGTGTCAGCCTGTCAATTACCCGGTGAACTTTCATCAGCACAATAGTATCGAAAAGATCGAACACCTCTTTGAGCCGTGAATCAGAGAAGGTCGCAGGTATGACCGCAACCATTTCATCACCAAGACAGATCGGGCTTGCCATTGATGCTGAGCAGCTGCTCATGGCCGGGACTCCGGGGACAAAGGTAACATTTACATCGTCCCTGAGTCCGCAGATGGTTTCATACAGATAGTACCCAGTCGAATAGATTGCCGGGTCACCGAGTGTCGGGAAACAGACATCCTTACCTCTGTCAAGATACTTCAGGACCGTCTCAGCAGCATAACGCCAGGCCACAAGAACCTCAGGGGCAGGATCCTGCCCTGAACGAATCTTTTTCATGGGAAAGTGCAGTTCATGAACTTCCTTCTCTTTCAGGTCGATGACGGGCTTGAGTATGGTAAGCGCGGTGGAGGAACCGTTTAATGATCCTCGAGGAGATATAATGACCGGGCATTTTTTTACCGTGTTTACCGCTTTTAACGTGAGTAGTTCTGGATCCCCAGGGCCGGTTCCGATGATAAAGAGTGTTGCTGTCATGTGGCGTTCTCTCTGTTTTTAAAATTATGATTTTAAATCATCATATAAAAGTCTGTTTATTAAGCGTATGCCATCAATAAGCCTGGTGGTTGGACGGGACACCAGGTGCTCATCAATAAGAAAGACGCGATTTTCTTGTATAGCCTTGATGGCGCCAAATCCGGGTTCATTGATAATTTCGTCAACGCTAATGGCGTTCATCCGTCCAGACTGGGCAAGAAAAAAATCGATCTGTTGTGCGTGCGACAAGATCCGTTCTTTGCTGTAACCTGCAATATTACTTTGTCTTCTGGGGGTGGCATCAGCAGCTACATTTACACCACCTGCAGTCTCGAGACAGAAAATAGCAATGGAGTTTGGAGAGAAGGTCTTCATACGCGAATGGATCGCCTCAAAATATACAACAGGTCGATCTGCCAGTGGAATTTTATTGACGTGACTGACGATCGAATCGAGACTGTACCTGAATGATTCGGTCATGGCAACAGACCCGGTGCCTTTCCCTGTAATTGTGCCGAGATGATCCCAGTACTCGTAGAGTTCTTCTATCGTAGTTGGTTGCAATGATATTACGGTAATTCCATATTTCTTCAGCTTATCGATCAGGTTCGGAGCAGAACGCCTGATCATCGGCCTGATAAGGACACAATCGGGCTGCGCAGAGATAAATTTCTCTATCGAGTCGTGATAAGAAAATCGTGGTTTGTCCACAATTGAATCGGGATAGTTGTCAGTTGAAAAAATTCCGATAAGTGACTCCTGGGCACCAATTTCAGCAAGATTTTCCGTATGGGCCGGATAAAGTGAGATAATACGATCAAATGGTTTCTCAAAAGAATGACGAACACCATCCTGGTCTATCAATTCAAATGAGCAGGCAGATCTCATCCCCATATCAAAACCATGGAAAAGAAAAAAACAAAAAACGATTGCAAGCAGAAGATTTTTGAAAGTCGTATGCATCATAAATAGTGAAACTGTATATGTTTTTTTTCAGTTCTGTGATCTTTTGAGATGGTCGATTTAATCTGGTAGAGATCATCAATCAGGTGTTCTGAAAGGACCTCAGAAGAATCACCGCTTTCAGCTATTTCTCCATCACGTATGACAATCAACTCATCACAGAAAGCTGCTGCTATATTAAGATCATGTAAGGCTGCTAAAACGGTTTTCTGACGAGTATCTACAATATCTCGCATTACTTTCATGATGGATACGGCGTGGTTAACGTCGAGATTAGAGGTGACTTCGTCAAGGAGAATAATGTCGGTATCCTGGGCAAGCGATCTGGCAATCATTACCCTCTGTTTTTCACCGCCAGACAGCTGGGTGACTTTTCGAAACCGCAGATGATAAATATCAAGATTATGCAACGCCTCCTCAACGGCGACGAGGTCGCTTTTCTTTGGCTTTGCGAATCTTTCTATATAAGGATATCTGCCCATCAGAACAACCTCTTCAACCGAGTAATCAAAGTTGAGAGAAAAGGATTGGGGAACCGTTGTCAGTTTACGGGCAAGCTGTTTGCGCGGATAGGTATGAATGTCTCTTCCATAGAAATAAATACTCCCCACATCTGCGAAAAGATGACCTGACAGTAAATCAAGAAGCGTTGATTTTCCACTTCCATTGGGTCCAATCAAGCCATAAAAACATGGTTGGTTGAGCTGCAGTGATGTGTTCTTGATACAGGTGATAGGGCCATAGGAAAAAGATATATTATCAACCTTGTATACAACAGAAGGATTGCTCATGTCTGGTACCTTCTCTGCTGGGTCTTTAGAAAAATATAACAAAAAACAGGACCACCGATGAGTGCAGTCAATACTCCGATGGGTAGTTCGGTAGGCAGCACGACGCGAGTAACCGTATCGGCACCGAGCATGAGGATACTGCCAAGCAGAAAGCTGCATGGAATGAGGAGCTTATTACCTGGACCGACGATCATGCGAACAAGATGGGGGACAATAAGACCGACAAATCCTATGATGCCTGAAACAGAAACACAGCCCGCGGTGGCAAGTGATGATGTGATAAGAAGCCGTTTTCTGACCTTCTTGCTGTCGATACCCAATGATTCAGACGCACGTTCACCAAAAGTCATGATATCGAGTTCGCGTGCGTGTGCAAAAATAATGAGGGCGGACGGGATAACCAGAACGATAAGCAGGAGAACATCAGGCCATGATTTGCCAATAAAGCTACCCATGATCCAGAAGATAATCGCATTAACCTGCTCATCGGCCATAAATTTGATAAAACTGATACCTGCAGAGAGGATCGCTGAAATAATTATACCCGAGAGGATAAGGCTGTTTGGTGAGAGTCGTGCCGAAGGCGCTGATAGAGCAAATACCGCATAGAGGGTTGCAAGTCCACCGATAAATGCACAAAGCGGGATCATATACGAGGTGGGAAGCATGATGATGCCGATCATGTTTAAAAAAAGAGCAATTGAAGCACCAAATGCAGCGCCTGATGATATTCCAAGGGTATAGGGATCAGCCAGCGGATTTTGCAGCAGCGATTGAAAAACACAGCCGGCAACGGCAAGTCCTCCTCCGACAAGTGAGGCACTGATTATCCGGGGAAGGCGGACCTCAAGAATGACAAAGGGAAAACTGGGATCGATCGTATCAGGTATGTTGTTTCCTGTAAACGAGAACAAAATCTCCAGAATTTCAGAGGGCTTAATTGCTATATATCCGAGGCCGGCCACAAAGACAACTAACAGGAGCAAGGTGATACCCAGAGCAGGAACCCAATAAAAATGGTTAGTGGTGCTCTTCATTATAAGGTGCCTGCCACGTTATCAGTTGGCAGTATCAACACCATACAAAAGCTCTGGAGTAGATACTGCATGTGCCGGGGTGGTCGCTTAAAGATGACTACCCAAAAAAAAACCCGAATCAAGAGCTGCTTGACTCGGGGATTCCCTGGTTTTGTCCTCGCATCGTTGTTGCTTTCTTCTCCTGGAAAACAACGTTGTTTCAGGCAGGTCTTCTGACTTCCGGTTAATCCTACTCGTTGCGCCTTCCCGGCATCAAGGCCAGTGACGTATTGCAACATTCGTCCCGGTTACAGCGGCGGGCCCGTCTCCGACTCTCACGGAGTTCCCTATTAAACCTGTGATATTTGAACCACAGGTACCTGAACATATCCTTAGTTAGTACCGCTATAATCTCACTTTGTCAATAAACATGGAAAACTGGCAAGCAAAAGCGGTAAAAATAGTTATACCTGGAAGAGTTAAAAAAAGATCAGACAAGAGCTGAGAAACTGCATCTGAACGAGATAAGCGGGTAAACTGGGCTAAGGTAATAGGTTAAACTGAACTTATGATAAAGTAGAACGTTCCGACTAAAATCAGACTCAAAATTCTGAAACACTGATTGTAGAAGATTAATTCGGTGGCGAGTTTTGGTTTGAATATGCCAGCATAATAGGGGAATTGGTGCCTGATTGCCCGCACCGGTGAAGAGATGATATTGCCGATTAAAAGAGCGAGAATAATCTCTTTGTTAGAGAGCACGCCCTCTTGCAGCAGGGCACCGGCAGCCGCCAGGCCAGCGGTTAATTCCGCTGCCAGATGAAGCGCTATAATGCCGAGTGCCTGGGGGGAGAGCCAGGGCGTAAAATGCAGGTAACCTGCCATGAGATCTTCGATGTAATTGAAAAAATCAAGCCGGTTTAAGATGAAAATGATGATATATATCGGAATGGTAAAGACTAAAATTTTTCTCATCCTGCGTTTAAACCGTTTCCAGGTTTTAGAGAGTATCTTTGATTTATCGTCGATCTTTATATCAGGGATGGTAAGTGATGCTGGAATATCTGGTTTGTTCAGTAGGACACGACCAATCAATACAATTGTAAATGTACGAAACAGGGCAGCACCAAAGGTGATGCCGACATAAATGAATGCCGCACTTTTAATAAGCGGTACGGTAATGACGATAACTGTCGGTAAATGGAGGAAGTAGGTGGGCAGAGAATTGAAGAGATTGGCAAGGACAAGCTCCTTTTTGTTCAAATATCCGCAGTTATATGATTCGGCAAGCATGGTGTTTGCTGCCACACCGGAAAAAAGGGCCATCGAGAAAGCAGCACCGACGCGGTCTGGCAGGTTGCCAGCTCTGATCAGCGGTCGCGACAAGGCGGAAACTTTTTTTGTCCAGTTCAACGATTCAATGAGATTAGCGGCGAATAAGCCGATGGAAATAAAGAAGAGAAGCCTGATGAGTGGCCAGACGAGTTTTTCCCAGAGTAAGAGCAAGGAGTCAGCAGAGAAGTCCATGAAAAGAGATTATACCTATTGAGTGATCAATAAAGAAAAAGGAGTCATCCGTTTTAACGTCTCATTTTCACCTGCGCCACTTGCAAAATGATGATTTTCGCTCAATCTCTACGTTATACTTAAATTTTTTTCTCGGAATATCAACGATGCCTGCGGTAAAATTTTCCACATGCCTCGATGTTGAACGAAAATCATCATTTTGCAAAAGGCTCAACTGATTCAGATTAGCATCGAAACTACTCTGCTGCGACCGGTAACCCCTCACGGTCTGTCATTGTCCTGAGGATTCGCTGTCTGGCCATCTCGTCCTGTTCTTTGAGATATTCAACCTGTGCTGCTGTTCGGGTCTTTTTTTGTGCGTCAAAATAATTTGCCCGTTGATTGGTAAGCCTTTGCCACTTGTCAAAATGGCCGAGTAAAATGTCTGAGACTTCATTATTTTTGAGTTTTTCATCTATTTTTGTATTTATCTGGGGGAGAAATTTCGTAAGCTCTGAGTCTTTCCGTATACCGAAATGGAAGGGTTGAACGGTGACCGGTGGGTCAATGATTGTGATAGCATCTTCGCCCTGCAGGAGTTTCGCGTAGATAAGAGCGGTATAAAGATCGATGATTAAATAGTCGGCTTCCCCAAGGTTGAGAACCTGAAGAGCCCGTTCAAACTGGTAATAACTGACATCCAGCTTTTGCTGGATGAATTCATCAAATTTCTGACCATAGCTTTCTCCGCTATTGGTTACACCTTTCTTCCCGACCAGTGAGTCCCAGGAAGAAAAGTCAAATTCTTTTCCTTTTTCAACGACAATGACCGTTGGTTGCGACAGGTATGGCTCAGAGAACACTAAGTACTGCTCTCTTTCTTTATTTTTATAGGCAGAAACGATCATATCAATTTCACCGTTTCGAACTTTTTTCTGGACGTTTTGCCAGTTTCCAAATCTCCTGATGCTATACGGAATGGAAAGTTCTTCAAAAATGGATTTGACCAGATCTGGTCCAAGTCCAACAAGTTCCTGATACTGTTCCCAGACAACAGGGGGCGCATTCGGGTTCCCGGACACGACAAAAGATTGAGATGAATAGAGTGCTGGAACAAAAAGCAGCGAGAGAAAAAGAATAATTTGCAGGACCAGTAAACGTTTAAACATGCTAGACTCCAGTATTTTGCAAAAGGTTCAGTATTTAATAATAGCTAATCATGCAGTGAGCATACATACCGTTGGGGTCTTTGAAAAGCAAAAGGTTTTGCAGCTCACTCCAACCTGGTAGGAGATTGTTGAGAATCGACATGAAGGGTAGTTCTTCCAGGAATGAGCTCACCGAGTCAACACCGATCATGCCAAGAAGACGGTTCCGCAAAGAGTCTGGGCTGGTTATGGTTGTTGTCCGATAATCGTCGAGCCCTGCAAGGTCAGCAGCTGATCTGATAGAATCCGATAATGTCCCAAGCTGATCTACCAGCCCTGCTTCCAAGGCATCTTTTCCGGCATAGACCCGACCCTGTGCGACTTCTTTAACATTATCAACAGGAATACCTCTGCCTTCTGAAACAACTGACAGAAACTTGCTGTAACCTTGTTCCAGGGTCAATTGAATAGCTTCTTTAACCTCAGAAGATAATGGGGCCGTCAGGTCAAGGGAACCGGAAAGGTTGGTTGTGCCAACACCGTCACGGTAAATACCGAAACTACTTAGTGAATTTTCAAAAGTAGGTACGGCCATGAATATTCCGATGGAACCGGTCAGACTGTTTGAGGAGGCAAAGATCCTATCTGCGTCAGCTGAGATCCAGTATGCCCCGGAGGCAGCAACACTCCCCATGGATACGACGACTGGCTTACCGGTCTTTTTGAATTCAAGAATTTCCTGCCTGATGATTTCTGAGGCAAACGCAGATCCCCCTCCGCTGTCCACACGCAGGACAACCGCCTTTATGGATGGACTGGAAGCGGCCTTGCGAAGAAGCGTAGCCAGCGAATCTGCTCCGATTGCACCAGGTTCACTCTTGCCGGGTATAATTGTCCCCTGAGCGACGATAAGGGCAACCGAATCTTTATCGTTCCCTTTGTATTGAAAGGAGCGATCTACTTTTTTGAGGTATTGATTAAAAGAAATCTGCCTGAATCCATGCTCATCGTCATGAGCTGAAAGGGTGGCGAGATATTTCTTTATCTCGTGTCGCGGTTTGATCTCATCGATAAGATTACTGTTATATGCAAGCTTTGCCAGGTCTCCCCCAGCGTTTTTCAGGTTTCCTGGTATCTTGTTAATATAATTTAATATATCTTCATCATCAAGTCCTCTTTGTTTGGCAACGTCGTCCACATAATTTTTCCAGAGTTCGTTGAGCCACGTTCTTGACTGAAAGCGATCTTCAGAAGACATTGAAGTTCTGGTTAACGGTTCAAGAGCTGATTTGAATGATCCAACCCTGAATACATGATAGTTGATTTTCAGTTTCTCAATGGCGTCTTTTATATAGAGGCGATAGAGACCAAACCCACTCAGATAAACGCCGCCCATTGGGTTGAGAAATATTTTATCGGCGTGAGAGGCGAGGTAATATTGATTCTGACTATAATAGTCCTCTGCAGCTATTACCGGTTTTCCGCTTTGTCGAAATTGTGTGAGGTGCTGACCAATTGTGGCCAACTGGTCCATTCCAGCCCTGCCCATAGATGAGAGATCAAGGAGTATACCATTAATATTGGGATCATCTTCTGCCTGGTCGATACTATCAAGGATATCCTGCAGTAGGGTCTCGCTGTCTGGTGCTGCAAGACCGGCCAAATCAATGATTGTTTCACCTACTGGATCAGGCTCGCTTTTCTGTTCAACAATTGCCCCTGTAATTGAGAGCTTCAGTAGCGAATTATCTTCTACGAGAACGTCACTTGTCTGAAAAATCGAGAAGAGGATGAAACCGGTTATTGCAAGGAGAGCAATGTTAACTATGGCTGAACGAATAAAGGAGAGAATTTTCCCTATGATTTTGAAAAAATATGCAACTGCAAAAAAGATAGTTTTCATAAGAGATGATGAGTACCTGAAAAGGTTGATAAGTTGTCAGATAATAGCAACTATAAACAGCTCAGTAAATTTTACAAAATTTTGTTGAAAATCCTGTTACTGAGTGCTGTTATCAACATTTATCAATAGGAAAGGAAACAGCAATTGCCCTGGCTAACGGACATTTGAATGAGCGAGATGAGATACCGGTGGATTCAGGAGCCGAGCCTCTCAATAGCCCGTTATGGTTGCGTCAATCAGGTGATGGATAAAGTGACAATTTCATCTTTGACGGTTGCGGGCCTGGAAGCAGGAGTGATTTCTTTGTAACTGCCTTACATAAAGGTGAGCCTTCGGTGTCATTATTCAGTAGATCAATGGAGGCTATCCTAATTTAACCGTCAGGTGATCGGCCAGTCTCAACGTCAGAGCCATTGTGGTCAGCACAGGGTTAGCCCATCCTGAGGTTGGAAATACGGAACTCCCTGCCACATAGAGATTGTCGATGCCATGGACGCAGGAGTTGGCATCAACAACCCCGCGTTTGGGGTCGTCGGCCATACGTGTTGTTCCCATGTGGTGATAGCCGCCGATAGGGTGATTGCTGACAGTGGGATCCACGGGCCAGGCCGGCGAATCTTCAGAAAGCCACGCTTCCGGATTGACGCTGCCCAGGCTGAGGCGCTGGAATTCATTGTTCAATGCATCGACCAATGTCGCAACAGTACGCTTGTCAATATCCGAGAAGCGCCAGTCAAGATCGGCCTGAGGAACCCCGAGAACATCACGCTGTTCTGAGAGTAAAACGCGGCTGTCAGGGTTGGGCGCCTGTTCACCACGGACGATCAGATACAGGCCGCCGCGACCGCTACTGAGTTGTCGGCGCCGAACCAGTGGATCTGTGAGGGCGTGAATAAGTTGGTTGGTTTTCTTATATATGCGCCAGACTCTTCTGCCATATCTGGTAGGGTGCATGCGGTCTTTGAATGATTTGTAGACGGCCTTGCCGGCAGAAATGCCGATCTCAGGTCTCCGCTGGCACTTAATGGTTACCGCAGTATTCAGAATTTCCGCTTTTTCCTGGAGATGCTCACCAGGGCGAATCATTGGAGAATAGAGTTTACCTCCCGATACGCGTCGCTTCCGGAAGGTATTCCAGAGCTGGTAGGGATCAGGCGTGATAATCTCTGCTGCTCGGCCGTGGGGGTGCTCCATGAAAAACCGGCCGACAAGATCATTGTCGTTGCCGATACCTTTCGGTGCCACACCGTTCGAAGCAAGCAGCAGGCGAGGTGTTTCAATTCCTCCTGCAGCAAGGATATAGGCTTTTGCCCGCACACGGCCCTTGATACCTGTCAGGGTCGCGATGTCTATATGCTGCACCGAATTACAAGAGGGATCTGCCTGAATATTGGTAACGTTGGCATGGAGCAGAATTCGGATATTGGTTGCGTTCTGCAGGTCCTGACAATTGCCGATGCCGAATCGCGCAAAGGCTTCGTCAAACTGCCAGGAACCGGTGCGGATGGCAAGAGGATCAAACGGGGGAGGGGTAATACCCAAATGTTTCCATGCTTGTTCATCATAGACAGGATCATCAACTTCCAGTGCTTCATGAGCTCGCTGATACCAGGGATCTAGGTGAGCGCGGGTGATCGGCCATCCGCTGTATGGTATCCATGAACGCGTTTCAAAGTCGATAGCTTCATGGGGCATACAGCGCCCCCCCCAGACGAGGGTTGTGCCCCCGAAGAATCGGAGTCTGGAGTCGTCTAGTTCGTAGTAAGGTTGTCCCCGATTTACACCCGAATAAAGTGCCTGAGTACTGCCATCATAATCAGGACCACCGCTTTCGAGCAAACACACGTCAATTTTTTTGTCGAGAAATTCCCTGGCCACAGTAATTCCGGCAACACCGGCCCCGACGATACAAAGATCAGTGGTGATGTCACTGTTATCTTGAAAATCATGAAAGTCTTTAATCACGAACAGAATTCTCCATAGTCAGATGATAATTATATGCTGGCAGGTAAGTCGGTGAATTTGATCATAGCTAACCACTTGCTGCACCTGCCTTTTAAAATAGTTTTCCAATAGTTTTTCAAAGCTTTTAGTCACGCATAGCTGTAATCGAGCTTTCTTTATCCTGCAAGGAATTTTACCAAGCTCTTCTTCCTGGCTATTCGATCTGTTTTTAGATGTTTTTTTTACTGCTCCAGCTATTTTATTTTTGACACTGCTATCCATAGAATGAATGTAACGAACTGTTTCCATATGATAACTAAATATTATCACTGGAGCACTCGAAAGATTCGGAGGCTTGCGCTGTAGTAAAAATTTGATTAAGACTTCTTGTATGGGAGAACTTAAATGTATAAGCCATAACGTATCAATACCAATGTATGCCATGGTTTGACTGTTTGCCTGTCTAAATACACAGAAGTCTTGTTATTACCTGAGAGATGGATGCAGTGTTTCAGAATACCTAAAAAGAGAGGAGTATTGAAATGATTCGGATGATCATCCTGGCTTTTTTTCTGTCGATTACTTCTGCCAATGCACAGCAGACATCTTCTGACCCGTCGAACGAGGGTACCGGCGATTCCGCCTCGGAACCGGAACATAACACTTCGATTGACAAAATACACGAGAAGACCACGAGTATATTTCGTAATCTGGTCGGACAGACGGATTACTTTTTCCTCGGTGATGACTATCTATCCTTTGGTGAAAATCCTTCTCGTATGCGTCTGCGTTTCGATGTCGGTTATGTGGAGGATGCCGGCTGGGATGAAAAGGTTAAGCTCAAACTGCGCCTGGTTTTTCCTGGAACGAAAAATCGTCTTCAATTAATAGCAGGCGATGATAACGACGACAGCGAAGACATCACCGCAGTAGAAGATGGAAATAACCTGGCATTGCGCTGGGCCGGTTATAAGAGTGGAAAAGCTAATGTATCCCTTGATTTGGGTTTGAGATACAAGAGCAGTGATCTCGACCCCTACGTGCGTCTCAATACAGGTATTCTCTATGACCTCAGTGAGAACTGGTACGGTTATACAGTTAACAAACTCTACTATTACTCGAATACCAAGTGGCGGAACGACTTCCGGCAGCACTTCAACCGCCCGATCACCGACGACCTGCTGTTTAGAGCTCGCACGCGCGTTCAGTATTTTGATGAAAACGACTACAATCCTTTTGTAGAGCAGAAATTTTCATTGTTTCAGACCCTGAACAAGAAGTCGGCAGTAGCCTACGAGGCGCTCTGGTCGATAAAAGATATAGAAGATTCGCTCTTTGATGAAAAAGATATCAAAGGTAAATTGCAAGATAACTACCAGAATGTAGCACTACTATTGCGTTATCGACGCAATGTCTGGCGTGAATGGCTCTATATGGAATTCTGGCCGATCATCGGCTGGGCTGAAGAGCGAGACTGGGATACTGTTCTGGCTGCAAATTTTCGACTGGAAATCACCTTCGGAGGAAAAGGTAAAAGCAAACTGAGCGACTAGAGGCGAACCCTGATTAATCTATCCAGTGTCGCTACTCATCATGCTGGGTTCTTCTTGATGGTGCTAAGAACCTGACTTTGCAGGCCCATCGTTTCTTATCACAATGAGTGAGGTGATAAGGAAATACTTCTATATATTCCGGCCCGCCACCAGCAAACGGTTCATAACTCCTTGAATCCGTAACTTGTCTACAGATATAGGATGCACCCCTAAATGACAGTTGAAATATATGAAGTAAAGTCTAGAAGGGATCTTAAAGACTGGATTGGGTTTCAGTTGGATCACTATAAAGACAACAAGTTCTTTATTCCACAGATGTGGATGGATGAGCTGAAATTGTATGATCCCGAAAAAAACCCCGTCTTCAAGGTGGCCAAGATGAAACAATTTCTGGCACGAAGAGATGGAAAAGCTGTCGGAAGGATTTCCGGAATCGTTCATTCGCTTGAAGAACAAAAATTAGGTGTGAAAAGGGGGCGGTTTGGCTGGTTTGAATCAGTCGATGACCTCGATGTTTCCACCGCTCTTCTGGATAGTGTTAAGCAATGGCTCGTTGAAGAAAATTGTGTTGAAATGACGGGACCGCATGGATTCACTGATCTGGATGCAGAAGGTTTGCTCATTGACGGGTTTGAGGAGATTCCGACCATTTCTGGAAGTTATAATTTCCCCTATTATGCAAAGCTCATGGAGGGGTATGGCTTCCAGAAAGATATCGATTATGTTGAATTTCGGGCTAAACTTCCAGATGAATATCCGCTCCTGGATCGAATGAGTAAAAAACTAAATGATCCTGATGAAGATCTATACGTGTTAAAATGTAAAAACAGGAAAGAGTTACTCTCTTATGCCGATGAATTGTGGGAATTACTGGAAATTTCCTTTGACAAAGTGTATGGGGTAACGCCACTCACCAGGGAGCAGCAAAAGTTCTACACTGACAAGTACTTTGCATTTCTTGATGTTGATTTCACTCATCTCATATTTAATCGTGGGCAGAAATTAGTCGGTTTTTTTATTGGTATGCCAAATTTAAGCAGGGGCTTCAAAAAAGCAAAAGGAAGACTTTTGCCATTTGGTATTTTTCATATTCTTTTAGATTATCGAAAGACCAGAGATGTTGATTTCCTGCTCGCTGGCGTTCATCCCGATTATCCATCTAGAAAAATATTTCTTCTTTTGGTTGCAAGTATGTATCAAGCTTGCAAAAAAAGAGGAATGCACTTTATGGAAACAAACAGAGAGCTGGAAAATAATACGGCAGTTACTGGGATTTGGAATAAGTTTGATTCAAAGTTACACCGTAGAAGTAGAATATATAAAATGGTTTTATATCCAGTAGACAAGGAGCTGTGATTAGAGAGACACATGGATACTGAGCAGCAACTTTTTACAGCAATTGTCCTTGCCGCAGACAGGGAAACGGTAAATCCGGTTGCCGAAGCGGCTGGAGTCCGTTGTAAAGCCCTGGCCCCAATCAATGGCACGCCGATGATCTCAAGGGTTCTTGAGGCACTGTCATCTTCCAGCAAGGTAGCAAACATACTTATATGCGGTCCTCCCCGAGACATTCTTGACCAGGAACCGGAACTCAAAGATAATGTTACCTCAGGCAAGGTGGGCTGGGTGGAAAACCAGGCAACACCGAGCTTGAGCACGTCTGAGGCCATGAAATCACTACCTCAAAATAGTCCCATCCTCGTAACAACCAGCGATCATGCCCTGCTGACCCCCCAAATTGTAGACTATTTCTGTCGTGAAGCACAAAGTTCTGGATGGGATGTTGTCGCTGCCCTGGCCCGGCATGAAACAGTAATGGCGGCCTATCCGGAAACATCCAGGACTGCATATCGTTTCACTGATGGAGGCTATTGTTCATGTAATCTTTTCGCCTTTCTCAGTCCGCAGGCACGAGCGGTCCCAGATTTTTGGCGTCGGGCTGAAGAACAGCGCAAGAGTCCATGGCGGGTTGTCAGTATGTTAGGTTGGGGGACAGTCTTCCGCTATCTGATGAGAAAACTGGCATTGGTAGACGCTGTGGACAGAATATCGCAGCAATTAGGTTGTAAAGTGGGAGTTGTTGTCATCCCATATCCTGAGGCCGCCATTGATGTAGACTCAGCCGAAGACTGGCATCTTGTTCAAAAAATAGCAGGAAAAGAAGACTGATTGTTCCACAGTGGTCAATTACTTGGAGTATTCTCTGAGGTCCAATACCAGTTTTCCAATACTGGTATTTTCACCAGTGATTTTCACTGGTAATCGTTTTTCCTGATCTATAAAGATACGAATGTTCTTATGAAGACCAAGAAATGAAAATTTTTCCGGTTTCAATCCTTCCGGTGCATATGTTTTTTCTGTAATTGAAAAAACGATCGGAGATATTTGCTCTTTTACCTCAACACTTTGCGTTGGAGAATGTATCTTGTAGGTGACATCTAATGAGGATTTTTTTTCAGGTGTTATGGTAAGCTCATGCAGTTGTTTTTTGCCAAACACACACATTTTAAACGGTTTCTGCTGACTGGTTGGCTCCGAGGCTGACAAGAGAGTAAAGAGGACAGACGGGTCTGAGATTTTTTCGCATTCGGCTCCTTCTTCAGGGTACTCATAAAAAGATATGGTGCGCTTTGTCCATTCAGTCGGGGGGTGCTTGTTTTCCTTTGGACTACCCGGGAAAGTCTTCTGTCTGCGGACGCCCTTATCCTGCCAACAATAGCTTTTTACCCACCGGGGATTATTATAGTTCAATCGAACACGTTTTTTCGGACGAACAGAGGTCTCTGCAAACCATATTTTTTCCACATATTGATTTTGCTTCTGCCCGCTGCCTTCAAGTAAAAACTGCACTGCCAATAGTTTGCTGTTTTGAGCAAACCCTAAACACTCACCGAAATCTTTTTCATTTTCTATGGATGGAGCAACTGTTTTTTCGATATCTGAATTGAGATCAATCGTTACCGTTATCTTCCTGAAAAATTTAGAACCCTTAAATACCAATTGATGCCAGTTAACTGTTCCTAAGGGTGGAATTTCATCTATTTTATTTTCCTGTGCTGCAGCGAGTTGAGAAAAGCCGATAATGGATGCCAGTACGAGTATGCCACTTATCGTCTTGAAATAACAGCTCATGATATGAAAGATAGTTAGCACCAGTATTGCGTTCCTGGGTGAGAAGTATAAACGACCTCCAAACCTCAATGATTTGAAGCAAGGAGCAAATGTTGATATTGACTGTTACCACCAGCAAGCAGGTATACACAATTGGAAAAGTACCCGCAACTGCTTCCATTGAAGGTGAATTTAGTCAAAAAAATGGTTGTACCATTCTTCAACATCTTCTTTGTTTTATTTCACGGTAAATAGTATGGACGACGAAGGTTTCCCCTTTATGGGTGATAAATCTCACCCATAAAGGGGGATTACAACTGTTACAAGTCGAGTATAGTGACAGTATGAATAGAACATTTTCTTGGGAAGGTTGCATTGATTTCAGTCAGGTAGAGATCGTTATTATCATAAAAAAACTCGACGAATTTCTTGATTGTCTTAATATCCTTTCAGCATTAAAAAATCAAAAGGGGACGGCGATCATAGTTTTTGCTTGGTTGTTAAAAAAAATACCTGGTAAAGAGTCATCTTTTCATACTCCTCAGTTGAGTATAATGATGGAAATGTGGGCAACATTCCTAAGATAAAGTGAAAATTGCTGCACCTGCTGATCTCTTTTTTTGTAGCTTGAGGCTTTTGCGATAATGTATTATAAAAATTGAAGAATTTCTTGACTTCTGCTTGAAGTGCCGAAGATAATGTATTATAAGGTCCTTGACTGCAAAAGGAACCAGACAATAACCGTATATTTACCAGGAATAAAGATTGGACCAAATGGAAGTTACGCCTACTTTTCATAAGTTACCGTTACGCCTCGGAAATTTCTCAACTCTTGTTGAAGCATTAGAGTACGCAGCAGAAGGAGAAACCGGATATAATTTTTATTCCGGACGAGGTGGTTTGTATGCTGTTCTTTCATATAAAGGATTGCGCGATACGGCTCGAATCCTGGCACGGAAGCTGATCAGCTTGGGGGTACCTCGAGGTTCCCGAGTTGCGCTTGTGGCAGACACCCATCCCGATTTTGTCCGCTTTTTCTTTGCTTGCCAATATGCCGGGCTGGTGCCAGTACCCCTGCCGGCGATGGTACAATTGGGGGGGCGACAGGAATATATCTCTCAACTTGAGCGGTTACTGTCTATCTGTCAGCCAAAGCTTGCAATGGCTACTGATGAATTTCTGCCCTTTTTAACAAAAGCCGCTGAAAAAGCAAATATCACTTTCTTTGGAAACCCGCAGGCATTTGATAATATTGCGGAATCTGATATACCAATAGAGTCTGCCAGTGAGACAGATCTCGCCTATTTGCAGTATACCTCGGGCAGTACTCGAGCCCCCCGTGGTGTTATGATTTCCCAGAAGGCAGTCTCGAAAAATCTGACAGCAATAATACAGCATGGTGTCAAAATCCGATCCGGTGATCGTGCAGTATCATGGCTGCCTTTCTACCATGATATGGGATTGGTCGGACTGCTTCTCGTGCCATTGGCATGCCAGGTCTCTGTCGATTTCCTAAGCACCAGGCATTTCGCAATGCGTCCTCGTTTGTGGCTGAAAATCCTGTCTGACAACCAGGGAACCATATCTTTTGGTCCCCCGTTTGGCTATGATCTTGCAGGGCGTCGACTCAGAGATGGAGAAGCTGCCGATTACGATTTGAGCAAATGGCGCGTGGCTGGTGTCGGTGCTGAAATGATTCGTACTGACACGCTTGATGCTTTTTCTGAAAAGCTTTCGGGCAGCGGTTTTTCCAACAACTCATTTCTTCCGTGTTACGGAATGGCAGAATGTTCTTTGGCTGTCTGTTTTGGCGCTCTTGAAGAGAAGATTTCAGTTGATCATATTGATGTTAATCAACTGGCTGAGAATCGTAAAGCAGTCCCAGCGAGCCCACTCATGAAAGAGCAGAAAGATCAGCACAAGAGCTTTGTGAGTTGCGGTGTTCTGTTACCGGGCTATGAAGCTGAAATTCGGGATGCAGAAGGGCACGTCCTTCCTGAGAGAGAATGTGGAACACTGTATCTGCGGGGCCCAAGCGTAATGTCCGGCTATTTTGGCGATCTTAAAGCTACCAGAGAAGTTTTATCGACCGATGGCTGGCTTAATACAGGAGATATTGCCTATCTGGCAGATTCCGATATTTATATAACCGGTCGTTCAAAAGATATGATCATTATAAATGGTCGGAATATCTGGCCACAGGATATTGAATATCTTGCAGAAACTCAGCCCGAAATACGGACAGGGGATGCTGCAGCCTTCTTTATACTCGGTTCGCACGGAGAAGAATTTGCAATTCTCGTGGTTGAGTATCAGGAAAAAGAACAGAATAAACGCCTTGAACTGAAAAACAAGATAAGTCAAAATATCCGTCAAGAATTGGGGATTGACTGTACCGTAGAACTTTTACCCCGCCACACCATAAACCGCACTACTTCTGGAAAGCCGTCCCGTCATGCAACAAAGAGGGATTATCTGCAACAGACATTAGCTGATCCAGCCATTAAATCGGCAACTCCTCGATAAATGATGAATCGTTTGTTTTCAACATTTAGTTGCAGTAACTCAAATTATCCATAGTGAATGCTGAAAAAATAATCGCATTGTATGGGTAGACCTAATTCATTATATTCACACTCGAGCCACTTGCAAAACACCCTTTTCGCTCAACCTCTACGTTATGCTTTTATTTTTATCCTCGGAATATCAACGATGCCTGCGATAAAAAATTTTCACATTCCTTGACGTTGAACGAAAATCATCATTTTGCAAAAGGCTCACTCTATTACTGACGAAGTTATGAGGATTGGATATTATGATACAGGTAATTATTGGGCTCTGAATGTTTCCTACTATTGCCATAACCGGAGCAACAGGGTTTATCGGTGGTGCACTCGCCAAAAGGCTGACACCAACCGATTGGAAAATTAAGGCGCTGATTCGCGCGGAATCTCTTCATAAGCAGCACCAGGATATAACAGCTCAATGGGTTGCAGGTGATCTTGAAGATATAGAAAGTCTGCAGAGGTTGGTTACCGGTGCCGAGGTGATAGTACATTGTGCTGGAGCTGTGCGGGGCGCTTCGCAGTCTGATTTTGATCGAGCCAACGTTGACGGTGTACAACGATTGGTTCGCATAGCTGCTCAACAGACCCCTCAGCCGCGGTTTTTATTGATATCCTCTCTTGCCGCCCGGGAACCGGAACTTTCACATTATGCTGCTAGTAAATTTAAGGGTGAAAAAGTATTAGCTTCCCATGCAGACGGTATGCTGTGTAGTATCTTGCGGCCACCTGCAGTATATGGACCAGGGGATAGAGAAATGCTGCCGCTTTTTCAATGGATGGAAAGAGGAGTTGCACCTCTGATTGGTTCAGAAGAAAAACGTGTCTCATTGATTTATGTGGATGATCTGGTCGAAGCCATAATTTGCTGGCTGCAAGCGGACCGGAATCAGTATCGATCTTATGAATTACATGATGGGCACGCGGGTGGCTATTCCTGGCAGGAAATCATTGATGTGGTTGAAGGTTTGCGCGGTAAATCTATACGCAGGATACCTATTCCCGTTTTTTTGATTAAAGCGATCGCATCGATGAACCTCATGGCCGCAAAATTATTCGGTGGCTCACCACTACTAAGTCCAGGTAAAGTAAGAGAGCTGACTCATCTGAACTGGGTTGCCGACAATAATTTTTTAACGACTGATACGGGATGGGTTCCTCAGGTTTCCCTTGAGCAAGGGGTACGGCAAACGCTCGGGGCAGCGAAATAGACAGACAATTACATTATAGCTTAAACAGTAAAAAAAAGTGGGGTCATATGCCATCAAAGGAAAAGATCGTACAACAAATTCTTGAAATACTCCAGCCCATGCTACCGAAAGATGGTTCGCCGGTATCTCCCGATTTACATCTGGTTAGTGACTTAGGTCTTGAATCAGTGGAAGTTATGGGAATTATAGAGACTCTGGAAGATCATTTTGACATCTCAATTCCGATCAATATACTGCCAGATATTTCTACCGTGGACGATATGGCTGTCGAAATTCAGAAATTAATGGGAGATGAATAATCGTGTCTATTTTTGACAAATTTAAAAAAATATCAGAATCCAGCCAGCAACTGAAAGAAAAACAAAGCGATTTTTTTAATATTGTTATGGAGGCGACGCTTTCAGCCACAGAGGCTATTGTCAACGGTCGCCCAATGCTACTGGCCGGCACAAATAATTATTTAGGACTGACCTTTAACGAAGAATGTGTGCAAGCATCGTGTCAGGCAATTATCAAAGAGGGGACCGGTACTACCGGCTCAAGAATGGCCAATGGGACTCTATCAGGTCATGTAGCCCTGGAACAAGAATTGTCTGATTTTTTTAATAAGAAAAAAACAATATTGTTTTCAACTGGTTATGTGGCAAATCTTTCGATACTGTCAACCCTCGCCGGACCCGGAGATGTGATTCTTCTGGATGCTGATTGCCATGCCAGTATATATGACGGATGTCGGTTGGGTGGCGCTGAAGTCATTCGTTTTAAACATAATGATCCTGCAGATCTTGAAAAACGTTTGAAGCGGCTTGAAAAGAAAAACACCAATGTCTTGATTGTGGTGGAGGGGATCTATAGCATGATGGGTGATCGGGCACCATTGTCAGAAATTGTCTCCCTTAAAAATAAATACGGAGCCTATCTCGTCGTAGACGAGGCTCACTCCCTTGGTGTTCTTGGGCAAAACGGACGCGGTTTGGCAGAGGAAGTAAACGTCGAGGACTCTGTTGATTTCGTCGTTGGCACTTTCAGCAAAAGTCTCGGTGCCATTGGCGGTTTTTGCAGCAGCAATCACCCAGAACTTGATCTCATACGTTATTCCAGCAGGCCCTACGTGTTTACTGCTTCTTCAGCTCCCTCAGCTATTGCCTCCACTCGCACCGCCCTGCAAATTATGAGTACCAGGCACGAGTTACGCCAGCAGCTCTGGGAGAATGCCAATACACTCTATCAGCGGCTCAAAGATCTTGGTTACAACGTAGGCCCTGAGCCGAGTCCAATTATCGCCATACTTTTCAGCGATATTGATAGGGCATTTTCCATATGGAATGGATTACTGGAACGTTCCATTTATGTGAATATGGTGCTACCTCCCGCCACCCCCGGTGGTGGTGCACTACTTCGCTGCAGCTTGAGCGCCGCTCATTCGAGGCAACAGGTCGAAAGAATTGGTGATGCTTTCGCTTCGTTAAACATGCAGTAAAAGCTGACATAAAATAGCTGTGCGCCTCATTACTACCTTCTTCAAACGTTATCCGACCCAAAGCATTATTGCTCTTCTGGCCATGCTTTTTGCCGGCCTGATTGAAGGATTTGGCTTGTCCATGTTGCTGCCATTGTTGAGCCTTGCCTTAAACAATCAGCAAAGCCCTGACACTGGTGCTTCTTCGTCTGAGTCAACTATCGAACAATTAGTCGGTGGCTTCTTTGACAGCCTTGGCATCTCTCCAACGATCGGCGTATTACTGGTATTTTTCGTTCTCAGTATCCTCTTTAAAGCCATTCTTGTCCTGCTGGCAAACAAACGAGTCGGATATATGGTTGCTCAGGTAGCGACAGATCTTCGTCTGGCTCTGCTTCATGGCTTGTTTGCCACCCGATGGGAATATTATGTTCATCAGCCTGTCGGTAAGTTCAGTAATGCCTTTGCCACTGAAGCTGCCCGGTCAGCAGTAGCTTACTCATTTGGCATGCGCGCCATAGCCCTGCTTTTACATGCAGTTGTCTATGCAGCCATTGCCCTGATCATAGCCTGGCAGGAAACCTTGATTACGCTCTGCGCTGGAGTATTGATCCTGTCAGTTTTACGACGACTTATAACCAAGGCCAAACTGGCAGGTAAACGTCAGACACATATACTCAAATCAGTTCTCGCCCTATTAACGGATACCCTGCAGTCTATAAAGCCTTTGAGGGCTATGTCCCGTGAAAACATGGCTATTTTGGTACTGCAGGGAGACACCAAACGTTTGAACGAGGCTTTACAACGGGAGGTCTTCAGCAAGGAAGCTTTGAAAGCCTTGCAAGAGCCCCTGATCACTATCTTTTTCACCTTTGTGCTCTATGTGACAATGGTCTGGTGGAAAATTCCCTTGGCCACAGTTCTGGTCATGGTTTTTATGCTGGTGAAAATTTTGAAAACCTTGCAACGGGCTCAGAAAGAGTATCAGTCCATGGTTATTGCAGAAAGCGCATACTGGTCGCTGCTGGCAAAGATAAAAGAGACCGAAAACGAAAAGGAAACCTATATCGGTACTCGTAAACCTTTGTTCAATGATTCAATCCGCCTGCAGGAAGTATGTTTTGCTTATGATGCACATCCTGTTTTGGAAAAGGCATCTTTACACTTTCCCAAAGGGTCCTTCTCGGCAATAATAGGTCATTCAGGTGCAGGAAAGACGACTGTTATTGACTTGATTACCGGCCTTTTGATTCCCCAGAAAGGTCACGTGTGGATAGACGATATTGAGTTGAGTATGATTGATCTGAAAGCCTGGCGCCGGATGATCGGTTATGTTCCTCAGGAAACATTGCTCTTGCATGATACAGTGTATGCAAATATAACTTTCGGGGATGCAACATTAACCGAAAAGGATGTGGAGAATGCGCTGCGTGATGCAGGTGCCTGGGAATTTGTTCAGGAGTTGACCGAAGGAATCCACACGATCGTTGGCGAGCGGGGTAGCCGTGTCTCTGGCGGACAACGTCAGCGTATTACAATTGCCCGTGCTCTTGTGCATAAACCGGAATTGTTGATTCTGGATGAAGCGACAAGTGCACTGGACCCTGACAGTGAGGCTGCAATTTGTCAAACATTGTGTCACCTCAGTGATAAAGTTACTATTCTTGCAATATCACACCAGACAGCTTTGCTGGATGCTGCAGACAGGGCATATCGGCTGGAAAATGGGAGAGCACACATTATTAAGTAATCATAGTGTCGAGTGGTTTGCATCCTGAAACCCTAGTAGTTTTTCAGTACTTCTTTGAGGGGTTTGGGTATAGATAAAACACAACATTTTAAACATATAAGTATCTTTGTTAAGGTGAATTGGCAAATATCCCGTTCATTGGGGTTAGGTGAAATAGGTGGGGTTGTTACTGAATTCGTGGAGGACACGATCGGACAATGTTGATTACGCACTCCTCTGATATTCTCTGAGATGTTTCGAGGTAGTGATTATTTTCGGTATTGCTTTATATCAAATGAGCAGATTGGTCATGAACAGGGCCAGTTAAAATAACAGACAATAGATATATTTTATGAAGGTTATTATATTAAGCGCAGGGCAGGGCAAACGGTTATTGCCACACACGGCCAAGGACCCAAAGTGCCTTTTGAGCATCCAAGGGAAAACAATTCTTGAGTGGCAGATAAGTGAGTTACATAAATGTGGTATCGATCAAATAACCGTGGTTACTGGATACGGCGCAGAAAAGGTTGACACGCTTTTACAGCAGAAATATGGAATTCAAGATATAAAGACCTATCTGAATTCTGATTATGCAGTAACTGACAACCTTGTTAGTTGCTGGAAAGTGCGTGATGAGATGAATGAAGATTTCATCCTGTTAAACGGCGATACCTTATTTGAAGCCGAAGTTATTAAAACGCTGCTCGCATCTCCAGAGACCCCGATAACCGTAACCATTAGCCACAAAGATCTGTATGATGCAGACGACATGAAGGTGTGCCTGGCTGGAACCCGACTTCTCAACATCGGCAAAAATCTTCTCAGTGAGCGCACCCATGGTGAATCCATAGGCATGATATTGTTCCGTAATGATGGACCAGCACTCTTTCGCAGCGGTCTTCAGAAGGCCATAAGTGAAGTACAAACCACCCACAAATGGTACCTCTCAGTTATTGATGCTATTGCCCAGAAAAAGACAGTATTAACATGTTCGATCAGAGGATTATCATGGTGTGAGGTAGACTACCCGGCAGATCTCATAGATGCTGAAAAGGTCGTTAAATCTCTGACAGTCAATAGCAGTTCTGAAAATCCGGTAAAAGCTTTTTAACGACAAAAAAGGTGTAGTACTAGAAAATATTGGTGCTCCCTGATCCTTAACACAGGCGTTATCATGAGCATTTCAACCAATGGGTAGGATATGATTATTGAGCGTTATATCATACGTGAAATAGTTAAACCTACTGTGACAATCTGTACGGTGCTGGTGTTTGTTTTTGGCTGTTATATGTCCACCCGCTACGGAGAAGATGCTGTCCATGGCATGTTGCCGGGTATTTCAGTACTGAAGCTCATATTACTCCGTATCGTTATCGCGCTTGAGGTGCTGTTGCCGACCACTCTTTACTTGTCTGTTGTGATCGCTCTTGGCCGATTATACAGGGACGCAGAGCTGACAGCGATGTTTGCCTGCGGGATAAGTATGGCAAGAGTGATAAAATCTGTTTTTATTGTCTCTCTTGTCAGCGGTTTAATTGTGATGTGCTTATCACTTTTCATTCGTCCCTGGGCCTGGAATCAGTTTTTTGAGATAAAAGCACACGCAGAAGCCAATTTTGATCTTACCAGAATGAAAAGTGGGACTTTTTATGAAATCAGCGGCGGTGAGAGGGTCATCTTCGCTGAAAAAGTTAATCAGCAGGAAAATGTGGCCAAACGTGTTTTCATCCAGACCAAAAAAGAAGACGCCATACAGATTATCTACACGGATCAGACCCGGCAATTCATGGATGAGGTTACCGGCACACCATTGCTCTCTTCCAACGAAGGTCGACTCTATGAATTTGGTAGTCACGATGAAACGGATTTGATACTGGCGTTTGAACAGGCATCCATACACCTGGCACCCAGAGACGATATAGACCGTGAATACAAGGTTAAATCCGTTGCGACCAAAATGCTCATGGATTCTGATGATCTGGAGGAGATAGCAGAACTGCAATGGCGCTTTATAGCCCCGCTTTCAACCATTCTCCTTGCACTTCTGGCTGTACCCTTGAGCAACTCAGCCCCCCGTCAGGGCAAATATGTAAAGGCTCCAGTGGCAATATTGGTTTTTGCCGTTTACTACAACTTCAGTGCATTAACCAAAAAATGGGTGGCACAGGGGGTTATTGGAACGGTTCCTGGTATTTGGTGGGGGCAGATTTTGCTGGCGGCTTTGATAATCTTATTTCTCTGGCGCACGTTTTTTTCAATTTATTTGCGTAGGCGATAATTGCAGCAATGCGAATACTCGATATCTATATAGGCAGGTGCTTTTTAAATTATTTTTTTCTGATCATTCTCATTCTGATGGTTCTTTTCAGTTTGTTTGAGCTGCTTTCTCAGCTAGATGATGTGGGTAAAGGAAGTTATCGTTTAAATGACGCTTTTGCCTTCGTGGCCCTAACCCTTCCTAAACGTCTGCTCGACTTAATGCCTATCGGGACGCTGCTCGGTGGAATCCTCGCATTGGGCTTGATGGCAGATCATGGTGAACTGGTAGCCATGGAAGCCTCGGGCGTATCAATTTTGCGAATATGTACAGCTGTGCTTGTGACAGGCGTTCTCTTAATAGTGATATCCGGTATTCTTGCGGAACTGGTCGTGCCGGGTATGGAGCAGTTGGCACGTAAATCCCGGGCGAAATCACTGTCAGCCCCCGGCATTACCTTGACTCAGCAGGGCTTCTGGGCCCGTCGAGGGAACGCTTTCATCCATGTGGATAAGATGTTAAGTGAAGGAGTTGCAGCAAACATCGATATCTTTGAATTTGATGAGGATGGTCGTTTGCAGATCTTTTCCCATGCACAAAAAGCTACCTTACAAAATAACAGGCAATGGGTTCTTGAAGATATCACTGAAAAACTGATCGCCGACAATGAGGTTACCACGCAGAACATAGAGACAATGACGATAGATTCTTTTTTAAGTTCCTATCAGGTAAGTATTCTGGAACTTCCACCATACAGTCTGTCGACGCCGGACCTCATTCGTTACATTGGGGCATTACGGCAGACTGGTCAGAATGCTGCCCAGTATTCAGTAGCTCTATGGAGAAAAATCACTGTACCTTTGACAACCGGAGCGATGGTTTTGCTTTCACTGAGCTTTGTTTTTGGTGCAACGCGCGGTAACAGTCCAGGGTACCGTATAACTCTGGGTGCATTTATTGGTATTGTTTTATATTTTGCCGATCAGATACTCATGCAATGGGGGATGCTGCTCAACCTGAATCCATTCATTACCGCTATGCTTCCGGTGCTGTTAATTTCAATTACCGCTCTTGCCAGACTGCGCAAAGTTTTTTAACCCGCTCAAGGGAGCACTTTCTAGCCCATCCTTGCATGACATACCTACCTTCAGAAAAGCATTTAAGTCAACAAAAACAAGAGAATGATATGTAAGGTACTCGTGGTAGACTGTTCCTTGCCGATGGTGCACTGGTCAAGCAGGAAAAGAAAAGTCTTCTTGCCTGTCACTAATAAATCGTTGCAGCTCTAAGGAAAAGACCCGTTCTTCGCGATGGACCTTCCAGCCTGCCGCTGCAGAAAATATTGTATAGAGGTAATAGCGGGACAAACGTTCTGCTTGAGGTCCAAGAGACGATATGGATGGTGCTCCCATGGCAGGGATTAATCCTGAAGGAGTCTTCAGTGTGTTCTGGGATGTTCTATGAGCGTGGCCAAACAATACCAGTTCCGCTCCATAACGCTCCAGCATTGTGCGTAGAGACGCGGCATCGGTCAAGCTCTTTCGTCGGCTAACGACACCGTGTACCGGTGGGTGGTGGATAAGTATGATGCGGAAAAGATGTCTTTGAGAAAGATGCTTTAAAATAATTTCCAGTTTATTCAGCTGATCACAGCCAATATTCCCTGTGGCAAGATGTGGTGCACAGGGATAGGCTGTATTAATGCCAATTAAGGCGATCTGATTGCGTACTCTGAGGGTTGGAAAAAGCCCGTTCAGGCTGTCAATGAATTCGGCAGGTTGATCATGCCCATCACCAACCATATAATCCAGCCAGTGTGCAAAGGTAGCAGACCAACCCGTTTTTACATAGGTGTCATGGTTACCCGGAATAACGGTGACCTTGTCTGCTGTGCCGAGGGTTTGCAGCCACTCATGGGCCGTCTTAAATTCACCTGTCAGTCCGATTTGGGTCAAATCGCCGGTGATTGCAATGTGGTCAGGTTTTGATCGTTGCAAGTCTTTATGGAGAATGGTAAGAAGCTCATAACTGTGCTCAAACTGACGCTTTAACTTCCATCGTAGATAACCCAGAAACCGTTTGCTGAGAAAGTCTTTTCTGCCCATCTGATCAACACAGGAAAAATGAGGATCGGAAAGATGTGCAAGGACAAAACGCTTACCGGAGGTCGTATCTCGAGATGATCGGTCGGCAATGCGATTGCACTGTCCGCTCTTTTGGGAAGTTAAAACCATGGGCTACCTATACAAAATGGAATTGTTTTATGCAAAGCCCTATTTTTGTAACTCCACCATTAATTCAATATTAGTGACTCTATGAGATTATTTCTCTATATATCGAATGAGTGCCCAGTTAAAATCTGGGGTCTGTCATCTGAAGACCGGATTGAAAGGGTTTTAAAGGCAACCGGAATAAAACGTATCACTTCAGAAAAATTCACAACTCTGACGAAAGACGATGCTGTCTTGATGGTGCGGGGGGACTATTTATTTGATGATCGGTTGATAAACTACCTGGCTGTTACACCAAACATTATCCTGCAGATGGAAGAAGGGCCACAGGGGACTGCAGTTGCGGCAAATGTTCCTGGTAATCTTGGTTTGCAAGCTCTAGAGTTGATGGAGAAGGGTAGTACCGCCACCTTGCCGGATGTGCTGATCCAGACTCCAGCCACCATATCGATCTCTTTCCAGCAGAAGCTGCGCAAGTTTGAACCGCCTTTCGTGCTGCCAATCTCTGAGCCAGCGAAAGCGGATCTGGAACGGCGACTTTTTGACTGGTCATATAAAGGCATTACCGATTTAGTGACAAAATGGGCATGGCCCCGTCCGGCCCGCTGGGCTGTCAGCCACTGTGTTCGCCTCGGTATTCGGCCAAATCATGTTACCTTGGTCGGCCTTTTGCTGGTTATACTTTCTGGAATCTTATTTGCCAATGGTTACTATGGATGGGGGCTGCTGGCCGGATGGCTTATGACGTTTCTGGATACTGTGGACGGTAAGTTGGCTCGCGTAACGGTGACCTCCAGTAATTTCGGTCATTATTTTGATCACCTTATAGACCTTATTCATCCGCCGATCTGGTATATCTTGTGGGGTCTTGGTTTAACCGCAGCCCAGCTTACCGGCCTGGGTTTCTCGTTGAGCACCCTTTTTTCTTTAATAATGATTGCTTATGTTGCTGGGCGTCTTGTTGAAGGGTCATTTAAGTGGTTTCTGGGTGCTAGCTTTGGTATATTTTGCTGGAAGCCGATTGATTCATATTTCAGACTAATAACTGCCAGACGCAATCCCAATATGATTTTTTTAACCATAAGTGTTTTTGCTGGCCGCCCAGAGCTGGGGCTTCTGGCTGTTACTTTCTGGACGGTGGCAACAAGTCTCTTTCTTCTTGGTCGATTAGCACTGGCAGGGTATGCTCGGTTCGGTACAGGCCCCTTGAGATCCTGGCTGTCTGATGCCGACAAGCCCATCTATGAAAGCTCACTTGCTGTGCGTTTGTTTACCACAAAATAGGTGAGAAACGCTTAGCTTCTAGACCACCGCGACTATTATGGAGTCAGCATCTTTACTACCTGACGATCACCTTCGTATCGGAGTGCTCATCAACCCATTGAGTGGTAAAAATCGCCAAGGCTTGACGGGTATTACTCGAATTATCAATAAACATCCCGAAGTGTTGCAGCAAAAGGTGGAGACTCCTCAGGATGTGCTCGAAGCCTTGCTTGAATTTGGCCGAAAAAAGGTAAATCTTCTGATTATAAGTGGTGGCGATGGTACCGTGCAGGCAGTTCTGACGGTTCTTTTTCAAATGAAACTTTTTGTTACCCAACCGCAGCTTATTGTGTTGCCGGGCGGCACAACTAATATGATAGCCGGTGATGTTAACGTTTCAGGGAATCAGGACAAGGTGTTGCGTCGTCTGTTGCAATTGATGCAGAAAAGTATTGATAGTGGCACCAGGATACAAAAGCCAATTATTCGATTACAAATTCCAGGTCATGATGTGAAATACGGTATGTTTTTTGGAGCAGCCGGAATCAGTCAGGGGATTCAATATTATCGGGAAAATATGCATAATGGCAGCATGGGCGGCTTTCCTGGGATTTTTCTAACCATTGTCCGTTTTTTATGGGCAATAGTTCTTCGGCATAGGAAATTTCCGGTTTCTGCACGGTTAACCGTAAGCGTAAACGGACAACCGCTGCAACCTGAAAATTATATGTTCTTGCTTGTCAGTACACTGGGTCAGCTTTTTTGGGGACTGCGTCCCTTCTGGGGGAAGGGAAGCGGACCGCTTCTGTTTACCGCTGTCAGAGCACGGGCCAGGTTTTTGCTGCGGCTTCTTCCGTTTCTCGCCAGAGGCCGCAAACTCGACAGCGCTACAGAGGAAAATGGATATTACTCCTATAATACAGATCAAATAGAGCTGTATACTGGGGATAGCGTCGCCTTGGATGGAGAAATCTACACCCCGAGAACCGCTGATGAACCAATTTTACTTCAATGTGGCGGCCATGTAACATTTATACGGTTATGAATTCGGATATCCCGTTAAAACTCCTTGATACGATAAAGCATAATTCCATCAAGCAGCCATCTTCAGCCGTCAGTCTTCTGATAAATGATATTCTGGAGAACTATGGCGATGATGTGCAGGCTATCCTGTTTTATGGATCCTGCCTGCACAAAAAGGAAGATCTTGATGGCCTTTTTGATTTGTACGTCATTGTTAACACGTATTCTTCAGTCAACCGAAATTATCTGCACGGTGTTGCTAATAGACTGCTACCGCCAAATGTTTTTTATCTCGAGGTTCCGGATAACAAACAAACAATCAGGGCTAAATACGCTTTATTGTCTTTAAACGATTTACAAAAAGGTACTTCCAAACGATGGTTTCACTCTTATTTGTGGGCGCGGTTTTGTCAACCGACTGCTTTGGTTTACGCCCGGAATGAAAAAGTGGCCGAGCAGGTGAACAGATCCTTTAGCCAGGCTGTCCTCACTTTCATAAACAGGGTATTACCCCGCATTCCGCAAGAGTTTACCGCCCGTGAATTATGGAGCAAAGGGCTTGAATTAACCTATCGATCTGAGTTCCGAGCCGAGCAGCCGGACAAGCAGGTTCATTTATTCGATGCAACACCGGAGTACTTTGAAGACATTACGAGTACAGCACTCAGCCATTCACCATATCAGGTAAAAGAAATTGAAAACCAAGGTGCCGGACACTATAGGTCAAAAATTTCGTCTTCAGTACGTCTGGCTTCACGAATAACCTGGACCGTCAGGATCGTGCAGGGAAAGATTCTTTCTGCTCTCAGACTAATAAAAGGGTCCCTGACTTTTGAGGGTGGTGTGGATTATATTCTATGGAAGATAAAGCGACACTCTGGCGTTACTCTGGAGGTCAGCCCCTTTTTGCGCAGACATCCTCTACTGGCTATGTGCTTTTTATCCTGGCGTTTATATCGGCGGGGAGGCATTCAGTGATGGATACTCATGCTGCTAGGTATTTGAAAAAGATTTGGTTTTACATTCGTGTCTACAGTTGATCAGCATTGGATCTTCAAAAGCTAGAGACGCTACAGTTCAAAATTCTCCCCAAGATATAGTTCCCTGACTCTGGAACTGGCGGCAATAAAATCAGGGTCACCAAATTCCAGGATTTCCCCTTGGTTGAGGATATATGCTTGATCACAGATTCCGAGCGTTTCGCGAACATTATGATCCGAGATGAGCACGCCAATCCCTTTTTCTTTCAACTGACTGATAATAGTTTGTATATTCAAGACAGCTATGGGGTCAACTCCTGCAAAAGGTTCATCCATTAGGATAAAGGCTGGTTCAATGACGAGTGCTCGGGCAAATTCCAAACGCCTCTGTTCTCCCCCTGAAAGGGAGTGGCTCTTATTTTTAGCCACGTGTGTAAGGCGAAAATCTTTCAATAGTTGCTCCTGGCGTATTGTTCGTTCTGTCTTGCTGATATCTAGGGTTTCCAGAATTGCCATAAGGTTATCTGCGACAGACAGCCCTTGAAAAACAGATTTCTCCTGGGCGAGATAGGAAATACCGGCTTTGGCCCGGGTGTAAATCGGCAAATCGGTCAGGTCTTGATCATCGAGGAGAACATGACCCTTGTCAGGCTTAATCAGCCCGGCGACCATATAAAATGTAGTGGTCTTGCCGGCGCCATTTGCACCTAACAGACCGATAATTTCACCGGAGTTGATTTCCAGGCTGATATCACGAACCACAGTTCGGCCCTTATAAGACTTTTCCAGTCCCTTTGCAGAAAGTTTTCTGTTCATTGTTTCCTTTGCTTTACGCCGGTATTATTTTTAAAGATACTTTTTTAAAAGTATAAACCTGGACGTGGCGTTTTACTGAATGTCTATGGTGCCAGTGACGTTAACGTCATTTAATAGTATCAAAGTCTGATTTTCAACATCGATCTGCATGCCGATACCACGCACTATAAGGTTATTAAAATTAATTTTAACGCTTCTATCAGTCTGGAAGACATTTCTTAATTCATCATATTCAAGGTAATCAGTCAGTAAACTGTTTCCCGATGGATTTGTCATAACCACATTTGAGCTGAAAATCATCTTTTGATCTGGGGACCCAAATGATCCTCGATCAGCGGTGATTTCTGTTTTTCGAACGTTTTTATCAAAGAAGTAAAGTTGTAAATTGTTAAGCAACATGACGCCATCTTCTTGGGATTGTGCTGCCGATTCCGCCACTAAGCTCCACAAAGACTCACCTGCACGGGTTTTGGTCTGTTTGATATTTTTTAAAGTCAGGTCAACGTTCTCAGGAATGAGGGCACGGGGTGATTTTGATCCATTGGTATTATATTCAAGCAGTGTGTGTACAGACCACCAGACTGAAAGCAGAATAATGATAATAATACTGATATTACGAGTAGATATAAGGTTCATAGAGCGATCAGTTGCAGTAGTTCAGATTTGATCTTACAAACAAGGGTTGTGGCCCTGCGGTTTGTCGGATCAAATTCAATGAGAGGTTTTATCCTGCCATATTACTCTACCATCCTCAAGTAAGGAATGTTCAAAAAAGTGGAGACCAAAATATGCGATAAAAAAACCATTTGTAGTGCTTCTTTTAACAAGCTTTTATATGATTTCCAAGGGTCTATCATGAGCAACAATGTTTTGGTCCATTTCTCCTTGATGGATTTTAACATCAATCATTTTTTAGCAAACAGTATTGTTAGGATCTTGGGGATCAAGCCTATCTGAGACGTCTTCCTTGAGATAAAAAGAAGGTGCGGCTCAATAAAATGATAATGTATGGGCAACCGCGAGCTGTAATCAACCCTGTAATGGTGGAAACGGTAGCAGCAATTGACGCGGTAAACGAATATTCAAGGGAACTAAATGAGATACTGAAAGACCAAGGAGTCTAACCTCTCGATACCCTGCTTCGGTAGCGTCGAGGAGTCGCGGGATGAGAGAAACTATGTCATCGTTATGAGCAATGGGCTCTTTGACGGTAACGGACCTGGTAACAGTGGTGAAGTCAGAGTACCGAACTTTCAGCGTTAAGGTTCTAAAGGCTGAATCCTTTTTTGCAAGAGACTCAGAAATTCTTGTGGCTATACTGCTCAACAGCGCCAGGATATCATCAATATTATCTGTATCTGTTTTCAGGGTAGTTTCCGCCCCGATTGATTTCCTGACTCTTTCTGGTTTTACTGGCCTGGTATCTTTGCCCCTGACAATGTCATAATAGAACATTCCCTGTTTGCCAAAATGTTCAACCAACTGTTCTCGGGTATGGGCGCGAAGATCTGCGCCGGTTCTAATGCCAAGTGCCCGCATCTTTTTTTCAGTTACTTTACCAACTCCAAAAAATTTGCCAATGGGCAGGGAGGCGAGAAATTGTGGAACCTGATCTGGTTTAATAACGCTGATACCGCATGGTTTTTTGAGGTCTGAGGCGACCTTTGCGACAAATTTATTGCAGGAAACGCCGGCTGAAGCGGTCAGGCCCGTTTCTCTATATATGCGCTTACAGATATGATGGGCGAGGATTGTAGCAGAGGTTTCTCCCAGGTGATTATCGGTAATGTCAAGAAACGCCTCGTCAAGGGACAGGGGCTCGACCAGGTCAGTATATTGTTTGAATATCAGCTGAATCTGGGAAGATATCTCTCGGTACCTGTTCATTCTCGGTCGAATGAAGTGCGCCTGCGGGCAGAGCCTGTAGGCGCGTGAGCATGGCATGGCCGAATGAATACCAAAACTTCTTGCCTCGTAAGAACATGCGGCAACAACCCCACGCGAGTCAGGACGGCCACCGACAATAACCGGTCGATTTTTTAGTTCGGGATTATCCAATTGTTCCACGGAGGCATAAAATGCATCCATGTCGATATGTAAAATTTTTCTATTGCTATTCATCAGAATTAGAGAATTTACTGTCAATTCGCTGTGAAGTCATTCTAATGTATGGTAATGAGCTAGTACTGAAAACATCATTGAGACAGCCAACTTCGCTCCACCCATATGAAGAAAGAATACCATGCGAGAACAAAAAAAGAGAGGGATCATTAAGTCCACTAACCTCTTTAAAGGGCTACCGGAAGAACAGATAGACATTATCTCTGGCATGACCATTGAAAAAACATTTGGCAGAGGAGAAACTATATTCTTTGAAGGGGATGAGGCAAAAGGATTCTATATTGTCAGTGGAGGCCAGGTAAAAGTCTTTAAAATGAACCCGTCAGGAAAAGAGCATATCCTGCATATATTTGGAATCGGAGAACCGATAGGCGAGGTACCGGTTTTTCATAATCAGCCATTTCCTGCCAGTGCTGAGGCTCTTGTGAAAAGCCGGCTCATTTACATTCAACGTAAAGATTTTGTTGATCTCATAAAAAATCATCCTTCAGTATCGCTTAATATGCTTGCTTTGTTGTCGATGAGGTTGCGACAGTTTGCGAGCCAGATTGAAAACCTTTCTTTAAAAGAAGTTCCGGCCCGCCTGGCAAATTATCTCATCTATGTATCCGAAGAACAGGGCAATACTGATACCATCCAACTTTCAGTATCTAAAGGTCAACTGGCTAGTCTGCTTGGAACGATTCCGGAAACGCTGTCTCGAATTTTTGCAAAAATGAGTGATGAGGGGCTTATTCGAGTCGAAGGCCGAGCGATCACCATCCTGGACAGGACGGGGTTGACGAACAAATAGAGACGAATCGTTTGCCTTTCACATTGTCGATTTGCTGTTTTGGCCCAACTGTTCAACGTCACGGGCGAGTTGCTGGATCGACGCTGGAGATGAAACCGCATAACGGCCATTGACAACACTGATTACCGGTGGGATGTGATGGTCTTCAAAAAAATCATACCCTTCTTTGAGGTTTGTCCAAAAAGGATACCACGGAGAGTCCTGGTGGTTTTTCATATTCTGTTCACTGAATCGAAACGGAAAAATATGAACCTGCATAAGCCTTTGGCCATGGGATAGCGCTTCATTGACCAGGGTATAAATCTCATCCATATAGTAGTCAGTCATCGCAAAGCACCCATCGGAAGAACATCGTCCGTGAATCATCAGCGCACTTCCCGATCTTTTATGGTAGCGATCATATTCGTTTGGATAGCCGAGATTGAAAGCAAGGTGATAATTACTCCACGGATTCATCTGGTTATACCCTACCTGATAAAAACCTTCTGGACTCTGTCGATCGCCCTCTTGTAATTTCGGGCCAAGAGTTCCTGAGTTAAAACAAATTATATATGTTTTGTAGAGTTTGTAATGCTGCTGGTTCTGAATCCATAGTTCAAGTTCATTTTCCTGTTTAAAAATCCTTACGAAAACGGGTGCCCCAAACGAGAGTTGTTTTGAGTCCAGGATAGCATGGATACGTGGTAAAGAACGGTGATAGGCTGCAACTGAGGTGTAGCTTAAAGGTGGAGCGTTGAATTCTTCAGCATGTAGCGCTGGAGATGGGATAAAGATGAACAGAATGAATAAAAGAAGGACATGCATGTATTCGTGATAGAAAGAAAAGATGCGACACATATGCTGCCAGAATCGAGCGTTTTTCTGGGTGACTAATCTACCAGAGATCTGTATCGTTTGTCCAGGCATAGCTATATAAAGGGATCAAACGACAATGTGACAGGCTCTTTTGTCACGGTCTGACTCGTTGTCCACAGGTCGCATATCTGACCAGGATGTTCGGGAATGATAGAATTAGCAACGATTAGAGATTACCCTAATAAAGTACTGAATTCATGAATGGTTCAGATGGTGGTTTGATCGTGTCACCGCTACTGCTGCCCACCTGCTGATTAAACATGGCCAGAACATTCTTATCCATATAGAGTCGATAGTTCCTGGAAGAAATTATGGTGCTGTCGATTGGATTTATCAATCTGGCAGAGATATACAGCGTCCGTTGTGCCTGGCTGATTGTGCCAACCAGAATTGCTTGTGCTTTCTGTGATTGATCCAGCAGGTTAAGATCTCTGGTAAGCATTGTTTCACCATATCCCTGCTTGATCAACAGATCTCTTCTCAGTTTTATCTCATGCACCGTATACCCATTCTGGACAAATCTAGAACCGATATTGTCCTGCAGTATTCGCCCGAAATGTGAGGTCTGGCTTAAATCATTGTTATCGACAAAGGTGGTGGTCAAAATAGCCATTTCACTCTGCATTGGAACGAGCTGGGGATAGGCACTCATGACCAGATCGTCGGCAATATTATAAGAGTAGTTAATGAGGTTGACATCTTTTCCAAGGCTGTTTTCAAATCGTGTTTCGTTGAAAAATGAACAGCCGGTCTGCGAGAACATAAGCACAGCCAGGTAGGCTATTAAAATCGGGACCGTTTTTAAACAGGTGGATAAGAAATTGATCATTGTTATTCCCTTTTATTGTTAAATTCCGGTCGAGTCCGGCTTGGATAGAAGCGGAATAATTGGTTGGGGCTGTGCTATGACTGCTTCACTGCCTGTTTCTGCAGCTGTCGACACACCGGAAACATTTGATGTCAGGTTTATTTCTGCTGGGCTTGAGGGCTTGAGATAATGCCACGAATCCTGATCATTAATGTAGTATATATTGGAATTTCTGAACAGGTAATGATTATCCACTACCACCGAGGTTGTTATGATGACTTCGAAGTTTCTTTTGTTAACCTGTGAAGCATATAAAAAGTCTATCGCTCCGGCAATGGCAAGAGCGATAAGCTCAGATGGGGCATCCCTGAGAACAACAATGCCGGCTGTCAGAGCCGTGATTGTTCCAGGCTTTATCGCCGGCCACTTGTTTTTCGGGTGATAGACCGTCTGGGCCTTGTAATTTATGACAATGGAGTCACTGTCATCATTTGGCGTTGTTGGAACCCCAAGGGTGACAAGGTTGGTAATAAGTAAATCTCTAAACGATTCTTCGAAAACTGTACTCTCAGAAGGTTTGCAAGACATATTCTCATTGCCGCATGTTTCCCTGACAAAAACGGGAGTGTCCAGGTAGTCGTTAATGATGAGTTCATTGTTTATCTGGTTGGCAATATCGGCAGCGAGGATATCCCAATGCTGCCCGGCCTGCATTTTCTTTTGTTCGCTATATGGATATCCAACAGCTCTAGGGTTACCAGTGCAGGATATTGTCAATAGTGCAAGTGCTAAAATAATTATGCAAAATCGCATGAATAATTCTCCGGAAATAGTAATGGATGTCTCTATATCGGATGATTTACGAGAAAATATAGGTTTTCATAAATATAGTTGTTACTTTATGTATTTATCGGTGAAAAATATCGATTGTGTATGATAAAGCTGTTACCTCTGGGAAATAGTGGTGACGCCAAATTTATAGTAACATTGAGCGAAAATGATGCACCCGCAAATTCACGTATGATAGACCTACACCTTCATTCAACCCATTCGGATGGGTCAATGACTCCTTCTGAGCTTGTTAGGAAGGCAGCCGATATCGGTTTGTCTGCCATCTCGATAACGGATCACGATACAATATCTGCTCTTGAAGAAGCCAGGAATGAAGGGAAAGCCTGCTCCGTTGAGGTAGTTCCAGGGCTTGAAATCAGTTCAAAACATAGAGGATTGGATCTTCATCTACTGGGCTATGATTTTGACTGGCGAAACGCTTCGCTTGTAAATAATATCAAACGATTACAATTGGCAAGAGATGATAGAAATCAAAAAATTCTGGAAAAACTGCAGAAAATTGGCATAAACATAACTGAACAGGATTTAAAGGATGAGGCAGGAAATGGCGTGGCAGGCAGACCACACTTTGCCCGTTTACTGATAAAAAGCGGGGTTGTTAAAAACAATCAACAGGCATTTTCAAACTATTTAAAAACTGGCCGCTGTGCCTATGTGCCTCGATACGTACTTGATGTCCAGGAAGCAATCGAAATACTCCACGGTGCTGGAGGCGTTGCAGTTTTGGCTCATCCGATCCAACTGGGTTGTTCTTACCAAGAGCTGTCAGTGATTGTGAAGGAACTCAAACAGATGGGGATGGATGGATTGGAGACGTTTTATCCTACACAGAAGGGTAAAACGGGAAAAAAAATCAGGGAACTCGCCAGGAAATATCAGATGCTTGAGACCGGGGGAAGTGATTTCCATGGTGATGTACGGGTTGGTACTACAATTGCCGGAGCGACAAAACATTTTATGGTACCCGAAGAACTGCTGGAAAAGTTAAAAGAATACCTGTCCAGCAAAGGTTAATACGGATAAATTACCAAAGGATAGCAACATGCACTCAATTCTTGTAGTAGATGATGAACCTAATTATCTGGTCGTTCTTTCTGAGCTTTTACGGGACGAAAGTTTCGAGGTATTTACTGCCCCTGGTGGTAAAGAGGCCCTGACAGTTGTTAAAGAGGTCGACCTTGATATGGTGATTTCCGATATGCAGATGCCAGGCATGGATGGGATGGCTCTTCTCCATGAGATAAAGCAGCTTGATGATGATTTGCCGGTATTGATCATTACCGCATATGCAGAAGTAGACAAGGCTGTGAGTGCCATGCAGGCCGGTGCTTTCAGTTACCTCGCCAAACCATTTTCAAATGACGAACTGATTGTCTCAATTAACAAAGCGGTCAGTCACAGGAGTCTGTTAAAAGAAAATATCAGGCTGAGACAGGAGATTCGTGAACGAAATAAGTTTGGTGGAATGGTCGGAAAAAATTCCAGGATGAAGCAGGTTTATGAATTGATAGAAAAAGTCGCACCGACACCAGCCTCGGTACTCATCACCGGAGAGAGTGGCACCGGCAAAGAGCTGGTCGCCAAGGCGATTCACGTCAACAGTCCCAGAGAGCCGTATCCGTTTATAACGGTAAACTGCGCTGCGCTTGCTGATAATCTGTTGGAAAGTGAGTTGTTTGGTCACGAGAAAGGTGCGTTTACCGGAGCCGCTTCAATGAGAAAGGGACGGTTTGAAATTGCCGATAAAGGAACAATATTTCTCGATGAAATTGGCGAAATACCACTGGCCCTGCAATCAAAGTTGTTGCGCGTTCTCCAGGAACGCACTCTTGAACGGGTTGGCGGGACGCGAACGATGACCATTGATGTAAGGATTATCAGTGCGACAAATAAAGACCTGAAAGAAGAGGTGCAGCAGGGCCGTTTCAGAGAGGATCTCTTTTACCGATTGAATGTCATCCATGTGGCGTTGCCTGCGCTCAGAGAGAGGATGGATGACTTGCCGCTGCTTGTTCAGTATTTTGTCCAGAAATGTGCTGATAACCTGGCTAAGGAACAGCTGCAGATTTCTCCCGATGCTTTGCGACTGTTGATGAATCTACCCTGGGAGGGAAATGTCAGAGAACTTGAAAATACCATCGAGCGGGCGGCGATTCTCTGTAATGACGATACAATTGAGCCAGAAGATGTGCAGCCAGAATCAATTGCTGTTGATTCAAGTGCCTCATGGACTCAGGAACTCGACCTGATCAAGCTGATCCCCGAGTCGGTAAAATTAAATGATGTCCTCTATATTGTTGAAGAAAAGATGTTGACTCAAGCCCTTGAAGAATCAAATCACGTGCAGGCGCATGCCGCAGAAATACTTGGTATCACAAAAAGCTTGCTGCAGTACAAAATGAAGAAATATGGAATCATGAAGAAAAAACCAAAGCGAGCATGAGCATGGTTTACTTGTTTCCGCCCCATTGCAGTTTATTCCTCAATATCTCAAAATAATCGCGATTTTTTGAGGAAATGAGTTGGAGAGGGTGCTCGGCAGTCTGGATCTCCAGAATATCACCTGGAATCATGTCCCAGGATACCTGACCGTCAATGATAATTTTCGCAGAGCGGTCACGCTGTTCTGGCAAAAATTGAGACGTTATAAGCCGATCTGGTGGCAGGATGATCGGTCTGCTGCTCAGCATGAACGGGCAGATTGGTGTCACGAGTATCGCCGACAATCCTGGATGGACAAGCGGCCCCCCTGCTGAAAGATTATATGCGGTTGAACCGGTTGGCGTTGAAAAAATAAGGCCATCTGCTTTGTAAGTGTTTATGTGATTACCATTCGCGCTTGTTGACAGCAGCAGCAGTTGGTCAAGGGTGTTTTTGTTTATGACCACGTCATTGAGCGCGAAAATATAACTACTCTTTTCATCATCGCGTATACGGCGTGCTTTCAGCATCTGCCGCTTTTCCATGGAGACTGAACCGGATAAGATCTCTTCCAGGGCTGCCGTGCTTTCGTCCTCTGTTAACTCCGTCAAAAATCCCAGATTACCAAGATTAATGCCAATGACCGGTATAGAGAAGTGTGCAGACTTTTCAGCAACATGGAGTAAGGTCCCGTCGCCCCCAAGGATGATGAGAATATCCAGATCGGGAACGATTCGATTGAGTTCGGTTTCTATGTTACGGTCTTCCAACCAGCTTTTCAGGGTCTTACCGTACATAACCGCATCTGGATCATCAATTTTGGTTATGATTCCGGCCTTGCTGACTTTGAAATCGTTACGATGATAGAGGTGGCTGTTTGGTTGGATCATTTACGAAACCCCAGTTCAATTGAACGCATGTAAGCAGCTTCAACAGCACTGATGACAATGCCGTTAAATCCTTTGGCTGCAAGTAGGTGAAGTCCACTGGCCGTGGTCCCTCCAGGTGATGTGACCTTGTCTCTTAAAATGGCAGGGTGCTCTTCTGAACGGTTTGCCAGCATGACTGCACCCTGGATCGTCTGGATCGTCAGATTCCTGGCGATTTCACGGGGCAGGCCGCTTTTAACGCCACCTTCAATCATAGCTTCAATGAACGAGAAAACATAAGCGGGACCTGATCCGCTCAAGCCGGTTACCGCATCCATTGAAGATTCCGGTACTGTCACCGTTATTCCGATGGTGTCAAAAAGTGACGTTACAAAGGCAAAATCACTGTCAGAGACATTGCTGTTTCTACAAAGCGCAGTTGCACCCTGTTGTATGAGTGCTGGCATATTGGGCATTGCTCTGACCACAGAAATCGAGGGTTTTTCCACCAGATCCATATAAAACGAAATCGGTAAACCGGCAGCTATGGTAACCACAAGCTGATTCAGCAGAAATGGTTTGACCTGTTCAAGCACAACCGGCATGATCTGTGGTTTGACAGCAAGTACAATGATATCATTTGTTGCACACAAATCTACTGGGTCATCCACCGTTTTAAGATCATAGTGGAGTGTAAGATACTTTTTTCTGCTTTCAAGCGGTTCATTGACCGAAACGTGGAGGTCAGGGGAAAGATCGGATTGCATGAGGCCGGTTATAATTGCCTCGGCCATCTGTCCTCCACCGATAAAACCAATATTCGTTGTCATTGATATATCCTTTATGCTGATTTTGGAGACGAAATGGATTAATTCTGTTACTTTAACATGAGAAAATAGAGAGGTCCACAGCTCTTATGAACGGGCTGCAGGCCTGCTCGATATCAAGACGTTTTAATTTGATTTACAGGGTAACGCGATGATAAAAAAAGAATTGTTGGAAATACTTGCCTGTCCCAAGTGTAAAGGTCCTGTTTCTCTTGATCAGGACAAAAACGGTATCGTCTGTCATAAGTGTCAGCTTCTCTACGAGATAATCGATGATATTCCGGTCATGCTCATAGACAAAGCCGTCAGCCTTGAAGAATAATCTGTACTCGATCTGCCTTTCGTTTAAACCCGGTCGTTAAAAGTTTCCGGGCGGCTCTTAATAATCACGGAGCCAATAGGTTGCATCCCTGAAACCAATCACACTGCAATGGAGTTCATCATGTCTCTTGAGGATATCTGCAATGACCTTTTTAATTCATATGTCGATTTAAACAATCATGCATCAAGCGATTATTTTGGTCTGATAAAACGACTGATTGAAATAAAGGACGGCCAAAACGAAACAGTGGTTGATAGCTTTATAAAAAAAGCATACCTGCTTGTGGATGATGAAATAGAACGTAACTCAGAAAAACCGTTAACTGAGATCAGTTTTGGAACTTCAGGATGGCGCGGCATCCTCGGCAAAGATATATTTGTAAAATCAGTACTTTCTGTTACTTCAGCTATTGTACAATTATACCAGACAGCAGATACAGATTCAGCCCTGGTTCCTTATCTTGGCGTCGCTGGACTGAACGAAGCGCGATCAAGAGGATGTCTTGTCGGGCATGACAATCGTTTTGGTGGAGAAAAACTGGGAAGAGCAGTCGCCGACTTTCTCGTGAAAAATGGCTTCAAAGTTTATTATTGCGGTGAAACAACCACCGGTGTTCTTTCAGCATCAATGCTTGAACTGCAGGCAGCATTTTCAGTCAACCTGACACCATCCCATAACCCGCTTGAATATGGAGGGTATAAGTATAATGCAGCTGATGCAGGTCCGGCAGCTTCTGAGCTGACACAGCTCATAACAAAATACAGCAGGGATATTATCAGAGCAGGTACCATTGCTGAAATGGGTGACTCAGCGGAACAAGGGGAGCTGATTGAAACAGATTCACTGCCCCTCTGGCAGGATCTGGTGATAAGAAACTGCAATGTACACGGTATTGATTATAGGAAACTATGCAATAGGGCAGCAGGGATGGATGACCTTGCCATGGTCATAGATTCTGTCCACGGGGCAAGCAGGCTCCATATGAAGAAACTTCTGGGACCTGCCGCGCGATCACTCACCATGCTCAGAGGATTCGCTGATGTATCTTTTGGCGGTATAGCGCCCGAGCCATCGACTGAAAATATGAAGGGAGTTGTTGATACCTTAAGTGCAATAGACAAGAAATTCAAAATCGGAGCAATCATTGATCCTGACGGGGATAGAATACGTTTTACCGATGGCAAAACCGAAATCAGCATGAACCAGTTTGGGGCAATGGCCTATTATTTTTTACACGAATTTAAAGGGTTAAAGGGAAGTGTCGCAAAAACTGTAGCGACTTCAAACTTTGCAAACAGTGTTGCCAAAATACTAGGAGAAGACGTTTTCGAGCCAAAGGTTGGTTTTAAGGAGTTCAAACCAGTAATAGGAAAGGCGCTGGTACTTTTTGAGGAGTCTGACGGCATTTCCATTATCGGTCACACACCTGAAAAAGATGCCTATATAGGGTTGCTCCTTGCCCTCGATATGGTTGTCAGTACAGGCAAAAATCTGGGAGAGATCAAGGCAGATATGGAAGGTCGGTATGGTGAATATTATCCTGACAGAGACGGGGTTGAGGTCAGTCTGAAAGGAACTGATCTTTTACAGGCTCTTGAGAAGCTCGACAGATATGATGTGGGGTCTCTGGTGCTGGTTGGAGATGAAAAGAAAAAAATCAAAGAGGTGATTTCAATTGATGGCCGTAAAATGATTTTTGAAGATGATTCATGGCTCATGATCAGACCATCCGGAACAGAACCAAAAGTGAGATTTTATGTTGAGTCTCGCGATGAAAGAGGAACGAAAACGCTCGTTGACACTGCTCGATCCATGCTCAGGGAAGTTGGCGTGTGATACCGCCTCAATTCATTCTAGGAATTTCCACAGATTTCAAAACAGTTGCTATTGCATTTTGCCTGGCAGGTATTATTGTCGGATGGTGCAGAAACAATATAAAATTAATAAGATATTCAGGAGCGATTTATGTGGGAATATACAGACACAGTGACCGAACATTTCCAAAATCCGCGTAATGTTGGTGAAATTGCAGATGCCCAGGGGACAGGTGATGTGGGGTCCCTTGCTTGCGGCGACGCCTTAAAACTCACACTCAAGATAGAAAACGATTGCATTGTCGACGCCAAATTCAAAACATTTGGATGCGCAAGTGCAATTGCCTCCTCTTCGGCTTTGACGGAGATGGTCAAGGGTATGAAGGTAGAGGATGCGGAAAAAATAACCAATGAAGAAATAGCCGAATTTCTCGGTGGGCTGCCAAAGGAGAAGATGCATTGCTCTGTCATGGGGCGGGAAGCACTTGAGGCAGCTATAGCCGATTATCGAGGACTTGTTTTGCCGAGTGCAGAAGGGGAGATCGTCTGTGAGTGTTTTGGCGTCACGGATATCGAAGTCTCAAGAGCGATAAAGGAATCTAATCTACGTTCGGTAGAAGAAGTTACCAATTTTACCAAGGCTGGTGGCGGTTGTGGGAAGTGTGAAGACAAGCTCCGCGCACTTTTGCTGGATACTGTTTCCGAAGATTTGAGGATCGTGCCAGTGATCAAGAAAGCGAAGAAAATGACTGCTCTTCAGAAAATAAAAAAGATTGAAGAGGTGCTGGACAGAGAAATAAGACCAGAACTGAAGAAAGACGGTGGTGATATTGAGTTAATCGATGTCGATGGTGATTTCGTAACCGTTTCCTTGCGCGGTGCTTGTACCTCCTGTACAAATGCGGAAACCACCCTCAAAGATTATGTTGAGAAAAAACTACGAGAACTGGTTCTTGATTCTCTGATTGTGGAGGAAGACAAATCATGACCACTGAAGAGAACAGCGTCGTCTACATGGATAATAATGCCACGACCATGGTGGCTCCTGAGGTGATCGAGGCGATGATGCCTTACATCACCGATTATTACGGCAATCCCTCCAGTATGCATACGTTTGGGGGACAAGTTGGAGCGGCGGTAAGCAGAGCGCGAGAAGAGGTCGCTGATCTGCTTGGCTGTGATACGGAAGAGGTTACTTTCACCAGTTGCGGAACTGAAAGTGACTCTACCGCTTTGCTGTCTGCCCTCAGAGCAGTTCCAGATAAACGGCATATTGTGACGACAAGGGTTGAGCATCCCGCCATAAAGAACCTGTGTGAGAATATCCTGTCGTTTACCGGTCACAAATACAGGGTGACGCGACTCAAGGTATCCGATGAGGGGCTCCTCGATCTTGATGAATATGCCCAGGCCTTAACAGATGATACCGCAATCGTCAGTGTGATGTGGGCAAATAACGAAACCGGCGTCATCTTTCCAATTGCCGAAATGGCGCACATGGCAAAGAGTCGTGGGATTCTGTTCCATACAGATGCTGTCCAGGCCGTTGGCAAAATACCAATCAACCTGAAAGAACTGGATATTGATTACCTGTCGATGTCCGGACACAAACTCCACGCTCCCAAGGGTATTGGTGTCCTCTATGTCCGAAAGGGAACCGCGTATGTGCCATTCATGTCTGGAGGTCACCAGGAAGGTGGAAGGCGCGGTGGAACCGAGAATGTGGCTTCAATCGTTGCGCTTGGCAGGGCATGCCGGCTTGCAAAAGAGATGATGGAAGAGGAGAACACCAGGGTCAGGCAATTGCGGGATAAACTGGAGAATGGACTGCTTGCGTCGGTACCTCGGTCCATGCTTAATGGCAATAAAGAAAATCGGCTGCCGAATACTTCCAATATCAGTTTCGAGTTTGTCGAGGGCGAAGCGATACTGCTCCATATGAATCGTTACAATATCTGTGCATCATCCGGTTCTGCCTGTACATCCGGTTCACTTGAACCTTCCCATGTCTTGCGGGCAATGGGAGTCCCCTTTACTGCAGCACATGGGTCGATACGGTTTTCCCTCAGTATCTATAATACAGAGGAGGACGTTGATTTTGTGCTGGAGAAGATGCCCCAGATTATTTCAGATCTTCGCCAGATGTCTCCCTTCTGGCCAGGAGACTGACCTGCAGAGAATTACGATTTCCAAAAAAGAAAGGCCCGGGGGATCCCCGGGCCTGGATTCAGCTTATAACTTTATTCAGTTGCTGAAAATTTCAACCGTTACTGCTACTAGAATAGGCCACTCACCTTACCGCTTTCCGGGTCGACATCAATTCGTCGGAAGGCAGGATTGGAGCCAGTGCCTGGCATCAGGCTGATAGTTCCTGCACAGGGGCAGAGGAACTTGGCACCGGAGTAGATCAGGACATCTCTGATAGGCAGACGCCAGCCCTTCGGAACACCTTTCTTGGTAGGATCGTGGCTCAAGCTCAAGTGACTCTTGACCATCATGGTGGCAAAATCCGCATACTTGGGATCACTCTCGAACATTTCCGCTTTTGTGTTCGCTTCAGGAGACCAGTCAACACCATCAGCTCCATATACTTCCTTGGCAATGACTTCAACACGGTCACGCAGTTTCATTTCCAGAGGATAAAGGAACTTGAAATCGTTTTCTTCGTTGCAGGCCTCGATGACAGTATCGGCGAACTCAAGCGAGCCTTCACCTCCGAGTTCCCAGTGCTTGGACTCGGCACAGCGTGCACCGGCAGCCTCGGCAGCCTTGCGAACAACGGCGCATTCTGCATCAGTATCGGTGTAGAATCGGTTAATGCAGACAACAGGATTGATGCCAGCCTTCCGGATAACACCAATCATGTGAACCATGTTCTCTACTCCCTGCTCAACCAGCTGAAGATTTTCCTTGGTGTATTCTTCAGGCATGGCTTTGCCCGGTACGACCTGCGGGCCGCCGCCATGCATTTTAAGAGCACGAATGGTCGAGGTAAGTACAGATACGTGAGGTTTGAGGCCAGAGAAGCGGCATTTGACGTTCCAGAATTTCTCAAAGCCGATATCTGCAGCAAACCCTGACTCGGTGATGTGGTAGTCAAAGCATTTGAGTCCCACGCGATCAGCAATAATGGAACTCTGACCAACGGCGATATTGGCAAACGGTCCGGCATGGACGAAACAGGGCTGGTACTCAGCGGTACACATCAGTGTCGGGTTGATGGTGTTTCGCATGAAAGCAGCCATGGCGTTTCCGACTTCAAGGTCACGACAGGTGACAGGATTACCGCTCTTGTCAAAGGCAACGGTGATATTGTTAATCCTCTCTTTCAGGTCAGCCAGGTCAGTGGCAACCGATAGGATGGCCATCAGTTCAGAGCCGACGGCGATACCGAATTTAGATTGCATTGTATAGCCATCAAAACGTCCGCCAAGTCCAATTACAATATTTCGCAGCGCCTGGGCACAGAAGTCGATAATCCAACCGAATTCAACCCTGGTAGGATCGATGTCCAGACGGCGCATGCCGGTCAGGCGGGCCAGCTGTTCGTCGTTGTAGTTACGCTCATGCTGCATACGGGACGTCATTGCCACCATGCCAAGATTATGGGCGTTCATGATGTCATTGATGTCGCCAGTAAGACCAAGTGAGAACTCGGTCATGGGAATGAGCAGGGAGTTACCACCGCCAGCCGCAGTACCTTTCACGTTCATGGTCGGGCCGCCGGAGGGCTGACGCAGAGCACCGCCTACGTTGACACCGCGCATACCCATACCTTCCATTAAACCGACACAAGTGGTACTTTTTCCTTCTCCGAGCGGAGTGGGGGTGATAGCAGTGACTTCGATGTATTTTCCATCGGGCTTGTCCTTGAGTCGATTAATAACCTTAAGGAAATCAACCTTTGCAAGACGACCCATTGGAAGCATTTCGTCTTTTTGTAACCCGAGTTTCTCTGCCCATTCCTCCGGTGTGGGCATGTTTTTTTCAGCAGCTTCTGAAATCTGCCAGTCAGCCATTTCTACCGCATTATAAGCCATTGTGCAATTCCTCCTTTGTTAGGTTATTAACCTTGAACCGGTTGTTGACCAGCCGGCTTACTAAACTCTTAGGATTTCCATACAGGCAAACACCTGCGTGATTAAGCAGCTAAAATACCATGACATAACGATTGAGGAGTCATGAGAATCTGATGTCTGAGGCTTAACACGCAAAAGCGGATTGTGCAAGTGCAATATCGTTGTCAGATGACTTGGATCATGCACCATACTAGCAAGTTAGGTTTCTTTTTTTACTTGCAGCTAAACTGGATACAATGATTTGATATTAAACAGGGTTATCCGAGGATCGAGATAGATTACTATAAAGATTAACGTTCCTGTTTTGTCGTAAGGTATTGTATCTAATACGATTTAATGGTATCGGAGCAGTATTTCTGCTCTAGCTTTCATCCTTAAAATGAGAATGTGCATTTCCCATGGACGACAGAGACAGCAAATGGGCTTGTAAGCCTGTGGCCACTGACATTTTCGTGAAGTGAATGGGTGGCTGGAGTCTTTTATTCACATTACTGGAATTTTATTATATAAGGGTGTAATATGGTATAGGATCTTAATCATATTACCCCTTTTACAGGTTTAGCGTATGGCTGTCACATCAGGAAACGTTGCCCGGAAGTCCTCTATCAAAAAAACGGTTAAGGACCAGTCCGGGGCCGGCAGAATCAAGTTAGGTGAATTACTCAGTAAAGCCGGCTATATTACGGCTACTCAATTCGAAACAGCAAAAAAAGAGGTGCAGAAGAACGGTGCCCGGATGAGCGCTGTGCTTCGGCAACTCGAATATATTGACGATAATACGGTCTTTACCTTCCTGAGCCGCCAGCATAATTATCCCGCCGCTGTTATCAAGGATGAACCGCCATCGGCAGATGTTATCAAACTGATGCCGTATGAAATGGCTAAAAAATATTTGGCATTTCCGCTTCGGATAGCAGGGAATACCCTGCAGATTACAATGGCGGAACCCTCCGACGCAACTGCAGTGGAGGAATTGCAGGACGAGTTAAAAAAAGAGCTTTCAGTATGTGTCTCAACCGAACATGACATCGTTGAGGCGTACAAGAAATACTATGGTATCGAAGAGGACGAAGCTCGATCATTTTTCTCCACCGGCGAAGAGGTGGAGGAAGAAATGTCCATCACCGAGGTTGATGACTTCGGTGCAATAGTAGCAGAAGCTGCCGATGATTTTGAAATCGAAAGCAGTGATGATGATGAAGGGCTCGACCAGTTTAATGCCTCCGATGCCCCGATCATAAAATTGGTTAACGGTATCTTGGTCAAGGCGGTTCAGGATGAGGTCTCAGATATCCACGTTGAGCCATACGAAAAGAGTATGCAGGTACGATATCGCAAAGACGGCTCCCTCTATAAATCCATGAACTTGCCATTAACCATCAAAAATGCGATGGTTGCCCGACTCAAAATCCTGTCAGGCCTGGACATAACTGAACGTCGGGTCCCGCAGGATGGGCGTATTAAGATGCGCATGGGGCGAAATCGTTCTGTCGATTTTCGAGTATCCTCATTACCGACCCTATTTGGTGAGTCAGTTGTTCTCCGTATCCTTGATAAGAGCTCGCTTAACGTCGACCTGACCAAACTCGGATTTGAAATCGAGACCTTTGAGATGCTGAAGCGCTGTCTCGCGCGTCCCCAGGGACTGTTGCTTGTCACCGGGCCGACAGGCTCGGGTAAGACGGTTACGCTCTATTCCGCACTGAATTCTCTAAACAGTGAAGATATAAAAATTTTAACCGCAGAAGATCCTGTCGAATTTAACTTTAAGGGCATCAACCAGGTAAATGTAAACCAGGAAGTTGGAATGACCTTTGCCGCAGCGCTTAAAGCATTTTTGCGCCAGGATCCAGATATCATCATGGTCGGTGAGATCAGAGATTATGAGACAGCAGAAATTGCTATTAAGGCAGCCATGACCGGTCATCTTGTTTTCTCCACCCTGCATACCAATGACAGCGCCGCGACCATAGGGCGCCTGGTTGATATCGGTGTGCCTCCTTATATGATTGCCTCCTCCGTTACCATGGTTCTTGCCCAAAGACTTGGGCGAAGGCTCTGCCAGGCGTGTAAGAGACCGGCCAGAGAGACACCGGAAGAACTCCTCAAAATGGGATTTCACGAGGACGAGGTGCAGGATCTGAAAATATTCGGGCCGGTAGGGTGCCCGGAATGCAATGGACTCGGTTACAAAGGAAGGGTTGGTTTCTTTGAATTAATGGAGGTTACCGAAGAGGTTGCCAAGGCGATAAGTGCAGAAGTTCCTGAAGACCAACTTCGAAAAATTTCAGTTAATGAAGGTATGACACCGCTCAGAGAAGCTGCGCTCAAGAAGGTCAGAGAGGGGATAACAAGTGTTGAAGAAGCATTGCGGCGCACAGTTGCCCATGAAGAGAGCCTTCCCGCCTATCTGGTCAACCCCGACGTTGAAGAATATGAGGATAACGATACCATCATCAGGGAGGGCAATACCGATATTGACTTCTTTAAATTAATCAGGGGTGCCCTCACTGTGGTAAAAGGTGGTAAGAAGATTGCAGAGCTTACCGAGCCTGGTGAGTATTTCGGTGAAATGGCCTCTATTTCGGGTGAACATCGTACAGCATCAATTATCGCCCAGGGGAGATGTACCATAAAACGATTTCCTGGGGATAAAATCGACGAAATAATTACAAAATACCCCGATGTCTCAAATCATTTATTTAAAACGATGACATCGCGTCTTCTCAAATCGAATCAGATTATTGTCAAGCTGGCCGGAGGCGCGAACAGGAAACCTGTTCAGGCCCCTGCGAACCCTGCTCAACGGTAATATTTAAGAAATAATTGATCAGCACCCCTTCGATCGTCAGGAGGATATTGAATGGGGTACTCTGGTAAGGGCTGGTTTATGACAAAGCTCCATATTGTCCTTTTTCGAGATGGAAGGCCTGGTCATGAAAAGCAGTCAAACGGTATTTTGAAGGCGCTCCGACACTATGTTGAGCTTGATGTCCAAGAGATATCAGTTAGTCAGAAAGGATTTATCGGAGGTGTTTTCGATCATTTTAGATTTATCTTAAATCTGCCGTACCCAGGTAACGTCACCATTCGGCCGGATATGCTCATTGGCACCGGCTCACACACCCATATCCCAATTCTTACCTGTAAACGCAAATTCGGGGGATATGCTGTAACCTGCATGTCACCGGCAGGGCATATCCGTAACAAGTTTGATCTGTGTTTTGTGCCCATGCATGACCGGATACCCGTGGTGCAGAATATATTTGAAACCATCGGTCCCCCGAATATCGCAGAGAATAAAAACAGCCATGATCACAGCAAGAGTTTAATTCTTGTCGGGGGGAAGGATGAGGGGTCTCACCGATGGGACAGCAATAAGCTCCTGCTCTGTATCAGGGATCTCATAGGTTCTTCAAACGATCAGTCATGGACTGTATCCAGTTCTCCCCGGACCCCTGAAGAAACTGACAGATTGCTCTGTTCGCTGGTTAAGCAAAACCCGGAAATCTGTTATGTTCCTTATCACAAAAGCGAACCGGGCTGGATTGAAAAACAGTACTCCATAAATAAAACCGTTTGGGTTACCGGAGACTCCATATCAATGGTTTATGAAGCTTTAACTGCCGGTTGCAGTGTTGGTATCATTCCGGTCGACTGGAAAAATAAAGATAATAAATTTTTATATAGTTTGGATTATCTAATAGAAAACGACAAAGTATTCACTCTGAACCAGTACCTGAAGGAAACGTCTCATCATACAGTAAATACGATTTTAAACGAATCCGACAGGTGCGCAATAGAATTGTTAAAACGATGGTGGCCAGAAAACTTACAGTAGTACAGGTTGTACCAGAAATGGATGAGGGTGGTGTTGAGGGTGAAACACTTGATTTCGCGATTTATCTCGTCAAGCATGGTCACCGATCGATTGTCATTTCAGGGGGAGGCCGACTGACTAAGCTCCTTGAGGAACATGGTGTCGAGCATATTTTATGGAAGCATATCGGAGATAAGAATCTAAAATGTCTACAATATCTTTCCAAGTTACGCAATTTTTTGATTGTTGAGAGCGTCGATGTTCTTCATCTCAGATCGAGGTTGCCGGCCTGGATAGGCTACCTGGCCTGGAAAATGTTGGACATTTCGAAACGTCCGGCCCTGGTTACCAGTTTTCACGGGTTTTATTCGGTAAACTCCTACTCGACAATTATGACCAAAGGTGAGCGGGTCATTGCCGTATCAAACGTTATTAAAAATCATATTCTTGAAAACTATGCTCCTGACCCGGAAAAAATTGCGCTCATACACGGGGGGTATCACGAAGAGATGTTTGACCCCGAAAAGATTGACAAGAAACGCACTGAAGCACTCAGGAAGCGCTGGAACATAGACGGTAGTAAGCTCGTTATCATGCTTCCAGGTCGATTAACAGCATGGAAAGGTCAGGACGTTTTCATCAATGCATTGGCGATCCTCAAAGATCTGTCATTTGTTGCCATCTGTGTTGGTGATACTGATGACAACCCATCTTTCACCAAAAAATTACGAGATCTGATTGGTCATCATCACCTTCACGACAGCGTGAAACTTGTCGGTCATTGCCAAGATATGCCCGCAGCTCTGAGTATTTCAGACCTTGTTGTTTCTGCATCTTCAAGCCAGCCAGAAGCGTTTGGAAAGGTTGCAATTGAGGCGATGGCCATGGGGAAACCAGTCATTGCCACGAAACACGGGGGCAGTCTTGAGACAGTGCGCGATGGGGAGACCGGATGGCTTGTCTCTCCCGGTGATCCGACCTCTCTTGCTCAAGCTCTGGAAACTGCAATTAAGCGTAAAGATGAACTTAAGGCGGTTGGGCAGAAGGGCAGAAACTGGGTGCAGCTCCATTTTACTGCTCAACAGATGTGTAAAAAGACAATAGCCCTTTATAGGGATCTCATTGAGGAAAAGGATAATCGCAGGTCAGGGCATATTCTCTCGGTGGCTCAACTACTTCCAGATCTGGATGGTGGAGGAGTTGAGCGCGGTACGCTCGAGCTTGGGAAATATTTGTCTGAAAGAAAACATCGATCCTTTGTTATCTCAGGTGGGGGAAGGTTAACTGAACAACTTGTTCGGGAAGGAAGTCAGCACATTGCCTGGAAAATTGGTACCAAAGGTCCTGGCATCATACAATATATATTGCCCCTCAGGAGGTTTTTGCTAAAAGAACAGATTGATGTTCTGCACCTGCGCTCCAGAATGCCAGCATGGCTTGGCTATATGGTGTGGAAAACACTCCCTAAAGATAAAAGGCCGATTCTGGTAACGACCTTCCACGGATTCTATTCTGTTAATCGATACTCTGCAATTATGACAAAAGGTATGGGTAAAATTGCAGTCTCTAAGGGAATAGAACAACATATCAGAGAAAAGTATGGAATAGAGAATGGCATTACCCTCATTTACAGGGGAGTTGATAAAGAAATATTTAACCCGAAAGCAGTTTCGTCTGACAGAGTTGAACTTTTACGATCAGAATGGCAGCTAAAAGCTGATCTCCCGGTAATCATGTTGCCAGGCAGACTCACCCCCTGGAAGGGGCAGGATACCTTTATCGAAGCCATGTCCTTAATGAAAAAGGATCAGTTTCAGGCGCTTATTGTCGGTGATAAGATGGAAAACCAGTACTTTAGTCAACAGCTTGAAGCACTTATTGACGAATACGGTCTGCAGAACAGGGTACATTTGGTCGGACATTGTGATGACATGCCGGCAGCCCTGATGCTTGCAGATGTTGTTGTCTCCGCCTCCTCACGAGAACCGGAGGCATTTGGCAGGACGACAATAGAGGCGATGGCCATGGGGAAGGCCGTTGTCGCCACTGCGCATGGCGGCAGTCTCGAAACGGTAATACCAGGTGTTACCGGATGGCTGGTAAAACCAGGCGACGCCAGGGACCTCGCCAATGTTTTGAGCAGCGCTCTTTATTCAGGAGATGTTCTAAAAAGATTTGGCAGCGCTGGACGGGATATTGCGCAGATGAAATTCTCAACCGCTTCCATGTGCGAAAAAACCATCGCTCTTTATCAAGAGTTGTTCAACAAATATAAATTGAATGTACATTGACCATTTTCTCGCAAGTGATATCCCTTAGCCACTGGTTAAAAACTACCTGGTCTGAGATACGTGAGCTGAAGAGTGGGCGGTCATCAGAGCGGCCGACATAAACAGGTAAAAATGCCCCTGCTGGGAATCATAAAGAAGTGAGTTTATCAGGCTACCGCTGACAATAGCCATGATGACACCATGCAGGAGCATCTGCTTTTCTTGCACTATTCCTCTGGCAAAAAACATCTGACAGAAAATCAGGGAGAAGAACAAAAATAATCCCACCAGACCAAACTGAATGGTAAGAAGCAGATATTCATTATGCGGGTTATCTGTTTCTTTTATTTGGGATGTCGCTGCAACCTTTTCCTGAACAATGGGATACGCCCCTGTACCGTGTCCCAAAATTGGTTTTTCCGCGATTAAAGTAAGCCCTGAGAGATACCAGTCAAATCGTTGTCCAATAGAGGTCCTCGATTTTCCAGACTCATACTGCCTGATTTCCGTTATGACCTCGTTAATTCGGCCGGAAAAATTCTCAGAAGTAGCATATATCGTAGTAATAGTAGAACAAAAAAGGAAAAACCCGATCACACAATTTCTCATGGACAATCGCTGAGCCATAAAGAGAAACAATAAACAAATAAAGACAAGCATTCCGGTTCGGCCTGGTGCAATGTAGAAGATGTTAATAACGGAAAAAACAAAAACTGTGATCCATAACCACCGAAATCGAGGTGAGCTACACACATAGTGCAGAGACCAGAAGGAAAGAACGGCCATAAAAAAATTATGGGTTATGTGAAACACGATTGAATGTCCATATCTGTGATCAGGAAATATACCAAATGCCATACTGTATGAAATCGTCATGAGAACAATACAACCGGAAATGAAACCATATTCGGCATATTGCCTGTATTTTGGCGAGAGTGATAACATGGAGACAAAAATCGGTAATAACAGAAGTTCTCTATATTTTTTTAATATATTCAAACCATCAATGGTGTCGGCAGGTGAGTAGGATATGGCAAAGCACATGTACAGGAATAACAGCAACGAAATGTTAGTTGCCGGATATTTCTTTAAGGATTCGGTAATGTGGGTGAAATGACCGGATAACAGCCAGCAGAGCACTGCCAGTCCGGAAAAAATTCCCATGACCGATGTCGATAGCGGCGTAAAGAAACAGGCTACACATATGCAGATACAGCCAAGCCCGAGTATTCTGTCGCCCATAGTGGAGCCGATAAGAGAATTTTGTGTTGAACCCATTTTAGATAATGGTCTGTATTTTCAATTAGCTATATTGCATATTGTAGAGAAGTTCATACTCACCATGTTGGGAAAGAAGTTCATCATGAGTACCATCTTCAACGATTTGACCGTTTTTTATGACAATAATTCGATGGGCCGTTTTGATCGTGGAGAGCCGATGGGCGATAACAAAAGTGGTTCTGTTTTTCATCAGGTTTTCAAGAGCACTTTGAACTTCGCGTTCTGATTCCGTATCGAGCGCAGATGTCGCCTCATCGAGGATCAGAATAGGAGCGTTTTTTAGAAGGGCTCGGGCGATTGAAATTCGCTGACGCTCGCCTCCTGAAAGACGCGCTCCTCCTTCACCGATTATGGTTTCAAAGCCGTTCGGGAGGTTGTTTATAAAATCATAGGCATGCGCGGCGATTGCCGCGTTTTCGATCTCTTCCATCGAACGCTCAAGGCTGCCGTAAGCAATATTGTTTTTCACGGTGTCGTTAAATAAAATCGTTTGCTGGGTCACCATGGCAATTTGGTCCCTGAGGGATTTAATCGTAATATCCCTGATGTCATCACCATCGATCTTGATTGAGCCGGAAGTAACATCGAGAAAACGCGGTATGAGGTTCGTAAGTGTAGTTTTTCCACCACCGCTGTGACCGACAATAGCAAGTGTCTGGCCTCTCGGTACGGACAGCGAGATATTGTGAAGTGCCTGAGTTTCATCGTTATAGTTAAACGACACATCTGTAAAGATAATTGAATCACCAAAAGATGAAATTGGGCGAGCACCTGCAACGTCTGCAATTTCAGGTATGATGTCGAGAATGGTATATACTCTTGATGCTGCGGCAAGTCCCTGTTGAATCGAGGCGTTCACCTTGCCGATTCGCTTAACCGGATCATAAGCAACGACCAATGAGGTCATCAGAGCGAAAAAAGTTCCGGGCGAGGTTGTCCCGTAAATAACCTCCTTGCCGCCGAACCAGATGAAAAGCGCTATGGCAAAACCACCGATAAACTCCATTAAAGGATGTTGCAGGCAACGATACTTGGCATTTTTTAATTCAACGTTGAAAAGATCTCCTAATTGTCCGGTAAATCGTTTAGTTTCATATTCTTCCATGTTGAATGCCTTAACGATTCGATTACCGGTAATCGTTTCATAAAGAACATTTGAGACCTGGGCGGTTTCTTCCTGGGCATTGGTACTTAATTTACGAAAAACTTTTCCAAATTTGTAAATAGGGTAGGCGGTTATCGGTAAAACTGCAAAACTGAAAAGGGCGAGTTTCCAGTTTAAAAAAAATACCACGCCGAGCAGAACGACCACCGTGAAGAAATCACGCAACAGGCCGACAAGAGCGCTTGAGACCGCCTGCTGCATGAAGGTTACATCAGAGATTACCCTGGAAATAAGAGTCCCGGTAGGATAGGAATGAAAAAATGAAAGTGGTTGAACGTGAATGTGGTGAAAGATCCTTGTTCTGAAATCCTTGATTATGGAGAGGCCGACCTGTTCAAGTATGTAATGATAGGTGAAATAAAAAATTCCTTTTAGCCCGAAAATAATAACCACGAGCATGGTCAGCCCAAACAGATAGTATTCGTTTTTGGCAATAAATATTTTGTCGATCAAATCCTTGACAAGATAGGTTTGGGATCCGGTAAACAGGGCGACAAAAACCATGGAGATCATCGATATGATCAGTTTGATTTTGTATGGCTTGATGTCGTGGTAAAGACGCTTGAAGATAATCTGGTTTGTCATGAAGAAAATTTAATCCAAAGCTGATATGAAAATATGAGTTGCGGGTTATGGCCATGAAGAAGTGAACGAAAATCATACGGATTCAGTTGAAAACAGTTCTACACCAGAGATACTCAATTAAAAAGAGAAATTTTTAGTGAGTTTTAACTGAATATGTACCTGATACTTCTTGGAACCTACGGGGGAAAAACCATCTTTTCTTATGAATCCGCACCCTATGATTCTCTGCTTGAGCGATAGTTGGCGCAATTACAACAGACCCGAGAGCATGACGATTATGTTTGGTAGCTGAATTTTCGTTTTATCTTCCATCTTATCTGGTTAATTCCAGATTAGTATTTTATCCTGAGAGGGTTACAAGTGTTAAGTTGAAAAAAGAGCATCTTGAGAGTATGGTGCCAGATCATTTTTCCATGAACTGTTGAGAGAGGCTTATGTCGCCAGCATGGCTTAAGGAGCAATCGTGAAACTATCAATCGTAATACCGGTATACAATGAAGAACAGAATGTAACTCTTATTTACGAGGAATTGAAGGGAGTTATGGAAGGAATGGCTGGCGATCATGAAATATTGTTTGTGGATGACGGCAGTACCGATAATTCGCTGAGTATCATTAAAGATATCCAAGATAATGATTCAAATGTTATCGCTATAAGTTTTCGAAAAAATTTTGGTCAGACAGCAGCAATGTCCGCAGGGTTTGATTATGCGAGTGGCGATGTCATCGTCACCATGGATGGAGACCTTCAGAACGATCCACATGACATTCCCCACATGATCCAGAAGATAGAAGAAGGGTATGATGTCGTTACCGGCTGGCGGCATGACCGGAAGGATGCGTTTATTAATAGAAAGCTGCCTTCAATTATCGCCAATAAAATAATTTCCTGGACCACAAAAGTGTCTCTGCATGATTATGGATGTACCCTGAAAGCATTTCGAAAAGAGGTCATCAAAAATATAAGACTCTATGGAGAAATGCATCGATTTATTCCTGCCATTGCCAGCGGTATGGGAATATCGTTTACAGAGATAAAGGTTAACCATCGCCCCCGAAAATTTGGAACATCCAAATATGGCATTTCGCGAACGATTCGGGTTATTCTTGATCTGATAACAGTCAAATTTCTTCTGTCTTACGCAACAAGGCCGATACAGGTTTTTGGTCTGATGGGATTTGTCAGTGGGTCGGTGGGGTTTCTCATTGCGCTGGTGATGACAATCCAGAGACAGTTTTTTGGTATACCACTGGCTGACAGGCCGCTGTTGTTTCTGGCAATCCTGTTGATTTTCATCGGTATTCAGTTTGTGTCCCTCGGCCTGATAGCCGAATTACAGGCGAGAACCTACCATGAATCCCAGCAAAAACCTGTCTATTATGTTCGGGAGGTGGTCGGCGTTGCAGAGAAAAAACATTCAAATAATTTCTGACGCGGGCCAGCGGGTTATCAGTGATTGATATTATTATTCCCAATTGGAATGGCAGGGAGCTGCTCAAAACCTGCCTTCACTCTCTTGAGAACCAGTCATGCCGTTCTTTTCGCACCATCGTAATCGATAACGGATCTACAGATGGTTCTGTTTCTTTTATCCAAGAATACTATCCCGAGGTGCAGTTAATCCAACTGGAAGAAAACAAGGGATTCAGTGCAGCTGTTAATCAGGGCATTCTTGCTTCAGACAGCGATTGGTTATTACTTCTTAACAACGATATAGAGGTGGCCACGGATTGTCTACAGTACTTAACTCAGATATGTAAGAAGAACCAGACGTATGATTTTTATGCTTTGAAAATGATGGATTTCCACAATCGATCCCGTATTGACGGGGCCGGAGATTGTGTGATGCGTGGTGGTGTCGGTTATCGTCTTGGTACCATGGAAAATGACGGGGTACACTATTCGATTAACAGAGATGTGTTTGGTGCATGTGCCGGAGCTGCGCTCTATCACCGTTCCATATTTGAAACCGTCGGGCTTTTTGATGAAACATTTTTTGCCTATCTTGAAGATGTGGATTTTAACTTAAGAGCCGTCAGGGCTGGGAAAAAATGCTGCTACCTGGCAGATGCAATAATTTACCACATGGGAAGTGCATCAACTGGATCAAAGGTAAACAGTATTACTGTCAGACTTTCAACCCGTAACAATATATTTGTCGTCATAAAAAATTTTGGACCAACTCTGTTTTTTCGTTTTTTCCCGTCCTTTCTGATCTACCAGTTCTTCTGGTTTGTTTTTATTGTTAAAAAAGGACAGCTTATCCCCTATGTTCAGGGGATCGTGGGCAGTCTCAAACATTTAAAAAACATGTTCAGTCATTATAGCAACACCCAGAACAGTTCCACACGCTCAATAAAAGAATTTGCAGATTGCATAATCAGCTCCGAGAGGCAGGCAATATCTTCGATAATCAACAGAAGGTTACAGCAGGGCAAAAGCAGCAGGTTGTTTGATCTTTATCTGAAACTATTTTGCTAATGGACCGATGACCGTGGATTTTGCAGTGAGCATCATAATTGTGACACATAACTCACAATCCGTTCTTCGCCGCTGTCTTGAAGCAATTGATTGCCAATCTTATGCTCCCAGCCAGATCATCGTTGTGGACAGTGGTTCTGATGATACCGTTTACCTGGATCAGTTAGCCGAAAGAGTTCGTTTTACTGTTCTGAAATGCAGCAATATCGGTTTTGCTGCTGCAAATAACAGGGGATTGGAATGTATCGATCCAGGCTGCGATTATGTTCTATTTATAAATCCTGACACCTTTCTCTCGAAGTCAGCCATAGAAAAAGCACTTGAGATCATGGAAGCACAGCAGCGCGTGGCCATCGTCACAGGTCTGCTTGAAGGATATGACCTTAGTTGCTCAGACAGGACCGGCAAAATTGATTCATCAGGTATTTTCAGAACATGGTATGGGCGATGGTATGACCGCGGCAAAGGTAGAGACATAGAAAAGGAATTATTTCGTCCAGAGATTGTGCCGGCTGTGTGCGGTGCGCTGATGTTCTGCAGGGTGAGCGCCCTTGTTGATGAATTACCTGAGCTTTTCGATCCATCCTTTTTCATGTACAAGGAAGATATCGAGCTCTGTGTCAGACTGTCCCTGCACGGCTGGAACGTTTATTTTTTTCCTGAGATCAGAGCATTCCACTGTCGAGGGTGGAACCAGAAACGCAAAATGATTGCCAGAAGTGCACGGCTGATGTCAGCCAGAAATGAAATCAAACTATATGAAAAACACCCATCTGTCTATATCGTTTGGGCCTGGTTGAAATATGTATTGGTCAAATTATTTAATGTTTAGGCTGTACAAAAAGTTACCTTAAACCGCGAATACAACATGTCAGCTACTGACCCGTCATTTTCTGTTATTATCCCTACTCTGAACGGAGCCAAGCAGTTACCTGAATTGCTCGCTTCATTTCGGATACAAACGGTAAAGCCAACTGAGGTGCTGGTCGTAGATTCATCTTCTTCAGATGATACAGTTCAGGTGGCAAAAGCATATGGAGCCGAGGTTCTAATCATCGATCGTGATGATTTTGATCATGGGGGCACCAGAACAGATGCTGCCCGTCGGGCACGAAGTGATTATCTGGTCTTTTTTACCCAGGATGTGATACCTGCTCATCGTGCTGTCCTGGAAAACCTGGTGAAACCTCTCTTAACTGACAACATGATTGGCGTCAGTTATGGCCGTCAGCTCCCCTGTTTTGATGCAAGTGATACTGCAAAACATCTGAGACTTTTTAATTATCCAGACAAATCACAGGTGCGAGGTTTCGATGACCGTGCCCATTGCGGCCTATCGACTGTTTTCGTTTCAAATTCATGCGCCGCATATAACAAAAGACTTCTCAGTGAAGTCGGCTTTTTCAGGGATGGATTAATTTTTGGAGAAGACACCTGTGCGGTTGGCAGGTTGCTTGAGAGGGGCAGCAGGGTGGCATATGTATCTGAGGCATGCGTGTATCATTCACACAACTACTGCTGGAGCGAAGAATTCAAACGTTATTTTGACATTGGTGTGCTGCACGCAACCGAAAGATGGCTGCTGGATACCTATGGAAACGCTGAGAACCGAGGGATGAATTACATCAAGTCTGGGTTGTCATACTTACTGGCAAGACGTAAATATAGTCTGATTGGCGATTTTATGGTAAGAGTTGTAATGAAATTTGTCGGGTATCGACTTGGAAGAAAATACTCCTGGTTACCTGAGAGACTTGTTCCTGAACTAAGTATGCACCAGAAATGGTGGCAAAAGTCGTAATTACGCATGTTCTCTACTCGGTGACGAGTTGTAATAATCTAATCTATGCTATCAACAAATCTGCGCGAGCAGAGTTCCATAATGGCCCGGGTCCTTCACCTGGTAGACTGTCTTATCGTCGTTGGCTACCTGTTTGCTCTGGTCAACTGGTACAGGGTTCCGTGGAGCATCTACTACAGTCGGCTTACGATCATCACCTTTATCCTCTGCCTGATAAGTTTTCAGTCCTTTCAGCTTTATCGTTCCTGGCGAGGATGGAAGTTTTATACAGAATTTTTTTACATTCTGAAGGCCTGGGGAACAATAATTGGTTTGTTGCTCTTTTATTTCTTTATATTCAAGATATCAGAAGGATATTCAAGGGTGGTTTTCATGATCTGGTCTATAACCACGCCGCTCTTGATTTTTCTTCTTCACCTTGCTGCGCGCAAGATATTACGATTTTTCCGGAGGCGTGGGAAAAATGTACGGCGTGCAGTCATCGCCGGTGCTGGTGAATTAGGAACCAATCTTATTCGGGAACTGGAGACTATTCCGTGGGCCGGTATCGAAATAATGGGTTTTTTTGATGACAAAATTACGGTGGAGCCGAATCTAACAGTGATGGGAAAGCCGGTGCTGGGAACCATCTCAGAGCTTCCCGATTACCTTGCCAAAAACGATATTGATTATGTGTACATCGCCCTGCCAATGAGAGCTGAGCGAAAGATATTTTCTATCCTGCGGGAGTGCCGTTCATTGGGGGCCCGTATCTATCTTGTCCCTGATCTCTACATCTTTGGGCTGCATCATGCAGAAATCCAGTCACTGGGCAAGATGCTGGTTCTTAATTTCAATCCCCATACCGAGTGGAAACGCGGTTTTGATGTTCTTTTTTCTCTGCTTGTATTGCTTGTCAGTCTGCCCGTGACGCTTCTTATCAGTTTTCTGATTAAATTTGAGGACGGAGGACCTATTATCTATCGGCATCGCAGGATTACTGCAGCTGGAAAAGAGTTCGACTGTCTTAAATTCAGAACCATGAGGCAGGGTGCCGATCTGGAACTTGAGCGTTTGCTTGAAGACAATCCTGAACTGGCCCAAGAGTGGCAGCAGAACTACAAACTAAAAAATGATCCACGTATTACTCGGGTGGGAAAGATTCTGAGAAAAACGAGTCTTGATGAGTTCCCTCAATTTATAAATGTCCTTAAAGGTGATATGAGCGTTGTTGGTGCCCGCCCCATCGTCGGTGGTGAACTCCAGGCTTTTTATCGTGAAAGTGCCGGGCGATATTGCTCCATGAAGCCGGGTATCACCGGCCCCTGGCAGGTTGGCAAACGTTCTAATGTCGAGGATTACCAGGAACGGGTAGACCTAGATGACTGGTATATATTGAACTACTCTCTCTGGACTGACATAAAAATTATCATCCGTACGATCTATATAATGTTCAAACGGGATGGTGCATATTGAAAAAGATCACAACACGCTTATATTGTTCCTGAAACCAATTCTTAAAACCATAAAGGAGTTTACCATGCAGTCAACTACACAACCTGTAACGCTTACCCAGGCAAAACAGGATGCCGCTTCGATTTTTCTGGCAAAAGTCTTTAACTGGATGGCCCTCGGATTAGGTATAACCGGGGTCACCGCCTATTTTACCGCGTCAACTGGTCTGGCCAATATTATTATCGGTTCACCGCTGTTCCTGATTATCGCCATAGGAACGCTTGGTCTGGTTTTCTTTCTTTCCGCACGAATTGATAAAATACAAGCGGGCACGGCCTCATCACTCTTTATTCTCTATTCTCTGCTGAATGGACTGTTTTTCTCTACCATCTTCTTGAGGTATACAGGCTCATCAATTGGCGGAACATTTCTCATTACTGCAGGCATGTTTGGGGGAATGGCCGTTTATGGTCTTGTCACCAAACGTGATCTGTCAGGTTGGGGATCGTTTTTATTCATGGGCCTCATCGGTCTTATTATTGCATCTGTTGTCAATATTTTCCTAAAAAGTCCCGGGATGTACTGGGTAACTTCCATGATCGGAGTCCTCATATTTACAGGTCTTACCGCATACGATATTCAGAAAATAAAAAGAATGGGTGAAGAAGGCATTATGGCGCAGGGACAGGACGCAATTACCAAAGGTTCGATCATGGGGGCACTTGCTCTCTATCTCGATTTTATTAACCTGTTTCTCATGTTACTGCGGTTCTTTGGCGGTTCCCGCGACTAATCGTTAACAGGACAACAAACCATACGAGCATGCTTTTGTGAATAAAGGCATGCTCTTTGTTTTTTCTATGGTGGAATATGTTTACGACCTTTGCCGGAAAAAAAATAATTATTGGTGTTAGTGGCAGTATTTCGGCGTTTAAAGTTGCCGGTTGGGTCAGCACTCTCGTTCAGGAAGAGGCGTTGGTCGATGTCATTATGACTGGTGCTGCCAAAAGATTTATCGCTCCATTGACCTTTGAGGCACTCACCGGTCGTACCGTTTACCAGGATATGTTTTCCGATATCAACGACCCGATGGCTCATATTAATCTGGGGCGTGATTGCGATTGTATACTTGTTGCACCTGCTACCGCTCAGACCATTGGCCGTCTGGCACATGGCCTTGCTGACGATTTGTTGTCCACCACCTTACTTGCCGCAAGCTCACCTGTCATTATCTGCCCGGCCATGAATACACGCATGTTTGAACACCAAGCTACCCAGGCAAATATTGAAATACTCAGGAAATTTGGATATTTCATTGTTGATCCCGATAGCGGGCAGATGGCCTGTGGGGACGAGGGAAGAGGACGGTTACCCGATTGGCAACGCGTTTCCGAGCAGCTTTTGCGTCACCTGTCAGCGCAGGATCTTGCCGGTCAGCGGGTTCTGGTAACCGCCGGTCCAACCCGGGAAACATACGATCCTGTCCGTTTTATCAGTAACCGTTCCAGCGGGAAAATGGGCTATGCCATCGCGAGAACTGCATTTAGAAGGGGTGCTGATGTGACGCTGATCAGTGGCCCAACCTCACTTTCAGCTCCTGAGGGAATCAAAACCATCTCGGTAGATTCAGCCCAGCAGATGTATGATGCAGTTATGGCCATTCATGAACGCTTTTCAATCATCGTCAAGTCAGCAGCGGTCAGCGATTTCCGTCCTGCACATGTTCATGATGAAAAAATAAAAAAAGAAAAATCATCGACTATTATTGAACTGGAACAAACCAAAGACATACTTAAGGATCTTGGCAGAGTGCGAAATTCTGGAAGACAACTGCTTGTCGGTTTTGCTGCAGAGAGTTCGAATATAGAAGATGAAGGAAGAAAAAAGTTAAGAAACAAAGGTCTTGATCTGATAGCAGTAAATGATATAGCCTCAGCTCAAACGGGATTTGGTGGAGACAATAACCAACTCGTGCTGATCGGTCATGAAAAGAGTGTTACCCTGCCATTTACGACCAAGTTGAGAACCGCTGATCTCCTCTGGGATTTTATCCTCGACAACCAACTCCTGAAATCAGTATGACCTCTATTTCATACCGGTAAACAGAGCCCAGGGTAGCTACCTTACCAGTTATGCAAGCAGCATCGCTTGAATTTCTTGCCGGAACCACATGGGCAGCGTCTATTACCAGCCAGCTGCTGAGTGAAGTGGCGGGATTCTCCTTCCAGATAATACCAGCATTTACAACGTTTGATGAAGGTAGAACGTTCATGGAGTGTATGGAGCATACTGTCTTCCAAATAGATTGCTGTAAAGGAGACAATGGCTGAACTTGTATGTGTCTGGACTGGTTCAGGATCAACCTCCTTGAGACAGATCCACCTGACTTTACTATCGATATACAGCTCTTTGGGTCTTGTTTCAAATGCCCAACTGTCCAGAATAAAATTTTCTTTCACAAGTACATATGCAGAATATCGTGCTCTCATGATTTGCTCGGGCCGTTCTGCCTCCCGTTGATCCAGGTGAATTACCCTGCAGCAGTGACGGTAGCTATTTCCGCTCTGGCATGGACATGCAGTTTGAGAAACATCTGATAATTGTTTCTTATTTATGTCGATCACCTGTTTGAGAAGATTGAGGGTATCCCATTTTTACGCGAACCTGTTTTTGAGGTAGAAGATTCAATAGGAAAATTTGTCTCGGAGCTGAGCAACCTGCGTTGCCGTCTCTTCTATGGAGTGACGATCAGAAAAGACCACGGGAAAATCATATGATTGGAAAATAGCGTTCGCCTGGGCAAGCTCTTTTTCACATGTCTCAAGCCGGGCGTATGAGGAGTCGGGAAACCTTTTTTCTCTGAACATATGCAGTATCCTCGCTGTAATCGTTAAACCAATGACTTTGTTTTTGTTACTGAGAATGGTCTTCGGCAGTATACCATGGAAAAGATCATCTCCTACCAGTGGGTAATTTGCCGTTTTTATTCCCAACTGAGTAGCAAGATAGATGGATACCGGGGTTTTTCCGGATCGTGAAACACCAATGAGCAGAAGATCAGCTTCGTCGTAATCGCGGGTGGACACGCCGTCATCATGGGTAATCGAGTAATGAATTGCATTGACCCGTTTATCTATATCTGCCGTGTCCTGGCGGGAAAACCCTGTTTCCCACATGGCCTTACTGCCGAGAATATTCTCTGTTCTGCCAATGTAATCTTCTAATATGGCAAACAGGTGAATATCGGGGATGGAAAACAGTTCATTAAGATTTTTATCGAGCAGGGTAGAGATGACTATAGGTCTGCAGGTTACCGGTTTTTTGAGTATCCTATCGCATGCCTGACGGGCATCCTCCGGAGTTCTGATAAATGGAATTGTTTCTTCCTTGAAGATGACATCGGGAAATTGACAGACGATTGCTTTGCCCATATCTTTTGCCAGAATGCCCGTGTTCCCGGATAAATAGTATATATTTCGATAGATGGCCATGTTGACAGGTAGTAATAAAATTGCGGGGAAAACCATGCCTAGAAACAAAATTCTTCTTATAGAACCATATTATGGGGGATCTCATAAACAATTTCTTGACGGAATAGAGAAATATGTTGATGCGGAGTTTGTCCTTTTGCATTTGCCAGCCAGAAAATGGAAGATGAGAATGCAGTTGTCTGCACCGTGGTTTGTACAAAAAATCAAAGAGATGCCCGAAAAAGCGCGCAGCTTTGACACTGTTTTGATGTCAGCATTCATAGATGTCGCGGTATTCAGGGCGCTCGTTGCCCAAATTCCGGGCTGGAATCCAGATCTCCAATTCTGCACCTATTTTCATGAGAATCAATTTTCTTATCCAGGTATCCTGCCAAAAACTGCCATGCATCAGTTTACCGCAATAAATTTCACGACCGCTTTGGCCTCAGATCGGGTGGCTTTCAACTCTGCTTTTAACAGGGACAGCTTTCTCAATCAGTGTAAAAACTATCTGAGTAAAGCGGCTGACATGGAACTGTTAAACGTTCTGGGTGATATCGAAAACAAAAGTCTCGTGCTTTATCCCGGCATTGATTTTCAGGTTCTTGACACGATTATGGTACCCAATAGAAAATCAGATAAATCGCTGATCATCTGGAACCATCGCTGGGAGCACGATAAAAATCCCGAAGAATTCTTTCAAATGCTTTATAAACTTGATCGGCACGGTGTACCTTTTCGCGTTGCTGTTCTCGGCCAGAGTTTCAGGGATAGACCAACAGTTTTTGCGGAGGCTGAGAAACGGCTCTCACATCTGATCGATCATTTTGGTTTTGTGAAGGACAAGCGTGAGTACTATGAATTATTAAAAAGAGGTAGTTTTATAATTTCCACATCGCACCACGAGTTTTTCGGTATATCAGTTCTTGAAGGAGTCAGAGCCGGCTGTCTTCCATTGGTACCGGAGAGACTCTCCTATCCGGAACTGTTTGACAGAAGATTCCGATACAAGGAAGATGAACTTTATGATGTCCTCAAGGATAATCTGACGAGAAGATCTCGGTTAACCAGGGAGGAATCTGTCACTATGACAGAAAAATATTCATGGCCGGTTATTGCACCTGAATATCTCAAATGGTTGAATTGCTGAGTTTGTTTCCTGGAAAGGAAATGGGTCGATTGGCTGGTGGTATGTGAAAGTGATGCAGGTTTACCTCTTTTTCAGCTTTGCTGAAAAATCAAGCATTCTTTTGATTGGTATGACCGCCTTTTGGGCAAGGTCTGCATCGACAAGAATTTCATTGGTACCGGACACAAGAACTTCCTGCAGGTTTTGAAGAGAATTCATTCCCATCCAGGGGCATCGGGCACAACTGTGGCATGTTGCTCCTTCTCCCTCTGTTGGTGCTTCTATCAAAATCTTTGACGGTGCTATTTTCCTCATTTTGTTAAAGATCCCCTTGTCCGTTGCAACGATGAAAGATTTATTTTCCATTGAAGCAACGCCATTTATGAGGGCAGTGGTAGAGCCAACCAGATCAGCCTGACGAATCACAGATTCAGGCGATTCCGGGTGAACAAGCACCGCTGCTTCCGGGTGCAGTTTTCGGACCCGTTCCAATGCCACTGAACGAAACTCCTCATGGACCACGCATGAACCCGGCCAAAGGATCATTTCAGCTCTTGTCTCCTGCTGGACGTAACGGCCAAGGTGCTTATCAGGACCCCAAATGATTTTTTCTCCGCGGTCTGCAAGGTGACGAATGATTGGCAGGGCGATCCCGGAGGTTACCACCCAGTCAGATCTTGCTTTTACTTCTGCACTGGTGTTTGCATAAACAACGACCGTATGGCTAGGATATCTATCGCAAAATTCGGAAAACTGGTCTGCCGGACACCCCTCATCAAGGGAACATGTGGCCTTGAGGTCTGGCATGAGCACTCGCTTTTCAGTATTGAGGATCTTAGATGTCTCACCCATGAATTTCACGCCAGCCACAACCAGGGTCTGGGCTGGATGGGTAGTCCCGAATCTGGCCATCTCAAGAGAGTCTGCGACACACCCCCCTGTTTCTTCGGCAAGGTCCTGGAGTTTCTCGTCCGTATAGTAATGAGCAACCAGTACTGCATCCTGTTGTTTCAGGAGTATCTTGATATTCTGTTTGATTTTTGTTTCCTGCTCGGCGGTAAGTTCATTGCGGTCGGGGTGGTCCGGAGTTGAGAAAGGGGACAGTGTTACCGGGGCGAGTGTGTAATCGGTGGATGATTTACTCATGGTCTGGTTTACAGGCGGTAAAGTTATAGATAATTTTTATGTTCTGCATGATAGCCGGTTATCCTTACAATAAAAATAACAAATCGCAATGAACTACGTGTCCAAACAGTTTGATCCCAGTTGCTGGCGCCATCGATTTCCTACTTAGTAATAAGCACCTGTGCATTCAATGTGAATACTTAAATAGACAAAATAATTGTGTCAGATAACCTGGTTTCAGTAATTATTGGTACTGGTAATCATCTGAAATTGCCAATATAAATTATAAGAAACAACGATTTCGAGACCTTCGGCAGCTTCTCTTAATCATTTTTTCCTTGTATGTTCCGTAATGATTTTCTAGTCTGGTATCCTCATCTGGAGAATCAGGTTTGAGGTTATCTCCCATACAGCTGACCGCACTGGTTCGTCCTAGCAGCTACCCATAGACAGCACTATCATGTACCGGTGCATAATCTGTCAAAAATAAACGAGGAGAATCCATGAATAAGACAGTCATAATGTGCGCAGCTCTCTGTTTAATTATCTCGAATCATCTCATGGCCATGGAACCGGTCAAGATTGGTATGGTAACCACGCTTTCCACAAAAGCTGGGTATCTTGGAGAGGAAATGCGGGATGGTTTCAAGTTGGCAATTGACCAGGAAAACGGAAAACTTGGCGGGATTCCGGTGGAATTACTTGTTGAGGATTCCGGTAGAAAACCTGAAAAGGCCAAACAGATTGCCGAAAGATATATCAAGAAAGACGGTGCCAAGATCTTAACCGGCATTATTTTTTCAAACGTTGCGATGGCTGTTGTCCCCAAGGTTGTGCGGGAAAACGTTATCTATCTGAGCCCAAATGCCGGGCCATCAAAACTCGCAGGGAAGGGGTGCGATAAAAATTATTTCAGCGTTTCTTACCAGAACGACAACATTGATGAGGTTGTTGGTAAATATGTCAATGATGTAGGCCATAAAAATGTTTATCTGATTGCCCCAAATTATCCAGCAGGAAAGGATCACCTGGCTGGGTTCAAAAGATATTACAAAGGCGAGATTGCTGCGGAAGTTTATACAAAGCTGGGTCAGGCCGACTATGCAGCTGAAATTGCGGCAATCAGGGCAAAAAAACCGGAAGCAGTTTTTTTCTTTCTCCCAGGTGGTATGGGGGTCAACTTTTTGAAACAGTTTTCCCAGGCAGGTCTCGGAGAGACGATCGCGCTTTATGGGCCCGCTTTTTCATTTGATGAAAGAATTTTAAAAGCGGTTGGCCCTGCCGCCCTTGGAGTTAAAAACGGATCTCAATGGACCCATGATCTAGATAATGATGCCAACAAACAGTTTGTTGCTGCATACCAGAAAGCTTATGGCCGGACACCGACACTTTATGCCAGCCAGGGGTACGACACTGCCCGGCTGATCGGCAGTGCTCTGAAGGCAGTTAACGGCACTATTGACCCCATTGATGATTTCAGAGATGCGCTTAAAAAGGCTGATTTCGATTCTGTGAGGGGTAATTTTTCATTTGGTAAAAATCAGCATCCTGTCCAGGACCTCTATATTCGTGAAGTTGTCCAAACGCCAGCTGGTGACTACACCAATAAAACGATCGAAAAGGTATTCAGCAATCACGTTGATGCCTATGCAGAACAGTGTCAAATGCAATGATACTGCTCTACTTCAGGATATTTTAAACCCATGAGATGATCCACAGTCGTCATGCTCTTATTTGTTGAACAAGTGCTCAATGGGTTTCAGCTCGGCATCACCCTGTTCCTGATGTCTGCCGGACTTACCCTGGTCTTTGGCATCATGCAGGTAATCAATCTTGCTCATGGTTCTTTTTATATGATTGGAGCCTATGTGGGAGCGACCGTGATCGGAGCGAGCGGTTCTTTTTTCCTTGGTATCGCTGCAGCCCTTGGGGCTGCAGCGATTACTGGAATGACTGTGGAATATATTGTCTTGCGGCACCTCTATGATCGCGACCATCTCTCCCAGGTTCTCGCCACTTTTGGGCTCATCCTGTTCTTCAACGAGTTAACAAGGATTATCTGGGGAAGACAACCCCTGTACATGGATGTTCCGGTATGGATTTCCGGCAGCGTGGAGCTGCTGCCGGGACTTGTTTACCCCATGTACCGACTTGCAATTATCGGTGTCGGAGTGATGGTGGCAGGTCTGCTATGGCTGCTATTTGCCAAAACGCGACTCGGAATGCAAATCAGGGCCGGTGCTTCAAACAGGCAGATGACCGGTGCTCTCGGGGTAAATATTAACCTGCTTTACACCCTTGTTTTTGGGCTCGGGACCTTGCTTGCCGGACTGGCAGGTGTCATGGCAGGTCCGATTTTGTCAGTAGAGTCAGGTATGGGAGAGTCCATATTGATTCTTACCTTTGTTGTCATCGTTATTGGTGGTATCGGGTCAGTTCGGGGTGCTGTGATCGGGGCGCTTCTCGTTGGTATGGTTGACACACTCGGCAGAGCATTTTTGCCGTTTCTGTTCAGGTTTGTTCTGCCAAGTGGCTACGCAGACAGTGCAGCTGCTTCACTTGCCTCCATGTCGATTTATATATTGATGGCGGCGGTCCTCGTCTGGCGTCCTCGCGGTCTCTTTCCTACACATTCCTGATGCTCGACAACAGACGAAAAAAAATAGTTGTCTTTGGTGGAACCGTTTGCCTTCTGCTCCTGCCAGTCATAGCATCTCTGCTTGGACATGAGTATTTTATCTCCCTGTGCAGTAGAATTTTAATCTACTCCCTGGCAGCGGTCAGCCTTGACCTGCTCCTTGGGTTTGGAGGACTTGTCAGTCTCGGCCACGCTGCTTTTGTAGGTGTTGGAGGATATGTCGTGGCTATTCTTTTCTATCACGCCTACGAGTCAGAACCAATTTTTGGTTTTATACCAGGGAGTGAAAACATACTCATCGTATTACCCTGTGCGATCTTGATTTCAGCAATGATCGCCTTAGTCATCGGCGCCTTGAGTCTGCGTACAAGGGGTATGCACTTTATCATGATAACCTTGGCATTTGCCCAGATGATCTTCTATCTCACTGTTGGACTTGAAAAATACGGAGGAGATGATGGGCTTTCAATGTATGCAAGGAATCAGATACTATTCTTGGATCTCTCAAATGATTTGCAGTTTTATTATTTCTGCCTTTTTTTCCTGCTCTTTTTTGTTTTTTTTATATACAGACTCGTTCATTCACGCTTTGGTTTGGTGATTCGGGGGATATCCTCCAACGAACGAAGGCTGCAGACGCTTGGCGTCAATTGTTATACGTATAAACTGGTCTGTTTTGTGATTGCAGGTTCCGGCGCAGGCCTTGCCGGGGCACTTCTTGCCAATCAGACAGAGTATGTCAGTCCGGGCATGATGCATTGGACACTGTCAGGTGAGTTGATGGTCATGGTTCTGCTTGGCGGACTCGGGACCATTTTCGGACCAATCATTGGGGCCTTTATCTTTATTTTGCTGGAAGATATTCTCGGTATGTTTACGGAGCACTGGATGGTCTATATGGGGCCATTTCTGCTTCTGGTTGTTATATTTGCTCCAAAGGGACTTTTTGGACTCTTGGCTGGGAAACAGGAATCTGATGACTGATAATCTCCTGCAGGTCCAGGGTCTGTGTAAATCCTTCGGGGCTGTCAAGGCTAATCATAATTTCAATCTGCAAATCGTCAGCGGAACTGTACACGCACTTATCGGGCCAAACGGGGCCGGTAAAACGACGGCCCTGAATCAACTAAGTGGAGAACTCGTTCCGGATAAGGGCACGATCATTTTTAGTGGAAAAGACATTACCCGTTTGAAACCATATAAACGTTCTCGACTTGGCATAACCAGATCCTTTCAGATTACCTCTATCTTCGAAAACATGAGTGTGGAAGAAAATATTGCCCTGTCCATTATCTCAAAATCAGGACATAATTTCAGGTTCTTGAACGACTGTCTTGCTTCTCCTCTTGTTCGCAGTGAACTGGGTGGAGCGTTAGAAAGAGTTGGACTCCTGGAGAGAAAAAAAGTAAAGGCCAGACATCTGTCACATGGAGAAAAGAAACAGCTGGAAGTTGGCATGGCTCTTTTAGGAAACCCGAAGCTCTTGATGCTTGATGAGCCCATGGCTGGAATGGGTCCTGGTGGAACCGTGGAGATGTCAAAACTCATCCGCCGACTCAGGGAAACAATGACCATACTGCTCGTCGAGCATGACATGGAAGTGGTGTTTGCTCTTGCCGATACGATTACCGTCCTGGTATCAGGTGAGACAATCGCCTCTGGAAACCCCGCAGAGATTCGCTCGAATGAGCTGGTCCGAGCAGCCTATCTTGGCGATGACTAACGATGCTTCTTCTGAAAAACATTGAAACATTTTATGGATCCAGTCAGGCACTTCATGGGATATCCATGCGGGTCGGCAGGGGGGAAGTTGTCTCTTTACTCGGACGCAATGGTATGGGAAAGAGTACTACCGTCAAATCGATAATGGGGTTAGCCCGAGTAGTAAAGGGAGAAATCATTCTCAACAACAAGAATATTGAAAAATGTGAACCGTTTCAGATAGCACGGTTTGGTATCGGATTGGTCCCGGAGGGGCGTCATATTTTTCCTAATCTCACGGTTATGGAAAATATCATCGCCATGAGTTCGAACTTTCCGAAATCGCCAATTCCTTATAAAGTTGAAGATATCCTGGTTATTTTTCCAAGACTAGGGGATCGCCTGAAGCATTACGGAAACCAGTTGTCGGGTGGTGAACAACAGATGCTGGCAATCGGTCGGGCCCTGATGATTAACCCGACTCTGCTGATACTTGATGAGGCAACAGAGGGGCTGGCCCCGTTAATACGAAAAGAAATCTGGAGAGGGCTTGAAATATTGAAAAATAAAGGTCTGTCTATTCTGATCATCGATAAAAATATAGAAGCGCTCTTAGGTCTTGCTCAGCGACATTATATTATGGAGAAGGGAACCATTGCCTGGTCTGGATCTACTGATGAATTTCGGACCAATGCTTCATTGAAAACACGATACCTCGGTGTTTAGCAAATCCTTTCGCCGCCCCTGATAATAACACTTCGTTACATGAGTTGGCAGCAGCGCTTTAACTGAAAAGATGGTGAGATTCCGAGGGGAATGCAGGTGAGCACTTCCAACAGCTCCAGAAGTTGGAAATGGTACATCAATGGGTGGAAATTCAGCCCATTCAATTTCTAAATACAGAAGAAAACAATACAAATCGTAAAACGAGATGTTAAAATTGGTGGAAAACTGAGATAATACAATATGTGTGAATTACAGGCCTGCAGGAGAACCATGATAACGTTATAACGTGTTCTGTCAGGTGCAGATGAATTTTTACCGGAAGACGCCAATGGAAGAACTCTCCAAATCTCAAAAGGCAAGAACAGCTATTGCCACATTTAAAACGCTTTGCGATTCTTTTATTCTTCGGGGCTCGTACAGTCCATCGGGGACGACTGGAAAAAAACTGGAGGACGCGCTGCGCAACTTCAACCCCGAGATCTATGGTTCGATGAGCGATCCGCGTATCGTGGAGCTTAGGGGGCTGGAATACGTAATTGACCGACTGCCCCGGGGTATCGAAAAGTGTAATAAAATTATTCTGACCGCACAGGAAGAGTTGGCCCAGACGACTTTTGAAGAGGTACACGCCCTGCGTCGTAGACGTGTTTCCTACATTGTCTCAGACAATGAGATATGTTTTGTTGTAACTCGTGGAAGTACTGAGATTTATGACCTTTTGACTCACCTTACCTTTCTCAACATAGAAGCCCAGAAAATAAAGGCACAGGTTTGTCTCAGCGGAGGTGTTACTACTCGAGAATGGAAGGAACTCAGGGAAATTGTCGAATCTGAAGATGAAATAAAAGAAGCGGATTTAGACCAGGCTATCTGGAACCTGTCAATCATTTTGGGCAGAACCTACAAAGAGACCAGGAAAACCTACTGGAATCTGGAAACGAACAGAAAAGAAAACTTTAACAATGGTCTTTTCAACATAATCTTTTCGCTTGGACATCGTGTAATTAATGAAATAAAGACAGCCAACGAGTTACTTACCATCTATTTTACCCCATCGCTCCAGGAAATTCTCGGTCATCATAAATATGCTTCCACATGGGCAATCGATATAAAAAAAAGATTGGTTGAGTATTCGCTTCATGAGCGACCGATACATATTGTCAGTGCCAATCTGCACTCCTTCCTAAATCTTATTTATGGGAAAAAGGCCCTGGAGAAGAACGGATTAAAGCCGAGCAAAGACCTCTATAAAATGGTTGAGCAGATCCGCCAGAGCTCAATCGATGTCGCCAGTTTTGCTTCTGATTATGGCTTTATTTCACAATCCGATCTCTCCGGGTCCAATATTGAAGCCCAGATCGTTGATTCGAGCAGGTTGCCGGAAGATTTTTTTCATCCAGAAGTAGATGTAGACTGGAACCTTATTGAAAAGTTGAGGCCAGTTATTCTGATCATGGATTATGCCTTTGGGGCACAGGCCTATGAGGTCATGGATGAGTTGCTGAGTCCGTGTGTTATTGATAACAGGAAAATATCTTTATCCATACAATCAATATCAATCATGGGAAAAGCAGGAATTCTGCCTGGGAAAAAAGGTGATATCATGCTGGCAACAGCTCATGTTATGGAGGGGACTCCCCATAACTATATCCTTGAGAATGATCTCAGCGTAAAAGATTTCGACCAATCGATTACGGTTTATAGCGGACCAATGGTCACGGTTCTCGGAACCTCACTGCAAAACAGAGACGTTTTAGAACGATTTCATTCATCTTCATGGCGTGCAATCGGGCTTGAGATGGAAGGTGGCCATTATCAGCGGGCAATAAATGCCGCGATCATTCAGGGAAATATTCCCCGTGAACTGAAGGTAAGATATGCTTATTATGCATCTGATAATCCGTTACAAAGTGGAGAAACGCTGGCATCCGGTCCTATGGGCGCTGAAGGGGTTGTACCCACCTATATGATCTCAAAAATCATCATCGAAAAGATCTTTGAAGCCACAGATGAAAAACGCTGACCGAGCCAAATCTGATAGATTTTTCCTGGCATCCCCCTGGCTTTTGGCGACTGCATCATTACTGCTTGCCTTTATTATCGCGGTATTTGCCATAAATAATTTTCAGCGAGAAAAAAAATTGATGAACCTGGCGCTGATCCAGGAAGGGCGAGCCGTACTCAATCTTCTTTCGTCAAGTTCCCGAGCGTCCTTGAGAAGTATGCTCATGCAACAACAATTCAACAGGGAAAAATGGCAGGAATCGATTCAGGAGATCATCGAAAACGGCTCTGAACATCAGGGAATTTTATCATTGTATCTTGTCAATGACAGCGGGGTTATTGTTGCCCATAGCGATAAAACAATGGTTGGAACGCGAGTCGATGAGTCGGCGGCTATTTTCTTCAGCCTTGTGCAAAAACAGGATCAGGGTCATACCATTCGCATTCTCGACAAGTCATCCGGTACAGCGCAGAGATTTCAAATTGTAACCTTGTTTAATCCCCTTGGTGGAAGAAATGAGATGATTTCTTCTATGAAAGAAGGTGCACGGGGCAGGATGGGATGGAGGATGCGGGACCAGCGACCGGTTCCCCATGCTCCAGATACTTTGCTGCAACCCTTTTTAGATGATAAATTATATCTCGTTGCTGAACTTGATATGACAGAATTTCAGCGCCAGGTTCGAAAACAATTCATATTTATTGTCATCCTCTCTGTTATTCTTCTGCTTGTTGGTATTGGAGGGTTGTTGTCACTTGTTGCTATCCAGGGTTTTAAGGGAAGTCAGCGACAGTTAAAAACTATTACCGCCTTTACCGATGTCCTCGTTTCTTCGATGCCGCTTGGAGTCATAGCCCTTGATCATGACGGCACCATTAAAACTTGCAATAAAAGTGCTCACCGGATGCTAGGCGTCCCTCGGGAAGTTGTTGGCAGTCTTTACCATGATATTTTGTCCTCCGAGCTGGCCGATGTTGTGGAATCGCTGATCTCAGACAAGAACGGTATTATCGAAACTGAGCTTAACCCCTCAGAACATGAAATCTCTAAAAATCTTACTATCATCTGTGTACCGATAAAGTCAGAGAACGATCATAATGGCACGGGTCAAATGCTTCTGATTCAGGACCTGACGAAACAGAAAAGCCTCGAAATGGAAATAAGGAGGAATGAGCGGCATACAGCACTTGGGAAGATGGCTGCAGGTGTTGCCCACGAGCTCAGGAACCCGCTGAGCTCAATAAAGGGACTGGCTCTTCTTCTGGGTTCGAAGTTCGATCAGCAGTCAACTGACGCCGAGGCAGCTGAAGTTCTGATATCTGAAGTTGAACGACTCGACCGGAGCATCAGTGAGCTGCTTGACTATTCCAGGCCCGAATTTCTGGAAATATCATCTTTGCAACTGGTTCAGCCTATCAAAAAGGCGATACGGTTGATTCGCTCAGATGCCCAGGCGGAGAATATTCAAATCATAGAGAACTATGAAGACGAGACAAGGCTCGTGGAGGGTGACCAGGATAAATTGACCCAACTTTTTCTCAATCTATTTTTAAACAGTCTCCAGGCGATGGATAACGGGGGAATCTTATCTGTTACAACCGAGCATACGGCAGACAGAACACTCGTTGTCGTTGCAGATGATGGCCAGGGGATTGATGATGTTGTCAAGGAGAAAATTTTCGATCCCTACTTCACCACAAAAAATGATGGTACCGGGCTCGGTTTGTCGCTATCTGCAAAGATTGTTGAAGATCATCGAGGATCAATTGACATTGAATCCATTCCGGGCCGAGGCACAACGGTAACCATGACGTTTCCAGTGCAGGCGGGGGAAAAGAGCAGTATATTTGTTTAGTCGAGCCTGATATGATTCTTATTCATCGGCTGGCTTGGAGCTGAAATGATTGTCAAGAAATTCGCATTCAAGCGGGGAAAGATCATACTTCAGCTCTACTTCTCGTAAAAGCTCACTTCGTTTTTTTTCTGGAAACTCCAAGCTCAATTCTGATAATGCTTTAACTGCAGATGTGAGTCTGTCTGAGGCGATTGGTGAACTTGGTTTCTGAGTCATGGTGTTTCCTGTCTAGATGATAGTGTCTTAAATTGTTTGAGCACAATTCCGGAAAGTGGGGGAACCGAGACAACAGTGTGGTAGGGTGCCCGGGCATGAGATTGTCTAAGCGGTTCGTATTCCGTGAACTGTTCAGTGGTTGTCCCACCAAAATCAGTGGAGTCGGAACAAAACAAGGTCGTGTATCTATTGTTTGTCGGTAGTCCGAGTTTATAGAAATCAAAGGTCTGGGGGGTGAAGTTAAGGAGACAGACAAGGTGATCCTGATCGTTTTTTGATGATCGGACAAATGATATAATGGAATTGTTCCTGTCTTCAATATCGAGCCATTCAAAACCTTCATCATGAAAATCCTGTTCCCAGAGGGCAGGCTCGCTGTGGTAAAACAGATTAAGTGCACGCATGTAGCCAAGCATCTGCCGATGGCTATCGAGTTCCAGAAGATGCCAATCCAGGCTCTGTTTGCATGACCATTCCACCCGTTGCCCAAATTCGCCTCCCATGAACAGAAGTTTTTTCCCGGGGTGGAGCCACATGGAAAGAAGAAGGAGCCGCAGATTGGCAAATTTCTGCCAATCATCGCCGGGCATCTTTTCTAGAAGAGATCGTTTGCCGTGTACAACCTCATCATGCGACAGGGGGAGAATGAAATTCTCTGAAAATGCGTACATAAGAGAAAAAGTGAGGCTATTATGGTGGTATTTTCGATAAAGTGCATCTTTTGAAAAATAAGTAAGGATATCGTTCATCCATCCCATATTCCATTTAAACCCAAACCCCAGTCCACCTTCATCGGCGGGTTTTGATACTCCGTAAAAACTGGTTGATTCTTCAGCGATCATCAGACTATGGGGAAATTGTTGATACAATATAGAATTGAGATGCTTCAGGAATTCAATAGCCTCCAGGTTCTCTCGCCCTCCATAGCAGTTTGGCAGCCATTCGTCATGGGCGCGTGAGTAGTCAAGGTAGAGCATCGAGGCTACCGCATCGACGCGTAGACCGTCAATGTGATATTTGTCCAGCCAGAACAGGGCGCTGGCAATGAGGAAATTGCTGACTTCCTTGCGCCCGTAGTTGTAAATGAGGGTACCCCAGTCCGGATGCGCTCCTTTTCTGGGATCTTCATGTTCATAGAGAGCAGTTCCGTCAAAACGGGCAAGACTGTGTGCGTCTTTAGGGAAATGTGCGGGAACCCAGTCGAGAATTACTCCCAGATCGTTCTGATGACATTGGTCGACAAAATACATGAAGTCATCCGGCACACCATACCTGCTGGTGACACTGAAAGACCCGGTAACCTGGTACCCCCATGATTCATCCAGTGGATGCTCCATTACAGGAAGAAGTTCGACATGGGTAAAGCCAAGTTCTCTGACATAGGGAACAAGTTGGTCGGCAAGTTCTCGAAAGGTTAAAAATCGCTCGGGATTGGAAGGATCACGCCGCCAGGAGCCTGGATGCACTTCATAAATCGATAGTGGCTCACTATATGGCGATCTATGTATTTTTTTCCGTTGCCAGGACTGGTCATTCCACTGGTAGCGATTCAAGTTGCGTACAACAGATGCATTGTTGGGCCGAAGTTCGCCAAAAAACTGAAATGGATCTGATTTTTCCAGGAAGCGGCCCTCTTGTGTCCTGATCACGAAACGGTATATCTCGTCTTCACCGAGGCCTGGAATAAAGAGCTCCCAGATCCCGGAACTGCCGAGAGAACGCATCTGGTGAATCCGTTTGTCCCAACCATTAAAATGACCAATTACCGAGACATTAACTGCAGACGGGGCCCAGACCCTAAAGACGGTGCCGTTCAGTTTTTGATGCATTTCCAGCTGAGCACCGAGGAGGTTATAAAGTGAATAATTGGTACCGCCATTAAACAGATAGATATCCTTATCATCCAAAAGTGGAAGAAACCGATAGGGATCATTTGTTTCGTGTACACTATTTTCATGATAGAAAATTCGATAACGGTAATCATAAGGGGCAAGGTCCGGATATTTCAAGTTTTCTGCAGAAAGAGAATACTCGAAGACACCGTTTTGACTCCTGCTGGTCATTTCAAGACATCGGTCATCCATGAGTAGAAAGACCTGCTCTGCGTTGGGTTGTAAGGTCCTGAAGATTTTAACGGAGTGATCACGGGGATGATCATGAACGCCCAGATATTGAAAGGGATCATGGTAATTATTCGTTATGATCTTGGCTATAAGTGAAGTCATGGGATCTGGGCGAGATCATTCTTTAGTTTGAAAATTACCATAGTTGATAATAGGTCATAACCGTTAAAATGTCATGAGCAAACTGGATTTATTATTGCAGCCCTCAAAGGACATTACATAAGCCAATTAATGATTATAGTCTAAGTGAGTTCTTGACGGTAAATGAACGTGTCTGGTAGTCTAAAGGTACAAGAACCAGCCTGACCGGGTTAAAGGAATAAAAAATGGAACCGACAACTCCTCCTGTTATCGATACGCTCACTGGGTCGTTTTTGATTTCAACATCCAGAATGCCGGACCCTCGCTTTGAGAAACAGGTCATCTATGTTTGTGCCCATAGTGAAGAGGGCGCAATGGGAGTCGCAATAAATAAACCAAACGAACTTTTCACCATACCTGAAATTCTACGTGGAGCAAATTTACCTGTTCCCGAGATTGAGTTTCCTCCAGTATATATCGGAGGACCCGTCGAACTTGAATCTGCCTTTATTCTTTTCCAGTCTGACTACAGGGTTGATCATCAGCTCGATGTCAGCCCCACTGTTTCCCTGTCCCGAGAGACCCGGATTCTTGAAGATATTGCCCATTCTGAAGGACCTGAAAAATATCTCTTTATCCTCGGGTATGCAGGCTGGGGACCTGGACAGCTTGAAGCCGAGTTGCTCGATGACGGATGGCTGACAGTGCCCGCTAACGAAACGGTCATTTTCGACGTACCGGATGATGAGAAGTGGATGCGTGCAGCCATGCAGTATGGCATAGATATTTCAACCTTTGGTGATGTTATTGGCTATGCTTAATTGATAATAAGCGTTATATTGACAACGCGATCCTCTTGAGGGTCGCGTTTTTTTTTTACTCGATTATGGATGATCATGAAATGTCACGGATCTTCATCAAAAATGCGCCAATTATATGGGTACCATAGACAAGATATTCAAATGTACCATGTGCGGGTTTTGCTGCCAGGGTGAAACAACGGTTTCTCTTGATCACAATGACCAGAAACGTATGGCTGAAACCCTGATGCTTCACCCAGGGGAACTTGAAGCCCGGTTTCTAAGAAGAACCGGTAATATAATCCAGATGCAGACGACGGACGGTCATTGTATTTTTTACAATAATGGCTGTAGTGTTCACCAGGGAAGACCCTGGAGATGTGCTCAATGGCCTCTGGTTCCAGCCTTGCTGGAAGATGAAAACAATTTTCATATAATCAGCGATTCATGCCCCGGAATAAATAAAGAGATCAGTTATCGTGAATTCTGTGCTATCTTGAGGGAGTACCTGAGAATTCATGGTAAAATAAGCTGTTAAGGTCTGACAAGGGAAACAGGCGATTAGTAATATGAAGATTGAACTGCCATTTCTTGGAAGAACCAAAGAACGATATCTGGAAGAGGGCATAAACGATTTTTATTCCAGATTATCGCACTATGTATCAGTTTCCATAAAACCTATCAAGGTCCGGACGCCAAAAGGTAAAACAGTTGAACAGGCGATACGTTCCGAGAGCAGTCTGCTGGATCAGAACATTGATGCCGGGAGCTACCGGATTGCACTTGACAGCCATGGTATATCGGTAAACTCTGAGGAGTTGTGTGACCTTCTGGTATCGCTTGAGAATCAAAGCGTAAAGAAGGTGGTGTTCATCATTGGAGGCCCGGCAGGGCTCGCAGCGGAACAATTGAAGAAGGCCGATCGGGTTATAGCCCTGTCCCGAATGACCTTTACCCATGATATGGCTCGGTTATTCCTGTTGGAACAGCTCTATCGGGCATACACCATCAAAGCAGGAGAGAAATATCATAAATGAGCAGTAAGATAGATGTCATAACGGCTCCTTTTACCTTTTACCTGGTAAGAAACTGACTGATTTTCAATTTGAGGTGCATGTGCCGGCCTTTTTACGACCACCCGCCCTTTCGCATACCTCATTGAACACTTAAGCAGTTCAGCATGATCCGCGTCATCGCCGACCAGGGATCGAAGAACCCGCATTTTTCGTTTGTTCAGTGCAGAACTTCTTCTCGGAGGATACATCGGATCCATATAAATAGTTTCAAATTTTTTATCCATTTTCTTAAGTAATTCAATAGAATTACCACGAAACAAGGTGATATTCTTAATCACTTTGTCCCCGAGGATACGGTCAGCGGCAGCTCTTTTGAGGCCATCATCCAGAAGAGCCCAGATTATCGGAGATCTTTCAATCATGGTAACGACGCATCCGAAAGAGGCAAAAATGAAACTGTCCGTGCCATAGCCAGCTGTAGTATCGCAGATCGTGGGGCGATGCCCTTGCTTGATTCCAACTGCTTTTGTTAGGGGCTGATTGATGCTGCGGTCATGTTTATACCTGAACCGGGCAGCTCCAGCGAGAAAATCGACAAAAACGCGTGATTTACCATGCTTTTCGGTCAAACTTTCAGTTAGTTCAAGCCGGCCGTCTGCATATGACAGTTGAAACAAAACCTTGCCGACGGTGCCACCTGGAGGGTGCAGTCCAAGCTCAGCAGCCAGTTTTCTGACTCTCAGGATTTCATCCTCATGATCCGAATTAGGCTTTATTCTAATGAACTGTTTGATATCCATTGCAAAATGATTTAATTAAGTTAGACAAGAATAGTTCTCCCTGCGCTGAGGAAAGCCTGCACTATGAATAACAAAAAGAAAGATATACTGGTAGTAGCAATTATCCCCGCACGCTATAGGTCGAATCGTTTTCCAGGAAAGCCACTTGCCGATATCAATGGCAAGCCCATGATTCAACATGTTGTCGAGAGGGCAACGCAGGTTGACATAATCTCAAAGGTGTATGTCGCAACTGATGATCAAAGAATTGCCAATGTCGTAAGGGGGTTTGGTGGCAATGTCGTCATGACGCGGGAAAATCATGTGTCCGGCACAGACCGTTTGGCTGAAGCCGCCGAAAAAATTGGCATCTCTGAGCATGACATCGTTGTAAATATTCAGGGAGACCAGCCTTTTTTCCCCGGTGAGGTGATCGAGCAGGTGGCGGGTCCGCTACTCACCGATCCTGCATTACCAATGTCCACCCTGATATACAAGATTGTCAGAGAAGAGGAGATCAATGACCCAAATCATGTGAAAACGGTATTTGATAAAGACAATTATGCACTCTATTTTTCCAGATCCGCAATCCCGTTCCAGAGAAATCCTGAAGAAGCGAAAGCTCCGACATATTACAAGCATCTAGGGTTTTATGCCTACAGAAAGGGATTTCTTCTGACCTATGTGTCGCTTCCAGAAGGAGAATGGGAACGATTCGAGAAGCTTGAACAATTGAGAGCTCTTGAATATGGCTACAGGATTAAAGTTGTGTTGACCCAGTTTGACTCTGTGGAAGTTGATACCGAAGAAGAATTGCATCGTGTCGCAGCACTCATGAGAAAGAGCCACTAGTTCAGCGGAGTTGTCATTGAAAGCATTGTTCAGAGAACATAACAAGATCCTGGTTGAACAGCTCAACAGCAAGAATCTTTCGGCATTCGACTTCATTCCCCAGAGGGATATCCGCGAGAAGCTCGTTGAACTTGTGCTCAACGGCATTCCAGAATATTCGGATTACGAGTCGTCAATACTCTTCAGACAATTGTATAAAAATTTAACCCAGACCAAAGTTGACCAGGTTTCGGTCGTAGTTTTTGGCGGGGGAACCGGGTTATCAAACATTATTGGTGGAGACTGCAGGCAAAAAGGGTGGAAGAACAGGCCGTTTAACGGGTTGAAGGATGTGTTTCCTGAAACAAAGGCGGTTGTCTGTGTGACCGATGATGGGGGGTCTACCGGTGAACTGCTCAAAGACCTGCCTGTTATAGCACTCGGAGATATCAGGCATGTGCTTCTTTCATCCATTCAAGAAAATAAACTGTCCGAACTGTACGACCTAACAAGCAATGAGGCTGAGCATGTTGCCCGGGTACTTTCGTCTGTATTCAATTTCAGATTCAATGATAAACCAGAATCGGTAGAAATACTGCTCGAGAAATGTGGTGCTGAGCTTGACACGTTGCCCGGCGGCCTGAACAATTATCTGAAAAGAGCTTTGGATATATGTTATCGAGACCCGAGAAGCGAGGCAATCTTCAGTCGGCCACATTGCCTTGGGAATATTATCGTATTATCAGCATTTATATCTGCATTTTCAAGTGATTTCGAGACAGGTGATTTTTCTTTTTTTGATGCTGCTAAAGGGGAACTTTTTCTAAAAAATTTATCAGAATGTGCCAAACTGCTGGGAGCCGGTGAGGATGCTGTGTTGCCGTCAACTCTTACTCCTGCTCAGTTGCGGTTTCTCTATTCAAACGGTGTACAGGTAACAGGGGAGCATAAGTCAAGTACCGTTTCCCGGGGGTTTCCGGTAGATAAGGTTTTTGTTGATTTTTGTGATAAACCCTACGTACCTGAACGGATACTTGACTACATCAGAGGTGCTGACATTCTCATCATGGCACCTGGAAGCCTGTATAGTTCAATTATTCCAGTCCTCCAGGTGCCCGGTATTGCAGAAACTGTAAGAGAAAACAACCATGCCTTAAAATTGTTGATCTCAAATTTATGGGTTCAGGCTGGAGAAACTGATCAGAGCATCAGTGATCCTGAACGAAAATTTCATGTATCAGATATGATCAGGGCCTATGAAAGAAATTTACCTGGTGGAACACAGGGATTGTTTGATCAGATTCTCTGTCTTTCGTTGAAAGATGTACCGGGATCTGTCATTCAGAATTATGCAGTAGAGGGAAAAATACCAATATACCTTGATCGAGAAGTTCTCGAAGTACAGGGATTTGAAACTATTGAGTGCGGGTTCTTTTCAAAAAATTCACTTGTCGAGCGGCAAGTCATTCAACATGATCCTGATATAGTAGCACAAACGGTGAAAACCCTCTTTTTGTCAAGAGAACTTATGCCGGAATTATTCAAGAAGAGGACATCTGAAGTATCTGCCGTTTCAGCAAACAACGAATCAAGGATAATTTCTCTACCATCAGCGCGATATCGACAGATACAGGAGCGCCTCAATGAACTTGAAATAAACATCACCAATCCGCTCTCAGCAGATGATGAAAGTGCCGGGGTGCGATCGGCACTTGCAGATATTATTTGGAACCATAAGGATATTCCGCTCTCACATCTTGAAAACATTAAAGGAATCACTTGTATAGATGTAAATAAATGGAGACGCGACCAACGCTGGGATAATGTGTTTTCATTTTATGACCCAGACGACTGCCATGTAAAAATAAGACAGGATAGATTGGTTGATCGTCGCAGTCTGGAGATCTCTTTCCTGATACCGGTAGGACAAGCGTTATTGGGTAATTATGTCGCTGAAAAAAGGGTGGAAGATGTTCTGCATGATCAATTATCTTTCGGTAGAATATTTCACCTTTATCTCACAGAAGAGAAGCGAAGAAGATGCTATTTTAGCGGTGATGAGTTAAAAGAATACCTGACGCTTGCCCGGATGGTCTGGCAGGGCGAAGATCATTTCACCCGATTAATCAACGGGCAAGAAGGCTTTACACCACCCGGGTTGTTATTTGGTGTCATGTATGCCTGGTACCTGGATAATAGCTTCGCCAGCTATATTGAATATAAGATGTCCGTGATGAAGGTGAGGCAGACGGATCTCATTCCTGAACAGATGAAAAACATGAAACGGCGGATGAAGCTTATACGATTTTTTCGTCAATCTGTTTTTGGTAAAGAAACGTAGCCGATTCATCAATATAGGTTAATGAATATCGCGTGCTATGAAGATTTTAATTATTGATGATGACCCTCAGGTTAGGGATATCCTGAGCATTTGGTTCGAGCAGGAGGGATTTTCCGTTCTGGAGGCAGAGAATGGTCGAGAAGGAGTGAAGATACAGAGGAAGACACCTGCCGAGATGTTGATCTGTGATCTCATTATGCCTGATCAGGAAGGTATTGAAACGATAACCAGTTTTCAAAAAGAATTTCCTGCTGTTGGGATTATTGCCATTTCCGGCGGAGGCAAGGTCGGACCTGATTCATATCTGGAAATTGCTATGCAACTCGGGGCCTGGAAGGCCTTTAAAAAACCACTCGACATCCCGCAAATAATTGAATCAGTTCACCAGTGGGCTACCCTTAATTCTGACGACCGGCAGAAATAGCTTATTGGGGTCCGGACAACGGCGTCTACCCGCAAAAAAAATGTATCATCCCGCCCGGGTAAGCGTTTTGCTCTGGAGTGAATGTATCATCCTGCTCACTATTTCAAAACCATATCGCCTGGTGAATACTATTTTCAGGTTTTATGATACCAGGATACCCCTGAGAGAACAGTATGTATTCCTTGAATATGTATCCGTTTCTAGTGTGTTATTCTAGGTTAACGCCGATGTTTTTAATGACACCTTTAAATCCATAGGGGTTTTCCCAGCCGGTAAAGGTTATCTCTTTTATTGCCAGGTAGGCTGTTGAGCTCTTCTTGCTGCTGTTTGTAAACATTATACCTGTGAGACTGGTGAGGTCGATCGGGATCTGGGACTTGACCCAGCCAGGCTGAGAAAACAGTTCCCAGGGAATATGTTTTGCTTGAAACAGGTGCTGGGAGGGCAACGTTACCTGGTATTCCTGGCCGGTTGGCACATTCTTCTGGATCAGCCTCAGGGAAATCTGACCATCAAGTATGTATTCAATTGTCAGTCCACTGCTCTGGGAGATATCGATACTTTTTCCCGATCGCCAAAACTTCATCATGATGCCTGCGTACGGGTATTGGAGTTCTTTGCCCGCAACCCATTCTGGATCGTCTGATTTTTTGATACGCGCTTCTACAACACCATTGAGATTGACTATTCCCTGACCTGGTATCACTTCAGATCCCTGGCCAAGCGAATCAGAAAAGGTAACCCATTCAGCAGTTGATACCATGGTGCAACCGGAAAACAGGAAGAGGCAGATACAACTAACAAGAAAACTCGAACAATCTAAGAGCAGTGATCTTTCACCTGTCTCTGGTAATGGACCCGTGCAGATATAATTGTTTACGAACTGTTTATTCGGTTGAATGTCAGCTTCCATGGTTTTAGATCGAAACAAGTTAGGTGTCCTGGTCAGGCCAACGATGAGCAGCTACTGCGGTAGCCAGCAGTTCCCGGTCAGCAGCAGCAGGCAAAACAAACCAATTGAATCCTCATAGTAGTCTTGCTGAAGTTTGGCACACAGATCAAATGTCTTATTGATGAATTTCTGTCCACTGCCAATGGTCATTGCGGCAACCCCAAAGGGGCCAATAAATGCTTTAGAGAGATAACTGACGTTGTTTAATCTCTTGCCATTGAGGTAATACCCTGGGCCAATGTCATCTGGCTGAAATTTTTTAGTATTTACAACCCACTCAGCCATACGCCTCACCTGGGTAAGTGATGTGCGGTCACCGAAAAGGAGTGCGTCGGCTCCAAGTCGCCATGGAACACGTGCGGCGTTGTAAAAGTATTGGCCATCATATCTGCTTTCAAGAAAATTTCCTTTCGCGGGCCTAAAACTCCATACACCAGCAGATGAGCCAGTAATAAAATCAGGGACTAATCCAGAGACAGGACTGAATTCTTTTTGAATAACATCGATCACTGATTGTGATTGTTCAACGACACGCAACCATAGCGGGTTAGAGGTGACGGTCCCGAAAAGTCGAAAATGGGTGGGAATTATATCAGAAGATCGAACGGAGAACTGGTCGTATTTTGGTCCATCAGGGTCAACCCAGTCTCCAAGCATAGGGAGGAACGTGTCTTTCCCGACTACCCCGTTAAAAAGCGCGTCAATACGTTTAATCGCTTCTTTACGGTAATTCACTGACCCACTACTTCCCCATTGTTTATCTGCAAGCAGAAGGGCAAAAGCGATATCTGCATCACCATCAAAAGCGCTGTTTCTCCGATTCAGTGGCGCGGGGACCTGATATGCCATTAAACCTGTATTGATATTGCTCGGATTATCTTTAACAAATCTCAGAAGTCCATCAAAGATTATCTGAGAATTCGGGTCATATCCTGCCATGTAGACGACAAGCATCATCCCGTACCCGAGTCCTTCTGAGAAGCTTTTTGAACGTTTTGTTCTGCCTGCCGTTATCCGGTATTGCTGATTTTTACTTGTAGGGGCTGAAACAGGAACAAGGTATCTTTGCTTCCATTTGTCATAGGATTTGCGGACAATACCTTCCTGGGCTTCCCTGCTTAAATGGTTCGGTTGTAAGACACCATGACTATAGGTGATCCGGACCGGAAACGGCATATGCGGGTCAACGGCAATAAATAGTTGTGAATCCAACACCATTGTATCCTGTGAACAACCGGGTAAACAGAACAGCACAATCAGCAAAAGAACATGAAATTTTTTTTTCAGTAACAATCTGATCAACCAAGTTTTATCTGCTTGTACCGTTAATCTCATTAGTGGATCGTAAGTACCGTTCTACGATTCATCCTTCTCAATGTTTCAGTCCGATTACTTTCGAGAAAATTGCTTGCCCCAAACCCTTTGGCAGATATTCTCTCATATGATACTCCGTGTTCTATCAGGTAATCCTTGAACACCCCGGCACGTTTCCACGAGAGCTCAAGATTTTCCTCTGCCTTGCCATGAGAATCAGTGTAGCTCTTAATATCAATGGTAGAAGACGGATGGTAGTTGAGAAAGGTTACAATAGTATTGAGTTGAGTGAGCGCGCTATCAGGTATTTCAGTTTCCTTACCATCATAGAAAATATAGAGAGGGTTGCGGGGCTGCTTGAGGGTTTGATTTTTTTCAAAAGGAACTGTTTTTGATTTGGCTTCGATATTGTTTTGCTCATGTTTACTGGTTGTGCTCTTTTGGATCGTGGAAGTTACAGGTTTTTTGTCATCAGCAGAGGTTTTGGTCTTATACGATTCAGCTGAAATGTTTTTAACCGGTTTCTTCGGTTTTTGCAGTTCATCAAAAATATTCTCATGGATATATTCTGAATCGGTTACATTGTTGACCCCCATGATACCGGTTCGAACATTGACTTGGCTCAAACGTCTGCCTAATTGTTCTATCTCAACGGTAACTTTTATATCGTCATATCGTCTGCTTTCAATACTGGTCTTGAGCGCATCACCTGAATTTTTGATAACCGTCATTTCCATTCGATTTAATACCTTCAGACAGGCATCGATTGTCTTTGTGTAGCTAGCATTATAGGTCCTGCTCACATTGCCGGAAATATAGCTATAGGCGCCAGCTCCCGCCCCGGCAACAAAGACAAGGCCACAGCCACTCAGAAGATAGGGAAGGAGAATGAACAGAAGAATGGTACTGACAATGACAGATGAACTATTATTGATATTCAAGGAGCGTGACATGGGAGTAAGCTATCCAAACAATCAGGAGAGTTGATGTTGATCGAGTTCTACTGCAGAGGGCCTCTTTCTTATGGTGGTGTGGCACTCTCTGAAAGAGACATCCTGATTACAGGAAGAACAGGTAAAATTGGGCCAATACCAGTGGGCGGTGTTTTCAGCTGTACAATAGGGGCAGGCAACAACGAGATTCTCATGAAGACGTTTCTCCGTAAAGGTCCATTGTGCAGGGTCAAAACCAATTTTTTTCATACTTTCATATTCATGAAGTCCTTTGCTGGTAATGATAATTTTGTCTTGAGACAACTTTAGATAGTCATGCATAAGCGCTTCTTTCAGATGACTCATGGCGAGTATTTGCCAACCAGGTACGTCAAAGTCTGTATTGATGAGTTCGTCAACGCTGAGTCGTTTTTCGCTGTTTGCAACAATACTGAGTATAAGGCCAACTCTATATTTTGAGACTTTTACCGGGTCATATTTTCGTAAATGCTTGGCAACAGCATGCACCAGTGAACCAGATATTTCCCCTTTTGAAATTGATTTATCCATCTGCTGCCAGTCAATGACAGCTGTCTTTTCCAGGTCCAGTGATTTTTCTAAAGAGGATTGCCGGTAACGATATGAGGCGATCAGCACAATCGAGAGAACCACTATACCTGCACCAAGAGATACAGGTAATAATTTTTTAACCGGCTGCTCGGGGTTACGACTCTTTCCGATGGCAGGAGAGGATTGTTTTGCCACCTCAGGGACTGGGAATGATAAACCCTCTGGCGATGTTTGATCTGAACCAGGTTGTGGCACTGGTTCCGGACTCATCTTTTGCACCGTTTCAAGCGCTGTTTTTGCCAGCATGGCTCTGCCAGAGATTCGTGCTTCGTCCATTAATCGATATAGATTTTCAATGTGCGGGGGCGCGCCATCATTTTTTGAAATATACTTGTTGTATTCAGGTAAAACGACCCCAAGGTTTGCGGAGTTCGAGAATGCGTGATCCTTTAAAAAATCGGTGAAGTCCAGTGACGTCCAGTTGTGATTTTCATCAGCAGGATAACTGATTAATACTGAGCGTTCTCCCACCATCGCTTTGCTTAAGGCGGTAAAATCGGAATACGGGAGCCGAGGAGTTGAGGCGGGCGATGTCTGCTGATCCATGATGATAAAGTTGAGATCATTTGCCAGAAGACGATAGTCCTGACCCGATATCTCCATTGATCTGTAATTTACAAGGGCAGCAGGATTAAGCGACGCCGACAGTTGGACTGAACCGTTCAGTTGGGCAATCGCCGCCGCTGACTCTTCTGCAATCTCAACAAGTTGAGCAATTCTCCAGGAGGTCCACTCGTTATAATAGTCAGTAAGGATTGTTGTCGGATCCTTTGTACTGAGTAATAGTGATGTATCTTTTATAAATTGGTTCAGAGCAGAAGGTGAATAATCATATTCAAGACTTGGGTAAGAAAGATTTTGGAGGAGAATGCCGTCGAGCGGGTAGGTTTTGAGCAATTGGGTAATGCGATCGGTGATCAGGCGGCGGGTTGCAGGAGAAGAAGGGGCGAGCCAGCCGGGCAATGCTTTACCGGCCCTGTCTACCATCAAGTCTGCCGAGGAGCCAGGGTTTACAGGAAATGGGTGAAACAGGGCGCTGACTGAACCGTGAATAGAAAACCCGTTATTTTTCAGGGTATCGAGCAGCAGAACGGTGCTATTTGAAACAGCTTGTTTCTCTGCCGGTTTTTCATAGCTGTCAGGGCCGGAAAGGTTTTGCATATCAAGAATGACATCGGTAACCCCGAGTGTTTTCAGGTCACTTATAATTGTATCCGTTTCAACCGTTATTGATTGCGGATCAAGATGAATACCCAGGGTGACGGTTTGTGTCCCGGAGAAACTTTTGAGGTATTGATCAAAGGTCATGCAGGAGCCGCCCTGTTGTTTCACGAAGTCGATAAATCGATAAAGCAGTTCTTTGTGTTCAACGATAATACTCGGATGGAGAAGAAATACGAAGGGTCGACCGGTAGATGCACGTTCTAAATAGTTTTCCTTGAGCAGATCCAGGGCCATCTCAGAACCAAACCCATAGGTGGAGAAGATGTTGTAGTCGGAGAATAATATGCGTCCAGTGGAGTTAATTGAGATCGGAAATTCACTCATCGCCAGCTGCTGTACCCAGCGTTCAGACATGGAACTGTCATAACGAAACCCCAGTTCATACGCAGTGTTCAGGATATCGTCGCTGAACTCAAGGAAAGGTGCCCGGAACCATACAGGAGCCTCTCCTGTGACTGCCTGGATAGCCTGGGAGGAGGCAAGAAGATCTTCTCTAATACGTTCAATTTCCAATTCCTTCATGCGGAGGTGTTCATGGGAGTGTGAACCGATTGTTCCCTGTAAAGACAATTTTCGGACCGTTTCCGGAAAGGCCTGAGCAAATTTGCCGGTTACAAAATAGGTTGCCGGTTCCTGGAGATTGAGTATTGAAAGGGACTCAACATCGCTGTTCTTCTCAACATCTAAAGAGAGCAGAAGCGGTGGTGAGATGTCAGCTGCAAACAATTCAGGCGGGCAGGCGGGCAAGATTCCTCCAATAAAAACGAGCCACAGAAACCCTATGCTTCTTAACAGGTATTTTTTCAACCTGACCATGTTGCCGACTTGCCTCGAAGTTCATTGATGATAGCACATAGTCTCAGCCAGTTAAGATAAAGCAGATAGGGATAGCTCAGAAGTGCTGATCCCAACAGTGACCAGCTGAAACGATTCGTATAAACCAGGACAAACCCATACCCCGTAAAGACGAAAACAAGTGCGAAAAAGTTATATAAACAAGTAGTAAGCAGTATAGCAGGTAAATTGGAAGAGGTAAAAAATAATAACAACAGAAAGGGTATTATTACCAGCTCAAGTGCTCCGCAGAGATAGCCAAATATAAGATAATAAAAAGGGAGCCAGTAAATTCCGAGACTTCCGGCTCTGGATGAAAAAAAGAGGGGTTGGTGATGACGAAAGGTTTGCAAATGGCCCCGGAACCATCTGAGACGTTGCCGTTTCAGCTGTTGAAAGGTTGATGGCGCCTCGGTGTAGGCAATTGCTTTTGGTGCATAATTAACCGAGTATCCGGATTTGATGATCTCAAGTGTCGCATCGAAATCTTCAGTTATTGTGCGTGAGCTGAACCCACCAATCTGAATTAACAATTCTTTCCTGAAAGCACAGACCGGGCCTGGGCATATGGCTACACTTGCTCCGCTTCCGAGTTGTGCTTCTTTGACAAAAAACTGGCCAAATGTATACTCGAGAACCTGCCATCGCCTGAGGATATTGTCCTGAGGGTCAATCTCAACAGTTCCGGATACTGCACCTATACTACTATCTGAAAAACCTTGAGCCAAGTAACGCAGTGACATGGGGTGGAGCCATGAGTCTGAGTCCGAGAAGACGATGATCTGGCCAATTGCCGCTGCGATACCAGCATTAAGAGCAGCTGCCTTGCCCTGGTTGGTCCTGAGATGTATACATTTTACGAACGAGCTTTCGATTACCGAAAACGTGAAGTCGGTCGATCCATCGTTGATGACGATAACTTCAAAAGAGGGGTATTCGATTTTGTTCAGGGCCTCAAGGCTCCGAAGGATAGACCGCTCTTCGTTGAAAGCTGGAATGATTATACTGATAAACGGTGCCGCTTTACCGGTCTGTCTTTTTTTTCCTGTAAAAAGTACCCAGCCAACAGTAAGAAGAAAAGGGAACAATACCGTTACAAGAAAATACCCGAACAGGATGGACAGAATAAAGGCGCCCCAGGGAACTACCTGCGTGACGCTTTTTCCTAGTATTGCTGATGAAATAGCGGAAATTTTGTCAGGCAGATTGACTAGGAGAAAAGTGCAAATAAGCAGGGCACCAAAAACAACGGATACCCGTTTAAACGTTGTTGCCATCAGCTTCTGTCTCTATTAAAAGGTTGAACAATTACCAATAATGTCCGCACGTCTTCTGCTGTTATGGAATTCATCTTTTCCAGTTCTTTTTATTCATTATGATAATGCCAACAATAAAGACGACGAGCCCTACCCCCCATTGATTCTGGTAAAGCAGAATGAGCGAAAACATAGAGAGCAAAATGCCGATAGTCACATGATTCATGGTTGAAGCGTCATTGGTGTTTGTAATCCAGTATTTCAATATCCACTGCTGAGCTGTTTCCATGTCATCAGCAATTTTTTTTCTGAGACTGCTGTTTTTGTCCTGATTTCCGGGGAAAACAGGGAGACATGGTATTCTGCTATTAAATGTGAATAATGGTTATAGAGTTTCCTGCCATCATCATCAAGGTCCTTTATTTTCTCTTGAACCCGTTTTTTATTTTCCAGATGTACGTTATAGCGTTTCTGCTTCTGGTTATCTTTCGCCGGATTTGCATATGCTCTTTCAGCACGTATTCCAAGACTTTTCAGGTAGCGCAACGACTCCCGAAGCTGATCTTCGGAGAATGAGCACAAAAAATCACTGGGCAGAAAGGTGTCTAACTGTGCATAGAGTGCGTTGAACAGGGCTGTAACAGAAGAGCCTTGTTTTTTTGACAGATGTTCCAGGTTCTGTATCTTATTGAAAAGCTCTTTTCTATGCCTCAAAAGCAACAGGATCTGGTTTATCAATTCCCGCCCTTGGCTATAATAACCAATTTCTCTTACATGGTTAACCGTGTTTTCGAACTCTTTCTTAGAAATAATCGGTTCAAAACGTGAGCCGAAAATAGTTTTTTGGATAAATTCGATAATATGGTTCTGCATGTTGCCGGTCGTTTTGCAGATATCTTTGAGCCAGGTGACAGAGGGGCCGGACAGGGAGACTTTGCAAAATTTTTTCAATAACCTGTGCTGATCGTTGAAACCAAGTTGAAGAAGGTAGCGGGTCCCTGATGAACATATTACTGTCGCCTCCTCCAATGATGGCGTATAGACAATACGCACACCCTGACGCTCGGGTACTTTTTGAACGGCTGCAAACAGGTAGCCAACATGTTTGTCGTTGTTTGCGTAGATCGGAATTCTTAACGGAACTGAATCGAATTCCCAGGAATTAAAAACCTTATTTTTCAGTGAGGATATAATGCTTTCATCCTGCGCTCGGGCCGATCCTCCGGGTGAAGCAACCTGAGATTGTGTTGCAATGGACATGTCAAAATCAGTCAGATTTCTGCTGGCAGCCTGTTCTTTGCCATTCTGGTCCAGCAGGACAAATCTCATCTGCAGATGAGGTGGCAACGGGGTGGGCCAATCGCCTTTATGAATCGAGATCTTAAACAGCTTAAAAATTGCAGCGGATAACGCTTTGTAATAGTTGCCACGATAAAGAACCACACTATCAAGGATACGATCAACTGAATTGTTCACCGGTATCAGGTGTTTTCTCAATCGTTTTGGAAGGCCTTTGACCAAAAAGGTTGTTTTTTCTTTCAATAGGCCAGGCACGAGCCACTCAAAGATATCCGGCTTTATGCTGTTCAGGTAGGAAAGTGGTATTGCCGCTGTAATCCCATCGTCTGGATCTCCGGGCTTAAAATTATAACTGAGCCTGATCTGATCAAATCCGATATCTAGAGCAGGGGGGAAGTTCAATAATTCAGATTCTGCAGGTTGCCTCAGCAGTATCTGTTCTTCGGTCATGAAGAGCTCATCTCCTCTACAATCCCTAAGATAGCGGGTAAGTGTGGTGTGGTCGTAGATATCGTCTGGCAAATTGTTATGATAAAATTGATAGACACCATCGTCCTGGATAACGATATTTTTCTTACGTAACCGATCTTCAGCTCCCTGCCATTTCAGGAAGAGTTTCCTGTTGTGTGAGATAAAGTGGAAATTTTTATTGGTTTTTCCTTCAACCAGTGCTTTCTGGATAAAGACAGATCGTGCCTCAGGAATGTTTTTTTTGTCTCTTTTGCCAAAATTAACGATCCTCCCTGAACAAAGAACCAGTCCACGCAATGCAACAATCTCATCGGCGACAACCCTGCCGGTTTTTTTCTGCCACCTCACATTGGTCCATGAGTATGAACAGAACCCCCGGGCTGCCTCCTCAATCCACTCTGGTTCAACGGTTGCGATGGTCAGGGCATAGAGTCGGGAGGTTTCAATATATGAACCGGACATGATCCACTCCCCACTTTTTGAGAATTGGTGGCTTCCGGGGAAGACCATAATTTCCTTTGCATTGTCAGTCGTGTAGACATTCCCTTTTTTGCGACGAGCCGATTGCCTGAAGAACCCGCCAAGAAGCGACCGGTGAATCTGTTCATATGAACCATTGTTCGTATTGGGCTTAAAAGACTTGTGCCCCTTCAGAATCCTGAGCAGCTGATCGTGAAGATCAAGCCACTCTCGCATTCGCTGAAAGGACATAAAATTGTCAGAACAGAAGCGTTTCAACCGAGACCATGAAAATGATTTACTTTCCTGATTGAACGCACGCCAGATGGCAAGCAGTATCATGAAGTCTGAGTGAGGATGAGTGAACTGTTTGTGCGCTTCGTCTGCCAGCGATTCCCGTTCTGAAGGTCTAATTCTGGGGTCCTGTACGGCAAGCGCTGAAGCTATAATGGTTATCTCCCTGAGACATCTATTTCTATTTGCCTCGATGATAACCCGTGAAACGATTGGGTCAATCGGCAGCCGTGCCATGAGGCGACCATCAGCTGTGAGATTTCTGTTAGAAGTAATGGCCCCGAGCTCTTCGAGCATTCGGTAGCCATCACGAACGGCCGCTGTCGTGGGTGGTTCGACAAAAGGAAATTCATTTGGGTTTCCAAGGCGCAGTACTGCCATCTGCAAAAGTACGTCGGCTAAATTTGCACGTTTGATTTCAGGTATGGTGAATTCGGGCCGTAACAGGTAATCCTCCTTGGAGTAAAGGCGATAGCAGGTACCTGGGCCTGTTCGCCCGCACCTGCCAGCTCTTTGATTGCAGCTTGCCTGGGAAATTTTTGTGACGGGTAAACCGGTGGTGCGTGATCGAGGGTTGTAGGAAGATATTCGGGCAAGGCCGGTATCAACGACATACCTGATTCCTGGTACAGTGACTGAGGTCTCGGCAACATTGGTGGCAACGACAACCTTATAGCCGGTGTTATGTTTAAATATCTTTTGCTGGTCAGATGACTGCAGACGGCCAAACATCGGCAGTATGGTATGGTTGGGTAGCCTGCCCTTGAGGATCTCCACACTTGTCCTGATATCCTTTTCCGTTGGCAGAAACACGAGGATATCTCCGGGAGGCTTCTGTACTGCAATCTCAGAGACAACATCTACACAGTGCTCCAGAAACGGAATGGCTTCCTCCCCATCGTCAGAATCACTATAGATGGTCTCAACGGGATAGCTCCTGCCTTCGATCTGGTAAACAGGGGCATTGTCAAAATGGACTGAGAACAACTCCGTATCAATGGTGGCAGAGGTGATAATCAGTTTCAGGTCCGCCCGCTTTCGGATGAGTTTTTTTAGGTAGCCTAAAAGAAAATCGATATTGAGACTGCGCTCGTGAGCTTCATCGACAATAATGACGTCATAATGTTTCAGCTCGGGGTCTTGTTTTGTTTCAGCAAGCAGAACACCATCTGTCATGAATTTGATCCTGGTATCCCGGGTGGTGTGATCATGAAATCTGATCTTGCTGCCCACCAGGTGACTCTGTGTTCCGAGTTCTTCCCCAACACGCTGGGCGACCGTGGTCGCAGCAACCCGACGAGGCTGGGTACAGCCGATCATTTTCTTGATGTGGTGTAGTGATTCAAGGCATAATTTGGGCAACTGAGTCGTTTTTCCCGAACCAGTGTCTCCGGCAATGATTGTAACCTGATGATTTTTAATGATATCTGCAATTTCATCGAGCGAGGAAGAAATCGGCAGATCTGCTGGGTAAGAAAAATGCATGAAAGCGTTGGATGATAGTGATAAGTATGTTAGTTGTCTCCGCTTCAGAACGTGTAGATTCTTTAACACATAACAACAGCAACTGACACTGAAAATGGGGTGTGATTTGCAAGCACCCGTTACCATGCAGGTGATAAATTGGGCTATCTCAAGGCAATAACTGCCTACGGTAAGTTGCACGACCAACGTGGCAGACTCTTTACTACTCATATAACGGAAGTGGCAGGTACCTTATGATCGTGGTGGAGGTGGCTGTTGCAGCACCAGTCTTCAAGACCTATTCATATGTGTTGCCAGTCGACATTGACGAACAGTTCCAACCATCTCCAGAAGAGCTCATCGGACGTCGTGTTTACGTCCCGTTTGGAAGCAGAAAGATAACCGGATACATCCTGAGATTAGGGGATAATGAAAATATCCACAAAGCGCTGAAAGAGATCTACGAAATTCTTGATGAAACCTCTCTTTTTCATCAAGAGATGGTTCCCTTATTTGAATGGGTGGCCAATTATTACCATTACCCGTTGGGAAAGGTAATTCAAACTGCATTGCCGGCTGGTCTTACGGTGCAGTCCAACAAACGTTTACACCTGACCGGAGATAATAATCGGGCCAAATTGCGGGGACTGTATCGCACCTATCCAGATATGCGGTGGCTGAAAAAGTTGTCAGAGTCCGGCAACTTGTCTCATACCATGAGTAAAAAAATAATGAACATGCCGCCTGATAAGCGGCTGGTTACAAAGTTGATTGATACAGGTCTGGTATCAGTTCTCAGAACCCGAACCCGGGAGATTGTAAAAAAGAAGACCGAAACCTGCTATATCCTGACAAATGCGGGGTTGGCGGTTTTCCAGAACAGGGGTGCTCAGACCTCAGCAGGTTCGACAGAGCAGGGAGCGTGTTTTTATTCGGAAAACCTATCCCGTGGTGAAAACACGGCCCTCAATCACATCTATGATATATATCTGGAAATTAACGACCGGCTGGTACCGAGAAAAGAGTTGCTGATTCGTTATCCCTATGCCAGAAATGTGATCCAGGGACTGATTGAAAAAGACGTGTTGCAGAGAATCGAAAAAAGAATTTTCAGATCCCCGTACGGTGATCTTCTTCCCCATATAAGCCCGCCCAGCTGTCTCACGGACGAGCAGCGTCATGCCGTTAGCCGGATCATAGGTGCTCTTGACAGACAACACTATAAAACAATTGTGCTTCATGGAATCACCGGAAGCGGCAAAACCGAAGTTTACCTGAAGAGCGCTGAACATGCGATTGATATGGGTAAAAGCGTTCTGATACTCGTGCCGGAGATTGCTCTTGCAACCCAGATAGAAGCTCATTTCGTCTCCAGGTTTGGCAATAAAGTGGCACTCCTGCACTCCGGTTTAACTGCGGGTGAACGATATGACGAGTGGGGGCGTGCCCACTCCGGTGAGAGGAAAATCGTTATCGGGGCCCGTTCAGCTGTCTTTGCCCCTCTCACGGATATCGGGCTGATAATTGTCGATGAGGAACACGACTCCAGCTTCAAACAGGAGGATCAGCTCCGCTACAACAGCCGAGATATTGCGGTGTTGCGCGGAAAATTAGGTCAAGCCGTCACTATTCTCGGGTCAGCGACTCCGGCAGTCACCAGTTATTATCACACCCGTTCTGAAAAATTTGAACGTATCGAAATGAAAAGAAGGGTGGGAACAAACCAGTTACCCGAGGTCTCAGTTATCGATCTGAGAAATAGAGAACAAGAGCGAAATGTTCTGTTTAAAGAGGAATTTGTCCGTGCCCTAAAAGAAACGTATGAACAGGGAAACCAGTCAATCCTGTTAATGAACAGACGTGGCTTCTCAGCCTCGGTTATCTGTCGGGATTGTGGTTCCATGACAGAGTGTCGCCATTGCAATGTGACATTAAACATGCACAAAGGCAGGAAGCAGCTTGTCTGCCACTATTGCGGGTTTCAGTTGCCGATAAACAGTCCGTGCGCTACCTGCGGATCTGAAAATCTGTATCCTGTTGGCTTCGGAACCGAAAGAGTGGAAGAAGAAGTTATTAAAATCCTGCCAGAGGCGCGTATTGCACGGCTGGACTCTGATACAGCCAGAGACCGAAAACGATTCATGTCGATACTCAAGGATGTCCGGGAACGTCAAATAGACATTCTTATCGGTACCCAGATGATCGCCAAAGGATTACACTTTCCTGAGGTCACCCTTGTCGGCGTCGTCTGGGCAGATGGAGGACTCGCCTTCCCTGACTATCGCGCCGCCGAGAAGACATTTCAACTCATAGCCCAGGTAACCGGCAGGGCAGGGCGTGGAGAGAAACCGGGAAAGGTTATTATCCAGACAATGCAGCCCCACCATTATGCAATACGGCTTGCTGCGGAGCATGATTACCAGAAGCTTGTCAATCGTGAACTTGAAATTCGAAAGGAAGCGGGTTTTCCTCCCTTTGTCAGGCTGGTCTCGATCAGGATTGAGGGTGAAAGGGAGGATCAGGTAAAAAAATATGCGTTTGAGGTGGCATCTGAAGCGCGAGCGTGGAGTATATCAATCAACAATGAGTCTTCCATAGAGGTTCTTGGCCCGGCACCTGCTCCGATCATAAAGATCAGGGATGTATACCGTTGGCATATTTTGTTGAAAGCACGCAAGATAAAAGAGTTACACGGTCTTGTTCAGTTTATAGATACCAGTTTCAAAGATCGGCAAAAAATAAAGCTTATTATCGATGTGGACCCGGAGAACATGCTCTGATGGAAAGTCAGAGCAGGTAAGACTCCAGCCTGTGAAATGGTCAGCAACATGACTGGTGAAGATCGCTTTTATGATGCATCAACCACTCGGATGACATTGTCTTTAAGGGAGGTGCTCAGAACTTAAACCACTTTTTCTTGGGAGACCAGGAAACCACGATGTTTCTTCCCTGTTTTTTGGCTTGATAAAGTGCCTGGTCGGCTCTACTGATAAAATCACCCTTGGAAAAATTCTCTTCACTTGCTGGCCTGCCTGTGGAGATACCGATACTGGCCGTCAGTTGATATTCAGCCTGATAATCGGAATTTTCAAATAGTGTCTGTTCGATTGTTGTCCTCAGTTTTTCGGCTGCAGCGACAGACTCTTCTTCATTGGTTGAAGGAAGGATGATGGCAAACTCTTCACCACCATAACGAGCCAATGTGTCATATTTTCGTATATTATCTTTTAGTGTTTTACAGAATTCCTTAAGGATATAGTCACCAATCTGGTGACCATAGGTATCATTAAAATTTTTAAAATGATCGATGTCGACAAAAAGCAGCGACAATACAGTATCATGTCTAACTGCACGATCAATTTCCTGGTCGAGAACGTTCTGAAAATAACGGTGATTAAAGACATTGGTAAGACCATCGATGTTGGCAAGGTTATCGAGGATCTTGTTTTTCATCTCTAATTCAGCTGCAAGCTTTTCTAATTCGACTTTGGCACTGATAAGCTGCTTGTTCATCTGATCATAATCGAGATTAAGCAGACTCAACCGTATATTTGCCTCCTGCAGGATTTCCTGAATTGATTTGGTGTTCTTTATTTTCAGATTAAAATACTCTCCAGCCTGCATGACGAGAATGTGGATCTGGTCGAGCACTCCTTCAATATCATGATTTGAAAGACCGACTAATCGCTTCGACTCTTTCCTGAATTGTTTGTGATATCTGTCTGGTTTTTCTGAAAACAGGATATTTGTGAGTAAATCGGAAAGATAAACGGCCTTGATCGTTGCCTGAATATTCTTGTCGTCTCCATCATAACGCTCAGGGGTATGGTGGTAGCGCAAGGTAGAAAGCAGTGATTGGGGAAATCCCCACTGTTTTGCAACCTCGAACCCTATCCTGCAGTGATTCAAACCGATGATAGATTCCTCAATGGCTAAGCGATCATCGCCGCTTGCTGATTCACTGTTGAGGACCTGTTCATACTCTTCTGGAAAGGTTCTGGCAAAAATCAGTTCACCAAGATTCTGAAGCAGACCTGAGACAAACACCTCCTCAGGGTCACAGCCGTTTACCTTATCAGCGAGCATTTTTGAAGCAACAGCAGAGGCGAGTGAATATTCCCAGAACTTTTTAAAATCAAATGAATTTTGATGACTGCCTTTTCTTACATTTAGAAATGAAAAGGACAGGACAAGACTCCGGACAGCGTTTGTGCCCAGAATGGATACCGCCTGCTGTATAGAACCGATTTGCTGGGGAAAACTGTAAAATGCAGAATTGGAGACTTTCAGAATTTTCGTAGACAGCGCAACATCTCGAGAAACCAGGTTGGCAATATCAGCCATCGTCGTTTCTTCCTTTGACATCAGCGAGATCAACTTCGAAGCGACAACCGGTAGCGTCGGTAATTGATCGGATTGTAAAACTATTTGGATAATCTCTTGTTCTTCCATGAAAACACAAGGTATCAGGTTTATTAATCAATCGGCTAATTATTATACTATATCGTTTATGAATCTGTAGATGCAAGATGGGATTCGATAAAGAGAAAAAAATTCCACCTTCGATACATTCGTGATGTACCTAAAGATAAATTAACTGTTTGTTTTATCGAACTAAAATTATTTAAATTAGGTTATAATTCAAAAGGTCTGAGAAATGTATACTGGGCTCTTTTCCCGAGCGCTCTGTTTTATAATAAGGTTGGGTTTCATGAGGCTTCTTTTGGTCTAAGAGCACCAGGTAATTGACAGGGATTCCAAGCCAAAATTGTTTCACCACCTTTCTAGAATTTCTTTTCACCCTGTTTTGATGTAGTATGGATATCCTGTAAGGTACTTTCAATCGTTTTATCAACTATCAGAAAGGGTTTAGCATGTCAGAAAATCAGTATGGTTTTAAATACGATGAATACGGCAACACCAAAGAAATTGTTGTTTACGCAAGTGGTGTGGCCGCGACAACCTTGAGCTATGTCAACAAGGGGACAGCGTTCAGTGATAACGAGAGAAAACTGCTTGGCTTGCAGGCTGCACTGCCACCGAGCATAAGATCGCTGGAAAACCAGGTTTATAATTCAACTCGGATTGTAAACAACAAGCCCGATGATCTTGAAAAATATATATTTATCAGGGCCATGTTTGAAAGGAATGTGACCCTTGCCCACGCGCTTATTAAGAGTGACCTCGATAAATTCATGGGAATCATCTATACACCCACCGTCGGTATGGCGGTAAAAAAATACTCTTCCATGTTCCGTCGTTCGAGCGGCCTCCATTTTACTCCTGATAATATCGATCTTGCCGAGGATATTTTGCGAAGATACCTGCATCGAGAGATACGTGTTGCCGTTGTCACGGATAATGGCGGAATTCTCGGGATTGGTGATCAGGGTGCTGGTGGTATTGCAATTAGTTTAGGGAAATTGATGCTCTATACCCAGGGTGCAGGTATAGCGCCCTGGCACTGTTTACCCATCTCGCTGGATGTCGGTACAGATAATGCTGAACTGTTGAATGACCCCCTTTATCTTGGCTGGCGACATGAACGGCTGCAGGGGGAAGATTATCTGTCCTTTATCGGCCGCTTTGCCCGGGCATTCAGAAACGTTTTTCCAAACGCGCTCTGCCAGTGGGAAGATTTTTCCAATAAAAATGCTTTTGCCATTAGAGATTCTTTCGCTGATGAGCTGATCTCTTTTAATGATGACATCCAGGGTACCGGTGCAATTACCCTCGCCGCGATTTATTCGGCAATGAAAATAAAATCCGAGAAAATTGTTGATCAGACATTTCTCATATGCGGAGATGGGATTAGAGAAATCGGGATTGCCGAGCAGATTGAAGACAGCCTGATTGCTTCAGGGCTTGAAAGGGATGAAGCGCGAAATCGGCTGTTCATTTACACTCAAGATGGCATACTCTCATCCGGGAAGAGACACGTACACTATAAGATGAAATACGCCAAGAGTCCCGAGAAACATCCCTGGATAGCAGAGCTACATGATCTGTCTGAAATTGTAAAAAAAGCCACTATTACCATACTGGCAGGAGCGTGCGGTTCTGGTGGCTGCTTTACCCGGGAGGTCATAGAGGCAGTCTCCAGCAACACTGATCAGCCAGTAATTCTCCCAATCTCAGGGCTGGAAGAAGAGGTGGAAATATTCTCGGGAGATCTGAAGGAGTGGTCCCGGGGAAAAGCCTTGATCGCCCACTGTGGGTCATGCTTCGGCTGTGACAGAGGCGAGGTCAGTGCAACAATTGCACCGTGCAATAATGTCCTGGTATTTCCTGGCGTTGCCCTGGGAACAATTGCCTCAGGTGCCCGATCGGTTCTCCCCCGATTTTTCACGAAAGCCGCAGGAGCTATTTCTGATGCTGTCACGAGTGATGAACTCAAGAGTGGAAGTCTCGTCCCGCCGCTTCAAAAATTTCCTGAAGTTGCGGAAAAAGTTGCACTTGAGGTTGCCATGTGTGCCGTATGTGAAGGGGTGAGCAGGCAGTGCGCATATGCGGATTACAAACATGAAAATGATGATATCAGGATGAAAAAATTGATCAGCGGGATGAGGTGGAAGCCCGATTACCTGCCGTTAACCGCAATGTGAGTGCTGTTCTTCAAGCCGGGTGATCATTTGTTTGAGACTGGCCCAGTCAGCTGCTTCGTAGATACTTTTCCGTATGGCAGAGCTGCCAGCAAACCCTTTGAAATACTTTCCGAGGTGGTTTTTCATTGCAGCCAGTTTAAATCGTGGTGCGCTACTGTGTTGTTCGAGCAGAACAACATGTCTTAAAACTCCTCTTAAGATCGGGACAAGACTGCGTGGCCGTCCTTGCGGGTGAAAAACCCAGGGGTTTCCCAAAGCTGCCCTGCCTATCATTATCCCATCGCAGCCAGTGGCTTCCTGGAGGCTGTGGGCATCAGAACAGCTGGTTACATCTCCGTTACCAATAACGGGGATGGAAACAGTTTGTTTTATTTTCCGGACCACATCCCAATCAGCTAATCCTGTAAACGCCTGCTTCCAGGTTCTGCCATGTACCGTTAAAGCTGATACACCCTGGTGCTCCGCACGACTGGCAAGCGCTTCAGCATTCAGATGGATATGGTCTGTTCCGGACCTCATTTTTACCGTTACCGGGTACTTACTTTTACTGACGACGGCTCGAATAATTTGTTCCGCAAGATCGAGGTCGGCCATCAAGGCCGCACCAGCACCACGTTTGGTGACCTTTTTCACCGGGCACCCCATATTAATATCGATACAATCGGGGTTGAAATCGTTTAAAATAGAAGCAGCCTCTGCCATTATACCGGGGTCAGAACCAAACAGTTGATACGATAACGGTTGATCGTCCTTACAACTATCCAGCATTTGAATGGTGTTTTTCTGTTTGTAGACCAGACCGTGACAGCTGATCATTTCTGAGACACAGAGTCCCGCACCATATTCACGGCAGAGGAGTCTAAACGATAAATCAGTGTACCCGGCAAGAGGAGCGAGAACCAGGTTATTGGGTATTGAAACTGAGCCGATTGAAAACATGAATGTCTGAGGAGACTAGAATAGAGGATCGGGAAAATTGAGTGAAGGTGTTGACGTTTGTCTATGAGTCGACACTAAAAATGAGCTGACTCATAGACAAACGGAAAGGCTCAAAGTTTTGCGAATTCAATCAGACTCTTCTGGTATATCCTCTGGGAAAGATCTTCAATAATAGTGGCGAGCGCCTCGTTTTCATTGTCTCTGGTAATGGCGGAATTGAGACCAACCTTGTATTCCTCGGTCCAGACTTCAGATGGTTGTTCTATCAGGATATTCCCGGTTTTCAGGTCTTTCATGATATACCTGACCCGCAGCCTGATATTCACCTCACTGGTTGTGTTAGCTCCTCCATAGGTGAGGCTGGGCAGGGAAATTGATACTATTTCACCTGCGAGAATAAAGTCGGCATTCTCTTTATTTTTCGTAATAACAAGTGAACCTGATTTCTGATACCACTTGATAAGGGATTGATATATTTTTGAATCGAGCAGCAGAACATTAGTCCTGTTTTTCCATGTTGTGGCATATATCTTACGCTCGGGTCCTGAATATACATATGGATTGCGATACCCGCACGCGGTGATAAGCAGACTGATTGCCAGAGAAATTATCAGCAGACGAAAAATGTGTTTCAAGGCCTTACTCCATGGAAGATTTTTTATCACTCATCCAGCAAAACGTAACGGTATGAAATGAGCCCATATAGTAGTATCAAACCACGATATTAACAAGTTTCTTCTTGATGACAATAATCTTTTTTAGTGGCTTACCATCAGTAAATCGCAATACGTTATCATCTTCTAGAGCCATTTTCTGTAGTTGGTCATCATCGATATCGGCGTTTACCTGGATACGGGAGCGTACTTTCCCGTTTACCTGGAGAACGATGGTCAATAGTTCCTCTTTAGCTGTTTCCTCATCAAAATCAGGCCACTTGTCGTTTTCCGGCCTTCCACCAAAATCCATGATTATCCACATTTCCGAACAGAAATGAGGTACCATGGGGAACAGCAGGATAAGGATGGTTTTTATGCTCTGGGCTATTGCTGTGCTGGTGGCGGAGCCCTGATCGTTTTGATCATCCACTGAGGAAAGCGTGTTAAAGAGTTCCATTATGGCACTTATGGCCGTATTAAAGTGAAAGTTTGTTTCTATATCGTGGGTAACTTTCTTGATTGTCTGGTGCATTTTGCGGTTAAGCATTATGTCAGCTTGACGAGCTGTTTCAATCCGGCCGTCATGTATCGTACGTTCAGAAAAGGTGGTAATAAACCGGTAAAGCTTGTTCAAAAAACGGCTTGAACCTTCAACTCCCTGGGCATTCCATTCAAGATCACGTTCCGGAGGGGCGGCAAAGAGGCTAAACAACCTGACCGTATCAGCACCATATTGCTTAATAAGATCATCGGGGTCGACGACGTTGCCTTTTGATTTTGACATCTTGGCACCGTCCTTAATAACCATACCCTGAGTCAGCAAATTCCTGAACGGTTCGTTTATTTCAAGATAGCCCAGATCGCGAAGTACTTTTACAAAGAATCGAGAATAAAGAAGATGGAGGATCGCATGTTCGACTCCACCAATGTATTGATCAACCGGCAGCCAATATCGTGTCTGCTCACTGGCAAGCGGCGTATGGGTTGCATCAGTGCAGGTGAATCTGGCAAAATACCAGGAAGATTCGACAAATGTATCCATGGTGTCTGTTTCTCTGGCAGCCTGCTTGCCGCATGAAGGACAGGTCGTCGTGATGAATTCAGGTCTCTGGCTGAGCGGTGCACAATCGTCACTGTTGGTGTTTTTGTCTTCAGGCAGTTCTACCGGCAAGGCATCGAACGGTACAGGAAGTACGCCACAGGAATCGCAATGAATCATAGGGATCGGTGTTCCCCAATACCGTTGTCTGGATATACCCCAATCCCTGAGCCGATAGGTTGTATGCGAAGAGCCGAATCCCTTTGCTGTCGCATATGCTATAATTTTGACCTGGGCCTGGCCTGAATCCAGATTATCAAACTGACCGGAATTGACAAGGCGACCGGGAACTGTTGAAGCCTCTTCCATCAGCTCCTGATCAAGCGTTTCTCCTTCGGGTATAACAACCGGGAGAATTGGCAGAGCATACTTACGGGCAAATTCGAAGTCTCGCTGATCGTGAGCTGGCACAGCCATGACCGCACCGGTTCCATATTCGGCGAGAACGAAGTTGGCAACGTAGACGGGAACCCTTTGACCACTGAATGGATTAATGCAGTATCTTCCGGTAAAAACCCCCCGCTTCTCCTGTTCTTCCTCAAGGTTCTGACGTTGGCGTTCCTCCAGGATCGTCTGTATAAAATCACGCACCGATTTTTCATACTCAGTGCCACCGACAAGTTCGTCAATCAGGTGATGTTCAGCAGCAACAGACATAAAGGTGACGCCAAATATCGTGTCGGGTCGAGTTGTAAAGATGGAAATCGCTTCGTCACTATTCTCTATCTTGAAATCACAGGAGAGTCCATTTGATTTACCGATCCAGTTGCTCTGCATGGTAGCCACCTTTTCAGGCCAGCCATCAAGTGTTTTGAGATCAGCAAGCAGTTCCTCTGCATATTTGGTGATCCTGAAAAACCAGCCATTCATGTTCCTCGGTTCAACCTGGTCATCGCAGCGCCAGCAGGCGCCATCAATAACCTGTTCATTTGCCAGAACCGTCTGACAGGTTTCACACCAGTTAACCGTGGTTACACGCTGATAAACAAGATCTTTTTGATACATCTCGATAAACAGTTTCTGCTCCCACCGGTAATAATCCTGATGGCAGGTGGCCAGTTCACGATTCCAGTCATAGGACAGACCCAGCTGTTTAAGCTGGGTTCTCATGTAGTCGATATTTTCATATGTCCACTTGGCGGGGTGGGTACCATGTTTCTGAGCTGCATTTTCTGCCGGCAGACCAAATGCATCCCAGCCCATCGGGTGCAGAACGTTATAGCCTCGCAGTCTTTTGTAGCGGGCGACGACATCGCCTATCGAATAATTCCTTACATGACCCATATGAATACGACCAGAGGGGTACGGAAACATTTCGAGGACGTAATATTTCTCACGTCTATCGTCTTCTGTTACCTTATCGATATCCTCATTTTCCCAAATCTGCTGCCAACTGGCTTCAACGCTTTTGAAGTCATATTTGCTGGGAAGTTTTTTTCTCACTGTCATTCAGGTCCTCGATAGCTGTTGATTTATTCTATGGGATATCCACTACGAAGAGACATATGGTTCCGGCCCTTCAAAGTGGCTCATATTCTCAAACATGGTGTATTCTTTTTTGAAAAACAACTGGGCTGTACCTGTCGGGCCGTTACGTTGCTTACCAATGATTATCTCTGCAACACCCTTGTTCGGGTTATCGTCGCTCTTGTTGTATACTTCATCACGATAAATGAAGCAGATGACATCAGCATCCTGTTCAATGGCCCCGGATTCTCTGAGGTCTGACATCATGGGCCGTTTGTCAGTTCGGCTTTCGAGCCCGCGGTTCAGCTGTGAGAGGGCCAGCACAGGGACCCGATACTCTTTTGCAAGCGCTTTAAGTGATCTGGAAATCTCACTTATTTCCTGGGTTCGGTTTTCCGCTGATCTCCCGCGCATGAGCTGCAGATAATCAACGAGTATAAGTCCGATTTCATGCTGGGCGGCCAGACGCCTGATTTTTGACCTCATCTCAAGGACTGAAATAGCAGGCGTGTCATCGATGTATATCGGTGCGTCCGAGAGCATACCCACAGCTCGTGTCAACCTAGGCCAGTCCTCATTATGCAGTTTACCGGTCCTGATTCTCTGCGAATCGATATGACCGACTGAACTCAGGAGCCGCATGGTGAGTTGTTCCTTGGACATCTCAAGACTGAAAATGGCCACTCCGGTCTTTTCCATCAGGGCTGCATGCTGGGCTATGTTCATGGCAAAAGCAGTTTTGCCCATTGATGGGCGCCCGGCAAGAATGACCAGGTCGGAAGGCTGTAATCCGGCAGTCATTTTGTCAATATCGGAATAGCCGGTCGGTACTCCGGTGATCAGTTCCTTCCGTTTATAGAGCTGCTCTACTGTTTCAAAGCATCCGGGAATAATTTGATTTAACGGGGTAAAGCTTGTCCCGCTTTTTTTTCCGGCAATGTCAAAGATTGCCTGCTCCGCATCGTCAACGAGCTGATCAATGTCTCCCTGTTCCTCAAAACAACGATTAGCGATATCAGAATTTACACTGATCAGGTTCCTGAGAATTGATTTCTGGCGAATAATTCTGGCATAGGCGGTAATATTGGCGGTAACCGGTACGATAGATGTCAGGGAGGCTAAGTAGGTGGGACCACCCACATCTGTAAGGCTGTTCTGGTCGTTGAGGCGGTTGGTGATCGTGACCAGGTCCTGAGGCTCATTTTTCTGAAAGAGATCGATCATTGCCTCGAATATTATCTGGTGAGGCCTCCTGTAAAAATCAGAGGGTGATAGAATATCGAGGACTGATGTAAATGAACGATCTCTAAGGAGAATTGAGCCAAGCACCGATTGTTCAGCTTCATTGTTGTGCGGTGGAATTCTCCCACTTGTCGTACTTTCCTCTTCTGCTATTGTATAATATTGGTCACTCATTGCCGCCAGCGAGTTAATGTTAGGTACAGATCTTGTCTAATACACTGAGCTGATTGTGTCAAAACAAAAACACACCTTAAAAGATCATACTTTAAAGGTGTATTTATGTATATATTCAAACGCTTACGTACGTTTCAGGCGTTGGATACAGGGGAGGTGATGAAGTCTGAAAATATATTAAATAGTTTCCACCTGGGCAATGACATTTACGGTAATTTCAGTGCTAAGATCAAAACCAACTTTCACGGTTACTGTTGTTTCCCCAAGTGTTTTAATGGGATCGGCTAACAGAATATTCTTTCTCTCGACGCTGATACCTTTCTCAGCTAATCGATCACAGATATCTGATGCGGTTACTGAACCAAACAGTTTGTCATCCTCACCGGCCAATTGTGAAAAATCAAGGGTAATTGCAGCCAATTTTTTTGACAATTTCTCGGCCTTGTTTCTCTCTTCTTCAACCCGTGCCTGAATTGCCGCCTTGTTTTTTTCGAAGAGCTCAAGGTTGGCAGGCGTAGCGAGAACTGCCTTACCCTGGGGAAGCAGGTAGTTGCGGCCAAAGCCAGGTTTTACGGTAACGAGGTCTCCTTCACGACCGAGTGAATCGATTGTTTCTTTTAGTATGAGTTCCATGATTGACTCCTCTATAGTTGTGCTTGCTTTTATGAGAGATTATATATTTGAGTTATTGTTTTCATCGGACTCCGGTTTATCTGCATCACGGTGCAATCGACGAAGATCGAACCAGACATCTCCTATTCCCACCACAAGAAGCAATACAGTACCAAACGACTGGAACAGCATCATGCCATAAAAAAATGTTCTGAGCAGGAGTGGGACATTCCATTTCTGCATAAAAAACACAAAAATTGAAAATCCTTGAAAAAAATAGATAAAACTAAAAACGATCAGTATGTTTATGCCAACCAGCCTGGTGGTATTCAACGGCAGGAGTGCGACAATCGCAGACCCGATCAAAATCCAGACTAGACCACTTGGTAATTCCCAGAATTTATAATTGATCCATGGCTTATAGCCAGTGAATTTTCTGATAATGCTATTTCCTGCAACCATGGTAAACCAGATGGAAATGAGTGCAAATCCGGTGGTAATGGCAACCATCACTTTGGGTAAAACTTCCTTCATCTGATAAAAGGACTGTTCTATCAAGGCAATGGTCTCAGCGTCAACAGCGTCACTCTGCCGGTAGTAACTGAGGGCCTCCTCGACCCCTTGGTCCATGGATCGCATGAAGTCACTGACTGGGTTGACCCCGGTTACCATGGTGAACCCGACCAGAATCAGGAGCCAGGAGCCAATCAGTGTGAGGGTTGCTTTCATTCCGGATCTTGCCGGTGTATTACCCTGAAAAGCCGACTGTGCTAAAACATACCCTGGCGGAACAAAGGTTATCGTAAACAGCAGGGTTCCAAGCGAATTGAGGACTGCACTGGCTATTGTCCCTAAAACAAGGCCGCCAATCACATAACGCAACCCATTCTCCCACTTGTAGAGATAAAACAATACGACAAGCGGGATAAAAAAATAGATCAATCCAAACAGGGTGGACTGAAAACCGGGAATTAATATGATAAGTCCAAAGAGTATGGTATGCTGATAGCCTTTGCTCCCACCAAAAATACGTTTGCTCCCCTCAGACACTTGATTTCCCGTCTTGTTATGGTCCCTGAATCGTCCCAGAGTATGGAAGTAGTGCAATCTGCCTTGCTTTTTTTATTGCTGAACAGAGTTGACGCTGATGTGTCGCGCAGGTCCCTACAATTCTGCGGGGAATAATCTTCCCCCTTTCAGAGACAAAATTACGCAGGACTTTGGGGTCTTTATAATCTATTATCAGTTCTTTATCTGCACAGAATCGGCAGACTTTTCTCCGTGAAAACAATTTTCTTTGAGGTCGTGCGGCCATTACCAAGTCTCCTTCCTTTATTATTCTTTCGGTTTGTCAAGCTCAGAAGATTTTTCAGTTTCAACACTTTTTTTAACAACATCTTCTTCAGGTTTGACCTCTGATTCGTCTGTTTCATCCTCGATCGTTACCGCCTTGGCTGCAGCATCTTCCAGCGCAAGATTAATTTCTTCTTCGCTGATTGAGTCGGCAAGTTTGATGGACAGATATTTTAGAACAGAATCATCAATTCGAAATTTACGCTCAACTTCCGATACTGCGGCAGGAGTTGCTGCGAAGTCGGAGAAAACATAATATCCCTGGAGTTCTTTTTTGATTGGATAAGCAAGTTTTTTCATTCCCCATTTGATGTTGGAGATAATGGTGCCTCGCTCATCTGTAATGATTTGATTTGTGTTTTCTACTACCTTGTTGATCTCATCTTCGCTCAGTGATGGGCTAAGAATATAGATCTGTTCGTACCTTCTCATGATTCCTCCTCATGGACGTTGTTGGTTTGCGGGCAAATTCTGCCCACCTGGCGGCCCTCGCTTTCACTGTTGTTGGCAGAGAGCGAAGAGGTTCGGGGTTGTCCGAAGTCAAATATAAATTTACAAACTACAAGCGCTAACTAACTACTAAAAGAATCAACCTTAGTCAAATGCTTTTTTTTGCTTTTTCTGCAGCTTTGATTTTGTTCCACTGGTCCCGCAGTGCTTTGTCATCTTTAATGGTTGTTCCTAAAAAAACATGCGGATGCCTCCTGATAAGCTTTTTGTTGATTCCCTCGATGACATTTTGCAGTGTGAATGTCCCACGACTCTGATTGATCTCTGAAATCATGATGATCAAGTACAAAAAATCACCGAGTTCTTCGCAGAGGTTAACCGTATCATTTAAATCGATGGCCTGGAGAATCTCTTCAAATTCTTCAACCAGGTACTTTCGAAGAGAGGTGGTTGTCTGCTTTTTGTCCCAGGGACAGCCATTTTCGCTTCTCAGTGTCCTTACGGTTTCAATCAATGCGGTGAATTCAGCAGATTGTCGTTTCATGGTTACGATGTGGTGATAGGTTGTAAATGCCTGACAAATAATAAGAAGTAAAGATGCCTGCGCATTTGTAGTACTGTTTTTTCATCTAACAGGCCTAAAAAGTGTTGACATTAAGGCCCTGACTAACTATGTAGTCTATGATTTGTTAATGGCAGCTATCGATACACCGGTTTTGAGTTAAAGTGTATGATAAACTAACATCCTTCGTGATGAGCATTATTGTATGTGTTCATCATAACATCAAGGATCAAAAAAAACTGAGAGGTTCAGAAACGTGGTTGAAGTCGATAAAAAGCAGAAATTGTTATTGGAAAAACATAAAGATATAGCACGCATAGATCAAGATTCAAAAAGAACTCATGGATGGTATGTTCGGGTAAGATTTCTTGGTAAAACCCATTCCAAGTTTTTTTCAGATAGAAAATGTGGCGGGAGATACTCAAGTCTCCTGTCGGCAATTTCATGGCGTGACCAGACAGAGAAAAAGCTTGGTAAGGTACGAACCAATAAACACATGGTTACTGTCAGTAATTCAGGAACCGGTGTGGTTGGTGTCAGGCATAATGAAAAGCTGAACCGCTATGAGGTAAGTTGGGTAACCGCCCAGGGAAAACAGGGTAAGACGTCTGTTTCCATCCGGAAGCATGGAAAAAAAGCAGCGTTTGAGCGTGCCTGTTCAATTCGAAAAAAACGGGAAAGCGATCGACTCGGATATAATTCCTGAGGTACTATCCCGACAGTATTTTTCTGCGACTGTCGGGATAACATATGATTATTTCGTTTTTTTTATCATCTTGCCATTAGGCCAATGGTTTATTAAACCATTCTCTCTATTTGACTAACTAAAATTATTGACAATATCTTGCCAATAGTGTTTTATTAGCGGTTCTGAGTGAATTCACCTCTTATAGAGGTTCTAATAATTTTTATGAGGTCTTGATTATGTACGCGATTGTCAGAACTGGTGGAAAACAGTATCAGGTGTCATCAGGTGACCAGTTGAGGGTGGAAAAATTAGAAGGAAACGTGGGTGATACCGTTGAACTCGATAATGTATTACTGATTGCTGATGGTGAGCAGGTGACTGTTGGAACACCGATGGTAGAAAATGCCAAGGTCCTCGCAACCATTGCAGAACAGGGAAAACATAAAAAGATCAAAGTTTTCAAGAAAAAAAGAAGAAAGGGATATCGGTTGATGCGTGGTCATCGCCAATTCTATACTGCTTTGAAAATTTCGGAAATTAATATGTAACAAGAGAGAAACAACCCAGTTGTATCTCTCGGAGAATGAGGAGTAAGGCATGGCTCATAAAAAGGCAGGCGGTAGTTCTAGGAATGGACGCGACAGCATCGGCCAGCGGCGAGGCGTTAAAAAATTTGGTGGCGAAATCGTCAAGGCCGGTAATATAATTGTCAGACAGCTTGGAACGAAAATACATCCAGGAAGTAATGTTGGGTGCGGCAGGGACTATACACTATTTGCTAAGATTGACGGAGTTGTAACCTTCGAGAAATTCGGCAAAGACAGAAAACGAGTGAGTGTCTATCCTGCAGCATAAGTGAACATGATAAACTGCACAATGATGCAGATTTATTCCATTAAACTCGATCATTACGTAAGGTAATTGATCGAGTTTTTTTTTGATGGAAAAACGTGTACAGGGTTGTCGATGTCATTTGTGGACGAAGCAAAATTTTATGTAAAAGGCGGTGATGGAGGAAACGGCTGCGTTAGTTTTCGAAGGGAGAAATATGTTCCAAAGGGTGGTCCTAATGGTGGTGACGGTGGCAAAGGCGGCGACGTCATCATAACATCGTCGAAATCAAAAACTTCATTAATCGATTTTAGGTACAAGTCACACTTTAAAGCAGAAAGAGGAATGCATGGGCAGGGTAAAGACATGCACGGACGTAAGGGGAAAAACTTCGTAATGGAGGTGCCTGCCGGTTCCCTCATTAAGGACGCCGAGACTGATGAAATTTTGATTGATCTTGTCGACGATAACCAGGATTTCATTGCCGCCCAGGGTGGCGACGGCGGTCTTGGAAATGCCCATTTTGCTTCAGGAGCCAACAGAACTCCCCGTTTCGCGACCAAAGGCAAAAATGGAGAAGAACGGTGGCTGAAAATTGAACTGAAACTCATTGCAGATGTGGGCTTGGTAGGGTTGCCTAATGCTGGAAAGTCAAGTCTGCTCTCAAAACTTTCAGCTGCAAATCCAAAGGTTGCTGATTATCCGTTTACCACGCTTGAACCTCAACTTGGTGTTCTCAAATTCAAATATCATGAGCCCTATATCATAGCAGATATTCCCGGGATTATTGAGGGCGCGCATCAGGGGGCAGGCCTAGGATTATCTTTTTTAAAACATATTGAGCGCACCAGAATATTGCTGCACCTTGTCGATATCTCTGTCGATGACCATTTCGATCAATTTATAGCAACTGAAAAAGAATTGTCGGCGTATAAAGAAGATCTTATGAACAGGGTAAGGATTATCGTTCTCAATAAGATAGATCTTGTTGACCCGGACATGGTCTCGGAAATCGCTTTAGATTATAGAAAGTTCGGGTTACCTACCGTCACTGTCTCTGCCATGACAGGTGAGGGCATTAATCCATTAAAAAATGAACTGTCAGAAACCCTCGACAAAATTATGGAACCGGATGGGACACGAGAGGAGGAGCAGCCCGGTGATTGAGCAGGTATCCAGAAAAGATGGTCTTTATCTTCGCCAGACACTTTTCGACAAGGCTCGCAGGATTGTGGTAAAGGTCGGCAGTGCCGTATTGACTGATCAAAACGGTATAGCAGAAGAGGTTGTGGAAAACATCGTCAGAGAGATTTGCTTCCTCCATAACAGCGGAAGGGAGGTCATACTTGTCAGCTCTGGAGCAGTCGCTGCAGGGATAAAGAAAATTTCGTATAACCAGAATTCAAAACTGGGAATTAAAGAAAAGCAGGCATTGGCAGCCATCGGTCAGTCCTCGCTCATGCAGACCTACGAAAAATATTTTTCCTCTTTCAACCTGAATACAGCCCAGGTATTGCTTACCCATTCAGATCTTGCCCTGCGCGACCGGTATCTCAATGTGAGAAACACCTTGCTGACGCTATTTAAATTTAATGTAATTCCAGTTATTAATGAAAATGATACGGTTTCAGTACAAGAGCTCAGGTTTGGCGACAATGATACGCTGGGAGCCTATATCTGCAACCTGATTGAGGCTGACATGTTTATCTGCCTGACAGACGTTATTGGTTTATATAGCGGTAATCCCGAGACAGATCATGCTGCTCAACCGGTATATACAATTACAGAAATCACGCCAGAAGTTGAGTCTTGGGTAAACAATGTCAAGAGCGCGCTGGGGACCGGGGGCATGGAGTCTAAAATTAAAGCTGCAAAAATTGTTTCATCGGGGGGCGGGAGTTCCTTTATCGGTCCTGGAAAGGAAAAAGAAATTTTACAGAAATTATTCAGCGGACAGATGGTCGGCACTTTCTTTCTGCCCTGCAAAGATAGAATTCAAAGTAGAAAACGCTGGATTGCTACGGTCTTGAAACCGCAGGGTGTGCTCATCCTCGATGCCGGTGCGTGTTCTGCCCTGTGCGACAGGGGAAAGAGCCTCCTGCCTTCCGGTGTCATGGAGATTAAGGGAAGTTTCGGCGTTGGAGACCCGGTCCACTGCCGCGATGAGAATGGTAAGGTTATTGCCATTGGTCTCATCAATTACAGTTCTGAGGATACTCACAAAATTAAAGGAAAACATTCGAGCAAAATAGAGGAAATTCTTGGATACAAAGATAATGATGAAGTCATGCATCGTGATAATCTTGTAATCCTGGAACATCTATAAAGAATAAACAGGAGCACCCGGATGAGCGAAAACCAGAACAATGATACGGAAATTAAAGCGATGGCTCAAAAGGCGAGAGCGGCGTCAAGAATTCTCGGGACGACCACGACATCGACCAGAAACAGCATCTTGGAGTCCGTTGCCGACCTGCTCTTGTCCAGAAAAAAGATAATTCAGGATGGCAATAATGCTGATTTGAGAGCAGGAAAAGCAAACGGCCTGTCTCCAGGCATGCTTGATCGACTCGCACTGACTGACGAAGTTATCACTGGTATGAGAGAGGGAATTAGCCAGGTGATTGCGCTCCCGGATCCGATCGGAGCAATATCGTCCATGGGCAAGAGACCGAATGGACTGACCGTTGGCAGGATGAGAGTACCGCTTGGTGTTATCGGGATGATTTATGAATCTCGTCCAAACGTAACAATCGACGCTGCAGTCCTCTGCCTGAAGACCGGAAATAGTGTTATCCTGAGAGGAGGTTCAGAAGCCATACACTCAAATATTGCCCTTGCGTCTGTGCTCAAGGAGGCTTTGACCCAAAACAATATGAGCGGTGACGCTGTTGGGGTCGTATCAACCACCGATCGTCAGGCTGTTCATGCATTGTTGAAACAGGAAGATTTGGTCGATCTGATTATTCCCCGTGGAGGGGAGGGACTCATACGTTTTGTTGCTGAAAATTCTAGAATTCCTGTGTTGAAACACTATAAGGGAGTCTGCCATATCTATGTGGATCGGGATGCCGATCTTGAAAAGGCAACCCCGATTATTATCAACAGCAAGGTACAGCGTCCAGGAGTCTGCAATGCCCTTGAGGGATTGCTTATTCATGAAGATATTGCAGATAATTATTTTCCTCAGCTTGAGCGGGAACTGGAAATTCATAAGGTTCATCTACTTGGTTGTGATCGGTCGGTTGATATGGGTAAAAATGTATCACCTGCGGAGGAAACAGATTGGGGACGAGAATTTTTAGATTTAAAACTCTGCGTTAAAATTGTCGGCTCCCTTGAAGAAGCGCAGGATTATATCTCCCGGTATGGCTCTCAACATACAGAAGCAATTATCACTGAAAACTATTCCACTGCTCACCAGTTTCTAGAAAACGTGGATGCCTCTGCTGTTATGGTGAACGCATCCACCAGGTTTAACGATGGTGGACAACTGGGGCTTGGTACGGAAATTGGTATCAGCACTACAAAACTCCACGCCTATGGTCCTATGGGACTTGAAGAGTTGACTACTCGGAAATTTGTAATCTATGGGACTGGTCAGGTGCGCGACTGATGACAAATATCGGTCTTTTCGGAGGAACATTCGACCCCGTTCACCGTGGGCATATGCAGTGTGCAGCAGCAGCTATGGCTGAAGCAGCAATAGATTCCATTGTTTTCATACCTGCTGCGATACCTCCTCACAAGAAACCCACCTCAATCTGCAATTTTGAGCACAGGCTTGCCATGTTGACCATTGCGGTAGCGCCATTTAAACATTACTCCATTAGCGATCTGGAAAGAAAACGCAGCTATCCTTCCTATACCATTGATACTCTAAAACTATTTCAAGAAGGAGCTGATACTTCGGTTAAATATCACTTTATCATGGGCTGTGACGCATTTCTTGAAATTGAAAGCTGGTATCGCTGGCAGACGGTTATCGGTCAGGTAGATTTTGTTATTGTAAACAGACCTGGTTTCTATAAAACCAAGCTTTTATCACTTTTGGAGCGTAACAGTTTTAAAATGGACTCTGAATGCTCCCATGTATGGCGTAACCAGGAAGGAAATAACAGTATACGTTTTCTCGACACCGAGACTGAAGATATATCCTCTACTGGCATCAGGAGCCGGATAAAGAAAAATTTGCCATGGAAGTATCTCGTTACCGATACAGTTGGAGAGTATATCTCGAAATACGAGCTGTACCATTGAAATACGAATTAAAGGATTTCTATTTTGAATTATGACGTATTAGGTATAAAATGAGCATACCTGTTGAATAAATTGAATTAACACTCAAGCCTTCTCACTTTCAGGGTTATGGTCACAAAAATAAAAATTGGCTCATTACCAAAACAGATAAGTGTCTTAATCGTTGATGACTCCTTGATATTCAGGAGACTGCTCAAAGAAATTTTTGAGAGGACCAACAGTATCAAAATCATCGGGGAGGCTGCAAACGGCATAGAAGCGCTCGACATGGTACTTAAGTTAAGCCCCGATGTTATTATCATGGATATGGAAATGCCATTAATGGATGGTATGACCTCTCTTCAGCATCTGATGATACACAAGCCCACGCCAACCATAATGGTTTCGAGTATCACCAGAGAAGGAACGGCGCGGGGCTTTGACGCGATTAAAAATGGTGCCGTTGACTTTGTCTGCAAGGAATCGTTTTTTCAGAAGAAAGAACTTGGCTCATTCGATCAGGAAATTGTTTACAAGGTATTGTATGGGGCAAAGATCACCGTTAGGCCAGTGCAGCCGGTATTCACTAGCAAAGATGATATTCCCCAGGTCAAAATTAAACCAAGTGATATTATCTTCTGTGAGGAGTGCGGGGCGAGAAACGTCGTGGCAGCTGGACGGACAGGCTCAGATGATGAAATCGCCTGTAATCAATGCGGAGACCTGATCGAAGTAAATCTTATTAATAAATACAAACGAATTAATTTCGTAACTGTTATCGGATCAGGACTTGGTGGTTATACAAATCTTCTGCGTGTTATTCCCCAGATACCAGATGATATAAATGGGGCAATCGTTGTTGTTCTGTATGCTGAAAGTGAGCACGTCACCGCATTTGCCGAGTACCTCAACGCGGTCAGTAACGTCAACGTTCATCGAATGGTCGATGGCCTCAATATTGAAGGGGGAAACTGCTATATCGCCTCTTCAACTGACAATGTATACATGAAACCATACAGCGCTCAATACACCATACGACAGGCGGAACCGGTTTCAGGTTACGGGCCGATAGATCTTCTCATGAATTCCGTCGCCTCTGTTTTCAAGGATAAAGTTGCAGGGTTTGTCTTTTCCGGGGCTGAACCTGATGGAGAAAAGGGCATTAATGCCATCAAAAAAAATAACGGCCTGTCAATTGTACTTAATGCCGGGAATTGCCTGTGTAAAGAAATGGGTGAAAATATATTGAGAAAATGTATCGTTGATAAAATAGTAGATGAAAGAGATGCAGCAGATTTTATCATAGATATTCACCGGGCCAGCAACACCGAACCTTTTGCCGCCTGATTGCTCATCTGCCTGACTCCGTTGTCTTTATTTTACTCGTTAATAAGCAGACGCTATGCTCTGGGAAGAACAGGTACCACTTCTTAAAGAAGGATTTCATAAAAAACTGGTACAGATCGCCTACGGATCGGCCTCTCAGGGGAAAAAGGTGTATCCTCCGCGTGAATTTGTCTTCAATGCCATGAGGATCACTTTATTTTCCGAGGTGCGAGTTGTGATTATTGGACAAGATCCGTACTTTAACGAACATATCGATGGCAGACCAGAGGCGCACGGCCTGTGCTTTTCAGTTCAGGAGGGAATTCCTGCACCGCCTTCATTAAAAAACATCTTTAAGGAAATCGACAGAAGTTTTTATAGCGACTGTCAGCGTCCGGTAAGTACAGATCTGACCAGGTGGGCTCGACAGGGCGTTCTACTTTTAAACGCCAGTCTCACCGTTATCGCAAAAAAACCGAATTCTCATGCTTCTCTTGGCTGGCAGCGGCTGACCGATGACATAATCCAAACAATTTCGTTAAAAAGAGATAAGGTCGTTTTTATGTTGTGGGGGGCGTTTGCCCAGAAAAAAGCAGGCTTAATCGACCCCGATAAGCACCTGGTACTGAAAACGAGTCACCCGTCACCATTATCTGCTCATCGGGGATTTCTTGGTTCAAATATATTTGTTCGCTGCAATAAATATCTCGTTGGTAACGGTTACCAGCCTGTTGAATGGTAACAGATGATATAATGATCAAGAAAGTATAGTTCGGATAATGTCTTTTTTCCCGACAATGCCAATCATCTCGCCGTCATCTGAGATTACCGGGAGGGTGTGTATCTTCTTCTCGGTCATAATTGTTGCTATCTCGTCAAGTGGCGTATCCAACTGTATGGAGACAACAGTTTCGGTATAGATTTCAAGAACAGTTGCACCTGCTATCTTTTTGAGTTCCTGATCCATTTTTTCTGGATTGTCCAGAAAGAAAAACGAATCAAGAATCGTGATGAAGGGTGGTAAGTGAGGACGTTTATTTTGAAAGATGAGATCACTTTCCGTTACAATCCCGCAGAGATTATTATCCTTGTCGATAACTGGTACACCACTGATATTGTTATTTAAAATAACACGAGCCAGATCTCTGACTGAGGTATCCAAGGTGACTGAGACTACATTTCTGGTCATGATATCCTGAGCAGTTTTCATTTTATCGACTCTCTTGTAAATTTTTAAGACTGACCGGTATTTTGTCTGCAAGTTCACTGGCGGTAAACCCCTGACCTTCATGTTCCCAGAGAAGATCACCGGCAGTACCGTGTAGGTAAACAGCTATTCCCGCAGCAGTATACCCTTTTAATCCCTGACAGATAAAAGACCCTATCATCCCGGAGAGGACGTCTCCCATGCCACCGGTGGCCATGCCGGGGTTGCCGGAGGTATTGATCATTACATGTCCACTATCTGTGACAACCAGGGTCCCGGCACCTTTAAGGATAACGGTAAGATCACTCCGTTCTTTTGTATAGAGATCATGACACAACTGGGTAATATTTAGCCTGTTTGCCAGCACTTCATCCGTAGTCTTATTGACCAGACGACTCATTTCGCCTGGATGAGGCGTGAAGATCCGTGGACCATGAGGCGGTTGGAGTTGATCTTTGTAGTGGGCAATAATATTGAGCGCATCTGCGTCAATGATGACTGGTTGTTTTAAGTGTTGGTAGAGGTAGAGAACCAGTTCTGCAGTGCGGACATCATCACCGATTCCAGGACCAAGAACCACAGCCTGTTTATCATCGGCGTGACTGAGTATCGTTGAAATGTCAGAGACATTGAGCAGAGAAGATGATGTCGGTAAAGGTATTGTCATCGCTTCAGCAAGCGATGACTCAAAAATGGGGTTGAGGTCATACGGCACACACATACTGACGAGCCCGCAACCACTGCGAAGCGCTCCTCTTGCAGCAAGAATGGCAGCACCGGTTTTTCCCGCTGACCCTGCCAGAATGAGAAGATGGCCATATGTACCTTTATGAGAGTCATTATTACGAACAAGTCTTGTCGCCCATGAGGATGCAATTTCAGCGGTGATCATGGAAGTGGTTATCTGCGCTTTTTCGATGACCTCAGGAGGTATACCAATGTCAAGAACCCAGAGCTTTCCGGTTAAAGCAGAGCTGCCTTGCATGATCTGACCTGGTTTGGCACATCCAAAAGTCGCAGTCATAGTTGCTTTAACGCAGGTACCAAGAATTTTACCGGTATTTGAGTCGAGCCCTGACGGGGTGTCGACGGCGACCACCGGTATATTTCTAGAGAATTGACTGGTGTTGATCAGCTCAATTGCATCTGAAAAATGACCGGTGATTTCCCTGATCAGCCCTGTGCCGAAAATTGCATCGATAATCGCGCAGCAAGGTTTGCCCCTTGATTCTATCTGCTTGAAAAGAACGGATATGGTTTTGACCCTGTTTACCGAGTCAATGACATGGAGTGGCAGGCGCAAACGCTTTACAATACGGAGATTAATTGCCGCATCACCGGTAAGTTCGTCGGGGTTTACCAGAAAGAAAAAAATCGGTTCACAGCCAAGCTGGTGCAGGTGTCTGCCGATGACAAGACCGTCCCCTCCATTGTTCCCAGGTCCGATAAATATCAAGGCGAAACTATTATGCAGCGTGCCAAGCTGATTTTCCATCAGGCGGACGGTCGCAGATCCTGCATTCTCCATCAAAACAACGCCAGGTATACCAAAATCTTCAATGGCGCAATTATCTATGGCTCTCATTTCTTCTGATCCTGGAAGTTTCATTATAACACTCCTTTTGCCAGTAAAGATTTGAGGTTGAGTCAGGGGAATTAGTCTTCTTTCTGCTCAGGTATGGGCTTTTTACAGAACTTGCACGGAGCAAAACCTGCCTGAAGCGCTACCTCTACATTTTTAAATTCAATTGTACAATTTTTGCAATAATAATGGTCGCAATCTGAATAATGAAAAACACGGCTGTCAACATTTCCTCTGATTTCCGTTGATTTTTTTTGGTTACTCTGTCCGTGAGCCCCGATAGCTGAATTCTTTATTACTTTCGGTTTTGGGAAAACAAGGTGATACGCTTTTCGGCTCAAGCTGCTGATAAAACGATAGGACCAATCATAAACCAGATATACCGCTGCAGGAACCAGAGAACGTTCGTGAGCGGCACGATTGATGAGTAAAACCGTCAGGAAAAAAAACAGGATATTGGGGGTCCACATGGCCAGGGCAACATTTGCAGAGGTGGTGGTTGAGATGTTTCTGCCCATTGTGAAGAGGACATAATACAAGATATAGAGGAGCAGGCCAAAGGGGATACCGATTGCTTTTTTACCCGGACCGGCCTGCAGCCCAAGCGGCATCCCAATCAGTGCGAGAATCAGGCAGCCGACAGGCAGAACCAACCGTTTGTGAAATTCAGTATAGTAGGATCTGCCGGTTCCGCCCTCCTGCACACGCTTTTTATATGCTGCAAGTAATTCAGGCATCGTCATGGTACCGCGAGATTTAAAATCAGGTGGCCGGACGGGAGGCTGGAGTGGAATATTAATTATATAGTGATCAAAGATTACCGTTTGGGAGTTGTCTTCTTCCGGCATGTGGAGGCTTCCATTGGATAATGAAAGCGTCACCATCATCTGATTTATCTTGGTGTCCATTTTACCGGAGTTTGCCATGGTAATGGCAGGGAGTTTGCGGCCGCGCATGTCAGAAACCCAGACTTCACTCCATTCTCCAGTGTTTTTATCGATGGAGTTGACATGTACGACAAGATCTCCAAGTGCCTCTGTAAAAACCCGTTCTTTTATTCCTCTGTCAATTTTCTCCTTGGCCAGTTGGTACATCATCTGGCGCATCGCCGTATCACCGGCCGGAATAAGCTTAATCGAGAAATAGGCAGTAACCAGCGAGATAAACAGGGCAATAAGGATAAGAGGCGGTAATGCATGGTAAATCCCGATTCCACTCGCTTTAAAGGCAAGAATCTCTGTATCGTTTGAAAGTCTTGAAAAACCAATGGTTACCCCGAGCAGCGCGGCCATTGGAATCGAGTAGAGAAACATGTTTGGAAAGAGGTAGGAAAAAAGACGGATGAAGTCACTAAAACTGATATTAAACTCCAGGATCAGATTTAAAAACGGTATCAGCCTGGCCAGGAAAAAGACACCATTCATGATGATAAAGCAGGCAAAGAAGGGCGCAAGCATTTCTGTAGCCATATAGCTGTAAAAAAGGAGCGGTAACCGCTTTGGCTGTTTCATCACTGGAAATGGAAGTCAAGAATGGTGAAGGTGGAACCGGGTTTATCACAACCGTTGCAATATGGCATCTGCACAACGATCTAGAACCGTGAATCGGTGAGGGGTTCTTCGATAGTCACATCGATCCAGTGTTGGTCCCACCACTCTTTTGGTGTCACGAAGATACCGTGAACCAACATCGAAAAATGGAGGTGATCTCCACCAGCCATTCCGGTTGTGCCCGTCAGTCCCAGGAGGCCGTCTTTTTCCATTTGATCACCGGGTGAGACGTTGATCTGACTCAGGTGGGAGTAAAGGCTGAAGATACCTTGGCCATGATCCAGCAGCACCATGTTGCCGTAAATGCCAAGATAATCTGCATGCACGACAATACCTTTCTCGGAGGCACGGACGTCGGCATGCTTGGTTGACGCTATATCGATACCGAGATGTACCTGCTTGTCAATGGACTCATCACCATAGTAATAGGTGCGATGATCCGCATACCCAGAGCGGCTACTGCCTGGCATCCGCTTGAAGCTTCCCTTCCAGAGTCGTTCAGGGTGGGGTTTTTTACACAGGAGGCTGATCTCGCTGTTGTTCTGCTGCCTGACCTGGTTATTTACGAAAAGATATTTTTCCACCGAATTCCCCTGCATATCGCTGTATTGCTGTTCAAATTCTGGTATTTTTTTGTTTAAGAAGCCGTCACCGACATTGATTCTGTCCGTTTTAAATTTCTTTTTCTTGTAAACGGTGGCAAATGAAACTTTGGCCTGATTCCCAGCAGTATCTTCTGCAATCACGAATGATCTCGCCACAGTTTCGGCTTTATAGGACAGGGCGAAATAACAGATATTGGTATCCTCTCGACCGTCACCGACTAGAAAACCGGGAAAATACTGGTCATTGATTACGGTTCCATGTTTTGCTTCTGGATCGTTGAGGCGGTAAATGACAATACCGCTGCCACCGGGAATAATATAGCGCTCACTGTGAATGATGGTTATCTGCGGTGGGGTGGTGTCGATGATCACATCACGACGTACCTCCGTCTTATTGCCTTTCAAAAAATTACGGGCTGAATAATCGGTGGCGGTAAAGGTAATGGTTGCCGGACCGTCCTTGAATCCAGCCTCTTTCGGTTTAAAGAGCAGCTTTCTCTGGTCTGCTGCCTGGCCAATGACACCTGTATATCCTTTTCGGGGAAAAAGTGTTGTAAAAAGTTCCTTGGTAACACCATCCTGTGATATGCGTAAATGCACTGATTGCAGGCCGCTTTTGTTGTCTTTTGCGGTAACCGTGATTTCAGTTTCGGCTCCGATGTAAACCTCGGGCTGATCAATGACTGCCAGCGGCTTTTCTCCTTCAAAAAACAGAAAGAAAAAGATACCGACGATAACGACAAGTATCAGAAAGAGAATGAGGTAGAATGTGCCTTTGGATCTGCCTGAACTGCGTCTTAATCTGCTCATGGTAACCTGCTATTTTTACCCGGCTCAACGTTGCCAGATAATTTCATATTTCTCTATGTGTAGGTCTTTTGCCGGAGCAATCACTAAACGTTTCTGGGTATCACGTTCAAGTCTTCTGGTTGTTGATTCTTCTTCCTTGAGGAGCATATCGGCAATGCGAGGATGAACTCTCAGGGTCACGGTGGACCCGGTCGCTCTTGCAGAATTACGGCTAATTTTTCTAAAAATCTCATAACAGACGGTACGTCGGGACTTCAGGACACCCTCTCCAGTGCAATAGTGGCATGGTTCACACATCATCTGATTGAGATTTTCGCTGTTACGCTTTCTGGTCATCTGCACGAGGCCGAATTCGGATAACTTCAGGATATTGATTCGGCTTTTATCTTTTTTAACCGCTTCTTTAAAGTAACCAAACAATTCCTCTCGGTGAGGTTCGTCTTCCATGTCAATGAAGTCAATGATAATGATGCCACCGATATTTCTCAGGCGCAACTGGTAGGCGATTTCCTTAGCAGCTTCCATGTTGGTTTTGAAAATTGTTTCATTGAGGTCGTTTTTACCAACAAATCTGCCGGTGTTGACGTCTATAACGGTAAGTGCTTCTGTATTTTCAATGATGATATAACCGCCGGATCGTAACCAGACCTTTTTCTCAATTGCCTTGCTGATTTCGACATCAACCCCATAAGCCTCAAAAAGCGGAAGTTCACCCCGGTAAAGGGAGATCTTGTTTTTCAACTGGGGAGCAAAGGTGTTAACAAATTGGCTAAGTTTCTCATAGGACTGTTCATCGTCAATTATGAGATAATCCACATCGCTGGTGAACAGGTCGCGAACTGACCGTAATGTAATGTCAAGGTCTTCATAAACAAGCGTAGGTGGTTTTGAGTTTGCAGCTCTGTCTCTGATCTCATCCCAGAGAATCATCAGAAATTCCATATCGGCTTCAAGATCTTCCTTGCTCGCATGTTCAGCCACGGTTCTGATGATGAAACCGCTATTATGGGGACGCAATTCTTCGATAACTGCCCGCAAATCTTCTCTCACACTGTCATCTTCGATCTTACGGGAGATACCTATATGATCAGTCTGGGGAATGAAGACGAGGTTTCTGCCGGGCAGGGTTATCTGGCAGGTCAGGCGCGCACCCTTCGTTCCAATTGGATCCTTGCTCACCTGCACAAGGATTTCCTGGCCTTCAGTAAGGAGGTCTTCTATGTGGTACTGGTAAGGTTTGCGCTGCTCTGGACTTGCTGAATCAACACTATCGGTATGCCCATCTGTTTGGTGAGGATTCAGCGTGTCTTTTCGTACATCGTCAGGCCCGACAAAAGCATCATCAACATACAAAAATCCTGTACGCTCCAAGCCAATGTCGACAAATGCAGCCTGCATTCCCGGTAATACCCGAACAACACGACCGAGGTAAAGGTTGCCCATCAGTCCTTTTTCAGTAGGGCGTTGCAGGTGAAATTCGGTGAGATAGCCACTTTCAACAAGTGCAATCCGAACCTCATAACTCCTTGAGTTAATAAGTATTTCAGTTGTCATTAAAAACGGTATTCCATTGTCCGTTACGGATCGCTCACACCATCATGACCTCTAGATACTCCTTGTATGGGGTGAGATTACGCTATAACGAATGGCAAAATATATGCTAAAGGTTAATTTCTGTAGTAATAAAAAAGTAATTAAATTCAATTAGAGTAAACTTGGTACTATACAGCAAAAGATGAATAAATTGCTACACTCTCTTACCCGTCAATAAAAAAAGGTTATTCTGGTGAGGCTTGAAGAACTGTCAGTCATCATCCCCACATTTAATCGTGCGCCGCTGTTAAAACGTGCAATTTGTTCAGTCCTTGAGCAGACAGTACTTCCACGAGAAATTATTATCATTGACGATGGCTCAGATGATCACACCGATGATCTGGTACAAAGTTTCACAAACCACCCTGCTATTAAGATTGTCTACCAGAAGCAACAGAACAGTGGACCGGCCGCGGCAAGAAATCGAGGCATTGAAATATCGTCTTCTACGATTCTTGCATTTCTCGATTCAGATGACCACTGGCATAGAAATAAAATTGAAACGCAGCTTCAAAAACATGTAAAACAAGAAAGGTGCAGAATATCCCATACCCGTGAAAAGTGGTTGCGGCGTGGTGAACATCTTAACCAGAAAAAAAAACATCTGGTTACTGGTGAATATATCTTCAACGCTAGCCTAGAGCTCTGTTGCGTCGGAATGTCGACAGTCATGCTGGACAGATCAATTTTTGAAGATTACGGACTGTTCGATGATAATCTCAGATGTTGTGAGGACTATGATTATTGGTTGCGAGTTTCAGCAAGAGAAAAATTTTTATTGATAGAGGCTCCGCTCACGATAAAAGAGGGGGGACGTGAGGACCAGGTGTCTGTCATTAACCGGGTTGGAATGGACAAATTTCGAATTTATGCGCTTACAAAACTGATCAGCCAGACAGATCTCACCATGGAACAGGTGGCGTGCGCTCGGAATATGCTTCTCAGGAAATGTATCATTTACGGGAGAGGCTGTTTGAAACACGGCAGGGTTCATGAAGGAAATACGATCCTTGAACTGGCAAGAACCATAGAACAACACATACCAAATGAAACGAGTGAAACAAGAAAAAAAATGGCACGATCCCTCCCGCCACTTGAAAAGATTATTCGTTGAACGTTCATGTGCCAACGATCGCTATGCCCTTGAAATCATAGAGCGGGCGCATCTCCCTGTAACGGTCATTGATGAAACTGATATTCCGGGGATTGTCAATGGGGTCTATCCTGAAAATCTGTCTGAAGGGAAACGTGTTCTGCTACTCAGTTACAACAGGGGCAAGTTCCTGAAAGACTGCCCGGCCACCCGCGAATATCAGTGTTGTGATTACAAGGTGATAAACATCGGTACCGGTTGTCCGATGGATTGTACCTACTGCATCCTCCAGGCTTACCTGAATACCGCCTACCAGAATTTTTTTATAAATACAGACGATTTATTCCAGGAATTGACCCGGGAAATAGCAGACAATAAAGGGTTTTTAAGAATTGGTACCGGAGAATTCACCGACTCTATGGCACTTGATCGTATTACTGGAATGAGTAGGAAACTCATCGGTTTTTTTGCCGGAAAGAGTAACTGTATCCTTGAGTTGAAAACCAAGAGCTGTCATATCGAAAACCTTATGAATATAGATCATGGTGGACGAACGGTTATGGCCTGGTCACTGAACAGTGAAATAATTGTAAACCGTGAAGAGATAAGAGCGGCAACTATAGATGAACGACTTGAAGCTGCTTCACTCTGTAGCAGCCTTGGTTATCACCTCGCCTTTCATTTTGATCCGATTATAGCCTATCCCGGCTGGGAGCAGGGCTATAAAGAGGTTATTGAGAAGTTGTTTGAGAAAATTCCTGCGACTTCTATCAAGTGGATATCATTAGGTGGTTTCCGATATATTCCAAAACTAAAACAGATTGGCACACTTCGCTTTCCAGGTTCAGCAATTTACCATCATGAATTTGTCGAGGGACTTGATGCAAAACAACGTTATTTCAGGCCGTTACGAGTTAAACTTTATCAGTATATATACGACCTTATTAAACAATTTTCCGCACCCGCTGACCTGTATTTATTTTTGTATGGAAAGTGATGAGATCTGGAAAGAAGTAATGGGATTCACACCAGAAGAATACGGCGGTTTGCCTCACATGCTCGATCTGAGTGTCAGCAATCAGGGTTGAGTATTGCAGAGGTTGAGAAGGATAAAATTGCTTTGTTCTTTATGATATCTGTCGTATAGTTCTCTGGTCAATTACTGATTAGACTAAATGGGAGAATGAAGATGATCAATAAAGCAATAATTGTTGGAAACCTCGGCGCAGATCCGGAGATCAGGTACACCCAGAATGGTGCGCCTGTCGCAACCTTTAATGTTGCAACAACAGAACGGTGGCGTGACAAGGAGGGGAATCAACAGGAATCAACTGAGTGGCATAGGATTGTAGCCTGGAGCAAACTTGCAGAAATATGCGGAGAATATCTTCACAAAGGCTCGCGGGTCTATATCGAAGGGAAAATCCAGACCAGGAAATGGCAGGATCAGAGTGGGAATGATCGATATACCACTGAAATTGTCGCTAGAGAAATGAAGATGCTTGACCGTCGTGATTCCGGCTCGAGGCCGAGTTCCGGGGGAACCCAGGAAAAGAGTTTTCATGATTCATCACCCAGTTATGGTGACATGGGTGACGATGTTCCGTTTTAAAATCTTAGGGCTTTATGCTCACCCGACAAACCCGATAATTCATCACACTTTTTCATAACAGCCTTTTTATTAAGGACGCTGTCAAATGCGACCTAAAAGGCTGTTATGTTTCCAGCTTCTCTCCCCCTTGTTATCAATAGTACAAAGTTGTATTAAATAAACCGCTTACCAGGCTTGACTGGCGGTAATTCCATTCCTATTATGAGCCCATGACCTACGATCTCCTATGTCAAACTCAAAAGAAAAAACGGTTCATAACAACAAACGTTTAAGATGGATTATTACGAGACTCTCGGGGTATCAAAAACCGCAGCTGCTGATGAAATCAAAAAAGCATACAGAAAACTTGCGTTAAAATACCATCCTGACAAAAATAATGGCGACAAGGCTGCTGAGGCAAAGTTCAAAGAAATAAGCGAAGCCTATGCTGTCCTCTCTGACCCCGAGAAGAAAAACCAGTATGACACGTATGGGTCAGCGGGTTTTCACCAGAAATACTCACAGGAGGATATTTTTAGAAACTTTGATATAAACGATATCCTCAGTCAGTTCGGATTTGGCACCAGCAGTTTCAACAGCACCTCGTTCAGAGGCAACATGAACAGAGGTGGAGCACATCATGATTTTTCCTCGTTTTTTGGACAGAACAACCCGGGACAACGAGGATGTGGGGGCGGCTATCACCAACCGGCCAAGGGCCCTGATATGACCTACCAGCTCGTTGTCAGTCTCGAGGACATATTGAATGGTGCGGACAAGCAGATATCCTTGAGAACAAATGGCAAAACGCAAAACGTTTCAGTCAAGATCCCCAAAGGTATTGAGGAAGGAAAAAAACTCCGGCTGAAAGGGAAGGGGGGACGTTCTCCTGAGGGCGGTTCACCCGGCGATTTGTTTTTGAAAATTCAACTTGAACCCCATGAATCATTTGAGCGAGACGGTGATGATTTGATTCACCATAAAAATATCGCCTACAGTGATGCCTGCCTCGGTGCTAAAGTAGAGATAGAAACGCTCGATCGTAAAAAGTTCAAGATAACCGTGCCTCCGGGAACAAACGGGGATTCACGATTGAGAATCAAGGGTCAGGGATTGCCAAGCGGCCCTATTGGCGGAAGAGGAGATCTTTATGTGAAGGTCGGCGTGGCAATACCTGACAAATTGACAGATCAACAGCGTGATACTGTTGAAATTCTAAAAGAGCTTGGACTGTAGATTCAAGCTCTGCAAACAGAAGAAACGACACCACTTCCCATTCCTGCAGAGTAGCCACCAGGGTCGATATTCTCGAGAACCTCACACCTAAACAGCAGATGAAGAGTGCGGGGAAAAAGAAAACACTTTTTCACTTCCATGGTTGAAACAGGCTTGCACCAAGCCCTTGCTTTCGATACTATCGGAGTCGTTACCTTGAACATTGAACTTTTATTTTACCACTTACAATTACAGTATTTACCATGAGAATTCCTATCATAGCAATTTTTCTGAGCTTTCAGATTATCTTTCCACATTGTGGGGAGGCAGCACATGGATTGAGTATTGACGGTACGCTGAAATACCCGTTAGATTTTCAGCAATTTGAGTACGCTTCTGCCAATGCGGTAAAAGGTGGCGAGTTCGTTCTTCACGATATTGGCAGTTTTGACAAGATGAATCCATTTACCCTGAAAGGGACGCCGCCATTTGGTCTTGAACAGTATGTGTTTGAGACACTGACAGTCTCCAGTCTTGATGAACCATTTGCCCAGTACGGGCTGTTGGCAAGTGATATACATGTTGCTGATGATAAAATGTCAGTCGTTTTTACGATCGATGTAAATGCCCGATTCTCAGATGGTCAGCCGGTTACCCCGGAAGATGTTAAATTTACCATTGATACGCTGAAGAGTGATGCGGTTCATCCCTTCTACCCCAATTATTACAAAGATATTGACCGAGCGGAAATTCTCGATGACCGGAGGGTTGTATTCCACTTTAAACAGGTGAACAGGGAGTTGCCTCTGATAGCCGGACAGATTGCTGTTATGTCGAGCTCCTTTTACAAAAAGTTCGGGTTTGATTCTGAAAAAATTACAATTCCTGTCGGTTCCGGTCCCTATATTGTTGATTCATACAATCAGGGTAAATCGATTACCTATCGGCGAAATCCTGACTATTGGGCCACCGATCATCCTACTCGGAAGGGAATGTATAATTTCGATCAAATCATGATCAAATATTACAAAGATCAAACGGTGGCTGTGGAGGCTTTTAAAGCGGGTGAGTTTGATTCAATGCAGGTAAACATTGCAAAGCAGTGGGTACGTGATATGGCTGGCCAGAAATTTGATTCAGGCGCTATTGTCAAGAAAACCTTCCCTCACAAGAATAATGCAGGGTTACAGGGGTTTGTAATGAACACGCGCAGACCTGTCTTTGCGGATCGTGCAGTAAGAAAAGCGATGGGCATGGCATTTGACTTTTCCTGGGTCAACAAAAGCTTGTTTTACAACCAGTACAAAAGAAATAGATCTTATTTCAGTAACTCTTATCTGGCCGCAGAGGGACTGCCGACTGGTGAGGAGCTTTCTCTGCTTACTCCATTCAGGGATATGTTGCCAGATGATGTTTTCACTAAGCCAATGGGGGATACTATCACTGTTGAGAAAGGAGGAATAAGGACACAATTGCATGAAGCTGCTAAGCTTCTTAAAGAGCATGGTTGGTTTCTGCAGGATGGCGTGCTCACCAATGACCAAGGAGTCCAACTTTCTTTTGAAATAATATTGTCAAACCAGAGTTTTGAAAGGGTTATGGCGGCCTATACAAAAAACCTGGAAAAGATCGGTATCAAGGCGCGTTACAGAACGATTGACCCGACCTTGTATGCGGACAGAATAAACAATTTTGACTTTGATATGTGTGTTTTTGTCTATGGTCAGTCATTGTCACCGGGAAATGAGCAGCGAAATTTCTGGCATTCCGCCTCTGCTTCACAGAATGGGTCAAGGAATCTTGCAGGGGTTAACGACCCGGTCGTTGACTTCCTGGTCGATAAGATTATCTACGCTGATACCCAGCAGGAGTTGGCAATCGCGTGCAAGGCCCTTGACCGGGTCCTCTGGTATGGATACTACCTCGTGCCAAACTGGTATAACGATAATCACAGAGTTGTCTATCATAACAAGTTTAATTTTCCTGAAAAACTGCCAACATACTATAATTACAACCAATTACAGGCGACTTGGTGGTTAAAGTAGGGGGCATCAGACTACTGCCAACCTGTCACCATTAATTTTGTAATAATTAACAGGTGACGATTTTCCTCGACTGTCAAGGCTAACCTGTTGTTCTGAGGCAAGAAAATACCAAAATTTCCTTGACGCTTCAAAATCATGTTGATACAGTGCCGGTAGATACTCCATTTAATGACTGGGTATCTTTTTTAAGGGGCTGAGGTATCCCTATTTTTTCCTGACAGGAATTCAACTACTGTCATATCGCCGGGAGGTTTGCAGCATGTCAGAACGTGTTCAAGGAAAAGTCAAATGGTTTAATGCGAGCAAAGGTTATGGTTTTCTGGAGCGACCCGATGGAGAAGCTGACGTTTTTGTCCATTTTAGCGCTATCCAGGGGGAAGGGTTCCGCAGTCTCGAAGAGGGTGAGCCTGTCGAGTTTACTGTTGCTCAAACCGACAAAGGCCTTCAGGCGGAAAATGTAGTAAAAATGAACTGAAAATAGCCCAAAACCACTTGTTTTAAACCCCGTGACGTCGTCAAGACATTCCGGGGTTTTTTGTTTTTTGTACCGATATTCCCTGAACAATTTTACAGTGGTCTATTTCCGCAACCATGAAACATAACACGCTGTGTAAATGTGTCGTAAACTCACTTGAACAGACCGAACGATTTGGCAGATTACTCGGATCATTATGTCTGCCCGGCGATATCCTCTGTCTTAAAGGCGATCTTGGGGCAGGTAAAACAACGCTTACCCAGTCAATTGCAAGGGGTGTCGGGGTCGATCACCAAGAGTATATTACAAGCCCAAGTTATGCAATATTTCACGAGTACCGTGGCCGTTTGACACTCTACCATATGGATTTCTATCGCTTAAACAGCAGCGACGATGTTGTTGCCATGGGGCTGGAGGAGTATTTCTACCTGGATGGGGTCACCGTTATCGAGTGGTATCAGAAGGCATCTGATATTATCCCGCCTGGGCACCTGTTGCTGGAATTGGAAATTGTCAATGAACAGTCCAGATCGATATGCTGCAGCAGCAGTTCTGTGGATTGGGCTAAACGAATTGAAACCTGTATTGAATTTTCCAAGCCCTGCTGATCTCCCTGTTATTTGTACCATCCTGAGTTTTTCCGGCACAGCAGATGAACGGTTAAATAACCGGTCATGACAATTTCATAATACACGCTTGAAGAACAGTGAAATGTGCGCTGTTACAGAATCGATCCCATCACCTCTACTTCTTTGCTATTCGTTACTCATTGCCAGCAGGCTATAAATAAAGCGATTGTTGGAACAGAAATTTGATTCATTGAAAATATCACCATTGATATTAATGTGACTGAAGCCGGCCTCAAATACTTGCTGTAAGGCACCAACGCTAAATTCAATCAATATAAATCCATGAATAATCAAAAAATTGTCTTTAAAGATTGCTATAAAACATTTACCAGGGATCAGGATAAGGCCATTTCTCCTGAACAAACCATTGAACGTTTTTATCAGAAAATCGAGCGATTCGACTGCAAGATTCTGAGCGAGGTAAAAAGAATCGATAACGGAAGACTCGATATTCCTGTTTACTTCAGTGTCTGTACTGACGAGGCACGGGCAATGACCGGGACAAAAAAACAGATGGGAAAAGGTGCATCTCCGGTTCAGTCAGAAGCCTCAGCCTGCATGGAACTGGCAGAACGCTTTTCATTTTTTTCTTTTAAGTCGGAAGAACGAAATTTTATTAGAGGTGACTATGGTTCACTGAGGAAGCAGAATTATCCGGTTCTTGACCCCTCCTATCTGTTAAAGTCCGTGGACGATGAGAACATGACATCTGACCAGCTGGAAAAGATGCTGGAAGGGATCCCGATGCAATGGACATGGGCGACAAGCTTGACCGAAAACGAACAGGTACTGATCCCATTCTCCTGGTTCTATGCCATTAACGAATTCAATGGACCTTCTGCAGGCAACACCATTGAAGAGGCTGCTTTGCAGGGAATTTCTGAAATCGTTGAAAGGCACGTTTGCTCAAAAATAAATCGTTTTCAAATTAAAACGCCGTTGATCGATCAAAAATCAATAACCGATCCCGTCGCCTGTGAGCTTCTTGAAAAGTTCAACAAAAACAATATTGAACTCTATTTAAATGATTTCAGCCTGGATACAGGAATTTGCACAGTGGGAGCTCTTGCCATAGATCGATCCACCTTCCCCGAACTGAGTGAGATCGTCTTTACGGCAGGTACGACCCCGGGACCTGACAAGGCTATTATTAGAGCAATTACTGAGGTGGCACAACTCGCAGGAGATTTCAACTCGGGATCGAACTATGTCGCATCTGGACTACCGAAACCGTTATCCATGAAAGAGGTTTCGTACATAACAAACAGCAGTCAGACCATTACAACCTCCGAAATGGCAGAGTTATCTGATGATAATATGAAGGTTGAAATAGAGAATTGCATGGAAGCGCTTTCCCGCCTTGGCTTTGAGATTTTCATGATCAATGTTACCCATCCGGAACTCGACATTCCCGCGCTTTACACGATCATACCAGGAGCGCATTTCAGGGAACGCTCAGTTCGAAAGGATGCAGGGTTGTTTGCAGCAAAACTGCTCAACGAGCTTGTCGAAGATACCAGCCTGTTTGAGCTGAAGCTTCAGCAGATGGAGGAGCTTATCTCAGAGTCTTACTATCTTGCCTTTTATAGAGGAATAAATTGTTTCAATAAAGGTGAATATGACCAGGCTATTTTCCACTTTGATGTCTCTCTCAGCAGAGATCCAGAGAAAGAGGATCTGCCCTATATCCTCTCATATAAAGGTCATTGTCTAAAAGATCTCGAACGCTTTGATGAGGCAATCGCGGTCTTGGAGCAGGGACGCCAGGAAGACCCGGAGCGGCCTGATATTTATAATCTTTTAGGGTTCTGTTATTTTAAAAAGAATTGTTACGAAGAAGCGATCAAGCAGTTTGAAGATGCGGTCCGGCTTAACCCTGCTTCTGCAATGGATTATGCAAATCTCGGCGTTAATCACAACCGACTAGGGAACAAGGACGAGGCGATCAGGTATTTCACGCTGGCACTTACCATGGACCCAATGCTTGATTTTGCCCGTGAGCAACTTCAGGAACTGGTTGATTAACTGTTTCCGCCAATCTTTAGCTTGGGATAAAAGCGTTTTATGAAGGCTGCTGTTCCATTGATCTTCACGATACTGTTTTATGCGGTCTTAGCGAACCTTGATTATTGTCATGCAGAGTCAGGTACTTTCACCATTGCTCGTATAAAAATGAAAGCGCAAAATTACTATTGGGGCAAAGGCGTCAGACAGGATTACAGCAGTGCGCTCAAATTATACGAAATAGCAGCTGCTCTTGGCGATCCCCAGGCAAGCAATATTGCCGGTGGCATGTATTATACCGGCAAGGGAACAGAACCAAATCCTTATAAGGCATTCAGATACCTTGATTTTGCAGCTGATCACGGGGAAACAACACCTGATGGAGCAATCGCCCTTGCTGGTTTTTACCTGCAGGGAGCTGTCGTCCTTCAGAACTATTCCAGGGCTATCGAACTATATACAGAGGCTGCAGAATCTGGAAATTCGAGGGCACAACTTGAACTCGGGTTCCTCTATTATGTCGGACAGGGTGTAGACCAGGATTTTTCAAAAGCCCACGACTGGTTTTACAAAGCAGCACTTGAGAATTACAACATGGCCCAGTACAATCTTGCGATCATGTGGTATACGGGCAATAACAAATTCAGCAGAAGCAGTCTGGTTGAAGCATACGCCTGGGCTTCCATTGCCGACCTGAACAACTATCAGGGCGCCCGCGGTTTTCGAGATTATATCGTGTCTGCACTGACGCCAGATGAACGTGAGCGGGCCCAGCAAAAAGCAGAGAATCTCTATGAGCAGATCAGACGCTAGAGGCTGGCTAATCTTGTCAGACCAAACATCCCTCCATTGCCTTTTTCCAGACAGATAAACAGAATCCTGTAACAGACAGATTCTTGATGCTGGGATAATCCAGAAGGAAATATGAACGCCGAATGGTACACACAAAGTCGGTGACAGAACTTGTTTGTTGTTTGTCCGAGCCTGATAAATATGTCACGAAAAAAAATGGTCAATATGGTATGTATTTCCGTTCTTATCAGAAAGATTATCAATAAAGAGAGGAAACCTTTAATGGCACAGCATTTTTGAGATACATGCAATGCGCATAGCAATACTCGCTATAACTGATCAAGGAAAAATTACCGCCAGCAAGATTCACTCTGCTTTACCAGGATCACAGCTCATCGTATCGTCACAAGGCGTTAAAAAAAGTATCGAAGATGCCTGGCATGAATATGATAGCATCATCTGTGTAATGGCAACGGGTATCGTTGTCAGGTGTATCGTAAAGCTATGCAGGAGTAAATTTGAAGATCCGGCAATCGTTGTGGTCGATGAACAATGCCGCTTTGCCATCAGTCTGTTATCCGGCCATATCGGGGGGGCGAATGGTATTGCTGTTGAACTGGAGCAGCAGTGCGGTGTCCAGGCGGTCATAACAACCGGGTCTGATGTGGCCGGCCATACCCCAATCGACCTCTGGGCCCTTGATAATGGTTTTGCTATCTCAAATCCCCATCGACTCGCTTCGGTATCAACCAGGTTATTGAACCGGGGATCGTTGTCAGTTTATCAGGACCAGAAATACGTCAAAGTGTTCCCGGCGGATTTCAAAGAAAGTGTTGGCAAGCAAAGTAGTGATATCGTCATTTCTGTAAAAAATGATACCCCCACAAACTGTTTGCACCTTGTCCCTCCTGTTTTGTATATAGGGTTTGGCTGTCGGAGAGGAGCGAGTTATCAGGAATTTCAGGATGCCTTGGATGATATTGTCTCCGATTATAATATTCATCTTGCGGCTATTGCCGGTGTTGCAAGTATTGACATCAAAAGTGATGAAGAAGGGTTGCTTCAAATAGCTGAAAAGTACAACTGGCCGGCAACGTTTTATACAAAGGATCAGATTAACTCGATGTTCCCTTCCCGCAGGGAGTCTAGGGTCTTTGAGAAGGTTGGTGTCCATGGTGTTTGTGAACCTACAGCTATTCTCGCGGCGACACAGGGTACACAACCCGGAAAATTGATTATTGGAAAGATAAAATGGAAAAGAATAACAGCAGCCGTTGCTGCACAGGCATCATATATGTTGTAGGCACAGGACCTGGATCACCTGATTATCTGACACCTGCTGCAAGACAGGCGATTAAGCAATCTGATATCATCGTTGGATACAAAACATATCTGGAATTGATTGACCCCCTGATAGAAGATAAGAAGGTCATCTCCTCTGCGATGATGCAGGAGGTTGACCGGGTTAGAAAGGCACTTGATCTTGCGGAGAGTGGCAAAAAAGTAGCTCTTGTTTCAGGTGGTGATCCTGGAATTTATGCAATGGCTGGGCTTGTCTTTGATGTCGCAAAAAATCTCGACTATCACGCTGAAATTAAAATTATTGCTGGTATCGCAGCACTGAATAGTTGTGCGGCACGACTTGGTGCCCCGTTAATGCATGATTTTGCCTCGATAAGTCTCTCAGATCTCCTCACCCCCTGGGAAATCATAGAAAAAAGGCTGGAAGCTGCCGCTTCTGCAGATTTTGTCATGGTCATATACAACCCCAAATCAAAAAAAAGAGACTGGCAACTTGATACAGCGGTAGCTATTATTAAACAGTATAGGGAAGGCGATACGCCGGTTGGAATTGTCAAAGCTTCGACGAGAGCCGATGAGCAGGTCACTGTTTCAACACTTGACTACTTTGATAGCAGTGTCGTTGACATGCAATCTACCGTTATTTTTGGAAACTCGAAAAGTTATATCTGGAAAAACAGGATGGTTACCCCAAGGGGGTATCTGGACAAATACCGCCTGTAAGTGACTGGATGAATATCTATTTTCTCAGACATGGCCAAACGGTAACCCCTGGCACCTATACAGGATCGACAGATGTTGCTCTATCGACTCGGGGGATAGCCCAGATTCATGAACTTTCATCGTATCTAAGGAACAGCAAGCTTGATTTCGCCTACTGCAGTCCGCTTGATCGCTGTCGGAAATCATTTGACCTTCTTGAACTGCCGGTCAGCTGCTCTTTTGAGGATAGTTTGCGCGAAATAGATTTCGGCACCTGGGAAAACCGATCATTTGATGATATCTATAGGCAGGATCGCCGAAATATGCAGCGATGGTTTGACCTGAAAGAGCGCTTTATCTTTCCTGGCGGAGATAGCATCTCAGAATTTTCATTCCGTGTTAAAGATTGGTTTGAGAAGTTGAAAAATCAAAGGTATAAGAATGTTCTCGTGGTTTCTCATGCGGGAGTTATCAGGCATGCCATTACCCACCTCCTCGGTCTGGAAATAAAATATGCAGACCAGTTTGAAATTTGTGAGGGTCATGTTTCCTTACTATCCGTAGATGAAAACTTTGCTGTCCTGAAATTTCTCAATAGAACCAGCTGATATAATGGCAAAAATTATACTGATTACGGGTGGTACGAGAAGCGGTAAAAGTTCCTACGCACTGCAGATTGCCGAAAAGCTGTTACCTCCCCACTGTTTTATTGCAACATGCCGGGTATCTGATTCCGAAATGGCTGAACGCGTCAGGAAACATCAGATTGAGCGGGGAAAAACCATCTGGACAACGGTCGAAGAACCTCTCGGCCTGCGGTCAGTTTTTGGAAAGTACCCAAACTATTCTTTGTATCTCATTGATTGTTTGACTTTGTGGGTGAGTAATCTCATGGAGGCATGTAACGACGCCGACAGGTTATGCGATGAGGATTTTATTTTACATGAGATCGACCGGTTGCTTGACCGATTGTTGTCGGTTGAGGGAACCGTTATTTTTGTCACCAATGAGGTTGGCATGGGAATAGTACCTGAAAACCGCTTAGCGCGTCGATATCGAGATCTGGTCGGGTTTTGTAACCAGACTGTCGCTTCACACGCTGATGAGGTTATACTGGTAAGTTGCGGACTTCCTCTGTATCTGAAGACATCTTTGTAAGGAAAAAATATGAAATTATTAGAAAAAACATGTCAAAAAATATTCCCGCAAGACGCTGAGTCAAGACAACGGGCAACTGAAAGGCTTAACCAGCTGGCGCTTCCCCATTGGGCACTCGGTGATTTGATGAATCTTGCCGTAGACCTTGCAGGTATGACGAGATCGATACAGCCGCTATTTCAAAAAAAAGCGGTTGTGACCATGGCAGGAGACCATGGGGTAACTGTCGAAGGCGTCAGCAAATTCCCGTCAGAGGTTACGCCCCAGATGGTCTATAATTTTGTTAATGGAGGAGCTGGGATAAACGCCTTGGCCAGACAGGCAGGAGCGGATGTGTTCGTCGTGGATATGGGTGTCAATGCTGATTTCAGTGATCTTGTTAAGGCGGGGAAAATAATCGATAAAAAAGTAGGCCATGGTACCAACAATATAGCCAAAGGGCCAGCCATGAGTATCGCCCGCGCCAGACAGGCCGTCGAGGCGGGTATCGAGGTAGCGGCAGAACTTTGCAGAGAATACGACTTGCTTGGAACAGGCGATATGGGAATTGGCAATACAACGCCAAGTACCGCTATTGCTGCAGTTATAACCGGCAAACCTGTTGAGCTATTAACCGGGCGCGGCACAGGGCTTGATGATTCCCAGCTCGCCGCGAAAATTGCAACGATCACCAGGATCCTGGAAATCAATAAACCCGATAAAAAAAATGGATTGGATATTCTTGCCAAGGTAGGTGGATTTGAGATAGGGGGGATAGCCGGGCTTATTATCGGTTCAGCTGCACAGCGGGTGCCTGTCGTTGTTGATGGGTTTATCTCTACAGCCGGTGCACTTATCGCCAGTACCATTGAACCTTTTGTTAAAGATTACCTTATTTTTGCTCACCGCTCGGTCGAGCCGGGACATAAGTTCATGCAGGAAGCGCTCGGTTGCACGAAGCCGCTGCTTGATCTTAACATGCGACTGGGAGAAGGGACTGGCGGAGCTGTTGCCATGAATATTGTTGATGCTGCTACCGCAGTTCTAAAAGATATTGCAACGTTTGATGAGGCCGCAGTTGCTGGCGCTGACAAATAAAAATATCAACCTCAAACGATAAAACCTTCATGAAACATCCAGCTATCAACCACCCGCTCAACAGTTTGATGGCTGCCCTCAGGTTTCTAACGATTTTCCCGATACCCGGCTCTGGAGAAGATGATACTTCCTTATTTGAAGGGGCACTGTTTTACTTCACCATCACGGGGTTGCTCATTGGCAGTCTTGGAGCCTTATGTGCTTTTATATTGGTAAATACACTGCCTCCGCTTGTCAGTGGTGTTCTCCTCACTGTTTTTCTGTCATTTATCTCAGGTTTTTTTCATCTCGACGGGCTGGCGGACAGCAGTGATGGCTTGTTAAGTGCTCGACCAGCTGCCCAATGTCTTGAAATCATGAGGGACAGCAGGATTGGAGTAATGGGAGCAGCAGCGCTCTGCGCTGTTCTTTTGTTAAAAACCACCTCCATTGCAGTGATTGACCAACGTACCATTTATTCGGCGATGATTGTCGCTCCAGTGGCAGGAAGGACCGCTATTGTTTTCATGATGGCAGTCCTTCCTTATGCCAGAGAAGATCGAGGTCTTGGCGAACTCTTCTATTCAGATATCAATCGTTGGGCAGCCTTTGTTGCGGGGCTCATCTTCCTCGTTGTAACCGCAGTTCTGATACCTTCGAAACTGGTCCTGCTCTGTATGACACTGCTGCTGACTGTTGCCGTCTTTTCATGGGTTTGCAGTAGAAAAATAGGTGGGGCGACGGGGGATACGCTTGGAGCTATCTGTGAGCTGACTGAAGCAACAATATTATTGTCATTTTGTATAAAATTTTAATTTAGCCTGAAAATGAACAAAGAAAATCGACTTTCGACCAATACTGCAGCAGCTGTCCCGCAACATGGTGGAAATATATACAAACTGCTCAGTGACAAGAAGCTTTCCGTGGAAAAAATCCTTGATTTCAGTGCCAACATCAACCCTTGTGGACCACCCCCCTGGTTACGATCGCTGCTGAACAGGGAACTCGAGCTGATAATCCACTATCCCGATCCCGAGGCCAAAGCGTTCGTCGAGGCAATCAGTGAACATTACCGTGTACCTCAGGAGTTCATCGTCCCAGCCAATGGAACGACCGAACTGCTTCATCTGCTTCCTCACATTATTCCCAAAGGACGGGTAATCATTCCTGTTCCCTCCTATGTTGACTATTTCGCCGTGTTCGAAAAACATGGTTTTGATGTCACGCCGCTCTACCTGGCTGAAGATAGAAATTTTGCCATCGACCCTGACGAAATTTCATTCACGTTGAAGGGTAAGGAGACGGTAATTTTCGGAAACCCGGCAAACCCTGTTGGTACCTTCCTGAGTCAGGAACGTGTACTTGCGCTTGCCCAAAAACATATGGATACCCTTTTCATTGTTGATGAGGCGTTTCTTGAATTCCAAAGAGATCACTCGAGCATTGGCGGACAACTCGAAAATATCATTACCCTGAACTCTCTTACCAAGTTTTATGCTGTTCCCGGCTTAAGACTCGGTTTTGGGATTTTTCCTTCCTCCTATACAAAAAGAGTTGCAGCCCTCATGCCACAGTGGAGTGTCAACACGCTTGCTCAGAAAGTCGGTGCCAGGGCCCTGAAAGATCATGAGTTTGGTGCGATGAGCAGGTCAAGGTTAGAAGATCTCAGTAAGCAGATGCATGACGAATTACAGGTGATTCCGGCACTGAAGGTTTTTCCCTCCAAGGCAAACTACTTTCTGCTCAAGCTGATTGACGGGAGTTCTGCAGAACTGATCGGTAGCAAATTGTCGGAGGAAAATATTCTGATACGTTGCTGCGATAACTATTACGGTCTTGATCAATCATTTTTCCGGGTAGCAATACGGGGTAGAAAAGACAACCAGGTATTGCTTGAAGCGTTAAAGCGGCTTTTGGGCACGAAACAGATGCCAGATAGAGCAAAAAACAATAAAGTTCCTTCCTTGATGTTCCAGGGAACTTCATCAAATGCTGGGAAATCAATTTTAACGGCAGCCTTTTGTCGGATTTTTCTCCAGGATGGTTTGCGAGTGGCCCCGTTTAAGTCTCAAAACATGTCTTTAAATTCCTTTGTAACACGAGACGGTATGGAAATGGGTCGAGCACAGGTAGTTCAGGCCATGGCGGCAAAACTCGACCCTGATTGGCGGATGAATCCGATTCTTCTCAAACCAAACAGCGATACCGGCAGCCAGGTAATCGTCAACGGTAGGCCAATCGCTAATATGAATGTCAAAGAATATCATTCTTATAAGGCCACCGCCTGGAAGTCTGTTACCAGGAGTTACGACGAGCTTGCCGCGAACTATGACTGCCTGGTGCTTGAAGGGGCCGGTTCGCCAGGAGAAATTAACCTCAAGAAACATGATATAGTCAACATGAAGATGGCAGCCTATGCTGATTCCCCGGTTCTGCTGGTTGGCGATATTGACAGGGGAGGGGTCTATGCTTCGTTTGCAGGTACCATGGATGTTCTGGAGGAATGGGAAAGAACCTTGATTTCAGGTTTCGTCGTCAATAAGTTCAGGGGGGATGGGTCGCTGCTCACCGAGGCACATGAATTCATCGCCGCTCACACCGGTAAGCATGTGCTTGGTGTCGTTCCCTTTATTACCGATCTCTCTGTTCCCCAGGAAGATTCAGTGTCGATGAAAGATGGATTTTACCAAGGCAGAGAGACAACCGCTTCCCAGGTTGAAATTTGTCTTATTGATTTACCTCATATCTCAAATTTTACAGACATCGACTCACTTTATTACGAACCTGACGTCAATATAAAGATTGTTAGAAAGAGTGAAGAGGTCAGTGATCCTGACGCCATCATCATCCCCGGTTCAAAAAATGTGGCTGGTGATCTGCTTTATTTGAAACAAAAGGGATTTTATGACTGTCTCACTCAGCAGGCGGTAAAAGGATGTATTATTGTTGGTATCTGTGGAGGTTATCAGATGCTTGGCAAGAAAATGTCGGATCCCCACATGATTGAAAGCAGCGGTGATGATATGGAAGGGATCGGACTCATTAACATCGATACAATGCTCAATCCCGAAAAAACGCTTCAACGAAAAGATGGTATACATCTGCCCTCCGGACTGAAAGTTACCGGCTATGAAATCCACCATGGAATTTCCGAGAGGAGCGAACAGCCTGTTCTCAGTTTCAGCGATGGGTCTGTGTGTGGTTCTTCAAGTCACGATGGTCGCGTCTGGGGTGCCTACCTCCATGGTATTTTTGATGAAGATCTTTTCAGGCGATGGTTTATTGACGACCTTCGCCAGCGTAAAGGGCTATCAAGGGAAAACAGGGTGATCGCACCCTATAACCTTGATGAAAGTCTGGATAGTTTGGCAGAGACCGTCAGGATCTGCTTCAACATGGATGAGATATATCAGATGATGGGGATATAGTTGTTATCGTGCTGCTAACATTACAGATATCAGCTTCTTTCTGCCTCGATATGATCTTCGGAGATCCTCAATGGCTCTATCATCCGGTACGAGCCATTGGCCTCCTCTGTACAATGTTTGAAACGTTTACCAGAAAGATGTTTGTTCCGCTTGGTATACGTTTTTGCGGTATATTGACGTTTCTTCTTGTCACCGGCAGCTCGGCCTTAATCCTGGTAGTGCTTTTTTACTTCCTGACCGAACTCAACAGCTTCTTGTCAGCTCTTGCTGCTGTGATCCTGCTGTACCTGTCTATTGCTGCTGGTGACTTGATGGCTCACAGCAACCGGGTATATGGTTCCCTGGCCAAAGAGGATATTATTCAGGCTCGCCTGGAAGTAGCAATGCTGGTTGGACGACAAACCGAAAACATGGATAAAAATGAAATTTCAAGGGCTTGTATTGAATCGGTCGCAGAAAATATGGTTGATGGGATTACCGCACCCCTGTTCTGGGCTGTCTTTTTCTCCACGTTTTTTGGTGGTTTATTTTTTGATCCGATTATCTGGGCTGTTTTCGGTGCCTATTTTCAGAAGGCGGTGAACACGATGGATTCGATGTTTGGCTACAGGAATACCAGGTATATTGAATTCGGGTGGATGGCGGCCCGCTTTGATGATCTGGTGAATTATCTTCCGGCTCGACTCAGTTCCCTGTTCATCATCGCCGCCGCATTTTTGCTTCGGTTCGATTATAAAAATTCAGCAAAAGTTCTTTATCACGACCGTTTGAAAAGCAGCAGCCCCAACAGTGGGTATCCTGAAGCTGCAGTTTCCGGTGCATTACGCATTCAGTTGGGTGGCGCTGCTATCTATTTTGGCGAAAGAATAGAAGGGCACCTTATCGGGGCAGGACAGAAGCAGGCAACCCCCGATGATATCAAGCAGGCCAATTACCTGTGTGTTCTTTCTGCTGCGCTATTTCTTGCTGTACTCCTTCTTATCTACAATCTGTTTGCGATGATATAAGTATGAAGACGATCAATTGTTTCACTATTGCTGCGACCAGAAGCGGTGCCGGTAAAACCACTCTAACGATTGGTATCCTGGCTGCACTCATGCGCAGGAACCTCTCTGTTCAACCGTTCAAGTGCGGCCCGGATTTTATAGATCCAACCCTTCACCAGTCGATAACAAACCGGACATCATATAATCTTGACCTGAAGATGATGGGGCGCATGGCCTGCCGGCAGACATTTTATGAGCATGCACTCACCAGTGACGTCTCAGTTCTTGAAGGAGTAATGGGGCTGTTTGATGGTGGCAGTGCCAGTACCGCATCTTTAGCAAAACTGCTCAACAGTCCTGTGGTCTTGATTATTGATGCCCGGTCCAGTGCAGAGAGCTGTGTTGCCGTTCTCAACGGCTTTCATGATTATGATCCTGATGTGACGATTGCCGGGGTAATCTTTAACCGGATTGGCTCTGCCCGGCATAAGCAGTTAATAGAAGATGAAGTCCAGAGAAAAAGTTCTGTTGCGGTGCTGGGCTTCATGCCCCGTGATATCAACTTTGAGATTCCCGAGCGACACCTGGGGTTACACATGGGAGGTGAAAACCCTCTTTCGCATTCAGCAGTTGATTCTCTTGCTGATTGCATAGAAAAAAATCTCAAGCTTGATCATCTTCTTGATATGGAAACAGTTTGCTGTTTACCAGCCATTGATTCTGAATTTCAGCTAAGAAAACAGGCTGTAGCAAGGACTCACCATTCTGAAAAGATTGATATTGCTGTGGCGTCTGATGAAGCATTCTGTTTCTACTACAAGCAAAATTTTGAAATTCTCGAAAATGCAGGGTTCAGGTTGAACCGTTTCAGTCCTCTTTACGACAAGAAAATCCCCGATCATTGTCGGCTGGTCTATTTAGGCGGGGGGTATCCGGAGTTATTTGCTGAAAAATTGGCATCAAACAGGGAAATGTTGGATAATCTCAGGGATATGCATGAACGAGGTGTAATCATTTATGCAGAATGCGGCGGGTTTATGTATTTATGCCAGGAGCTGGTAGATATGACAGGTACTATTCATGCAATGACCGGACTGTTTCCATTCAGGACTGTGATGAATAAGCATTTGAGAAAACTCGGTTATCGGCGAGCAAAGCTCCTGCAGAACACATTTCTTGGCAAAAAGGGCAGGGTGCTGCATGGCCATGAATTTCACTATTCGCACGTGATTGAAAGCGAAGGGCAAGGCAGTCCTGAGGCCATAGATAGAATCTATGAACTTGATAATAATTCCCATGAAGGCTATCATTGCGGCTCTGCCATCGGGAGTTACCTTCATCTCCATTTTGGCAGAAATCCTGAAATCGCAGAATTTGTGTACACCCATCTTTCCTCTCATCGAATATAATACTATGAAACGATTGACAAAAATTGATCCGGGCAATATTGAGCAGGCAAGTTTTCAAATAATTAAAAACGAGTTCTTTAAACAAACCTCTATTGACCCCCATCAATTTCCTGCTGATACATTTAAGGTAATCCAGAGAGTGGTGCATGCCACGGGAGATTTTTCGTTCGCCCAAAGCCTCTTTTTCCATACGGATGCAGTAAATAGAGGAATTGCAGCCATTCGTGCAGGGAAAAACATTTATTGTGATGTCACCATGGCAGCCTCAGGTATAAGTTCGAAGCTGCTCGCCCGCCACGGTGGAAAAGTTATATGCCATATCAATGATCCAAGAATTGAAGAGGAAGCCAGAAATCAGGGAAAGACCAGGACGGAAACAGCATTGGCGAAAATTGCAGGTGAGAATGTTGGCATTATTTCAATAGGAAATGCCCCAACCGCTCTTGTTAAAGCCATGAAGATGATAGAGCAGGGTGAACTCACTCCTGACCTGTTGATCGGGGTGCCGGTTGGATTTGTAAATGCAGCGGAGTCCAAGGCAATTCTTCAGGATAAAAACTATCCGTTTATCACCTGTACAGGGCGAAAAGGCGGCTCACCTGTCGCTGTTGCCATCGTTAACGCCTTGATCAGGCTTGCAGAATAATAATTATACACCGCAGCCAGTCTTCCTTCGTCTTGACAAACAGAAACACTGATGCTACAGGTGTTCGGTCATTACCCCATCATTATTTAACAAAGAGGATAGAGCGCATGGAAAGAACATTTGCCATTATTAAACCTGATGCCTTCTCAGCCGGCAATGCAGGAAAAATAATCAGCCGTATTTACCAGGAAGAATTCAGGATTGTTGGTCTGAAAAAACTTTTCCTCAGTAAAAGAGAGGCTGAGGGATTCTATTACGTCCACAAGGATCGCCCATTTTTTGATGAGCTGACTGATTTTATGAGCAGCGGACCGTGCATCGTCATGGTACTTGAGGCAGAGGGAGCAATATTAAAATGGCGTAACCTCATGGGGGCTACAAATCCCGGAGAAGCGGACGAGGGTACCCTGAGAAGAGAATTTGGTTCATCTGTCGGTGAAAATGCCACTCATGGATCGGATGCCCCAGAAACAGCGAGGTTTGAAATTTCATACTTTTTTTCTGGTCTGGAGCTCCTGTAGATAGCATACGGGAGCTTGTTTTACGATAATCATCGAAGAGCTCCCGTTGCCATATCAGTCTTGTGAACATCCCCATCATTGTTTTGAAATTCTCCAAGACACCGCAGTCAACTGCGCCTTACAACCCGGCAGTTAAGTGACCCACGGTGAAGACGTACGTCCACTGAATCTCCTGGCTCCACCTGTTCTGAGTCATATATTACTATGTCGGTCTGTGGTCTGCAGACAATAGCATATCCTCTTGAAAGTGTTGCCAGAGGGCTCACCGAATCAAGGACTGCCGCGGTCTCCTGGAGACGGGAAAGTTTTCTTTCAAGTTGAGACTCAATTCCTCTCAACAATTTTTCAGTACAAAAATTCAGCCTGACCTGGTGAAGATTAAGCTTGTTTAACGGGGACAATTGTTCGAGATGGGCTACCTGATACTGCAGTGCTGCCTTCTTTTTCAAGATCTGGGATGACATCGTGTCAACAAGAACGCTCTTCAACCCATCAAGCTGCATGGTTTTTGTGTAAAAGAATGCATCAAAAAGAGAGAGAAAATGGCTGGTCTGCGGGACACGATACTGTACCGTCTCAAGCTGCCAGTGCATTGTTCGTGCAATTCGTTGCATCAAACGGTTAATTTTGCCCTGCAGTTCTTGTGGTTGAGGCACCAAACGTTCTGCTGCAGCAGTCGGTGTTGCACATCTGAGATCGGCACAATAATCTGCAATAGTGACATCGATTTCATGCCCGACGGCAGAGACTATCGGGACTGAATTTTTAAAAATGGATCGTCCAACGGACTCTTCATTGAAGGCCCATAAATCTTCTATCGACCCGCCACCCCGGCATAAGACAATCACATCGGGCTGAAGCAGTTCAGCTTTTTCAAGAGCTGAGACAATTTCAGCAGCTGCTTCTGCTCCCTGAACCCTGACCGGCAGGAGCTGAATGGATAGATCAGCATTTCGTTTATAGCAGACAGAGAGAAAATCGTGCACTGCTGCTCCGGTGGGCGAAGTTACTAATATGATTTTTTTTATGAATTGGGGAATCTTCTGTTTGCGGATCTGATCAAAGAGTCCTTCTCCCATCAGTTTTTGCTTCAATTGTTCGAAGGCAATCTGCAAGTGACCTGACCCGCAGAAATCTACAGAATCAATGATGATCTGATACTCACCGCGTGGCTCATAAACGGTAATTCTGCCATCACAAATAACCTGCTGACCATCTTCGAGCTGTTTCACGAGATTTCTGGACTGGCTTTTGAAAAGTACAGCACGTATCTGGGCGTTTTCGTCTTTGAGGTTGAAATAGTGGTGACCTGAATGAGGTTTTCGCACATTTGAGATCTCTCCGGATATTCGAACAAATCGAAATCGGTGTTCGAAAAGAGATTTAATCTCTTTAGTAATCTGACTGACGGTTTTAATGCTTTTCTGGATGTCGTCTGCTAGCATCTGAGCCTGTATGATTTGAGAATGAAATGGAGTCCTTTTACTGATAGACACGTGTCAGCTTTTATACTATAAATGTCTGCGCAGGTTTACACAAATTGTTATGAATTAACACTATAGTATTTGGAGGCTGTACATGGCTGAGAAAAGTGCCTTTGAGAAAATTCATGTGGATGAAACAGAGAAAGCTGATCTAGGTGGCGTCTTAGAGCAGATGAATCTTCCCCCGGCTGTTGTTACTTTCGTTCGAGAAAACAAACGGTTGGTGCAAGTCTGTATAGGTGTCATTGTCATTGCCGTTGTCGCCTGGTCCCTGTATGACTCCTATCGGGACAAGCAGGTTGAAGCGGGAGCGTCTGCACTCTCTGTTGCAGTTGACCAGGAGGACAGCCAGAAAAAAGTTGAACAGCTCGCAACTGTGTCTGAAGAGTACTCAGGAACATCATCTGCACAATGGGCAAAGGTTAATGCCGCCCATGAAATGATCAGGACTGGTCAGCAGGAAGAGGCGCTCACCCTGTACAAGGAAGTTCTTGACGAGACCGACACGTCATCACCATTATTTCCCCTGTTGCTTATCGGCCTGGCTCAGGGATATGAATCCAATGAGAATTTTGCTGAAGCTCAAGCACACTATGAAAAAATCAAACTCCTAGAGGGTTATCAGGATGTCGGCTATATGGGATTGGCAAGAATCAGTGAAGCGCAGGGGGATAACCAGAGCGCTCTTCAGATATATGAAGAGTATCTCGCGACGCTCATGAGTGTAAATGACCAGGGTCAGAAGAGTCTGGTTGAAGAAAAAATGGCCCGACTGAAAGCAATGCTGTGATCACAGAGCCGAAAATAATAAATACCAGCCGGATTATTAGAGCGTGGCAGGAAAAAAAATATATCATCTGCCTTGTTCCTACCATGGGATATTTTCACGATGGGCACATCGGCTTGATGAAATTGGCTCGAAAACGTGCAGACAAAGTTGTTGTCAGTTTGTTTGTTAACCCCGCGCAATTTGGTCCCGGTGAAGACCTGGACAACTATCCACAGGATTTTGAGAGCGATTCGGCCCATGCTCAAAAGGCGGGTGTTGATCTGCTCTTCTGTCCCGCAGCTTCCGAAATGTACCAGGATGTCCACCAGACAACCGTCCAGGTCACCGATCTCTCCCTGGGAATGTGTGGCATTGACCGCCCAGAACATTTCAGAGGGGTGACGACTGTTGTCAGCAAGCTCTTTAATATTATTGCACCCGATATGGCAGTTTTCGGGGAAAAAGATTTTCAGCAGCTGGTAATTATAAAAAAGATGGTCTCCGATTTGAACTTCCCGGTGAAAATTTTAGGTCATGAGATCGTTAGAGAACCTGATGGTCTGGCCATGAGTTCCAGAAATGCTTATCTGAATAAAGCCGAACGAAACGCAGCAACACTGCTCTTCAAAGCGCTCGATGAGGCGCGTAAGCAAGTGGAGATGTCTGATTCTGAGCTTGATTCAAAGTCAATACTGGATACAGCTAAGCGACTTATTGAAGCTAATAATGCATGCTCTGTTGATTACCTGACCATAGTAGATCCGTACACGCTGAAACCAAAAACGCGTATCGACAGTGATTGCAGGATAGCAGGGGCAATGAAGATTAATAACAGAATAAGATTGATTGACAATATGGTGCTCAGCCCTAGAACCTGAGGTATTCTGATCTATCTCAGCTCAGGCCGCAAATAAGATCAAGACAAGCGCTGGAAGCTGATTACCCAGTGTTTTCAATAGCACAAAATTCTTTCATATCGATGGAGGAGGACTCAAATGCCTGGTTTTGAAATATTTGGTCAGGAAGAAAAAGATCAAATCATGGATGTTTTGGATACGGGGGTGTTATTCCGGTATGAATTTGGAGAGCAGCGCAAAGGGATCTACAAGGTCAAAGAATTCGAAGATAAGTTCGCGAATTATACCGGTACCCGTTATGCCCAGGCAGTGACCTCAGGTAGCACCGCCCTGAAAGTGGCACTGATCGGTATGGGGATAGGTTCCGGGGACGAGGTTATAACTCAGGGTTTTACCTTTGTTGCTACCTGGGAGGCGATTTTGGAGGTTGGAGCCATCCCGGTGTTTACCGAAATTGACGAAACCCTAAACATGGACCCGGCGGACCTGAAAAAAAAGATAACAGATAAAACCCGCTGTATCATACCGGTCCATATGCTTGGTTCGGCAGCGCGTATTGCTGAAATTGTGGGGATTGGAAACCAATTTAATATTCCTGTGCTGGAAGATACCGCCCAGGCTGCTGGTGGCCGGATAAAAGGAAAACACCTCGGCTCTTTCGGTACCTGTGGGACCTTTTCTTTTGATTCTGTGAAGACAATGACCACCGGTGAAGGTGGTATGGTAATTACCGACAATAAAGAGCTCTGGAGAAACATGTCGGAATATCATGATCATGGACATGACCACGCGGTGAACCCAGGTGGACGAGGAGGCGAAGGCAGGAATTTTGTTGGCTTCAATTACCGAATGATGGAGCTTCAGGGAGCGATAGGAATCGCACAGCTGGCCAAACTTGATTCCATGGTTGCTGCCCAGAAAGCTCATAAAGCACGATTGAAGCAGGCTGCTGCTCAAATCTCTGGGGTAAATTTTCGTGTGCTTGTTGATGAACCTGGCGATTCTGCCACGTTCTTTACTTTTATTCTCGGGAGTCGGGAGCAGCGGCTGGCCGTGCAGAAAGTCCTGATAGAAGAAGGACTCCCCCCGATATGCTGGGCTGATAACAGCTGGCATTTTTACCCAAAATGGGAACATTTACTGGCAGGAGCAACACTTGCTAAAAATGGTTGGCCTTTTGCCGAGCCGGGAGGCAGAAAACGGGTAATTTATGACCCTGCGGCGTTACCGAAATCAGCGGACCTGCTCTCAAGAACACTCGTATTCCCTATTTCGATAAAGATGAGTGAAAAACAGCTCCAGAAACTCGAAGGGGCGCTTGCAAAGGCTGCTTCAGTCTGAGGTTGTGAGATAGGTTGATTTTACCTGTTTTATCTGTAGAACTTATGTGAGCCGTACTGGGCGACATAGGTGTAATCCGACGCCCACTCAGGAGTGATCGACTCAAGGTGATAATGGGTTGCCCCCTTGGTGAAATCATTCGTCTGTAGTGCGATGTAAACCGACTGCAGACACTTGAGAAATGCTGTGGGATCATCCGGGATGTACGATTCTTTCTGGAATGTCCAGCTGAACTGATATGGCTGCCTGACAACCTCTTTGACTGGTAGATTGCCTTTGTTTGCCCTGTTAAGGGTCACGTGAGCAACGGCAACCTGGCCGATTTGTGGCTCTGATCGGGCTTCATGGTATACATTCAGTGTGAGCCAGAGTATAGCTTCTAGTAGTGTCATGTTTTTTCTCCCGTCAGCGCTTCTGGAGTACTTTAATCACTTACAGAATTTCATGGGAGCGACATAAGTTATCTGCATTTCGAAGTGCGTTTGTCAATTAAAAGAAGATTAAGAACTTCGAAGTGCGTGAGTATATATACGAAACGTATTTGCTATTAAGAATTCCTGACAATATAGGGCAAAAATATATATGCTTGAGGGCTAGAGTCAAGTAAAAAAACTCCATTGATGGTTATGTTATTGATAACACTATGGAATTGTAATTACATAATAAATACATAAGCTTAGATAGTTTTCCGGGCCCCTGTAAGCATTTAACCGTCCGGGATTTCGATAAATGTTTCTGCCGTCAAAAACCCTGCAGCCGAAACGATACGATCGGATTGAAATAATGATCAGGGAGATGCTGCGATATAACGCCATCCATTCGGCCGTCTTGTCCTCAGGATAGAGAAAAATACTATTTGTACAGAGCTCCAACGCTGTTCCGGCCGTCGACTCGTAAAATAAACGGTGTATCCCTTCTTACGTGGCCCAGGTGTCGTGTCTCATTTTCAAGTGACAGGGACTTCAGCCAGTGCCAGTCAAGGAAATCATTCTTGGAGGATAGGATGGTGAGATAATGAATTCCAAGAGAGGTGATGTTGTGAAAAAAGTGAGATCCTTGCGAAGGTTCGGCGTTTATTTTACCATGGTAGGTTTCAACAATTCCGGCAACCCCACAGATGTCCCCCCAGCTCACCGGAATACCAAGCCAGCGATCAGCAGACCCCCATCTTCCCGGACCTATCAGAAGGTATTTCCTTCCTTCATCGTCTATAATACCGTTCAGATGTGAAATCTCCGCTGCTATTTCAACGGTTCTGGAAGGTTCAAAGACATCGGGCTTAACATATATTATGTCATGGATTTGATGATTAAGACTATTGCCAAGAGCGTTATGTGAGAGACAGAATAACGAGTCAATGTCATTGGTGTCTATGTCTACTACCATTGTTTCTTCCTGCGAACCCATCGGTCGTATCTGCAGAATTGAAATCAGAGGTTTTTGGCCGGTATCTTGAGGTATGGCCATAGAAAATTCGATTTCTACCGGCCCGCCCATTCCTTTCTGTCCTGCTGACAGTAAATCTGCAAGAATCTCTGCAAGGGGGACCGAACCGTATTTCAATATGGAAGAGAAGGTTATCACTGGTATCCCTTTGCTGGTGAAAGAATCTCTGATTCGATGTTCTTGCTGGTCATAGGAGCTGGAAACTATCTGCACACCATATTCATTTCGACCGTCAAATATATCCCGTTTGGTCAGTGTTAGTGATATCTCAGGGTGAGGCTGTTTATCGGGGTTATTCATTCTTAGTGCATAAAACATCCGCTGACTATTTTTCAGGATATCATCAACGGTCGAAAACTGTGGCAAAATCAAGGGAGCACCCGGTGAGAAGCGAAGACATTTTTCACCTTCAGTTACTGCTTTGCCCATCCCAACTGCAATAGTTGCCACACCATCTTCAGGTTTCACCCGTGAGAATGGGTAGAAATTGTAGGATTGCGCGACTCCTGAAATCGTTGGATAGAAAAAATCGCTATAGCGATCCCCGGCAATCCTCTGAACGATGACAGCCATCCTCTCTTCCTCGACACGATTCCCAACGCGCCTAGAAAAGGTTTTTGGTTCACGGTAATATGTCGAAGCAAAGACCATCTTGATAGCATTTAAAAGGTGCTCTAGCCTCTCGTCCAGATCATTGCTGTCATTGCTCAACATATAGGTATTGTACAATCCTGCATAGGCGCGATATTTTGCATCTTCAAGCAGGCTTGAACTACGAACAGCGATTGGGTATTTCACATGTTCCAGATATATTCTCAACTGGTTTCTGAACGTACGGGGAAACCGTCCTTTGACAAAGAGATGGGTAATCACTTCGTTGTCCAGATCGCTTTGCGATAAATGCTTGAGATTGTTTTCTTTTATAAAACCTTCAAAACATTCTGTTGTGATGATAAGCGTTTGAGGGATTACTATATCGATATTGCAGAATTTTTCCTTGAGATCCTGGTGTTCATCAAGCCAGGAAGAAAAGAAGGCAAGGCCTCGCGCCTTTCCTCCAAGTGAGCCGCCGCCGATCTTAACAAACTCTGTTTCCGGTTCGAAATCGTCCTCGTCAAATTCGACCAGGACCCCTTTTTGCCGCTGGAGCCGCCACTCATGAAACGTCCTGTATAGAAACTTCCTCATTTCGGTGAGATCATCGTTAAAATCTTCTTTGGTTACACTCCGGAGTTCCGTGGCCAGCAATGTTTCAGCTCTGGTAAACAACCATCGTGAAAAATCATTATTGATCCAGTGATTGTAGAAAACCCGATCAGACATGTGCCGCAACCCCTGCTCAAGGCTGAACAGATTATTGGCGGAGATAATGGTGCCCTTTTCGGATTGTTCAAATAGAAACGGTCCAAAACCGAGTTTGTGCAGGAAAAACGAGTGTACCCCCTCATGGAGATTCGGTGAATTTTTATCGACGAATTCTGCTGGAATCGTGGTCGCCTTGGAGCGGTTGTCCGGTTCTGAACTGGCCAGCAACAGCGGGATGTCAAAACGTTTGCTGTGAATGGTCTTCAGGAGCTGGATCCCTGCTTCGCCATCGAGTTTTCCTGCTCTTGGAAACCGTACATCAGAAATAACAGCGAGTACATACGGCTCAAAGGTGTCAAAAAGGTTTTTTGCTTCTTCAAATGATTGTGCTATCAAAATCTTCGGACGTGCCCTCATGGCCAGCAACCGATGTTCATGATTGAGACCTTCCTCCATCACCGCCTGTGTCTGGCCTACCAGCTCCTGGTAAAGAAGCGGAAGCAGTGATGACAGATAGTCCGGGGAGTCTTCCACAAAAATGATGACACGTATGGCCGCAAGTTTAGTATCGCGAATACAATTAAGCTGGTCTTCTATGCTCTTAATAACGGCCAGGAGAAGTTTTGTGTCACCACTCCAAACAAGGGTTCTCTCGGGGGTGAAAGGAAGAGATTCCTGATTACCTGAAACCAGGTAGCCGGGGGCTCGATGGTAGAGCCGCACGATGGGGATAGCGGGGTAGGGTTTTCTAATTAACAAATAGACGGTTTCAAATTGAAATTCAGCTGCTTGAGACATGATAATGATGAGATCAATATCTTTTTCTTTCAGTACAGCTGAAGCCTGTTTAATCGAGGCAACCCAGTTCAGTCGTGGGGGGTGGCTCAGATTAAGCCCTTGATACTCAAGAACGATCGCCTCAGATAATCCTCTATCTTTTTCCATAACCCAGGCATCATACGGACTCGATATGAATAAAATCTCCCTGATTTTACAACTCATGAGCTCGTGAAAGATTTTAAAACGGGGGTCAGAGTGTGCGGCAGTCTGTTTGGGAATCATTGCGTATATTTCCTGTTTCAGAGAATAAAGTTCTGTTTATATAACGAGCGGGCTACTGGCTGTTAAACAGGTTTTTAAGACCCAGGCGCCTACATTCCCAAGGGCCAGGAAAAATGTTTATGGGCTGATGATTCTGAAATAGTACCAAAATCGAAAACTATTGGCATCTGTTGATTAGCGCGTCAATGGTTTGTTCATCATAATCAAACAGGCGCCAGATTTTCCCTTGCATGAGGCAGTGGTTCTTCATTTCAAGCATATTGAAATGATATCTGCCCAAATCACTTATACGAGTAGGGCAATCGTTAGCGACAAGCCAGGCCTCAATCAGTTCTATTGCTCTTTGCGCCTTATATTTGACACTGCCACCATGCAGGTTGAAAACTGCTTCAGAGAACCTGGCCAACCGGGCTTCAAGTCGGTGACGATTTAATGTTAACCAACCGGGAAGAACTGCCGCCAAGGCAGCACCATGAGCAATCGGGTGTTGGGCAGAGAGTGCGTGGGCGAGGAGATGGATTGGAAACTGTATTTTGCCAAGTCCTGACGTGGTAATCCCGTTCAAAGCAAGGGAAGCTGCCCAGAGCAGCGCTGCTCTGTCATCATATGAGTCGGGTTGTTGAGTTGCAGAAACAGATGCTGAGAGTACCGTTTTACAGATCGTTTCAATGAACCCCAGCTGAACAGACGAGCTAAATTGGTTCGTTGAAAGATATGCTTCCAAGCAATGGGTAAACGTATCTATTGCTCCAAATGAAGTGAGATTTGCAGGAACAGTGAAGGTGGAAACAGGATCTGCAAGACAGACAGATGGAAAGAGTTTTCTGTGTCCAAACCCCAACTTCAATCTCTTCTTGTCATGGGTCAGGACAATACCATTATTGGTCTCAGAACCGGCTCCGGCTATAGTCGGAACTGCAATAACCGGAATGGTTTCTCCGATCGTTTTTTTCCCGATAAATAGTTTCCATATGTCAAAAGCGGCGGGCACGCCAGCAGAGACTGACTTTGCCGTGTCTATAACCGACCCTCCACCGACACCGACAACGACGCTGCAACGATGTTTCCGAAAAAGCTCGATACCCTGGTGGACATCTGAGAGCAAAGGGTTTGCCCGAACTCCAGAATAGTCGATATGGTCGATACCTGCTTTTTCCAGCTGATCAATGACCTTGCTGTAAATGGAGTTTTCTTTAATTGAACGATCACCATATACCAACAATGCCTTGTCCCCGTATAACCTGGCTTCTGTGCCGAGATTTTCTAGAGCGCTCCTGCCAAAAATTACTTTTACGGGGTTGTAAGAAACAAAATTATTCATGGCAGGCAAGAAGCCGCTCGTAGGCGGTGGTTAATTCTTCAAACTGCTGAACGGAGAGTCTTTCTGCCCGGATCTGCGGATCGATGTTGCTATCTTGCAGGATCAAAATGGCTGATTTTTTAATGATTTCTCGATCGCCAGGATTGAGAAATGGGAAGAGAGTGTGAGTGCTCAGGTTGTTCTGGATTGTTTTTCTTCTGTTACTGAAAGATGTACGCACGATACGCTGAAAATTGGCCAGGGATAAGTCAGCAGCATGGCGACAAAAAGAGATTTCTATTACCGCGGAATCAATTTTAGGTCGTGGGTGGAATTCTGCGGGTTTGACCTGCATACGTTTTTTTACCTCTGCAAAACTGCCGAGAAGCACGGTCGGAATGCCATACGACTTAGTTCCAGGCACCGCTGTCAATCTGTCGCTTACCTCCTTCTGGAGCATAACGATGACCGTTGAGATGTAGGTATTGTTTTCGATCAGCTTAAAGAGAAAAGGATTGGATATGGAGTAGGGGAGATTGGCAATTATTTTAAAGGGTGGTGGCACCTGTTCTGCAAGCAGGGCGAAATCCAGTTTGAGAATGTCTGCATGCATCAACACGACATTATCGGGAAGAATTTTTTCCGTCTCGTGATAACGTATAATTCCGCTGTCCAGCTCGATACCAATTACTTTGTGGACCTGTTCTGCGAGCTTCATTGTCAAAGCTCCCAACCCGACCCCGACTTCGATGACATGTTCACTTTTGCTGTAATTACCCAGCGACACAATTCGCCTGGCAGTCTCAGGGTTCACAAGAAAATTCTGGCCCCTTTTTTTAGAAGGGGCCAGACCGTATCTGGCAAGGGATCGTTTCGGGCTTTTGTTTAAGGACATAGGGCAATCTCAAAAGCGGAAAGAGAGGATTAGTGCAGGATTCGTTTTTCCAGCCTCTTTTTCCGTATTTTTATAAACGTTATATAAGAGAGATAATAACTGATGATGGTAAAAGGAAGCGCCAGAAGAGATCCTCCGATAATCATGACCAGGATAGACTCGTAGCCAACGGTGAGTAATGCTTTCATTCTGATTGCCAGAGAGACATCAGAAAGCACGATGTCAAGAACAGAGTGCACCTGCCCCCAGGTCAGTTCGTATGGGGTAACCAGATTGCCAATTTTTAATGACAGATAATATTGTGGAATGTAAGTGAGTGGGTTGCAGACAACCCAACTGGTAATTAATCCGGCAATGAAAGATGATCTGGTAAAAAGGCAAAGAATAAAGATGACGATAGTATGAAGTGGTATGGTCGGTGTGATACCGACAAATACACCAATAGCGGCCCCGAGTGCAAGGCTGTGGGGATTCCCTTTCAGCCTGATAAATCTCAGGTAATAATACCTTCGTGTCCGGTCTATATTCATGATAAATCACTGACCGAGGTGAGACCGGGAGAAAACATCATCATCGAGTGTCCCGACTATACCGCTTTGAAAATATTTCAGTCCGGAATAGGCTATCATGGCCGCATTGTCTGTGCAGTTTTTTCGTGCGGGCAGAAAAAGTCTGATACCTTCTGTGTCACATTTTGAGCGCATGCATTCTCTCAATCTTTCATTGGCAGAAACGCCGCCCCCAAGGACGATTCTTTTCAGCCCTCTCTGCTTTGCTGCGGAAATTGTTTTATCAACAAGAACATCAACGACCGCCTCCTGAAATGAGGCACAGATACCTGGGATATCCAAGAAATCATTGTTCATTCTGCACGAATTGCAATGATTCATGACTGCCGTCTTAAGACCGCTGAAGCTGAAATCGAGAGAGCCTTCTGTCAGCCACGCCCTTGGAAAATGAAGAGAAAGCGGATTTCCATCCGCAGCATGGCGTGAGACGACAGGTCCACCAGGATAACCGAGATTAAGCAAACGTGCTACCTTGTCGTAAGCCTCTCCCGCAGCATCGTCACGAGTCCGGCCAAGGAGTTTGTAGTCCAGGAATCCATCAGCCTGATAAAGTGCTGTTGTGCCGCCGGAAACAATTAATGCAATATATGGAAAGTGAGGAATTTCCTCTTCCAAGAAAGCAGATAGTATGTGACCTGTCATATGATCCACCCCGACGAACGGTTTTTCCAGCATGTATGATAATGCTTTGGCATAAGAAAATCCGACGAGCAGAGAACCAATTAAGCCCGGGCCCTTGGTTACCGTTACGAGATCTATCTCTTTAAGAGAAATATCAGCATCGGAAAGGGCCTGGTCAACTATCAGAGTTATGCACTCCATGTGCCTGCGAGAGGCGAGTTCCGGAACGATTCCACCGAACGGTTTGTGAATAGTATCCTGATTTGAAACGATATTGGCACGTACACGATTTTCATCTTCAAGGATGGCGGCGGAGGTGTCGTCACAAGACGTTTCGATTCCAAGAGTAATCATAGCTTCACTCTATTGTGAAAAGCCTTAAAGCGGCAGGCCGTGAAAAGTTTAAAGAGAAACTCAAACTGCGTGGCGAGGATAGAAATAAACTTTTATATATCAGCGTTCGACTCAGTGCTTCTCGGGTAGGAACCAAGCCATTCAAAGTATGAGCATAGTTCCCTGATACGACTGCATCCCCTTTTAATACGATCTTCCTCGATATGACCAAGCATATCAAGGAAAAACATGTACTTCCAGTGTTTACCCTTGATTGGGCGGGATTCGATTTTGGCGAGATTGATGGATTCCTCAGATAAAACAGTCAGGATCTCGTTCAGCGCTCCTGGACGATCCATTGTTCCGATCAACAGAGATGTTCTGTCTTCACCGCTGTATTCCGGAGATTTGCGACCGATAACCAGAAAGCGAGTCGTATTTCCGCGATAATCTTCAATACCCTTCACCACTACTTGTAACTCGTATGTTTTTATCGCAAGTGAGGAAGCTATCGCACCAATGTTGGGATTGTTTGCAGCCATTTGAGCTGCGGCACCGGTGGAAAAGACCGGCAATGTCGGAACTGATGGCAAATTAACCCTGAGCCATTCGCGACACTGGGCGAGTGGCTGCGCGTGGGATGCGACAGTCTGAATGTCGTCAATATTACCAGATCTGCAGACAAGATTATGGGAAATGGCGAGGCGAACTTCACCACATATATTGACCTTGTATTTCATGAAGGAATCAAGCGTTGAGAAAACAGCACCCTCTATAGAGTTTTCCACCGGAACGATACCATATGCCGTCCTTCCCTTTTCTACCTCTGCGAAAACATCATCTATCGATTCAAGCGCTTTATAATCCGCAGAGTGTCCAAAATATTTAACTCCGGCGAGATGGGTAAAGGTAGCTTCTGGGCCAAGATAGGAAACCTCCTGCTTCTTCTGCGAAAGACGGCAGGTCGTAATAACTTCGTGAAATATGGATTTAAGCGCCTTTTCCGGGAAAAATTCATTATTTTTCAAATACAGGCGATCATATATCTGTCGCTCTCTTAACGGATCCCATTTGGCACGTTTTCCTTCTTCCTTGAGTCGGCCGATGTCCTTTGCACATTGCAGCCGGGTTTTGAGCAGTTCGAGAATCTGATCATCAATACTATCTATTTTGTCCCTGATGTCAGTTATTTCTGGTTTTTTCTCAGTGGTCATTATATTGTGGGGTAAATGTTTAAAAATAAAAGTTAATAGTCAAAAAGAAACTACACTTCTAGGGGATAGAAAAATGTATGTCAAGCGCTAAAAGCCTGGTATAAAAGTGCACTATAGGTTCATATCAGGAATACTCAAACATTTTTATCCAACTTTCTACTAATTATTTTAATCAAGGATTTCAGTAGAGATGACCCAACAGAAGACTTCCAAAACATACGATGAAATCAATCAAAAAATAAAAAAGGGCAAGGCTGTTGTCGTTACTGCTGAAGAAATGGTGGGAATCGTCAAGGAGCAGGGCCCGGAGAATGCTGCCAGACAGATTGATGTTGTTACGACCGGTACCTTTGCTCCAATGTGTTCATCTGGCGCCTTTATCAACATAGGCCAGATGACGCCAACGATAAAAACTTCAAAAGTATGGCTGAATAAAGTTCCTGCATATGCAGGACTCGCAGCTGTCGACGCTTATCTTGGCGCAACTGAACCGGTGGAAGATGACCCGCTCAACAAGGTATATCCGGGAGAATTCAAGTATGGCGGTGGGCACGTCATCGAAGACCTTCTGAGAGGGAAAAAGATTTTCATTGAGGCCAAAGCCTATGGAACCGACTGTTATGCAGCGAAAAAATTAAAAAAAGAAATGAGTCTTGCAGATCTGCCTTTTGCCTTGCTCTGCAATCCCAGAAACGGGTATCAGAACTATAATTGCGCAGTCAATCTTACCGATCGCGTTGTCTATACCTATATGGGAATGCTGAAACCCGGGTTAAAAAACGCGACCTACTGCAGCGCAGGTGAGCTCAGCCCGTTATTTAATGATCCACTGTACAAGACCATTGGTGTCGGTACCCGTATCTTCCTCGGAGGAGGTATTGGCTTTGTTACCTGGCACGGTACCCAACACAACCCCAACGCTGCCAGAACAAAAAAAGGTGTGCCGAGGAGTCCGGCCGGTACACTGATGGTCCAGGGTGACTTGAAGCAGATGAACCATCAATGGGTGAGAGGTATCTCGATACTCGGGTACGGTAATAGCCTCGCCGTGGGACTTGGGGTGCCAATTCCCGTATTAAATGCGGAAATTGCAGCCTTTACCGGGATCGGCGATGACGAACTGTTTACCCAGGTTGTCGATTATGGCCATAATTACACCAATGGGATAGCACAGACCTTTGGTGAGGTCAGTTATGCCGAGCTGAAGAGCGGAATGATCACCGTCAATGGTCAGCGGGTAAAAACAGCACCGCTTTCAAGCGTCGTAAAAGCCCGTGAAATCGCGAATATATTAAAAGGTTGGATAGAAACGGGTGATTTTTTGCTGAGTGAGCCGGCCAAACTCCTGCCTGGCCCAGACAATCTTTGAGCTGGGGTGCTCACTTTGTCTTGAAAGACACTCGCAAAATCAAAGCTAACGTTGTTTGCAGCATAGTTTTCGATTTATTTTTTCAAAATCAGCAGAGAAGCATTTCTACAATAATAAAGCCGCGTCAATATTTTTTTGTGCCAATTATCAAGGTCATGGCCCTTTTTTCCTGGAAATCTTTGATTGTCACGATGAAGAATACATCTAAAAAAAAATGGATTATCACTTTTTTCTGCGATTTAACTCTTGATTATGGGCCATGATTAAATTATGCTGTCGGGGTTTCTTGATGTAAAAGCCCATATATAAAGGATTGTAGGCTGATACTCCGGGAGATTTCAATAATAAAGTAACGCGTTTTTTCTTTGACAATTAATGAGAGTTTGATTAAAGCATCAACGCTAGGAGAAAGGTAACAGTGCAGTAACGCCTGTTATAGAGAATGAACTGAATCAGCAGGGAGGAATTCATGAACAAAAAGGAACTGATTGAAAGCATCGCAGGTGCAGCCGACATTAGTAAAGCCGCAGCAGAAAAAGCTCTTAACGGAACGCTTGCAGCAATCGCGGATGCTCTTAAAAAAGGTGATAAAGTCACCTTGGTAGGTTTTGGAACATTTTCCGTATCCAAGCGCGAGGCTCGCACTGGACGTAATCCCCAAACAGGAAAGTCCATTAAAATTCCAGCCAAAAATGTTGCAAAGTTCAAAGCTGGTAGCAAGTTGTCTGATGCTATCAACTAAGTTCATTAGCATGAATTTCCAAGCAGTTTAAATAAGTTACATAGGTTTTCGTAACTGACATCGGGACGTGGCTCAGTCTGGTAGAGCACAGCGTTCGGGACGCTGGGGTCGGAGGTTCAAATCCTCTCGTCCCGACCACCTCATTCAGTTTATTACGAAACATTATAGGTAGCGAATCTCTACTGCTGGCAAGGCTAAAAAGCCGCAATCCTTTCTGGATGCGGCTTTTCTTTTTTTATGGCAATGAAGAAACTACGCTCAGGGTATTCAACAGGCGCTTGTGCCGCTGCTGCAGCAAAGGCTGCGGCCATTGTGCTTTTTTCCGGGAAAGAGACCTCCCAGGTTACCATACCGTTTCCTGACAACAGCCGCGTCACCTTTCAGGTAATCTGGTCACGTCTGGTCGGTGACGAATCCCAAGCTGCGGTTGTCAAGGATGGCGGAGACGATCCCGATGTGACAAACGGCGCAGTAATCTCAGCTACTGTCCGTTTCAATTCGCAATCTGACTCGAAACATTTCAATATTATTAACATTCTCGGCGGTCACGGTGTCGGTACAGTGACCAAGCCCGGACTTCCCGTAGCTGTTGGCAAACCTGCAATCAATCCCGTTCCGGTCAAAATGATTACCGAGGCCGTAGAAGAAGCAATTTTTCAAATGCACAAAGACCCGGGTATTGTTCTTGATGTGATAATTAACGTTCCTGATGGGGAAGAGCTCGCAAAGAAGACACTCAACAAACGGCTTGGCATCATCGGAGGAATATCAATTCTTGGCACAACCGGTATTGTTAAACCAGTGTCGGCTGAAGCCTGGACAGCCACAATTTCTTCCTGCATGAACGTCGCGTCAGCTGCCGGACTCAAAGAAATAATTCTTTCAACCGGTCGTTCTTCTGAAAGGTGCGTTCAATCACATTTGGCGTTTCCCGAGGAGGCACTTGTCATGATGGGAGACTATCTCGAATTTGCTCTCAAAGAAACGACCAAACATGACTACCAGAGGATCCATATGGCAACCATGTGGGCAAAGCTGCTGAAAGGAGCAATGAAAATTCCGCAGACCCATGTACGTCATGGAATTCTTGATACTTCAATGATTATTAAATTCTTCAGAGACAATCAGGTCTCTGCGAAGCTCCTTGAAATTCTTGAACCGTGCAATACCGCTCGTGAAGTATTGGAGAAATTGCTGGAACGTGAAGAGGCAGAAATTATCACCTGGGCCTGCAAATGTGCAAAAAATCATTATAGCAGTATGACCAATGCTGAGATCTCCATCCATCTTGTACATGGGTCTGGCAGATTAATCTGCAGTATTTAGGGGATGATATGGGCGATCATCAAATTTATGTTATCGGTGTGTCGGGGGAAGAATTACCAATAGGACATATCGATGACCACATCACAGAATGCTCTACCATTATCGCTGCAGCTTCGGTACTAGGACGCATACAAGAGCTGTACGAAACCGATTATCCATTAAAGCAATGGGTTTTGATCACCCCAGTCTCCCGGTGTCTCGATATCATATCAGAGACCATCAATTCCGATTCTGTAATGGTGCTTACCAGTGGTGACCCACTTTTCTATGGTTTGGGGAACACCCTTAAAAACAGATTTCCCGATAAACAGCTTGTTTTCCTGCCAGCGCTTTCGTCACTACAACTCTGCTTTGCTCGGTTTGGTGAGGTCTGGAACGATACAGCATTCCTTAGTCTGCACGGAAGATCCTTTGCGGATCTGAACAGTGAATTGCATCGGAATAAACTTTTCATACTCACCGACAGGGATAATTCACCCGACAAAATTGCCCGGCATCTCCTGGAGATACTTTCACCTTCCGAACAGGAGCGTTACCTAATGCATGTTGGCGTCAGACTGGGGACAAAAAAAGAACAGCTATACTCGGGTTCACTTCTGGACATATCGGACAGGAGCTTCAAACAGCCAAATTGCACCATTCTTCTGCGCCGACAGAATCCATCTGTTGCAGCTAACATTTTTGGTCTTCAGGAATCTGAAATCAGGCACAGCAGGGGGCTGATAACAAAAAATGAAGTACGTGCTGCTGTACTCCATGCCCTCAGACTTCCCCCTAAAGGTGTATTCTGGGATATTGGCGCTGGTTCCGGATCAATCAGCCTGGAGGCCGGATTGCTTAATCCAGGTTTAGCTGTCTACGCAATTGAACAGAAGCAGGATCAGATAGACAATATCACACATAACAGAACAGCGTTTAAATGCTGGAATATGACGATCTGCGAGGGAAAAGCTCCTCAGGCACTAGAGTCCCTGCCCAGACCGGATTCAATCTTCATAGGCGGTAGCGGCGGATCACTTGGTGCGATACTTTCATATATCGATGAAACGTATCCGCAGACCAGACGAATCGTACTAACCGGGGTCATAAAAATTACTATTGACACCGCACCGAAACTGCTTCATCGCTTAGGATATTCAGTCGATGTAAGTATCGTTTCGACTACTCGTTATTCGTATCCTGGACATGATTCCATACAATTTAACCCCATACATATAATACGAGCGACTCGATAAGATGAATGATACAGCCAGCAATGGGAAAGTATTTTTTATTGGTGCTGGACCAGGTGCACCTGACTTGATCACCCTTCGGGGCAAGAAGATTATAGACAAGGCAGATTGTATTATCTATGCCGGCAGTCTCGTGAACAATGAACTGTTTGCCGGGTGTCATGCAGAAATATACGATTCGAGCACGCTTAATCTTGATGAAATAATAGAATTAATAAAAGAAAGTGTCTACGCCGGGGGGACAGTCGCGCGCGTCCATACCGGAGATCCTTCTTTGTATGGGGCGACAATGGAGCAGATGGCTCGGCTTGAGTCACTGAATATAGAATTTGAAATGATTCCCGGTGTTTCCTCTGCATTTGGAGCTGCTGCCGCCCTTGGTGCAGAACTTACACTTCCTGAAATTACCCAGACTGTTATAATCACCAGGAAAGGTGGAAGAACCCCGGTTCCAGAAAATGAGAGTCTTGAGAGACTGGCTTCTCACCGGGCAACCATGATGATATTTCTCTCTGTTGGCATGATTTCGGGAGTAGTCGACGACCTGCTCGCTGGTGGTTATGAGCTAACGACACCGGTGTCTGTGGTTCAAAGAGCAAGCTGGCCTGACCAGAGGATTGTTGCCGGTACCCTGGGGGATATTGCCGAACGCGTTGAACGCGAGGGAATAAAGAAAACAGCAATGATCTGCGTCGGAACTGTTTTCGGTAAATCTCCGCTGCAGGCTGAGTCTAAACTCTACGACAAACATTTCAGCCATGGTACCAGAGAATCAAAGACCGGCCATTCGTGAAGACGATACGTCTATGGTGAAATTGCCGAGTTTTGAACGTCTCCTGGATGAATCGGTGTCACTGCATGGTCATCTGTGTGCCGGCCAGGTCATTGGTGTACGCATGTCAATGCTCGCCTTGCAGAGACTGGGGATTAATGATCCGAAAGGGCAAGAGAGAAAGCAGTTATATGTTATTGTCGAGATCGATCGCTGCGCCACAGATGCAATCCAGTCAGTAACTGGATGCAGCCTGGGTAAGCGTACAATGCGTCACGAAGATCTTGGCATCATGGCGGCAACATTTATAAACCTGAAAACTTCTGAGGCGGTAAGGGTTACAGCAAGGGAAGAATCCCGACAATTTTCAAAAAAATATTGCCCAGAGATACCGGATAAATATGAACAGCAACTCCATGCCTACAAAGTTATGAAGGAACATGAACTTTTTACTGTTCAGGATGTACGTGTCGCCATCCCTGAAGAAGACCTTCCGGGCAAACCACTCAGCAGGGTAGTCTGTACCTCCTGTGGTGACTGGGTTCAGGATAAACGTGAAATAATGGTTGATGGAAAAATTCTCTGCAGAGGGTGTGCTGAGGGCAAATATTATACCTAGCTCCCGGCGATCAAGTGGATGCTCGATGACTTCTATAAGCGCTACTCCGCCCTCAGCGCAGATAGAGCGATTATGTTCAACATGAAGCTTATTTAATACACTATTTGGTAATACACACATGGTAACCTTATTGGACTACGGCGCTGGCAATGTCAGAAGTGTCAGAAATGCGGTGAGAAAACTTGGCTATGAGATAACTGATGCCACATCACCAGAAGATGTAATAAATGCCGATAAATTGATATTTCCAGGAGTTGGCAGTTTTGGGCTGGTAATGGAGCAGCTTGAAAAGGATGGCTTTAAGAAGGCGCTTATTACCCGTATACACCAAAACAAGCCGTTTCTTGGTATATGCGTAGCGCTGCAGGCATTTTTTGAAGGAAGTGAAGAATCTCCAGGAGTTTCCGGACTCGGAATCTTGCCTGGTCAGGTCAAGCGATTCACAGAATCAGGTCTCTCCGTGCCTCAAATCGGCTGGAATGGTATAAAACAACATAAAGAGTGCTCTTTATTTGCCAACTATCATGATGAAAAGGTTTATTTTGTCCACTCCTATCACGTCCCGACAAAAATAGTGTCTCAGGAGTGGCTGCTGACTACCACAGATTATGGTACTGAATTTGTCTCAGGTATCTGTCATGGAAATGTCGCTGCACTGCAGTTTCATCCAGAAAAAAGTGGCCGTGCCGGCTTACAGATTCTAAAAAATTTTCTTTCAAATGAAGCTATTGAGGTCTTGTCCCAAAAACATATTACCCCGGAATTCAAGACCGCTTTTTCAAAGAGAATTATTGCCTGTCTCGATGTGCGGACGAACGATGAGGGCGATCTCGTTGTTACCAAAGGAGACCAATATGATGTCAGGGAAGAAGGAACAGTTCGAAATCTCGGCATGCCGGTTGATCTCGCAAAACGATATTTTGAAGAAGGAGCGGATGAAATAACCTTTCTCAATATCACCGGTTTTCGAGATTTTCCGCTCTCTGATCAACCGATGCTCGAGGTATTAAGAAAGACCTCGGAAAATGTCTTCGTACCGCTGACCATCGGAGGCGGAATCAGAGCGTTCACCGACTCTCATGGAACCTTTTATAATGCACTTGATGTGGCCTCTGAATATTTCAGATCTGGTGCCGATAAAATATCAATAGGCAGCGATGCGGTCTATACTGTAGAACAGTTCCTGGAGACAGGAAAAAAATCCGGGGAAAGTTCAATCGAGCAGATATCTATTGTCTATGGAGCCCAGGCTGTTGTCATATCCGTTGATCCCAGGCGTATCTATGTGAGTGACCCTGAGGACTCGCCGCATCATGTTATAAAAACCTCTGTTCCCGGACCGGGTGGGGAACAATACTGCTGGTACCAGTGCACTGTCAGAGGCGGCCGTGAAGGCAGGGATATTGATGTCGTTCAGTTGGTAACCGTTTGCGAAGATCTCGGTGCAGGGGAAATCCTGTTGAACTGTATTGATAAGGATGGCACCAACAGCGGGTTTGATATTGAATTGATAAACCTTGTCAAAGAGTATGTCTCTATCCCGGTGATTGCTTCCAGCGGCGCTGGAAATTCCGGCCATTTTACCGAGGTGTTCTCAAGGACAGGAGCAGAGGCAGCGCTTGCAGCAGGTATTTTTCACAGGAAAGAAGTCGCGATACATGAGATTAAGCAGAAACTCAGAAATGAAAACATTTCCTGCCGCTAATAGGCTTTATTGAAAAGACAGAGGGTTTTTTAATCGAAGCAGCAGGGGTAACCCAAGGTGGTTTCATTTACATTGAACCCACAACATGTGAGATGAGCGATACTTCCCATGCGCGATAATGAATTTCTCGCCATACGATCGGTAAGTGGCTGGGCCACGACCCTGGCACTCATGGTCCTCATGCTCTTCTGGATATCGACCGTTACTTACCAGAAAGGTCTTACTGCCCTGTCCGAGGAGGGTGTGATTCGCCTTGAGCTATTCGTCACCTATCTACGCGGTGTCCTGACCAAGTATGAAAGTTTGCCGGAGCTGCTGGCACGAGACAAGCAACTCGTTAATTTTCTTCTCAACCCCGGTGGTAGAGACAGAATCGAAGCACTGAATAAGTATCTGGAAACCATTAATGAGATAAGCAACACCGCCGACACCTACCTGATGGATCGTGACGGGCTGACAATTGCTGCGAGTAACTGGCAGGAAGAGCATCCATTTGTGGGCAGAAATTTCAGTTATCGACCTTATTTCCAGCAGGCAATGAGAGGCCATCTTGGTCGTTATTTTGCACTTGGCACCACCTCAATTAAGCGAGGATATTACTTTGCTTATCCGGTGCGTCGGGCACGTGAAATTCTCGGTGCAGTCGTAATAAAAATCAATATAGATACGGTGGAAAATAAATGGGGTTATCATGATGAAACGTTCCTGGTCACCGATCCCGACAATGTCATCTTTATAACAACAAATGCTGATTGGCGTTTCAAGACGCTTGGCGAATTGGATACAAAGGCCATTGATTTGATAAAAAAGAGCAGGCGGTATCCGATTTCGGATCTGGAAACTCTGCCGTTGCAGGCGGTGAAGGATTATGAATTCGGTCGTGTTATCAATATAAAAAGACCAGATGGTGCGTCCCGGACATATCTGCAGCAGTCACATTCAATGGAAGAAGCCGGCTGGAATGTGAGGATTATGACAGACATCCAACCCCTGAGAAGAAAAATTGTCGAGGTTAATTTCCTCGTCGGTGCAGGTATTCTTTTCAGCTATTCGCTCCTGGCTTTGTGGCGGCAGCGCCAAAAACGCCTTGCAGAGCTCAAACGGCTTGAAGATCAATCAAGGAGAGTACTCCAGGAGCTGAACGAAAAATTGGAAACCCGCGTCAACGAGAGAACGATTGAGCTGGTTGAGACAAACAAACAACTGCTCAAGGAGATCCAGGAGAGAAAAAGTACAGAGGAAGCACTCAAGCGAACCCGTTCAGAACTTGTCCATGCTGCCAAGATGGCAACCCTTGGGCAGATGTCTGCCGGCATTAATCACGAGCTCAATCAGCCGCTTGCGGCAATAAGGAGTTACGCTGACAACGCCAGACAACTGCTTAGCAAGGACAGGCTGGAGGAAGCGAAATGGACTATGTCTCAAATTGGAGAGTTAACTGACAGAATGGCGCAACTTGGCGTTCAGCTCAAGGAGTTCTCAAGAAAGAGCAGTGACGACCTTGAAGTTGTCCCACTTCATGGGGTCATCGATGGTGCTCTGGAAATACTTTTTCCAGCGATCAAGAAAAATGATGTTACCCTGAATGTTCATCTTCAACCTGAAGGTATAGAACTGCTCGCTAACCAGGTTCTGCTTCAACAGGTAATGGTCAATCTTCTCGGCAATGCGATACAGGCAATTGAAGGATGCTTGACAAGGAAAATCGACCTACACGCTTATGAGGATAACGATTTTGCTGTTATTGAAGTAAAGGATTCCGGACCGGGTATTCCCGTCGAGTATCTTCAAAATGTTTTTGATCCGTTCTATACAACAAAACCGTCTGGCCGGGGGCTTGGGCTGGGATTGACAATAACCGAGCGGATATTGAAGGAAATGGGTGGCGATATCCGGGCAGAGACATCACCCGACGGTGCACTGTTTATCATCTCTTTAGGTCTGGCAAAAAAACAAGCATGAAAACGAACAACAAAATACTATTTATCGACGACGAAAAACATATCAGGCAGGCTAACAAACAAACCCTGGAACTGGCCGATATGGCGGTCTCCTGTTTTGAATCCGCCGAATCTGGCTTGTCACAGGTCAGTAGAGACCTACAGGGAATTATTGTCTGCGATATCAGGCTGCCGGCCATGGACGGCATGACTTTTTTAAATAAGGTCAGGGAGATCGATCTGGATCTCCCTGTTATTCTGATTACCGGCCACGGTGATATATCAACCGCTGTCCAGGCCATGCGAAACGGCGCTTACGATTTTATCGAGAAACCCTATTCTGCTGAACGATTGGTTAAAACAGTCCAGCGTGCACTTGAGAAACGCACCCTTACCCTGGAAAACAGGAACCTTCGGCGCGAACTCGAGGCTCAAAAAACCCCGGGACCGCGAATTATAGGGAAAACTGAGAAAATGGAGGAGCTTCGCTCCACTATAGCCAAGGTGGCTGATGCTGGAGCTGATGTATTGATCACCGGAGAAACCGGCACTGGAAAAGAGCTTGTTGCCCGGTCTCTGCACGAGTTGAGCAGCAGGAGAATCAAAAATTTTGTTGCTGTAAATTGCGGTGCTGTTTCTGAAGCACTCATTGAAAGCGAATTGTTCGGGCATGAAGCGGGTTCTTTTACCGATGCCAGAGAAAAAAGAATCGGTAAATTTGAATATGCCAATGGTGGGACACTGCTGCTTGACGAAATAGAATCGATGCCGTTGCATGTCCAGGTCCATTTATTGCGCATACTTCAGGAACGTACCATTGAGCGAATCGGCTCAAACACGGTGATCCCGCTTGACCTCTGCGTTGTTGCCGCAGCCAAGGCTGATCTCAAAGAACAGTCACAAAAGGGGCTGTTTCGAGAAGACCTTTATTACCGCCTCAATGTTGTTCGCCTCAGTCTCCCTCCTTTACGGGAAAGACGGGAAGACATCCCGCTGCTCTTCCACCATTTTATTCTGGTAGCCTGTCACCGCTATCAGCAGGAAGTGCCGTTACCGGAAGCCACTCAATTAAATGCCATAATGGCATACTCCTGGCCTGGCAATGTCCGTGAACTTAGAAATGTCGCTGAGCGTTATGTGCTTCTGGGTGCCCAGAATGAATGGTCCATTGACAGACTTATTTCAGGATCCGCAAATTCTACGCCAAGAAGTCTTGCGCGGCAGGTGGAGACATTTGAAAAGAGTCTGATCGAGCAGGCGCTTTCTTCAAGTAACGGATCCATAAAAAAAGTCATGAGCCAGCTGTCAATTCCTCGCAAAACCCTATCAGATAAAATGAGGAAATACGGACTCGACAAAAGTGATTACAAATAGCTGACAAAGGCCTCTCAAACGGCGGGAATCCCCGGTTACCACCCCCGCAAATCGGCGGCTTTCCGCCAATTCGCTGGAATGCCCTCAGAGGCTATCATCCACAAATTTATACATTTTCAATTACATACCTTTTTACTTCACAGCTGGTCCCTTCTTTGCAATGTATTTGTCTATCATGACACGAATTCCGTCATGATAGACAATGCAGAAGCGCTTGATATGCGCTACATGTCCGAAGGCTGGACAAGCACTAACAAATCGAGGAGGAGTAGTTATGTTTCAAAAGGTTTCCAAAATTCTTGCTGTAACAGCAGTATCAACAATGCTCGCAGTCGGATCGGCAATGGCCGCACCAATCGTTATTAAGTTCTCCCATGTAGTTGCCGAAAACACCCCAAAAGGTCAGATGGCTAACAAATTCAGGGATCTTATAGCAGAACGGTTAGACGGAAAAGTTGTTGTCGAAGTATTTCCGAACTCACAGCTCTTTGGTGATAACAAGGTACTTGAAGCCATGCTTCTTGGTGACGTTCAGATGGGTGCTCCAAGTCTGTCAAAATTCGAACGTTATACAAAATCTCTGATGCTTTTTGATCTGCCGTTTCTGTTCAAAGATATGGCAGCAGTACAGAAGTTTCAAACGAGTGAACATGGAGTTGCCCTGCTCAACTCAATGGAAAAGAAAGGCATTATCGGGCTCGGATATCTTCATAACGGTTTGAAGCAGCTTTCTGCAAGCAAACCGCTTAAAGTCCCAGCTGATGCCGATGGTCTCAAGTTCAGAATTCAGGCATCAGATGTACTTGCAGCACAGTTTGAAGCTCTTGGTGCAGTTCCCCTGAAAAAGCCTTTCTCAGAGGTTTTTACACTCCTGCAGACCAAGGCAATTGATGGTCAGGAAAATACCTGGTCCAACATCTACTCAAAGAAATTCTTTGAAGTACAGGACTATATTACCGAATCGAATCATGGCCTGATCGATTACCTAGTCGTTACTTCAACAGAATTCTGGCAAGGGCTGCCCGATGATATTCGAACTGAGGTCCAGAAAGCACTCGATGAAGCACTTGCCTTTGGTAACCAGGTTGCGGCAGATAAGGCTACCGAAGATAGGCAGAAGGTTGTCGACTCCAAACGTGCTGAAATCATTACTTTAAGTGATGCAGACCGGGCCCTCTGGGTAGAAGCAATGAAACCTGTCTGGGGTAAATTTGAGGAAGAGATCGGTAAAGAGCTGATCGATGCTGCATTCGCCGCAAACCAGTAGATTCTATAGCTCTGTATTTCGCCAAAGACCTATGCGGACATGCTGAATATGTTCAGGGTGTCCGCATCCATTTATTCAAGCTCAAAACAAGAGGTACACGATGTTTCTCCGCGTTTTGAATCGGGTTGAGGAGGCGGTCATCTGCATTTTGTTGGTGTCGACGACATTGCTGGTATTTTTAGATGTGGTGATGCGCTTTGGTTTCAATGCGGGTTTCCTCTGGTCTCAGGAACTAACGTTGCACATGTCCGGCTGGTTTGTTCTGCTCGGGGCCTCCTATGGTTTGAAGCAGGGCTCACACATCGGCATGGACGCCTTTGTCAAGTTGTTTCCACTGGGGGGCAGAAAGATCTTGTCAGGTATAGGTTGTATTCTTGCCCTGGTATATTGCGGGTTGATTTTATACGGCAGCTGGATTTATCTCAAAAAAATGCACATGATCGGCATCGAACTTGAAGATATTGCCGTACCGGCCTGGGTAGCTCACAGCATCCTGATTATTGGTTTCACGTTCCTGACCATCCGCGTCCTCATTTTGCTCTGGAATATCGTCTTTGGTGATTCTGAAGGCTTCAAACATGCAGATGAAGCAAAGGAAAGCATGCAGATTGCAGAAGAACTATCCAAAGAGGAGGCCACGTTATGACGACTATCGGACTATTCGTTTTACTCTTTGGGTGCATGCTTCTTGGTATGCCGATTGCTTTGGCTCTTGGTCTGTCAAGTATTGCCACCATTCTGATGTTTTCTAACGATTCACTGGGCTCGATTGCACTAAAATTGTTTGAGGCGCTCTCGGAACACTACACGCTCCTTGCCATTCCTTTTTTCATTTTGTCGTCCCAGTTTCTATCAACGGGCGGTGTGGCAAAACGTATCATTCGATTTGCCTTGAGTATTGTAGGACATATCAGTGGCGGTATCGCCATGGCCTCTGTGCTTGCCTGCATGATCTTTGCAGCGGTATCGGGTTCTTCACCCGCAACGGTTGCGGCAATTGGATCCATCGTTATTGTCGGTATGGTTCGAGCAGGATACCCGGAGAATCTTGCCGTCGGTGTTATTGCCAACGCAGGAACCCTTGGGATCTTGATCCCGCCATCAATCGTCATGCTTGTTTATGCGGCGGCAACCGAAGTCTCTGCAGCTCGCATGTTTATGGCCGGTTTTATTCCTGGCATCATGATGGGGCTGATGCTGATGATTGTCATTTTCTTTGTGGCCAAGATCAAGAAAATACCCTGTCAACCGTGGGCTGGATTTGGTGAAGTTGTCACGGCTGGCTGGAGTGCCCTCGGCGGTTTGATGCTCATCATCATTGTTCTTGGCTCTATCTATGGCGGTATTGCCAGCCCAACAGAGGCTGCGGCTGTTTCTGCTGTCTATGCTTTTCTTGTAGCTGTGTTTGGCTATCGTGACATGGGGCCGATCAAGAACGTACCCTGGCGAAAAGAAGGAGAAGGGGCAGGTACTATGGTTGGCAGAAATTCCTGGCTGATCTTCTCAAATTTCCATAAATGCATTTATGACAAAGAAATCAATAAGGTTGTACTGGATGCTGCCAAAGTCAGCATCATGCTGCTTTTTATCATCGCCAACGCCATGCTCTTTGCGCATGTGCTGACAACGGAGAGAATACCGCATTTTCTCGCATCAATTATCGTTGAATTAGGGCTCTCTCCATGGATGTTTCTCATTGTAGTAAACTTGCTTCTGCTTGCAGCCGGTAACTTTATGGAACCTTCAGCTATTCTGCTGATTATGGCTCCAATCCTTTTTCCAATCGCAACTCAGCTGGGTATTGATCCGATCCACCTCGGCATTATCATGGTTGTTAATATGGAAATTGGTATGCTCACTCCACCAGTGGGGCTTAACCTGTTTGTAGCTTCAGGCATTACCGGAAACAGTATGGGCTGGGTAATCAAGGCCTGTCTGCCATGGTTAGGCGTACTACTTGTATTTCTGGTTCTTATCACCTACATTCCGCAGATCTCTCTTTTCTTGCCGGAACTGATCGATAAGCTTCAGGGATATAATTAAGCAAGCTCATTCATCCTTTGACATAAAAAGGCGGCTATTTATTTTCCATGCCGCCTTTTTACATTTTGACAACCGGCAGCTGGTAAACAATAATTACGGACTTATCATTTATTTGGTTATCACAAAAATTTAACAACTAGATGCGAGGACAGTGAATGCCAACATTACCAGAATACAAAACAATTGTTTACGCCACGGATCTCGGTGATCATACCAAACCGGTATTTCGGTCTGCCTTAAGCCTGGCCCAAAAATATGGGGCAAAAATCATTATGCTGCATGTGGTTGAGCCAATGAGTTCCTCAATTCAGGCTGTTGTAGATACCTATCTCACCGAAATTGATGCCAAGAAGGTCTACAAGGACAATCTGCAGGCTGTTTTAGGTAATATGAAGCAGCGCTTGAAGGATTTCTGCGAAGAAGAGCTAAATTCACATGACTTCAAGAGCTCCCATGTGGATGAGGTGCTTGTAGTGAGCGGAAGACCGAGCGAAGAAATTATTAAAAAGTCGAAAGAGCATAATGCCGATTTGATCGTCCTTGGAAAGTCTTCCCGGAGTGTTCTCGGCAGTGATGTTTCAGGTTCAACATCGCGGCGCGTTTCACGTTATTCGAGCATACCAGTACTCGTCATTCCGAATCAATAGCGTCTTCAGAAAAAGACTGCTACAGACTGAACGATGATAAGACGGGTTCATGGCAAAGATGGGGTTGAGGTAATACTGGCTTCGCCCAGGGGATTTTGTGCCGGTGTCGTTCGTGCGATTGAAACGGTGAAGCTTACCATTGAATCCTCCAACTCACCTGTTTACGTATTACATGAAATTGTCCATAACAAACATGTTATATCTGAGCTGGAAGGACTTGGCGCCCGCTTTGTAAAAAATCTCGACGAAATTCCCGAAGGTGAAATCTGTATTTTCAGTGCCCATGGTGTCTCTGTGGCAACAGAAAAACAGGCTCAGCGTCACAACCTGAGAACCATTGATGCCACCTGCCCGCTGGTAACGAGCATTCACAGGATGGTTGAACAGTATCACAGCAACGGCTATGACGTTATTATTATTGGTCACCATGGGCACCCAGAGGTTGAAGGGACAGCAGGAAGAGTTTTTCACCGGGTGCATGTCGTCGCAAATGAATCTGAAGCTGCGCATGTTACAGTAAACGATCCGGCAAAGGTTGCCTATGTTACCCAGACCACCCTGAGTCAGCAGGATGTCATCGGGGTAAAATCCGTCCTTGAAAAAAGATTTGATTCCATTAAAGGTCCTATAAAATCGAATATCTGTTACGCAACCCAGAATCGCCAAAATGCCGTTCGATTTCTTGCGGCAAAGACAGATCTCATCTTTGTCGTCGGTTCAAAAAACAGTTCAAATTCCAATCGCTTAAAAGAGGTTGCCGAAGAGGCAGGCGGAACCAGCTATCTGATTGACGACTATAGAGATATCGAGCCTTTGTGGTTAAACGGAGTCAGCATTATTGGTTTAACGGCTGGGGCATCGGCTCCGGAGAGACTGGTTAATGGAGTTCTTGAGTGGCTTAATGAGAATGTGAACGTAAAAAGTATAACCGAAATGAAAGGTACAGAGGAGACGATAAGCTTCAAGCCGGCCACAATATAGAGTAGCCAGCTTGAAAGAGTGACAAACCCTTACTCATCAGAGTGTTTCTTTAATACGGTTCATTGCCTGGCTGACATTCTCATGGGAGTTGAAAGCAGAGATCCGTATATATCCTTCTCCACATTTACCAAAGCCGGCACCCGGCGTACAGACAACCCCGGCTTTTTCAAGCAGCAGGTCAAAAAATTGCCAGGAATCAGTTTTTCCGTCTATCCAGATATAGGGCGAATTTTCACCACCAACACAATCGAAACCCAGCGCACTGATTTCAGACCGTATCAGTGCTGCATTTTTCATATAATAATTCACCAGGTCGGCGGCCTGCTGCATTCCTTCAGGTTTGTAGAGGGCTTCAGCTGCCCGCTGGACCGGATATGATACCCCGTTGAATTTAGTGCAGTGACGGCGATTCCAGAGGCTGTGAAGCGAATGAGTATTGCCTTTGTTATCAAAGACCTGACAGGCTTTTGGAACAACGGTGAAGGCACACCTGGTACCGGTAAAACCGCCACTTTTTGAAAAGCTTCGAAATTCGACAGCAACCTCCTGGGCGCCGTCTATTTCATAAATGGTTTTTGGTAAAGAATCATCTTTGATAAAAGACTCGTAGGCTGCATCATAGAGGATAAGCGCCTTGTTGTCTCGAGCATAGTCAACCCAGAGTTTGAGCTCATCTTTTGAGATCGTTGAACCGGTTGGGTTATTGGGAAAGCATAAGTAGATGAGATCGACTTTTTCTTTTGGCAGTTCGGGAACGAAATTATTATCCTTGGTTGATTCCAGATAGACAACTCCCTGGTAACGCCCATCTTTATAGATTCCGGTCCTGCCGGCCATGACATTGGTATCCAGGTAAACAGGGTAGACGGGGTCTGGAATAGCGATTGCTATGTCATTGCTGAACAGTTCCTGAAAATTTCCGGTATCACATTTTGCACCGTCGCTGATGAAAATTTCATCAGCTGAAATGGCTGCATTTCTCTTCTTGAAGTCATGACTGGTGATGGCTTCACGCAGAAAATCATACCCCTGTTCAGGCCCATAGCCCCTGAAAGTTGATTCATCTGCCATTTCATCCACTGCATGATGAAATGCATCAATACAGGCATGGGGCAGCGGCTTTGTAACATCACCAATTCCAAGTTTTATAATGGATTTATCCGGGTTGTTTTTCTGGTAGGTCGTCACTCTTTTAGCAATGTCTGAAAAGAGGTATGAGGCCTGTAGTTTGTTATAATGTTCGTTAATCGTAATCATTTTTTAGGATCTCTTCTGGTTAAGCAGTCCTGAAAACTGCGTCAATCTTATGCCTGACGGTCAAAATTAAAATGTCATTGGCCTTCTACTGATATAACCTGCTGGTAAACAATGATATATAATTCATTGGTTTGCAAACACAAACAATAATATTAATAGCGAGCTGCAGATAGTATGGTGATAGAAGGAAAGGACGAGTAACCGATGAATGCATTTCCTATAGCTATAAAGACAGGATGCCACTACCTTCTTGATTGCAAAATTAATTAATTTCGGTAAGGCTATCTGTGTGCAACGTCAAGAAAGCATCGCGGTGAAAACTATAACTCATACGATTTCGCTAATCAAAAGAGGAACAAGGCATGGTTGAAGGATTACAGGGTATCAGGGTGATTGAAGTGGGAGGAGCATTTGCAATGCCGCTAGCCGGTATGCTTATGGGCAGCTGGGGAGCTGAGGTGATTCACGTTGAACCGCCTGGCCGTGGTGATCTGCAGCGACACTTGCTCGCAGCTGGTATGGCCGGCTGGGCCCGGCCACATGAGGTGAATTATATCTGGGAGCATGTTGACAGAAACAAGAAAAGCCTGACAATCAATCTGAAATCGGATAGAGGTCAGGAAATTATTCATAAACTGGTTAAAGAGTCTGACGTATTCCTGAACAATCTCAGGCCTTATGAAATGGAAAAATTTAACCTTGAGTACAAGACACTTGCGCAGCATAACCCAAAGATTATATATGCCAATCTGACCGGCTATGGTCAAAAAGGACCAGAGAGAAATACGGGTGGCTATGACTCTGTTGCCTTCTGGGCCCGGAGTGGGGTTATGGATTTAATGCATGAACCTGGTAATCCACCAAATATCTCACGTCCTGCCTATGGTGACAGCATCACTTCTCAAAGTCTTCTGGCAGGGGTTATGGCTGCTCTTTTTGTACGGGAGCGATCTGGCGTTGGCCAGGAAGTGGAAGTATCGCTCTTTAATACCGCTGCCTTCGCCCTGGGAACTGACATAACCGGATGCCTGATCAGCGGTGAAGATTCTGTCAGACCATCTCAGAAGACCATGGGGAATCCGATACGAAATATTTATCCCACCAGCGATAATCGCTGGATCATGCTGGGGATGACCACTTCTCAGCCATATTGGCCGTCATTTTGTCAGGCACTTGGGTTGCAAAAACTGGAAAATGATCCACTCTATGCGACCCCGGATGCACGCGCTGAAAACGCGGCTGAACTGATAAAAATAATCCAGAATGAATTTGTTTCCCGCTCCTATGACTACTGGGTTGATGTTTTAAGTAAGAACAAGCTAATCTGGGCCCCTGTAAAGACACCACTTGAAGTTACCCAGGACGAACAGGCTGTCGCCAATGACTTTTTTGGCGATTGGGATCATCCAACCTATGGTAAGGTGAGGATGCTGAATAACCCGATCAAACTCTCCAAGACAGAAGCAAGAAACAGGTCTAAGGCGCCCGACCTCGGTGAACATACCTTAGAAATCCTCAAAGAGCTCGGTTACAGTCAAGAAATGATCGACAAAATGAAATCAGATGGAGACATATAGGTCCCCCTAGCACTTCAAGAGCTCAATTATGATAGAATATCCACTATTTCACGGTGTTTTCCCGTACCTTGTTTCACCAATTGATGAGTCCGGCAAGGTTAAGAAAAAGGTTCTGAAAAGACTGTGCGATGATTTGATTAGAAGTGGTGTGCATGGTTTGACACCGCTTGGCTCAACCGGCGAATTTGCCTATCTTTCATGGGCGCAGCGTCGTTTGATTGTTGAGATCGTTGTCGACGCAGCCGCTGGGCGTGTGCCTGTCGTTGCTGGGGTCGGTTGCACGACCACTGCTGAGGCGATCATGCAGGCGAAAACATTTGAGGAGATGGGGGTTGACGGAATCCTTGCTATCCTTGAATCTTACTTTCCCGTCGACGATGAAAATATTTTTCACTATTTCAGGTCAATTGCGGAAACAGTATCGGTTCCTGTCGTTCTCTACACGAATCCTAATTTTCAGAGATCCGACCTTTCAATCGGCCTCATTGATCGATTAAGCTACATAGATAATATTGCCTATTTAAAGGACGCTTCGGCTAATACCGGACGTCTTTTGTCTATAATAAAAAGGGTAGGGGATCGACTTCATGTGTTCTCCGCATCTGCACATATTCCTGCATGCGTCATGCTTATAGGAGGTGTTGGCTGGATGGCAGGTCCTGCCTGTGTTGCTCCGGTTCGGAGTGTGGAACTTTTTGAGCTCTGCCGCAAGGGGCTCTGGGAACAAGCAATGGGTTTACAGATGAAATTGTGGGGACTCAACCAAACATTTGCAAAGCATAATCTGGCAGCCTGTATTAAAGGAGGACTTGAACTGCAGGGATATGATGTTGGTGTCCCGCTTCCTCCACAGACTCCATTGTCTGACACAGGTTTCACAGAAATAAAAAAGGCCCTGGTTGACATTGATGCCTTAACAATTCAAAGTGATAGCCACAGACCATGAAAGGAATAACAGTACAATCTTTTGGGAGTCCCGACGTTCTGAACTATACAACGCTTCCCAACCCTGTTGCTGGTGAAAACGAGATTCTCATTGAGGTACGGGGAGCCAGTATTAACAGTGCAGATATCCAGGCCCGATCAGGGAAATATCATCTTGGCAAAAACCTACCGTTTACTCCCGGAATAGACGTTGCCGGTGTGGCTGCAAGCGTCGGTCAAAAGGTTAAAACCATAAAAAAAGGCGATCATGTCATTGCCTTTCCATCGACCGGATCTTATGCTGAACAAGCTGTTGCTCAGGAACACCTCTGCTTTGTTCTTCCACCGGAGATCAACTTCAAGGCTGCAGCAGCCGTTCCCATTGTTGCCGGGACGATCACCCATATATTGACCGAGATTGCCAGGATTGAACCCGGAGAATCCATTTTTATTCACGGTGCAAGTGGCGGTGTTGGAACAACAGCGATACAGGTTGCCAAGCAATGCAAGGCCGGCAAGATTTTCGGATCTGTTGGTAGTTTGAGAAAGGGTAAGTATGTCCTGGATCTTGGCGCAGAGGCCACCGTCGATTATAAGAATCCGGATTACTCGACCCAAATTAACCAGTTGACCGGAGGAGCAGGCGCAGATGTCATATTAAACCCGATCGGGGGCGTCACGCTTGAACGGGATCTCCACTGTCTTGCTCCGTTTGGCCGACTGATTTCATTTGGCCGACTTGCCGATGTGCCCGGGTCGATTTCTCCTGAGACCCTCTATACGACAAATCGTTCCGTTATTGGATTTAGTTTCGGGCATTTCAGGAAACTGAGGCCGGCAATGATAAGCAATACAATGGAACGTGTTATTGAAATGCTGAGAAGTGAGCAATTACAGATGGTCATTGATTCATGCTATCCACTCAAAGAAGCCGCCAGGGCGCATCAGCACCTTGAGAGCAGAGAGGCAATTGGCAAAGTGCTGCTCTATCCAATCACCAGGTAAATTATAACTCCAGGAAACAGGTAAATAAAAATGGAAGAAAATAATTCCCCACAATGCGCTCGATGCAATATTAAAATCTCCGAAAGAATATGCAGAACAGAAGGGGGTAAACACCCTGCAAATTGTCCGACCGTGCATCACCATGATTTCAACGAAGAAATACTGGAGAAATATCAGCAGGAAGGTTCCTTTGAGTTTGCCAGACAAGCAAGTCTTCAGGAAAAAGACGGGTATGCAAACCGTGAACGTGGTTATGCGCTTGTTCGACCTGCCAAACCGAGAATAGAAGAAATCAGTGATTTCATTTCGCGAATGAATTACCAGAATATTGGCCTGGCCTTCTGTATGGGGTTGCGGAAAGAAGCAGGAATCGTAGAGAAATATTTTGGTTCGAAAGGACTGAGCATGATTTCAGCCATATGCAAGGTTGGCGGAGTGGAAAAACAGTTTCTCGGCTTGCAGGATGATGAAAAGATTGCTGCTGGCAGCAAAGAATCGATGTGTAACCCGATCCTTCAGGCAGAACTGCTTAATCAACAGAAAACAGATTTTAATGTTCTGCTCGGTTTGTGTGTTGGCCACGATTCACTGTTTTTCAAACATTCGAAAGCACCCTGTACCGTCCTTGCAGTGAAAGACAGAGTCACCGGCCATAATCCACTCGCAGCTATATACACTCTTGATTCATATTACCGGGCACTGAACAGCTGACAGCAAAAACCAAATCTGCAGTTGCTCTTTGCCACTGACCTTAATTCACAGTCCTTCGTCCTTATTTATCAAGACGATCTTCACTCGACCTTTAGGAAATGATTTTTCGGTAATAACCCAGGTATTACAGATTCGGTCAGGACTGCTGCAGTCAATGCAGTGAGCTGTTTTAATGCATGGGGTTTTGAAACCGGTATGCCGAATGGCATTTGCCGGAGCAGCAATCGATTTAATCCGTTCTCTTGCCTGATCAAGATCGGTTACGATTTTATTTCTGCCAATAAACAGGACAACATGTTTTGGCCCGAAAGTAATGGCACCCACCCGGTTACCTACCATATCGAGATTTACAAGTTGGCCATTCTCGGTAACTGCATTTGAACCAGAAAAAAATAGATCAACAAGCAGTGCCTGTCTGCGTCGTTCTATTATTTCAGCTCGGCTGATATCTTTGGCGAATGTCTCTATGACAGAGATCGAACTATTTTTCCTCAGTTCATCGAGAATGCCTGTTTGAATAAAGGAAAGAGAATCTCCCCATGAAACGGTTTTTACGTTGAGATCTGGAAAAATCTGAGCAAAAAAGATATTTCGAGCATCTTTTGCGTCCTCAGCAATAAAGAGATCAAAATTGTTATTAATCAGTGCTTTTCCGCATGTTTCGAGTCTTTTTTGCCAGAACAATTTCAGAAAATCGCTCATATGCCCCCCTGAACAAGAAAATATTTACAACCAAACTGCACTTCTTTGAGCCACCGTACACGAGCAACACCACTATTTTTAATCTGTATATGAGAATTGTACAAATATAGATGACTTTCGGGGTGAAAATGTTACTATTGTCGACAATATTAATGTATTGCTGTTTCAAATTAGTTATTTCGTTCCCGAAACATTGAAATCGTGGTAATCCGGAGTTGCATACCATCGTCTAATACTTCAGTCAACTCGCTCATGGGTCTCTGATGCTGGATAAAAAGATACAAAAGGATTTGAATAAACCTGTCGGATTGGGAATGCAGGTTGCCGAAACCTTAACCCGGGCAATTCTCGAAGGCGATTTCAAGGGAGGAGAACAGCTGGTCGAACTGGATCTCCAAACGTATTTTGGTGTTAGTAGATCTCCATTACGGGAGGCTTTTCGAGAACTTGAGAAAAAGGGCCTTGTGGAAATCCTGCCAAGGAAGGGAACCTTCGTAAAACGTATAACGCGCAGGGATATTGAGGAAAATTTTCCGATCAGGGCAGCTCTGGAAGGGTTAGCTGCGCAACTGGCGATTGCCAACATGACCGAAGAATCGCTTGCCCAGATGGCAGAAATACTGCACAAGATGGAGGATGCTGCCAACAACTCTGACACTCAGGCATATTATGTCCACCACCTGGCATTTCATGAACTCTTTATAAATTTGAGCAATAACAGCCTGCTGATAAACAGTCTTCGTACCCTGCGGATGCAGAACCTCTGGCATAGATTCTCTTATCAGTACTATCGTGAAGATCTGGAGAAATCTCTGGCCGTCCATCAAAGAATTTTCGAAGGATTCAAGACTCTCAGGAACCGACCTGAGCGATGCAGGCACATGGTAGAAGAACATATCAATATTGCTCTGGACAGGTTTTTAACCTACCTTCGATCATCAGACTAATAGAGCTACGATAACCAGCTATTGGAAAGGGGAACTACTTATGATTTCGAGTCAGTTACAATCGAAAATACCGGGATGGAAACAGGTGGTTGAGTTGAGGCATGCCAAAGGGTGGCCTTATATTGCCACCTGGGCACATCGAATAAGCGGTGTTTTTCTTGCTCTTTATCTTGTCTTTCATATCTTAACCCTGTCATCCCTCCATACTCCCGAGAAATTTGTTGAGAAAATGGCCTTTTTTTCTCGGATATTTCCAGGCTTTCTTGAATGGTTTCTGGCATTCCCGGTTATTTACCATTCGCTTAACGGAGGACGACTGATCCTTTATGAGATCTATGGTCACCGTAATGACATAATTATCCTCAGGTATGTGGTTGGGCTGTCACTTGTCTACCTGTTTCTCCTCGCCGTATTCATGATTAGTGGAGACCAGTCTGTCTCTGCTTTTTTCTTCTGGTCATATGTTGCGGTGGGTAGTTGCTGTCTTGCCTTCATCACTATCGTCAAACTAAAAAATAACAGGGCCTCGATTTACTGGAAACTGCAACGAATTTCTGGGGCCTATCTGTTAATCATGATACCGGCGCATATGCTTTTCATGCATCTTGACCCGACAATCGGACGAGACGTGGACATTATCACCCAACGGATGAACACGGTATTCATGAAGTTCATTGATACAGGGCTTCTCGTCAGTGCCTTGTATCATGGTGGCTATGGTTTGACTACCATCTGTTCCGATTATATTTTCAATCATAAGACTCGATTCATCTTGTCGACCGCAGTCTTTTTAGGAACCGTTGTTCTGGCATTTATTGGGATCAATTTAACGTTTTCTATATAACAGGAAAAAGACCATGACTGTAGCTGTTAAAACAAACGCAACTGTCGATTGTGACGTTCTCATTGTAGGCGCTGGAGGTGCGGGCCTTCGCTGTGCGGCCGAGATACTTGAAAATAAACCTGGTTCAAAGATCATTGCCCTGACAAAAGTTTCTCATCCCCAGAAATCACACACTTCGACTGCCCAGGGTGGACTCGCCGCCGTTGACCCCAAGGATCCACTCGATTCTGTTTTATTTCATGCTTTTGATACCTGGAAAGGGTCCGACTGTACCGCCGATCAGAATGTCGTCCAGAAAGTCTGTGAATCTGCCTGGGAACAGATCCTCTGGCTGGAAAACAGAGGTATGCATTTTTCCCGTGAACGAGACGGTCGTCTGAGTAAAAGAACCTTTGGCGGTCATACCCGAAATTTCGGTGAATCCTCCGCCTATCGAGCAGTTTTTGAAGCTGATAGAACAGGCAAAGGCATCATGGATACGAGCTGGGGGGAATCTCTTAAAAGAGGGATCACCTTCCTAAATCAAAGTATTGCGGTTGAACTGCTCATGGCGGATCAGCAATGCTTTGGATGTATCGTGTTCAATATGAAAAGCGGACAATTTATTACCATCAATGCCGGGGCAACAATTATCGCCTCCGGCGGCAGCGGGCAGGTGTATCAAGTCACGACAAACTGCCGTCAGAATACTGGTGACGGTCTGGCACTCGCCCTCGAGTCAGGTCTTCCGGTGATGGACCCCGAGGCCGTACAATTTCACCCGACAGGTATCGTCGGACCCGGTATTCTGGCAAGTGAAACCTTGCGCTCGGTTGGTGGTATCCTCAGGAATAATGGACTCGAACCCTTTATGAGCAATTATGCCCCGAAGATGAAGGAACTTGCACCAAGAGATCTCGTGGCGCGCGCAATTGAATCAGAAATTCGAGAAGGGCGCGGCATCTTGAATCCTGATCATAATATTCCCCATGTTTGGATTGATCTCAGGCATTTGCCTGATGAGGTTCACCAGAAACAGATTCCTGAAGTTTCAAGCTTTTTCAAGAGATATGTGAATCTTGACCCCCAGAAAGAACTTTGCCCGGTCAGGCCCAGCAATCATTATCACATGGGCGGTATTCCCACCAATGAGTTCGGGGAGGTGGAGGACGGTGAACAAAACACCATTCACGGTCTATTCGCAGTTGGTGAATGCGCGGCTTCGAGCTTCCATGGCTTTAACCGGTTGGGAACAAATTCTATTCTTGAACTTATCACCATGGGAAAAATTGCGGCTGATCGAGTGGTGAACTGGTTAGACCAGAACAGAGGTGCAACACGAGCTCCAACCACTCCATGCCGGTTCGAATCAAAATTCAGCCGCTATTTTGAGTCAACCGGTAAAGATAATATTGGTCTGATAAGAAATGAACTCCGCCAAGTCATGACAAGCAATGTCAGTGTGTTCAGGACAGAAGAATCGATATCCGATGCGGTAGAGATTCTCAGAGAACTCAAAGTTCGTGCTGAAAACAGTGGTCTGGCTAACAATAGTCTCCGTTGTAATCAAGAACTGGTCCAGCGTTGGGAACTGGACAACCTACTCTCGGTTGCCATGGTAATCTGCGTAGCGGCGCGTGCACGAAAGGAATCACGGGGAGCTCACTTCCGTGATGATTATCCAGAAAGAAAAGATACCTATAACTATCACACCCTCGCTTCAATGACCCACTACGGCACCGTCGGATTGGCCAGGCGGGAAATTGACAGAAGTCTGTTTAACGAAGGTCAGGAGCATCATGAAAAGTTTGATTTTATAGAAAGAAAATATTGACATAAAAGATATTATAAAACGTTTATTTCATAAATCTCTGGAGTGAAACGACCATGGATGCAACGTATGACCTTACCCTTAACATACATCGCTACAATCCCGACACAGATAAAAAGTGGATTCAAACCTATCAAATAAAAGCGGGTCGGATCATGCGCTTTGTCGACCTTTTTCGTAAAATAAATGACGAGCAGGACCCTACCCTGGCCTGGGGATCATCATGTGAACATGGCCAGTGCGGAACGTGTTCAATGAAAGTTAACGGCCGACCGCTGCTTGCCTGTGAACTGCTGGTTGAGAATGCCGTAAATTCTTTCAATTCATCGGTGTTCACTGTTGAACCACTCGATATTGCCCCGGTCGTACGAGACCTGGTGATCGACTCGGATAAAGCGTACCAGCGTGTAGATGCGGTAAAACCATACATAATCAACCCAGAGCCACCTAAGGGGGCAGGTGAAGAACACCAGATCAGCCCCGAACTCCTGGAAAGTTATGTTAACGCCACCCGGTGCATAAACTGTTTTTGCTGTGCGTCTGCGTGCTTGAGCAGCCACAACAACTTTCTCGGGCCCAACAGCATGCTTGCAGCCATTGTCAGGGTGCTCGATCCCCGTGAAAATGAAAAAGAAGAACGGCTCAAAACGCTTTACAGTGATAATGGCGTTTATCGCTGTCATTCATCTCAGGCATGTTCGTTCGTTTGTCCCAAAGATATAGATGTCGCTCACTTTATTGCACTTGCCAAGCAGGGATTTGAATGATTTCAAGCTGAGAATAACTTCGAAAAATAAATTCAAAATTGCTCTAGGAGTAGGTAATGGGAATAACAACTGAAATGGCAGGTATGTGCAATTCGCTTGTTTTTAAATCTCTGCCGGCAGCGGTGGTCGACAGGTGCAAATATCTTCTGCTCGATTACCTAGGCGTTGCGATACGGGGGAGTCGATCAGAATCTTCTCTACCGGTATATCGCTATCTTGTCGTTCACCACCCTCACGGCTCCACCGTTCCAATCCCTGCAACTTCACTGAAGGCCGCTGCACCTGAGGCTGCATTGGCTCTCGGGGTTTCTGCTCATTCACTTGAGCTCGATGATGTTGTTAACGAAGCGTCACTTCATCCAGCTGTATCCGTTATATCTGCAGCCCTTGCTTCCGGCTACACCAGCAAATCGAGTGGTAAGGAGCTGATTGAAGCAATGGTTGCCGGATACGAAGTGATGGTCAAGCTTGGAATTGCACTTGACCCGGCTGCGCATTATCAGCGTGGCTTTCATCCCACTGCAACTTGCGGAACATTTGGTGCAGCGGTAGCCGCTGCGAAGCTTTTCAATAACTCCGAAAAACAAACAATTGATGCGCTTGGTATTGCAGGCAGTCAGGCTGCCGGGTCCATGGAATTTTTGACAGACGGAGCCTATACCAAACGTTTTCACGCCGGATGGTCTGCTCACAGTGGTATTATCGCCACACTGCTCGCCAGAGAGGGCTTTACCGGCCCAAGATCGATTATTGAAGGTAAATTCGGATTTTTGCACTCCTACTCACTTTCATCCAAGCCAGACAGGGTACTCCAAGCTTGGGGAGCTCCATACGAGATAATGAAAACAAGCATCAAGCCCCATGCCTGCTGTCGATATAAACAGGGTGCAATAGACTGTATCCTGGAGATAATGAAAGATAACTCCCTGTCAGCGGAAATCATCAAAACAATTAACATCTCCATATTAAAGGCTGGTTTTGCCCTTGTCGCTGACCCACCTGAAGCAAAAAGAAAACCAACATCAATCGTCGATGCCCAATTCAGCATGCCGTTTGGTGCAGCGATTGCGGTACTATATGGTGAAGCATCCCTCGACCAGTACTCAATAGACAATATTTCTTCAGGCAGGGTACAGACCATGATGAATAAAATCACCTGTGTCGAGGATCCTTCTATTGAAAAGGATTTTCCTAAAAAATGGCCGGCTCATGTCGAAATAATTACTCAAGATGACCAGAGGTTTGAGGCAACGCTTGATCATCCGAAAGGAGATCCGGAAAACCCCCTTTCCTGGGATGAAATCATAATAAAGTTCAGGAGTCTGGTCGCTCAGGTTATCACAGAAAATCAGCAAGATATAATTATAAATCAGGTTCGAAATCTGGAGAATATGACAGATATTCGCCTGTTGATGGATAGCATGATCGTGTCTGATTTCAACATATTGGAGCAAACGAGTTAAAGATTGTTGCTTTCTATGCTATTTCAGTTCTTGTTGGCTTCCTGCTCAGTCTTACAGCGGTGGTAAAGTTTGCCTTTTCTACCAAGACCTATTATCTGGTGCTTGCAATACCCGGACTGCTGATGGTTGGTTTTGTTCTCGTTGTTAACATGGGGCGTTATGAAAGATGGGTTATTGTTCTTCTTGGGATTGCGATGGCCTATTATTTAAAGAAAAAGTGGATTAACGGTGGGCAGCTACCTATCAATTTCAGTCATTGATATTCTGTGATCGAGCATGAGAAAACCTTTTAAACGATCACAACATAATAGGATTTTCGCAGATACTGCCTATCTCTTAGCTGCTGATCATTTCAGGAAGATACGTTATGTTTGAAGATTGTCCAGGTATATTCATTATTTCAAAATCAATAATCCAGACATAAACGAAGGCTCACAGTGAATAAAAACCAGCATAATACCATTAATTTGGCTGATTACACGGTACCAGAATATCTAGTGGATGATATTCACCTCCACTTTATCCTGGACGCCACGGATACCCGAGTAAAAGCCCGCTCATCAATCAGGAAAAATCCACTGAGCACAAAAAAAGGAAATACACTCTTTCTCTATGGTGAATCTATTTCTCTTGTTTCCCTGTTTGTTGATAGTGAAGAGGTAAACAGTGGTCGGATTAAATTAGTACCCGGTGGCCTGTCTGTTTATGATGTCCCAGAGTCCTTTGTTCTTGAAATTATCACGACAATCAATCCCCAGGCAAACAGTTCGCTTAATGGACTATACCTCTCCTCAGGTAATTTTTGCACGCAGTGTGAAGCAGAGGGATTTCGACGGATAACCTACTATCCTGACAGGCCCGATGTCCTGGCGCGATTCACTGCCCGAATTGAAGCTGATTACAAACAATTTCCTGTCCTTCTATCAAATGGAAATCTTAAAGAACATGGTATGCTTGACGAAACCCGACATTTTGTCGAGTGGGAAGATCCATTTCCCAAACCATGCTATCTTTTTGCTCTTGTCGCCGGCGAACTCGTCTGTGTCGAGGATACCTTTGTAACAAAATCAGGCAGGGAAATCAGCCTGGAGATATATGTTCAGAAACAGAACCGCACCCGATGTGACCACGCCATGCAATCACTGAAAGATGCGATGAAGTGGGATGAAGTCGTTTTTGATCTCGAATACGACCTGGATCGTTACATGATCGTTGCTGTAGATGATTTTAATATGGGTGCCATGGAGAACAAGGGGTTGAATATATTTAACTCAAAGTATGTACTGGCCTCACCGGAAACGGCGACTGACCAGGATTATATGGGAATAGAAGGGGTAATCGGTCATGAATATTTTCATAACTGGACAGGTAATCGGGTAACCTGCCGCGACTGGTTTCAATTAAGCCTCAAAGAGGGGCTCACCGTATTCAGAGATCAGGAATTTTCTTCAGACATGAACTCCCGTGCAGTCAAGAGAATTGAGGATGTCAGAATACTCAGACAGTTTCAGTTTAGAGAAGATTCTGGTCCCATGGCCCATCCGGTCAGGCCAGAAAGCTATATGGAAATCAATAATTTCTATACGGTGACCATATATAACAAGGGAGCTGAACTGATACGGATGATTCACACCCTCGTTGGCGCCAATAATTTCAAAAAAGGAATGGCCCTCTATTTCAAAAGACATGACGGGCAGGCGGTCACTTGTGAAGATTTTGTCTCAGCAATGAGTGATGTTTCAGGTATCAGCCTGGAGCAATTTCAACGTTGGTATGCGCAGGCGGGAACACCTCAGCTAACCGTCCAAGAAAGCTGGGATGAGGTGACTGAGGAATATATGTTGACCATAGAGCAAAATACCAGGCCAACACCAATGCAGCCCGACAAAAAACCGCTCCATATACCGATCCGCACTGGTTTCCTGGATGCTGATTCTGGAATGGTCAATGGAAATTTTCAAAGGATTGGTGAGGATTTTCTGCTTGAGCTTACTGAAAACAAACAGAGTTTTGTTTTTAACGGTCTGAAAAAACGTCCAGTTGTATCTCTGCTCAGAGGATTTTCTGCTCCAGTTACATTGCAGTCATTTTACAGCAGAGATGATTTGACATATCTGATGGCCAATGATCCAGACCTGTTCAACAGGTGGGACGCTGCTTTTTCACTCGGTGCGTCAATCATCCTTGAATTGGCAGTGGCATTTAAAAACAACACATTACCTCTCATTCCTGAATCATATGTGAATTCAATCAGAAAGAATCTGGTTGACAGCGATCTCGACAAGTCATTGATCGCTCTTGCGCTCACCTTGCCAACAGAATCCTATTTAGCTCAGTCCATGCATAATGTAGACCCTGATTCCCTGCACAGGGGGTATCAATTTGTGAAAACTGAATTGGCACGACAGCTCTATGATGATTTTCTATCTGTTTATCAACAGAACAATACCTCAGACGACTATCAAATCACGCCAGAAGAGATAGGAAAGAGAAGTTTGAAAAATTGTTGTCTCTCTTATTTGCTGGCTCTGGTGAAACCAGGTGACAACAGCTGCAAACTTTGCCTGGACCAATATTACCAGGGCAAGAACATGACAGATCAGTTTGCTGCGCTGTCGGCGATCTCCCATCACAACATACCGGAGCGAATGGAGTTGATGAAGGATTTCGAAAAAAAGTGGCACAACGAACCACTTGTCATGGACAAATGGTTTTCAATTCAGGCACTGTCGAACGGCGAGGACACGTTCCAGTGTGTCAAAAGGTTGGTAGACCACCCATCCTTTTCGATTAAAAACCCCAATAAAGTTCGATCACTGATTGGTGCTTTCAGCTCAAATCATTTTCATTTTCACCGGAAAGGCGGTGAAGGATATCAGTTTCTGGAAGACCATATCGTTTACCTTGACTCAGTTAATCCACAGATTGCAGCACGCCTGGTAACCCCTTTCACGACCTGGAAACGGTATGAAGATTCAAGGCAACAGGGGATGAAACGCGTGCTTGAAAGAATCCTGGAGAAACAATCTCTATCCAGGGATGTCTTTGAAATCGTGAAGAAAAGTCTGCAGGCATAAAACCATGAGGCTTAGAGATCTCTCTTGTGGCAGAATAAGCAGCGGTAGGGTGGGGGGTGTGTTTCTGGAAGTGGTGCTGAGCCTGCCTCATGGTGGCATTCAACGCAAAGTTTGTCCGCTTCTTTCTTGCTTTTTATCAGGTGAAATTTTTCATGAACTTCATCCTTGGGTAAGGGAGTGGTGGTCTCTTCTGGTGCAAGATAAAGGAACAACAACAGGACAATGCAGAAGATTAAGAATGTTACATTGAGAATGCGTTTTCTGGTCATTATTGGCTTTATCCAAAGCTGGACTTTGCTATTTAAATGAGATTTATGCCATTTCAAATGAGTTAGTCGAGATGAGCCGATAACGCAGAAGCAGGGCCGAGATCTCGGAAAGAAGAAACGCCACCCTGGTGTGCTGACCCGCAATTCTCTGCATTGTTGCATGTCTGTGATGCTTTTGCAGCACATTTTTTAGAGTTGCTGACTGATGATTTCTGTCGATTATGGAATGAGCGGCAGCCTCGGCAGACACAAATGCAGGATATATCCCTTCACCTGTGAGTGGTGATGCCAGTCCCGCTGCATCACCAACCAGAAAAAAGTTGTCAAACTTCCACCCTCTGAAATCGCAGGATACTTTTTCTGCCCTGGGTCTCATTTCAGGGAGTGTGAGCCCTTTTTCTTCAAGCCACTGCATGAGATTAGAGTTAAGTAAAGAGGCTTTAAGGCAAGGCATAGTCGCATAGGCGCCGACAGACACACTGCTCGAATGCGGGAAAACCCAGGTATATCCGCTGCCAAATCGATTGGCATCAAAATTCCACTCCATATCCTCCACCCGAAAGGGAAGGGTATAGTTAATGCCTATTCCATAATATTCAGTGGGGAGTTTTAAATGTTGGCGAACTTTTGACAATGTTCCGTCGGCCCCAACCAGATAATCAAAGAAAACCCTCTGATGTTTTTGTTTATAACGGTAAGTGATACTCTTTTTTTCGAGCTGAAAAAGGCGCGCTCCAGTTACAACATCAGCACCAGAAGAGTGTACTCGCTCAGCCATAAACTGGCCAAGTTTGTGGCGGTTTATTGTTGCAATTATAGGGTGATGGGACTCAATTGTTATTTTTTGCAGACGGGTAATGATTTTTTGGCGATAAAACGAACGTTCCAGCAACTCTGGAGGAACACGTTCGATCAATCCCTTCCAGGTTATGCCGCCAGCACACACCTTGTCGCCGATAGCAGCGTTTTTTTCAAGGAGTAGAACTCGGACGCCATTACTGGCGAGAATATGCCCGCATTGAAGTCCTCCCGGTCCGCAACCGATGATGACCACGTCATACTTCATGGAGGCTCAGACCTTTAAATCGTCAATCGTTATGATAAATTTCATTGATATTGACAGCGCCACAGTGATTGTCGTCAGTAGATACGATGAAACGGGAAAAAAAGAGCCCGATACATCTCCTGAGTTTTCGTTATGATCCCAGGAGACGACCAGGCTCTGAAAGATCCTTTGAAAGTACTTATTCCCCAACAAAAATGCCTTTTAGAAACTCCCGGTTCAGTCGAGCAATGTTTCTGATTGAGATTCCCTTGGGACAAACTACTTCACATTCTCTTTCGTTGGTACAGTGACCAAAACCTTCCAGGTCCATCTGCTTGACCATCGCCTGTGCCCTTGTTTTACTTTCAGGCTGCCCCTGGGGCAGCAGGCTCAATTGTGAAACCTTGGCGCTGGTAAACAGCATTGCAGCCCCATTCGGGCAACTTGCCACGCAGGCACCACAACCAATACAGGCTGCAGCATCCATTGCGAGTTCGGCAACTTCAGAAGAAATTGGTATAGCGTTTCCATCAATCGTCCCGCCAGTGTTAATCGATACATACCCTCCTGCCTGAATAATTCTGTCAAGGGCCGATCGATCCACAACCAGATCTTTTCTAATGGGAAAGGCCCGTGAGCGAAACGGTTCAATAACGAGGGTATCACCATTCTTAAAGGTTCTCATGTGCAGCTGACACAAGGTCACCTCTTTGTCGGGCCCATGGGCAATTCCGTTGATGACAGAACCGCACATACCGCAAATTCCCTCTCTGCAATCGTGATCGAAAGCAACAGGGTCTTTCCCTTCTTTCGTTAAGTTCTCATTAAGAACATCCAGCATTTCCAGAAAGGACATATCTGTTGTGATGTCTCTGAGCATATAGGTCTCAAAATTACCGAGTGAATCATTATTTTTCTGACGCCATATTTTTAATGTCAAGTCTATGGTACTCATAGTTTTCCGTTGTCTGAGATTGTAATTAAAAGCGTATTCTGCCTCACTTATAACTTCTTTGGCTTGGTGTCACATTTTCAAATTCAAGTGGTTCCTTATGCATGTCAGGAGCTTCATCATCTCCTTTGTATTCCCAGACACTCACATGGGAGTATTGATCATCTTTTCTGAGGGCCTCACCCTCGTCGGTTTGACTTTCTTCACGCAGATGACAGCCACAGGACTCCTCCCGAGCGAGTGCATCCCTGATCATGAATTCAGCAAACTCAAGAAAATCGGCAACCCTTCCAGCCCGCTCAAGGGACTGGTTCAGATCTTCACCAGTTCCTGGCACGTATACATTATCCCAGAAGCGGGACTTGATTTCGGGAAGTGTTTGAAGGGCATTTTCAAGATCCTCTTTGTTTCTGGCCATGCCACAGTTATCCCAAAGTAATTTGCCCAGTTCTTTGTGGATCTCGTCAACGGTAGATTTTCCATCAGGCCCTTTGCTGCTGTTTTTCAACAAACGGGCGATTCTGTCTGTGACATCCTTTTCCGCCTCGCTGAAAGCGGCATGGGTGGTATCGACTTTTTCCATCTGATCGGAACCAAAATAGTGGCCAATGGAGGTGCTGATAACAAAATAACCATCGGCCAATCCCTGCATCAGTGCACTCGCCCCGAGTCTATTAGCGCCATGATCAGAAAAATTACACTCTCCAAGGGCAAAAAGACCGGGAACAGTGGTCATTAGATTGTAGTCTACCCACAATCCTCCCATGGTGTAATGAACGGCCGGGTAGATCATCATCGGTTCCTTCATTGGGTCCGAGTCGGCAATTTTTTCATACATCTGGAAAAGATTCCCATATTTTTTATAGATTGTCTCTTCTCCCTCCCGCCTGATGGCATCAGCAAAGTCAAGATATACTGCAAGCTTGGTGTTACCAACACCCTTGCCGGCATCACACTGTTCCTTGGCGTTTCTGGAGGCGACATCTCTTGGAACCAGATTCCCAAAGCTTGGATATTTTTGTTCAAGATAGTAGTCACGCTCATCTTCAGGAATTTGCGTCGGTGGTCGGGAATCTTCTTTATTTTTCGGAACCCACACTCTCCCGTCGTTCCTGAGGCTCTCGCTCATCAGGGTTAACTTAGACTGAAAATCACCATGGACCGGTATACATGTCGGGTGGATCTGAACAAAACTCGGGTTGGCGAAAGCTGCACCTTTTTTACACGCACGCCAGGCAGCAGTGACATTTGATGCCATTGCATTGGTCGATAGAAAATAGGCGTTTCCATATCCGCCAGTGCAGAGCAGAACGGCATCAGCCGAGTAAGATTCAATCTCCCCGGTTATCACATCCCGGACAACGATGCCACGTGCTCGGCCGCCTATGATGACAAGCTCCATCATCTCCTTTCTCGCATGCATGACCACCCCGCCTTTTTTGATTTGGCGGGAGAGGGCACTGTAGGCTCCGAGCAGGAGCTGTTGCCCGGTTTGACCACGTGCATAAAATGTTCTTGAAACCTGGGCACCGCCAAATGATCTGTTTGCCAGACTGCCGCCATATTCACGGGCAAAAGGAACGCCCTGGGCAACACATTGGTCGATGATATTATTGGAAACCTGGGCGAGACGGTAAACATTTGCCTCACGGGCCCTGAAATCGCCGCCTTTTATGGTATCGTAAAAAAGCCTAAAGACGGAGTCTCCATCATTCTGGTAATTCTTGGCAGCATTTATTCCCCCCTGGGCGGCAATTGAATGAGCTCGCCTGGGGCTGTCGGATATGCAGAATGTGTCGACATTGTATCCAAGCTCGGCAAGTGTCGCTGAAGCCGAAGCTCCGGCCAGCCCGGTTCCGACAACGATTACTCTGTATTTTCTTCTGTTGGCCGGATTTACAAGTTTACTTCCAAAACGGTGATTATCCCATTTTTCAGAAAGAGGCCCGGGAGGAATAGATGCATTGAGTTCCATGTTTTACCTTCTTGTTTTTTATATGCTGTTAGAATATGTGCTGGTAATTTGAACGTTTCGTTCGGTAGCCTGATTTAATACGCAGCGCCGGCTCCCGTCATGAAGTATATGGGTATTCCGCCGAATAAAATGAGAAAAAATACCGGAACAATTATGGTCAACTTAGATATGAGGTCATTATACCGTGGATGATTGAAACCGAATGTCTGCAGCATACTCCAGAAACCATGGTTAAGATGAACAGCCAGGGCTACAAAAGAGAAAATATAGAAAAGACTATAGAAAAAACCGCTCAGTAGCTCTTTAACGGTTATACTAATTGGAATCTCGGCAGGTGCCGCAAGATTGAAGCCAAACACATGGACAATGACAAACAACAAGATGATGAGGCCGGTATAGGGCATTGTCCGTGAAGCAAAGGTGTTTTCGATAACTCTTGTTTCCACCTCGTAGCGCGATGTTTTTGTCTGCCTGAGTTCAAGGAATAAATAGATGCCGACACAGACATGGGTTCCCAAAATAACCAGGAGACCGAGTCCGAAAATAAGAACCAGGACAGGAAAACCATGCAGAGCGTCAGCATAAATTTGAAAATATTTGCTTCCCATGTATATTGCAGCATTTCCAAAAGCATGCACTGCCAGAAACAGCAGGAGCATCAACCCCGAAAAAGCCATAATGAATTTCTTGCCGATGGATGATTTGACAAATGAAATAAACCACATAAAATTTTGCCTCACAGGTTTTAGAAATAGGTGAGTAAGCTTGATAAACTGAACTATTCTTATCTAATTACTGAAAAAAAAAAGGTTTCTTTTTGTATTCATTTAAAAAAAACAACATGCTGATTTAAACCACTTGAATTATAAACAAAATCACAACTATTATTATCATGAAACATGAACAAATCAAGGCCATTATATTCGATCTTGACGGAACACTCTTGAATACACTTGACGACATCGCCGACAGTGCAAACGAAACAATTAAACGATACGGGGTGCCACCACACCCCGTTGATGCTTACCGCTATTTCGTCGGTAATGGGGTGGCCACGCTCATGGAACGGGTCATGCCTGCAGACTCGGCTGTCAATCTCATTGTTGAGAGTATTGAACGATTCAAATCAAATTACGAGCAGCGATGGCATAGTAAAACCAGACCCTATCCAGGAATTATGGATATGCTTACATCCCTCCAGCATTCAGGAGTTAAAATGGCTATCCTGTCAAATAAACCTGATAATTTCACTCAAAAATGTGTAAAGCTCTTTTTTCCGAAGATTTTGTTTCATGTTGTTGCAGGAAAAAAGGATGATGTTCCACCAAAACCAGACCCTTTTTCTACGTTATCGATCATTGATACTCTTGATGTTGCCCCAGGCCAAACTCTTTTTGTCGGGGACTCATCTGTGGACATGAAGACAGGAGTCGCTGCGGGGATCTCTGCAATTGGCGTCGATTGGGGATTTAGAACGAAAACTGAACTCAAGCAAGCGGGTGCAGATCGTGTCGTAGGCTCACCCGAGGAATTAATTAATTATGTCACTCAACTTTAACGAATTCAGTCCATATATTGGTTTTATCACTCCTCCGCTGGTTGGAGCTTTTATCGGTTACCTCACCAATCGGGTTGCTATAAGGATGTTGTTCAGGCCACTCAGACAATGGCATATCGGGCCGGTCAGGGTTCCCATGACGCCTGGAGTCATTCCATCCAAACGGCATGAACTGGCAGTGAATATCGGCGAAATGGTAGGAGAACACCTTCTCACCAGTGATGAAATAAATAATTCACTGCAGAAAAGCGGGTTCCAGGATCATCTCTATCGACTCATCGAAGCCAAGGTTGGGTCTTTCATGAAGAAGGATCTCGGACCACTGAAATCACTCGTCTCTAATGATTATCGAAGCTATTTTGATATCGCCCAGAAGACGGTGACCTACCAGATAAAGGAGACAGTCTCTGAATTCGTGAGCAGTGAGCAGTGCACAATGACCATAGAGCAGTCCGTCAGTGATTGGCTCAATGAATTGTTCTCCAGAGAATTAAACGACCTTGTTTCGCCAGACCTGCGAGGAAAACTCTATGAATCATTTGACCTGCAGGTCCAGCAGATTTTGCACAGAGAATCAATGGAGCATGTACTGGAAGATGTTATCTACACCAAGCTCATTGAATCAGTAAATAGTGACACCTCTTTAAAAGACCTTCTACCGCAATCATTGATGGATTCAGTTATTTCAGTGATCGATCAACAGACTCCTGAACTTCTTCGCCAGGGGGTAAAGATTCTCGAAGAACCGGAGATTCAGCAAAAATTAGTGGATGCCATTGTCAAGGGCATTGAGGAGTTCATCGAAACCCTGGGACCAATGGCTGCGATGGTGCAGAATTTTCTCGACATGACAATGGTCGAGGAAAAAATACTGGAATATTTTAATGAAAAACAGGATGAAATAGCGTTGCTGCTGACCAGTGAAGAGGTTCGGCTCAGGGTGTCCCAGACCCTAACCAGTCGAGCCCACGAGCTCTTTGACTCGTCAGTTAAATCAATCACCTCACAACAAAATATTCTGCAGCTCCGAACGTTCAGCAAAGAAGTCGCTGCAATTATTGTATCTGGGCTGAGAGCTCCACAGTCTGTTAACGTTATTAACAGCCTGTTCAAGAACCATCTGGAGGACCTCATCGGCAGCGGCAAAAATTCTCTTGGTGACGTTGTTACAGAACTTTTCGGGAAAGGTGGTGTTGCGCGCTCAGAAATATGGTTTACCGGTGAGATCTCAGATCTGTTGAAATCAGCAAAAACTAAAAAAGTTATCGATCATATTCTAGAGAACATGATCGAACAGTTGCTGGAAAAACCGGTTGGCCGGCTCGCTAACCTGGTTCCTGCGGGTGTCAGGGACGGCCTGTACAAGTCACTGCAGCAAATGGCAACTAAAATGCTCACCTCTGAAGTTCCGGGAATCGTAAAATCCCTGAACATCAGAAAAATTGTAACGGATAGAATCGATTCATTTGATTTGTTACGGCTTGAGATGCTGCTCTTGTCAATAATGGAAGAGCAGTTCAAGTATATCAATATATTTGGCGGGCTGTTGGGATTCTTGATTGGCTCTATTAACGTGCTGTTTATAACAGGGATTCTAGGTTAGCAAAAAAATGTGACGGCGCCACGGGATGATCCATAACTGCATATTTTCACTGAAGAAAACGGGTTATCCTGTCCCTAGTGTGCCTTTTTTCCAATACTTGCACTATAGATGGCTGTCTCCTCAACCCCATCAACCTCGAGCAACTCATTCACTTCCTGATCATAAAAAGCTGCAACCGGACAACCCCCGCAATCAATTGCCTCAGCAGCCAGAAGTACATTCTGGCAGATATGTGCAGCATCTAACAACAGGTATCTCCCCCCACGTTCGCCATACTTAGCCAGTGATCTTCTGGATACCGCAGTCCAGATTATATTTACCGCAGCTTTTTCCATGAAACGCTGGTTAAGAAAAGCCCTCGAAATATCAGCTTTGAGATCGATTTCTTTTAGCGATTCAAGCTCAAAGAGTAATGGGTTTAAATGGTAAAGACCAGGAATGACCCCTTCAACGTTCTGGATTGAAAGGTACGTTTCGATCGGGTAGACGGCACCTGCCGAAGGTGCCGTCCTCAAGTAGTGCTTTCCAGCCTGCGCGGTGATCCCCTGTCCACTCCACAACAAGAAGGCAAGCTCATTGAGACCAATGGCAGAAGAGGAAAATGTTCTCAGGGAGCGCCTGTTCTGCAGCAACGGTATAATCCGTGCCTCAGAAAGACTCCATCTCGACTTCGGTAATGATATTTTGGCAGCGTTCGGGTAGGTTTTAAAGGATTCTGCTCTTCCAAGCTTACTTTGAATTGAGCCTTTCAATGAATTTTGTCTGAGCTCAGTATCTTTTAGAAAAATTAATGATTTTGTTTTCTTCAGCGTATCACCCATCAACTATCTCCTGATTTTTTCCAGCCAGCTGTCCGCACGCTGCCGCTATGTCAGAGCCCCTGCTGCTTCTTATGAAGACAGAGTAATGGTGGTTTCTCAGTATATCCTGGAAGGCAAGAATCCGTTCGCGCGAAGATGATCTGTATGGAATACCATCGACTTCATTAAAAGCGAGTAAATTAATTTTACACGGTATTCCTCTGAGAATCCTGGCACATGTACGGGCATCCCGGTCAGAATCATTAACACCATCGAGGAGCACATACTCAAACATTATTCTCTTTCGTTTCTGAATCGGATAATCCCTGCAGGCCTGAAGCAGTTTTTCAAGGGGATATTTTTTATTAACAGGCATCAACATATTTCTGGTTTCATTGTCAACAGCGTGAAGCGAGATTGCCAGATTGACGTTGGAGTTATTACCTAATATCCCCATATTTTTGATGATCCCGCAGGTTGACACGGTAATTCTTCGGGCTGCCATATCAAGCCCTTTTTGTTCGGTCAGTATCGACAGTGATGACAACAAGTTGTCGATGTTATTGAGTGGTTCACCCATACCCATAAATACGACATTGGTGACGCTGCGTGGACCGATGAGATTTTCTTCCGGTTCATTGAGCAGAAAATCTCGGACTGAGCATACCTGATTGACAATTTCAGAAGGTGTAAGATTCCTGACTAAGCCCATCGTTCCAGTCTTGCAAAAAGAACAATTCATCGCACAACCAACCTGGGATGAAATACAGAGTGTATTGCGATCGGACTCAGGAATGAGAACCGACTCAATAATCTTTCCATCGGAAAGCTTAAACCCGAACTTGACGCAGCCATCCTCGGATCGCTCAATGAGAGGAGCGGAAAAGGAGGAAATATACGCATGATCCTCAAGGACTGATCTAAAGGATTTTGCCAGATCAGTCATTTCAGAAAAACATGTTATTCCTGGCCTATAAATCCATGACATTATCTGACGTCCGCGAAAAGCTGGCTGGCCAAGCGATTCCACGTAGGTGATAAGACCGTTCTGGTCTAAATTTTTGATGTCAGTTTTCACAATGTTCTCAACCGATCCGAGACAAGATCTCTATATCCACCGATAGCCCCGTCAATTTCAGAGAGTATTCTCGTTTTATCACGTGCAAGTCTGCCTGAGATGGGCAAATAGTTTGAACTGTGGTTTGCCATGAACTGGACTCTGTCAACTTTCAGAGATTTCACCAGCGTTCGTAATTCCTTGAGAATAGCAGGTGCGTCTGGAATAAGAACACTGTTGTTCGCATACCGCCTGGGCAATTGGTGTGTTATCAAGAATCATCAATGTCAATGCAGCAATCTGGTTCGGGCCTACCTTGTTGAGTAAAGCAGCGGTTGCAAGCGCGTGTTTCATTGAACGTGCAACGCCACCAATACCGAGGATGACTGAGGTGGAAAGGAAAATTCCGGCATTCATAACTTTCCGGCCGGCCGCTGCCAGGGTTTCTCTTGTTTCCCCCTTCTTTATTGCTGCAAGCACATGGTCGTCTCCACTTTCAACCCCAAGATAGATTCTGCTGAGCCCAAGATCCTTTAATGCTCTCAATTCAGAAAGAGACTTGGTCCTGATCGCTTTTCCATTACCGTACAGAGCAATTCTGTTCACCTGGGGCAGCCGTGTTTTGATCGTTCGAAAAAGACGCTCAAGTCTGTGTTGAGGCAGGATGAGTACGTCACCGTCAGCCAGAAAAACCCGCTTCTGTCGCGCACAGTGGCGAGCGGCAAATTCTATATCCTGATTTATGGTTAGATCATCTTTAATCCGGAATTCAACATCCTTATAGGTCCCGCAAAAAGTACAGTGATTATGGGAGCAGCCCACCGTGACCTGTAGAATTATAGATGACGCTTCGCTCGGTGGTCGAATAATGATTCCTTCGTAATGCATTATCTCGACTGTTATGCTGGGTGGGCAGCTTCAAAGTCCTTCATGAATGATACAAGTTTATGAACCCCTTCAATAGGAAAGGCGTTATAAATAGATGCCCGACAACCTCCAATCGATCGATGTCCCTTGAGCCCTAGTAGACCAGAAGTTGCTGCCTCTGCAACAAAGGTGCTCTCCAGCTCAGCAGAAGGAAGGTTAAAGGAGACGTTCATAGTGGAACGGGATTGCACTTCTGCGTGCCCCCGGTAATAGGGGGTTTGATCAATTGCATCGTAAAGCAGGGCAGCCTTCTTTTCATTATGCTTTTCCATGACTTCAACACCACCCATACTGTCGAGCCACTTGAGAACTTCATTCACCACGTAAATAGCAAAGCAGGGTGGGGTGTTGAACATGGAACGCTTCTCGGCGTGTGTCTTGTATTGCAACATGGTCGGGATGGTTGATGGACATAGTTCAAGCAGCTCATTTCTGACAATGACGATGGTAACACCCGCAGGTCCCAGATTCTTTTGAGCTCCGGCGAAGATCAGTCCGAATCTGCTGACATCTATTTTACGGGATAGTATGTCTGATGACATATCGCTTATCAGCATTGGTCCGGAATCAGGAAAAGACGGAAATTGGGTGCCATATATCGTATTGTTAGAAACAAGATAAAGATATTGGACATCATCTGGCACCTCGTACTCTCCGTGGTCGGGAACACGGTTGAATTTCACCTCTTCACTGGAGTAGGCAACGGTAATGTTGCCAAATGACTGGGCTTCTTTTATCGACTTTTTGGCCCATGTGCCAGTATTGAGATAGGCAGCACTCTTGCCAGGGCCGAGTAGATTCATGGGTACCATGTAGAACTGGCTTGAAGCACCGCCCTGGAGAAAAAGCACGCTGTAATTGTCGGGGATGTCCATCAATTTCCGCAATAATAATTCAGCGTTGTCAATGATTGCCATGAATTCCTTCGAACGGTGACTCATTTCAATAAGTCCCATGCCGACACCTTGATAATCAACAAGGTCACGGGCCGCCTGTTGCAAAACATCAAATGGGAGGACCGCTGGTCCGGGATTAAAATTGAAAACTCTTTCTGTCATAATAAAATAACTCCCTTATCTGAGATCTGAGAAATATGTTGCTCGATTATCGCCTGAAACAGGAATCCTGCCATTAAGAAGGATGGTTTGATTGCTGCCTGATCGCTTCATATAAAACAATTCCTGCAGTCATTGCAAGATTGAGGCTCCGTATATGGTCATTTGGCATGGGCAGGGTGAAACACAGATCACTATAAGTCGATCGTATTTCCTCAGACAGACCTTTCGTCTCTTTGCCAAATATCAGGAAGTCCCCAGGCTTATAAAGGGCCTCAGTGTAGGATATTTGTACCTTGGTTGTAAATAATTTAAACTTCTCTTCATCACGTGCTTGCGCAAATTCCTCAAAACTCTGCCACTGCTCAATGGCGACATAATTCCAATAATCCAGCCCTGCCCGCTTAACATGCTTGTCATCAACCGAAAAGCCAAGTGGGTGTATGAGGTGCAGCGTGGTGTTGGTCGCTCCGCAGAGCCGTGCAATGGAGCCTGTGTTTGGCGGTATTTCAGGCTCTACAAGGACAATATTGAAACTTGGATTAAATTCTTCATTCATAATAAATCGCCAGCTCTTCTTAAACCGCAAGAACTGCTTTATACAGCCAGAACAAAAACTCAACAAGTTTTTAATGTAATTTTGGCAAAGATAAAGGTTTCTGTGTATAGTCCGATGGATCATTTCTTAATGAACATCGGGTTACACGAATAATTGGATACAATGCAAGCAACCATCTCGAATATAAAGTAAATATATCATATTTACTGTACCTTTTTTCAACAATCATCGCATGTCCCCATGACACCTGAACAATCTATTGTCAAGATAAAGAGAAGCGATTCTCAACCACACGATCCAATAATTTACATACTCATAGTCCTTTGTCTGGCAATTGTTTATAGCTCCTGGCCAGCCAACAACCCAAATCAAAATCATTCTTCATCGTTAGGCCATCATCGGTTGATCTGGGATAATTATGCGTTTGTAATCTCAAACGGTGAACATCCACCGGAAACCAACCAGTTGCCTGCGCATAAGGCACCGTTTTTATTTCAAAATATTAACGTTAACCAATCAGATTCCGCTCTTCTTCAGATTATACCTGGTATTGGCCCTGAACTTGCTCAGCGAATTATCGAAAAACGTGATGAACTTGGTGGATTTTCAATGCCAGAGCAATTGCTCAGCGTTTCTGGGATTGGCAATAAACGTAAAGAGAAACTTATAGAATGGTTGGCCTTTGAGTAACGACGAATTCTCACAATTAATCAGTCGTCCGGTTCTTGTTCTCATTGGACCGACAGCAATTGGTAAAACCGAACTATCTCTTGAGCTCGCGGAAAGACTCAATTGCGAAATTATCAGTGTCGATTCAATGCAGGTGTACCGATATATGGATATCGGAACGGCTAAGATTCCTCTGCAGGAGAGGCGGTCCATCCCGCATCATCTCATAGATATCATCAACCCGGATGAACATTATGATGCTGTCCAGTTCGCCGGTGATTGCCTGCAAAAAATAAAAGAGATACATAGTCGCACTGCTGTTCCCTTGATTACCGGCGGAACAGGGCTTTACCTTCGTTCCCTTAAAGAGGGATTCTTCAGTAATGCTCCCTCCGATCCACAAATCCGCAATGCCCTTTTGGTGCGGCTGGGAAATGAAGGTGTTAATTCACTTTATGAACAATTAGCCACATGTGACCGTATAAGCGCTGATAAAATTCACATGAATGACACATCACGGGTGATCAGGGCCCTTGAGGTTTATCTCTCAACAGGGATACCGCTGTCAATTCACCAGCGAAACCAATCACCACCGGCAGCTGTTTTCAAGAATATGCTTACTATAGGGTTGACCTGTGAGCGGACAACACTTTATGAAAGAATTAACCAGCGAAGCATTAAGATACTTGAAGATGGATTGGAAAGGGAAGTCAAAGCTCTTCTTGACAGGGGGTACTCACCGGAGCTCAAGTCTATGCAATCAATCGGCTACCGACACATGGTTCGCTATTTATCAGGCAGTTGGTCAACAGAAGAATTGATCACAAACCTCGCCAGGGATACCCGCCGATATGCCAAACGGCAGTACACCTGGTTTAACAGGGATGCATCAATAGAATGGTTTAGTAGAAATGAATCAGCGAGGGTTTTTTCTTTTGCTGATTCCTGGCTGAACCATATCCAATGAAAACGAGTATCACCAGTTAGCAATGGCCACCACTCTCCAAAAAGCAAAAATTCACCCGACAATAAAACAGCACCTGTCAAGGCAGGGGGTGACATCTGATGCGGAGATAGAACAATTTCTTTATCCAAGACTCAAGGATTTGCCCTCGCCATTTTTAATGAAGGACATGGAAAAGGCGACAAAACTGGTTTTGGAGGCAATAGAAAAAAAAGCTGACATAACAGTATGGGGTGACTATGACGTAGATGGCATTACCGGGACGGCACTGCTTATACTTTTTTTCGAGAAACTGAATCTCAAAGTACAACACCATATTCCCAACAGGCTTACAGAAGGGTATGGCCTCAACAGCAAGATGATCAGTAAACTCTCAAAGCGTTCAGACAAGACGAAACTTCTGATAACGGTTGATTGCGGAATTTCAAACCATGAGGAGATAGCACATGCACAGCGGTGTGGCTTCAAAGTTATTGTCACCGATCATCACAACCTTCCTGACAATCCGGTCACGGCCGACGCCATAATAAATCCGAAACAACCATTATGCACATTTCCCTACAAAGAACTGTCCGGTGTTGGTGTCGCATTTTATCTCGCTTCCGCAATCAGATCGTCATTAAGGGACAATAAACACCATATTTCATATATAAAAAAATTAAATATGAAGTATTTTATGGACCTTGTGACCTTAGGTACCATAGCAGATGTTGTGCCGCTTACGGGTGTCAACAGGATCCTTGCCAAGGCAGGACTGGAATCATTATCATCCTTACCGATTGATGGAATAGTATCTCTTTTTGATGAACTCGGTGTTTCCCTGAACAACCTAAACGGTGAAACGATTTCTTTTAATCTGGCACCGACCATCAACGCTGCAGGGAGGCTAGGGGAGCCCAACACCGCGCTCCTGGCACTAATCAGCAAAGGTCATGAAGCAAGACAGTTTTCCCAAAAATTGATACGTTTGAATAAAAAACGCAAAAAAATTGGTGAGAGCGACTTTGAAAAAGCGATAGGGCTCTGTCGGTCAGCCCATACCGACAAACGTAAATCTCTTGTGATAAAAGGGCCGTTTCACGATGGTTTACTTGGGATAGTTGCATCTCGACTTGTGGAACGGTTCAAGGTTCCGGCATTTGTCTGTTGCGATGACGGAAGTGGTGATCAACTGAAGGGCTCAGCACGGGCACCTGATAATTTCAATCTTTTTGACGTAATCAGTTCCTGCTCGAGATTTCTTATCAAATTTGGGGGACATGAGGCTGCCGCAGGATTTTCACTGGAAAGAATACATTTTGAAGAATTCGAAAATGCGATTAACAACGCAGCGATTTTAGAAAATATTAATAAAAAACATAATATCGATAACTTAAGAGACAATATTGTCAAATTTCCCGTTTCTGAAGCGCTTAATTCAGAGTTGCTGGCTAATATATCGCTATTAGAGCCGTTGGGAGAGGGAAATCCTAAGCCGATATTCTTGGATGACCAGGTTCGTTTTATCTCCCGAAAGCATTTTGGCAAAAACAAAGAGCATATACGGGGCATGATTCGTGGTAAATTTGAAAATATTCCATATATTGGCTTTAACGTCGGAGAGACATTCATCAACAGTTCACACCAGGAGAGCTATACCGTGCAATACAGTCACATGCTTGATGTATATAATAACAGGAGCAGTTGGAAGATAAAAATCGAAAAGGTTTGGCTTTAATATCTCGTGTTGGCCGCAGTAATTTTTTTTGAAATAGTGTTCATTCACGGCAGGTAACAACGTAACTCACAAAGAGGGGATCAACAACTGAAAGCTAAAAACAAGGGCTTCAGGTTGGAATCACACCATATATCATTATTTTACATAATATACATTATGCGACATTAAGATAATTGGTGGCACCATAATTGTCTTTTTGAATTTTAAATTTAGTGGTATTACCCCAGTAACAACAATATTGTCCCTTTTAGGTTTGTTCTTCTACAGTCTATTAAGCGCCTATATACAATATGATAATATTGAAAATTAAATAGCATTGGAGAATATTATGTCCCAGAATGTTTACCAGGAACCACTGACAAGTCGTTACACAAGCATCGAAATGCAAAAATTATTTTCAGAAGAAACGAAATTTCAAACCTGGAGACGTTGCTGGGTTGCTCTGGCTGAATCCCAATATGAACTTGGTCTCACTGATCTAGTCTCAATTGCTATGATTGACTCGATGCGTGAAAATATAACCAATATCGATTTTGAGTTGGCCAGGAACAAAGAAAAAGAAATACGCCATGATGTCATGGCCCATGTTTATGAATTTGGCACCAAGGCCCCTCTTGCTGAACCAATTATTCATTTAGGGGCGACTTCACAATTTGTCGTCTGTAATACAGACTTAATCCTCCAGCAAAAAGCCCTCGCTTTAATTAAAGCAGGAATTCTAAACGTCATTAATAATCTCTCCAAATTCTGTTATAAATACAAAGATATGCCGACACTTGGGTATACCCATTACCAACCTGCGCAGCCGACGACCGTTGGTAAGAGAAATACCCTGTACTTGCAGGATTTATTATTAGACCTAGAGTATCTCGACATCTTCGTTAGTAAAATGGCAGCCCGGGGAGCAAAAGGAACAGTCGGCACCCAGGCCACTTTTCTCGAACTCTTTAGAGGAAACCATGAAAAAGTAAGGCAACTTGATGCACTGGTTGCAAAAAAACTTGGTTTTGAAAAATCTATTCCCGTCACTGGCCAGACCTATAGTAGAAAAAATGATTCTAAACTTTCTGAAACACTTGCAGGGATTGGTGCTACTGCCCATAAGTTTGCTGTTGACTTGCGTCTGTTGTCAAATCTCAAAGTCCAGGAGGAACCTTTTGCCAAAAACCAGACGGGATCTTCCGCAATGGCCTACAAGCGCAATCCAATGAGGTCCGAAAGAATGACTGGCCTGGCAAGAAAATTAATGGGGCTCACTGCTAACTTTTCAGCTACCTATTCAAATCAGTGGTTTGAACGAACACTCGACGATTCTGCCATTCGCAGAATGGATATACCACAGGCATTTTTACTCACCGACGCAATATTAAAGTTATTTGTTAATATAACATCCGATATGGTTGTATATCCAAAACAAATAGAAAACCATATACGCGCAGAACTACCCTTTATGGCAACGGAAAAGATACTGATGGAGGCAGTTGCAAAAGGGAAAAGTCGACAGGAAATGCACGAAGTAGTCAAGGAACACTCGATTGAGTCTGGAATAAGGGTGAAAAATGATGGTCTTGAAAATGATCTTTTTAACCGGCTTGGTGCCGATGACAGAATTCCATTTTCACTTTCTGAACTGGAGTCTATGACCGATGATCTTTCCCAGTTTACCGGACGAGCATCGCAACAAACAACAGATTTTCTCGAAGAGATTGTCTGGCCGCTACTCAAGGATAATCAAGAACTGCTCACCTCTTTTGATGCGAGCCTCGATGTTTGAGTTTCCTGAGAAAGAAACCAAGAGACTGGTAGATGTTTTTTTCATAATCGAGCCGCGAAGATTTCATCTTCTCAAGTTTATACTTGAAGGATATGACAATCTTGCAGTCCTTTCTTCAATCGAGCGGAAAAAAGGTGTTGTTCGTATAAAAACCTCAGATGATTCGCTCCATGAATTAATGTATCTGATGGCAGATATTTCAGAATATATCAACAGACCAACTATTTAATCGATACCCATTATTATACCAATGCTGGATAAAACATTTTTTATTAAAACCTTCGGCTGTCAAATGAACATCCGGGACACCGAAATCATGGCACAGGGCTTATCTGAAAACGGATATATCGAAAGTGGATCAATCGATGACGCCTCACTTGTTGTCCTGAACACCTGCTCTATTCGTGCCAAAGCAGAACAGAAAGTTTTCAGTCTTCTCGGTGCATTGAGAAAAAATAAACAAGCCAATCCCGCTATGCAGATATGTGTCGCCGGCTGCGTCGCCCAGCAGGAAGGTAATAAAATCATCGAACGTATGCCCCATGTAGACCTGGTCATTGGTACCCAGCATATCTATGACCTACCGCGGTTGCTTTCCCGGGCTGCTTCCACCAGATCGGCTATTAATCTAGCAGATGATTATGAAATTCCACGATTTGTACCTGCGGTGTCAAATCGTCTGGCGGAAGCTAAACCGGACGCCCCTCTACTCCCTTCAGATTTTCAGTTCAGCCGGTTTGTCACCATTATGCAAGGATGCAATAACTTCTGCACCTACTGTGTGGTTCCTTATACCAGAGGAAGAGAAGTTTCCCGAAGTGTCGTCGATATCGTTGACGAGGTAAAAGTCCTCGTAGATTCAGGTGTGTCAGAAATCACTCTTCTCGGCCAGAACGTTAATTCCTACGGCAGGTCAAACAGCGTAACTGAAGACCAGACGCCTTACTCATTTGCAATGCTTTTGCACAAGGTAGCCACGATCGAAGGGTTGAAACGGCTTCGATTCACAACCTCTAATCCAAAGGATTTGTCCACTGAGTTGATAAACTGTTTTTCTGATATTGATATTTTATGTCCCCAGTTCCACCTGCCGGTACAATCCGGCTCAGACAGGATCCTGAAACGCATGAACAGAAAGTATTCTGTCAAAAATTATCTTGAGAAAGTCGAAGCCCTGAGAAGGGTATGTCCGCAGATTGCCTTGTCAACAGATATCATTGTTGGTTTTCCCGGCGAAACAGACCAGGACTTTGAGGAAACCATGGGCCTGCTCGAAACAGTCCGATATAGCGGTTCATTCTCGTTTAAATACTCCGACCGGCCAGGGACAAAAGCCCAGCATCTTGATTCCAAAGTTCCAGAACAAATCAAGAGTGACCGATTACACCGTTTCCAGAAACGACAGGACGAGATAAGCCATGAGCAGAACATGGCCAAGATTGGCAAAACGGTAAAAATACTCGTGGAAAAAGTCAACGATACGAGCGTTGTCGGGAGAACCGAGACAAATCATATCGTACATGTTGATACAGCTGGCCAAAAAAATCTGGTAAAGCCCGGGGATTATCGTGCTGTAACAGTATCATATGGAGGGCAACACTCATTAAAGGCGGATTTAGATTCAACGCTGTAGTGGTGATCCCAGGCCTTGTACGCTGCTGTCCGGTCTTTACGCGTTTAGCCTTTCACCCTCTCTCCACAGCCATGTATCCCGACTACTGAGGAGTAGATATTCTGAGCCCTGTTCATTGCCTCTTGAGACTGGAGAGCAACGCGATACGCCCTGTGCCACTGGTTCCTTTTCCAGAGATTTTTTGCTGTATGCAGGAGTTCGTGGGATACCTCAAGCTGGGCCTTCATCCCGAATGGAAAATGTCTTCTGCTACGGCCCCATTCCAATCGTCCCTCGACATCGATGATAGCATCTTCGTATTCGTCTTCGATAGACTCCTGCCGAGCGAACTGAATAAACAGGTGGAAAATTGCGACGAAAAATACAATTGCCAAAATTGCGCTCATGTCGGTTCTCCTGAATAATGGTGGACATCAAAGAACATGATGCAACGAGCGAGCCCTGGAGTATCTTGCCGCTCCTGCTGAGTGTCAGCTTTTGTTACTCCGCACTGTAAGACAGAATATCTGCAGTCAATATAATACTAACATATTTGCTTCAGTCTTCTTAATAATAGTCTTATTCTTGGTGCTTTATCGGTGAGTTTTTGAATAAAAGAGAGGTTCCTTTGGGCATCGCAATGTTCGTAACGATTTACTTTATTAACCCCATCGCCTGTTCTTCCTCGGTTATGCAACTGTCCAGAACCACGATAGCCTGATCAATATCTTCTTTTGAAATGATCAGCGGAGGCGCAAATTCCAGAGCCATCCCCATGGTCTTTACAAGAACACCTTTCTGCTTTGCACGAAAGATGATACTCATTAAATTTTCCAATGGCAGTGATGCACGTGTTTTTTTGTCGCTGGTAAAATCGATTGCCAGCCAGAGACCAGTACCTCTGACTTCTCCTACGATTTGATGGTGTTCCAAGGTTTGTAACCCTTCAAGGAAATAGTGCCCCATCAGTTCACTGTTTTCAACAAGATTTTCACTCTCTATCAGTTCGAGATTTCTCACTCCAACGGCACAAGAAACCGGGTGATTTCCATAGGTATGCAAGTGGTTTAACAATTCTACCGGTTCTGTGAGTTGGTCAGAACACCCTACTGCTCCCAGCGGTACATAGCCACTTGTCAACCCTTTTGCCATGGTCATGATGTCCGGCTGAACATCGAAATGTTCGGTGGCAAACATTCGACCAGTACGACCGAAACCGCAGATCACTTCATCAAGGACGAGCAGTATGTCATAGCGATCACAAATTTCATCAATGAGCGGCCAGTATTCAGGGGGTGGCCTATATGCACCAAAGCCCTGCTGGATCGGTTCCCCGATAAACATGGAAATTTGCTCCGGTCCTTCAAATTCAATAATCCGGGTCAGCTCACGGGCACAAGCGATATCGCAATCAGGATAGCGCAGGTTATGTGGACAGCGGTAGCAATAGGGTGATTCAATAAATGCAGCCCCTGGTGCAAGCGGCTCCATCAGCTGACGCATTGGCATGACAATACCAAGAGCGCGCACACCGATACCGTTGACACCGTGATAGGCGCCACGTCGTGACACGACTTTGAAGCGCCCCTGTTCACCCCGATAATAATGGTAATGTTTGGCCAGTTTCATTGCGGTCTCGACGGCTTCGGAGCCATCGCACTCGAAAATAAAGCGATCTATTCCAGCCGGGGTGATTTCCGCGAGTTTGTCAGCCAGGTTCATCGCAGGAGCATTGGCAAACCCCATTGGCGTGAAATAGGCCATCTGGCACATCTGGTCATAGCTGGCCTGGGCAAGTTCTTTGCGACCGTATCCGACATGAACAGGCCTGGTTCCACCAGCTTCCAAATCTATAAATTCTTTACCGTCCTGATCGAAAACACGCACACCCTCTCCCCTGACAATGACACTGATGCCCTGCTTGACATCTTTTCTGTTCGTTCTGTGCAGCATTAATCGGGATGTCTCATCAAGTTTATTAATAGATTTGGCCATTGCTCTATCTCCTGTATGAAAAGAGTATGTAAATTGCGATAGGTTTCAGACAAAAAATAACGAGAATGCAGATAAAAAGCGACAATCATTCTACCCCAGAGTAATTCAGAACTGTTCGTAAATTGTCCGATACTTGGAAACCCGGTGTTTAGAAGAAAAACCAAGAGCGCTGGAAGGCCCTAATTCGAGACGGCTCAAGTCGCAGTTAGGCCCTTGTCCGGTAAGGTGTTTGCAGTCATATTCTGTCAGCTTTATTAAACAATGGATAAACTGGATGTTATCCGTGAGGAAACTGACGACAGTATTCATAGAGGCTCATACTGGCGGCGGTTGCAACATTAAAACTGTGGGGTAATGCATAAACGGGGATCTCAACCACGTCATCAAGTATCTGGAGGATCTCGGTAGTCAGACCGGTGCGTTCGTTGCCCACCACAAGGACAGTTCGTCTTTGAAACCTGTATGTGTGCAGTGACACAGAACCAGTGGTCTGCTCCAATCCTACCAGTCGATAGCCATCATTTCGCAACCTGAGCAGCACTGGTTTTAATGTCCGGTGAGTTGCTATTTCCATATTTGAAATACCATCTCTGGCGATTTTCGAGATCAGACTTGCATTACCGGTCAAGACAAGTCGTTCTATTGCACAACCACTTGACGTGCGGGCAATACTTGAGATGTTCACATTGCTGCGCATCGGGGCGCATGCGACTATCAGCTCTCGAGGCCGGGTCAGGTTGGAGACGGGCTTGTGGCGCAGATGCTTGAATGTGCTCATGAATCAGATTGCTCTTGCCTATCTTTGCAAAGCTCTTCTGGTGAGTAAAATACCCGTTCAAGGTAAAGGCCTGAGGCAGGTGCTGCTCCCGGTGCGGCTTTACGATCTCTGGCCTTGAGAATTCGAGAGATATCTTCTCTGCTATAACGCCCTTCTCCCACTTTAACAAGGGTGCGAATGATATTGCGCACCATTTTATAGAGAAATCCGTCTGCACAGATGTCAATGGTAATAACAGGCATCTCCAACCCTATTTCCATGCTCGAGACGGTGCGGGTGGTCGACTTATAGGTGAAATTAGACCGTGTCGCGAAGGAGGCAAAATTGAGCGTACCAACAAAATCTGGGCAAACATCGATCATCGCCTGAACATCAAGGGGAGTTCTGACATGCCAGACTCTACCATCACGGTCTGTCGGGAGGTTTATATCGTTCCAGATGACATATCGATACCGTTTTGCAATCGCACTTTCTCGGACATGAAAACCGAGTGGAGCCTTGGCGACCTCAACCACTCGAATATCTGCAGGAAGCATATCATTCAGACTGTTCCTGATACCCTGCAGTTCAGCCCCAAGGGGAAGTTCAACGCTCACCACCTGACCATTGGCATGGGTTCCCCGATCGGTTCGACCAGCACTCCTGACTGGTACACGGAGTCCGAACACCTTGTCCACTGCCTGCTCCATGGCAAACTGGATCGTTGGTTTGTCTCCATGACGCTGCCAGCCGAAGTAGCCTCGACCATCATAGGAGATAGTCATTTTATAGGTGGAAAGTGGAGCGTTATGAGATTTCATAGTAATTTCTGGGAAGTGGGAGTGTATTGTAAAAAGTGGGTTGGTACCGACTAGAAAAGAATTTTAATCCGATCAGGCGCATTTTTGGTTGTCAACCAAAAATGCGGGCGAAAACAAATAGAATTGCCTTATTCTTTTTCTGGTTCAGCCTGACCTGAACTTGCATCTCCATTCTCACTGTCCGTGGATGGCTCCATTCCCGGCAAAGACATGTTTACCCGCTCTTTCAGTACCCGCTCTGTCGATTCAACCACCCTTCTGACCACGCGTGTAGACACCCGCTTTCCCTTGGCACCTGCTCCTTTAATAAGATAATCATTGAAATCAACTTCAAGGACGTTACTCCGGGCACGTTGAGAGGGAACAAAGCTTACCCTGGCGTGTTTGTCTTCTCCCAGCAGCAGCAGAAGTATTCGAGACCGTTTGTTTTCTGGAAAAAGACGATACTCTTTCTCGAGGATAAACTTTGGTGTTTTAAATCGCTTCACGTAGCCATGGTTTTCCTTGCCATCACGATAGATGACATTAAAAACCAGCTCCCTTTTCAGTATTGCACAATACTCAAGCTCACTGCCGACAAATAATTTATCAGTAACCGATATAACCTTGTACATGCCTGTACTGAAGATGAGAAGAATCCTGTCATACTCAGAACATTGCAAAGATATATTCTTAACCTGATCTTCACATTTGATCTGGTAACCAAGAAAACCGGTTGCCCTGTTATAGCCAACGGTAAGATTCGATAATGCAACTTTTCTGGCTACAACTTCCGAAAATGTCGTGATTTCTGTTTTTCTCGGAAAACGCTCACCATACTTTTCAAGGAGTTTGTCTAAATAATTGATGGTGTAGCCCACCACATCCTTAAGATATCTTTCAACCGCTTTGATTGCTTTATTGATGGTCTGAATTTCTTTTGCCTGCTTTTCGATATCATATCGTGAAATTCTCTTTATCCTGATCTCAAGCAGTCGTTCAATATCTTCATTGGTGACATCTCGTAAAAACTCTTTTCTATAGGGTTTGAGTGAACCATCTACTGTCTTGACAACATCAGCATAACTTCTCTTTTCTTCAATATTTTTATAAAGCCGCTCCTCGATAAAAATTTGCTCAAGCAGCCGGGCCTGTAGTTTTTCCCGCTGCCGCTCGAGATCGATTTCAAGTTCCTTTTTAAGATCCTGAACCAGCTTCTCCGTGTTAAATGCCAGCACATCCTCAACAGTACTGGTTTCTGGCAAATTGTTCCTGATCAGGGTCAGGTTTGTATTGAGGGATATCTCACAATCAGAGAAGGCATAAAGGGCTTTTATGGTATCTTTTGCATAGATGCCCCGTGGCAGTTTTATTTCGATTTCAACATTTTCAGCGGTAAAGTCACTAATTGATAATACTTTGATTTTACCGGATTTTGCGGCTTTCTCAATAGAGTCGATCAGAGAAGTCGTCGTCGTCCCATAGGGAATCTGGGTAATTGTTACCGTTTTTTCATTGGTTTCTTCAATGTGTGCCCGACACCGAACCTTACCATTTCCGTGATCATAATCGGTGACGTCGAGTAGCCCCTGTTGCTGAAAGTCTGGATACAGCGTAATCTCATTTCCTTTGAGAATTTCTATTTGGGCTTGAAGTAATTCACAGAAGTTGTGAGGCAGAATACGGGTTGCCATGCCAACGGCGATACCGTCTGCTCCCTGCAGCAATAGTATCGGAATTTTTGCAGGAAGTGTCACCGGCTCCGTCATCCGGCCATCATATGAATCTATAAACTCAGTTAAATCCCTGTTGAACATGACTTCGCGGGCAAGGGGGGTGAGCCTGCACTCGATATAGCGTGCTGCTGAAGCCTGGTCTCCTGTATAGATGTTGCCAAAATTACCCTGCTGATCTATCAGGAACCCTTTATTGGAAAGGTTAACCAGGGCGGCAAAAATCGATGCATCGCCGTGGGGATGGAGCTTCATGGTTTCCCCGACAATGTTTGCCACTTTGTGAAACCTGCCGTCATCCACATTGAACAGGGTCTGCAGGATACGTCGCTGCACCGGTTTCAAGCCGTCCTCTATCGAGGGAATCGCCCTTTCTTTAATGACGTAGGAGGTATATTCAAGAAAGTTGGTGTCAAATAATTTGTGTAATTTGCCGATCTGCTGAGTCATGGATAGAGCGTCTTAATGAGTTAACATAGGAAGAACAACATAATGGCTGAATTACATGAGATGTTCCATGATATACTGCTTTCGATCAGGCGTGTTTTTTCCCATATAAAAAGAGAGCACCTTTGTCACCTCACTGACCTTGTCGATGGTAACATTTCTAAGCCTGGTATTTGTGCCGATAAACTGTCCGAATTCCTTCGGGCTGATTTCACCAAGTCCCTTGAATCTGGTGGTCTCAGTGGCTTTCTTTTTCTTTCCTGATCCCTGCAGCTTTTTAAGTGCGGACTGCTTTTCCCGCTCGGAATAACAGTAGATCGTCTCTATCTTGTTACGGACTCTGAAAATTGGAGTTTCAAGGATGTAGACGTGCCCAAGTTTGACCAGCGGCTCGAAGTAATGAAGAAAAAAGGTAAGAAGCAGATTCCTGATGTGCAGTCCGTCCACGTCGGCATCTGTGGCCAGGATAACTTTATCAAATCGGAGATCAGAAATTGATTCTTCGATATTGAGGGCCTGCATTAACGAATACATCTCTTCATTTTTATAGAGAATATTCAATTTCTGCCCAAGAACGTTCATCGGTTTTCCCTTCAGGGAGAATACCGCCTGGGTCATGGGATCTCGTGACGAGACAATAGAACCTGCAGCCGACTGTCCTTCAGTGATAAAGATCATATTTTCACGCCCGGGTTTCGAGGGCTTACCCCGCGCCGGGTGATATTTGCAATCCTTTAACTGTGGAATTTTAATCGCCACCCGTTTTGCCTTGGCCCGTGCCTCTTTTCTTACAGACTGCAGCTCTTTTCTGACTTTTTCATTCCGCAGAATCTTTTCGATCAGGTGCTCTGCAACCTCACTATTTTTATAAAGTGCACTGGAGACCGCATCTTTCACACAATTGACGATCCAGGAGCGTACCTCGGTGTTGCCAAGCTTGTTTTTCGTCTGGGACTCGAATACCGGCTCTTGAATTTTTACCGACAAAGTACCGACAACTCCGTCCCGAACATCCTTGTTTATAAATTTCTTTCCTGAGAATTCGTTGATTCCCTTGAGGATTCCTTCTCTGAATGCCGAAAGGTGAGTTCCTCCTTCGCTGGTGTATGTCCCGTTTACAAAGGAGTAATAGGAATCACCGTATGAGTCGATGTGGGAAAAAGCAAACTCGAGTGTCTGGTCACGGTAATAAATGGGGTTGTAGAGATTTCCGTCCTCAAGTTCGTTATTAAGCAGATCAAGAAGTCCACCAGTTGAGTAAAAACACTCCTTGTTAAAGTAGAGCTTCAAGCCGGCATTCAGGTAGGCGTATCGCCAGAGCCTCTTCTCGACAAAGGAAAGATCAAAATCAAAATTCTCAAAAATTGTGCGATCAGGTAAAAACTCCACCAGAGTGCCATTTTTCTGATCGGTTGTGCCCTCTTCCTGTCTGACGAGTTCACCCTGCTTGAATTCGGCGGAGGCAAATAAGCCATCGCGGTAGGCTGTAACCCGGAAAAATTCCGATAGTGCATTAACGGCTTTGGTACCCACCCCGTTTAAACCGACCGAGAACTGGAAGACTTCGGTGTTATACTTGGCACCGGTATTAATCACAGAAACGCAGTCGACGAGTTTGCCAAGCGGAATCCCCCTGCCAAAATCCCTAATGGTGGTAAAACCATTCTCTTCGATTTCTATATTAATTCGTTTTCCTGCCCCCATGATAAATTCGTCAACAGCATTATCGACAACTTCTTTGAGAAGGATATAAACACCGTCGTCTTGGTGCGACCCGTCTCCAAGTCTGCCGATATACATGCCGGGACGCTTTCTGATATGCTCCAGGGAGCTCAGTGTTTTGATCTTACTTTCGTCGTAATTATCGATAGATCTATTCATATACTGATGTATCACATAAGTTTAGTGTTGGGGCTGGCATTGGCGGCATATTATTGCATTTCAGAGTAATAAGCAATAGGCGGAATCATTGTTAGAGACAAGTTGACCGTCTCTGCTGTTATCTATTCGTCATATTCTCATGACACGTTCACAATCAGGACAGATCCAGGTTGGTCCATTACTGATCCCCCACTTGTTTTCCTCGAAACACTCCATACAGATCTGGAACCCGCAGGGACAGTTCCAGCAAAACGGTTTCTTTGTTTTACAACAGTGGCAGCGATACTCTCCGAGTCGTCTGCGTCTGTAACCAGTCCTTTTCGTATTCATCATTAACACCCTGCCAACTCAGACGCCAACCAGTCCCGATATGGTTGATCCACAGCAATGATTTCGGTAGCAATAATTTCAGGAACATCGTAAGAGTGAATTTTCTTTATTTCGATGACCAGTTTGTCAAAGAATACTCTTTTGCTCTTCATGGTGATGACATATTCATTTTCAGATTCAAGCGTATCCTTCCACCAGTACATCGATTGGGTGACCATTATTTGAGCGCAGGCAACCAATCGCGCCTCGAGTACCCGGCGAGCTATATTTTCAGCTTCTTCACGGCTTCCGCATGATGTGGTAACGATAATCGGTTTCATCAAAGGCTCCCCCTTATCATGGTTTCTCTTTTTTCTCATATTGTTTGGAATGCAGATCACTATGACATTTTGAGATAGGTAATTGTAAGTCGCTTGTGTTACATTATCAGCAAATAAATAGAACACTCTCACATTTTACTTCACGATACAACTATGATATTTGTTGTCGATATTGGAAATACTCACACTGTTGCTGGCATTTTCGATCACGGAGAAATTTCAAAACAGTGGCGCATCAAGACCGATAGCAGGATGACAGCCGATGAAATCAGCATCTGCTATCACAACCTCTTTTCAATTTCAGCCATCAATATCGCTCAAATTTCAGGCATTATCATGTCGAGCGTGGTACCGCGGCTGGAAGGTTTTTATTGCTCGGCCCTTTCATCGCTGTTTCCCTCGGTTGCAAAATCACATATTTACCGTGTCGACCACAAAACCGTCTCAGGGATAATGGAAATCCGCCTCGATAATCCTTCAGAGGTCGGAGCTGACCGGCTCGTCAACGGTATTGCTGCTTACAACCTTTGCAGAACTGGCAGCATTGTTATTGATTTTGGCACCGCAATTACCTTTGACTGCATTTCCGACCGGTGCGAATATCTCGGCGGGGTAATTCTTCCCGGTCTCAACCTTGCGCTTCAGGCACTTTCGGAAAAAACGGCAAAACTTCCACAAATCGATATCAGCATTCCCCCTGAAAAGGTTATCGGCACCTGTACTGTCTCTGCCATGAAAAGTGGTGTCATGAATGGATATGGGACAATGGTTGAAGGATTGATACAGAGGATCAGTGATGAGATGAGATCTGCTGTTAAAGGTGATATCGCCATCATAGCAACAGGTGGAATGTCTACCCTGATACAACCTTTCGCCTCATCAATCGAACATGTTGAGCCTGACCTGACACTCCAGGGCCTTTTCTTTATCTATACTGCATTGAACAGTTGAGCTCATGAACGTTATCCCGCCTCCATTAAAAGATGGTGACACCATAGCTGTCGTAGCGCCGGCAGGTAACATCCATGACCAGAAGCGATACAGTTTGGGCTGTTCGATTCTCAGGGAAATGGGCTTTCAAATAGTGCCTCAGGAGAAAAAATGGCCAGGCACAGGGTTTCTGTCTGACACTGATGAGCATCGCGCTCAGGAGTTCATGTCTGCCTGGTGTCATCCTGAGGTCAAAGCAGTTTTTGCACTCAGAGGTGGGTATGGATCTCTGAGAATAGTCGATCGGCTTGATATGGCAGTAATCAGAAAGCATCCAAAATTTTTAGTGGGTTTTTCCGATATAACTATTCTGCTCAACCACATAGTCCGCCAAACGAAATTGATATGTTTACACGGGCCGGTGATATCATCACTTTCAAACAGTGACAAATACAGTGTCGAGCGACTTTATCACTGTCTCCGGGGAAACTGGCATTTAAGACTTAAAGAACAGGTTGAAGTCATTCGAGCAACTTCGGAGGTGGCTGGTACGCTTATGGGAGGCAATTTAAGCAGCCTGGTGACCCTGCTGGGTACAAGACTGGACAGCAGCTTTGATAATACAATTTTATTTCTTGAGGACGTTAATGAACCGTTTTACCGGCTTGACCGATTGCTCACCCAGTTTCACTTAAGTGGCAGATTTAAAGGGGTAAAGGGCATTATTCTTGGTGAATTTTCAAATCATCACCAGTCAGATCAACACGACCAGAGCAGGGTTCACGAGTTTATCTGGCAACGTGTGTCAGAACTCGTAGAGAACCCTGACATACCAATCTGGGGAAAATTTCCTGTTGGTCATGGACGCCAGAACATTACCCTGCCCGTTGGTGCTCACTGTACCATGAATAGTTTTCAACCATCACTGAGATTCGATTCAGCATGATATGATAATTGACGAAATTAACCGATGATGATAATAGTAAACATTCGATTATAGCAGACACACCAAAACACATAAAATCAGGGATTTTAAATTATGTTCGCTTCTCATTTTCATTCAAGAGTTCAGAAGATTATCATGGCAGCTGCGATTTTGATATTTTCAGCTGTCTCAGCTGGTGCAGCTACCTATGTCAGTGTCACGGGTGACAATATAAACGTCAGGACAGGACCGGGAACCAACAACCAGGTAAGCATGGAACTATTCAAGGGTTATCCGCTGCAGGTTCTGGAAACCAAAGGTGAATGGCTGAGAGTTATAGATTATGAGAAAGATAAAGGCTGGATTCACAAATCACTGGTTGTTGACGGCAATACCGTTATTGTCAATGGCACTAAAAGTGTAAACATGCGGTCAGAACCATCGACAAATAGTTCAATTGTCGCAAATGTTGACAGAGGTGTCGTTCTGACCAAGCTTGAAAGTCGGGGTAAATGGTTAAAGCTGAAACACTCCAGTGGTCTGATCGGCTGGATCTACAAGCCGCTTCTCTGGCCATAATCGCCGCCATTATCGTTCAGTTCTCTCCAGAACGACCATATCCAGTTTAAGGGGCAGGCGAACCAGAGCGCCTGCCTTGTTCTTGAAAAGCAGATATCCGTGCTCGAGTTCGTGGAGAAACAGATTTTTTGTGAGCTCCACATCTTTTTTACAATATGTTACGATCTCAGTAATATTTCCCTCCTTGTACCATTGCAGTGCCTGCAAACCATCGGACGTTTTATGAGTTCCAAGGGTATGCTCAGCCAGCCTGTCCAGGCTTAATCGATAGCTCAGTCTTTTATACACCTCTTCCAATATGTCGATGGTGGGGATTTTGTAGAGATCAAACTGTGAATAGGCGGACAGGACCTGATTGTCAAAACGTTTATTGTTAAAGCCGACAACAAGATCAAGACTTCTCAGGTGGTCTATCATTTCGGGAACTTCATTTTCCAGGTAGGTGGTATATCCATCAAGGGCTGAATCGTAGACAACTCCAACAGACATACCCATCCTGTCGGCATGGCTCCAGCCACCAACCTCTTGGGCGGAGAACTTGGTTTCCAGATCAAAAACACCGTATCGAGCTGGCAGCGTGTCGAGACCGGAGGGCAGGTCGAGTTTGGCAGTTACCGGTAGTTCAGTTTTGCCCATTGCCTGACCAAGATCACAGAGAGCAAATTGTTGCGAAACATTTGACCGAAAACCTGGTTCTGGTAGCAGGATCTGACGAACCAGATGTAATGCAGCAGCTTTATCGATTGGTCGATTGCCTGACCCGCATTTCGGTGAGTGGACGCAGGAGGGACAGCCTGTCTCACAGGAACAGGAACAGATCGTTTTTTCAACTTGCTCAAGCAAGGTATCTACGATGGTGTAGGCCTCAAGAGACAACCCTGCACCGCCGGCATATCCGTCGTACAGAAAGATTGAAGGACAGCCCGTCTGTTCGTGGTGTGGACAGGATATGCCACCTATATCGTTACGATCACAAAGAATCAGCAACGGAAACATGGCGATCATCGTATGCTCAATGGCGTGGATTGCACCCATAAAATGGAGCTCTTTAACAGCCATGTGTACCCTATGTTTTTCCTGCAAATTAAGCCAGACACCTTCGGTTTCGATAATTTGTTCAGGTAGGTCAAGCTGCTCTTTGGAAATCGTTTTCTGGGTATGGTTGTTGATTTTCTGGAATCCGGTAACCTGTTCGGTAACCTTCAGCTTACCGAAAAAGACACCTACCCCACCGACTGTTTTGGAATTTAGTATTTCCTGGATTTCAGTCTGCTTCCTGACTATTGGTCTGGTGTGATAGTGTCCCTTGAACGAGTTAACCAGGACCTCCCTGCCATGCAGGTCGAGCGCTTTTACCATAAGCGTTTGTGTTCTATGAAGGTATATTGCACCGGGATGTGCTTCTTTCAACGCCCTGCTGCTGTCAATTTCACCGATTATCTCGCCGCTGTCCTCAAGAATAATAGATAATTGAGTCCCGCCGCCTCTCAAATCAACCAACCGCTGAGGGCGTTTTCTTGAGGCAATCCAACAGTCGCCTGAATACTCCAGGTAAAGCGTTGCCTGAGAGGTAAGATGGTCAATTTCAGCTCTCACCTGTTTCGATTCGCTGATAAAAGGTTCCGACGCACAAAGTGGATTTTCGGCAGCGGCACAATGGAGATGTTGCCCCATAATCCTCGCGTTATATGGGTTTAAGGCTGCATTTTCAGGATCTCTTGAAAAAAAATCCTCAGGATGGTTCATATAGTGCTGGTCGAGTGCATCTTCCCCGCCAATCATTATAACAGCAGAATCTTTACTGCCCCGGCCGACCCTTCCTCCCCGCTGCCACGTCGCCATTATCGAGCCTGGATACCCCACAAGAATACAGAGATCTAGGTCACCAATGTCAATACCAAGTTCAAGCGCAGAAGTGGAGATGACCCCGAGCAGTTTTCCGGAGGATAAATCTTGTTCTATCTCCCTTCTTTCTTCAGGTAGGAAGCCGGCACGATAGGAACTGAGTTTTGATGCCAATGAACCGAGCTTTGGCTGGGTCCAGATAGTGATGAGTTCTGTTATTTTGCGAGACTTCGTGTAAACGATTGTCCGTAATTTCCGCTTAATCGCCGCTTCAAGCAATTGACTCGCTGTATAGATTGAACTGTCCCACGGATTAATAAACAATACCTGCTTTCTGCTTGACGGGGCACCGTTTTTCTGAATAACTAGGGTTTCTCTGCCTGTCAGCCGTTCGCCAAGTTCCTGGGGATTTCCAATGGTTGCAGAGAGCATGATAAATGAAGGTGTTGAACCATAATAGTCGGCTATCCGCAGTAATCGCTTAATCACCCAGGAAATGTGTGTCCCGAAAACGCCGCGATAGGTGTGTACTTCATCAATTACTATATACTTGAGTTTTTTAAAAAAATTCGCCCAGGTATCATGGTGAGGGAGAAGTGACAGGTGCACCATGTCGGGATTTGTGATCAAGACGGTCGGGTGCTTTTTCCGTATTTTGGTCCGTTTGTAACCGGATGTATCACCATCATAGATCATCGCAAAATTTTTTTCAGTGCTCTTCTCACCGGTGATTGCAGAAAAAAACTGTTTCAGCGTGCGGAGCTGGTCCTGGGCAAGTGCTTTTAACGGGAAAAGATAAAGGAAATGTGAACCGGGGTAATCTAGATAATGTTCAATGACGGGTAGATTGTAAATGAGACTTTTCCCGGAGGCTGTGGGGGTGGCAACCATGACATCCCTGCCTTGGGTGATCAGGTCGAGAGCCTCTGCCTGATGGGAATATAAGCGATCAATTCCTGTTTTTGCTAGTCCAGCCGAAACTTTGGGCCGAAGGCGATACGTGGGATCTGAATATGCTGGTTCACGGGGGGCAAATGACTTGCAGCAAACAACCTGTGGGCCAAATTTCTTTGATGCCTGAAGTGAATCAAGGTATTCCTCTATATTGAAATGCTCTCCCATGGCTCACGAGTGTCTGCAGTTTAGTGAAATCGACTTATACGTTGCGTGATCAATCCTGAAAGGATATTGTCGTTTTCTACAGGTTACGATTAACCATCAACCTGAAATAACGACAGGAATATTGCATCATCACCGTGTACGGGCAATAACCGGCACTATATGCCAATCACCATAACCACTCTTTTAAAATGACGACAATTGCAACACTCGGTCCCGAAGGATCTGACAGTTACCATGCGGCCCTGCAATATGATCCCGGAGCTGAGCTGATTTTTTTCAATCATATCTCGGAGGTTATAGCAAGGTTCAGCAATCATCAAGCGGACTATGCGTTAATACCTGTATACAATACTCGAGAAGGGGAAGTTAAGGAATATTTCCGTTTGATGGAAAAGCTTGAAAAAGGATTCTGGGTTGATAATATCGTCCTGCCAATCCATTTATCACTCGGTGCTGTTTCGGCGGAGCAACCGTTGGATGCAGTAGAGGTGATAGTTGGCAGGGGCAGTGTACTCAAGCAGTGCGAGGAATATATCAGCTCTTCGATGCCACAGGCAACCCTGGTTTCGGCCATTGATCTTGAATCAATAATAAAAAAGTATATCTCGGGGGAAAATACAAATTTTGTCGTTATTGATACTGAAGAGATTCTCCGCCGATTCAACTTCGCTCTGTTGGATCGAGAACTTGCACCTTACAACAGAACCCGCTTTGCCCTCATTGGTCATCAGCCACATCTCCAGACAGGCTATGATGCGACTTCCATCATAACACGACCACTCCCGGATCGCGTTGGGCTTCTGGTCGACACCTTGAACGAGTTTACCCGTCGAGGGATTAATATACTGGACCTTCGTTCTGAAAATGACATAAAGACGCAGAAGCTGCAGATATACGTTGAGGTGGAAGGTCATCAAGATGATCCGACACTGTCAGAAGCTCTTTCATTTGTCGAATCAAAGGTCATTGGGGAAGAAAACTGTATTAAAATCCTGGGTTCGTTTCCCCGGGTCGACATGCGGGTTAAGAAAATTAAAAATATTGGTTTTATCGGGTCCGGTAAAATGAGCTCATGGTTTGCAGAAAGACTAGAAAATGAGGGCTATAAAACAGTTATCACAGGCCGATCAACGCCCCTGAGACCTGAGGAAATGATTCCCCAGGTCAATGTGGTAGTTATCTGTGTACCGATATCTGCAACCAGTGAAACCATTAAACAATATGGACATCTCCTTGATGACGGACAGGCCCTTGTCCTGCTGGCTGGTGAGTCTGAGGCTCCGATAGATTCTGCCCTTGACGTGACCTCCGAAGGAGTAGAACTCCTGTTTGTTCACAATCTTTGGGGGCCCCAGACAATGACGATGAAGGATAAAAACGCAGCTATCGTCAGGACAAAACGCAGCGGCAGCCTTTGCAGTGAGTTTGAGTCTTTCCTGTATAAGCATGGTGCAGAAATTTATCTTGATGATCAGGGAAAACACGATCTGTTGATGGGTGTCTGCCAGAAATTGCCAACAATCATATCTGTTGCCCTAGCCAAAACCTTGAAAGAGAACAACATCGATTACCGAGATCTTGACAGTCATTCAACCTTGACCTCGCTCTATGGTGTCCTGTCGATGGCCCGTGTTCATAACCAGAATCCAAGGACCTATGCTGAGATCATGGCCACGAGCGGTGAGGGTAAAAAAATCGTTTCAAGCTTTATTGAAAATGTAAAGTACCTATTTTCCATTGCTGAAAATCGGGAAATTGATCAGCTCTGTTCAATTATCGAAGAAAACAGAACCTCCATGCCCCACGCTTTTCTGCGGTCGAAAATGAACCAGGCTCAGGCTGTCGATGCCGTGCTGAGCGATGTTGGATTCAAAGCCGACTGATTCTTTTGGCAATGTACCATTGACAGCTCTTTTTCGATTATCATAGTAACGATGTAGAAATTTATTCACTGAATCCAGATTAGGAGCATCATGATTACAGATTACAAACACTACTTTGAAAATATTCCAGAATGCCCCCATTGCAATCAGAAAATGTCCTGTTGTGAGGCGCCTCCCGTCCACGTTGGAGATGGTCTCGGGTGGGGGTCTGAAGTTCTCTATATCTGTCTCAATGACTTTTGCCCCCTTTTTCTTAAGGGGTGGGAGCAAATTGAAGCTAAGTATGGTCACCACTCGTCTTACCGGTATATGCGTCTTCCCGACAGCAATGAATCAAATGTGATGATGGTCGGTAATTCAGATGCGTTTAAAGGAAGCATTATTGATCCGAAAGCGGTAGATGCTCAAAATGTAAGATACCACAAAGAAAAAAAAGCACTGGAAGCGCTCGAATCCTGTGTTGAGGATAAGAACCTAGAACCTGTCTTGCTGCTCATACTCGACGAGGCAGCCGATATCGAGGGAAGAAAACGGGCAATAGCAAAACTCGTCGACTTGAATGACCTTAACTGTATTGATCCGATCAGAAATCATAGCTTCAGGGATACAAGTCTGGAATCTGATTGCAACATTGTAATTAAAAAAATCCTTAAAGCGAACTATAAAAAAGAGTGCCCGTTCTGCATGGAAATTATTAAATCTCAGGCAGTACTCTGCATGCACTGCAAAAAAGAACTATGATACTTTGCTGTTGCAAAACTGGCTCCGAACTATTATATAATGCGCTTCCAGAAAGACACGAGTGGTGGGTGTAGCTCAGTTGGTTAGAGCGTCTGGTTGTGGCCCAGAAGGCCGGGGGTTCAAGTCCCCTCACTCACCCCAGAGATCAGAACCCGTTCGCTTTCGGAGCAACGGGTTCTGCTTTTTCATGGAAGTTCCCAACTGGTATTACCTTTGTTTGTACCTGCACTGCCCATGAATCATTTTACAACAGCCCTATTACTCCAATTGTCATGAAAGTCAGACCGAGCGAACCTTCAAAACTGGACAGACCGGAAATCTTACGTACCATTTTCTGCCCGAGGCCCGAGGAAAATAGCGAACCACCGCCGTCAAGCCAGGATTTTTTGATTGATCTTTCAGATAACGGGGTGACGCTTTCCTGCAGATTCCATCTGAGTGACAAAGAGGCCCCCGTTATCCTTTATTTCCATGGAAACGGAGAAATTGTCTCAGATTATGACCTTATTGCCAGTGAATACACGGGTGTCGGCCTAAACATTTTTTTTGCTACCTATCGCGGGTATGGTCTCAGTAACGGCACACCTTCTGTTTCTGCTCTGTTCCATGACAATGTTAAGATAACTCAATATCTGCAAAACCATCTAAAGAATAATGGCTTTTCCGGTGGCCTTTTTGCAATGGGCAGATCACTCGGTTCTGCCAGTGCAATCGACCTTGTCAATCGATTTCCAGAAGACTTCAAAGGACTTATCCTGGACAGTGCTTTCGGTGACACGCTGCCGCTTGCCAGACGGTTGGGCTACGATATTTCTGGCCATGACATATCCGAGCAGGATTGTTTCAACAACATTGATAAGATAAGAACAATTACCAACCCAACTCTGATTTTCCACGGTTCCCGAGACCAGGTCATTCCCGTTGCCGAGGCCGAGAAGCTCCAGGCTGAAAGTGGTGCACGAAGCAAACAGTTTCACGTTGTTCCAGGCGCAGACCACAACTCTATTATCACGGTCGGCGGATCGCTCTATTTCGAAACCATAAAGAAATTCATTGATACCGTGATCGGCAAAAATACCTGGCGTCAAAGACGAAGGACCCATAAAAAAAAGAGGGGCTCACCGTATGAATAAAAAATCATCAACGCTCTGGTTCTGTTGTATCTTCTCTCTTTTACTGACAATTTCCATAAATGGTTGTCGCACCATCACGGTTGATATGAATGCAGCCGCTCCATCCAAAGATCCAGACATTCTACGTGTCGGGGTTTCAACCAATGCACCACCAATCATTTACAGGCAGAATAATGCCGTTACCGGACTCGAAGCCTCCCTTGCACAGAAGCTCGGAGAATTTTTGAATAAAAAAATAGTCTTTGTTGAGGTACCCTGGACAAAGCAACTCGACTATCTCAATGATGGAAAAACTGATATTGTCATGTCCGGTATGACCATTACCCCGCAACGCAGCTATCTGGCTGATTTTGTAACCCCGTATCTACGTTCAGGTCAGATTCTGCTCGTCCGAATGGAAGATCAGAGAAAATTTTCCCGTGGTGTGGCCGATCTTTTGAACACGATGTACAAAATTGGCACTGTTTCAGACACGACCGGAGATTTTTTTGTCACCGAAACGATCAGTAATGCTAATGAAGTTACCTTTAAAACCTCCCGACAGGGCGTTAATGCACTGATCAAAAAAGATATCGATGTACTACTCTATGACGCGCCCATGGTGTGTCATTACGCCGCTGTAAACCAGACTGAAAAACTTATACCAATTCTAGCCATGGCCACGGAAGAATACCTTGCCTGGGCGGTTCGGAAAAATGACAGCGAACTGAAAGAAAGTGCAGACCTCTTTCTCAAGGCAATACGTGACAACGGTGTGTTGACCAGTGAAATAAACACATGGATCCCTTACTTTAACAGGTAATCAGTGATGGAAAACACGACTTCGAAACGATTGGATTACCTCTCATGGGATGAATATTTCATGGCCATAGCCCTGCTTTCTGCCGAACGGAGCAAAGACCCCAGTACCCAGGTCGGTGCCTGTGTTGCCAATGACCAGAATAAAATCGTCGGGGTTGGCTATAATGGCTTTCCCCTCGGTTGTTCGGATGATGAACTGCCATGGAATCGAACAGGAGATTACCTTTCCACAAAGTACCCGTACGTTTGCCATGCCGAGCTGAATGCGGTACTCAATGCCATCTCGACAGATTTAAGAAACTGCCGGATCTATGTTGGGCTCTTCCCCTGCAACGAGTGCACCAAGGTGATTATCCAGGCTGGAATTAAAGAAATCATTTATCTTTCAGATAAATATAAAGATACTGACCAGGTAAAGGCATCAAAGCGCATGCTGGATATGGCTGCACACATATCCTACCGGCGTTTAAAATCGGTCAATAAAGAAATTATACTCAAGCTTGAAAGTGTGGATTAAAGAGCTCATACGCTGATGATTTCAGTGCTCAAATCCACCGAAGGTGATGTCTTTGAGCTCTTTTCCTGAACGGAGAAATACACCCTCCCCTTCAACAGTCTTGCCAATACGGTAGACAGTCAAACCATGTCCTTCCATCATCTCAAGAAGCTTATCGTCGCTGTTTTTTGTGACAGTAAAGACAAGATGGTAATCTTCACCACCAGCTATCAGCAGTTCTGTCAGGTCGCAACCCAGGGAAGCTGCTACCCGCGGAAGATCAGGGTGGAATGGGAGCAAAGACTCATCAATCTCTGCTCTGATTCTGCTTGTCGCGCAAATATGTGAGAGATCAGTCGCGATACCGTCCGATATATCCTGCATTGATGTTACCAGTCCACTTTCAGCGAGCACCTGGCCACATCGAACGTCGGGTGCCGGGTTGAGATGTCGTAAAATGAAAGGTTTGGCAAATGGTTGTTCTATCAACTTACTGCTGTTGGAATGCTGAAAAATAAGCAGTCCTGCAGCAGCTGAACCAAGGGGCCCGCTCACGAAAACTGACTGACCGACGCCGGCACTATCTCTGCGAATCGCCATGTCTCGGCGGACGGTGCCAACCAGCGTGACATTTATGGTTATTTTTTCACCATGAACGGTGTCACCACCCGCAAGACAGCAGCCATACTCCGTAATGATCGATTCAACGCCATTGAGCCAAGCCTTCAACCACGCTTCCTCAATGGTCTCCGGCAAACACATTGAAACAAAAACATACCTGGGTGTTCCTCCCATGGCAGCGATATCACTGATATTTACAGCAATCGATTTTCTTCCAAGTTCATAGGGTGGATGCCACAGACAACTAAAATGGACATCTTCCACCAGCATATCGGTTGTAATAACCAGCTGTTTTGCTGAATCAGGGTCAATGACGGCACAATCATCACCGATACCAAGGACAAGACCAGGACAAGGTGGTCCGGCAGATTTTGTTATGTGCTTGATGACATCGAGCTCTGACCAGCGAATTCCCATATTAATTTCTTCTCTATTTTATCCTTTTCAGGGTCGATTTCTGAGTAGTATACACCTCTTTAACGGGAGAAACTGCTTTCACTGTTCCCTTCTCCAGTTCAACCGCCTGAAAAAAACGTTTATCACCGCCCATTGTAAAGATCTCTTTGCCCGTCATCTGCTCCGTGCGCAGCGTCCATACCACCTTCTGCAGAGGAACCGTTAAAAAGGTAAGCCCTATATTCCACCATTCATCTTTTCTGCTACCATCTCGTTCTATCGATGTAACGATTCCATACATTACCATCTGGGGATTCTGACCGACAATTAATACTACATCACCGGTTTCAGTATCGGTTTTAAACGGGATAACCGTTTTTAATTCCTCAAGTAATTTTTCCATTTCTACTTTTTTCCGTAATCTTTTATTACTATTGATTCAATAATTATTTTGTTCTCTCCAGTATAACTTCTCATACCGATAGTTGAGTACATTGACAACCCGTCAAGCAAAGGATTGATGAAATGATCTATAAGAATTTTGGATTGTTCTGCTGCCGCTCTATCTTGTATGGCGATCATTGTACCGATCCAGCTGAAGATCTCCTTAACAAGAGCCGCAAGACTTCTGGAATCAATATAGTTTATCGAGTTGTTCTGATCAGAAATTCCACGAGTAACCTCCAAAAATCTCGGGTTAGAATCCAGCGATGGATACCCGTCTTCGGAAAGAAGAAATTCTTTTATCTGTTGTCGATTGCTTGATATGACGAGGTAGTTGTCTGTTACACAAAATGTAGGTTGAAGATCACCGGTTGGAATGACACCGCCCCAGAGATAAATATCAGCTCCATTGATGGATTGTTTGCTCAACGGGATTTCATAAAAATCGGTGACATTTTCGATAACCCGGTACAATTCTTCTGGATTACTCGTTTTTATAGCAAACAGTAAGCGGGGTATCGGTATAAATTGCTCTTCAGGACTGTTTTTTAAGGCGATCAGAAAATCATTTTCAATAAGCGAAAACAGCTCCTCGGTGGTGTGTCCAGTAATCTCTTTGATATCATCAATGAGCTGATGGCTCGCGGACTTCTCAGATGTACTCATTTGCTGGTTATAGAGCGCCAGTAATGCCCGAGGCCTGAGAATATTAGTCCAGTAATACCAGATAGTATCAGTATTTATCCGTTTGTGAACATCAGATTTGCTTGGTTCAACCCTGAAGAGTTCGCGATACTCGGGCAGCATTTCATCACTGTTAAAACTAACAGTTGCCTTATGAGACAGGGAATCTTTGTTGTCCCAGGTACCCCAGATCAGATATTTATAGCCTTTCAGGTTGTTAAGTTTCTGGGGTAGAGCCGTTGTAATACTCGAACCGTCTGCTTGATTTAAATAACTGGTCATCGCATCAATCATTTTACTCACGTTCACGTACGTTATAGAAGAGCTTTTTTCAAAACTGCTGGTTATTCGACTGTAGTCGGTTACTTCTGAAATCAGTGAGCTCTTCTGGTCATAAACATCCAGACTTTTTCTGAGAATACGTTCATTTAAACTGATCAACAGCAAATCTTTTACCCTTACGACTGCGACACTCTGGTCGCTTTCCACCGGTATTCTTTTTATGACATAACCGCCATACCGAGCTTCTGTCACAGAACCTTCCGGATCAATCAGATCTGAAAATAGCTCCAGAATACGTGCATGATGACGGGGACGGGCAATGACGAGCAGTTTCGTCGCCAGGTCTTTCTCAACACTATACTGAACAAGACTCGTATCGGGAATAAGCGCAAGGGTAAATTCACTGCCAAATATTTCATTCATCAGTGGGTGATCAATAATTGTGGCAACCTTTTTTTTCCACGCAATGATTGCTCCATGATCAATTTCAGGAATATCAAGGGCCGCTGAAACAAGCGACAAATCCATATCGTTAAAGGTGTTGGCCAGCGGAGTCGTCTTGAAGTTGTTTATTCTTTCGACAAAATTATAATTCTTGCTGACCAAAAGAGCCTCAGAATCGATAAACAACTCCGGTTGAAGTTTGTTGGAAAAATCTACTGGAAAATAGCCGATAACAAAAAGAAACGTGCAGAAGATAAATAATACAATAAACGATTGTCTCATGACATTACCCTGAGCTCTCTATTAAGTTACTGTATTTCATAGGCCAAAGTCACCACGACGGAACCCTATCGCCTCTGCAACGTGAGAAAGAGTTATGGCCTCACCGTCGCCCAGATCAGCAATCGTCCTTGAAAGTTTCAGTATTCGATGATAGGCACGGGCTGATAAGCCAAGACGATCGATGCTCTTCTCAAGGAGTCGTTTTGAATCCGTGCAGATGGTGCAATAGTTCTCAATATCTTTTGTATCCATCTGACCATTGGCTTTAACCGATGGCTTTTCCCTGAATCTCAATTGCTGTTTTCTTCTCGCACGATTTACCCGCTTCCTGATATCAAGCGATTTCTTGTTTTGGGTCTTGCCCTGCAGCTCTTCAAATTCAACCTCTCCCACCTCCAGATGCATGTCAATCCGATCAAGCAGTGGACCTGAAAGTTTATTATGGTAGCGTCGTATTTGCAAGTCATTGCAATTACATTCTTTTTTCAAGCTACCATGGTACCCGCACGGGCATGGATTCATCGCCGCTATCAGCATGAACTGGGCCGGAAAAGAGAGACTCTTCTGGGATCGTGAAATGGTCACGACTCCGTCTTCCAGCGGCTGTCTGAGAACCTCGAGAACATTTTTACGAAATTCCGGCAATTCATCAAGGAAAAGGACACCATTATGAGCCATCGAGACCTCTCCGGGACGTGGCACTGAGCCACCACCGACGAGTCCTGCATCTGAGATGGTATGATGAGGTGATCGAAATGGTCTGCATTTGATCAGGCTAAAACTCTCGTTTCTAAAGTCCTGAATGATACTGTATATCTTCGTTGTCTCGACTTTTTCATCAAAGCTGAGGTCTGGCAGTATGGATGGAACGCTTTTGGCGAGCATCGTTTTTCCGGTACCGGGTGGCCCCTTCAAAAGCACATTATGCATACCTGCTGCAGCGATCTCCAATGCTCTTTTTGCAACCTCCTGGCCTTTGACATCCTCAAACCCAACCGGATAGTCAAAATGTTCTGTATGATCTTCTGTTGCCTGGTAAGCTGAAAGCTCTGTCATACCATTCAGGGTTTCAACGATTTCGTGCAGACGGGAGGCTGGAATTACTTTCAATTTCCGCGCCATTGCCGCCTCTCCGGCATTTTCAGCAGGAACAATAATTGCTTCAAGACCAGCTTCTTCCGCACGAATTGCCATTGACAACACGCCAGGTACAGCACGGATGGTACCGTCAAGGGACAGTTCACCAACGACCATAAATCTATCAATACTCTCCTGCGATATGAGTTCAGAGGCTATAAGCAGGCCGAGTGCGATCGGCAAATCAAAAGCCGTTCCTTCTTTCCTCAGATCGGCCGGGGCAAGGTTGACCGTTACTCTTCTTCCTGGGAAAGTATATCCACTGTTCTTAATGGCGGCCTTCACTCTATCCTTGCTCTCACGGACTGAACCATCAGGGAGTCCTACCGTTGTAAAAACCGGTAAACCGTTGGCTATATCGACTTCAACGGTGACAGGAATTCCCTCAACACCAAGGACAGCTGCACTATAAACTTTTGCAAGCATACTGTTTTTTCATTATCTGTTTTACACTATTTCTAGTATTCATACATTTTCATGATTTCCCGGGAGTGCGGGCCATTTTTGAATTGATGGACATAAAGAGGTGGTTCGATTCTTACCCCTTCCCCACCGTTTTTAATTCCTTCCACGAGGACAAGTTTTGCACCGAAGGTGTATTCTGGGTATGGATAGACAAAACGTATCCTCTTCGGTTCAATATTTTTCTTTTTAAGGGCCAGTAGGAGTTCTGTCAAAGAACCGGCAGGATAGATAGTAGCGAACCTGCCGCGATTTCTAAGGCAGTATGCTGCTGCATGGATGAATGTCTCCAAGGTTGCCTCTTCCTGATGTCGTGCTGCTCGTGATTCATCATCTCTGCTCAGCCTCCCCGAATGTTGCTGAAAGAATGGTGGATTTGAGATCACCACTGAAAACGTTTCAGCTCGAAAAAGATTTTTTACCTCAGTTGCGTCACCTTCAATCATATCAAAATTTTTATCAAAATGATTGATGGCGATATTTTTCCTGCCAATTGAAACAAGATCACCCTGTTTTTCAAGCCCGGTGACCTTGAGAACGACGTTTCCATGCCGATACAGTATAATGAGTCCGATGATCCCACAACCGCTACCAATATCAAGGATCAGCTCACCCGGCTTCATCGAAACAAAATGACTGACCAATACAGAGTCAATGGAAAATCGATAACCGTTTTCGTATTGATAACAGTCAAGACGTCCACTAAAGAGAGAATCTAAGCTCACCTCTCTGTTCTGAGCCTTGTCAGACAACTCTTCACTCGACAATTCGGATGGTTACTGTTTCTGTAAATCGGTAGAGGATATTCATATCTTTTCGTTCCTTGTTTGTTGGCAGGAAGATATTATTATACATCTTAGTGCAGTATAAACCGGAAAATGTACTATTTCCTTACTCTGTAGCAGAAGTCTAAAATATTTTTATCAAAAGAAAAATCATTTTATATTGATGAAATCAGCTCGCGGGGTTAAAAGACTCCGATACCGTAACGCAAATCTAAAACCAGGAATGACGCATGTACGATATTTTTGTTAAAACCCATTTCTCAAGTGGACATTACCTCCGCGATTATCCAGGAAGCTGTGAACACCCGCATGGACATAACTGGAAAGTCACCGTCACCGTACGGGCACAGGAACTCGATCCCGTTGGCATGGGAATAGATTTCAAACTGCTGAAAAGTCATGTGAACGAGGTTATGGACCATATCGATCATAAAAATCTCAATGAACTGGAAGAATTTTCAACCATCAACCCCTCTTCCGAAAATATAGCCCGTTTTATTTATGAACAGCTGCAGGAACCGCTCAATCATGAACGATACAGGTTATTTTCAGTAACCGTTTATGAAACCGACAGCTCAGGTCTCACCTATTACGGTTCAAGACCCGATACACCTTAAGTAACGTTCACGAAAGTGATTCAGTCCAGGGCCTTCCGCTCACCAGCCATAGTCCGGCAATGAACCGTAGCATGCCCGTTGTAAAAGAGAGTAATCTCTACAAACGTTCTGGTGCTGATTACATCACTTCCCAAGCAAACAGTTAAAGCCACGTTATTGCCAGGTATAAACAGTAAATACAGCCAGATTGCCTTTCTTTTTCATATTCTTTGATATAGTATTGTTTATACATGGTAATTTTACTGAAAGGAAGATTATATGGTTATTCCGGAAAACACAAAAATAGCAGTAATCGGGCTCGGTTATGTGGGACTACCTCTGGCCGTGGAGTTCGGTAAGAATAGTTGCAACACTTGGATTTGACCTCAAGAAAAGCAGAATTGAAGAACTCCGCTCAGGTCTTGACTCAACCAGAGAGGTAGAAGAGGATGAACTCAAAGAATCAGTTTTACTCTCTTTTTCTGACGATGCAGAGAGCTTAAGAGACTGTAACCATTATATTATTGCAGTACCGACGCCCATCGATCAATCCAAACGACCGGACCTGTCTCCACTCAAGTCAGCTTCCGAACTTGTCGGAAGATTTATCAGCGACGGTGATATCGTCGTCTATGAGTCAACTGTTTATCCGGGTGCTACCGAAGAAGTATGTGTGCCAATTCTGGAGACCATTTCCGGTCTTGTTTTCAATAAGGATTTTTTTTGTGGCTATAGTCCAGAGCGGATAAACCCGGGCGACAAGGAGCACCGGTTGACAGATATCGTCAAGGTGACCTCAGGTTCTACACCTGATATCGCTAAAAAAGTCGATGATCTCTATAAAACAATCATTACCGCAGGAACGTTTCCGGCCAGCTCAATAAAAGTTGCAGAAGCTGCAAAAGTCATAGAAAACACACAAAGAGATGTTAACATAGCCCTGGTTAATGAACTCTCTCTTATCTTCAACAAACTCGGCATCAACACCTCGGAGGTATTGCAGGCCGCAGGAACCAAGTGGAATTTTCTGCCTTTCTCTCCCGGACTTGTCGGGGGGCACTGCATTGGGGTAGATCCCTACTATCTCACCCACAAGGCACAGGAAGTTGGTTATCATCCCAATATGATCCTTGCGGGAAGACGCCTCAATGACAATATGGGTAAATATATTGCTTCCAGGGTTATCAAGTTGATGCTGCAAAAACATATCGAGGTGTCTCGAGCAAAAATCCTGGTGATGGGATTAACGTTCAAGGAAAACTGTCCTGATTTGAGGAACACCAAAGTGGTCGATATTATCTCTGAATTTTTTGACTACGGCATTGAGGTTGAAATATATGATCCCTGGGCAAACAGTGTTGAGGCTGAGCAGGAATATGGTCTCAAGCTCAAAACCACACTTGACGAGTCTTCCTACGATGCGGTGGTTCTTGCCGTATCCCATAACCAGTTCAGAGAAATGAAAATCGCTGATTTCAGAAAGCTTGTCAAGGAACCGTCGGTGATTTTTGATGTCAAGAATATGCTCCCGGCCAATGAGGTGGACGGTACGCTCTAGACAAACTGCCAATTTATGATCTACTACCCATGGTCCAGTGCTCGCAAAACTGTCCTTCTGCCTTACCACTGCATCGATGTAATGTTGCGGTTAAGATAACAGAGCGTCAACCTGCTGGCTCCGCTCTGCAGCCAGCCTGCGGTTTATCTCAAACTGAAATAAAGAGGGCCATGACCTGCGGCGCGGTCTGGCTAAAACGAGCAGGCACCAAAACAAGAAGGATTCGAAAAGCATCATTTACCCTCACCCCTGGTGATCAAATCTCTCTCTATTATGACCGTGCACTGCTCAGGCGATCAGTCGAGCAGCCGGTCAACCTTTTCAACCACACCGATTACAGCATCTGGTACAAACCGCCCGGTATGGTAACCCAGGGAACAGAATATGGCGACCATCTTTCTCTATTGCGCATCGCAGAGCAGACATTAAAACTATATAACAAAATCTTCCTCATTCATCGGCTTGATCGAGAAGCATGGGGAATAGTCGTGCTGGCCCACAACAAATTGAGCAGTGCAGCTTTGTCTAAACAGTTTCGTGAAAGATCGGTAGAAAAGCGCTACTGGGCGCAGGTAGAAGGACAAATGACTCCTGAGGGCAGAACCTTTGAGATAAATCAACAGCTGGATGACAAGGATTCCATCACCCTGGTGACGGTGGGAAAATATCACCTGGAAAACAGTTCGACCGATCTCTATATTGTCCTGAAGACAGGGCGGTATCACCAGATTAGACGTCATCTCGCGGCAATTAATCACCCGCTGGTCGGGGACGAAAGATATGGCGAGAAGCGCAAAAAATATCCGAAAAAGATGCAGCTCTGTGCCTATCAACTTGGTTTCAAGGAGCCCGGTGGTAACAAAAAAGTCAGTTTTGTGCTGCCTTCTGAATATCTCCCCTTTTCCACCTGAGCTTTATTTTGACCCTTCCTGCCTGAGGCTTACCAAAGTCGCACCCCATGATCCCTGCTGCTCTGGGGCGAGTCGAAATGACAGTACGTCAGGATTTCTGGCAAGCAGTGAATGAACGGTACGTCTCAGCACACCTTTCCCTTTCCCGTGAATAATTCTCACCTCGGTTATATTTTTTTTTGCACATTCTTCAAGGTAATCAGGTATCAGGTATTTAAGATCCTTTGGTGAGAAATGATGTAAATCGAGGACACCGTTGATCTCGATACGTATGGAGTCAGTCTGTTCTTCTGTCATTTTTGATTACTGTCAAGCACACTCAAGGCGAGCTGAGCAGCACGGTCTGACGCGCCTCTACTGCCAAGTTTTTCCCTCACCTCTTGAAATCCGCTTTCAATCCTTGCTATTTCTTTCTTATCATACATCAAAGAAAACAGTTCTTCACTGATCCGTGCTGGATTAGCTTCATTCTGGAGAAGCTCAGGCACGATTGTTTTATTGGCGATGAGATTGACCAGTGAGAAAAATTTGACTTTTACGAGTAATTTGCCAAGCCAGTATGATCGTGGTGAAAGTTTATAGGCAACGACCATCGGTGTGTTGAGCAACAGCAGTTCTAGGGTGACGGTACCTGACGCGGCAATAACAATATCACAGGCGGCCATCATATTATATCGTTCTTCAGAGACGATCCTCAGGTTTATACGCTGCTGATAATCTCTGATACCGTTATCGAGGAGATCTTCATGATTGAGCGTTGATGCACAAGCAACGAGGAAAAGGAGTTTTTCTTTACATTTTTCCTGCAGTTTGCAGGCAGCATCCAGGAAAACAGGGAGTAACCTGACCACCTCTTTTACCCTGCTTCCGGGAAGAATACCGATCAGCCTGTCTGCCGCTGGGAGGTTCTGTGCAGCAAAATAGTTATTCCTTGTCCGGGATACTTTAACGGAGTCAAGCAGTGGATGGCCAACATACTCGGCGTCGACACCTCTTGACCGATAGTATGATTCTTCAAACGGAAGAATAACGCCTATCTTGTCGACGAGTTTGCCTATGGTTTTAACTCTTCCAGAGCGCCAGGCCCAGACCTGGGGACTGATATAGTAAAATACAGGAATACCAAGATTTTTAGCTTTTCGTGCAAGAAGCAAATTAAAGTCCGGAAAATCAATGAGGATAAGCAGCGAAGGTTTCGACTCGGTAAGCCTCTTTCGCAGTATCCGCTGAGCGGCGATAATATCCTTGAAATGAGATGCAACTTCGAAGAACCCGACAACGGATATTTTTGAGGCCTCAAAAAGAATTTCAGTTCCCGTTCCGGCAAGCTCCGCCCCTCCCATTCCGCAATAATGGATATCAGGCCTCATTCGCTGGAGCGCTTTTACCAGGTGAGCTCCATGCAGATCGCCGGATGCTTCCCCGGCAACCACCATTATTTCCTCACTCATTTTCCTGCGGCAGATTTTATCTGCTGGTAAAGTTCAAGGTTCTGATGTTCGTTTATCTGCTCGATAACCATAAGAACAACCTCGAGCGCATTTCTACCTTCCACGCCAGAAACATCGGGTTTGGTACGGGCCCGTACATGGTGGACAAAATGAACAATCTCATCAAAAAGTGCATCCTGGCCGGCAAAAGATTCAACGACAATGTTCTGCTTGGGCATACCACTTTTTTGCAGTTCGTCGCGAAGCTGGATGGTCATGATTTTTTTATTGCCGAAATCGACATTGATATAGGATCCAGGTTGAAAAATTCTCATTTTCCTTACATTTGTCAGGGATATCCTTGATACTGTAATATTAGCTGTAGCACCATTTTGGAAAATCAGGCGGGCGTTAGCAATATCTGTGGTGTCCGTTACAACCGGCGCCCCGACAGTGTGTATGGTTTTGAGTGGTGAATCGATAATTGTCAGAATGATATCAATATCATGAATCATCAAGTCGAGAACAACATCAACGTCGACACCCCTACGTTTAAAGGTGGAGATTCGATTGCTTTCAATAAAAACTGGAGTCGTCAGGAACGGTTTCATGGCAACAACAGCCGGGTTGAAACGTTCAAGGTGTCCGACCTGGAAGACCAGATTCCGACCTGCTGCGACAGATATTAACTGATCAGCTTCCGCCAGGGTCACCGTCATGGGTTTTTCAAGCAGAACATCAACATTCTTTTCAAAGCAGCGCATGGCAATTTCATGATGCAGAGAAGTCGGAACTGCCACCGAAACAGCATCTACCTTTTCGAGTAGAGTCCGGTAGTCATAAAAGGCTGGACAATCACACTCCAGGGCAACCAGATCAGCCTGGGTGTGATCTATATCTGCAACACCGACGAGCTCGACACCATCAATTGAAGCATACTTCTGGGCATGAAAACGACCAAGGTAACCGACACCGATTACACCGGTTTTAATGATTTTAGTCATGGGTATCATCTCTTCCTGTTTCTATGGCTGCGAGTCAGGATAGAAACAGGTGATGGGAGAGCCACTTGCTAAACGCCCTTTTCGCTCAACCTCTACGTTATGCTTAAATTTTTATCCTCGGAATATCAATTATATGCCTACGGTAAAAATTTTTCACATGCCTTGACGTTGAACGAAAATCATCATTTTGCAAAAGGCTCGGGAATAAAAACTATTGCACCTAGATGCCGAGATACGCCTTCTGTATCTCTGTATTAGCCATGAGACTTTCCGCAGAGCCAGAGAGCGTAATCTTTCCGTTTTCAAGGACATAGCCTCGATCGGCAATCTGCAGTGCCTGGTTGGCATTCTGTTCGACCAGAAAGATGGTCGTATTGCTCTCCTGATTGATCTTTTTGATGATCTCAAATATCTGCTTGATTATCAGAGGTGCAAGTCCCATCGATGGTTCATCGAGCAAGAGCAGTTGAGGCCGTGCCATCAAAGCTCGAGACATGGCCAGCATCTGCTGTTCTCCACCACTCAATGTTCCCCCATCCTGATTCCTTCTCTCGGCAAGAATAGGGAACAGCTCAAACACATAATCGAGATCTTTTTTTATGGAATCTCTATCGTTGCGCAAAAACGCCCCCATATCGAGATTCTCCCGCACGGTTAACTGAGGAAAGATGTGCCTGCCCTCGGGAACCTGACAGACTCCCATTTTGACAATGGCATCACTCTCAAGATCCTGAATTTCCTGGTTGTCATAATAAATTTTTCCTGCCCGACAGCGCACAACTCCGGAAATAGTCATCAGGGTGGTACTTTTGCCTGCGCCATTGGCTCCAATCAGGGTGATTATTTCGCCCGGATTAATTTCCAGGCTAATTCCTTTGACGGCGAGAATACTCCCATAACCTGATTGAACATTTTCTAGTTTTAACATTGCTCATTCACCCAGATAGGCTTTAATGACATCGGGATTATTTCGAATTTCATCAGGACTTCCCTGAGCAATTTTTTTTCCGTAATCCATCACGAATATCCTGTCCGACAAAGACATGACCAGTTTCATGTCATGTTCAATCAGGAGAATTGCCTGACCTTCTGAGGCAATCTCCTGGATAATCGTTACCAGTTCAATTGTTTCCTGTGGGTTCATCCCTGCTGCCGGCTCGTCAAGCAGCAGCAAAACGGGTTCGGTGGCCAGTGCTCTGGCAATCTCGAGTCGTCTCTGGCCGCCGTACGGGAGGTTTTTGGCAAATTCATTGACATATTGCGCCAGGCCAACTTTTTCCAGAATTTCATGACTCTTTTCTATGATTTCCCTTTCTTCCTTGAGCGTCGCTTTGGTTCTGAGCAGCGCTCCAAGAATAAAGGCATTGGTCCGGCAATGCCGACCAATCATCACATTTTCAAGAACGGTCATTTGCGAAAACAGCCTGATGTTCTGAAAGGTCCTGGCGAGTCCCTGTTCGGTAACCTTGTTCGGTTTCAGACCGACTAGGCTGATTGTTTTTCCGGTATGGGGCTGGTGAAGAATGACTTCACCCTTTGTTGGACGATAAATACCGGTTACGCAGTTGAAAAACGTTGTTTTCCCAGCACCGTTCGGACCAATCAAGGCTGCAATTTCCCCAGAATGAACGTCTAAGTCCAGTTGATTCAAGGCCCTGATCCCGCCAAAGTCCATGGTAAGGTCAGTCACGTTAAGAATTGGCTGACTCATCTTATGAAACCTCTTTACTGTCTTGCGGGGTATATTCCTGTGGATTGTATTTGTAGGTTCTCCTGACACTTGCAATTATTCCCTGTGGCCTGAATACCATCATGCAGACGAGAATTGCTCCAAAGGCGAGCATTCGGTATTCAGAGAGGGCCCTGAGATATTCAGGCATCAGGATCAGGACCAGTGCACCGATGATGACACCGATTATCGACCCCATCCCTCCCAAAACAACAATTGAAAGAATTATTGCAGATTCAAGAAAGGTAAAACTGGCCGGATTAATAAACGTTGTCTTGGCGGCAAAAACGACGCCAATGATACCTGCCCAGAACGCCCCGAGGGAGAACGCGACAAGCTTGGTCTTCATTTTATCAATTCCCATGGACTGACAGGCTATTTCGTCCTCTCTCAGTGCGATCCAGGCCCTGCCGAGCCTTGAGTCTTGAAGCCGGTTTACAAAGAAGATCGTGACAATCACGAAGAGGACCATGATATAGTAGGTATAGATAATAGCAGAATTAAGCGACAGCTCGATACCAAACAGGCCCGGCCTGGCGATATTTGAGATGCCACTGGGCCCCTGGGAAAATTGACCCCAATTTTCAAGAATGAGCCTGATTATTTCACCAAATCCGAGCGTGACGATGGCAAGGTAATCTCCTCTCAACCGCAAGACAGGGATGCCGAGAAGAATACCAAAGATTGCAGCCAGCAGCCCCCCTATCGGCAGCACAACCCAGAAACCCAGGCCAAAGTGATAATGCAGCAGAGCATAGGTGTAGGCCCCTACTGCATAAAATGCCACGTAGCCAAGGTCCAATAGACCGGCCAGGCCAACAACGATGTTGAGACCAAGACCAAGCACGACATACATCAGGGCTGTGGTCATTATGTTGGTCTGATACGTGGAAAAAAGAAAAGGAAAGACGATTGCTAGAATCAGCAACGCCGACCCGATGATATTACGGTGGAGTGGGTTGGCCAGCAGACGATGGATAAAGGATTGACCAGTACCTCCTTCTTTTTCATCGTCGTCACTCGATTCCATCTCTCGTCTTTTCAGGTAGTAACGAAAAAGCATGGAAAGAAAAAAACTGCCGATGGCGACGTATATGACATTTTCCCATCTCCACTGTACTGTCTTTTCAATTGAATTAACGCGAATGACCATAATCGGGAAAGTCAAGAAAACAAACCACAAACATATCAGAAACGAACGCTTTATTTCTTGAATATTAAACATGTTAATCACACTTTCTGGGTATCGACTTTACCAAGGAGTCCTGATGGTCTGAATATCAGAATTAACACGAGAAGCGAGAAGGCGAAAACATCCTCGTAGTCACTTGAGACATAACCGGTGGCAAAACTCTCGGTCAACCCGAGAACGACACTTCCCAGGACAGCTCCAGGGATCGAACCTATTCCGCCGAGCACTGCAGCAGTAAATGCTTTAATACCTGCAATAAAACCGATATAGAAATTTATCTGGCCGATATGAGAAGCAATAAGCAAGCCGCCAATAGCGGCAAGTGATGAGCCGATAATAAAGGTTACCGAGATGATGCGGTTGACATTAATACCTACCAGCATGGCCATTGTCCGGTCCTGGGCTGTTGCCCTCATTGCCTTGCCGATCCTGGTATATTTAATCAGCAGTGTCAACAGGATCATGACAACTGTGGTTGTTATCAGAATAACAAGATCCGTCGAACCAACAATATGGGCGATCGGTTCCATAAAAGCAAAATCCTGAATCAGCTCAGGAAAAGGCAGGAAGTCAGAGGTCTGGGCGAGAAGAACATAATTCTGAAGGAAAATAGACATGCCGATCGCGCTGATAAGCGGGGATAGTCGTGGAGCATGCCGTAGCGGTTTATAGGCGACCTTCTCGATTGTGTAGCCATAGGATGCTGACCATATGACCGCAGCAAGTCCAGCCAGGACAATGATGGCGAGCGCAGGAAAACCAAGGATGGATAAAATGGTCGCAACAATGAAAGATGTAAAGGCACCGATCATGTATATTTCACCATGGGCAAAATTTATCAGCCCGATGATACCGTAAACCATGGTGTAACCAAGGGCGATCAGCGCATATATCGCTCCACGGGTCAACCCGCTGAAAAGCAGTTCAATAAAATAATCCATAATTTGCCACAAAAAAAATTACCTGGGACATACAATTTTCGTACATCCCAGGTAAAAAAACTGCAGAACGGTTATTTCAATTCGACAAAGACTCCGTCTTGAACCTGGTAAACGGAGAATCCGACACCGATAGCATCGCCTCTTTCATCAAAGGAAATAGCTCCAACAGGAGTATCTGTTTTTTCACTCTGAAGGACCTTCTTAAGAGCAGCAAGGTCGGTGGAACCAGCTTTCTCGACTGCCGCGGTCATAGCCAGCATTGCAGAGTAGGCATTCTCATAGAACGCTCCGGGGTCTGCGCTGAACATATCTTTGTGTTCTTTGACCGCCTGGATGGAAAGCGGGTTGCTGGACGTGTCCTGTGGACCGGAAGCATAGGCGCCTTCAGCATTTTTGCCAGCAACCTTGATGAAGGTCTGGTCCTTGACTCCATCATCAGAAATGAACGTGGCGTCCAATCTTTTCTTCTTCATCATGGAGATAATCTTAGAGGCCTCAGGATGATATCCGCCAAACATTACAGCTTCAGCTCCTGATTTCTTGATCTTCTGCACGATTGCTGAATAATCAACCGCGCCGGGGGTAACTCCTTCAAAAAGAACAACTTCTGCTTTGCCTGACTCTTCCAGGAATTTCTTGGCAAATTCAGCAAAGCCTTTACCGTAGTCGCCTTTATCATGGACAACAGCAATTTTGGTGTAACCCAATTTGTCGAGGGCAAAATCAACATCAAGCTGGGCCTGTGCATCATCCGGGGCAATTGTCCTGAAGAAATTAGGATAATCTCCACTCTGGGTCAAAGCAGGGTTGGTAGCAGATGGGGACATCACCAGAATTCCGGCGTTGTTGTAAATGGGAAGAGCAGCTTTGGTTGCACCTGAGCAGATACCGCCAAGAACCATCTGGGCGCCATCAGATACAAGTTTGGTGGCCGTATTGGTGGCGACTTCAGGTTTGCAGACAGTATCTTCAACAAGAAGCTCTATCTTTTTACCGCCAATACCGCCTGCTGCGTTAATCTTCTCGGCAACGATTTTTGCTGCATTGACACTTGGCAGACCATAGGATGCCAAGTCACCGCTGTGAGGCCCTGCAACACCAATTTTAATGGTGTCAGCGGCCACGCCAATTGCCGGCAGTGCCGCTACCATCATAAGTCCTGTTGCTGCTGCAATCAATTTTCTGTTCAACGTTACTTTCATGGATTCCTCCTAGAAGTTATAAGGTTTTTTCATGTTACTCCAGCCTCCTCCTCTCCATCTGCAAAAAAACCGGGCTGAAATTAACTAAAAATGATATTAGTTTTTTACGATCGGTTTTACAAAAACCAAAGACCTCTCTTTAGCCTACCGACAATCAACAAGCAAGTACCACACAATGAAAAAAAACGCTTTCCCAAAATTATAGTCCACCGGTTAAAGGTTCCATTTACTCGTCACTAAATGCTCAAATGATCTGTATATAATTAATTTACTGTCAATTAAGTCAATGAATCCAATGTTAAAAAAGATATTTTTCACGATTGGCTTCCCCTTCAGTCCACTCTATTCGCAATTGATGGTTTTCAGGTCGTTTTTATATAAAAAAAGAATTTTCAAAACACACGAGCTGAATGTACCCGTAATCTCGGTCGGTAATCTGACCATGGGAGGTACCGGCAAGACCCCTCTGGTCATGTACCTGGCAAAACAACTCTTTGCCCGGGGATATCGGCCTGCAATTGTCAGCAGAGGATACCGGGGAACGTCTGACGCCGAGTTCAACATCGTCTCAGATGGTAGGAAAGTTCTCATGGACGTAACCCAGTGTGGTGATGAACCATGGCTATTGGCCAATGAACTTCCCGGGGTAGTCGTTGCTACCGGAAAGAATCGTGTTGTTCCCTGTCACGAGGTTATACACACCTATAACTGCAATATTATTATCCTTGATGACGGATTTCAGCACTTGAGGATATCAAGATCAATCGATCTCGTCCTGTTTGACATAAATGTTTTTGCTGGAAACAGCCGTGTATTTCCCGGTGGAGAATTACGTGAACCTGTCTCAGCGCTCAAACGCTGCAGTGCTCTTGTTCTGACCGGTGGTACGCGGTCAAACAAGAACCGGGCAGATAAATGTTCTGATATTTTGAGCCAACGATTTCAGGACAAGCCACTCTTCCGTTTTACCAGTTCCTATTATCGTGCTTTGTTATATAAAGGATTCTCGGACGGGAACCAGAGAGAAACAATTTCACTCAGCGACCTCCCGGAAGATCTATACTGTTTCTGCGGAATCGCCAATCCACAAAGATTTAAACAATTACTTACTGAAAACGGGGTGACGATTTCAGGATTCAAAACTTTCATCGACCATCACTGCTACACGAATAAAGATGTGAACTCACTGGTTAGAGCAGCACGGAACCAAAAGGCACCCGGACTCCTGACAACGGAAAAAGATATATCCAAAATAAGTGCTCTATGGAAAGGAGAACTCCCTCTCTTCACCCTGCCCATAGAATTTAACGACAATAGTGGTTTTGATCGATTTATCGATCAGCAGCTTTCTGAGCAAATGACTTCGTGAGGCAGATGAGGTGATAGAAACTATGTCCTTTACGCCAGTGTGTGTTTTTTGCGACACATACAGAAAAACCAACCCAAAGTGTCATTGAAGGACTCTATGATGCTGTATTTACGTGTTAATGAATATTTAGTAGACCACACTATTTGTCATCTTTACCAGTGGTACACTATTTGCAATGATGTTACCCGATTACAAAATAACCCGTAAAAATTACTATCAAAATAGCTTATATATATGCAATATAGACTAGAGCCACACCAATACACACTGAGAAAATCTGTAAGTTGCTGCGGTGTTGGACTTCACTCGGGCAGAACTGCCAATCTGACAATTAAACCAGCACCAGTTGATAGCGGCATCAGGTTTTTCCGCACTGATCTCGGTAATAAAGATTATATCAGGGCCCACATGGACAAGGTTGTCGACACCCGACTGGCAACCACAATTGGCTCAGACAGCTTCAACATTTCGACAACCGAGCATCTCCTTGCTGCGTTAAACAGCAACGGCATTGACAATGTGGACATTGAGTTGGATTCCAGCGAAGTACCGATAATGGACGGCAGTGCTGATCCATTCATCAAAATACTCAAACATGCAGGCAAGCAGAAACAGGATGGCCTTCGTAAAGTTCTTAAAATCACCAAACCGATTATCTTCCGTGACGGTGACAGCAGGATTACCGCATCTCCATACAACGGGTTCAAGGTTACCGGTGAAATTAATTTTGATGATACCCTTATTCAAACCCAGAAATATAGTATTGATATAGATCAGGAACGATTCAGCAGAGAAATTGCCCGGGCCAGAACTTTTGGCTATGTTGAGCAGGTTGAAGAATTATGGGCGAACGGATTGGCACTTGGCGGTACCCTGGAAAATGTCATCGCCATTCACTGGAATCGCAAATCCATTCTGAATGAGGACGGATTACGTTACAAGGATGAATTCATTCGTCATAAGGTACTCGATATTGTTGGCGATCTGACCCTTCTCGGCTGCCCGATGCTCGCTCACGTGTCGGCATACAAATCTGGACATACCCAGCACCTTGGCTTTATGGAAGCAATTGCTGATTCACCTGACTGCTGGGAACTCATAGAACTTGGCCAGAACGGGACTCACGCGGTGCTTGACAAATTCATGAACAGAAGGATGCCCGCGACTGCGTTTATGATGCCATTCTTCCGGCCCCAGACAGCTGCAGCTTAGTTATTAAAATCTAACGTAAAACCGTTACGAGCATGGCTTTCTGCAAGACGGTGCTCGTACCTTTTCCCCCACCCTGCCTCACCCCTAAACATCTGTTTCAACCCCTCTAGAATCAACACTATTTCCGGCTGATTCAGTGGCACTGAAATTCTAGGGCTGATACTCCAATTCTGTATAATTTACGGTTTTCTAGCCAGGGACGTTCCATTCGGGTCACCACCCCTCAGCTCCAGAATTACACCGAAAGACTCTTTAAAAGTATCTGCAAATACAGAGCGATATATCTCTTTAATTATCAGTAATTAGTGATACTTCGTGGTAATTGACAATGTTAGGATGTTGCTGTACGAATGAGATATACGTAAGTTTCAATCAGTATGAATCATTTCACCCTAACCGATTGGAGGAACTATGAAGAACATTCTTACGGCTGTTGTTGTGTGCTTCGCTGCATGCATGCTTCCCTTTAGTGCGTATGGTGCCGGAGGCCCAAAGGTTGATCCACCGCCAAAAGCAAAAACTATCAAAGAGCTTGCGGCACGCTACGATTCCAGCAAATGTGCTGACTGCCATGAAGATGCCCATGACGAATGGTCCGAGTCTCTTCATGCCAAATCAATTCTTGGCTCACCCCGTACCGCACCAACTATCATTACCGCAATAGAGAAAGGATTAAAGCTCTTTCCCTATTCAGGCGTTAAGGAAGATTCTGATATTACCGTTGAAAGTCTGATGATGTGCATGAAGTGCCACCTTCCCCAGCTTGACGAAGCGACCGATGACGTTGCCCGTGAAATTGTCGCGACAATTCGCAGTTGGCAACAGGCCTACAAGGACTCAGACTATGATAAGGCAGAAGAGCTCGAAGAGACCATTGCCAGCCTGAATATTGGCTGCATGGTCTGTCATAATAAAGTAGCACTGATTCACAAATATGCAGACGGGTATCCGCAGCCTGACACTGTTTACGGTTCGCAGGAAGGTGACCACGATGATGAAGAGTTGACCAAAATGGCAGAAGCTCCTGCCCTTGGTGAGGCTATTTTCTGTGGTCAGTGCCATGGTCAGGGGCCAAGTTTTGAACTCGATCATCCTTCTCAGTGTGCTACTGCCTATGGCAGTTATCTTTTTGCCTATGTCGCTCATGGAGGCAGCGAGTCTTGTCAGGAATGTCACATGCATAAGTCTGAGCTTGGGCACAATATGCAGTCGTATAACGATGAAACCATGATAGAGATGGCATTTGATGTCAGTGTTGAAGCAAGATCCCTGTTCTGGAGAAAAAACAAAGAGGACGGTGTTATTCCAATTGGCGTTATCGACGTTGAACTCTACAATAAAACAGGCCATGGCATTCCAGATGGCTGACCGACTCCCAATCGGCTGGTCCTGGAAGTGACCGCTACAACAAGTGATGACGAAGAAGTTTATAAAGAACAAAAAATTTACATGCCGTTTCCTGGTCGTTTCGGACGCGGAAAGGAGATGGGGAGAGGGCCATACGAGAAAAGCGGGCTTCTTAGAGAAACAAGTATCCCGCCACTGGCTCGCATCCATGAAACATTTGAAATCACCTACCCGTTTGAAGATGTTGCCAAAGATAATGGCACCCGCAGGGAATTGTTAAAAGACGAACTTTCAGTAGCCGTAATTTTATGGTATCTCCCCTTCGGCGAATTCGATGGTAATGAGGTCGTGTTTTTTGAGGAAGAAAAGATGCTTGACCTGAAAACCGAATGGGTCTGGAGATAACAAGCTGCTGACCTATATCAAGAGAGACCCGCAAGAACCGAGATTTCATCCAAATCGGTTCATGCGGGTCTGCATAGCGGGAAAAACATCATAACGAGGAAGGTAAGAAAGAGATACCCCGTTTTCTCGTACTACTGGCAGCAATAACATATTGTTATATTATGATATTGATAAAATATAGAACTGAGTTGGAATGAGCATAAAATAGAGCGCATCTATCCCTGAGAGGGAGAAATGAGAACTCTGATATTTTTGTCTGTTCTTTTATGTTTTGTACACGCACACGCTACTGACATGTGCCCTCATGAAAAAGCATTCGTGGAAAGTGGATGGGTAATTCACGATGCAAACCGTTTCCATTTGATTCTCCATGAGAAACTGAAAGAATTTGTTCCGGAATTTGGAGAAGATCTTATCCTTGATGACGCAGAAAGCTACATATCAGCTTTCTCCCATGACAGTTACCTCATCATGTGGATCGTAATACTTGATCGGGTGTCTACTGCAAGAGATGAGATGTGGGGTGATGTCGCATTTATTAAGACCGGTCCTTGTATGCATGAATACACTGAAATAAGATGGTATGATCCCATTTCCAAAAAGAAGCATATTGTCTGCAACCCTGACTACGCATTCTGTCTCACCACAAAAATACCTCTGGCCTATAATACCATCTTCTAAACAATTCCTGTAGCCAGACAGGTCGAAAGGGTTGAATGATGTCCCAGATCTTTCCTCGCTTAACGACTGGATTTATAGTGCTTGGTGGTGAACAACAAACTGGACAGGGCCAAGACTAGTGACTAACAGGATAGCTCTTTTGCACTATTATTTCAAAGCGTGCTGAAGGAGTCAGGTTTCTCGAACCCCCAATGGATATCTCTCATGTAATCGGCAGCGGCCAGAGGCTTGGCGTCCTCAACGAGTTGGACAAACTTTTTATGCTGATGGAGATTTTTCATGTTCCATAGCTCACCATAATCTCTTCTCGGAAAGTCATATAGCTGCATTTTAAGGTTTTTTACATAACGGAGCAGTCTTTGATTTTCTGAAAGATTCAGGAAAACATCATGAAATTCAATGTTTGCCTGGTTATGACTGATAATATCCTGGTTATTGAGTGTCTTCTCTATTTTCAGATTTATACGCTTCATCAACTCGATTTCCCGCTTCTTTATTTTGTCAAAGACCGAAAGAATCACACGGGACTCAATACCTCCAAGAATTTCATAAATATCTTTCACATCATCCATGGTAAGAACGTTTATTTTCACTCCTCGCTGGGGTTGAATGGAAACAAAACCCTGCTCCTGGAGCAATAACAACGCTTCACGTAATGGTGTGCGACTGACTCCGAGTTCTTCAATCATTCTATTGACACTGATTGAAGAACCAGGCTCAAGAGCACCAACCCGCATCTGCTCCTGCAGATAGTCATAAACCTGGACTCTAAGCAGGTGATTTCCGGGTCGAGTTTCACTGAGCATAGACGGTTCCTTGTGAAAAGCTTGTTGGAAGAGAAGAAATAGTAATTGTTCTTCCAGATCGTGATCGGGACAAGACAGAAGCTGAAGGCTATTTGATGGAGCATTTCCAAACCCTGTAATATCTGAAACTTACAGGGTTTGGATCGCTTCCAATTATTACTGGGCGACACAACTTCTGACTGACTTGTCACCTTCTGTTTTCTGTCCCTCTTCATTGACACCAGCTGGCGGTGCAACTCGAATAGTAGCAACCTTGTTCTGAGTAAAAAAGTCGATACCATCTTTGCCCTGGACCTTATCAGTACCAAGATGTGAGTCCTTTATTCCTCCAAAAGGTAAATATGGGTGCGGGGCGCAGACACCTACGTTGACCCCGACCATTCCCACATCAGCCTCAGAGATGAACTTCTCTGTGTAATATTGATTCTGGGTAAAAATGCAGGCGCCATTACCAAAGTTCTGCTGCCTGATGAGTTGCAGGGCGTCATCGAGGTCCTTTATCTTCATGATAGAGACCACGGGTCCGAATATTTCTTCCTGGGCAATTCTTCTGCAGGGCGTTACATCGGTAAAAACGGTAGGCCCAACAAAATATCCCTGCTTAATTTTGTCAGGTAGTTCAGGGTTGCGTCCATCAAGTACCAGGTTCGAGCCCTGCTCAATACCAATTTCCACATAGTTCTCTATATTGGCTTTGGCTTTTGCGGAAATGACAGGTCCCATGTAAACATCAGGATCCATAGCATCTCCGACAACTATTTTCTTGGAAGCTTCAAGGACACGATCAATTAATTCATCATATATTTCAGGAACTGCGGCGACGATAGAACCGGCGAGACATCGCTGCCCGGCAGAGCCATAGCATGAATGAATAAAGTTATCTATAAAAACATCCCAGTTGAGATCTTCCATGGCGACCAGATAGTTTTTGGCTCCACCGAGAAGCATACTCCTCTTACCGCCACGGCCGCAAGCCTCAGCCATCTTCTTTGCTGTCGGAGTAGACCCGACAAGGCAGACCCCGCTCATTTTATCATTCTCGTACCAGGTACCAGGTACAGATCGGTTACCATGGATAATATTAATAACACCTTTGGGCAAACCGATCGAATTAAAGAGATCTCCCATTTTTTGCATGAAAAGTGGCGATTGGGTTGACGGCTTAAAAATAAAGGTATTCCCGACTCCGATTGCATACGGTACAAACCAGCCAAAAACAAGGGCAGGAAAATTGAACGGAGCAACGCCCCCAAAGACACCCAGCGACTGTTTGACCACGCGCCCATTGATATTGTTGGCAATACCATCGAGCATTTCACCCTGCAACAAGGTTGGGATAGAACAAGATGCTTCAATTATCTCTATTACCCGTCTGATCTCGCCCCGGGCCTCACTGATATGTTTCGCCTGGTCGATGGCAATTGAAACAGCGAGGTCCTCCTCGTTATCAACCATCGCCTGTCGCATGTCAAAAAGAAATCCGACTCGTTTGCTTAGGGACAGTTTTCTCCACGTTCCATATGCGGCATGGGCTGAATCTACCGCTGCAAGCGAGGTTTGGTCAGATGAAAGCGGCACCTCCCCTATTGCTTCGCCAGTTGAAGGATTGTAAAGAGGGACATAATCAACACCTGTTTCCTCTACCCACTCGCCATCAATGAAATTTTTAATCCTGGTAAATTCCTGTCTACTCATGATAACCGGCTCCTCTCTGAATTTTTACAATTACCGCAATTAATACATGTCGATGTCAGTCGTACAAGACATACCCTAAAAGATACTGATATAAACATACTAATATACTAATATATAAGTTCAGCCAGGAATGTCAAGATTATTTCTGACCTTCTCGTCTAGCCTGAACAGATGGAAGAAAAAAAAAGGCGTATAACTCTTATAAAGAGCTATACGCCTTACAGGTACAAACTGAAGAATAGTTACTTACATTGCATTGATGACTTATAGTTCACCGATGTCTGTTAAGAACTCTTTCCACAGTTTTACACCTTCTGCTGAACGTTTTGATTTTTCAGCGACCTTCGGCCATACGTCAGAAATTGCTTTCTCACGCATTCTCTTGACTTCCTCCTCAGAAAGATAGATTACCTCTCCGCCTGCATCCTTCAGGATCTGAAGCGCCTCATCGACACCTTGAGCGTGCATCCTGCTGGTTTCAAAATAACTCGACATGAAAATAGAGTTAATTTTATCTCTCTGCCACTGGTTCAGAGCATTCCACTTGTCGAGATTGACATAAATTTCCTGATGCTGAGAAGGACACCAGCCTGGCATAATCGCATATTTGATGACTTCATGGAAGGCCATGTCATCGATTCCACCGGTATCCCAGTAAGTACCATCAATGGTACCAAGCTTAATAGCGGTATAGATATCTCCACCACCCATGGATACAGGTGCTCCGCCCATTGCAGCATGGAACAGGGCATGGGGGCCACCGGCTCTCATCTTCTTGCCGGCAAGATCTTCAAGTTTGTTCACAGGAAATTTAGTGAACATGGCATTGGGTCCCTGGCTAGTCCAACCGACCCATTGAAGGTTTCTGTCATTGGCTGCAGCCTGAACAAGATCACCGATCCGGTACTTTGGATCTCCGAACATCGCAGCCCATGATTCAAAATAATTATTTGCTCCCATGGCCAGACCAAAAGCCAGCATACCTTCCGGCATGTCTCCGCCATAAACAGTTGCCCAGCCGGCATATACGTCAATCATACCTGCTGCGGTTGCTCCGAATGCCTCAGAACCACTGGTAATAGCACCAGCAGGCTGCAGTTCGATCTTGATTGAACCCTCTGTGGCCTCTTCTACCATCTTTATCCAGGGAACAATACCATTCGCCCAACCGGCATCAGATGAGTCAAAACATGGCTGGAATACCCATTTGGTGACCTTGTCAGGCTTACCGTACTTCTCAGCCGCAACAGCAGAACCGACTCCGGCAATCAGAGCGGTGGCCGCAAATGCAGCAACAAATTTAATCAACGTTTTTTTCATTTCAGTCTCCTCCTGTATCTCTTCAGTTTGTTTTTCATTGGTGAAAAGTGAAAACCTCACGATTGAGAATTTCACTCGTGTAAACCCCCGAGAAAAGAGTAGGCGAATACTTTTTTCTCGGAAGCACGTCTAAATTATTTTTTGTGTTTCTTACCGGTCACTACTGTTCTAATGTCATTAACAAGTTTTTTAATAACGACCAGCATCATGATCACCCCGGATATCGGAATAAATATCTTCAACGGATAAATCGGAATCGGAATGCTTGTTGGAGTTACCTGCTTCAGTTTAACAGACAATAATGCAGCTGTGGTTCCTTTCCAAATTAAAACAGCAAGAAAAAGAAAGGTGAACACCACGGTAATTATGTCGCAGATGGCTTTTTTTCGTGGAGAAAAATTAGCATAGAAAAGATCAAGCTTCACAAATGCGTCATCATTTAAGGCGTATGCTCCACCCACGCAGGCCATCAAGACCATGGCGACCTGAACTGTTGTTGAAATCCACAAGGAGGGAGTATTTAAGACATATCGTAAAAACACGTCAGTAACACCGAGGATCATACAGTAAAGAAGCAGAACCCAGCCAATCCTTCCCATGGCTTCAGCAATAAAGTCAATGGCTCTTTCTGTCATACTCCATAGTTTCATTTTTTCCTCCCACCTAATATTTCAGTCTTCTTTGGCAATTTTATATATAAATTTCCAGAAACCTGTCTTTACGATGATAACCAATTCAGCCTGTGACAAATAGTATTTCGTCGTTGCTACTTCAGTTTTTCCGGCAGCCAGGTAGCTATCTCAGGAAAGATAAAAACCAGCGTGAGCCCCAAGATTTGAAGCAAAATAAATGGCCCGACAGACTTGTAAACATCTCCCATACTTACATCTGGCGGTAGAACGCTTTTAAGCCAGAACAGAACAAAACCAAAGGGAGGTGTCAGATACGCAATCTGGATATTGACGATAAAAAGCACCCCGAACCAGAGCTTGTCTATACCGAGTTCGTTAATAATTGGAATATACAATGGTGTGCAAAGCATGATAATCGCCCAATCATCCATCACCATTCCGAGCAGCAATATAATAAACATCATCATCAACAGGATGCCGTTTTGTCCACCAGGCATTCCCAGAACCAGCGAGGTTACGAGCTCCTGGCATCCTAAAGAGTTAAATATGTTCAAATAGATATTTGCCCCTATCAGAATCCAGAGCCCCATACCGGTGAGCTTCACTGTCGTTTCGAGGGAGTCCCTGAGAACATTCCAGGTCAATTTCCGGTAGATAATATTGATGATAAATGCCCCGGTAGCGCCAAACGCTGCAGCCTCAGACGGGGTAGCAATACCACCCCAGATCGCACCGAGAACGAGAAAAATAAGAACCATGAATGGCCATATGTTGAGCAGTGCCTGGATTTTTTCTTTGGTGGTAAAAGATTCATCAGCAGGTAATGCTGGCCCCATATGCGGCTGTACTTTACATCTGATCCCTATATAGATGATGTAAAATGAAGCAAGCATAAGTCCTGGTATGAGTCCCCCAAGAAAAAGCCCCCCTATGGATACTTTTGCAAGCAGGCCATAAAAAATGAATGGAACGCTTGGCGGGATAAGAGCACCAAGGGCACCACCAGCTCCAATTGATCCGATTGCTATCGCCCTGTTGTATTTGTATTTCATCATGGAAGGATAGGCAATCTGACCCATGGTTATGGTCGCAGGGGGGGTGATACCGGTGATCGCTGCAAAGATGGTACAGACTTTTACCGTTCCCATGGCGAGCCCGCCGGGAATGTGTCCGATCAGTTTATAAACCGCATCATAGGCCGCTTCAGCAATACCTGAAAAACGAATAAGACTGCCCATAAATAGGAACAGAGGTACTGTCACCAGAACGCCATTCCAGGGGGTGTAATAAAAAGCGCTGGGAATGGCCAGAAGAGAACGGGGTTCGAGCAGTGCTGCAAAGATGACTGCGGTTCCGCCCAATCCCAGAGCAACCGGTAATCCAAGAAATAATCCAATAAACAGGCAGCCAAAATACAAAAAGGTTATAAGCTCAATACTCACGGTTTCTCCTCTGGTATCTGATTATTAATTCCGGTAACGATGAGAGATATTCAGTATAATCTAAAAGGTCAATTTAGTATCGTATCAAATTATAAATACAATGAGTTTGTTGCCGGGGCAATTGAATTTCTCTATTGAGACATCCTGAGTCACCCTGTTTTGCAATTCGTTTCTCCTCAGACCTGCTCTGAGCTCTGCAGAAAAAAATTCCGTCCCAAGTATGCCAGCTACATCAGTGTAAAAACAATTCTTGAAATGAATTAAAAAAGAAGAAATGGTGGATCGAACATAGAAAAAAAGGACAAGCGATTGGTCGGATAAAAGATGCTTACGACTTGTTCTTCTCCTGTGGTACTCGTCCATATCTGCAGGTAGATTGAATTAATAAAATGGTAAAGGATAAGAAAATAGTGACTGACCGACCCCTGATGTATCAGATATCAGAAATCGTGTCAAGTTCAATTGTTTTAAATTGTTCTCTATCTCCTGTGTAAACCGCTTATATAAATAATCACTGGTAATGCCAGCGATTACATGTCTGCTACTATGCGTTAAACTACTACAAATACTATGATTTCATTTTATAAAACTGATATATATATTCTTGTTGAACGGTGAACGACCAGTGCTCTTGCTTAAGCACTTTTGCCGCCCCTTCTCCGTCATTTCGGCTCAAACAGTCAATGAATTTTTGATGTTCTGCACAGTTTCTCAGTTCCCATTCGGCGATAAAATTATGCCTGGGAAAATCATAGAGTCGATGCTTGATCGGCAAAATGAATTTTTTTAACATTTCATTATCAGAGACTTCAAGATAGGTATTATGGAATTCAAGATTACTTTCGAAAAGATTTGAGAAGTCACCTGATTTTATTTCGGCACTCATTTTATCATTGAGCATTGTGAGCTTCTTGATATGAGAAGATCTGATGTTTTGAATATTTTCTTTAATAATATACGATTCAACGAGCCCGATCGAATCGTACGCATTTCTGACATCTTCAATGGTAAGCTCATTGACCAGCACCCCTCGTCGGGGTAATATCGTCACAAAACCCTCGCATTCAAGATGAATCAGCGCATCTCTCAGAGGCGTTTTGCTGATGCCAAGTTGATCAGCAATCTCACCGATATTAATTGTTGACCCGGGGGTCAACCCGCCACTGTTCATCTGTCGCCGTAGATGCAAATATACATGCTCACTTAACGATGAATATTCGAGTGTGCCAACCATATTGTTTTTTCCATCCCAAATATTTTGGTTACTCTAAATGGTGTAACTTCTCAACATCAAGGATACCGCCTCTCATCTTTATGTCAAGCGGTCACTCTGGTACTGAAAGAAGCACCTGGCAGTGATGAAGGGGATGCTGATATATATGATATCGCCGTAAAACTTAATTCACACCTCATATACCGGGAATATTCTGAAGCGTATGAGGTGTGAATCGGTAGCGCTTATAGGAAATTATCAACAGGTGAGTAGTCGAGACCAAACGCTTCCGCCACAGCTTTATAGGTAATCTTGCCATCGATTACATTGGCGCCAAGCTTTATCTCGTCATTTTCCTGCATTGCTTTCTTCCAGCCTTTGTTGGCAATCTGCACAGCGTAAGGCAAGGTAGCATTGGTAAGGGCCGCGGTTGACGTTCGGGCAACCGCTCCTGGCATATTCGCCACACAGTAGTGAACAACACCGTCGACAACATAGGTGGGTTCTGCATGAGTTGTCGCTTTTGACGTTTCAAGACAACCACCCTGATCAATCGCCACATCAACAATAACCGCGCCATCTTTCATCTCTTTCAGCATATCCCTGGTAATAAGCTTGGGTGCCTTGGCTCCTGGAATAAGAACAGCTCCAATTACCAGGTCTGCTTTCATGACATACTCCCGCAAAATTGCAGGGTTTGACATAATTGGAAAGACATTGGCAGGCATTACATCATCGAGGTACGCCAGTCGTTCAAGATTGGTGTCGAGAATATAGACCTGGGCACCGAGACCAGCAGCCATCTTTGCGGCATTGATACCGACCACGCCACCACCAATGACGACAACGGTTGCCGGAGCAACACCCTTTACACCGCCAAGCAGCACCCCCCGCCCACCCTGCGGCATCTCAAGATATTTTGCACCTTCCTGGGCAGCCATTCGTCCGGCAACCTCGCTCATTGGAACGAGCAGTGGCAGAGATCCGTCGGTCTTTTCAATAGTTTCATACGCTATATTTACTGATTTTGCCTTCATCAGAGCCTTGGTCTGAGGTTCATCAGCGGCGAGATGGAGATAGGTGAAGACTATCTGACCTTCACGAATCAGATCATATTCAGAAGGTTGTGGTTCTTTGACGTGCATGACCATATCACAGGATCCATACACCTCTGCAGGAGTGTCAACGATCGTTGCACCGGCTGCCACGTATTCTGAATCCGGGAAACCTGCTCCGGCACCGGCTGAAGTCTCTACAACAACCTGATGACCATTGGCGACCATCGTCGCTACACCAGATGGTACCATACAGACCCTTTTTTCCATCACCTTGATTTCTTTTAAAATTCCAACTTTCACAAGTGACCTCCATGACTGTTAAGAAGCAATTAATAATAATTAAATCGTCACGCTTAACCAAAAATGATCATTCTACCCAACTAGATACCCTTTTCGATAGCACTCCTTACCGCTGCCACAACTATATCTACCTGATCTTTTGTAATGATGAGAGAAGGAGCAAAATTCATAACGGTATTGAGTCCGTCAAAACTGGTGTTTGTTCTGCCGACAATTACATTCTGTGCCATAACGTTGCCGACAAGTGTTGCCATTTCTTCTTCGGATACGGGTTCTTTCGTCTTTTTATCGCGAACAAATTCCACCCCGCAGAACAGGCCAACCCCTCTGACATCTCCAACAATGGGCAATTCTTTCAATTCATTTAATTTCTCCAGCAGATACGCGCCGACAACCTGACAATTTTCAAGCAGGTTCTCATCTTCAATAATTCTCGTTGACTCAAGAGCTGCAGCCATTGGTCCTGCACAGCCCCCATAGGTGCTTATATCGCGGAAAAAATCCCATCGAGTATCAGGGTTTGAAGGATCATTTAAGAAACAATCGAAGATTTTTTGTTTGACCACAGTTGCCGAGAGCGGTTCATAGGAACTCGCCAGCCCCTTTGCCATCGTTACAATATCCGGGTCCACGTCATAGTTATCGTGCCCCCAGAATTTTCCAGTCCTGCCAAACCCGCAGACAACTTCGTCAATAATCAACCATACATCATATTTTTTACAGATATCCTGGACAATGGGAAAATATTCTTTGACCGGCGGGATAATTCCTCCACCGGCAACAATTGGTTCAACAATCAGTCCACCGACTGTATCCGCGCCCTCCCTGGTGATAACATCTTCCACTGCATGAGCACACTCTATGTTACAGCCCGGATAGGATTTATCAAATGGACATCGATAGCAACAACAGTGTGGAAATTCAACGAATCCTTCAGGAAAGGGGCCGAAATCCTTTTTACGGTTAATCTGTCCGGTTGCACTCATTGCTCCTAGTGTGGTTCCGTGATAGTCCCTGTCCCGGTAAAGTATTTTGAATTTACCTTTACGTTCGGCAGAGACACGTGATGCCTGCCGAACAAGTTTAAAGGCTTTCTCGTTGGCTTCTGAGCCACTGTTTGAAAAATAGACCTTGTCGAGACGGGGAAGTTTCTCGAGCAGTTTTTCGGCAAATTTAATTGATGGAACATTGCCAAACGCACCTGCAAAATAAGGCATCTCCACGAGCTGGTCGTAAACTGCTTTAGCTATTGACTCCCGCCCATAACCAACCATCACACTCCATACACCGCCAGATGTTACATCGATATACTCACGGCCACGTATATCGGTGATGACAATGCCGTCTCCTTTAACAACCACCATCTGCTCCTGTTTCTCAAACACCTTATGGGGCTTTAAGTGGTGCCACAAATATTGCTTGTCCCCCTTGAGCATTTCATCAACATCATAGTCAAGCCAGTTCGTTTTTTCCATGTCCCATTATCCTCTCAGTTAGACGTGAATCAGCTAATATAACATCGACATTTTACGGTAAATTGCTGATTTATATCCATTTTATTATCTATTTTCGCACTTGATAGACAGATACACAGGTGAAAGGCAGCAGCTCTATAACTGGGGTGAACCCAGCAAGCGCCCGCTTTCTTTCTTCTCCCGGATAGCACTCACGCACCTTCCTGCTGGCACATATCTTTTTTATCTATTCCAGCGACGACAACAGGGGTAGTCATGGCATCTCTTCGGAACGGTTCACCGAGTTCCTGATTAAGCACGACCTCGATAAAGGTTGTAACCCCGTCCTCCATCTGGGCACGAACCGCTTCTTCAAGGGTTGCGGCCAGACTGTCCATGGAGTCGACCTGGACACCTTTAACTCCGCACGCCTCTGCAATTTTCGCGTAAGAAACTGTTTTATCCAGTTCGGTTCCTACAAAATTATCAGCATACCAAAGGGTCGTATTGCGTTTTTCAGCGCCCCACTGATAGTTCCTAAAAACAATCATCGTTATGGGAGGCCAACTGTCACGTCCACAGGAAACCATCTCATTCATTGAAATACCGAATGCACCATCACCGGCCATGCCGATGACAGGAACGTCGGGCCGGCCAACCTTTGCCCCGCATATTGCCGGAAAACCATAGCCACAGGGTCCAAACAAACCTGGGGAAAGGTATTTGCGCCCATCTTCAAAAGTTGGGTAGGCATTGCCTATTGCACAGTTATTGCCGATGTCAGAGGAAATAATTGCATCTTTTGGCAACGACTTCCTGATCGCCGTCCATGCTTGCCGAGGTGACATTCTATTTGGTTCACGAGTACGAGCGCGCTCATTCCAGGTGGTGCCCGGATCATCTTCCTCATGCACCATCTCAGCAAGCTCTTTTGTCCAATTGGCCTTTGTCTCAGCAATGATCGTTTTTCGATCCTGCCGACTGGTGTCTCCGGCAGTTTCTGAAAGACGGTCAAGGATACCCTGTGCAACCTTCTTGGAATCTCCGACGATTCCAACCGTAACCGGTTTCGTTAAGCCAATACGGTCAGGGTTGATATCGACCTGGATAATCGCGGCATCACCTGGCCAGTAATCAATTCCATAGCCGGGAAGCGTTGAAAATGGATTTAACCGGGTCCCAAGGGCAAGAACGACATCGGCTTTGGCAATGAGCTCCATGGCTGCTTTTGACCCATTGTAGCCAAGCGGACCGGCTGAAAGTGGGTGGCTTCCTGGAAATGCATCATTGTGCTGATAGCCGCAGCAGACCGGTGCATCAAGTCGTTCTGCAAGCGCCATCGAATCTTTAATTGCACCACCAAGGACAACACCGGCACCGTTGAGGATAACAGGAAATTTCGCAGCTGATAAAAGCTCAGCTGCTTGATTCAGAGCATTTTCTCCACCAGCTGGTAATTCAAAATCTACAATGGCTGGAAGCTCTATCTCAACAATCTTGGTGAACATATCTCGGGGAACATTTATCTGGGCAGGTGCAGAAGCCCTTTTTGCTTTCATGATTACCCGGTTGAGAACTTCGGCCATGCGGGACGGATCCCGGACTTCTTCCTGGTAGGCAACCATATCTTTAAAAACAGCCATCTGCTCTACCTCCTGAAAACCACCCTGCCCTATTGTTTTATTGGCAGCCTGCGGTGTTACTAACAGAAGTGGCGTGTGGTTCCAATAAGCAGTTTTTACCGGTGTTACGAAGTTAGTGATACCTGGACCATTCTGAGCAACCATCATTGACATTTTGCCTGAAGCCCGGGAGTAGCCATCAGCCATCATACCGGCATTACATTCATGAGCGCAGTCCCAGAAGGTTATGCCGGCCTTCGGGAAGAGGTCAGAAATAGGCATCATTGCCGAACCTATGATGCCAAACGCATGCTCGATTCCATGCATCTGAAGTACTTTTACAAATGCTTCTTCTGTCGTCATTTTAATTTTGGCCATTGTCATGCCTCCGAATATGTTTTCTTCCCTGTTGATCACAAGGTATTTTTCACCCATTACTCAGGTGTATTTTTACTCTTAAGATATCTGATACATCAGATATCTGTTGGCTGTCAAGACATAATTGATAGGCCGAGACTATTTTTTTTAAAAATTACTCCTGCATGCCTCCATGCATCGGTATGCAATGACGACCGTGAGATGTAATAATACACCTATTTTCAATATTATAATAATTGTATGAGTGCTGAACGCGCCTGCTGATTCTAACATATAATGTGTATAATATTTCATTTATTTTTCGATGCAACAAAATGTCAGAAATATTTATTCTCTGTTCCTGATTACCATACATTTTTCACCTTTTTTTCACCTTTTTGATATTCAATGAAATGTATGCATAATCTATGGTTTTTCTGCCGAAGTACCCCTGCTGAGGGACACTCTTCACAAACAAAAGGCAACCACCTTTTGACATTGGAGAAAACTCTGTAATACAATCAACAGAACATCATGTTCACTTTATATTACCATAGAGTCTCTGATGAACAGTTTATGTGCACACAGGAGCGGCAACTTCGATTGCAAAGATGAGATCCAGGAGAAAAGAATTTCGTTATGGTAATTTTCACCTGAATGTCAGGTTCAAAACTGCCTATGATGAAGGTACTGCCACGCTTGTAAATATTTCTACTGGCGGTTGTGCCCTTAAGAATCTGTCGCCGCTAATGATAGCCAATGATAATTTTTTACTGATAATCGACCCTGATGATATCGACCGACCAATCCAGGCAAAAGCTGTTGTTTTAAGAGTCGAGGGTAATACCGTTGCAGCTCAGTTTACCCTGATTTCCACTGATGCGCAGAATGCATTGCGAAATTATTTTATAAAGAAACAGAGAAACAGTTGATTACATAACTTTTTTCATACTCTTCTTATGCAACAATACATTGCCAGGCAGCCAATCTTGAATGTCCACCAGAAACTTTTCGCCTATGAATTGTTGTATCGGGGTGCCAATGACTATCTGCTGGCCAATATCAGCGGTAACAGGGCGACGACAAATCTTCTTTCAAGCGCATTTTTAACAAAAGACATTCAGGAGATTTCAAGTCATCGTCCCTGCTTCATTAACTTCACCCAGGAACTTATTGAAAAAAAAATTCCGGCATCATTTCCAGAATCCCTGCTCGTTGTCGAAATCCTCGAAGATGTAGAACCTACTGAGAAAGTCGTATCGGTCTGCCGTGAGTTGAAAGACAAGGGATATCGTATAGCCCTTGATGATTTCATTTTTGACCGAAGACTTATACCGCTTATAGAGTTGGCCCACATCATCAAAATTGACGTCAGGTTGACACCGCTTGACAACATCCTTGAAACCATCAACAAACTCTCTCCCTACCGGGTCAAATTACTCGCAGAGAAAGTTGAGACAAGAGAAGAATTTGACCTTGCACGCAAATTGGGTTTCACCTATTTTCAGGGGTATTATTTCAGCAAACCTGAAAAAATAGGTTTTGAAGAACTCTCTTCGGTAAAGGTCAACATGCTCAGGTTGCTGTCTGAGGTTGCAAAAAAAACAACGACTCTCAGCAAACTCCATGACATTATTTCTGCCGATATTGCGATCAGCTATAAATTACTGCGCTTCCTCAACTCTGCCTACTTTTATCGTTTGCAGAAAGTAAAAACCGTCAAACACGCCATCGCCTACCTGGGAGAAAAAGAACTCCGTCGATTTCTTATGCTGGTCATCATCTCGGAATTTTCATCTGACAAACCGGAAGAACTTGTCAGGCTCGTACTGGTAAGAGCCAAGTTCTGTGAATTACTTGGTGAAACAAGTTGTCATGCCGCATACGCTGAAGAACTCTTCATGATGGGACTCTTTTCTGCCCTTGATACGATGCTCAACACGCCCATGGCAGAGGTCATGGAAAAATTACCAATCAATGATAAAATTAAATCTGCTTTGGTAAGCGGTACGGGTGTGTGTGCGCAATTTCTTCAAGTTGCCATTGCTTTAGAACGTGATCAGCACGCCCAGGTAAACCAGTGGTGCACAGAACTCGAAATTCCTTCAGCTGATATTCCAGATTGTTATCTTACCGCAATCAAATACGCCAACGGTCTGGTTTAGCTAATCGGCCTGTCCACTGAGTCACTTGCAAAAGGCTCCACTATTTTTCTTTATTTGAGCCGGGATTGTTAACAACGGTATATTTGACACTTAAACAGAACTGGATTCATCCAGGTTTTGGACACCCTCCATCATTAACCCCATAAAACCGCCAATCGGTGGGAGGCTGGAAATTTCCTCCGGAATGCCCTTGCTATAAGTGAAGCGACCGACTTTTTGGCTGAGTAGTTTATAAAGGGCTTCTTTGTTCCTGAGCTTCAGAAACCTGGCGTAGATAATCTCACCTTCATTAAAGAAAACCATGGCCCTTCCCTGTTCCAGGAAGAACTCGATAACTCCTGTCTTCATAGATGAGTTGATAAGCTGCAACAGGTCAACTACGCCTATTTCGGAGAGTTCACCGGTCATACCCGAGGTAATATTTCCGGACTGCAGGGTTATCGCCTGCGCTTTATCGATGAACAATTTGAACAGAAACAGCTGAAGTACTGAAAATTTTTTCAGGATCAGTTTGAAATTTTTTGTACTCAGAAGAGCCAGCTGGCTGTTTGCTATTGAGTGTACTGATTTAGCGACCGGTTCCCCGGATAAAAGACTCATTTCGCCAAAGATATCCCCCCCTTTGAGCAGGGCAAGAGGCGATCCGTCATCTTCCCGCACTTCTGCTTCACCAGAGAGAATTATATAGAGATTTCGAGCAGCTTCATCTTTTCCTATTATTGTTTTGCCCATGGCTATAGTGGTTAATTCCAACAGTACAGTCAAATCACCAAGACTCTCATCATCGAGTGGATCAAATATCTGGAGATTTCTGAGCACTCCAAAGAATTGTTTCAGGTGTTTCTTTTTCCGTCGATCTTCGGTCTCTTTCAAGAGCTTCATTTGTAGTGTTGCAAAATCTTTATCTTTTTTATATTCAAAGGTGATCTGGCCACCGCATCCTCCACATTGAAACCGTGTTTTTTTTCTACTGAGGGAGGGGATGGTGCTGAAACCTTCTTTGGCAGTAACAATTTCAGTCAGATCGCTGGATAACTGCAGGCAGCCGGGTTTATAGTCGGAAACAGTTAAACTGAACGTTTCAACCTTAAGCTCGTCGCCGACACTGTAGATTGGACACGAATTTTCTTCCGTAATCAAAAAAATGCCGTCTCGACACAATATCTGTTCTGATTTCATCAAAATCCCCTGCGCTCTTCTACCTCTGCTCCCAACGTATATGACACCGTGTCTTCTTTATTATTATTTCACTTCTTTAAGGTTACGTTTTTCATAAGGAGAGGTCAAGATTCATTATATAATTACAAGATGATAGTGTGTTTTTCAGGAATTAAAGAGCAGTTCACCCCAAAATTGGGGTAAAATCTGTAAGAGTAACATTTAAATTACAATTTATAGCAAATCCCCTTAGGCTGACGAGTTATACTTGTATAATTGTAAAAAATATCATAGATAGTAGCAGTTCTATACATATGTGTTATACCCGGTCACCTGTTTACTCATCCTTAATTATATTAACTGTCGTGCCTCAATATGCTTCCAGATAGTCAGAGAATTGTTATTACGGGCGTTGGTCTCGTTTCGCCAAATGCTAATAACCTCACCGAATTTCGACAGAAAGTCCTGAGTGGCGAAAGCAATATCCAAGAGATTGACCTCCGGTATTTTGGCAAATCACCTGCCGGGATCTGCTCATTTGAAGAGACCAGATATCGAAAGAAAAAAGAGAACAAAAGAGGGACTCGCGCAGGTTGCCTGGCAGTCTACTGTGCCCATGAAGCTCTCGGTGATGCTCTTCTCTCTCCTGAGCACTATCCAAAGTCAAGGACCGGTGTTTATATTGGGCTTACAGAACACGGTACGGTGGAAACTGAAAACGAGATCTACAATATAAAGTGTTTTGACTACAACGTCGATTATTGGACCCATCATCATAACCCCCGAACGGTCCTTAACAATCCGGCTGGGGAGATTACGCTGAGCCTCGGTATCACCGGGCCTCACTATTCCATCGGGGCCGCCTGCGCTGCCGGCAATGCTTCATTGATCCAGGCAGTGCAGATGCTGCGCCTTGGTGAAGTTGACATGGCGATTGCCGGTGGCGTCTCTGAGTCAACTGGCTCGTTTGGAATATTCGCAAGCTTTAAGGCCCAGGGTGCTCTGGCAAGAGATGAAGATCCACGCAAGGCCAGTAAACCATTTGATTTAAGCAGAAATGGCATTGTCATCTCAGAAGGAGCCTGTGTCTATATTCTTGAAACACTGCAAAACGCCCGGGCAAGGGGTGCTGAAACGTATGGTGAAATTGTTGGCTACGCAATGAATTCAGATGCGGCTGATTTTGTTCTGCCTCTTGCTGAGAGACAGGTAGAGTGCATGAATTTGGCACTTGAACGAGCCGGTCTGGAGCCATCGCAGATCGATATTGTTTCAACTCATGCCACAGGGACCAAACAAGGCGATATCGAGGAATGCAAAGCGGTCAGGCAGGTATTTGAAAATTGCCCGAGCACCTATATCAACAATACCAAAAGTATCATAGGACATGCCATGGGGGCAGCAGGCGTCCTTGAACTCGCAGCAAACCTTCCTTCTTTTACAGACAGGCTGATCCATCCGACCATCAATATCACCGATCTTGACCCGGAATGTGCGCTCCCAAACCTGGTCTGCGATACCCCCGTCCAGTGTGATTCTGTTTCCACAATTCTTAATAATTCATTTGGGATGGTAGGGATCAACTCCACCGTTATCGTTCAAAAATTAGTTCAATAATCATGACTTTTTTTTCAGATTTCAAAATAATTATGATATTGTTTGACAAAATGTGTTAAAAAGACAGTTTTGCAAAAAACTATTTGTTTCCTTTTGTAATAGGGAATTTATAACCAGATAAATTAATTCACTGGTCGCTGGAGATCTAAATGACACGTGATAGTATAAAAGATGTTATTATTGAAATTATAGAAGATATTGACGAAGATGCCGATTTCGACAATCTCGATCCAGATCAGCCGTTGCGTGATCAACTGGAGCTGGATTCCATGGATTTTCTCGATATCGTGATGGAGTTAAGAAAACGGTACCAGCTACAGGTTCCTGAAGAAGATTACCCGCAACTCGCAACCTTAACCAGTTGCGTCAACTATCTTGAGCCACTTCTGAAAGACGCTTGATTCGTGCACACCAGGTTTCTTGTCATTGGTGCAGGGCTCTCTGGACTGGCTGCTGCAATCCGATTAGCAAGATTTAACGACGGTGTTCTACTCCTCGAAAAACATTCACGGGTCGGCGGTCTCAACTCTTACTATTACCGAAATAACTGCCTTTTTGAAACCGGTCTTCATGCAATAACCAACTACGCGCCTAAGTCTGATAAGAAAGCTCCACTCAATCGGTTATTACGTCAGTTAAAAATTCGCAGAGAAGAAATAGGTGTACATCAGCAGATAAAAAGTGAAGTTCATTTCACGTCTGGTCACTCTCTTGTCTTCTCCAACAATTTTGATGAGCTACGGGGTGAAATCGACACGAAATACCGTTCAGTCTCAAATGGTTTCTCACGTCTTGTCGAGTACATAGATCAATATGACCCTTTTGTCCCTGCTCAATACTTGTCTGCTCGCCAGGTTCTGAAATCTTTCGTTGACGATCCACACCTCATAGATATGATCCTCTGTCCACTCCTCTATTATGGCTCCAGTTGGGAAGATGATATCGATTTTAGTCAGTTTGTTATCATGTTCCGATCAATTTTTCAGGAAGGTATGTTTCGACCCCGGGGAACCATTAAGGACCTTCTCGATCTGCTTCTTGAAAAGCTTGCGTTATACGGGGCCACAATCAAACTGCGTTCACCGGTTAAGCGTATTTCCGTTAATAAAAATGCTGTATGCTCTGTCACGCTTGATGGCGGCGAAGAAATTACCTGTGATTTTCTGGTGAGCACCATCGGTTCAGAGGAGACCAACCTCCTGTTAGGAAACAATCTCGATCAACGGTGTTTCAATCGGCTCTCTTTTACTGAAAACATCTTCCAGCTTCCGATTTCGCTGCGCGACAGATTTCCCTCCGACAGGACCTGTATCTTCTTCAATGCAGACAACCGGTTCTCTTTCAGAAAACCCCCTGAAAGTGTTGACTTGAAAAGTGGTGTGATCTGTCTGCCGTTTAACTTTCAAGATCTTGATAACGAAAAGGAATTTATCGAAATTCGCACAACTCATCTTGCCAATTTCGACATCTGGCATAAAGTATCCTCTGCCCCGAACGATTATGCCCGGTTGAAAAAAGAAAATGCGCTCAAGTCCGCCGCTATCGCTGAACAAATTATCGGTTCATTTTATGATCAGGTAACATTCCAAGATACCTTTACACCGATAACAGTTCAGCGGTATACCGGGAAAATTGATGGTGCCATTTATGGAAGCCCTGCTAAAATTAAAGATGGCGTGACTCCATTTACTAACCTCTTTATTGCCGGAACAGATCAGGGGTTTCTCGGAATAGTTGGCTCGATGCTGAGCGGCGTATCGATTGTAAACCAACAGATTTTAACCAGGCTTTAATTGCAGCATACATAACTCGACATGCCAATATCTCTTAAACAAGCCAAGAATTCATATGATGTTATCGTTATCGGTTCAGGTCTCGGGGGGCTGACCTCTGCCAATCGACTGGCCAACGCCGGCCATTCCGTATTGTTACTTGAACATCACCACAGGCTCGGTGGACTGGCAACCTGGTTCAAGAGGAAAGGCCACATTTTTGATATCTCACTCCACGGCTTTCCCTATGGGATGATCAAGACCTGCAAGAAATACTGGAATCGACAAATCATGGATTCCATCGTTCAACTCAAAGACATTGTTTTCGACAATCCCCAGTTCTCATTGAAAACCACATTTGACAGGGCTGATTTCACCGCAATTCTTGAAAAACAATTTGCCATTGAACCGGCTGTCATTCAAAACTTTTTTCAACGGGTCTCCGGCATGAATTTTTACGATGACCAGGCCATGACGACCCTTGAGCTGTTTGAAGAATTTTTCCCCGGACGCAGTGACGTGCACCGGTTGCTCATGGAGCCGATCACCTACGCCAATGGCTCAACGCTTGATGATCCTGCCATCACTTATGGAATTGTCTTTTCAAACTTCATGAATAAAGGGGTTTTCACCTTTGAGGGTGGAACAGACAAGCTCATTAGCCTGATGATGGATGAATTGGAAAAAAACGGTGTGGCCATCTGTACACGTGCAAAAGTAGAGAAAATTGTGGTGGAGAAGGGAAAAATTCGGGGTGTAGAGGTCAACGGTTGTTTTGTCTCTGCTTCCGCTATTGTATCCAATAGCGGAATTACCAATACGATCTACAATCTCACCGGTAGAGAACAGTTTTCTGAATCGTTTCTTGAAAAAGCTGACAAAATACGGGTTAATAATTCAAGTGCACAGGTATACATTGGTATCAAAGAAACATCCACGATTGATGAAATAGGAGACCTTATATTCACTTCCCGGTCTCCTGAGTTTGACTCTTCAGAGCTTCTGGATGTAAACACGAGATCAAAAACATTCTCTGTCTATTACCCGAAAACCAGGCCCGGTCATAACCGTTACACGGTAGTCGCCTCGATGAACAGTCGATATGATGACTGGATCCGTATGAGCGATCTGGAGTATTCCACCTCCAAGCAAAAGATGATTGATCGAACAATTTTAGACCTTCAACGTTATATACCTGACGTTAAAACAAAAATAGACTGGATTGAGGCTGCCACCCCCAGAACCTTTAACCGTTATACCCTGCACACCAAGGGGTCTTCCTTTGGAACGAAATTTGAAGGACTTGATATTTCCCGCTCCATCTTCAAGGAAATAAGTGGATTGTTTCATGTTGGTTCGGTTGGAATTATCATGTCTGGCTGGCTTGGAGCAATAAATTATGGAGTCATTGTCGCCAATGATGTGGACAGTTATGTCAGAGGATTGTAAAACATAAGAATGATGGGTCATTTTTCAGGTCAAAAGGTTATTGTCACCGGGGCAACCAGGGGTATCGGCAGGGCCATTTCTTCTGCTTTTCTTGAACAGGGCGCTGCAGTATTAGGCCTATATGGAGGAAACAGAAAGGCAGCTGAACGGTTTGAAGCAGCGTGTTCGGCCAGTGGTCATGAACTATCACTTTTCTGCTGTGATGTGTCAGATGAATCGTCTGTGAGAACTTTTTTCCAACAGGTTGAAACCGATTTTCATTCAATCGATGTCTTAATAAACTGTGCCGGTATAAGACGAGACGCCCTGACAGCGCTCATGAAACAGGAACAGTGGCAGTCAGTTTTAGACATCAACCTGACAGGAACTTTCAATATGTGTCGTTCTGTCATCCCATTGATGCTCAAACAAAAATATGGGAGAATTATTAATATTACCTCTCCTGTTTCCTACTTGGGCTTTCAGGGTCAGGCGAATTACGCCGCCTCAAAAGCTGGTCAAATTGGTCTGACAAAAACAATTGCCAAAGAAACAGCAAGAAAAAAAATAACCGTAAACTGTGTTTCTCCAGGGTTTATCGATACAGATTTCATTAACGATTTATCTGAAGATCAGGTGAAATCTTACAAAAAGATGGTTCCCATGCGGAGATTTGGTAAGGTTGAAGAGGTCTCGAGTGCCGTTCTGTTTCTTGCCTCACCCCAGGCCTCATATATCACCGGTACCGTTTTGGAAGTAACCGGAGGACTTTAAAAATGAATGAATCTACTGTCACATCACTAATTCCACACAGGCCGCCGTTTCTCTGGGTAGATAAAATTATTGAAAAAACCGCTCACTCGATAATCGCAGAGAAAAAAATACCAGAAAACCTGGACATATTCCAAGGTCACTATCCTGGACAACCTCTTATGCCAGGTGTTCTGCTCTGTGAATCAATCTTCCAGACCGGTGCACTGCTCATCTCAACAATCCTCGAAAAAGCCGAAAAATCAGGTCAGGAGCAGATCCCGGTACTGACAAAGATCATAGGGGCCCGCTTCAAACGTCCTGTCCTGCCAGGGGAAACTATCCAGTTGCGGGTTAAATTAACTGAGACAATTTCATCTGTCTGTTTTTTCAAGGGTACTGCCCATGTAAACGGGGAAATGGCCGTCAAAACCGAATTTTCCTGTGCTCTTGTCTCGCCTTGAATGTCGTAGATTTGAGACAAATAAACAGCCGAGCTGACATCTTATTTTTGATTATTTGGGTTGTTGACCTTTTAGATAAAAAAGGTAAAATTGGCTGGCCCGAGTAAAACTCTATTGCAGAATTTTACATAACTGTTCTGTTTCTATTTGGTCGCTTTTTCAAAGGATTCTACTGTGCAACTTTCAATAACCCAAATGATCCTGCATGCTGGCCCTGTCGGCCAACTGGTCATGCTTCTCTTATTATTTTTTTCCATCGTTTCATGGTCTATTATTTTCATGAAAGCCCGGCTCTTCAGAAACGTCAGACTTGACTCAGAAGATTTTCTCGAGTCTTTCTGGACGTCCAATAATTTAAACGAGGCAAATACTGCTGCTGAAGAGTTTACCTTCAGCCCAGAAGCATCGGTTTTTACGACAGGATTCTCTGAGCTTAAAAAGATCAACAAGATCAGGAGTCGCTCCGAAGGTTCTGCGCCTGAAACACTTGAGATGCAGCTGGCCACAATGGATAACCTCAAACGCGCACTTCGCAAGGCTGAAGACCAGCAGATAAACAAGCTGGGCAGCCTGCTTGCTTTTTTAGCTACAACAGGCAGTGCAACACCTTTTATCGGTCTATTTGGCACCGTCTGGGGCATCATGGTCTCTTTTCACGACATCGGTCAACGCGGCTCAGCCTCTCTTGCCGTTGTTGCACCGGGTATATCCGAGGCTCTGGTAGCGACAGCTGCCGGTTTGGCAGCTGCCATTCCTGCAGTTATCTTTTTTAACTATTACTCTAACAAACTTTCAAATATCCAATACAATGTTCAAAGTTTCTCATCTGATTTTCTGAATCTTGTTGAGCGAGATCTTCTCAGTAGAGTTTAGTTACTGGTTTAACGTATGGGACCATTAAACGGAAACGGCAGGAAGAACCTTGTAGCCGACATCAACGTGACACCGCTTGTCGATGTCATGCTTGTTCTTCTCATCATTTTTATGGTCACAGCTCCGATGATGACTCAGGGACTCGATGTTGACTTGCCTGAAACAACAACAAAATCATTGCGACAGGAAGAAAACCCAATCGTTGTCACCATCGATAAAGATGGTAAAATCAGTCTCGATAAATTTTCAGTAACTCAGAAAGTACTTCTCCAGGAACTCGGCAAATATGGTAATGACGTCAAGGAGAAACCGATCTATTTAAAAGCTGACAAGGCTGTGGCCTATGGCATTGTGGTCTCGGTTATGGCAGATATAAAAAAGGCAGGCTTTGATAAACTCGGAATGATAACCCAGCCGGCAGATAAAAAAGAATAGTGGCGAAGCAGTATAGTTTGACATACGATAGTTACAACAACTGGACAATACCTCTCAATCTGGCTATTGGCTTTCATATACTTCTCGCGTTCAGTATTTTATTTCTTCCCGGACTCATGAAGCCACGGCCCAAGTTTGAGGATATCTATACCGTCAATTTAATTGATTTCAGTGAACCTGCACCTGAGCAGGCCTCCACCCCACCACCCCAGGTGCAGGCTCCGGAGCCAGAGCCAAAACCTGAACCGGTCAAAGCTGAAAAACTGGCACCTGTAATTGAACCAGTTAAGACTGCGCCTGCTCCGGAACCGGTTAAAGCTGTATCGATTAAACCCCTGAAAAGAAAAATTAAGAAAAAGATCACCAAACAGCCCGATCCGAATATTGAACGACAGAAACAGCGGGAAAAGCAAAGAAGACAAGCCATTGCAGAGGCACTCAAGGCGGAAAACCTGGCTGCAGAACAGGCTCGACTGGCGGCTATAGAGGCTGAACGGCAGCAAAAGTTACTTGAACAGCAATTGGCCGCTGTCAGGAATCAGGTGCGGAGCAGTCCCCAGGCGAGCAGCAGAAACAATTCTGTTTCCTCTGGGGCGAAATCTGCACTTTCGACGCAGTATCACGGAGCAATCATGAACCATGTTACGCAATACTGGTCTCTGCCTGAGTTCAAGAGCTGGGATCCTGACTTATCAGCAATCGTGGTCATTACTATTTCAAAAAGTGGCAAAATCGTTAAACAGTTTTTTGAAAAACGCTCTGGTGATTCCGCCTTTGACCAGTATGTCAGAAAAACCTTGCAGGACGCTGATCCGTTGCCCCCAATCCCAGCAGCGCTTCGACAAGATCAGGTAGAAATCGGTTTGCGTTTCAGACCCGGAAGTATTCAATAACTCAACCTTATACACCGCTACTATGAAATCATCTTACGCTTTAAGAGCATTTTTTATCTTTCTCGTCACCGTGCTGGTTCCTTCCGCGGCATCTGCACAGCGTGCTTACATTGACATATCTTCGCCCGAGGCCAGGAAAATCGTTTTCGCCGTCCCCTGGCTGCAAAACAGTGATCTAGACAATGTAAAACAGCAATACGGTCGTAATCTCTCAAAAACGCTGACGACTGCACTTGAATTTCACGGTATTATAGAAGTCATTCCAACCTCTAAATACACAGGCAGTGGCGGTGTTGAATGGAAACGTCTTGGTGCCGATTTTGCCGTTATCGGACAATACGCCATCTCCAAGGATACCATAAAGATGGAAATGCGGCTTCTCGATGTAGCGGCAGGAGACATGCTGATGGGTAAATCGTACAAGGGCCCTTCATCGCAAACCAATGAAATGATATATAAATTTACCGATGCAGTAATCCAGCAGTTGACAGGAAAACCGGGCATAGCCTCAACCCAGATAGCCTTTGTCTCTCAACCGGCAGACAAACGGGAAAAAGAGATATTTATTACTGATATCCTCGGAAATAAACTCAGGCAGATCACCAGGCATCGCAATCTGGTGGTATCTCCACGATTCTCTACCGATGGAACACATCTGGCATATTCATCATATCACAGTGGAAACCAGAACCTATACATCACTGACTTAAGGCAGACAAAGACGACACGGGCAATTTCCAGAAGAAAAGGAATGAACCTGGCCCCAGCCTGGTCACCAGACGACAATCAGTTGGTAATCACCTTATCCAAGAATGGTAACCCTGACCTCTTCCTGATTAAACGTAACGGTGAAATCATCAGGCAATTGACCAAAAAATCTGGTATCAATGTATCACCGACCTACTCGCCGGATGGCAAGTATATTGTCTTTGTTTCAGACAGAAGCCGTAAACCTCAACTCTACCTGATGGAACTTGCCACCGGGAAAACAAGTCGCCTCACCTATGAAGGTTCGGAAAATGCGGAGCCTTCATGGTCACCTAAAGAAAATCTCGTGGTCTACAGTAGTTTAAGAGATGGTATTTATCAATTATGTACACTTAATCCGTTTCAGGAAAGTTCTTCGATTCAAATTACCAATGACAAGACACACCATGAGTCACCTACCTGGGCGCCCGACGGAAATCAAATAATATTTGCAAAAAGAGATGGCAGTGGTCATAAGATATATGGAATAATGAAAAACGGAAATTATCAACGAATGTTATTTTCCTTTCCCGGCAGCCAGACTTACCCACGCTGGGCGGTAAAATACAACTAGAGAAAAAATACAACGACATGCGATCTATTATGAACAAATCAGCCCTGACCTTTTTATTTGTCCTCTTCCTGTCACCACTCCTGCTCCAGTGTGCCTCCCAGGATGAACTTAACCAGATCCATTATCAGTTGCGCCAGTTGAACAAAAAGGTTAACGACCTTGAAACAACAACCATTGATGATCTGCAGAAAAGACAGGCATCCTCAGCTAGCCAGATGGATCAGCTGTACCAGGAATTTCTTCAGTTCAAGAGTGATCTCGAAGAAACAGGTCACCTCAATCGCCGGTTAACAGAGCAGAACAAGGAACTGGAAAATGCTTTTAAGAGTTATGCCAAAACAGAAGAGGAAAAACGCGCTGCGGAGCTAAAACGTCTCGAGCAGGAAATAGTTGATAAAGATCGCAGTATTGAGGATTTGGCAGACCAGCTGAAACTGCAGCAGGACAATTTACAGGCGATACAGAAGGCGCGTGTAGAAGAGGCGAAACGCAAGGCCGATGCAGCTGCCAGGGCTGCTGCTGCTGCCCGTGCAAAAGCTGAGGCTGCCAGCAAGGCAGGTTCTGGTGCTCCTGCAAAGATCAGAGCAGACAAAAAGAAGCAAGTGTTCAGTGTCGCTTCCTCGGGCACACCTGCTGCTTCACCCAAACCGGCCCCTACAGCCTCACCTGCCCCGGTCTCCCCGACAGCACAGGCTGATACGCTCAGCAAATCGTCTGGGAATGCAGGTGACCTTTATCAAAAAGGCAAATATCGTGAAGCCTATAGAGCTTTCGAGGAATTAACACGGGATCAGGGGAACTCCGCAGCCGCGATTGACGCGCGATATATGATGGGTGAATGCTTGTTTGCCCTCAAGGAGTATGACCAGGCAATCCTCGATTATCAGAACATTATCACCAATAACCCTTCCAGTTCAAAGGCACCAAGTGCAATGCTCCGCCAGGGCATGGCATTTGAAAAATTAAACGATAACGATACAGCACGCATTTTATACCAGAAACTTATTGCTTCATATAAAGAATCCCCGGAGGCTACTCAGGCACAGCAATTGCTCGACAAGATGTAATTCATTCTCCTGTGGCTGACACCAAAAAAAAACGTCTCGATCACCTTCTTGTTGAGAGCAAACTGGCCGGTGACCTGAAAGAAGCAGAAACGTTAATCAGGGCCGGCAAAGTATATGTTGAAGAGCAGATTGCAGACAAACCAGGCACTCATTTCCCTACCGGATCACTCGTTCGAATTAAGAAAAAATTGCCTTATGTTTCCCGCGGCGGGATAAAACTAGAAGGTGCACTGGACCATTTCAAAATTAGATCCCAGTGGATGGATGTGCGCTGACGTTGGAGCCTCAAGTGGAGGGTTTACCGATTGTCTTCTTCAGCACGGCGCCTGCCATGTTTTTGCAATTGACGTAGCCTATGGGCAATTTGACTGGAAACTCAGAAATGACACTCGGGTCACCGTACGAGAACGATTAAATATCAAAAATATTGCCCGCGACCATATAACCCAGCCCCTCGATTTTGCTGTTTTTGATACCTCTTTTATCTCCCTTAAGCAGGTCATTCCCCCGATATTCCCTTTCTTTGGCTCAAGCGTCAGGATCCTTGCCCTTATAAAACCTCAATTTGAGTTAACCAAGAATGAAGTGGGAACCGGAGGTGTCGTCAGGGATGAGCAATTGCGCCGTAAGGCAATAGAGATGGTAGAATCGTTTGGCAGATCAGTTGATTTGCAGACAATTGGCGTTATTCCCTCCTCCATCAAGGGCCCAAAAGGCAACCAGGAATACCTGATCTACTTTAATCGATAGATCATCAAATCAATCGGAATCATTTTTTCTCTAATCGCTCGATCAAGACCAACATTTCTTCACTTTCTTCCTGCAGCTGCTGACTGGCAAGACCACTCATCTTGACCTGTTTGAAATTGGAAGCGGCGAGCTTTAATTTGCCCTCATAGAGATAATACTTACCCAGAAAAAATCTTGATTCGATCTCTTTTTCCATTTCAGCATATATTTTTCCAATCTCAAAATAGACTGAAGGATATTCCGGCATCTCATACGATACATCAAAAAAAAGTCGGAGAGCCCGCTCACTATTGTTGTTATTTTTCAATATCTCTGCCAGATGAAATGTCGCATACATATCAAAAGGATTATTTTTCACCGCTTCGTTCAAAATATTTTCTGCCTGTTCTACCTGTCCCATTTCACCGAGTAATATTCCCTTATCAACATAGAGTATATCTTTGCCAGGCAGCTGCTCAATCACCTTGTTAAGCCGCTCGAGTGCTCGCTCTGGATTGTTTTCTTTACGATCGAGTTGGGACATGCCGTATTGAGCCATGGTAACATCAAAGTCAGACGACCTTGAATCACTCATTTTATTCGCCAGATATGCGCGTGCAGCCTTATTATTAGGGACAATAGACATCAATCGATACTTGAACCTGAGAAAAGAAAAGTCTTTCTCTGCTGACTGGTCTGCCGGCGTATTGTTGTCGGCTGCCAGCAGCCCTTCCACGTAGTCTAGTCGCGCTTCCGGATTAGGATGGGTAAGCAGATACTGAGGGACCTGGCCCATCCTATAACGCGTAATTCTTCTCATGGTCTTTAACATTTCTTTTTGACCATAAGGATCCCGATCTAGATCATTAATCCATTTGTAGGCAAGCAGGTCAGCCTCAATTTCATCTTCTCTACTGAAATGAAGCTGTGCAGATTGTCCTGCGGCCAGCGATCCGGTCATCAGAGCCTGTGCCGCTGCCCCTCCACCGCCAAAGGCAATTGCGGCAAGGGCCAGCCCCAGGGAAGCAAAGTTAACGATTTTTCCTTTTTGCATCCTTGAAGCAAGATGCCGCTTGACAACATGCCCGATCTCGTGAGCAAGTACAGAGACCAGTTCGTCCTCACTATCCATCGATTCAATCAGTTTCGTATAGAAAAATATCAGCCCAGATGGTGCGGCAAAGGCGTTAAACTGATCACTCTCGACAACGTAAAATCGGTAATCAAAATATTGTATACCTGCAACGGTGAGAACTTCACGCCCGAGGTCATTTATATATTGATGAATATCGGGTTCGCCGACAATCGGAAATGCTGCGCGAACGGCATAGAGCAGTTTTTCTCCCACCTCCCGTTCCTCTCCTACCGTAAAGGCAAAAGAACAACGGGGCTGAACTGCTTGAAGCAGACAGATTATCAGAAAAAGAGAAAGCCCTTTATACAATCGAGTGATGACCATTTGTTTTCAACCAATGTAATAATCGAGCCTGTCCTTCTTTTAAACTGATTACTGGTTCATAGCCAAAGTCATGGCAGGCTCGATCATGGGAAAAATAATGCGATCGAGCAAGCTGCTGGGCAAGAAATCGAGTCATCTTGGGCTCATCCTGTTTATTCCTTATCTTAAATATAACTTCAAAAAGCGAACCGGCAATATATGCTGCCATAAACGGCACCCTTTTCCTAATCTGTGGAATTTCCAGGTCATTATAGAGGCTGTTAATCCAGTTCCAGAGCTTGACAGGAGATTCCTGCCCAATAAAATAGGCTTTACCAGCTGCGACTCCATTTTCTTGAAGATTTTCTGCTGCCAGCAGGTGTGCATGTACAACATTATCTATGTAACTGATGTCAACTAAATTTTCTCCGTTGCCGACGATCTTCAGTTCTCCGCGTTTTCCTTTCTCTACAAGTCTCGGCACGAGATGCGGGTCACCCGGCCCCCAGATAAGGTGAGGTCTTATTGCGCATGTCTTCAGCTTGTTGCTCGAATTTCCCAGTACATATTGTTCTGCAATGACCTTGGTCCTAGAATAGTGGCAAAGATGCTTTTGGGCATAGGGAAGTGATTCATCTCCTCTGATAATATCTGTACCTGCAAAAACCACCGATGGTGTCGACGTATAAATAAGATTTTCAACATTACTGGCTCTGCAGGAATCAACAATATTGATCGTCCCTGTCACATTGGTGTCATGATACTCCTGCCAACTGCCCCAAATTCCAGCTTTTGCAGCTGTGTGAAAAACGGTATCAACCCCCTTACAGATGCGCATAGTAAAATCATGGTCACGAAGGTCTCCAGGAAGACATTTGCCGCCTATTTCATCAACATGCTTGTATTTGTTACGCCCGGCGACAAAAACCTCAGATCCCTGTTTGACCAGAGCCTTTACAATACCATAACCGACAAATCCGCCGCCGCCTGTGACCAGAACCTTATTCATCTCATCTGCGTCAGTTTTTTTTCTGCCCAGACCTTCAGCTTTTCCCTGAAAATTTTGGCGTTATGCCGGATATCAACGGGAAATGACTTGTGGATCAGAAAATACATTATATCCCTGGTGTTACGATTATTTTTTGCTAACTCACGTAATTCCTGTAAGATAATATCACCGCTTTGATTTGTTTCTTTATTCAATTCAACTATTATGGCGGGGATTTGGAACCCTTCATCACCATCTATACCCACCAGGGCCGAGCGAAACACACAGGGATGTTCATTGAAGACAGCTTCACAGGGAATAGTATCCATAATCCCAGCTGGCGTATTGACCCTGTGGGCCTTTCGTCCACAAAACCATAACCTGCCACTGTCATCAAAGTATCCGACATCCCCGAGACGATGCCAGAAGCCATCGCTATCTGCAATTTTACTCAACTCAGTCTCCGTTTGGTTATTCTGATAACCACGGGTAACAACAGCTCCTTTTACAATAATTTCTCCAATACTGTTTATCGGTAACTCAGCACAGTCACCAATCGAAAGCAGTCGGTCATCACTAGCTTCGATTACTCTCACGTCAATTTCTGGAAGCGGTCTGCCAACACATGTCCCCTGGCCGTTTCTCGTTTTCGTCCAGGTTTGCTCGAGAATCTCACGTCCTTCTATTGAAACGATCGGCAGACTCTCTGTTGCCCCATAGGGTGTAAAAATTTGACCATCCCCTTCCATCAGCTGATACACGCGCTTGATGAGTGTACCGGGTACAGGAGCACCTGCCATCAAGATTTTTTTTAGATAACTGGATCGAATTTTGTTCGTGATACAATAGGTGCTGACAACATTCCAAATCGCTGGAGATCCGAAAGAATAGGTAACCTTGTGCTTTAACATTGAAGCAATAAATTTTTCTGGATCAACCTTGGCCGGCCGTGACGGATCCATCTCAGGAATGACCGTGCAGGCACCAAGGGCGATTGAGAAAAGACCAAAAAGCGGAAAGCCAGGTTGGTCAATATCTGCTGGCCCGATTTTATAATAGTTTTTTATGTAGGTGAGTTGTGCAGAAAATATGGAATGTTCAAACCGAACTCCTTTAGGAGGCCCCGTTGATCCTGTGGTAAATATTATGGCAGCAAGGGAATCCCGGTCAGCTTCAAAAATGGGGAGATCAGGTAATGCTCTGTTTATTTCTTGTCTGATATCTAGCCAGGGGCTGCCCAAAAAACGTCCACAGCAAAAACTCTTTTTTACTGAACGAAAGATAGTTCGGAAAATGGATTTAAACAAGAGCACCTGGGGTATACCGACAAGGTAGTCAGGTTTAACGCCAGCGATGCATGTAAGCAGGTTTTTGTACCCCATTCCAGGATCAATAAGGATCACTGGTGCCCCTAATCTGAAAAGTGCAAACGTTAAGCATATGAAGTCTGCCGATGGCTTGACCATCAACATGACTCTCTGCCCAGCCGTTACCCCTTGAGAATTGAGATAAGAAGCATAGCACCCAGCGCGCTCGTTGAGCTCCCCGAAGGATAACGATCGGCCGTTTCTGGCCTCGATTAGCCCTGTTCTGTCGCCATATTGTGAGGCAATTTCTGATAATCGATGAGCTATATTCAACATGAAACTATAAGTCCTGTTTCAGGAGTCTACTGGTAAAGAATGATTCAATAATCGGTTCTGCAACACCCTGAGCATCTTCAAGAACATAATGGCCACAATCTTCGAGGTAATGATATGCAGCGTCAGGAAAATAGTTCTGCCATTGTTTGTAAAAGTGATCGTTGAAACAGAAATCCTGTCCACCCCAGATAACCAGCATAGCAATCATTCTTTTCTTGAGTTCCGGGAGCCTTTTTTCTATGGATAGCAGGGTTTCATAGGATATATGATTCTTGTTCAGAGGAATATCCTTAACAAATCCATACACTCCGATTCGGTTTTTCCATGAATCGTACGGGTAGAGATAGGAATTCTTTACCTGTTTTTCCAGCGGTTTGGTGACCGCCATAGAGGTTGCAGGCCTGGCAAAACCATTTAACCCTTTAACGATAAATTTACCAATGACAGGCCATCGGCATATCTGTATGCGAAACGGAATTCGCTGTGACCTGAACGCAGCAGTGTTCAATATCACTATAGAATCAATCTGGTCCGGATATCGTGTGGCGTAGCCAAAACCGATGGCTCCGCCCCAGTCATGGACCACCAGCGAGAGGCTGGAGAGCTTTAGGGTATCAATGAGTATCGTCAGATTTTCGATATGTTTGGCGAGCGTATAGCTGTATTTCTCAGGTTTATCCGATAGACCACTTCCCATATGGTCAATGGCGATCACACGAAAGTTTTGGCAGAGAACACGGACAAGGTGCCGATAATAGTAGGACCAGGTAGGATTTCCATGCAGTAGAATTATAGGGGGACCCTGACCCTCGTCTAGATAATGCATTTTTTGCCCGGCTAAATCAATAAATCGGGATTCAAAGGGGAAATCGTAAATCACATGTATTCCTTTTTGAGATAGTTGTTGAAACGATCAGGGTACATTGACAGCTATCATCGCAACGGCTCGTTTCATAACTCCAACACTATATTTGATAGAGCGTAAATCAACTTATTTCATTCTGAATTTTTCTTGTTCCCATGTCCATATCTATTTACTATTAAAGATTCGATTAATCATTTGTATACGTAGCGTTTTCGTTATTCACAAAGAATATTTTAAATTTATGGAATAATTTAATAAATGGTTTGCCTTTATGAAAATCTTATGCTAAATGGAGTTTGTTGCGGAAGGAGTGATGTAAGCGATCAATTTATAAGAACATTTATCATTTAGGTCTGACAAATTGAGTGTCTTTTTCATTTAAACGTAACTTGAATTCTTGATTCGTCGAGACGAATCACCCATTAAATTGAGTCCCTCCATGGTAAGGGGCAGTAGAGCAAAGGAGTATGGCATGGCAGAAGGTACAGTTAAATGGTTTAATGACGCGAAAGGATTTGGCTTTATTCAGCACGATGGTGGTTCAGACGTGTTCGTCCACTACTCTGCAATTACAGGCGACGGCTTTAAATCCCTTGAAGAAGGAGCTCGTGTACAATTTGAAATTGTAGACGGTCCCAAAGGACCTGCTGCCGAGAACGTCGAGAAGCTCTAAGCGCTTACAAGTCATCAGGCATGGAGACGGCCCTGTCTTTTTTACAAAGCAGGGCCGTCGGTTTTTCACCTGTGAACGGATAAAACGAAACATCAACCTTATTCACCCATTTATAGTCATCTTTCATACCGTTTGTTTCCACTTGCGTATAAAATCGATCAGCGTTCTCACCCCAGTACCGGATGGGCCTTTGGGTATATAGGTTTTTTTTGTAAAATCCCAGGCTGTTCCGGCAATATCTAAGTGGGCCCACGGGATATCTCCGACAAATTTCTCCAGATAGGCAGCTGCTGTTATACTACCTCCTTCTTTACCACCCACATTTTTAATATCTGCGACCTCAGATTCGATCTGCTTACTGTATTCCTCGCCGAGCGGCAAACGCCATAAGGGCTCTCCGCACAATGATCCTGATTCAATTAATTTTTCAGCAAGGCGATCGTTATTGCACATCATTCCTGTTCTGTGATGACCAAGACTGATGATAACAGCGCCGGTCAGTGTTGCAAGGTCAACGACGCAATCGGGTTTAAATCTCTTAATCCCGTAAGAAAGTGCATCCGCCAGGATAAGGCGGCCTTCAGCGTCTGTATTAACGACTTCAGAGGTAATTCCGTTATGATGTATTATGACATCACCTGGCTTGATCGCCCTGGACCCTGACAGATTTTCAGATGATGGAACAATTGCCACGACTCTCACGCCTGGCTTTTCAATGGCAAGTGCCTGCATGGCAGATAATACCGCCGCTCCTCCGCACATGTCATATTTCATTTCCTGCATGCCAAGAGCGGGTTTTATGCTTATACCACCTGAATCAAATGTAAGCCCCTTACCAACCAGCAGTATTGTTTTGGAATAGCGTTCCGGGACATGTTCGAGAATAACAAGTTTTGGAGGAACTGCTGACCCTTGGCTGACGGCGAGAATTCCTCCCATCCCTGCCTTCTTCATATCTTCTTCATTGAGTATTTTACATTTAAGGGAGGACTGTCTGGCAATCTGCTTGGCATAATCGGCAAAACTCTGAGGCGTCCACTTGTTGCCTGGCTCATTCGCCATGTCGCGGGCTGAAAGAGCTGCCTCAGAAACATATTGAGCACGTTTCGCAGCACTCCTTACTCCGCTTGTATTCTTCTTTGAAACAAGTGTGATTTTCTTGATTCCTGGAAATGATTCTTCCGGCTTTTCAGATTTTTTATATTTCAGAAATTGGTAATCACCGAGCAGAATTCCTTCAACAATCTGCTCAGCCCCATTGACCGGCACAGTTTCAAGATAATCTGGTAATGCCACCATGATATCAGTTGTCTTTGTTTTTAGAGCAGTCTGGGCAATGACACCGCCGCTGATCCTAAGCGCTTCCAAAAGTTCTGATCTCTGTATATCTTTGGTTTTTCCAATACCTACCAGCAGCAACCTCTGCGCAGCCAGACTGCCTTTACTACCTGAAGAATCAGGATATAACAGTAGGGACTGCCCGTTTTTTCCTTTAAAATCACCAAGGCCTAAAACCTTCTTTATCTTTCTTTTAATCTGTTTGTCGAGAAATGATGATATATTTTCCTGCTCATCAACGAGGATAACGGCAAGTGATCCACGATATTTACGGAAATCCTTGTTTGATACGATTATCTTGGTATTTTTCATCTTTGCAATCCTTAGTTGTATAATTCAATCGTTTAATGACAAATCGAGCACTTCCGGTGTATCTTGCGATCTAATGGTCAGTTCGTGGTAAAACGGATTTACCGGTACCATTATGTTTATTCACTAATCTATTTATTTCAACAATTTCATTAAATCAAAATGTTACAAACACTCATAATTTCGGTCTCTCTTGCAATTGTCGTCTCCTCACTCTGTTCTATATGCGAAGCAGTTCTCTACTCACTGACCACAAGCCAGGTAGAGATGTTAAAAAAGTCACATGTCAAGTCCGGACTCATCCTTCAAAATCTTCGATCTGATATTGAAGACCCGATTACCGCTATTCTGACACTCAATACCATCGCTAATACGGTTGGTGCCGCTATTGCCGGTGCGGCTGCCGCCAAGATCTTTGGCGACCAAAACGTCTTCTTGTTTTCTGGAGCATTTACCCTGGCCATATTAATTTTTTCTGAAATCATCCCGAAAACTGTTGGGATCTCTTTTTCTTATCGACTCGCACCATTTATAGCCCAGCCCTTGCAATTAATGGTCATCGTCTTAAAGCCAATCGTGCTGCTCTGCCGTTTTATCACACGGTTGATCCCGACCGGAAAAAATGAAGATATCGTCTCAGCCGAAGAAATCCAGACCATAGCTGCCCTGTCCCGAGAATCAGGCCATATAGAAGAAGCCCAGGAAAAAGTGATCAGCAACATCATTGAATTGAAGCACAAAACAGTCAGGCAGGTGATGACCCCGCGCACGGTCACGTTCTCTCTTGACGAACAGCTAACGATTAAAGAGGCAATGGACCAGATTAGCAGGCTGACCAGTCATAGCAGGGTCCCGGTCTACAAAGGCGATTCTGATAACGTCACTGGCATGATCATGCGTAAAAAGGTCCTGCTCGCTGCTGCAGAGCAACGACTTGACGACCAACTCTACAAAATTAAGACCGATGTTCACTTTGTCCCAGAATCTATGCCACTCAATCGTGTCCTTATAGATTTTTTCGAAAAGCGCCAACATCTCTTTGTGGTAGTGGATGAGTATGGATCCGTTACCGGAGTCATATCAATGGAAGATGTCCTGGAAGAAATTGTTGGAGAAGAAATCATAGATGAATCCGACCGGACACGCGACATGAGAGAGCTTGCCCGTATTCGATCCGTTGACATTCAACCCTGATAACCTTCATGCAGATCAATTGACCGCAATCAATTGTACCATTGTTTTAAACTGTTGCGCTTCCCTGAGAAACACGATCTCCACCTCGTCGCCGACATTGTGTTTTTCAAGAACATTACGTATGTCATCATAGGACGTTACCGGATAACCGCCAATACCGGTTATTATGTCGCCTAGTATAATTTCACCCTGATATTGCCTGGTCGGCCGTAAACCGGCGATATCAGCAGGACCGCCCTTCTGGACCTCAAGGATTATAATACCCTCGACACCAAGCCTTCTGGCTATCCGTTCATCGGCGAGAGAGGCTCCGATGCCTGGTTTTATTAATCGACCATACCTGATCAGTTGAGGGACGACCCGATTAATCTCTTCAACAGGCACGGCAAATCCTATGCCAGCGTAGGCGCCGGATGGGCTGTATATGGCAGTATTAACCCCAATCAACCGGCCGGCACTGTCAAGCAGCGGGCCACCGGAATTTCCAGGATTAATAGCCGCATCTGTCTGAATAACTCCCCTGATCGTCCTGCCGGTTATTGCCTGTATCTCTCTGCCAAGTGCTGAGATAATACCTGAGGTAATGGTGTGATCAAGGCCGAACGGGTTACCGATGGCGAATACTTTCTGGCCGACAAGCAAATTAGCGGATTCACCTACCGGTATAGGCGACAAGACCCGCTCCGCTACATTTACCTGTAATACGGCAAGATCCTTGTCCGGATCAGCTCCAACCAGAACAGCCTTGTGCATCGACTGATCGGCCATGGTCACCTGAATTCTGCTGGCATCCGAGATTACGTGATAATTGGTAACGATACGCCCTTCCCTGTCCCAGACAAACCCCGAACCGGTACCTTGCGGAATCTCAACGGCATTGAGTGAAAACAACCCTCTGCGCAGGGCTATACTGGTGATATAGACGACAGAAGGAGAGGTGTTTTTGAATATATCGATGGTGTTTTGTTCATCTTCAGCTAAAGTACCTCTTGCTGTAACCGGGCGCGGATCGGCATTGCGATCAACCGTGATATAATTCTTTGGGCCAAAGACAAACCACAAACCAATTGCAATTGCCAGGAGAATGAGAAATGGGCTGATTCTGAAAGGCGTGTTACCGTTTGACATAATTAAAGGGCTATCGTTTCAAGCATTAATAAATGATCCTTTAAAGACCAAGAACAGTCTTGGCAATGATAAAATACATCATGACGCCTAAAATATCGATGGCAGTAGTCACAAACGGGCCTGTTGCAATTGCGGCGTCAAAATCAAATCGTTTTAGCACGAGTGGAATAACGGTACCGAGCGCTGCTGCCATTGCCATACTGCCAAATATAGAAATACCAACGACAACACCGAGCAATTTTGGTTCACTATAGAAAAAATATGAAACGATTCCGAGAAACAGGCCATAGACAACACCAAGCAATAGTCCGACTCGTGTTTCTTTGAGTATCACTTTTAAAATTTCATTCATATTAACCCTGCCGGTAGCCATTCCCCTGACGATAATCGTTGATGACTGAGTCGCGATATTTCCTCCCATCCCCATGACGATGGGAATAAATGAGGCAAGGGCGAGAACCTGGGACAGCTCATGCTCGAAGGAAGTGACAATGATCATTGCCGTTACTCCGCCGACCCAGGAAGCAAGAAGCCAAGGAGCCCTGAGCATGGCATTATCAAAAGTAGACTTGAGTAATATTTCTCGATCCTTACCAGCGCCGGCCATCTGCAGAAATTCTTCCGTGGCTTCTTCTCTGATAACGTCAATAATATCGTCTACCGTGACAATACCGACAAGGTTATAGGAGGAATCGACAACGGGAACCGCGAGAATATTATATTGTGATACCACGTGGGCGACTTCTCCTTGATCAGTGTCGGTGGATACCGAGATAACATTTGAATTCATGATATCCTTGAGTTTCTTCTCAGGTGAATTCATTAACAGTTCTCGAAGCGATATAACGCCGGCCAGTTTTCCCTCGCTGTGGGTTATATAGAGGTAAAAAACCATCTCCATCTCTTCGCTTTTTCGCTGCACAATGGAAATAGCTTCACCAGCCGTGAGGTACTCGTCAAGGCTCATGAAATCAGGAGACATCAGGCCACCGGCTGATTCAGGATGATACTGGAGAAGTTCATCGACCTCTTCCCGATCCTGCTGCTCCATATGGTGCCGAATTTCATTGGCAAACTCCTCGGGAAGTGTCTCCAGGATATCAACCGCATCATCCGAGGCCATATCCGATATGACATCAGCAAGATATTGCGGGGTCATCTCCTGAATCAGCGACATCATGATAGCATCGTCGAGTTCACTGAACAATTCACCGACAAGAGATGTTTGGGTTATAATATCAAATATCTTGGTTCGTTCTTCATCGTTGAGATGTCTGAAGACCCAGGCGATGTCAGCAGGGTGGGTTTTCTCAATTAACTTCTTGAGATTTCCGGTCGCACTGCGTCGGTTAAGTCTTCTTACCATATCAAGAAGAACCATACCTTCGTTCCCGATCAATTCTCTTTTCCCTTTCTCGGTATGTATCATGACATTACCCTGGATTTCAGTAGGTGTGATCTTGCCAACTCGGATACCTGCTATTATAATGGCGCACATCATTTATATTACAAACTGTTACATTTGCATATCATTTCTTGCATTAAAGCCAAATACCCTTCCTGCACATGACCCATAATCATCAAGAACAACAGGCTGAAGCATTATCTTTATTCAACAGGGCATTTGACCTTCATGAAAACGGTCAGCATCATGAAGCAGAAGAGATCTATGTCCACCTCCTGATGCATACCAGAGATAACTGGTATCTTCACTATCACCTTGCACTCCTGCTGTTTGAAACGAACCGCCCAGAAGAAGCGCTGGAGCACTTTTTGCTTGCAGTTTCCCTTAATCCATCCAGTAATGATCTCTACTACCATCTCGCGCTTTGCCAGAAAGCCTGCGGCTTGTACCAGCAATCAGTGCAATCGTACCTGCATGCTCTTGCGCTTGATCCCGATGATACTGAAAGCCGTTACAACCTCGCCAACTGTTACCATGAGCTAGAATTTTTTGAAAAGGCAATTGCGCAGTATGATCGACTACTCCAAAAAGTGCCGGATCATCAGTCTGCGCTCAACAATATTGCCTATATCTCACACAAGGCTGGTCAGCTCGATCGGGCAAGGGAATATTATGAACGGTTGCTCAAAGTTAATCCTTCTCATACCTCCGCGGATCACATGGTTGCTGCATTGTCAGGCAAATCTCGCTCAACCGTACCCCTGCCTTATATAAAGGAGGTATTCGACAGTTACTCAGCCGTTTACGAACAGAGCCTGCTTGATCAGCTCGATTATAGTCTGCCTAAACGACTCTGTTCTTTGGTGGCGGATTTATCTGATAATCACCTGTTCAGACGCCTTCTTGACCTTGGGTGCGGTACCGGCCTGCTTGGAGAAAGATTCAGAAATTCTGCAACGACACTCGATGGGGTCGATCTTTCCTCAAAAATGATAGAAATAGCTCGTAACAAAAACATTTATGACCGACTTATAACAGCAGATATTCAAACTGTTCTGGGTACCTGTAAAAAAGAATCTTATGATCTCATCTTAGCCGCCGATGTTTTCACGTATGTGGGTCAGCTCGCAGATATTTTCAAACAAACTCACCGTGTCGCCAAACCCGATTGCCTTTTTTGTTTTTCTGTCGAAGATCTTCATGATCAGTCAGCGGACATGACGCTTCAAGAAAGTGGTCGCTTTGCTCACTGCTCTTGCTATATCAAACGGATTGCTGTTGATGCCGGCTGGTCTATTATTCACCACGAAACCATCAAATTGAGACGAGAGAGGGACGGCTGGATCAGAGGAGCTGTTTACGCTTTGCAGAAGAGTATCACATAAAGTAGGTCGATCTCTGCACGAACCAGCAGATTAAAAAACCAAAAGATAGTGAACCAATGCCAAGAATCCGCAGAGTGGCAGGTGGAACATCACTGAGTTTTATCAACCACTCACGCATCTTTTCAGGAGCGGCAGCATAAGGGAGACCTTCGAGTATCATCACCATGCCCAAAACAAGAAGAAAGAGTTTCATATTGACTTTATCCGGCCACTGCCGGCCAAGAGATGAATTTTACGGAATTATATGGTTTACAAAAATCATGGTATAGGTTATTCGATATAACTCTCTGAGAGTAATCAGAGTGCAGACCGTGCATATTCTCTGGATTCTTTCGACAGGTTAGCCTGTCCACTTTGTTTTCGCAATTCTCAATTTAAACATATCACAGCCATGATAGATTCAGAAAACTCAAAATATAAAGAAGCTGGTGTCGATATAGACAAAGGAAACGCATTCGTCGAAGAGATTAAAGATATTGTTTCCTCAACACACCTGCGTGGAGTCGTTAATGAAATCGGTGGATTTTCCAGTCTTTTTGCAATAGACAAGGACAGTTACTCTAATCCTGTTCTGGTCTCATCTACCGATGGTGTCGGTACCAAACTTACGGTAGCACAACTCTGCGGAAAACATGACACAATTGGTATTGATCTTGTCGCTATGTGCGTTAATGACATTATTGTCAGCGGTGCAAAACCGCTCTTCTTCCTCGACTATTTTTCTTCTGGGGAACTGGAATTAGATGTTGCAACGGACATCATCAGGGGCATTGCCGAAGGATGCCTGCAGGCAGGTTGCTCTTTGGTCGGTGGCGAGACTGCGGAAATGCCCGGGCTTTACAAAAAAGGGGAATATGATCTTGCGGGTTTCGTTACCGGAATCATCGACAGGGACAAAATCATTGACGGGAGTGGCATAAAAGTCGGCAACAGGATAATCGGCCTTTCTTCAAACGGTCTTCACTCTAATGGCTTTTCCCTTGTCAGAAAGATATGTTTCACGGATCTTGCCCTGTCTGTCAACGACCAGATCAATGAACTGAACCGAAAGCTCGGAGAAGAGCTGCTGCACCCCACCCGTATCTACGTGAAACCTATTCTTAATGTTCTTAAAAAATATACCATTACAGGTATGGTACATAACACTGGTGGAGGATTCCTGGATAATATCCCTCGGATATTACCAAAAGGCTGTAAGGCTACAATCAATACCAGGAGTTGGAAGATCCCGCCGATATTCCCATTTCTGTCCGAAAAAGGTGCTGTTTCAAACAAGGAAATGTTCAGGACATTTAACATGGGAATCGGATTTCTCTGCGTTGTTAACGAAGAAGATATTGATGATATCATGCACCATTTTTTCGCCCTCGGAGAGACTCCCTACCTCATCGGTGAAATCAGTGCACGTTCATCTGATGAACCAGATGTTGTCTTGCGCTGAAACCTTATAACAGAGCGAGCTTTCCATCTCCCTTGCAAGAGAAAACCACCCGTATGATCACCTGTCCATTTGTGCGCAGTCTTCAGTACTTCCTTTGATTTTTTCAAGTGCATGCTGAAGCGAGGGCAAGACCACATTTATATTCTCTAGAGCGGCTTTTTTACTTCCCGGCAGATTGATAATCAAAGATTGATTTCTGATACCCGCACGCCCACGAGACAATACCGCCCTTGGAGTGATCAATAGACTTGCCGCCCGCATTGCTTCGGCAATCCCGGGTATCTCCTTGTCAAATACTTGATTCATCGCCTCTGGAGTAACATCAGAAGGTGATACACCGGTTCCACCGGTTGTCAGCACCAAATCAGCTTTCTCTCTGGATATTACAGTAACGACGGCCTCAACAATAGCATCGATGCGATCTGGTACAATCGAGTAGTGGCAGAGCTGATACCCGCTGCTCATCATCAACTCCTTGAGTGCAGCACCACTGGTGTCATCTCGCTCACCACGAGACCCTTTATCACTCATGGTAATAACAGCAAAACGAAATTCGACAGATTGACCTTGTTCTGTTTGCTCAGGCAGATTCTGCATTTCTCGCTTCGACTATTTTTTCAGAGATCTGGGCAGGAACTTCCTCATAATGTGAGAACTCGACGGTAAACATGCCGAGCCCTCCGGTCATTGAGGTAAGATCGTTTGCATAGGTCTGAACCTCTGCAAGCGGTACCTGGGCAGAAATTATTTCGTATTTTGCACTTGAGTCCATTCCCATCACCTTACCCCTGCGGGAGTTAAGGTCACCCATCACGTCGCCCACATTGTCCTTACCAACTTTGACAACCATGTCCATGATCGGTTCAAGCAACACCAGACCGGCCATTGGAGCAGCTTTTTTGAAAGCGAGTGATCCTGCAATTTTGAATGCCATCTCAGAGGAGTCGACCGCGTGAAAAGAACCATCATCAAGGATAACCTTCACATCAATTACAGGATATCCGGCCAGGACTCCTTTCTCCATAGCTTCAATTATGCCTTTTTCGACAGCTGGTCGGTACTGTTGAGGAATGACCCCACCAACAATCTTGTCAACAAACTCGAACTTCTCTCCAGGACTTGGCGAAATTTCAATCCAGCAATCACCAAACTGACCGCGCCCACCACTTTGTTTTTTGTGTTTACCCTGGACCCTAGCTGTTCCCCGAATTGTTTCCATGTAGGGGATCTTGGGCAGACTCAATTCCATTTGAACGCCGAATTTTCTCTTGATTTTGGAGCCCACGACCTCAATATGAACCTGACTCATACCTGACACCAGGACTTCACCTGTTTGCTGCTGGCGCGTCATTTTCAGTGACAAATCTTCATCGAGCATTCGGGTTATTGAAGAAAAGAGTTTTTCTTCATCACCCTTCTTCGCGCTCACGGCATAAGAAATTACCGGTGCAAGAGGTTCAGGGGCCTCAAGTATTACTGGATTTTCAATTGAGCAGAGTGTGTCACCTGTGGTGGTGTCTTTTAACTTTGCAACGGCAACAATCATTCCTGGTCCAGCGCTCTCTACCTGGGTTTGACCTTTTCCCTCGATGACAAAAAGGCTGCCAAAACGTTCACTCGTTTTTTTGTTGGCGTTATAAAAGGTATCGCCTGCCAAGGTGCCTGAGTAAACTCTAAAGATCGTGAGTCTGCCAGCATAAGGGTCGGCCATCGTTTTGAACACAAATGCTGAAAAGGGCGCATCCGCGGCAGGCTGGAGTTCAACTTCAGTATCACCATTGAGCCCAATTTTTGGATCCAGCTCAGAGGGGGCTGGCAAGTAATCATTTATCATGTCAAGAATTGCCGTTGTCCCGTAGTTCAACGTCGCACTGCAGACACAAACCGGAGAGATTTCTCCTCTACTAACCGCTTTTTTAAGACCAGCCTTCAGATCTTCTTCGCTCAATTCTCCATCTTCCAGGAATTTTTCGATCAGTTCGTCATCAGTTTCTGCGACACTCTCCATTAATCCTTCCCGATACATCGCAACATCATCTGACATATCCGCAGGAATATCAGTCTCCGTCATTGTACCGTTGCCGCTGCTGTCAAACAGGTAGCCCTTGCCAGAGATCAAATCCACCATCCCTTTGAAATTCTCTTCCGTCCCAATTGGGAGTTGTATGACGACAGGTTTCAGCGGTAGCTGGTCCTTCATCTCATTGATGGTTTTTTCAAAATCGGCACGCTCACGATCCATCTTGTTTACAACAATCATCGATGGAAGATTAATTTCTGCAATCAGGTCGGCAAACTTAATCGTTTGGCCCTTGACGCCAAGCACCGCTCCAATAGTAAAGACAGCACCGTCACTCACCTTGCTTGCAAAGATCGTCTCATTATAAAAGGAGTCATCGCCGGGAGTATCGATCAGATATACGGTGGTCTTCTTCCAGTTAAAGTTATGAAATGAGGAATTGATAGAAATTTTACGGGCAATTTCTTCTTCGTCGTAATCCATTGAAGAATTGCCATCGTCAATCTTTCCCAACCGTTTCAGCTTACCTGCAGTGTATAGCATGGCCTCTGCCAAAGATGATTTACCGCAACTACCATGTCCTAGGATTGCTAAATTTCTGACCATACTTGTATCCTGCATCTGTTTCTCCTCACTATCTTCTGTTATTTAATTCAAACAACGAGTTTAGATTACATGATTAAAATAGAGATATACCTCCGCTAAAAAGCACCTCCCATATATTCAACTCAATAGCAAGAAAGTCAAGCTTCATAAACGTTACGTAGCGAATAATTGAAGATTTCTGAGCCGCTCAATCAGGAATATCTGAGAAAACAGGATTGACTGGCATATTTTTTTCTAACTGGGTATGCTCGATCACGCGGCACAGAACAATCTACTCTTCAATCTGAACGTGATACTTTTATTCCAGTGAGCCATTCTGCAAAATCATCTGAGAAAATTGCCAAATCAGCTGCCCTGGTATCTGTTGCTGTATTGTTCAGCAGGGTTCTCGGTCTTGTGCGCGAGCAGATTTTCGCCGGATTATTTGGAGCTGGATATGCCTACGACGCCTTCGTGGTTGCGTTCAGAATACCGAATCTTCTCAGAGATCTTTTCGGGGAAGGCGCGTTGTCGGCTGCATTCGTTTCCGTCTTCTCAGATTACGACGCAAATCGTTCCCGGCAGGAAACGTGGTTACTTGCGTCCAATGTGCTCTGCTTTTTTGCCATAACATTATCATGCATTATTTTGCTTGGTATATATTTCTCAGATTCAATTGTCACGCTCATCGCATCTGATTACCAGGCCCAGGAAGGAAAAGCGGAATTAACGACAACCATGACAATGATCATGATGCCGTTTTTACTCTTTATATCTCTGTCGGCAGTGGTGATGGGAATTCTAAATACCCGCGGTAAATTTTTTATTCCAGCGCTGGCCTCAAGCTTTTTTAATCTCGGTTCAATAATCGGTGGAACATCACTCGCTTATTACCTACCAAATTTCGGTTATCAGGCTATTGTCGGTATGGCCTATGGTACTCTTATTGGCGGAATTCTCCAGCTTGCCGTTCAGCTACCGACACTCAGGAGAACCGGGTTTGTTTTTACTCCCCGGCTCAACTTAAAAGATTCTGGACTCATACGAATCCTGAAGCTAATGATCCCTGCTACCATAGGTTTATCCGCAACCCAGATAAATATATTTATCGGAACCAGATTTGCTTCCTCCTGTGTGGAAGGTTCGGTGTCATGGCTTAATTACGCGTTCAGGCTTGTGCAACTGCCAATCGGATTATTCGGTGTGGCCATTTCCATTGCGGCATTACCGGTACTGGCCCGGTACGCATCTCAAAACAACTATGTGGAAATGAAAGAAACCTTTATATCCTCACTCATTATGGTTTTTTGCCTGACAATTCCGGCAACGCTCGGCTTGATTATACTCTCTGAACCCATCATCAGAATAATCTTTGAGCATGGAGCCTTTACTCCACAAGACACCAGGGCGACAGCTGTTGCCCTCTCCTGCTATGCTGTCGGACTGTTCGCCTATGCGGCCAACAAAGTTATCGTCCCGGTGTATTACGCGATCAATGCGACCCGATATCCTGTCATCGCAAGCTTTATGGCAATTATCACCAATGTGCTGATAATTTCTCTGACCATAGAGGCTTTTCAGCACAAATCCATTGCTCTTTCTACTTCGGCAACCATGATCATCAATTTTGTTTTTCTCATGGTGGTTCTTTATAACAAGACAGGGGGATATTCAGTTGGCTTGCTTGCCAAAGGTGTTGTCAAAATTATGGTCGCCACTCTGATAATGTCGGCAGTTCTCGTCGTCGGCAATACCTACCTGCAGGGATTTCAAATACCCTCTCTGCTCCTGCAGATCTTTTTTCTGGCAATCGCAATTATTGGTTCAGCAGCGATCTATTCAGCAATGCTCCACTTCCTGGGCATCCCGGAATTCACATCTCTGCTCATCAGGCTGAGACAGAAGTTTTTCCCACTATGATATCTCCGGTCCGCTCTTTTATTTGTCACCCTTTTCCATTGCTCCTCTCAGCTCTGAAAGATCATTCTTTAAGGAATCAATGTCAGATTTGCTCGCGATATCCATTTTTGCTAGAGTTGATTGAACAACAAGTTCAATCTGCTTTTTCAACTCACCCTTTGACTCCTCGGAACGCTCAAGCATATCCTTAACCAGAGTTTTACCTTCCTGCTCTGACAACTTACCTTTTTCCACGAACTCGTTTGCAATATCCTCAACCTTCTCTTTTGTCAGCGACATTACTCCAATACCGGTAAACATCGCTCTTTTTACTAGATCGATCATGATAGAATTCCTCCCGTGAATTGTTATGCTGCATTTTCAAAAAAGTCTGTTGCAATTTCAGTCGCCTGATCAAGAGACTGGCTGTTTTGGATCCGCGTGACCAACAGGTGACCGAAGGCATAATTCGATGCAAAATAATGAGTAAACTGTTTCAACCTTCCAAGCCGTCGCTCAGGTGTAAAACGATCCTTCAGCAGTGAGATGAACCGTCTATATATTTCCTGACCATCTGGCAGGTGACAGTCTGATCTTACATGGTAAAGCTCTTCAGCGATAACTCTGAGTAGCCAGGGCTGATATGCAGCCCCCCTGCCAATCATCAATCCTGCTGCTCCAGACTGTTCAAGACACTGCCTGGCATCCTCAACCGTAAATATACCACCATTGGCGATTACGGGTATTGATATTTGTTGTGTAACACGATCGAGAACTGCCCAGCGTGGTTTTCTGCAAAACTTTTCCGTGTTCAATCGCGCATGTATCGTTATGAGATCGACACCAATATCTTGAAAAAATTGACAAGTGTCTGTTAGTTTCTGCGAATCTTCAGCCTCACCAAGCCTGATCTTTACACTCAGGGGAAGGTTGGTCTGTTTTCTGAGGTTTTTTATAAGTGATGAGACCGTTTCCCTGTTTTTAAACAGCTCCAGTCCGGCACCAATTCTTCTCAACTGTGGCGCAGGACAGCCAAGATTTATATCAATCCCCTGGGCATCGAGCTCCCGGAGCCGTTCCAGAACACCAGCCAGATCGCTTTCCTGTGCCATATATATCTGGTAAAAAAGTGGTTTTTCATCTGCTCCTCTTATCAGAAATGGTGAGCTTTTCTCACTTTCACTCGGCAGTCTCTTGGCAGACAGCATTTCTGTAAACAACAACCCTGCCCCGCCAAGCTGGATGACAAGAGATCTCAAGGCGGAATGTGATAATCCAACCATTGGTGCTAGCGCAAGTGGGGTATTGATTTCCAGGTTTCTTATCCTCATTACCGTAAATCCACAAACCAAAGAGGTATGAAAACAAACATTTGAATCGGGAATAAGATCAAAAATAGGATCCTAAATTTCCAGATTAACCACCTGCTTGAAATCGACTAAATCGAGATTCCGGTGAAATTTCACATGAACGGTAAAACTATGCGTTTCAATTTCATGAAATTTCACGCCGACAATGATCCCGAAACATTTGAGAATATTACCATCGCCAAGTGTGATTTCGGTAACAATCTGACGGCCAAGCAGCAATCTTGCATTTTTTTTACTTGATATTTTAATGGAGAAACAGAGTCCTCCTCTTGATATGTCGATCAATTCGCCCTTGAAAGATCTTTTACCAACATTTCCATACGGATCAAGGAGAATATTTTTAACTTTTATTGCTATCGAGTAGCGAGCCGATTCACGCCTGTCAGACCCTGACATTTTGAGTAGTTCAGGCACCGTATCATATTTATCGCAAAACTCCTCAAGCTTGTTTTCAATTTTGGGATGATTCTTTCTCAGATCAAGGAACTTACGTCTCGATAATACATGAATCTGAGATGGTGTTTGAGCGGTCATTGATACAGTCCACACAGACACAGAAAAAAACGGCCCAACGCCGATTACCTCCCCTGGCTGTAAACGCTTAAGAAATGATTCCTGGTCGCCACATTGACAGGAAAGTGTTACTGCTCCGGAATTCACGAAATACAGACTTGAATCATTTTCCCCAGCCCTGACAATCACTTCATCCGATGCATAGCTTTCATGCCTCATAGCGTAATAAAGCGCGTTAAACTCCTCAGTACTCATTTTTTCATAGAGTCCACTCCACACGGAGATATGATGGTTGTTAATCGTCGAACTTTTTTCATCTTCGATGATCTCACCAAGCTTTATAACCTCAGTCAATGCGAGTGGATTTACTTCAAGCAGTTTATCGCGCAGGAGCTCAGCCAGGGTAAAATCTTTATTTCGCGCAGCATTAACCCCATTTGAAAAAAGCTTTCCGCCAGCTTTCTCCAGATCTCCCTGGGCTATGAAATCCTCAACACTCTTTTCAATTGCCCCAATTGACGGAGGCTGCAGGTCCATGTTTTCAATGTCGGTCAGCCCGTCATAGCGAGTGGTCGAGCCAAGAGCTGCCTGGGTGTTATGTCGGAATTTAGGTTCGAGAACAGAGAGAGCATCACGGGCAGTAACGACAATTGGATCGGTCTGTTCAGGATAGTCTTTTCTTTCAGCAATAAGATCATTGAGTACCTCAATAACTTCTTTTTGTGGTGAGGATTTTAGTGCCACACAGGTTTTCACGATTAACTCACTGTACGCCTCTTCCTGGATGGTTTGACGTGATTTCAGGAGCTCCACCAATGTATCAACAAGTTTTTTATCCTCTCCAGCCTGACCAAATTGCATAACAACCTTTATCTTAAGATCGTCGTGCACAGAGTTCAGAGAATACATCAACCGCTCTTGTAAATTGTCTCCACTGATCTTGGTAATACAGGTTAATACCTGCTGCTGTACCCTGATATCTCTATGGGACAAATATGGTTTTACAATCTCATAAAAAGAATCATCGTTCAGCTCAGAGAGAATAAAGACAATGTTACGCACCACATACCAGGGTGGTTTTTTGAGCAGACAATCTTTCAGTATTGGTAAGACCGAAGCACCGGCGCCAGGTATCAATTTTACCAATTGCAGCCTTGTGTTCTTATCTGTTGAATGCATCAGCTGATTTACCAGGTAGATCACTGAGCGGCGCCCGAGAGTTGTCAGGATAACTGCGGAAAGTCGCCGGTTTTCAGTGGTATCCTTCAGGTAGTAATGAATCAGGTTTTCAAGGGTATCTTTTGTTGCCAGGCTCTCCTGCAGCTTTGCAATCGTTGTCTGTATAGTACTTGCTTTCTTCAGACGGCCAGACTGGATATCATCAAGAACCGTCGACAATTTTGCAGTTTCCCCCCAATATTTTTCATCAGTAAGTAATCGCTGGGTTATTTTATGTATCTGGCTGCAGGCAACTCCAAATATGTTTATATACTCGGTCTCAAATTCAAGCCATTGAACGAAAATAACATATAACAGGTGCAAGATTTCAAGGTCATTGCTGTCAACTATAGTGCTGGAAAATTTTGACAGAATCTCAACACTGCTTTCGCGAAGCTCAAGGTTGTCGACATCAATACAATCGGTAAATAGGTTGAGCGTTGAGAGGACCTCAGATCTTTGACCATCCCGGTATTTTTGATAAAGATAGGGACTGAGATTTTCTGAAAACTCACGATCCCTGAGTACCTCAAGCTTTCCAGAACGTAAAACTTCGAGGACATTTCCTACCATATCCTGAGCGCGAGCCTTTTCTGCATCGAGAAGAACCTGTTTTGCTTTCTCGAGCGCTCTCTGCTGCCTGTTGAAAATTTCACCCATAACCGACTCTATTGTTACACAATTGCTGACGCTCTATCCTGCCAAGTAATTTTACCTTCCTTATCAATAATAGAGCAAAACATCATTGAGATGAAGAGCTCGACTGAAAATTGTCCGAGAATACCCAAAAAAAAATGATCGGTGAATATATTGCAGAATTTCTATGGAAAGCTGGTCGATAAGAGTTAAAAAGCTGAGCAGCTCCGTTACCACACGCTTGATCACGGGGGGCTCGGTACTGCTCAGTTTCTTTTCTTAAAAAGAAGGGATTAATTTGTTACCGGTTCCCCGAAAGGATTAAGGTTTTTTGCAGCCTCTACATCAACAGTGATATACATCTTCAGGTATGTCGTACCAAGTGAGCCACCAAAGCCTTCGGTCAAGGTTACCATGCAGGTTTTATTAGGTTTTGTAAAGGCAATCATAACATCGGCAGAAGACGCTTCACCAACCAATTTCCATTGATTATTCGCCATCGAATTGACAAGGAAATCTTTAAGAGAATTTATCTCGACTTGTCCCATATATTCCAGAATTCCGCCCCTGAATGATTCAGTTTTAATTGCGATACTCTTCTTACTGTTCCACTTCATTTCAGCAGGAAGCATAATATCTTCGAAATTTCCGACAGAATTTGACATTGGTTCTATTACCGCTGGTGGGGGTGCTGCTGATTGCTGAGCACAGCCATTCACCATAAACAAACTGCAGGCAGCTATCGCACTGATTAACAAAATTCTATTCAATCCCCGAATCATTATACATCCTCCTTTGTTGTTGATATTTCTAATGTAGTGGCGTTAAAAACCTAATGTACCTTTTATCCCTGATATTTAAAATAAATTTATTGGGAATCAGAGCTGACGATCAAAATTCATGAAAATAATCAACAATACATACCAATTAAGTTGTTAGATTTATGTTCCCGGGGTCTGCCTACTCACCAATATAACCCTTCGGATCATTGCAGTTCCGTTTAAAAGCAGACCAGACAGAAGCACAACAATATCTTTGAGCACTTTTTATCCAGAATTGTTACATATGATTCAATTACTAGAAACTATTCTCCAACTGAATCTATCGAACGTATGAAAACAGAATCGGTGTCTGTTGCCAAATTTCCAATACGGCTTGGCCAATTTTTGAAACATGCCTGCATTGTCTCTGATGGGTACGAAGGCAAAATATTGATCACCAATGGCCAGGTAAGCGTCAATGGTGTTCCTGAAAACCGCAGGGGCAGGCAACTATTCGCTGGAGATACAATTTTAGTAGGTGATATACTCTATGAATGTACTGCGATAATTCAGTAGGTTTACTCTATCCATAATTATCCTCAGATGCCAAACGAATATTTTTCCATGCGTGCTCAATGACTCCTCTTTCACCCCTTGAAAACAATACTCCACTCGCGGAACGGATGAGACCTTCAGATCTGGATAGTTTCTTCGGTCAGAAACAGTTATTGGCAGAGGGTAAAATGCTCAGAGAACTTCTGCTCTCAGGTTCGCTTCCCTCCCTTATTCTCTGGGGGCCGCCTGGTACAGGAAAAACAAGCCTGGCCCGTATTATTGCCAGAATGACCAATGCTACCTTCGTGTTCTTTTCTGCGGTGCTTTCCGGGGTTAAAGAGGTTCGAAAAATCGTATCTGAGGCAGAGCAGCGGAGAGAATCAGACAGCAGCGATAGAACGATCTTTTTTGTTGATGAAATTCATCGTTTTAGTAAAAGTCAACAGGATGCATTCTTGCCCCATGTGGAGAGTGGATTGTTCACTCTCGTCGGGGCAACCACAGAAAACCCTTCCTTTCAGGTTATAGCCCCACTGCTGTCTCGGTGCCGCGTACTCGTTCTTGACCCGTTGTCTGCTGCTGATCTTGAAAACATTGTTAATCGAGCCCTGCAAGACAGGAAACATGGCCTCGGTATTTTCGACTTGGTAATCCAGCCTGAAAGCCTCGAATTTCTCACTGAGCTTGCTGACGGTGATGCCCGTAATTGTCTGAACATTCTTGAAATTGCAGCTACCTTGGTCCTTCAACAGACAGCTGAGACAGGCGATTTGTCAATAACTGTTAATGCGTTAAAGGAGGCGTCCCAGAAAAAAACGCTTCGCTATGACAAGGCTGGGGATGAACATTACAATCTCATATCCGCATTGCATAAAAGTTTGCGAGATTCTGATCCCGACGGCAGTTTATACTGGTTTTACCGGATGATTGAGTCAGGTGAAGATCCTTTATACATTTCTCGACGGCTCATCCGGTTTGCCTCGGAAGACATTGGAATAGCAGATCCACATGCGCTCATTCAAGCCAACGCCAGCAGATCGACATATCTTTTTCTTGGTTCTCCGGAGGGAGAACTTGCCCTTGCTCAAACCGTTATCTACCTGGCCACTGCTCCAAAAAGCAACAGTGTCTACACAGCTTCCAAACAGGTAAAACATCGTATTAAAGATACAGGCTCTCTACCGGTACCTCACCATATAAGAAATGCACCCACTTTCTTGATGAAAGAATTAGGTTATGGACAGGATTACAAGTATGCTCACGACCATAAAGATGGTCTCGTGGACCAGAGCCATCTCCCTCCCGAACTGGAAGGGTCTGTTTTTTACCAGCCCACAAACAAAGGTTATGAATCAGTTGTCAGAGACAGGCTGACTAAATGGAGAAAAATCCTTAACCAGAGACGTTCAAATAACAATGACTAGCCAGAGAATCATCCGATATGTTCTTGTTTTTTCTCTTACCCTCTTTGTTTTTACCTCATTGCTTCCAGACAGAACTATAGCAAGTGATGAGCCAGCCGAATTCACCATTTTCTACTCTGGCAATGTATTGGGGGAGTTCGATGTTTGTGGCTGAGGGTCCAGCAAACTGGGCGGTCTGTCCAGGAAAGCGTACAAGGTGAATCAATATAGAGCGAGTAACATAGACACCATACCTGCTGGTTGATGCTGGAAATCTGCTTTTTAAACAACCTATTGTGAACAGTTCATCAGAAAAGGAGATGATTACCGCCCGGGCAATTATCGATGCCTATGGAAAAATGGAGTACGATGCTATTGCAGTTGGCCCTCAGGATCTTGCAGCAGGTATTTCGTTAATCAACCATCCGGATTCTCGGGCCTTACCCTGGGTTTCTGCAAATATTTACAATGAGGGTGGTACTCGACTCTTTCCTCCTTACCTGTCAATAAAAAAAGGAATTCTCAAATTTGCCATCGTCGGCCTTACCGGTATTAACCGCAACGAACGGCAGGGTTTTGTCGTAGCTGACTGGCAAAAAGAATTAATGGAGATTATCCCATCGATCTCCGCTTCCCATGATCTTATTATCCTCCTGTCCACACTCTCCAACCGTGATCTTGCAATTGTTACCAAACGATTTCCGGAAATCATGATTACGATTGGAGCGGATCGAAGAAAAGGAAATATTTCTGGTACGTTGATACATAGTACGCTGCTCGCTCAAACTGCTGGCCAAGGTAAATATCTTGGACAATTATCTGTAGTCTGGCGATATCGCCAATGGGGTGATGATCTGCACAAAGAACTCGGGAAACTCAGGAAAAGACAGCTTTCGATTAGGCGTCAACTTGCTCAGTTAAACAAAACCGGAGCGACCGGAACAGCGAGCCAGAAACAAACGAACGTGCTGGAACAGAAAGAAGATCAAATCAGTGAGCGAATCAGCCAGCTTGAAATAATGATCAATGAGCGTAAGGATGGAGAATTGCCAAGTTCTTTTTCATCAGTTCTGATACCTCTCAAATCAGCAATACCAGAGGACCCTGGCATTAGAGATATCATCCATTCAGCAAAAAATAGAATTCAGAATTTAAAGTAAATGCAGCTCAGTAGTCTAATGAATGACTGCTTCAAAAAAAAAGGCCGGAAACCTCAGGGCATCCGGCCTTTTCCCAAATATTAACCTAGCGGTTTAGCAACCAAAAGCATCCTGGAGATTTGGCACTGTCTGCTTTTTGCGGCTCATCATTCCACCAACCCACATGGAAGCATTCTCCAATTTACCACCAAACGCCTTTTCAATGAGTGCAGTATCGTCGGAGATAACAACGAGGTCAGTTCCTTCCTTAACGACATCAGTCAACATCAAAAGAACAGAATGGCGACCGTCTGCCTTGACTTCTGCCATTGCTTTCATGAGGTCTTCACGAATACTGGCTACCTGATCAAGAGTCGCCAGTTCAAGCTGACCAACCCCAACCTTATTTCCGTTCATATCAAAATCTTTATAATCGCGGAAGAGAAGATCCTTAGCTGGAACACCGTCTACTGAAGATTTAGCTTTGAGCATTTCCATGAAAAGTTCTTCCGTATCCTCAACTCCGGCAACGCCTTTCAACTCTGCGACCGCTGCCTTATCATCGTCCGTGCAGGTAGGCGACTTAAAATTAACAGTATCGCTTAATATTGCCGCAAGCATGCCTCCAGCTACATCTTTAGGGATAGCGACGCCTGCATCTTTGAACATTTTATTGAGGACGGTACCTGTGCATCCGACCGGCTCTGCACGAAAAAGAATCGGGTTGTTAGTGGTGACATCACCGATCTTATGATGATCAACGATGGCAACCACATCAGCATCGCTTAAATTACCGGGACCCTGGGCAATATCACTAAAGTCGACAAGCGCAATCTGCTTTCCAGACGCATCTGAGATTGTCTCAGGAGCTGCCAGCCCAAAACGATTTAGAACCATTTTTGATTCCGGATTCAACCCTTCAGCATCACTTTGCATACAAGCTTTCGCATCCTGTCCCTGTGCATTCAGTAAAGCGGAAAAGGCAATTGCAGATGTTACAGAATCAGTATCCGGATTAGAATGGCCTACAACGCAGATAGTCATGTTTAGTCCTCCAAAAAATTAGGTTTTATTAATCAAGAAATTCAATTATTTCTGTCACAGAAAATGACATTCAATACACTAAAACAGTCGCATAGGATAGTGTTTTCGTCTTTGGGCGTCAAGTATAAAAGAAATTCTTCTCTGTCTTTTTAAGAACTGGCTCATTCTTTTATAAACGGTTCATTTACTTCAGTTCATAAATCCTTTGGTTTATTCAGAATGAATCATTTCATCCGTGACTTATAACTACCTACAAAGTATAGTGTCTTGGAATAAATTTCCGGTGAAACAACCAGGTAAAACGGCTTATTAATGGAAGAACATCAGAGCGGACCAAAAAGAAGGGTTGAACGAAGAACATTAGCAGGTCTGATGCCCCTGATCATTATCGTTATCGTACTTCTTTTGGCCTCTCTTTATTTTCTCTTGCCGATGAATGGTTCAGAGAAAAATAGCTCCTCAACCAATACCGTCCAAACGGTTCCATCTTCCGTTGATCAAAATCAGTCCAACCGATCACTACCGTCGCCTGATGAAACACTCGATTCATCAGGTAATACAATTCCTGCATCAAGCACATCTCTTATGACAGATTCCGATGCGAATTCTGGCGGTACAGAAGACGCAACTGCCATTTCCAAAGATTCCGCCGATACCCCCCAATGTGATGAAAAAGCGGATACGGTTGACACCTTCTTTCAGAACTTGGATAACCGTGATTATATCCAGGCATTCAATCTCGGCGAAAAAAGCAACATCTACTTTCCAGCCCTGATTCAACGACTGGTCGACAACCCGCCTATTGTAACCGGTGAGACCAATGATCTATTCACAATTCTCCAGAATACTGCTCATTTTTTCAGGATCATTGGCAAAAAGAACATTCTTATCTTAAAAGGTATACTTGATCGTGAAAAAGCCACCTTTGAGCAAACCCTGGCCGATTTTTATGACCTCACTCATCAGCCCGGATGCCTTGAAGCCCGCTTTAGCCTAATGGTCCCGCCTGATGCTCTTTATCTTTACTCAGGCTTCTTCCTCAACACCATGGGAGGGAGATTGTACCTTTTCAGACGAGATTCCATGTCCCGTATGGTCGTTAATTTCTATGCCATCAAGATTATAGAAAGTTCTAATCGATTGGGCAGAAACCAATATGGGATAGAAATAAAGTCATCCATTGACAGTCTGATCGAGGAAATTGAATCGAGTAAAATTGATTTAAAAATGAGGGACTATTACCTCGATACGCTTTATGACCTTAAAGAGAAATACCAATAGTTGTTTCTGGTTATTGTTTTGTCGTAATCGAGGGGAAAAGAGATGTCCTTTTTATAATGAGCTTCAGGTCGCCATGTACTAACGCTTATCCCCTCATGCTGCCTTTATTCATGCCAGTGTCGTGATACAAACACCCCAAAGCCTGACTGAAACAAATGAATACAAAACTATTTAACGAGGAATTATTTTCTTTCCTCAAAAGTGTTCCAACACCCTATCATGCAGTTTCAGCCCTTGAAGATGAATTGATTCACCATCAATTCATTAAACTCGACGAGGGAACACCATGGAACATAGAGCAGGGAAAACGTTATTACTGCATACGTAATGGTGCTCTTGTTGCCCTAGCGACAGGCAGTAACACCGATCTTTTGAAAGGTTTTCGAATGATTGGGGCCCACACTGACAGCCCATCTCTTCAGATAAAACCAAAGAGTAAGAGCGATTGTGCGCCCTACCTGGTCTGTGGTGTGGAAAAATATGGGGGTGCTATCCTGGGATCCTGGTTCGATCGTGAACTGTCACTGGCCGGCCGTGTCTCATTTACACGCACAGACGGCTCCCACAAAACTGTGCTCATCGATTTTAGCAGGCCAATCCTTTATATACCGAGCCTAGCGATTCACCTGAACAGGACCATGAATGAGGGACAGGAATTGAACCCCCAAACACACCTGTCCCCCATCCTTGCCCAGTCTTTTAAAGATCAGATACCTGATCTGGAGTCCATCATCGGTGACCAGCTTGTTACTCAATATCCTGATGAGCGTCCGGAAAAAATAAACGGTTTTGATCTTTTCTGTTACGATGCAAGCAAACCAGGGATTTTTGGGGTTAACAGCGAATTTATCGCAGCGCCAAGACTGGATAATCTTCTGAGTTGTTTTGTTGGCCTTAAATCAATTATCCAGAGCAAGGATCAGACAAATGTTCTGCTCATCTGCTCAAATCACGAGGAAATAGGCTCCAGAAGCAATAGCGGTGCTCTCGGAAACTTTATGCTGTCATTTCTCTCACGACTGTTTCACTCCAACCAGGAAAAATTCATCAGCCTGCACAACTCATTTCTGGTGTCATTGGACAACGCACATGCAAGTCACCCCAATTATCAGGAAAGCTATGACAAAGACCATAGAGTACTGCTCAACCAGGGCCCGGTGATAAAGATAAATGCAAATCAACGCTATAGTACAACGGGGTTAACAGCATCAGTTCTCAGGGTACTTGCGGCTGAAGCGGACATAGCCTGCCAAGACTTTGTAATGAAGAGCGACATGCCCTGCGGAAGTACCATCGGGCCGCTAACCTCTGCTCAAATCGGGATTGCAGCGGTCGACATCGGCATCCCGACGCTGGGAATGCACTCAATCCGTGAAATCACCGGCAGTAACGACCCGTTTGAGCTCTACAGGCTCGCCTGTCAGTTCATAAACAGGAAGACACTGCCATCATTTCATGACTGAGCCCTCACCTGCTGAGAAAAAAATTTTCTGTCAGCTCCTGGTCTTCTTCACACTCATCTTCTTTTCTGTCCCCTGTAATGCAGATATCGATGAATTTGTGCAACAGTATTCCGATACGCAGGTGGACGCAGAAAATCTCCGGCGGATAAAAAAATACGAGCAGTTGATTATCTACTTCACCGGTTTTGCCTATTTCAGACCCAACCATGTCGTAAGTCCAGAATTCCTCAAAGCTCTCATCATTGCCGAGTCTTCAGCAAACCCGGCAGCTCGCTCCTCAAAAGATGCCCGCGGTCTTGGCCAGATAATGTACAGTACAGCAAAGGAGGCTGCATTGAGCCTGTCCCAGACTGGAATTAACTTTAGGTACATTGATGAGCATCAACTCCATGACCTTCAACCAGAAGATCTTTATGATCCTGCGATCAATATCCTCTTGAGCTGTTATCTTATCGCCAAATATAATTTTCGATTTAATGGCAGAATAGATCTTGTTCTGACTGCCTGGAATGCTGGGGAAAACACCGATTCACTAAAAAATAATGCGCCTGCCAGCTATCAGGAAACCGAAAAATTAATTGGAAAAGTAAATGGCTATTATCTTTATTTTCTAAACAAAAAATGAACCCTTTCACGCCCTATTCTGACACCATGAGTGATCAACACCTAGGCCGGCAACAGACTATACCGAACGGGTTAAAATTGAACCTTACGAGAACGGCTGTCCTGAATTTGTCAGAGTCTTTTGAAAAATTGATTTGAAAAAATTACCAAAACCATTATAGTAGCTCCTAGTTTAATTATTTAGTTTAGTCATTAAGCAGTACTCGTACTAATTAAAGTAATCCAACCGATCAACGATACCTTAATACCAACCATTCACACAGGAGACATGACGATGAAGCTCAGTACCATAACAAAATTCATCCCTCTGATGTTGATGCTGGCACTGATTATGGCAGGGTGCGCTCAACAGAAAAGTACTACCTCGTCAACGCAGGAAGCCAAGCCGGCGGTAGCCGCAAAGCAGGACCCCTACGTTTTAAAAGGACCCGTTGTGGGCCGATCCAACAAGGCCAAAACCATCTCCATCACCGTTGGTAAAGGAAGTGCTGCAAAAACCATGATGGTGCGTTTTGATGACGACACTGAAGGTTTAGAGTTTGCCAAGAAAGGAGAAGCTGCTATTATCAGGTGGGAACAGCGAGGCGACGACAAGTTCGCCACCGAGGTCAAACCGAAACTGGCCAAACTTCCTGAGGGCGTCAACGAAATAAAGACTGAGGAACTTTACAAAATGCTGCAGGATCACGTTCCGATGATTCTCGCCGATGCCCGACCCGCCATGCGCTATAACCAGGGGCATCTGCCCGGCGCCGTTTCCATTTCGGTACCAATGCTAAAGGAGCAGAAGGAAGCTGTGCTGCCCAAGGACAAGAACGCGCTTATCGTTTTTTACTGCGGCGGCTACACCTGAGGCATGACCAGCACAAACGCCGGTCTGGCGAAGCAACTCGGCTATACCAACGTACGCGCGTATCTCGGCGGCGAGCCTTCCTGGAGCGAGGCTGGTCATCCAGTCTATGCGTCCAATGACTACGTGGCCACAGGCAATGTCGTTATCCTCGATCTACGCGAGGGTGACGCACCGGTCAAAGGACGTATTCCTCGCTCGGTGCAGATTGCCTATGATGAACTGGAAAATCGTGTCGACGACATCCCCAGAAATGCCCCTGTAATCCTTTACAGCGACAATTACGAGGAAGTTACCGATGCATATGAGGACCTCAAAGACGAGGGCTTCAAAACGGTAGCGATGGTCAAAGGCAATTACCAGGGCTGGCTGGCTTCTGGTGGCGAAATCGAATCAGGACCGATCTTCACCAATGAAATTCGATGGGTAAGAAAACTCGGCAAGGGTGAGATCTCCGTTGCGGAGTTTCGTCAAGCGGTAAAGGGTGAATTGCCCGACACTTTCGTGATAGATGCCCGCACCAAGGATGAAGTGGAGGAATTGGGAATATTCACCAACACGGTAAATATTCCATTGGATGAAATTCCCAAACGGATGGCTGAACTACCGAAGGACAAACGTATCTTCGTCCATTGCTCCACAGGCGCCCGGGCCGATCTCGCTTATCGGGAACTGATCGGGAATGGTTTCGACGTCAAATTTTTGCTCCTCGATATTTCGGATGCTGAATGCGACTGTCCGATCATCATTCCGGCTAAAGAAAGCTAAGCTCCAACCCCCTCAATACGACTTGGGAACAGACGGATAATCCGTCTGTTCCTTTTTTTTGTTTCACGGTAGATTAACCCGAAATCTTATATCAATCTAATTGACACCTTTACATGAGCAATAAGACCAGAAAATAATCTCTTCGAATCAGGGAATTTTGATTATTTTTTCCGTGATTGCGGAATTGATATTTCACTATTCTGAAACAGCTGCAATTATCTTTTTCATCCTGGAACGCTCACCAGACCCCAACGCTATGCAATAGTTAGGTATTCCGAGAAACAGTCATTATGTGACTGGAGTGGAGTGTATTTTGCATATTCTACTCAGCAATTTAACCCATTGAGACGAACCATCGTTTATGGATTTGAGTGGAGTTGCAGGGATGAAAGCACAGGTGATGGGAATCTTATCAGTTATTCTACTGGCTAATCCGGTATTTGCCACACCAATGGCAGAGATAGCCCTTCATAAAACATCTCAGCCTACTCTTTCAGGATATTTTCCAGTGCCATTATCTTTCGTGAAATAAATTATCAAGATCATTCAGTCTTCTTTCAATATGATTTACCCCTTGCGAGCTTGAGGTCAGTTTCTAGCGATATCTATCTTCCAGCAATGAGAACATACCCGTTCATGCAGCCATATGGACTTGCCAGTACCCTCTCCTGGTCACCCCGAAACGGAAGACAGATAGGATCAGTGGCACCTGCAGAGAATGAAACGACTGAACCAATACCGGAGCCAGCTACTATGCTGCTCTTTGGTGCTGGACTTGTCGGTCTTGCAGGATTGAAATCCCGTATGAGAAGTATGTCCTTTCCATGGTCACTTAAAACAAGACAGAACCCTAAATCTGATATTGTCTTGTCTCCGCTGTTCACCCCTCACCTCAACTGAATTTCTACAATGAGTTTTGACCGAAGAAAAAGTCAGCGTTACATCACAAAAAGTCTCATAGCGATAACCCATAAAGGTGTCGCCCAGGTCAGCAACCTCACCATAGACAGCGTATTTTTCAGATGCATGAAAAAGATTGATTTCCCAGATTACTGGGTCATGGATTTATACGATACAATTGGGTTAAACCTTGAAGGGGTGCTGGTGAAAAAAGTCTGGAGCAAGGTTTCTGGTAAACCGAATGACTCCAAATTATTTCACTCTGAGGTGGCCGCCGAGTTTAAAAATCTATCCTCTTCCCAAATATATCAGCTGACACTCTACCTGAGCCATAATAACGAATAGACCACTGTTTATCCGCACGAATATCAAAACAGATATGTCGAAATAGCATTATATGTATTAGTTTATGTAATCGTGTTTTTGATCTATTTCGCTTTTTATTTCATCCTGTCTGTATAGGCAATATTGTTTTTAACATTGAAGGTGATTACGCTCTCTAGCATGCGCACAGCACACCAAATGATTATAAAAAAGTGTTGTAGAAACATCGTTTTCTATATATGAAGCTACACATAACAGAGAACACTCCGCTTAAACTATTTCTCATGGGCTCATAACAAAGCGGTTTCAGTATTTCCAAAACATTTTTCCCGGTAGGTCCCATGGACAATGACATGGTGAAAATGAAGCCATTAAGAGCAGAGGCACCAGATTCGCTGAGCAAGACAAGTTTCAAGCGACAGACTCCTGCACAAACATAAGAAAAGAGATAAAAGAAATGTCAGACGAACCCAATAAAATCATCTATTCGATGATTAAAGTCAGTAAATTTTATGATAACAAGCCGATTCTGAGAGATATCTCTCTGTCATATTTCTATGGTGCCAAAATCGGGGTAATTGGCCTCAATGGATCTGGGAAGAGCACCTTGTTAAAAATACTGGCCGGTATCGACACTGAAATAGATGGCAAGACCGTAATTTCGCCCGGTTTCACCATCGACTACCTGGAACAGGAACCAGAACTTGATCCAAGCAGAACAGTAAAGGAGATCGTCGAAGAGGGCGTCCAGGAAACCATTGATCTGTTGCATGAATTCAATGAAATCAATGAAAAATTTGCGGAACCGATGAGTGATGACGAGATGCAGGCGCTGATTGAGAAGCAAGGAGAAGTCCAGGATAAACTGGATGCCGCTTCGGCCTGGGATATTGACAGTCGGTTGGAAATGGCAATGGGAGCTCTCAGGTGTCCGCCGTCAGACACCAAGTGTGAGATTTTATCCGGTGGAGAAAAACGAAGGGTGGCTCTTTGTCGAATTCTTCTGAAAAAACCTGACATTCTCCTTCTTGATGAACCCACGAACCATTTAGACGCTGAATCCGTCGCCTGGCTTGAACGCCATCTTCGCGAGTATGCTGGAACCATTATCGCCGTCACTCATGATCGATACTTTCTCGACAATGTTGCCGGCTGGATTCTCGAACTTGACCGAGGTGCAGGTATTCCTTGGAAAGGTAATTACTCTTCATGGCTCGAACAGAAGGAAAAGCGGCTGGCAGTTGAGGAAAAACATGAAAGTGACCGAAGGAAAACCCTGAAACGAGAGCTTGAGTGGATACGAATGTCCCCAAAAGGAAGGCGCAGTAAATCCAAGGCAAGAATCAGTTCTTATGAAGATATGCTCGCAGCCGGCAGTGATGCACTCTCCAGGGATCTTGAACTTTTTGTCCCGCCTGGGCCGCGCCTTGGCAAGAAAGTGATTGAGGCGACTGGAGTTAAAAAGTGCTATGCCGATCGCTTATTGGTTGAAAATATGGAATTTACGCTTCCCCCCGGTGGGATAGTCGGGGTCATCGGGCCTAACGGAGCTGGCAAAACAACGCTTTTCAGGATGATTACCGGACAGGAAGGTCCAGATGAAGGCACTATTGTTCTCGGGGACACGGTTAAACTTTCATATGTCGACCAATCTCGTCAGACACTCAATCCGGATGATTCCATATGGCAAGCCATATCCGAAGGCCAGGATACCCTTTGGCTTGGCACAAAAGAGATTAACAGTCGCGCCTATGTGGCAAAATTTAATTTCTCCGGCGCTGATCAACAAAAGAAAGTGGGTTTACTTTCGGGGGGGCAGCGAAACAGGGTTCATCTCGCCAAGATGATCAAAGAGGGTGGCAACGTTCTTTTACTCGATGAACCGACCAATGATCTTGATGTAAACACCCTAAGAGCGCTTGAGGAAGCATTGGAAAATTTTGCAGGGTGTGCTGTTGTCATCAGCCATGATCGCTGGTTTCTTGATCGAATCGCCACGCATATACTCGCTTTTGAAGGTAATTCAGAAGTCGTCTGGTTTGAGGGTAATTACTCCGATTACGAAAATGATCGAAAAAGAAGAATCGGTGCGGATGCCGACCAACCGCAACGCATTAAGTATCGACAACTGACCCGATAAAGATGGATTCTGTTTTGTAATGACAACTCCCGCTTAAGGCTCGTCCATCCTTAGCTGGAGGACACCCTGCCTGACAATGCGTAATCTCTGACCATCCAATGTCGCTATAGTCGAGGCTTGGGGGGACTCGGCGACACCACCATCGATCAGCAGGTCGATATTTTTCCCGAAATAGCTGGCAACCTCGTTAACGTTTGTAGCCGGCGGCTGCCCTGAGATATTAGCGCTTGTAGCAGATATTGGTATTCCTGCTGATTTACAGATTTCAGTTGCGACTGCGCTTGAGGACATCCTGATACCAATGGTTCCGGAACCACCCGTCAGCACAGATGATAGACTCGATAATGCCGGAAAAATGAGGGTCAACGGGCCAGGCCAATAGTTGGTGATGAGCCTGTGATACTGCTCAGGTACATCGGTTGTCAACTGGTCAAGTTGAGAGAGGTTGTCAATGATTACCAGGATTGGTTTTGAAAATGATCGCTTTTTCAGCTCAAAAAGGCGATCAAGCCCATCTTTGTTGAAAGGATCTACGCCAAGCCCGTAATATGTTTCGGTTGGAAATGCGACAATACCACCTCCCCTGATAACATCTGCGGCACGTTCACTGTATCTAGGGGAGGTGATTGATAAAATCTCAGGGTACGATATTCTTCGCTTTGTCATTTACTTCCTGAACCATCTTACTACGGAAATCCACAAGCTGAGCTGCCAGCTCACTGTTTCCTAAAGCCAGAATTCTGACAGCGAGAACCGCAGCATTTTTCGCACCGGCTTTGCCAATGCCCATCGTTGCCACGGGAATCCCAGGTGGCATCTGGACAGTAGCTAACAGGGCATCCATTCCCCCAAGGGGTGAGGCATCGAGCGGAACCCCGATGACCGGGAGGTCTGTATGTGATGCGACGACACCAGCAAGATGAGCTGCCATGCCAGCTCCTGCTATAATTACTTTTAGCCCCCGTTCTTGAGCACTGTTGGTAAATTCGGCAACTCGATCAGGAGTGCGGTGTGCAGAAGCAACGGTCATCTCAAAGGGAATATTCATAGCTTTGAGAAAATCACTTGCTGCTCTCATTACCGGCAAATCCGAATCGCTTCCCATCAGGATACCAACAAGCGGTTTCTGCTCTGGTTTGTCAAACCGGTGCAACGCTTTTGCGCCGATATCCGTTCTATAATAGGCTTGTGTCCAGTTAATCTCTCCGACAGCTTTATAGGCCCGGTTAATTGCGGTCTGGAGATCCTTACCTACCGCCGTTATACCCAAGACGCGTCCGCCAGAGGTCGAGACTCGACGATTAACAACCTTGGTCCCGGCGTGAAAAACTTCCACCCCATCAATTGCCGCGGCTTTTGACAGTCCTCCGATCGGTTTTCCTGTACTATAGGGGCCCGGGTAGCCGCCTGAGGCCATTACCACGCAGATGGTAGGACGTGGGTCAATCTTCATTTCAATATCGGCCAGTGTTCCATCAATTGACGCATTGAATATATCGATAATATCACTCTTTAGTCGCATGAGCAGTGGTTGTGCTTCCGGATCACCAAATCTGCAATTGAATTCAAGAACATTCACCTTACCCTTGTCAATCATAAGGCCCGCATAGAGCATGCCTTTATAGGGTCTTCCTTCCGCTGCCAAACCTCTGATCGTTGGTAACATGACACGATCCATAACGATTTTGGCAATTTCGTCTGTCACGACCGGAGCCGGAGAATACGCTCCCATACCTCCTGTGTTGGGGCCCTGGTCTCCATCAAAAACAGCCTTGTGATCTTGAGATGTCGGCAAGGGAAGAATTGTTTTGCCATCTGTAAAGGCAATAAATGACGCCTCTTCTCCTTTTAAACAATCTTCTATGACAATCCTGTCCCCGGCAGCCCCAAAAACCTTTTCCTTCATGATAAGATCGACCGCATCTTTAGCCTGCTGAACCGTTGAACAGACGATAACCCCCTTGCCAGCTGCCAAGCCATCTGCTTTGACAACGATAGGAACGCCTTTCTTATCAATGTATTTTTTTGCTTTTTTCGGATCTTTGAAAACCTTGAAGTCAGCAGAAGGAATATCGTATTTTTTCAGGAACTCCTTGGTAAATACTTTGCTGCCCTCAAGAATGGCGCCCTTTTTGTTCGGGCCGAAAATTCTTAAACCGGCTTTCTCAAAAGCATCAACAACTCCTTCCACAAGTGATGATTCGGGACCGACTATGGTAAGGTCAATTTCCTCTTTTTGGGCAAACGCAACCAGACTTTTTATATCCGTGGCATCAATGCCAATACACTCGGCAATCTTTTTTATCCCTGCATTCCCCGGTGCACAGAAAATCTTTGATACTTTTTTTGACTGGTCGATCTTCCACACCAGTGAGTGTTCTCGCCCCCCAGAACCAATAACTAAAACTTTCATAACTCCCCCTTTTTGAAATAGAGCAGATTTTCACCTGTCGCGCTTAAAAAATAAGACAAAATAGAATGTCTCATTCGAGAGTAATCAATCTGAAAAAACTAGCAATCAATAACTCTAATTTTGTCTATCTCACTTGACTATTTTCAATTACCGCTGTTTGTTTTTTTCGCGTTAATTCAGATTGACAAAAGGATTGGTAAAGATTAGATGAATGAGTAGTCATTCATCATAATTTCTTTTCATCCCTTTTTGTAATTCCGGCTATGAAGACTGTAAATAAACATGGAAAAATAATTACTGCCGCGACAAAAGTCTTTGCCAAAAAAGGATTCTTCAATGCAAGAATTTCGGACATCGCCAAAGAGGCAAAGGTTGCCGATGGAACTATTTACCTCTATTTCGACAATAAATTTGACATACTTTTGTCCGTTTTAGAAGAGGAAATTGGAAAACTCACCGATCAGATTAAAAAGGCAATTGGAGACGAAACCGATCCACAAAAGAAGCTGGCTATTTTTGCCCGAAAACACCTGACGGCAATGAAAAAAAACAAAAACCTGGCAGAAGTTATACAGGTTGAGCTACGACAGAGTGACAAACTTGTCAGGGAGTTCAGAAACACCACGTTTCAGGACTATATGAACATCGTTTCCAACATCATAAAGGAAGGCCAGCACCAGCAGATCTACCGACAGGATATCCTGCCGGGAATAGCAAAGCGAGCATTTTTTGGGGCACTTGATGAGGTCTCACGGGTATGGACAGCGTCACTTGAAACAAATTACTCACTTGATGAGACGATAAACCAGGTAATTACGATATTTCTCTCAGGTTTGCTCTCCGACCCAACATAAACATCCGTATTGTCAGGCAATCTTCGGAGCAGCGATATTCGTAACTTCAAACTCCCTCGTTCCACCGGGCGTTTTGGCGATTACATCATCACCGACTTCTTTTCCAAGAAGGCTTCGACCAAGAGGTGCAAGAACAGAGATAGAACCCTTTTTCACATCTGCTTCTTCGGGTCCGAGTAACTGATAGGTGATTTCCTCATCCGTGTCCAGGTCAAGAAGGCTTACAACCGTGCCAAAAACCGCTTTGTCCGTATTTACTGTTAAACAATTGATTACTTCAGCCCTGCTTAACTTGTCTTTCAATTCAATGATACGCCCTTCAATGTGCCCCTGGCGCTCCTTAGCCGCATGATATTCAGCGTTTTCCTTTAAATCTCCATGTTCTCGGGCAACACCAATTGCTTTTGCAATTTCAAACCGGTCAATCTTTTCCAGTTGATTGAGCTCATCTTTCAATATCTTAAACCCAGTTTTTGACATGGGTATTCTTTGAACCATCAGGAAACCTCCAAAATAAAAAATCCCACTGAAGTCAGGGACAACAGCAGGGGTCATTACAGTTAATCTGATTACCAGCGATATACGAATGTGGCGTATGCCTGGGTACGATCATAATCGTCAGACCAATCAGAGATGAAAGTACCTTTTAATAAAAATGGTGAACTAATTTCAAGTAAAATATCAAGTTTGAACTGCTGGATAAAATTATCATCTGCTTCATATCCAATTCCATAATGGGCCGATACAAAACTGTTGCCACTTTGACGTTTGCCAGGTGGCCACAGCTCTCTTTTTACCTTTGCAGTCAAACTGTGTTTCCAGTAGTTCCCAGGACTCCAGTAACCGAGACCTAAACCGATACTATCTCCCAGATCGAAAATCGTATCATCGGTATCAATTTGATTTTCAAGTTTCTCATAATCATAGGTGAGATCAAAACTGCTCACGTCACTGAAAATTCGGTACGAAGACCAGAGATGAATTTTTTTTCCGTCGTTATCATCGTTATAATCCCTGAAAGTAACGTCAAAACCAAAGAAAATACTATTCAAGGAATCGATGGTGAGTCCAGCCTGAATATCTCTTCGATAAATACCTTCCGTCAGTGATTGTATGGTGTCACTGACCAACCACTGGTCAATTTTTGCAAACCCTTCAACACTATCGGCTAATCTGCCCGATAATTTTACATCATAAACAAAATAGGCATTTCCGACTTCCTCTATATCCTCAAAACCAATCCGTGCGTGTAACGCTGCATCTTCCCCAAAAAACAGAGCATAGTTACCCGTCAGTGTGTTAGTTGTCAGAATTGAATTATCCTGGCTGTTGCCATATATGTTTCGGCCGGCCCTGAACCCTGCTTCCTGGTAGAGCGTCGGCTGTATCTTCAGTCCTAGGCCAAGGTATTGCTGCTTTATATCAATATCACCACCGCGTCCGTCCTCTTTGTGCCAGAGCCCATCCACAAAGAGTTGGGGGCGTCTTCGGTCTATATTTTTTTTAACGGCAGATTGCAGTTGCGCGCTGTAGGGCTGCTTTTCTTTGATCTCCTCAAGCAATTCTGTCTCCTTAGCATATTTCCCCAGCCGGTTGTAGACAGTTGCAAGATCAGTATAGATGTTAACATTCTGGATATCTTCCTCCTCCAGTAGCTCCTGGTATTTTTTTTCTGCCTGATAGAATTTTTCTTGATACAATGCCTCTTTGGCCTCTCTTTCCTTGGCCACTATCTTAAACCAGCGATAATCTTCGTATGACTCAGCAAAAGATTGGGATATGTCGTCATGCAGGTGGGCCGCAAAAAAGGAACTTCTCATTACGTGATCAAGAATCTCAACGTCGTTTTTTGACATTAAAAAATTGTACCAGTTGGATTCTCGGCTCAGAGATTCGTAATCTGATAAGTGTCTCACCAGTTCCAAAACAGGATAAAGCTGGTCTCTTAAGGATGACTCTAATCCTTTGTAAATTATGAGTGATTCTGATTCATTTTCAGTGAGCCAGAGCGTGCGAGCAGTTTCCAGCTGTTGCTCTGCGCTATATTTTTTTTGATGATCCATCCTGAGTTCATTGTGTTTTTCGATAACTTCATCAGTGACTTCCTCTTCATGCATCACCAATGATTCGTTGAACTCCTGATCACCTTCTTCGATGCTCCTTATCTGGTCGGAAAAGTATCTTTCCTTAGGAAAACGTTGAGCGAGGGGACGATACCCATCTACTGCTTTTTGGGGTTGTCCTCTGAGAAAATGCAACCTTGCCCTTGCTATCTCCAGTCGAACAGAGTTATCCATACGTTCGCCAAGAGTGTTGAGTAACATCTCTGCAGGATCCTTCTCGTCAAGCGCAATGAGAAGTTCATATATGTCAAAGCAGTCTGTCAAGGAGCTCTTGGAAAAGAGAGTAACCCAGTTTTGTTGTCTCTCATTCTCTGGTACTGGGTGTGCCAGAAGTTCTAAACTCGAAACAATTGCCTGATTTGAAATGTGATGCGCATTATTCGAGAGAGTAGTTTTATACAAGCCAGAGGATCCTTTCCGGTAATAATCACCAAATAGCAAAATGAAAATCTTAAGGTCGTAGCTGTTGAATTCCTCGGCCTGTTTGATTGAATTGAGGTAATCATTGGCCTCTTTAATCATGAGTCCTGAGTTACCTGCTTGCTGATACATTTTACATTTATAATAGGTAAACAAACTGATTTTTTCTGTCAGGGGTGATACGCTCTTTTCTTGAGAAATGATGGCTTCTGCCATTGTCAGCCAGACCAAGGAAGAATCCCTGTCTCCTCTATCAACAGCATTTCCAAAGAGATCAAGAACAATGTCAAGGTTGTCAGTGTTTTTCACCAGTGAAATACGTAACTGCTGTTCCGCTGTAAATTTCTTGCCAAGCAGGTAGTTAATCTGTGCAGACTTGCGTGAAATCAGATTATACATTTCCGGGTCAATCTTATCTTGTTCCAGAATTTCAGTAACCAGAACATCTGCTTGGTTAAATAATTTATTAACCATCAGCGCATCGACAACAGCACCATAAAGATTCTGATCACCAAAGGGCCCTCTTTTCCCGTGAGTAGGATATCCCTCCAGAAGGAGCCAAACGGTCTCAGGGTCACCAAGTGCCCCGCTCAGCGTTATCGCCTCTGCTCTGGCCTTCGTGTCATCTGGAAAATGGTCGAGATAAGCGAGATAACTGGCCATACGCGCAACATCATCCTGCAAAGCCAGTTCACATCGAATCCTCAGCTTAAAATACTCCACCGACAAATTACCATTTTCTACAGCTCCATAAAGTGTATCCAGACAACGCTGATAGGATTTATTTTTAAAATAGAGCGAGGATAATTTGAGCCTGACGTGCAGATCATCCGGTTTATGAATAGTGATAATCTGCAGGACCTCCATGAGTTCTTCAGTCTTTCCAAGCGCCTCGAGTAGATCAGCCATCGCCAGATAGATCCCTACTCTGTCCGGAGTAATCTTTGCCAGATCATTCCACAAAATCCAAACACCATCATTTTCCACAATAGAAAGAAGATTGTTGGCCAGGATAAGTCTGATATTCTCAATCTGGGAAGCAACATCTTCTCCTTCAGGAAACTCACTGGTGTAGTTTTCATAATATCTGAGTGCCTTATCGGCCCTGCCAAGGGTCAGCAGGTATATCTTGCCAACCTGCAACAGGTATTCTTCTCTATTAATATTATGATCCAAAAGTATAATCAGGTGGGGAAGGGCTTGCTGGTATCGGGACTGGGAAAGATAATATTCCGCAAGTTTCTGTCTCAACAACAGTGACTCCTGCCCCTCGCCGAGGTATCGCTCCCAGAGTGCAGCTGCTGTTTCCATTTCATCAATTTGCTCAAAAACCTGCGAAGCCTGAAATAGTACCTGATGAGTTATCCGATATTTATTGATTAATTCCTGGTAATAATAACTTGCTTTGGAGAGATCACCTGCTTGACTCAAGAACTCGGCCAAGTCCAACAGCAGTGTAGGAGACTCGCCACCACTCTGAAAGAGCTGCTCCATAAGAGGAATTGCCAGTTCTCGTTTCCCTTGGCGAATAAGGGAATCAATCAAACCCTGGAGAGCTTGGCTGTAAAATTTTCCACCAGGGTCGAGTTCTAAGGCCTGACCGAAGTAGACGGCGGCCTGATTCTCCTTATTTGTCAGTAAAGCAAGTTCGCCAGCGGTTAAAAGATACTCTATCCGGTCCCCATTGACTTCAAGCAGGCTGTCCAGAAGCAGTGAAGCCTGATCAAAATTCTCCGTCTCCATATAGACCCGGCAGAGTTCCCATTTCACCTCTTCAATATTTGGTTTCTGTCTCAATACATCCTGGTAAAATGGTATCGCTTTTTCGAATTGCTGATTTCTGGCATGAAAACGTCCTTGATCCCACATACTCTTCCATGCAGGTTCCTGTGGCTCTTCCCCAAGGATAATTATGTCCTTTTCTGGCGCAATCTCAGCACCAATGCAGTATGGAGCGAAGAGACTCAGTAAGACCAGGGCGTAGATCGTATAGATTGGGCGAGATTGACTGAAAATTTTGATTGATAGTTTTATCATCATAGCTCAATCAAGAAGAAAACACGGTGCTAAAAATGCGAAGGCCGCAGTTATTGCTGCAGCCTTCGCACGATTTACCTTGCACTCAGAGTGCAGTAACCAATGAGTAATTGGTTCGTTGAACCGCTCTCATATTCTATCCATAGAATTCCGCTATTGATTTTACAACGTACTCCTGCATGTCTTTTCTCAGCTCGGGATAAATGGGAAGAGCAAGCGTTTCAACGGCAGCCTGTTCTGCATGGGGCAGGCTGCCTGTGTGAACAATACCTTTCAGGCACTCCTGCTGATGGAGGGCAAGAGGGTAATAAATCTCGGTTCCAATTTCCTTTTTACCGAGCCAGGCTCTTAGCTCGTCCCGCTTCTCAACCCTGATAATATACTGGTTGTAAATATGGTAATTTCGCTGTTGTCCATCTCGTTCTGCCGTTTCCTGATAAACCGCTCTTGGCGGGGTGACAAGCCCCGAGCGAACCATTTCTGTTCCCTGAAAACATTCATTATAAAACAGGGCATTTTCGATTCTTTTTTTGTGCCATGATTCAAGGTGTTTGAGCTTTATCCTTAAAACTGTGGCCTGAACTGGGTCCAACCTGAAATTTCCACCAACAAGGGCATGATAATATTTAGGATAGGCTCCATGATTTCGCATCATTTTCGCCTTTTCTGCGAAATCAGCATCCCGGGAGACAACCATACCGCCATCTCCGATACCTCCAAGGTTTTTACTTGGAAAAAAAGAAAAACAGCCGGCAACCCCGAGAGATCCGGCTTTGGCCCACCCGCCAGTTGGCAAATCGTTAACAGGCACCTCAGCACCAATTGCCTGGGCGGCATCCTCTATCACTGGAACTCCATAGGTATCAGCAATCGCGAGTATCCGCTTCATATCAGCGCATTGCCCATAAAGGTGAACCGGAATAATAGCCTTGACACTTTTTTCTTTATCTTCCCGAAGGATTTTTTTTATCTGTTCCGGGTCAATGTTATAGGAAATCGGATCGATATCTGCAAAAACAGGCATGGCGCCGACTCTTAAAATAACGCCCATAGTGGCAAAAAAACTATATGGCGTTGTCAGCACTCGGTCGCCCTCCCCTATTCCCAGAGACATAAGGGATACGAGCAGTGCATCGGTGCCACTTGATACTCCAATTCCAAACTCAGTGGAAGAATAGTGGGCAATCTCTTGTTCCAGGGCTTCAACCTCAGGTCCCTGGATATATCGTGTAGAATCTATAACAGCCGTTACACTTTCAACAATTTCTGTGCGTAGTTGTGCCAGCTGAGGCCGTAAATCCAATAAAGGTACTTTCATGTATGTTTTCAGAGTAGATTTTTGATAACTATTTGTGTGAACGAGGTATGGATGAGTTAGTCATGTGCGGCAACAATGATCTTTTCACCATCGAAGAAATCGACGATATCCGGCATCTCCGCTTCCAGGTATTTTTTCATTTTCCCCAGCAGATTTACTTCAATCTGTCGAACTCTTTCCCTTGAGATGTCAAAATTATCAGCGATGTTCTGCAGTGTCAGCGGTTCATCGGTAAGAAGCCGTTCCTCGAGAATCATCCGCTCTTTATCATTAAGATTTTCTTTCAGTTTCTCGAGCAGTTGTCCAAGCTTCACCTGCATTTCCTTGCCGGCAATTTTTGACTCTATACCTGGATCATCGCTTGGAATAAAGCTTTTCTGTTCGTCGTCTGAGTCATTTTTGACCGGACTCTCAAGTGATACATCCCAGCTATCCATACGCTGGCTCATCTCCACGACTTCCTTCTCTTTGACATTGAGACGTTCAGCCAATAATTTGGGCTCCGGCTGAAAGCCTTGTGCTTCAAGAAGCTTTTTCTCCTTGTTGAGACTGAAGAACAGTTTTCTCTGGGCCTGGGTTGTGCCGATCTTAACAAGCCGCCAATTATCCATTATGAACTTCAGGACGTATGCTCTGATCCAATAGGCTGCGTAATAGGAAAACTTTACCCCACGATACGGGTCGAACTTTTTAGTCGCCTGCACCAGTCCAACATTACCTTCCTGGATTAAGTCCATGAAATTCTGCATCCAATATTTCTGGAAATCCATGGCGACCTTAACCACAAGTCGGAGGTTTGATGATACGAGCCGATATGCTGCGTTCGGGTCGCCTGATTCGCGAAACCTGATCGCAAGTTCTTCCGTTTCTTCCCTTGACAGGAGTTCATACTGGCTGATCTCCTGTAAGTACCGGTGAAGAGCAGGATTGCTCAAAACCGGTAAATTTTCATCGTCAGATATTGCTACAAGCGGATTCTCATGCTTTTCTGTTTTTACCGCTTTTATTGCTTTATTTTTCTTGCTCATCTATTTTTGTCTCCAAGGCATTACTGGGCCCTGCAAAAACGTTAGATTGTTACCTTACTGAAGGGAAAATGCAATTATAAATTTTGTTAGATTCGTTTTAGGGCGCCCTTCTTTTTTTTGCTATCCTACCATATCCTTGCACCAGTGGGGAAAAATTTATTTTATTATTGTACTATTTATGATAGAAGAGCTATCTTTTTATTCCCTATTTAATATTCAAACAGCGCCTTGAACAACAGGTGATGAGCATCCATCCATGAAACATATCAGAAATTTTTCTATCATCGCCCATATCGATCACGGTAAGTCCACTCTTGCCGATCGCATGATCCAACTCTGCAACCAGGTATCTGACCGTGAGTTCAAGGATCAGTTACTTGACAACATGGATATTGAAAGAGAGCGTGGAATTACGATCAAAAGCCAAACCATATGTTTGGATTACAAGGCGAGGAACGGCGAATCATATACTTTGAATCTTGTCGACACTCCCGGTCATGTCGACTTCAGTTACGAGGTCTCACGTGCGCTTTCTTCCTGCGAAGGCGCCTTGCTGCTGGTTGATGCTGCTCAGGGTGTTGAAGCCCAGACACTTGCCAATCTCTACCTGGCAATGGAAAATGATCTTGAAATCATCCCCATTATTAATAAAATCGACCTGCCGTCTGCTGAACCTGAAAAAGTAGCCTTCCAGGTCGAGGAAGACCTTGGCCTCGATTCTGACCTGATTCAACTCTGTTCTGCTAAAAACGGGCAAGGAGTTGATGATATTCTCGAAGCAATTGTCAACCATTTGCCATCTCCAAAAGGGGATCCGACCCAGAATTTACAGGCACTCATCTTTGATGCTCATTACGACTCTTTCAGAGGTACAATTATTTCCTGCAGAGTTATCAATGGTATAATTAAGGCAGGGGATATGATCACCTTCATGTCTAACCAGTCCCAGTATCGTGTCGAAGAGGTCGGGTTATTCAAGCTGAAGCGTCACCCAATAAAATCACTGAGTGCTGGAGACGTTGGTTACATCATCGCCGGGATAAAGACCGTTAATGATGCAAAACCGGGCGACACCATAACCCTGACGCAACACCCCTGCAAAGAGCCACTGCCTGGATTTCGAGAGATTCAGCCTGTCGTCTTTTCTTCCATTTACCCGATTTCAACCGATGAATATGAGGATTTAGCCACAGCCCTTGAAAAACTGCAGCTCAACGATGCTGCACTGACATATCAAAAAGACTCTTCGGCAGCCCTTGGCTTCGGTTTTCGCTGTGGGTTTCTCGGCCTTCTTCATCTTGAGGTTGTCCAGGAACGGTTAGAGCGAGAGTTTGACATTTCTCTTATACTAACAGTACCTTCCGTAAAATATCGATTTTATCTCAGCGACGACACCGAGTTATATGTCGACAACCCGACCTACTACCCGGATCCGGCAAACATTTCAAGAATTGAGGAACCATTCATAAAGGCATCAATCCTGATTCCAGAGAGATATATGGGAGCTGTTATGTCACTCTGCATGGAGAAACGAGGAGATAACACCAACTACCACTATCCGACACCGGGAAGGATCGAGTTTACCTGTGAGTTACCTCTTGCAGAAGTTATCTATGATTTCTATGATCGGTTAAAATCAATAACCCAGGGATATGGTTCATTTGACTACGAGTTAAGGGATTATCGTACTAGTGACCTGGTAAAACTGGACATACTCGTCAATGGTGAGGTGGTAGATGCACTTTCTCAGCTGGTCCATCGTTCAATTGCCCGGCCCAGAGGTTTAAATGCTTGTGAACGCCTCAAGGAGGAAATTCCGCGCCAGATGTTTAAAATTGCTGTCCAGGCCGCTATCGGGGGAACCATTATCGCCCGGACAAACATATCTGCAATGCGAAAAGATGTCACCGCAAAATGCTATGGCGGTGATATAACCAGGAAACGAAAATTACTGGAAAAACAGAAAGCCGGTAAAAAGCGCATGAAAACAGTTGGCAATGTTGATATTCCTCAAAATGCATTTCTTGCTGTCCTAAAATCAGACAAAGGGTAATTGCTCAAGCAGAACCTACCAGTGGTCTATTGCTTATCACGTCACCAGATAGCGAGACATCTTTTCCACCAGGATGTCTCTTCCCTCTGCAGTTTTTGCCGAAAAAATGACACGTTCATCTTTTCTGAAACCATGTCCCGCATCCAGGATAGCAGCACATTTTTGCTTTTTATTCCCTGATAATTTATCCGCTTTGGTATAGACCGGCAGAACCGGGATTTTCATTTCTTTAAGCCACATTATCAGATCATTGTCCTGCTCTTTTGCCTCATGTCGTATATCCAAGATAACAACGACACAACGGAGCTGCCTTCTGGACTCCAAATATGCTGAAATTAATCGTCCCCAGCTTGCCTGCATGGATCGAGAAACCTGGGCAAAACCATACCCGGGCAAGTCAACCAGATGAAAGGATTCTGAGACCAGAAAAAAGTTCAGCCCCTGGGTTTTTCCTGGGCGACCACTGACCTTCACCAGATTTTTTCTTTTTAGCAGGGTGTTGAGCAGGCTTGATTTTCCGACGTTTGATCGACCGGCAAAAGCAATCTCTGGGAGAGATGAATCCGGTAACTGTGCCAAGCTGTGAACAGATATGACAAAGCTTGATTGATTGAATTCCATTATCTGCCCCCTCCGCTACTCATGTATACACGACTGCTCTGTCACTATATGACCTTGTTCAGCTTGTATTCGATAATCCCCTGGGCACCTTTTTTAATGAGGTCGGGAATAAGATCACGCACGATATCTTCTGACACGACTGTTTCAACTGAAAACCAGTCTTTCTGATAGAGGTTTGCAATTGTTGGCGCATTCAGGCTCGGTAGTACTCCAACGATGGCTTCAAGATCCTTTTGATCAACATTCATTTTCAGCGCCACAATTCTATCTGCATTCAGGGAGCCCTTGAGAAGCATTGAAATATTTTCTATCTTCTCACGTTTCCACGGGTTTTTCCAGGCATCCTTGTTGGCGATGAGTTGGGTATTTGATTCCATAAGTTCATGGATTATTCTCAACCCGTGAGCTCTGATGGTGCTCTCAGTCTCTGTTACCTCCACGACCGCGTCAACAAGGCCTGATACCACTTTTGCTTCAGTAGCGCCCCAGGAAAACTCAATATCGACATCTATGTTTTCCTTTTCGAAGAACCGTTTTGTCACATTCACCAATTCTGTTGAGACCTTTTTCCCCTGTAAGTCCTTGATCGTCCTGATTTCGGAATCACCTGCCACGGCAATAACCCAGCGTGTCGGTTTTTTGCTCACTTTTGAATAGACAAGATCTGCGACAATGACTGCGTCCGATTGATTTTCAAGAGTCCAGTCCTTACCGGTAATCCCGGCATCCAGCATGCCACTCTCAATATATCTCGACATCTCCTGTGGACGGCAGATGGAACAATCAAGTTCAGAATCATCAATCTTGGGGAAATAATTTCTTGCAGCAGGCTTGATTACCCAGCCAGCTTTTTCAAACAATTCAATGGTCGCATTCTCTAAACTGCCTTTTGGCAGACCGAGCTTTAAAAGCTTCATCTTGCACTCCTTAATCCATTCATTCGCATTACTTCTTTTTATTATATACCGTATCAGGGTCAAAGACCGGTTGCTCTATGGTAACGAGTTCGCCGTCCTGCACTTTTCGATAAAAGCAGGAGGGATATCCCTTGTGACAGGCAGCGCCGCCCTTCTGTTCAACTTTGTAAATAATCGTATCCTGGTCACAATCGACCAGGATACTTTTTATTACTTGAAGGTTTCCTGAAGATTCACCCTTCAGCCAGATCTCATTTCGGGATCGACTCCAGTAATGTGCCGAACCTGTGGCAATTGTTTTTTCCCAGGCTTCTCTGTTTACGTAAGCCAGCATGAGTACTGTACCTGTTATATATTCCTGGACAATGGCCGGTATCAGCCCATCACCAGATTTGTCGAAATCGATTTCAATCATTAATTTGGGTCCATAAGATTCATTTTTTCATAGGTATAACTGATAAGCTCGTTGTTGTATGTTCGGGCAAGAATATCGCCTCCTGTCTTAAGGGGTCCTACCTTATGAATCTCAACCGTTTTTGTCAAGCGAACAGAAAGGTTATCACCAGATTGACACTACTCTCATAAACCACTAGAGTTATTCCTTCGAAAAGGGTTGCCTTGATTTTAATTGTTCGTTTAAGATCGTCTTTTAGTGAAACGAGGAAAGACAGTTAAGTAACGTACCGTTTAACACCAGATATGGGGATAACACAATGAGCAGTATCTCAAAAAATGACCAAGTTACAATATCTTTTACCGGAAAACTCGACAACGGCGATGTCTTCATGGTTGTAACGCCAGAAGAACCCATCAGCATAACCCTCGGACAAAGTGAGTTACCGCCAACCGTTGAAAACGCGGTTGTTGGCATGAAAAAAGGAGACACCAAAAAGATTCGCGTTACCCCTGATGAAGGGTTCGGCCACAGGACAAAAGACCTGCTTCATGAGGTGCCAACAGCATCATTTGGCAGCAAGGTAACACCAAAACCAGGGATGATTGTTTCACAAAAAATCGAAAAAGATGGGCAACAGCTGGATGTTCCGGCAACGATTATTGAACTAAAGGATGAAAAAGTTGTCATTGACTACAATCACCCTCTGGCAGGGCATCATTTGAATTATGAACTAACCATTCTGGACTTCCAGAAACAGGGATGAAATCCAATCACCGGATCAATCGGTGAGCGAACCGAAGAGCCGATGAATCGCGCAGGTTACCAGATAATATCGGCGGCTTTATTGTCCTCGTTTGCGCATAGATTGAAACCACATATAAAAAGGCACTTTCATTCTGGCTGGATGATCATCAGACTCTCGTATCCGATAGTATTCTCAAAGTCCGTTTCATCGATAAGCGCCTTTTTGAACTCTGCGCCTGTCAGGTCGGCTCCGGTAAAATCTGCCTTATAAAGATCAGCTTTGTTGAATTTTGCATTCTTCAAGTTCGCATCTTTAAATACAACACCTTTCAGGTTGGCATTCTCAAAATCCGTTTTCTCAAGATTGGCTCCGGTAAAATCGGCGCCCTCAAGATCGGCACCATCGAGGTTTCCGCCTGAGAAGTCAATACCCTGTAGATTGCAGCCATAGCATTTCTTATACTTTTTCAATCTTTTCTGCATTTCAAGCAGCTCTGAAGCGACCTTTTCTTCTTCGTTTTCAGCACTCATGCCAGCAACTGGGGGGGAATCATCAGTTGTACTTTGATCACCCTCCTCTTTGTCAACAGGCTCCTCAATAATCGCCTGCTCACTTACAACACTCGTCTCAGATAGCTCTTCAACTGCGACAACTTCCTCCTTTGCAACAGGCTCCTCAATAATCGCCTGCTCACTTACAACACTGGTCTCAGATAGCTCTTCAACCGCGACAACTTCCTCCTTTGCAACAGGCTCCTCAATAATCGCCTGCTCACTTACAACACTCGTCTCAGATAGCTCTTCAACCGCGACAACTTCCTCCTTTGCAACAGGCTCCTCAATAATCGCCTGCTCACTTACAACACTCGTCTCAGATAGCTCTTCAACTGCGACAACTTCCTCCTTTGCAACAGGCTCCTCAATAATCGCCTGCTCGCTTACATTGCTGGGCTCAGATACCTCTTCAACCGTGACAACCTCTTTCTCAACAGGGTCTGTGACCTGCTTTTTTTTATCTTTCGACCGTATCAGGGCAATTGTGTCTTCTCCACTGACCTGAACTGAAACGTCAATGTCATCTTTTGAGGACTCAGGAATATCAGCCATTTCATCTAGATTCTGGTCTGTCAAAGTGTTTTGAGGATCTTTTTGCTCCTCCTTGACTACTTGAACGTTCATCGGCTCCTGCTGAACAGTCATATTTGAAATCTGTTCCTCCTTAATGGTGTCATCAGAGGATTCAAGGGAATCATTGGTTTGATCAGAATCGAGAACAATTTCTTGAACGGGTGATACCGTCTTGACAGGTGGTGCAATCATCTGGGCGGGACCGACTTCTTCTGTTTGTGTTACTGCTATCTCTTTCGAGGGATCTATCTGAGGAGGAACAGGCCCAAAATCTCGTCTTTCTGCAATATTGACCTGCTTATTTTCCGGAACTTTTTTGGGAACAGCATCATCGGGAATATATTTTTTTTCAACAATTTCCTGGGCTGCATTATCATCGGAAACAACGACTTCGGCAAAACTACCATCAAACTTACTTCCAACCAGATATGCTCCAGCAATTTTTACACCGCGCAGGTCTGCCCCTCGCAGGTCTGCATCTGCGAGGTCGGCCCCAGCAAACTGGGTACCACTTAAGATCGCTCCACTCAAATTTGCCCCAGACAAGTCAGCCAGAAAAAATGTGGCATTAGATAAATCAGCACCGCGCAAATCGGCACCAGAGAGGTTGATCCTGTTCAAGTCGGCACCGGCCAGGTTGCAGTCTACACAACTTTTGGTCCTAATAAGAGAATCGATGTTTTCCTGAATTTCAACGCTCACACCTGCTGAGTAAACCATCGGGCTTGAAGCGAGAATCAAAAGCCAAAAACCTGCCAAAATCAAAACATTCTTTATCTTAGTATTCATCTTTTCATGAGCCATTGCGGGTGTTTTCCATAATATTGTTTTTTTATCATGACATTGTAGTTCCATATACTCTATTTTTTCATTTTCCACACCCATGGTTCTATGGCGCGCTCTCCTTGCCATAGGCCTGATTTTCTTCGTTGAGCATTTTCCTGGAGTTTATACCAGTAAAGACACACCGGTTCTGAGCAGAAATAGTCATGAACCCAAGCGCTTCCGTTAGCAACGAGGGCACTGTTTACGGTAATCTGGTCAACAGTAACAATCGCCACTATTCGCCCGTATTTATCAATATCTTTGGGAACTATACGCAGGACTTTCCCTGAAATCAGCTGACGAAGCGCATCTTTTGAGGCTCGAGAATGCGGTTGATCATATTCAGGTGCATCGATTCCCCATAATCGTATCGAAATCTTTGATGAATTTTTCGACACCACAAAGGAATCACCATCGACAATATAATGTACAGCAGCAAAAAATATTGTAATCCCTGCTGGCTCCAGCTTTTGCTTCGAACTGCCCCAGACAGTTTTCGCGGAAATAGTTTGAATAATGATGCACAAACAGATCAATAATAGAACGTATTTGTGTTTTATCGTCATAATCCTTGCTCAACTTCCAGATTATCAGCCAGAAGGCAGACTGATCTTTCTAACCAACCAGGGAAAACTGGTTTATACCGGTCTTTTTTGTGAAAATCAATCCTCTCACTTTACCGTTTAAATTATTTGAATATAAAATTATCAGATACAAGAATAATAGGATTACGCTGCTAGAAAACACTGTCTACAGCCAAATTGTCGCTACCCCCAAGGCTTTTACCAAAGCCGTCAATACCCTCTTTAAAAGGTGACCTTAATGGAACGGCGTCAGTGTCATTTTTATGAACATTGTTTGGTCACCTGAGATGGGTGTTTTAAATTTGCAATGAAATCAGGGGTTTTTATAATAATTTTAACAAATTTCTTGTTGATAATTTGATAAGTATGATATAGTTCCGTTATAAACAAGTGTCCATTTTTTGACAGCTTTTTCAAGGCCATTACAGGTCCATCGTTGTGAACTTGAAAATTTTTAAAAATCAGGCCCCTATTGTGTAAGCATGCAACCCGTTAAATTGACCGAATCAGAAGAAGAGACCAGGGATTTCCTCATTAATCTGCCACTGTTTGACAGTTTTGACGTCGAAGAATTAAGCGTACTCTCCCACCATATGAGTTACGTTCAACTCCAACGAGGTGAGTTTCTTTTTGTCGAGGGCGACCGTGGTACCTTTATGGGATTTGTTGTTAACGGCGTTCTAGAGGTCATGAAAAAATCTGAAATCGGCGAAAACATTGTAATTGCCAGGTTGGCCAAAGGCAGCTCAATTGGAGAGATGTCGCTTATAGATAAATCGACAAGGTCAGCTACCGTTATTGCCAAACAACCGACAACAATGGTCACATTGACAGAAAAAGGTTTTGACATATTGACAAAACAGTCACCAGCGCTTGGCATAAAAATTGTCCAGAAAGTTGCCAGACTACTCAGCCTGAATATGCGTCGGACATCAAGCAAGCTTGCAGACCTCATGCAAAGCAAATCATAAATAATTTATTTTCTGATAACACTCATGTCCAGCCACACCACTATTCTTATAAGCATCGAAAGTAACAGTGAAAAGAACTCTGTATCTGAGGTGGTTACGCAACTGATTCCGGATGCGTATCAACAGATGGTCGAAAAGGAGTCCTTGACTGGAAAGTTAAATGGTTCTGAATTTGACATTCTGCTATTGGATTGTGCCCGTAGTTCAAAACTTGAACTTTCTGCCTTACTGAATCAACTGGCAATTTCTCAACCCTCCCTGATAACGATCCTCATGATCCCAGATGAGCGCAAGGAAATTATTGATCTTGCAATTGAAAGGGATGTTTTTTTATACATTTCAAGCCCCGCTGATAGAGACGAAACCGGATTCGCTCTTAAGCGTGCAATAAGAAAAATCTCACATAATAAAGTTCGCCGACAGAATCCAGCACCAGAGCGGAACAGTGCCTTTCCAGACTTTATCGGAGAATGCAATGTGATGCAGAATCTCTTTGAACTTATCACCAGGATAGCAGATGATGAGTTCTCGACGGTTTTGATCAGAGGTGAATCAGGGACCGGCAAAGAGCTTGTGGCCAGGGCAATTCATGCCAGCAGCCAGCGTGGGAAAAATAATTTTGTCCCGGTAAACTGTGCTGCAATCCCCGAGGATCTGCTTGAAAGTGAACTGTTCGGCCATATGAAAGGTTCTTTTACCGGGGCTACTCAATCAAAACAGGGCCGCATCCAATACGCCGATGGAGGCACCCTTTTTCTTGATGAGATTGGTGATATGAAGCCGTCACTGCAGGCTAAATTGCTCAGGGTTCTCCAGGAAAAAGAGTTCGAACCTGTCGGATCACTTAAAGCAGTGCCTGTGGATACAAGAGTATTGGCCGCGACGCACTGCAACCTTGAAGAACTCGTTTCCGAGGGTAAATTCAGAGAAGATCTCTATTACCGCCTCAGCGTTATCCCGTTGACTGTACCACCACTCAGGGAAAGAAACAGGGATATCCCGTTACTACTTGATGAGTTCATCAAAAAATATACCATAAAAAGAGGACGGAAACCTATCGCCTTCACCCCACAAGCCCTGTCTATTCTGATGGATTATGAATGGCGAGGTAACGTCCGGGAGTTGGAAAATCTTGTCCAGCACATGTCTATTTTATATAACGGAAGGAATATTCATCCTGCTGATCTCCCGGAAAAATATACCTTGTCTGCTGACCTTTCTTCTCTTATCCCGACAAAACCAGACATAGATTCAGATAACAGTTCAATGCTCCAGAGCAGCACAGAGCGGGCCGAACTCCTTGCCCCTCTCGGAACCGGTGCCCCCCGCGTTGATTTTGGCAGTGGACCGGTCAACTTCAATGAACTGATCAATGATTTCGAAAAAGAACTTATACTCGAAGCCATGAAAAGAACAGCTGGCAATAAAAAAGAAGCCGCCAGGATGTTAAACCTCAAACGTACAACCCTGCTAGAAAAAATTAAGAAAAAAGAGTTGACCGGACTCTGGGAAAATTAAAAGCGGTAGCGATATCAACAGCGACTCATCTCAGGCAGCAAGAGATGTCAAGTACGGGGATATCTTTGCACTGATTTCGTCTGCAGTTGCCGGGGCAAGGAGAATATCGTTAACTCCGTACTTTACTGCTTTGAAGACTTTTGAACGTGTCCAGCTTGTTCCAGTGGCAATCAATGGTAATGAACAGCTTGTGTTGATCTTAATTGCCATTCCCAATGTCTGCTCGTCTACTTCTCTCATCACCAGTAACACCGCCTTGAATGTTCCTGGCAGATAATCACTGACATTATCCCTGAAATTCAGCTGTACGGTCGATATTCCCTGGGTAGCGAGAATATCATGGATTCGCTTTGCCTCAGGGTCTGCATCACTGATGATCAATAGCTGGCCTGTTTCCTTTTCATAATTGCTGCCGACTCCAGTCTCATCTTTTATCTTGTCCCCCGTCAAGGACGCATCTGGCACAGTGTTTGGTTGGCCGAGACCATCCTGGTCAGTAACAGATTCGATTGTTTCATCAGGCTCAAGTGCGTCAAGACCGAGCATTTCTAAGGGAAACAGCATGCGTAAAAAACCGGCTTCCTTACCATCGAGGCCAATTTTGAATCGGTTCAGATAATAGATCTGATCAGCTATTGGTGAATCGCTGGCGATCTCCACTTTCATGGGAACCACGCGGTCGATACCCTTTTTTCTGAATTCCAGAGAGGTGTTGTCGAGATCCTTCAAGACTTCAGTATAGACAGAAGAGATTGCATCGACGATTTCATCATAGGCGTCCTGAACATCAGTTGTGAAGGATTCTTCTGTAACCGAGGATTCGAGTTCACTTGATGGCAGCATTAAAAGCGTGGAGCCAATTCTGATTGCATCCTTCAGCCCTAGACAGAGATAGCTGCAATCTTTTACATCTCCGGTTACCTCGAGTGTTGCTGCAACTTGTTTATCCACCGCCTCATTGCGAAAAAAATATTCCTTGGTGATAACCTGATTATTCATTTCACTCAAGGTTAACTCCACCCCAACAATTTCTCCGACCTCCTGCTGAAGGCTGGTGCGACAGAGTTCCATTAATGAGTCTATATCTTTTTTTCTGTCATGGACGTCGAAAGAACCTGGCGCCTTGACATCATCTCCGGCAGAAGAAATCTCATCCTCTTCTGAGAAATTTTCGGGTTCTGAAGTATCTTCAGGAACCAGTGGATCATCAACCGTCTTGTCAACTCCATTGCTGTCATCATTTTCTGCTTGCGACAGCTGTTCAGGGGACTGGTTAGCCTCTACCAGAGAAAATGAAGTTGCCGGCAATAGAAGTGTTAAGGTACCGAGTTGATAGCCACTGAGCGTGATGGTTGAGATAATTGTGTATAATACGGTATCTTCTATCAGCAGCTCAATTTGTTCAGCTGCAGTCGAGCAATCAACGAGTTGCTGTTCTACACGCTCAAATCTACACGGAATTTCATACACTTGCTCAAACAATGCCGTGTATATTCCAGTTATTATGTTGGTTATTTCACCGTATGAATCTTCAGTTTCCTCATCATAAGATTCATTTTCTACATGTTCATCAAGTTCTGCAGGAGGGAGCATGATGAGCGTTCCCCCGAGCTTGATGGCATCCTTGACATCGATGAGAATATGTCCAATACCAGAAATATCCCCGGATATCTCTATTCTGGTAACCACCTTTTTACCGGAAAGAGCTTGTAAAATATCCTTTTTGGGTACAATTTCTGTTCGAGTATCTGCCAGTAAAAAAGAGGTGCCAATCAATCCGCCAATTTCATCCTGAATTTTCTGCTGAGCGGATTCAACAATATTGTTAATTTTTTGTGTTTCTTCCATACTTTTTCCGTTTATTGAGACAGCAAACAGGTGAATTCTATTGCTCTCTATCGGTAGATTGTTACCAATAGTTTACATAGTGAAAAAACTTTATGATTTGACGCTCCGAGTTTGTCTTACGGTCTTATGGACATCCACGATCAGTTGAGACCTCTTTAAAATCGACACACCAAGTTATCTGATACTGTATCGATAGTATGCATAAATCGCGGTTTCATTGTGCAACTTCTATTCCATTCGTAATTTTGCAATCTGAAAATCGATAGATCCAGAATCAACCTGTCGATACTGCCAGAGATAACAGCGATAGAGAAGAGAAGTAAAGGTGTATAAAAATATTCCCCGGCGATTAAACGGATCATTTTCCGTCAATTATTTGACTGTTCATGCCGATAAGATCACTACCCGCTCTATTTATTCAGCATTTATTGTGGTTTAGGCATATAATTTAATTTGGAATGATACTTGCAATTACAGGCAAAACCATGGGAAAAATACGTATATGAAGCAATTATTTATCATATTGAGTGTTATTCTATTCACCTGCGGAACAGCTTCCGGTGCATCTACCATTCTGAAACTGAGCAAGTCTGCGAGTAAAGATTCTGTCCAGACCTTTATCTCTTTTGACCAGATGCCACAGTATAAAACCCAAATGAATGGAAAACGACTCGATATCATTCTCCAGGAAACAATCGTAGATGAGCAGGCACTTTTTTTTAAAGAAGACGATAAAATCGTTAAAGTACTGGCAAGACCGATCAAGGATGATACCGAGCTCAGCTTATTCTTTCGTTATATTCCCCAGAAAGTAAGATTCTCCATCAGTGGCAACAATACCCTGGTGGCCGACATTCTGCTTGGCAATCGATTTACGAAAACTTACAAGGATCTGTCTACGAGTCTTCAGGGAATGTCAGTTCTCGACAGAAGTACACAGGATTTTGGCAATCCATTTATCGCTTCACCGTATGCCCATGATTGGAAAACATTCTTTGCCTCCTATGAATCAAGGGTAAAGATATCTGCAGCGGTTCGCTACTTTATTCCAGAGTTTCCGTTCGCCCGCCTTCTATCATCAGAGAACCAGAACGTTTCAGAGCTGATACCTGATGACGTTTATCGTTTGGCAAAGAACCATAAGTGGGAAGAGACCGGCAAGCTCATAGAAAAGAAAATACGTCAATTCTCGGCTGTTAATGACCAGAAAATCCTTGCCCTTACCTATGGGGAAATACTCCTCAGGGATGGTAATTTCGATGGCGCATACAAGCAGCTTTACCTGATAAAGAATACTTACCCTGCTGAACGAGTTGGTCAACTGGCATCCTACCTCCTGAGTCTACTCCTTGCGATCAACGGAGATCCATACGGTGCCAACTATGAGCTGCGATTACTCATCGACAAGATGAAAACATCAAACCCGCTTTTTCCTTATGCCAATCTCCTGCTTGCCGAGACCTGTCTTGCCACTAATCAGCTGGATAAGATGAGCCTTGCCGCAAAGCGCGATGATATTGGTTATCCTAAAGGTCTAGAACTGAAAAGAGAGCTTCGTCAGGCGGATCTATTCTATGCCACTGAAAAACCCGTAAAAGCGTTTGTTGCATACCAGCTCGCCAGTCAACACACTGATCTCCATGAGTATCCTTACTCTCTTAACGGGCTTTGTGAAACACTCTACAGACAAAAAGCATATGAAGAATCGGCATCCTGCTATGACAAACTGTCGGAGCTGACTGACTCACGAGAACAGTTAGGCATGGTCTATTACCGTTCTGCCATGGCCCAGTTGAAATATAGTGACGACATTACAGAACTGATTAGTGATTTCAGTAGAATTGAAGATGCTTTTCCTGGCACAGAAGCGGGTTTTCGAGCGGCGGTAAAAAAGACTGATCTCCGCTATCTCTCCCGAAAAGACTGGTCGTCAACGGCAATCAAATACTATCACGCCCTTGCTGAAAAATCCATTTACAGAGAAGTCAGCGCTGAATCATATTTTAAAGAGGCTCTTCTCTATCACTTTTCTGGTGACAACAGCAAGGCGATAGAACTCACCAACATCTTGTTGCGTAATTTTCGCAGTGGTCCTATCCGCCCAAGTGCAGAAGCACTTTTAATTCAACTATTGCCAGGTGAATTAAAACGACTTGTCAAAAACGAGAAATATACAGAGGCACTGGCACTGGCGCGCCAGCATCGAAGATTTTTTGAGAACAACTGGTTAGATCTCTCACTGCTGGGAGAACTTGCCTATTCCTACCATCAGCTCGGTATTTATCGCGATGCCATGCAACTCTATCTCTATCTCATGGAAATGGCAAAGCCTGAAGAAAAGGAGGAATATTTTCTCCCTCTGACTCAAATTGCCTACGATATGGGGGATTTCGCTCTCGTACAGGATTATGCTACGCAATACAGTTACCACTATCCGCATGGTATATTTACTGAAGAAGTGTTATATCTGCAGCTGAAATCACTGCTTGCCATGAACCAGATTGACCAGGCAATCAACCTTATACCCTCTCCCCTGCCCGATCGTGACAATTATAAATTTCTTGCTGCTGAGCTCTTTTTCAGAAAAGACTCATACGAATCTGTCGTCTCTGTCTTAAAACCCTTCTGGGTCCAGCAGGTAGCACTCCCAGAAAATCTGACGTTTATTCTCGCAGAGAGTCTCTATATGCTTGGAGAACTATTTGAAGCTGAACCGATTTTCCGTGAGTCAAGCACGATTAAACGCTATGCAGGACAATCGCTCTATCGCCTCGCGGAAATTGCCCGTAAAAACGGTGATGAACCTCGAGCCCTCAGTCTATATGCAGCTATCGCAGAGTCCGATAATGAAACCCTATGGAAAAAATTTGCTGAGCGGGAACTGAGACTCAGTCAACTCAGTCAACGTTTATAGGAGAGCAGTGTGAACTCAATTAACCTCTTTGATGATACGACGACGCTCCTGCAGAAATCGCTTGATTTAAGGTCTTCGAATCAACGTGTAATCGCAGGGAATATCGCCAATGCCGAAACACCTGGTTACGCCCCGGCCCGGTTCGAATTTGAGCAGGAGCTGGAGGCCGCAATATCGGGATCGAATCCAAAACTCGCCACCACGCACGCAGGTCACCTATCCCCGAGTTCGGATAACGTTGATCAGGTCACGGGAGAAATAGTGCGCTCCCCCGATAGAACAGGGATAGGAGACGATAACGGGGTAAGTGTTGACGAAGAAATGATCGCCTTATCCGAAAATCAGATCATGTATGAAACGGCAGCACAACTCTTGAAAAAGAAATTGTCATTGTTGAAATACGTTGTTCAGGGCGGTCAGTAATTCGACCGGTTACTTAGAAAAAGAGAGATACTATGGATATTTTCAGCGCATTTAAAGTTGGAGCTTCGGCACTGAAGGCACACAAGACAAGACTTGATACCATCAGTTCCAATCTCGCCAATGTCGAAACGACATCAACCCCGGAGGGCGGTCCTTACAAGAAAAAATCTGTTTACTTCGAAAGCAAGCAGCTCGACTTCAAGGGGCACATGGATGCCGTTACCAAAAACTCGGTCCAGGGCGTTGAGGTTAAAAAAATAGTTGAGGATAATGCTCCACCGCGCAAGGTGTACAACCCCTCACACCCAGACGCAGGTATTGATGGCTATGTTGATATGCCAAATATAAGCGTCATGGAGGAAATGGTAGATATGATGTCTGCCACCAGATCGTACCAGGCAAATGTCACTTCTATTCAATCCGCTAAGCGCATGGCAATGAAAGCACTGGAAATTGGGAGATAATAGAAAATGAATATACTTCCTGTCAATAATCCGACGCCACAGATATCAAACCTGCAATCTGACCATAATCCTGTTTCCCCTACCAATCAAAACTTTAATGACTTTATTACCTCTACAATCAACCAGGTAAACGAATCCCAGGTAGAAGGTGATCGCGCAATAGAGAAGCTGCACAGTGGTGAGGCCCAGAATTTGCATGATGTTATGATATCTGTTGAGCAGGCGGATATCTCACTTAGAATGCTCGTACAAGTCAGGAATAAAGCTCTTCAAGCATATGAAGAAATTATGCGAATGCAAATCTGATATAAATGCAACAAGGGACAAAAGAGAATTATAAGGATTTCATATGGCTACGGATGGACCACAAACTTCAATAGACAGCACGGGTGATCAGCCGGTGACGGTAAAGAGAAAGAATATTGCCACACTTGTCAGGGAATGGCCATTAAACAGGAAGATCGCTCTTGGCCTGATTACCACTATTTCTATTGCGCTCTTTACTTTTCTCATAATCCAGGCACGCGTGGCCGATTATCAACTTCTCTATGCTAACCTCTCTGAAGCGGACGCGGGCTCAGTTGTTAACTGGCTTAAAACACAAGACATCCCCTACCAACTGAAAAATGGTGGAAAAAACATCTGGATTGGCGCTGATAAGATATATGACACACGACTCGACCTGGCGGCAAACGGTCTGCCTAACGGTGGAGATGTCGGCTTTGAGATCTTTGACAAACAAAGTTTTGCCCTCACCGATTATGTACAAAAGGTTAACTATACCAGGGCACTCCAGGGAGAACTTTCCCGCACCATTACCTCGCTTGACCCAGTAGAATCAACCAGGGTGCACCTTGCCATACCAGAGAAGCGGCTTTTTAAAAATCAGCAGAAAAACCCGACAGCCTCGGTTATTGTCAGCCTGTCCCACGGCAGACAACTCAGCCTTGACCAGGTCGAGGGTATCCTCAACCTGGTGGCCGGATCGGTTACCGGGCTTACCCCTGAAAATGTCAAGATTATAGATTCTAACGGTGTTGAGCTTGATGCTGGCAATAAGCAGGATGATGAAAAGCTGTTGTCTGTCGATATGCTCTCCTTCCAGCATGATGTGGAACATCGTCTTGAAATGAGGGCCCAAGACCTTCTTGATACCATCATGGGTAAAAATAAAGCGATGGTGCGGGTAACAGCTGCTCTGGATTTTGCCAAGGTTGAGAAGACCCAGGAACTCTACGATGCTGATGAACCGGTTATCAGGAGCGAACAGGTAAACCAGGAGAGCAGCGGTACTCAAACGACCGGTGGAATCCCAGGTGTCCAGTCTAATCTCCAGGGAAGCAGCGGCGGGGTCAGCAGCTCTGAACCCCCGTCCAGCATGAGTTCACGGACGACTAATTATGAAATCAGTAAAACCATCAGCAAAATTGTTAATCCGGTTGGTACCATAAAATCACTTTCTGTCTCAATTCTTGTTGCTGATCGTGTGGTTACGAGTGAAGAAAGTGAAGAGGCAACCTCCGTACCGCTGACCGATGAAGAACTGGAGTCCATTGAGAAGATGGTTTCCAGTGCTCTTGGCATCATACCTGAACGTGGCGATATCATAAATATTGTTTCCATGCCGTTTTCAGATGATCCAGCAGAAGAAATTGCTATTCAGAAATTACCGGAAAATCTCGTCTACCAGTACCTGCCCGCACTCAAGGTTTTGCTCATCGCCATCGGTGCTCTATTATTCTATTTTCTCTTGATCAGGCCAATCATCAAGACAATGAAGGGAGAAGTGACAGAACATTATAAAACTGTTGATGAGCTTGAACGGGAAAGAGAGCAGCAATATAAAGCTGAACAGGAAGAGCTCTCCCGCTCCATGATACATGACGAAGACCAGGTAGTAAAACTGAGAAAGGATGTGATGCGAAACCCGGTGCCGACTGCCTACATTATCAAAAACTGGATTCAGGAAGCCTAACCATGAGTATTGAATCACTAACCGGCTTAAACAAGGCAGCAGTTCTGCTTATCTGTATTGGCGAAGAAGCATCTGCCAAACTATTTAATGAATTGTCCGACGAAGAAGTAAGAAAGGTTACCAGGGCAATGGCTGCCATTGACCATATACCTATCGACATAAAAGAAAAGGTATTTTCTTTTTTTGCTGAAGCCCAGGAGGAATTCGCCGGATTATTCGTCAAGGGCAACGAATTTGCCAAAAACGCAATCTCCGGAATCGATGAAGGGGACAGAAATGAAGTGCTCCTTGATCAATTTATTTCTGGCACCGAATCACGCTCATTGGAGACAATAGCGCTGATGCAGCCGCAAATGGTGGCTGGCCTCCTGGAAAAAGAACATCCGCAGACGGTGGCACTGATACTGTCAACCCAGCATGTTGAACATGCTGCTGAAATCATGTCATTTCTGCCCGAGACAATGCAGTCAGATGTCGTCTACCGGATCGCCAAACTTGATAAAGTGGCACCGGAAGTTCTCAGCAACATAGAGAATGCGCTTAATAAAGAGATCGGCTTGGTTGCCGGCAAAGAGCAGAAGGAGATTGGTGGACTGAACAAGGTAGTTGAAATGCTGGGGAATATGAAAAACAATCTCGACGCCGATATTCTTGAGACCATGGAAGAAACCGACCCTGATTTGGCCGAGGAAATCCGCAAGATGATGTTTACTTTCGAGAACCTAACAGCTCTTGATGGCCGTTCACTGCAGATGATTCTTCGAGAAGTCAACAACGACTCACTTACCATGGCACTGAAAACAGCCTCTGACGAGATGAAGGAGAAAATCTTTGCAAATATGTCCACCCGGGCCGCTGACATGATAAAAGATGATCTTGATGCAATGGGTCCCGTCAGACTTTCTGAAGTTGAAGCAATGCAGCAATCCATCGTTAAAATAGCGATGAAGCTTGAGGAAGAAGGTAAATTGGTACTGAATTCCGGAGGCGGCGATGAGCTTGTCTAGATATTTCAGGGACAAAGGTGAATTCAAACCGAAAAGCCTTGTTCCTGAGCTGCCAGGAGAAGAAGATAACTGGCAGGCTTCAACAATCTCAAGTGAGGAAACAAAAGAGGACCCCGATATATCTGAGCCCCTAGATTCGCTCGAATCTAAAGAAGAAGTGTCCCACCAGGAACCCATAAAATCAGCCCCAGCCCAAGAGTTACCCAGTCAGGAGCATCCTGCTGCAGCCTCACCCCCATCGGATTCGGTGACCTATACCCCACCCTCTCCGATGCCTGATATTGAATCGGTTCAAAAGGAAGCATATAATGCAGGTGTTGAACAGGGGCTTAAACAGGCCAGCGCTGACTTTGGTTCTACCCTGACCGCACTGACTCTCCTATGCGATCAGCTCAGTACAATCCGTGAGACAATCCTTAAAAACAGCAAAAAGGAAATGGTAGAACTGGTACTGGCCCTTTCAGAGAAAATCATTCGTCATTCAGTTACCGAACAAAACCAGACAATCATGGATACGGTTGAAACAGCAATCCAGCAGGCGGTGAAATCAAGTGAGTTATATATCTATCTTCACCCGGATGACATGAAAAGTATACAGGATCGCGCCAATAACTTTATTTCCGGTGTAAATGGACTGGAAAATATTATCATTAAGGCGGATCCAGCCATCGAACGTGGTGGCTGCAAAATCGAGTCAGACAATTGTACCGTAGACGCGACCATCATCAGCCAGTTCAGTGTATTAAAAGATAGCCTTAGAAAAAAAGGTTGATGCACTCACAATAAGAGAACATCCGACAAACATGCTCTTCAACAAAGATTTGATAACAGAAATAAACCCGATCAAGGTATGGGGTAAAGTCACCCGAATCGTCGGTCTTGTGGTTGAGGGATATTGTCCTCACGCCTCTGTCGGCTCATTGTGCGAAATATCTCCACTGGACAACAGCAGTGAGCCGGTCTACGCCGAGATCGTTGGGTTCAGTAATCTTCGTGCTCTGCTCATGCCACTTGGAGATCTAAGAGGACTTGGCCCCGGGAGCCTCATCAGAGTTATCAAAGATAGTGCTACCATAAAAGTCGGAAACAATCTGCTCGGCAGAGTTATCGATGCAATGGAAAATCCCCATGACGGTTTTCCTGCCCCTGATCTGCAAGATGAACGACAGCTGTATTCTCTACCGCCCGGGCCGATGCAGCGAAAAAACATAACAGATACGCTTGACCTTGGAATCCGGGCCATTAATGGTCTCGTAACCTGCGGTATGGGCCAGAGAATGGGTATTATGGCGGGATCGGGTATCGGTAAATCAGTGTTACTCGGAATGATGGCCCGCTACGCCAAGGCGGACATCAATGTTATCGCACTCATTGGTGAACGCGGGAGGGAAGTCCGAGAATTCATAGAACGTGATTTAGGCAAAGAAGGACTTTCCCGTTCCGTTCTTGTTGTTGTTACCTCAGACCAGTCTCCGCTTTTGAGAATGAGAGGCGCCTTTGTTGCCACAGCCATTGCCGAGTATTTCTGTCAGCAAGGCAAGAATGTTTTGCTGATGATGGATTCGGTCACCCGATTTGCGATGGCAATGCGCGAAATCGGTCTTGCCATCGGTGAACCGCCAACCACAAAAGGCTACACCCCAACTGTTTTTGCAACCCTGCCAAAATTACTTGAGCGGGCGGGCAGATTTCAAGGACAGGGCAGCATCACCGGACTTTATACTGTACTGGTTGACGGTGACGATCTGACTGAGCCGGTGGCCGACTCGGTCAGATCAATTCTTGATGGACACATCGTCTTATCAAGAGAAATGGCTGCCCGTAATCATTACCCTGCAATTGACATACTTAACAGTACCAGCAGGGTCATGCGTGAAATCTCCTCGACCAGACACCTGGAACTTGCTGGCAGAGCACGTTCAATCATGGCGACATACAAAGAAGCTGAGGATCTCATCAATATCGGAGCGTATATGGAGGGATCAAACCCGAATATAGATCATGCTATAGCAAAAATTGATGATATCAATAAATTTCTGCGCCAGAATTATGATGAAACCACATCATTGAAACAGACCATAGAAGATTTGGGGACAATCCTCAGCGAGAGGAAAGACGAAAGCCAACAACAAAACAGGCGCCGATCAGACAAACAGCCTGTTTAAATTGACCATTAATCACCATGAAACCATTCAATCTGGAAACCGTTCTCAAATATCGTCGACGATTGAAAGATATTGCCATAAACAGATTCCAGCGTGCTCAACTCCAGCGTAAAGAAGCGTATGACGCGATGCTACAAAAACAAAATGAATACCTGAGCCTCATCGATACGATTGAGACATTAGAAGCGCGTGGAATAACCGTCGATGAGCACATTCTGTATAGTAATCGTATCGAGTATGTCTCGGAAGAATTAACGAAACGCCAGGAAATTCTGAGAAAAAAAAATGAAACTGTTGTGCTGGAACGAAAACAGCTGATCAAAAAAAGTAAAGAAGCGCAGGTTTTGGAAAAATTAAAAGAGAAACAAAATCTTGAATATCAGACATTCATCAATAAAAAAGAATCTGCAATGCTCGATGAAATAGCAGTCCTCCATCGGCATCAGCAGGAATCAGCAGAAACAAGAGAACTCTTATGATCCGACCTACCTTGTTCCTTACTCTATTTTTAGGATGTTATCTGCTTGACTATACCGGTTTGTCAACTCTGAAAGCCCAGGACAACAGTGACTCCAAGGAGCCCGAGTTTACATCAGTCGAGGAAAGAAGACTCCATGCAACCATGCTGGAGGAGCGAGCAAATATCTTTGAACAGAAAAAAGAGCTCGTCTTGAGAGAAAAGGAGCTAAAGACCCTCGAGGATGCTGTCGATAAGAAACTTGCTGAGATTGATATAAAGCTGGAAGAGCTGGAGCGGAGCAGAAAGCAGTTAACCGCATTACTCGCGAAAAAGTCAGCCGAAGAAGTCAAAAAGATACAAGATCTCAGTAAGATTTACGAAAAGATGGACCCGGCAAAAGCCGCCTTGGTTTTATCGGGACTGGATCAGCAACTAGCCGCTGACCTTTTGGCAAATATGAAAGTCAAGTCAGCAGCGAAAATACTCGACAGCTTAAACAAGCCACAGGCTACTGAAATAAGTAAAACATTTTCAACGATTCAACTGGAGTAATCTAAATGGACATAATCCCGATCATCCCTGCTCCTCAACAAGGACCCCCTACTCCTTCGGTTGATACCCCGGCAGGAAACGGTGATACGGGATTCGACACAATACTCAACCAGGAAATGCCAAACCAGGCAACCAGTATTGTAGAGAATAGTCCCTCTGAAACCTGGAAACAACAAAGCTCCAAGGCACCTCTTAATTCAGAAGAACAACCCATGGCAGAGGACAGTGATGCCATGCCCGGTGAAGGATCAGGTCAACTGTTTGATTTTCCTTCCAGCCAGAACAGCGCAGCGTCATTACACGATACCAGCCAGGTTGAAACTATTGTCAGTGATCAATTAGAGAAAATTGATTTAGCGGCTGATCCTTTCGCTCAGCACTATTCACTCTTCAGGCAATCGGCAACTGGCATTGATGTTTCAGACACATTTTCCATTCCGGGAAACCGAGAAATTCCAACAAATCAGTCGCTGAGGGATCTGCCAGCCGATAAACTGCCTGAAAATCTCCTCGATCCCTTCGTTACGCTTACTGATATCGTAGATAGACTGCTTTCACCAGAACAACTGCGACCTTCTGAATTGGCAGGAATTTCCAATGACAATTCATCACCTTACCCTCGATTTTCTTTAGAACTCCAGTCAACTGCATCTGCCTTTTCTATTAAAAGTGGGGATGCAGCAGCTATTACAATTTCCGCCCAGAGTGCATTCATTGATGTGAACATTGAAATGGGATCCGCAACACCTCTGAGCACTCAAGGAAACATCTCACAATCCGTACCAGTAAATTTACTGCAGGCAGATGCTCATTCCCAGCTTAGAACTATTTCAGATTTTATAAATATATCTTTACCTGAGCGAGCCGGAGCTTTTTTTGATACACCCCATACCTCCGCTTTCATGAATAATCAGCCAGGCACAGCTCCCGCGGGTCAACAGCCGAACATAGGTAGTTCATCGATACTATTGCAGGAATTGCAGAAATTACTCACGAACAGTGAGGATTCAATCAGCCTGGAAGTTCCCTTTGAGCCCAAGGTGACCTCGTCTAAAGAAATCGGTTATCTTTTCCGTCCAGCTATTCTCGAAAATTATGAGGCTCGTATGAGTGCGGCTGAAACCTCAACCCGGGTTTCTAACAATTCACTCTTCGAGGCTCTATTGGTTGACCCTGGCGTCTCAACACATTCCAAAGCAGATCCTCTTCGCACCTCTATCAGTGAAAAGGCCAACGAGCAACTGCTCAACCCCAAATTCGATCTGCTTGGAAAAAATGTCGAGCAGAATACAAACAGTCAGACATCACAACAGAATTTAAATTCATCGAACAATAATTCATTGCAGCAGCAGGCAGCAACCACAACACAGCCCGTCAGCGCTCTCTCAACAGATCAGACGACGATAAATACACCTTTTACTTCGCAATTCCATGACGCTGGAACCGCCCAGGGAGCAGAGACCGCGAAAACGTCTCCCACTCCGCTGCCGCAGCATACTTTTGTCCGCGATCAGGAGATTATAAACCAGCTGGTTGAACGCTTCACTGCTCAAACCCGCCTGCAGACGAGTCGGCTGAGCATGCAATTACATCCTGCAGAGCTGGGACAAGTGAAAATTGACATGATCGTTAAAGGTGACGTCTTAAAAGCAAACATATATGCACAGACACATCAGGCCGGTGAACTCATAGACCGAAATATCCATCGTTTAAGAGAAATTCTTCAGGACCAGGGTATCACGGTTGACGACCTGGTTGTCTCTTTCCAATCGGATTCAATAGATGATTACAGCAGTCAACATGGCCAGCTTTATCAGGACCAGACTCCCTTTTTAAAACAGTCCCATAAATCGGCGACAACAAAATTCGAAATTGAAGAAGCAGTAGTTGAAAACGAAAATCTTCAATCAGGTGTTAACCTGACCATTTAGGAGCAGATCCATGAGTTACATAGACGTAATCAATCAGGCCTCAACCGCAGCAGCCCAGACAAAAGCGAGCGAAGCGGACAAGGGCAAGGATATAATGGGAAAAGAGGACTTTCTCACCCTTCTGGTTGCCCAGCTTCAGAACCAGGATCCGCTCAACCCTGATGACCCAACCGAGTTCACCGCCCAACTCGCTCAGTTCAGCTCGCTTGAACAATTGTTTAACCTGAACGAGAGCATGGAAAATGTTGCTGCTTCGGTCGACAATTCTCAGAAAATGTCAGCATTGAGCATGATCGGCAAGGAAGTCGCTTACGCAGACAGTGAATTCACCTTTGAAGGTGACCCTGTCCGTCTTGGATATTCAATAGACGGGGAGGCAAAAGATATATCCCTGCTTCTCCAGAAGGATGGAGCAACGGTGGCAACTCTCAGAGGAACAGAACTTCAAAAAGGTGACCATTTTGTTACCTGGAACGGCCTCACCGCCTCAGGCGCACCTGCACCGACAGGTGAATATACAATAGTCGTTGAAGCAACTGCTGCAGCTGAAAGTATTGCGGCAGCCCCGCTTGTTCGCTCAGAGGTTACGGGAGTCGATCTGGACAGTTTAAGCGGTGGCTTGCTCTATACATTGTTCGGGGAAGTTGAAGTCAATAAAATCAAAGGTGTTTACGAGGTCGGAACCGGTCTTGATCAGCAACCGCCACCTCAACAGGAACCAGACACACCAGTCATTGAAACGGCAGTAGACGCTGTCCAGAATATTGTTGAAAACGCTGAAGAAACAGTGCCCACGGAAGGATAACTGTCAGCTACTATTTTAAAAGGATTACAGGTCCACTACAGCATCAGGCGTAAAGACGTCAATGGAGGGATAGCAGATGGGTATTTCCAGTGCATTGTACAGCGGTGTAAGCGGTCTTAAGACAAACTCTCACGCAATGAGTGTCATCGGTAACAACCTCGCCCACACCAATACAACAGGTTTTAAAGGGGCAAGGACGGTTTTCTCAGACCTTTTGTCGGCTTCGGTAAATGGTTCCGGCGGTTCATCGCAGATAGGTCGCGGGGTAAATCTCTCAAAAGTCGATAACATTTTCAGCCAGGGTACCTTTGAATCAACAGAATCAGGTCTTGATGTGGCAATTGAGGGTGACAGTTTCTTTATGCTCAAGGAGCCAGGCGATGACACCATGTATTATTCTCGGGCCGGCGCCTTCCGCTTTGACCAGGAAGGCTATCTTATAAACCCTGAGGGCTTTCGCGTGCAGGGACAGCCGTTTGATATCGCCACAAACACCTTGACGCCCGGCGAGCCTCAGGATATTGCGGTTACCGATACCGGTTTAATACCCGCAAACATGACAACAACCATGGAACTCAACAACAATCTCGATGCAGCAGATGAGCTTCCAACGGTCGCAGGCTTTGATCCTGCCGACCCGGCCTCGTATAACTACTCCATGTCGGCCCAGATTTTCGATTCCCTTGGCAATCCACACCTTATCACCTCATATTTTGTCAAAACAGCAACGGATAATACCTGGGACTGGCACTGGAGCGCTCAAGACTCTACTGGTGCAGACATCGGCGGTCCAGGTGGAAGCCAACTTGTCTTTAACACGCAAGGTATACTTGATCCGCCGCTCGGACCTCAAAACATTGGTCCGATTGACTGGGCCAATGGTTCCGATGCTGCCCAAGCTATTGATTTAACCTTTGATACTACCCAGTTTCACAGTGCATCAGTCGTCATCTCCCAGGACCAGAATGGTTTTGGAGCAGGGGACTTGACCAGTGTCGATATAAATGAAGAGGGGATTGTGGTCGCATCCTATTCAAATGGTGAACAGACTAATATAGCCCAGCTCGCCCTTTCCAAATTCCAGAATCCCGGTGGTCTGCAGCTCCAGGGAAGTAATATGTTTGTGGCCACAGCTGCTGCGGGACCTCCTCGAACCGGACTACCCGGAGCAGAGCTTGGTAAAATATTCACCAATGCGCTTGAACAGTCGAATGTTGATATGGGTAACGAGTTTGTCCGCATGATTACGGTACAGAGAGGATTCCAGGCAAATTCCAAAATCATTACAACAATAGATGAACTTCTTGGAGAGCTGATCAATCTCAAACGATAATGCGTCAATAAACTGACACGCATTTACCCAAAAGGAGTCAGAAATTCTGACTCCTTTTTTTTATTTTAAGTCAAAATCCTGTCTACAGACATAAAATCTATGGCAACCTTGAGTTTTTACACGCAAAAGCCTATGATTAAAAAGGTTAAAAACATATTCTGCAAACTCATCTGGCCACTATTTTGCAAGCCAGTTTGAAACCGTACTTTTCAATTTTTGATTTTGTCTAAATAGCGGAGGTTTTTTTTGGACCTTTCAACAATTATAGGAATGGGAGCTGCCTTCGGCCTGATGCTCATGGCCATACTTCAGGGCGGGCCACTGACTATCTTCATAAACGTTCCATCCATAATGATCGTCTTTGGCGGTACCATGGGGGTGGCCTTTGTCCATTATCCGTTCTCAGATCTCTTTGATGCAGCTAACGTCGCCAAAAAAACCATTCTTCATAAAGAATCTTCCATAAACAATATGATCATCCAGTTAATGGAATTTGCCAACAAGGCACGCAAGGAAGGTATCCTTGCGCTTCAGAGTGCAATGGATGAAGTTGAAGATGAATTTCTTATAAAAGCAATGCAGATGGCAGTTGATGGCCAGGAGCCGGAAACCCTCCGCTCCATGCTCAATACCGAGATTGAATATATCGAGCAGCGCCACGATAAAGGTGCTAATATTTTTATTTCGCTTGCAGCTTATGCGCCAGCTATGGGAATGGTCGGGACCCTTATCGGGCTTGTGCAGATGCTTCAGACCATGGATGATCCGTCAAAAATTGGACCTGCCATGGCAGTAGCACTGTTGACAACCTTCTACGGTGCGGTCATTGCCAATGTCATCTGTTCCCCCATGGCGGGGAAACTGAAAAATCGGTCGCAATCGGAAGTTTTGAACAAAACGCTCATTATCGAGGGTATGCAATCAATTCTATCCGGTGAGAACCCTAGAATCATGGAGCAGAAACTCCATGCATTCATCGCCCCGAAACTCCGGGAGTCAACCTTTAACCGGTAGCATGAGGTCAGGCTATGAGTGAAGAAACGAATAACCAGCCTGAAGAGCAGAAGAAATCTCAAAAAAAAGATGGGCCTCCCGGTGCACCGATGTGGATGGTCACCTATTCAGATCTCGTCACCCTGCTCTTGACTTTTTTCGTACTGCTCATGTCCATGGCCAGTATGGATCCAGTCCGTTTTACTGAGGCATCAAGCTCACTTAAAGACGCATTTGGCGTTCATTCTCGACCAGCCCATGTGGAATTTGCAATTCCAATTTTACCGGCACCGCCAAAAACCAAATTCAATCCGGTCCAGACCGAACTGACCACCAAAATTCATCGTAAAATCAAGGCTCAAATCGATGAGTTTGAAATGAACAAAGATGTAGATGCAATAAAACGTGATGATGGTACCATTATCCTCAGAGTTAACAACACAATCCTTTTCAACCCTGGTGACCCCCGCATATCTCCCCAGTCATTGCCGACTTTGAGAAAAATTGCGGACATGATCAGGCCTCTTCCCATGACCCTCAGAATCGAGGGTCATACCGATGACCAGGTCGTTTCCACCTCTTCCGGGCTCGACAACTGGAACCTCTCAATCGCCCGGGCAGTTTCTGTCACTCGTTTTTATGAACAGGGCGATCTCCTCCCCCTCGACCGTATGTCAGCCATTGGCTACGGTGCCCAGAGACCTCTTGTGCCGAACACAACAGAAGAAAATCGTGCTCAAAATCGTCGTGTTGATTTTGTTTTACGTGTCAAAGACACTTCAGGCATGAGTCCTGCAGGTAATGAAGCAGGTAAGATACCACTGTAAAAATTTTGACACCTGATTTTCAAATTTTACCAGGAATACACGATGGCCGAAAAATCTCCAAAGACATCGGATGCTTCTGAAAGCGGAGGCTCCAAGAAAAAACTGTTTATAATTATTAGTGTTGCCGTCATAGTTCTCTTAATTGGGGCAGGGATAGCCGGGTATTTTTTCTTCATGAAGGAGCCACCTCCCGAGGACAAAGATCCGGGAACGGAGGTTCCCGTACCGGAAATCAACACTCAGGCAGAAATCGGTCCAATGGTTAACATCGAGGAGTTCATTGTTAATATCATCAGTGATGAAAACAATCATTATGTCAAGGCATCATTAACCATTGAGCTCACCAGTGAGCCGGCAAAGGAAGAACTTGAAAAAAGAATGCCTCAGATTCGAGATGCCATTTTGCTCCTTGTTGGCAACAAAACGTTCGAGGAATTGCAGGACCTCCAGGGGAAAAAACAACTCAAAGCTGAACTGCTCAGTAAAATTAACGCAATCCTCTATTCCGGAAAGGCAAAATCCATCTATTTTACTGATTTCGTCGTCCAATAACCGCCCTATTGAAAAGTGGACACCGTGGAACCAATTCTCACAAAACAGGAAATTGACGACCTCCTCAGCGCCATTAAGCAGGGTCGTGTCTCAACGGAGCCTGAAAAATCGGGAAAAACCCCTGTTCAACAGATTGAATACTCTGAGCTGGATCTTTTTCAGGTATCTAATCAACGAGGCGACAATATCAGGATTCCAAATTTTGATATTATCCTTGATGCTTTCTGTCAGAATTTTTCAATATCATTATCAAACCAACTCCAACGGACATTTTCCATAATCAGAACCGAACTTGAATCCATGCCCTTCCAGGAATATCTCCTGTCAAAGGAAAACCCCGGCTCAATAGGAGTGCTTGACCTGTCGCCGCTCAAACATGGCGCCCTTATCCAGTTTGATCCGTCTTTATCCTTCTCAACCATTGAGATCATGCTCGGAGCATCAAATGATCTGGATTTGTTAAAACTTGACCGTACACTCACCAAAATTGAACTGAATGTGCTTAAAACCCTGATGAAAAGAGCCTGTGACGATCTGGATCGGGCCTTTCGACCAATCACCAGACTGGATTCCACCCTGATAAAAGTTGAGAACAACCCGAGACTCGTTTCAATTACCAATCCAAAATCAGAGGTTATTATTGGAAGATTCGATGTAACGGTTGGAGAACAGCACGGTGTGATGGAACTTGTATTTCCCCTGGCGACACTTGATCCTTTTCGGGAAGAGTTCAGAGACCTGTTGAGCGTCAGTTCCCTTAAGCATGGCGGTTGGACTGATATCTTAATCGAGGAGCTAAAGGATATGTCAACCACCGTTATCGCTCAATCAGGGGTGGTTGATCTTTCGGTTGGGCATGTTCTTGGTTTGAAAAAAGGCGATATTATTTCAGTTGACTATGATCTCAACTCATCGCTCAAGGTTCTCGTCGAAGAAAAATTAAAATTTTTAGCGCAGCCTGGTGTGCATAGAGGCAAAAAAGCAATTAGCCTGACAACAATTTGCAAGTAAAACGATAAGGAGTAATCATGGCGTCTAACAACAATATCGAGTCTGGATCCCGCCCCGATCCAAAAGAACTGAAAGAACTACTCGAAGAGAACGACACAACGTCTTTTACCAGTCAGGCAGACTCAAAACATGTAGAGACGGACAATGCTCGCGGACTCGATTTCCTCTATGACGTTCCTCTGCAGGTCTCCGTAGAAGTCGGAAGAAGCAAAATTCTACTGCGCGATCTTTTAAAGATGGGTGAAGGATATGTCATTGAGTTGGACAAACTTGCCGGTGATCCGCTGGATCTCTATGTCAACTCCCGTCTCATAGCACGCGGTGAGGCTGTCATGGTTGGTGATAGGTTTGGTATCAGGCTGACTGATGTTGTCAGTACCAGTGACCGTATAGAAAAACTGGGCTAAGAATTTTTTATGAAAAAAAAAAGTTATACAATTCTTGCCGCCGCATTTTCAATCGGGTTACTTGAGTCTTTTAACCCATCCTTCGTCTTATCTGCTGAAAGTTTTAGCATGATTAACTCGTCGCTGAAAATGATCTGGGGTCTGCTCGTCGTACTCGGCATTCTCCTGATCATTTATGGCTTGGTCAAAAAGCGGGTAACCCTGCTCCAGGGTGGTGGCAAAGGGATAATCAAGGTGATCGAGAGCCGGCACCTGATGCCGAAGAAATCACTCTTTCTCATCGAGGTACGGGGCAGGGAGTACCTTGTAGGAAGCGGAGGAGATTCAATCAACCTTATCGCCGCCATTTCTGATGGAGAGCAAAACCAGTCAGACTTTGATTCGATTCTCAAAGCTACCGAGCCGGGCCATCCAGCATGACATCTTCACGAAACATTCAATTTACCCTTGTTCTACTCTTGGCGATCATTCTGATTCCCTCACTCGTTTTCGGAGTCACCGTCCCAACCGTTTCATTTGGAATAGAGGAAGCTGAATCCCCGCAACAGGTTTCAACCGCATTGCAGATCCTCTTCCTGCTTACGATACTGTCGATTGCTCCGGCGATTCTTTTAATGACCACATGTTTCACCAGAATCGTTATTGTTCTTGGTTTTGTCAGGCAGGCAATGGGGACGCAGAACATGCCCCCGACCCAGGTTCTGGTCGGTCTCTCCCTGTTTCTGTCATTTTTCATCATGTCTCCAGTCATCAGCGATATTAACGATAACGCACTTCAGCCATACCTCGGGGAACAGATTTCCCAGGACCAGGCTCTTGACAAGGCTCTGGATCCCATGAGAAATTTCATGTTCAACCAGGTTGGCGAAGAAGAACTCGCTCTGCTATCAGACATTACACTGGATGAAGAACCGTTCAGCCAGGAGGACATTCCAACCCTGACGCTTATCCCTGCTTTCATGCTTTCAGAGATGAAGAAGGCGTTCCAGATGGGATTTATGATCTATGTCCCCTTCCTGGTCATTGATATGATTGTTGCCTCTATTTTAATGTCAATGGGAATGATGATGCTTCCTCCCGTTATTATCTCCATGCCGTTCAAATTGCTTCTTTTTGTTCTGGTCGATGGCTGGGGGCTGGTCGTCGGCTCACTGATTAAAAGCTTTTCTTGAAACGTTTTCCCGGAGAAGGCCCATGACACCTGATATGGCTATAGATATCTGTCGAAAAGCAGTCCAGACGGTACTTCTTGGTGCAGCTCCCATGTTGCTTGCCGGTCTCATTGTCGGGCTTCTCATTTCCATTTTTCAGGCCGCCACCCAGATAAACGAACAAACGATGACCTTTGTTCCGAAGATCGTTGCGGTTTTTGTGACCCTGCTCATTTTTGCTCCCTGGATTATCAAATTGCTGACCATATTTACAACCGGCATTTTTGAAGCCCTGGCAACCATCTGAGCAAATGGATATCCAACTCGTTCCCCTTGACCAGTTCCAGGCCTTTCTGATCAGCACAGCACGAGTTGCAGGTTTCATAGGTGCCATGCCGGTCTTTTCAGGACCCCAGGCCCCCAACCAGGTGAAAGTTGCACTGGTTTTTTGCTGCTCACTGGTACTCTTCCCGCTGATGCAAGGATATATTCCGGAAATTGAATTTTCCACTTCTACTTTTATCATATTCATGGTGGGAGAAGTTCTCATTGGGGTTATTGTCGGCCTCACCGCCCGACTCATTTTTACCGCTGTTGAATTTGGTGGCACAATTATCGGTTTCCAGATGGGATTTGCCGCAGCGAATGTGTTTGATCCCCAAAATCAGCGACAGGTATCCCTCATCTCGCAATTTCAAAATGTGTTTGCCATATTTATTTTCCTTGCCATAGGGGGGCACTTCATATTCCTCAAGGCCGCCGTAGAGTCATACAAGATATTGCCGCCTGGTGGAATTGATTTTTCAGGGGATGCCATTCCATACCTGATGGAACTTGCCTCCCAAATGTTCACCCTTGGTATTCAGTTCAGTGCACCGGTCCTTGCGGTACTGCTCCTTTCCGGTCTCATCCTCGGTATCCTGGCCAGAACCTTTCCACAGGGGAACGTATTCCTTCTCTCATTTCCACTCAATATTGGTATTTCATTCACTGTCATAGGTTTGACACTAAATCTGGTTTTCATCACCCTTAGTCGAGAATTTGACGATCTCCCAAACCGTATTTTTACCCTTCTCTCCTTTCTCCTCCCTTAATTTCAGGGGAAAATTCTCTCTTTTTCACGAAACATCATTACTGGTCTGTTTTTTGCTCAACAGGAGATATTGAAGCTTAATAGAGCGATATATAATCGGGAAAAGAGCGAATGGCTGAAGAAAGCACAACTGGCGGCGAACGTACTGAAGCCCCGTCGGCGAAAAGAAGACAAGACTTTAGAAATAAGGGACAGGTCGCCCAATCAAAAGAAGTGCATACAGCTGCCCTGTTTACTGTCTCTCTGGCATTCTGGCTTCTTTATTTACCGCGGTTCATGCGCGGTTTAACCGATTTCATCGCTGCCATCTGGCAGTCGAGTTGTCAATTTATTATAACCCCAGCCTCTATTATCAAACTTGCCGCATTTATCCTAAAAGACCTTTCACTGCTGATATTCCCCTTGTTTCTCACGGTACTTGTAATTGGATTTCTGTCCAGTTTTCTGCAATTTGGCTGGCTTCTTACCGGGAAGCCACTTGTACCTGATTTCAGCAAGTTAAACCCGATTAAAGGGATGGGGCGATTATTTTCAAAGCGCTCGCTGGTTGAGTTGGTTAAATCCCTGTCCAAAGTATTGCTGATTGCCTGGATCGCCTACTCCACTGTCATTAACAACCTACCTGAGGCGCTGCTGCTCATTGACACGACGGCTATTACCACCCTGGTGTTTATGGGTAAAACAGCAGCCCTGATCCTTGCCAAGGTCTGCGGATTACTCATTTTTATTGCCTTTCTCGATTTTCTGTTTGTCCGTTGGGAAATGGAGCAGAAAATGAAGATGACAAAACAGGAATTGAAAGAAGAACACAAAGAGTCTGAGGGAGATCCGTTGATTAAATCGCAGATTCGGGCAATTCAGCAGGATATGGCTCGAAAGCGCATGATGGCCGAGGTTCCGGAGGCCGATGTCGTCATCACCAACCCGACTCATTTTTCTGTTGCGGTCAAATATGACAGCAATGACATGGATGCGCCGACTGTTATAGCTAAAGGTGCTGATCTTATTGCTCTGAAAATTCGTGAAATTGCCAAAGATAACAATGTACCCATTATCGAGAACCCGCCAGTGGCCCGGTTATTGCATAAACTCGAGGTGGGTACAACAATTCCTGAGTCATTATTCAAAGCGGTTGCAGAGATACTTGCCCACGTCTACTCACTGAAAGGAAACAAATAATAATGGAAGCAGTTGACGTTCGTAACATAATTACCAGACTCAACTGGCGAGCGCTGTCCAAGAGAAGTGATGTGATCGCCTCACTTGGCCTCGTTGGTATTTTGATGATCATGATCATACCGCTGCCATCGATCATGCTCGACCTGTTTCTTTCCATGAACATTACACTGGCACTGCTGATCCTGGTCATCAGTCTTTATACTGTTAAAGCGATTGAATTCTCCATTTTTCCATCAATATTGCTGACGACAACCCTCTTCCGTCTATCACTTAATGTTGCTTCTACCCGGCTCATCCTGATCAATGGTGATCAGGGACCGGACGCAGCCGGCTCTGTCATCCAGTCCTTCGGCCAGTTTGTGGTTGGCGGAAACTATGTGGTTGGAATCGTCATCTTTGTTATTCTGGTGCTGATTAATTTTCTTGTCATTGTCAAAGGTGCGGGACGTGTTGCAGAGGTTGCGGCACGTTTCACCCTTGACGGTATGCCCGGGAAGCAGATGGCAATTGATGCCGACCTCAACGCTGGCTTAATAGACGAACATGAGGCGAGAAGAAGACGTACAGAGATCGCAGATGAAGCCGCCTTTCACGGAGCCATGGATGGTGCTTCAAAATTCGTCAAAGGAGATGCGATCGCCGCTATTATCATCACCCTCATCAACATTGGTGCTGGTTTTATCATAGGCGTTCTGCAGAAAGGAATGCCAATCGCCGAAGCAGCACAGACCTATACCATTCTCACGGTTGGTGATGGACTTGTCGGACAGATACCTGCCCTTATCATCTCCACTTCAGCAGGTCTACTGGTCACCAGGTCAACAGGCGAAAAAGATTTTGGCACTGACCTCAAAGCCCAGTTCACCATCCACTCCATCGCTATCTGGGTTGTTTCTCTCATCCTGCTGATCTTCGCGCTGATCCCAGGACTTCCGTTTCTGCCGTTCCTCACCCTCTCCATCTCCCTTGCGCTATTGGGATACTATCTTGATCGTGAAAAACGGATTGCTCGGGCTGATGAGGACGTGGTACCCGAGGAAGCTCCTGTCAGGCATGAAGAAAACTATCAGGATATGCTCAATATTGACCTGCTTGAGCTTGAAGTGGGCTATGGCCTCATACCACTCGTCGACTCTGCCCAGGATGGTGAGCTGCTTGCCCGTATACAGTCAATCAGAAAACAGTTTGCCCTGAACAATGGTTTCATCGTTCCTCCAATCCATATTAAAGATAACCTTCAGCTAAACCCCAATCAGTATACCCTTGCCCTCAAAGGGGTGTCGGTAGCGGAAACTGAAATCATGCCGGGTCACTTCATGGCCATGGACCCTGGGATTGCGACAGAAGCCATAAAGGGGATCCCGACAAAAGAACCGGCTTTTGGCCTTGACGCATTGTGGATTACAGAAGACAAGAAAGAGCGGGCTCAGATGGCTGGGTATACCGTTGTAGATTGTACAACCGTGATCGCCACCCATATCAGTGAAATTATCAAACAGCACGCCCATGAAATGATCGGTCGTCAGGAAGTCCAGGACCTACTCGATAACCTCGCCAAGACCTACCCGAAACTTGTCGAAGAGATTGTCCCGACGATTGTTTCACTGGGAACCATCATGCGGGTACTCCAGAACCTGCTCCGTGAGGGAATTTCCATACGTGATCTCAGGACTATTCTTGAGACCGTGGCGGATTGGGCCCAGGCAACGCAAGACCCTGAAATTTTGACTGAGTACGTCAGGCATTCACTCTCCCGGACGATCAGTTCCGATCTCGCACAAGACCAAACGATACCACTGATAACACTTTCCAAATCTGTTGAAGACTCAATTCTCAATGCGATACAGCACAAGGAAACAGGAAGCTACCTGGCTATTGATCCGCAGGTTGCACAAAAAATACTCGACGCCATAGGTCAATCCGTATCATTATTTCAAGGAGGTCAAAAACCTGTCCTCCTCGCCGCACCACAGATTCGTCCTCACGTGAGGAAATTAACGGAGAGATATTATCCGGGTCTTATTGTGATATCTCATAATGAAGTATTACCGACCTTCAAAGTTAAGTCTTTAGGAACAGTGACGATCGATGCAAGTTAAAGTATTTGAATCGCCGGATATGGCGACTGGGTTGAGGATGGTTCGCAATGAGCTTGGTGCAGATGCACTTATTTTATCAACACGCTCCATCCGAAATTCAAAACTCGGTTTACTTGGAAAATCTATGCTGGAAATCACCGCTGCAATAGATGAAACACCACCATCGTCCAGAAGCAACAGTGACATGTGGGGGGTTACCAACGCCAAACAGGTATCCACAACCCCTTTTTATCGAAAGAAAAAGGCAGCCAGTGTAACGAGCAGAGCATCAGATAATCTTTTTTCTCTTGTTCCTTCCAGCACACCTTTGCAAGCAGAGACTTCCCAGGACGTGGTAACCAACAAATCCCGGGAAAGTGCCAGCTCGGATATCAACGGTGAGCTTGACGAACTTAAATCGATGATCCGGTCACTTTCAGATGAGGTGTCACGCCTCAAACCAATAGCGAAAGCGTCAATACCAACCCAAGCCACAAGAGTCGATATCAGCACTACCGTTAAAAAGCCCACCCGGACTGAGAATACCCTGGTAAATATGCTCGAAAGCTATGGCATTTCACCTGAAACCGCCCAAATTGTCGCCGATCTCGCAGCAGACGCCCTTTCTGAAGAGGACCTGGCGAATCAAGAACAGCTCGTAGCCTTTTTCCAGGAAATTATCGCAGGATTTATCCAGGTCTCCCCACTTGACTTTACCGAGAACCAACCCCAGAAGAGGATCGCCTTTGTCGGCCCCACCGGTGTTGGCAAGACCACAACCCTTGCCAAACTTGCAGCTCTGTGCATCGGTAAATTTCGCCAGACTGTTGCTCTTATAACAATTGACACCTACAGGATTGCAGCGGTCGAACAGCTTAAGGTATATGGTGAGATCATGGGGTTGCCTGTTGATGTGGTCCTGACTCCTCATCAGTTTAAGAAAGCCATTGACAATCATCGGGATAAGGATGTTATCCTTATCGACACCGCCGGTCGCAGCCCCCGTGATAAAATGAGCATTGAAGAACTCGCAACTTTTTTTGCTGAAGATCTTGGCATAGAAAAACATCTGGTTTTATCTGCCGGAACCCGTGACCTTGAATTGATCGAGGCCGTGAGCCATTTTCAGAAATTGAATCTTGATAAGACGATTTTTACCAAGATCGATGAATGCACCAATCTTGGTGTCATCCTCAACACCCAGCTCAGTAACCCGACTCCGCTCTCCTATATCACCAATGGTCAGCGCGTTCCGGAAGATTTGCTCGAGATTGATCGGGAAACAGTAGCAAAGCTGGTAATACCGCCCACACAAGGATCCGCCTCATGACAGAAAACAGCAATCAATCACCTGATCAGGCAGAAACACTGCGATCACTTAACGCAACCATGCCAACCCAGGAATACAACGAAATAACAAGGGTTTATTCGATTACAAGTGGCAAGGGTGGTGTCGGGAAAACAGCTGTTGTCGCCAATACAGCTGTATCACTGGCAAAACTTGGCAAAAAAGTTCTGGTATTAGACGCTGACCTGGGGTTGGCAAATATCGATGTTGTCTTTGGCCTGACTCCTACACATAATCTCAATCATTTTTTCTCGGGCGAGCGAGGTCTTGAGGATGTAATGGTGGATGGCCCTTATGGAATAAAAATTTTGCCGGCCGGCTCCGGACTTCAGAATTTTATCAGGCTTGATGCATCCCACAAACTGCGGCTTCTTGAGGGGCTTGATGGCATACCTGCCAGCTTCGACTATGTGTTGATTGACACTGAGGCAGGAATTTCCGAAAACGTCACCTATTTCAATACCGCTGCCCAGGAAATCATGATCGTGACGACCCCGGAACCAACGGCTATTACCGATGCCTATGCGTTAATGAAATTATTGTCAGTACAATTTCACGAGAAAAACTTTAATCTGCTTGTCAACATGGTTCAAAACGATAACGACGCCCTGGACGTCTATAGAAAGCTCACCATGGTCTCGAGTCGTTATCTGGATATTTCAATCGATTTTCTTGGCTCTATCCCAGCTGACAAACAGATGAATGAATGTATACGAAAACAAAAAGTCATATCTGATCTCTATCCAGCGTCCAAGGTAGCCACTGCTTTTTCAAGCCTGGCAGAGAGAATCACCATGGAACAGACAGGAAACGATCCGAAGGGTAATCTTCAATTTTTCTGGAAAAAACTTCTTCGTTTTGGAGATAAACAGAACAGATGATTTACTCTCAGCCCCCACACGCAGAGGATAAGTCGAAACTTATCAAAGATAATCTCTATCTCGTTGATATCCTTGTTGGACGGATGGTGACCCAGGTTCCCGCATTTATGAACCAGGATGACATGCGAAGTGCAGGAATGCTCGGATTAATTGATGCGGCGAACAAATTTGACTATTCCAAGAACATCCTCTTTAAAACATTCGCCGAATACCGTATACGGGGTGCAATTCTTGACGAGATGCGCAAACTGGACTGGTTTTCGAGGTCCCTTCGCGACAAGCAGAACCGAATCGGAAAAACAATCAGTGAACTCGAGCTTAAACTGGGCAGAGATCCTGAGGACGAGGAAGTTGCAGAAGCAATGGAAATGAGTGTTGATCATTACCAGAAAGTCCTCGGTGAGGTCAGTCACTTAGGCTGTGTCAGCCTCAACGAAACCCTTGACCATTCGCACGAAGGCAGAGTCTTTCTTGATACCCTCGTAGAAGAACGGAAGGAATCATATCCTGCAGAAAACCTGGAAAACCATGAACTGACCAGAACCATCGCTACAATACTTGAGGAGCTCTCGGAAAAAGAACGCATAGTTGTATCGCTTTACTATTACGAGGAACTTACCCAGAAAGAGATAGCAGAGGTACTTGATGTGTCTGAGGGCAGGGTTTCTCAGCTGCACAGCCAGGCACTGATAAAGCTGAAGAACAAATTGAAAAACAGACTCGGTTAAATAAGGTATGCCATGAACTATACAATAATACTTGCCCTGTTTTTTTTCCTTCTGCTGTCTATCTCAATTCCAGGCCTGCTCTGGTATAGAAGACAATACAACTCGCTGTTTGAGCAGCAGGCCATGCTTGCGGAAAAGACCAGTGCTGTTACCGCCCAATACCAGCAACTCAAAGAAAAAGTTGTACAGAATCAGACATTTTCAAAGAACCTCGAAGAGGCTGATGAGGCAGCAACGAAACTGCACATGTCTCGATCATCCTATCAGGCCAGGGCTGTAAAAGCTTCAATGCCTGAACGGTATCGATATATCAGCTCGCTTACCGGAAGCGGAGCAGAAGCCACTGAAATAGCAACTCTTTTTTCAGTTTCTAAAGAGGAAGCAGAGCAACTGGTGAGCCTCTCTCAGATTAACGCTGGATGCAGGTCATATTAATTGTCAAGAATGCTCAAAGATTAGTCGTCATTTCTTTAAGAAAAATGATGAACAGACCGATATAACTATTGAGATTCAAAGATTGACACTAAAAGGTAGAAAATATGGTTTCAGGAAAATACAGTGCCCTTGCCGGGGCGATCTCACGAGAACAATCCCTGGCAAATATCGCTAACAATCTGGCAAATGTCAGTACAACCGGCTACAAGAAAATGCTGGTCAGCTTTGAATCCATCCTGAAAAGTGAGCAACAGGTTGGGGATGCCAAAGGCATAAATTATAACCGCGTTAAACAATCAGCCACAGACTTCAGCCCGGGACCACTGCAAGAGACCGGCAATACCTTCGATCTGGCAATCCACAATTCTGGTTTTTTCAAAGTCTTAGGCCCTGAAGGTCCCCTTTACACGAGAAATGGGTCATTTACCCAAGGACCGGACGGTACACTGGTAACAACAAACGGCTACCCGCTGCTGAGTGAAGGTGACGCACCAATAGAGGTTGCCACCGACTCTACCTTCAGAATTTCAATCAATCGATTCGGCACCATCTCTGCACTTGATAACCTCGGAAACAGAGAGGATATCGGCCAGATTGCTGTCGTTGACATTGATGATCCCTCAAAATTAAAACGACGAGACAACAATACCTTTGAGCTTACAGAGGGTATACGGGAGATTCCCCAGACAGAACCACATCTCGTCTCGGGAAGCCTGGAAATATCTAACGTAAACATGGTTGATGAAATGACTCAGATGATAAACGGGCACAGGTTATACGAAACCTATCATAAAGTTCTGAAAGGGTATTCATCGATAAGCGAAAAACAGGAAGATCTTGGAACAGTTTCATAGTGGTTTATAAATTATTCTTTTAGGAAGTCAAAATGATACGATCAATTTACACGGGAACTACCGGCATGAATGCTCAGCAATTGAGCATAGACGTCATAGCCAACAACCTTGCCAATGTGACGACCACAGGATTCAAGAAAAGTACCACTGAGTTCAAGGATCTGTTCTATGAAATGATCAAGGTACCGGGCAGTCAGACCTCTGCAGATACAGAGTCTCCTACCGGTATCCAGGTTGGTGTTGGAGTCAGACCAGATGCCGTTGCCAAAATATTTACCCAGGGCGATCTTATCGGTACCGAAAACGAACTCGATGTTGCCATTGACGGCGCGGGGTTTTTTGAAGTTGAACTGCCAAATGGTAATAATGCCTATACTCGAGCCGGCAACTTCAAACGTGACAGTACCGGCCAGGTCACAACGGCAAATGGGTACCCCATTGTTCCCGCGTTAACTATTCCAGATGGTGCAAAAGATATTGTTATCAGTGAGACCGGGGTCGTCAGCGCAATATTGGGAGATGATACCGAAAGTACTGAGATTGGCACCATGGAAATATCAGTATTTACCAACAACCAGGGACTACGTGCCCTGGGCGATAACCTATACCAGGAGACAGCCTCCTCAGGTACAGGAGGGCCAGGGACCCCAGGTGATGATGGATACGGAATCCTGATACAAACCTTCCTTGAAGGATCAAATGTCAATATCGTTTCAGAACTGGCCTTGATGATTACCACCCAGAGAGCCTACGAGATTAATTCCAAAACGGTCCAGACCTCTGATGAAATGATGCAGGCGACCATTAACCTCGTCTAACGAGATCATATGATTATTAGAATCGTAGTAATGCTTACCCTGTTCTGTTCAGTACCATGTCTGGCCCTGGACGTTACCTTCTTGCAAAGCAGTTCGGTGAACAAGGATTCCGTACTGCTGTCAGATATCACCTCCGTCTCCGACAAGACACCGCTTGCCCGTGCGCTCGGCTCGCAAATCGTTGGAACAGCCCCAGACCCTGGTCTGGCTAGTGTCCTGGATGCAAGAGAAATTATCAGCAAAATAGAGAAATCACATAATAGTAAACTGGCAGGGATAATCTGGAAAGGCTCCCCACTCATCACTGTCAGCAGAGAAAGCATGACCATCACTGCTAAACAGATTCTGCAGATTATCGATGATTTTATAGCCCAAAACACGCATCAGTTGCCTGATGCTGATATTTCTTTTATCCCCGAATCGCTACCACTGCCATTTGAGGTGCCTACAGGGGCATTGAGTTGGGACGTTGTCCCTTCAAGTCCTGGTGTAATAGGCAGCTCCAGATTCTCTATCATTTTCAAAGTTGATGATAAGGTACGAAAAAACTTCTCAGTCAGAGGTCAGACAAGGGCGATCACCCCTGTTGTGATTACCACACGCAGACTCAAATATGGAGAGATTGTCACACCAGAAATGCTCTCTGTGGCTGATCGTGACATAAGCTCAGTGCCGAGCTACGCAAGAGATATCTCTGAAGTGGTAGGCTCAGTAGTAAAACGAAACATCATCAAAGGAGCTGTTATTGGACCTGAATATGTGGAGCTACCGCCGGTGATTAGAAAGGGAGAGCTCGTCAAGATCGTTGTCAACCAAAGCGGTCTTGTCCTTACCGCAACAGGAATAGCCAGAGCAGACGGTCGTAAAGACGAGGTGATCAGGGTAAAGAACGCCAATTCCAATAAATTGATCTACTGCCGCGTCCAGGCACCGGGTCTTGTCGAGGTTAAAATCTAAAATGGTACGATTTATACAGCTATTGCTTACAGCACTGTTGATCGCCTCCTGTGCACCCAAAAACAACAATGTCGTTACTATTCCGGAACCACTGGAAGAGATCCAGCCCCCACAGCAGATAACTCGGACAACAGGATCCCTGTGGAGCAACAGCAAAGGGTCGCTTGTTTCTGACCACAAGGCCATGAACATCGGGGATATCCTCACAATTGTAATTGCTGAAAAATCAAGCGCTTCCAGACAGGCCACCACATCTTCGGGCAGGGACTCGACGATTGAGGCAGGCGTTCCAGTTTTTTTCGGGCTTGAGAATTCGGATTGGATCGCCGATTCCAATTTAGACATGAGTACCTTACTCCAGGCAAATTTCAACAATGAGTTTGAAGGTACTGGTCAGACTGTGCGCAGTGGAGATCTCAGTGCATCACTGTCAACTCAGGTGATAGACGTATACCCCAATGGCAACTTAAAGGTCAGGGGTGGTAAAGAGGTCATGGTCAACAATGAAGTTCAGATTATCTATGTCACCGGTATTGTCAGGCCCGTTGACATAACTGCTGCCAACACTGTGGACTCAAATAAAATATTGAACGCGAGGATATCCTATACAGGCAGAGGACCAGTGGCTGATCAGCAGTCACCCGGCTGGCTGACCAGGACCATCGATCGCATTTGGCCATTTTAAGTTAGCTTGTATCATTTTTATTAAGATAAATTCCATGATGAGTTTTTATGTTATGAGTAGAAAAATTTACATCGCAATGATCTGTGCGCTTCTCATATTAATGGCTCTTCCAGCCCATGGAGCCAGGATTAAAGATATTGCCAGACTCAGTGGCGTTCGGTCCAACAGTTTGATTGGTTATGGCCTGATCACCGGTCTCAATGGAACTGGAGACGATATGAAAAAATCGGTCTTCACCCTGCAGGCCATTTACAACCTGATGATTAGAAACGGCATCACCGTTGACCCAGACAACCTGAGAAATATCAAACTGAAGAATGTTGCGGCAGTCATGGTAACCGCAGATCTGCCACCATTTGCTAAACCTGGGTCAACCATAGATGTTCAAGTATCCTCCATTGGTGATTGCAAAAGCCTATCCGGTGGAACGCTGATCATGACACCTTTGAAAGGGGCTGACGGTAATGTTTATGCAGTTGCCCAGGGCCCTTTGACCAATGGTGCCTTTGCCTTTGGCGGCAAGGCGGCTAAAGTCCAGAAGAATCATCCGACTGCCGGCAGAATTGCCAACGGTGCAATAATCGAAAACACCGTCCCTGTTGATCTCGGTGTTGCCGGTCAACTCAATTATCAGCTCGATAATGCGGACTTCACCACCGCGACAAACATCAGTCAGGCCGTGAACCAGCTCTATGGGCCGGATACTGCGTTCCCGACAGATTCTGGCAGTGTTGCCATCTCGGTGCCAAAAATTTTTCAGGATCACATGGTTCAATTTATTTCCGCGATTGAATCCATTGAGGTCGATGCAGATTCAGTTGCCCGCGTTGTTGTCAACGAACGGACCGGCACCGTTGTGATGGGTAAAAACGTCACTCTTTCAACGGTAGCTGTCTCGCATGGCAATCTCAGCCTGGTCATCGATGAGCGTACTGATGTGGTTCAACCCAACCCGTTTGCCCTTGGTCAAACGGTAGAAACAGCTCGCACAGATATCACGCTTGCTGAAGACGAAGGCCAGCTGACTGTTCTTGAAATGCAAGAAGATGTCAATATCGGCGATGTTGTTTCCGCCCTCAATGCTATTGGGGCGACTCCTCGAGACCTTATAGCAATCCTGCAGGCCATCAAAGCATCAGGTTCCATGCAGGGTGATCTGGTAATCCTCTAAACAGAGATAAAATCATGTTCGTCACACCCATAGACCCGAGAACCATTCTCAGCGCGACAAAACCACAGCTGGACCAGAGTGTCCAAAAAGCAAAAGATCTTGAGGCGCTTCGTCAATCGACCCAGGAATTTGAGGCACTCTACATCAACGAGATGTTCAAGGCGATGAGAAAGACCATTCCTGATGGTGGCCTGATCGACAAAGGTATAGGACACGATATCTATCAGGAAATGATTGACATGGAACGGGCCAGACATGCCAGTGAAGGAAAAGGTATTGGGCTCGGAAATGCAATGTTTGAGCAGCTCAGGCATCTTGTTGAAGACAGGATTGAAAAATAATTCACCTCCGCACAGCTGATTTTACTTCCCGTCATATCTGATCTCTACTTTTTTCTAAATCTTTTTCCCCGTCCATCCGATATATTAAGCAAGAAAACACAAAATCATCTGTTTTCAGGTTCCTGCAGATTCGGTCACGTATAAGCGTAACCACTGAGTATACAGGCATTGAGAACGAGGTGGGGCAGTAATTCATCCTGTTTGGATAAAAAAAGGTGACGACATGAGTATTGAATTTTTTGGAGTGGGCGGTCCCCCCAATGTCGGTGGGGTAAAAAAATCTCCGAAGACTGACGCGGCTAAAACAGCAGATAGCTTAAAGAGTGATCAAGTGGAATTTTCTTCTGTGCTGAAAGGTGTTCATGAGTCCAATGCAGGTCAAAATGCAGATGCTGCCGAACGTGCTGCCAAAGTCCAGGAATTGAAGCAACAGGTAGCAAGTGGCTCTTACCAGCCCGACATCGACAAGGTTGCCACCTCTTTACTGCAATTTCTTGTGGAAAACAAATAGATTATGAGCAACATGACAACCCATGACAAATTACTGCGACTTCGAGATCTGATTCTTGAAGAACGCCGGTTTGCAAGAAATCTTGACATGGACAATTTGTACAGGCGCCATGCAGGAAAAGGAAAACCTGATACAATTTCTTGCCCACGTCCAGGAGATCGACCCTGAAGATCAGAAGATTGCCTCTGAAATCAGAAGAGAAAATCGCAGGAATGCCTATCTGTACAAATCAGCCCTGGGCTGGATCAGGGAAACCATGGAGTTTTTCGGCAAGAGAACAGTCACCTCCACCTACGCGCATGACGCGGGGACAATCCCCTCCCAGATAAACGGCAGACTGCTGTCAGGAAAAGTATGATATGGCCGGTCTATTAAACGCCTTAAATGCCGCACGTACTTCTCTGGAAGTAAACCAAAAGTCAATTGAGGTTGTTGGAAACAACATCGCCAATGTAAATACCGAAGGATATTCCCGTCAGTCTGCAGAGCTTGCCCCTACACCTTCCCTGCAGTTCGGCAGTTTTTTTATCGGTCAGGGCGTCAAAATAACCAATATACAGCGTGACCACGATGTATTCATCCAGGCCCAGTTAGAAGATAAATACATCGATTTTGGTTTTGCCAACGGCCAGACCAGATCCCTGAGTGAACTTGAAGGAATATTCAACGTCTCTGAAGAGAATATCAGTACCGAAATTGACCGGTTTTTCGACTCCTGGCAGCAACTGTCCTCAAGCCCGGGTGATCCTGTTCTACGAGATGTTGTCATTCATCGCGGCAACCTGCTCGCCTCAGGTTTCAATAACCTGGCAAATGAACTCAATGGTGTCGTTAATAACATCAATGAATCCATGCAATCAAAAGTCGATGGCCTCAACGGCATCATAGAAGAAATAGCAGAGCTCAACGATAGAATCTACAACATCGAAATTCATGACCAGATGGCCAACAGCGACCGGGATCGCCGTGACATGCTGGTAAAGGACCTGGCCGAATCACTTGGTACCACAACCTACCTGGACAGATCAGGCATGGTCAACGTTCAGCTGCCGGGCGGGTTGCCCATTGTCCAGGGCAATATGGCAATGCGTCTGCAAACGGTTAACAGCGGCACAAACGTTGACCTGCAGCTCCATGCGGGAGGAACCGTTAGAACACTCACCACGCACACCCTCGGTGGAGAAATGCTCGGGATGTTTACCATGCGCGATGAATTTATCCCGTCAATCATGACAGAGGTGGACAGGCTCGCCTGGGAAGTCAGCAGTCAGGTCAACGCCCAGCATACCGCCGGTGCCGGTCTTGATGGTCTGCCGGCCACAGAGTTCTTTCTTGATACAACCGCCGTATCACCGCCGGCCACATCAATATACCAGAATTCTGCAAGAAATATGGCCGTACTCATCGATAATGCTGACGATGTCGCCGCAGGGCTTCCCGGCAATCCGGCCCCCGGTGACAATCGAAACGCCCTGCTCATGTCCAATATCGGCGAACAGCTGTCGATTGACGGTGTTGACAACTTCGGCTCGTTTTATGCCCGAGTCACTTCCCGTATTGGCATTGAAAGCAACCAGAATGAACTATCACTTGGTGGTGCTGAAGATGCGGTCAACCAGCTCGAAAATCTTCGCGAAGGGTTTGTCGGCGTCTCACTTGAAGAGGAAATGGTAAGCCTCATCCAGTATCAAAGGGGATTCGAATCTTCTGCCAAGTTCCTTTCAACAGTTGACGAATTAATGGATTCGATCATCAATATGAAACGATAATTTTTTCTCCTTGATCCCAGGGGTATGAAATGAAAGTGACGCACAGCTCATCCTACAGGTTAATGAACTCAAACCTGAATCGAATCACCAACACGCTTCAGGATCTGCGCAACCAGGGGGCATCTGGCCTGAAAGTTGAAAAACCCTCAGATGATCCGACCGCCATTCGTCCGATCCTGACAACCCGCACGGAGATCAGGCATACAGAACGCTATTTGCAGACCATGGGCACCTCCTACGATAAAATGCAGGCAACCGACAGCCATCTCGCCCATGTCGAAAACATCCTGCAGCGGGTAAAAGAAATTGGCATCGCCTCGGTAAACGGCAGCCTGAGTGATCCCGACCTGGAGATCCTTGCAGATGAAGTGGGTCAGCTCAAAGAGGAACTCCTTGCTGCTGCCAATACAAAATTAAATGGTAAATTTATTTTCTCCGGATATTCCGAGACCACCCAGCCGTTTGTAGAAAACCCTGCCTATGTTGCTGGGTCATATGACCCCAATAACTCAAATACCTGGCCCTATATTTACCAGGGTGACCAGAACCCGACAGAGCTGGAAATAACTCCGGGTGAGACGATCCAGGTAAATGCTACCGGAAATGAGCTGTTCATGGGAGTCGCCAACGCAAACTGGGCAGCACCACCTGCTGCCAATCAACCTGAACCTGGAAATGTTGATATTTTTTCTGTACTGACCCGCATGGAAGATGCAATACGCGCAAACAATATCGATGATCCGGCCGGTCCCGGTGGCGGTATCCAGGCAAACATAGAAAATATCGAAATAGCTGCCAACCAGGAACGAAGAATCAGGGCAAAACTCGGCACACTGGCCTCACGGCTCGATGAAGCCATGGCTCACCAGGAAGAGGTCGAGGTTGATCTGAAGCAGACCTTGTCACGTTATCAGGATGCAGATGCAATCGAGACATTTAACGAGATCATCAAACAGGAAACCGCCTTCCAGGCAGCATTAAATGTAACATCGAGGATTTCGCAAATTTCAATCCTGGACTATTTTTAGAAATAACAATGGATTAATTAATACTTGTTACCCTGAACCGTATAGTTGAATTAAACAAAATTTTAATTTAGATTATGTTCTACCGTAAAGATCACTTTCAATAATTCAACTATGTCCAGGGGTACAAGATGCTTGTTCTATCAAGAAAAGCAGGAGAAGGATTTCTCATCGGTGATGATATCACCGTAAAAATCATCGAATCAAAAAGTGGAACCATCCGAATAGGAATTGATGCACCACGGGAGAAAAAGATCTTTCGGCAGGAAGTGTACGATAAGATAAAGCAGGAAAATGTCGAAGCTTCCCACTGGAACTCTGTTGATCTTGACTCGTTAGACACTGCAATTAAAACAAGGAATAAGTAACATGGAAAAGATACAGACGCGTTTTGGCATGATCGAATACGACGCTTCCAACCTGCTGCATTTTCCCGCCGGAATGATCGGCTTGCCGAATCTGAGAAATTTCATCGTCATCCCACCCAAAAAAGATGGCCCCCTTTTCTGGATACAAAATGTCGATGACCCTGATTTTGCCTTTATCCTGACTGACCCAAACAACTTCTTTCTTGACTACAAGATTCTTCCGGATGAGTCCGAGAAAAATTCTTTGAAAATCGAAGATGAAAAGGACTGCTATACCCTGTCGATCGTCACCGTTCCACCTGACCAGAACATAACCATCAACCTGGCTGCTCCAATCCTCTACTCCCCCGAAACAAACAGGGCAATCCAGGTTGTCCTCGAAGACAACAAGTACCAGACCAAGACCCCCCTGCCCCAAGCTTAATTTTAGAGATGACAGGCTATTATCGTCTGTCATCTCAATAATTTTCTTCCTCTGTTTTTACTCTCAAAAAGCCTAAATTTCAAGCAATACACGAATTATTTCTGTTTCAAAGATTATTTACAATTTTCATTATCAGAAATGTAACTTTCATTTCCAAGATACTAATATTCTGTCTTTTTACTTAAGAATACCACCCTGTAATCCGATATGTATATCTAAGCAGACTTCAAATTTAATGGCACGGACGCCATGATAAAAATGCACGGAAGCGAATCACTTATAAAAGGAGAATTTTATCATGGCACTCGTCGTCAACACCAATGTTGCATCTTTAAACGCCCAGAGAAATCTCACAGGATCCCAGGGATCACTTAACACGTTCCATGCAGCGATTATCATCCGGTCTGCGCATCAACAGTGCCAAGGATGATGCTGCAGGCCTGGCAATCTCCGATCGGATGACTGCACAGATTCGTGGTTTGAATCAGGCTGCCAGAAATGCCAGGATGGAATATCTCTTGCCCAGACAGCAGAAGGTGCCATGCAGGAAATCACCAATATGCTGCAGCGGATGAGAGAACTCGCAGTGCAGTCAGCAAACGATACCAACAGTGCTGATGACAGGCTTCACTTCATGCAGAATATCGATCAACTTGATGCAGGAAATCAACCAGAATTGCAGACAGCACCACGTTTAATGGTACATCTGATTCTTGAATGGAACGGTAGCCGACTATGACGTTTCAGGTTGGTGCCAATGCAACTAGATGATCACTTGATTGCTGATGCTAACCACTAGTGGCACATCTAGTTGATACGCTTGGTGTGAACTGGTCAGCCGTTGAAGTCGATATAACAGATCAGGCCATACTCAAATACTGCAATAAGTGCCATCGATCGATTGCAACTCGAACGTCGATGATTCGGCAGAGCAAATTATGGTGCAGTTCAGAGCAGATTTGAGTCCACCATTGCAAATGTAATGAATGTTGCGGAAAATCTATCAGCATCAAGATCACGAATTCTTGATGCCGATATCGCCATGGAAACAGCCGAGATGACAAAGGCAAATATTCTCCAGCAGACCGGTGTTGCCATACTTTCCCAGGCAAACCAGACTCCGGCGCTTGCTCTCAGCCTGCTACAGGGATAATTTTATTTCGATATTATTTCATATAGTTATATAGAATATATGAAAATTTTATATAAATAATATATATTTTTTTCTAAAGAATCACTAAATTGAATTCCGATATTGTAATTAACAACCTATAATAAAGAAAGGAGGTGATGACCGGACATTATTACAATTAAGATTTTAACAAAACAAAACCAATGGGCACGGAAGCCCGAAATTATTTTATCACGGAGGATAAAATCATGTCATTAATTGTTAACACAAACATCGCATCACTAAACGCCCAACGTAATCTTCAATTCTTCACAAGGTCTTTTGCAGACCTCCATGCAGCGATTGTCATCTGGTCTGCGCATTAACAGCGCCAAAGATGATGCTGCTGGACTTGCAATATCAGACCGGATGACAGCACAGATTCGTGGTTTAAATCAGGCAGCTCGAAATGCTCAGGATGGTATTTCTCTTGCCCAGACAGCAGAAGGTGCCATGCAGGAAATCACCAACATGCTGCAGAGGATGAGAGAACTCGCTGTACAATCTGCAAACGATACCAACAGTGCTGATGATAGAGCCTCACTTCATGCTGAGTTTACTCAGCTTGAGTGAAGAAATCACCAGAATTGCAGATAGTACTGACATTTAATGGTACGACAATTCTTAATGGCAGCTGCTACTGACTTAAATTTCCAGGTTGGTGCAAATGCTACTGATGATGATACAATCGACCGTTACTTTAAGTGACTCATTGACTGCGACGATCTCAGGATCTGATGCTGGTGCTGCTGGTACATTGGAATTGGATCTGACACTGATGCAACCAGACAGCATATCGAGCTGCAATTGACATTGACGATGCAATTAGTCGATGTTGATACTGCTAGAGCGAATTTCGGTGCTGTTCAGAGCAGATTTGAATCAACCATTGCAAACGTGATGAATATTTCCGAAAATTTATCTGCAGCAAGATCACGTATCATGGATGCCGATATTGCCGCGGAAACTGCAAACTTGACAAAGGCAAACATTCTGCAGCAGGCAGGAGGTTGCAGTACTTGCCCAGGCCAACCAGATGCCAATGATTGCCCTGAGTCTGTTGGGCTAAACCCTTAACATAATCAGGTGGGTGTAACACCCACCTGATTAATTCGTTTTTATCTTATTAAAAGAGGTCCAAAATGGAAATACAGGGAATTACGCTGGCATCGGGAAGGAGTCGGGCAGATTTTTCAATGGCTCCCGACGAAGTCAAGAATAAACGGGATTCTATTGAATCCATGGCTTCAGAGGCTGGTTCCGATGCTGCAAATAAAAGCAACGGCATCCAGTCCGAAGAGCTGCTCCAGAACATCAAGGCATTAACAGAAGACGGGATTTACAGCGTCAGATTCGAGGTCGATGATCCGACCAATGATCTGGTTATAAACCTCATTGACCAGGAAGGTGAGGTCATCAGGCAGGTTCCGTCTGAAGAGATACTCGGCACTCGAAAAATGCTTGCAGAACTCAGGGGCAATATTCTCGAAACCGAGAGCTAATTTTCATTAGGTTTTAGTCATGGTTATATCATTTGGCGGACTCGCGACAGGTCTGGATACCAATGCCATCATCAAGGCGATCATGGATGCAGAGCGGATACCGCTTGAGAGGATGGAGAAGGAAAAAGAGTATCTCTCCAGCAGGCTTGAAGCATTTTCCCAGTTTGAAACCAAACTGGATGCACTTTCATCCTCCATTGGAGAAATGAATAGTGCCGACAAGCTAGGCTCTTATACCACGCGTTCAGGATCAGAGGATTTTTTCTCACTAGCAGTTTCCAGTTCAACGCTGGCATCTAAAGGTAATTATCAGCTTGAAGTCGTTACCCTTGCCCAGGTGGAAAAACAAGTCAGTCGTGGCGGCTATTCAGATAGCAGCGCTGGCAACTTTAGAGCAGGTACCGTTACAATTAATGGAGTCGGTATTTCGATTGCAGCAGACAGCAGCCTCAATGATATTCGTGATGCAATAAATCAGGCCGATAGAGATTCTGATACCGGTGTTACGGCGTCTACAATCTTTGATGGTACAAATTACCGCATGGTCCTGACAGGTAATGATGCCGATAACAATTTTACGATTTCAACAACAGGACTGACAAACTGATGAAGGACCAAGACTAAGATTTGATCTCACCCAGGCTGCTCAACAGGCAGAAGTAGTGCTTGATGGAATTAACATTACTTCCAACAGCAATCGTATTGAAAATGCGATTCCCGGTATATCCATTGATCTTCTCAAGGAAAATGTGGCTGGTGAATCAACGACAATTGCAGTTGAATCTGATTTTACCGAAATCACCGCCAAGATGGAAGCCTTTGCCGCCGCCTACAACGATATCAATACCTTTATTTCAGAACAGCAGGATAGTAGTTGGGCTTCGGACCCCGGCTTTCGCACGGTCACCAGGAATTTACGTAATCTGCTTATAACCGATGTTCGGGGGAGCCGGCAATTTCAACCATCTTGTCGATATCGGCTTTAAATCAGATTCCAAGACTGGCCAATTGTCAGTGGATACCTCCAAGCTGGGGGAAGCACTGGCAGCCGACTATGACAGTGTTGAATCATTGCTGATTGGCGATGGGTTAAACACAGGAATACTCAACCAGTTCAACACCTACCTTGACAGCTGGACCGATACATTTAGCGGACTATACGCCAGTAAAAAACAAAGTCATGACAGTGCAGTCAGGTCCCTGGACCAATCGATTGAGCGAATGGAACTTCGATTGGAAAAACGGGAACAGACACTTCTGGCACAATTTTCCGCGATGGAAGATCTGGTCAACGGCATGAATGCTACATCATCCTATTTGACTCAGCAATTGTCTCAAATGTCCAATTTCGGCGGTGATAACTAATGACAAACGCATACTCTGAAAACTATTTACGAAACCAGATAGAATCTGCTTCACGAGAACAGCTTCTGATTATGTTCTACGATGGGGCTATCAGTTTTGTTACCCGAGCTGAAAATGCAATCAGGGAAAACAATATAGAACAGAGGAACTATCTGATTAACAAGGCCTGTGCAATCATAACTGAACTATCGGTGACCCTTGACCATGAGATTGGTGGAAAGATCGCAGCCGATCTTGAAGCGCTCTACGATTTCATGAACCGTGAGTTGATCAAAGCAAATTTAAATAACAGCCTTGCTTCCCTTGAAACAGTAAAAACCTTACTAACCGATTTAAGCGATACCTGGAAACAGGCAATCGAGATCAACAAAAAAGCATCTTCCTCTTCTTACGTTCAGGACGATAATTATAAACCACTATCGGTTGCACTCTAGCCCTCATGACTACTTTTTCTGAGCTGTTACTCCTGTCCCAGGAACAATATCGAGAATTGATCAGCAAGACTGAAGAAATTGGCGAGCATGTCCATCTGCTGGAGCCCGAGACCATTCGAGCCTATCAAAAAGAACTCTCTGGTCTGCTCGACAATGCCCAGGTGACTGATCAGCAGATCAATAACATGGCGATGAATAATCTGCATGGTGAATCGGTTCGTCTCTTTCATGAACGATCGGAAATAATGAAGAATTTTCTCGAACTTAACCGTGCAGTTGCCTCAAAGATAAATGACAAGCAGGCGGTTGTCAGGTCTGAATATCTCAAGGTGAAAAATGGAAGAATCGGCATCAATGGGTACCAGAGTTCAATCAAGAAACCGAATCGACTTATCAACAGGTCTGCCTGATTCTAATCAGTATTCCAGTACGTTAGAATATATTTTTATTCTTATTAGAGTGTGTTGGAAGCCATATATTAATTTCTGCGCCACCCTAAGGCACAACCTATTCGGCTGTAACAAAAAGTACCCTACCCCCCTTGTCCATCACATCGGGTTTATCACTATTTCTTGATATTCCAGAGATTTGATGATACTATTTCCCTAACATTGCTTGTGCGCATCAAATTGTTTTGGCAGTCATATCCCACAAATCATTAGCGACGGGTTTCAAATGGACTCAGACATTGACATCCTAAAAGATATTCCTGATGCAAAACCAATACGCATGTTCCTGCCCGTTATTGACAGCAAGGAACGCTATCGGATGCAGTGCGTCTATCAGAGTGTTAAAAGCCCTCGTTTCAATCTCCTTTTTCAACCGGGCATCCTGCCAGTAGATTCTATCGATACATCCCAGCCAGCTATAATAAATATTGATCTCGGCGGTCCAAATCTTTCTATTGAGGCGATGATTACTGCTGTTCCCAGCAGTCAGATCCTTGAAATGATCGTCCATAAATCGATCAGCTATGATCAGATGCGAGAATTTTTCAGGGTCGACGCCACAGCCCATGTGATCAGCAAATCGTTTCAACCGTCGCTTTATGGAAAAAAAGGAGATCCATGGACCCTGCAGGGGCAGACCATTGATATCAGCGGCAGTGGTATTCTCGCCTCGTTTCCTGAAAAACCACCGATGGACGAGCAGGTCAGACTGGAAGTCACCCTTCCCTCTACCCCGTCAGAAGTAATTAAAATTCTTGCTCACCCTGTCAGGCGTGAACAGATAACAGAGGATCAGTGGGACGTGGCGTTTCATTTTGATGATATCTCTGATGAAGATCGTGATAAGATTATAGGCTGCTGCCTTGTGATACAGCGGCGTCTACTCCGACTGAAAGTAAGAGTTCGTGATTAATGACTAATACAATCCTATCTTGTAACGGGTCGTGACCAGTTCAATTGTCAACATCATAAAAGAGATAGACGATAATGAAGGCGCTCGGGTCCGTCTGTTGTCCATGAACAATGAATCCGCTTATCTTGATTGTGTCTATAAAGAATCGGACGCCCCTTCTTTTTTCCTTGTTTTTCCCAAGGATACGATACCTGAAAACCTCAATCTGCAGGAAAATTGTTCTGTATCAATCAACAGGCAACACGCCCCCATTGTAATCAACGCAAAAATTGAAGCACTCAGAGGTGATCGGACCCTTGAATTGGTCGCCACCGAAATAATTGACCCGGTCAGCCTGCGTGAATATTTCAGGGTTTTTTATCAAACACCGATAACCGCCTCGCATCGACCTGCCAGCGGCCAGTCCATCTCGGGCTTATGGAAGGTTCAAGGAACGACAATTGATCTTTCTGCATCAGGGGTTCTGGCCATTTTCCCGCAGGAGTTCGAGGACAAGGAACACATTTTTCTCGAGTTTAACCTTATTGGTACTGAAAGGTCCATACAATGTCTCGCCCATGTGGTGAGGGTTCACCACATTAGAAAATCCCGCTGCCAGATAGCACTTCGTTTCGACCAGATTCCCCCCAAGGACAAGGACGCAATTATCGCTGAATGCATGAGCGAACAAAGAAGGCAATTGCGTAAGCAAATGCAGGGGGAGTAGAGAGTATCTTCGAACTATTCTCTTTTTTTAAGAACTGCACCGTTTGTATCGATAGTTCAACAGTATTACTGAAGCGAGGCAAGCAGGATATCGTCCTCATCAGCAGTGTGTGGAGTGAGATTATCTTGATTTTGTCCCTCAATATCTGGGTCCAGGCACCTTAAACCTTCATCTGATTAAGTGTGAAAATATGGCGACGAAATTAAATCCGAACGAAGTTGTCTCTCTTCGTGAAGCTCTGCACATGGAGATCATAATCAGCCAAGCACTGATAGACCTGCTGGCCAGCAACGATAGAGGTGGCAAATGAGCGTATGGGTCAGGATAATATATATTGCCGTAGTCTGGGCCATAGCAATTGGAGTCTTGATACCTATGAGCCATCCCGGTTATTGGGGGGTGATATTACCGATTGGTCTGGCGATAGCAGCAACCTATGGTGTCTGGACAATGCGCAGAGACGAGGAGCCCGCAACGCCGATAGATACCTCCAAGAAGGGCGAAACAAAAATGGAAAGACAGTGCTTGGTTTGTGGAGCGTGGAAACCGTTGGAGATCGACTTTACATACGCTGGTGCTGATGTCGAAGGAAAAAGACCTAACGGTGAAAAGATTGACTATTGCAAGGACTGTTTCACGATTTTGGATAGACTCAAGGACAGAGATAGCAGACGTGCATGGGCGGATGAGAGGCGAGCCACTTGGAACTATAGCGATACCATGAGCGAGACGAACCATGACAGAGAGGTGGCAGAATGAAAACAATTATCGCATGATATATGTTCCGTGGAATGAGCGCTTGACGCTACCAAGCATTAGGTTCACCCAGGTGAGGGCATTGATTTCCATGCTTTTATCACCACCACCAGTGACAATAGATCGTGAAGGAAGCCTGACTGGACTACATTACGGAAACAATAATAACCATCTGAAACTGAGATTAGCGGCTCAAGAGTTTGTGTTTTTATTGCACTGAGCGCTTCATAAATGTCATCCTCGCTTATTCTTGCAGCGTGCTCTTGGCCTTGCTGCAGGATCATCAGAGAATTGTACTGAGTCAGCACCAGTTCGAGATGCTGAGAGTACTGGACTTACTGACCAAGAAGTTTTTAAAGGCGTTTTTATCGTCTTCTGTGAATGGCATGATGCCCCTTGCTTTATCGAATGAGAAGTGGCTGTTCACTGGAGATTAATATCGATACAACCATATCTCTTGAATAGCCTACTCAATTGAGACCTCTCTAGACCCTTGAGAATGTCCCGTAGAGATTATAGCTGTAGTAAGAAAAAGAGAATTAATGACCCTCATAAGGAACCAGAATATTAACAATGGAAGTATCAGGACCTGAATAATGAATATCCCCAAATAGAGGAATGTCAGCCTTAACAGGTTCTCAACTATGACACCTTTATTCTCCATGATGACCTGAATAGTGTTTTTGAAGTCTACGGATTTTTCTTTTATATACGAGGCACTATTCCCAATTGTACCCATAAAACCATCTACTTTAGGAACCTCAATGTTATCGATTTTGTTTAATTCTGCTGTGCTGGCAGTTAGTGTTTCGTTCGCTTCTATGATTTTATCGTCAAAGAATGCCTCCTGAAGAAATTCATTGGCCATGGAGGATATTGGTAGGCATAATCGTGCAATAGACGCTATGACTAATACGCTCATCATGATTTTCTGGAGCCTAATCACTCGGTCATTTCTGGACCACACAAGTAAAGATAGAAGAAGGAGAAAGACAGCCAGGATCTGAGGTACAATCGTGATGCTGATCTCATATGCCAGTTCCTGCACCCCCAATGAAGCAATCGACATGACCAGAACATTCGATAAGCGTTCTACCATGTCGTTTATGGGGTCAACTATTTGTCCTACAGCTAACGACATACCAATTCCAGCAGGTTCGAGTTCTATGCTGGATTGCTGAATCACTGAGACGGTAGCATTAATGACTCTACTCACACCATAACTAACTCCTGCCTTAGTTATAGAATCTTTGAAATAAGTATCTGCTGAAGAGTCAAGAATCGGGATTTGCACTCCCGAAGAAAAGAAGAGGACAACGGATAGCAGTATTCCTATGATCGATTTTGTGGCCGTTTGTTTAGTTTTAGGTTCCATACCAAATTGGTGTCTGAGTCAGAGAGCGTTTTAATATCAGGATGAAGGTTCTGATTCAGCCATTTGCTTTTATCAGCTCCAGCGGTCCAGTATATGTTATTGCCTTGGGTGTCGAATATCATATTCATAATATTCGCTATGCTGAGAGAGTAAAGCAAAGAGATAATTGCAGACTCAAGTGACCTGTCTTTTTTTGCCAGAATGAACCAATGCAGAGAGTGTGAGGATTTGATTAGACTATGGAATTGTCAGAATATATAATCGGGGGGTGAGTATTCTATAATTCAACTTAATCTAATGCCATAAATGTAAGAAAGATATCGCTAGGTGTGTCCACCAGGTTTCAGCGCAGCTGGAAAGTTTATCACGACCGCAATATCACCAACTCTTCCGGCTCGAAGAGCAGAGGAACACTCTCTAGTGTCTGTATATTCAATCAAAGACGAAAAGTAAACCCCCGCAAAGATTGAACCCTATCCCCCAAAAGGTGTTAGTAGATATGTAAAAGGCTTTCGGACCATGAGAGACTACCCTTCTCTTTCACACATGATATAATTATTATATCTTGATGGCCGAAAGCTTATCAGGAAACAAAAATGTTTAAGATAAAATTACTTTTTTTAAACCCCAAATTGCGTGCTGCAAAAATACTGCAAAAACACTGCAAAAAACTGAAATTATCCACTTGAGTATATGATATCAGTATTATGCAATCATAACGATAGTACACTATGAGTACGATCACCCCCCTCTCATCGATTCCGCAACTTGGCTCTTCCACCGATCGGACCGGAGGACAACAGCAAAGCCTTGGTCAGAAAATGATCGGTGAAATCCTCAAGGCAACGGTTCTTGGTGAGAGGGCCAATAACCACTATCTGCTGGATTTTGGAGGAACCAAAATACCTGTCTCTTCTCAGAGCAAGCTTTCTGCCGGTCAAGTCCTGCAGTTAGAGCTCACTCAGATATCACCCCATGTGGAACTGAAAATAGTCTCTGAAGCAAGCAGCCTGCTGACCGGTAAATCCCTTGCACTGCTCGGTAACTCCATTAATTTAAGCCAACTTGTTAGTTCGTTACAACAGGGTTCACCATCCCCTCTTTCTCAACTTTCAGCTCCCACAGCAAATATCCTGCAATCATTTCTTCCCCCTGAGCTAACTTCTCTGGTCGGAAGCAACGAGGGCGGGGTGATACTCCAGCAGATGTTCAACAGGCTCGGCATTAATCTCGAACAACTCCTGGCGCAGGGAAGAATAGATAATGCCCAAAATACAGTGAAGACAGCCCTGCTCGAAATCATTTCTCAATTTCAGGGTTCAGAACGTATTTCTGAGCAGGCGAATAAAATCCTGGCTACTATCGAACTCTATCAATTCAGCCAAATACAGCTCACAAGCCAGAATTTGCTTATTTTTCCACTGCCGCTTCCTTTTGTCGAGCAAGGTTATCTTCTCATTGAGGACTATGACAAGGAAGACCAGGAGACATCAGAAACAGGTGATAATCAGAAATTTTCTTTACATCTTTCCATGAGCGAGCTTGGAGATATTCAGATAAATTTTCTCCAAAATTCTGATACTTTGTTTATAAAAATCCTCTTTGATTCTGAGGAAAAGGTACTGTTTGCATCTCAGTTCAAGGGGCTGTTGGAAGAAATGCTTTCTTCCAGGAATGAACTTGTCATTTCTTTTTCAAGTGGTGCAGAGAGTCCGGCTCATGCACTCGCACAAAAACTCTTTGCTGACGGCCAATCTTTTATCGACACGAAGGTGTAACAACATGGCATCCCGGGACAACAAAATGGACAAAGCAGTAGCCCTGCTCTACGATAGTGATACATCTGATGCACCACGAGTTGTTGCATCCGGGAAAGGTGTTATTGCCCAGAAGATTATCGATACTGCCCGCGAAGCGGGGATCCATATCCAGGAAGATGCCGATCTCGTTGAAGTTCTCTCAAAAGTCCCGGTTGGTGAAGATATCCCGATGGAACTGTACCAGACGATCGCTGAAATTCTCTCCTTTGTCTATCAGGTAAATGACAAGTTCAAACATAAAGTCAAGAAAAGCTGATTGCACTCTAGATCATGGATAAATTCATACACTCTGTATCCTCTTTATCTCGATTTGCTCTGATCTTTCCATTTCTCATATTGTTTTTGCAATCATGCAGTAAAGATACAACTCCTGAAAAATTAATAGATGACTTTGTCACTGCATGCGAAAACAGTATTGAACAAGGAAGTAGTCGAAAATTACGGGATCTGATCGCTGAACGATATGGCGATTCAAGTGGCAGAACCAAGAAGGATATTTCGTCTGTAGCAAGCGGATATCTTCTCCGAAATAAGTCCATATACTGTGTTACCCTAACGGATTCCGTGATACTTAATGAGGATGATTCAATTTCAGCGAGAATTCTTGCAGCTTTGGCAGCACAGCCAATCACAGACATATCTCGCTTGCCAACCATGAACAGTGATATTTACTGGTTTGATATACGAATCGGAAAAGAAGGAAGCGAGTGGAAATTGTTAGAGGCTTCCTGGCGGCAGGCAATGCTCGATGACTTTTTCCGGTAAATAATCAGTTCTGTTGAGATCTCTCGACTTCAAGCGCCCGTTCTTTTGAAGAAACTCCGGAGAAGGTAGATTTTTCCAGATAAATTAAAACATAAAGCACACCAATCATCAGGATCAGCAGTGCGACAATCTGGAACAGCACTTTCGGTTTCTTTATCGCTGCAATGATGACGACGACAACGAGAACCGCCAGCGAAATCATGTTATTTGAGAAATAATCGACGATCTGAAACAGGTATTGAGCGATATTTTCCATACAATCAAACCAAGTTAGAAGTCTTATTTATACCTTTCTATTTATATTTTATCATTTTGCCAGGTGTTGTACAATATCAGGTGTGAGCTTTGAATTTCTGTTCACGAACCTCCAATCTGTTTACGAATGGTATTCAAATGATACAAGATATTACAGCCACGCTTTACGCCGACATTCCGGAAGAACGGCTCTATCACTATACCAGCTTCAATGGACTTCTTGGTATCGTTACGAGCGGTGCTCTGTGGGCAAGCGATATCAGGTACATGAATGATTCTGCCGAACTCAGGCACACTGCCGATCTTATCCGTTCAGAAGTGAGCAGGCGAATTCGAAACGGACATCCAATGCCCGATTTGCTCAACCAGTTTCTCGATTGGGTTACCCACCGTATCACCAATGGGCATATGCTTTTTGCAGCATCATTTCGTTCAAATGGCAACCTGCTCAGCCAGTGGCGTGGATACAGCAAACACGGTAAAGGCGTAAGCCTTGGATTTGATCCCGATTATATCATGCAATGTGCCGAAAAACAGTCATTCCAAATCGGCAGATGTATATACAGCCATGAGCAACAGGAACAGTTAATCAGTAAAGTCCTTGATGCAGTTGAAGTGCTTTCAGAGGAATATGATATCAATCAGACGAGCACCCATACATCCTATAATCCTACCTACCGTTCTATTTTTGAACGAATGGAAAGTGACCTCTTACGTATTGCTGCAATCCTGAAACATCCGTCATTCCAGGAGGAGGAAGAATGGCGCATCGTCTCTCCAGTCATAACCAGCTATGTTGAAGAGCCTGTATTGTTTCGTGAGGGTACCTCAATGCTCGTACCCTATATTGAATTTAGCCTCTCTGCGCAAAACAGCACACCCATTGCCATCGACCATATTTTTTTAGGTCCCACACCCAATATCACCATTTCAATGAATTCACTGACCATGTTCTTGGCGAAAAACGGGATTTGCCCAAAAGACGAGATCTCCTTTTGTCAGATACCCTTTCGTGGCAAGTGAGCCACACAGGCCAGAGCTTAGCTATTTACTCCCTTCCTTTATGGTTCTATTTCGTCCTAATCACACACATGAATGCCGGACAAATTGAACTTTATCATCGATAGATAAAAATCACCTCAATCCAGGCTTCTAATTAAAAGGGAGAGGTTCACCCGGGAAGAGTTTACGATATTCTCTATATATGCAGGCTGAACCCATGGAACCAACCGGCACGCTTTTGGACAACAACGAAAAAAGGGAGCCAGCCTTTATGGCTGACTCCCTGATATTACTGGCGGAGCGGACGGGACTCGAACCCGCGACCTCCGGCGTGACAGGCCGGCATTCTAACCAGCTGAACTACCGCTCCGTATTGCGTAGTTTTGGTGGGCGGAACAGGGCTCGAACCTGTGACCCTCGGCTTGTAAGGCCGATGCTCTCCCAGCTGAGCTACCCGCCCACGCAATGTGGATGACTTTTTACCAACTTAACCTACCCCAGTCAAGTAAAAAAGATTACTGGGTTATATTATGTTCTGAAACATTAATCTCCTCAAAAACCTTACTGACCGGTACATCCTTGAACACCGATTCACCTTCTTCCGTCAGTATGGCTTGCTCAAGTACATCATCCATATGCTCGACCAAGGTGATTTTCAATTTTTTCAGAATTCTTGCAGGAACATCATTAAGGTTTCTCTCATTATCACTTGGAACAAGTACATTGGTGATATTGCCCCGCTTGGCAGCCAGAAGCTTCTCTGTAAGCCCGCCAATAGGTAATACGCGACCTCGCAGCGTGATTTCTCCGGTCATGGCTAACTGGTGACGAACCGGCTTTTTAATCAGAGCGGATACGAGTGTGGTCGCAATGGTAATTCCCGCAGATGGTCCATCTTTTGGGATTGCACCTTCCGGTACATGAACATGGATATCAAGCTTCTGGTAAAAATCTGTTTCCAGGCCAAGCCGTTCGGCTCGCGACCTGACATAGCTCAATGCCGCCTGGGCGCTCTCCTGCATTACCTCACCAAGTTTTCCGGTGATAATCAACTTACCGGATCCCGGCATCAGTGTCGCTTCAATCTGAAGCAGATCACCTCCTACTTCTGTCCAGGCAAGACCGGTAGTCAAGCCAATTCTGTCATGCTCCTCGGCCAACCCATACCGATATTTTTGAGTACCCAGGTATTTGACAACAGATTGGGCACTTAACCGGTATTTTTTGTCTGTAAATCCATTTTTTAAACGATCTCTTGCAACCTTACGGCACAATGAGGCAATATTTCGCTCCAGATCACGGACTCCGGCTTCCTTCGTATAACGCCTGACAATCTCGAGAATTGCCCCATCGGTCAGATGTATATCACCTTCTTTAAACCCGTTTTCACTTATCTGTTTGGGTATCAGATAGCCCTCAGCGATCTTGAGTTTCTCTTCTTCCGTATATCCGCTTATTTGGATGATCTCCATCCGATCCTGCAGGGGAACCGGTATGCCGTGAAGATTATTAGCCGTTGTTATAAAGAACACCTCTGAGAGATCATAGTCGATATCCAGGTAATGATCATTAAAGGCAATATTCTGTTCGGGATCAAGAACCTCGAGCAGCGCCGATGACGGATCACCTCTGAAATCCATGGACATCTTGTCAACTTCGTCCAAGCAGAAGACCGGGTTTGCAACATCAGCCCGTTGCATCGATTGGATGATCTTTCCAGGCATGGCTCCGATATAAGTCCTCCGGTGCCCCCTGATTTCAGCTTCATCACGGACGCCGCCAAGTGAAAGACGGACAAATTTTCGATTAAGCGCACGCGCGACAGAGCGACAAATCGAGGTTTTACCAACACCTGGAGGACCGACAAGGCAGAGGATCGGACCCTTAATTTTCTTGACTTGGGCCTGAACTGCAAGATATTCGAGGATTCGTTCTTTTGGTTTGCTGAGACCGTAATGATCTTCATCCAGAATGATCTCTGCCTTATTAATATCTATCTTGCTCTTACTTTTTTTGGCCCAGGGCAGACTGAGGATTACATCTATATAGTTGCGCACGACCGTTGTCTCTGCAGACATCGGGGGCATATTCTTTAATTTTTTGAGCTCCTTGGTTACCTTTTCTTTAGCGAGTTTCGGCAGTTTCTTCTTTTTGACCGACTCCTCTATCTCTGCAATATCGTCAAGCCCGTCCTCACCCTGCCCCATCTCGCTCTGGATCTCTTTTACCTTTTCACTCAAATAATAGTTACGCTGGGTTTTGCTCATCCGATTTTTTACCCGAGCGTTTATCTCTTTTTCGAGTTCAGCAAGTTCGATCTCCCGGTGCAGAATGTCCAGGATTTTTTCAATTCGTTTTATCAGGGTTTCACATTCAAGAATTGTCTGTTTCTCATCTGCCTTTAACGGCATGTGTGCACAGATCACGTCAACAAGTTTACGGGGATCTTCTATATGCTGAACGGATTTGATAACCTCTTTGGCAATTTTCTTGTTTATGGCGGCATATTGTTCGAAAAATTTTCGCAACTCCCGTTCAAAGGCAATCACTTCACTGGAGACAATAATCTCCTCAGGGAATTCTCGGATCTCTACCTGCATGAAATGGTCATGGGGGACGTGAGATATAATTTCAGCTCTTGTTTTCCCTTCTACCAGGGCCTTGATAGTGCCGTCAGGAAGGCGCAAAAGCTGCATGACACTGGCGAGGGTACCGACACGGTGGATTCCACCAGGACCCGGCTCATCGGTCGCAGGACTTTTCTGGGCGACAAGGAATATCTCTGTTCGCTTATCCATGGCATCTTCAAGGGCCTGAATAGACTGTTTACGGCCAACCACCAGAGGAGCTACCATATGCGGGAAAATAACAATATCGCGCAAAGGCATTAATGGATAAAGCTTTGTGTCACCTTTTTTTTCTGTCATGATTTATTTTAAAACTCCTGTTACCTTCAGGCACTTTTTAATTCATCTTCAACATCAGACTTCTGGTAGAGAATAACCGGATAATCACCATTGGTGATAACCTGCTCACTGATAACGCACTCCTGAACATCCTTTTTCGACGGCAGATCGTACATCACGTCAAGCATCGCCTGCTCAAGCACAGATCTGAGGCCCCGGGCTCCAGACTTTCTCTCAAGTGCTTTACGGGCAACCGCAGAGAGAGCACCTTCAGTAAATCTCAATTGAATACTCTCAAATTCAAAAAGCTTCTGGTACTGTTTGGTCAGTGCATTTCTCGGCTCGCGTAAAATCCTGACAAGATCCTCTTCCATCAGTTCTTCCATTGTGGCAATCACAGGAAGCCTGCCAACCAGCTCGGGGATCAGGCCGAATTTCAGCAGATCTTCCGGTTGCACCATGGCCAGCAATTCACCCAGTTTTTTCTTCGAGTCACTGACAACTTCCGCCGTCAAACCAATCGATTTGGTGCCTGAACGGCGCTTAACGACATTGTCCAGCCCGACAAAGGCACCACCGACAATAAAGAGGATGTTGGTGGTATCGATTTTAACCAAATCCTGCTGCGGGTGCTTACGTCCGCCTTTGGGAGGAATTGAGGCGACAGTACCTTCGATTATTTTCAGCAGTGCCTGCTGTACACCTTCGCCGGAAACATCCCTGGTAAGAGATGGACTGTCTGATTTACGGGCAATTTTGTCTATTTCGTCGATGTAAATAATGCCGCGCTCAGCCCTCTCAATATCGTGATCTGCAGCCTGCAGCAGGTTAACAAGGATATTTTCAACATCTTCACCGACATATCCAGCTTCAGTCAATGTCGTTGCGTCTGCGATACAAAAGGGTACCTGTAGTATCTTTGCGAGTGTCTGGGCAACAAGTGTTTTTCCAGAACCGGTCGGGCCGATAAGAATGATGTTTGATTTCTGCAGTTCAACATCGTCCTCATCACTGGGAGCATCAATTCTTTTATAGTGATTGTGTACAGCTACCGACAACACCTTCTTGGCATGGTCCTGGCCAATAACATACTGGTCAAGGTGTTCCTTTATCTCCATTGGTTTCAGTGAGGCCGGTTTGAAATCATTACCATCTTCAGCGTCACCGATCGTCTCGTCCTCTTCCTGGACGATCTCATTGCAGAGCTCAATGCATTCGTCGCAAATATAGACGTCCGGACCCGCAATCAGTTTTTCAACGTCATCCTGATTCTTGCCACAGAAAGAGCATTTGCATTCAGGTTCTCTGATATCAAAATCACTCATTTTCTAGTCTTCCCTATCCGATTCAGTTCTTTTCATGAGGACCTTGTCTATTATACCATACTTTCTGGCCTCGTCTGCATTCATAAAATTATCGCGTTCAGTATCAGCAGCAATCTTTTTAACCGTGTGTTTGGTGTGTTTGGCTAAAATTTTGTTGAGATCCTCACGCATTCTCAGAATTTCCCTGGCATGAATGTCTATATCCGTCGCCTGACCCTGAAATCCGCCCATTGGTTGATGTATCATAATTCTTGAGTTGGGCAGCGTATATCGTTTCCCTTCTGTCCCGGCTGCCAATAACAGGGCACCCATTGAAGCGGCTTGCCCCATACAGAGCGTGGCAATATCACATTTCACGAACTGCATGGTATCATAAATAGCCATACCAGATGTTACCGACCCTCCAGGAGAATTAATGTAGAAGGTAACATCTTTATCCGGATCCTCTGCTTCCAGAAAAAGCAGTTGAGCGATAATCACATTTGCCACGTCATCGTTTATGCCTGAACCAAGAAAGATTATCCGTTCCTTGAGTAACCGTGAATAGATATCATATGCTCTCTCCCCCCGAGGACTCTGCTCAACAACCATAGGTACAAGATTCATTTTCGTTCCCCTAAAAGACGCGACTGCAACAGGCTGACGCCTTATGCAGTCGACATTATTTACAGATACGTTAACGCCGATAGACAATTTATCAACCGGGTTAACATAGATTTATCGAGCCACTTGCAAAACGCCCTTTTCGCTCAACCTCTACGTTATGTTTAAATTTTTATCCTCGGAATATCAATTATATACCTGCGGTAAAAATTTTTCGCATGCCTTGACGCTGAACGAAAATTATCATTTTGCAAAAGGCTCTTATCAAGAGTAATTTTCCTATCTAGCGGCCTATTCCTCTTTTTCACCTTCTGCGTCAGCAACTTCATTTTTACCTGCCGCCCCAACGTTTTCCGATTCTTCTTCACCTTTTTTTACGGACTTTTTCGCAGCAGCTTTTTTCGCAGGCTTCTTTTCCTCTGTTTCATCGGCTGCGGGTTCAATTAAATTTGCCCCATCTCGCAGGAAGAGTAGAACCTTCTCGTTCAAAACCTCATTCATCAACGGTAGCAGGTCGTCCCGGTTCTGAAAGAATTCCTTTACTTTGGCAACAGACATATTGTACTGGTCGCCAATCTTTTTAAAAGATCGTTCGAGATCTTCGTCGTTGACCTTGATCTCCTCAGTTTCAGCAATCTTCTTAAGAATAAAATCGCCAGTTACCCGCTGAACCGCTACCGGTCGGTTATTTTTTTCAAGATCTGCCCGGTTCATACCGGCAGACTCGAGTGTCATTCCACTTTTCTCGAGTTGCTGTTCTGTCTGTTTGATCATTTCCTCTATTTCGAAGCTAACCAACCTCTCGGGCACCTCAAATTGATTTTTTTCAAGAAGTTTCTGCATGATACGATCGGTTAATTCACCGTCAGCGGCACCTTCTTTGTCGGCTTGCAATCGATCTCTGATAGCTGTCTTCAGCTCGTCAAGCGTTTTAAACTGATCATTTACATCCTTTGCAAACTCGTCGTCGAGTTCTGCCAGCACACGCTCTTTGATGTCTTTGAGCTTAATCCGAAATTCAACTTTTTTACCGGCGAGAATTGGGTTTGGGTGCTTTTCGGGAAAATCAACTTCATGCTGTGCTTCTTCTCCCAGAGTCATGCCGACAAGTTTAGCCTCGAACTCCTGCCCCATCCGTCCAGAACCGACATCAACCGTGTAGTCGTCATTTTTAACCTGTTTCATGGGGTGCCCTTTGTGGAAGCCCTGGTAATCGACGATGACGACATCCCCCATTTCAACACTGCGCCCTTCAACGGATTTCAAGGCCGCCATATCGCGCTGCATTGTGGTCAATTCGAATTCAACAGCAGCCTCCTCGACGGTTGAGTCAGGCTTTTCTACCTCAATTCCCTTGTAATCGACAACCTCAAATTCAGGCCGAACATCTATCTGGGCGACATAGGTAAAAGTACCGTCTTCGTTGAAGGCTGGTTCCAATATCTCAGGATGAACGACAGGATCCAGGTCCTGCTTTTCAATAATGTCAAAATACGTTTCCTGCACCAGTTTTTCACCAACCTCTGCTTCTACCTGGGGCTTATAACTCTTGACGATGACACTGCGAGGCACCTTCCCTCTTCTAAACCCTTTCATTTTGGATTCTTTCTGAAGTTTAGAATATGCTTCGTCGAGTTTAACCTTTACCTGGTCTCCAGGAAGTGTGATGGTGACTTTTCTTGTCAAACCACTGATTTCTTCAACCTTTACATCCATTTGACATCATCCTTTTTTGAAGTGAAACACTGCATTACCCACGGAAAGGGCAACTATCGAAAAACGAATATGGTGCGAGAGGAGGGACTCGAACCCACACATCATAGATACTGGTTCCTAAGACCAGCGCGTCTACCAATTCCGCCACTCTCGCTCATTAACAATCACACACCGTTAGCTCTTGACAACCGCCACAAATATGGAGTCTATCGAAAATCGACTATTAATTACTGAGCTCCGACACGTCAAGTATTATGTGTGAACATATAAAAAAATCACAAAAAAGGAGGAACATACCATCAAATTGACAAAGTGACCATATTTTTTATCTCTGTCTTTTGATAACATTGCTTGTAAAAGATATGAATGATGGCTATTTTTGCTGTCGTGCTGTCCTGTGGAATTTATTTATCTGTCTATGTAGTTGAAATATAAAATGAGGTAACTATGACACTAAAGTATAGAATTTTTACAGCTGCTGTCAGCGGTGCCCTGCTAGTAAGCACCCCTGCCTTGTCCCTGGCAGCGACATCTGCACCGGCTCTTGTTTCAGAAAAGACCATGAGCTGGCAGGTTCCTTATAAACCGGTTGATCTTGTTCAATCGGTCGATGGTAAGATGCTGTTCGTACTCACTGAAAATAATCGTGTATTAATTTATGAGCCAAACGGCACACTTAAAGGATCCATTCCGGTAGACAAGGGTGTTACTGCCATAGATACCGATGCCCGGGGAGAAAACATTCTTCTGATCGACAGCGATAAGAATACCTTCACCTCCCTGTCGGTTGATTTCATAGTTTCCATTGATACTGCTGGTTCACCGTTTCTGGGAAAAGCTGAGGCCCCGGTTACAATAGCAGTATTCACGGATTTTGAATGACCCTATTGCGGCAAACTGGCGCCGCAACTCGAGCAGGTGCTCGAGCAAAATCACGATACCGTTAAAATCGTCTTCAAAAACATGCCATTGCGTTTTCATAAATTTGCAGATCCTGCTGCCAGGGCTGCTCTTGCCGCAGGTGAGCAAGGAAAATTCTGGGAATTTCATGATGAGCTGTTTGCTGCCGAGAAACTCAGTGACCAGGTCATCAATCAAATCGCAGTTAAGCTCGGCCTTGACATGACCAGATATGAGGCGGACATGAATTCTCCAGCCATCAAACAGAAGATCAGCAAAGATATGCGTGACGCCCAACTAGCTGGTGTCACCGGCACACCTACCATTTTTATAAACGGACAACGACTCAAAAACCGATCTCCGCAAGGCTTCCAGGTCATGATCAATGAAGCTTTGAAAAATTGACAAAACCAGCGCCTTAATGCAACCAGATCAAGAGAGTCGAGAACTCAATTTCGACAGTAACGAACAGGCGATCACCCTTTTCGGGGACCTGAATAAAAACATTCAGGTCCTTGAAAACGGGACAAATGCTACTGTCAAAATTCGTGGCACACGAGTAAATATTAGTGGTTCCAAACATGAAGTGAAGATAGCTGCCAGCCTTCTGGAACAACTCTATGAATTGATTGGAACAGGATATCCCATCTACTCCTCTGATTTTGCCTTTGGCCTGAAAATTCTCCAATCAACACCATCTGCCCGTCTGGACAAAATCTTTCTTGACAAAGTCTTTGTTACCACCCGAAATCGCATCGTCTCACCCAAGACCCCCAATCAGAAACGCTACATTGATGCCATCAGGACCAATGATATTGTCTTTGGTATCGGGCCAGCCGGTACAGGGAAAACGTATTTAGCCGTTGCCATGGCGGTTTCCGCCCTGGCCAATAATGAGGTTCGCTCCATCATTCTGACAAGGCCCGCGGTAGAGGCAGGTGAAAAACTGGGATTCCTGCCGGGAGACCTTGCCCAGAAAGTCGATCCATATTTGCGCCCGTTAAATGACGCCTTAGTCGATATGGTTGGAGCCGAGAAGGCATCCGATTATATTCACCAGGGTGTTATTGAAATTGCCCCACTGGCATTCATGCGGGGAAGGACACTCGGCAATGCCTTTGTCATTCTTGATGAAGCCCAAAACACCACCAGGGAACAGATGAAAATGTTCCTCACCCGGATCGGCTTTGACTCAAGAGCTGTTATCACCGGAGACATCACACAGGTTGATCTCCCCACACAGCAACAATCAGGTCTTGTACAAGCAGAAAAATTGCTCTCACGGATTAGTGGCATTGGTTTCTGTAAATTCACCAAAGCAGACGTCGTTCGGCACCCTCTTGTTCAAAAAATTATCCATGCTTACGAGATCGATCAGGAGCAAAACGATACTGCCCGATAATACAATGCCCACAGTCTATTAACGAAATACTAGAGTGAACAATGCCTGTTACATTAATTGATACGCTTTCCAGGTTTCGGTCTGACCAACGTGCAAGGCTCAAAGGTGTTGCGACGTTTTTATTGAACCGGAACAACATTGCCGGCCATAATGTTAATATCGTCCTGACCAATGATAAGGAAATCTCACAATTCAACAAACAGTTCAGGAAACAAAATGGCCCAACCAATGTTCTGAGTTTTCCTTTTGAAGCTGATGTTGATCCTCCTGGCAATGTACCATACCCGGATCGTGAACTTGGAGATATTATTATCTCGGTAGAAACGGCAGAGAAAGAAGCTCATCGTTATAATCAGACTGTTTACTATCGGTTAGCCTGGCTCATGACCCATGGTATTCTCCACCTGCTTGGATATGATCACGAACGCTCAGAAGCAGATGCCAACGAGATGTATGAGTTGGAAGTACTATTGCTCGATGAATTGCAGAAACAAAGGAGAATGAAGATGACACATCTCACAGTCAACCTCAATTACCTTGCAGCTCTTCGTCAAAAAAAAGTACTAAACGATCCAGATCCCATTACAGCAGCCGCCATTTGCGAACTTTCAGGTGCCAGGGGTATCAGCGTGCACCTGCGAGAGGACCGTCAGCCTATAAAGGAACGGGATGCTAAACTGCTCAGAGAAACCGTCAAGACCAAGTTAAATCTGGAGATGGGAACTTCCAAGGAAATTGTTAAATTTGCCGTAGACCTTCATCCTGACTTGGCAAAGCTGGTTCCGGAAAAAAGACAGGATTTTACTATTAATGGCGGGCTTGACCTGCTTTCTCAAAAAAAGAAGATCGGTCGAACGATAGAGAAACTAAGAAAAGAAAATATTCCCTCGTCACTTTTCATCGACCCCGACCCTGAAATCGTTAAAATCTCGCACGAGCTTGGTGCATCGTTTGTGGAATTCAACACCTTGCCATATGCCAAATCCCATGACCGGGTCCTGCAGCATGCTGAATTTTCCCTTATCGAGTCCGCATCTGAAGAGGCGTGGCAGCTTGGCATGCAAGTCAGTGCAGGTCATGGCTTGAACTATAGTAATGCCACCCCGATTGCATCCCTTGATACGATTGATGAACTGTCCGTCGGCCATGCGATCATATCACGGGCAGTGTTCTCTGGACTTGAGCAGGCAGTTCGAGATATGGAGACGATCATCCGGAACAGTAACATATCATAACTTATTCAAGTGAAGACAATCCCCTTTGCTAATTGACAACAGCGCTGCTGCTATGTTAAAAACATCCATCCTGCCTTGGTGGTGGAATTGGTAGACACCAGGGACTTAAAATCCCTTGGGCCTTGCGCCCGTGCGAGTTCGAGTCTCGCCCGAGGCACCAGATACTGTAAGCGCAACCTTTCTGACATAGAAGGGTTGCGCTTGCTTGTTTTACCAGTAATATTAAATTTACATCACTATCGAGATAAGTATCATTTCTGAAGAGCGTGGTGGTGTATTACCCGACATCAATACTCGAGATAGTGTTCCATACATTTGGTACTATTCATATCTTTCGGTTTCTTTTACAGGTTCATTGGCACGATGCTTTGTCAATCTGCATATTTTATACAATATCAAACAGTAACCCATGCTACCTGCGTACCTCCCTCGGGCAGAATAGCAGGCCTTGCTACGACAATTGTTTTTGCTGAAAATAAACACCAGGCCATGACCCGGGCAGCAAAACTAGTCGCCAAACATGAACTCGAGATAACAAGTTTTCTCAGACTACATATCCTTCAAGAAAAAAATCGCCAAATGTTTGGCAGTGTACTGAAATCTCTCTATTCCCGAGCTGAATTATATGGCGCTGCCATGCACTTTGACGCCTTGCCGACAAAGCCTCATTGCTGCAGGTGAGTTCATCGACAAACACGAGTTGAGCTATCTACTTGTTAGGTCGTGCTTTTTTATGTTTTTATTGCATTAATAGGAGAAATTAATTGACCTATATAAATAATGCTTTAAATTATTATAATTAAAGATGATATACTTGGCGTGGATGGCAATTTTATTGAAAAAATAGGTATATATACCTATTTACATAAAGACTTTCCACGATTAATAGAAGAGGAGGATGTAACTTTTTGATGAGATAGGTTGCTGGGAGGGAACATGAACGAACGGTCACGTCGGAAGAGATACTTTCCAAAGGGTTTGCCATTCGAGGCGGAAACTGTAAAGAATCGTAAAGATAGAATCGTGCCAGGTGCAAACACATTTCCCATTGATTTAGTTTCTGCCAAATGTTCATCCGGTTTTTCCAGGTCAGTCCTGAAAGGACCCCGTCTAATAAGGAGGGCATACACCGAACCACTTGGCTATAATTTAGTTGAAAACATCCTGTTACAAAGAAACTATATCATTGATTGATGACTCCTTGAGCACCTACGCATTATTGTTCCAGTCTTTTCAAAACAACGAATTACTCCATCTCGTTTACCACCCCTAAACAACACCTAAGTAAATTCATTTTATCTCTGCTATTTCAATAGGATATCAACAAACTACGATTCCTCTTTTATTGCTGCTTGCCAGAGCCACAGAGTACGGTATCCTTCTATTAGCTCAAAACACCAGGTATAAAATCAGGAATGATAGGATTAGAACTACCGGAAAAGAAACTGAAAGCGGTCAGGCCTCAGCCATGACCGCTTTCAGTTGTAATGGAGCCACCGAGCGGACTTGAACCGCTGGCCTGCTGGTTACGAATCAGCTGCTCTACCACCTGAGCTACGGTGGCTCATGTTTAAAAAGAACCTGCCCCAAGGGAAAGCTGATCAAAATTGACGATGTTTATATCAGTTACTGGAGTAAAGTTCAACTCTAAACACTACATCTGCTGGGAGAAAAAATATGGTATCGTCTGTTATTTCTTGCCAGTGAATTCAATGTCGCAACCCATATCTGGTAGGTGAAATACCTACATGACAAAAGGCTCACACCCAATAATTATTCCATTTCATTTATCGGTTTTTGACGTTAGGTTATCACGATTATATTGGACCAGGCTCTAAAGCACCTGATCTGGTTTTGGGATCCAAGGAACCACCTCACCTATACCATTTAATACAATGTCGGAAGAATACCATGAGTAAAGGTTTTACAACATATCGTTTAATTCAGGACGGGAGCGCAGCTTCTGTATTTGACAGACAGGTAACAAATAGTTTTCACGACCTCAGCACTCATTCTACTGTGGAGGTCTCCGAAGTTCTGCTGCAGAGCGGTTTTCCCGGCTTGAACCAGGAGAGCCAGGTCATCCTTTCTCCAGCGTTGCAATTGAACGGTGATATAGCTGGACTTAATGACCAACAGTTACATCTATTTGCCGAAGCAGAGCGTATAAGGAAGAATAAGACATCTTTCAGCAGCTACACTATTGAGCCTGATAACCGAGTATGTGTGATTTCAAACGATGTGTCGTCACTGAACCGATTTCTCGACACCTATGGCGGTGTCCTCGACATCACACCTCTCTTGATAAAAGGTAGCCATCCTGATTTTGGTGAGGTAACGGAACTCGATTTGTCATATGACGAAAATCATTACAGAATCGAATATTCCACTCGTTCACCCGTCGATCATAAAAAGTGTACGTACTGTGGCTTATGCGGAAGTACATGTCCTGTGGCTTGTATTTCCGAAAAACTTTTCTTTGACTTTGAAACGTGTACATTCTGCAGGGACTGCGAGAAAATCTGTCCAACCGGGGCCATAGATATCTATGCGGTTGAGCAGAATATCATTGAGGTTCCAGCGCTTCTTGCTCTTGGAGATACCAACCTCGAGGTACCGGAGAATGCTCAAAATTTTTACCATGAAAAAACTCTTGAAAAATTTCTTTCCACCCTTTTCCCCTGTCAGGTAGATGAGGTTATATCCTGCAACCACAATATATGTCAATTCAGCAGCAGAACTGACGCCGGCTGCGACGAATGTATTCGAGCATGCTCTTTCGGGGCAATCAAGGGGAAAGAGCGGATTGTTATCAACTCTCTGAAATGCACAGAATGTGGACGCTGTGCTGGCGTTTGTCCCACCGGGGCAATCGAGTATCATCGTTTCGAAGACTCGATGTTCAACGAATTCTTCAGGTTATTCCAGCTTGAACCGGAAACTATTGTTCTATTTGGATCTGAAGAGGAATTTCACCGATTCTGGTGGCAGCACCGTGACTCCCGTTTTGACAATCATCTTTTTCTCGAATCTCCCCGTGCAGATGCTTTGTCGGCTTTTCACCTCTTATACATGCTCGCCCATGGGGCCTCCCATGTTATCATTTTAGATTCAGGTCAGGATAAAAATCAGGTTATTCAACGAACCATTGACAGTGTGAACAGCCTTGTAGAAAACATTTTTGAAAAACCCCATAGAGTTCACCTGTCAACACCAAAAGATTATCCTTCCCTGGTTTCATTATTTGAAGATACTTCAGTGTTACTGAAAAATTATAAGGATCTCAAGTACATTAACCGTCGTCAGAAATTGTCTTCTATTTTCCAACATGCATTTGAACATATCGATAAAACAATCACCCTTAAAAATGATACCAACAACCTCTTCCACTCTATTGTCTGCGCGAAAGATAAATGCACGCAGTGCCTTGCCTGCCTTAATGAGTGCAGAATTGAAGCCCTGTCGTCAGATCCCTCTTCGCTGACACTCTCCTGGACCGGATCACTCTGTACCGGCTGCAATGGCTGTGTTTATGTCTGTCCTGAAAATGCTCTTTCGGCCGGCAAAAAAGTTTCTCTTGCCCCTTCGTTTTTTTTACCGGTAGTCGCTGCCCAGGCCGAGCCAATGCGCTGCAAAGAGTGTGGCAAAATATTTGGTACCAGAAAAAGTTTCGATCGTGTCATGGAAATTCTTGCCAAACAGAAAATGGATCATGATGGCCACTTCGAATATTGTGAAGACTGCCGTGTTATCAAATTATTGGAATCAGAATAGATCAGATGAAAGAACTCAATGATAAGGAATTGCTGCTTGTAAGACTTCGTTTTCTTGACATGATAAAATCATTTTTTATCTCTCAGCCAGATGCAGAACGGCTCAGTCGATGGAGAGGGACGTTTGCTGCACTTGTCAAAGACCCGGTTACTCCTGAAATTGACAGTGCCGCACGCGAGTTAAACAAACAACTTACCTCAAAAAAACTGGAAGATCTCCAGGATGAATATTATGCCTTATTTACTGACCCGTTTAGTGAAAACCATCTCAATATGATGGCATCTCATTATATCGACGGCAGAAATTACGGAAACACCCTGATTGCTCTCAGACAGTTTCTTCATGATACCAGTATTAATGTGGAAAATTCCCTGGGCGATTCAGAAGATTCACTGGTGGTGATGCTCGATATTCTGGTAACCTTGATTGGTCAGCAGAAACAGGGTGATGACAACTCCGAAGAACAGGGGAAACTTGTGAATGACTTTCTTTTACCCTGTATTGATCATCTTTCGAAAAGTGCAGCCCAAAATCAGTCTGCACACTTTTTCGAAGGCTGTATCCGTTTCTGCAAAGGGTATCTCAATCTCGAAAAAAGTCTCGCAACCTGACAGTCTCTTCGAAATCAAATCATTGGTTGCATGCATCGACTGATTCTGAAAAAAGAACCAGCTGAGGTTTTCATTTTCTTTGCAACCGTTCTAATTGCGATAGGAGAGTCAGTGCTTTTCTAGTATATTGATGTAGAATTGGTACAATCTGAAATTTCTGAAACTTTCTGCGCAATACGATGCCGAACCTTCCTGATTTTTTTAAAGGATTCACTCCTCTTCTTTTATCTTTCTCCCTTGGTATTCTTTTACTGGCAGGTGGCTGCAGTGACGAAGAGAATGACGAGGGGCATAAAACAGCAATTTCAACCGGCTGCCAAAGTTGCCATGCTGTTGATATAGACCAATCTCATCAATTTTCCTGTACCAAGTGCCATGGTGGAATTGAAGGAAGAAAAGACATCGAAGAATCTCATCAGGGGCTCATAGCACAGCCGGCCCACCCCGACAATGCCCCTTCTTTCTGTGGGCCCTGCCATGCTGATCAACTGGCAATGGTCAGCCAGAGCAATCATTACACTCTGACCCGACACCTTGACCTTGTAAGAAACTCATTCATTCCGGCAGAACAGCACATTACCATTGAAGACATTTCCTCTTCAACTGCTCCCGGCACAGAGCTGCAGCTGGTCGATGATCTGCTGAGACGCAGATGCCTGCGCTGTCACGTCTATTACCAAGGCGATGATTTTCCTCTGGTAACGCGTGCCACTGGATGTGGTGCGTGCCATCTCGATTATTACGACGGCCAGATCGTTTCTCATCAATTCCGCAGATTACCGAATGATTCACGCTGCCTCTCTTGTCATTATGGCAACCATGTCGGCTCTGATTATTATGGTCGTTTTGAACATGATTTTAACGAAGAGTATCGTACTCCATATACTACTACAGAAGATTTCTTCAGACCCTATGGTGTTGAAACTCATCAACTCGAACCTGACATTCATCGTAAAGGTGGTATGGTTTGTATTGACTGCCATAAGCAGCAAGAGGTTATGGGTGCAGGACCTTCAGTAACCTGTGAAAGCTGTCATGACCGTGGTCAACTGCAAACAAATGACAATCCGTCAATCAGTTATATGAATGACCAGTATCTGTTCACGTCCAGCACAACCGGTTCATCGCTGGTTCTCCCTGTCATGGTTGACCCTGTTCACCAAAAGTACGCTCCTCTGGTCTCCTGTCACGTATGCCATGCGCTGTGGACCTTTGACGACGAACAGACACATCTCATACGAATCGATCACGATGACCTTGATGATCTTGAGAAACTGACGCTTGACGGGAGTTCAGAGGTCCTTCAGATAGTTTCCAGTCACATGGAGTTTGATGGTGAATGGCTGGACCCGGTCATGAAGGATAAGTTTACCGGTGTTTCGTTCCCTGGAATCTGGCTAAAAGGATATAAACAGCGAAGATGGGAGAACATCCGTATTGAGCCGGATTCAGAAGGGATACTTCAGGTTACCCGCCCGATCCTGGACCTGCACCTTTCATGGATCGATGAAGATGAAATTTCACAATTCGATAACATAACCCGGCTTCCAGATAAATCCGGCAGTATACCCTACGCACCACACACCATAGGAAGGGCCGGACCGTTCTATGAGAAAAGGCTCCGTCATCTGGACCTGGAAAATTCGAATCGTTAAGGTAACAAGTCAAAACCATTGCTTAACGTTTCGTTTTGTAATAAACAGTCGCAATGAATAGAAATGGATCATACAGCTGGGAAGAACATTCAACTCGTAGCTATCACCTTCTCATGCCGCTAAACGCTTCATATTATCGAGAGAGCCCCTGTCAGCAACATTTAATGAAACTGGTTTCGATAATACTGATTTTTCTGGCATGTCTCCCTGCTTGTTCGCCTGCTGCCGGCTCAAAAAAAGAATACTCCCATCCCACTCAGAAACCATATGTGATCAATAAAAGGGTATATTACCCGATACCATCCTCCTACGGTTTCACCCAAACCGGTATCGCCTCATGGTATGGCAATGATTTTCATGGCCGCAAGACATCCAATGCTGAAACCTACAACATGTATGAGATGACAGCAGCTCACAAGACGTTGCCGATGGACACCATTCTGCTGGTAAAAAACCTTGAAAACAACAAGGAGATTGTTGTACGGGTTAACGATCGCGGTCCGTTTGTTCGTGGACGCGTGATCGATCTCAGCTATAGTGGTGCAAAAAAGCTTGATATCCTCAGCAAAGGGACAGCGCGGGTCCACTTAACAGCGCTGGGTGACGCAAAGAAGGATAGCGCAGAATTGAGACGTATGGCAAAAAAATTCTATACTGGCGAATTCTATGTACAGATTGGTTCATTTACCAACAGGAATAATGCACTTCGTCTCCAGCAGCGCTTTACCCAGGCAGGACACACAACCCTTATTCAAAAATATTATGGGCGTGACAATGTCTATCATCGCGTTCATGTCTATGTTGGCAAAACCCTGAAAGGTGCTGAGCAGGAACAAAAAATTCTCGAGGATCGTGGTTACCGGGATGCATTTGTAATTGCGCACTGAAGAATCATATAGTTTTCCCAATGCCTGCAAATAGGCTTATGCATGTTGATTACGCCTATAAAAATCATATTCTGCCACCAATGAAACCAGTTCAGTTAATTTCTTCTGATTCTTGATTCCCGGTGCATCCTCGACCCCGGAGTTTATGTCAATGGCAAATGGTGAAACGTTGGTGAGTGCCTCTCTTATATTGTCAGGATTAAGCCCACCGGCGAGTATCAACGGGTGATCAAGAGTAATCGAGTCGATCAACTGCCAGTCAAACGTATCTCCTGTACCACCATCGATTCCCTGCACATAGGTATCGAGCAATATACTGTCTATTACGTCAACATAAGATGCAGTGTCAGGCGCAGGGCTTTTTCTGCCGATACGAAACGCTTTGCATATGGATAAAGATTTGTTCCAACGCTTCAACCTGGAGCACAGCAATACCGGCTCTTTGCCATGAAGTTGAACCTGCGTAAGCCCGCATCTGGTAACAATCGATATAATCTCATCGAACCCCTTATCAACAAAAACCCCGACCCTGCTGACGAACGACGGCAGGGTGCTGATAATTGTTGCAGCCTCTGCAGGGGCAATATTTCGAGGACTTTTCTCAACAAAAATAAAACCAAGCGCGTCAATACCAAGATTAACGGCCGCCTCGGCATCTTCGACACGCGTCGTACCGCACATTTTAATGCGCGTTCTCATTGTTCTATCAACCTCTTTCTCATTTCCGGGGTCGCAATGACCTGAGTAAACCACTCTTTTCGCCGGCACGCATTAATGTCTCACCAATCAGCGCGGCACAGACCCCTGCCCTGTCCAATGCTTCAATATCGTGAATATTCCGCAGTCCGGATTCTGAAACCACAGGGATATCGGACGGAATCATTTTCATCAGCCGGAAAGTAGTATCAATATCAACTGAAAAATCATTTAAATTCCGATTGTTTACACCTATCAGTTCTGCTCCGGCGCGCAACGATTTAGATAATTCGTCCTCCTGGTGAACTTCGACCAAACTGTCCATGCACAGATCGCTGGCGTGTTGCTGAAAATCACGTATCTGTTGTTCGTCGAGAATCGAGGCGATCAACAGGATCGCATCAGCGCCATGGGCATGCGCTTCATCTATCTGCAGGTGATCGATAATAAAATCTTTTCTCAAGACAGGCAAATCTATGGCTTCTCTTACCTGGAGGAGGTAGAGAAGGTCGCCTTGAAAAAAATGCACGTCGGTTAATACGGAAACAGCCTGAGCGCCATTGACCTGGTAGTTACAGGCAATCTTTACAGGATCAAAATGGGGACTGATAATACCTTTCGAAGGAGATGCTTTTTTAACCTCAGCAATTATTGAAACACCGGCATAATCGAGAAGGGTCTTTTTAAACCCTCGGGATTTTTCTGGAATTTGATCATTAAAGGGCTCAGGAAGGATAATGCCGTTTCGTTTGAGCAGCGATACTTCTTCCTTTTTCTTTTGGACAATTGTGTCAAGAATCATAGATAAGGATTTGTTTTGTGTGCGAATCAGGAAACCACATCGTTGGTAAAGGAAATCAACCTATCAAGTTTATCTACTGCCTTCCCGGTATCGATACATTCTGCTGCCAGCAAAACGCCACCAATCAATTCGTCAGCGAGTCCAGCGGCCATCAACGCGGCCCCACTGTTCAACAGGGCCATATCTCTGCGTGGGCCTGCTTCACCACTGAGAACGTTCCTCATGATAGATGCTGATTCTTTCGTGTCTTTTCCGCCCTGCAGTTCATTTATTTTGGCGCGCTTTAACCCTGCTGTTTCTGGGGTTATCGTGTAAGTGGTGACCGAACCATTCTTCAACTCTGAGATCGTCGTCTCTCCTGTTATGGTGAGTTCATCAAGGTTACCCTCGCCATGAACAACGAGCGCCCGTAGCGAGCCCAGTTTGGCCAGCACTTCTGCCAACGGCTCTGTCAAAGACTTACTGAATACCCCAAGTACCTGTACATTGGCACCTGCCGGATTTGTCAACGGCCCCAAAACATTAAATACGGTACGAATACCAATTTCACGACGCGGCCCGATTGCATACTTCATCGCACCATGCAGGGCCGGGGCAAACAGAAAGCCGATACCAATTTTTTTAATACAATCTCCCACCTGAGCTGGTTCAAGACTCAGGTTGACCCCGGCTGCTTCAAGGACATCTGCAGAACCGCAGGAACTGGAAACAGATCTGTTACCATGTTTAGCAACACTCACACCACAGCCTGCAACAATAAAGGCCGAAGTTGTCGACACATTGAAGGTACCGGAACCATCCCCACCAGTCCCGCAGGTGTCGAGAAGAACACCGCCCTGATCAATGTTAACGCCGCTGTCTATGGCGGTCACCTTATCACGCATCACCAGGGTTGCACCTGTTATCTCCTCAACGGTCTCCCCCTTCATCCGCAAGCCGGTGAGGAACGAACCGATCTGAACTGGTGTGGCATCACCAGTCATTATCTGATTCATCACCGCCTGCATCTCAGACTCGGAAAGATTAATGCCATTCACCACATGGTTAATCGCTTCTGTAATATTCATAATAATCTCTGTGAATTGCAAATTTTCGAGGTCATATATTACTGTTCGGCAAGCATCGACATATACTCTTCTGACATAAAGTTCTTCAACAATAATCTGCCAGCAGGAGTCATAATCGATTCCGGGTGAAATTGTACGCCCTCAACAGCAAGGTCTTTGTGACGCAGACCCATCAATTCACCTTGCTCTGTACGAGCGGTTATCTCAAGGCATTGGGGCAAATTATGTTCTTCAACCACCAGAGAATGATAGCGCATGCCATCAAAGGGGTTTGGTAACCCGGTGAACACTCCCCTGCCGTCGTGGGACATGACGCTTGTTTTACCATGCATGATTCTTCCAGCCCTGACGACTTCCCCCCCGAAGGCTTCCCCAATTGACTGATGTCCTAAACAGACACCGAGTATCGGGATGGTACCACCAAAATACCGTATTACCTCAACCGAAATACCAGCCTCTTTCGGTGTACATGGACCTGGAGAAATGAGGATTCTCCGGGGATTTAAAGACTGTAGTTCCTGTAGTGAAATCTTATCATTACGAAAGACCTTTATCTTCTCATCGCGTTTTTCTTCCAGCAAATTATCGGCAATGGTCTGTACAATATTATAGGTAAATGAATCATAGTTATCGATTATAATGATCATCAGCTAAACCTCTCTTCAGCAAGCTCCAGAGCACGACGCAATCCCATTGATTTATTGACTGTTTCCTCAAATTCACTGGCCGGATCAGAATCGGCGACAATACCGGCCCCGGCCTGAACCCAGAGGTCATCTCCCTGCATAATGAATGTCCTGATCGTTATGCAGAAATCCATGTTACCTGAAAAGCCAAAATATCCAACTGATCCCGCATAGGGACCACGTCTCTCGGGTTCGAGTTCATCAATAATTTCCATGGCTCGAATTTTAGGTGCTCCGCTGACGGTACCTGCAGGAAAACAGGCCGCGACAACATCAAACTGATCATACTTTTCATCAATGGTTCCATGCACTCCTGAGACTATATGCATCACATGGCTATATCGTTCCACAACAAGGAGATCACGGACTTCAACACTCCCTCCTTTCGCCACTCGTCCGACATCATTTCTGCCAAGGTCAACGAGCATCAGGTGCTCGGCCCGTTCCTTGGGATCTGCAAGCAGGTCGTCCTCAAGTATTTTGTCAGCGTCAACTGTTTTGCCGCGGGGTCGGGTTCCGGCAATCGGCCGCAATTCTATCGAATCACCTTCTTTACGAACAAGAATTTCAGGCGATGAACCGATCTGAACCAGTTCATTGAATTTCAGGAAAAAGAGATATGGACTTGGATTGATATAGCGCAGAGCACGATAGATGGAAAATGGTGAAACCGCTGTTTTTGTATGGAATTTCTGAGAAAGGACAACCTGGAAAATATCTCCGGCTAAAATATATTCTTTTGCCTTTTTAACCATATCATGAAAAGCTTCAGGCTCCATGTTTGCCAGGAATTCACTTGAACGTTGAGATCCTTTTTTGGTCTGGAAGGTATACTCTTCAGGAACAGGGCGCCCAAGCAGTTCAGCAACGCTCTCGATATGGGAGACTGACTGACGATAGGTCTGTTCAAGAGAAGTCTGGTTATCGGTATCGAGCCAGTGAACAATGGTCACAGTCTGTTCGAAGCTGTCGTGAACGAGTACAGTACCAGGTATCATAAACGAAGTATCTGGGAAATCCAGTTTCTCGTGTGAATCGGGCAGTTCTTCGAAGAACCGGACCATTTCATAGCCAAGAAAGCCGACGAGTCCTCCGCAAAATCGTGGCAGTTCAGGATCCTCATAGGCGTTCATATCCCGCACGATTTTTCTCAGGTAATGTATCGGGTTGCCGGTAATGGTCTCTATTTCCTGATGATCTTCAAAAATACGGGTGACACTGATATCACTGTCTTTGGAGACGAAAGTGAGCAGCGGATCGAAGCCGATAAAGGAATATCGGCCCCACTTCTCTCCTCCTTCCATGCTTTCAAACAAGAAGACATGTTCACGATTCTGATGAATTTTGCTAAACAGCGTGAGCGGTGTATCAAGATCTGAGATAAAACGTCCGGCAACGGGTACCAGACGAGACTGCTCTGACCGTTCACAAAACAGGTCTAATGATGGTGAGATATACGACTCGTTCATGGTCTCATGTATTTTCGGTAACAGGGAAGATCAGCAGAACAAATTCTTAACATATAAAGAAAAAAAGCACCAATTCTAATAAAAAGAGCAAAAAAAAACCGTTCTGTCGGGAAAAACAGAACGGTTTAAAATCTCATTGCCAGCCGGATGATGCAAGATCACCAGCAGGGATATAAAATACTAGGCCTCCAGAGCGTTTACCCGCCTGGTAAGTCTGGAAATTTTACGAGAAGCATTCTTTTTGTGTATCGTTCCCTTTGATGCCGTCTTGGCGATAACAGGGACAGCAATCTGGAGTGCTTCCTTGGCCTCTTCAACAGCACCTGATTCAATCGCTTCATTGAGCGTTCGGACAATATTTTTCATTCTTGAACGATTCATTCTATTTCTTAAACGTCGAACCTGGGCCTGCCGATTTCTTTTCTCAGCCGATTTATGGTTTGCCACGAATTACTTCCTCCTGTTTGAAAATCTCTGCTATTGAAAACCGTAACCGGTCATTTCTTACACAATTATTGAACGCCAACGCTAACAAGTGCCATCTTTATCAAAAATACAAGACTGGTATGTATAATGCAAAGCAAACTTGAAGTCAACAACAATAACGTAATGGTTTATTTTTAAAAGTCCACTTTGACACCGATCATACGATTGTTATAGGCTTACGTTAGTATCGCACTTTTTTGATCAGGAAAAACAGCAAAATACTGTGAAATTTACTTTTCCAAATTTAAATGGTCGCCATGGGATTTCCCAAGATACAGTTTCGGGTTGCAGAGAACAAACAATGCCCACTCTATGAATACAATGACACATTCGGTGTCACCGGCATTGCTATCTGCATGAATAGTAAAGGAGAAAATACCTTTATTAATACAGCCGTCGTCGAGTCTCCGTCGGGTAAAGATAACTGCAAGATTCTTAATGGTGATTTAACCAGAATTATCATTCAATATGAGCGTGCAGACAAAATTCCATTTTGCCTGATATCCTGCAGCGGCTGTACCGGATCCATTAAGCTTGAGTATAATAAGGAGAACTTACTCGCTACGACAGATACCGATCTCTATTCGAACGAAATAGGTTCAATGATGCACCTGTTCAGTGATTTTTCCTTTTTTAAAAACATTGACAACCAGAACCTCGACCATGTGATCAAATTCTTTAAACTCAACAGATACAGCAAAGACGATATCGTTATCCGCAAGGGTGATCAGGGGGGTAATTTCTATATTATTGTAACGGGAAGTGCAAACGTTATTAATGACGCAGGTATCACCATATCAATGCTTAATAAAGGAGATGTGTTTGGAGAAATGAGCCTGATCTGTAACGAACGGGTTAGTGCCACGATCCAGGTTTGTGAAGACACATCAATTCTTTATATGGATCAGTCAAATTTCTCCAAGATCCTTGACCACTTTCCGACTATTCAACTCTATTTTTCACGGCTCATCGCCAACCGCCTGACCAAGGCAAACAGAACCCGCACTGAGGATTTAACCTCGGGTATGATTGGAAATCTCTCGGAAATTCCGGCAGAGGCGCTCTTCCAGACACTTAATATGAACAATAAAACAGGTATTCTGACAATAGATGAGCTGTCAAAAGGAACTGCCAGGTACTCCTTCAGACAAGGTGCCCTGATTAAAGCAAAATACAAATTGCTCACGGGGGAAGCAGCATTTTATGAACTGCTGAAAGAGCATAAGGGAAGATTCAGGTTTACCCCCGGTCTTCCTCCTGAGGATCTTGAACTGCCCGAAATTGGATTCTTCATGAAATTGCTGATGGAAGGTATGCGCCGACTTGACGAAGATAAAAATAAGAGCAGACATTTTGCTGCCTGATATTCTCATTTCGTTGTCAGAAGATGAACAAATAATGGCACATTTGACTATTTTTTGTCACTCAAGTGTACCAAGATAGTTAAAAGTGGGTAGTTTAAAGAACTTACCCTTTCCGCTGATGCGTTCCTTGAGCTCGTTCATTTCTTTCTTGCCCGGATACATGCCACTCACATCGACGACCAGATAACTCAAGCCCATTTTCTCCAGTTCTCTTTTATACGGCAGCAGAGAAAACGGTTTTTTGGGACGTGTTATCGAATGTCCATCCTTTTTCTCCACAACAAACTGTTCATTCTTGGGGCTGGTGACAATTTTACCATAAGGCAGCGCTTTGGTTGCGATTCGAGAAACAAATAATGGTGGCGAGCCATAAACGGTTAAGCCCAGCTGCGCCGAAGGGGTATGAACACTTCCTTTTGCTAGGTACCTATTTTTTTTTCGATATCCGTCAATTGCCTGTTTCATAACTTCCTTGTTCATTTCAATGGAAAGCTGTAAACCGCGAAAATCAAGTTTTGAAACCAGGCGCAGTGCCTGACTGTTCATCAGATTCAGCGAATAATCTCCAAAGAGTTGAACACGCTCACCTTCGAACAATTCGATCTGGCTGAGATGGGCAATCTGGAAGGTTTTGAACCCTGACTTGATCAGACTTGAAAGAGGTTTCTTGATTTGCGCATAGGACGAATCATTGATAACCGGCGGAAGCGCCCAGATTACAGACCTCATATTTCTTCCGAGAAAACGTTTGATATCCCCAACAGCCCCCATGATCTTCCTGTCGAGGTTAATGACATACCGATCCGGCACAAATAGTTGTTTCCCCAGAATGAGCCGGGGAGAATCGACTCTTAACCAGAGCTCGCAGCCCGAACGAGCGTGCCCTTTCCTCTGTTTTACATGTGAACCGTTGGTTTGGGATGAATCACCTTCAATCACATACCCTCTTACCTTTCGAACCTTTTGGGCAATGGCCTTCTTTTGCTCATCGGTAAACAATACTTTTAAAATGGTGGTTGATCTATCATTGCTGACAGTCCTGGCAGCTGTCTTAACATCTACCAGGTATACATCGATCCCACTTTTAAGGCGGTTTAGTTCATCTGTGTCAGTAACGAGTATTCTGGTTTTTTTATTTTTCTCAGCCTGCTCTATCCTTTTATCCTGATCGAATAACGCTGAAACGGTGAGCGACTGCCGTTTATCGCTCTTTTCAAAATGAAGCCGCAATCGGTCTCCAACCTTGAATGACCTCTTAGCTTTCAGGGTAATAAATGATCCGTTTTCGTTTTTTTCGATGGCGAGGACTCGACCAAGATGATTGCCAATATTGCCTGATTGAAACTGGACAATGGCATCGGTTGGCTGTGGCGTCAGAAAATAGCCGGAAGAAGTATTTCTACCCATCGCCTCCACTACCTGCGATGAGGCTTTCTGTAAAATTTCTGGTTCAGGCCGCGTGCCGCCATCAATCATCATGCGATAGGCAGAAACGATATTCTTCACATAGTTAGCAGACCGGAGTCTACCTTCTATCTTCAAGGACGAGACACCAATTTTCAAGAATTCAGGCACCATTTCCAAACCGTTCAGATCATTCATTGAAAAAAGGTAACCACTACTTCCCTTGGATTTTCCTCCTGACCCAACAGTATATTTTCGTCTGCAGGGCTGAACGCATTTCCCTCTCAATCCGCTTTTTCCACCGAGATACGAAGAAAACATACAGAGACCTGAATAGGAAAAGCACATCGCCCCGTGGATAAAGATTTCAATAGCCATTGACGATTCCCGGACAAGACGTCCTATCTCCTTCAAGGTATATTCACGAGCGATAACGACACGCGAAAACCCGAGGGAGGAAAGCATCTGTACGCCAGCACGATTATGTATCGTCATAAGTGTTGAGCCGTGAAGCTGAAGTGACGGAAAATGGTCCATCACCAGATTCACGAGACCAAGATCCTGTATAATCAGACCATCAGGGGTAATCGCCTCGAAGTAGGCAAGTGTCTCAAGCAGCTGGGGCAAGTCTTTTTCCCTGACCATGCTGTTGACTGCCACATAGATCTTCTTGCCATTTTTATGGGCAGTCAGGATCATTGAACCGATCTGCTCCAGGGACAGATCCTTTGCCAGATTTCGTGCATTAAGCCCAGGTGCACCGACATAGACTGCATCTGCACCGGCTTCAAAGGCAGCATGGAAATTTTCAAAATTTCCTGCTGGAGCGAGAAGTTCCATTTATCGTTTTATCTCATCTGTATTTGGATCATGATAATCGGATTCTTGCAGCATTAAAGGAACGTCAAAGAGATATTACCCCACCCGGTCCCAGAAAAAATCCACGCCTTTTTCATTCACCAGGTTAATTGCTGCAGGAAATGCTTCACATTCAGCCTCGAAAACCTTGCCGGCAATATCCTTTATCGAGTCTTCGTAGTCAAGATCAACGCTTTTTTGAAGAACAATGGGACCTTCGTCATAACGTTCGTTGGCAAAATGAACCGTGCATCCGCTCACCAGACAACCTCGCTCTTTAATGGCTCGGTGGACGATATCGCCATAAAATCCATCACCGCAGTAGAGCGGGATCAAGGATGGATGTATATTCAACACATTTTTCTTTAGTGACTCAGGAGGCTGATAAAGTTTCAGGTAACCTGCAAGACAGATTATATCAATTTTGTAGTCGGCTAATATCGCATTGATCTGGTCATTGTCCTGCGCCCAAAAGGCCGGATAATTGTAGTTTTTTGCTTTTTTGAGCCCAAGCGCACTTTCAACGTTAGAAATTACCACCTGAATTTCTGCATTGAGTGTTCCGGCTTGAATTCGTTCGTGAAAATTATCGAGTGTGCGCCCGCTTCCTGACAACAGAACTCCTACTTTTAACATGGTTACGCTCCTGCAAAATATTTGTTAGTTTCAATGTCCACCTTTTTAAGCCAGTTAATTATCGCCGTGTCATAGCGTGAAGTGAGATCGAATACTTTGGTGGCAAGGCGAAATCTGGTCTTTAGCGTCGTATTCCCATAGCTATTGATTTCAGATAAAACCGTGCCATAATCATCAGGATCAACAATAACCGTAACATCCTGAAAGTTCTTTGCTGCAGCGCGTAACAGTGTTGGCCCGCCAATATCTATATTTTCAATGGCGTCTTCGAGCCTGCATTCGGGATCGGCAACAGTTTTTTCAAAGGCGTAGAGGTTCACGGCGACAATGTCAATGGGCTTCAGGTTGTACTGTGAACATTGCTGCAAATGCTGACTGTTTGACCGCTGGTGTAAAATTCCGCCATGTACTTTGGGATGGAGGGTCTTCACCCTGCCATCAAGCATTTCGGGAAATCCAGTGAAGTCAGAGACATCAACCACCGTCAGTCCTGACTCGCGAATTTTGGCAGCCGTACCTCCTGTGGACAATAGTTCGATATTGTTTTCAGCCAGTGTTCTGGCAAAATTTTCAATGCCTGACTTATCCGTCAAACTGATCAATGCGCGCGCTACCTTTTTCACATGACTCTCCTTCTAACTTTTTCTTATGAAATCTCTGATTTTTCTTCGTTCTCTCTTGTCTGGTTTCTTTGGAGGTGGGCTGTTAGAAACTCGAAGCAGCCGTTTCATTTCTCGCTGTTCCTCTCGATTGGCAAGACTTTCCTCCGTTTCCTCATACAAAAGTCTGGCTTCCGGCGCCGGTCGTCGGTAGTTCGACAAACCACAAACGCGGACAGTAAAGATAATTTCGTTTCTGTTGATTTTGAGGACATCCCCAATTGCCATGGCCCGGGAGGGTTTGACACGAGCGTCATTGAGATGGACCCTACCCCCCTGTACCGCTTTTGCGGCAGAGGATCGCGTTTTAAAAAAGCGGGAGGCCCATAACCATTTGTCAATCCTGACCTTCTGCTGGTTTTCTTGCATTGCTAAAGATACCGTGGACGTGTAAGGATAATTGAATGACCTCAGGGTACACCGAACAAAGCTGGAACGCATGCAAAAATGATTATTATGGTAGCAGTGACAAAAAAATAGTAATACTTTTTATCCAAAAGTCTCAGAGTTGCTGTGAACTCACGGGAAATTCCGTTTTTTACGGTCATACGTTAATCTTTAGCAAACATTCATCATGGCAATCCATACCGCAGGCGTTAAAAATATAAATATACCAATCAGAGTGATGCAGAAAGATGGCACCGTTCAGGATACCGTCGCTACTATCAGCCTCCACATCCGTATTGGTTCACCGTTGAAGCCGAACTGCATTTCCTCGTTCACCTCGATACTCAATCGCTATATCAGTAAGATCAGTGTCTCGGAATTCTCCCTACTCCTCAAAGAGGTCCAGGAGTATTTCAACGCCGAAAGTGCCCGTATTGATATGGAATTTCCTTATTACCTTGAAAAAAAAGCTCCAGTAACCGGAACCCGGAGCCTTATGGAATATTCCTGCAAGTTCAGCGGTGGAATTGGCACTGATGAAGGATTTATTCTCACCGTCCAGGTACCGGTTACAACCCTGTGCCCCTGCTCAAAAGAGATCAGTGATGCAGGAGCTCATAACCAGCGAGCTGAAGTTACGCTTAGCGCCCAGTTTGTTAAAATGATCTGGGCCGAGGATTTGATCGAACTGATAGAGCAAAGCGCCTCGTGCGAACTTTTTGCCCTGCTAAAAAGACCTGATGAAAAATATGTTACCGAAGTAGCCTTTAAAAATCCGATGTTCGTCGAAGATGTTGTCCGCAAAGTCGCTGTCAACGCCTTTCAACATCCAGACATTACATCCTTTTCGGCAAGTGTCGAGAGTTTTGAGTCAATCCATAAACATAGCGCGTATGCCTATGTGGACAGTGGAGATATCCTGAGAAGAAACGGTAACACCATTGAGGTTTAATTTTCCAACACCCTGTACGTTGCACATTCTCTTTCTTCCTGCATCATTTCCGATATCGAATACCCTTCGATAATGACGATTGATAAAAAGAGAAATACGCAGATACAAAAAAAACTGATCAGTCCTGGCAGACAGATACGTGCAACGATAGTACACTTTCGTTTCAACCCATCACAGCTCAACGATAAAGTCTTTGATACAGCCATTTTTCCTCCTTGAAAGAAAAGTAACCTGTACCATTTGTAAAGCATTTATAATGCCTGAATGCCACTAATGTTAATTGGTTGGAATAACTATTATGTAACTAATATTTGGTGTTATTTTAAAAATAAACGAAGGGTCCGACAAGCACAGCAATCAGCAACGGTTATTATGCCATACGATTTAGCAACCAGTCAGTCTCTCTCAGGAGACTTATATAATCTTTTGATATTACTTTGTTATTATTGAAAAATCAGGACACGGCCATTCCTCTCCTGTCTCCTAACGACGACGTTAGTCAACAGAATTCAAGAAACGAATACCGATTGTTCAATCTTTGAAGAGGGCAGGAGCTATGTGGTGTCGGTTGAGAATTTTATAAAAATCAGTTCTGTTTCTTCCCGCAATTCTGGCTGCTTGTGCAACATTACCGCTGGTCATCTGCAAAAGCCTGACAAGGTATCTTTGACCGAACTCGAACCTGGCTTCGTCAAATGTCTGGACTTTTTCATTTTCTTCTTTCAATGCGTTGTGAATCAGATCAACGGGTATGAGATCAGAGGTAGATAGTGCTGCCGACTGTTCCACAACATTCTGCAATTGCCGGATGTTGCCGGGCCAGGGAGCCTCTATCAGTGCAGTCATCGCGTCAGGGGAGAAACCGCTGATTTTACGTTCACTGTGATCGTTAATCAGTTTCAGAAAATATTCAACGAGCAGCGGAATATCTTCCCGTCGATCCTGCAGGAGTGGGACTTCCAGCGTTACCACATTCAGGCGGTAATAGAGGTCCTCTCGAAAGGTCTTTTCTTCCACGCTTTTCTCAAGGTCCTGGTGCGTCGCTGATATTATCCGCACATCAATCGGAACTGAAACGGTATCGCCAACAGGTCTAACCTGGCGTTCCTGGAGGACACGTAGAAGTTTTACCTGCAACTGGAGTGGCATATCTCCGATTTCATCCAGAAACAGGGTGCCTTTATCGGCAGCCCTGAAGAGCCCTGCGTAGGCTCTGTCCGCTCCTGAAAATGACCCCTTGGCATGCCCAAACAGCTCAGATTCCAATAATGCCTCAGGAATTGCACTGCAATTAACAGCTATAAAGGGTTTGTCTGATCGATCACCTGCACTATGGAGTGCCTGGGCAAGTAATTCTTTTCCCGTACCACTTTGCCCCCTGAGCAGAACGCTTGAATTGCTCCGGGAAACAAGTCTTATCTTGTCAAGTAACTGCTCCATGATGGCGCTGCGGGATATTATATTTTTACGCCACTCGGCTGTACTTTCCTCTCCTCCGGGGATAGATGCGACTTTGAGCGCCCGCTTGATCTCCTGCAAAAATATTTTACCGTCGATTGGTTTTGTAAGAAACGAAAACACACCTTTCTTGGTCGCTTCAACAGCCTCTGGGATTGAACCGTGTGCGGTAATGATAAGGACAGGAATAGAAGTGTTAACTTTACGGATTGCCTCATAGAGCGCAAGTCCATCCATTTTGCCCATACGAAGATCGGTGACCACAAGCTGTGGTCCCGAAGCGGTAAATGCAGCCATCGCTTCTTCTCCGCATTGTGCTGTAATCACATTATAACCTGCGCTCTCAAGGCGAAGGGTCCACAGGCTGAGCAGGTCTTCTTCATCATCTACAAGTAATATGGTTGGCTTTGTCATATATTTATTCTGTTGTTTTATTGGGCTGGAGTAGGAGCTCGACCTCCTTCAATTTCCGTACCTGTTGTTCGAGATCAAGCACCTTTTCTGCCTCCTTGGCGGTTGCCTGCTTGGCAAGAATGAGTTTTAACTCATAGATATTTATCCTGTCTTCATACGCAGAGATAAGCTCCTTCTTGTCCTCCGCCTCTTCCTCGAGTATCTTTTGATACTTTTTTGTTTTCTCAACCATTTTAACCTTCTGTTCAAGAAGCCTTCTAAACCCGCGGACGGCCCCCCTTAAATCATCTCTTGCGTTAAGGACAAGCAAAAGCACGTTAATTGTTTCGTTCATCTGTTCTACTGTGGCATGCTCAGACAGTGAAAGGCAGACAAGTTCTCCCCAATTGGCTTCTTCAGGATTGTTTTCAACCTGTTCAAACGATTCACGATGCATCTCTTCGAGCAGTTCCCCTGATGGAAAAGCCCCATCAGCAACACAATAGATGGTTGTTTCAAGGGGTTTCATCGCATACACCGTAATCGGATTGAGCTTGAGCTCATCGAAGTGAAGTTTGCCCTGCTCCAGATAACACCCTCCAATAAACAGAGTCAGCGCAGCAAGGCTGGTCGACAACGCTCTATGGTTCACCTTCATAATTATGCACCATTATTCTTGATTTCTTTTTTTATCGGTAGAGTTACACCAAAACGTGCTCCAGGTTCACCCGGGTTCAACAACCTGAGTATTCCATGATGATGTTTTACATATTCTTTAACAATAGCCAACCCCAGACCACTTCCCTTGACAATCGCGTGATCAGGCTTTTCAACCTGATAGAACGGTTGAAATATTTTATCTTTTTCTTCCCTAGCAATTCCCGGCCCGGAATCGTATACGATACAGGCAACACTCTTCTTATCAGCATTCAGCCGACAGCCAACCGTCCCCCCCTGTGGGCAGAATTTCACTGCATTTGAAAACAGGTTTTCAAAAATTGTCTCTATCTGCTTACAATCTCCGTAAACTGTGGCTTCCTCAAGCTTCAGGTCGAGTCGAATCTCTCGCCCAATCATCTTTGCAGTCTGTGCCTGGGCAACTTTTTCAAGCAATGCTTTTAAGTCAATAGGAGCAACATCAAGAGACTTTTGACCTGCCTGGGCCATATTGTAATCAATTATATTTTCAATAAGCCCCTGCAGTAAAATGCTGTTATTGACAAGTATAGAGGCGACTTCCTGCTGCTTATCATTCAGCTCACCGACAAGTTCTTCGCTCATCAATGCAGCTCCTTCCCGTATGGAAGCAAGTGGCGTCTTTAACTCATGAGAAATATGGGCGAGGAATTTTGACTTTTCCTGCTCGAGTGCGTCTAGTCGTTTTCTCAACCAGTCCAGCTTTTCGCCAACCGCCTCGACATCCAATGGGCCACTGACAAGAACCGGTGTTTTAAAATCTCCACTCCCCAGTCTTTCGACGCTCTTATTCAACTGCCGAACTGGCCAGGAAAGCAAAAAGGCCATAATTGCAATCATGAAAATCGTCGCCAGAATAAAAGTAATGGTCTGAGAAACCAGGGCATGCTGCGCCTCCGCAGTTGTTGTCCTGAGACCCTCTACCTGCGTCTGAACCATATTCTGGATTCCATCTCGAATTTTCAGTGCCCGGTCATGTTGATTGCTGAATGATTCTATAGCTGATTTGATCTCCTCAACGGTCTCTTCAGCAGGCTTACTCAATGATTCTATTATCACGGTTCTCAGCAGGTTCCTGGAACTGCGCATTTCTTCTATATCTTTTCTAACGACATACTCAAGAGGCAGACTCAGTAATTCGAACAGCAGTGAATCTATCTGATTATGATAGGTTTGAGCTTGTTTAAGATATTGTGTCTCGGATGTTATTGAATAAAGTCTGAGTGTTCTTTCTTCATTGCGCAGATATTCAGAGAGAATCTCACTATCGCGTGTACCGCTCACTGAATTATCAACGACTTCAAGGCCGGTAGCGGTTACCTCTTCAATATAAGTAAGTGTTGTCCAAAGGCCAACCCCCAAGGGTACAGAAACTGCGACAAAACCGAGTAAAACAAGGTTTAAAAATGTTCGGGGGCGAAGTATTTTCATAGTGCTTTTTTCCGACGTCTTTGCTGCTGCTGGCCACCAGTACGAGTATGGCCTCTACTATAACCCGATATCACATTGTTTTGTCTGTTTTTTTCGCACTGGTGGGTCCGTCTGTCTCTGTTCAGTGAAGCATCGCTTTGATTGCTTCTGAAAGTCTTACTACTCCTTCTTGTATTAGTGCTTCGTCAACACATGAAAAATTCAGCCTGAATGCAGATGATTTCTTTCCTGCAGTATAAAAGGGCTCTCCCGGAACAAACAACACCTGTTTTTTTACTGCAAGATCGAAAAGTTTCATCGCGCTCAATTGGTCCGGTAATGTCCCCCACAAGAACATGCCTCCTTCTGGTCTTGTACAGGTGACTTCTGCTGGAAAATGCTCATCTATAGCCCCAAGCATGGCCTCGCACTGTCTTCCGTAGACACTGGTAACAGTTTTCACGTGGTCATCAAGGTCATTGTCCTGCAGGAAGCGATGAATGATATATTGGGTAAAATTGCAGGTATGCAGATCGGCCGCCTGCTTTGCTATCAGAAGTTTTTCGAAAATAGCATCAGGCGCAACAACCCACCCCAGGCGAAATCCTGGTACAACAACCTTGGAAAAAGAGCCGAGCAAGAGCGTCTGCTCGGGGAGAGAATGGTAAAATGAGGGTACGGACTCTCCACTGAAACGAAGTGCGCCATACGGGTCATCCTCAACCAGCAGCAATGGCATACCGGAAACAATCTCGGCAATATCTTTTCTGTTCTGCTCTGAATAGGTGATGCCCGATGGGTTCTGGAAATTGGGAACCGTATACATCAGTTTCGGCGACCCGGTTTTGACATAATGGGTGAGTTGCTGGCAATCCATACCGTTAGCCGATACCGATACCGGTAAATACTCCGGCCTGTAGAAACTTAGCGCCTGAATTGCTCCAAGATAACCAGGTTCTTCAATAACCACCTGTTCACCGTCATTGATGGTGATCTTTGCAATCAGGTCCAGCGCCTGCTGACTACCGTTGGTAATAAGTATATTATCAGCACATACCTCGATGTTCTGCTCGGACAAATAGCGGTTAGCAATAAATTTCCGCAACCCGATCAACCCCTCAGAGTTACTGTATTGCAGGCAACCTGCACCCTGCTCTTTAAATACTGAGTTTGCTGCAGCCTGAAGCCGATCAACTGGGAAAAATTCCCTGTTTGGCAAACCGCCGGCAAATGAAATCACATCCTGGTCAAGCGAGGCTTTTAAAATCTCGCGAATAAAAGAACGTGGTACATCGTGAATTCTATCTGAAAAAATTGCCTTCATCTAAGGATCACCTGTTTAAGCGAGGAATTTAAAAGAGCTCATGCCGTCAGAAGTCACGATTGTATAGAGGATAAGCGCTACGTGAGTATAGCTCTATTGCTTCGATTTTTCATAGTTGAACAATTACACGTCAGGTCAGTCACTACGTTCACTCAGACGCTGCTTTTCAGCTGCTGCCTTGATGATTCGAAACAATTCCCGATAGTGCGTCTTGCTCCTGCTGCGGGCATACTGGTGGGCTGATCTTCTGATCTCATTTTCATCTATCTCTGGAAAACGCATGACAATATGATCTATCGTCGGACTTTGCCAGTCTAATTCCCAAGGTTCCTGATATTTACGGCACTCGTCATAGGCCAAAAGGGCTTCATCAACAATCGTGTCACGCAATCTCTCAGCCTCATGCAGGTATTGATTTTCTTCCAGCTTGGACCCCTTTTTCTCCTGAAGGAATCTGAGTATCTCTCCAATATCCTCTTGCTGCAAGAGTTTTGCGATATACTTTACCTGTCGTTTTCTCGCCCCTGCCTTGGTTTTTCTGCACAGAGTAATCTCTTCTTTTAATTGATTGCCCACGGGAAGTCGTTTGAGGTCAAGGTCCCCCAGCTCAGACAGTTCTCTTGCCGCAGATTCCATCTGTTTGAACCGTCTCTTCTGCTCTGACCTGCTTATTCTTTCTTCCATAATAACGCTTTCTACTTGTTATAACAATATCTTACTGGCAATCCTTATCAGAGCAGGCCGGTAGCCTTCGGGAGGTTCATAACCGAGAAGGAGACAGATTGTTGCGGCCACATTGGTCAAGCCCCTATCGGACATATCATTGATCTCAAAGCTGTTCTTACTGCCGAATAATTTTATGACAAATGGTACCGGATTCTTCGTATGGGCAACCATGGGAGAACGCTGACCGTTCTTCTCTATCCACAGGCAGTCGGCATTTCCATGATCAGCTGTTACCACGAGTGTACCACCATATTTTTCTATCACCGGGATCGCCCTGCCAAGACAAAGATCCACCGTTTCAACAGCAATCCTCACTGCCTCCGGGTCACCGGTATGACCAACCATATCGCCATTGGGATAGTTGAGCCTGATAAAGTCATAGCTGCCCGAAGAAATTGCAGAAATCAATTCATCTGTAATTTCAGCCGCCTTCATCCATGGACGCTGGTCAAAAGTCACTCGGTCTGACTGTATTTCCACATATTTTTCAAGTTGTTCGTTGATATAACCGGATTTATTGCCATTCCAAAAATAGGTGACATGTCCGTACTTCTGGGTTTCAGAGACAGCATAGGAGCGAAGACCTGTTCCGCAGATATACTCACCTAAGGTATTTGCAATATGTGGTGGCTCCACCAGGTAATTCTCAGGAATATGAGCGTCACCATCGTATTCCATCATGCCAGCAAAAAATACATCCGGTTTGTGCTGCCGGTCGAACGCATCAAAATCAGGTTCATCAAACGCCTGCGAAATCTCTAGTGCCCGATCACCCCGAAAGTTAAAAAGCACAACGGCATCCCCGTCAAGTATCCTTCCAACCGGGCCGTTTTCATCGGTCACCACAAAAGCGTCCATATACTGGTCGGTAGTAGTGGGATCTTCATGATAGTAGGTAGTTATCGCCTCTGTTGCCGAAGAAAATGGTCTGCCGACTCCATGAACGTGGGTCATCCATCCTTTCTTGACAATATTCCAGTCAGCTCCGTAACGATCCATGGTGGTAACCATTCGCCCCCCCCCTGAACCGATCTTATAATCGTGCCCCTCCAAACGGTATTCAGTGCATTTTTCCTCAAGTGGCCTGAAATAACTGAGCGCACTGCGAGGCCCGACATCACGACCATCAAGCAATCCGTGAATACGGATCCGGTTAATATTTTTCTCACTGCATGCCTGCAGCAGACTATAGAGATGATTAATGTGTGAGTGAACATTACCGTCTGAAACAAGACCGATGAGGTGCAGTGTACCGCCGCTGGCACAACGATCAGTTATCTGCCTCCAGCTTTTGCCTCGAAAAATAGAGCCACTCGCAAAAGCTTCGTTCACCAATTTGGCTCCCTGGGGAAATATTCGTCCTGCCCCGAGTGCATTATGACCGACCTCGGAATTCCCCATATCGTCATCAGAGGGTAACCCTACAGCGGTTCCATGTGCCTTTAGTTCTGTATACAAGGGTTCCTTGAATAATTGATCGAGAACAGGTGTATGAGCCATAAAGACACCGTCTTTCTCATCTCTGCTGCCAATCCCTACTCCATCGAGAATGACAACGACAACGGGTCCGTCCCCTACCTTAAATCCCTTCAACGGTTTGAGTACATTCATATTCATTATAGTTCCTTAAGGGAAAACCTCTTCCTGCATTCTTAACAATACCTTTGCCTTTGATTCCAGATTCTTTTACTATGGGCGATTGGACTTGAAAAAGTAAGTGAACTGTATAGCATTACCTTGTTGCACGCAACCAACCTCTACACTCCAAGAGACATGGCGACCAAAATTTTAAGAGAATCAGTACCTGTCCTGCAGATAACGCTGCAATCCGCATTCGTCCAGCGATTAGTAACCGTCTTACAATCTGGTTTTTTTTGCAGCTCTGTCCAGGGTGAAACACTCTTGACGTTTCTGTCTTCATTACCTGGTTTTACAGAAGATTACATCGAAAACAGACTGCAGACCATATTCTTAAATGGGGACTCGGTTGATGATATGAACCTTACTTTCTCAGAAGAATTTGTGGTATTGGCCCTTTCGGCAGCAATGCCCGGACTTGCTGGATCACTGTTCCGGAAAGGAAGCCCCCTGACCGTATTGAGAAAGACAGCTGTGCAAAAACAGCTTAAATCGTCAGAATCACCCGTCGTCGTCCAAGTGAAACTTTTTAACGTCATTGCCGTTGAAATAGGTGGAACACTGCTAGCTGACGGTGCTGTATTAGATTGTGAGGACCTGCTGTGTTTCCTCAGGCTCCGACCAACCCTCGTTAACGCTATGGGCAACATTACCGTGGACAACGAACCGATTACCCCTCAGGAACTGCTCAACCATCTGGAGCAGTTCTCTAAAATTCTTCTCATATGTAACTCAAACGATGACTAAAACCAAGTCTCCCCGCGATATGCTTGGTCGTGAAGAACTGACGCCCGTGCATACAGCCAGAATGGTTCTTCTCTCCTATCTTGACTCCCTTGAGGTTGAAACAGAGACAGTACCAATAACTGAAGCGCTTGGCAGGATCACTGCCCAAGACATTAACGCCCCCGAACACCTGCCGCCCTACGATCGTTCAACGATGGACGGATATGCTGTTATCTCATCAGACACCTTCGGAGCCAGTCAGTCAATGCCGGCCTATCTCAATGTAACAGGCGAGGTTATGATGGGCGAGGTACCTGACCTCAGCTTAACAAGTGGCAACTGTATAAAGATACCAACCGGTGGGATTCTGCCCGAAGGAGCCGATGCAGTCATGATGTTTGAGCATACGGTTCCCATCGATGAGCTGATGATAGAGATTGTCAAGGGTATTGGTAGTGGTTCCAATGTCATTCGTAAAGGAGATGATATCAGTATTGGCGATCTTGCTGTTACCAAACACACCCGGTTGCGTTCCCAGGATCTCGGACTTCTTGCCGGTCTTGGTATCACAGAGGTTTCAGTCTTTAAAAAGATCAGAGTGGGCATTTTATCTACTGGAGATGAAATTATAGACCACTCTCAACCACTTTTACCGGGGAAAATTAGAAACATTAACTCAATTACCCTTGGTTCCTCTGCACAACAACAGGGCGCCCTTATTAAAGATTACGGAATTGTTTCCGACGATGAGACCACGTTCTTTTCCACCGTTGAAAAATCAGTTGCTGAGAACAATCTTGTCCTTTTTTCCGGCGGGAGCTCTGTCGGGATGAAAGATCTCGGAGCACAGGCCATCGCCAGACTTGGCTCCCCTGGCGTCCTTGTGCATGGAGTAGCCCTGAAACCTGGAAAGCCTATCATTATTGGATGTTGTGGCAATACTCCAATTTTTGGTTTACCCGGTCACCCTGTTTCTGCTGCTGTCTGCTTTGATCTCTTTGTCAAACCTGTGATCCATTATCTTTCAGGCTTGAAGGATTCTGATCCATTGCCCGCTGCGTCGATCACCGCCATTTTAAAACGATCCATTAACTCTGCAGCTGGCCGACTTGATCTGGTCCGCGTGCGCTTGTCGAACAGCAATGGTGAATACCATGCATTTCCCGTGCTTGGTCGATCAGGTGCAATATCAACCCTATCACGTGCTCATGGATTTTTTATGATCAGCGAGGACATTCAGGGGCTTCAGGAAGGAAATCTAGTTGAGGTGTATCCATACCAATGAAAAACGAAACTGTTTATATAAAAAATCAGCCGCTCTCAACGGCAAAAGAGATCTGGAAAAAAGCCCTAATCGAGTGTGGCTACTTTTTACGTTGCCGAACCGAAGTCATCGACGTTGACCAGTCAGTGGGAAGATTAACCGCTCAACCTGTTTTTGCTCATCACTCGTCCCCGACCTACAATGCCTCGGCAATGGATGGTATCGCGGTTCACTTTCTTGACCTGGCCTCGGCCAGCGAAGCAAATCCGATTGTTCTTGATAAAGAAAAATATCATCGCGTAAATACTGGCAATGCAATTCCTGAGAGCTGCAACGCGGTGGTTATGATTGAAGATGTCCACACCCGCGACAATGGCAGCGTTGAACTCATTAATCCGGCAACACCCTGGCAGCATATTCGCACCGTCGGAGAAGATATTGTCGCCACTGAGCTCATTATACCAGGGGGGCACGTCATAAGACCAATTGACCAGGGAGCAATGCTGGCAGCCGGCATCACAGAAGTTGAGACTCTCATCCCTCCGCGGGTCACCGTTATCCCTACCGGCAGTGAACTGATTTCCCCGGGACAGGTGGTTGAACCGGGACAGATTATAGAATTCAACACCAGAATCCTGACAGGTTATCTTCGGCAATGGGGAGCAGATGCCCACTCCCATGCACCGGTGAAAGACGATCCGGAAAAACTTAAAGAGGCTATCGAAACTGCTGTAAAATCTTCAGATTTAGTCATTACCAATGCCGGCGCGTCTGCCGGTACCAAGGATTTTTCAGCCAGGATTCTTAGGGAGTTGGGCGAAATAATCGTTCATGGGGTCGCCATCAAACCTGGTAAACCTGTGATACTGGCACTTGTTCGTGACACTCCAGTAATCGGGCTTCCCGGTTACCCGATTTCAGCATTATTGACTATGAATTTATTCGCAGAAGAACTGATCCACGAATTTCTCGGCCAGACACCCCCCAAAAAAGATTGTATAGATGCGGTAATGTCACGGCCAATGCACTCTTCCATGGGTGTTGACCAATTCGTCCGTGTCACCCTCGGCCAGGTTGGTGATAAACTGATCGCTACGCCCTCCGGCAAAGGGGCAGGCGCCGTCATGTCTATGGTGCGCGCAGACGGGCTGCTTACGATCCCTGCCGGAAGCGAAGGTACCGGTGCCGGAGAGCGCGTCTCTATCGAACTGTTGCGGCCGAAAAGAGAAATTGATGCGACGCTCGTATCGATCGGGAGTCATGATAATATCCTGGACCTGCTTGCCAACCAGCTCTATAAAAGCACTCCTCGTATTCGTCTGTCATCAGCACATGTCGGTTCAATGGGAGGAATTATGGCGATGAGGCGCGGCGAAGCACATATTGCCGGCACACACCTGCTCGATGAAGATACGGGTGAATATAATATTTCCTTCATTAAACGATTCCTGCCGCATACCCCCCTGCAGCTCATTAACCTCTGCTACAGGGAACAGGGACTTATCGTGCAGAAGAATAATCCCCGCAACATAAAAAGTTTTAATGATCTGGTCGAAAGTCAGCTGAGCTTTATAAACCGGCAAAAGGGAGCCGGCACACGACTACTAACCGATAAGGTTCTGCGCGATGCAGAGATTAGTCCATCCCAGATTTCCGGGTACGACCATGAAGACTACACCCACATGAATGTTGCCGCGGCAGTAGCCAGTGGAAGTGTTTATGCCGGGATGGGAATCAGAGCGGCAGCGGTCGCACTCGATCTTGACTTCATTCCCATCGCTGAAGAACGCTATGATCTGATTGTCCCGGAATATCTTCTCACTGACCAGAGAGTGGTGTCAGCACTCGAAATTATACGGGAAAATAGTGAATTTTATGATAAGATAGTTGATCTGGGAGGATATAGTCTCAGAGACTCCGGCTCTGTAGTATATCGTCAATAATCGTCATTATTTGTTATCAACTGTTACACCGTACTCATCAGAAGCGAGTATCAATATCAACAAAGAGGAGATTTTCCCATGGCTGACAAAATTTTCAGAGTTAACATGTCTGATCTCACCACCAGCATTGAAGCAGTACCTGAAGGGTGGATGGGACATGGAGGACGGGGGCTGACCTCAACCATTATAGCAGCGGAAGTTGAGCCAACATGTCATCCGCTCGGACCTAAAAATAAACTGGTATTTGCACCTGGGCTGCTGTCTGGTACGGTCGCAGCAAACTCAGGCAGACTTTCCGCCGGCGCCAAGAGTCCTCTCACCGGTGGCATAAAAGAATCAAATGCCGGCGGAACAGGCGCACAATACCTCGCCCGAATAGGCTGCAAGGCACTCGTCATAGAAGGCCAGCCTGCAGACAACAAGTGGTACAATATTGCCCTTTCAGCAGACAGTATCACCATTACTGAAGAGACTGAACTTGTCGGTAAGGGAAACTATGAAGTTGCTAAAACCGTCTCTGCTCGTTCAGATGGTAAACTGGCAGTCATTACGATCGGCCAGGCAGGTGAGATGAAGATGCGGGCGGCAAATATCTCGGTAATGGACCCGGATGGTAATCTTCGCTCGCATGGCCGTGGAGGCCTCGGGGCAGTTATGGGATCAAAACAGGTGAAATATATAACGGTTGATCCCGGGGACAACAAGGTGGAAATTGCCCAGCCTGATGAATTCAAGGGTGCAAACAGAGCCTTTGCCAAGGCACTGATGGCCCACCCGGTAACTGAAACGCTGGCGACCTATGGGACCAATGCACTAATTAATGTGATTAACGAAGCCGGTGGACTGCCAACCAAAAACTTTACCCTTGGTCAATTTGAGGGACACGATAAGATTTCCGGCGAGACCATGTATGATATCATTCAGGAGCGTGGCGGCAAACCAAAACATAACTGCCATGCAGGGTGTGTCATCCAGTGTTCCCAGATTTATAATGATAAGGATAAAAACTTTAAAACCGCCGGTTTTGAATATGAGTCAATCTGGGCCATGGGTGCTGACTGCTGTGTAGAAAGTTTAGATGACATTGCAGAAGCTGACTACTGGATGGATGATCTCGGTATTGACACTATTGAGACATCCGTTGCAATCGGTGTAGCAATGGAAGCCGGTGTCCTGGAGTTTGGCGATGGCCCTGGAGCATGTCGCCTGATCAAAGACGAGATTGGTAAGGGTACCGCCCTGGGAAGGATTATCGGTAACGGCGCCGGATCAGTTGGAGCAGCGTTTGGCATAACCCGGGTACCGGTTGTAAAAAACCAGGCCATACCTGCTTATGATCCCCGTGCAGTGAAAGGAATGGCAATCACCTATGCAACAACCCCGATGGGTGGCGATCACACCACTGGTTATGCCGTCACAGCCAACATCCTTGGCGTCGGTGGAAATGTGGATCCACTCGCCAAAGATGGACAGATTGATTTATCACGGAATCTGCAGATTGCCACTGCGGCAATCGACTCAACCGGAATGTGTCTTTTCATAGCTTTTACGGCACTTGATGATCCGGAATGTCTGCCTGCCCTGATTGACCTGATCAACGCACGTTACGGTATCAGTCTGACCGGAGACGACGTAACTAATCTTGGCAAATCCATCCTGAAGACGGAGCGCGCCTTCAACCTGGCCGCCGGATTATCCAGCGCAGACGACCGGCTCCCGGAGTTCTTCTATAGTGAACCGCTGCCGCCACACAATACTGTGGTAGATTTTACCCCTGAGGAAATTGATTCTTTCTGGAATTTCTAGATGCAGGTAACCGTAAAACTATTCGCTTACTTCCGCGACAACCGCTTTGCCGTGGAAGTAAGGGAATATCCGGAACAGACAACAGCAGGAGACGTTATTGACGAGCTACAAATAGACCGGGAGGAGATTGGCATTACCATGATTAACTCCAGACATTGTCAATTTGATACGATTCTGCAGCCAGATAATATTCTCGCCATCTTTCCTGTGATCGGAGGGGGGTAGTACTTCCCCTCCTTTGCTGGTCAATCGTTTAATCACCTCCTTTCTTTTTCTCTAGCCACCATCCATGGCAGTTATCCACCTCGGCCATTCCCTGTAACATACTCGTATCTTATTGAAATTTGTTTCATTCTTGTTAAGATGCGGATGATGGTCACTCATCCCCAACAACCTCAGAGGAACAGGGTATGGAAACTATACAGGCAACCGTGGCTCAAATGCACCGTCAGAACAATGATGACGATCTGTTTATTGAGGATATAGCTGGTCTTGCAACCCTTGAAGGCGATCGTGTCTATCAAACCCTCCTTCAATTTCTTACCAGCCTCGACCTCCCCTCTTCAACCGCACGAGACTACTGGCTGCAATCACTTGAGCATCGCACCCAGTTGAACGCCTTGCTGGGAAGAAAAGTCAGCCTGATTACTGCACTCGGAGATTTTCTGCATCACCAGGGGGAGAAATCGTACAAACCATATCTCATCGACGCCGGCTCCTTCGAGCAGATTGTCCAGGATAGTGTCAAGGATCGCCTCACCGGCCTCAATAATCGCGCCTATTTTGACCAGGTTTTTGAACAGCAACTGTCACTTGCCCAACGCTATCATACCGATCTCTCACTTTTATTTCTCGATCTCGATAATTTCAAGGATATCAATGATCGATACGGTCATCAGACCGGCGATTATGTTCTGCAGAGTGTTGCATCCATGATCGAGAAGGAAAAACGTGACAGTGATATTGCAATCCGCTACGGCGGTGAAGAGTTTATTCTGCTTATGCCGCACACGGGGAGTATCAACGGCCTCATTCTTGCCGAGAGAATCAGGAAGTCAATCGCCTGCACAGTCATAAACCACAATAATAATACGATTTCCATGACCATCAGCGGGGGCCTTGCGTCCTATCCTGCAGATGGCGATATCAGCTCTGATATCCTCGCCGTTGCCGACCAGGCACTTTACCAGGCAAAAGGTGCCGGTAAAAATCTCATATCAATTTTCAAAGAAGATAAGCGAAGATATTTGCGGGTAAAATTCCACAACCCCGTTTATGTCAAGGAACTTGAAATCGATTCAAAACCAAGTTATGCAGGAAGAGGAAAAGATATCTGTATTGGCGGGATCTTATTTCAGAACAGTGAACCTCTCAAAATCGGTTCAAGAATCCAGATTCATACGCGGATCCTCAAAGAAAACAGGTTATTGCTGATTGGCACGGTTATTCGGGTTGAAGCGTTTGGACCTGATGATTACGATATAGGCGTGGCAATTTCCTTTAAGGAAATGGAAAAGATCGCCAGAGAGGAAATAGCCGGGTTACTGCGGGCAGATCAATAGTCAATTCCGGTGACGAGAAAAAACAGCCAGATGAGCCATTCCCAATCCACAACACTTCACGTTCAGATCCATGGAAAGGTGCAGGGCGTGTTCTTTCGTGATTATACCAGGCGTAAAGCAGAGGAGTTAAACATAATCGGCTGGGTCAGGAACTCTCCAGACGGCAGTGTTGAAGCATTCATCTCCGGCGAGGATATGCAGATAAAAAAGATGCTCGAATGGTTTGAACAGGGATCACCATATGCTTCTGTACAGAAGGTTAGCACCCGGGCCAGTGCTGAACCACCGGTGACAAAGTCGTTTCTGATAAAATACTAACGGGTCCTCACCTGTTTCATTTCCATAAAATCGTGTCTATGTTATCTGTGGCTCATCTCAATAGCTGGTTTCCAAATCCCGATTCCACAGAACAATCTCCCAAAGAAATCCAGGTTCTTGACAACGTTTCTCTTAAAATGAAAAAAGGGCAGACGGTTGCACTGGTCGGCGAGTCCGGTTCTGGAAAAACAGTAACAGCCCTGACAATCCTTAGACTCCTTGAAGAAAGCAGCACGGTCAGGGTCGAGGGCGATATAGTGTTTGAAAACAGAAATCTTCTCAAATCGCCTCTTGCCGAAATGCGTTTTATTCGGGGAAATCGGATCTCCATGATCTTCCAGGAACCGATGACATCCCTTAATCCCGTCTATACCATTGGAAACCAGCTCATAGAACCGCTCATCTGCCACCGGCATATGAACAAACGTGAAGCACTTGATGAAGCGATCAGGCTCCTTGAGCGAACCGAAATTGATCATCCTGAAAAACGGCTGAACGTCTACCCTCACCAACTTTCAGGAGGACAGCGTCAACGAGTGATGATTGCAATGGCCCTCGCCTGTAAGCCTGCACTACTTATCGCTGATGAACCAACCACAGCCCTCGATGTCACCATCCAGGCCCAGATCTTACGCCTGTTGAAAACGATACAGCAGGAAGACGGTATGTCTATTCTGCTGATAACCCATGACCTTACTATGGTAAAGGAACATGCAGATTACATTTACATCATGAAATCCGGAACCATGGTCGAAGAAGGCTCCGTCCAGAAAATTTTTACAACACCAGAATCAGCGTATACAAATCACTTAATAGAGGCCATTCCCCGCAGCAGGGCCCGCTGGAAAGAGAAAACAGCACCGCTTTTGACCGTCCAGAACCTGAATTGTCACTTTCGGATTACCAGTGGCTGGTCGTCCCCGATCAAGAGAAATTATACAACAATTCGTGCCGTCGATGATGTTACCATGGTCGTTGACCAGGGGACAACCTGCGGGGTCATCGGTGAATCGGGCTCCGGCAAGACAACCCTCGGCCTGGCACTTCTCAGACTGGTTAAAAGTGACGGTACAATATCATTTAGAACTGACAATCTCCAGGCCTTGACTGCAGGCCAGCTTCGCCCCTACCGCAGCAGGATGCAGATAATTTTTCAGGATCCCTTTTCTTCACTCTCACCACGAATGACCGTAGGCGATATTGTTGGGGAAGGACTGCAAGTACACCACCGGAAACTTGACAAAACTACCCGGCAGCAGAGGGTTACCGAGGTGCTTGTTGAAGTCGGTCTTGACGATACTGCCATTTTCCGTTACCCCCATGAATTTTCAGGGGGGCAGCGTCAACGAATAGCGATCGCCAGGGCACTGATCCTTCGCCCTGAGCTGTTGATTCTTGACGAACCGACTTCAGCCCTTGATATGACGATTCAGGCCCAGATTATAGCCCTGTTGCAGGAGCTGCAAAATAAATACGATCTCACCTACATCTTCATTTCTCACGACCTGCGGGTAATCAGAGCCGTATCAGATCAGATCGTTGTTATGAAGCAGGGCAGAATCATCGAATCCGGTCCGGCTCGACATATTTTTGAAAATCCTACTGAACAGTATACGCAGGATTTATTCAATGCCTCACTGAGCGTTTAAAACCAAAACTCATTGTCCCGCCCTTTTTCTACAGGTCCCTGGGTTCAGGGTCGCGGGATATTGACAAGAGCTATAAAAATAAAAGAATAGAGCCCGAGGAAGTAGAGCTGACTAATTGACAGAACAAACAGTCTCGTATCAAAAATCATTCTACACCTGCCAAGTAAGAGACCAAACATGCTGAGAATGGGAAAGAGATAGCGCCCCTGTGCCTGAAAATCCATGGTCCAGGAGTGATAAAGCGAGACACCAATCAAGGCGACTGACAACATTCCGGCCAAAACTACCAGAATTCTATCCTCACCGGAGCCACGAATAAAAATATTCAGATAGATATAGGCCAGCAGTATCAGGGCAAACCATTTTGCAATCTCATAATATCGATCCGGAGCGATGATGGTAAAATATCCATACATACCAGCCCCTGTCTGGAAGCTTTTTTTAAACCACTTGGATCTAACCACCAGTGTTTTCAAAGGAACTCCACGTTCCTTCTGGTAAAGATGCACATGTTTGTTTTGCAATTCTGTGCTCGGTTTGTACCATTTATGAGCAGTTTTTTCCTGCATGACCATAATCTTTTCCTGACGATCGAGCCCATTCACATAATAATCCATACCAATCCTGACCCCGGCAAATCCGATTGCCAAAACTGTCAAGACAATGATTCGAATAATAGCCGTTGACGGGCTGCCAGGGCTATCTGATTTGATTATTCGCCACAACAGACAAATGTAGAAAAAGGCAATGAATGGATAGTAATTTTTCTTCAGTAACAGGAGCAAACCTATTAATAGGGCAACTGACAGGGTCGAAATAATACGTTTTAGAATCGAGTCTGACTCTATTGCCCTATTTAACATACTGCCAGGTCGGACAAGCTCACAGCCGGCAATAAAGCAGATAAAAAGTGCAAAGGCATCTGAAGTACAATAGCTGAAAACATACCATATCTGCGGGGATATCAGAAAGGGAAGCGCTACCGCTCGCGCAGGAGCAGAATAAACCGTATATAAGACAACAAGTGAAAACAATAACACATTGAAAAGCCTGAGTGAGAGCAGTTTACCTATATTGAACGCCTGGAAAAAATTGGCCGCCTTTCCTGCCAAAAGATAATAAATCTCACCATTATTCAGCCGCGACATACCATAAACACTGTAGGTATCTTCTATAGCCTCATCCTCAATATCGGGGGGAAGCCAGTTATCCTGGTAATATGAAGTCGCGGCGAGGTGAACATATTCATCAGGGTGACTGTTCCTTTTACTGATTACTGCCATTGTTGTAACTAATACCAACACCATGGACATCATGATCGGCACATACGAAAAGTCAATCCGAAGTGACGAACAACCCGAGACAAACATAATCAAAGCGATACAGATGAGCGCCAAAACCAGCAGGTCGCGGCCCCAATCAAACGGTTTTTTGTCAATGTGGGGTACGTAGAGGAAAAAAGGATCATTACCGCTGGAAGAGAAGGAGAGTCCTTCAGGTGAAGAGGTGGTCGATTTAATTTGGTTCAGCGGCTGAACCTCAGAGAGATTAACATCGATTGGTTTATAGCCTTTCTGGGAAATCTTAATATTCTTTATTACCGCCTCCCCGCTATATTGTATCGGATCAAAGCGAAGCGTTGTGAAAGTCCCTATATCTATAAAAGAAAATGTATACTTTTTCTGAGAGGGACTAACTCGTTGAGCGATACTTTTTTTCTCAGAAAACTGCTGTTTTTCATCCGCCCAGTAAATTTTAAACAAGCTGTTCTGGCTCACCTGTATTTCCAGCTCTACCTGGGCTCTATTTATGAAAATACTGTAGTAGTAGCCGCATGCGAGTATACATATAAAAAGCATAAAAACTTTTTGGTACATCGATTCCCGAGCGGTTGTTTGTGCCATGTTAATTCCTGAAGATTTTATTGCGCAGATAATGTAGGTGCCGCTCAAATCTTACAGCACACCAGAATATTGGCCTGCCGAAATTATGCAAGATCCAGAGCGTAAAAGCCGGGCGGAGCCCTGGCCCCTGTTTGAAATTTCCAACAGGCATAAATTTATTGAGCAAGCCGATCTTGATTACACGGTAAATGCTGTTCCCCGATATATCGAATTGAGCAGTGAATAATCGTTTCATGTCAGTTCCTTAGAACATCCTTTATATGGCGCCAAAAATATCGCAGGCGCAGGAACGGATAAAAATACAGGCTGAATCGCGAAGCGTTCCAGAGTTGCTTGGGCCCCATGTCCTTTATGGCCGGAGGGGTATGGTTGCCATGAAAATCATCGAGATGGTGTTTGTGTCGAATGGCAGTAATTTCTGAAGATTTCGGAAAGGCGAGTTTGGCTGCCATCAAATAATTAAACCATGGGCGATAATCGTCCAAACTATAGCCGAGCAAGGCTGATGCACCACCAAAACGTGCTGCTGCATCAATAATTCCCTGTTGAAGCGGCTCATAGTGTGCATCCTGCTCTTTCTCTGCCCGCCCCGTCTCATCATCCTCACGCCTGAAGTTCAATTTATAACCATCTTCCGTGAGCTCATAGCCATCAAGCGTTGGATGGGGAGCCCTGCACGCCTCTTCAAAGACATCTCGAGCATAAAGGATTGTACTTGCAGCCAGATCGAACCGATCTCTATCGTAGATAACACCCTGAATTGAGTTTTTAAGATCTTCCGGGTATTTGACTCCTCTGGTTGCTCCGAAAAGAAAACCATGAAGACGCGGGCAATCCCCCCTGCTTTTGATCGCGTTATAGAAAAATCTCTGGATCGTCCCAAGCCAGCCAATATCAACAATTGCAACCTGCTCATGGGTAAAGAACTGAAGGTCTTCTAGATATCTGATAAGAGCACGGTTGGCAGAATGACATTGACGTTTAACTTCCTGCTGAAAAAGATCATCATCAAGCAGTTCCATCAAACGCAGTCGATTGTTTTTTTCAAATCCCTCATGCCGCGGCACAAGACATGTTTCAGGAGTCAGGTGATGACGATCTAGATGTGGCTGCAATAAATCGAGATCAAACTGGAATATTCTGGCAACATCTCGAAAATCACGATTTCCCGGGGGCAAAAAGGCAATACTCAAGCTGCTTCGGGTAAGCCCCTCATCGGCACAACTTGCCCCGGCTAATGCCATTCGGCTCACATATAGATATTCAATCTCGGGTAATTTCTCATCCGGAAACAGCAACGGCACGCACTGCTCCCAGACCTTTTTAAAGGTATACCCTTCACGTGATAGAAAGAAAACTTTGGTAATACCAAGACGTAGACTCTCTTCAGCAATATACTGAACAAATGCCCCAATAATCGGACCAAGGAAGCTGTATCCTTCTTTATAGAGTGGCGTCTGCGGGATATTTTCCCCTTCATGGGGGAGCATCAGCTGCTGAAGAGCCCTGCCCCTATAAAACATACTTCCCTTGCTGTAGTTGACGTACCTCTTAATCAGGGCCTTACGATGTTTTTCAGTGCCATCATGCAGAACAAGAGATCTAATGCCAAACTGGGCAGGTCTCAGACCATCAGAAAAAGGGTTATCTCCAACATGCAGCCAGGATGAAATATCCAGGCTAAAACGTTCCTGTACCAGTTGAAACGCCTTACCGGAGGCTTTGGCGAGAAAGGTGTCGGCGGATGATACGAGGTCATCTGTGTACTTCAGAAAACCTCCCTTTTCCACAAGAATCTTCAGGTGTTTTGCTGGCAGATAAATATCTGAAATTATGTAGACTTTTTTCCCGATCTGGTGCAGTTCAGCAAGCCAATCCAAGAGCTTTTTTCGCGGAACCAGCATGCGGCTTTCCATCTCCAGCTCATATCCTGTCACCTCGTCGAGCAACTGGTCCTGATAATAACCTTCAAATATCGTTTCAAGCGTCTTTCGCATGAAAACCGGATAACAGGCCTCCTGGTCTTCAAAGCTCAAACCTGTTTCCCTACGCTGCTGCTGTTCTATTCGGTCTCTTGTTTTCTGAATTTTCTGCCATGAATAATCAATGCCCAAGAGTGCTGCACGCTTTGCAATGTATCTTGCTACCGGTAATTTTACCAGATCCGGATCATGAATCCTGCGAATAAAAAGGGTGTCAAAAAGATCAAACGTCACAGCATCACACTGGTCTGACAGCTGCCTGCCTCTTTGAATCAATTTATCCAGCGAATAGAATTTTTGCCAATTCATAGATCCTAATGGGGATTAATTCCTTCTGGTCATGTTTTTCTTCAGCCACTGCGTAAAGGCCTGCTGCAAATTTCTCAGGGCAGGTTTGACACCTTGCGATTCTGTCGAATTAAGCTGCATTCTCACCCTATGCAGTTCCCGCTCCAACTCTACCAGCCGATCACTTCCGGCATCCACATATTGTTTCAGTTCATCAGGGATTACCGCAAGCAAATACTTTTTAATCAGATCCTGATCCTGCTCCCTGCCTATAATTGCTGCCTCACCCAGGGTGTTGCCACTGTGAATTCGATATTTCAGCAGCTGCAGATCGTCAGCATAATGAACCTGTCCAGGAAAGGCTACCATCATACGGAAAATGAAATCATAATCGTGCAGATAGCGCAATGCACAGAACGGTCCAACCGTTCGGGCAGCTTCTGCAGACATGAATAGATTCGAGGTTGTAACCATAAAATTGCCCTTTAAAAAGGCAGTATAGAGGTCATCACATGAAAAGTAAAAAGTCCGATTCTTTGCATGCCACTGGTTCCAGCCAAAATCCGGATCGGTATAGCGCTCACCGTCGTCAGAGATTGGAATGACATCGCTGAAAGCACAGACGCAATTGTTATCCTCAAGGATACTAAGAAGTGTTTCAATTCGTGCCAACTCGTAGACATCGTCGGAGTTGAGAATCGAAATGTACTGTCCTTTCGCCAGACTCAATCCCCTGTTGATTGTATTAAATGCATCCTGATTTTCCTGAAAATAATAGTGTAACCTGGGGTCGCCATATCCTTTTACAACCTCGGCTGTACGATCTGTTGAACCATCATCAACGACAATGAGTTCCAGATCACTAAAACTCTGATTGAGTACACTCTCAATGGCCTCACCAACAAAACGCTCGTGATTATAGGCTGGAATAACAACAGATATGAGCGGTGCACCCATGGTGATACCTTTTTGAAGATTAGTCTCTACGATCTTGTCGTTAGCTGATATGTTCGAGAAGACAGTGTAAAACAGCCGTGAAATGGTGCTCTAACTAATGAACTTATGTCTTCAAGTCAAGATTTTACTTCTAAAACAGTTCCGGTTAACCAGTTCATAAACTCACCCCGGTCAACCTTGTTTTCATCAAGTATACCCAGGTTATAGTAGGGGTCTTTTTGACAAAGAACATTGTGCCACGTTTTCTGGAAGGTCACCTTCTCTTCAATAACATGCTTGGCGAGGCTCTCTGCAACCTGCACCTCAGGCTCTTGACCGTAGACTCTTGCAAATGGAGTGTAGATTGACACCATCCCTTTCCTGGCAGCCCGCAAACAAAGATCAGTCATCGCAAACAAACCTGGAAATTTTTCATGATCAAACCCGCCATGTCGCTGATAATCTGATCTTCGAATAATTGATATATCCCATGGTGCAAAGTATATGGATTGCTGATAGTGAAGACCATTAGCATGTCGTGAACAGGAGGTGATAAACTGCTGGTAATAGTATGGCGACGAAGAACTCAGGTCCGGAACGGTGTATGAAGGCTCATTACCCTGAAGATAAGAAAAGCGTCCGCACACTAATCCTGCCTTTGAAAACGATATTTGAGATACCAGCTCCCGCACCCATTCAGGATCGACATCCTCCACTGACGAATCAATAAAGAGAAGATATTCGCAGGAACATGAAGAAATAAAGTCATCAAATGCCTGAGCCTTGCTCTCCCCATCTTTTCTTTCCACCAGGCGAATAGCATTACCAGGGCGTGTCCCGATTTTAAAGGTTTGACGATCGGAGGGACTTGGCAACGATGCAAGCAAAACAAATTCACAATTTCTGTAGTTTGTCTTGCTTTTAATAGTTTCAATTCGAGCTATCTCTTCACCTGGGTCTTTACTCCAGATCAGCACACTCACTGAAGGTTCAGTGTCGAGTTCCCTGCGCACTCGATAAGAATAATTGATAGCGCCATCCAGCACATCAACATCACCTCTGTTCTTCTCAAAATAAGCCTGCAATGCCTTTTTACCCGCTTCGTGAGCATAGCTCTTCTGATCATGGTTGATGCTTGTTGATGTCTTGGTAGCCCGCCAATGGTAGAGAACCCTGGGTATATGGATTATCTTCTCGGCCCGTTTGGTGGCCCTCAGCATGAAGTCAAGGTCTTGTGCGCCATCATAGCGTGGTCGCAATCCCTGACAGTCGGCAAACAGCCTCTTCGAAACAACTACAAAATGAGTGATGTAATTGTGGGATAAGAGGAGAACGCTGTTGAAACCAGGTTTGTAAAAAGTTGAAAATTTCCGACCATCAGATCCAACCAGCGCCTCGTCCGTATAGATCACTTCCGGAGATAAACCGGAAATAGTCTCGGCCACGTGGTACAAACAATCCGGGGTAAGCTCGTCATCATTATCAAGAAACCCTAAATAATCACCGTCGGCTAACCCTGCCGCGTTATTTGAGGCAACCGATATCCCCTGATTATTCGCCATGAAAAGAACTTTTATCCTCCGGTCACGTCCGCTCCAATACTCAAGTTGCTCTCTTATCCCCCCCCGAGTACTGCCATCATCTGCAAGACAGAGCTGCCAGTGAGGATATTGCTGATAGAGCACTGAACGGATACAGTTATTGAGGAAACCAGGTTCAGCATTGTAGACAGGAACGATAATGGATAGCAGCGGTTTCTGCTTTAACTGTTCTACTCTTTCAGAAATATAGTAACCTTTATGAACACCCTCACGGAGGTAATGCTCGAATGCGGACCAATCTCCAATCTCAGGTGAATACCGTTTCTGGTAATAGTGTGGGTCGAAAAATGTACATGGTGCATTCCCCGCTTTTATACCGTATAAAAGGTAATGGCTCAGACCATCTGCCGTCTCCTGACCTGGTGAGATATAGCGACTGTACCACTGAGGGTCAAACATCGGAATCGGGCTTTTCCCTTCCCCACAGCCATGAAGTTTATAGTGCTTTACCGGATCAATGTTACGTTCATGAAGTACCGGTGTTCTGTCCTTGTACCATTGTGTATCGAAAAAAATACCCGGCCTGCTCTTTTTGGTGCCCGAGGACAGATAATGCTTAAGGGGATTTCCAAAGCCGGGCTGCCAATCAGATGATTGCTGGTAAATATCGTAATTGAAAAAGGGACCAGGCCGGTTTCTGCTGAGATACCCCTCGGTCAGAAAATGAACAAAGGGACTTCCGCGATAAGATGATTCAAGGTAGCGGGAGCGATAGAAATCAGGATCAAACAGTGGATGGACAAAGTTTTCCCAGCTTCTATCTCCAGGTATCTGAGATTGGCAGAGAAAATCATGATCAATTGATGATAGATGTAACAATAATTTAAACTGCCTGTTGCGGACAATATAGGCGACTGTCTTGATAATATTCTTAATCCGCCTTTTCAAGGCTGCCATTTTAATGCTGACCCGTTCTCTGAGAACGCAACCAGCCCGCAATTCTCCCGCAGACAGTCCGGGTATGTTGACCGTGGCTTTTCTGATAGTCGATAATCTCTCTTAACGACTGCTCACCCACAGAAAGAAGAGAAAAGGTTATATCCAGACGTCCTGGAATTCGTTTGTTGTCAGGAATCGGAATAATAATGTTGGGGTCCTTGTTTGAAAACATGAAAATTTTGTCTTTCCGATAATCAGCATTACTCGACAATAGCTCTGGATTGATCCCATGTCCGCCATCTTCTCCTTGAAAAGCAACACGATCGATACGAACACAACCACTGCAGTCAACCGGGTCAAAACGAAACTTTCGTGGGGTCAGAAAATGACTGAGATCAAAACTAAAATGCTGAGTTCCCACCGTGACTTTTCTGCCAATACTGGTATCTTCCTTGAACCCAGCTCCAGCATCCACGTAGAGCCGGCTGGTAAAGTAGGGTTCTCCGACATCCAGAAGGTGTTCGAGCCACACCCCGATATTTTCTCCAATGAACTGTTGGTGTCGGTGGTAAATACGTGTAAACATCTCTTTTTTCTGCCATTTTTCCTTTGTTCTGACCATCGAATCAGGTGAAACCCGATAAAAGAACAGATGGTCCTTCAACTGGTGTACTTTCCGTCCTCTTTCTATCAAGGACAGCCAGAAATCATAATCTTCCCAGCCATAGATCATGCCGGTATCATACCCACCGACAGCTTCCCAGTCTTCACGCCTGAAGAGGGCCGTGCAGAAGATGACGTTATCTTTCAACATTTCTTGGACACTGTAAGATGGCAGGTTCCACTCACATTCTACCGCGCCAAACAACTTGGCACGACAATAGACAATCCCGACAGCCGGATCAGAATCCAGCAGCTGAGTCGTCTCTTCAATATACCGGGCTCCAATACGGTCATCAGCGTCAAGGGGCAGGATGTATCGTCCGGTTGCTTCAGAAATACCGTTGTTTCTTGCAGCAGCTAATCCTTGATTCGAGGTGACAATCACCCGTGTTTTTTCGCGGTTGAAACCTTCCAGGATAGCATTTGTCTCCGGGTCAGTCGAACCATCGTTTACAATGATTATTTCAAGATCCTGGTATGTCTGGGCAAGCACAGAATCAACAGCCTCGGCGACATAGTTGCCTTGATTATAACAGGGGATTACAACGCTTACTCTGGCCATGGCATGATATGGATGATTAACCGTTAACAGAAATAGTTACTGCTCCGAAACAACAATACTCCGTTTATGCTTCCGGGTAAATAATGAAAGATCATGCCCATTTTGCTCTACAGAAAAGATATTGTCTGTCAAAATGAAACGCTACTCATCACCTGTGTCAACCCAAATCATCTATATGATCATATAATTGCAGATCATATCTCACCAACGGGTGGAGAATTTCCCTCACTTCCGGGTCTGATATGTCAAACAATGGCTTGGATTCAGAACGGTTGAGTTTTCTCTCTTTTCCTGTTACCCGCAGCTTATTCAACATGATAAAATGGTTTAAAAAAACACTGTATCGTTCTGTTTTACCAATCAACCTGAACCCTTTGGCGTTTTTGATTGCCTCTTGTAGTTCAGTTTCTCTCACCCGTTCAATTTCCTGATCACAAAAATAACGACTCTGCATATTGTCAAAAAATCGTGCTTCAACAGTACTGAGCGTCTCAACAAAATATTCAAGTCGTTCCGTGGTATCCAACCCGGTCTCTGCCAGCTTTTTCCCGAGATCATAAATGATCCGATTACTGTACTTGAAATAGTTGTCAGTATCCTCCTGTGCGGTCTTTATCATCCATTTCAGGTGAGAATGCAGGTGAGCATACGGTTCTCTGACAATGGTGTAGAGTTGGAAGTTACCTTGACAGAAATAGCGCTGAAATAAACCGAACCGCAGATGACCTGACAGAAAGTGTTTTTCCTTTGCCAGAAAATCATACCTGCTTTTGTCTTCAAGTTCGATATGAGTTGAAATCTTATGTCTTGGAAAAAGTGTATAGATCTGGGTATTAAAAGATGTCCCTGCAGTTTTTGGAATATGCATGAACAGTATCAAACCTTGAGAGCGGGGAACAGATGGCAGCAAAGAACTCAACCGTTCCCTGAAACCTTCTCTTTTCTTAGGGGAACATTTTATGGTATCCAGTACCAGTAGAGGATGCGAAGATTGAGCCAAAGTAAGCGTATATGCACCGTTGCCAAAACCATCGGCGGGAGGATCGACAACCAGTTCAAATCCACATCTTCCTGTTGGATGCAGACCCAGTTCCAAGAGGTCCTCTCTGAAAAGATCGGCTGCCGCCCTGCTGATGACCTCCCCGTTATATCGCAGGCAAAGGTTTACAACCTGCTGTTTATTCAGCCTGCTGTAGCACCAGCCGGAAATATACTGAGGAGTAAAGCGATCAATTGATATTTTGTATAAAACGTTCATTATCTTGTCAGATCACTGGTAGCCGGCTAATTTACATCTCGGTAGTGGAAATATATGCAGGCAGTCTTACAGTTTGTCAATCAACAATTACAAGAACAAAAGGTCACGTGCTACAACCCACCAACACTGTATTGTAATCTCTCCAATGCTCAATCACGAATTCCTCACATCCATACCTCACGCTCCCGGCGTCTATTTGATGCTGAATAACGCTTCTACTGTATTGTATGTTGGAAAAGCAAAAGATCTTTTCAAGAGATTATCTTCCTACCTTCATTTTTCCGGACCCAGCCACAACAAGACCTCGGTAATGCTGCGCCAGGTATGCAAAATTGATACGCTCATGACCCATACGGAAAAAGAGGCGCTGATCCTTGAATCATCTTTAATAAAAAAACATCGCCCGAAATACAATGTTATTTTACGTGATGACAAGAGCTATCCCTACATTAAAGTCACCGTCCAGGAAGAATGGCCCCGTGTCTTCATGACTCGAAGAAAAAAAAGAGACGGGGCACGATATTTCGGACCCTACTCCTCTCCTTCCGCTATGTGGTCGACCCTCAAGCTTCTCTCATCACTCTTTCCTCTCAGGAGATGCAAAGGTTCGAAACTCAAACCGCGCAAGAGACCCTGCTTAAATCACCAGATGAACAATTGTCTTGCGCCCTGTGCAGGCAAAGCCGATATGGATCACTACCAGGATATGGTGCATAACGTGATCATGTTTCTTGAAGGACGCAATAAACTTCTGCTGAAACGGTTGAAAAATGAAATGGCTACTGCAGCAAAACGGCATGAATTCGAAAGAGCGGCACTGTTGAGGGATCGTATTATCGCACTCGATAAAACCCTGGAGAAACAGATAGTACTGTCAAATACCCAGAGAAACAGAGATGTTTTTGGTTTTTATCGACAGGGGGTCTCTGTTTCCGTGACCGTGCTCCATGTCAGGAAAGGTATACTTGGAGGGAGCCGGCGCTTCTTTCTCGAAGATCCTTTTGGAGATGACCAGACAATTCTCTCACAGGTTGTAAAGCAATTGTATGATGATTCAAATATCCCTCCGTCTGAAATACTGGTGCCTCATGGTTTTGAAGACAGAAAGATTATGGCGGAGCGTCTTTCAGATCTGGCGGCAAAAGCAGTAACGCTGACTATTCCCCGGCGTGGAGAACCGAGAGAATTGATTCGCATGGCCCAGAATAACGCCAGACAGCTTTTTGACGAACAGCAAAACAAGAAACGTTCATGGCAGGATCTTGCCGCCAACATGCAGAAAAAACTGGACCTGCCGACTCTCCCTAACCGTATAGAGTGTCTGGATATCTCCAATATCAGCGGCACTCACGCAGTTGGTTCACTGGTCAGTTTTTTTTCAGGTGAACCAGATCCCAAGCGCTATCGCCACTACAAGATAAAGTCGGTTGAAGGGCCGGATGATTATGCAATGATGAGAGAGGTAATCCTGCGAAGATTCTCCAGGGCTCTTGAGGAAAACGATCTACCCGATTTATTTATGGTTGACGGTGGAAAAGGCCAACTTGGAGTCGCTGAGGCGATCGCCTCTGATTTGAATATGGGAAAAGATGTCAATCTGGTTGGAATAGCAAAAGAAAGAGAAGACGAGGGAGAAAAACTGTATCGGCCGGGAAGAAAGAATCCGATACTGCTCCCATCTCATAACCCGCTGCTTCTCTACCTCATGAAAATCAGAGATGAAGCGCATCGTTTCGGAGTAACCTTTCATCGGTCACTGAGGCGGAAACAGACATTATCTTCAACGCTTGACCAGATTCCAGGCGTTGGTAAAGAGAAAAAGAAAGAGCTTTTACGAACAATCGGCAGCCTGCAGCAGATCTCTCGCGCTTCTAAAGAGGAGTTGCAGACCGTTACCGGTATCGGCCCGGCACTCGCCACGGAAATTCATCAATTCTTCAATCGGGCAGCCCCTCACCCCTAACTATATTTAACCTTATATTTAAGACGCAAGTATACTGTGTAGCGCAATTATAGCAGTATCAACCCTGAGTATTCTACTGCCAATTCCAAGCCCCTTGAACCCTGAGGCTACCATTTTGTCAATTTCATAATCTACCCATCCACCCTCAGGGCCAACAGCGAGCAATACACGTCCAGAGGTTTGCTCAACTACCTCCTGAACACTCTTTTTATAACGGGGATCTGCGACGATCAGGTGATCATAGTCACGCTTTATCGACGGAATTTCTGTCTCTATGAATGATTTAAATCCCCGATGAAAATGCAGGGACGGCAAACATGTATCCACTGCCTGTTCCAAGCCTTTCAGAAGATGACTGCGGCAGGTGTCCTGCTCAATCGCATGGGCATCCCAGAAACTCTTTTCCACCCTGTTGGCGTTGATGATGTAAAAGTTTTTCACTCCAAGCGTTGTAGCCTGACTCAAGACTCGCTTAAACATGATCGGCCTGGGCAAAGCGAGAACAATATCAACCCTGGAAGGTGGCGGAGTGGGCTCATTGAGCAAGACATGAAGTTCAACAGTATATGGGGGTCTTCGGTTGATGTTTCGAATAATTCCCTGTCCAATCAAACCATTAACAACCCCTACTCGAATTGAATCGCCTGGCGCAGCTCTGAGTATTTTAGCAATATGCCTTGCACGCTCATCTGTAACAACTGTTCTTTGCTCAACAATTTCAGATGGCTCAAATAAAACAATATTCATAACGATATGTTAACCACTATTCAGCTGAATAATAAAATAACTGGGCTCTTTTTATCCCCTATTTCCTATGGTATTATCAACTGATTTTCATCCTTTACCAGAGACTTATGAGACCATTTTATAACATTTTACAACTGCTTTTATCTCCCTTGCTGGCGATCTTCCTGCTTTTTATCATCTTTACCAAAAAAGAGAAATGGCACACGCTTAAGCCACGCTTTGGCTATGGAATAAGACCATTTAAGAGAGCACCCAAAAAAGGTCCTGTCATCTGGATTCATGCTCTTTCTGTGGGTGAAACCACCTCGGCAGTTCCATTAATAACAGAAATCGTCAGGGAAGAACCGGAGATTAGTATTGTCTTTTCAGTAACAACGACAAGCGGCAGAAAGCTTGCTGATGAACAGATTGCTTCGCTTGTTGATGCAATCGTTCCATTTCCTCTCGATATCTATTTCGTGGTGGAAACCTTTATTGACAAAATAAAACCTGATCTTTTTGTTTTGGTTGAAACTGATTTCTGGCCAAACCTGCTTGGCTCACTCCGGTCCCGCAACATACCTGCGATACTGGTAAATGGAAGGGTATCTGAAAAATCCATGTCACAATATCACCGTTACCGGTCCTTCTTCAAACCGATGTTCGATAACTTTAACTCACTCTGTGTTCAGACAAGCGTCGATGCTGAAAATTTCATTCGATTGGGCATCAATAAAAACAAGCTGAAGACACTTGGCAATCTGAAATATAGATCGGGAGCACCTGCCAGATCATTGTTTTCGATACCATTTACCCTTCTTCCAGGCAATCTCTTTATAATCTGCGGTTCCACACACGGTGGTGAAGAGGAGATCATACTAACGGTCTATAAAGAACTGATTGCAAAACATCCCCATCTTAACATTGCCATTGCACCCCGACATCCTTCCAGAGCTGATGCAATTATTGGTCTTGCAAACGATTTTGGTCTTTCAACGACGCGCTACTCCTCACGACCCGAACGGTTTGAGGATCTGTTGCTCATCGACACCATCGGTGACCTCGCTGAACTTTATTCCACATGCGATATTGCCTTCATTGGAGGCAGCCTCGTAGCCGAGGGTGGACATAACCCGCTGGAGGCAGCCTTTCATGGAATTCCGACCATTTTCGGACCATACATGGATGATTTCCATGAGATCAGCCAGGAGCTGGTTCAGAACCTGGCAGCTATTCAGGTCTCAGGAAGCAGTTCACTCTACAACGCACTTGATCGTCTGATCAGCTCTGATCAGTTCCGCGAAGATACCGGATTGAAGGTAAAAGATTACATGAGTAACTATCAGAACGTCATCCCTGCCCACCTGGCAATCATTCGAAAACATCTGTGAATATACTTTACGAACAGCTCAAACATTATCTCCTGATCGCCCTGACATCCTGTTTCATACTTGGAATCATACTCTCTTTCTTCGCTCCTTCTTCATCTAAACTGCCAGTAATTGCTCTTGTTATCTGTCTTCTCTCGACATTGCTTCTTTCTCGGCTCATGTACAATAACAGTGCAAAAATCCTGCTCTGTTTCTGTTTCGCGTTATCGGGGTATTATCACGGCTCTCAAAGTTCAATTCTTGTTCCCGCCCCTGATAATATCAGTCACTTGATCGAAAATGGCCAGGAGGCGGTTCTCGTTGGTACCCTTGACAAAATGGTAACCGGAAATTCCCAGGAACAAAAAATCATTGTGGAAGCAGCCTTCCTGAACAAAAAAGATACTCGTTTACTAACACCTGTTTCAGGAAAGGTAGTACTGAGCTTGAAAGGTGAATGGCCTCAAACAATAGCGGTTGGTGACACTTTTATTGCCAGGGGAATTTTCAGACATCCTGGAACCGCAAAATCGCCTGGGCGCTTTGATTATTCCCAGTATCTCGCTGAACAAGAAATATTTCTCACCGGCGCCATCCGTTCCCCCCTGTTAATCCATGCAATTGACTATCCCTTGCAGAGGGATGCAATCACCAACTTCAGGCACTACACCGAGCGGATAAGATCTCATATTTCTCATTTCCTTTCAGCAACATTGAAGGAAAAACACGCTGCGCTTTACCAGGCGATCCTTTTGGGCGATAAATCCCAAATACCACCTGAACTTCTTGAAACCTTTCAGATAAGCGGCGTGGCCCATATTCTGGCAATATCAGGCATGCACATGGCATTACTTGGATTTTTCCTGTTCACGCTTTTCTATTATATAACGAGACTATCACCCAAGCTGATTCTCACTGTAAATGTCAGGAAGCTATCGCTGCTCCTTTGCATCCTGCCGCTGCTGCTTTATTCACTTCTGGCAGGTTCGAACACACCGGCAGTACGATCTTTCATCATGTCCCTGATATTTATTTTCGCATTCTGTGTCAATCGACCAAAATCACATTTTACCATTATCACTGCTGCCGCGTTAATACTCTTGATCTACGAGCCTCTTTCTTTAAAATCTGCATCGTTTCAGCTCTCTTTTGCAGCAGTTACCTCAATCGTGTTAATGACACCAAAGATTTTGAGAGCCGTGCCAAATTATCAGACAAACGCACCAGGATCCGGTTTTTTGAGATTTTTATTTCGCAGAACCATTGAACTGCTTGCCGTAACTGTCAGTGCCACCATCGGGACCTTACCTCTGTTGGTCTATCACTTTAATCATCTCTCCACCGTAACCCTGCCTGCCAATCTTATAGTCGAACCACTGGTTTGCTTTTGGGCACTGCCCTGCGGCTTTGTCGCCATACCTCTGCTGTATATTTATCCTCCGTTGGCAAAGACTGTACTTCTATTTGGCACATGGTCCCTTGACCTTGCCACAAAATATATCTTTCACTTAACGACCTTCCCCATGAGTTCGCTCTGGCTGCCAGATATCGGCATAGCGAAAATATCCCTTTTTTATGTCTCTCTTTTCTTTATTATCCTCTGCCATTCCAGCCGGACAAGATCTTTCGCATTCACGGTTCTTGCCATAACACTTTTCATGATAATTGCCCCTGTTTCAGGCCTCACTGATAAATTTCGGACATCCACCTCGGTTTCATTTATTGACGTGGGGCAGGGAAGCTCAAGCTTGCTAGAGTTAGCCGGTGGTAGAACGATCATTATCGACGCCGGAGCTGCTACAACACCTGGCTTTAATTGCGGCAAGAGAATAATTGCCCCTTATCTCTGGTCTCTTGGTATTGGACGAATAGACGACATCATCCTGACACACGCGGATGCTGACCATTATAACGGTATCTCTGCACTTCTGGAAAGATTTCAACCAGACCGTTTATGGATTCCACCATATCAGTCAGAAAAGCAGGGATATAACGCTCTTCTTGCACGTGCTCAATCACTTGGAATCCAGATTCTACATCCAAAAAGAGAGACCTTCATATCTGAGAACCTCAACACTCTTTCACGTGTTGATAATCGGATAAATGACAAGAGTGATGAAACCAGTTTCGATCAAGTAAAAACAGACGATAATGACAACAGCCTGATCATAAGCTTCAAGACAGGTGATTTTTCTGTATTGTTTCCAGGTGATATAACGTCTTCAAAGGAGCGAAAACTGGTAAGGGAAGAAGGAGACCTTAGACACGACATCCTGTTGTCACCACACCATGGCTCCGCCACCTCAAATTCCCCTGAATTTTTAGAAGCGGTAAACCCTCAATATCTGGTGGTATCTGCAGGCGACAACGCACGACAACTGTTTCCGGCAATGGCGACCAGGGTCTCAGCCGAAGCGCTGGGTATAACAGTGGTAACCACAGGCCAGGCAGGCACTGTGAGAGTTGCTGGAAATGATGGCGGGTACGTTATCACCACAACATCACGGTAAAAATAATGCTCCTACTTCTTACTCCAGACCGCGTGCTTGAAAAATTTTCCTAGACTTCAGTGAAATCGGTTGGAGGCTTCCTCAAATATTTAAGAAACTTAGCTTTTTCTATTGAGTTTGAGTAGGCATCATCTGAGCTGATCATCTTCTTGTCAAGATATGCCAGGATTGCATCATCCATCGTCTGCATACCGTATTTCTTCCCGGTCTGCATGGCGGACAGAATCTGATAGGTTTTCCCCTCCCTGATCAGGTTACGTACCGCAGGTGTGGCGATAAGGATTTCCAGGGCTGCACATCGGCCTTTTACGTCGGTTCTCTTGAACAGAGTTTGTGAGACCACGGCCTTGAGAGCATCAGCCAGCGTTGACCGAACCTGTCCCTGCTGGGTTGCAGGAAAGATTTCAATAACACGATCGACCGTTTTCATCGCATTGAGTGTATGCAGCGTGCCGAAGACAAGATGTCCGGTCATCGCTGCTTCCATGGCAAGTGAGATGGTTTCAAGGTCTCGCATCTCACCAACCATTATGATATCGGGATCTTCACGTAACGCTCCCCTGAGCGCCTGGCCAAAACCTCGGGTATGGGTCCCCACCTCCCGGTGATTGATAACACAGTTCTGACTGCGATGAACAAATTCGATAGGATCTTCAATGGTGAGTATATGGTCCTTTCTTGTTTTGTTGGCTTCATCGACAATAGCAGCAAGCGTGGTCGATTTACCTGAACCGGTCGGCCCGGTAACAAGTACAAGGCCTTTAGGCAAATGAGCCAGACGTGATATTACCTTTGGCAGACCAAGCTGTTCGCAGCTCATAATATCACTTGGGATTTCCCTGAAGACGGCTCCGATTCCATACTTCTGTTGAAAGAAGTTGCAACGATACCGGGCAAGACCAGGAATTTCATAGCCGAAATCGATATCACCTGTTTCTTCGAACAACTTGATTTTGTCCTCAGGACAGATCTCATATAGCATCGCCTTGAGCTCTTCATTGTCCATTTTCTTGAACTTGACCCGCTCCATATCTCCGCGAATCCTCAGTACAGGCTGTTGATCTGCGACCATATGTAAATCTGAAGCACCCTCATCGTTCATTAATTTGAAAAATGCATCGATTTGCGCCATTCACTCACCTCTCATAAAGATCGAACAGGGGTACCTTTACCCCTCTATATAATTTCTATAGCTGTATTGTTTGAATAAAACCTGACAATCATCTACACGTTCACTCACAGCACGACCTTTTCCTTCACAAACTCTATCACCTGATCGGCATCATCGAGTATGGTGAATAAGTCAAGATCTTCTCTACTTATGTTGCCACTACCATGCATTGTATCCTTAAGCCAGTCAACAAGTCCAGACCAGAAATCACTTCCTACTAAAATAATTGGAAAAGGTTTGATTCGTTCTGTCTGAATCAAGGTTAATGATTCAAATAATTCATCCATCGAACCAAAACCTCCTGGCATACAGATAAACGCCTGTGAATACTTCATAAACATTACTTTTCTAACAAAAAAATATTTGAAGTGGAGAGGAAAGTTGGCATATGGATTAGGCTCCTGCTCATGGGGCAGGCTGATATTCACGCCAATTGACACCCCTCCACCTTCTGATGCCCCCTTGTTGGCAGCTTCCATGATTCCGGGTCCACCTCCGGTGATAACGGCATATCCTGCTTCGGCGAGCCCTTTGGCTATGTTTTCTGTAAGCGTATACCACGGATGATCTACCGGTGTTCGAGCAGAACCATAGATTGTTACCGCAGGTGCCTGAACTGCAGACATTGCATCAAATCCATCGACAAACTCAGCCATAATCCGAAACATTCGCCAAGAATCACCAACTAAGGAGTTGTCCAGAATATATTTCGGTTCTCTTTTAATCTTCCTGCGCTCAATGAATTCCATGCAATTACCCTGCTTTTATTTCAGAATAATAAAGACGAGCTTTCGTCTTTATGTTCCGGGGAGTGTGTTTACCATCTATCAATTTCTTTAAATAATATCGTACTTTAGTATATTTTTTCAAACCTTTATATGATCGTGACAGCTCCAACCAAGCAGCGGCCCTGAATTTACTGCTCTTTACACAGTTTTTTAATAGGGGGATAGCCTTCTCATACCTGCCACAAACGTTAAATCCCCTGGCGAGCCTGAGCATGAATTGTCGGTTGCTGTTTTCAAGCTCTAAACTTTTCTCCATAAACTTCAGGGCAATATCATTGCCCTCTTTTTCATCAAGGTACAGTTCACCCAGAATTGATAATGCCTCACCATCATCCTCATCAAAGGCGAGTGCCCTTTGCAGCCAGGTCATCGCCTCCGCTGGCTTCGATAGTTGAAAATAGCTTATACCGACTGACCGGCAACATTTTCCCCGGCCCCTGTTATTATCTGGCATATCGTACCATTTTTCCAGCCATTCTATACATTTATCATATTCATGGTTATAAAAATATGAGGTCCCAAGCTGGTACGATAGATCATGTAACACATTCTGATCCTCGGTTTCGTCAGGCCGATATGTATCAAAGGCTTTGAGATAATAACGTACTGCCATTTCATGATTTAAATTAGCCTGTTCTCCGAGTCCAAGGTTATAAAGAGCCATAAAATTTGAAGGTTCCTGGTCAATAACCTTCTGGAAAGACTGCTGGGCCTCATTTCCCCTGTTCATAAGCGCATAAGTGACACCAAGACTGTTGAGAAGATTAATGTTATCTGGTTCGAGGTCCAGGCCACAACGATACTCACGCACAGCTCCAGACAGATCCCCCTCCCCATAGTAGACGTCTCCACTGATATTCAGGCTGACAGCATCAAAAATTACGACGCTTTTGTAGCCTAGGAACTCACCATGCAGAATTGCCTTCTGGCAATTTCTGATAATTTCAGTTCTAGAGTAGCGCCGAAAAGGAAATTCACTGACACCAGCAGAAAGAGAAAACCCATCGCCTCTTTCTTCAACAAGTTTATCAATGATTGATTGTGCCCATTGTCCAGACTCCTTTGCCGTCGCGTTTCTCTTGATTACAAAGACTCCCCCTTCGCTCATCACATAATTATGCTGACCTAAAAAACGTACAACAGCATCTGCCATCTGGTCCGGTTGCTGATAGTCTGGAACAAAATATATCAGGGAGTATTGCGTACTGGTTCTCCATCTTCTCTGTAGCCTGGAGATGACGCTTCTTGAAAGACGATTCAAGGGAAAATGATCCGGGTGAGCAAGAACATCATAGTCACAAAATGCAAATGGTCCTCTCCGGCATGCACTATGGAGTGCAGTCCAGGCCTGATCGAGGACAAGCAGGCCTGTTTTATTGGTGAACTCGGGTACACTTTTTTCAAAATGAACATTGCTGCTGCCACAATGAATACGTTTGAACCCTTTGCTCTTCATATACGTGATCAGGGATAGGCAGAAGGTCTTGAGAAAATCACCTTCTTTACCGGGAACCAGGCAGGCAAAAACCGAATGGTCCAGGTAAAAAAGAGGAAACCCAAATCGATTAAATTCAACCAGTGAACGTGCCGCATTCCTGACATGATTGATGACGTCTTTTGGCAGTCTTGCCTGAGGTCTCATCTCAATGACAACGACCTGGTATGCCAATGTCTGATCAACGCTGCTCAATACTTCCGAGAGCAGGCTGCTGTTATAAAGATTTGTAGCAGGATCCAGTCGTGAATTTTTAATGCTCAGAAACTGTTCGATAAAATAGCCGGCACAGTCAATCAGCCAATCAGAGGACATTCGCGTAACTACGGTTGGATCTATGTCTGATACGAAAGCGGCCAGGGATTCGCCACCTTTGACTGGTATCGAAAACAAAAGCGACTGATCGTTTATAACCTCGGGTATGTGACTTTCCTGTACACGTTTAAAACATGCCTGCCTCTTGTTCACCCCAAGGGCGTAGGGTAGATCCAGATCGCAAAAGGCTTTACAGGAGAGAAACTGCACCGTTTGTGCAGTCGGGATCTCGTTTCGGACAACATCCATATAACTCGAGGAGAAAATAACAAAGTCGATAACATCGAGACGGTCATGAACAGTTGTAATGGGTAACGTTTCAAGATGCATGATTTAAAGAGACTGACTAAAATAAGCGTTAACAAGGGCCGCAAGTTCATCGACTTCGTGATCTTGTACAGTTCGAAAATCAAGAAGATAACGGTCATTTTCTATTCTGCCGATAACAGGGATATCCAGCACACGTAAATCTCGCTCAAAGTCATTTATTTTGCAGTCAAACAACTCCATTTCAATGGCCCAGCTATCCAGAGAATATTCCGGCAAGGCACCTCCGCCAACTTTTGATTTGGTCTGAACTACATGACAGGAGCACCAAGGAGCAATCTGTTTGCGGGTTTTTCTCAAAAATTTCTGAGCCCGCTTCTTGATGACAGCAGGACTTTCACCGATCATTTTTAAAGTGGGAACTTCCTCAAGGGCCTTTTGAATATCATAGTAGCTGCGCAGCGTGCTCTCAAGCGATGCCAGCGTGAATTTGTCAATCCTCAGGGCCCGGTTGAGCGGGTTCTTTTTGATCTGATCAATATGCACTTTTTTACCAACAATAATACCTGCCTGAGGTCCACCTAAAAGTTTGTCGCCGCTGAACGTAACGACATCCACACCTGAGTTAAGAACACTCTGCACAGTCGGTTCTCCAGGCAGTCCAAATCGGGAAATATCGATAAAGCTCCCGCTTCCAAGATCTTCCATTACCGGGATGTTCTGTCTATGTCCCAGTCCAACCATCTCTTCTGCCGACACTTCGGAGGTGAAGCCAATTACTCGAAAGTTTGAGGTATGAACACGCAGTAAAAGAGCTGTATATTCGGTTATGGCACGTTCATAATCATACAGGTGCGTACGGTTTGTCGCTCCGACTTCAACAAGGCAGGCGCCGCTCTTGGCCATGATATCCGGAATACGAAATGATCCTCCAATTTCCACAAGTTGTCCCCGAGAAACGATAACTTCTTTTCCACGTGCAAGCGTTTCCAGGGCGATAAAAACAGCAGCGGCATTGTTGTTGACAACCAGTGCTGCCTCAGCACCAGTTAAATCGCAGATAACATCTTCAACAAGAGAATATCGGCTCCCCCGCTTTCCTGTTTCCAGGTCAAATTCCAGGTTCGTATAGTTTCCAGATGCAGATATCAACTGGCCTATTGCTGATTGCGACAAAAGGGATCGTCCAAGATTCGTGTGTATAACTATACCGGTGCCATTTATGACACGACAATAGTTATAAGAATGGAGCGTTTCAATCGAATTGATGAACAGCTTCGTCCACTCTTCAAGATTTCCTGGAATACCATCTGTCCGGTTCCCGATAATATCCTGCCGAACATGGTCAATTGTCGACTGAACCGCTTTTTTTGCAATTGTGGTCGGAATATTGTTCTCGGTTATATGGGGCAATAGTATCAAAAGACACTCATCTACTTTAGGAAGAGAGCGGAGCAACTCGTTTTTCTTTTCCATGTTTTTTCACTGGGCTTGAGATGTATATACGATGTGGGGTTACCGGCAGATCATAATTGGTTGTCCAGTCCCACTTTTGCCACGTAATAAAGAAGATAGCAACCCAATGCTAAGGGGTCTAATCTTTTTTTCATTTTCATTCCAAAAGCTATTGACAACCCAAAGTCAATCAAGTAGTTTGCCGCGGTCCTTGGGCAACGGGTAGACTGAGTGTGCTGGGGGGCAAAAAGATAGTATAGTCTAACAAATTACATATTGACACAAGGGCGCTGATAAATTAGATTAACGTTCTTGCCGCGCAACTTATTGCGCGCACCGTTTGTTTTTTACAGACGGTGTTAAACGATCCTTGAAAACTGAATAACAACAACAGCAAACGGGCCCACGTGTCTTCGGACACAAAGGGCAATTTTTTGAGTAATTCAAGAGAGAGCTCTTATATAATTAAGCACTATATAAGTAACCAATCTTTTAGATTGGTCTAGGATATCAAACTGGAGAGTTTGATCCTGGCTCAGAACGAACGCTGGCGGCGTGCTTAACACATGCAAGTCGAACGCGAACGTCTTCTTCGGAAGATTAGTAGAGTGGCGCACGGGTGAGTAACGCGTAAGTAATCTACCCTCGCATCTGGGATAACCCACCGAAAGGTGTGCTAATACCTGATACGTCTAATTTAATATCTTTTTTTTAGAGAAAGGTGGCCTCTGATTCAAGCTACTGTGCGGGGAGGAGCTTGCGTACCATTAGCTAGTTGGTAGGGTAACGGCCTACCAAGGCAACGATGGTTAGCGGGTCTGAGAGGATGATCCGCCACACTGGAACTGAAACACGGACCAGACTCCTACGGGAGGCAGCAGTGAGGAATATTGCGCAATGGGGGCAACCCTGACGCAGCGACGCCGCGTGGATGATGAAGGCCTTCGGGTTGTAAAATCCTGTCAGATGGGAAGAAGTGGTATATGCTTAATACGTATATGCTTTGACGGTACCATCAAAGGAAGCACCGGCTAACTCCGTGCCAGCAGCCGCGGTAATACGGAGGGTGCAAGCGTTGTTCGGAATTACTGGGCGTAAAGCGCGCGTAGGCGGTCTGTTAAGTCAGATGTGAAAGTCCATGGCTCAACCATGGAAGTGCATTTGAAACTGGCGGACTTGAGTACTGGAGGGGGTGGTGGAATTCCCGGTGTAGAGGTGAAATTCGTAGATATCGGGAGGAATACCGGTGGCGAAGGCGACCACCTGGCCAGATACTGACGCTGAGGTGCGAAAGCGTGGGGAGCAAACAGGATTAGATACCCTGGTAGTCCACGCCGTAAACGATGTGAACTAGGTGTTGGGATGGTTAATCGTCTCATTGCCGGAGCTAACGCATTAAGTTCACCGCCTGGGGAGTACGGTCGCAAGATTAAAACTCAAAGGAATTGACGGGGGCCCGCACAAGCGGTGGAGTATGTGGTTTAATTCGACGCAACGCGCAGAACCTTACCTGGTCTTGACATCCCGAGAAGCTCTATGAAAGTAGAGCGTGCCTCTTTGAGGAGCTTGGTGACAGGTGCTGCATGGCTGTCGTCAGCTCGTGTCGTGAGATGTTGGGTTAAGTCCCGCAACGAGCGCAACCCTTGTCTTTAGTTGCCAGCATTAAGTTGGGCACTCTAGAGAGACTGCCGGTGTCAAACCGGAGGAAGGTGGGGATGACGTCAAGTCCTCATGGCCTTTATGATCAGGGCTACACACGTACTACAATGGCCGGTACAAAGGGCAGCCACAGGGCGACCTGGAGCGAATCCCGTAAAGCCGGTCTCAGTCCGGATTGGAGTCTGCAACTCGACTCCATGAAGTTGGAATCGCTAGTAATCGTGGATCAGCATGCCACGGTGAATACGTTCCCGGGCCTTGTACACACCGCCCGTCACACCACGGGAGTTGGTTGTACCAGAAGTAGTTGAGCGAACTATTCGTAGACGCAGGCTACCAAGGTATGATTGGTAACTGGGGTGAAGTCGTAACAAGGTAGCCCTAGGGGAACCTGGGGCTGGATCACCTCCTTTTTAAGGAAGATGCAGTCTTTGAACTGCAATTGGGGATTAACCCCGTTTACTGTATCAGGAGACAGGTGTCAGAAGACAGGAGACAGGCATTGAGGCGCTTCGCGCTTTACAGTCTTAGCTTAGATCCTGCACTGTTGAAGAGCGTTGTTATTCAGTTTTGAAGGATCGTTTTTTTTGATCTTTACAGAAAGTGGAAAGAACAAAAACCAGTAACTATTGGCTTTAGTATTTAAAACCCGGGATTTTGGTTTTAGGCAAGGAGCGCGAGAGATGCCCCGCAGGCGTACGTCAGTACGCCGAGGACAGCGTGTATCGAGCAGCGACGCAGCATAAAGCCAAAAGCACGGTTTTAAAGGGGCCTATAGCTCAGCTGGTTAGAGCGCACGCCTGATAAGCGTGAGGTCGGTGGTTCAAGTCCACCTAGGCCCACCAGTATCAGACGACAGAACTCAGAAGACAGAAGACAGAAAAGAAACAAGCTGCCGGCAGGCAGCCAGATTAATCTGTCACTCTGGCCTCTGATATCTGGCTTCTGAAATAGATGGGGGTGTAGCTCAGCTGGGAGAGCGCCTGCCTTGCACGCAGGAGGTCATCGGTTCGATCCCGTTCACCTCCACCATTTTTTGGTGGTTTTATAGACTTGTTAAGCGTTGTAAAGCCTATAAGCGTATATGCTTATAGGTTTTCTAGCCTTTAACAAGGAAATTGATCTTTGATAATTGAATAGTAGAGTAAAACCCAATTCCTCTGGGATGATGCGGCGCACCGGTCTTTTATATCCTGGCCATCGCGTCATGAAGCATCAGGGTACCCAGAGGTTACAGTAGCTGAGAATATGTCCGAAAGGACATTCTTAATAGCAGTATAGTTTTAATCAAGTTTATGGATAAGCTACTAAGGGCTAACGGCGGATGCCTTGGCATCGGTAGGCGATGAAGGACGTGGCAAGCTGCGATAAGCTTCGGGGAGCTGTTAACAGGCTTTGATCCGGAGATTTCCGAATGGGGGAACCCGGCAGGATTCATATTCTGTCATCATACGATGAATACATAGTTGTATGAAGCGAACGCGGGGAACTGAAACATCTAAGTACCTGCAGGAAAAGAAATCAATTTAGAGATTCCGTAAGTAGCGGCGAGCGAACGCGGATGAGCCCAAACCGGTACATTTATGTACCGGGGTTGTAGGACCCCAACGTGGGATTGTATCTTCATAGTGGAACAGTATGGAAAGGCTGACCACAGACGGTGATAGTCCGGTACACGAAATGATGATACACCCTAGGGAGTTCCTGAGTACCACGAGACACGTGAAACCTTGTGGGAATCTGGGAGGACCATCTTCCAAGGCTAAATACTAACCGATGACCGATAGTGAACGAGTACCGTGAGGGAAAGGTGAAAAGAACCCCGGAAGGGGAGTGAAATAGAAACTGAAACCGTTAGCTTACAAGCAGTCGGAGCACTATGTGCATGCACAGTGTGACGGCGTGCCTTTTGCATAATGAGTCAACGACTTATCCTGTGCAGCGAGGTTAAGCCGCGAGGTGGAGCCGCAGCGAAAGCGAGTCTTAAGAGGGCGTCTAGTTGTATGGGGTAGACCCGAAACCGGGTGATCTATCCATGGCCAGGGTGAAGTCTCGGTAACACGAGATGGAGGCCCGAACCGATATAGGTTGAAAACTGTTCGGATGAGCTGTGGATAGGAGTGAAAGGCTAATCAAACTCGGTGATAGCTGGTTTTCTCCGAAATATATTTAGGTATAGCCTCATATGATGACTGACGGAGGTAGAGCACTGACAAGGCTAGGGGTCCCACCGGATTACCAACCCTTTTCAAACTCCGAATGCCGTTAAGTTCTAGTATGGGAGTCAGTCTGTGGGAGATAAGTTCCATGGTCGAGAGGGAAACAACCCAGACCGTCAGCTAAGGTCCCTAAACTATGCTAAGTGGGAAAAGAGGTGGAATTGTAGATACAACCAGGAGGTTGGCTTAGAAGCAGCAACCCTTTAAAGAAAGCGTAATAGCTCACTGGTCTAATGAATCCGCGCTGAAAATGTAACGGGGCTAAGCATAGTACCGAAGCTACGGGTGTCAGGAGCCAGGGTACAGGAGACAGGTACAGGAGAGGACAGAAAAACTCATCATTTGAAGATTTGGAGGTGTTTCAAAGAGCCTATAAGATTTCTTTGGAAATACACAAAGCAAGTCTTCAGTTTCCAACGTGAACAGTATGGCTTGGCCAACAAATCAGGAATGCGAGCAAATCAATATGCGCAAACATTGCTGAAGGGTTTGGCAAACGATCATACTCGAAAGCAGAATGGATACGCTATTTGAAGATTGCGATAGGATCGTCAGATGAGATGAGAGTATGGATTCGATATTGTCTTGATCTTGGGTATGTCGAAGAACGTACCTGGAGAAGTGGAGTACAGAGTACAAAGAAATAGCCAGGATGTTACAGGGCTTAATAAAAAGTTGGCATTAAGTTTTCTGTCACCTGTACCCTGTCCCCTGTCATCTGGTCACGGTAGGAGAACATTGTGGTCGCCTGAGAAGGTACACCGAAAGGAGTGCTGGAGGTTCCACAAGAGCTTATGTTGACACGAGTAGCGATAAACAAGGTGAGAAACCTTGTCGCCGAAAGCCTAAGGTTTCCTGTAGTCAAGTTAATCTGCTCAGGGTTAGTCGGCTCCTAAGGCGAGGCCGAGAGGCGTAGTCGATGGGAAACAGGTTAATATTCCTGTACCACTATCATAATGTTTGATGATAAGGGGGGACGGAGAAGGATAGGCCATCCAGCTGTTGGAATAGCTGGTTTAAGCGTGTAGTCGGAGGACTTAGGTAAATCCGGGTCCTTATTTAAACGATGAGACGTGATGACGATGTCTTTTAGACAACAAAGTGGCTGATTCCCTGCTTCCAGGAAAATCCTCGTATCTAGTTATGATGGTGACCGTACCGTAAACCGACACAGGTAGGCTGGTAGAGAATACCAAGGCGCTTGAGAGAACTCTGGTTAAGGAACTCGGCAAAATAGCACCGTAACTTCGGGAGAAGGTGTGCCTATATGGTGATAATGAATACTTGTTTGAGCCTACGTAGGTTGCAGTGAAATGGGGGGAGCGACTGTTTACTAAAAACACAGGACTCTGCGAAGTCGAAAGACGAAGTATAGGGTCTGACGCCTGCCCGGTGCCGGAAGGTTAAGGGGACCTGTCAGCGTAAGCGAAGCAGCGAACCGAAGCCCCGGTAAACGGCGGCCGTAACTATAACGGTCCTAAGGTAGCGAAATTCCTTGTCGGGTAAGTTCCGACCTGCACGAATGGCGTAACGATTTCCCCACTGTCTCAACCAGAGACTCAGCGAAACTGTAGTACCGGTGAAGATGCCGGTTACCCGCAACAAGACAGAAAGACCCCGTGAACCTTTACTACAGCTTGGCATTGGTTTTTGAGGTAACATGTGTAGGATAGGTGGGAGACTTTGAAGTGGGCACGCCAGTGTTCATGGAGTCACCCTTGAAATACCACCCTTGTTATCTTAGGAATCTAACTGCGGTCCGTAATCCGGATCCAGGACATTGTCTGGTGGGTAGTTTGACTGGGGCGGTCGCCTCCTAAAGTGTAACGGAGGCGCGCGATGGTTCCCTCAGGCTGATTGGAAACCAGCCGTAGAGTGTAAAGGCATAAGGGAGCTTGACTGCGAGAGAGACATTTCGAGCAGGTACGAAAGTAGGTCTTAGTGATCCGGCGATTCCGCATGGAAGGGTCGTCGCTCAACGGATAAAAGGTACTCCGGGGATAACAGGCTTATCTCCCCCAAGAGTCCATATCGACGGGGAGGTTTGGCACCTCGATGTCGGCTCATCACATCCTGGGGCTGAAGCAGGTCCCAAGGGTTTGGCTGTTCGCCAATTAAAGTGGTACGCGAGCTGGGTTTAAAACGTCGTGAGACAGTTTGGTCCTTATCTGTTGCGGGCGCAGGATATTTGAGGAGATCTTTCCCTAGTACGAGAGGACCGGGATGGACGAACCTATGGTGTACCAGTTGTTCCGCCAGGGGCATTGCTGGGTAGCTATGTTCGGCAGGGATAACCGCTGAAAGCATCTAAGCGGGAAGCCCACTCCAAGATAAGATATCCCATGGCTGTAGTGGCCATCTGAAGGCACGTGGTAGACCACCACGTTGATAGGTCGGGTGTGGAAGCATGGTAACATGTGGAGCTTACCGATACTAATGTGCCGTGCGGCTTATCCATATTTTTTGATTAAGCTGCTGCTGTTTTTTACTCTACTGTTCGATTATCTTTTTTTTATATAGAAGTATCGTGTTACCGATTAGACTTTATCGGTGGCCATAGCGGAGAGGGTCCACCCGTTCTCATTCCGAACACGGAAGTTAAGCTCTCCAGCGCCGATGGTACTGCATGGGCAACTGTGTGGGAGAGTAGGTCGCCGCCGATTTTTCTTTATATACAAAACCCCCGTCAGGCATTTTCTGGCGGGGGTTTTTTGTTGTGCTTTCCCTGGAAGGTCGGCTCCACCCGTTTCATTGCGAACACGGACGTTATCACGACTCTTTTTTGAGCCGATATGACACCCGCCCCTGCGTCGCTGATGAGCGTGGCATACACTTGTATTGCCCCACTCACCGCTTCTTGGTTCAGGCGCCATCTCAACTCGAAAAACAGCCGTGAACGCTCTCCTGCGCCGATGGTACTGCATGGGCAATAGTGTGGAAGAGTAGGTCGCCGCCGATTTTCTTTATATAAAACCCCCGTCAGGCATTTGTCTGGCGGGGGTTTTTTGTTGTGCTTTCCCAACAAGTCGGCTCCACCCGTTTCATTGCGACACGATTATCACGACTTTTTTTGAGCCGATATGACCGCGTCGCTGGTCTGATGAGGGCATACACTTGTATCGCTCCACCACCGCTTTTTGTTTAGAACGCCGTCTGACCTCGCAACGCCGTGGGGCTCTTAGCGCCGATGGTACTGCAGGGCAATAGTGTGGGAGAGGAGGTCTTTATTGTTTTTTTATATCAATACTTTTGTTGGACTATATGTCCGGTGATAGGTTTTTAAATTACCTTCCTGCCATCACTGTGCTAATGATTTTTCGTGATCCTCCTCGATGATCAGTGCTGTCCTGATCAACCAGGTAACAACGGTTATACCGAGAGAAAAAATTCCTAGCGTTACAAACAATTCAACCCAGGTTGGCAGGTAATCGACAACTTCCCCAAGCGGGGATGGTATAAGCCCTGGGACAATCAGGCCAATCCCCTTTTCCATCCATATCGCCACGAACAGAAAAAGGCAGGCCGGCAACAGTACCTTGGGATTATTTTTTCCCGGGTTGAAAGCCAATACGAGGGTTGCCAGAAAATTTACACAGACTGATGTCCAGATCCATGGCACCAGTGAATTATGACCATCCATACCAAAAAAAAGATAAACGGCAGAACTCGAGTGATGGGTAGGAAAATAGAATTCCTTGAATATTTCTGAAAATAGCATAATCAGATTGATGATTGCCGAAATAACAATAATAAGTCGTAATTTGTTGAACACAGAACGATCAATTTTGTAAGTAGTCACGCTGTGAATAACGGCAAGTATAAGGGCAATGAGCGCCGGACCCGCCGCAAAAGCTGATGCCAGAAAGCGTGGTCCCATCAGGGGATTGTTCCAGAATGGTCGAGCCGGAAGTCCTTGATATAGAAAGGCGGTTACCATATGGATTGAAAATGCCCAGAATATGGAAAGGAAAACGAACGGCCGATATTTTCTTTCATCCGCCTCTCTCCCCTTGTAGTGACTGTAGAGAATATAGGCCGGAACCAGGGCATTGAGCAACAGGTAGCCGTTCAGCACGAGAACATCCCATGCCAGTATCGATGACGGAAAGTTGAATATGCCAATACCGGGAATCAGGTGCCAGGCCTGAAGGGGACCACCCAGGTCGACCATGATAAAGGTGAGGCACATGATTAATGCGCCAACGGCTACACCTTCTCCGATGATTACCACTCGATGAAAATCTGGATCATGAAAAATATATGCCGGTAATATCAGCATGACCGCTGCTGCGGCTACGCCGACCAGAAAAGTGAAATTGGAAATATAAAAACCCCAGCTGACGATATCGTTCATACCGGTAACAGAAAGACCGTAGCGCGCCTGGTAGGAATAAGCATATATTCCCAGGCCCATGAACAGGAGAAGTACGACCCTGAAAATCTGGAAACCGATACTGCCTTTCAAATTCCAGCGAATGGCATCGGTGAGGAATGTTAGGAGATTTCTTTTTGCATATGTGCTCATTTTGTTCCTCTCGCTCTCAGTCAATGAAATACCAGAATTTAGGCTCTGTACCGAGGTCATCTTTCATCCTGAAAACCTTTTTGTGCTTCAGCACATAGCGGATCTCACTATCGGGGTCAAGCAGGTTTCCAAAAACCCGCGCCCCGGTGGGGCACGCCTCTACACAAGCAGGTAGTCTGCCTTTGCGCGTTCTCTGGATACAAAAGGTGCATTTCTCCATTTTACCTTTCGGTCTTATCCTGTTACCGAGGTAGTGTTGTTTGACCGTTATCTCGTCCCTGGGTATCTCTGGCTTTCCCCAGTTGAATCTACGACCATAGTATGGACACGCCGCCTGGCAGTAACGGCAGCCGATACACCAGTCATAGTCCACCACCACGATTCCATCAGGTTCCTTCCAGGTCGCCTTTGTCGGACACGCCTTGGTACAGGGTGCATTCTCACAATGAAAGCACTGGGTACCCATGTAAAATTTATTTTCAACGGGAACTTTATGAAAGTAAGTGCCATCCCCGGTACTCGGGTCAAGTTTTCCCGGTTCCATCTCGAAAATTCGGATGTATTGGGTGTTTGTTTTACGATCGAGGTTATTTTCTTTGATACAACCAGTCACACACTCCATAAACCCTTCGCAACGTGTTATATTGAAAGCATAGCCGTAGAGCACTTTTTCTATTGGCGGTTCATTGTTAATCTGGACGTACATGTTGTCCTGGAGTTTTGCCAAACGCTCAAGACGAGCGACGGTATCATCCTTTTCCTGCTGGCTCATCAGCCGGTAATTCTTCTTGAAAAACTCTTTCCAGCGCAACTTCATCTGCTCAGACGATGCTGCATTGGCTGAAGGTATGCATCCGGTTGCAAGCGCAGCACTGCCCGCCGCTGCAGCAAGCGATAAACCTTTCATAAAAGAACGCCTGGTGCTTGTTTTTCCCAGAACATTTTCTGTAATCGCTGTCGTGGTATCTGTCATTTTAGGACTCATTGGATTTCCCTGTCATTTCAACGGAACGGAGTAAGTTGCCGGAAATCTTTCTTTAAATCGAGGAGAATGAGGATCATGGCAAGTTGCACAATTATAGACAACTCGATCACCGGTCCAGTATTGCACACGTTTTCCATGAGCTCCCCCGAGCCAGTCACGTTTCTGTCGGAAATGGCACTGACCGCACAACTGGTAACTGTGGTCATAATCAATCTTTCTGCCCTTCTTGTCCTCAAGAAAATCTCGATCTTCAGGATGATGGCAATCTATGCAGCCGAGTTCACTACCCTCCTGTCCATGATCAATAACGACGTTGCCATGGGTCAGTTCCTGGCCGTTTTTGACCAGAACGTTCTTGTCGGTGTGACAGCTGGTACATTTAAAGCGCTCAATCTCATCTTTTCGAGCCAGCACTCGAAACGATCCGCCCTGATACTGTTCTTTTGCCAAGACGGTTTTTTCAATTACCGGCTGGACATGGGTGACAGATCGATTGTCAAAGCTTTCATCACTACTTTTCACCAAATCAATAAAAAGTGATTCACTCGCCTCGGAGGTCCCTGACATCCCAAGAATGAGGGTCAACACCGGCAGGAAGAGCAGCGGTCGCACATAGTGAGTAAATTGTATCTTCATAGAAGCCTGCTCATTCGCATATTATCGGTTTCTGACAAATTCCTTTACCGGTTCCGTTTGAACTGACACCACGTGACACTGGCGGCAGTTTCCCCTTGCCGAATGTTCAACACGAATCTCAACAACAGCTCCAGGCCCGGTATGACAGGAGATACAATTCTCCCGCAATTGCAATTGATGAGGGATTGGAGGTGGAGAACTGGCCAGAAAAGATCGCCCAAGCCGCGGCGGAGGGATTGATTTCCAATCCGTTTCAACAAACAGCTCCTGGGTGAGCGTTTGTGCATGGCACTGGTAGCAGAGCGTGTTTTCCGGGTGAGGAGTAACGGGAATGAATTTACCGAATTCCTGGGCATATCCCCCTTTTGCATGGCACGACAGACAGTCAGTTTCGTTGCCACTAAAGGTTAGATCGACCGGGTGAGGAATGGGTGGTGGAGACCCGGGATATTGCCTGAGAGCATAAAAATTTGCCAGGTTCCGATCTCCGGAATCAGCTGCCATGTATAGCTCTGGCGTTATGTCATAACTCCGGAATAGTTTTTCGCCTTGATGGTCAAAATCTCCGACTTCGGCAGACTCCGCGGACAAAGCTGTCCCAAAAAACCACAGAAATCCGAGGATGCAGCAAACAGCTGCAAACATCCTTTTTCTAACTGCTTTTTCTGAATGTTCCATCATGCTTTCTCCAGTCTGACAGCACACTTTTTATAGTCGGGTTGCTTGGATATCGGACAAAAGGCATCAAGCGTAACTTCATTGATCAAGTAACTCTCATCAAAAAACGGCACGAATACCATACCGCGGGTTGGTACCCCCCTGCCATTGATCTGGGCTGGCATAGTGATCTCGCCGCGACGTGAAATGATTTTAACCTTTTCGCCATTGACAACACCCAGCTCAGCTGCATCTTCCGGGTGTAATTCCACATATGCTGACGGTACGGCATTATGGAGGACCGGAACCCTCCTGGTCATTGAACCTGTGTGCCAATGCTCTATAACTCTGCCGGTGTTGAGCCAGAAGTTATATTCACTGTCAGGTGATTCAGCGGCAGGTTCATACGGCCTGGCCCATATCCAGGCACGGTTGTCTTTCTTGCCGTAAAAATCGAAATCCTTGCCGTTTGTGCAGGCAGGATCATAGTTGGGGTTGAAACGCCAGCGAGTCTCCTTGCCATTGACAAATGGCCATTGAACACCGGATCGTTCATTCAGGACCTTGTAGGATGCCATTTCGTGCTTCGGCCCCGCGTGAAACCTGCGATACTCCTCCCATATTTTTTCTATATAATCGGTTTGATCCCAGGAAAACTGTTTCTCAAAGCCTAACCTTCTTGCCACCTCAATTATCTGCCAGGTATCGGACATTGCCTCTCCGGGCGGGTCGAGTATCTGACCAAAATGCTGAGTGCGTCGTTCTGAATTTCCGAACATTCCCTCCTGCTCAATCCACATTGCGGCAGGCAGTATGACGTCTGCCACATCGGTGGTCGGAGTCGGGTATACATCAGAAACAACGACAAAACGATCATCCTTCAATGTACCTTCCCGATAGCGTATGAGATTGGGCATGGTGACCATAGGGTTTGTCACCTGTATCCACATAAACTTTATATCGCCACGATCCAGAGCACGAAACATCTCAACCGTATGGTATGAAGGTTTGGGATCGATGTTACTGACCGGCACATCCCAGATTTCCGCAGCCATCTGGCGATGCTTCTCGTTCATCACCACCCCGTGCGGGAGTTTGTGGGTCAATGTGCCAACTTCACGGACGGTGCCGCAGGCGCTTGGTTGACCGGTCAGTGAGAATGGGCTGTTTCCCGGGGTTGAAATTTTACCAACCAGCAGGTGTATATTATAGACAAGGTTATTTATCCAGGTACCACGGGTATGCTGATTCATTCCCATACACCAGAAGGAAGTGATTTTCAGCGTCGGGTCGCCATAGAGCGAAGCCAGATATTTGATGTCCCTGGCCGAAACTCCAGAGATTTTTTCTACTTTTTCAGGCGTATAATCCTCCAGAAATAGTTTGAACTCCTCCAGGCTTATAGACTCAGCCTTGTCTTTAAACGTGAAATGATCCTCGGTGCCATAACCTATATTTGTCTTGCCTTTATGAAACGATACGTGGTTGTTGACAAATTCCCAGTTCACCCAGTCATTCTTGATGATCTCGTAACAGATGGCATTAGCAACTGCGAGGTCGGTCTGGGGCTTGAAGATGATCGATTTATCTGCTGCCTGACTGGTCCTGGTCAAACGGGTCGCAAAATCAACAATATTCACATTAGCCCGTCGTTTTCGATTGGCAAGCATCCTGGAAAACAGAACGGGGTGCATCTCCGCCATGTTATTGCCCCAGGTTACGAAGACGTTTGCATGGTCAATATCCTCATAACACCCCATGGGCTCATCCAGTCCGAACGAAGTCATAAAACCCGTTACCGCACTGGCCATGCAGAGCCTGGCATTTGCCTCGACATTGTTTGTTCCCAGGCAGCCTTTGAACAGTTTAGAGGCCACGTATCCATCAGGAATCGTCCATTGACCGGAGCCGTACATGGCAACGGAATCCTTACCGTGTTTGTCTCTGGTCTCTTGTAATTTCTCGGCAACGAGATCAAGTGCCTCGGCTATGGGAACCTCAACCATCGAGCCGTTTTTCCTTACCAATGCCTTGGTCAGCCGATCCTTGCCATAGAGTGCCTGAACAGAGTGGTATCCTTTCATGCAGCATAGTCCTTTGTTAACACTGCAGTTAGGATCTCCCTTCACCGCTATAGCCCTGTCACCTGAGACACCGACGAGGACGCCGCAGCCGGTACCGCAGAAACGACAGGGAGCTTTTTGCCACGAAACGACGCCAGAGTTGTTATTGATTTTCTGCCAATCACCAAAACTGATTCCCGGGAAGAGCGATCCGGCAGTTGCTACCGCGCTGCTTGCAGCAGCATATTTCATAAACCTTCGTCTGTTCAGTTTCATGGTCACCTCGTTAATTCCCTTTGTTTTCGTTATCGTCGTAGCCAAAAGCCAGGCTGAGAGACTGCAGGGAGTGCAAATCCTTCAGGGTCTGTTGAAGATTTTTTTCGGTATTTTGGTCAGGAGTGTCGGTTACCAGTACAATAACGTCCTGGTTATCGGCAGGTATAATTTCGCAATAAGATGTCTTGGCGAGATCGGCACAAAGTGTTTCTTTTGCACCATTTCTTGGTATAGCCAGGTAACTGAAGATCGGCATACTCACTCCTTTTTATTGTTATGAGATGAGTACTGCAATGTGGTATTCTGTTATATTGTTATAACATTGATTACCGTAGATTCCTTGACTTAGATCAATTTTAGAAATTAATGTTCGGTGAGGTTTGCTGGCAATTGAGCTGGTTTAAATCAACAGTGAACCCTCATTAGAGAGCTGAGCACCATTGTCGCCTTGACCAGCTGTGTAAGAAAAAATATGGATATTGCTGTTTTTTACGGTTAGGGAAAAAGAAGCCCCCCACCGGATATTCATTCATCCGGTAGGGGGTAATGAAATGTATCAGGCGTTCAGCTTCTGCAGGGCCTGTTCTGCCGCGATCGTAATTGGTTCAGCGCTCGGCTCAGATGAAATATCAGGGTTGCACGCCGAGGTAAACGTGGTCAGCTCAGAAATAGTTTTACCACCAAGGATAAATGCCGTTACGGCATCTATTTCCCGGGCAGGAGCAACAGAATGACTGACAATCTGTCCACCAATCAGTTTTTCTGTGTTCTTATCAAACACCAGTTTTATCTTCCAGGGCTTCATACCTGGAATCATCCCGTGTTTACTCCTGGAATCGACAATGGCACAAACTGTTTCAAAGCCCTCCTGTGCTGCCCGTTCTTCTGAAAAACCGGTAGCTGTTATGGTCATATCAAACATTTTACAACCGCCGGCATCAAGAACTCCGGGAAATTTAATGTCATACCCTGCCAGTCTCTTTGCTGCAAGTCGACCCTGGACAACTGCTGGGCCCCTGAGTTGACCAGGCGTAGGTCGCCTGGTAATAAAATTGAATTTTTCCACGCAATCTCCACCGGCCAGGATGTCGGGATCGGAGGTTTCCTGGAATTCGTTGACTTTTATACCGAATTTCCCAATCTCGAGACCAATATCCTGGGCCAGCTCGACATTTGGTTTGACACCCACATTCACGAACACCACATCCGCATCAAGTTTTTTCCCTGAGGCAAGCTCCAACCCTGCAACTCGGCCATCTTTACCAATTATCTTTACAACCTTCTCACCTGTCAGGATCTGTAATCCTTTTTCCTCCAGGTAATGTTTGACCTCATCGCCCATATCCCTATCGAGCATCAGTGGCAATGGGCGGTCCATCAGTTCGATTATTGAAATCCTTCCGTTATCTCTATTCATCTCCTTGAGTAAAGAACCAATTTCCATACTGATGAAACCAGCTCCAATGAATACAATATTCCTGGTACCTTCTTTTCCAAGGAAGCCTTTTATTTTATCAGCATCGGGCAGACCCCTCAGGGTCAAAACCCCCTCCAATTCGTTTCCTTCGATTGGCGGGATAAAAGAGCGCGCTCCTGTCGCCAGATATAGTTTGTCATACTCGAATTCATTGCCCTGTGAAGAAAACACCACTTTCTTCTCGGAATCGATTCTGGATACTTCATCCTGAACCACATTCACCCCAATTCCCTGGAGCATTTTGTCAGGAACGACAATAGATTTCCCAGTGACCTGACCGGCCACAACATGCGGTAAAGCTCACCTGACAATGAAAAACTCTTCTTTTCGAATAACCGTAACATCTACATCGGGAAGAAGTTTCTTTGACATCATTGCTGCAGGACCACCCGACCCACTGCAGCCGACAATAACAAGCTTTTCTCCTTTTTTCATAGTGCCTCCTTTGGCAATTGAACAGCGAGATGATGAATGAAAGCAAGAAATCAGCAACACATCTATTTAAGACATTAGTTTAGAACATATACCCACAAAGCCTTCCTGTCAAAGAATTTTTTTCATCTGGAAAAATTATAAATGATATTTTTCAAGAGAATATGGTGCTATGTATAAACAGTGAGAATAGTGTAGGTTGGCTGCTGAAAATTATGGTAATTACCAGAGGTCCGTAGCCATAAGAACCGAACGAGGTAATCATTGGAACGAACCGAAGCGGATGAGCGCTCTTAATGTTTACCAATTGATACGTATCATCTGCCATTTATATCACCGAGGACTATCATTTCCATGCTCCAGCTCAAAGATATTGCCGGTATCAACGTGGAAGCATCTGCTCGATGCAATGCCCACTGTCCCTTTTGCAGCAGGAACCAAAAGGTGCGTCCCTATTCCAGTCACCTGCTGAGACTTAAAGATTTTAAAAAATTACCCGTTGAACTGTTCGACTCGCTTGAGTGGCTGTCATTCAGCGGCAATTTTGGCGATCCGTGTACAAATCCCGAACTCCCGGAAATAGCAGCCTACCTGAAAAGCAAGTGCCCAACACTTATGTTAATGGGAAGCACTAATGGTTCGGTACAGGACAGTAACTGGTGGAGAAAACTGGGCCAGTATTACTCAGATGGCAATATGTACTTCTCGCTAGATGGCCTTGCCGACAGCCACCCCAAACACCGGAAAGGAACGAATTTTCACAAGATTATTGAAAATATCAGAGCTTTCACCGAAGCCGGAGGCGTTGCCTACTGGCAATTTATCCTTTTCGAACACAACGAAAGCCAGATTCAGGCTGCTGAAAATATGGCAAAAGAAATTGGCTGTTCTCGCTTTTTTGTTATCTCTTCCCGGGAATACAATCGTGATTGTCAAAGACCAAACAATACTATTTTCTCGCTGAAAGATGAGATTTTTACTCAATACCAGAAGAAGGCAAGCGGACCGAAGGAACGGGCTCTGTGCAAACCGCTCCAGAATCACTCAATCTATTTTGCGGCAGACGGAAGCGTCCACCCATGTTGCCTTGCTCACTGCAACTACATAACCGAGCACGAACCCTCATTCCAGTTCATTATCGATCTCATTGAAAAGTACAACGATGAGATTAATTTCAAGACAAAACCTCTTGAGGATATTCTCCAGGGCCCCTATTTTAAAGAGGTTCTCAAGTTGTCAGTAGACAACAGCTACTGCAAGGTTAAATGCAGTAAATACAGGAAGCAGGCACGGGCTGAGTTGATTCTGGTTGACAAATATTTTGTCTAAAATTGAATTTGCAGAAGTTCTGAGTCTTGCCAGGTAAGCGTAAGGAGCGACCACGTAACTGATGAGCAAAAAGGCCAGACAGCAATATAACGCTGTCTGGCCTCTTACCATGTAAAAAATGAGCGATTTTTACACTTACTGAGTGGTTAATTGTGCAACTGCTGCCCTGAGTGCATCAGCATCGGGGTTTATCGCTGATTGTCTGACAATAATATCTGTCGGGCTGACTGTCTTGCCATAATAGGCTGCGTTGAACTTATCTTTGGTTTTAATAACGGCACCATCAAGCGACATACCAACGAATGCCCCTTTTGATCGTGAGTAAGACAATATGTCAGCTGTCTGAGCGGTCGCTCCTCCTCCTACCGGTCCCGCGGCAAAGGTCGCATCAGCCCCAAGTTTAAAGGAGCTGGTCAGCAGACTCTCCATGCCTCTGTCCGTCATAACCATAAGGACCACCTCTGAAGCTTCACCACCCACCTGCAGACCAACTGATATTGATCCAAGGGTATAAAACGCCGGGTATCCCCATTTACCTGTGTTGCCATCCTGAACGACAAGTGCACCACTTCCTCCGGATCCTCCCACGAAAAAGGCTCCCTTGATGGATTGCGGAATCACCAGTAAAGCTTTTGCATCTTTAACCTTTTTCCTGAACCATTCAAGGTCTGAATCGGCACCGAAACTATTGATCAGCGCTACTGATTTATCGACGATAGCTTGAGCTTCGACCTTCTGATCAGCCCCCTGAGCAACACTGACAACAAACAAACTTACAACAAAACAAGATATCATAATGAACTTTGGAATTTTCATGGACCCTCTCCTTTGTAGATTTTGGTATTTCCCGCTCGGGACAACCGGTTTTTGGAACTGGCGGGTAACGTCGACTTGGCAGCACATAGAAAGATGGTGCAAGCTTTAATCTAAGAACTATCTCAATCGAGGCAATAGCCTTTTATGAAAATGCTCAGCTTGGTACATTAGATTGTATTTTCACCAGTCGAAAACCAAGGTGCTGTATCTCATCACAGAAGCTCTGCTTTTTTCAGGTCACCAGTAAACAAATTGACCAGTTCATCGACGTATTTTTTGGTCATTGAAGGATTGATCGACTCTGATCGTGTCGACCAGACAAGATTTCCGTTCGTGGTTTCATACACATTTGATTCAAGAGATATGGTTGTTACTTTTACGGTATATCCTGGAGAATACACCTCTGAATAAGCCATGGGATAATAGCCGTGAATCCCACGGTAATATGGATCGCTATAAATCAACGTCCGCTGAGGCGGTCGATAGTGTTCTTTGGTATCGGTTCCGAGATACCTGGTTATCAATACGGATTTGGCTCCGGCCTCAGAAACGGCTGCATCAATACCTTCCCTGGTTGGTTTGATATCGGGTTGAGAAAGTGTATAGCTGGCGACTGATTTCACCCCTTCCTTTGAAAGTTTATCGACAAATGCATCTTCGTAAAGACGCCTGATCGTTTCATCATTTGTCACAGCAATGATTAAAACATCCTGTAACACGTGTTTTCCTTTATAGTTCTCATCGTGCCAGGTCGCGACGAGCTTACTGGTACCGCATGAGGTGAACAAGAGCAAAAGCGAAATCAAAACAATCACCAACCCAAGTCGTTTTCGTGAATCAATGAGTGAAATTTTCATTGTATCTCCTCTGTTTAGATCCATTAAATTGCTGGTTATCCTCCGGGAAAATCAACCTGTCACTCGCCAAGGCAGGTACCGACATTCCGCGCACTGTCGATCCAGCAATGGTCATGCGGCACAACCTTTCGTTTGCCGACCACCTCTTCAAGAGGGACCGGCATGGTTGTATCACCTTTTACGGCAATCATCGCCCCGCTGACACCCTCTTCGATATATTTAACACAGGCGCTGCCCAGCTGTGTTGCCAAGACACGGTCTGTTGCAGATGGGGTACCGCCTCGCTGGAGGTGGCCAAGTATTGTTAACCTTGATTCCAGCCCAGTCATCTCCTCAAGTTGCTGGGAGAGCAGAAGTGTATGCGCCGTGCGCTTCTTGGAAAATTTTAAATATGCATCCTGGGTCTTTTTTTTCTCTTTGCTCCCGCCATTTTCTTTTGCCTTCTGCTTATTTATTCTGATCTTTTTCAGTTGGCTGAGCTCTGCGATTGACAACGCTCCTTCTGCAACAACAACGATACTGAAATTCGTTCCCCGCTGTTTTCGCAGTCGGATGGCATTAACAACTTTCTCCATGTCGTAGGGTATTTCCGGAATGAGGATAACATCGGCTCCACTGGCGATACCTGCACCCAGGGCAAGCCATCCGGCATTGTGTCCCATCACCTCAACAACGATAATCCGGTGATGACTATGGGCTGTTGAATGTAGCCGATCTATGGCTTCGGTGGCGATTTCCATGGCAGTATCAAAACCAAACGTCACATCTGTGCCATAGACATCGTTGTCAATGGTCTTTGGCAGGGTGAGGATATTCAGACCTCGCTGGGCCAGTCGAAACGCATTCTTCTGGGTACCGCCACCGCCGAGGCAAATCAGAGCATCAAGATTATGCCTGTAGTAATTATCGCAGATCACCTCAGTCATATCCATCAGTTCCCCACCGACAGGCATCTTGTGTGGCTTATCACGGCTTGTCCCGAGAATTGTTCCACCAAGCGTCATAATAGAGGACAACATCTGGCGGTCAAGACGCATGACCCGGTTCTCCATCAATCCCCTGAAACCGTCTCTAAAGCCCACGACTTCCATACGGCCGGTGTCAAAGGCTGATTTACCGATCGCTCTGATTGCTGCATTTAAGCCTGGGCTGTCACCACCGGCTGTTAGAATACCAATATTTTTTATCATCATATAATCCTGATTCTTTGCACTATCCTCGTTGAAATGGGCATCCGGGGATCCAGATGTTTCTTGTTTGTCCCGCTACGTGTGGAGAGTGTATAGCGGATTCGTCATTACATCAATTTTTATGTTCCATTTTTTTATATGCGGGCCGATTACAGCTGTGTTTTTGTTTGACAGGGTCAAGAGATGGGAATCCGGCAAGCGAACTATTCCCGTCTTTAGTGTGCAATTTTTTTCTCAGCCATAAGAGCAGATGGTAGGAGGAAAGGAGCAAAAGGATGAATGCGGAAACCAGCTTCACCCCAAGAGGCATTGTCTCTCGCGCTTGCTGTATGATTGCCTTTGGTTCAATTGAGAAATAGTGATACAACCAGTCAACGCCCAGGCCGAATAATATTGAAGAAATGGCGATAACGGCGAGATACCTGATCGTTCCACGCTTGCCAAGGATGCTCGTCAGAACTGATAAGGAGGTCATGTTGGTAGCGGGCCCTGCAAGCAAAAAGACAAGGACAGCGCCCGGGCTTGCCCCTTTTAACAGCAGGGCGGCCGCAACCGGTGTCGAAGCGGTAGCACAGATATAAAGAGGCATACCGATAAGAAGCATGGTCAACATCGAGACGATTCCACCTCCCAATACCATTTCCGATATATTATCAGGTATGAATACGGTAATGACACCGGCGATTAACAATCCTGCAAAAAACCAGAAAACAATGTCCCCCCAAACATCCTGACAGCCATATTTCAGACCGGTAACCAGCTTGGCAATAAAGCCGGCATGCTGAGCTTTTCCAGGTTCTGGCTGAATATACTGCTGCGAGCAGCAAGTACGATCACCAGCCGGGCTTTCCTCTTCAATTTTCCTACTTTGATCAAATGTAAATATATTTTCGAAAACTCCTGCGGATATACCTGTAACAAAGGCCGCAACAGGTCTCACAACGGTCATTATGGGATCAAGCAGTGCATAGGTGATGGCAATGGAGTCAATACCGGATTCCGGCGTGGAAACGAGAAATGATGCCAGAGCTCCCTTATTTGCCCCCTGTTTCTTAAAAGATGCCGCCGCCGGCAGCACACCACACGATCAGAGAGGCAGCGGAACGCCAAAAAGAGAGGCCTTAAAAACAGAAAGATATTTACCCTGGCTGAGATGTTTTGAGATAAAATCCTGGTTTATATAGATCTTGATAAACCCGGCTACAAAAATTCCCAACAGGATATAAGGAGATGAGTCCAGCAGTATCCTCCACATCTCAGCTCCCACTTCATATAACAAATTCATTTTTTCACCCTGCCAGTTCAGAAACATGATCACGTGCCACCCGGATCAACTGCATTACGTGGTCGTCAACCAGCCGGTAGTAAAGCACCTGCCCTTCCCTTCTGTTACGCACTAGGTTCATATTCCGTAGAATCCTCATCTGGTGACTCGCTGCTGATTCTGATACACCGAGAAGCGCTGCAAGATCACAGACACACATTTCCTGGACGTCAAGCGCCATTAATATTCGGACCCTTCCGGGATCTGCCATTGCCTTGAAGAGATCACTCATTCGCTCAATATCCACCTGCCTGGGCAGGAGACTTTGCGCAATAGCCAAGCGATCCTCATGGATAATCCTTCTCTCGCAAACTTCTTCTGTCATTTTTCACCTTATATGAGTATTTGTTCATATACTAAACAATATAATTCAATAATCAAGAAAAGCTGGTGCATTTTTTCTATTGATTGTCCATAATGAGGTTTCAAGTTAGCAATAATTATTCTCTTTTATGTGAAGTTCCAAAATCTTATGACCGGATCACTCTACATCGTTGCGACCCCTATAGGCAACCTGGAAGATATGACCCATCGAGGAATACGGGTACTCAACGAGGTTGACCTTATCGCCGCCGAAGATACCCGGCACACCCGCAAACTTCTCACCCATTTCGGCATAACCACCGATATTATCAGTTACTACAGGGAAAAAGAGTCTCAACGTTCCAGTGAACTTGTTGCGAAAATGGTTGCTGGAGCCGATATTGCCCTGGTAAGTGATGCGGGGACTCCGGCAATCTCAGATCCCGGCAGTATTTTGGTAAACGAAGCACGAATCAACGGTGTGAGGATTATTCCAATACCCGGGCCCTGTGCCCTGAGCGCGGCGGTCAGCTGCGCCGGTTTAATACCCGGGTCATTCCTGTTCATCGGCTTTCCACCTGCAAAAAGCGGGCAGAGGCGTCGGTTAATCACCGCGCTCCGCTCATCAGAGTATCCCCTTGTTTTTTACAAGTCACCTCATCGCATTAAGAAATTCCTCACCGATGCCAGCGAGATACTTGGGGATCGGAAAATTCTCTGGGCCCGTGAAATAACAAAAAAGTATGAAGATATCAGGGAAACATCCCTCTATGAACTTTCAGAGACTATTGAAGATAAGAAAATCAGAGGAGAGATTGTCGTTATTATCCACCCCGGAACCCAGGAAACCGCTGACGGAGAAACTATTGATGAAATCCTGCACTGGTACTATCAGAACAGTGATCTTTCCATGAAGGATATCTGTAAAAAAATTTCTGTCGATATGGGAGTTTCCCGCACTGAAGTCTACCAGAAGGCCCTGGTTATCTGGAATAAAAAATAGTGTAAGAGAACAAAATCATGATGAGAACCTGTATATCCCCAGAAGGACATTTTAGTTACGGTATTCACAAGCCCTCCTATTCAGTGCATAACGTGAGAGCAAGGACAAAACGAGAGATGCTCGGCGTTGACCAGGCAATAAACAATGTTGACAACAATACCAATTTTCCAGAAGGTGATATCAACGTCCCGGAAGCTGACTGGATTTATGAAATAGCAAACCCCTTTTTCTTTCGAGGCTCTACATTCATTGGCAAGAGCTGGGCAGACCGCAGCGCTGAGGATTACGACAGAATTAAACTGCCTCCACCACCAGAGGTATCACTTTCCCAGGTACTTGCTTCTAAACAAATTGACAAAGAATTCATTTCTCAGCTTCCCCGCCCTGTGCAGCTCAGCCTTGCGACCTGTTCGACCGACCCGGAAGACCTCGTTCTGCTTGCCCACAGCTGCTGCAGGTTCACGACAAACGAGGCAGGTGAGGTCTCCGGTCTTATCTACAGTGCAGATGAGCACAAAGCTCCCATGGCAGATATCTCAGATCATGCTCTTTTTGAAGCCATTGCCAACAATCCCGCCCTGCCCGACAATTATAAAATTGCCATGGTCATCAGACCAGGTGCCCAGGGAGCAAGTGAGATTGTCGGTGACTATCATGATGATAACGGGACGCACATCTACGAATACCTGAGGAGAAACTCATATATCGGTGGAGGGCACTATGCCGCCAATATGGCCGACGATGCAATACGGTACGATATCGATTCTCTCTATCAGCAGGACATGTCCGGACTCCGCCACCTCTACTATCAGCGCACCTTCATCCGCCTTGCGGATGCGCTTAACATACCCTGCGAAACCAAGGAATTATCAGAAGAAGGTCTTGAGAGCCTTCGGTATAAAATTCAAAATCACCTTAAGAGCAGGACTGTTGATCTGACAGCAACACTCTGGGGCTGGAACTTTGGCTTTGATTATGCACCATCCGGTTACCGGCTGCATGCTTCACATCAGCAGATACACCAGCAGTATGCTCTGATTCCTACTTCAGTTGAGAAATACAACGACGGGTTCTCTCAACCAGCAGGAAATTACACCCCGTTCTCCAGCGGTGACATGGTCAGCGAAATTCTTTTTGATTATCATATGGAATATAAAAAACATTTTTTTGACATCTATATGCAGGCAATCAGGAATAACCGTCGTATGGATGGAAGAACAGACAGAGAAAACAGTCTTGTCGTCTGGGAGGATGAAAACGTCATACTGTTTGTTCCAAAGGCGCAAACGTCTCAGTGGGAGCTGCAGCTGATGACAAAACCGGATAACGAAGGATGGTGGCCTGGCAATATCATTGAAACTGATGTCAAAACCCGTCACTCACTTGATATTGGAATTCTCAAGGCACAACAGGTCCTCGCTGGTCGCGGCGCCCGGATGGTCAGCTCGATCGAGTATTCAAAACGATTTGATTCTGCTGAACGTAAACAACCGCTGCTCTATTGTCTGCTGCCGAAATTACCAGAATCACCCGGTGCTTTCAGCGAGTGTCAGCTCCGTTATATCAACGGACACTATCCGGAGGACTTTGCTGCAGTTTGCCGTTTACATGCATAAGTGTGTCGAGTCCAATAGTAATTCACGGACCAGGCGAATTGGATCAATCTGAGAGAAGGCGGTTTTCATCCTTGTGAAAAACAGGGAATTTAGTGTAGGTTCAGTGTGGCAATATGTTCTGCAAAGGCAAACCTCAAGAGACTATGTAGATTGCCGGGTTTGAGACAGACTCCCTGACTTAAGACCATGGTCTCCTCCGACTTTACCTTATAGAAAATATCAATTCATTGCCTGTTTAAAATTAATCTAACCGTGGAGTTTATAATGAGTAAAAAGGGGTATTTTGGCAAATGGGGTGGACAATTCATCCCAGAAGTATTGTTTGACACCTTTCAAGAGCTGGAAGCGGCCTATAAAGAGATACGGCAGGACCCCTCCTTCTGGCAGGCATACATTGATATATTGTCAACCTATTCTTGCCGCCCGACACCGTTAACCTATGCAGAAAACCTCTCAAAACATTTCGGCGGTGGTCAGATATATATCAAACGCGAAGACCTGAACCATACCGGTGCCCATAAAGCAAATAATGTTATGGGGCAGGGACTCCTGGTTAAACGGATGGGTAAAACCAGGGTAATCGCCGAGACCGGGGCGGGCCAGCATGGACTTGCAACAGCGACCATGGCCGCCAAGTTTGGCTTCGAGTGTACCATTTACATGGGTGAGGAAGATGTGCTTCGCCAGCGGCCGAATGTCTTCTGGATGGAAAAGATGGGAGCAACCGTTATTCCCGTTCAGGACGGTTCCAAAACACTCAAGGATGCCATTAACGAGACCTTCCGTGACTGGGTTACCAACATGGACAGCACCCACTATGTGTTTGGGACTGCTTGTGGTCCGGCGCCATTTCCGGAAATGGTAGCCTGGTTCCAGTCAATCATCGGTATCGAAGCTGCTTCACAAATTGTTAGCCAGCACGGCCGCTTGCCCGCCAGGATCTATGCCTGTGTTGGCGGTGGCTCCAACGCGATGGGAATGTTCGGGCGCTTTCTTAAAGAGGAAAACACAGAGCTTGTCGGAGTTGAGGCCGGGGGGCTTGGCCTTGACAGCGGCCAGCATGCCACCCGTCTTTGCGGCAATGACGCCTCACCTGGTGTTGCCCAGGGGTACAAGACGATGTTCCTTCAGGACAGAGACGGCCAGATGCTCGACACTCACTCTGTATCCGCCGGACTTGATTATGTCGGCGTTTCCCCAATCCTCTCTGATCTCAAAGATCAAGGAGCTGTGCGGTTTGAATCTGCTACCGATGACGAGGTGATGGCAGCGCTTGATCTAACCATGAAAAAAGAGGGTATTATCCCCGCCCTTGAATCTGCACATGCCTTCGTCCAGGCTTTCAAAGAAGCACCTGAATTGTCTGGAGACGATGCTGTTATTATCAACATGTCTGGTCGCGGTGACAAGGACATCTTTACAATCGCACACGCCTATGATGACCCGTCGTGGAAAGAATTCATCATCGAGCGTGCCAAACTTTACAGCAAATAATTTTAAGATCCTGGCTACCAGGTGTCGTGAGGGAAAAAATGCGGCTAGAACAGTACATTGCTGAAAGAAAAAAAGACAAAGAGATCCTGTTAATGACTCATATTGTCCTCGGTTATCCATCGTTTGAGGATAACCGAAAAGTCATAAAGGAGATGGTTGAAAATGGTGTTGACTGTATCGAAATGCAGATACCCTTTTCAGAACCGATGGCCGATGGACCTGTTATATTAAAAGCCAACCAGGAGAGTATTGCAAACGGTACGACTGTTCCTGATTGTCTTGATTTTGGAAGCGAAATGAGTAACTCCTATGATATTCCGTTTCTCTACATGACCTATTACAACATCATCTTTAAGTATGGTGAAGATACGTTTCTTGCTGCTGCTCAACAAGGTGGTATATCCGGACTTATTATCCCGGATCTGCCTCCGGAAGAAGGTGCTGAATTCTGCGAAAAGGCCAGAGAGCGTGAAATTGACCCTATTCTCATTTTTGCACCAACCTCTGGCGAGAGTCGCATGAATGACCTGAATACCCATGGCAGCGGCTTCATCTACTGTACTGCACGCCGAGGAGTTACCGGCAAACAGTCAGAGTTCGGATCAGATTTCACCAGTTATCTTGTCCGCTGCCGCAAAGCGACAAGCCTGCCGCTTGCCGTCGGCTTCGGCATTCAGTCCAGATCAGACATTCTGGAAATAATCGGTAACGCAGATATGGCCGTGGTAGGCTCAAAGACCATAACCTTAGTTGACGAGAACGGGATCGAAGCAGTCGCGCCATTTATCAGAGGACTACTTGGTAACGAGCAATGTCAGAAACAGAACAGTTGAATGAAAAACTGGGAACAGACAGTGTTGTCTGGTCCATCTCAGACCTCTACCCTTCCCCAGAATGTTCAGAGTTCATCAGGGACTCGGAGTGGTGCCAGGAAGAGGCCTCTGCAATAGGAAACAAATTTCGGGGTCAAGTTACCACTCTCAGCTCTGGTCAACTTCACACGCTCGTCCGAAGGCTTGAGAACCTGGAGTCCCGCCTCGGTCGGCTTTCAACCTATGCCTTTCTCAATTTTACAACCCAGATCGACAACGAGGCAGCTGGTGCGCTGTACCAGAGAATTCATGAACTGGCTAACAGCTGCAGTAAGGAAACCGTCTTTTTCGAACTGGAGTGGAACAACCTCGAAGAAGAAAGGGTGACAACCCTGCTTGGTGACATACAGCTTGACAACTATCGTCATTATCTAAAAATTCTCAGACGTTACCGCCCTCATCAGCTCAAGGAAATTGAAGAGCGGCTGCTGATTGAAACAAAAACGGTTGGCAGAAAAAGCTGGACCACACTTTTTGAAAAGGTGATCGGAAATCTCAAATTCGGTGATGAAGGGAGAACTGAAGAGGAAGTCTTGAGTGATTTATATCACGCCGATCGCTCAGTCAGGAAAAAGGCAGCAACCGATATGACGACAGGACTCCAAAGTCAGAACCACATCCTCACCCATATCTACAATACCCTTGCAGCCGAAAAAATGATCAGCGACCGGCTAAGAAGTCATCGAGGCTGGGTCAGTTCAATGAATCTGGACAACCAGATTACTGACCAGACGGTGGATACACTGATTGACGCAGTAACTAAAAGATACGATATTGTCAGTCGCTACTATAAACTCAAGGCCCGACTCCTCGGACTCGAGTCTTTGTATGATTACGACAGGTATGCTCCACTCCCCGCTCTGCCAGAGGAGTCAATTAACTGGCAGAGTTGTTCTGAAATGGTTCTTGAAACATTCTTTGACTTCTCCCAGCAGACAGGCGAGATCGCCCAACAATTTTTCAGTAAATCGTGGATACATGCCCCGGTTCTGTCCGGCAAACGAGGCGGTGCATTCGCCCATCCCTGCGTACCAGAGGTTCATCCCTTTGTTATGGTAAATTTCACCGGGACATTGCGGGATGTATCAACCGTCGCCCATGAACTTGGCCATGGAGTTCACCAGGTGCTTGCGGCCAGAAATGGCTATTTCAACAGTGACACACCGCTTGTCCTGGCCGAAACTGCATCCGTCTTTGCCGAGTTACTGGTTTTTAAATCTCAACTCCAGACATTAAAAACAAAACCGGAGAAACAGGCATTTATCTGCCAGAAGCTAGAATCTATCTTTGCTACAGTGTTCAGGCAGGTGGCGATGAATCGCTTCGAACATATGATGCATGAAGGCAGGAGGAACCACGGAGAACTGAGCAATGAACAGCTCTGCTCATACTGGTTGCAAACCCAGCAGGAGATGTTCCAGGACTCGGTCACCCTGCAAGACCACTATCAGGTATGGTGGAGCTATATTCCTCATTTTCTTGCAACTCCCGGCTATGTATACTCATACGCCTTCGGAGAACTGCTGGTAATGGCTCTGTATGCTGTATACCAACAGGAAGGTTCTTCATTTGTTGATAAATACCTGAGCCTGCTTGCTGCCGGGGGTTCCTCGTCACCGTATGAACTCTTGAAACCGTTCGGGATCGACCTCAACGATCCTGAATTCTGGTCACAGGGTTTGAGTGTTATTGATTCAATGCTTGTGGAAGTGGAGAAGATGTAAGAAGCTTACCTTCCTTTATTTCTCCGCCAGTGAGGATGGGTGATACCCCATTTGCGAATCTTGTAGTTGAGGGCTCGCGGGCTGATACCGAGCTTTTCAGCGGCGTTCTTCTGCACCCAGAGACACTCCTCCAGGGCATGAACAATTAACTCCTTTTCCCTGTCGGCAAGCGATCCATCGCCTTCCCCGCCAAGTCTATCGCTTCGCCTTCGTTTCTCCAGGACAACCGGTTTATCTGAACTACTGTGCTTCCGCCGTCTCGGTGGCAGAGCGAGGTTGCTCTCCTGGATAAAGCGACTTTCCTCCAGGATAACAGCCCGTTCAATCGTATTTGCTAGCTGGCGGATGTTGCCAGGCCAATCATAGGCAAGAATTGCTTCAATTGCATCATCGGTGAATCCCACTACAGCCCGGTTGACAGACTGGCAATAGCGGCGGAGGAGACGGGAGGCGAGTGGCAGAATACATTCCTGCCGGTCTTTTAGAGGTGGCAGGGCCACTGGCAGCACATTAATCCGATAATACAAGTCTTCCCTGAACTGTCCTTCTTCTACCTGTTTGACCAGGTCCTTATTCGTTGCAGCAATAATTCTCACATCAGCGATAATCGTTTTATTACCCCCAACCCGTTCAAACGATTTCTCTTCGAGGACTCGCAGGAGCTTCGATTGCAGACCGAGGCTGATCTCACCGATCTCATCGAGAAATATTGTTCCTCCCCCCGCCTGCTCAAACCTGCCTATACGCTGCTTGTCGGCACCGGTAAACGCCCCTTTTTCGTGGCCAAACAGTTCAGACTCAAGAAGATATTCCTGGATATTGGCGCAATTTATCTTTACAAACGGTTTCTTTTTTCTTGGTGAATTAAAATGTACCGTGCCTGAGAGAAAACTCTTCCCGGTTCCTGTATCCCCTGTTATCAGAATGGTTGAGTCAGTTCCTGCAAACTTTTGCAGGGTTTTCAAAACAGATTTCATCTGTGATGAGTTGGCGATCACTTCACGAAAGTCATAGACAACATCCTGGCGATGGCGGAGATAATCAATCTCATGTCGCTGGCTTCTCAGCTCTATTGCCCGCTCAACAGCCATTGCTACACGCTCAGTCGATACCGGGTGCACCAGAAAATCACACGCTCCGGCATTCATGACCCGGACGACGAACTCAGGTTTTTCAATGGCGCTGGTTACGATAATTGGAGTATAAGGACTTTTCCGATGGATTTTTTCCAATACCTTCATACGTGCTCCACGAAGAGCATCAACCCCAAAAATGACTAGGGCATATTCCCTTCCGGTCAATTCTGCTTGAAATTCATCGATGCTGTCTTTAATAATCAGGACATGATTATTGGATAAGGCATTCTCGATGGTCTCAGAACTGCCTGAGCAGGAATCGTACATGAGTATTGCATGTCTTCCTGGCATTACCACACCGTATCTGATATTTCGTAATTGTAATTCCCCCTCTGTACTTATACGTTAGCAAAAATAAAAATGCAAACAAAATTGTATATTTACCTTATAATGAAACTTTAACAAATTACGTCAACCCAAGCTAAATAGCTGTTATTATTATGATTGATCAAGAGCAGGACCAGGCATGGATGAGAGCGGCATTAAAGGAGGCCTGTAATTCCAGTACCTTCAACGAAGTGCCGGTTGGTGCAGTCATCACCGATGGTAATATTTTGCTTGCTTCCGAGGGCAACAGACCAATATCGACAAGTGACCCTACCTCACATGCAGAAATCAATGCCATTCGGGCCGCCTCCCAGCATCTCGACAATTACCGGCTGCCAGGTACGACCATCTACGTCACCCTTGAACCATGTATCATGTGTATGGGGGCGATTATCCACTCCCGGATAAAACGATTGGTATTCGGTGCCTATGATCCAAAAACGGGAGCTGCTATTTCACAATACCAGATCGGCACAGACGGCCAATTGAACCACAAACTGATTGTTCAAGGAGGCCTTCTTGAAGAAGAATGCAGCGCTCTTCTCAAATCCTTTTTCCGAGGTCGACGGAGTAACCATCTACCACCTTCACGCTGATCTGTTTTTTCTGGAGATGATCACTTTTTAATTGATAAATTCAACCTGAACGTTTATGTAATACAGCCTGCCTTGCAGGATAGCATGTACTTTGCCGGAGAGGTGACCGAGTGGCTTAAGGTGCACGCCTGGAACGCGTGTGTACGCAAGTACCGTGAGTTCGAATCTCACCCTCTCCGCCATATTTCAGAGGCTTTTGCATTGACCGAACTGCAGAAGCCTCTTATAATTTCCCCAATGTAACAATGAATATCTGATCCGGTTAAACTTGACGTAAAGTTTAAAAATGTGTAGAAAGTCGGTTTGGATTTTCAGAATGAAACAAAAAAGCATTCATATTCAGCATTTCTGTTTCACTAGTTTATAACTCTGTGATTTCGGTTTGATAGCCGGGTCCTGCGCAACAAAGAATCACGAACCCCGCCAGGTCCGGGAGGAAGCAACGGTAGTGAACCTCTTTGTGTGCCGCAGGGTCGCCCGGCTATCATTTTTCCAGCACCTGCTGCTGAACCATTCTATTTCCTATTGGACGGTACCCCATGTCCTATCTGGTCCTTGCCCGAAAGTCCAGACCCCAGATCTTTGAGGAAGTTGTTGGTCAGAAACCTGTCGTCAAAACACTGCAGAATAGTTTAAAGCGCAATCGTGTCGCCCATGCCATACTCTTTTCCGGAGTTCGAGGTGTCGGCAAGACGACCCTTGCACGATTGATGGCAAAAGCCCTTAATTGCAAGGATGGTCCCACGCCGAGACCCTGCAATGAATGTACTTCATGCACCGAGATAACCAAAGGGTCCGCCCTTGACCTCTATGAGATAGACGGAGCATCTAACCGGGGGATCCAGGAAGTACGGGAGCTCAAGGAAAAGCTCAAATTTATGCCGGTATCATCCTCTTTTAAGGTTGTCATTATCGACGAGGTTCACATGCTGACAACCGAAGCTTTCAATGCCTTACTGAAAACCCTCGAGGAACCTCCCCCGCACGTCTATTTCATGTTCGCCACTACCGAGTTGCACAAAATTCCGATTACCATCTTGTCCAGGTGCCAGCGCTACGAGCTGCAGAGAGTTCAATCAGCAGAACTCGCAGCACATCTCTCACACCTTGCTTCAATGGAAAACATCGAGGTTGAACAGGGAGCGCTTTCGCTCATTGTCAGAGAGGCAGAAGGCTCAGTTCGTGACGGTCTCAGCCTGCTTGACCAGGTATTTTCATATGGAGAGTCCCCCATCACCGTCGATGAAGTCGTTGATGTGCTTGGCCTCGTCAATCGTGATGTTCTCAACACAATCGTTGATGCGCTTCTCCAGGGGAACAAAGCCCAGGCCCTGGCGAGTCTTGATGAAACGTTTAAGTATGGCATGGATATCAGTCGATTTATGGCTGAGCTACTCAGCTGTTTCCGTTCGCTACTACTCGTCAAGATCGGTGAGTGCGATCAATTGCTCGATCTGCCCGAGGATGACCTGCAGCTTATCCATGCAAGAGCGCAAGAATATTCTGTTGAATCTATTCACCAGAAATTGAACCTGCTCATGCAGGCAACAGAGGCGATTCGTTATTCCCTTCAACCAAAACTCGTCCTGGAAACCTCATTTATATCGATCATCGAATCCGGCAATGTCATCCCAGTGTCCTCACTGTTATCCCGGCTGGATCAGGTCATGACAACATTACCAGATAACCCTGGAACTCTTCCGGCACAACCGCAAGCAGGCGTTCCTGAAAAATCACAGGGTAAAAAAAAAATAGATGAAGGTTCTCAACCGGAGGAACCGGACCTGGCGCCGCCACCAGAAACCGCTGCTGCAGTAGGCCTTGGTGAAGAAGAGTTACCTCCTTGGGGAACAGATGAACCCCCTCCAATTGTTGAGCACGTAGCGGAGTCTTCCGAGGAAATTATTCCTGATGACAATTCAATCCGCCCTACTGAACCAAACACCAGGCAGCGAGAAATCAGAAAAGATTGGCTTGCGTTTATCGCCTACCTGAAAGAGCTTAAACCGTGGATGGCCCAGAACCTCCAGCAAGCCAGTGAAATACGGGATCAGGGACAGGAGCTCTTGTTAGAGTTTACCGACCCAAATGAATACACGCTGTTGCGCAGTGTCGAAAACCGAAAGGTACTGACTGAGTATATCCTTGATTTTTTTCAAAAAGAGTATGTTCTACACTTTGTCACCCCTGCCGAATCCGACGACCCCGACATAAAAGCCTCTGAAGGGCCAAAAAAACAGCGGCAAAAGCTGGGTTCTCACCCCCTGGTGCTGATGACTGAAGAAATTTTCGGCGGCCAGGTTGGTGATATTCGCATAGGCTCAAGAAGTCGCTAAGATAAATTTAAAAGGAAATTATAATGGATCTCAATGCAATAATGCAGCAGGCTAAAGAAATGCAGGCAAAAATGGCCAAAATCCAGGAAGATCTTGCCAACAAAACCATTACTGGAAGTGCTGGTGGCGGTATGGTTACCGTTACAGCAACGGGCAAGGGCGATATCGTAAACATCTCAATTGAGGATGAACTTCTCTCAGTTGAGGACAAACAGATGCTGCTGGATCTTATTACAGCTGCAACCAACGATGCAATTCGCAAGGCCCGAGAACTCGGCAAACAGGAAATGGCTGGCTTAACCGGTGGTATGCAAATACCGGGACTTGGCAACCTCTTCTAGCCCATACTGACATGAGTAACCTGCATATAGTACCACCTGCTCTTGAGCGACTTATTCGCAGTTTCTCCTCACTTCCCGGCATCGGAACAAAAACAGCAACTCGAATAGCCTTAAACATTCTGAGAAGGCCGGTTTCCCAAGCCAGAGAAATGTCAGAATCCCTGGCAGAGCTGCACAAATCGATACAGCTCTGTTCCTGTTGTTTCACCTTTTCAGAAGATGATCCCTGTGTCATTTGTGCAGACCCTCGACGAGACAGCTCGATTGTCTGTGTCGTTGAACAACCCGGCGATCTTATTGCAATTGAAAAGACAGACAGTTATCGAGGACATTACCACATCCTTCATGGGGTTCTTTCACCGATAGACGGAATCGGTCCCGATGAAATTAAGATACGAGAACTCATTGGACGTATTGACTCCAATGGCATAAACGAAGTCCTGATTGCTACCAGTTCAACCGTTCCCGGTGAAGCAACCGCCTCTTATCTGATTGACATACTGCACCCCCTGCAAGTCAAATTGACACGTCTTGCCTGTGGGATCCCCATGGGCATGGATATCAAACACGCAGATAAATATACATTGGCCAAGGCAATTGAGAGTCGAAACCACGCATCATAAGTGTTAATTTCTGAGTACTTGACCGCTGTTTCTACTTGACAGTTTTATCTTTTACTGGTATTCGGAACAGGTTTCATACTTGCCGCCGGAAATAATCGTACGTATAGTAGGAATTGTCGGTTTTTCTGCAACCGTTCATCAAACGGTAACAACACCGTAAAGTCCCCAGCAATACGGATGGCAAGCGTTAACGTTGTATTAACAAAGGCGCGTAGCTCAGTGGGAGAGCGCTACCTTGACGTGGTAGATGTCGGCGGTTCAATCCCGCCCGCGCCTACCAGATAAAAAGGCTAAAGGAAGAACGGATTCGACACCCGTTTGCTCTTTAGCCTTTGCTATTCTATGGCAAAAGATATGGTTGATATTTCAGTACAGATCCAGGGCGGAGAATCCTTAACGGTTCCAGTGTCAACTACCGTTAAAGAAGCGCTCGCTCAACTGCTCTCTGGAAAACAGAGGAAGAAGACCATTGCTGTATTCAACGGTGACAAAGCAGTCGACCTGGACACTGAGCTGCATGAAGATTCGGTCCTCACCCCAATACAGGTTGGCAGTGACCAGGCACTTGAGATTTTGCGGCACTCCACAGCCCACGTAATGGCCCAGGCTGTCAGGGACCTTTATGGAAGTGACGTAAAAATTGCCATCGGCCCGGCCATTGAAAATGGATTTTACTATGATTTCCTCAGGGATGAACCATTCAGTCCCGAGGACTTTGAGAGAATTGAAAACCGCATGGCAGAAATTGCCGGCGAGGCGCACACCTTCGTACGTCGGGAAGAAAACCGAGTCGAGGCCATTGAAACGTTTCGCCAACAGGGTGAGAAATACAAGGTTGAAATCCTTGAAGAGCTCGAAGATGACACGATCAGCATCTATCGACAGGGAAATTTCGTTGACCTCTGCCGCGGCCCTCACCTCCCTGACACCTCATGGGTAAAAGAGTTCAAACTGCTGCGCGTTGCCGGTGCGTACTGGCGCGGTGATGAAAACAAGGATGTCTTACAGCGTATTTACGGTACGGTTTTCTTTGACAAAAAAGAACTCAAGAGATACCTGAACCAACTTGAAGAGGCAAAAAAAAGGGATCACCGGAAACTTGGCAAGGAACTGCAGCTTTTTACCATTCAGGACCAGGTGGGACCAGGCCTTATCCTCTGGCAGCCCAAAGGGGCTCAACTCACGAAGGTTAATAGAAGATTACTGGAAAGACGAGCACTATCGGCACGGGTATGAGCTGCTCTATACCCCGCACATAGCTCGCCAGGATCTATGGCAGACCTCGGGGCATCTCGATTTTTACTCGGAGAACATGTACGCCCCGATGCAGATCGATGAGGTTAAGTATCAACTCAAACCGATGAATTGCCCATTCCATATCGGGATCTATAACAGCCATAAAAAAAGTTATCGTGATTTTCCGATTCGCTGGGCTGAACTCGGGACCGTCTACCGCTATGAGCGGGCTGGCGCACTTCACGGTCTTCTCAGGGTACGCGGATTCACCCAGGACGATGCACATATTTTCTGTCGTGAGGATCAGCTTGAAGAAGAGATTTTCAATATTCTCGATTTGAATTTACTCATTCTCAAGCGGTTTGGTTTCTCGGAATATGATATATATCTCTCGACAAGGCCCGAGAAATCGGTCGGTACAGATTCACACTGGGAAGAGTCAACCAACGCCTTGAAACAGGCGCTTGAGAAAAAAGGGCTGGAGTACGAAATTGATCCTGGAGAAGGCGTTTTTTATGGGCCCAAGATCGATATAAAAATCAAGGATCAGCTCGGACGTTCCTGGCAATGCTCAACGATACAGGTGGATTTCAATTTGCCTGAACGGTTTGATGTGTCATATACAGGACCAGATAACCAGGAGCACAGACCGATCATGATTCATCGAGCTCTCATGGGGTCACTGGAACGTTTCATCGGTGTACTCATTGAGCATTATGCTGGAGTATTCCCGCTTTGGTTTGCTCCGATACAGGCAAGAATACTTAATATCACTGACGATCAATCAGAATATTGTAAAAAAGTGTATGGTGAGCTGAGAAAAGCTGGCGTCCGGATAGAAAAAGATTTGCGAAACGAGAAATTGAACTATAAAATCCGGGAAGCGCAGATGGACAAGATTCCATACATGTTGATTATCGGTGAAAAAGAAAAAGAGACGGGTACGGTGACCGTTCGCATGAGGGACGGTAAAAACCTGCCACCGATGAGTGTTAATGATTTTTCCGCTAAAGTCCTGGATGAATGCCGGGAAGGACGCGGCATATAGTTTACTTTGCAGCGCCGATTGCCAGAGCTTACGTTGCCCAGTCGGTATACATGTTCGTAGAATAAAGGAGGTTCGATATTAAAAGACGAGGAAAAGGTGCCCCGGTTCAAAGAGAAGAAAGAGTGGTGATGAATGATGCGATTCATCATGCGAAAGTCAGGCTGATTGGCTCCGATGGCGAACAGCTTGGTGTAGTATCTACGAATGACGCACGGGAGCGAGCCTACGACGAGGGCCTTGATCTTGTTGAAGTTTCCGCTACGGCAGACCCACCAGTCTGCCGGATTATGAACTACGACAAATTTCGCTACGAACAGAAGAAAAAACAGCAAGAGGCCAAGAAGAAGCAGACCATTGTAGAAACCAAGGAGATCAAATTCCGTCCGAAAACGGAAGAACATGACCTCAACTTCAAGATTAAAAATATCAAGAAGTTCCTTGGCCAGAAAAATAAAGTGAAAATTACCATGCGCTTCAGGGGACGCGAAATTGTGTATTCCCAGACAATAGGCCTCGAAGCGATGAACAAGATTGCCGAGAGTCTTGAGGAAGATGCGATTATTCTGCAGCCTCCCTCCATGGAAGGCAGACAAATGGTTATGTTTGTCGGCCCGAAGGCTCAAAAATAAGACGTTTCCCGCCTGGACAAAAGAGTACTGACGCCTCCCACTGTCGGTTCGCACTGCCTGGGCACTTTATAGTTTGTAAAGGAGTAATAACATGCCGAAAATGAAAACAAACAGAGGCGCTGCAAAACGCTTTAAGTTAACGGGATCTGGCAAGATCAAACGCAACAAAGCGTACAGCAGCCATATTCTGACCAAGAAATCTACCAAGAGAAAACGTGGTCTCAGACAATCCGGTCTTGTTGATAGCTCAAATGCAAAAGCTATCAGGAAGATTTTGCCGTACATGAATAATAATCGCGATGAAAGGCCGCAGGGTCCTGATCGCTGTCTGATACCGCGCAAGAAGATAAAAAGGAGTTTACCATGGCAAGAGTAACCAGGGGTTTCAAAGCACGAAGAAGAAGAAATCGTGTTTTGAAACTTGCAAAAGGATATAGAGGTGGTCGTCACAAGCTTTACAGAACTGCCACCGAGGCTGTCGATCGTGCACTCGTCTATGCATATCGTGACCGCCGAAATAAAAAACGTGATTTCCGTCGTCTGTGGATCACCCGCATAAACGCTGGTGCCCAGATGAATGATATCAACTACAGTCAATTTATGGGTGGTCTGAAAAAAGCCGGGGTTGAGCTCGACAGAAAAGTTCTTGCCAACATGGCAATCCTCGATCCCAATGCTTTTTCTCAGGTGGTCAAAATCGCAGCCGAAGCTAACGCTTGAACCTGATCCCACATCCTTTGTAGTGTATGCCGGTTGCGGTTTTATGATCGTAACCGGCATGCTGTTTTATTGACCCTTAATTATTTGATAATAACATGGAGCAGGAGTTAGAGCAGATTCGCGGGGAAGCTACGTCAGCACTTGAAACGGTGTCCGATGAAAAACAGCTGGAATCTTTCAGGGTTGACTATCTTGGCCGAAACGGACTGATAAGCAGTGTAATGAAAAAACTTGGCGGTGTTGCCAAGGAAGATCGGCCACGTCTTGGACAGCTTGCAAATACCATAAAAAAAGAACTGGATGCCGGCTATAAACAGAAACAGCTCGACCTATCCTCTCTTCTCAACAGTGTTCGTGACAGCAGCAATATAGACCTCACGCTTCCCGGCAGGAGGCCTCAACAAGGCAAGCTCCATCCCATCACCCAGATTATGGAAGATGTCTGTTCTATTTTTGAAGGTATGGGATTCTCCATAGCAGAAGGCCCCGATGTTGAGCTGGACCATTATAATTTTGAAGCACTGAACATACCTGCCCACCATCCTGCCAGGGATATGCATGACACTTTTTACATCAGTGACTCCACCCTGCTGCGTACCCACACTTCACCCATGCAGGCCCGCATCATGGAAAACCAGGATCCGCCTCTGAGGGTAATAGCACCCGGCAAGGTGTATCGCTGTGATTCAGATATTACCCATACCCCGATGTTTCATCAGGTGGAAGGATTTCTCGTTGACGAAAAAGTCTCGTTTGCCGATCTAAAAGGCGTACTGACTGTCTTTTTGCAAAAAGTCTTTGAGAAAGAGCTCCCCCTCCGTTTCAGGCCAAGCTTTTTCCCGTTTACCGAACCAAGTGCCGAGGTTGATATCGAGTGTGTGATGTGCGGTGGAGATGGGTGTCGTATCTGCAAGAAAACAGGCTGGCTTGAAATACTCGGTTCCGGTATGATCGATCCTGAAGTTTTTAAAATGGTTGGCTATGATCCCGAAAAGTACAGCGGTTTTGCCTTTGGACTTGGTATCGAGCGTATTGCCATGTTGAAATACGGGATCAACGATATCAGATTATACTTTGAAAACGATCTTCGTTTTCTTTCCCAGTTCTAAATTGCTCCGGATCACTCAAACACCATGAAGTTTACATTAAATTGGTTAAAGGAATACGTAAAAATTGACACCTCTGCGCCGGAAGCACTTGCAGACAGACTGACCATGCTTGGTCTGGAAGTTGATGCCGTTGAATCACTTTTTGAACCGCTGAGTCCTTTGAGAACAGGCCTGGTTCTGTCGGCCGAACCGCATCCAAACGCAGACAAATTGACCTTGTGCAGGATACTCGTCGGTAAACAGGAACTGCAGATCGTCTGTGGTGCACCCAACGTAAGAAAAGATTTGTGTGTTGTCGTGGCTCTTCCCGGCACGACGCTGCCAGGTAACTTTAAAATCAAGAAATCAAAAGTTCGCGGTGTTGAGTCGCAGGGAATGCTCTGTTCAGAGCGTGAACTCGAACTGAGCGAAGATCACACAGGTATCATGGAACTTCCCGACGGAACACCCCACGGCTGTTCATTTCTTGAAGTTTCCGGACTAAAAGATACCCTTGTTGAAGTTGACCTGACGCCAAATCGACCTGATTGTGCTTCGGTCATCGGTATCGCCAGAGAGGTTGCCGGAATCACCAAACAGCCGCTCTCCGTCCCTTTCAAAAATACGATCCTTGAGCAGAACAAAGATTCCTTCAGTGTCGATGTCGAAAACCCGGACCTCTGCCCGCGCTATGCTGCACGACTCGTCAGGGGAATAACCATAAGCCAATCACCGTGGTGGATACGAAAACGTTTAGTATCTGTTGGCATGCGACCAATCAACAATGTCGTCGATATTACCAACCTGGTAATGATGGAATACGGTCAACCACTTCACGCCTTCGATTATGACTGTATCGCTGATAAAAAGATCATTGTCAGGACACCCAGGAGCAGCGAAACCAAGTTCACCACCCTGGATAAAGCGGTTCGCACGATCGATCCGGACACACTGATGATCTGTGATGGCAATGGTCCCGTTGCTGTTGCCGGAGTTATGGGCGGATTTGATTCCGAAGTAACAGAGCAAACGACCAACGTGCTGTTAGAGAGCGCCTGTTTCAATCCGATCTCCATACGGAGAACAGCGCGGAAACTCAATCTTCCATCTGAGGCATCATACAGGTTTGAACGCGGTGTGGACCCGGGGGGGACGCTCGATGCGATGGAGAGAGCGATCAGCCTGATGTGTGAAGTTGCAGGCGGTACTGCTGAACCCGGCGGAGTCGATATTCGTGATGGCCTTGGAGATCCCTGGACACTGCCATTGCGGATATCTAAAACTTCTGATCTTCTCGGTGTTCCCCTCTCTGCCCAAAAGGTAAAGGATCTCCTGGAATCCATAGAAATTCCATGTGAGATCGTTGACGAAGACAATCTCAAGGTATTCATACCAACTTTTCGTATTGATCTCGAACGTGAAGTCGATCTTGTCGAAGAGGTCGCCCGACTGATCGGCTACAATGAAATTCCAGTCAGCCTTCCCATGGTTGACCTGAGTTATCCTGAACAGGATCCGGAACGAATAAAACGAAACCGGGTTAACGAGTTTATGACGACCATTGGCTTTTTCGAAGCCATAAACTATAGCTTTTATTCGTCAGACTACCCATCACTTCTTGGAATTCCAGCTGAGGATAAACGCAGCCGTCATGTAAAAATCCTCAATCCGCTCAGCGAAGACCAGGATGTAATGCGCACGAACCTGCTTCCCGGACTTTTTGAGAACGTTCGCCGAAATGTGAACTTCCAGCAGGCATCGTGTAAACTGTTTGAAATCGGCAAGGTTTTCTTCCCATCATCCGGGGATTCATTGCCGAATGAACCCACACGAATCGCCGGTGTTCTTGCTGGTCAGAGAGAAGGCGGCCCTGCCCCCTACCACAGTCATGAAGAGTCGGTGGATATATTTGATGCCAAGGGCACGGTAGAAGCACTTCTTGAAGAAATGAGGCTCACCGACAAACTTCAAATTCTGCCTGCCTCAGGTGGGGTAATTGAGCCTTTTGCAGAAGAAGATTACGCCTTGAATCTCAAGGATAACGAGACAACGATAGGTACAATTGGCAAGATAAAACAGGATGTTCTGAAACAATTTGGAATCAAGAGAGATGTCTATTACTTCGATCTCGAGTTCACAGCACTTTGTGACCTGGCGCCACGGCAGAAGTCATTTGCATCGTTACCTGTTTTTCCATCTGTCAAACGTGATATCGCTCTGGTCGTTCCCGCTCCGACCCCTTCGCGTGACCTTGTCGATACCGTCTTGAAAAGTGGTGAAAAACTAGTTGAACATTGTGATGTTTTTGACGTATATCAGGGTGATAAGATAGAAAGTGGCTTCAAGAGTATTGCTCTTTCCATTACTTATCGCTCACAAACAAAAACCCTTACTGAAAAGAACGTGGAAAAAGCCCATAATAAACTGGTAAGATTACTTACCAGTAACTTCAGTGGCAGCTTCCGTGAGGCCTAATAGCATGAAAAAAAATAATGTTACCCGCAAAGAGCTCGCCGAGTCGGTATCTGAAAAACTTGGATACCCGCTCAGTACCTGCTCAGAGATTGTTGACACCTTTTTTAGCTCGATGAAATCTTCTATGCTTGACGGAACATCGATCAAGCTAGTACACTTTGGTACGTTCCTGGTCCGGGATAAAAGCCCCCGTAAAGGTCGCAATCCCCGTACCGGAGAGTCAATTACCATAAAAAAACGACAGATAGTAAGCTTCAGACCGAGCAAGAAGTTAAGAGCACTGATAAATACCGACTCGTAACGAAGTTTGCATCCCCTGCCGGAGGAGTGAGCCACCGAGATGACTATGCAAATCCCGGACAAGCTCTATTTCAAAATCGGTGAAGTAAGTAAACTCGCAGATGTGGCGCCACATGTCCTGCGATACTGGGAAAGTGAGTTCAGCGACATCAAACCAAAACGAGCTAACTCCCGACAGCGACTCTATCGCAGGGAGGATGTGGAACTCATCCTGATCATCAAGAACCTGCTCCATACCCAAGGTTATACTATTGCCGGAGCACGTAAGCTCATTCTTGAATCCAATCAGCTGAGCGACATCACCTTACAAATTAAACAAGCTGAAACGACTGCTTCCAAACTCAGTACTATCAAGCAGGAACTGATCGACCTGAAAAACCAACTTGAAACAAAAAAAGATTAACACCTTTACCTGATAGCTGAATCACATATGATTGACAGTGGTGCCGCCTCATGGTAGAAAGACACTTCACTATGCATCGGGATGTGGCGCAGCCTGGTTAGCGCGCTTGTCTGGGGGACAAGAGGTCGGAAGTTCAAATCTTCTCATCCCGACCAGTAAAATTAAGGATTTACAGTTTCGGCTGTAAATCCTTTTTTGTTTCATTTCTATGTAGTTTCTATGGCGAAAGGAATTCTTAAACAACAAACGAGTCTACGTCAAAGAAGAAGGGGGAGTCATTTCCCCGCCACTAAGTTTGTCTGCTATTACTGTTTTAATGTATCGTTTATCCAAGCATAGTTTCCATTAACACCTCTAAACGGATCAATATGCCTGGATTCCATGTTTGAGCAATCGAACAAACATTTCTTTAGATGTGATATTGTATTTCTTTGCAAGTGCAGTTGTAGATATAGCCTTTTGTTGATTATTAGACATTCCCTTATTCTCCAAGTACAACATACTATATATCCAAATTGTTGTACGAGATAAGGTTCATATCCACCACAGAACTCAAACATGGAGACAATCATGCTCCCTAATCAATCCTCTCTTGAGCGATTTTCTGCAAAGTTGCCTGAGTTTTGCAATTCCGAACCGATTGAAATTGAGAAACTTGCTACTAAGACAGAAGCAAATTGGGATTCACCTGCTCGACTAGTTGCGATCCAATTCCATAAGGAATGCCTGACATTCAATGGTAACGATGATGCATTGAGCAGGCTCATGTTACAGATGATGGGTGCCTTTGCTGAGTTTGAACGTTCTCTGATCAGAGAACGTCAACGTGAAGGTATCGCTGCTGCTCAAAAAGCTGGAAAACGCTTTGGTAGAAAGAAAGCTTTATCTGAAAATCAGGTTGCAGAAATCAGGGAGAGAGTCTCTATGGGCCAGCAAAAGAGCTTAATAGCTGCTGAGTATCGTATCTCTCGAACAACATTGTATTCAGCTCTTGCAAATTGAAAAAAAAAAAAAAAAATACTGGAGGAAAACCAATGTTATTGTCACTTTTTATTGTATGTGGGTTGATTCTTGTCATCTCTGAAGTTGCCGAAGATAAAAAACAGAAAAAGATTAAAGGCCAAAATATCACTTCTAAGAAGTACCTGTATGGAAAAAAGTAGAGAGGAGCAGTGAAATCTTTTCTGGTAGCCGAGTATGGTATCCTAAGAACGACATTATACACTGTACTGCGTTTATTGTAGATTGAAAGTCTCAGTCTCTGAATATTCAGGAATAAGTCACCGATTCTGGAAATATATATAGAAAATAGCGATGTTTGACTTGGTAATCTCAATTAATCATGGAGGTTGTCACACATCTATTGATAGAAGTACTTGCACCACTTCGGGGTCAAACATGACACCACTATTCTGTTTAACAAAATTTATTGCTTTCTCCTTGACCCACCCATCCCGGTAGGGGCGCTGACTTATTAGCGCGTCATAAACATCAGCTACACATAAAATTCTAGCAGCAGGGTCTATCTCTTTACCTGAAAGTCCCTGAGGATAACCTTTTCCATCATATCTTTCATGGTGCTGTACAACCATTGGTATTATGTCTCTATACACTTCTATGGGTTCAAGAATTTTGCCTCCGATTTCGGGATGCGTCTTAATTTGCTCATATTCTTCATCCGAGAGTTTGCCAGGTTTGTCGAGTACTTTTATTGGAATACCAATTTTGCCGATGTCATGTAACAATCCAGCACGATGTATCCTGTTGAGATAGTCACCACTGAAGCCCATTATCCTGGCAACCTTAACTGCTATTTCTGCGACCCGTTCTGAATGACCGGCTGTCCATTTACTTTTTGCATCTACTGTTCTTGCCAGCGCACCAACAGTGCCAATAGATAATTTTTCAAGATCTTCATACAGTTTGGAGTTTGATAGTGCTACTGACAGTTGATTCGCTAGCTGCCTGGCCTGTGTTATCTCTTCAGATAAGTCGTCTTGATTTCCAGAATAAAAGTTGATGACCAAAGCACCATAATGATCATGACCAATGTTCAAGCGTAATATTAGTAGGGAGCCTGATTCTACCATCCCCTTTGTAAAAATTGGAAATGCTTCCTTTTGCTCCAGCAAATTGTATTCAGTGGAGTCAAAAAGAAGTAACCAATCACTTTCGGCTATAGACAGGTTTTTATCAAGTAAGTCGTGTCTAGATGATCCCTTTACCATCTTAAAAGTTATACGTGATTGTTCCCACTGTATTCCTTGAACCAGTATAATTGACCTACATTTAAAGAAGTCATACATCATGCGCAGAGCACGGGGCACTATAACAGACTGATCAAGAGTGGAAAGAATGGAACGGTCTATTTCACTTCTTACCTCCAACGCATTGAATTGTTTATTTAACTGATTAGTCATTAGGTTAAAGCTGTCGGCAAGCTGTTCAAACTCGTCACCACTTTTAATATCAACTTTGGTGTTGAAGTCTCTTTCACCTACTTTCTCAGTACCTTTACGTAATGCATTAAGCGGTGCCAAAGTTCTACGAATAAAAAAGAGAGAGAGGAAGAGGACTACCCAAAGGGTCAGGGCAACCACTAAAGGAAAGATTCTCTTAAACTCAAGAAGAACTCTTAACGAATCAGATTTTGATTCACTGAGGATAATAGTCCATGTTTCTGAACCAAAATAGGATTGTAAAAATAGGGGCCACCCAGTCGCTAAATAAATATCGTCATCTTGAGTATATTCAAATTGAATAAAATTGTTATTTGTTGATGATTGGTTTAATTGCGGAAATTTGCCTCCTGGAGATCTTGATGTAGAAATTAAAGCATCCCCATCCTCTCTATAGACAGCAAGTTCGGTCATCGGAGGTAATACAGACAAAGGTCCAACTCCCCAGAGATAGGATGAATTTGGCCTTCCTAATAGAAGCCCTTGTGAGCCTTCTGAACTAACAATTGGCACACCAAGAAGAACGGCGTGAGCCCCTGCTTGACCTTTTTCGTGAATGATTGAACTACTACTGTCGTTGTCTAGGAGATTTTTCAGAGACTGCTTATCAACATCTATCTTAGTGTCCCCAACAAGTGCCTGAAAATCATATCCTGGTTGATAGACTACAATTTGCTCGAAATGACTTAATAGCTGGTCTTTTATTTTAACAGGTAATCCCTCAAGATTTACCTTTTGAGTAGTATGAGAGGAAAGCAAAGATAATAGATTGCTCGTATGGATAAGACGATCCATTAACGCCATCCCATATGTTTTTGTGTCGTTCCTTAAACGACGACTGCTTTGTTCATACAATTGGTCATTAACCCTTTGATAGGATATCCAAACAAACAATCCCATTGGTAAAAGTGCGCTGACAAGAAAAAGTGAGAAAAAACGACGAGCTAATTTACTTTTCAGAGAGTTTATTCCGATTCGCATAGTTTCTTTCTATTAGTAATTATCAGCAAAGCCATAAAATCCACCATTACTGGCTCTGATTATGTCATCATGACTAGCCTTTGCCGTTAACGGGGCGACACTTCTACCATCGGCCCCAAGTGAATAAAGGTCAAAATCTGTGTTTAATGGATGAAGAGACCGATCCTTTCTAATCTTTACTCCTGGAGGAACATTACTCATGGGATAATACACATATGGGTTGCCCCAAGGATCTGATGGAGCCCCTAGGCCCGCTTCAGCTAGAGTGTCTGGAAAGCGGCCATTATCTGCTGTGAAAGCAAAAACGACCTTTTCAATATTTTTAAAATCTGAAACGATCGCTACAAGTCTGGCTCTTTCTCGGTAAGCAATGAAATTGGGAATCGCTATTGCTGACAATGTGCCGATAATGGCAATTACAACCATCAACTCAATCAAAGTAAACCCTTTAGATGAGTTTGAAGCGTGCTTTCTTTTGAAAAAGGCAAAAGCCATGACTGCGTTTTGCTACCTCCAATAAAGAATCTCATTTTCCGCTCCTGTTAATTATATGTTAGGGAGAAATTAAATTCAAAATTCCATGAGATTAATCATAAAGGGTAGGCATATGCACATTTTCCAACGTGCAAGTTCTATAAGAGGGTTAACTGCTAAAATTCTAAAGCTGCCGAAATCCCAGGAAGATGGTCAGATTAACACTTTAAATATTGGACATGGCAGCCCTCAGCACAATAATCTTAGCCTTGGTTTAGATTATTCCTGTCTCTTCAGACCAAGCCCTATTGAGTATTGTGATTATACCGTTTTATCTGCCATCTTCCGTTCAGAGATGGTGACCCAACAGGGCTGGTATTATTAATCCACACCCTTTTGCACTAACCCCAGCCATTTCAGACTTACTCAACGCAGTAAAATTAAGGATTTACAGTTTCGGCTGTAAATCCTTTTTTTTGCAGACTTTTCAAACTTTCTCAAGCGGATTGACCTTGAGGCCTCGCATTATAGATCAGGGGATTACCCAGGATGCATCTATCCGATTATCCTCCCAATAAAATTTTGCTCGAATGTGACCTGTCAATTTCAACAACAGCCAGTCCATTTGATCGAATCGGCATACAATGACGGCAAAATTATTACGAGCCTGCGGGTGGTCAAGCAATTTGTGTGCTTTATAACGGAGAAAACTCGGCGGATCCAAAGTCGGTTTTTCCGTTGGTGAACCAGGCGGGGTTCCGGAGCTGTAGTTGAATCGACTGGTCAGACGCACTTTTTCCCATTGTAATTCAGCCGTTTTATCGCCGGTATGAACCGAAGCAGTTCCTGAAAGACGTAGCTGGATACACTTTTCAGGATGATAAAACAACCAGCTCACCTTGGGATTACCTCGGATCTGAGAAACCTTGGGAGTTCTGGCATCACAATAACATATCAATGTTCGGTCATTTTCTGAGAACCCCCTCAGGATGACGGTCCGCATTTCGGGCTTGTTCTCATCCATGCTCGCCAGGGTTGGTCGGTGAAACGGATGCCTGGAGTTTCGAACGCCATTATGGAGGATTCTCCAGCTTGAATTTAGAACGTCGTCCAGTGTTGAGATATTTTCCATTTTTTCAAATATAATCAAATGTTAGCATATTACTGAGAGCATTTCTTTCGCTTTGGAGTAGTCCTGTTGCACAACACAAACCTTAGCCTATTTAAAGGGAGAAGATCGTAATAATTTCAACACCTGTGGCTTGGGTTATTGCCATTACTTGCTCGACCCGTTCAGATCTTTGTCCCTTGTTTGCCCGCTCCAGATAAATATGTTTATCGGACTCCAAACCGTTAAACCCATCGTTAATCCTGCCTGGCTTTATTTCCTGGATAAACTACTCTATAATCAACTGGTATCTGAGACTGTCGTCAACCAATCACTTAATGCAACCCTTCTCAATCTGCAATAGCCATAGGAGAAGATTATGACCGTAACTAAAGCAACCTCAGCAGAGATCGACAATTTTCTCCAACACCACTCAAATTGGACTGCTACTGACAACATGCTGCAGCGCACATTCACCTTTCGCAATTTCCGTGAGGCTTTTGGCTTCATGACGGAGGTGGCACTCGTCGCAGAAAATAGCAACCATCACCCGGAGTGGGGCAACGTTTACAACCGGATCACCGTTCAACTAACAACATACGATTCTGGAGGGATTACTCAAAAAGACTTCGATCTCGCTCATCAAATGGATTCAATCGCCTCACGTCGCTAAAAGGAGGATACAAACCTGGAACCGGATATCTCTGAGATTTCTGCTCTCTACCCTTCGATAAATGCAGGTCTGCTCGCACTGATTTGGCTTGTTCAGGTTATTATCTATCCTGGTATGCACGCCTGGGTCAACAGTAAGTTTACAGAACTGCTCATGGATTATACTCGACGAATTTTCGTGATCGTCGGCCCGATTATGCTCGCCCAAGCAGTCCTATCGTTACGGCAGGTAATTATAGCGCGGAGCTGGTATCGGTAAAGCAAGCCGCACTAATCGCTTCCGTCTGAGGCGTAACCACCTTTATTACGGTGCCGCTGCACCGCCGTTAAAGTTCAGGATACGATGACCGGTTGATAAACCGGCTTATCAACAGAATTGTCCGCGGACAGTCGGCTGGAGCTTGGTCAGTCTATTCGATTGGTGAAGGTAATGGTGAAAAAATAATTACAGACATAATGTCTGTATTTAAGCTAGGAAGTTGTTACTTTCGAACTATTTATCACGGCTCTTTTTACTAATATCTGAATCCTTTTTGGCACATGGACAGATAATCGTTAGTCCAGACAATTTTTAATCTGATCTTTCCTCCGCAGGTATTATAACCTGACCTTCTGGAATTACAGACGATTTATTTAACTCAAGTGCCTGATTCGGGTCAATTTCATTCGCCATAACCTCAGGTATACGCATAACCGCTTGTGCGACTAGAAAATACTTCTGATGGGCCGTTTGCTTCCTATCCGTTTTGTACGTAACACCATTTTTCAATGGCGCCAAGCTGAATCTTCGATCCATTTTCTTTCAAGATTAAAAGAACTTTTAAGAGCTCTTATGACGCGGGTATTCTCTCTATTCATTTCTTTTTCTTTCGCTTGACAAGGAAATATAAGGTACTGTATATCATAGTGTGTAACAGTGTTCTTTTTTTGCTGTATTATACTTCATTAGTTAAAATTTATAAATATGTATTATCATATATTTATGGTATTTTTTTGGCATGTAACACTTATTTTTTAATCGATCATATTCAACATATCAACTTAATTGTATTATTATTTTAACACTTTAAATTTAATGTATTAAATGATAAACAGGTGATTTCGAACTGTTTGTCTGATGGTCAGTAACGATAACAATGTTTACAAGAGAGAATAGAGGTGAGAAATATCTAAATAATCCCACTGATCGGGAACAAGCGTATCACTATTAAAATGATAAAACCAGCGGGAGTATGAGCTATGTCTGTTGATAAACGAAAAATTTTACAGCAGAAAAAAGAGAAGATCTCTCTTGGCGGAGGTTTGCAGAGAATCGAAAAACAGCATGCCAAAGGCAAGATGTCTGCCCGGGAAAGGCTCGAATATTTTTTTGATGATGGAACGTTTATCGAGCTGGATGTTTTTGTCAAAAACAGAAGTACCCGATTCGGCATGGATAAGATGGAATTTGAGGGCGAATCAGTGGTCACCGGCTACGGCATGGTAGACGGCAGATTGGTGTATGCCTTCAGCCAGGATTTCACCGTTACCGGCGGCGCACTTGGAGAGATGCATGCAAAAAAGATTGTCAAGGCCATGGATGGCGCCATCAAGGTAGGTGCCCCGATAATCGGCTTGAACGATTCCGGTGGAGCCAGGATCCAGGAGGCTGTAGATGCGCTCTCAGGATACGGGGATCTTTTCTTTAGAAACGCTATCTATTCAGGAGTGGTACCCCAGATCTCTGCCATTATGGGTCCTTGTGCAGGCGGTGCCGTCTATTCTCCTGCCCTTACAGACTTTGTGTTCATGGTCGATAAGACATCACAGATGTTCATTACCGGACCACAGGTAATCAAGACCGTTACCGGAGAGCTTGTTTCATCCGAAGAACTTGGCGGGGCTCTGACGCATAACAGTATCAGCGGCAATGCCCATTTTTTGGCCAATTCCGACCGAGATTGTCTTGATGCTATCCGTCGGTTACTGAGTTTTCTCCCGTCCAACAACATGGAAAGTGCTCCACGTGCTCGCCTGGCTGAAGATATCAACCGCCAGATTGAACATCTCAATGAACTGATCCCAGACAGTCCAAATAAACCGTATGACATACATGATGTCTTCATCCCGATCATTGACGCTGGAGACTTTATGGAATACCAGCCTTATTTTGCTAAAAACCTGGTAACCGGATTTGCCAGAATCAACGGGAGGTCTGTCGGCATTGTAGCCAACCAGCCGCAGGTAATGGCCGGTTGTCTGGATATGAATGCAGGAGATAAGGCAGCTCGTTTTGTCAGGACTTGCAACGCCTTCAACATCCCGCTGCTTACAATTGTTGATGTTCCCGGCTTCCTACCCGGAACGACACAGGAGTATGGTGGCATCATCAGGCACGGTGCCAAAATACTCTATGCATTCAGTGAGGCAACTGTCCCCAAGTTGACGCTGATAACAAGAAAGGCCTATGGCGGTGCTTATGTTGCCATGTGTTCCAAATCCCTTGGGGCGGATATGGTTTTTGCCTGGCCAACAGCAGAAATTGCTGTTATGGGCTCTGACGGCGCTGTTAATATTATCTTCAGGAAGGAGATCAACAAGGCAGAAGACAAGGAAGAGACCCACCGGCGAATACTTGAAGAATATTCTGCAGAATTTGCCACACCATATAAAGCTGCTGAACGAGGATTTGTAGACGATATCATTGAGCCCCAAGCCACGCGGCAACGAGTCATTGACGCCTTTAATATGCTGGAAGGAAAAAGAGAAAAAAGACCACCGAAAAAACATGGTAACATGCCGCTTTAGTAAGGAGACACAGGTATGGACACAGTAGAACTCTTAACCAAATTTGCCGATCCCGAGACCATGAGAGCCCTCACAACAACCCAGAGAGTGGTCGCCGGACTGATTACGACTGCATTGGGAATGGGGATTACTTTTATTTCTCTTGTTATCCTGCAGATAATAATAGTCATCATGGCTAAATTAACTGCTGAGAATACGGTCAAAAAAGAGAAGGTAAAACCACTTGCGACCACCGAGGAAAAAGGCACTGATGCTGACAAGCTGCTGCAAGATGAGGAAATCGTCGCGGCCATCACCACCTCACTGGCCTTACAATTAAAAACCTCGGTCAGCAATATTGTCATCCGAAATATTGAGAAGGTGGAATCATCTTCACCTGCCTGGCACAAAGCTGGGCTTGCTGAGCATATGAAAAATTCACTGCAGGGATTGGGGAGGTGAACATCATGAGGCAATTTCGAGTTCTTGTAAACGGTAATGAATATACGGTTGCTATTGAGGAATTACCGGAAACCGGTGTCAAATCGCTTAACGGTGCAGCAGCACCAGAACAGTCAGAACCCTCCGCACCAAGACCGATATCTCAAAAGAAACCAGCGGTTGCCAATAACCCCAAACCAGAGGCTAATGATGAGGCGTCAGGTTTTATTACGGCAGCAATGCCGGGAACTATTCTCGAGGTAAAATGTGCAGTAGGGGATAGTGTGTTACGCGGTGAGGCCCTACTCATACTGGAAGCCATGAAAATGGAAAATGAGATTATGGCCCCCTGCGACGGAGTTATCGCTGAAATCCATGTCGCTGTTGGCGCTTCTGTAAATTCAGGCGATCTGCTCATGGTCATCTCATAACCAAGCAGGAGGTGCACTATGCTTGAGGCATTTTTGCAATTTTTACAAAGCACCGGTTTTTATGGACTGAATTTCGGTGTTGTACTGATGATGGCAATCTCCTGCCTGCTTTTGTATCTAGCAATTGTAAAAGGATTTGAACCTTTATTGCTGGTCCCGATTGCCTTCGGTGTGCTGCTTACCAATCTGCCATTTGCTGGATTAATGGCACCACCGGTAATGGAAATTACCGAAGAGGTTATACATACCCTTGAGCCGGGCGGACTCCTTTACTATCTGTTTCAGGGAGATCATCTCGGCATATTTCCGCCGCTTATTTTTCTTGGCGTCGGGGCGATGACGGATTTCGGTCCACTGATTGCCAACCCTAAATCCCTACTGCTTGGTGCAGCTGCACAGTTTGGTATCTTTGTCACCTTTATGGGAGCCATTGGGTCCGGACTTTTCACTGCACAGGAAGCGGCTTCAATTGGTATTATTGGAGGTGCTGACGGTCCCACCGCAATATTTCTCTCTTCAAAACTTGCGCCGCACCTCCTTGGTGCCATAGCTATTGCCGCCTATTCCTATATGGCGCTCGTCCCGATAATTCAACCTCCGATTATGCGGCTGCTGACCACGAAAAAAGAACGAATCATTAAAATGGAACAATTGCGGCATGTCTCTCAAAAAGAGAAAATTTTATTTCCAATCATCGTCACAATCGTTGTTTCACTCATCGTGCCGCCGGCAGCGACGCTTGTCGGCATGCTGATGCTTGGAAACCTCTTCAGGGAGTGCGGAGTGGTCGGACGACTGGAAGACACAGCTAAAAATGCGTTGATAAATATCATTACTATTTTCCTTGGCGTAACTGTTGGCGCTACTGCCACAGCAGAGCAGTTTCTCAAAGTGGAGACTTTGGCCATACTAACACTTGGCATCATTGCTTTTGCAATTGGCACCGCATCCGGGGTCCTGATAGCCAAATTGATGAACAAAGTGATGAATGTAAAAATTAATCCATTGATCGGTTCTGCAGGTGTGTCTGCTGTTCCCATGGCAGCCAGAGTATCCCAAGTCGTCGGCCAGAAGGAGGAACCCACCAATTTTCTCCTCATGCATGCGATGGGTCCAAACGTTGCGGGCGTTATTGGTTCTGCTGTATCGGCAGGGGTTCTCCTTTCCTTATTTGGCACCTGATCCTGTCATTCTGTCTTTGCATGTACCCCCTTCAACAGAGGATAGTGGTGACAGCGCTTCATTACGTGGAGAAGAGACTTCAAAGAGAGATAGTATGAGCACTAAAGAGTCACTTTGCCTTGAGAATTAGAGCCATTACGGTATGCTTATTTGGCTGAAGGTATCTCCTGCGTATCCGTGACAAATTCTGATGGCAACCCGACCACGCAATTTCGCTATCACTGCCGGCCTCGTGAATATCTGTTTGACATGTCAAGCTAATAGTAACTTAAGCTCACCATCATTGAAGCTGAGCCTTCTCATATTTTATACCCTGAGAAGTAAGGTTAGGAATCATTCCAGTCTATAATAGTGAAAGAATTTACCATTTACCTATATATTTACTACCATTGCATTGTTGTCTAACGACCATATAGTGTGGCTATGATTGGTAATGATAAACGTCTGACATAACCATTAATAACATGCTGACAAATATTATAATCTCGATCAGTTAGCTGCATATTTTTGTCCTGTTGGATGATTTATCCAGCGTATAATCACGGCAATCAACCAAGTGAATAGAGCGGGAGATTACAGATTCGTGATGGTACCCAGAGTCTGATTGCCATATCATTGAAAATTGGTGGCCATGGCATTGCACTCTACATCAACAATTTCCAATTTTTGCTATCTGTTGAGATTGTGAGATCACATATTGCCCCGACAAAACATAAAACCATAGTACTGGAGATCCCAATGAATACGAAGGAAGCAGTCTACAAAAGACGTGCCATAAAACACTTTGATGCTCAGCATAGGTTAACACCGGAGGAAGAACACACCCTGCTGGATGCTACGATCCAGTCTCCCACGAGTTTTAATATTCAGCATTGGCGCTTTGTGATACTTCGTGACCCGGAACTGCGGGCCAGAATAAGAAATGAGTATGGAAATGATCAAGCTCAAATGACCGATGCTTCATTGCTAATTTTGTTTACCGCGGATGTTATGGCATGGCAGAAGAACCCGGAACGATATTGGGTAAATGCACCGGAAGAAGTAGCTGATCTTCTCGTCAATTGGATGGGCCCTTTTCACCAGGGACGTGAATGGCTTCAACGTGATGAAGCGCAGCGGTCGATCGGCATGGCGCTGCAAACATTGATGTTGGTCGCGGAGGATATGGGGTATCAATCATGCCCAATGATTGGCTTTGATATCGACAAGGTCGCGGAATTGATCGGCTTGCCCAAGGATCACGTAATGGGACCGATGGTAGCGATCGGCAAGGGAATCAAAGATTCCTGGCCAAAGCCTGGTCAGCTTCCACTGAAAGAGATCGTTTTTGAGAATTCCTTTCATGGGTAAACCAAGGAAAAAAATGAACACTGAAGTCAAGGAATGACTTGCACCCCATCGGCACTGGCAAACGCTCTCGCCCCGCCCATGTTCTTGTATCCTGAGCAGGTTGCTCAGCAGGTGTGTTTTTACAACGCGCCCGTGAATTCCCAGTGCGCAGCTGCCTGGTGCAGCTTGTTGTTCATTAACCCGTTCCAGGTAAAGCGATTTGATGACAATAACCCCTGTGGTCAGTTGGGATTGTCGACCATTCTGACTGCATACATGGTTAAAAGTGAGATGCCACAGAGTAAGCAATGACAAAAAATATTCCATACGGTGTTTTTTTCGTGACCCTTCTAAGTCTCTGGTTTATTGCAGGCTGTAGCGTTCACACTGTCAATGTTTCTCCTGAACCGATTGCCAGTGCAGAGGAGTCATATTCGCTGGGCCCTTCGGAAACACAGCCGAGCAATGAAAGCTGGTGGAAATCATTTAGTGATGACAAGTTAGACAGGCTGATCCTCACCGGGCTTGATAACAATTACGATGTGCTGCAGGCTGTAGCCCGGCTAGCACAAGCGTCAGCCTTGAGTAAGCAGAGCAAAGCAGAGATGCTGCCGCAGATTGGAGTTGGGGCAGATAGTGAGCAGGTCTGGCGTGAGAGCAATGAACGTGAAAATTTGAATCGTATTGGCGCGGCGTTTTCCTGGGAGGTCGATGTCTTCAATCGTCTGGAATCAATCTCTTTAGCCAGGCAAAGTGAGCAAAGAGCACGCCTTGATGATATTGAAGCGGTTCGGCTCAGGCTGAGTGCTGAGATAGCCGGGGCCTATTTCGATGCTGTCGGCTGGCGCAATCAGCTTGCTCTTTTGGAAAACCAGATCGTCATTGATAGGGACCTGCTTAAGTTAACGGAGTTTCGTTATGAAAGCGGGTTGACTGCTATGGTTGATATGCTGCAGCAATCCAGTCAGCTGGCAGAGACTGAAAGCCTGGTGCCACCCGTGGAAGCGGCGCTTAGGGTATCTGAAAACCGGTTAGATGTTCTCATGGGCTATCCACCCGACGGAATCGATCGGGTTTCCAATGAGGATGCTTTTGTTGACGTGGAAAAGCTACCATTCATTGGTGTCCCTGCAGACTTATTAATCCAACGCCCGGACTTGCGAGCTCTGCGCAACGAACTCGTCGCCGCGGATGCGCAAATTGGCCGGGCTATTGCTGAGCGGTTGCCCCGCATCACTTTGGATGGATCTTTTAATTACGAAGACCGCCTGCTGCCAAGTGGAGCAGTAGCATCATTAATCGGGACTTTTTTTCAGCCACTGATAGACTGGGGAGCTCGCAAGGCAGAAGTTGAGCGCAACAGAGCACTGTATGTCGAAGGGTTGGCCCGATTTACCCAACGTTACCTGGAAGCGATTGAAGATGTAGAGAACTCTCTTTATCAGGAGCGTAAGCAAAGAGAGTTCCTCAAACGGCTGGCAAATCGTCTTCATTTTCTTGAGAAAACCGTTGAGGTGACTACCCAACGCTATACGAATGGTTTGACTGACTATTTACCTGTTTTGACCGCTGTAAAAGAGCTTGAGCGGCTCGAGCGGATCATCATTCAACAGGAACGGACTTTGTTGGGGTTTCGAATTCAATTACACCGTGCTTTGGGTGGAAATTTGCCGCCTCGCTTATGAAGCAGTTTAACCAGGAGACGAAAAAATGAGATACGTGTCGTTCATGCAGTTACCTCTCATGCTTGTTATTTGTTTTTTTCTTGATGGTGCCCGAATTGCCCTGTCAAAACAACCAATGGCAGTTATTGTTGCAAAGGCTCGGGTAGAACAGCTATACGACCGAGTAGAAGTGCTTGGAACGCTGCGCGCCAATGAATCAGTAGATATCACTGCCACGATAACTGATACCGTAACAGCTATCCATTTTGAAGATGGCCAGCGTGTGAGCGGTGGAGATATTCTGGTGGAAATGACAAGTAAAGAGGAACACGCCCAGCTTGAAGAGGAACTCTCAACGATTTCGGAAGCAGAAAAACAATATAACCGCTTACCACCCTTGATTGAAAGCGGAGCAGTATCAAAATCTCTGCTTGACCAGCGTGAACGAGAACTTTCAACAGCACAGGCACGACTTCGTGCAATCGAGTCGCGCTTGCAGGATCGGTTGATCCTGGCACCTTTCTCAGGAGTGGTAGGCCTGAAGAACATCAGCGTGGGAGCCCTTGTTGAACCAGGAGATGTTATTACGACGCTGGATGACGACAGCATCATGAAACTCGATTTTAACGTTCCGGCAATTCACCTGGCTAGTCTGGAACGTGGTATACCCATTAAGGCACGATCATCAGCCTATGTCGGGCGTGAATTTGAGGGCACGGTCATCAGCATCGGCAGCAGAGTTGATTCCGTTACCCGCTCAATTACCGTCAGGGCCCTTATTGATAACCAGGAAAGGCTGTTAAAGCCGGGGCTGCTCATGACGGCTGAGCTGCTGAAAAACAAACGAGATGCGATCGTCATACTTGAAGAGGCCTTGATCCCTTCAGGTAAAACAAATTTTGTCCTGGTGGTTGATTCTTCTTTATCACCCTTGAAAGCAGCGCGCCGTGAAGTACAGATAGGGATGCGGCGCTTTGGTGCGGTAGAGATCGTCCAGGGACTGAAGGATGGAGAACTCGTCGTCACCCATGGCGCAATGAATGTGAGGCCTGGACAGGAACTTACCATTCTGGGTGTTGACAATGGTGATGAACAATTGGAAAAATTATTATCCGGCAAACAAGAAGGTACTGCCCAATGATTCTTTCAGATGTATCTGTCAAGCGGCCGGTTTTTGCCTCCGTGCTTTCGATCTTGCTCGTTGTCTTTGGTATCGTTTCCTTTTCCAGACTTCCGCTGCGTGAATATCCCGATATAGACCCGCCAGTCGTAACAATTGATACAATATATCCAGGAGCATCCGCCAATGTGGTGGAGAGCCAGATCACCCAACTCATCGAAGAGCGCATTGCCGGCGTTGAGGGCATCCGATTTATAGAATCTTCCAGTGAGGATGGGCGGTCGCGAGTAACGGTCGAGTTCAGTACTGGCCGAGACATTGATGGCGCAGCTAACGATATCAGAGACAGAGTTTCAGCAATTCTTGACAACCTTCCTGATGAAGCGGATCCACCCGAGATTCAGAAAGAGAATGCCAATGACGATGTCATCATGTGGCTTAATCTCACCAGCAGCCTGATGAGTGTGCCTGAGTTGACAGATTATGCTGATCGCTACCTTGTCGACCGATTTTCAATCCTCGATGGCGTGTCCCGAGTCAGAATCGGCGGCGGGCAAAACTTTGCCATGCGTGTTTGGCTCAACCGCAACAGTATGGCTGCCCGAGGGTTAACCGTGAGTGATGTGGAACAGGCGCTGCGTTCGGATAATCTCGAAGTGCCTGCGGGCACAATCGAATCGTCCACTAGGGGCTTTACAGTCAGGTTAAACCGCTCTTTTCGCACATCAGATGATTTTTCCCGACTTGTCTTAAAACAAGGCAGTGACGGGTATCTCGTTCGGCTTGGGGATATAGCCCGGGTCGAGCGTGGCACAGAGGAGGACCGCACCTTTTTCCGTGGTAATGGCGTAGCCATGGTTGGTCTTGGTATTATCAAACAATCAACGGCAAACACCATCGATGTTGCCCGTAATGCCAAAGCTGAAATGGTGCGGCTCAATTCCAATCTTCCTGAAGGCATGCAGATCAGACAAAGTTATGATACCTCTGTGTTCGTTGAGGAAGCGATCAGGGAGGTCTATAAAACGCTGATCATTGCCATCGGTCTTGTTGTATTGGTGATCTTTTTGTTTCTTGGCAGTGTCAGGGCGACCATTGTTCCAGCAGTGACCGTGCCCGTTTCCATCATGGCCTCATTTATAGCTTTGAGCGTGTTCGGTTTTTCAGTGAACCTTTTAACCCTGCTGGCTCTCGTTCTCGCCATTGGTTTGCTCGTTGATGATGGGATCGTGGTATTGGAAAATATTTACCGGCGAATTGATGAGGAAGGAGAAACACCTCTCGTGGCAGCTTTTGCAGGTACTCGACAAGTCGGGTTTGCGGTGATCGCAACAACGCTGGTACTGGTATCGGTGTTTGTACCGATAGCCTTTCTGGAAGGTGATGTCGGACGGTTGTTTTCAGAGTTTGCCCTGACCATGGCAGCAGCAGTCTGTTTCTCAAGCGTTGTGGCGCTGAGTCTTTCACCGATGCTTGCCTCTATCTTGTTGAAGAAAAAGCGGACTGATCTGGTAAAGGTACCTCAGATTGATCGTTTTTATCGGGGAATCCGTAAACGATACCGGCGTGCTCTCAAAGTTGCCTTAAGGCGACCGGCCATTATACTCGGTTTTCTGGCGGTCTTGATTGGTGGCTCGATCTGGCTGTTTAAAGAAATACCGACCGAATATGCGCCAAAAGAAGACCGTGGTGCGTTTTTTGTCATCGTCAACGGACCTGAGGGAGCAACCTACGACTACATGCGTGAATATATGGATGAAATTGAGCGGCGGCTGATGATGTTCGTTGAAAATGGGGAAGCTACCAGGCTCCTTGTTCGTACACCGCGCAGTTTCGGTAATTTAGAAAGCTTCAATTCAGGGATCGTCATCTTCGTACTGAACAGCTGGGAACAGAGACGTTCAGCCTGGGAAATCATGGGCGACGTGCGTTCTCGGTTAAATGGACTGCCGGGTATACGGGCTTTTCCGGTCATGCGCCAAGGATTTGGCGCATCAATCCAGAAACCCCTGCAGTTTGTTATCGGTGGCGGAACCTATCAGGAGCTTGCCCAGTGGCGTGATATTTTGCTGGAAAAGATCGAAGAAAGTAATCCAGGTCTGCTCGGCTTGGATTGGGATTACAAAGAAACCAAACCTCAACTCCAGGTCACTATTGACTATGGCCGTGCAGCTGAACTCGGCGTGACGGTCGGTAACATAGGCCGAACACTGGAAACAATGCTTGGATCAAGGCGGGTCACAACGTATCTCGAAGAAGGTGAGGAATACGATGTGATTCTCGAAGGTGAGCGCAGCAACCAGCAAACACCGAACGATCTGCAGGCAATTTATGTCCGTTCGGATCGAAGCGGTGAGCTCATTCCCCTTGCAAATTTTGTCACCCTTGAGGAGTTTGCTGATTCAAGTTCACTGAACCGTTATAACCGGATCAGAGCCATAACACTGCAGGCCAATCTTGCTGATGGGCTGGCTCTCGGCCAGGCGCTGACGTACATGGAAGACCTTGCGCGTGAGCATCTGCCGGAACGGGTTATCATCGATTACAAAGGCATCTCCCAGGATTATAAAAACTCATCCCAGTCTATCCTGTTTGTTTTCATGCTCGGTATCATCATTGTGTTCCTGGTGCTTGCGGCTCAGTTTGAGAGTTGGATCAACCCTTTTGTCATCATGCTGACGGTCCCGCTGGCAATGGCAGGCGGCCTTTTAGGACTATATGTTACCGGAAACACACTCAATCTCTACAGCCAGATAGGCTTGGTCATGCTGATTGGCATGGCGGCCAAAAACGGCATACTCATTGTTGAGTTCACCAACCAGATGAGAGATCAGCGAATGTCTTTTTATCGTGCTGTTCTTTATGCTGCTGAAGTGCGTTTACGGCCCATTGTCATGACTGCGATTACCACTGCAGCGGGAGCCTTACCGCTGATCTTTTCCTCCGGAGCCGGAGCGGAGACTCGAATGGTTATCGGTGTTGTCGTCCTGGCTGGAATATTATCAGCAACCTTCTTCACCCTTTTTGTTGTTCCGGTCGCTTATAGTCTACTGGCCAAAAAAGCAGGACTGCCCGGCTCTAGTGCCCGTCGCCTGCAAGGGGAATTGAAGTCTCAGCAAAACGCCAGACCGAGACATAACGTTTGATAATTCATTCGGTACTGCTAACAATGAAGTGGATCTGGCCTATCACCATCGTGCCGGTAAACTTGATGCCATTTATACCAGATCCCTAAGGGCAAAGCAATCCGTGAGCTTTTACATGGTCGTGATGATGCCAAGACAGCAACAGCTGCATTAACATTAAACAGTTGCACCACAACCACTTTCTATTATTCCAGAACATCTTCAAGAATAATTCTATATTATTGGAATATTCTTTCGACCGACAGTCCCTTGTCATCTTTAATATACTGAATTCACTCTAATATATTTCATTTCTTCTATTGGCAAGGGTTTTGCAATAACTCCTTCAACTGAAAGACTCTATAGTTAAAGTTCTTCTGGAGGGGAATATGTACAGATTACTTTTGAGCGTGGCGATGATAATCGCATTTTTCGTCATTCTAGTATCAACCCCTGTGACAGAACCCTACACCATGTTTTTGCTCGGCGCGGGGTTAATTGGTCTATCAAGTTCGATACCTGGAACAAAGAAAAAATAGCCGAAGTTATCTCCTCAACCTAAAAAGGTGAAAATTTAGAAGCGTTCGCCCTTTATCATATTCTTTCTTTGAGCGTTAAGATGGTCGCCTACTTGACGTGGTCCATTTTCTTGAAGTAGCATCTTAAAATCCAGTATGGGATGTAATGGGGAAGAATGTCAGGACATTGGTTCAGAGAATAATTGAATGCCATCTGATCCCGTCGTGACCATTTCAGCAGTTGACTGAACCACGTTTCCATTAGTTTTTGAATCTTTGGATTTCCTGATCTTCGGATAATCATGCCACCTGCAATATGGGGAAAAGGATCTTTAAATTTTTGTTCCTCTACATAATACTGATACTGACTTCGTAAAATATCTTCGTCATCTTTCGCTCCTGCAATACAAAGTTCTGTTTCTTCATAGAGCGAACTGTGGAACGGATGTAGCAGCATGCCAAATTGTTCGCCGATAGGCAAAACATGTGAAACAAAAGTGTCGAGATCCCCACGTATTCTGTAGTTGCAATCAACATAGACACTCAAATCATATTCTGAATCTACCAGGTGATTATTGATTTTATAGTGACGAGAAAGGCGGAAAGGATCAAGATTAAGTCTATTATCGAGTTCTCTGATCTGCCATGTATTGCTTTTCAGATCTGGATTGTCGGTATAGCAGATATAATCCCAGTTCCGTAATTTCTTTGGTATCTCGTTGAGTTGATCGTATCCTCCTGTCACCACCGTATAAAGAAGCTTTTTCTCTTGTTGGTATCGGTTCCTAAGGGCCAATCTGACCAAGGTGGGACGATTAATAAAATAGTTTAAGGTATATGAGCACGTCAGGTACCAGTATCCCGGTTTCGTTCCATTTCTTTTTATGTTGTTTATTCTCTTTAAATGAGTTGAAAAATTCATCTGCAATTATCCGGGAGATATTGACATTCTGATCAATCTAACTCATCTTTCAAGATGGTGATCTCTCTTAAAGATGTGGCGAAACGGACAATACTTTTGAAATTTTAATACTAATCCAAGGGATACGTACCGTAAATAAAAACCTGCAATACCGACTTGCCCTCTCATGATTAACAGAATATTCAGGTACAGCACTTACTCCTGCTGAGTTGAGATAATGTTTTTTCGGTTTACCCAACGCCTCACACCATACCGTATCTCCAGTAAATTATTCCTCCTGATAACAGCACGGAAAAGACCACGCCAGTTACAGCATGTACTCTTGCTGCAAACTTCCATATAGCTCCCCCTTCATACCAACCTGCCGATCGCCATATTCCAACTGAGACAATAAAAAGATATATGGTATACAATACCATTAAGAGAACCATGATTTTCACATTGAGGAAACCATCTCCTTCCGGCATAAAATGGTTAGGGATATACATAAACAACGACCATACACAACTGCCCGCAAAACCGAATAACCAGAATGCCTCAAATAGTCTGAAGTTTCCCCGATACAGGTGTTTCATTGCTCTTATCATCGAATGACCTCCTTTAGTATCAGGAAGCCTAACAGATTACTCTAAAAGGCAATTGACATACTGCGCCAAAGTCTTGGCAGTTAACGCCTGTTTAAAGAAGGTCCGTTACTTGAAGAGTGGAGCTATAAGAATAAAATGACCTGACACCATGGGCTCCTGCTTCAACCGTGAGGCATGACTGGCGCCCAGGTCTTGGGTTTACCCGCTTTAAGTTTGAGCCAGAAGGATTGCTGAACACCTACTACCCTTCCTCTTGGACACCTTGATTAAGGTGGTAACAAAACAGCAAATCCAGATAGCCAACAGCCTTGATTCATCGAAAACTTGAAAACTCTCTCACAGACAGAGATAATAGAAGATGAAATTATGAAATAATATTGATTTATGGTTGGTGAAAATAACTGGAGAATCAAACTCCTTGATCTATGGCGGAACATATGAAAACAAAACACTTTTGTTCATTTAGCATAACGGTATGTCTGCTCATTTTTTGTTCTCCCTCCCATGCTACTGATTTTCATGTTGGCCCTGGTCATCCGTATACAGCCATCGGTGAGGTGCCATGGGAATCGCTTATTCCCGGTGATAGGGTAAATATTCATTGGCGCGATACACCCTATCGTGAGAAATGGGTTATCGGCCGAAGTGGCACTGAGCTTGCCCCGATCGTAGTTACGGGGGTGAAAGGCCCGAATGGGGAATTACCAGTTATAAGTGGTGAAAACGCAACCACCCGGTTTGCGCTCAATTTCACCAATGAGACTCGTGGACTGATCAAGATTGGTAGTTCGAATGTGCCCCCTGATACAATGCCATCATATATTGTTCTTGAGAATCTCGACCTTCGATCCGCACGACCCCCGTTTGTTTTCAGCGGTGACGATGGTCAGCAGCACGCCTATAGCAGTAACGCGGCCTCTGTTTATGTGGAAAAGGCACAACACCTAGTCATCCGCAACTGTACGCTTCAAGATTCCGGTAATGGCATATTCGTCGGCGCTTTTAATGGGAATACACAGGACATCCTGATTGAGAAAAACAGGATTTTCGACAACGGAATAGAAAACAGTTATTACCAGCATAACACCTATACCGCAGGTATTAACGTCACCTATCAATACAACTACATGGGTGCTCTTCGTTCCCAGGCCGGCGGGAACAACCTCAAAGACCGCTCGGCCGGCCTGGTGGTTCGATATAACTGGATTGAAGATGGCAATCGCCAGTTGGACCTTGTTGACGCTGAAGATTCGAGTGTTCTGGTAAATCATCCTGCCTACCGGAAAACCTATGTATACGGGAACGTCTTAATAGAAGGTGATGGAGAGGGTAATAGCCAGATGGTTCACTACGGCGGAGATAGCGGTAACCTGTCGATTTATCGAAAAGGTACGCTCTATTTTTACAATAATACCCTGATGTCTTACCGGTCCAGCAATACGACAATGCTTCGGCTCTCCAGTAACGACGAATTTGCAGATGTATTCAATAATATTGTTCATGTATCAGCAGCGGGCAACCGCCTTGCCCTGATCGCCAGCAGCGGGCAAATAAAAATTCGCAATAACTGGTTCAAGAAAGGATACAGGCTTTCACATGATTCATTCACGGGCGTATTAACAGATGACAGCAGTACAATTGTAGCGGACGATCCATTCTTTGCAGATCTTTCCCTGGACAATTATCATCTTCAGGACCATTCAGCAGCAAAGGATGCGGGGATTGACCTCTCTCCTGACCTCCTGACATCTCATCCACTCTTCAATCAATATGTTTCTCATACTGACGATGAGGACCGGTATACCGATGCTTCACTCGATATTGGCGCGTTTGAGTATTGGCATATTGCTGGTGGCGATGTGGATGGCAGCGGAACTGTTGATCTGGCCGATGTTATTCTATCCCTTCAAATTACTTCCGGATTATCTCCGGAACATATTCTCAGCGACGCCGATATAAGTGGTGATCAAAAAATCGGCATTGAGGAGGCACTTTACGGAATTGCCAAAACCAGAGATGATGTGCTGCCACAGCACTTTTAATCCCTATATACAGCTGAGATCGATCCACCTGTGTTCACCACCTCAGGTCCACGTGTCGTTAATACCATTTACGACGGTCAGACTTTTCCTCCAGTCATTTGAGTTTCATAAGATATAACGTGCCCGGTTATAACTTGCCCTTGCTGGATAGCTAATAAGCCATTACAGTGTATATGCTTCATGACACTTACAGATTACTATCAATGCAGGAGGTCCCCATGGACATGTTCGAGTTTTCGATCCAGATGGAAAAAGACGCAGAAGCGCTCTATCGGAAAATGGCTGAAGCTGCGCCCGTTGAAGGCATTAAAAAGGTATTGCTGATGCTTGCTGAAGATGAAGTTCGCCACCGTATTGCCATCGAGAATCTACAGAAGAAAGTCAAGGTTGAACCTGACGAAGGCGTTGCTCTTGAAATTAAAACTGTTTTCGACGAGATGAAACAGGATAAAGATTTCATGGACATTAGCGTCAGCGCCGTTGAGGATTATCAGAAGGCTGTTGACATAGAAAAACGGGGAATGGAATTTTATAAAGAAAAATTTGCCGATGCTGATGACCCTGAAAGCAAGAAACTTTTCGAAGTATTGATGAGACAGGAGACCTACCACTACAAAACAGCAGAAAATCTCCTTGAGTTTGTTCGAAACCCTGAATGGTGGGTGGAAAATGCAGAATTCAACCCCCAGGATAGCGGCGCCTATTAAAAGTTGAGACCATACACCGATGTTTGCAGAGCATCACCTGGAGTTATTCAACCTGCAGGTGATGCTCCCTGCCCATTGCGGATATCAGCAACGTTCATTTTTACCTCTCAAGATTTTATACTTTTATTTCATCGCTTCATGGACATGAGTTGATGACAGATAAGATACCGGTATAAAAATCAGGCAAAGCGTACCCCTCTGTCTTTCTGCTTTCCATATTCATTTCTGATTTGACTTTTTGAGTCGCCAATTAATATCATTGTTATAAATATTTTATCAGACACCTGTCTTCGCAGCATGAAGATGGCCATACTTTTTTAACCTCCCGAGGGTAATAGCAATTCAACAAACGATTCAGTTTCTGAAGAAGGGTTTTAGTTTTTTAGTGCCTGGCGGACTTATTCTGTTTGCAGCGCTTATTGTGCTGCAGAAAGGCTATTTAGATACCTGGTTGCCGCAGACCGCAGACCTGCTCCCTTATGCTGTCCTTGTCGTCGGTTTTCTACTCGGTTTGAGATTTCATCGCAGCCGTGCAGCTTTTGCTGTTCTTCTTCTTGTATTAAACGACCGACTCATACATTATATGGGCCCGGGAGGTGTCATAGACATACAGTATGACAGTATAATTCTCCACTCAGCTGCGCTTCTTCTGCCGATAAACTTCGTCCTTCTGTATCTTGTCAGAGATCGCAAGATTCTGAGTCTCTCTGGTTTGCTGCGATTTTGTTTTATCATCGTGCAGCCTGTTGTTGTCTATATTGTCCTGTTAAAAAATCCAGGAATTTTCAATTATCTGCAGCACCGAATAATCCCTTATCCATTTCTTGATGCTTCAGTCGTCCCTCAAGCTGTGGTATTGATTTACGGAAGTACGGTCATGTTCTTTCTGGCATTATCCCTGTTGCACAATAAAGCATTGCTGAGAGGCCTTTTCTGGGCTCTCCTGGCGAGCGCAGTCGCATTCTATGAAATGTACAGTGGGGCAGGATTCACCATCTATTTCAGTATCGCCGGAACCATCATTATTTTTTCAATTCTGGAGACGGTCTACGCCATGGCCTATCATGATGAACTAACCCGTCTCCCCGCAAGGCGCTCTTTAAATACGACGATCCAGAGCCTTGGGAAAAGCTATACCATTGCCATGCTCGATATCGATTTTTTCAAAAAATTCAATGATCGATATGGACATGATGTGGGTGATCAGGTGTTATGCATGGTCGCTTCTCACATCAACAGGGTTGGCGGAGGCGGAAAACCGTTTCGATACGGCGGTGAAGAGTTCGCTATCGTTTTTCCGAGTAAATCCAAAAAAGAGGTGCATCCCATTCTCGAGAGCCTGCGGGAATCGATTGCCAGTGCTCAATTCAAGGTACGAGGAAAAAAAAGACCGAGAAGGGCCCCAAAGAAAAAAACAAAAACGAAAAATTCTAAAGCCGTGTCAGTCACTGTCAGTATTGGTGCCGCCGAAGCGGATCGACGCCTCAACACACCAAAGGAGGTAATGAAAGCAGCTGACAAGGCACTCTACCGAGCCAAGAGAAAGGGTCGTAATTGCACGGTATCCTGACCCGCCCATCTGTAAACTTCTACTTTCTATTCACCTTCGTCTGCTTTCCGCCAGTAGGGCCTGAGTAGAAGTGACAGCAGTCCGAAAACAACAAACGGATACAAACAGATCTCATATCCAAAAGCAAACAGGCCAATAGCTGAGAGCAGAGTCAGTAAGACAACCATCAGGATGCAGGAATTGTAAAAGTAGCGCGTATACTTAGTCATTGTTTCTCTTGTTATCGGGTTAATTGAGCGAGAAGAATTTTTCCGTAACCTTACTCGCTGGTGGTACTCTAAGTTCACTCATGAAGCTGCTGGCCGTCATCATTACAGACGAATCGTTTTTGCCGTTACCTTTTGTCCCATGAAAAGGGCCGATTTTTCTTCAAATGTTTTTGCAGACTCGGTTGTTAGGAAAACGACCGTTCCATTTCTGGAAATACGCTTGTCAATTTCTCTATGCCGTTTCAGGTAGTCAATGAGTTTTTCCGATACAATGTGACCCTGTTCCAATATGGCTATATCATTGGGAATATATTTTCTAATCAAACTCAACAATAGTGGATAATGCGTACATCCTAAAATAAGGGTATCCAGTTTTTCATCTTTTTGAAGAATGTTGTAAATGTGTCGCTTTACAAAAAATTCTGCACCGTCTGAGTTGATCTCATTGTTTTCCACAATGGGTACCCACATTGGACACGCTTCCTGGACTGTTGACACAACCTTTCCCCCCGACCATTTCTGGAGCTCTATCGGGTAGGAATCCGAAACAACGGTTCCGATGGTTCCTAGAACTCCGACATGTCCATTTACCGTAATTTGAGCGACTTTCTGCACACACGGGCGAATAACACCAAGTACCCGTCGATCGGGTGCAAGTGTTGGCAAATCCAGTTGCTGTATGTTTTTTAACGCCTTTGCCGAAGCAGTGTTACAGGCGATAATGACAAGAGGACACTGTTGACTGAAAAGATACCTTACTGCTTGCAGGGAATATTCATAAACCACACCAAACGAACGGGTACCGTAAGGTGTTCTCGCATTATCACCTAAATATAAAAAGTCATATTCCGGCAGGGTCTTAACCAGCTCTTTTAAGACTGTTAACCCACCATAGCCCGAATCAAAGACGCCTATTGGAGCATTCATTGTAGCTTTAAAATTTGAGACATAGTTGCGTAATACACAGGGTCAAAATAGTTCAAATTAACATTTTGGTAGGCATCCAGTTGTCATTGACGCTCCCAATCCAGATGACGTACCTATTATGTAACATTGGAAATCAATATCGCCATAAAATTTTACTGCTAGGCTACACGACTTCTTAAACACTTCTTCACAAGGTTCAGCGATTTCTGGTGCTACGGGTCTGCAATATCTGTTATTATGATAGAATTTCCACCATGGGGAAACCTACAATTCACTCGATTTGGACGGTTTAATCTATCTTTTTTCTGCCTGAAAATCTGGAAGCTGAGAGACGGTTGTTATCAAAGTGTTTCAAATATCAGTTATGTTCTGGTAAATTATCAGGATAAAGCTGTTATATCTGAAGATAAAACTGATCCGTAAAACCTTACGTCACAAAAAAGAAAACAAAATATAGTTGGAAAATAAAGTCCATGGCAGATCAGCAGAGCGATATTGAAGAGAAAATAGAGAAACATAGACTTGATATACTCTATAGAAGGTCAAAAACTGCCTCGCTTACCCTTCTTGTAATCAGTGCAATCTATATTTCGGTACTTCTAAAGAAATTCGAATGGAACGCACCTTCTGGCGTGGTATGGCGTTCTCGTCATTGTCGTTCTCATGCGAATACTGTTTGCCCGGTTGTACTTTCTTGACCAATTCAGATCGAAATCCATATCATTCTGGCTCCAGCTGTTTCGTTTTGGTATCTTTACTATCGGAATGATGATGGGGAGCCTTAACCTTCTCTTCTTTCCTCGAGAGCCTCTTTCATACGTCATTATGGCCGTCATTATCCCATGCGGAATTGCCGTCGGCGCTGTGGGCATGCTCCTGGACTTCTTCTCCTTCATTCTTTATACAGTAACCCTGCTATCGCCGGTCATCTTCCAGACCATGCTGACCGGTGACAGACTCCATATGGGCACAGGTATTCTGGCTATCGTTCTGGGAATATTTTTTTTGAAATTCAGCAGAGAATACAATGATAATTTTATCACTAACACCAAACTTCGTTTTGAAAACAAAGCGCTGTTAGATGATATCGAAAAAGAAAAAAATAAATTGAATAATCGGCTCGGCCAAATATTAAACGACAGTACGACTGAAATATTTGTCGCTGATGCTGAATCCTTGAGGTGTCTGCAAGTCAATCAGGGTGCAATCGATAACCTGGGCTACTCAGAAGAAGACTTTAAAGACATTAATCTGCTGGATATTTTTACTGACCTTGACAAGCAGAGTTTCCTCAAAATTCTGGCCCCCCTGTCTAATGGTCGCTGGAAACCTGTTATTCACAAGGGCATCAACAAAAGAAAGGATGGCAGCACATTCCCGGTAGAGGCCAGCATACAATTATCAACAGTTGATGACCCGCCCATAATAGTCGCCAATGTTCAGGACATAACCGAGCGGGAGAAGTGGGAGGAAAAGCTTATCTACCAGGCCAATTACGACCAGTTGACCGGCCTGTTCAATCGACATTACATACAATCCTACATGCATTCTGTATTCTCTCGTGCACGAAGACAGAAGAAAAGGGTTGCCCTGCTTTTTATCGATCTGGACCACTTTAAAGATATCAACGACAATCTTGGTCACGATACCGGAGATGAAGTTTTAAAAGAAACTGCTGAGCGAATTTCTTCTCTGCTAAGGGATAGTGATATAGCTGCTCGCACTGGAGGAGATGAGTTTACTGTTTTTCTCGAGAGTATTGAACAAAGTACCCAAGCGGAAATAGTGGCCCGTAAATTGGTTGAGGCCTTTCATCAGCCATTCAGAATAAAAAACCAGGATGTATACACCTCTGTAAGTCTTGGGATCAGTATGTTCCCAGATGATGGCGACTCACATGAACAACTTATGCAGTGTGCTGATATGGCGATGTATCAAGCAAAGCAGGATGGCCGCAATATGTACCGATTCTTTTCCCAAGAAATGCGCCGATCCTCTGAAATGCAGATGCTGATATCAAATCACCTGAGATTTGCGCTTTCCAGAGATGAACTTTCATTGGCATACCAACCAAAGATTGATATATGCAAAGGCAAGATAGTTGGAGCTGAAGCGCTGCTTCGCTGGCACAATCACGAGCTCGGAAACGTTTCTCCAACCGTCTTTATTCCCCTGGCTGAGAATTTGGGAATTATTCATGAGCTCGGGAGATGGGTTCTCCTGAAAGCCTGCCAGGAAGCGGTTCGATGGCAGGAACTTGTTGATCATCAGTTGAAAATTTCTGTGAACGTTTCACCACAACAATTTCGTACCGGATCTTTACTTGATGACGTCGATAATGCTTTGAATATCAGCGGCTTGCCGAACAGTCAACTCGAACTTGAAATCACTGAAACCTTGCTGATGCAGGATTCAGATAAACCCCTGGTTATCCTGGATGATCTACATAATCGAGGCGTGAGTCTGGCCCTGGATGACTTTGGTACTGGATACTCATCTCTGAGCTACCTGAGAAGTTTTCCTCTGCAGGTTTTGAAAATTGATCGTAGTTTCATTCGTGATCTGGAAAGTGATCAGAATAGCGTCGTTCTTGTTGATGCGATAATAGCAATGGCTCACAGCCTGGGATTGGAAACGGTGGCCGAGGGCGTGGAAAATGAGAACCAGCTTGATTTTCTGAGACAACGCGGCGTCAATATCATCCAGGGTTATCTTTTCAGCCCTCCGGTACCGATTGATAAATTTCACCTGCTGCTACAGCAGGCATAACCTGACTGTCACATTTTTTTACCTGCTCAGTATTATTGGGATAAAGAGCGCATCAGATCAGTCGATATCCGTGACGGTGTGATGATCTTGATATATTCTCGTCGCTACAACGCTGCCCTTACCGATCACTCCAGGACTCCATGAATGGAACCATGTTGATATCTTTGTTCTTCTCTATCGGGAAAAAACGATCTGATCCCTCAAGGTCCAGTAATATCCGCTCTCTCTTGAGCCCGACTGAGGTTGGCCCGTGGTAGAAAGCGACTTTCATGTTGCCTTTCACCTGGTCAGTTTTCAGTTTAATAGTGACATCTTGGTATTTCCATTTATAGGTAAATACACGCTCCTTTGTAGATGTCTTACTGTCGGGTAAACCGTATTCTGTTTTCATGTGCCGCTCAATCATGTCGTATTTTTCAAGGGAATCAATATTAACATAGACCGCATAAAACTTTTCTTGGTAGAAACCGTAAATGACGTCCCCGATTATTACATCTTCAATGACATACGATTCATTAGGATTTGAATAGAACGTTATGTCGCCCTTACTATACAATTGTTTCAGCTCCTGATACTTCCATATACCCTCACCCCACTTGTAGCTCATGAACCCCTCTTCAAGATCTGCGAAACTGACCCCACTGAATATGAGCAGGCTGATGGCTAGTAGTAAACCTGTGATGTGATGATTTTTCATGTTTTTTCTCCGCTTTTCCCAATCGTTGCAATGATTGGGGTCGTTTGTTTGTGTTTATTTTCTGTCAACATACTATCGCACAGATACCAGATATTTACCCGTAAATAAACAACTTATTTCTTTTCTTAACAAAGGAAACAAGTCCTGTGTCAACCTCATACTGATCACCAACGTCAAACGTTATCACGAAAATATTAACAGCAAATACTACTAATATACTATTGTTTTTATATTATTGATTTATGTACGATCCCTATTTAGTGTTAATCCAACCTATGAGAGATAAGATAGGTTGAGACGTTCTGCAACCAAATTGAGAAGGCACCCAACAATAACAAACGAGGAGAAAGTCATGAGAGGACAAATAATTTCAAAAGAATACCAGAATATTTCATGGGTAAAAGATGAAGATGGAAGAGAATATGCCTGTTACGCAGCTGACCTGAGCCACTCCGATAAGCTCACAGATGCTGAAAAGGAAAAATGTACAGACTTGAGCCTGGTACCTGGAGACAGCTGGTAACATTTTAGCATTATTTGTTGTAAGTTTACCCCCTGTTACATATTGTAACCAGGGGGTTTTCTTTTTTGATACATTTTCATTCCGTCTTATCATCAGTGGCGCTTACGAATCAGACAAGGGATTTTTAATGAATTCAGATATTCAAGAACAACAGATTAATCGGGTTATCAACATTTTATTTATCTTTTTCCTGTCGATAGCTGGAGCCTTATTGAGTTCACAAAACCTGCTGGCTGCTGAAACAGTCCTGTTAAAGCCCTATTATCGAACGACCTCCCTCAATGGTCTAACTCATCCAATTAAAGAAATGACTGTAACCAGTGAAGTAAACGGAAAATGCCAGATTATTCATGCAGACACAGGTGAGCTTATATCAACATCCGGCAAGCTTGCAGACATTGACACCACTTTTATATCTCTTGAGCTCGAGGCAAACAAAATTGCCCGTTCCCAGGCCAAGAGAAAACTCGACCAGGAGAAAAAAACACTGGCCCGCTACACCGTTTTAAAGGACAAGAATTCAACTTCACAGGCTACCTATGATGAAGTCGCGTTGAATGTTGACCTTTACTCCTATACGCTCCAGCAGCTCAAAAATGAAGAAATGCGTCTACTCGAGCAACTGTCCAAACATGTGATAATGGCACCACCAGGGTGGACGGTGATTGAACGATTTGCGGAGCCTGGAGAATACATCCAGGCGGGAACTGCAATCGCCCGGCTCGGAGATTTTCGCAACTTACTAATCCGGATCTCGGTTACCTACGAGGAATTGCAATCGCTAAAAAACCTTAAGATCATACCCCTCTATCTTCCCGACATAGCGCATACCGTTGATGCTGCCATATACCAGACCTCTCCCGTTTTTGACACGAAAACAAGAAAGATTCCGGTAGAGTTAATCATTACAACACCCAGAGAAAAACAAGCCGCCACTCTGCGAGGAGGCATGCGTGCCGAACTGGTATTTAAGACTACTTCCGCCACCGACACGTTTCTGGTTTCGTCGTCTGCTCTCATCAGCCGATATGAAGCCCACTGGCTTGTGCAGCCCGATGGTACCAAAGTGCAGGTACTTCTCCTGGGTAAAATCGAAAACAACGCTCAAGCAATCGTTTCTGGTGACCTGCTTTTTTCAGGAATGCAGGTGCTCGCCAAACCGATCGCCAGCCAAACGCAATAAATTTATCCTATAGAGAACAAACAGCGATAGCGAATGCATACTTTTATTCACTTCACACTTCGGCAGAAAGTTTTATTTAATCTTCTTTTTGTCCTGCTGATCGTGATTGGCGTGTTTGCTCTGCTGAAAATGCCGGTGGAACGATATCCGAACATCGAGTTCGGCAAGATGTATATCAACACATTTCTGCCCGGCGCCTCGCCCGAAGATGTTGAGACACTCATCACCAGAACGATTGAGGATGAGCTCGAAGAAGTTGAGGACCTTGATTTTATCAGGTCTACCTCATATCGGGAGCGATCTAATATTGTCATAAAATTTGCAGATAATAGTGATTATTTGAAGCGTTTTGACGATGTACGCCTCAAGGTACTCTCTATTGTTGGCGATCTTCCCGACCTGCCCGAGCCTCCTGTTTTTAACTTCCTCGATGTTAATGACTGGTTTCCGGCGATAAGTGTCAATATTTCAGGAAATCACAGTAACGCCACCCTGGCGCTGGTGGCCAAGGAATTAAAGGTACACCTCAATCAATTGGAAGGAGTCAAAGAGACAAAACTGTTCGGTGAATATACAAGAGAATTTCACGTGATCCTGTCGCGAGAGAAAATGCGACATTTTGGTATTACCTTTACTGAGGCTGCCGAAAGCCTGAGGCTTGCCAATATCTCTTTACCGGCTGGTCATGCTGAGACCGTCAACGGAGAGTTTATCATTAAGGTCGATGAACAATTTCGAGGCCGTAATGATCTGCTCTCTGCGATTATCAGGACCGATAGTGATGGTTCTTTCATTCGAATCAGCGATATTGTAGACGATGTTTTTTTCAGTTATCGCGACCCGTTCATCATCTCCTCGGTTAATGGAACTGCATGCGTCACCCTGCAGGTACTGAAAACGTCAGGGGGTAATGCCCTGTTCATTGCCGATAGCGTTCGGGCTGCGGTAGAGGAACTGCAGCCGCTGTATGCAAATGAGGGTATCACTCTGACAGTCACCCAGGACTCAAGCAATAAAGTTAAAGATTCTATCCGTGTCCTCGGTGTCAACCTATTACTTGGTATTATACTTGTCTGCCTGATTATCTGGAAGTTCATGGGCTTGAGAAATGCAGCACTGATAACCATCGGTATTCCCTTTGCATTCCTGGTAACCATGGTACTCATGTATGTTACCGGAAACTCAATAAACGAAGTCTCCCTGTTTGCTTTTGTACTGGTCTCAGGCATCATCGTCGATGATGCCATTGTCGTCGTTGAAAACATCTTTCGACATCTTCAATCAGGCAAACAGATTCGAAAAGCCATCGTCGACGGTACAGTAGAGGTCTTTCTACCGGTTGTCTCTGCAACCCTGACCACGGCAGTGGCTTTTCTTCCTATGCTGCTCATGACCGGCATGGTTGGTGACTTTTTTGCCATAATTCCAAAAACCATTGTCTTTGCGCTTGTCGCTTCCCTACTCGAATGTCTGCTGATCCTTCCCTGTCACTATCTCGATTTTGGCGCGCACAATGTTGAGGCACCTCCTGAACGAAACAACAGCGAACTTGACCTGAAACGCTATCTTGAAACTGTCCGTGAAGGTATGGTGATGACCGCAATTCGGCGAATCTTCAACCGTCTGGTCAAGCTGACACTCCAATATCGCCTGATCTCACTGATAGTCTTGGCAATAACATTTATGGTTGCCGTTTACATATTCGCCAGCTCATTGGCGGGCACGACAAACCTGCTTCGCATCCAGTTTTTTCCAGATAATTATTCGCTCTATTATGTAGAAGTCACCGGACCTCCGGGAACACCCATTTCAAAGACAGATACACTTGTAAAAAAACTTGCAGACAGCAGTCATGTCAGAAGGCGAGCAGATGCATGAATCAGCACTTGGCTATTCAGGGTTTTACATCAACGAGGACTTCTCGCCCCAGTATGGAAACAACCTCGGCCATGTTGCTGTGACCCTGCCAGATTCAAATATCAGAAAGTTGGCAGATTATCCTGAAAATGACGTGATACGTCACCTTGACTATATGCGGGAAAAACTCCAGCCCCTCATACCAGACGGTACGACCATGTCCGTGCGACCAGAAAAAGACGGTCCTCCCTCTGGTAAAGACGTCAATATCCGAGTACTGGGGACCCATGCCGAAAATGTAGCTGCACTCGCAGCCAGGATTGAACGCTCCATTATTGATAATAAGGATATTTCACCGTGGCTGACAGACCTTCAGGATGACCAGGGAAGTATCGGTAGAATTTTTAGAATCAAAATAAACCAGGATCGGGTAGCGGAATGGGGGCTCAGTATCACCGAAGTCGCCCGGCTTGCCGCCTCGATGATGAATGGACAGATTGTTGGCAAAATGAAGCTGCCTGAAGAAACAATAGACATCAAGGTTAAAACCGCCTTCTCTGATGACATGCAAATGATCGAGGCACTTGATATTCCGGTCATTCAGCTTGAAAATGGAACTATCAGGCTCAGCGACCTTTGCGAACCGGAATTCTCTGTTGAGCCTGGTTACCTCAACCGTTTCCAGAGCCAGCGGGCTATTACCCTTACTGCAGACATTATGCCGGGTGCCCCCGTTTCAAGTGCGATGGTGGTAAAACAAACCAAAGATTTTTACAACACCATCAGAGATTCGTATCCTGGAGCAGGTCTCAACTTTTCAGGTGAGCATGAATCAACCCAAAAATCATTCATATCCCTCACCTACGCCTTCGTTGTTGCTCTACTGCTGATTTATCTCATTCTTTCTGCCCAATTTCAATCGTATTTCCAGCCACTCATTATCATTTCTGCAGTCGTTTTTGCAATCACCGGTGTGATTTACGGCACCTTCCTCTCCCGCACGCTCTTTACAATCAACAGTTTTGTGGCCATTGTCGGTGTCACCGGTGTCGTTGTCAACGACTCACTGGTCCTTGTCGCCTTTCTTAACAATTCCTACGAGAAAGGGCTAAGCAGGCGCGATGCACTATTGCTTGCCACTAACATAAGGCTGCGCCCTATCCTGTTGACCACCCTGACCACGACTCTTGGTTTGCTGCCGATGGCCCTTGGTATTCCTGAATATTCAATAATCTGGGGAAGCATGGCAATGACCTTTGTAACCGGACTTTGCACGGCCACAGTTTTAACCATTATAATCGTACCGGTTCTTTGGGATATCCTGAGAGTACTTGATGAAAGGGTTGGAAAAAGTAAACAGCGCAAAGCGGGTCCCGGGGACGCCAAAAGTCATATGGATTCACCCGTATCCTAAACGCAATCCGAATTCTCATTTTTCCCAAGGATCGAGATTCGTGGCTTTTATATCTTTTTCTTTTAATGCCTGCGCCAACTGTACCAGGTGAGATATAATTGATTGGAACTGAATACCCCACTTTCCTTGTCTATTGTTGGTTTATCGTGCAGGTTGGCAAGATTCCACAATTCTGCATTTTCAAGACTTTTAAGCTCACTGACTACCTGCCCATATTGCGATTCATCCAGGGGCCGTAAATCGTACCCCTGATAGTAACGACTACTAATATTAGTGTCCTGGAAGTGTTGCTCTACAGAAAACATATATTCCAGTAGCGTTATTTCATTCGATCGTATCTGAAAGGGGATTGATTTACTGAACTCTTGTGTTTCGGAGCTTACGTCTGCAAGACCCGCAGTTGAGCTGCTCAACGAGGTAATACCAGTTATCTTGTAATCACCGGGCGGCAATCCATCAATCGTTACAAATTTTCTACTTCCTAAAGGCACTATCTTTATTTCTGCCTGGGTTTGTGGGTTATATATCAAGGTGTAATAGTAGCCATAGTTATATTGCGTGTAATTCACAGTTGTTGTTGGGATCATCAGCATGCCGGTCCCTTCAGGACCAGGCACTGGTAGTTTCTGACTGCACGAAACAATGAAACTACCCATGAGAATAAACACGAGGACTGGTAATAATTTTTTCATTGCGCTCCACTCATAATTTTTAATCTCACCATTCTTCAGCTTTCCAGCTTTCAAGCGGGAAACAAATTCAGTTCCCGGTTAACCACTCTTACAAAACTATAATTTCTCCCTGTATGATTGTAAAAATTTTTTCACATGACCGGTGATCGATCACGTCACAGTTTAGAAAATAGAAACACACTGAAAAATAAATGATCCAGCAAAACTTTCATGAGCGCCTAATCCGTAGAGACGATGTGGATTTTTAGGCAAACGATCATTACCTTAATCTGTATCTTTCTGAAACCCAAAGTGTTCGACAGATCTCCCTCAATTATCCGGAGGCAGTCATGAAAATTGGGTACGTGAGAATTTCATCGGTCAGCAAACGCCCCAGGTTGCAACGTGACTCTCTTGAAAAATTTGGTTGTGAACAAATATATACCGATATTTCATCAGATGACGAAGAATGCCCCGAACGCACCCGAATGCTTGGTCATTTGAAAAAAGGAGATATCGTTGTGGTCTGGAGGTTGGACAGACTCGCCCATGACAGCAAACAACAGCTTCAGTTAGCCTTAAGCATCGAAGAACGCGGCATTTACCTTGTATCTCTTGAAGATAACATTGACACAAGAACTCCAGGTGGAAGTTTACAATTCAAAAAATCGATGCGGTGGGCGCTAAACAATGGTTTACCTGCGGGGACAGCCGTTATCTATGCCTGGCTCGAGGGGTATGGCCATATTAAAATTGAGAATTGCCGGACAGGGATCTCAGACCTGGATGAAATTGCAGATAAAGCACTCGATCTCGTGGGAAGTGACAGCTTTGGCAGTTATCCTGGTTTTGATCTGGCAACCTGTCTAATCGATGCTTTCGGCGGTGAAATAGAGAGAATTGAATATGGCCCACCCCGTATGGAAGTCTAGCAGGTCATAGAGTCGTTCCCCAGAATGAGTGGTCTCTGACAGACATGAGCATCCATACATCAAGAAAAAACTACCCTGGCAGCAGATGAAATACGGTGCAATGAATTTTCCGATAACGCCTGTACTGGAAGAAATCGAAACGTTTTCTCGATTGGGGTTCGACTATCTTGAACTGGCCATGGACCCTCCAATGGCCCATTACTCTGTTCTTGCCAGAATCAAAACTCATATTACTACTGCACTGAAGGAGAATCAATTAGGTTTAATCTGTCATTTACCCACGTTTGTATCTACTGCTGACCTGACTGATAGCATACGAAATGCGTCAATTTCGGAGATGCAGAATTCATTAACATTGGCAGCAGATCTGGGTGCGAAAAAGGCGGTGCTTCACCCGAGTATGGTTGTCGGAATGGGAGGCTACGTCATGGACACCGTCAAAGAATATGCATTAGACTTTTTATCCCAAATGACCGATTCTGCCAGTTCAATCGGCATTTCTCTTTGTCTGGAGAATATGTTTCCAAGAAACGTATTGGGGGTCGAGCCATTTGAGTTCACAAAATTGTTAGGAACGTTTCCGACGCTGAAATTGACCTTGGACACGGGCCACGCGAATATCGCAGCTCATGGTAATGATCGAATGGATCAGTTTCTCGACCAATTTGGCCACCGGATCGGACATCTTCATTTCAGTGATAATCACGGCTACCGAGATGATCATCTTCCTATTGGCGACGGCATCATCAATTTCCGCAGACTGATACGTGGCATAAAAAAATGCGGCTACGACGATACTCTCACCCTGGAGGTCTTTGACCCGAACCGCCAGAATCTCGTCAGCAGCCGTGAACAACTCTGCAAAATACTGCAAAGTGTGTAGTTCTCAATCCCCACCTACGTTACCCTCCAATCGATAGGGCACATGCACAAAGGGCCATTATTTTCCATTTGAGAGAGGAGATACATCAGGTGTGGGGTCGGCTTACATTTCAAGAGATCACGGTGGTTCTCCTGCCCCCATGATCTCTTGAAAGTCGACGCCCTGTCAACTTAAGGACAGATTACATCTTAGGGACAAACTCGACTCGTCTGTTTTTCTCCCGATTCGCTTCAGAATCGTTTGGATATGCGGGATTGGTTTCGCCATATCCCATGACATTCAGCCTGTTTGAATCAACTCCAACCTCGTTTACCAGAAAATCTCTGACAGCTTTAGCACGCCGTTCAGACAGCCCCAGGTTGTAGCTCTCAGGTCCCAGATCACACGTATACCCATTGATAGAAACGGTCATTGTCGGGTTGACCTCGAATACCTTTTTCGCACTGCTGAGTTTGGATTTGTATTCTTCCTTGACGACAGCCTTGTCAAAATCAAAGAGCATTTTGGCCGGGTATGACCAACAACCCCGTTCGTCTACCATGACTCCCTTGGGGGTGCCGGGGCAAGCGTCCATGTCATCGGTTACACCATCACCATCACTGTCACCAGGCATTGCATCGCCCTTGGCCATCACGACAGGAGCAGCTGCCATCGGCATGGTATAAGCACTAAGGATTGTTTTCAACTCTTCAGCTCTATAGGCCCAATTCTGGCCAGCGAATACCACTTTATCGTTCCTGACAGAGGCATAGGTAACAGAACCCAGCTTTGCGCTGACTTCAGCAGGATTCAGCTCCAGTCCATAGGCAGTCAGGATAGCGTGATAGACAGCGGGTCGGTAGGCATAAGCGGTGTCGTTAAATCTCACCTTGTCATCTGCTACCCTGGCATAGGTCGAAGGAGTACTGCCGGCTGCGTCAGCTGAGAGACTCAGGCCATACGCTTCGAGTACAGCGTTGAACATCCTGGAAGTGTAGGCATTATTTTCCTTCCCCCAAGGAATCGTTGCACCCTCGGGTGGCTCAATAGCCACCGCAGGAAAACTGATAAAACCGGTAATTAAAAGCAGTAAAAGTGTTTTTCTGATCATGTAATAACCCCCTCGTCCGTTAAGGACTTCTTAGTACTCACAATGAATATGAGTCACACCGATGCCAGATTCACTGGTCTGGTATACAATTAATTCGATATGACGTCTGAAACTATTTGGAAATGAATTTTGACTTTCCAACTGAGAGAAATAATAAACAGTTATAATCGGTTATCAAGATTATTACTCAAATAAACTCAAAATTACTTAAAAAATACGGATACAGTCGTTTAATTAACCCAGACGCCAGTAAATTTAATACGGACGACCCTGTTTCGTGCTGGGTTGCTGCCATTTAAAAAAGTTTGCTTCCTATTTTTGCATTCACAGCCGGTGATACAAATGTTGCTTCGCCGCTCTCGGCCTTGGGATACTGGACACCGACAATCAGCACCTCCGAGATGACAGGCCCCATTTCCCTTGGCTCAAAATTGAGGACTCCAAGTACGAGTCTGTCTTTGACCTCCTCAACCGGGTGCTGAGTAAAGCGACCATAGCTTGTCCGCTTACCAAATTTTCCAAAATCAATCGTCATCTTGTAGGTCTGCTTATGCGTTCTCATTTCCAGTTCAACATCAACGACTTTGCCAACCCGGATGTCAAGTCTGCCAAAGGATTCGTCAAAGCAGACGACCGGTTTGATTTCTTTTCTCATTTGCTTGACCCTCTCTTTGGTAATTTCCTGGTTAGGAACTTTTTGCAGTTACCCATACTTGCTTCAGCGCTCTTTTGCTTCCTATATGCCCGTTAAGAAAACTATTTGCAGTCCCGAGCGCTCTTTCATCTTTGCAGAACTGTATTATCGTTTTCGTGAATTGACAAGCGATAATTACAGGGTGAACTCCCATGAAAAATCAGCATGGTATAAAGAAACAGCCACTTAAAAAGAACGTGTTCTGGCAGAAAATTGTCCTTCTTGCCCTGTTTTTAATGTTTTTGTCCGGTGCGTTAGCGATTCCATTCTACTTTGAAACAATGACCCTGTGGTATAAAGTGGGTACAGATAAGACCCTGCTGCGTGGAGGCCAGGTGGCAGGGATGTTCGTTCTGGTTCTGCTATTTTCACAGATCGTCTTTGCGGTACGGGGTCAATTCCTTGAAAAACTTTTCGGTATAGCGGCGATGGCCAGATTTCATCGAATAAACGGGCTGGTCATCTTGGCCATGGCGATGTCCCATGTTTTTCTTGTTCTGGCTCCAGAAGGTTTAAATAATCTTCCAATAGGCAAAAAATTCTGGCCGGAAATGGTTGGCGCTTTGCTTCTCATCATTATCTCGTCCATGGTTATCTCCAGCTATTTTCAGCAACGTCTCACGTTAAATTACAGCATCTGGCGCCCCGTTCACAAGACACTCGGTTACCTGAGTTTGATACTGTTGCCGATACATGTTCTTTTTGTCAGTGATTCGTTTGAACAAACCCCGCTTCGTGCCATACTCATAATGCTTACAATAATTTTATTTCTCTGGGTCATCATCGAAAAGATCATGGTACGATTTCAAAGATAACAGCCCATCAGAATTGTTTCATGTCAGAGCTTGTCCTCCTGGAAACACGAATTATTGTTTAATACCTAACCAACAAAAACGACCGTTTACGGTTTTAAGAGTTGTGAGAAGAATCCTGTAGTAAACAAACAACTGGAGGTATCTATGAAAACGTTTGCCACCGTTGGAATACTGTGCATATCGCTCTTGTTAACTGGTCAAACCGTTTCAGGGGCAGCTCGTGAATGGACTGTCGATAATAGTCATTCAAATATCTATTTCAGCATCGATCACATATTCTCAAAAGTAAGTGGACATTTTAATGAGTTCAAGATTGAGACAAATTTTGATCCGGACAACCTCAAGGAAAGCCGGTTTTATTTTGAAATTTCAACTGACTCAATCGATACCAATATTCCGAAACGTGACAAACACCTGCAATCGGAAGACTTTTTTGATGCTGCCAAGCACCCATTGATCACTTTTGAATCAAACGAGATTCGAAACGCTGGTGACGGGCTGTTCGAGGTAGAAGGTACATTGAATGTCAAGGGTACGGGTTATGACCTGCTGTTACCGTTAAAACTTGCTGGTATTGCTGACCATCCGATGGCCGAAGATAAAGAAGTTGCCGGGTTCAATGGCAGTGTAACGATTGACCGCCTTGCTCATGGCGTTGGTAACGGTACTTTTTACAAGAAAGGCGTAGTCGGCAAGGACGTCATGAGTCCTTGTTTCCCTTGAACTGCTGAGCCCAAAATAATTAACACGCTGCTACAACAGACCGTTATCTTTGTCTGGATATACAATGCGGGCTCAAATGACCAGGCGCATATCCAATCGATCATTGCTCCTGGTCATCCACCGGACTGATATGCATCAGTCACGCCGCAAGTGGTAATGCGATAGTCGCACACCATCTACTCCAGCGCTCTTTCGCCCAGATTACCATAGCGGTGATAGCTGTCGCATATCGCCTGTTGCTGAAAATACTGCAAGAGCTCAAGCCTTCCTTCCATATACACAGGTGCTCGTGATATATAAAATCCTGTTTCTGCAGCCGCCTCAAATACCTTTTCCGGTACCCTACCTAGTGAACCATAACGGATTCTCCCCAGATTACTCATCTGTTGGATCAACTGTTCATCACTGATATCAGCCACGGTTAAGCCATCGAGAAACGCTCTGCCGTATCGGTCACCGAGAAAAGTGGTCACTTCGTTGACCATACCTGCAGGCTTGCTGATCCTGATGGAACAGCCGGCAATTTTTGCAGCCGCAACGCGAGCCAATGTATCAAAGAGAGTATCATCAGGATGTAGCCTGATCATCATTTCTTTAATCGGCAGGTACCTGAGGATATTGTCCTGTCCTCTCAGGTGAAAGTAATCCTCCTCTAAAGAAAATTTTTCCTGCATCACGTAGAGGTAACTCTCTATCGCCCGTATTGTCTTGTAGATATCCATTTTCAGCGGTTGCAGTTTATTCCATTGAATCAGCAGCCGCCATTCAGCTGCAAGCTGGTGCAGTTTATGATCCTGCTGAATAACACCGGTTTTAGGATAACCTCTCTCCTGCCAATGCATGAACTGGGTCACATAATCAAGGCTGCCGGCCTTTAATCCTGGACCCAGAGCGGATTTGCCCATACCGCCGAAAGGCTGACGCAAGACGATTGCCCCTGTTGTACCTCTGTTGATATAGAGGTTGCCTGCAAAAATCGACTCCTTCCATTTCAATTGCTCACGCTTGTCAAGACTTTCCAGACCACTGGTCAGGCCATAACCGGTCTGGTTGACCAGTGAAATCGCATCATCCAGGCTCTCTGCACGCATAACTCCCAGCAAGGGACCGAAAAATTCCGTCATATGGGTGTAGCTTCCAGGGGTAACCCCATACTTGATCCCGGGCGACCAGATATATGGATTGTTGTCTACTGTCGCCGGATTTAGTACCCACTCTTCGCCTGCTTCCAGGCTGGTCAGACCTTTTTTCAAATCACCGGCTGGCGGTTTGATCAGGGCGGCAACTTTATTGCTGAATTCCCAGGCAGAACCGACTTTCATGGATCGTGCCGCATCAACGAGCTGCTGCCTGAAATGGGGATCGTCGTAAATCGTTTTTTCCAGGATCAAAAGAGACGTCGCACTGCATTTCTGACCGCAATTACCGAACGCTGAGTGAATAACGTTTTTTATTGCCTGATCACGATCAGCCATATCGGTTACAATGGTTGCATTTTTCCCACCCGTTTCTGCTGCAAGATAGACGCCAGGCGTCTGCCGGAGTATGTCGATACCGGTGTCGGTTCCACCGGTCAAAATGATAAAGTCAATTTCTTCGCTTGCAGTAAGAATCGGACCGACATCTGCTCCCGAACATGGAATGAACTGCAGTGTGTTCCGTGACACCCCCGCCCGCCAGAAACACTTACAGAGTTCCCAGGCAGACAGGACCGCATCTGAGGCAGGTTTAAAAATGACGGTATTGCCAGCAGCAAGTGCGGTAACGATACCGCCGCAGGGTATTGCTATTGGAAAATTCCATGGTGAGATGACCAATCCGACACCTCTGCCCTCCCCCTTTATGTTTTCGAGCTCAGCCAGTCGCTGCACGGAGAACGGGTAAAATTCCGCAAAATCTATCGCTTCGGATACCTCGACATCCATCTCAGTAAAAACTTTTCCCGTGTCTGCAACCGCTGCGCCAATAAGATCCCCCCGTGTTTTCCTTAACTCCATAGCCACCTCAGCAAGCACTTCATGGCGACGACTCGATGACAGCTCCCGCCATCCGTCCGGATCTTCTCTGGCAATACGCAGGCAATCACGTGCGTCCTGCTCGGTGGCTAAATGATAGTGGGCGACCTGGATCTGCTCACCATACTGACATGAATCGATTATCTCTTTTTTCCGACGATCACCCCGTAACTCAACATCACCGATGACGGCAGGGATATCAATTGGCTCATTTTCCGGTGATTTCATCCAGCGATCTCGAATCCCTTCTGCCCACACCCGGTTAGCCGCAAGCGACCAGTCGGTATCAGGTTCATTGATAAAAGTATCGGTCTTTAGAGGAGAAACTGATTTTTCAAAGACTTCACTGTTTCGATCCTGGATTCTGTTTGGGAAATTCTGTGCCTGCTGCTGTTTTAGACAGGAATCGAGAAATGTCTTTTTCAAATATGACCATTCATCTGAAGAAACAGTTAGATCCGGTGAATATCTCAAAAAATTTTCTGGAGAGGTGTTTTCGTCAAGGCGTCTGATCAAATAGGCAATTGCATTTATGAATTCCCCCCTGGAGGCAACAGGAGCGTAGAGCAACACATCGCCTGAGGTCTCCTGCAACGCCCTCCTGACATGATCGGCCATACCTTCGAGCATCTCGAAATAGAAATACTCACGAACCTTGTTCTCCTCTGCAAGCACAGATGCATAGGCCAGCTCAAACAAATTGTGAGAACCAATGCCCAGATTGACTGCCTTGATATTTTCGGGCTCCATACCATAGGTAACCATTCGCTTATAATTTGCATCAACTTCAAGTTTGTTGTCGTAGGGTGCCAGAGGCCAGTTGGCAAGGGAGGACTCCACTTTCTCCATTTCCATGTTGGCGCCTTTGACAATTCGTAACTTGACCGGCGCCCCACCATTGGCGACCCGGTCCTTTGCCCATTTTGTCAATTTCTCCTGCATCCTGAAGCTGTCAGGCAGGTAAGCCTGCAGAACAATTCCGGCAGAGTAATTCAGAAATTCAGGCTGCTCCAGCGTCGACACAAAGGCCTTATAGGTGATTGCAAGATCACGGTATTCTTCCATATCAAGGTTAACAAACTTAGCAATACGGCTACCATCGTTACGGACGAAGTAATGGGCTTTGGCAACCCGGTATATTTCAGATAACCGATCTTTCAGCACAGCTACCGTTTCATCAAAGGCAAGTGAGTTAATCTGCGAATAGATCGTGGAAATTTTAATGGAGATATATTCAACATCGGGATCTTCCATATCCTTTTTATAGGTGACAAGCCTGTGTGCAGCTTCCCCTTCCCCCAGGACAGCCTCCCCGAGGTGGTTGATATTCATTCGGATTCCCTGCTCTTTTCTCTTCTGCAGGTGGGCATGCAATTCCTTTTCTTCACCGGGAATAATTGCTCTGCTGCTGGCGTGACGCATTTGATCTATCATGCGCGGTACGGCAAAAGATGAAAAATGTTTGCCGACACCAACAAACATCTGGATCAATAGTTTTTCTACCCTGTTGAAAAATTCAGGCACCCCTTCTTCTTCCATCAGGTTACTGATCTGGTCGGCCACACGCTTGGAGTCGCTTGACCGAAAACTTTGATCGATCATTTTTGAAAGAAGAACCTTATCATGCGGGTGGGTGAGCAACCGCTTCATCTGGTCCTGGATGTTTTTTTCTTCTTTGGTCAGCAGTTCATTAGCGCGGTTCTGCCAGGTTTCTGCCAGTGCAACTGCTTTATTGAAAAGGTGCTGAGTCTGTTGAGTTTCCATCATCATCTCTCCGCAAAAAAGTTATTTACATGTTGATATTAACTATTGTAACGGTATCGTCTGTCGTTTCTTATGTTCCATATACATGCTGAATCGCTGTACATGCGCAATAGCAAGGTTTGAGGCGAGAACCTCCTCACCATCTTTAATTGCTTCTATCATCAGGCAGAGATCCTGATAATTCTCTTCCATCTCTTCAGTTCCGACACTTAGAAATTTGTCATAGTATCGATGGATATTGTCATGGACACTGTGAAGAATAAATGAGTACAAAGGGTTTCCAGCGATCCGGGCGATCTCTGTATGAATCTTTTCATCAACTTTTACAAAATTGTTCCACCCTTTTGTTCCCAAGTTCCAGAAACCTTCTGCTTCTGAAAGGAGTGCATAGAGCTTTTTAATATCAGCGGCTGATGCCCGTTGGGCAGCAAGCCTGGCAACACTCCCCTCAACCCCTTCTCTGAACTCAGCAAGATGAGACAGGGAAATATTTTGCGACCGGATAAGCATGGCGAGATTCTCGGCCATCAGCTCAGCATTGGCGTCTTTGACGTAAGCTCCACCATTGACCCCGAGTCGAATCTCAATAAGACTTTTCTGTTCAAGAATCCTCAAGGCTTCCCGCAGAGTTCCTCGACTCGTTTCAAACATCTCGCACAGCTCACGTTCTGATGGCAGCCGGTCTCCAGACCGCACCTCGCCATCAAGGATTGCCAACTGTATCTGATCGACAACATCTTGAAAAATTCGATTCTGTTTGGCTTTTTTAAATTTCATTGGTCTATGACTCAGGTAAACAATGCCACATTAGTTATAATGGTTTAACCATTATAACTAATACATTGTTCTCCAATTATCAAGTCAGAAAAAGAGTACAGGTCACCGCTTAAAAATGGTAAAATCATGTCCACCAGGAAAAAGGAATGAATGACAATAAAGCAAACAGAGAACAAGCATCGGTGATGACAAAAGAACAGGTACCAAATCAGTTACAGCCAAGTGCTCAGCGTTTTCAGGATTACCTCGGCAGACAGGGTTTCAACCTCACCGTTGTTGAACTTTCCGGATCAACACGAACTGCTCTAGAAGCATCGGAAAGTGTGGGCTGTTCTGTATCTCAGATAGCCAAGTCTCTTGTCTTCATGGACAAAAAAAACAATGTTCCGGTTCTTTTAATTGTTGCCGGATCGAACCGGGTAAATTTAAAAAAATTTGAGCAAAACACGGGAATCAGATTGGCAAGAGCCGACGGAACCACGGTCAAGGAACAGGTTGGCTTTTCCATAGGCGGAGTACCGCCGGCTGGCCACTCCATTCCGCTGCAGACCTTCCTTGATCCAGATTTAATAAAACATGAATCTATATGGGCAGCAGGTGGCACGCCACGTGCACTTTTCAAGCTTTCGCCCGATGATCTCTCTGCGCTCACCAAAGGTACATGGGTAGAGCTTGCCCAGGAGTGCCCCTGAAATCTACCCCCGCACCACCAGCTGAACAGTCTTTCCCCTTAGCCAATAACGTGTGTTTTATAGATTATCGATCTGTCAACGCGAGTTTCACACCCAAAACAGCAAACGTCACAGCAAAAGATCGTTGTAGCCAGAATATTACTTTTGGAGAGGTGGCAACGTATCGACGAATTCCATTTGCTGAAATCCCATAGATGACAAAAATTACGAGTGTCATAGCCATAAAAACAGTGCTGAGGAACGCCATATGGATCATTGGTGATGAAGCCTTTGGGGAGACAAATAGAGGTAGGAATGCCAGAAAAAATATGGATAATTTGGGGTTAAGAATATTGAGCAAAAATCCTCTTTTTGCAATTTGCCAGAGTTTGTAATCCGAAGAAGCAGCGTTGAATTGCAACGTCCCTGTTTCACGCCACATAGCCCAAGCGAGGTAGAGCAGGTATGCTGCGCCCGTAAATTTGACAACCTGGAACGCAACAGAACTCACGTGAAGTATTGCAGACAACCCTAGAATACTTGCCGAAAGGTGAGGAATAATTCCGGCAGTACAGCCACATGCGGCAGCAATGCTTGCCCTCCAGCCAAGAAAAAGACCATTTGACACAGTGTAGATTACCCCAGTTCCTGGGATAAGGACAACGACAAGTGATGTTAGCAGAAATTCTGTGCTCATCATTCTAAGCCTCACGATTGAAGTTGGTGTATTCCGTGATGCAAGGGATTGGCGATTTCACCTGAAATTGTATTTTTACACAACCAAGTCTCAATTCTCAACTATTTGCCATGAATATAGCGACTATCTCTTTTATCTGAAAATTATTTGTTTACAGCAGAGCCTTTTGCAAAATGATGATTCTCGTTCAGCGTCAGGGCATGCGAAATTTTTTTACCGCAGGCATCGTTGATATTTCGAGGATAAAAATTTAAGCATAACGCAGAGGTTGAGCGAAAAGGGCGTTTTGCAAGTAGCTCAGCAATGTATCAAACCAGAAATAGGACTGAACTCTACTAGATGTTGTATCAGATCAGAGGGAGATGCAATCAATGGTTATATCAAGAGGTTTCAAACTGGATGATCAGGAAAGATCGTGAACCTTTTTGACCCGAGAGAAGTAGTCATCGGAGAGGCCGAAGTAATTAGCAAGCTTCAATCCGGTATCAGAATCAATTTCTAGACTGCCTTCGATGATTTGTTTCAGTAGCAGTTCATCGATACTCGCAGCCTTGGACAAAGCCTGAGGAGTAAGCCTGAAAGAATCAAGAAATCTACTCTTTAGGAGGGTGCCGGAGTGTTCTTTATGTTTATCTATCGACTGTGCCATTGATCCCAACCGTTTTGATCGATGCAGAAGTGGTATAACTATATAATATGAAGTAACGCTTCTCTGTCAATTAAATTAAAGACTTCTCTTTCTCCCGTTACTTCAGTGTAAATCTGGGCTGAATGACAAGACCGATTTGAAATAGTGCCAGCTCCTGAGAACCTTGACCAAAACTCCAAACAGCAAAGACCAAATTTTTACCTGTATACCATCGGTATCCCAACAGATAATTGCCATGATTCTATCAATCACCTTTAAAAAATAGCCACTGGTCGCATGAGGTTATGAAATACCGAAGATGTTTAGAAATCATAGATCTCCGTAAACATTAATTTCGTTATTATCAACCGAATGAATGTTTGCACGCTCATTGATAGATATTTCCTATTTGACAAATAGGACAATCTTTGAAAAATTGACAACGAAATAGTGATACTCTCATTGGTAAATAATTTTTTTTATTCCTTCAGATGGATGTTGCACTTGGATTCCATAAAGGGAAAACATGGTACATTATTGGCAGCTCGTTCCCCTGACTGAAAGATTGTCTCGATGGTTTCTTGCTGGCATCATGATCTTTGCCGCAGCCCCCAAACTAGCCAATCCAGTTGCATTTGCTGAGGTTGTTGGAGCATATGGTTTGCTCCCCGATTTCCTTCTGTTACCTGCTGCGATCCTGCTGCCTTTTTTCGAATGTATCGCCGCATACCTGTTGATCAGGGGAAGGAGGTCTGGCCTTTGGATATCAGCCATACTGATGCTTCTGTTTATTTCTGTTCTCTCATACGGTATCTGGCTTGGACTCGACATCGATTGCGGTTGCTTTGGTCCTGAAGATATTGAGAGCAAGGCTTTCCATAACCTCAGAACGGCTCTGGTTCGTGATTTATTACTCTGTATTCCAATACTCTATTGCTTCGGGCATAAGTATATCCTTCCCTCTAACCTACTTGGAGAAAAACAATGAAAAAGATGTTCTGTACTCTATTGATGACCGTTATCCTTTGTTACTGCAGCAATGCCTTTGCATTTGGACAGTCAAAGTTTGAGAAAGAGGTCGAAACAGAAGCCACATCCATAAAGCTTTTACGAGAGGTTCAGCGAGGTGGATACGATGTTATAACGACTGAAGAATTGCATAGTGCGATTGAAGCTGGAGAGGATTTACTTATCATCGATACCATGCCATATGAGGACAGTTATAAGAAAAATCATATACCGGATGCAAAGCAGTTTCTTTTTCCAATTCCTGAAATGGTCGAGTGGAATACTGAAGAGACAGAGGGCAAATCTATTGCTGATTATGAATCACTGCTTGGGCCAGATAAAAACAAAAAGATTGTCGTTTATTGCGGTTTCGTAAAATGCACGAGAAGCCATAATGGGGCTCTGTGGGCAGAAAAACTTGGCTATAATAATGTTTTTCGGTATCCTGGTGGAATCTTCGCCTGGAAAGGGGCGGATTATGATTTAGAGAAGGAGCAATAAGCATTTGTGTTGATAAGAACTATTCTGAATATCACAAACGGTGATTCCGCTGTTAAAATTATGAAACAGGCAAACATCCCAGGTGTGTTTTTGCCGTGGCGTGATGTGCTTCATGAAGGCCCCGTTCCTGATAATTTATCACTGGAGGAGTTGTCAGAAGTACGGGCACAGTTCATCATAGAGCGTGGTTGGGGCGTACCTGAAAAGATCATTGAAGACTTCACACAAAGAGATAATGAACTCAAGTCCTTCAACAATTTCGATAAAGTAATATTATGGTTTGAGCACGATCTCTATGATCAGCTTCAAATACTACAAATACTGGACTGGTTTTCAAGGAATCCTACAAGAGGGCCGGAGCTATCAATAATCTGCACAGATCACTATTTAGGCCTGCTTTCTCCTGAAGAAATGGGAGCACTGATGAAAGATGAAGAGCCCATTACAAAATCTCACTTCGAGCTATCCAATAAGGCTTGGTCTGCGCTTCGCTCAAGCTCTCCGGAAAAGTGGTGTAAACTACTAGATATTGGGACCACTGTTTTGCCATTTCTTGAGGGGGCAGTTGTTAGGCTATTGGAAGAATATCCCAGCTGTACAAACGGTTTATCTCGAACCGCGGAACAAGCTCTGAAAGTAATTTCAGGCGGTGAAAAACGACCGGCGATGGTTTTCGATGGCAATCAAGCGATGGAAGAACGAGTATTCTTAGGTAACGCGAGTTTCTGGGTAATTCTCCATGAATTACTGGAATCAAATTCTCCCTTGATAGCACTTCCTGAAGGTAAGGAGCTAACCTTGCCAAGCTCCAACGATCAAGCGTTGACTATCACGCCAACCGGACTAGACGTACTGGCTGGCAAAAGAAATTGGCTTGATGTTTCAGATATTGATCGTTGGATCGGCGGTGTTCATTTAAAATCAACAAATGTTTGGTGTTGGAACTCAAGCTCCAGGTCAATAGAAAGAAGAACCTTGTAAATGCGTCCATCGCAGATCTGCATGCAGATGAGTTTTTTCAGAATTACCCAAGAAACACCACCACGCTTCATGTTGGCAGGTCAATTTTGTTCATATTTGTAGCCGGCACTGTATACTGCATGTATCAGGTCCCGATCATGAACCTCACTGATTTTTTTCCTCAATTTTTTTACATGACTGTCAATAGTCCTGTCGCTGACAACTCGATGATCCTGGTATATCCTTTCAATCAGCTGGCTGCGTGAAAAAACCCGCCCCGGAGATCCAGCCAGCAGAGCGAGCAGGTTATACTCAACAACGGTCAGTAATAAGATTTTACCATTAATTCTTGCCTGGTATTTTTCTGCATCGAGTTGAAGCAGATCGCTATTCAGGTTTTGAGCAACGGCCCTTCTCAGTACTGCTTTTACCCGGGAAACCACCTCCCGGGGACTGAAGGGTTTGCAGATATAATCATCAGCCCCAATATCAAGCCCGATCAATCTGTCCTGCTCTTCTACTCTGGCGGTCACCATTATGATCGGAACTTCTGAGAAGGTCCGGATGTCACGACATATCTCCATACCATCTCTCCCTGGCAGCATGAGATCCAGGAGTATGAGCGATGGCTGGTATCTTGTCACCCAGTCTATAGCCGTATCTCCCTGATAGAGACAATGGGTGAGAAAACCGGCCTGCTCCAGGTAGTCGCTGAGCAGTTTCGCCAGTTCCTGTGAGTCTTCAACTATGAGAATGGTTTGTGTCATTGCTAACTGGAAAGTGGCAGACAGACTCTGATCAGGAGCCCACCCAATGATGATTTTCTGGCTTCTATTGTGCCATTGTGTCCCTTGACAATATTATAACAGATAGAGAGTCCAAGTCCGGCTCCTCCCAGCTCACGACTCCGGGAAGCGTCAACGCGATAAAGCCGGTCAAACAGTTTGGTGCGATGTTCCTCAGATACGCCAGGGGCACTGTCTTCAATGGCGAAACAGACCAGCGTATCATCCTGCTGGCTGACTGTTACACGAACGCTACCACCGGCATCTGTGTATCGCAAACTGTTGGTCAGCAGATTGGTGAAAAGCTGTTTTAACCGTTCATTATCGGCAAACAAACTGGCATCTTCACTGAGATCTGCTGATGTTTCAAGTGTCAGCTGTTGTTCCTCAAATTCAGGTTCAAGCAGTAAGATCGCCTGTTCCAACGCCCAGCACGGCTGGACGTCTACCCGTTGATAGGACATCGCCCCAAGGTCGGAGAGTGAAAGCTGGTAGAGGTCATCAACCAACAGGCCCAAATGTATCGCTTCCCGGTGAAGTGCCCTGAATGTTTCCTCAGTGGGTGGGTATACACCATCCTGCAGCGCCTCAATTTTACCACGTAGAATAGTCAGAGGTGTGCGGAGCTCATGGGAAATATCTGCAACCCATTGGCTTCTTGCCCGCTGATTTCTCTCCAATATTTCAGCAAGGCCATTGAAATCCCTTGAAAGCTGTCCCAGTTCGCCGCCGGAGGTATCCTTCACCCGAGTCGCATATTTACCGGAAGCAAGATCCCTTGTGGCTGCAGCCAGTTGACGGATTGGCCTTGTCATCCGGTAAGCAATAGGCATGGACAGTCCAGCCGCAATCAGGAAGCCGGCCAGGGCCACCAGGAATATTGCCACCTTCTGCTGTTTAACAAATACAAGCTGGTGAGTATCTGAAAGATTTTTAACAGGATGAACCCCCAGATAACCAACCGGCTGATTCTGGTACATGACTGGAATCAGGTCTGATCGCACCCTTGGCCCTTCATATCCAAGGAGATGGTGATGGTTTTTATCGAGCAGGAAAACACGGGGGAAAAAGTGGCTGGGCACATCGGGCGGCAAAGGCCCGGAAGGTAGAGAAAAAGGTGGGTTTTCCTTATTCAGTCGCTCGAGTATACGCTCTTTCTGTTGTCCCTCCGGTGAGCTCCGGACCATGAGTAATAACATCTCATGTGGATTGGAAATCAGTTCCTGCCAGCTCATTTCCTGCGCGTAAAGCGATTCCAGATCAGTGGTGATCTTTCTGAGTTGCTCCCGCTCCACGGTGCTTACATAATTTAGAAAACCCCGATCAAAGCTCCACTGCATAACCAAAACCATGTAGATCACCACCATCAGGATAGCGGTGAGCATGGCAGCAAACAATTTGTAGTGGAGGGTTATTTTCATCTCAATCAACAGTGTTTAAGCGGGTTCCTCTATCTCTTATCAAAGATGTGATACTTTTCCAGAGAAAAACGTAGCGACAAATTATTTCCCTATTCTTTTCACATTTCTGACACAATTCTACCATATTTCATTGTTAATGATGTACGTACCTTTCAAACAACTTCACAACATGGAAACTACCAGGCAGCGACCGCCCATGAATGTATCCAGAAAAACACTTAGACCCACAGGCACTGGTATGAGACGTCCTTCAGCGAGGTCTGTTTTCACCACTTTTCCTGTCGGTCTATTCCTGCTGATTGCACTACTGGCATGCGCGCCGGTTGTGAAAGATTATTCATCTTCACCCCCGGTGCCAATACCATCAGAATTTTCTCAATCGGGCACACATCACCTTTCCGACCAATGGTGGTATGATCTCGATGACTCTGCCCTGCATGTTTTAATCGAACAGGCCCTTGGCAATAACCTCAGCCTGCTCATCATCCGTCAGCGACTGCTGCAGGCCCAGGCAGTTGCCCGTCAGGCAAGCGCCGACCTATCTCCTCGTCTCGACGCAATTGGTGCTGCCAGAAAAGACTGGACCCGCAGAGACGGAGACAGTGATTCAAACAGTAATCTGTTGCTCGGTCTGGCCGCTGATTATGAGCTCGATCTTTGGGGTAGACTGAAATCAAAAGAGCAGGCTGCTCTTCTTGATGCCCAGGCCACCGGCGAGGATCTGCAGACTGCAGCACTTTCCCTTGCAGCCCAGGTGGCTAATACCTGGTACCTGCTGGCTGCAAGTTTCAGTCAACTCGAATTGCTGACCCGCCAACAGGAAATCAACGCCATGGCGCTGGAGATCATCCAGTTACGATTTAACGCCGGCCAGGTCGGCATAGCCGATGTCTTGCAGCAGAAGGAGTTAATTGAATCCAAGAATGGTGAAAAAGCCCAACAAAGAGCAAACGCCGGGATACTTAAACACCAACTTGCCATATTGACCGGTGTTTCACCGGGAATGCTTGCTCTTCCCGACGACCCGACACTCATTGACCTGCCACCTCTGCCAGCAACCGGTGTACCTCTTGAATTACTTACTAAACGGCCGGACATCCGCAGCCGATACCTGACGCTTCTCGCCGCTGACCAGAGAGTCGCCGCAGCTGTTGCCGATCAGTATCCTCGAATCAGTATCTCTGCTGACATCAATACCTCCGGCTCATCCACCCGTGATCTCTTCGACAACTGGCTCGCATCGCTGGCTGCCAACCTGGTTGGACCACTTGTTGATGGTGGTAGACGCCAGGCCGAAGTTGATCGTACCCGATCAGTATCTCAGGAAAAATTGCTCTCCTATGGTGATTCACTGATAAACGCTCTTGGAGAAGTTGAGGATGCACTGGTTCAGGAAAATGAACAACGGTTGCTCATTAACAGCCTGGAAATCCAGCTGGACCTGGCGACCCGGTCACTGCTCAGTATTCGGGACCGCTATAAACAGGGAGCAGAAGACTACCAGAGGGTGCTCATAGCAATTCTGTCTCAGCAGGGACTGCAGCGCAGCCTGGTAACCGCCGAGCGTCAGCTTATCGGATACCGGATAGATCTCTATCGGGCACTGGGTGGAAACGTTCCCCTGTCACTAATTTCTGTAAATGAAACCATCGACCCAAACAAAAAGGTAAACTAAAGAAACAGTATGAAAATGATTCCCCAGGAACAGACATCGGCCGGAGAAATACACCACTCACCAAATCATATCGCACGTTTCTTCCTGCATGTCCTCTTGCCGCTCATAGCCCTGGCAGGCGGCATTGCAATCACCTTCTATCTGCTCGAGACAGAGCCCAAGGCCAAGCCTGGCAAACGACCTGCAACAGCAATGCTTGTTGAAGTGCAGAAGGTCGTTTCTGGCCCACAGTCAACCAGAATTGAGGCGATGGGTGAAATCATCCCCGCCCGGCAGATAGATCTCAGGCCCAGGGTCAGCGGTGAAATTATCCAGGTCAGTAAAGAGTTCATTCCCGGTGGTTTTTTCAGCGCCAGCCAGTCAATGTTGTCCATAGATCGAACTGATTACGAGCTGGTCATCCGACAGCTTGAAAGCGAGGTAGCAAGAGTTGAAAGTGACCTGGCACTGGAAATGGGTAACCAGCGGATTGCCGAGCGTGAACTGGCACTGCTTGGAGAGAACGTCAGCGATGATGAAAAGGCTCTGATCCTGCGTAAACCACAGCTGGACAAACTATACGCCACGAAAACCTTTGCCGAGTCAAAACTTGCCCAGGCAAAACTCAACCTGGAAAGAACAGAAGTAGCTGCACCATTCAATGGTATTATCACCGCGCGAATGGTCGACACCGGGGCAAAGGTGTCAGAATCAACACTGCTTGCAACACTCGTCGGCACAGATTCCTTCTGGCTTCAACTCACTTTGCCAGCAGAACAGCTGCAGTGGGTGAACATTCCCACCAGTAGTGACGAGGAGGGCTCCCTGGTCAAAATATTCAGCCAGGGTAGTACCGATAACAATTTTCGGCTCGGCCAGGTTATCAGACTCTCTGCTGCCCTGGAGGAACAGGGAAGAATGGCCCAGCTGCTCGTTCGTGTGGATGACCCTCTCAGCCTCAAGGTTGAAAACAGAGAAAAACCAAAGCTCCTTTTAGGCTCTTATGTCCGAGCTGAAATCGACGGTATCGGCATCGCATCCGGCGTACTTCTTGATCGATCTCACATCCATGAAGGAAACAGTGTATGGTTGATGGACGACGAGGGGTTGTTGGATATCCGCCAGGTTGAAGTTATCTTTCGCGGACGAGACCAGGTAATCGTAAATGGAGGGATGAAGGATGCGGAACGGTTAGTAACCTCAGCACTCTCATCACCGATAGCAGGAACTCCACTGCGACTTCAGCAGGAGGGTGGTGGGGCAAGACAGCAGAACTCCAAGACTGCCGGGAATAAAGGTGGTGACGGAGAAAGAGGTGACCAGCGTGCTGAGTAAAATGACATCGAAACAGAGCGGGCCCATCTCCTGGATGGTCTTTAACCGCGTCACGCCAAACCTGCTGATGATCTTTCTTCTGTTCGGCGGGGTTTTCATGACATCCAAAATAAAACAGGAAGTTTTTCCTGAATTTGTCCTCGACCGCGTAACGGTTGGAGTCACCTATCCCGGCTCGAGTCCTGAGGAAGTTGAACAGGGAATAGTTCTGGCCATAGAAGATGCCATCGAAGGTATTGAAGGTATTGATGAGATAACCTCAACCGCTTCTGAGGGAAGTGCCCGGGTTAGAGCAAAACTCGATGAAGATGCTGATGCCCAGAAAATACTTCAGGATATCAAGCAGGAAGTGGATCGTATCTCAACATTCCCCGATGATACAGAAGACCCGGTAATCTCAATCGAGTCCAGAAAACGCCAGGTCCTTCGGGTCATCTTTTTCGGCGATGTCTCAGAGCGCGCTCTCAGAGAAGTAATGGAGCAGATGAAAGACCGGTTGCTCCAGGCTCCCGGCATTACTCAGGTTGAAATCAGTGGTGGAAGAGATTTTGAAGTCAGAGTGGCAATTCCGCTTGAAAAACTGAGAATGTATAATCTTACCCTCGCCCAGGTCGCCGGTATAATTGGTAAGTCAGCGGTGGAAATCCCTGGTGGCAAACTCGATACGGCCGGCGGCGAAATTCTGCTTCGTATCGATAATCGCCGTGACTGGGCAGATGAATTTGGCCGTATTCCCATTATCACCACCAGCAAAGGGACAACTGTCTACCTCGAAGACCTGGCAGAGGTCAGTGAAGGTTTTGAGGACTCCAGCAGGTTGGCAACATATGAACAACAGCGATCCATGACCCTGATGGTATACCGGGTTGGCAACCAGACGCCCATTGGTGTCTCCGAGGCCACCTATGCTGCGATGCCCGATATCACCGCTGATCTTCCCCCCGGTATCAATTGGAGAATCACCAGTGACAGGTCAGAGGTCTATAAACAGCGTCTTCACCTGCTGATGAAAAACGCCTTCATTGGTCTTACCCTGGTACTGGTCCTGCTCGCTCTTTTTCTCGAGCTTAAGCTAGCGTTCTGGGTGACCATGGGTATTCCCATATCCTTTCTCGGGGGATTGCTGTTCCTGCCGATGTTTGGCGTCTCAATCAACATGATCTCCATGTTCGCCTTTATTATTGCCCTCGGTATTGTTGTCGATGATGCGATTATCGCCGGTGAGAATATTTACGAGTACCGACAACGGGGTCTCAATCATATCGAGGCAGCCATTGAAGGTGCAAAGGATGTTGCGGTCCCGATTACCTTCAGTATCCTCACAAACATTGTTGCATTCTTGCCGTTGATGTTCGTTCCCGGTGTCATGGGGAAAATCTGGAAGGTTATCCCGCTGGTCGTCATTACCGTATTCCTTATCTCGTGGGTCGAATCACTGCTCATCTTACCTACCCATTTGGCCCACAGCAGTCAACGAAGGGGCAATCCGCTGCGGCAGCTACTCAGCCGTTATCAAATGGCATTCGGCCGAAAATTCAACTGGTTTGTGGAACATATTTACGGTTCTGTCCTGGATCGGATACTTCATCTTAAACTGTTCACGGTTGCCCTGCTTATCGCTGCCCTGTTTATCACTTTTGGCTATGTGTTCAGTGGCAGAATCGGCATGATTCTCATGCCCCGGGTGGAGTCCGACAGGTCTGTTGTTACCGCCACCCTCCCCTACGGAAGCCCGATCGCTGTAGCAGTCCAGGTCCGCGATCAGATTGTTGGCGCTATAGAGCGGGTCCGGGAACAGCATGGCGGCGACCAGTTGGTCGAAGGTATCTCTTCTCTTATCAATGAAAACACCATCGAGGTCAATGCCTACCTTACGTCACCTGACTTGCGCCCACTCAGCACAAGAGAAGTGACACGTTTGTGGCGCAGGGAGGTCGGGCCAATTGTCGGTCTGCAGTCTTCAATTTTTGAATCCGACCGCGGCGGCCCTGGAAGCGGCGCTGGTCTTTCCATAGAGCTGAGCCACCGGGATATCACGATACTTGATAAAGCAAGCAGCATGCTGGCGGAAGAACTGGCTCAATTCTCAAACGTAAAAGATATTAATGATGGGTATACGCCCGGAAAACCACAATATAATTTCTCCATCAACGAGCGCGGCCGCAGCCTTGGTTTAACCCCCACAGAGGTGGGAAGACAGGTGCGGGATGCGTTCCAGGGAGCAATCGCTCTCAAGCAGCAACGGGGGGCAAATGAAGTGACCGTCAGGGTCAGGCTCCCTGAATCGCAACGCTTCAGCGAGTTTGACATCGAAACCATGCTCATTGCGACTCCGTCCGGTACATTCGTTCCTCTTTCCGATATAGCAGATGCAGAGCGTAGTCGTGCATATACGAGTATTACCCGACGGGATGGTCGCCGGACGGTAACGGTTGAAGCCGATGTCGAACCAATCGGTGAATCAACCAAGATCATGGCAGCACTCAACGCAACAGTTCTGCCTCGGCTCGCGAACACCTTTCCTGGTCTCAGCTACGGTTATGAAGGTCGACAATCACAACGCAAAGAGAGCATGAAAGGTTTGCTTCAGGGGTTCATTTTTGCCATGATCTCCATCTATTTTTTGCTTGCCATTCCATTCCGCAGTTACATTCAACCAATCATTGTTATGATCGCCATTCCTTTTGGCATGGTTGGAGCTGTACTCGGCCACCTGTTGATGGGCTATAATCTTAGCCTCACAAGTATGATGGGGATTGTCGCTCTTTCCGGCGTAGTGATAAACGATTCGCTTGTTCTGGTTGATTACGCCAACAAAAGACGTAGCGAGGGGTATATGCCCCTTATAGCAGTCAGGAAAGCGGTGCTCAGGCGCTTTCGGCCGGTTTTATTAACCACACTCACCACCTTCGGCGGTCTGGCTCCGATGATTTTTGAGTCATCCAGACAAGCTCGATTTATGATTCCCATGGCCATCTCACTTGGTTTCGGAATCGTTTTCGCAACTGTCATAACCCTTGTTCTCGTACCATGCCTGTATCTTATTATCGAGGACCTGCGTATGTTTTTATGGAAATCATCGGGTAAACAAAGCGTACCATCCGGGGCTATACTGCAGCAGACAAGACAGCCGGTACCACCGGAATCCTCACTATAAAAACTGATCCGAACTCCATATGAAGCAATACGGATACAAGCTTGCATTTCTAAACGTTACAAACGATGTAAATTGAAGCAGAGCGTTCACGCAAGGGACAAGATTTCCGGTAGAACCTCCGATGGCACCATGATCGGTTGATCGTAAAAGGAGCAGCGTAGTGCTCAGTTGGCCAGACCCTTTTCTGAGAATATCTCCGGTTGCCTTGACGTGATCTCTTTAAATTGGTTTTCTGTAAGTGCTTTCAAAAGTTCATCTGGAGGCAACGGTCTGCTGATAAAATATCCCTGCTGGTAATCACACCCCATTGTTTTCAGCCGGTTGAAGATATCCTGACTCTCAACACCCTCAGCGACGACCTTCAAACCAAGGTTATGTCCAAGTTGAATTGTGGCATTTACGATCGTGTGATCGCTGGGGTTGACATTCATCTCCGTGACAAAGGACTTATCAATCTTCAGTTCACTGACCGGGAGTTTCTTAAGATAGGCAAGTGACGAATATCCTGTTCCGAAATCATCGATGGAGAGCCTTACCCCGAGCTGATTAATCCGATTAAGAATTCCCAAAGCCCTGTCAGGGTCAGCGATAATTGAAGTTTCGGTTATCTCCATAATCAGTGACCGGGGAGGAAAATTATACGATGATAGCAGCCCGATCATGATGTCAGGAAAATCAGGATTGAGCAGACAGACCGAGGAAAGATTCACCGCCATGCTCGTTGTAAAACCAGCATGTTTCCAGGTTGAGCATTGTTCAAGGGATTTTCTCATCACCCATACCGTGAGATCATCAATGAGTCCCGTTCTCTCGGCCAGTGGAATAAACTCATCGGGCGGCATCAGGCCATAGGTTGGATGATTCCACCTGACCAGAGCTTCCACCGAATGCAGTTCATTGTTACTGCTCTTGATCTTGGGTTGATAGCAGAGCGTAAGTTCGTTCTCGATAATAGCTCGGCGCAATTCCCCCATCAACGTCAATTTCTGAGGATTATTTTTTTCAATGTCTGACGAGTAGACGATATATTCGGAATTGCTCTGCTTGGATGTGTACATTGCCACATCCGCTTTTTGTATCAGCGTATCTGCATCTCGGCCGTGCTCAGGAAAGGAGGCAAGACCAATACTCACTTGAATTTCAAGAGACAGCTTATCAAGGTTAAAGGGACTGGCCAGAGATCGAATAATTTTCCTGGCAACATTTTCAGCATCACGCTTTCCGGAAAGCTTTGGAAGGATGATCCCAAACTCGTCTCCTCCTATACGAGATAAGGTGTCAGACTCCCTTATTGCACCGGTTAGGCGAAGTCCAACTTGTTTCAGCAAAATATCGCCGTTGTGGTGTCCCAGGGTATCATTGACCTCCTTGAACCGGTCAATATCCAGGATTAACACACCTATACTCAAATTCTCGCGTTTTCCAGCACTCGTTGCCTGTTTTAACCTGTCAAGGAACAGGGCCCTGTTGGGTAAACCGGTTAATGAATCATGGGTGGCATCATATGCGGCTCTCTGCTGGAGAAGTTCCGATTGTTTTCTCAGTTCATGCGTCTGTTCCATTACCAGAACGCTTGCCTGGCTCGTTATCATCGTACTGACATACTGCCCCCAAAGAGCAAAAATAAAGGGCATACTATTCAAAAACCACAGCACGACATTTGTCTTTTGAGCCTTGACAACCGCATCAAGGCTGACTTCGCCGGTCAAGGAGTAGCCTGATATTACGCTGGCTAGAACAATAGCAGACACAGCAATGACGACACCAATAACAGAATGCTTGGAAGCTTTCTGCCTGAGCATTGACATATTATTTTTTACAAGCCGGTATGAAGCCCTATCCATAATTTCAGATCCAAAACTGAAAATACTTTTTTTCTGCTATCTTTTTAACGAGATAACAAAGATGAGCATACGTTGCTCCTCACTTACTCCAAAAGTATATCGTAATTAGATCGGCAAATACAAATTATTGCACGTTGGGAAGCTGAATTACCTGTTCTCTAGGCGATAGGGATCTGAATAAGACTCGCCACAGCCGAATGTGGTAAAGGGTGTTGAGGTCAGTTTTTCTCAACTCCTTGAGAGTATCGTGCTCGAGGCCATGGTAACACGTTGTTTTACAATTTTTCTTATCGCACCTTACTGTACTTATTGTATTGTTCCTTGCTCCTTGGATCATATTCTGATTTCTCTGCTAATTCCTGAAAGAGCCTCTTCTCTTCAGCACTGAGTGAATCCGGTATCTGAATCACTGTTTCAACAATGATATCACCGGCACTGTTATCTCTTTTAGGCAACCCCTTGCCACGCAAACGGAATCGTTTTCCACTGCTGGTTGCAGGAGGTACAGTAAGCGTCACGTAACCGTCTACGGTCTTTACAGCGATCTTTGCGCCGAGTGCTGCTTCCCATGGTGCCAGGGAAACGTTGGTTTCAAGATCATAACCATCGATCCTGAAAGTTGAATCTCCACGAACATGTACCTTCAGAAGCAGATCGCTCCCTCCGACCCCAGACTCGTTCTTATCTATGTCAGGCAGCCGAATTGTTGAACCATCCGTGACGCCCTTTGGTATCTTAACTTTGAGTGTTTTTTCTCTGGTCTCAATTTTTCCCTGTCTGTTCATGACACTGGTCTGAAAAGATATCAATCGTGGTTCAGAATTAAACAGTTCCTGCAGGCTCAGGGTAATTTGCGCCTGGTAGATGGGTGAGGTACGTGGGCGGTGATGAGCGCTCTGGTAGCCAAACGGATCATTATCGGTTGAAGCGCTTTCAAAAATTGTTCTGAAAAAATCGCTGAACTGCTCGTCTTCTTGCGGCCTGCCCCTGTCTGAATAAAAGGACTGGTAATTGTCCTGATGAACCTCGCCATTCCTCCAGTTCTGGCCATAAAGATCGTAACGTTTTCTTTTATCGGGATCTTTAAGCACCTCATTTGCTTCATTGATTTCCTTGAATCGAGCCTCGGCTTCGGCAGTCTGACAGATATCGGGATGATATTTGCGCGCACCTTTCCTGTATGCATGACGAATCTCTCCAGCTGTTGCATCTTTTTTAACGCCAAGTATCTCGTAGTAGTCACTATTGCTCACTTTTTCACCACTTCCGGGGTATTACGTATTGTCATTTACAGAATGTCCGTTGATATGGCAACAGACTTCAATCCCTTCCTGCAGATAGAAGATAAGCATAAATATTACTTTTACAATTTATTATCTATAGTAATTGACAATATCAATCATTGTTACAATTAATTCCCGTTTTCCAGTCGTGCATGGGGAGTTGAGTCATTGGGGTTGTGCTTTTCTCAATCCTGCAACCTCCTCTTAGCTCACGGCCAAAGAAAACTGCAGGACGAAAAGGCATTGTAGATTGAATTCTTTTATTATATCGTTGAGCTCTCTTTTCAGACGTTTTAGCAATAGAAAAAGTTTCATACTTGACCCACGGAAAAGCTATCGCCATGACCTATTTTCGTTCCATTGTTTCATTCTGTGCAGCCGTGTGTATCGTTCTGATCTACTCGAAACAGACAATTGCTGATGGTATCTCCTCTGCCGCAATCAACCAGACCATAACCGGGACATTGCTTCCTGTCATTACGCTCATATCCGGAAACCGATGGATCCAGGGGACACTTGTTATCCTCGTCACCTTTGTCTTGGCCTCCCTAACCACCTGGCTCCTGTTTAAGATTATTGGCGGGATCACCAGAAGAACCAATTTTGTGCTCGACGACAGAATTGCTACCCTGCTACGGCCTCCACTCTACTATACCCTCGTGGTTTTTGGCATCACCGCGGGGCTTGACCTGATGCCTTTATCAGACAATGTCAGGCTTTTAACGCAGAGAATTTTTCAGACCCTCAATATCATAGTCTGGCTGATATTCTTAATCAGGCTCTGCACCCTGCTGCTCAATCGAGTTGCCGGGCTCACCTATAAATACACCTTCATTCAACACCGTACCGTTACCCTTTTTGATAACCTGGCGAAAATATTAATATTTGGAGCCGGTATTTATTTTGTTTTTGTGATCTGGAATATTGACATGACTGCCTGGCTCGCCTCGGCTGGAATCGTTGGTATCGCCATCGGCTTTGCCGCTAAAGATTCACTCTCAAATCTGTTCAGCGGTGTATTCATTATTGCAGATGCTCCCTACAAGGTTGGAGACTATGTGGTTCTCGAAAATATTGGCCGCGGCAAAGTAACAAACATCGGGCTGCGCAGTACCAGGATACTCACCAGGGATGATATTGAAGTTACAGCTCCCAACTCTATTATCGGAAACTCGACCATTATCAACCAGTCAGGCGGTCCCAACCAAAAAATGCGTGTCCGCCTTAAGATTGGAGTCGCCTACGGAACTGATGTTGATAAAGTGGCTCACCTTTTGGAAAATGTTGCAAAAGATGAACCAATGATTTGCAAGGTGCCGGCACCACGTGTCAGATTTCGACTCTTTGGGCCATCAAGCCTCGATTTTGAACTGCTATTCTGGGTCGAAAACCCTGAACAGCGTGGACGTGCACTTGATGCACTGAATACCAAGGTGTATAAGATGCTCAACCGGGAAAACATTGAAATTCCCTACACCAAGCAGGATATTTACATCAAAGGGTTACCTGAACAACTGGCAGCTCTATCGTCTGATAAGGGCAGGAACGTGAATAACCAGGACATTGAAAGAGACAAGATATAATACTCCCTGCTGTCTTCAGCTCAACCCCCGACAACACATGTCGAACCTAATGCATTCTTTCACACTCAAACCCCTTCCTAGAATTGAATTCGGGTGTCATTCGATCAATGAACTTCCTCACCATGCGAAAGAATTCGGCACTCAGGTGCTATTTATCACCGGTGCTGACTCTTTAAAGCATCATGGGCACAGGGATCGTATCAGATCACTGCTGGAAGAACAGCAATTGAATATATTTGAAATCACCGTTAATCAGGAACCGTCACCGGAAATAGTTGACGCCATTGTCGGCCACTATCATGGTGATACCATTGATCTCGTCATTGCTGTAGGAGGTGGGAGTGTTGTCGATACCGGCAAGGCCGTCTCAGCCATGTTACCACAAGGTAAACCGGTGCAGCAATATTTGGAAGGTATCGGCTCCAGCAAACCGACAGGTGAGAAAATACCATTTATCGCCCTTCCGACAACATCAGGGACCGGCAGTGAGGTAACCAGCAATGCGGTGATCAGCAGAAGCGGCAGGGATGGCTTTAAAAAATCCCTTCGCCACGACAACTACATCCCCGACATAGCGCTGATAGACCCTCTGTTGATCTGTTCATGCCCACCCGACATCACCGCTGCCTGCGGAATGGACACTTTCTCTCAACTGGTAGAAGCCTATCTTTCCACGAAGAGTTCGCCGATTATCGATGCGATTGCCTGGCGAGGTATCAAATCTGTACACCAGTCTTTGATCTCTGTTTACGAAAATCCCGAAGACATAAACGGTCGCAGTCAAATGGCGCTCGCATCGCTTTGTTCAGGGATCGTCTTAATGAATGCAGGGCTTGGAATCGTTCATGGACTGGCGCCTGTGCTTGGCTGCTTCTTTCCGATGTCTCACGGAGTGATCTGTGGCAGCCTGATGGCCGCTGCAAATGATGTCACCCTGAGAAAACTTGAGGCAGAACAGAGTGGGGCTGAGCCACTCTTGAAATACAGCAAACTCGGGAGATTGTTTTCATCCTGCAAAGACAAGAGTGATGAACACTATCGAAGAAGCTTTATCGAGTATCTCTATTCGCTTACGCAAACTTTGAAGCTCCCGAGATTGTCAGATTTTGGCGTAACATCCGCAGACTTTGATGAAATATCGTCGGCTGCATCCAACAAGAATAACCCGGCGACACTGACAATTGAAGAAATCAGCACAATCATAAAAAACAGACTCTAAGATCTGTTCTCCGCAGTTCTCAGCTGGTGAAAAACATCTCTTCTGCTGCCTTACCCGGCCTCAACCGCGCTTGCGAAGCTGCACGACGCCAATGACGATCAAGAGAAGAGGCCACCAGGTAGCAGCCAGTGCCTTTACCTTTCCCAATGGCAGGATATCAAGATTTGAAAGCAGCAGGAGTGCGCCAAATAAAATGAGGATAACGGGTCCAAAATTAGCTCGCATGTTTTTCTTTATTACCTCCGATTAAAATCCAGCAGAGTTTAAAGACAATCACCAAAGTGCTCATGTCGCAAATTATTATATCGTAATTATTATTGAAAACGGTCATCTTATACTAAACAACCATTATACCAACAAGCAATATCGTAATTATAAACGTGTCGGAACCACAGTTCACAGAGCAAAAAGAACAACCTAAAGACTTCCGGGAACAGACAGAGCCAGCATCTTTTTCGTCGCTCCTGGCTCTGCTTTCACCACAATTTAAGAAACATCGTCTTCGCCTTTACCTTGGATTTACTGCCCTCTTGTGTGTAGATTTCCTCCAACTCATCATTCCCCGCATTTTAAAATATGGCGTTGATTCCCTGTCAGAGGACAGGGCGACAGCCGCACTGCTGTTCAAGCTTGGCATGTTTATCATCACCATAGCGTTACTGGTGGTCATCCTCCGCTTTATCTGGAGAAATCTGATTATTGGGTTCTCCCGCCATCTCGAACGCGCACTGCGCAATCAAATCTTCAACCATATCATCACCATGGATCAGCCGTTTTTTGAAAAACGCACCACAGGCGATATTATGGCACACGGCTCCAATGACCTCGGTGCGGTCCAAATGGCGTGCGGCATGGGAATGGTTGCAGCCGCAGACGCCTTCATCCTATCTATTGCTGCAATCGGTTTCATGCTCCACATTCACCCGATGCTCACGGTCATGGCGCTGCTTCCCATGCCAATCCTGGCAATCTCTACCAGACTGCTCTCCGGTAAACTGCACCAGCGTTTTAACAAGGTCCAAGAGCAGTTCTCAATTATCACTGAATTTGCCAGGTCAGCACTTATTTCAGCAAAGCTGAGCAAAGCGTATACCCTGGAGAACGTGCAGACTGGCATATTTGACAAACTTGGAAAAACCTATGTGAAGGCAAACATACGAGTCGCTCTTGTCCAAGGAACCCTGTTCCCAGCGGCTACACTGATCGGTAATCTTGGACTCCTCGCCATTCTCCTCTATGGCGGCAGGCTTGTTATTCGGGGAACGATAAGTATGGGTGATTTTGTCGCCTTTATCACCTACCTGCAGATGCTTATCTGGCCTATGATGGCCATAGGCTGGGTCACAAACCTTCTCCAGCGCGGTTTAACCGCCTTGCGGAGAATACACTCCCTGGTATCCTCCCAATCTACTTTGATTGATCCCCCCGGAACAGTTCAACCTGAAACTATTTCAGCCGACTTTTCCACCAGAAATCTATCATTTTCATACCCTACTTCAGACCGTAACCAGCTCGAAGATATCACGATCGATGTCCACCCCGGCATCATTGGAATTGCAGGGCGAACAGGAAGCGGCAAGTCAACCCTTTGTAAACTGTTGCTAAGGCTCTATCCTATCCCTGACAACAGCTTATTTTTTGGCAGTCATGACGTCAACAGTCTCTCTCTTGACGATGTTCGCTCCAAGATTGCTTATGTCAGCCAGGAACCAGTTCTTTTTTCCGACACCATAAAGGCAAACATCTCTTTTGGTGTCGCGGATGCCCCATTCAGTGATATTGAGAAAGCCGCCAGAGATGCACAAATACACGAGGACATTATTAACTTTTCCTCCGGATATGAAACGATTATCGGGGAACGCGGTGTTACCCTTTCCGGTGGACAACGCCAGCGACTTGCCCTTGCCCGGGCACTGCTCTGTGACCGGCCGGTGCTGGTTATCGATGATGGTCTGTCCGCGGTTGATACAACAACAGAAAATAAGATTGCCGATATCCTCCGTCATCGACTGGCTGGAAAATCAGTATTCATTGTTTCGAACCGCATAAAGCTGCTGTCGATGACAGATATAATTTTGCTCATTGATGAAGGTCGTTTGGTCAATAAAGGCAGCCATGAAACCCTGATCAAGGAAAATGAATTTTACCAGTCAATGTACATGAAACAGAAACAGAGCGGCAGAAGAGAAGCCTGAAATGCGCAACTACGGCTACACTGAAAAAGACAAGAGCAGCTCGATTGGTGATTTTCACCTCTGGCGACGCGTTGTTATAAATTCAAGGGGATATGGTCGGGCCATAGCGGCTGCAGTTCTTCTTTCACTGATCGTCACCGGCGCCACCCTCTGCCTTCCCTATCTGATGAAAAATGCGATCGATCTTTATATCACTGCCGATCAGCTGGGAGACAATTTCAGGTTGTCGGGGTTGACAACCATTGCGGTTCAGTTCGTGCTCCTCATCCTTCTGGTTTTTGCAGTAACCTTCCTGCAGGTTGTGCTGCTTGAATGGGTTGGGCAATCAGTCATGCATCGTATCCGCCAGGATCTTTTCGGACACCTGCTACGTCTTGATCTCGCCTTTCTTGATTCCCAACCAACCGGCCGGCTCGTTACCCGACTGACAAATGACGTTCAGAACATGCATGAAATGTTCACATCGGTCATGGTTACGCTGTTCAACGATATTCTCCGTCTGGCAGGAATCCTGGTCGTTCTCTTTTTTATCAATGTCCGACTCGCCTTGATAATGATGATCTTCGTGCCGCTTTCACTCCTGGTTACGGTGATTTTTGCAAAGCTCGCCCGTGAAAAATTCAGGGCGATTCGCAGTCAGCTCTCCCGGCTCAATAGCTTTATCCAGGAGTCGGTTTCCGGTATTACCATCATACAGCTCTTTGGCAGGCAAACTGCTTTTATGACTGCCTTTTCTGAGCTGAGCCGTGAATACCTGCTTCGTACCCTTAAGCAGATCCGGCTCTTTGCGGCGTTCATGCCGCTTACCGAACTGCTCAGTTCCACTGCCATTGCCCTGATACTCTGGTACGGTGGAATCGAAATCATCGGCAGAAATCTCACCATAGGAGAGCTCGTTGCCTTTCTTGCCTATATGAGGCTTTTTTTCCAACCACTCAGGGAATTGTCACAGAAATACTCAATTGTTCAGTCGGCGCTCGCCTCAGCTGAGCGGATTTTCAACATGCTTGACACGGAGCGGCAAATCAAAGAATCCCCTGCTCCTGTCTCTATCGACACTATCGAGGGCAGGCTCGAGTTCAAAAATGTGAGATTCGGATACCAGGCAGACAAACCGATATTGCATGATCTGTCTCTGGTAATAGAACCTGGAGAGACGGTCGCCATTGTCGGCACAACCGGATCAGGAAAGACCACACTTATCAACCTTCTGTTAAGATTTTACGAGCCACAGCATGGCTCAATATCAATCGATTCGATCAGTATCAAGGAGTTGAAATTCAATGAACTCCGAACGACTGTCGGCGTTATCCTCCAGGACGTCTTTATCCTTCAGGACACCCTGCTCGCAAACATCGTGCTTGACAGCGGCTGCTGTCGAGACCATGTCCTGGAAGTGCTTGAACAGACAGGGATGTCTCGATTCCTCGAACTGCTGCCCGAGGGACTCGACACCATAATTGGCGAGGGTGGACATGAACTGTCAACCGGCGAGAAACAGCTCCTTTCGTTTGCCCGGGTTCTCTGCCGCAACCCTAAAATCCTGATTCTGGACGAAGCAACAGCGTTTATTGACTCGGTGACAGAAGATATCCTCGAGCAGGCCATCGAGGACAGTTTTTCAGGCAGAACTTCAATTCTTATCGCCCATCGCTTGTCAACCATTCGCAGGGCTGATCATATCATCGTAATTGACCATGGCAGGATTATCGAGCAGGGCAGTCACAACGACCTCATTGCCAGGTCCAGCCATTACGCAAAGATGATCAAGCTTGATCTTCAGGAGATATCAGGATAAAAGCTAGGTTGATAGCTCTTCTGCGCCGACCCTCACAAGCTGGATCTCTGATAATTGAAAGATACTTGAATTGTGCTGATGACCCCCGATAACAGCCCAAATCACCTGCTCTGGTGGGGACGATTCGATCCCGATTATTCCCGTAATCGAATCATCAGGAAATTACTCCAGGAAGCAGGTTATAAAATCACTGATTTCAGGCCCCGGATATCCCCTCTTGGACGAATGGAATTTCTCCTTGCCAGAGTCAAGAAACCGAATGCGATCTGGATTCCTGCTTTTCGCCAAAGAGACTTCCATCCTGCCTGTAAATACGCTGAAAAACACAATATCCCGATTATTTTCGATCCTCTCATCAGCAGCTGGGACAAAGTAGTTTTCGAGAGAAAGAAATTCCTGGAAACTGACCGCCGGTCCCGCAGGATTTTGCGGTGGGAACAGTCCATGTTCTCCAGGGCAGACGTGGTCATAGCCGATACCGCATCTCACGCTCAGTTTTTCATTGAGACACTGAGCGCGTCGCCTGAAAAAACTCATGTAATTCCTGTCGGCGCTGAAGAACCGCTCTTTTGCAAACAGCCTTTTGATCGTCCAGGTCCAACAGAAGTCCTTTTTTTTGGCAGTTTCATTCACCTGCAAGCGCCTGAAGTGATTGTTGAAGCTGCCAGGCTCGTTCCCGAGTTGCGATGGACAATGCTTGGAGACGGACCACTGCTTGAAACCTGTCGTACCTCGAGCAGTGCACTAGACAATATCAGGTTTGAAAAATGGCTGCCCTACAAGCAATTGCCTGGCCGGATCGGCAAAGCGGATATCCTGCTTGGTATCTTCGGTTCATCCCCAAAGGCCGGCAGGGTTATCCCCAATAAAGTCTACCAGGCACTGGCCTGCGGACGCCCTCTCGTTACCCGTGATTCAGATGCCTATCCAGACAAGATCAAGGATAATTGGGGGCATGGCATTTATTTCATTCCCCCAGACGACCCTGAGGCTCTTGCAGCAACGGTGAGATCTCTGGTCAAATCTGACATGGTGTTTTCACTGAGGTGCGAGCATGCCAGATTGACCTATGAGCGGTACTTCTCGGAAAAGTTTATAAAACAATCACTTTATACTGCGCTTGCCTCATTACCTGGATAAGCAGCACGATTAACGTATCTCTGACTCCATGCTTCGTTCTGTTTCAGCCAACATCCACTATCTCTATCTGATCAAGCTGTCCAAATGGTTGATGCTGATCATGCCGATTGTTGCCCTGTTTTATCATGACAACGGGCTGAACAGTTCTGACATCTATCTGCTCCAGGCAGTTTATTCATTCAGCGTTGCCTTATTTGAAGTTCCATCCGGTTATATGGCCGATGTCATAGGACGCAGGACATCGCTGATCATCGGGAGTTTCCTCGGCACCATCGGTTTCGTGGTGCTGTCCTGGTCGTCATCTTTTGCTGGTTTTATGTTGGCCGAGATCATTCTTGGCCTGGGAGGGAGTTTCATCTCCGGGTCTGATTCCGCCCTGCTTTTTGATAGTCTTGCCGCAATGAAACGTCAAAACTACTATCTTCGTTATGAAGGGCGGATTACTGCTCTTGGAAGCCTGGCTGAAACCATCGCTGCTGTTGGTGGCGGACTTCTAGCGGCCTGGATAAGCTACCGGGCTGTCTATGTCTCCCAGGCGATTATTGCCTCCGTCGCCATACCTGCGTCACTGATGATAATTGAACCCGAGCGCCAACGGCTGGCCTCTCACCCGTCATTAAAACAGATCATGAACATAAGCCAACACGCACTCTTCAAGGACAAAAAGTTGAGTTCAGCCCTGCTCATGTCCTCGGTAACAGGCCTTGCCACCCTCTGCATGGCCTGGACGAGCCAGGTTTATTTCGTGTCGGTCGGGTTTAATGAGCTGCAGATAACACCACTCTGGGTACTGCTCAACCTGACTGTCGCTATCATCTCGGCATATGCAGGTATGGTCGTAGCCCGAATTGGCAACAGATCAGCTATCATCATGATCATGATTGTCATGCCGTTATGTTACATTTTACTTGGAGCACTTCCTGTGGTCCCCGCCCTGTTATGCCTCTACCTGTTCTATCTGATACGTGGCTATGCAACCCCAATGCTCAGGGACCTGACCAATCAAAACTGCAGTTCTGAAATCAGGGCTACGGTGCTGTCATTGCGCAGTCTGCTTGTCCGTATAAGCTTTTCTCTCAGTGGCCCCTTCATCGGCTATATCACCGGACTGACCTCACTCTCCACTGCTCTGATTTTTTTCGGGATCATCCTTGCAGCAGGATTTTTTTTAGCAGGAGCCCTCCTGCTGCGGGTCCATCAACTGAGCAATAGCGCAGCGACTGATGATCAACCTTCCCAAAATATCGGTTAAATATCCGCTAAAAAGCATAATCATGTACTCTATCCAGCTAAAAAAAAAGAATTGTTGCCGTGAAATTGACAGCGATCTAACCTATCCTGTCGTTATTCTTGCAGGGTACCCACCACTCTTTTCCACCGTGCCATAGTTTTTTGGGCCACAATCGACAAAGCGCTTAAACAGAGCCCACGGTCTACCACAAAGTGGTATTTATCGTTTTTTTTCGAACATATACAGCTATTGTGGTATATTTTTTTTGACTTATTTGCAGAAACGAATTACCCCTATTTAAGCTTTTTATTAATCTGTTTCATTTTCCCGTAACCCTTAACACCACGTTACCAAAATGAAGAATTTTAAAAGAATTATCAACCCGGTTATGAACCATCTTTTTATCGTGAGCATTGCCCTCACTCTGACAGCGACTGTCTCAGCTGCTGAGGACACCGCTACCAAAAGCTGGACACCACACAATGCAGTGATCTTTGCCCTGCAGAACAGCCCGGACAGCAGGATTGCCGCCCAGCGCATCAGCGCGGCAATCGCCCAGCGAAATATGGCCGAGTCATCTTTCCGCCCTCGCCTGAACCTCTCTGCCGGGTATGATCAGACGAATAACCCGATCTACTCTTTTGGCAATATACTCAACCAGGGGAGTTTTGATGAGACCATCGATTTTAATGATCCGGGAAGAACCGACAACCTCAACATCAAGGCAGAGCTGCTCTACCGTTTTTATAATGGGGGCAGAGATGAAGCTGGATTAGAAGCAGCAGCATCTAACCAGCTTTCACGGGAGATGGATCGTGAGACGACGTATCAACGGCTTGGTTACGAAGTTGTCCGGGCCTTCCAGCTGATCGCCCAGGCTCAGGACCAGGTAAGCGCTCGACAAGCTGAACGAGATGCCATAGTGGCCTCACTCGATGTTGCTGTTGCCCGATATCAGGCAGGTGATCTTCTTAAAGCAGATATGCTGAACTTTGAAGTACAGAAATCAAGGGCAAGTGAAAATTTGATTATCAGCCAGCACCAGCTTGAGTTGTCAAAAAAGATTTTTCTCAACCTTCTCGGTCTCGAGCAGGGATCCCCGGTAATCGACAACCAAACCGATAGACACCAGACTGTCCCTGGCCCTGAGGATTATCTGCAGCGCCCTGAGCTAAAGAGCCTCCAGGCCCGGCTCGACCAGGCGCAGGCAGAGTTTGAACAAAGCCTGGGGTTGAGGTATCCGACCCTGGATGGGTTTGCCAGCTATCAATACGATTACGGATTTGTAAATGATGGATCTGGAGATTCATGGGCTGCCGGCCTTAAATTAAATTATAATTTATATGACGGCGACAACGCGCAGGCAGATGCCGCCATCAAAAAAGCTACCTACCAGAACGTCAAGGAACAGCTCACCAAACTGAAGCTGGCAATAAACCTGGAAATTCAGCAGGCAGAACTCAATTTCAACCAGGCACTTGAGCGGCGGACAGTCACAGAGCAGATGGTTCAGGTTGCCCGGGAGAGCGCTCAACTGAGCAGGGAACGTTTTAAACAGGGGCTCATTCTGTCCTCGGATCTCATCGATGTTGAGCTCAGGCTCACGGACGCTCTCGTTCGCCAATCTGCTGCCAGGGCAAATTATGAAATTGCCATTGCCAACCTCAGACGCGCGGCCGGGTTTCAACAATTTTCTATTACTTCTGAGGATCTTTTGGAGAAACAGCCATGACTGCCCCCTATCACCGTGTTTTTCACATCACTGCTATCGTCATCTTTTTAACTGCATCTGCAGCCTGCAAATCTGAGCATTCCGGTTCATCAGCAGTTGTCGAAACACTCCCGGCAGAGCGTGTGGAGGTGATTATCGCCGAACAAAGTTCCCCTCCAAGGCAGGTAGAGATCATGGGGACAGTCCAGGCAGCCGAGAGTGCCTCAATTGCCGCAAAAATTAGTGGAAACATAACCGACATTCTGGTCAATCCCGGCTCTCGCGTTAATCAGGGAGACCTGCTTGTCTCAATCAGTGCAGGTGAAATTTCCGCAAAACTTCTGCAGGCGCAGGCACAACTGGAACAGGCTACAAGAAACCTCACCAGAGAACAGAACCTGTTGAAAAAAAATGCGGCGACAACTGAGATGGTAAAAACACTCGAGGAGACAAAAAAGATTGCTGAAGCCGTCTATAAAGAAGCTCGGACGATGCTGAGCTACACCTCTATCGAAGCACCTTTCGATGGAATTATAACAAAAAAGCATGCCAACATCGGAGATCTTGCAACTCCCGGCACCCCACTTATTCAAATCGAAAGCGAATCTCAGCTACAGGTCATTACCGATATCCCCGAATCACTCATCCTGGAAATTTCCATTGATGACCGGCTACCCGTCTATATACCAGCTGCTGGTCTTGATATCATCGGTGTCGTAAAAGAGGTGGCCCCTACTGCCGATACACGGTCCAGAACAGCCCAGGTAAAGTTGTCGATTCCTTCAGAAGCCAAAATCAGGTCGGGACAGTTTGCCCGGGTGAGCCTGCCTGGCACAACTGGTAGCGCCATCCTGTTGCCAAAAACAGCAGTGCGACCGTTTGGCCAGATGGAACGGATTTTCACGGTCAGGGACCAGAGCGCTCAACTGAAACTGGTCAAGACCGGTCTCACCTACGGCAGTAACGTTGAAATCCTCTCAGGAATTGAACCCGGAGATACAATTATTGTTTCACCAGAAATACAATTACAAGACGGGCAACCGGTCACCCTGCAATAGCTCCCTCACGAAATTTGATAAAGCAATGAATTGTCATGGACACAAAAAGTAAAACGCAGAGCGGCTTTGCAGGCAGGTTGGCCGCAGCCTTTATTGATTCCAAGCTGACACCGCTTGGTATTATCGCCTCGCTCCTTCTTGGAATTATGGCCATCGGTATGCTGCCCCGTGAAGAAGAACCCCAGATCAAAGTACCGATGATCGACGTGATGGTCGTCATGGAAGGAGCGACTCCAAAGGAGGTAGAGGAACAGGTGACCGTTCCGATGGAAAAGCTGCTCTACGAGCTTCCTGACGTTGAGTATATCTACTCAACGTCCATGGCCGGACAGAGTCTGCTGGTCGTCAGGTTCTATGTCGGTGCAGATCTGGAAACTGCCATAGTCAGGTTAAACCAGAAACTTGCCACCAATTTCGATCGGATTCCCCACAATGTATCCCGTCCTCTTATAAAGCCTCACACCATAGATGATGTGCCGATCCTGGCCCTGACATTTCACAGCAACAATTATGATCACTACACACTCAGGCGGCTCGCTGCCCAGGTTGATGATTCCATAAAAAATATCCCGGATGTCGCTGAAACAAAACTGATCGGCGGCACAAAACGTCAGGTCAGAATTCGAATTGACCCTCTGCTGCTGACGGCTAGAAATATTTCTATTAATGAACTGATCCCTATTCTTCAGCAGGCAAACCGGCAAAGTTTTTCGGGAAACCTTGTCAGTTATAATCGAGAAATTCAGTTGCAGACAGGGACATTTCTGGCCTCCCGCGATGAAATCGGCAGGATTGTTGTCGGTGTTCACGGGGGAAAGCCTGTTTATCTCGAAGAAGTTGCTGAAATCATAGACGGACATGAAGAAGTATCCGATTATGTACTGCATGGCAGTAAAAAATCACATGAGCTTGAGGCGGCCGTCACCTTGTCTATCGGCAAGAGGCCCGGGGCCAATGCGGTCTCGGTCGTTGCATCTGTCATGGAAAAAGTTGACAGCCTGAAGAAAACGCTGATCCCCTCTGATATCAAACTCAGTGTTACCCGTGATTACGGTGCAACAGCATCTGAAAAATCCAATGAGCTCCTGTTGCATATGGCCATTGCCGTATTTGGTGTCGCGATACTGATTCTCATCTTTCTAGGATGGAGAGAGTCCCTGGTCGTTATGCTGGCAATTCCTTCAACCCTTGCGCTTACCCTGCTGGTTTTCTACCTGTACGGGTATACACTTAACAGAATTACCCTGTTTGCCTTGATATTCTCCATAGGAATCCTCGTCGACGACGCAATCGTTGTCGTGGAAAATATCGTGCGTCACATGAGACTGCCCCATAACAGTAATCGATCACTCACTGTCATCGCTGTCGAAGCAGTTGGAGAAGTCGGTAACCCCACTATTCTTGCGACCTGGGCCGTAATAGCAGCTATTCTGCCAATGGCATTTGTCGGCGGGTTGATGGGACCGTATATGAGACCTATTCCAATTGGGGCCTCGGCTGCGATGCTCTTTTCCCTGATTATTGCCTTCACGGTCACACCGTGGGCAGCAACCCACATACTCAGAAAAAAAGTCGCCCAGCACAACGGTCGTGGACATGACGAGGTACCAGACGATTTCTTCACCCGACTCTATCACCGGGTCATGGACCCCCTGCTCGCCCATGCTCGTTGGCGATTCCTGTTTTTTATCGTGATAACAACTCTTTTACTTGGCTCTTCAGCAATGGTTGGTCTCGGACTGGTGAAAGTGAAAATGCTGCCGTTTGATAACAAGAGTGAGTTCCAGGTCATCATCGATATGCCCGAAGGAACAACGCTTGAACATACATCCCAGGTGGCTCTTGAAATGGCAAAGGCGGTCAAAGCTGATCCCGCTGTTGTTGACTACCAGGTATATGTTGGCACCGCATCGCCCTATAATTTCAACGGTCTGGTCAGACATTATTTTCTCCGCACCGGTCCGACGGTTGCAGACATTCAGGTGAATCTTCTGCCGAAACATTCCCGTGAGCTTAAAAGTCATGATATCGCCAAGAGACTTCGTCCCCAGCTCGTTGAAATTGCCAATCATCACGGGGCCACGCTCGCTGTAGCCGAGGTCCCTCCCGGGCCACCGGTGCTCCAGACGATCGTTGCCGAAATCTATGGCGAGACCGATGAAAAACGTGTCGCTCTCGCCCATCAGGTCAAGAGGATATTCGAAACGACTGAGGGTGTCGTTGATATTGACTGGTACCGTGAAACCGAACGGAAAAAGACTGTCATTACAGTAGACAAGGAGAAAGCGGCGCTCAACGGTATAACTGAAGGCCAAATTACCCGTGCCATCCGTTTGGCGGTGAGTGGCATATCAGTTGACCTCTTTCATCAACCCCAAGATAAAGAACCCATCGAAATTGTCATGGAGCTCCCGCGATCTCAACGATCACGTGTAGATGAATTGTTAAATATATCTCTACGTTCGGAACGTGATCTCTTTGCACCGCTTGTTCCCCTCCGTGAGTTGGTGAATGTATCATTTATTGATGTTGAGCAGCCGATATATCGTAAAAACCTGAAGCCGGTCCTTTATGTGACTGCAGACGTCGCAGGCGCTGTAGAAAGTCCTGTCTACGCGATATTTGACATGAACAGTCGAATCCAAGCCCTTGACGCTCAAACGTTCGGCGGCTCCGGCAAAAGTATTACGATCTACAATTTATTCCAACCTTTTGATGAAAAAGAGCCATCGATGAAATGGGATGGGGAATGGCATATTACCCTCGAGGTCTTTCGTGATCTGGGTTTGGCTTTCTGTGTTGTTCTTGTTCTGATTTATATGCTGATGGTCGGCTGGTTCAAAAATTATATCACACCCCTTGTGGTCATGGCTGCAATCCCATTCTCGCTTATCGGCATCCTCCCAGCCCACTGGGCATTCGGGGCCTTCTTCACGGCGACCTCAATGATCGGATTCATGGCCGGTGCTGGAATTGTGGTTAGAAATTCAATTATCCTGGTCGATTTCATAGAGCTTCGAATCAGGGACGGCCTTTCCCTGGCCGATGCGGTTGTTGAAGCAGGAGCCGTTCGTTTTCGCCCGATGTTGTTAACCGCTTTGGCGGTTGTTGTCGGGGCCTCAGTGATCCTGGCCGATCCAATATTTCAGGGACTTGCCATTTCTCTGATGTTTGGTGAAATAGCTTCTCTGCTGGTCAGCAGGATGGCTGTTCCCGTGATGTATTTCGTGGTAAAAAAACAATCGCACGAGAAGATACCGTAGCAACACGGCATCAAGAAAAGAAAAAACCTGCACTTCAAAAATTGAAGGCAGGTTTTTTAAGATACGGACGGATAAACAGCTACTGGAGATCTTCCGGTCGCATAACCGGCAGGGTGGAGTTGAAAGGGCTGTTTTCTTTTTCTACGACAGGCGCAGGCAGGTCAAATGCGTCCATTCCTGTTGATGGCAGTGCTTCTCTATTATTCTGCTGAGCTGCTTTTTCGCGCTCTTCCATCTCGATTGCCGGAAGCAGAAGGGGATCCAGTTCATTCATTTCTTTCTCAACTCTATTAATATTGCCAATTACCTTTTTGGCAATATCTACATCCGGGTATTTAACCAGTATATTTTGAAGAATGGAACGCGATTCTATCAGCAACCGTTTTTTTCCCTCAATATCAGTGGTCTTGGTGAAACGAATAAATAACTCAGCCGCTTTTCTCCTGTCAGCCTTGGCTGCCTGGAGCGATAATTCTTCTATTTTCACCTGGGCTTTTCCCTGATAGCCGGTATCAAGGAGTTCGGTAAAGATGATGATGGCACCGTCGTAATCGTCCTGATCCGCCAGGAGCATGCCCTCGTTCCATTTGCGCTGCAGATCCTGCATCTTCTCGATTTTGAGTGTTTCCCGTTCTACGGCCTCTGCCAGTACCAGTTCGTCGATTTTGGTTTTCACCTGCTGGATTTTATCGGCACCAATGATATCTTCAGGGATATTCTGAAGCAGGTCCATGGCATCCTGAAACTTTCTCTCGCTGGTGTATTGGTCAACCTGGGTAAAAAATGCTTCAAACCAACCATCAGCGCGACGGAGCGCGTCTTCTTTAATAACATCAACGTTTGAAGACACCGGTGAATAGGGATAATTCTGCAGATATTCATCGGCCTGCCAGATTATTTTATATCCGTCTTTTTCCGGCTGAAAACTGAGGTAGTCACGCATCAGCCGGGAGAATTCCGTAAGTTCAGGACTTCCCTTGGTACTTCGTTCAAGTATTGACAGCTGCAGCTTTGACCATTCCTCAATCCAGCCGATATTTGAGTAATCATCTGAAATCTGGTCATATTGTCCTTCAGCTGCAAGATAATTACCCGATGCAGTGTAGAGGTCAGCAAGTATTTTTCGCAGTGACAATACATCTGTCGGCTGCTCGTTGGATACCGACATCTCATCAACGATCTGCTGATAGATCTCGGCGGCCTTTTCCTGCTGCCCCAGATAAATCAAGGCATTGCCATAAAGAATCTTTGTTTTCAGGTCGACACGCTCAACCTGGTACTGGGGAATCTTCAGCCAGACCTGAACGACCTCATCATATTCTTTACTTGAGGAGTACCGTTCAATCAGGGTCTCAATCTGGTTGAGGTCTGCCCCCTCCTGCCGCCGCTGCCATCCTGCCGCTTTGTCTTCTGTCGTTGCCAACATCCTGCCGCAGACACTGTCAAGAAAGGCAATATCCATTTTCTGGAGGTCAAGCACGTCTTCGGTGCGGAAAAGATCCGCTTCAGAGATCATATTTCTCTGCAGCAGATCGTCATACAACTTGTTGTAGCCGTTCAATACCTTCTGCAGGTCACGGAAACAGCGGACCATTGAATTAGTCTGTTCTTCGTTCAGGCTCATGACGACAGATTGCTGGTCAAGCTCCTTCCAGCGCTCAAGTTTCCGACCATATTCAAAAATTCGATCGTTTACATAGTCGATTGATGGCAACACTACTGCAGGTGGTTGAGCCTCTTGGCCATAACCAGTTCCTATAACAGGTTGCTCGATTGGTTGGGGTGTTGCTTTCACTTGAGGATAGCCGCTGTCCTCTGCAGTTGGTTCAATGATCTGTTCTGAAATCTGGGCTTGGCTGTTGTCAGAGCTCCGCTGGGCAGGTGGCGGCTGAACCCGTGTTTGAGTACAACCCGCAACCGTGACCAAGAACGTCACAAAAAGGATTAGTAATTTGGTATTGTTCATATGAATGTTCGCTTGTAATTTTGAATGAGAACGGCCAGACAATGAAAACGTCTACTCGAACAGATAGTAATAACCTATCGGAGAAAAAGCAAAAAGAGTTTATCAAATTGATAGCTGCAGAAAGATTTAAGAAAATTTTCACAACTCTTCTACAATGATACCTGCTGCAGCCATTGGTGATTCGGCCTCAAGCGCCCAGAAAGGAGCAAATTCCTGACTGCTCTTGAAGCCGTTGTCCTGTTCCAGAGTGCCGAAGGTCATGATAGAGGGTTTATATCGATCCACTTCGTCAATCTTTTTGGGCGGATCGGGTATGATTCCGCCATCAGTTGCAGAAACCCCGATATTAACCTGACCGATCGGGTCTCTCTTGAGGATGAGCCCATAAAAGGAGAGATCCACCGGGTCAAGACTTTCTGAGTAGCTATTCTCCCTTATCAGGCTGTTGACAATATCAACCCAGGCCGGCAATGCGCCGCCCGCGCCGGTGATTCTTGTTGTTCCCTTCCGCATGGCCTTGTTATCGTCATACCCCACATAAACCCCGACAGAATAACCACCTGGAATTAAGAACGAATGCCCGTCACTGTTCAGTGACGGCAGATATCCAAAGAAAGAGGCGTTGGTATACCTGTTTGCCGTTCCCGTTTTGCCAAGCAAAGGTACAGACAGGGAAAATTCGTCAGAGCCACTGAGCCCATCCCCGTCACTCGTCAGTTTTACATGACTGTCTGCATATTTGCCGGTACCGAACTTGACGGTGTTTTCCAAAACATGTCCGACAGCCAGGGCAGTCTTCGGTGAAACAACGGTCTTTTTCTCTGCCTCTGGTCGGTACAGCACAACACCGTCCTCAGATTCGATGCGATCAAGTATGGCAAGAACGTTGTTCATCTCACCGTTTTTCTCCCTAAAAACGGATACTTCGCCGGTTACTAGAGCCTCATATATCCTGGTCGTTTCAAGCAGTGTCACGACGTTTGAACCAAGAGGAAAAGAAAGTACCGGTTCCATTTTACTTTCAACGCCAAGCGCTTTGCCAAAGGCAACCAGGTAGTGGAGACCGACCAGTGTCCTGTAATCATGGACATGTTCTAGCACTTCCATACTGTATGGAAGCAGTTTTTTCATGTATTGATACTCCTGGTCTACAAGCTCTTTGACAAAATCATGCGCCGCAACAGAGATAACCCCGTTAAGCCTGATATCCTCAACAAAAACCTGCCGGGATCCCTGATCAAGTCGGGCAAGGTGTTTCTGGACCTCACGTTTATCAAGACGCAGGTATTCTGGTGAGACAACGGATGGATAGTCGAAGACATAGCTGCTCGTCAAACGGTCATAATAGAGTTGCGGTCTCCCAGATTCATTTTTTGCGGTGTCGGGATTAATCCACACTGAAGGGTCCGTTTGTTGCTCCAGATAGATTTGCAATTCACCCCTCATCCGGGATAGAGCCAGGAAGTTCTTTTTCAGCATGTTCCTGCGCAGGATGAGCTCATTCTTCTCAGAATCAGTCAGGGTTTTATCACTCCTGAGTTCGGCTCTTATCTGATCACTAAATTCGCTAAAGCCAAGTCCATAGTGGAGATTTTTGAGTGGCTCATAGTCTGCTTCCAGTCCTTCAAAAACCAGGTCAGGTTTTATCTGTTGCAGGGTCTTGTGATAGGCAGCCTTTCGCAATAGATCCTGGTTGACAATAATTCCATAACGATCTCGCAGCCGGGATCTGAACAATCGATACGGCTCTTTTTCGCCATCCACGACCCGAGGAGCCAGTCCAACCTTGGAGGCGACCTCCTCCAGGCGTAGCCTGCCCAGCTGGTCACAGAGGTGCGTTGCCAGCCAGACAGAAGCCAGATTTTCCGAACGAACTCCGGCCCAGCTCATGGAAACAAGCTCGTTATCAATTTTATGATCAGGCCGTGGGAAATAAGGCTGATTCTGGAAAACAAAAACATCTCGCTTGTTGGGCAACAGGTCAGCACTGTTCCACCCCAGTTGAAGCGCTGCAGCGTAGACGAATGGCTTAAATGACGATCCCATCGTCCGTTTTCCATACACTGCGCGATTAAAGAATCTGTTTTCAACCCCGCCGGCGACTGAAGCAATTCGTCCATTCTGCATGACGATCGCCCCGCCGTTGACAAGCGGAAACTTCTCTAGATCGAGAACTGCCTTGCCGTCATCATCGATCTCTCTGATACTGGCCCAAATTTTGTCACCCGGTTCTATTTGAGACACCAGCCCGTCGTAATCAGAGGCGGATGTCTCACTCCAGCGATTTTTATGATATTTGACCCGGGCATCAACGAGCCTGTCGAGGCCTTGACGATCAATGGATCCGCTCCCGACTTTGCTGCCGAAATCAACCTCGATTTCAGACTCCTTCTCTTCAGTTTTGACAGAAACAACAGTACCAAAAAGAAACGCCTGTTTCTCAAATTTCAGATCTCCCTGATATTCTGTATCACTCAATTCAGCCTGAACCTCTTCACGCTCAAATCCTCTTAACCGAACATCGAGATAGGAAAGCTGCTTTCGCAAGGCGTGGAGGGTATCCTGCTGAAGGGTCTGGTGGACCGTAGTTATCACTCTGATACCGGAGGTAGCGATATTATCGATACCGTGAATCGCAAGTGCTTCGACAACCTGATCAGAAGCAACGGCATCGGTGACGAGTTCCATGATATAGTCAAGTGAATAACCAACCGATCCTTTATTGAACGGAACATCCGCAGCGGATACTTGATTGTAGGCGTATTCACCGATCATCCCCAGGTCTCTCATGTTCTTGAGAACATAGGCGACCCGAGCCTTGCCCCGCTCTTTTGCCTGGTCTACAGCCTCATCGGTTCTTTTTATAAATGGATTGTAATAATTGGGACGTTTTACACTGGCTGCAATATAGGCCGATTCGATCAAGGTGAGTTCCTCGGGTTCCTTGTCGAAATAATAGCGGGCCGCTACACCAAGGCCAAGACCATTGCCGCTCACGAAAAACTGGTTCGCATAAAACTCAAGTATTTGTTCTTTGCTGTAATGATATTCAAGCCTGAGCGCATAGATCAGCTCTTTCATCTTCGCCTGAAAGGAGCGATCCTGCCGTTTAAAGAGATTTTTGGCAGCTTGCTGGGTCAGGGTGCTGCCCCCCTGGACAACACGCCTGGCCTGTACGTTCTTTATCGCCGCCCGGGTTATCCCGACCACGTCAAAACCGAAATGGGAAAAAAAACGGTTATCTTCAGCAGCAATTAATGCATCAATAAACGTTTCAGGGATGTTTTCATACTCGATATACTGCCGGTGTGCATCGGCAAAAAATACCCCGAGCGGGGTGATCCCGTCATTGTAAAAAACCGGACTCTCTTTACCCAGTATGCGGCGAATATTGTCTTCAGAGATTTCCTCACCCGGCTCAAGCACAACAAGCCAGTAAAGGGCACCGCCGGCACCTAGAAAGACAAGAAAAACCAATAGAAACAATGTGAAAAATATTTTTTTTATCATCAACGCAAATTTAAACGGGTAGAATTGACTCTTTTCTGATAAAGATAGCCAACCCGGACGTTTTTCAACTCAAATTTCTTGATTTAGAGACTGCATCAGGGTTTAATAGAATAGTTTAACCTCACATTGAGGGTAGTGAGAATGTACATTGTTACTTAAGATATCTCAACCTGCTTTTAGCCTTCTTCTCCATGGTTTTTATGAGAAATGCTGAAGCATAAACTCTGTTATCATTTTATGCTGTCTAATCAAATTCGAACACCGTCCATTTTCAGCCTCTTTCTCTTACTCATTCTGGCAGGTTGTTCTGCGACGACTCCCCAGTCAAGTTTGTATCCAAAATCGGGGCAGGATAAAAACTCCATTGCAAATAATGAGATACTGGACCCAGATCTCGTCGGGGTGGAATCCGATTCCGAAGTGTGCCTTGATCAGGAACTTGAAGCACTTCGTCTGACCGGAGCCTGGGATGAATCTATCGAGCAAACACCTGCAGGAGAGTTTACGGCACCAGAGACCAGTTTTGATTTTCCCATTACCATGAATCGCCAGGTACAGGTGTACCTTGATCTGTTCACGGGTAAACAGCGTAAATATTTTGGTCGCTGGCTCGCCCGATCAGGCTATTATCTGCCGATGATGGAGAAAGAACTTGGAGAAGCCGGACTGCCGCTCGACCTCGTGTACCTGGCAATGATCGAAAGTGGCTTCAATCAACGGGCCTACTCTCGATCACGCGCAGTCGGCCTCTGGCAGTTCATGAAGGGCACCGGTCGGCAGTATAATCTTACCATAGACAAGTATGTTGATGAACGCAGGAATGCGCTCAAATCTACCCGTGCAGCGGTAACCTATCTCAGGGATCTGTATAATGAATTTGGAGACTGGTACCTTGCAGTGGCAGCCTATAACGGTGGTCCAGGTACCATGCGCAAGGCAATCAGGCGGGCAAAGTCAAAAGATTTCTGGGTTATTGCTCAAAAGAAAAGTCTGCGACTTGAGACCAAGCGATATGTCCCAAAACTCATTGCCGCCATTCTGATCGCTAAGGAACCGGAAAAACATGGGTTCACAGATGTTGTCTACGACAAACCGCTCGTTTACGATGAAATACCTGTCGGTCCTGGCCTCAGCCTTGAGGCGGCCGCCATTCTCTCAGGGTCTTCAAGCAAAACAATCAAGGAACTCAACCTGGAGCTGAAAACCGGGAAAACACCGCTGAATCGCGAACAGTACGTGCTGAAAATACCATCCGGCACCAAACAGCTTGCTGAAAATAACCTGCCCAGACTCCACAGCGTGGCCAGCACAGATTATAAAACACACATCATCAGGAAAAACGAAACACTTTCCCAGATATGCAAGCGTTATAACATCAATACCACCACCCTTCTCAAAATCAACAATCTTGAGAGTAATAAACTCGTTGCAGGTACCAGGCTGCGGATCCCCTACCGTACAATCCAGTACAGGATTCTTCCGGAAGGAATGGATGCTTCGGTTGCTGCACGGGATGAATTGGTTCTGCATACAATAAAGAAGGGAGAAACGATTTCCAAAATTTCCCGTCAATACCAGGTACCGTCAGACCTTATTGTTACCTGGAATGGACTTCCCAGTGTGCACAAAATAAGAGAAGGCCAGCAACTCGCTCTCTACCTGAACAACAACGGCCCGGCGCCTGCATCCAACCAGGCCGCTAAAGCTCAAGAGTACAGTGCTGAAAACACGGTCATCGTCCTTTCGAAAACCTACAAAATTGCCTCATCCGCTCCGACCAATCAGACAGAGTATCAATGGTATCAGGTCAAAAACGGTGACTCTCTCTGGACCATCTCGCGTCGATTCAACACGTCACCTGGTAACATCAAAAAGTGGAACAATCTTAAATCCAACCTTATCCATCCTGGGAGTCGCCTTAAACTCAAGGATGTTTAGCGAGCGTGCTTGCACCTGCAATACTTACCAGATACTATCAGTAAACTTTCTTTTCGGGCCTGCCTGTTTGTGAGATCCTCTATCTATGAACCAGAAACCTTTTCCTCAAAATCATTATCCTGATGATGTTCAAGTCATTAACCATCAGTCCAGGACAATCTTGCTCATTGGTACAGCTCATGTCTCCCAGCAGTCTGTTGATCTGGTAACAGAAGTTATTTCCAAGGAAAAACCTGACGTTGTTTGCATAGAACTTGATGCGAAGCGCTACCAGGCATTGACTGAAGAAAAAAGGTGGCAGCAACTTGACCTGAAATCGGTGATCAAGAAAAAACAGCTGTCTACCCTGCTGGTATCCCTGATGATGGCATCGTATCAGAAAAAACTTGGAGAGAATCTTGGGGTATCACCGGGCGCAGAGCTCCTTGGCGCAGCTCAAACCGCGCAACAGTTTGATATTCCGATCTCACTTTGTGACAGGGATATACGGGTTACTCTGAGACGGGCATGGAAATCAACATCCCTATTTAAAAAGGGATATCTGCTCACCTCACTAATTGCCGGACTCTTTGATTCCGAAAAGATTGATGAAAAGAAACTGGAGGAACTCAGGCAGCAGGATATCCTGACGGAACTGATGGCAGAGATGGGCGAATCGCTGCCCAACATGAAAAAGGTTCTCATCGATGAGCGTGACATATACCTTTCTGAAAAGATTAAATCGACCCCGGGAACTCATATCGTTGCCGTAGTTGGTGCAGGCCATGTCAGCGGCATAAAAAAATGTTTTCATCAGGACAATTCGCATCAACTCGCCGAAATCGATACGATTCCACCCGTGTCAAAAGGTTGGAAAACTGCCGGGTGGCTGATCCCGCTTGTCATTTTAACGGCAATTGCTGCAATCGCCTACCAGAAGGGAGCAACCGTGGCGGGTGACAATATACAATACTGGATACTTGCCAACGGTATCCCTGCTGCTATTGGTGCAGTCCTCGCGCTCGCTCACCCTGCAACCATTTTCAGTGCTTTCGCCGCTGCACCGATCACAAGCCTGACTCCGGTTATTGGCGCTGGCTACGTCACAGCATTTATCCAGGTGATGACCCGTCCGCCGGTTGTCCGAGAGTTTGAAACTGTTGCCACTGATATTTCATCCTTTACCGGTTGGTGGCGCAATAAACTGCTCAGAGTGTTCCTGGTCTTTTTTTTGACGGGTCTTGGTTCAGCCATTGGTACATATATCGGTGGTTATGAAATCATTAAGACACTCATTAGTTAAACCTAAGAACAATAGTACTCCCTACATCTAGAGAATTCCATGACAGACAAGAAAACAACGGGCCCGATAGCATTAACCAATGCCCAGAAAAAGTATCTCAGGGGGCGTGGCCATCACCTGACACCACTTGTGTATATTGGCAAGGAAGGCCTCGCCGAGAGTGTCATTGAGGCTGTTGACAGCGCACTTCATTCCCACGAGCTCATCAAAGTCAAGATTGTCAACACAAGCTCAGTCAACAAGCATGAAGCTGCTGAAATTGTTCCCCAGAAAACCTCAAGCTCTCTGGTACAGCTCATCGGGAAAACACTCATTCTCTACAGGAAGAATCCAAAAAGGAAAAAGGAAGACCAGATCAAACTACCGTGAAAGGCGGGAACAGCCGTCACTCCGACTGTCCCCGGCCGGTAGCTATATCATGACCGTTCTTCAGTCGGATATTTATTGCGGAACCATTCCTGCCAGCCACCTTTTAGTGCATATACTTTTGTGAAACCTTGCGAGTGGAGTTTCCGTGCCACACTGGCACTGGTGTATTCACTCGGTCAGGCGCAATAGAGAACAATGGTTTTGTCCTTGCCATAATTTCCCGCCCAGGCGGCAACATCACCCGGGTCTTCACGAATTGCACCTTGAATTTTAAACTCACTGGAACTCCAGTCCCTTCCTGCCCGAACGTCGATAATTACCGTATCTTCTGAGCTGAGCATCGACTTCAGTTCATCCTTATCAATGGTATCGACGTTTGCGGCAAAAGCCGATGTCGCACTTCCAAACAGAAACAAGAACAGTGCAGTTACCAATATCCTCATCTTCATACCTCCGTGTTGTTATTTATTTGTATATCTTCTGGCCCACGATAACTGTTCAGAACAGTTAAAATCGAAACCAGCAAGACCGCGCCAATAATCATTGAAACAGCAAAGCATGCGGCAACAATGACTTTTTCCTGGTTAAGAAACAGTGCCAGGCTACCCAGTAAAATTGTGGTGCTGGTGATCATTCCCAAAGTTGCTTTGAGTGGCTTATTTTTGCCCGCTTCAAGAGACCCGAAAAAAATCATCAGTCCAGTATGGACCATCCACAATATGAGAGATGACCGAATGTACACTTCCAACAGGTCTGTCCCGGCCACCCCAAATGCCATCATTCCACCAACCCCAATTGCCAGCAGAACCGTCAATCCTTTTTCAATCGTCTCTCCACCCTTCTGAATGAACATGTGACTGACCGCCGATGAAACAATACGCATTAACCATTGTACCGCTCCAAAACTTCCGGATATTATGACAATACCCATAGTAACGCGTCCGAATTCTCCACCAATTTTCCCTGCTGCGACCATATAAGGTATGGTGGAATCCATCAATCTATGCGGCTCAACAAATCGGGCGGAGACATACATCCACCCGGAGAGCAGAAGAATACAGAGACCAAACCCAATCCAGAAACGCAACGGTTCCACCCTTATAAAGACACTGGCGCGATCGATCCCGACAAACACCAGCAACAGCGGCAACAAACGCATAACCGAACTGGTCTCATCGACAAATGAGAATGGGACGATCGGCTCAGAAACGAGTCCATATACCACAAGAGCGGTTATACCGATGAAACAGATGGCAACAGTTATGACTATTATCATCTCCCTGATAAGCGTTGACAAAAATGGAACTGCCAAAGCGGCCGCCAGGAGGATAAAAGCAAAAGCAAAGTTTGGAAATCGATAGTAAATCACCTCGTTAAAGGTAAAACCTGCAGTCACCAGTATACCGGTAGAACCAAAGAGCATCGTTCCGACCATCCCCGCAACCCCGATGATTCCGACAAGACCTGCTCTTGACCGTTGAATCTGAAGGCTTTTTTCAATCTTTACTATCTGGTCTCCCCCGACAAGTGAGGTACCAAGGCAGATAACTGCAGACAAACAGAGAAAAGCCAGGAGTCCGAGACCTGCTCCGACTCCTCCACCGTTCCCTGTGAGTACAAGAGCTTCAGGAGAAAACATCCAGAAACTGGTTATACCTAAAACGACGAGTAGAGAATGCATGATAGCTCCGGCCTTTTATATAATAGAGAGGTCATCTCTTGCCGTTTTATTCCATCTGAAAAGCAACCTTGTCCGTTTTTTCCCAATAGCAAATATATCTGATATCTGCTTCGGTATACTAATAGTCAGAAACAGTTTCAATGCAAGTAGGGAGTATAGACGACAACGATTCTTCAGGGAGACAAAGAAAACCTGGTTCACACGAGGCTAAAATGGTCAGGAGATTTCTTCTCTATTAATCTTGCGGTTCCCTGACTATCTGCTACATTTCTGTTATTAACCATGCAACGATGAATCAGGAGGAATGATCATGAGCTATTCAATTACCCCGCTTCTCACCGGCGTCCGCAACCCCGACCAGGGTATCATGACCTACCAGCAGGGTTATGGAACAAGGATCTGGCTGCCCATCTGGGCGTTCCTGCTCCAGGGAGAGGGTAAACGAATCCTGGTGGACACCGGGCTCAATGAAAATGAGCTGATCGTGCCAGCAGGCTTTACAGAAGAAACAGGACTGGTTCCCATGAGTATCGTAGATGGACTGACTGCCCAAGGAATCCAACCAGGACATATCGACATTGTCATAAATACCCATCTGCACGATGATCATTGCGGTAATAATTCGCTGTTCAGCTCATCAACTTTTTATGCGCATGCTGATGAAATTGTTTTCTGCAGGAATCCGCACCCGATTGATCATCGCTATGACGACTATTTTATAGAGGACATTTTATTTACTGAAATTCAGGGTCGTACAGAGATAGCACCCGGAGTAACGACGATGCATATGCCAGGACATACCGTTGGGACCCTGTCTGTACTGGTTGAAACGGGAGACGGATCATCCGTAATAACCGGATTTTGCTGTAATAATAGAAATTTCCCTGAAAACGGACCGGCCGTCTGTCCTGGTGTCCACCTTGATGCGATCGCCGCCTGGAATTCCATCCAGAGCGTTAAGGAGATGGGGGCCAGCATCATGCCGATGCATGAACTTTCTCTTTCACCGGTAGGCAGCTGAAAAACGGTTTTTTTTGACAGCCCTGTCTAGGATATCGTGAGGAGGGGTGTTGGTTTATGCTGTTCTGAAATCTTCAGAATTTCCAGCGAACAGCTCTGTGGAATTACGGCGGCAGCTTCACGGTAGGCAATCTCAGGCGAATTGTTGGTCTCACTCAGGTGTGCGAGTACCACATGCTGCAAATTTTCATGCACTATTTTTTCAAGCAGTTCTGCTGAATCGTGGTTTGCAAGGTGACCTTGATTGGAACGCACGCGCTGCTGCAAAGATGGTGGATAGGGCCCATTTTTCAGCAGCTCGGGATCATGATTGAACTCCAGGATAAGACTGTCAAGACCTCTCAACCGTCTGCCCACCAGGGTTGAGACAATACCGGTATCGGTGCAATACCCGAGAGATCTTGTCTCGTCACTGATTATATAGCCGACCGGGTCGTGAGTGTCGTGGGAAATGGCAAAAGAACGAATGCATAGATCTCTAAAATCCAAGGTGTCGCCAGTATTGAATTCGTTGCGCTTGAAAAGTTTTTTCAACCGTTTCTCCCCACCGAAAAATGTTCCCTCGTTGGCAAAAACCGGAATACTGCAGCGCCTCGACATCACCCCCACACCACTGATGTGGTCATGATGTTCGTGGGTTACAAAAATACCATTCAAACAGTCGATAGTCTTTCCTAAACTGGCCAATCGTGCATCAATCTCCTTGCCGGAAAATCCTCCATCAATCAGGATTGCCGTCTCACCGCTTTCAATAAAGACACAGTTTCCCCTGCTCCCGCTTCCCAGGACAGTGAACTGCATCAACTGATCCCCGTATGACCGAAGCCACCAGCATCTCGATCACTCCGACTCAGCTCTTCCATAATCCGGATCTCAGCTTTGACAACCGGTGCCGCAACGAGTTGTGCGATACGGTCTCCACGTTTAATGGTAAAAGCATTGCGGCCGACATTGATCAATCCGATTTTTACCTCACCACGATAATCAGAATCAATGGTCCCCGGTGCATTGACGATGGTAATGCCATGCTTGATGGCTAGCCCGCTTCTCGGTCGGACCTGTATTTCAAAACCTTCAGGGATATCGAGGGCAAAACCGGTGGCCACCATTTTTATATCGCCAGGATAGAGTGTTACATCCTGTTTGACCGCAGCACAAACATCCATGCCAGAGGCACCGGATGTCTCATATCCTGGTATACTTATCTCCCGGTTGGGTTCACCATTCAACCACTTTAACCCTATGACTATCTTCTTTTGAGTGTATTCAGGCATGATGCACCAGCTCCAACGCGAAAAGGCCGACTGGATCTCTCAGCCGGCCTTTTCGCTCTGGGACATTGATATTTAAGAGAGTAACGCCTTTCGACTCAGGCGGATACGACCCCGGTTATCAATTTCGAGGACTTTTACTTCTATCTCGTCCCCTTCACTTACAACGTCGGTAACCTTACCGACGCGAGAAGTATCAAGCTCTGAGATGTGTACCAACCCGTCAGTTCCCGGCAAAATTTCTACGAAAGCACCAAAATCTTTGATGGTTTTGACCTTCCCTTTGTAGACGGCACCCACCTCTGGTTCAGCAGTAATCGCCTTGATCCTGTTCATCAACTCATCGAGATTAGTCCCGTTTGAGGTGAAAACCTTGACGATACCACTATCATCAACCTCTATCTTGGCATCGTATTCGGCGGATAATTCCTTAATAACTTTGCCGCCAGGTCCGATTATATCCCTGATCTTGTCCGGATTAATCTGGTGAACATTATACTTCGGGGCATGTTCAGACATCTCAGTGCGGGTTTCTGAAATCCCTTTCAACATCTCGTTAAGGATATGCATGCGACCTGCTTTTGCCTGCTCAAGCGCCTGACTCATGATAGACCGATCAACACCGTCAATCTTGATATCCATCTGCAGCGAGGTGATGCCTTCAGCCGTACCAACCACCTTAAAATCCATATCGCCAAGATGGTCTTCATCACCCAGAATATCTGAAAGCACAACAACTTTGTCGTCTTCTTTAATCAACCCCATGGCGATACCGGACACCGGGCCTTTGATGGGCGCACCGGCATCCATCAAGGCCATGCTGCCTCCGCAGACAGTTGCCATTGATGAAGAACCATTGGATTCGAGCACTTCAGAAACAATCCTGATCGAATATGGGAAGTCAGCTTCTGACGGCAAAACAGCCGCCAACCCTCTCATGGCAAGAGCGCCATGACCGATATCACGTCGGGATGGTCCACTCAGTCGACGCACCTCGCCAACACAGAAAGGCGGAAAATTGTAGTGTAGCATGAATCGTTTATGCTCTTCACCCGCCAAGGTTTCTATCCTCTGCTGATCACGTTCGCTGCCAAGCGTGGCAGTAACAAGTGCCTGGGTTTCACCACGGGTAAACAAAGCAGAGCCGTGAGTTCGCGGTAAATAACCAGCTTCACAACTGATCTGGCGCACCTGGTCAAACTTACGTCCATCGATACGGCAGGATTCGTTTACGATCTTACTGCGCATCTGCTTCTTCCGATACCTGGAGAGCAGATCTCCGATTTCATCGCTGCGATCACCGTCGCTGTCAAGCTGTTCCCTGACCATCATTTTCAGGGCATCATATTTATTTCCACGCTCAAGCTTGTCGGCGGTTGATATTATTTCATCCATTGATTCTGAGGCGATTTCTACAATACGCTGATAGAGTTCCTCATCAATAGTGGGAGGTACAACAATTCGCTTTTCCTTGCCACTGCTGGCCTGTAGATCTTTCTGAATCTGGATGAGCGGCTGAAGTTGTTCAAACGCGTAAAAAATCGCTTCAAGCACCACATCTTCGGGTAGTGTGTCCGCCTTTCCTTCCACCATCACCACGGCCTTCTCGGTACAGGCCACGACAATGTCCATTGCCGAGTCATCAAGTTCGGATGTGGTCGGGTTAATCACATATTGTCCATCGATATAGCCTACTCTCCCTCCGGCCACTGGTCCGTCAAACGGGATGTCAGACAACATCAGCGCACAACTGGCACCGGTGAGGGCAAGAACATCCGGATCATGTTCCTGATCCGCGGAAAGAACAGACGCAATAACCTGGGTCTCACAACAATAGCCATCTGCAAAAAGAGGCCTGAGCGGTCGGTCAATAATCCTGCAGGTTAGAATTTCCTGTTCGCTGGGCCTGCCGATTTCCCTTCGAAAATAGTTACCAGGGATTCTACCGACAGAGGCGAGTTTTTCCTGGTATTCAATGGTAAGAGGTAAAAAACCCAGTTCTGGCTTGTTTTTCTTATCTCCAACTGCGGTCACCAGAACAACTGTTTCCCCGCATCTCAGGACAACTGATCCGGAAGCTTGTTTGGCAAGTTTGCCCGTCTCAATGGAAATGGTTTGTCCACCAATAGTGGCTTCAATGTTTTTCATCATTTTTTCTCCAGTTACGGTACTGCTGAGCAGAACCGTTGATCTTTGACCGGATTATCCACCGGTCTGCTTTACTTATATTCAAACGGTAATTTTTATAAAATACTGCAACTGTCCCGGATTGTGCCGGAACAGTCCGATATCGGGATGGCACCAACGTGTACCGTTGGGAAAAATCGAATCCGGGCAGGTTATCGACAAAAAATTGTATCAGTTTACTACCCGGATAAAGAAGATCTGTCTCTGTCTGTAAGATCATAGACCTTAATCTGACAGAAGATGAGAACCTATCAGGCAGGATTACTTGCGTATACCTAATTCCTGGATCAGTGATCGGTATTTACTGATATCTTTATTCTTAAGATAATCGAGCAAACTTCTGCGCTGTCCAACCAATTTAAGCAACCCCTGGCGAGAATGATGATCCTTTTTATGGGTCTTGAAATGTTCAGTCAGATACTCGATCCTATCTGTCAACAGCGCAATCTGAACTTCTGAAGATCCGGTGTCCGAATCATGGGTCTTAAATTTTTCGATTATCTCATTTTTCTTAACAGCCGTCTGTGCCACAACTAACCTCCAATATCTTAAAACAATGTCATTTATTTATAATATAATTAAATTTGTCACCTGTTGCCAGAAACGTTTTAGAACTGTTACATGTTTTCTAGCGGACAGTTTCGTCTTCGGAACAAAGTATATTAGCCATTTTACCCTACTATTGCAACAAATTCTGCACATCCCCCACAGACAGAAGACGATTCTTTATCTTTTCATGGGCACCTGTCTCTGAAAACAGCGTGCCAGCCAGAGAATCTTCCACCGAGAACCCACCGCTTCTGGTTCTCCGTAACGAGGTCAGATAGGCTCCGCAGCCAAGCTGCTCACCGATATCTGCTGCAAGTGATCTGATATAGGTTCCTTTACCGGAAACCACCTTTATCGTTATAAACGGATCATCCCTCCAGATACGATCTTTTTGATCAATCCACTCCAATGAATGGATATGGATTTTTCGTGCCTCCTTTTTTACCACTATTCCTTTTCTGGCATAATGATAAAGTGGTTTCCCCTTGTACTTCAAGGCCGAGAACGACGGAGGTGTTTGCAGTATCTCTCCTTTGAACCGGTCCAGAACCGACTGTATCTCAACCCTGGTATATGGTTCATCCCAACGTCGAGTGACAATGTCACCTTCTGGATCCTGGGTTGTAGACACTGATCCAAGACACAGGGTTGCAACGTATTCCTTCTCTTCATCCATGAACAAAGAGATCATTTTTGTGGCGGGGCGACCGATACAGACAATGAGGAGACCGCTCGCAAAAGGATCGAGCGTTCCTGCATGCCCGACCTTTTTGATACCGACAATTTTGCGGACAGCCCGAACCATTGCAAAAGAGGTTGCACCCACAGGCTTGTCGACCAGCAGCACCCCCGCCTCAACACCATCTATCATTTCAAGATTCCATAGGGGAGAAATCGTCAGGACGACTCGAGAACATTCTTTTGACAATGGGCCAGCAATTCTTTTCGTACACGCTCAATCGTGCTGCCGGTAAAGCGACATCCTGCAGCGTTACGGTGCCCGCCACCACCAAAATTTTTTGCTATGGCGGCAACGTCGCAGTCACCCTTGGCCCTGAGACTGACCGAAATAACATCATCCTTGGATTCTTTCAAAAAGGCCGCAACCTTGACCGACTGGAGTGAACGCGGATAGTCCACAAACCCCTCGACATCCTGCACAACCGCGCCACTTTTCTCAAACATATCACGGGTCACATGTATCATCGCAAAGAGACCCTGGTGGTGAAGCTGCAGTGTCCCTAGAACCATTTCCATGAGTTTAAAGCGTTCCGTACTAAAATTGTCATACAGGTAGCTCGACACCTTTTCGGGCTGCACACCACGCTTGAGCAATTGCCCTGCAACTTCGAGCGTTCGTGCCCGTGTACACTCGTATCTGAAAGAGCCGGTGTCGGTGACGATGGCAACATACAGGGCGAACGCGGCATTATATGATGGTGTATGCCCGAGGGCTTCAGCAATTTCGTAAACCATCTCACCAGTGGAACTGCGTTTTGACTCAACCCAGCGTAAGTCGCCATATTTACGATGTGAGATGTGGTGATCGATACCGATAAACGGATGAATTTTCAGCAGTTCATTTTTGGTTTCCCCAAGGCGATCGGCTTCCCCACAGTCGAGTGCGATTGCCGAAACATCAGGTCCTGCCTCATCGAGAAAATGACGGAGATCATGCAGATTATTACTGATCCTCGAGCACCCCGGCAAAAAATCATACATATGAGAGACGGGTTCGTCAAGGTAGGCAAACACACGTTTTCCCAAACTATCGAGAATATCCGCAAAGCCAAGCAGCGACCCGAGAGCATCTCCATCAGGATGGACATGGGTCAACAGAACAAAATTGTCCTTCTCATTGATTACCTTCAGGATTTCATCAGGTATTCCTTTCTCGCTCATCTCTTTCCCTGGCTAAATCTGCAAGCAGTCGCTCCATCTCCTCGACCTTTTCTACTGTCTCATCATACCAGAAATGGAGTTCAGGAGTAAACCGCAGGTTTAGCTTTTTAGCCAGATGACTGCGCATGAACCCCTTGGCTCTGGCAAGTCTTTTTTTCAAGACCCCAGACTCATCACTTCCCTGGAACGATGTATAGTATATCTTCGCATGACGCAGATCATCAGATAATTCCACGCGACTGATACTGATGTCTCTCAGTTTGGGATCCCTTACGCGCTGCACGATAAGGATGGACAGCTCATTTCTGATAACATCTGCGACCCGATCAGAACGCTTGGGGCCATGATCCTTGCCGATGCCAAACGATTCGAGTTCCTGTTTGGGGTGCCATTCTTCTATCATTACCGTTCCTGTCAGTCCAGAGTCGCCTCAACTTCCTGCATGATAAATGCCTCAAGGTGATCGCCGACCTTGACGTCATTGAAGTTTTCCACTCCAATTCCGCATTCATACCCGGCGGTAACCTCTTTGGCATCATCTTTGAAACGTTTCAGTGAGCTGATTTTACCAGTATAGACAACGACGCCATCACGCAGAACCCGAACTTTGGCATTTCTGATTATTTTGCCATCTGAAACAAAACAACCGGCAATGGTGCCAACCTTTGGAACATTAAAGGTCTCACGAATTTCTGCAGTACCGATAACCTCCTCTTCGAAGGTCGGGTCGAGCATACCGACCATTGCCTTTCTGATATCATCAAGGGCATGATAAATGACATCGTAGGAACGGACATCCACGTTTTCCTTAACTCCGAGCTCCTTGACCTTGACAGATGGCCTGACATTGAAGCCGATAATAATTGCCTCAGAGGCGGACGCCAGCAGGATATCTGATTCTGTGATCGTGCCTGTTCCTTCGTGAAGCACACGCACCTTGATCTCATCGGTTGACAGGTCTTCTGCTGCCTTGGCAAAGGCTTCAAGCGTTCCTTGCACATCAGAGCGGATAATCACCCTGAGCTCCTGGACATCGCCCTCACTCATTTTCTCAAACAGTTTATCAAGCGAGATTTTACTGCCCGCAGCGAGCTCAGACTCGCGAGCTTTCATGGTCCTGACCTGACTGACATTTTTGGCCATTTTGTCATCAGTAACAACCACGAATTCATCACCGGCGAGCGGTACCCCTGACAGTCCCTGAACCTCGACAGGTATCGTCGGACCGGCACTTGTAATGGCACGTCCCTTGTCATCAAGCATAGCCCGGACTTTTCCGCTGTGTTGCCCGACAACAAAGCTGTCACCAATCTGCAGCTCTCCTTCCTGGACCAACACGGTTGAAACAGCACCTCGGCCCCTGTCCAGTTTTGCTTCAATGACACGCCCCTTTGCCTTGCGGGTCGCATCTGCTTTGAGTTCAAGCATTTCAGCCAGCAACTGGATGTTCTCCATCAATTCATCGATACCACTATTCTGTTTGGCTGACGTTTCACAATAGATTGTCTGACCTCCCCAGTCTTCCGGAGCCAGGTCAAGCTCTGCCAGTTCACGTTTGACGCGATCAGGGTCGGCATTGTCTTTGTCAATTTTATTTACTGCAACAATGATGGGAACATTAGCTGCCTGGGCATGATTGATGGCCTCTCTTGTCTGGTCCATCACGCCATCATCTGCGGCAACAACCAGGATAACCAGGTCGGTGATCTGCGCACCACGAGAACGCATCTGGGTGAAAGCCGCATGACCGGGTGTATCGACAAATGTCACATCACCCGCTTTGGACCGAACATGGTAAGCACCAATATGCTGGGTAATGCCTCCTGCTTCACCTTCGGCAACATCAGTCTTCCTGATAGCGTCGAGAATTGAGGTTTTACCATGATCGACGTGCCCCATGACGGTTACAACCGGAGGCCGGGGTCTGGTATCTCCACCTTCTTCCTGTGCCTCGAGCATCTGCACACCGATCTCCTCGGTTATACCTTGCTCGATCTCGTAACCAAAATCACTGGCGATCAAAGTGGCGGTATCGACATCAACCGCCTGGTTCATGGTCGCCATAACGCCAAGCCCCATCAGTTTGCCAATAACCTCACTTGCCTTCAGTTTCATTTTTGAAGCGAGGTCACCGACGGAGATCGTGTCGTAGATGATAATTTTTTTCTTGCTGGCTTTCATCTCGATGGTGGATGGCGACACTTTTCTTTCAGCACGCCCCCGACCACGCTTGCCGCGTTTGCCGCCTCGCTGGTAATCGTTGTCGAAATGGGTAAATTTGACACTTTTCTTGCTTTTCCGTGCGCTTTTGCTTCTCCGGTCTCGATCTTCATCGGATTCAGCCCCGCGCCTTCCCTTCTTTCGACCGCGATCAGGTGTTTCGCTTCTGGCTTCCTGGGGAACATCGGTGCCCACTGGTGCCCTGCCGGGTCTTGAGCCTGCTGGCTTTCCAGCTTTCTTTGGTCGAGAACGTGGCGATTTTTGAGTAACTTCCTCAACAGGCAGCTCAATGGTTCCAACCACTCGAGCCACATTCTTGCGCTCGGTTTTTGCTTGTTTTTTAGTTTTCTTTTTCTCTTTTTTGGCAACCGCTCCTTCCGGTTCCGCTTGTTCCCCTTCAACAGGCGGCTGATCTTCAGGTTTTGCATCAACGTCAGCCTCGACTGATGCTTCTGCAGTTTCAACCGTACCAGGAACAGCGCCCTCTTCGTCCCGATCACTTTGATCAGCATCCGTTAGCTCGACCTTCTGCTTTTCGGATTCCGGATCACTTTTCTCAGCTGTCTGGACCACTGCATCATCAGCCACTGGACTCTCTTCAGTTTCCGCTACAGCACTGTCAGTTGCGGTCTCCTGTGGTGACGATTCCTGTTCGACGTTGTCTTCAGCTTTTGGTCTACGCCTTATAATGGTAGACCTTCGCCTGATTACTGTCGTTGAACCCTCGGAGGCATCAATTCGTTTTTCAACCAGTTCGGTCTTTGAATCCTGAAGCATCGTCTTACGGATCTGGTCAGCTGTCTCATCATCGACAGTTGAACTGTGACCTTTAATTTCATAGCCACTGGCGATTAATTTATCCGCAAGTGCCTTACTGCTCATCCCTGCTTCTTTTGCCAGTTCATAAATCCTAACCCTGCTCATTCCTTACTCCTGAAAAACCATCTTTCTCTTATCTTCAGCCAGTACCAGAAATCAGTCCCAGTCTGGAATTAATTGCCCGCGAAAACCTAACTGAGCTGACGAAATACTCGTGTCAATCTTCTCTCAGATTGATTAACCTGTGAGAGGCATACCTGCCTGTTGCAACAATAACCACCCCTCCCAACCATTACCTGCTCCATATCAGCAACCAGCATCGACGCCTTCCAGACAAAGCGATTCAGTCTGTTTTTCGGATATTTACCGCGACAAACGATACATGTTCTTACAGGCTGTTTTGCCATATGTCTGCTATTTGCTTTTTTCGTCTGGCTCTGGTTCGGAAACAGCGTCATCTTCTGAAACAGTTTCTGGTTCAGGCTGGTCGTTTTCTCCTTCTGTCTCATCAATGTCACTGTCTGTGGATCCAGAGATATCGGCTTCTTCTTCCTTGTCTTTGGCAGACTCAGGGACATCAACTTCTTCTTCCTGAACGGTGGTGGACTCTGAGACATCGATTTCTGCTACCTCAGCTGCCACTTTTGCAGCAGTATCGATCAATTGCAGAGCAAAATCATCATCAATTGCCCGGATAATTATCAAATCCTCAACCGTTGCTTTTGACAGGTCATCAGCCGATTTTATCTCTTTTGCAAACAACTGGTCAGCAAGCGATTCATCGATACCGGTAATTTTCAAAAGGCTCTGATACCCGCTATCTTCAAGATTGGCATATCGCTGCTCACTCTTCACATCTATACGCCAGCCCATCAGGCGTGAGGCAAGACGTACGTTCTGCCCCTGGCGACCGATCGCCAGAGACAATTGGTCATTGGGAACGACAACCAGCAGTGAGTTAGCATCTTCATCCACTCTGACCATGCTCACGTGGGCTGGTGCCAGTGCATTGTAGACATATTTTGCTGGGTCAGGGCTCCAGGTGACAATATCGATCCGCTCGCCTTGAAGCTCCTGCACAACATTCTGCACCCGAGAGCCTTTCATGCCAACACAGGCACCGACCGGATCCACGTCAGACTCGCTGGAGCTTACTGCGATTTTTGCCCTGAAACCGGGTTCCCTGCTTACGCCCATTATCCTTACGATGCCTTCTGCTATCTCGGGAACTTCCATCTGAAAAAGTTTGGCAAGAAACTCATCCGCTGTCCGAGAAAGGACAAGCTGAGAATCTCTGCTGTTCTGCCGAACCTCCAGCAGGTACGCCCGTATTCTGTCGCCCTGCTTGAAAGATCGTTTCGGGATTTGGTGATCTTTCGGCAAAATAGCATCCGTGCGGCCAAGATTTATGACCATATTACCCCGCTCAAATCGTTGCACAATGCCGCTGACTACTTCACCCTCACGATCCTTAAACATATCAAAAATCACTTCACGTTCGGCGTCTTTCATGCGGTGAATGATAACCTGTTTTGCAGACTGGGCAGCGATTCTGCCAAGGTCAGTTATATTCTCCATTTTTTCGCCAAGTTCGTCGCCAAGCTGCACTTCAGGATCCAGTATTTTGGCCTGTTCTATACTGATTTCAGTCTGTTCATCGCCAGCTTCATTCACGACGCTGCGAAACTGGAACACCTCGACCTCACCAAATTCTTCATTATAGCGGACTTCAATGTCTCGCCTGCTGCCGAGTTTCTTTCTTGCTGCAGAAGCGACCGCCTCTTCAATAGCTTCAACGAGAAGATTCTTGTCAAATCCTCGATCCCTGCTAATCTGATCGATGATACGTTTTAAATCAGATATCATTTATTTTACCTCAAATATACGCTTCAGGTGCCAGTTATGTGGTCCTGCATTCATCTTGCCTGAGCTCTATTCGAATGCGCGCTATAGCGTCAAACGAGCTTTCTTTATCTGCTTCCAGGAAAAGCTGTATCTCTTCCCGTCCTCTGTTACGAGTATCACAATTTCCTCTTCAACGGCTGTCATCGTGCCGATATAGACACGCTGACCGTCAATCTCTTCCTTTAACTTTAACCGTACTCTCTCTCCAATAAAGCGCTGACACTCTGCTATAGTCCGCAGTGCCCGCTCAGCTCCCGGTGAAGAAACCTCTAGATTATAACCATGCGTAATCAGATCCTCAACATCAAGAAAATCGCTTGTTTCCCTGCTGACGCGGGAACAGTCATCCAGTGTGACACCTTCAAGACTGTCTATTATCAGCCGTAAAATCCAGCCATGCCCCTCCCTCCGGTACTGAATATCATATAACTCCAGCCCCATGGAGGGCAGCAGTGATTCAGCAAACTCTCGGATTCTATCTGTTACTAAGTCCGTCATACTCCGCCAACCCGAAAGGATTCATCCGTTTTCACCTCAACAAGCTCCCTGGTCATTTAACCATAAAAAAAAGCGGGCAGAGCCCACTTTCAATCGCCTGGCTGTACAAGAGTACTCCAGGTATAACTTCTTCGGATTGGTCTGACAGGGACCGACAGACGTGTCGCGTACCCGTCATGGAGCGGGCAACGAGGGTCGAACTCGCGACCTCAAGCTTGGGAAGCTTGCGCTCTGCCAACTGAGCTATACCCGCGTTAATCCATTTTATCAATCCAGAACCACGACAATTAAACACACTCTTGGAAACTTGTCAAGAAGTAGTACCTGAGCTGCTGGGAGGAACTCCTGATTGCTTGCAGATGCCAAGGCAATGTCATCGGGGCGAAGACGAAATGGGTATACATTCACTGTCCGGGGCAATATGACAATGAAAAACTGTCCGTAAGTCGGTCTGTTATCACTCCCGGAAGCAATGAAGGCGAAGGCAGTACCCCCCAATTTAAGATTGACAAATGGCTTTACGATTAATACAACGTCTGTCAAATTAACGGAAATCACCCACCGGCCGGACATCTTAACTTTTTCATGCTATTGAGATTTACTGCAAATTTGTCCTGTTCCAGAAATATACAGTGTCTGCTCATTACAATAACCGCAGGACTCAATACCTCGGTATTTCGAGCAATAACAGTGGCCTTTACATGACGACAAAAACATTAATAATTGCAGAAAAACCAAGTGTGGCCGGTGACCTGGTAAAGGTCCTGCCAGGGACTTTCAAAAAAAGTAAAACCCACTACGAAGGCAGCAACTACATTGTCACTTACGCCATTGGCCACCTGGTCTCAATCTGCTATCCCGAAGAGATAGATTCCCGATTCCAGAAATGGAATATGGCGGACCTGCCGATCCTGCCGGAGTCCTTCCCCCTCAAAGGACTTGATGGTACCAAATCACAACTAAACGCCTTACAGAAACTGATCCGGCGGAAAGATGTGTCGACCATTGTCAACGCCTGCGATGCCGGCCGAGAAGGCGAGCTCATTTTCAAATATATCCTCAACTACGTCTGGAACAAATCCGTTGCCGCCAAATCGATCAAACGGTTATGGCTGCAATCCATGACCGATGAGGCGATTCGAACAGGTTTTTCAAAACTCAGAGAAAACGACGAAATGCTGACACTCGAAGATACGGCACTGTGTCGTTCCGAATCCGACTGGTTGATCGGTATCAATGCAACCCGTGCCCTGACTGCCTACAATTCCCGGTTCGGAGGTTTTTTCCTGACTCCCTGCGGACGGGTTCAGACACCGACACTGTCCCTTCTTGTCAGCCGGGAACAGGAGCGTTTACGTTTTGAACCAAAAGCATATACAAATCTTATTGCCACATTCCATTTTGACCAGGATCACTATTTAGGAAAGTGGGTCGATTTAAAATTCAAGAAAGACCCTGAAGCGCCTGAAAAAAAATCTGACAGGATCTGGGACCCTGAAACAGCTCGGGCAATCGCTCAAAAATGTCTGCATAAAAGTGCTGAGGTAAAAGACACCAGCAAGGAAACAAGCCAGATCGCCCCCCAACTCTATGATTTGACCTCTCTGCAGAGAGAGGCTAACTCACGGTTTGGATTTTCAGCCAAAAACACTCTGACAATTGCCCAGGCACTGTACGAGAGGCACAAGGCGCTGACCTACCCGAGAACGGACTCGCGACACCTTCCTGAGGATTATAAGAAAACCGTTGCATCAGTTGTAGCAACCCAGAAATCATGGCAGTATGGCCAGTACGCCCAGATTATTCTTGATAAAAAATTTATCAGGTCGGATAAACGGGTGTTTAACAACGCCAAAGTCTCGGACCACCATGCGATTATACCAACTAATAAAATTCCTGCTCAGCTCAGCGATGCTGAGATGAAGATTTACCGCATGGTCGTCCAAAGGTTCCTGGCCATTTTTTTTCCGCCCGCCCGTTACCTGAATACCAAAAGAATTTCAATTGTTGAAAAGGAAACCTTTCTCACCGAAGGTAAAATTCTTAAGGAAGCAGGTTGGAAAGCCCTCTACCTGCAAGAAAAACCAGAAAAAGGAGTAAACATTCTCAAACCGATCCCTGAGTCGAGTGAGGTGCGTTGCAGCGCTATAGAACAGGAACGTCTGGAAACCAAGCCTCCTCCCCGTTACTCAGAAGCGACACTGTTGTCCGCCATGGAAAAGTCCGGGAAACTGCTTGATGATGAGGAACTTGCCGAGGCAATGAAAGAGCGTGGACTCGGGACACCGGCAACACGAGCAGCCATTATAGAAAAATTGATCAATGAAAAATATCTCGTCCGGGAGGCCAAGGAACTTGCCCCGACTGGGAAGGCATTTGAATTGCTCAGCCTGCTTAAGGCAATGAACATTGATGTATTGGCATCGCCCGAGATGACTGGCGAGTGGGAGTACAAACTCGGCCAGATCCTGAAAGGCTCCTTCACCCGGAGCCAGTTCATGAAGGAAATAAGGGATCTGACACTTCAGGTAACAGAGCGGATAAAAAATTTCGACGACAGCATAGATCGTCAACCAGCCCCGTTCAGTCCGGTCAACAACATCATATTTCACGAAACACCGACCTCCTATATCAGCGAAGACCAGACGATCAATATTCGTAAAATTCTCGGAGGAAGATTAATGAAGATTCCAGAGATCATAGCATTGATCAACGGAGAAACCGTCGGACCCTTTAGTGATTTTCGCTCAAAAAAAGGAAAAAACTTTACAGCCTCGGTCCGGTTGAAAAGCAACAAGGTTGACTTTCTGTTTGCCGATTCAACCGCTGACCTCGATATAGATTCAATAAAACAGTCCGGTTCACTGGGTATATCGCCAATCGACCAGACAGAGGTTTTTGAAACAGATACCGGATTCATGTCGGCTTCAGCCCTGGATAACGACCCGAAGAACGGTCTTAAAATCAGCAAGTTGATCTTATCCAGAGAAATCACAGCAGATCATATAAAACAATTGCTTACCAAGGGAAAAACGTCTCTGATCAAAGGATTTATCTCAAAGAAAAAAAGACCATTTGATGCGTATCTGTTACTGGATAAAAGTGGCAAAATCAGTTTTGAGTTCCCACCACGAAAGTCAGCCAGAAACAACAAAAACAATTGACACTTACGATATAAAACGGCACAAAGTAACTATGAAACAATTGAAAAATGAGTACCAGGACCTCGATGGATTGGAACTCGTCCGTATCTGTTCCCGTGTTGCAGAAGACAATAAGGCAGAAGATATTGTTGCCCTCGATGTGCGGGAAATGTCCTCTTTCACCGACTTCTTTGTCATCATGAGCGGCCGCTCCACCAGGCATGTTCAGGCGTTGGCAGAGGGACTTGAAAATGAGTTACGTTCAAAACGCATAAAGACTTCCCGGGCAGAAGGATTGCAGGAAGGAAAATGGGTCCTGCTCGATTTTGGTGATGTTATCGCCCATGTTTTTTACCATGAACAACGAGCATTTTATGATCTGGAAGGTCTCTGGCATGATGCTCCTCGTGTCGAAGCACCTTGATCAGCAGGCAAAGAGCAACGGCCTCGGGGAAGAAATAACCGAAGCTGCTTGTTAACCGACAATTAGATCGTAAATCATTGTAGACACAGCCATGCAATATCTCAGCACACGGGGTGGAGTCTCCTCGCTCGGATTTACAGACGCGGTAATGATGGGGCTTGCAGAAGATGGCGGCCTCCTGCTCCCACGGGCCATTCCCCGCATCGACACGGATACGTTTGAATCGTGGCGGGATCTTTCTTATCAGGATCTTGCCTTTGAAGTCATGTCCAGATTTATTGAGGACATTCCCGCTTCAGACCTTAAAACCCTGATAAATAAAAGTTACACCACATTCAGCCACGAGAAGATCACCCCGCTCGTTCACCTTGATGACCTGCACATTTTAGAACTTTTTCACGGTCCGACATTTGCGTTCAAGGATATTGCCCTGCAGTTTCTGGGAAATCTCTTTGAATACCTGCTTGAGCGAAATGATGGGGTTATGAACATTCTCGGAGCCACCTCGGGTGATACCGGAAGCGCCGCGATTTACGGTGTGCGAGGCAGAAAGAGGATCAACATATTCATTCTCCATCCGCACAATCGCATCAGCCCTGTTCAGGAAAAACAGATGACCACCGTTGATGATGCCAATGTCTATAACATTGCAATTGATGGGACGTTTGATCAGGGCCAGGCTATTATCAAGAGTATCTTCAGTGATATTGAGTTCAAGTCCAAGATGCAGCTCGGATCGATCAACTCCATCAATTGGGCCCGCGTGTTGGCCCAAGTTGTCTATTACATCCACAGCTGCCTGCATATCACCTCCCACGAAAAGGTAAGAACATGCGCATTCTCTGTCCCAACGGGAAATTTTGGCGACATATTTGCAGGATACATCGCCAAAAAAATGCTTCCCGAAGGAATAATCAATAAGCTGATTCTTGCCACCAACGCCAATGACATACTGACCCGTTTCGTCAACAGCGGAGATTACTCCCTTGGCGAAGTGAAGATAACCACAAGTCCATCCATGGACATCCAGGCCGCCTCGAATTTTGAACGGTATCTCTATTATCTCTATGACAGCGAACCTGCCAGGGTAAAAGAGGCAATGGACCGATTTCAGAACGATGGTGCCCTCCAGCTTGACGGATATCTTGACCACATACGTAGAGATTTTCTGGCCTGCGCAGTCTCAGAGCAGGAGGTACTTGATACCATAGCTGATTATTACAAAAATCATGAATACACGCTTGACCCCCATACGGCAGTGGGTGTCTGTGCCGCACTGAACGTCCGCAAGCAGGGAATCCCTGTTGTCTGCCTGGCGACCGCACATCCAGCAAAATTCGGCGATACCGTAGAAAAAGCCACCGGAAATTCTACCCGGCTCCCCCCAGCACTTGCGGAGATAATGGAAAAAGACTCACGGTGTGAATTTTTGAGTGCCAGTGCAAAGGAGATTAAGGCCTTCGTCGAGGAACATGGTATCAACTGAGCCTTTTGCAAAATGATGATTTTCGTTCAACATCAAGGCATGTGAAAAATTTTTACCGCAGGCATATAATTGATATTCCGAGGATAAAAATTTAAGCATAACGTAGAGATTGAGCGAAAAGGGCGTTTTGCAAGTGGCTCAACTGATAGTGAGTGTGGCAATCTCAGAGTACGTTGATCAGTTTAACCAGTCATCATCATACCTAAAGGAAGTGATTTCACCTGTACCACGAGTAGCAATCTACGGAAGCATCACGAAAGCATGAAGGTTCTCGGGCTCTCCGTCATCGCCAATGTCAATAATCCTGACAATATGCAACCGGTGACGATCTCCGAAATCATTCAGAATGCAGCTGCAGCAGAACCTCTATTGGAACAGCTCATCGTTGAGTTCGTTAACAGGGTTACCCCCACTCAGAAATAACAGTATGGATCCACCAGAACACGCTGCAGAGCTCATCGTCTCAGGGCAATACCTGATGCCAACCTGGCGACAGGAAGATGCCGTCATCAATGGTGCAATTGCGATCAGAGGGGATACAATCCTCGATATTGGCAGCCGCCCGGACATCCTCGCCCGTCACCCTCACGCCGATGAATTATTTGAGCCACACGGTCTGATAATGCCAGGTCTGGTCAATACCCACACCCATGCGCCAATGGCCTACTTTCGAGGATTCGCTGATGATCTTCCGCTGATGACCTGGCTCCAGGACCATATGTTTCCGGTCGAAGCTCAGTTGGACTCTGAGATCGTCCATGATGCAACGCTTCTGTCAATTATTGAAATGATCAAATCGGGGACCACCAGTTTCTGTGATATGTATCTGTTTGCCAAAGATGTGGCCCGCGCTGCTCACAGGTCCGGGATCAGATGCTGGATCGGAGAAATGCTGTCCGACTTTCCTTCTCTATCCTATGGGGAGTTGCACAATGGTCTCAGGTACGCCGAAGAGATGTTCATGGAATACCAGAACCACCCGCTGGTATCAATAATTGTGGCCCCACATAGTATTTACACCTGCTCCCCAGCACTGCTGCAGCAATGTCATCGTCTTGCTGAAAAGTACCAGAGTCTCTATGTTATCCACCTCTCTGAAAATGACACCGAAGTGGAAAACTGTATAAAACAATACGGTACAACACCGGTACGCCACCTCGACAATCTTGGTGTCTTGACCAGCCGTACCCTGGCTGCCCACTGCGTGAAGCTTGACGATGAAGAGATTTCAGTGCTGGCCGACAGAGCAATACACGTGAGTCATTGTATTGAATCCAACATGAAGCTCGCCTCAGGTATCGCTCCGGTTCCCAAGCTCCTTAAGCAGGGTGTCCTGGTTTCCATAGGTACTGACGGAAGTGCCAGCAATAACAATGTGGACATGTTTTCTGAGATGAGCGCTGTTGCCAGGACCCACAAGGCTATAATCTTTGACCCGACAGCTATGAACGCTGAAACGACCCTCCACGCGGCAACGCTTGGTGGAGCGGCTGCCTTAAATGCCGAAAACAGAATTGGCACCCTCGTCCCGGGTAAAAGAGCTGACCTGATCGTTTTAGATCTGAACCAACCCCACCTCATTCCCCTTTATAATCTGCCCTCTCAACTGGTCTATGCAGCCAGGGGTGGTGATGTCATCCACTCCGTCATCAATGGCAGAATAATCATGGAAAAACGGGTCTTAAAGACGCTCGACGAGTCTGCTGTGATGTCACGAATGCAGGAGATTGGCAAAAGAATTGGGTCTCTGCGAGAGGCAAAAACAAAAGCCTAACATTCACCGGTTAAATCATGGTACCGGCAGCATCAGAATGATCTTTCATCTTAGACACTCTGCAGCTTGACATTCTCGCCAGACTAATCTACATTCAGCCTTGAAATGAATATGTACGTCACTTCCCTTGACCAGTGACTTATTTAATACAGTTTTTTATACATAGAGGTAGGATATGTTCGGACTTGGAATGCCTGAGCTCATTGTAATACTCGTTATAATCGTGATTATTTTTGGGGCAGGAAAGCTGCCTGAGATCGGCTCTGGAATCGGCAAAGGAATCAAAAATTTCAAAGATGCCACGTCTAAGGAAGAACAGGCAAAAAAATTAGACGATGACAAACCTGACGATAAAGACAATAATACTACAGCGTAGCAGAATACTCATCAATCTCACTAGGAGCACCCATGTTTGGACTCGGCACACCGGAACTCATTGTCATTCTCGCTATTGCTTTTCTGGTCTTTGGTGGAAAGAAGCTGCCTGAAATCGGTTCAGGCCTTGGCAAGGCGATATCCTCTTTTAAAAACGGCATATCCGATGTGGAAGACGGCGGCAAGGAGTTCCTCAATGATATCCCCGGTGTAAAAGAAGTCGCTGAGGTAAAAGAAAAAGTCGATAAAGTCAAAAATCTTGGCAATATTATCAAATAGTCAGACACTCTTTTTTTCCTCAGTATTTCCAGCACGAGCGACTTTTTAATCTTTTCATACAGCCTCGACTCCTTTTTAAATATCAGAGCGTCCGATCAGTTGCAGTAAACACCATATCATTTTCAGCAATTCATGGGATTCGTATTCACGTTCCTGTCGTTTTCCGACCCAGATGTTACGATATTGTCAACCTTTCTCCTTCCTGTCTTTTTCACGATTACGAATCTGTCACAAACTTGACTTCGTCACCCTTTTTGTGTAGATTTCGAAGCTCCCGTTTATTTAGCAGCGTCATCTGGCTAGAAGTAGTTCACCTGCGGTTCACGTTCTACCACGACATTACGCCCTAATACCAGAAACAATATATTCCCAGGAGACAGATAGATGTGTCGATTAGCCCTGAAAACAGCAACAGAGCCATTCTCACCGTACGAAGTCCTTGAGGCAATGGAGGCCATGCAGGAAGGCTACGACGGCTCAGGTCTTGGCCTGCTGCTGCGCGGCATGGAATTTGAAGACTTCAAGTATAATCCGAGGTTTCCTATACTTTCAGGTATTGCAAAAACGAAGGAATCCTGGCGACGGCTTGATGACTTCATGGAGGATCGCGGTTACGAGTTGAAATATGATCACAAATTTCACATGGACCATTCCCAGCTGGAGGACATTGAACGCTTCAGATACTTTATCCGCGCCTATCGCATGCCGGATAAGTTCAGCTCAAGTTCCCAGGAAGAACGGGAGATGGAGCTCCTTGAATCCCGCCTGGCATTGAGAAAAAACGGAGAAGACCATGGCTCTGACCTCACTGTATTTTCTTTTTATCCTGATGTTGCGATAATCAAAGAAGTGGGCTGGCCGCTGCAAGTTGGCAACCTGCTCAATCTCCACGATGGCCAGATCAAATCACGTGTATGCATGGCCCAGGGTCGACAGAACACCAATTATGGAATCAACCTCTACGCCTGCCATCCATTTTTTATCCAGGGCATCTCGACAATGACCAACGGCGAGAACACCGCTTTTGTACCGATTCGAGACTGGTTGACCGGTCGTGGGTTTCCAGGCTATATCGGCTACCAGAGTGACTCCGAGGTTTTCACCCACATTCTTCACTACACCATCAAAAAATTGAACCTGCCGCTCCAGGCCTACAAACATATTATTACCCCGTTGAGCCTCAAAGAACTCGAAAAACACCCGCAGGGCGATTTTCTAAAAGGGTTGCGCTCAGTCTGTCGACGGCTCATCATCGATGGTCCCAATGCGGTGATCGGCACCCTGCCCGATGAAACCTGCCTGCTGGTCATGGATCAGAAAAAGCTTCGCCCGGCTACCGTCGGCGGCCGGGAAGGCGCCTGGGCAATTGCCTCCGAAATGTGCGGGGTTGATGCAATGATACCAAACAGAGATCCGGCCTTTGATTTTCAACCGATGAGAGATCACACAATAATTATTCCACCAGACAGAAAGGAACTAACGATATGGTCCCAGTACGATCAATTCCCGTTGAGCCAGGCAGCCTGACCTACCCGGATCTTCCCTGGGTTATTCAGCATCGAGAAGACAGGTGCACCCTGTGCGGTAATTGCACGAGCGTTTGTCCGAAAGAGTGCTTGTACCTCGCCTACCGCAGGCAGCGGATGCCCAAGCTGGAAATACTGAGCAAAAAAAGAGGGAGCGACTATCGAACCTTTGTCGGTATCAGGCAGAGAATGTCCATGCAACATGCCTGTATTGGCTGTGGTATGTGCGCCATGGTCTGCCCGAACGAGGCGATAGCACCGGTACCAAATACTATTGAAAACAGGACACTTTTTTTCAATAACGAGAAAGGTGACGCATTCAAAAGAGGGGGCCGCAGGAATGTAACCGGCACCTCCCTTCTGGACCGAATCATCTTTGACAGGATTTCCATGCTCACCGACCCGGCCCTTGATGCCGGCCGTCACGAATTCAGTCTGGCAACAACCATCGGGCGTATTCTCTCGCCGGAAGATTACCTGAAGAAGAAGAGCGCAGGCGAATGGATTCCGCCAACCAGGGAAGTTTTTCCGTTTATAATCGGCTCCATGTCCTTCGGTGCACTCTCTCCCAACATGTGGCTTGGGTTGCTCCAGGGCGTCGCTTATTGTAACGAAGTCCTTGGAATCCCCGTGGTCATGTGTACCGGCGAAGGTGGTTGTCCGCCATGGGTCCTCAAAAGTCCATACCTTAAATACATCATCCTGCAGATAGCCTCGGGTTATTTTGGCTGGGATGAAATTATCAGGGCCATCCCTGAAATGGAATGTATGCCCGCCGCGATCGAAATCAAATATGGTCAGGGCGCCAAGCCGGGAGATGGCGGACTGCTCATGTGGTACAAGGTTTCCAAGCTAATAGCCAGACTGCGGGGTGTTCCTGAAGGCGTAGATCTGCCTTCGCCGCCGGTCCACCAGACACTTTATTCAATTGAAGAGAGTGTCATGAAAATGATCCAGACACTTTCCATTGCTTTTGACAACAAGGTCCCGGTCTACCCTAAAATTTCCGCCTCTACTTCGGCCAAAGCCGTGCTCAACAATCTTGTCCGCAACCCATATGCCGGCGGATTACTGATCGACGGTATCGATGGGGGTACTGGAGCGGCCTACAATGTTTCAATGGATGCAACCGGACACCCTGTTGCCTCGAATGTGCGTGAATGCTACCTTGATCTCGTTGCCCAGGGTAAGCAGAATGAAATCCCGATCTACGCTGCCGGAGGCATCGGCAAGAATGGCAATGTCGCCCAGAATGGTTTGGCCCTCATCATGCTTGGTGCCAGTGCTGTCCATATTGGAAAATACATCATGCAGACCGCCGCCGGCTGTCTTGGCAATGAGCAAAACCGCTGTAATGTCTGTAACGTAGGGATCTGCCCTAAAGGTATTACCAGCCAGAACGAGAAACTATATCGCAGGCTTGATCCCGACAGTGTGGCCGAGCGTGTGGCCGACACCTTTATGTCCATCCGGACAGAAATGAAAAAGATAATGGCACCTCTTGGCAGATCCCAGAGCCTGCCGATCGGCATGTCTGATGCCCTCGGTATCAGCGACAAAGATGCCGCCGAGCGGTTAGAAATTAAATATGTCTGTTAATACATTTCTTCCCATCCATGAAGAAAAAGAAATCAGGTTTTACCAAGGAGTTCTTCTGTGAATACTAAGGTTGTCAAAGGCCTTGACGTGAATGGCCAGCGAATCAGCTCCATGAAATATGAGCAAATTGTACGGGAGGCGGCTGCCGAATCCCCGAACCTTATGCTCGAATCTTTCGGGCAGCATAATATCGGGATCAGACTCCAGCGAGAAGACGGACTTCATATCGAAGTTAATGGTCCCTGCGGACAGAGACTTGGCTCCATGGGACAGCCGGGCACCACTATTCTCTGTCACGGCGCTGTTTCAGATGATGTCGGATATCTTAACATCGGTGCCGAGATAACGGTCCTCGGAGATGCAACCAATGGTGCCTGTAATGCAATGGCCGCCGGCAAGGTGTTTATCGGCGGGTCCATCGGTGCCAGAGGGTTAACCATGACCAAATGGAACCCTGAATATGAAAAACCTGAGCTCTGGGTTCTGGGGTCAGCGGGTGATTCCTTTGCGGAATTTAATTGCGGTGGAACTGCCGTGATCTGCGGGGTTGATGCCAAAACACCTGATAACATCCTGGGTTACCGACCGTGTGTCGGCATGGTAGGCGGACAGATCTACTTTCGGGGAAAAACTGACGGTTCATATTCAAAAACAAACGCCAAACTGGTTGACCTTGATGACCTGCAATGGCAATGGCTCCTCGACAATATCCCCGAATACCTTGATAAAATCGGTCGTCCTGAACTGCTCAGCGAGTTAAGTGTCAGGGAAGAGTGGCAGATATTGACTTCCATATCTCCACAGGAGCGTGCCTTGATGTGGTCGGGGCCGATGCCAATGGCAGAGTTTCGCACTCAGTTCTGGGACAAGGCTTTTGGTGGTGGAGATCCTCTGAGGGACCTCTCTCCAGGGCTTGACCGATCACAGATAGGCACCATTGTCACCGGTGATCTCAGGCGTCGAAAACCGTGGTGGGCTAACAGTGAGTCTGCTGCACCCTGTACCTACTATTGTCCCATCCACATACCGACGGTCGAACGTCTGAGGTTGATCAGGGAAGGTAAAATCGATGAAGCCTATCAGATGATCCTCAGCTACACCCCCCTGCCGGGATCGGTCTGTGGGGCTGTCTGTCCGAACCTGTGCATGGAGAACTGTACGAGAACCGGGGTAGATGGTTCTATCGAAATGCAGGTTCTCGGGCGCGCTGTCTCAAATTTTCCAGCTCCCGAGCAGGCTGAACCGACCGGGAAAAGAGTCGCTATCATCGGTGGTGGGCCCGGCGGCATAAACGCTGCCTGGCAGCTGGCCATTGCTGGTATTGAAACACACATCTTCGAAAGAGGTGCAGAGCTTGGTGGAAAGCTTGCCCAGGTCGTTCCATGGGAACGTCTCCCCCAGGCAATCTGGGATGAAGAGATCAAACGATTCATGTCGCTGAAAAACATAAACGTTCACCTTGAGCATGATATGGACCGTGAACGATTTTTAGCGCTGCAGGAAGAATTTGATTATGTGATTATCGCTGTTGGCACCCATGAACCACGGCGTATTACCTTTCCTGGCCATGAACGGGTCAAGCCTGCCCTGGATTTCCTCAAAGAGGCCAAGGGTATTGAATCCATGGAAATTGGCTCGGAGGTCGTTGTCATTGGAGCAGGAAATGTCGGTTGCGATGTTGCCTGTGAGGCATATCGCCTCGGAGCTACCAAAGTAACGCTTGTAGATATCCAGAAGCCCCTTGCTTTTGGCAAGGAACGGGACGCGGCTGAAGCGCTTGGTGCCAAATTTGTGTGGCCTATTGTCACCCGCGAGGTTACCGATGCTGGGCTTGTCACCGATAACGGAGATGTCATACCTGCCCAGACAGTATTCATCTCAATCGGTGATGTCCCTGCCCTGCCATTTCTTCCAGAGGATATTGAAACCGTCAACGTCGGCGGGGCGAGCTGGATTAAGACACAACCCGGGCACAGGACTTCTCATGCACGGGTCCTGGCCGTTGGTGATGTCGAACGGCCAGGTCTTGCAACCGATGCACTCGGTGCCGGAAAAACTGCAGCTGAGTGGATCATTGCAGAAATTAACGGGGAGCAGTGGAAACCTTTCGATAAGGGACTTATTCCCCAGCAGGCACTTACCATCACCCACTACAACCCCGACCAGTCGGGGGCGACAGAAGAAGACCAGGCTGGACGCTGTCTCTCCTGTGCAACCTGTCGAGATTGCCATCTCTGCGAGACGATCTGCCCGACCGGGGCGATCTCGAGAAATGAATTACAATTTAGTGGTGAAGTTACATTTGACTATATTTCCGATGATCAGAAATGTATCGGCTGCGGTTTTTGTGCCGATACCTGTCCGTGCGGAATCTGGCAGATGACTCCCTGCTGACAAGAGTCATGCCGGCAACACCAGGAGACAGAACCTCGACCAGCTTTTCTGTGGCTGTCGGGGTTTTATGCTTCAGGCAAGCAGCAACAGCAGCCACTGTTTCGAGTGTAGCTATTTTTTACTGAAACGCAGCATCACCCGATAATCACTACTCTCAATATCCTTTGGCAGAAGAGCTTCATCGTCTACCAGTACGGTTAACACTCTTCCCTTGAGCGGGTCCTGGGTCTGTTTCTGGCGTCGTTCCATGCCAGATGGCCCGGCAATGCCTTTTCTCGGCTTTCTGACATGAAGCAATGTGGCCTCGACGATACCGCCTGCCGGCTGCTGTTTTTTTGCAGGAAGTTCCCGGCTTATGTGTGGTGACGAGCCAATGATAATTTCCACGATACGGTTACCCCTTTGAAAATGATGTATACCTCCCTTTCCTATAGCCTAGCATCTTTCTACCCCGAAAGAAAATATAAACATTCTCGGGTATCTTTTCCATGGGCCCAATATTAGGTGATAATCTAGTGATTTAATGGTCGGTATATCCTATGATGACAACAGGGATAAGAGCATCATTTGAAAACAGGCCGATCCAGCGTGCCAGGCAGAGATGCTAAACAGTTTCTTCTCTGGACAGGTGCTCAGCAAGCGGTATATCATAGAGTAACAACTGGCAATGAGCCGGCAGCACATACTCCTTATTATGAATCATCCAAATCTCAGACAGTACCTTATTCAGATGCAGTTTATTTCCTTACAATGAAAACTTCACTTCACAAAATTCTCAAACCGATCAAGGAGGTCCAGCAGATCAGGGGAATCGAGCTTCCCGTTGGCCTTGAATTCAGACAGCTCGTGGTCACCGGTCCTCCGGGCGCTGGTAAATCATACTATATTAACCAGATCAGGGGCTGGCCCAATGAAGGATATCTCGACCTCAAGAGAAAAGGATGGTGGAAAGATCGGAGTCTTGTTTACCGCCCCCGTGAAATACACCTCGGTATCCCCTATCGCGGTTACCGAGAATCTCTATCAGTGTTTGATCAGGAATGGCTGGACAGCGCACCAGAAAAGCTTCTCATTGATTTTCCACAAATTAAGATTCCACCGACACCACATTCAAAATTCAATACCAACTGGATAGACCGCTATATTTTTGAATTTCTTCTCCCGGAGCCCAAACGGGTTTACAAACAACGCCAGGACAGACAAAAAGACGGCTATTTCCCGGTGGATGCCAACCTCACGCTGGATATGGTGCAGCGTCAGATCCAGACCTACAGCGACATTGCCTTGTACCTCCATCGTGCAGGGTTAAACGTCTATATTCGCAGAGACATACATGAACCACCGATGATCATTTCCGAAAAGGGGGATGTGGCCCTGCCAGCATGGGCTGTGACAGATGCAGTACCCAGGGCCGGTCTGAACACCCTTGAGGGCTGGAAACAGCTCGTCTTCAGGCAGGATCATATTCCCTGGCTGACAGTTACCAATGAGCTCCAGGATCTGAAAACAGCCTGCCGGATCTCTCATAGCGGCAAGAGCCTTGACATGGTAATTGGCAGAACTCACTTGAAAATATCTCCTGAAATTCCCCTTGGAGCCAATAAACGGTATCTCCGTTTAAACAAGAACTGGATAATCAAACCCCCTGAGAGCTGCTTTTTCAGAACCGTACGGGGCTTTGCCAGGATCAAGCAGGGCGAAACTATTCTACTTGGCAGATCCAACAAGGAATACGACGATCTCTTCCACTTCAAAAAGGATGTTGCCAAACGCCATGTGTCGATCACCAACACAGCCAACGGTGACCTGCTGATCCAACCAGTCGACCCGGACAACAAGGTAAAGATTGTTCGACTTGACGAACAGGACAGTCGCGAGGAGGTTGCATCAAACAGGATTGCTGCCATGTTTGATGCCCGGTCACTGCTCGGTGGAAAAATTGACATTCTTGAAAAGCGCAGCGGTCTCTCGCTGATTCTCGCGGTCAACGAAATACTGGCTAATGAGTCATTCAGACCGCTTGACAGCTTAGACATGCCGGGAGGACTGCTGGAAATTCCAGATGAGCAAACCCCGATAATAGTTGGAGACCTTCATGGCCAGGTGGACAATATCCTGAAGATTCTGACAGAAAACTGTATTCTCGAATCGCTGCGTTCAAACCAGGCAATTCTCTGCATCCTTGGCGATGCGGTTCATTCTGAAATTGCCCAGGAAATGAGCAACATGGACAGCTCTGTGATAATAATGGACCTGATCCTGTCCCTCAAACGCACCTTTCCCAGCAACGTTTTCTATATTCGGGGTAACCACGATGATTTCAGCCCGGATCTTGCCAAAAACGGCATTCCCCAGGGCCTGCTCATGAAAAGGCACCTCAAGGAGATTCGCGGGACAGCATATGTTGAGGCCATGCAGACCTTTTATGACCGCCTTCCCTACCTTATTTCATCCGATTCCTTTATTGGTTGCCATGCCGGCCCACCTCGGTCGGGTACAACCAGGAAGCAGCTGATCAATATCAGGAATCACCCCGAAATCGCCAGGTCTCTTACCAATAACCGGGTCAAACGCCCACATTACCTCTCAGGATATGGAAAAGCTGATATCAAGGCGCTGCGCAGGGCACTCGATAAACCCAAGTCAGTCCCGATAATTGTTGGTCATACACCGCTTGACCCATTTGGCAGCGTCTGGCAGAATGTTGGATCAATAAAAAATCATCACATCATTTACAGTTCTCACCAGCATGGTCCTGCACTGTTCATAAGGATAAAGGACAGGATTGTACCACTGACCTACCCCGCAGAACCACTGAGTAAATTGCTCAGTAAAATGAAACGTTCAAGGTAAAATTGTAACTACACGCGCCAGGGATGTTGCTCATTTTTTTTGATAGTCACAAACATTGAGCTTAATTACCTTTCGTTGATTCGGGGAACAAAGAGAGAGCAATGGTCTTGACCACATTATTGTTTCAATCAATTGACCTGCCGGCTATAGTGGCCTTTATCCTTTAATACTTTTTCATGTTGAGGATCTTTTTTATTGGAATGCTGCTTTACTACTTGAAGTTTGCACCTCTATTCTGCTATTGAGACCATAACGTTTCAAAAGAGATGCAGCTTTTTTCACTGATTCAAATGACTCGAGGATCTGCACCTTGAAATCAGCTGAGGATTACCTCCATGGAAATTAAATCAACCACCCCATTTTCCGGACTTTTCAGGACATCCCCATTCAAACCGATTCAGGAACACATGAGAATGGTATTTTCCTGTATCTGTCTTATTCCCCCGCTTCTCGATGCGCTTTATCGAAAAGATAAAGACCAACTGGCAGAGTACGCCGATGAAATAATCAGACTGGAAAGCGAGGCAGATGAAATCAAACATATCTTTCGAATCAACATGCCCAACACGCTGCTATTGCCTGTTGATCGTGAAGATCTGCTGAGGCTGATCAGCGACCAGGATCAGCTGGCCGATATCGCTGAAGAAATCGCCAAGCTACTCCTTTATCGCGACATGTACGTTCCTGAGCCCCTCAAGGCGATCGTTGACGAACTACTGGAAGGAACCATGGAAATCAGTGCTTCGGCCAAAGACATGATTGAACAACTTGACGAATTGCTGCAGGTGGGCTTCCGCGGGAGAGAGCAGAAAAAAGTGGAAGAGATGATCGCCGGAGTACGCCGAAAGGAGCATAACATCGACGCCATCATGCATAGAACCAGGAGAACCCTGTTTGAAAACGAGCACCAGCTCGATCCAGTTTCTACCGTTTTCTGGTACCAGCTTATTGATCGGCTTGGATCTATTTCTGATCAGGCCGAAAATGTTTCTGATCGTCTTCTGCTTTTTCTCTCTAAATAATTATTCAAAGGACAGATCATGGATATCATAGTCGCCTACGGGACCGTATTTGTCATTCTTGCTGTTATTTTCGGTCTCTACATGACCTGGGGTATTGGCGCAAATGACCTGGCCAACGCGATGGGAACCTCGGTTGGTGCAGGAGCAGTCACCATCAAGCAGGCCATCTGCATTGCCATTATTTTCGAATTTGCAGGAGCTGTCCTTGCTGGAGGCCATGTTACCAGTACAATCAGAAAAGGAATCATCGACCCAACGGCTATTGTCAACTCTCCAGAGATACTCGTCTATGGGATGCTTGCCTCCCTGCTCGCCGCAGCCTTCTGGCTGATGATGGCCTCATTAAAAGGTTGGCCGGTATCCACCACTCACTCGATCGTCGGGGCCCTGATAGGCTTTGCCATCGTAGGTATCGGGCCGGATGCTGTTAAATGGGGAAAAGTCGGCAGTGTTGTCGCCAGCTGGGTAATCAGCCCGGCCGTTGGCGGAACCATTTCCTTTCTGCTGGTGATCAGTACCCGTAAATTGATTTTTGATACCAGCAATCCACTCCAGAATGCCAAACGATACGCACCTGTTTACGTTTTTCTTGTCGGCTTCATAATCTCTCTGGTCACCATGTTTAAAGGTTTAAAGCACCTCAACATAGATTTGAACATTGGGCAAAGCTTTGGTGTGGCAGTCTGCTTTGGCCTGATAACAGCTGCTATTGGCTGGTATTTTATCAGTAAAATTAAAGAGGATCATGAAGCCGACCGTGATTTCCACTTTGCCAGTGTTGAAAAGGTATTCGCCCCGATGATGCTCTTTACTGCCTGCGCGATGGCATTCGCCCACGGTTCAAACGATGTTGCCAATGGTATCGGTCCACTTGCAGCGGTGGTGAGCATTGTCAGCAGCGGCGGGGAAGTGATGCAGAAATCAGATCTGCCGCTGTGGATACTGCTGCTGGGTGGTGGAGGTATCGTACTTGGTCTTATTACCCTGGGATATCGGGTGATGCTTACCGTTGGCAGAAAGATAACCGAACTGACACCTTCCCGCGGTTTCTGCGCAGAACTGGCAGCAGCCACGACGGTTGTTCTGGCAAGTCGGACCGGGCTCCCTGTCTCAACCACTCACATCCTCGTCGGCTCGGTGCTCGGTGTTGGGCTGGCCCGCGGTATCGGTGCCCTCGACCTCAGGGTCGTTTTCAACATCATCATCAGCTGGCTGGTCACACTACCCGCCGGGGCAATTATGGCAATGCTCTTTTTCTTTACCCTGAAAGGCATATTCAGTTGAGCCTTTTGCAAAATGATGATTTTCGTTCAACGTCAAACCATGTGAAAAATTTTTACCGCAGGCATATAATTGATATTCCGAGGATAAAAATTTAAGCATAACGTAGAGGTTGAGCGAAAAGGGCGTTTTGGAAGAGGCTCAGTTGAGTGAAGTTTAAAGAAAGGAACATGGTGCTCGAGACTCTGCCTGTTCCTTTCTTTTTATTTGATCAAGTCCCGCTCTTCTTGTCTATCCCTTCCATAAAGGAACGCCAGATGGGAGCAGCCGTACTGCCGCCATTTTCGTTTTTCCCCAGGCTTTGGTTTTTATCATGTCCCACCCAGACCCCTCCGATCAAACGATTATGAAAACCAATAAACCAGGCATCACGGTTATTGTCAGAAGTTCCTGTTTTACCGCCATTTACTCCAGATAACCCTCTGGCTTTTCTGCCGGTACCCTCGGATATTACCTGGATCAACATTGACTTCATCTTTTCAGCGTTGTCTCTGCCCATCACCTTGACGGGAATCCTACTGTGCCGGTAGAGTTCCGTACCTGCACCAGTCAGGATTCGATCTATAAAAGTTGGCTGAATATAGTTTCCATCACATAAAAATGGCAGATAGGCCCCGGTCATCTCAAGCGGAGATACATCGGCTGAACCGAGCGCCAGGCTGAGATCTTTCGGCAGTGGGGAAATGATGCCAGACGCTTTGGCCCGTTCATGAACCGGCCTGATACCAACCTGCTGCAGCACTTTAATCGCTGGAATATTATACGAATAAACAAGCGCCTCCCTCAGATTTGTCTTGCCGTGATAGACATTACCAAAGTTTTGGGGTTGCCACATTTTACCGTCCCCTCCCCTGATTGAAAACGGTTCATCGACAATCATCGATTCCGGTGACCAGCCCCGATCCATGGCAACACTGTAAACCAAAGGTTTGAAGACAGATCCGGCAGGCCGCCGTGCCTGAACTGCCGCGGTTGAACTGAGTCTTGTGGAAATCGCTTCCTCCCACCAGGGTGCGCACCTTGCCACTGCATGATTCGAGACAGACAAGGGCGCCCTCGGGGGGTCCTCGTGTGCCACTTTCTCTTTTTGAACGTTTCAGCACACTTTTCACGCCGCCGGCAAGGGCTTTTTCTGCCTCAGCCTGCAGCCCTTGATCGAGATTTGAAAATATTTTCACACCGGCGGTCTCAAGCGGAACTCCGAGCATCTGTTCAGCTCGTTTCCGTACTTCCTGCAGATAGTAACCGTTTGTTTTTTGACTCCGTCGACGTGATTGGCTCAGCTGAGGTTTGTCCGAATAGGCCTTCCTGGCCTGCGTCTCGGTAATGTAGCCATCGGCTGCCATCCGGTTGAGGACATAACGTTGGCGTGCATGGGCACGATCCCAGTGTTCAAGCGGTGAATAACGACTCGGTGCCTGGGGGAGACCGGCGAGGATTGCGACTTCAGACAGATTAAGCTGCGAGGCATGTTTGTTGAAATAGGTCATCGAGGCCGCCTCAACACCATAGGCGCCAGAGCCGAGATAAATCTGGTTCAGGTAGATGTAAATGATCTCATCTTTGGTGAGCAGGGTATCTATCCTCCAGGCCAGGATTGCCTCCTTAAACTTTCGCAGGTAGGTCTTCTCCGGTGTCAGCAGGAGTCCTTTCGCAACCTGCTGGGTAATCGTCGAACCTCCCTGACTTTTTCTCCCTTCCCTGAGATTGTTGAAAAATGCACGCAGCACCGAATATGAATCAAGGCCCGGGTGTTCAAAGAAACGTCCGTCTTCAGCAGCAACAAATGCCTTTGGTAGCAATGGGTTCATCTTGTTCAGCGGAACAACGATACGGTTTTCAATGAATATCCGGTCAACAATGGTTCCGTTTTTATCGTAAATCAGGCTTGTCTGGACGGGTCTGTAGTGGGCCACAGACCTGATATCGGGTATGTCCAATTGATCAAGGGTAAAAAGCAGTACACTCAGAAACAGTGATAAAGCAAGGGACACACCAAAAAGAAAACCGATAATATGCTTTTCATTAAGCGGTTTTTTCCGTCGGGTCGCAGTAGATCCTTTTTTTTTCCTGGTGACGGTCACGAGTTACACGTCTCTCTTCATTTACATTCATCTAAAACTATTACCGGAATCCGGTACAATAATGTCCTTGTGGGAATAAAATCGAAAAATGATGAAATACCAAGGAAATTCCCCTGATAAAACATCATTGAACTACCGAGTCGAAACGAGACCTCAATGACAGTTTCCCGTCTAACCACAGCTTTACGCTCATACTTCGCTGCCTCAACAAAGATCTGTTGACAAATGATATTCCTTCTCGTTATGCATAGCTGTGACCGGACAGCATCCCAAAGAGTAATGGTGGCAGGCACTGCTCCCATAGAACACAATCATATCTAATACAGCGAACAGGTTCACCATGAACATTACAGAACAGATAATCTCCTGGATGGCAGATAGTTCAAATAATTTCATTGAGCCAGGATCGACGATACCCGCCTTTGCAGAGCCTGTTGTTGGAATATCATCAGCTGCTGATCAGCTGTACACCTTTTTCAACAAGGACATCAACCCGGATGCATACTGGACACCGCAGCAGGCATTCTCATTGGCATTTCCTCAGGAGCGTGTCAAACCAGAGGAGTTAAGCGTGATCGCCTGGGTGCTGCCCCAGACAAAAAAGACCCGACAGGCACATACAAAGGCAACAATAATGCCGAGCATAGAGTGGAGTAAATCCCGTTACTATGGCGAAAAACTCAACGAAAACCTGCGTGCATTTGTTGTCGATCTTTTTTCGAAAGAGGGAAAACAGGCTTGCGCCCCGGTGATGCTGCCGCAATGGTCACGGATTATTTCAAACCAGTATGGGTTTGCCTCCTGCTGGTCGGAACGTCATGCTGCGTACGCCTGCGGCCTCGGAACCTTTGGGCTTTCTGATGGACTCATCACCACTGTCGGCAAAGCCGTTCGGGTCGGATCAGTTATCGTCCGGGATAATCTCAAGCCAACACCAAGGACATACAGCAGTCATAATCAATGGTGCCTGTTTTACAGCAAAGCAGGATGCAACGGCTGTATAAAACGCTGCCCGGCCGATGCTATTTCCAAGACGGGTCATGACAAAGTGAAATGTAAGAACTATATCCGCAATGTAACCGCGGTACATGTTGAAAAAAAACAACTAGGTTTCAGAGTAAACAGTTGTGGTCTCTGTCAAACAAAAGTCCCCTGCGAATATGGTAACCCCGTGGCCAGAACAAAAGTGCACAGAAAAGAACAATGAGTAGCGAAAACATACCCTATCGGCTCAAACAGACGATCGAAAAACATAACGACAAGGTTGGTCTGACATTTTTACAAAATGGCACGGAGGAAACCAGGCTTTCCTTTCTCGAGTTACAGAGTGATATAGTTTTTCTTGCAGCTGTATTTTCCGAGCTCGGGGTTCAACGGGGTGACCGTGTTGTTATTTTCCTGCCTAAATCGGTTTTTGCGGTTGTCGCACACTTTGCCATCCAGACAATCGGTGCCATTTCTGTTCCACTCAATCCGGGATTCACAAAAAACGAGATGAGATATCTCCTTGAAGATTCAAGGCCGGAATTAATTATTGTTGAGCCTGAAAAGAAATCCTTCATCACCGATGTTTACCCAACGGCCCATATTCATGAAGTTTCCACCAGTGAAAAATATCGCCGGTTGAGCCGAGCGGAATCCGACTCCCTGAAACTGCCGTCAAGAACCATTGGCCCCGAAGATCCAGCACTGATCATCTATACATCGGGAACCACAGGCAACCCGAAAGGTGCTGTTTTAAGTCATAGAAACCTGCTTCATGATGCTGATAATATAACAGACATCTGGGAGATTACCTCGGCAGACGTTGTCTGCCACACCTTGCCCCTGTTTCATGTGCATGGTTTATGTTTTGCCCTGCAGACTCCGCTCCTGGCAGGTGCACGCATAAATCTGATCGACTCTTTCAGTCCGCCGGAGGTGATCAAGGAGTTGTCTCGAAAAACAGGAGACGGGACCTGCTCTGTTTTTATGGCTGTTCCCGCCATGTATACAAAACTACTCGATAGTATCGAAGGGTGTCAGCTCGATTTCAGCCATCTGCGACTTATCACCTCAGGATCAGCACCATTGCTACCAAAGGAGTTCAAGCGAATTACAGAATTATTTGGTCAGCCACCTGTTGAACGTGAAGGCATGTCAGAAACCGGGATGAATTTTTCAAATCCACTCAGGGGCACCCGTATCCCCGGCTCAATTGGTCGCCCTTTACCCGGGCTCGAAGTTCGAATTGTTGATCCTGGTTCCAGTGAGGAGGTCACTCCTGGTGACGTTGGTGAGCTCTGGCTGAAAAGTCCATCCATCACCAGGGAATATTGGCAAAAGCCCGAGGAAACAGCCGACACCTTTGAAAACGGCTGGTTTCGGACAGGAGACCTTGCCCGGGTTGACCAATACGGATATTATTATCTTACTGACCGGATTAAACATATCATCATCAGCGGTGGAGAAAATGTATCGGCCAAGGAAGTTGAATCTGTCATCGACAAGCTCAATGCAGTTGAAGAATCCGTTGTGGTGGGACAACCTGATGAAAAATGGGGGGAGGTTGTCGTTGCTGCGGTGAAAACAGGTGGTGCTGATCAGCTTTCCGAGGACGAGGTTAAAACTTTCTGTAAAGAACACCTTCACCCCTGGAAATGTCCGAAAAAAGTACTATTTGTAAGTGAGATACCCCGCAACACCATGGGCAAGGTACTCAAAGAGGAAGTAAAGAAATGGTTCTGATCAACCAGCGGAGTTGTCTTCAGGGAATCACACAACAGCTGATATTCAGTTGCACTGGTTATTTACTTACATGACGGGTCAGACAAATACTGACGCCTGGCATTACCGATAAATAATTATTCACACCAAAGCAAGATCATCAGATTGATAAGATTGATTAAAGTTTGCAATTAGATGGAGAAAGAGATGCGTAAAGTAGGATTTGTCGGCTGGAGGGGAATGGTCGGATCGGTATTGATGGAACGTATGCACCAGGAGCTTGATTTTCAGGGGATTGAGCCATTTTTTTTCACCACCTCTCAAGTGGGCCAGGACGGACCCGACATCGGCGCGGGGGCAAGGGTTCTCGAAGATGCCATGGATACCGAGCGCCTTGCAGCCATGGATATCATCGTTTCCTGCCAGGGGGGGAGTTACACCTCCGCTATCATTGAGCCACTGAGGAAACAGTGGGATGGGTACTGGATAGATGCGGCGTCAACCCTGAGAATGAAAGATGACGCTGTTATCGTTCTAGATCCTGTAAACAGAAATGTCATCGACAATGGACTGGCTGCTGGTATAAAAAATTATATCGGGGGCAACTGTACCGTATCGCTGATGCTGATGGCGCTTGGCGGATTATTTGAAAACCGTTTGATCGAATGGGTAAGCTCAATGACCTACCAGGCTGCCAGCGGCGCCGGTGCAAAAAACATGCGAGAGCTGATCACCCAGATGGGAGAAATCGAGGCGAACGTTGGTGATTTGTTGAACGATCCATCGTCCGCCATTCTGGACATCGATAAAAAAGTGACAGAAAAACTTACAGACGGCTCACTTTCCCTGGAAAACTGGTCGGTACCGCTGGCTGGTAGTCTGATCCCCTGGATTGATGTGCCGGTTGACGGTGGACAGACCAAGGAAGAGTGGAAAGGAGTCTCGGAAACGAACAAGATTCTCGGCTACAACCAAGACCAGATTATCCCCATTGACGGGCTCTGCATCAGGGTAGGAGCAATGCGCTGCCACTCGCAGGCATTTACCATCAGGCTCAAACAGGATATCAGTGTCAAGGAAATCGAATCTATCATTGCCAATCACAACGAGTGGGTCAAGGTCATACCAAACGACAGGCAGATCACCTCCGAAGAACTGACACCGGCGAATATTTCAGGTACATTGAGTGTACCGGTCGGTCGAATTCATAAATTAAATATCGGGCCCCAATATCTCACCGCTTTTACCGTCGGGGACCAACTTCTCTGGGGAGCCGCAGAACCGTTACGCAGGATGTTGAAGATCACCCTTGCACATCTGGGCTCATGAACAACCCGCTTTTGCTAAAATACAGCGATAGCCCTTATTTCCAGACAAAGTAATGCACGAAAAAAAGAGCAATATGTCACCTGCAGGAGTATAAAATATGAAAATGCTTTCATTTGCCAACGGCGAGACCATACCGATAATCGGACTCGGTACCTGGAAGGCAAATTCTGGAGAGGTATACAGGGCAGTCAAAGAGGCGGTGCGTTCAGGGTATCGTCACATCGATTGTGCACCCATCTATGGCAATGAGGCTGAAGTCGGGCGGGCACTCAGTGAATTATTCAAATCGAACGAGATTCAGCGGGATCAGTTGTGGGTCACCTCGAAACTATGGAACAATGCACACGCACCACAGGATGTTGAACCGGCTCTTGTAAAAACACTGGCAGACCTTGGCTTGGAAAATCTTGATCTGTATCTGATCCACTGGCCGGTTCTCATTGAACGTGAACTGCTTTACCCGACGAGTGGAAAAGACCTGGTCTCACTGGATCAAATTCCCATTTCAGAGACCTGGAAAGCAATGGAAGCTCTCGTTGACAAGGGGCTGTGCAAACATATTGGTGTCTCAAATTTCAGTGTGGCCAAAATCGAGATGCTGCTTGAATCGGCCAGAATCCGCCCGGAGATGAATCAGGTTGAACTTCACCCCTACCTCCAACAAACAAAAATGGTCCAGTACTGTGCGGCAGAAAGCATACACCTTACCGCCTATGCCCCGCTTGGTTCTGCAGATAGGCCAATCCAGCTCAAAGCAGAAAACGAACCGGTACTGCTCGATGACCCTGTGATCAGAGACATCGCAGAAAAGTACTCGGCAACAGCGGCCCAGATCCTTATTTCCTGGGCAATCCATCGTAATGTCGCTGTCATCCCAAAATCAATTCATCCAGAGAGACTCAAAGAAAACCTCGAATCGGCTAAAATTTCGCTCTCAACCGCCGACCTGGCAGAACTTGAGCGCCTCGACCGACACCACCGTTATATCACCGGTAGTTTCTGGGCGATGGAGGGAAGTCCGTATACTCTTGAAAATCTCTGGGACGAATAACCGGCCCTATAGTGCGGTCATATCGCCAGAATACCAGTACTGATTTCACTCTTTTCTTTAAAGACAACGTGTAAGCAAACCCATAACCATTGCCATGTCCAAGATACGAATTCTCCCCGATCAACTGGCCAACCAAATAGCTGCTGGTGAAGTTGTCGAACGTCCGGCATCGGTTGTCAAGGAGTTGGTTGAGAACAGTCTTGACGCCGGAGCGAACCATATCGAAGTTGACATAGATGGCGGAGGAACCAGGCTGATCAGAGTTGTCGACAACGGTGAGGGGATGGATGAAGACGATGTCCTACTCTGTCTTGAGCGTCACGGCACCTCTAAAATCAACAGTGAGGAGGACCTGAATGCTATACGGACACTTGGTTTCAGGGGTGAAGCTATTCCGTCCATATCCTCTGTATCAAAAATGGTTATCACCTCCCGTCGAAAAGAACATGAGTTTGGAACAACCCTGGTCTGTCACTACGGAAGCATAAAAAAAGTTCATGAATCCGGTACACAGGCTGGCACCACCATTGAGATCAGCAACCTTTTCGGCAACACCCCGGCACGAAGAAAATTCTTAAGAACCAGGAGAACCGAACTTTCCCACATTGACGATACCATGAGGAACTATGGGCTGGCACGGCCTGATGTTGCTTTTGTTTTTCGAATCGATGGGCGGGAGACCATCCGGCTTGAATCCGATGCTGACATACATAGCCGCCTTGCAACACTGATCAATTATAGTGGAAAATTTATCACCATAGACAGCAGTTCACCAGCTGACGATGGTATCGAGATATTCGGGTTGCTCGTTTCACCTGAATCAGCAGCACCGGCAGCATCCCGATTACGTGTGTTTGTCAACGGACGGGCAATCAGGGATCGAATGATCGCCCACGCCGTAAACGAGGGCATGCGCTCATTCCTGTTAAAAGGACGAAGCCCTGCTGGAATGATTAAAATTACTGTTCCACCGGAAAGCATAGATGTAAATGTTCATCCGGCAAAACATGAAATCAGATTTCGGGACAGTCGGATAGTTCATACACGCATCTGTGACGCCGTTAGAGATGCACTGGTTGACCACCAGCATCGGGTGCGCGGAGAAATATTCTCATCGAGACCAGTGCACGACCAACACCTGGTCGACCGAGAAGACACTCGCCAGTTTCCTGAACCCGACATGCCATCCCCTCCCGAAAATTCCAAGTCAACGGCAGTAGTCAACCAGGATACCGGTCAACAATACACGCCAGCATCTTTAACGACACCGAAGACTGTTTTGTCTGAGAATGGTCCGGCCTACCTGTCCTTTGCACCGCCGCAAACTCGGACAACAGAACCATCTGATACTGACCAGGTGAGGATCGAAGATTTAATGGTCATCGGCAGTTTCAAAGACCTCTATATTTTCTGCAGAAACAGGGACAAACTTATCGTCATTGATCAGCATGCTGCCCATGAACGGTTGCTCTTTGAAGAATTGCACGCCCAGTATAACCGTGGCAAAATTGGTTCACAGCAGCTGATGTTTCCGATCACCCTGGAGCTTTCCGTGTTTCAATCCCAGCTGGTAGAAGATAATATGGAACAACTGGAAAACATGGGGTTTTCCCTCAGGGAGTTTGGTGGTAACACCTGGATACTTGCTGCCGTACCTGCTCTGGTGAAATCTGGACACCCTCAGGATCTCTTTTTCGATCTGCTTGAACAGTTTGGTAGTGAGAAAGATGTAAGCGGGGGCAATAAGTTCATTGATATCCTGGCGACTATGGCATGCAAAGCGGCTGTCAAGTCCGGGGATCAACTATCAAATCTTGAAGTCAGAACTCTGCTGGAAAAAATGATCAGGGCCAACCTCTTCTCGCACTGCCCTCACGGCAGACCAGTGGTCAAGATCATGGAAGATTCTGATATTAAAAAATGGTTTCACCGGACATGAGACAATTACCCTCCGAAAAGAAGTTTGCTCACCTGGTGGAAATAGTTGTTTTTATCTGCTGCTTCATATTGCTGTTCACCGGCTGTGCCCGGAAACAGACAGGAAAGGTCATGGAGGTTACCGCCTACTGTGGTTGTTCAATCTGCTGCGAGTGGGAACGTGGCAGCTGGACCTACCTCAAACTGGACTTCTGGAATCGATATGTGAGTACAGGTCCCCAGACAGGACAGCGCTATTCTGGTCTGACAGCCCATGGAACAGACCCCCGGGAGCCCGAGGAAGGGCTCTTTTCCGTGGACAGCCTCAAGCGGCCATGGATGATTCCGGTAAGGACAATCCTTTTTCCATGGTACCTCGTTTCCCAGGACGGAACCATCGCTGCAGATACCAGATATTATCCGTTCGGTACTCGAATGTACATTCCCGGCTATGGCTGGGGAGTGGTTGAAGATCGGGGTGGTGCGATAAAAGGAAAAAAACGGATCGACATATTTTACAATACCCATACAGAAGCCCTGCAGTGGGGGCGAAAAAATGTTCAGGTAATCATAGAGTTACCCTGACTCCAGCAAGGTACTAAATGTCAAAGAGGATCAACCAGTCAGCAGTTTCTATCATCGGCGGCGGACTTGCCGGCTGTGAAGCGGCCTGGCAGCTGGCAACAAGAGATATTCCTGTTTTGCTCCACGACATGAAACCTGCCGTTTTCAGTCCCGCTCACGAGTCAGAAAATCTCGGCGAACTGGTCTGCTCCAATTCGCTGCGCTCAAATGATCCTTTTTCTGCTGTCGGTTTGTTAAAGGATGAGATGCGACAACTCGATTCTCTTATCATCAAGACGGCCGACGAAACAGCTGTACCGGCTGGAAAGGCACTTGCGGTCGATCGTGAGCTGTTTTCCGCAGATATAACGAAACGGATCACAGAGCACCCCCTGATCACCATAGTTCGGGAGGAAGTCAAAGAAATCCCGAACAGCAGTAACACGTTCACCATCCTGGCTACCGGCCCACTGAGTTCTGACTCCCTTGCCGAATCACTGGCAGAGCTGACGGGTAAAGAGCGACTCTACTTTTATGACGCGATCGCCCCGATCATCTATTCCGACTCCCTGGATATGGATGTTATCTATCAGAAATCACGATACGACGACGGACCTGGCGACTACCTCAATTGCCCGCTGGATCGGCAATCGTACGAACAGTTTATAACTGAACTGAGCAAGGCACAATATGCCCCGCTTCGTGACTTTGAAGATGCAAAATATTTTGAAGGCTGCCTGCCGATCGAAATCATTCGCTCCCGGGGAGATGATACCCTCCGCTTCGGCCCGATGAAACCAGTCGGTCTCGAAGATCCCCGCACTGGCAGGATACCCTATGCAGTTGTCCAGTTGAGGAAGGAGAACAGCCAGGGAACGCTCTACAATATGGTCGGCTTTCAAACCAAATTGACCTATGGGGAGCAACAGCGGATCTTCAAGATGATTCCCGGCCTCGAACGGGCCCAATTTGCCCGTCTAGGTTCGATACATCGCAACACCTTTATTTGTGCCCCCGCTATTCTGCTGCCGACATTACAAACCAGGATGCGGCCAGATCTGCTGATCGCCGGACAGTTATCCGGGGTCGAGGGTTATGTGGAGAGTGCAGCCATGGGGTTGATCGCCGGTCTGAACTGCTCTCGGCTGACAAAAAACCTCAAGCCGTTGTTACCACCCTCGGAAACGGCCCTGGCAGCCCTTCTTGATCATCTCACCAAGACCAATCCAAGTCATTTTCAACCCTCAAATATTAACTTTGGGCTGTTTCCCGCCTGGGAGAAGAAAGTGCCAAAACGGATGAGAGGGCAGGTTCGGGCCGAACGCTCCTTGATGGCGCGCTCGGCGTGGATGAAACAGATGGTAAAAGAGCGTTGATAGAGCAGCGTACCGCTTACTCTGAGGAAGACTCAACAAAGCCCCAATAAGGATAATCGAGCCGGTAGGAAGCGACAAGCCCCGGACTATGCTCACGACTGGCTACCAGGAAAAGCTTATTGCTCCTCTCATCGACTTCAGAGTCCTGCTGGTCCCAATCCGGGTAGAGAACAAGGGCGTTATCCGCACTGTACTCAATGTCACCTGAACCCTTAAAAACGCCCATATGTGGTGCTTCTTTATAGGAGCCTTTATCCCCCCGGGACAGCTCTGAAATGACCATGAATGACACCTGCATTTCATCCCTGATTGACTCGAGCTGCCGTAACCAGGCATCAATACCGGTTCTTCGTTCACTGAAATCTTTAAACGGTAACTTGTGGAGACTGTCTATAATAACAATGGTATAGTCACTTTGGGTCTCATGGCGAATAAAATCAATATGCCGACGCATAATCTCTGGGCTCACCTTCCGATCATTAACGACGCGAAACCATTTCAACATTTTTTTAAAATCAGTGCAGGCCTTGTCATATTGCTCTCGTTCCTCCTCGACATTTCCGGTCAAGAGCTTTCCTGAAGAGATCCTGCTCATCCGGGTCAAGGTACGCTGATAAATTTTCTGGCGACCATTTTCGAAATCGTAATAGAGAACAGGTATCCCCCTGAGCGCCATCTCTGTACCAATCTGTATGACAAAACAGGATTTACCCACCTTGGGGGCGCCGCCAATAACGTTAATGCCATGAACACCGCCAATTGCCCGGTCGAGAAAATCGAATCCGGAATTAAGGTTTAAATAGTCCCTGGAGGTCTGTTTATCCAGTTGATCAAAAAAGCGGTCATGCTCACGCCTTGGTGTTGCAAACGGTGAAAAAGCTTTCGACTTTCTCGCCATTCGGGTAATTTCTTTCTGGAATGAGCGTCCACTGTCCTTGGCGAGCTGCCAGAGAGAATAATTCCGTTGCTGACCGGCTGACCAGCTGATCAACCGTGCTTTATAGCCAAGCCGTGATGCGAGTGACCGAGCCCGTACTTCAGATTCCATACTGTTAACCGTAGAAATGAAAATCGTCCTGATATGGGCGAATCTCTCTGGATCTACCGCTTCAAAAATCTGGCTGTCTGGCACAGCAATTCCCGGCAAACCAAGTTGTTTCAGGGCCAGGAGGTCATCTTCACCCTCACAGATAACCAGCGCTCCGTTTTCACAGCGGGCAATATCCTGGACATTATAGAGCTGGAACTGGTCTATGGAGGCCCGTTCTTCACCATGCCAGAAGAAATCCTCAGGCCGGTTGGGGAAAACACAACGGGCGGTATAACAATTACCATCCTCCTGGAAGTAGGGGTAAACGATGTAGCGTCCATTGTAGCCAATAGTCATTTCAGCGAGCACAGGCTCTGAAATAGCTGCCTCCTTGAATCGACTGATAATCTGCTCGGTGAGGCTGTCCTGATACTTCCGCACCTCCTGATTAATGGTCAGAGTCGGAAGATCGGCCTCGATAATCAGGTGTTCCCTGTCGGGGTCATAGCCTGGTGTTTCGGTCGGGTCACTCTTTATCAACTTGGTGAACCAGAGAGGAAAGCCACCGGGCACGCAGCGATTCAGACATCTGAAATAGCCATGAAAGAATCCTTCCCGGTTAATGAATACAATAAACCGCTGATCGCCGTCATATCCATTTTCATGACAGAACGGACAATCTGCGGTGAAGGTGGTCTTGTCAAGTTTTCCATTCTGCAGATGCTTCTGGTAAAAATCGTATACAGCCTGGGGGTAGTCAATCATATTATGCTCAAGAAGGTTATGGTAAAGATGAAATTATCGGAAATCTGTCTATCAGGGAGTCATCTAAAATGAACGATCTCCTCATTATTGACTACCACGTGGGAAAGTTTAAAGTCAAGAAAACGGGGGGTTAATCATTGTAATAATATTCCTGTATGAGAAAATACCGGAAAAAGGGTCCGTGGTTACCATCCTGTTACCCAGTAGTACTGACTCTAATCAAGGAGTTACCGTATCATAGCACACTAATAATGTTATATCTTTTCAGCAGCGCCAGTGTCTCGGCAAGCGGTAAGCCTACGACATTGGAATATGATCCACCGATACGTTCCACCAGTATTCCGCCAACCCCCTGTATGCCGTATCCCCCTGCCTTATCAAGCGGCTCGCCGGTTTTCACATAGGCCCGGGCCGTGGCCTGGCTGAATTTTGTGAAGCGGACGCTGGTGAGAACCCGTTCAACAGTTTTTATATGCAGGTCACGACAGGCAAGACAATAACCGGTCATCACCTTGTGCTCCCTGCCGGAAAGGGCCATCAGCATCTCAACGGCATCGTCTTCAGATTCCGGTTTGCCAAACACATTATCATCAATAAAGACAATCGTATCAGCCGAGAGAATCCAGGCATCAGGAACACGCCTTGCGACGTCCAGTGCTTTTTCACCAGCCATGCGTTCAACAAATGTCCCGGGGGATTCCCCGGTTCTCCTGATTTCTGCAATTGATGCGGCGATGGTTTGAAAGTTCAGACCAAGTTCTTCCAGAAATGATATTCTTCGAGGAGACTGGGAGGCAAGTATCAGTTTTTTTTCCGTCTGAAACACTTCATATCCTTCTGGTTGAGTCACCGCCAGGTAAACCCAGACGAGAGATCCCTGCCTGAATCTTGTGGTGAACAATATGCACTTTAAAAAACAATTTGAACTGTGATACTATAGAGAAATACTATTTTCCATATCAAGGAGTAATGAGCATGGGTGAAACTGAAAGACTCACGACACAAACGTTTCAGCAGGGTGAAATCATCTTTCATGAAGGTGATCCGGGCAAACATGTCTACCTGATCGTCAGCGGCTCAGTTGAAATTTATAAAACAGTGGGCGACCAGCGTCAATTACTTAATACCATCGGTAGTGGGGAGATATTTGGTGAAATGGGACTAGTTTCCAACGAACCGCGTTTCGCAACAGTGATTGCTGCCGAGGACTGTCGACTGATCATGGTCCAGGACAAGGCATTCCACCTTGCCCTGGTAAATGAGAAAATGCCGATAATCAAGCCGTTGATCAGCCAGCTTGTAGAACGATTCAGAAAAGTTGAAATTCAAAGCCATGAATATATAAAGAGAATCGACCATCTTGAAAATGAACTGTCCTACGCCAGAGAGAAACTACTGAACTACGAGCTGGCCAAAGAAGATTAATACATTTGGAAACCTTAGTCTTCAACAGGGCCATGCGCATCACCAGCAACCTATCTTTAAAGAATCAGCCTGGCCATTTTATATGCTGCCGGCAGCCGGAAAACACGCCGTCGTTTCCTGGCGCTGCTGATCAAGGGTATTGCTGAGAGCATTGTGTTGCATAGCAACCCCAACAAAAAGGTCAGGTAGTTGTGGCAGACAGGTATAGAACTTACTTTTTCAAGGGTGCTGTCTTTCTGGTATGGCTTCTCCTGTTCGTTCTCCTGCTTCAGCGAGATTATTTTATCAAGCCGCTGGACAGTCGGGAAGCAGCTGCCCTTGAACGTGATGCCCGAACCGAATTTCAGGGAATATACTTCAAGAACAGTAAAATCGGCCATGTCGAGACAGAGTACGCACCCGAAGCTGATGCCCTCCTGGTAAAACAGCAGGCAATTATGAGCCTGAATATCTCGGGTGAAGCTCATCCAGTAGAACTTACCTTATCTGCCACCCTGAATAGTGACAACACCCTGAAAGACTTTCACTTTGAATTTTCATCTCTTTTTTACCAGATGAAGGCGGACGGCACGGTAGAAGGTAATCGTGTTTCTTTTACGCTCGATACCGGCAACAATATAATCAATGACCATCTTGAACTTCAAGCCCCTCCACTGCTCTCAACTTCACGGCGTCGCTACCTCCTTCGTGAAGGGATAGAAGAGGGTGATAAAATACGTATTCCCTGGTTCGATCCTGTTTCACTTTCCTCAAAGAATTCAACCATTGAATATCGCGGCATGGAGCAGGTACTGATCCACGACCGCGTTCACCATCTGCACAGGTTTATAGAACACTTTGCAGGTACCAGGGTTAACTCCTGGCTCGATGATGGTGGCAATGTGATCAAGGAAGAATCAGCTGCAGGGTTTGTCTTTATTCAGGAACCGGAATTCAAGGCAAGGAAACAGGATGACACCAGCAGCGACCTCTTGGCCTCGGTAGCAGTGAAAATAACCGGTTCAATGCCCGATGATCTTGCAGATCTGTCAACCATGAGCTATCTGATTACCCTGCCGGCCGACAGCAGTTTTAACATGAACAGCGGCCGCCAGTCCTTCTCTGAAGGTGTTCTCACCCTGAAAAAAGAACGCATGGAAGTGGGCGAGAATGAAACAGCCTCTATCTGCTCCGGATCAAACAACCATCTTGAAGCTTCACCGTACATCCAAACTGATGCACCTGAAATCAAAGAACAAAGCGAGAAAATAACCTCCGGGATGACAACTGACAGGGAAAAGGCGGAAGCAATTGCGCTCTGGGTCTTTCGAGAGCTGGACAAACGCCCTGTCATCGGTATACCCGACGCCTTGACAACCTTGAACAATCGTATTGGCGATTGCAACGAGCATGCCTCACTCTTTGCGGCACTGGCGCGGGCAACCGGAATTCCAACAAAGATAGCTGCAGGCGTTGTATTCCACAAAGGAGCTTTTTATTATCATGCCTGGAACGAAGTCTGTCTGTCAGGGCAATGGATAAGTCTGGACACAACAACCGCGCAGTTCCCGGCCGACCTGAGCCATATTAAATTTGTTGAGGGAGAACTCAGGGAACAGGTACAGATTGGCTCGCTGCTCGGCACCCTTGAAATTGAACCATTGACGGGACACTGAGGTTCCCCTTTTTCCAATGAGCTCATCAATATTGTCACTTGATCGTTTAACAAAACGTTTCAATACATTTACCGCGGTCAACAGTATAACCCTGGATATCTGCAAGGGAGAGATTTTTGGCTTTCTCGGGCCCAACGGTGCCGGTAAAACGACGACCATCAAAATGATCGCCGGCCTGCTCAAACCAAGTTCAGGCTCATTGTCCATCTGCTCAAACAGCATAGAACATGATTCGGGCCGTTGTCGTCAACTGACCGGATATATACCCGATCGTCCCTATCTCTATGAAAAGTTGACGGGAAGAGAATATTTGCATTTCATAGCAAGTCTCTATTCCGGAGTAATGGTACACTCGAAATGGCAGGATTTTGCTGATGAATACCTTGACTATTTCGATATTTACGACTGGAGAAATAATCTTATAGAAAGCTACTCACACGGTATGCGACAGAAGCTGATCATTACTTCGATCCTGATGCTGGACCAGCCTCTGATTGTTGTAGACGAACCGATGGTTGGCCTTGACCCGAAGAGTGGTCGCATCGTCAAAGAACTCTTTCGAAAAAAAGCAAACGAGGGGAAAACCATCTTTCTGTCCACGCATTCCATGGAAATTGCCGAAGAGCTGTGTGACCGTATCAGTATCATTTCCGGCGGAAACCTCATTGCCACCGGCACCGTCGACTCCCTGAGGAACGAGGCCGACCACCAGAGTTCCAACCTCGAGGACCTGTTCCTGCAGTTAACCGGTGCATTTGAGCTGCAGGATGTAATTGCCGCTCTGAAAAACGGTTCGAAGAACAAAGGTTAGTCCATGAGATCCCGTCTCTTTTTCCCCTATTTCAGGATCAACAGAAACAGGCTGCAGAAAAATGGCAGATTCAACCTGAAACTCCTGCCGATCGGACTCCTTGGTGTAGCCATCTGCATTGCCCTCTACTATATATCCTGGCGGGCCATGGGATATTTCCATGCCCAGAGTGAGCTCGGTATCATTCTCAGCATGAAGATATTTCAGATGGTGTGGATCACGATTTTTGCAATGTTACTATTTTCTTCTATGATCACCGGCGTTTCAACCCTTTACCTGTCCAGGGATAATGAGCTGATTGTCTCATCACCGGTGGACCCGGCAGAACTCTATGGAATGCGGCTTGTAACCACTTTTCTCAACACCTCATGGATGGTAATCATTTTCTCTGTGCCTGTCTTTGCCGCATTCGGGATTGTCTTTCAATCCGGCCCCTGGTACTGGCTGCTGCTCATCATAACGATCCCAGCCACCGCATTGACTGCCACCAGCGGGGCAATGCTATTCATTATCGTTCTTGTCTACCTTTTCCCGGCCCGACGCACCAAGGACATTATTTTCTATCTGACCCTCTGCTTTGGTATTTTCCTTTATCTCATTTTTCGGCTGATGCGGCCGGAAGATCTGGTAAACCCAGAAAAATATGGTCAGTTTATTGAATATTTGTCAGCGGTATCCAATCCCGCCGGACCCTGGCTTCCTGCTGGCTGGACCGCGAATTTACTCACCACCTACCTGCTTGACCAGCAGATAGACTGGCTGCTGCTCAGCCTCATTACCCTCACACCGCTTGTTCTCTATTATATGGGTGAGATCGCTATGGCGAAACTCTTCATCCCTGGATTTTCCAAATCGCAGGAGTCCTTTGGTGGAAACAGACACTTTGTTTCATCAAGCAACTCTGGTAAAGCCTGGGTGTGGATATTTAAAAAAGAACTCATCTCCTTTCTGAGAGACTCCAAGGAATGGTCACAATTCTTCATGATTGGTGCCCTTGTTGTTGTCTACCTTTACAATTTCAAAGTTCTTCCGCTGGAACGAACATTCGGCACAGTATACGTGGCCAACTTGATTGCTTTCGGGAATATCGGCCTTACCGGTTTTCTCTCGGCATCACTTGCCGCACGCTTTGTTTATCCATCAGTTGGTGCTGAAGGCGGCTCATTTTATCTGATCAAATGCTCACCGCTGACACTCTCCCGCTATCTCTGGTACAAGTACCTTTTCTATGTCACGCCATTCACGCTTCTGACCCTGATTCTTGTCAGTGTATCCAATCACTTCCTGCAAATCAGCGGCCCAATGTGGTGGATATCACTTATCAGCGCAACCATAACCTGCTGGACCGTGGTCGCAATGGCACTTGGTTTTGGGGCACTTTTTGCCGATTATAATGCAGAAAACAGGGCAGCCTCGATGGGCCCCGGGGCGGTTTTTTATCTTTTCTGCTCTATAGCTTATGTCCTGGGAGTCCTTTTTTCCGGTTTTTCTCCGACATACAGGCTCATGAGGAACTGGATTGCCCATAGCGGAATAGTGCTGATGGATGCACTGCTGATAGCCGTCTGGGCTATCGGGGTAATCGCGATTTCAGTTTCTATCGCATTTCTGATCTGCAAAAGAGGTATTGGTGCGTTGCACCCTCAGTAAACGATCACGCGTAAACCGTGGGTAAATAACAAAGTGAACAATCCTGACACCCACTCACCGGCCGGTTAGCCCATGATAGCGTAGCCTCCGTCAACGGTTATGACCTGTCCCTGGATCATATTGGAAAGATTACTGCACAGGAAAAGTGTTACATCCGCTACATCGTCTGGTGTGGTGAGGCGACCCAGCGGTGTCCTGGCAAGGGCATTTTCCAGGATCTCCTCACGGTTGGGAAATTTTTTTAAGGCATCCGTATCAACAGCCCCGGCACTCACCGTATTAACGAGTATCCCACGAGGACCAAGTTCAACCGCAAGATGTCTGACCAACGACTCCAAAGCTGCCTTGGAGGCGCCAACAGTTGTATAATTTTGAATCGCCCTGACCGATCCGAGGCTTGAAACTGCAATAACCCGCGCCCCGGTTTTCATCAGTGGCAACCCATTCTGAACAAGGCTTAACAATGCCCGGGCATTGATATCCATTGCCCAGTTCCAATGACGCTCGGTGAGTTCCGTAACCGGCTTCAAGACACCCGAGGCAGCGTTACTGACCAGTACATCAAGGGACTGAAACTCGCCAGTAATAACTTCAAACATTTGTTTCACATCATCTTCTTTGGCAACATTGGCCTTTACTATCAGACAGCGCTGTCCTCGTTTCTCCACTTCTGTCGCGGTATTCTGGGCGTCCTGTCGATGCCTGACATAGTTAACCACAACATCCATTCCGTGTTCGGCAAGACGTATGGCAATTGCCCGGCCGATACCCCGGGATCCCCCGGTAATAAGAGCAACGCGACCAGTCATGTTAAACATAATGAGTCCTCAGTTAAAAGATGTGATAAAACACTGACTGATGGTCATCAGCATAATGGATGGAACAATTTCTTCTGCTTAAAGAACGTTGACTATAATGATTAACAATCTCTATATCAAGTACTCACATAATTCATACTGCGTCGCTCTCTCGAGTAAATGCTATCTGGAAACCCCAAGAGAAATCCGTTTAGCAACGCTGGTGAAAAAGCGGAAAGGATTAAAAGGAACCGGACTTAAACAGAGCGGTGCGATAAATCCTGATGGTGAGAAGGCCGGAGGAGTAATTGCACCATATGTTATGTTTTCACCATAACTTCCGTTCAGCTTTCGCCTGCGGGCGGCACGCCATACCGGGCATAGGTGAGCTTCGAGCTCGAGAACATCCAGCAATGCTGTATCAAGTGCAACAGGATCTGCACTCATGGCCACGCAGCCAAGATTCAAGGGATCGCCGTTTACCGGACCTTCACGATGCATGGCGATTATTCCGTCTGCAATCGCTATGTTTTCAGGGAGGAGTTCCACAAGGTCCAGCATCAAATCGCCAAACCTGGTGTGCGAAGAACCGTTTTTCATATGGGCAACAGCTTTTCGCATTCCGCAGACAATACCAAAGAGATTCTTTACTGCAGCAGTCAGATACATCTGATTATGGGCTTTTACCTTCGGCAGGTTAACAAACAGATCACAATCTAGTGACTCTTCGGCAATCCCGATTGTGACTCCATGGGATAAAGACGTCATTCTCACTGTCTTAAAAGGGAGAACCGTGATATCCAGATGAGCAATTTTATCGTCAATAGCGTGCCGGCGTAAGACGGAATCGACGCTTCCAAAAGCTGGTGAATCACCGAGAACAACGCGCGCCCCGCAATCCACAAACCATTCCGCAACAGCACGTATAAAATTTCCGTCGGTACAGGCCAGGGCTGGCGCTCTTCCACTGATCAGATTAGGTTTCAAGAGTACCTTCCTGCCGTAAAACTGCTGTCCTGACACAAGAAGATGTTTACTGCCGTCGAGAAACGTTTTTATATCGTTAATATCATAGGTTTCAGCCCGCGCGAGCATAACCTGAATCGAATGAGATATCATTGGGTTAAAATGATGCACTTAAAATAGAGAAAAGCCGATTTCGAGGGGAATCGATACCGGCTTTTCTGGGAGAAAGGAGAGAAGATTTTTAAACATAATAACCTATTGCAAACTTCAGACCAAAAAACAAAATAACTTATTTTTCTTATTATATATAAAAACTTAACTTATACTATGAAGAAATGTGTGACCGTTTTTCTTCCTCATTCCGTACAATTATTTTTACCAATACCCGACAAACGCTTCCAGAACACTTCATAGAACAATAAATCAACACCTTGGGATATATAATAATTTTTACCAGGTAGGTATGAATATTAGTACTGTGGTTCCCATTGTCTACCTGGAAAAAGAAATAACGCGGGTCCTGATAACATTTTCATTTGCTTCAATATCTGCCACAGCTTCTGCAGTTACACCTGATTCCATGTCAATTATATTATATCCAAGCCTGCCGTTCGACTCGTTCTTGAAAGAATCGATGTTAATACCGTAGCCACCGATTACGTTGGTAATAAAGGCTATCATACCGGGTACGTCATTGTTTATGACAATAAGCCTGTCCTTGACGAGATCGGAAGGAATGGTCTCGATATTGGGAAAATTGACACTGTTGGTGATATTGCCGTAGAGTAAATAGTTAACCATCTCGCGGACTGCCATAACAGCACATTTCTCCTCTGACTCAGAGGTGGAAGCACCGAGGTGCGGGGTGAGCAGTATCTTGCTGTGTCCGATTAATTTTTCTGTTGGAAAATCTGCTATATACCCGTCCAGCTGACCGCTCTCCAGGCCATTCAGGACGGCCTGTTCATCGACGATCGGTCCACGGGCGTAATTGACCAGGATCGCTCCCCGTTTCATCCTCGAAATGAAGGCGTCATTGACCAGCCCCCTGGTTTTATCCATTAGCGGAACATGAAGGCTGACAATATCTGCGTCACCGATACAGTCATCAAGAGATTGAGTAAATTGAACTTCAGGGAGCAACATGTGAATATTGGCCAGCACCGGCTTGGGGTCGAAGCCCTTGACATTCATATGACGATGGATGCCGCCGTTGGCCAGCCGTACACCGATCTGGCCGAGCCCGATGACGGCCAGATTCTTACCGGCAATTTCTACCCCACGAAATGCAGCCTTTTGTTTTTCCACCTCTCCGCCCACGTTCTCAGGATCAAGTTGTCTCAGCGAATCACAGAACTCTATCCCCTTCCAGATATTTCTCTGCCAGACGCCTATCATCGGGAATACCAGGTCGACAACGGCATTTGCGTTCGCTCCAGGGGTGTTAAACACGCATATACCCCTTTCAGTGGCCCGATCAACCGAGATGTTGTTGACCCCGGCGCCTGCCCGGGTCACCGCCAGCAGGGATTCATAATCGTCGGTATTAACCCGTGAACTCCTGACGAGGATTCCCTGGGGATCGGGCTCAGTGGTAGAAACGGAAAACTGTTCACCTAAAATTTGAAGACCTTCTTTGGCGATATTGTTGATCTTTTTAATTCGAAAAGCGTTCACATCTTGCTCCTTTTATTGGTAACTGCTACCTGCTTATTATTCATATTAGTCATGCGGTACCTGGATAAAACTGGTTCCCTTTTCTTCTGCAATTATTTGCACACGGTGCAGACGCAGTACGTTTTCCTCACGCTCAGACAAAAAACGCACAATACCCCGAGATGATTTCACCTCATACCCGATATGGGACAACGATTCACGGGAAAAAGGATAAAAAACCGACTTTTTGAAGAAATAGGGGCGATCATTCTTTCCATAGCAGCCTTCGAGAGTCTCCGGAAGACGACTGAATAGGGTTTTCCGGAATGAATCAATCGCCAGCGCCGCTTCTTTCAGGTGATCCGGTAAAAATCGATGGCCACATCGAAGCCAGTCATAACAGAGCAGTTCCCTGAGAAGCGGGAAATCGTCCCTGGATTTGAGGTGATCAAGCAGAATACGGCTCAGCGTCTCCTGAGTGGCTGCTTTCCAGAAATATCCGTACTCGAGTAATCGGCTTGTAAGAGTTGCAAAGAACAACGACATATCCTCCCCACTGCCCAAGAGATATTTCCAGATGGATATAAAGTATCGATTATTAACGTACTTTTCCACGCACTCACCCAGCCAGTAAAGATCACGCAGGCTGTTGGCATCGAGCCATCTGTTTGAAAACACGCTGTACGGCGGACGCTTACTGGCTCGAAATTCGTCCTGTAAGGCCTGGGATTCAATGATCGTTCCAGGGAGTACTTTCAGCAATCCCATCTGGATATAGTGGGGCTCCATTGCAAAAATATCGTTGAGCGATTGATAAAATGTTTCTTTTGTTTCGTTGGGCAACCCAAGTATCAGGTCTGCGTGGAGATGAATATTCTCTAATTTCCGGAGCTTCTGGACAACCAGAGCAGCTGACTGGGGATCAATCGGTCGCCTGATTGCCTCGAGGGTGTCGCCATGTGTCGACTGGATACCGATTTCAAATTGAAATCGATTCGCTTCCATCCCTTCGAGGAAGGAAAACATTTCATCGGTGAAACGGTCAGGGGCGATCTCAAAGTGAAACAGGGTGTGGCCACCGTGCTCTTGCAGGTATTTCCAGATCTTGAGCGCCCGTTCAGGAATATCATTAAAGGTCCGATCGATAAAACGTAGCACCGAAGGTTTGTAGGTCAGGATATCAGAGAGTTCCGTAATAACGCGGTCAACAGGTTTATGGTACAGCCCCTTCTCGGCAGATGATAAACAATAGGTGCAGGAGAAGGGGCATCCCCGTGAAGATTCATAGTAGATATGTCTGTTTTTCAGTGGCCCTGAAAAATCTTCCGATCTATACGGGTAACCAAAATCAACGCTGCCGCTCCTGAAAAATGGGGTATTGTAGGAATATTGAAGCCTCCTTGCCGGTAGGGCAGCGTAAAAAGATCTGTCAGCTCCTTCAATGCTGCCCAGGTATATCGACACCCTCTCTGATTGTCCCAGCGCCCGGCCGACGATCTCGGCCTGGGGGCCGCCCACAACAAACCGGAATGATACATCTATCAGCAACAGATCCGTTATCAGGTCGATTATCAGGTCACTATTCCAGATCGCCGAAGAAAAAAAGAAATAATCCGGCTTACCACTACTTAAACGCTGGATAAGGACATAATAGGGATCGTTGATGGTATATTGACAGATTTCAACCGCACTGTCAGGTATATGGTGCTCAAGCTCGTTACGCAGATAAAAGAGAGCCAGACATGAATGGGTATATCGCGCATTTATCCCTACTGCCTTGATTTTCAACAATTCCTCACCCTGTTACCCAAATAGTTTTTTCTTAGCATTGTCAGTCATATTGCTTATTAGTAATTATTCATAAAGTACAACTTCTCATATCATCAATCCATGTTTCATAGATATTGGGGTCGTTATGATAAAACTGTTTACCACGTTCATTTACACAATCGCAATTACATTGGTTTTTTTTATGTCGCTGTCCACCGCTTCTCACGCACAGGCTGTAAAATCGATACCGCATATTGAGTTGGCAATCTCCTTTGACCTTGCCCATACACTTCTACGCGGCACCATGAAAGTTCAAATGAGCCCGGGCCAGTCCCTTACCTTCAGCCTTGACAGCCTGACGGTGACCGGGGCACTGATAAGCTCTCCGGGACAGGAAAACCAGATTATCACACTGAGTGAGTCCTCCGTTCTCGATCTTGAGGCGACACCGCATGAAAAGACCCTGATCCTGTCATATGAAAAATCGGTCCCCGCTACCTTCAGGGACACCATCTCTTCTGACTCGATTGTACTCACCTCTGTCTGGCATCCGCTGCCAGACAGGAAATCGACATTCTCGCTGGAAGCCATGGTGCCTGAAGGATTTACTGCCGTCAGTGAATCGGATACATTCACAGATACGACTCCTGGCGGGTCAGCCTTTTTCTCTTTCTCGCAACCGGTTTTCAGTCTCACTTTTGCAGCGGCACCCTATGTCAGGGATAGCAGCGAAGTGCGAGACGGCCTTTCGGTTCACACCCTCTTTTTTCCGGAAGATCAGCAGATGGCAGGCGACTACCTTCTTGCTGCGGTTGGCTATATCAAACGATATGAGAAAGAGATTGGCACATTTCCCTACAATCATTACCTGATTGTAGCAAACAGAAATCCCACCGGTTTTGGATTACCGACATTTACCTTGCTCGGCCAGCAGGTCCTGCGACTCCCCTTTATCAGGGAAACCTCGCTTGGCCATGAAATTCTTCATTCATGGTTTGGCAACAGTATCAGTGTCAATTCCGATTCAGGGAACTGGTGCGAGGGGCTGACCACCTACCTTGCCGATATGGCTTTTCGCGAAGACCAGCATCATGGTGACCTTTCCAGAAAAGAGAAAATCCAGGAATACCTCAGTTATGTGGAACATGACACACTGCCGCTGAAGGAATTTAATTTCGCCGGTCACAGCAGCATCACCAATCGAGACGCCAGGGCTGTTGGTTATGGACGTTCAGCCATGCTGTTCCACGAGCTCAAACTCCGGGTCGGAGAAGAGTCTTTCGACAGGGCAATCCGACTGTTCTATCAGCGATATCAAAATTCTGGCGCCTCCTGGCAGGATATCCAAGATCTTTTTGAAGAGATCTCATCTATCAATCTTGACCGTTTTTTTACTGAACGGCTCGCCACTGTTGAGCTGCCTCAATTGGAAGTGAGTGATGTACAACTGCACCAGCAAAATGACCGAGCATCACTTTCCTTTTCCTTAGAGCAAAAAAGCTCCGAACCATTCGAATTAAATGTGCCTTTCAAGATCATGACGATGCGCGGAGAACTGGATTTCACCCGGTTGATCAATGAAAAAACAACAACCATTGATGTTGAAATCAAAGGGCATCCGCTTGAACTCGTTATCGATAAAAATTATGACATCATGCGATCGCTTTCTGACCAGGAGTACGTTCCCATCTGGTCGCAACTGCTGGGAAGCAGGAAAACCACGGTAATTCTGGCTGACCAGCAGCAGCGTGCTCTCTATCAGCCGCTATTGGATTTGGCTTCACGTTATTCCTGGCAGATAATGGAGCAACCGGAATTAAAAAATGTCGACTTGACCAATGGGTTTCTTATTTTTCTCGGAACCTCCAGTGCTCTGTCGCGCGGTATGTATGGAACTCCGTCTCACCCTCAAGATGGTTTTACTCTTGACATTCGAAAGCACCCCTCAAGACCGCAGCAGCCTGTTGCCCTGATCTCCTCCAGCAGCGAAGCAGAAACAGCAGGTGTTGTATCTCGCTTATCCCACTACGGCAAATACTCCTATCTGCATTTTAAAAGCGGGCGCGTATCTGAGAGAAACAGGAATCAGGCAGACCATGGAATACGTGTCGCAATTACTGAAAAACCTGGTGGCTTTGCCTTAGTGCACCAAAACGATTTCGATAACCTCATCGAACAGCTTGCCAACTACCAGGTTGTTTATATAGGGGAAACCCACACTTCCCGAGCTGATCATCTGCTCCAGATGATGATCATCGAAGCACTGCACCACAAAAATCCGGCCCTGGCAATCGGCATGGAGATGTTTCCCCGTTCAAGCCAGCACGCACTCGATCAATATATCCAGGACAGCGACTTCAGCGAGGCACGGTTCCTGCGGGAATCCCGCTATTATGAGGTCTGGAGCTATGATTTCAGATTATTCAGACCACTATTTTCCTATGCGAAAAAACACAAGATCGATGTTGTCGGACTAAATGCTGATCGAAAAATAGTTAGTTCCATATTCAAGGCAAACGGTCTTGACGGATTGACCATTGAAGAAATCAGGGAACTGCCCCCTGACCGCGTCCTCGATATGGCTGGTTACGCGGATCGTCTCCGCGAGACATACGCCTTTCATGGCAGTGGAGAAGAAGGAACAGACTCCTTCAACGGTTTTATTCAGGCCCAGGCTGTCTGGGATGAGACAATGGCAGAATCGATCCGCAACTACCTGGATGAAAACCCGTCAAAAAAGATGGTGGTGATTGCAGGATCTCAGCACACTCGAAAAGATTCAGGCATCCCCCCCCGTGTTGCAAGAGAGAAAAAAGTTCGCCAGGCAAGTGTCCTCAATCTGGCAACCAGCCAACTCTCGGCGGCTCAGCTTGGTGCCACTTCCGATTATCTTTTCATGCTCGATGTCCCCGATTTCCCGCCGCAGGGGAAAATCGGTGTCGTCCTTCAGAAAACCGGTGAACCAGATATACCGGGGATGAAGATCATTGAAATAAACAGCTCTTCCGGTGCGGCTCAAGCAGGTCTGCAGAATAATGATATAATCACCCAAATCAACAATCAGCCGGTTAAGCATATGGATGACATCCGCACCACAATGCTTGACAAATCTGTCGGAGAAATTATTACAATTGTGGTAAAACGAGAGGACAAAAACGGGGACATAACTGACCACACCGTCAGCATCACCCTGTATAATCCCGATATGAAAAGAGCCCACCCGTAAAAAACAGATGCAGACGTGCAGTTAAAAGAGGACAGGACAACGGAAACCGTTACTTAGATAAGAGGATTTATGAAGAATCTAGACGTGCCGATGCATGATGACAACACCCCCCTTGATCAAGTCAGCCCCACGTCAGCGGTCGCCAAGATTATTACCACCACAGCATTTCAAAATTTTTTCAACACCATCTCCAACGGTGGATTCCTGCTTATCCTCGCTGCTGTTGCAGCGTTTCTCTGGTCAAATATCAGCCCGGAAAACTACGCTCATTTCTGGCACCAAGACCTCTCAATTAACATCGGTGGCGCAGTCCTTTCACACTCTCTTGCCCATTGGGTAAATGATGCATTGATGACCCTGTTCTTTTTTACCGTGGGATTGGAAATCAAACGGGAAATGCTTGTGGGAGGACTCTCCGAACCCAAGAAAGCTGCACTCCCTGTAGCAGCCGCTGCTGGAGGGATGGCCGTTCCTGCCCTGTTTTATGTCATTTTTAACGGTGGTGGTGACAGTTTGTCGGGATGGGGTATACCGATGGCCACGGACATTGCATTTTCCCTGGCGATACTATCAACACTCGGAAAGCGGGTACCATTCGGGATCAGGCTTTTTTTGACGGCTTTCGCCATCGCCGACGATCTCGGTGCGATTCTGGTTATTGCTCTTTTCTATACACCGACAATTCACCTCTCCTATCTTGGTGCGGCCTTGGTCGTCTGCGCCGGACTTTTCATTCTTAATAGATTCTGGGTCAGAAACACACTGGTCTATATGGTTATGGGCGCCATACTCTGGTTCATGGTCGCACATTCCGGTCTGCATGCGACAATCACCGGTGTCGTCGTCGCCATGTTTATTCCAGCAAAAAGCAGGTATAATACCGGTTTGTTTCTGCAGATGGTCAGGGAACGCTTGGATCAAATCACCTGTAAGGGAGGAGACTGCGGCTATACTATTCTGGTGAACCGTGCTCACCTCGAGGCTGTTCAGGCAATCGACTCGGCCTGCAATGAAGTTGAGACCCCACTTCAGAAAATGGAGCATGCCATGGAGCCGTGGATCGCCTACTTGATTCTACCGCTGTTTGCCCTGGCTAATGCGGGCGTCGTTATGGCAGATCTCGACATGCAGGTCGCCATGTTGCACCCGGTAACGCTTGGGGTTGCTCTTGGGCTCACCCTTGGTAAACCGATAGGGATTACACTGTTCACCTGGGCCGCCACTAAGATTTTACGGGTCAACCTGATCGATGGAGTTACCTGGCCAATGATTGTCGGAGTTGGGTTCCTCGGCGGAATCGGTTTTACCATGTCGCTCTTTATTGCTGCGCTCTCGTTCACCGTCCCTGTTTACCAGGAATATGCCAAGATGGGAATTATCATCGGCTCCATAAGCAGTGCTCTGTTCGGCTACATCCTTCTCAGGATTTCCAGCAGCCCGGCCAGATAGCGTCTGTGTAAAAGGATCAATCTGAGACAGGTTAGCCTTTTCTCACTTTTGCCCGCTCTCTGAAATTTTCCATGCGCTTCTGTAACAACTCACCGGCACTACTGGTCCCATCTCCCTGCATACCGATCTCTTCTGCCATCTCCTGGCATATAGACTTGATACTGACGTTATCCTTACTCCTGGCGATACGAATCATCAGCTCGACCAGAATGGCGCGTTCATTTTCACTTTTATCCAACACTGGTTTCTCAGCATGTACGTTGATCTCTTTGCTGAATTTTTCAACAAAGAATGCAACGACATCATCCGGTATCTGAAGCCCTTTTTCATGATAGGCGACAAACGCCTGTTTTGCTCCAATCAGGGTTGGTCTTTTTTTAAACGGCTTCAGATAGGTGTCTTCCAGTATGAACTGTTTTGTCTGCTGCTCTTTGTGTTCCATGTCATAATCCTCTTGATCAGGTTGCCCCTGTCACCATCATCGAAACCGTTCTCCTGGAACTACCCCACCAGACAATTTCCAAACGGAGTCTACAGCTTTGTCTCCAGCATCTCTTACAAAAAGTAGTGAGCAAGATCAGGGCTGGTCGACCAGAAGGATTAATCTCAAGGTTTCACTGCTTTCGACTGCAAGCGCCTGCTCCTTAAGCAAAGCCCAATGGGTGGCTGCAATGACTGACCTGATAACATTTCAACAACTTCTAAAAATAATTGTATACGTTTTCAGCCGTGGGAACAAGACTGGAAATTCTATCCTGACCGACATTCGCCTCGAATATTTTGTTATCAATATCGCAGTTTCAACCGAGCTTTTTTCTGCTGACAGAATTTAGTACTTGATGGCTTTTTGTAAATGTAATATGTTATCACATATTACTTGTGCGCACTTCCTTTGAGTAACGCTGAACAACGCCAAAAGCGCATAATTTTCTGGAAGGTCAACATCAAGCTGCCGCGTACAATAACCAAAGCGCTTGGGTAAGGAACCAACCGAGTGATACAATGAGGGGAGATGAATTTTGCCTGAAATTGTGTTAGATAGTCTGGTCAAACGTTACGGGCAGGTCACCGTTATCGAGGATCTGCACCTCACCATGGATGACAACGAGTTCACCGTCCTTGTTGGTCCTTCCGGATGCGGTAAATCCACTACCCTGAGAATGATAGCTGGTCTGGAAACCGTCACCTCCGGCGAAATACTTATTGATGGGAAACCTGTCTCTCACCTTGAGCCCAAAGAGCGGGATATCGCCATGGTGTTCCAGGACTACGCTCTCTACCCGCATATGGATGTCGCCCGAAACATGTCTTTTGCATTACGGCTTGCCCGCTACCCGAAAGCAGATATTCAAAGTCGGGTTAAGAAGGTCGCCGAAATGCTGGGTATCACGCCCCTGCTGGCCAGAAAGCCTGCCCAGCTCTCGGGTGGGCAGAGACAGAGGGTGGCCATGGGGCGCGCCCTGGTTCGTGATGCCGCCACCTTTCTTTTTGATGAACCGCTCTCCAACCTCGATGCCAAACTGCGCACCCAGATGCGTGCCGAGCTCGCCCTGATGCGCAGAAGCCTGGAAAAAAACATGATCTATGTTACCCATGACCAGGTCGAGGCGATGACACTTGGTGACAGGATTGTCGTCATGCACAGCGGTATCATCCAGCAACAGGGAACGGCTGAAGAACTCTACAAATATCCGGTCAACAAGTTTGTTGCCGGTTTCCTCGGTTCGCCCCCGATGAACTTTTTCACCGGTCTCCTCAGTGAGACAGATGGCCATTTGACAGTGAGTGGAGATGGATACAGCATGCCGCTCCCCGAAGCCATGCGACCCCGGTTAAAAAGCCTGGAGTCCAAAGATGTTTTCGTCGGTATCCGTCCTACTGCATTTACTCACGCCACCGGCAATGAAGAGGTGCAGCTGAAATTACCGGTCATCCTCTCTGAGTATATTGGCAGTCAGTCGGTTATCGTGTCAACCCTCGGTAAACAACAGATACTGATAGAAGTCGGTTCCGACACCCCGCTCAAACGGGATGAAATCATTAATTTTGCGGTCGACCCGGAAAACCTTTACCTGTTCGACCCTGATACTGAAGCCACCTTATAAACCGTAAAGCTGGACAAACAACCAGCCTGAGCAGCAATGAAAATTGAAACCCGATAGACATGATGCACTAATTGATTCAATTTTCGACAAACCTAACACACCAAGAGGGGAGGTAATCATGTTCAAACGTTTAAAGAAAACAGTTCTGACTGGCCTGGTAATAGGTGCTGGCACTGGACTGCTGGCAACATCAGCAATGGCAGGAAACCCTTATGAACCCTATAAAGGCACAACCCTTGTCGTTAACTTTCCTGCCCATCCGCACTATGATGCGGTAATGAAGGTGATCCCTAAATTTACCGAGGAAACCGGTATCAAGGTTGAAGTCGATCAACTACAATACCTGGCCATGCGCCAGAAGCAGACCCTTGAATTGACCAAGCCAAAAGGTGATTATGACCTGCTGGCCTACGTGGTGTTCTCTAAAGCGGATTACGTGGCCGCCGACCAGATTGAGCCACTCGCCCCATTCTTCATGAATCCGAAGCTCGCAGATCCGAACTACGATCCCGAGGACCTGATCGACGGTTATGTCCAGAATATAGGTGTAGCTGGCGGTAAAAAAGGATATCTGCCCGGCCCAACCGGGGCACTGTACGGTATCCCGTTTGGTTCAGAAACTTCAGTCCTTGGATACAGAAAGGATATCTTCGAGAAGCATAATCTGAAGGTACCAGAGACGTACGACGAATTGCTCGACCTTACCTGCAAGATCAAAGATCTGGAGCCTGGTATGTCTGGACTCGCCTCGCGTGGTGCCTCAGGACATCAGATCTCCCACGCCTATCTGCTCCATCTCGCCCCGCTTGGTGGCAAGGTGTACGATGACCAGTGGAACCCGATCATTAATAATGAAGCCGGGGTCAAGGCTGCTGAAGCCCTGAAGATAATCCTCGAATGCGGACCTGAAGGTGGCACATCATTCGGAATGGCCGAAGCAAAGAATGCTTTTTTACAGGGAAATGCTGCAATGTTTCTCGATACAACAGTCGTGGCCGGTGAAGTTGATGATCCGGAAAAATCCAAGATCGTCGGCAAAGTTGGCTGGGCGCTTCATCCCAAAGGGGTTCGCCGCGGCTCCCAGACCGGTGGCTTTGGTATCGCTATCCCCAAGAATGCCGCTAACAAAGAGGCGGCCTTTCTGTTGATGCAATGGCTGACCTCCAAGCGTGTCGATAAGATGATCGCCATGGAAGGTGGAAACCCGTCCCGTTTTTCAACCCATGACGATCCTGATGTTAATGCCAAATATCCTCACATGAAGATTTTTGGAGAAGCGCTCAAATATGCCGATCCGGACTGGCGTCCGATTATCCCTACCTGGGGTGAAGTTAACAAGGAACTGGGCACGACCCTGTCCAAAGCCATGACTGGTCAAATGTCGGTCAAGGAAGCTCTCGACTCCGTTGCTGAACGAGCGAAAGCGATTCAGGAAAAAGCTGGATATTATACCTGGCAATAACCTAATCCAGAACTGCTGCATCATACCGGGCGCAGTCATCAGCGCCCGGTATACTTTTACATCCGGCAAGGCCACTTCAGCGAAAGGGAGATAGAATCATGATACCAACGCGGATTTTGAACCGAGCGACCCCCTATCTTTTCCTGGCTCCCGCCGGTATTGTTCTCGTCTTCGCACTCCTCTATCCCATTGGCTACCTGAGCGTTGCTAGTTTTTTTGATTGGCGAATGGGCTCCGCTTTCAGCGACTCTACCTTTGCTGGCTTCGGAAATTATATATGGATTCTGCAGGATCCGAATTTTCGGGAATCCTTCATGGTCACCATAACGTTTGCCTTTGCCGTTGTTGTTCTCGAGATGTTTATCGGCGTGGGCCTTGCCCTGATGCTCGAACGCCCTATTTTCGGGATGTCTGTTTTTCGTACCATATTCATTTTACCGATGATGATCGCCCCCATCGTGGTCGGCCTGGTCTGGCGATATATGTACAATCCCCAATTTGGCATCATTAACAAAACACTCAAGAGTTGGGGGTTTGCCGGAATTCCGTGGCTCTCGTCACCAGAATGGGCCCTGCCGTCAGTAATTATTGCCGACATCTGGCAGTGGACACCATTTATTTTCATACTATCACTGGCTGCTCTTCAATCCCTGCCCAGGTCAGCGCTGGAAGCCGCACGTATCGACGGTGCCACCGGGTGGCAACAGATCTTCTATATAAAAATTCCGCTGATGATGCCGGTTCTCGTGGTCGCAGCCCTGCTGCGCATGATAGACGCATTTAAGGTGCTTGAGGTCATTTATATCATGACCAACGGTGGTCCCGGCCTGTCAACCGAGATTCTATCACTGCAGATATACAAGACAGCTTTTGTCAGCTGGGAGCTTGGCCGGGCGGCTGCATTATCAAATATCCTGCTCGCCATCGTTATGCTCATCACTGTGGCCATGTTCATCTACACAAAGGTTCGGGACACAAGACTGGCCCGGGCCCAGGCTGCTACAGCTGAAAAGTATTGAGGCAAAGACCATGAGACACTATTCCCGATTAAACACAACGACGTTTTACGCAATCCTGATCTGCTTGAGCCTCATGTCGCTTGGTCCTATTCTGATGATGCTGCTCACCTCGCTCAAATTGAAGGTGGACATATTCAATGACGTGTCGACCTTTTTCTTTTTACCGACGCTCAAAAATTACCATACCGTGCTCAACGATCCGTCACTGATGCGCTATCTCTGGAACTCACTGTATGTGGGTCTCATCTCTACTTTGCTCACATTGGTCATGGGATGCATGGCGGCATATTCCATCGTTCGCTTTCGCTTTATGGGGCGTGATGTGGTATCGCTTACTACCCTGCTGATGCGCATGATTCCTCCTGCAGTATTGACGGTCCCGGTTTTTGCCATCTGGACTTTTCAATACAACCTCAGTAACAACCTCCACGGTCTGATCCTCGTTTATGTAGCCATTAACCTGCCCTTTGTTATCTGGATCCTGCAAAGTTTTATTCAGCAGGTACCGATCCAGTTGGAAGAGGCTGCACGAGTAGACGGAGCCAATCCGTTACAGGTTTTTTTCCTCATCGTTCTTCCGGTGATTAAACCGGGACTGGCAGCTGCTGCCATTTTCACCTTCCGTATTGCCTGGAACGAATTTATCCTTGCCCTTGTTCTGACCAATCGAGCCACGAGAACCACTCCGGTCAATATCTCGCTTTTCCTGACCGAACATAATATCGACTGGGGACAAATAATGGCCATGGGTATGCTGATCGCCATTCCCCCAATTATCTTCACCTTTGTTGCCTCAAAACAGATTATCACCGGAATGACAGCCGGCGCAGTAAAAGGTTGATAGAGCAATTGTACCGGAACTGTTCCAGCAGCGCCCTGTCACCGTACCTGACCGTTGGACCCCGATGAGCTGTCCGGATTCCGAATATGCTATATAACCGGTCAGTTGTCACGATTGCGGCCTTCTTATCCCTTGCCTTCAATGGTCTGACCTTTACCTTTGTCGGTACGAGTCTCCCCCTTATTAGAACACATCTGGGTATCACCATCGACCAGGCAGGCAACCTCATAACACTGATGCAGGTTGGTTTTACTCTGTTTTCCTTGGTCGCCGGTATCCTTTCAGACAGATTTCGATGTGAACGGATTCTCATGTCCGGTTGCCTGCTGCTGGCACTCTCTTCCTTTCTTTTCTGTACCACCCCACTGTTTGGCTTTAACATCATGATATTTTTTATGATGGGTGCCGGGCTTGGCTGTATTCTCAGCGGCTCAAACAGCCTGCTTATCAAAATCTACCCGGTCCGAAAGGGATCAATACTCAACATCCATCACGTTTTTTTCGGGCTCGGTTCTCTTCTCGGGCCCCTCATGATGAACCTGCTCATCGCCCAGGAGAGGAACTGGCTGGTCGGCTATCGGTTGGCGGGAACTATCTTATTATTACTTGCTCTCACCCTTTATCTTTCAGGTGGACAAACCCCGGAATATGTGAACAGGAAAGTCATCAACAGCCACCTATCTAAACTGTTACATGATCGGCAATTCCTGGTGATTATGGGTGTCAACTGTCTAACTACCGGAAGCCAGGTTGCACTACTGCTGCTCGGTGTTACCTTTCTCATTGAAACAAAGGCATATTCTCTGTCTCTTGCCGGAATTGCTCTCTCCCTCTATTCGGTTGCAATGATAATCGGTCGGTTGTTATGCAGCAGATTACTGCGAAATATCAACCATTCAACGGTAATTCTCACGCTGATGTGGATGCAAGTGATATGCCTTCTTGTCGCCTGGAGCGGCACAGGCTGGATCTGCTTTTTGGCAATTGTCATGAGTGGTCTGACGATCTCCGGCATATACCCGACATCCCTTGCCCTCTCTGGTATCTACTATCCGCAGGTAGCGGGGTCCGCCCTGGGTTTACTGTCGACGGTATCTGGTTTCGGCTCTATTTCAATTTGCTGGTTGACCACCCATATCGCCGGCTTGACCGATATGCAGATGGGATTTACAGTTATTGTTCTCGCATGTTCGACCGGCTTGTTCTTTTTCCAGTTTAACTACAGGGCAATTCAGTCACGAGAGATTGGCTGCAACCTGAAATGAGATAGTCGCACTGAAACAACCATAAAAAAAAGGAGAATATATGTCAGGTTTACTCGCTGAAATTGAAGAGAGAAGAGCAAATAGAGCCCTCAGTGAAAAAGAGCTGCCAGACGATGTGATTAAACGTCTGATGACAGCCGCAACATACGCCCCAAGCTGCTTCAACAGTCAGCCCTGGCGTTTGATGACGGTGACCGGACAGGAAGCGCTTAAAAAACTCCATGAATCTTTGACGGGCGGCAACTACTGGGCGAAAAAAGCACCACTGCTTGTTGTCGTCGCAACGAAGACATCTTTTGATGCAGTGCTCAGCGACAATCGGGAGTATGCCTTTTTCGGCTGCGGCCTTGCCGTAGAAAACCTGCTGCTCCAGGCAATCAAAGAAGGGCTGTACGCTCACCCTATGGCGGGTTTTGATCCACTTGTTGTCAAGGAGTCATTCGACATCCCTAAGGATTTTACCGTTATCACCCTTATAGCTGTTGCCTATCCTGGTCCATTTGATGGACTGAGTGAAAAACATGTTGTGGCCGAGCAGAGCGACAGGAATCGGAAGCCGGAGGAGATGGTTATCTGCCACAATAGATGGAGTTTTGAGTAATTGCCCTGTCACCAGTAGCTCACCGAAATGATTCTGGTGACAGATCAGTGAGGTCAGGTTTATTTTTCCAGGTTGGGAATGATGTAGGTGGCTGCGTGGTTGAGATCACGCCTTAAAGCTTCAACAGCCTTCCTGCTGTTTCCCGCAGCGAAACCTTCAAACATTTCTCTGTGACAGCTCGATGGAGTGGAGAGATCCTGCCTGTCAATGGCATAGAGATAAATGTAAGGATTGACGCGAGCCAGGAGTCGCTGGATCAACTCCAGCAGCAATGAAGAGCCGGCATATGAATAGATTGTCTGGTGAAACTGATCGTTTTTCTTGATGTAGGCTTTGTGATTGACTTCGATGTTTTTTTCCATAGCCACAAGAATTTTCTCCACCTTTTGAACCGCTGATGGCGGTCGGAGAGAGCAGGCTTTATCGACTGCTTCAACCTCGAGCAACAAGCGCAGATTGAGGACCTCTTGAAACTCTTTCCTTGTCAGGTGGTTCACCCTGATTTTCTTGTTGCTCTCGACGACCAATACCCGCTCCGACTCAAGCTGCCAGACTGCCTCCCGCACAGGCAGAAGGCTTACGCCGAATTGCTCAGCCAAACCTCGAAGACTGATTACCTCTCCAGGAAACAGTTCTGCGTCGAGAATTCTACGACGCAACTGGTCATAGACCTTCTGCCTCAGGGTGACGTTGGTAATTTTCTCAATGGCCATATTTTGCTCAAGATTGTTATATGTGATATCAGCTAAATCGTTCAGGAACTATAATATTGAGAAACACCACACTTGGCAAGCAGTAGATGAAAATTTTTAGGTGTTCGGTCGCTCTCTGCTCCAAGGTACATTCAGAAAAAAAAGCCATAACAGCATTGCATCCAGCACTTGTAATTTTCGGTATATGTGATATCATATCACGCACGAGTTAACAAATCAAATCGTAAATTTCTATCGATATATCGATCTCCACCATCACCTTCTGCCCGCCAGGGGATCGATCCCAAGGAGGAAAATATGAGTAAAGTCAATGAAATCACGAGAGAATCATGGATTTTAAAAAACTTCCCCGAGTGGGGTACATGGCTCAATGAAGAAATAGATGAAGAACAGGTTTCCCCCGGCTCCGTTGCCATGTGGTGGCTCGGCTGCACCGGTATCTGGATCAAATCTGAAGGGGGTACCAACCTCTGTATCGACTACTGGACGAAACATGGTAAAAAAACAAAACAGAACAAGTGGATGAAGGATCAGCACCAGCACCAGCGTATGATCGGCTGCAAAAAACTTCAACCCAATCTTCGAAATGTTCCCTGCGTCCTCGACCCGTTTGCGATCAAAAAGGTCGATGCCATACTCTCGACCCATCATCACGGTGACCATATCGATGAGAACGTCGCCGCTGCAGTGCTCCAGAACTGTGCTCCCGATGTCCCTTTCATTGGTCCTAAAGCCTGCGTTGATCTCTGGGTTGGATGGGGAGTACCTGAGGATCGCTGCATTGTCGTCAAACCAGGAGATGTCGTAAAGGTTGGTGACACCGAAATTGTAGCCCTCGACTCTTTTGACCGCACCGAACTTGTCACCGCTCCCCAGGGTACGATTCTTAAGGGAAAAATGGTACAGGAAATGGACCTGCTGGCCGTTAACTACCTGATCAAGAGTCCGGGCGGTAACATCTATCACAGCGGCGACTCCCACTACTCAAATTATTATGCCAAGCATGGGAACGATCATAAGATTGACGTCGCCTTCGGCTCCTTTGGTGAAAACCCACGGGGCATGACAGACAAGATGACCTCCATAGATATTCTCAGAATGGCCGAGAGCCTCCGCTGCAAAGTTGTGATTCCTATACATCACGATATCTGGACCAATTTTCAGGCAGATCCAATGGAGATCAAAATACTCTGGCAGCTGCGCAAGGACAGGCTGCAATATTCTTTTAAACCATTCATCTGGCAGGTCGGCGGCAAATTCACCTTCCCCGAAGATCAGGACAAGCTGGAATATCATTACCCAAGAGGGTTTGACGATGCCTTTGCGATCGAACCGGATCTACCGTTCAAATCATTATTATAATTTACCAGGAGGGATCTCGCATGAGTAAGCCACTACTCCAGGTAGCCCTGGACAACCTCACTATTCCTTCAGCCCTGGAAGCGACACGTTCTCTGGCGTCTGAGGTCGACGTCCTTGAAGTGGGTACGATCCTTTGCTACGCAGAAGGCGCCCGTGCCGTTGGCATCCTGCGTGCCTTGTACCCGGACAAGATCATCGTCGCAGATCTGAAAGCCGCAGACGCCGGGGGGACTGTTGCAGAAATTGTTTTTTCACAGGGCGCCACCTGGATGACTGCTATCTGCTGTGCCCCTTATGCAACGATGGAAGCAGCCCTCGAGGTTGCCAGGAAGTATAATGGTGATGTACAGATAGAACTCTATGGCGACTGGACCTTCGAGCAGGCAGAAAAATGGCGTGAGATTGGTCTCACCCAGGCGATTTATCACCGGGGCCGGGACGCTGCCCTTGCCGGTCAGCAGTGGGGTGAAGAAGATCTGGCAAAAATAAGAAGACTCTCGGATATGGGTTTTGAAGTTTCGATAACCGGAGGGCTTTTTGCCCCTGATCTTGGAATTTTCAAGGGAATACCCGCCAAATGTTTTATAGCCGGGCGCGGCTTGTATGGTGCAGACGATCCTGCCCAGGCAGCCCGTGACTTCAAGGCAGCCATCGATCAACACTGGTAGACGATATGAAGGCAGAGGATATCAAATTAGGCATCTATGAAAAGGCGTTGCCTTACGGCTCCGGCTGGATTGAAAAATTGGCAACCGCCGAAGAACTCGGTTTTCAATTCGTGGAAATGTCAGTGGATGAGACTGACGAACGGTTAGCCAGACTTGACTGGAGCCTTCAGGAACGAAAGGATTTTACCCGGGCGGTATTGGACAGCCGGCTTACCGTACCAACCATGTGTTTGAGCGGTCACCGCCGCTTTCCCCTGGGAAGTCGTGATCTTCAGGTTCGCAATAAAGCTCTGGAAATCATGGAAAAGGCGATCCGACTGGCTGCAGATACCTCCATCCGTACCATCCAGCTTGCCGGTTATGACGTTTACTATGAAGAAGGCGGCGTTGACACACGTCAATACTACCTTGAGAACATGCAGAAATGCCTGGAGATGGCCGCCCGGGAACAGGTGATGCTGGCCATGGAAATCATGGACCACCCGTTCATGAACTCTATCCTGAAATTCATGAATATAAAGCAGATCCTCCAATCACCCTGGTTCACCGTTTATCCCGATGTCGGTAACCTGAGTGCCTGGGGTAACGATGTGGCCGATGAACTCACCCTGGGGGGAAGACAGATCGTCGCCATGCACCTCAAAGATACCAGAGCCGTCACACCAGAGCATGAGGGTACCTTCAAGGAAGTTCCCTTTGGAGACGGATGCGTTGATTTTCCGCTGGTTTTTAGAAAACTCAAAGAGCTCAACTATTGTGGCCCTTTGCTTATCGAGATGTGGACGGAGCGGGCAGATGACCCGAAACAGACCATTCGGGAAGCCAGGGACTGGCTGTTTGAGCGCATGCGCGAAGGAGGTTTTATTGATGAATGATGAGATGAGAAGAGAAGTGTTCAAGGCCAACCTGCTGTTGAGCGAGTGGGGACTGGTCATTTTCACCTGGGGAAATGTCAGTGGTATAGATCGTCGCAGGGGTGAAGTGATTATCAAACCGAGCGGGGTCGCCTATGATACAATGGTTACCGAAGATCTGGTAGTGGTTGATCTGGAGGGCAACAAAATCAGCGGTGATTATAACCCAAGCTCAGACCTGGCAACTCACCTTGAAATCTATAAAACGTTTCCAGACTGTGGTGGGGTCGTCCATACCCACTCCAGGATGGCCACTGCCTGGGCCCAGGCCGGCAGAGATCTGCCAGCTTTTGGCACGACCCATGCCGACTATTTCTATGGGCCGATTCCATGTACCCGCCCACTCACCAGCGCAGAGATCCAGGGCGCCTATGAATATGAGACCGGCAAGGTGATCACCGAGACTTTTCATGGGCGAGCCATTGACCCGAAAGCCGTACCGGGGGTACTGGTCAACGGTCATGGTCCTTTTTCATGGGGAAAAGATGCAATGGATGCGGTGCATAATACTGCCGTGCTGGAAGAGATCGCTGCCATGGCCAGTGCGTCTCTGGCACTTTCCCCCAGCTTAGGCGGAATTTCCCAGGAACTGCTCGACAAGCATTATCTCCGTAAACACGGTAAAGATGCCTACTATGGGCAGCAATAAACCAGGAGACAGTCCGACAAGAAGATTTTCACCTCAGACCTTACTAACTGAACCAGGCAACAGCTACAAACAGACGTGAATTCCATCCTGACAATCGATATCGGCTCCACCTCCATGCGGGCCATCCAGTATGACGAGGAAGGCACTGTTTTAAACACCTGCAGCAGAACCACCATCCCCGAATACAAGTCCGATAAATCGGTTGAGCTTGATGCTTCAGCTCTTGTTGCAAATCTGCTCTCCATGCTCAAAGAGTCCTGCGATCACAGCCTCTCAAACAATTATCAGATTGGCAGCATCAGTGTGACCTCCCAACGCTCTTCTGTTGTACCGGTAAATAGGAAAGGAGAAGCACTTGCCCCATTTATCATGTGGCACGATAAGCGCACCTTGCCCATATGCCAGGAACTGCAGGAACACGAAGACCGGGTGTACAGCTTGACCGGCCTACGAATCTCGCCGGTACTGTCGGCCGTCAAGATGACCTGGTTCAGGCGTAACAGGCCGGAGATAATTAATAAAACAGCAAAACTTCTGGGTATTCAGGACCTGGCGATTCACACGTTGACCGGCGAATTTGTCACTGACCACTCGCTGGCCTCAAATACCAATCTTCTTAACCTCAAGCGTCGCGAATGGGACCAAGAACTCCTGACCCTCTTCGAAGTTGACCAGAATCACCTCTGTGCGCTTATTCCGCCAGGTACCATCTGCGGTCATACCAACTCCGAAATCAAAAAACTCACGGGAGTTGCCAAAGGGACACCGGTCATCTCTGCGGGTGGAGACCAGCAATGTGCTGCACTCGGACTCGGAATCACCAGTACAGGCAAGCTCAAGTGCACCACCGGTACAGGCTCATACCTGATAGCCCACACCAACAGCCCGGTCATTGATGAAAAAAGGCGGTTTCTCTGTAAGGTCGGGGCAATTCCGGGGACCTATAACCTTGAGGCGGGACTTCTCACCACCGGTGCGGTATACCGCTGGTTTCTCGAGCAGTTCTATTCGTCACAGTCCGGGACGGCGGATATAGAAACGATCAATCAAGAAGTACTTTCCAGTCCACCCGGGGCAAACGGCGTACTGCTCCTGCCCCACTTCGAGGGAAGCGGTGCTCCCTATTGGAACCCTGCTGATACCGGCGTCTTCTACAATATGACCCTGTCTACCACCCGTGCGGATATGGCCCGGTCGGTCCTTGAGTCGATTGTCATGGAGATGGCAGAAAACGTCTCGCTGTTTCGAGCAAAACTGGGTCACGTCTCCAAAATCTGTATCTCCGGAGGTATGACCAAATTCGCTCTGTATAATCAACTCCAGGCTGATGTGTATGGCTCGGAGGTTGTCCTCTACTCGAACATGGAGTCCACTTCCCTCGGCGCCTGGATATCTGCTGCCGTCTGCTGTGGTCTGTATCCCGGCTATGATGATGCCTTTCGCGCTGTACAGCCAACAGGTTCAGGAACCATTTTCACGCCAGATAACCAACAGAAAACCTTTTACGACGCACTTGCCCGCAGACGAAAAAAAATCTATCAAACGCTTCAGTTGATAAAAAATGATTAAGAGAGGAGCCTTTTGCAAAATGATGATTTTCGTTCAACGTCAAGGCATGTGAAAAAATTTTACCGCAGGCATCGTTGATATTCCGAGGATAAAAATTTAAGCATAACGTAGAGATTGAGCGAAAAGGGCGTTTTGCAAGTGGCTCAGAGGTCAACACGCACATTCAGTCCCTTCAACCTGTTCAGAATAAGAGGCCAGATCGTGGCTGAAACGGTTGTCTGTTTGAGATGAGATATTCAGCTCAGGTGTCAAAATCCAGCTCGATTCCGACCGGACAATGATCTGAACCAAAAACCTCATTGAGGATAAAGGCGTCTTTTACTCTCTTGTCCTCGATAAGATCACGCGTCACGAAAAAATAGTCTATGCGCCAGCCCGCGTTGTTTTTACGTGCATTAAACCGATAGCTCCACCACGAGTACTTGACTGTCTCAGGATAGAAATACCTGAAGGTATCGACATACCCGCGGGCAACGATGTCATCGAGGACATCACGCTCTATTCGCAGGAACCCTGATCGATCTTTATTTGATTGCGGATTTTTCAGGTCGATTTCGTTGTGAGCTGTATTAAAATCACCTGTTATTATAAGACTCCGGCCCTGGTCTTTTAGTCGATCAGTGTAGTTGAAGAAATCATCGTAGAAATCAAGTTTGTACTGCAGTCGCTCTTCATCCCGCTGGCCGTTGGGAAAGTACACATTAAATAAAACAAAATCGCCATAGTCCAGTTCAAGCACGCGCCCTTCCAAATCAAATCTGTCAACACCAAACCCCTCACCGACATGTCGTGGAACAGGTTGCGTATAGGCAGCAACACCGCTATAGCCTTTTTTTTCAAGTGAGTAAGACCAGTGTGATTGATAATTCCCGAAAGCAATCATTTCATCAGCACGCTGGTGAGCCTGCAGTTTTGTCTCCTGCAGGAGCAGAACATCGGGGCTCATCGCCTCGACGACCTGTCTGAAATCTTTTTTAAACACTGCTCTCAAGCCGTTCACGTTCCAGGAAATTAACTTCATAGCGTCGTACCTTCTCACTCTCTTTTAGGTGTTGAATCAACCGGGAAAAATAGTCAAATTTACTAATAAATAAGCACTTTCCGGGCAAAATCGAAAAAGAGCAGGACAATTCAGCAGAAAAGAACCGGGATGTTAAAGATGACGGACCACGAGTTCGGCCTGAAGGGCACCGGCATGGTCCTGTTTTTGTACACAACTGGCTGCCCTTGCAGAAACCTCCTGGAGCAGTGACCGGTTGCCAGAAAAAGTTTCAAGGTGAACCTCAAGCTCCTCAGGCGATTGGACACATATGCCACCGCCTTTCTGCAGCAGGATATCGGCCCCATCCTGGAAATCATGGGTATTGGGGCCAAAAAACAAGATGTTACCCCACACTGCCGCCTCGGCAAGGTTATGCCCCCCATAATTGGTGAAGCTTCCACCAACAAACACAAAGGTTCCAATGGAATAGAGCTCTGCGAGGTCTCCGAAGGTATCAATCAAAACAAGTGAAGATCGTCGCGTGCTGCCGTTTCTACAATGACTGAACAGATCATAATCGATACCGCTGCCAAGCAGCTTGGTTTCGAGCTGTTCCAGCCGGTCAATATGGCGCGGTGCGATACACCAGAGCTGGTCATGTCTCTTTGTTATCCGTTCATACACCGGCAGCAGCAGCGCCTCTTCCGGATCATGAGTGGAGCCGGCGATAAAAACATCAGTCTTGTCATCAATCTGGAGCAGGTCACGATACCTGCCCCTAATTGCCAGGTGATCGTCGGGGAGTATGGCATCAGATTTTATATTACCGGTAATCGTCACCACCTCCGGTTTTGCCCCGACGAGTAAAAATCTTTCAAAATCAACCCTGCCGATAACACCTATTTCATCAAAATTCCTGAGTACAGATTTGAACAGGAAGCGGAATCGCTGATACCTGTCGATCGATTTGTCTGAGATCCGGCCATTTAAGAGCACCATGAGTGCACCAAATCGTTTTGTTTTGCCAATCGCAAGGGGCCACAATTCAGTTTCCAGACAGACATATACATCCGGATGAAAAACGTGTAAAAATCTATCAACAACAAGCGGAATATCAAGCGGAGCAAGAAAACAAGGGATATCGTCCCCCAGTTTCTTACGTCCGTACTCACGTCCGTGAAGGGTCATCGTCGTTACCACAAAACAGAGACCAGGAACACGGTCGACAAGATGTTTTATGATCATTCTGGCGGCATTAACTTCACCGATTGATGCAGCATGAATCCATATCCTGCGGGTTCCCTGTTTTTTATCCTTTTGTAAAGACACGAATCCGAGGCGCTCAGCCAGTCCTGACCGATGCTTCCCGGTGATAAGGACAAAGAGTAGCAGGAGAGGGAAACAGACAAAAAATATCAGTCCCACAAGAACCTGATAGAGAACAAACAAGGTAATCTCCAGTTTGTATAATCAATTGATACAAAATTACCATTAAACGGAATCAACAATTAACTCTGTCAAACATTCGTCGTCAACAGCTATCCTGGAAAAACCCAATCTTTAGTCTGGGACTTGACAACCACTCTTCTATCTAGTAGTCAATCAGTTCCTGAAAACCACACGTATCAACAGGAGGAAGAATGACCAGGACAACGCGAATATTGGGGATTATTACCCTCTGTATTTTACTCATTGGAGAAACCACAATGTCAGAAGCAAAACTCAAAGATGGACTATATGCTCAATTCAACACCGATAAAGGTATAATTGTCTGTGAACTGGAATATGAGAATACACCACTCACCGTTACCAACTTCGTAGGCCTCGCCGAGGGGACCAAAGAACTCGGAGGGGGGGCTGCCCAGGGTACTAAATTTTACGATGGTTTGACCTTTCATCGGGTCATCCCAGATTTCATGATCCAGGGTGGTTGCCCGCTCGGCACAGGAACAGGAGGTCCCGGTTACACCTTTCCAGATGAAATCGACCCAACACTGGTACATGACCAGCCTGGCATCCTGTCAATGGCTAATGCCGGACCGGGAACTAACGGCAGCCAGTTTTTCATAACGCATGTCCCGACACCTTGGCTGGACGGAAAGCACACGGTTTTCGGTCACGTTGTTTCCGGACAGGAAGTGGTCGATGCAATTAAACAGGGTGATACCTTGAAATCTGTCGAGATCATACGGGTCGGTAAAAAGGCAGAAGCTTTTACTGCCGATCAGGCGTCATTTGACGAGCTAATCGCCAGCATGGATGGAAGAAAGCGTGAAAAAGAGCTGGCGGCAATGGAGGAACAGCAGTCCGCCATTGATAAGCAATACCCTGATGCCATCACCACCCCATCGGGATTGAAGTATATTGTCGTTGAAGAAGGTAACGGTGGAGAGAGCCCAGCAAAAGGGGCAACCGTCAAAGCACATTATACCGGAAAGCTCCTCAATGGGAAAAAGTTCGATAGCTCCTACGATCGGGGTGAACCGATCAGCTTCCCGGTCGGGGCCGGCAGGGTAATCAAAGGATGGGACGAAGCCTTTCTGTCGATGACCAAGGGCGAAAAACGTATTCTCATTATTCCACCTAGCCTGGGATATGGTCCGTCGGGCAGAGGTCCGATTCCACCGAATGCAACCATGGTCTTTGATGTGGAACTTGTCGACTTCTAAATTCACTGTCTTTTCTGATACTAGATAAACGTATAAAGGCCGGGGACTTACCCGGCCTTTATACGTTTATCCCTCTTCCAGAGCCTGAAGGTTATTCTTTCATCGTTTGATCCTCTTGTTTGAGCCCTCTTCATGCCTCGTGTCAGCATCTGATTATTTAATAAATTCAATTACATTCAACGCATATCATTTTATTATTCATATCATTTGCTCTTTTTTTCTCCCTGCAATAGAATAATATAACGGTAAAGGGAATCAGACATGACATTTAAACGTATATATCAGAAAATAACGAACACTTTTGGCTATAATTCCAAGCAAGTGGCTGCCGATACGAGTATGACACAGAAGAATGAAAAACGTAAAACGGTTGACTTTCAGGGAGCAATCGACATTGTCACAATTGAAGGAGTATTCCAGCTCCTTTATTTTACCAGCCTGACAGGAAAACTCATTCTTCTAAACCCACCGGACAAAGCCACCTTCCACTTCGTCAAGGGGCAGCTTACCTGGGGCTCTCTGCATACCAATCAGAAACAGCTTGGCCAGAGACTCCTCGATTCTGAACTGATCACCGAAGAACAGCTTAACGAGTGTCTGACCATCCATATAAACGAGAACAACAAAAAACGACTCGGGGAAATCCTGCTCAAGAAGGGTTTTTTGCAGTCAGATCTGCTCCACCATTCACTCAAGGAACAGGCCAGGGATGCATTCTTTTCGGTTCTCAACTGGAAAAGCGGCACCTTCGCCTTTATTTCCAATTTCACCTCCGAAGAAGACGAGGTGTCAATCAGTGAACGAATTGACCATTTGCTGCTCGAAGGGGTCGTTCAGATTGACAAGAACTCTGAAGGAATAACCACCGCGCTCTCCGATGAATCGACCTTTAACTACTTCAAGGTAGAGCACAGCGAACAATAGCTGCGGGTTTGGCGGTTGAGCCGATAGCAGTTTTTTCTTATCTAATATTTTATTCCAACCCGATCACGGACCAGATCAAGGGTCACGGTTGCCTTTTCCCGGGCTTTGTCAGCACCTCGTGCCAGAATATTTCTTAATTCTTCAGGGTCTGAGAGATACTCTGCCTTCTTGGTGCGGGCCTCGATGAAATAGTCATTGATCAGCTCAAACAGCTCCAGTTTTATATAACCGTAGGCGGCCCCGCCATCAACATATAGGGTATGAATCTCCTGCAGTCGTTCGGGGGCGGCAAAAAGCTTGAGGATCTGGTAGAGATTGCAACTGTCCGGGTCTTTCGGCTCTTCCACCGGTGTCGCGTCTGTTTGAATTGCCATTACCCGTTTTTTCAACTGTTTACCATCGAGAAAGATCGGAATGGTATTATCATAGGATTTTGACATCTTCTGACCATCGAGACCGGGAACAATCGCGGTTTTCTCGCTGATCGCCGGCTCCGGCACAACAAAGGTTTCACCGAATTCATTGTTAAATTTCTGGGCCAGATCACGGGCGACTTCCAGGTGCTGTTTCTGGTCTTTGCCAACCGGAACCTGCTCAGCCTGGTAGAGAAGAATATCAGCAGCCATGAGTACCGGATATGAAAAAAGACCATGGCTTGCAGTGATCCCTTTGGCAACCTTGTCCTTGTAGGAATGGCACCGCTCGATCAGCCCCATCGGAGCAATCGTTGACAATACCCAGGTCAACTCGCAGACCTCGGGAACATCTGACTGCACCCAAAAAATACATTTCTCAGGATCAAGCCCCAATGCCAGAAAATCAGCCGCCGCCTCAAGTGTTCCAAGCCTCAGCCGGTCACGATCATGAACCGAGGTAAGGGCGTGCAGATCCACGATGAAGACATAGAGTTCGGAGTTTTCCATGTGCGAGATCATGGTTTTCATCATGCCGAAATAGTTCCCTATGTGCAGTTTTCCCGAGGGTTGGATTCCTGATAGAATTTTCATACCGTATCTTCTTTCTCTCTAATATCAATTAATAGTAATGTATCTTTGACTGGTGTAAGCGGGGCTCACCATACCGTAAAATCAAAAAAAAAGGGAGAGGGAAAACAAATTCCCACTCCCTTCGCAGTGATCGGGCAGAAGCCCGATATGTTTCTTTTCTCTTATTTTACTTCTTCAAAGTCGGCATCGACAACATCATCGTCATCTTTACCATCCTTTTTGGGTGGTTCATCACCATCGCCAGAAGACGATCCGGCATCAGGGTTCTCTTTTGCAGCCTGAGCGTACATCAACTCGGCTAGCTTGTGTGAGGCGGCTGTCAGTGCTTCAGTCGCCGTCTTGATTGTGTCGACATCGTCACTTTCCAGCGCCTTCTTGACATTTTCAATCTCTTTCTCTACGTTGGATTTGGTTTCCTCATCTACCTTGTCACCAAGATCCTTCAGACTTTTTTCGGTCGCATGAACGAGTGCATCAGCCTGGTTCCTGGTCTCCACCAGCTCTTTGCGTTTTTTGTCTTCTTCCGCGTGTATTTCAGCATCCTTCTTCATTCTCTCGATCTCTTCTTCAGTCAGACCGGAAGAAGCGGTAATGCGGATGGACTGCTCTTTCTGTGTTCCAAGATCTTTTGCTGAAACATTAAGAATACCATTGGCATCAAGATCAAAGGTTACCTCGATCTGCGGCACTCCGCGAGGAGCGGGCGGAATGTCTGTCAGTTCAAACCGGCCGATGGTCTTATTGTCCTGGGCCATCTCTCGCTCTCCCTGGAGCACGTGTATTGAAACGGCAGGCTGGTTATCGGCAGCGGTTGAAAAGACCTGGCTTTTCTTGGTGGGAACAGTGGTGTTTTTCTCGATCAAGCTTGGTTGTGACACTGCCGAGCGTTTCGATACCAAGAGAGAGCGGAGTCACATCGAGCAGCAGAACATCTTTGACGTCTCCCTGGAGCACGCCGCCCTGGATTGCAGCACCGATCGCCACTACTTCATCCGGGTTAACGCCCTTGTTTGGAGCCTTACCAAATATTTCCTGTACCTTCTCCTGGACTTTCGGCATCCTGGTCATACCTCCGACAAGGATGATTTCATCGATGTCTGAAGGCTGCAGACCTGCATCTTTCAGGGCAGTCTTACACGGACCGATGGTTCGGTCAACCAGGTCTTCGACCAGGGTTTCATATTTTGACCTGCTCAGCTTGATGTTCAGATGTTTGGGTCCTGAAGCGTCAGCAGTAATGAATGGCAGATTAATATCTGTTTCAACGGTGGTCGAAAGCTCCATTTTCGCTTTTTCTGCCTCTTCTTTCAGGCGCTGCAGGGCCATTTTGTCACCGCGCAGGTCTATACCCTGGTCTCGCTTGAATTCATCAGCAAGCCAGGTGACGATACGCATGTCAAAATCTTCACCGCCAAGGAAGGTGTCCCCGTTGGTTGATTTGACCTCAAAAACGCCATCTCCTATCTCGAGGATAGAGACATCAAAGGTACCGCCGCCAAGATCGAATACGGCAATTTTTTCTTCGTTCTTCTTGTCGAGTCCGTAGGCAAGCGAGGCAGCAGTTGGCTCGTTGATGATTCGCTGAACGTTGAGTCCGGCAATCTTTCCGGCGTCCTTGGTTGCCTGACGCTGGGAATCATTAAAATAGGCAGGAACTGTAATTACAGCGTCAGTGACTTCCTCGCCCAGGTATTCTTCGGCGGTTTGCTTCATTTTGCCAAGCACCATCGCAGAAATTTCCGCAGGCCTATACACTTTGCCATCAACTTTGACGGAAACACTGCCGTTCGTCCCTTCAACGATCTCAAAAGGACTGACGTTGATAGACTTTTTCACCTCGGCATCTTCAAATTTACGACCGATCAACCGCTTGACCGCGTACAGGGTATTGGTTGGATTGGTTACCGCCTGACGCTTGGCAACCTGACCAACGAGCCGCTCATCATTATCGGTGAATGCCACCACAGACGGCGTCGTCCTGTTCCCTTCTGAATTGGCGATTACCTTAGGATCGCCACCTTCCATGACCGCCACACACGAGTTGGTGGTACCAAGGTCAATTCCAATAATTTTACCCATCGTTTGTTCTCCTTATATCAATTAACCGGATAAATGTAATAGTTTCCGAATTCCATCCAAAAAATTAGGGTGCTGCCCTGCGGCAGCGACACCTGTTAAACTTGTCATTTATGTGTATTTGTCAAGCAAATCGCCTCATTTTGACATCGCTTGACTAACTATTCCTTGCCGGAGGAAACGATCACCCGCGCAGCCCGCAACAGCCGGTCCTTGTAGTGGTAACCTTTCTCAAATTCACTGATCACATGATTGGCAGGAACGGCATCACTCGCTTCCATTGTTAGAGCTTCCTGGATGTTCGGGTCAAAGGGTTCGCCAATGCTCTGGATAGGCTTTACCTCGAACTTTTCCAGGGATCCCACCAGGCTCTTCAAGGTCAACTGCACCCCCTCCACCAGAGCGGCAAGGTTCTTCTCACTATCGGCCCCATCGACAACTCCCAGGTCTATCGCTCGTTCGAGGTTGTCGACGACCGGAAGGAGCTCACGAAAGATATTCTCCCCGGCGTATTTAAGCATGGAGGAGCGTTCCCGTTCCATACGTTTCTTGTAATTTTCAAACTCAGCAGCTACTCGCAATACCTGGTCTTGCAACTCTGCCGACTCATCCAGTGCAGCCTGCAACTGCTCCTCCAAGGATTTCTCTTGGTCTTCCAGTTCAAGACCTTCTTCAAGGATCTCCTCAGCAGCCTCGATCTCTTCCTCGAGTTCTTTTTCAATTTTATCTGTGCTCACCCAGACCTCCAAAATAAATCCTGATTTTAAACTCTGTACCAGGTTGGTCATCACCAACGCATATCATAAACTTGTGCGAACAATAAGTAGCCCGTTTTTTATTGTCAAGCTGGTGGGGCAAAATTAGAAATATGAGCTAATTTATCAGATACACGAGAAAAACTTGGTGTTTGGGAAATGCCTTTTCAAGATCATCCAAGCAAAGAAAAGAGATCGGCTGCGAGTTGGCTGCAGCAGAGCAAAGATGACTATCGGTGAGGTACCAGCAGCCTGGTTTTTATCATGGAGAAGCTCAGGTAGTCCTGTCAGGAAATGTACCTGGCGGCTCATTCCCTACGCCATACTTGTTCAGCTTATTCTGCAGGGTTTTTCTTGTAATGCCCAGTCTTCTGGCCGCCTCACTCTTGTTCCCCCTGGTTTCTTTCAAGGTCTGGACAATGAGTGCCCTTTCTGCGTCCTGGAGAGAGGCTGGCTTTTCAGATCTATTTTCTTGCGGATCCGTTCCATGTTTCTGGACGGAAAGCGGCAGACTCTTCTCCGTGAGTTGCTCACCTCTCATCAGGATGATTCCCCGCTCAATGGCATTTTCCAGTTCACGAACATTTCCCGGCCAGGGATAGGCGTGCAGCAGTTTCATACAGGAAGGCGTTACCACATCCACCCGACGGCGGTTTTTCTCGGCAAATACTCTCACAAAGTGGTCTACCAGGAGATCGACATCATTGCCTCGTTCCCGCAATGGTGGAACAATGAGCGTCACAACATTGAGTCTATAATAAAGATCTTCACGAAACGAACCTGCCTGCACCTCCGCTTCAAGATCTCTGTTTGTTGCCGCGATAATACGAACATCAACGGCAACTGTTTCCTCTCCGCCTACCCGCTGCAGCTCACCTTCCTGCAGAACCCGTAACAGTTTGACCTGCATGGCTGGAGTCGTTTCACCTATTTCGTCGAGGAACAGGGTTCCGCCATCGGCCTGGACGAACTTGCCATCCCGGCGTCGGTCCGCCCCGGTAAACGCTCCTTTTTCATGACCAAACAACTCTGACTCAAGCAGACTTTCCGCCAGCGCAGCACAGTTAACCTTGATGAAAGGTCCACCGCTCCGCTCACTGTTATGATGCAGCGCCTCGGCCACGAGTTCCTTGCCGGTACCGGATTCACCAGTTACCAGGACAGTAGCTTCGGTTGGTGCAACATAGCTTATCATCTCCAGTAGCTCGCTCATTGCAGATGAATTGCCAATGATTGAGGTTTTAAGAGCGTTCTGTTCAGGTTTGATCTGCTGTTTTTGCTCTTGCACCTGGTGATGGTCGAGGGCTCGCTCCAGGGTCAGGCGAAGTCGATCGAAATCGAGCGGTTTGGTGAGGTAATCGTGTGCCCCCTGCTTAATGATCTCCACCGCATCATCTACAGAAGAATACGCTGTCATAATGACGACCGGCAAGGCCGGGAATTTCCGGTGAATAGAGTCAAAAGCCTCACGCCCGCTCATTCGTGCCATCCTGACGTCCATGAGAACAGCATCATAGGAGTGACGTTCCACCGCCTTGACCGCAGTATCACCATCATCTGCCTCCACACATCGCCACCCCCACTCTTTCAGCATTGTGCAGAGCATATAACGATGAACCTGTTCGTCATCTACGACGAGAATTGTGGGCTGTCTGTTCGTACCAGTCACGATAGATCCTACACTTTAATTTTCTTCAGCAGCCAGGCGCTGTTCCCACCCAGTTACTTCGCCTTTTCTCAACCGATCCCTTTATTCCAGCAACGTGAAGTAACAACAATGTTCATATCAACGCCACCTGATTCTTACGTATTATTCGCGACACCCTGTCGGGCTGCCCTGAACTGCTCTTTGACGCCTGACAACAAAACTTAACCGTGAACTTTACACTTGAACGGATTATATAAACATGGATAAAAGACATAAACAATTCTTTTAATTGACATACTGGACAGCTGCTGATGGTGCTTCACCATGCACCACTTATCCCCAAGAACAAGGGTCGCTTATGGAAACAATACTCATTCTGACAACGGGCGGTACTATAGACAAAGTGTACTTTGACGCCAAAAGTGAATACCAGGTTGGGCCTCCCAACATAGGTGCAGTCCTGTCTGAACTGAACCTTGCCATCAACTATCGGATTGAGTCCTTAATGAGAAAAGACAGCCTTGATATTACCGATGACGATCGTGAAATAATCAAATCAGCCGTCAGTAATGCTCCTGAAGATATGATCCTGATCACCCACGGTACCGATACAATGGTTGATACCGGGAAGGCATTGATCGGCTTGACCACAAAAACAATTGTCCTGACCGGAGCCCTGGAACCCGCCCTGTTTAAAACAAGTGACGCACTGTTTAATATCGGTTGTGGGCTCGCCGCTGTCCAGGTAGCCGGACCAGGTGTTTATATTGCCATGAACGGACGTATCTTCGATAACCGGAAGGTAAGAAAAAATCTGGAGATGAATCGATTTGAAGAAACGGCCTGATTATAGACTCAGTGTCTCTGACGCAATCAACCTAATGGAGTCAGTGTGAAGCGAGAATCTGTCAACAGGCTCGTCCTGCTATTTTTGGTGGGTATCATATCCGCCGTTTTCCTGACCATGATTCACCGGTTCTTGATGCCAATTTTCATGGCAGGCCTGGTGTCTGCAATGGCCAGTCCCAGCCATAAGTGGATCACCAAGAAAATCGGAGGAAGACAGCGTATCGGCTCAGTCCTCATTATTCTGGCAATTATCTTTCTTCTTCTTGGCCCTCTAAGTATCCTGGTGAGTGTTGTCGTCGCCCAGGCAATCAGCGTTGGACAATCTGTCACCCCCTTCGTGCAGGGACTGATCAATGAGCCGACAATAATGAGCAAATATCTCGAAAAACTGCCTTATTACGAGCAGGTATTACCGTATCGAGATCTCATCATAGAAAAAGCCGGTGAAGCTGTCGGCAATCTTACCTCATTTCTGATCGACTCCCTCTCTTCGGTTACCATGTTAACCCTGAATGCGATCTTGGGGTCAATCATCATGCTCTACACGATGTTCTATTTCCTCACCATGGGGGACCTCCTGCTCAAAAAAATATTGTATTTTCTCCCGTTGCAGGACAAGGACGAGCAACGGCTACTCGGTCATTTCACCTCCGTTGCCCGGGCAACAATAAAAGGGACGTTGATAATCGGAATCATGCAGGGCACCATCTGCGGGTTTTCTTTTTTTCTGGCAGGTATCAAAGGCCCCGTCTTCTGGGGAACCGTAATGGCTGTTACCTCAATAATCCCGGCCTTCGGCACTGCAATTGTCTGGATACCAGCCCTGGTAATCCTGGCCCTGACCGGACATTTTTCTGGGGTGATCATCCTGCTGGTCGGATGTGGAGCAATTGCCGGTAATCTCGACAATATTGTCCGCCCGAGATTGGTTGGCAAGGATACCGAGATGCATGATCTCTATATTCTTTTCAGCACCCTGGGCGGCATCTCCATGTTCGGTATACTTGGGATCATCATTGGCCCGATCATCGCGGCGCTGTTCATCACGATCTGGGAGATTTACGGTGATTCATTTAAAGATTATCTCCCTGACGTCGAAATCTTCAGCAAAGATTACGAAAACGAGGATTTCCCTGCAAATCCTGATGAGAATGACAACGATGAAAAAAAAGTGTGAAGAGGAGAAGGTTATGAGTTCAGACCATGAAAAAATTGTCTTCGACATAACACTCACCGCTGACGACCAGGTGGCAATTGAGTCTGAGGGGTGCTCGATTACCTCTGAATATATTGCCGACAAGACTATTCAGCGAAAGACCATGAATCCTGTCAAGATACTCTTTTCATCCTTTGCCTTGTGAGCGTCCATGGATATTCTGGCATTTTGCCGGGAACGTGACATCTCGACCGAAGGGATTACCATCAGCCAGCTCGTTGATTGGAATCGCAAGGCTCCCGACCAGTCAAAGATAGAATTGCAGATCGAGCTGCCACCCCATTTTCCTGAAAAATACGATGATGTGCTGGGAAGAGCCGTTGATAAATGCCTGGTGGCACAGCTCGGCAGAGGACTTGATCAATCCAGTTTCAACAAAAAAATAACCAGGATACCCTAATAATCAACGAGACAGCCTTGTCCGGCTAGATAAAGCGTTGCATCAGGGAATCTATGACCTCGTCCATGTTCACTGGGGTGGCTCCGAGTTCTGAACAGATCTGCAGCACATATTCCCGTTGCTGGGGGTTCTTGAGGTCGCTGATGGGACCGATCCGGTGGGTGCGCCTGCCGATGCAGAATATCATCTGTTCTTCAGCGTCCAGCGCAAGAAATTTCCTGACAGGATCAATCATCTTCTCTTTGTCCTCGGGAAGAATACCATCAACTTCGGTAAAGAGGTTGAGGACATGATCGCTCTTTACCCTGCTGCTGATGCCATCGAGATTTTCGAGGAAACAGAGCAGTTCCCGGGCTGTGTCCACCTCACCCATCTTGTCGAATGCTCCCTGCTCAAACTGTTCGGTCAAAGGTGCTGAGCCGGGCAACGCGAGGGTCCTCAAGCGGATAAAATCCGGATTGATCTGGTTTAACGCATCGGCTGTTTGCTCTGCATTTTCCCGGGACAAAGCAAGGCCGCCAAGACCGGGCATATAGTATTCGGACAGTTCCATACCGGCTTTTTTCACTTTCTGTCCGGCCTTGATCTGGGTCTTTTTATCAACACCCTTTTTAACCAGCTTGAGCACCGTATCAGACCCAGATTCCAGGCCGATATGGATCCTGTTGAGGCCGGCGGCGGCCATGCGCTCCAGGTTTTCATCGCTGATCCTGGCAACGGTCTGTGATCGGGCATATGAGGTTATTCGGGAAACCTTTGGGAAGGCTTGTTTCAGGTGAAGCAGGATGGTAATTAAATCTTCTGGTTTAATAATTAGACTGTTACCATCCTGGAGAAAAATTGATTTCATAGTGCCGGTAACAAAGCCGTAGGCGGCATGAAAGGCCCGGCGGTCACCACTGCCCCGGGCAATGACATCCTGCACCTCATGTCGAGAAAGTGTTTTTTTCGACCTCCTGATCTCATCGAGGATTTCCACGTAAAAATGGACTGAATCGATATCTTTGAGAACATGATCGACAGGACGGAGACTGAAATCACTGGATTTATACACCGGACAGAAGGTGCATCGATTCCATGGACAATTACGGGTTATCCGGATAAGCAGACTTTCTGACTCGCTCGGCGGCCTGATTGGACCCTGTTCAAATCCATTATACGGTTCAACGATTTTCATCTGGTTTTCCAAGCTCTGTTACGGTTTATTTTACGGATGATTAGCTGTAAACATCAAAGATATCTGGTATCTTGTTGTCACATTATAAGGTTAATGGACTCAACACACAACAGGGGGAAGGCATGGTTACCTCAATTATCCTGATAAACGCGGAACGGACACGAATCAACGACATCGCCGGTCAACTCCAGGAGACAAGTGGTGTTTCAGAGGTATATTCGGTTAGCGGGTCATACGACCTGGTTGCAATCATACGGGTGGCAAACAACGATGACCTGGCAAAACTTGTTACTGAAGAGATGAACAGGATTGATGGAATCGTGCACACAGAGACCATGCTTGCCTTTAAAGCCTATTCAAAACACGATCTGGAATCGATGTTCGCTCTGGGTATGTAGATTCATTCCATCTGCCGATCATTCGCACTACTCACACGAGCCGAGACAAGGTACCGTCGACATCAAGGGCTCTTTTTTTCCTGTACCTGCAGTTTCCCGGCGACCGGATCGATATGGGAACAGGGTACGGCGGCAAGACATTTGCCACAGACATCCGCATAGCCCAGGGATTTGTGTTCATCGACATTTTTCAACAACATCTCGTAACACCTGAAGCGGTCAAACGAGTCCTCACTGAGGGCTTCATTCACACAGCGACGAACACATTTCTTGCACGTACCGTCATATTTATGAAGACAGGATTCCCGCTTTGCTCGATTATCCGGATCAATAAGTGCAGATGTCACAATGCTGCCGATTCTTCCTGAACAGCCTTTTTCTGTAATCAGCATGTTGTTGAGCCCGAAGCGGCCAAGTCCGGCAATAGAGGCAACATGCCGGTGCGACCAGTTACTGATCAGCTTGTCTTCAATCCAGTTATGGGTTGCGGGTATAGTGGCGGCATCATGGCCGGCTGCTTCCAGCATTCCACTGAGATGATCGTTGATGTGAGTAATAAGGTCATTGGTCTCGATGTAGCCGCTCGCCCACTTTCGCGAACTCAAACGATCTTTAATATTTGTGCTGGAGACCTCCTTGTTGAACGGCAAAAAATAGGCGATAACAGTTTTTGCATTAAAAAGCAGGTCCGGTGGCACAGCATGGGTTGAGATAACAACCTTTCGTAATCCCGCAAAAAGAGGGTCACACGCATCAGCAAACCCAACAAGAGGCACGCCCCATCCGGTCACCGGCTTACGTGTACCCTGATAGTCTTCCACACATGATCGGATTTCCTGCACAATCTTTTTTTTCATGTTTTTGTTCTTGCCCTACGATAACTCAAATACATCATGAATGATACGATCGGGATACTTGTGATCGCTATCAGGTTACCCTTCTCGGCGATAAGTTGTCCGCATTTTGGCAGCAAAAACATGACAGCCGCCAGATGTATGCTCAGTTCCAAAATAAACCTGATCGAGTAGCCAGCTGCTGCCCCCAGTACAACACCGATGATAACACCAATAATCATCGGTTCGCCGAGAAGGCCAACCCGCCTGTTTTCTTTCTCAGGATTAAAATCCAAGGTGTTAAAAAAAGGAATTCTGTCATACAGATAATCCATCGTTACCGCAAACGGCAACAGGCCGACCACCGAAACAGGTGCAATCGTCACCCCCTGAAGACTTGTTTGCTGTTCCACATGCGGTGCTGTCCAATCTGCCATTTTAATCGTATAGACACTAATCAGGATAACCGCCGCCAGGCCTAAAACCAGACTTTGTGAGGTGGCCAGGATGAACGCCCCGGCGAGTGCAAGATGCCAGTAGTTCCAGATATCGATATAGATTGTTTTGGTGGTGTTGGTAGCGATCATCAACACATTGAGGGCAATGATAAGCGGAATTGAAATGGGGGCAAGAGAGGAACTCCAGGTAATAGCTGCAAGCGGGGGCCAGCCGACATCCAATACCGGAAAATCCAGACTGCGAATGACCACGATTGCTTCCACAGCCGGTTTGATGTTGTCAACAAAAAAGGCGAATATTATAAAGATACCGGCAAAGCCTACCCCCATCTTCAGAGAAGAGATAAAAGCCCTGGAAACGTTCATCCTGACCAGCATCGCAATGATGAAAATGAAAAAAGGCAGCATCACATATGCTTGAAAACTGAAAAACTCACCAAGGATTATTTTAAATATTTCCATTTTCTTTTCGCCTGACTGTAACGGATCTCATGCTGAATAAGACTGCGCCCTTCTCATAATATGACAGAAATGTTTCCTTTTCGCTTCGAATATGAAAAAAGTGTTCGGTAAACTATTGGACGTCGACAGAGACAATGACGTTCAAATTGCAATGATTTTCACCTTTATTGTGGATATTGTCTTGAGCTGGTCACAAACATTGTCCAGTTGAAAAATAACCAATCTTTACGCTTTATCTATTACATTGATTTACTGAGCCACTTGCAAAACGCCCTTTTCGCTCAATCTCTACGTTATGCTTAAATTTTTGTCCTCGGAATATCAACGATGCCTGTGGTAAATATTTTTCACATGCCTTGACGTTGAACGAAAATCATCATTTTGCAAAAGGCTCTTACTGATTGCTGCTTTTGATAGAAGCTCCAGATTGAATTATTATATGCCCCAGATGAAGGCTGATCATTAACAAAGGAAGACTTGAGAATACAAATTGACTGGCACATTAATCTGATATGAAAAAAAACCGTATCTGCCCGGTTGAAAGAGCGGGCAGCCTTGACAATAGATTCCGCAGATGGTTGCAGGATCCCCAGAAGATAGTGGGTCCATTTGTTAAAGAGCACATGACAGTCGTAGACCTTGGTTGCGGTCCTGGTTTCTTCTCGGTCGATATGGCTCAGATGGTTGGCGAACATGGTCGGGTTATCGCAGCTGATGTGCAGGACGGTATGCTCCAGCGGCTGCGCGCCAAAATAAAAGGAACAGTACTTGAGAAACGAATTGTTCTGCATAAATGTGAAAACGGTAAAATCGGCATAGCGGCACAGGTTGATTTTATTCTGGCCTTCTATATGGTCCACGAGATCCCGGACAAGGGTTGTTTTTTCACAGAGATTGAATCAATACTGAAACCAGACGCTTTGCTACTCATGGTCGAACCGCTATTTCATGTCTCGTCAAAAACGTTTAACCAGACACTGGAAATTGCCCGGGCAGCTGGATTAATCGTTAACGAACGCCCCCGGATTCTATTGAGCAAAGCAGTGCTAATGAAAAAAGGCTGAGCGTATCACCACCCATTATTTCTTCTTTGCTGCTAGGAGCGACCGACAGTTTTCTTGATATCAACAATCGGTGTGGTATCCAGAATATCCAGCCCTGATACCTGCAGACGATTGTTATCGACTGCCGTCACTTTCAGCTCCGAAATCGCAATGGGATTTGGCCTGCTCGGGCTGCGGGTGGCGAAAACACCTCGGATCTTTCGAGACCGGTCTCCCCGCGGATGAACTTTAAGGACATCTCTTGCTGCCTGGTGAAGCCAGAAAAGAACAACAATGGTCTGGCCCGATTCAATACCATCGAGTGCATCCCCATATTGCGGAAAAACTTCCAGCTCACCGACTCGTTCCGATTCACTGTAATTCTTTGGAGCGTCCTGCTGGTTCTTGATATCGCAATGCACGACACCAATGATTTCTAGTTTGGGTTGTTTTTCCATGCCATTGTCCTCTCCATACCTGCCTTTCGGGGTTATTGATCACTGTATTTACGGTACCACCTTATGTCCATGCATAAATTTTCCTTTCAGCCGAATCAACCCGCTATGCTATAGTAAAGAGTAGATGATCTATTCCATTACAGATTGATGCACACTGAATACAGGGAAAAATATGACCTTAGTGCTTACCGACCATGAAGTGAGACTGCTCGGCTGTTTGATTGAAAAAGAGATGGCGACACCTGACTACTACCCCCTTACACTCAACGGTTTAATAAATGCCTGCAACCAGAAGTCTAACCGCAATCCGGTTGTTTCTTTTGACGAAGAAACGGTTCTCTATGGTTTGAATGGGTTGAAGGAGAGCAAGCTGGTCAGGCAAAGCAATATCAGCCGGGCTCCAAAATACGAACAGCTCTTTTCAGACAATCTTAATCTGGTACCCAGGGAAAAAGCAGTCATCTGTATTCTGCTACTGAGAGGCCCGCAAACCTCTGGTGAAATTCGTAGTCGCACGGAACGCCTCTATTCTTTTGAGAGTCTGGATGAAGTCCAGGAGACACTCCATGACCTCGAAGATGCCAAGCTCACGATGAAACTCCCACGGCAACCAGGGCGCAAAGAACCTCGCTATACGCACCTTTTAAGCGGAGAGCCAGACAAACCTGTGGTTGAAACAGTCCCTGGCCCGCAAACCAGCACGGTAATTGTCCGTAAAGAAAATAACCGTGCTGGTGAACTGCAGGAACAGATTGATACCCTGCGACAGGAATTAGACAACCTGACGCGTGAATTTGAGATTTTCAAATCACAGTTTGAATAGCAGCCAAGAGGCATGGTGCGTTAGCTGGTTGTCAGCATGTTCAGTACGGGCCACGGATCTGATCATGGACACTGTTGGTGTAAAATTCTGACAGTGTCTGGTGAAGCGTCTCCGGGAGTGGACCAATTTCAGATAGAGCAGCGTTTCCTTTCACCTGCTCAGGAGAACTGGCGCCCGGAATGATAACCGATACTGCTTCGTGGTCTAATATCCAGCGCAGAGCCGCTTGAGCCATGGACATATCATCAGGAAGTAACGCTCTGAGCCGTTCGATCAATTCAACACCTGTTTCAAAAGGCAGACCACCAAAAGTCTCTCCTACATTAAAGTGCTGACCATCCCGGTTGTAGTTCCTGTGGTCCGTTTCTGCAAAAGTTGTTTCTTTTGAGAATTTTCCAGATAACAATCCACTGGCAAGAGGCAGGCGAACAATGATCCCAACTCCTTTCGCTTTCGCCTCTGGAAACAACTGAGCAGCAATTCTCTGGCGAAAAATATTAAAGATCACCTGCAGGCTAAGCAACTCACCCTGCTGAAGACAGAGCAGCCCTTCTTCTATGGTTTCAACACTGGCACCAAAGTGGCTGATAAGACCTTCCTGTTTGCACCGCCTGAGCCAGTCAAAGATATCCCCTTTTCGTAAAACCTCTATCGGGATGCAGTGAAGTTGAAGAAGATCAAGACAGTCCTGGCCAAGTCTCTGAAGCGAGCCCTCTATTTTACGGCGCAAGATCTCTTCTGAATAGTTCCCGGGGTAGACATCATCACCACGTCCAAACTTGGTGGCAACCACCACTGAACCTGGAGCCTGCTTCAGGAATCGACCAATCAGTTCTTCGCTGCGACCGGTACCGTAAACATCTGCAGTATCAAAAAAGCTGACGCCGTTCTCAACAGCTGTTGCCATAATGGAAAACGCTGTCTCTTCTTCCATATCTCCAAAATCTCCACCAAATTGCCAGCAGCCAAGACCAATTTCGCTGATGGCAAAGCCATCTCTGCCAAGTTGTCTATTTTTCATATTTTATCCTGTTTCTATAGTTTAACGGTACGTTGAAACATGACCGCTATGATGAGATTCGCTTTATCATCATTTGTGCCGCTGAGCATCAGCTACTATTCATATCAGTTATATTACACAAACGTATGCACAGATGGTATAAAATGCGAATATGAGAGGTTTCGATGAAAACTAAAATTCTTTTTCTCTGTACTGGAAACTCCTGCCGAAGCCAGATGGCCGAGGGCTGGTGCCGGCATCTCAGGCCAGACCAGTTTGCAGCTGCTTCTGCCGGCATTGAGAAACACGGGCTCAATCCTTTGGCGGTCAAGGTCATGGCTGAGGCTGGTGTTGATATAACACCGCAATACTCCAAACTGACCAATGAACTCGGTGACCAGGAATTTGACTACGTGATTACCGTGTGTGGTGACGCTGCTGATAATTGTCCCTACTTCCCTGCAAAAACGCAGGTGGTCCATTTCGGATTTGATGATCCGCCCGCCTTGGCAGCTGGTGCTGAAAATGAAGAGCAGGCACTTGCCCATTATCGACGCGTTCGGGACGAGATCAGAGACTATATCGAGCAGTTGTTTTTGGATTGATGTCACTGCTGACGCTGAGTACAGCTCTTGCAAGTAAGTCCAAGATCAAAGGACACTCACATGATGAAACTTTTCGACCTGCCATTCAAACGATAGATCAGATCTTCTCGCTTCTGGTGTGGGGGGTATGCTCTTCTATATAGGTCTTTACCTCGTCTGAATAGAGCTGCATGATCGTTTGGATTTGGGAGTTTTCCATTGAAGAGATCGTGTAATCGTCAATTGAGCGTATTGGTGCAATATCAACCGTTGTACCCGTAATAAATGCGCCACTGATCGCGCTGATTTCCCCACGGTGCAACAGCTTTTCCTGCACCTGCAGCTGCATAGATCTGCACAGGTTCATGACATGTTTGCGGGTTACCCCGAGCAGGACAGTTTTGGCGGGCGGTGTCAGGAGCAGACCTTTTTTGAGAAAGAAAATATTGGATCGGCTGCCCTCGGTTATGTTGCCCTGATCATCGACCAACAGCGCTTCATAGGCACCCGTCTGTGCCCGGACAGCCGCTACCCGGTCACGAAAAGAACTCCCCACTGTCTTTAAATGGGGTTTGGCCCTTTCACCCTGAAACAAAATTGTATGAATTCCCCGGTTATGTTCTTCCTGGTTCAAAGATTCAGGTTCAATAAAATAGGTAAGAAAAAAATCCTCACCACCGATCCAGGTCTGGACAAGTTTAACATTGATATTTTCACAGCGATTCTTTTCCAGCAGAACACTGATCTCTTCTAATACCTCGTCATCTGACTTAGGTATAGAAGCCCCCAGCAGTTCGGCAGACTGTCTCATCCGCTGCATGTGTTCCTCGAAAAACAGTGGTACGCCAGCAACGATCTTGGCAACCTCATAGACAGACTGGAGTGTGATCCGGTCAAAAATGCTCATATCCCGAGTTGATCGCAATTGACGATTCAGAATAAAATAGTCCAGTACCGCTTCTTGCTTCATACCATTCACCTGTTTCCCATTAGAGCTGTCAGAGCCAGGGGGACTCACAGATACCATCTGGATCCCGTTAACCCACTTTGCTTGCAGACAAATCCACCTGACAGAAAGCTACTATCCAATATAATGCTCCTCTGCAAGAAAAAACATCCCTATCTGCAAATGCAATATCAACGGACAGAGGTTTAGGAGAGGAACGACCGGGGAAATCCCGTAGGTGAAACGCTACAGGCAGAGGGATAGATCCAGATACCGGATCTTTACGATATTGAGAAATGTTTGATTCGATCAGCCATTACCAACGCTGTTTGTACAATGAATGGATGACTGTCATTTTCGAAGGAAATCGGGGCCAGACACCGGCTCTTAAATCCAGATGGTCTGACCCGGCCAATCTCTGTACTTATTTTTTCTTGCTCTTCTTGCCTTTCTTCTTGTCCTTCTTCTTGTCCTTCTTCTTGGCCTTTTTCACGTCCTTCGTTTTGCATTCTTTCTTTTTACAACTTTTCTTTTTCTTCTTCTCATCCTTCTTGGCCATGGTGCCCCCTTCTGGTTAGTGTTTATTGCGGCGAACAACAGTCAAAACAGATAGACTGCTACTGAATTGATTTGACGCTGAACGAAAATCATCATTTTGCAAAAGGCTCTGTAATCTAAAAATGAAGTTTGAGACCGATGTTGCCAGTGAATCCGCCTACATCAATGTTTTCTGAAAGGATACCGTCAAGTTCTGCAAATCGATAAAGAGCTTCACCGAAAAGTATAAATACAGACGTACCCAACTGTACATCCAGTCCTGCACCAATATATCCACCAAATTCCGAGTCTAGATCAAACTCGTCAGAGTTGTCTACATAGATATATGAAACGCCACCGAGAACATAGGGGTCTACACTGTTATCAGGCATAAAATGTACCTGAATCCCTAAATCAAACGGTATCATTTTCACATCATCAAAGGCAATGCCTGCATCGCTGTCTGAAAAGAAATGGGCTCTCCCATCCAGGAGCAGTGCATCGGTGAAAAGTGGGATGCCGAGTCCGACTCCACCACCCCAGGATCCATCAGCATCTTCTTTGCTCCAGTAGCTTCCGTACCCGAAAAGATCAATTGCTGAAGCATTTGAACAACAAAATATAATTGAAACCAGAAAGCCAAATGACACCATCCTAAAATATTTCATTTTCATCCACTCTTCCCGCATAAGTTTGTTTTAACAATACTTACTGTATGGCTTAATTTGATTTTTTTCAAATCTTCAAATTATGACGCCTTCCCATATGTTTTGGGCAAGACCCTTATTTCAATGTTTATTCATCGTGGTCTCGTAAAATAAGAATATATCCGTCGTAAAATCTTCTCCGAAATAAGAAATCTGGTCGCGATATACATGCCAGTGTTGAATCAGTGATAGTTTTTGCTGGTAAGATACTGAAGTACCATTATTTTACCTATATAGCAAAAATTTGCTCAGGATCAAAAAGAGAGGTGCTCGTGTCGATATTCTGACACTAACGATTTTCTTAAATATCCGGAAATAAGACAAACTCTAGGTATCCACCCGAAAAAGTAACCTCATCGTATCCTTCTATATTCGACCTCTATGTCGATATTGCTGGTGTTGGAATTGGCAACCATCAGTTGTTCGTTAATCCATTCAATCAGTTTCAGGTTTACTTGTTTTTTTCTTTATAGAAGGTACACCTTTAGCGACAGCTCCCATCAGTGGGACTATCACTGATGGGAGAAGTGCCTCCAACGGATTACGTACAAACCGGCGGACTTCACTTCGTAACTTGGATATTTCTGCCTCAGCCTTTGTCAACTCACTTTCGATATCACTCATTGCCATATCACGCATCTCCGCAACCATAGCCACTTCCGCAGCAGGCTTGAGCGCACGACCATAGGCAACCAGTAGCGCGGCTAAGGCGATGGCGATTACCCCAACGGTAAGTGCTGCCAAGGCATTACCAATATAAGGAGCCAGTGCGAAAAATAGTGAAAGACTAAGCATGATAATGCCGAAAAGAGCCACCAGCCCTGCCAGGGCATTACATTGGAGTCTCTGGGTGACAAGTCGAAGTTCATTTCGCCTGAGTAGCCGTTCTGAGCGCCATAGGACTTTAAAGCTGCGTATAAAATGTTCCATTACTCCTCCTATCTGCGACTAAAGAGATGTCCCACGATGATTCCAATTGCAAATGTAGCGAGCAAGGTCAGCGCCGGGCGTTCACGCGCAGTCTCTTCGATCTCCTTGAGATATATTTCAAGTTGGTCTGAAATATCATAGTCTTCACTTCCGGCTTTGGCAGCTGTTTCGCTCTCCGCCAACCGTCTGGCATCTTTTTCTTCAGTCGAACGAGCCCGCTTGCGGCTTTCCGCCATTTCAGCCACTTCGCGCTTCAATGATTTCAGATCACCAGGGATTTCAGATGTAGTGCTCATTAGTTCAGCCTCCTTCGATTTCGGTGGTGATGATTTACTCGTCAAGGCCACTATTTTCCACTAGCGTACCTTTACGAAGCTATCTTCCTTGGCAAGATTATTTGTGCTGTGATCGCGATGAAAGAATAGCCAATTAACCGACTCATGTAACTATAAAAGCTTCTTCGTTGCTTATTGCTCCTATTTGAACGAGACATTAACTTTTAAGGGGCATGGGATAGTTAATGGCGCTGCTGAGTTGATGATACAATTCATGATTATCTTCCTGCTGATGTCATAGTCTCTGCAACGGGTCATGGAATTAACTATCATCAGAACAAAGATAATCAATAGCTTCTGTCATCTCCACCAGAGAATGATTCGCCTGAGGATGAGATTCGGCTTGGCATTATGGCGACATGGGGCTACAATCCTGACCATATTCAATATGGATATGCAGTTCTTACTTGTACTCAAGAAAAGTAATTCGTATTGGCGTTGTACCACTGCTCATCTCTTGACAGGAATCTCAAATGGTCCTCCAGAAGACAGACCTGCTTTTTTCTCAAAGATCTCGCTTATTGAAACCCTCGGCAATTGGGGAAATTCATAAACTCCTTGAGATGCCCGGTATGCGCTCACTTGCTGGAGCCTGGCCAGACTCGGCTGTTTTTCAGACTCGGGAGATAGCGGATATAATAGTAAAATTATTGGCTGACAAAGACAATTCGGTGCTTCAATACGGCTCTACCAGCGGTTATCCCGGGCTGCGGCAGGCCCTGGCCAAAATGGCAGACCAAAACCATGGAATCAACTGCACACCTGAGCAGATAATAATCACTGCCGGATCTGCACAGGGGCTTGACCTGGCTTGCCGCATATTTCTCGATCCTGAAGATATCGTCATGGTCGGCCTTCCCAGTTATTTCGGAGGCACCGGTACAATCACTTCCTATGGCGCACAAAATGTCGGCATACCAGTAGACAAAAACGGTATGCAGACTGATGTCTTGGAAGAGACGCTGGCCATGCTTGAAAAAGACGGTAAATCGGTAAAAGCTGTTTATGTCATTCCCAATTTTCAAAATCCGACCGGCACCACCCTGAGCCTGAGCAGGCGTAACAAACTCCTGGAATTGGCAGATCAATTCAATTTCATGATCTTTGAAGATGATCCCTATGGCGAACTACGTTTTGAAGGCGATCACCTGCCATCTCTGATGGCACTCGATGAGACGGGCCGTGTCCTTCATTTTCGTTCTGCTTCCAAGACATTCTCGCCAGGGATGCGACTGGCATGGTGCGCAGGACCTGCCGATATAATTGTCAAGCTCGATCTTGCCAAGCAATTTTCAGATATTTCAACCAACACATTAGCCCAGGTTGTGCTGCTGGAGATGATTAACAGTGGAGCCTTTTACCGGGGTATTGAAGATAATATAGACTATTACCGTCAAAAACGTGATCTCATGCTTGACCTGATGGAACAACACTTTCCACCGCTGGTTTCCTGGACCAAACCTTCAGGTGGCTTTTTCACCTTTGTAACCCTGCCGGAAGCTTTTAGTGCAGATGAGCTTTTACTCGATGCGCTGCAACAGAAAATTGCCTTTGTCACGGGATCGTCTTTTTTTGTTGACAGCAGTGGCAATAACACCTTCCGACTCTCCTATTCCCAGGCCGGTGCTGAAGATATCAAAACGGCAATTCCGGCCCTGGGCACATTGATTAAAAAGCGTCTTAACGGGTAGTGCCCGTGCTGGTTACCCCCAAACAATCAACTCTATGGTGCCAACGTGAAAGCTGCATACTACGAAGCGTTTCAGAGACCACTCTCATTAGAATATCTTGATGATCCCACCCCGGAAGCAGACGGGGTCGTCATAGAAGTAAAGGCTACCGGCCTCTGCCGAAGCGACTGGCACGGCTGGATGGGACATGACCCTGACATACATCTCCCCCATGTTCCTGGCCATGAACTGGCAGGTGTTGTACTGGAAACCGGTAACCAGGTGAGAAACTGGAAACGGGGTGATCGGGTGACCCTCCCCTTTGTCTGTGGGTGTGGTTTCTGTGGAGAGTGTGCCAGCGGTAATCACCAGGTATGCGACCACCAGTTCCAACCCGGGTTTACTCACTGGGGCTCTTTTGCTCAGTTCGTTGCAATCAATTATGCCGACAATAACCTGGTCCGGCTGCCGGAAGAAATCGATTTTACAACGGCAGCCAGTCTGGGGTGCCGTTTTACCACCTCATTCAGGGCCGTCGTTGCGCAGGGAAGAACCAGGGCAGGTCAATGGGTTGCAGTGCATGGATGCGGCGGTGTCGGGCTTTCCGCGATAATGATTGCCAATGCACTCGGTGCCAACGTAATCGCCGTTGATATTGAGGACAGTAAGCTGGGGATGGCAACCTCTGTCGGTGCCCTGGCAACAGTCAACAGCAAAAATGTTCCGGACCTTGTTGAAGCGGTGAAAGAGTTGACGGGAGGCGGCGTTCATGTCTCTATCGATGCTCTGGGACACCCAGACACCTGCTTCAACTCAGTGGCCAATCTGCGAAAACGGGGCAAACACATCCAGGTCGGTTTAATGCTGGGTGACCATTGCCACCCGGCGGTGCCCATGGACCAGGTAATAGCCAACGAACTGGAAATACTAGGTAGTCACGGGATTCAGGCCCATAAATTTGCAGACATATTTGCCATGATTCGCGCCGGCACATTGCAGCCTGAAAAATTGATTGGTAAGAGGATCACCCTGGAGGAGTCACTTCAGGCGTTGGTGAATATGGATAATTTTGAGCATACTGGAGTTACCGTTATTGATCAGTTCTGAGGTAGACCAGCATGTATTGGATATCATATCATTTCAATGCTGACGGCCTGGAGTTATCCTGAAAAAATGGATGAAAAAGAGACAGCTCTGTACGAAAATTGTTGTCAAATGTGTTAATTTTTACTTGGGTGCTGCTTTGAAAGGTATGGGTAACTCTGGCTGGAAAGGGCCAATTTTATGAGCCCCGAATAAGGCAATTGATTATCAATAGTTATCCAAGGACAAGACGTACATTTATGCAAAAGCTACTGCCGCCGAGAGGACGATGGCATTACCTGGACTCAATGGCATGAAAAAGGAAATTACTCTTTTTATTCTTATACCAATAGCGATTAATGCACTGTCGTTAGGTCTCTATTATTCCGGTGTTTATGGTCTGCAGCAAATTGTAGCGCCAGAAGTGACACGTCTGCTGCCAATGTCCTATCGTGAATTTGGCCTCGTGGAGCAGTTGCAGAACATATTTCTTCTGGCAATAGTCATCCTGTTTGCAATAGCGATTATCAAGCGAAGAGGGGTAGCTGAAAGGTTATTCTTTCTGTCAGGTTTGCTTGTTATGCTTTTCCTGTTGCTCGAGGAAATTGATTATGGACTTCATTTCTACCATTATTTTTTTGATGGGCGTTTTGAATTACCCCGTTTAAACTGGCACAATCAGCATACCTTCAGTGATTATGAAAATGGCAGATACCTGAGAAAGATCAGTGATTTTTTAAGTATCCTCCTGTTTATAATAGTACCATTGCTCAGTTTGAAAATTAATTTCAAACAGCTCAAACCCCTGATTCCTTCTTTGTGGTTTATTCCCGCGCTGATTGTCTCGGCCTTGTGTTCATCTGTTGCCCATTTCCTCGAAGATAGCGGATTCGGTATCATCGACGGCACTAATGGCTTTCTGGATGGAAATGTTTCTGAGTTCAGAGAAACAACTTCTTATTATATCTATTTATTATACGCAATACAGCTGACAAAAACGGTCTGGTTCACCGATAAGGCCACGACAAGTCAGATTTGATACAATGATGCAGTTCCTGCAACTGCGCTTTGATATCCATTGCCGCTATGTTTACAGATCATTACATCCACCTCTTTCTTCTAAAAAGAAAAAGTAAAACAAGGGCAATAATACCCAGTAATCCGACAAAAATTGCGAAGGCGAATCTACTCTCGGAGCCGGGAATACCACCGACATTTATGCCGAACAATCCGGTTAAAAAACCAAGCGGTAAAAATATCGTGGTAATTAACGACAAGAGGTACATCCTGCTGTTGAGTTGTTCAGACAGTTTGCTCACAAGCTCTTCATGAATTACCATTGCCCGTTCTCTGATTGCATCAAGATTCTCAATATACCTGAGGAGATGATCTGTAACTTCACGTGAATGGATTCTGTCAGCATCCTTGAACCACGATATTTTCTCATCATAAAGCCGATACATTGCTTCCCGTTGAGGGGAGAGATATCTCCTGAGCACGATCGACTCGCGCCTGATGGTGAACAGTTGGCGGCGAATCGCTGAATCACCGGTGTCGAGTACCTGTTCTTCGAGATTGGCAAGCAGATCTTCAATATCCTCGATGGTCGGTCCCATCCTGCTGATCAGCTGTCTTGCAAGCTCGACAATAAACTCCGAGGAGTTGCATGGGCCGTTACCGTTCTCCAGCAAGACGGTTATATCAGCAATCGATAGAAGAGATCGTCTGATGGTGGTGATAATCAAAGACTCGTTGGCCCACAACCGCACACCGATCATGTCTTCCGGGTCCGAGTGCGGATTGAGGTTAACACCACGCAGAGCAAGAAGAAGAGCGTTATTGATGGCTGTTACTCGCGGGCGCGTATCTTCAGTCAAGAGGAATGCTTGAGATACCGTATCCAGGTGTTGATTTTCATTTCTGATCCATTCTACCGACAGAGGGGAGGAATAGTCAAAATGAAGCCAGAGGACACCTTTAGACGGGTCCCAGTCATCAACCGCTTGCTCAGTCAATGCTTTTGCACTTCCCACCCCGTCAAGCAAAAGGGCATGCAGCAGTCCCGGTTTTTTCATAGTTATCCTCTCACCCTCCATGGGATATGATATCTCAATCCTGCTTTCTGATGCTGTGTTCATATTTTCAAGCACAGAAGAATCAAAATGTTATGAATATCCACGCTCACCCCGCCCAGGCTTTTTAAAGAGTCTGGCCCTGATATTGTACGCGATTCTTGTCGCTCGGGTCTTTTGTTCTATCTATTATCATCAAACTATAATTCTATCACATGAAAAGCATCCTCGAAGCTGAGAAACAATTATGGACTAACACCAGAAGCAGCTGTCTTGGGTAACAAATTCTAAAACCACAGGATTGCTCCGGATGATCAGTTGCAACAAACAGTCTTGCACCTCCTTTGGCAGTCAGCAAAGCACTTTCTGGCATAACTTGCTATATTATGGGAATACAACGTTTGCTCGCCTGGTTTAAATTCAATTAGCAGGGGTACATAAAAACATGAGCACTTCACCGACACCGTGGGAAACAATTCGTGAGCTGATCGACAGTGGTACGAAAAAAGAAATCGCCACATATCTGGATTCGCTTGAAATATCTGAAACAGCCCGGGCCATATCCCGTCTATCAGAGGAAGAACAACATCTGCTCTTCGCCAAGCTGAGCCCAGAAGACGCTGCCGACCTCATAGAAGGGTTCTCCGACAGTCAGGCTGCCGATATCGTAGAACATATGCCGTCAGATCAGGCGGCCGCCATCATGGAAGAATTGCCGAGCGATCATCTTGCAGATGTCCTCGGTGAAATGGATGACAGCGCAACCGAGTCAATTCTTGCCAGCATGGAAAAAGAAGAAGCTGCCGAAGCCCGGATACTGATGAATTATGCACCAGACTGTGCAGGCGGCTTGATGGTCTCAGAATTTCTGGCCTTTGGCGTAGATAATACGATTCAGGACGTGCTGAATAACCTGCAGGAAAACCAGGCGAAATATGCCAACTATCATGTACAGTACCTGTACGTGGTTGATTCAAAAAAGAAATTAACCGGTGTATTACGGATGCATGATCTCCTGTTTCCCTCCCGGCAGTCACGTCTTGAAGACATTATGATTCCAACCCCATTATCGGTATCGGACAGTACACCTCTTGCTGAATTAAAAGAATTTTTTGAGGAACATAAACTGTTTGGCGTGCCAGTCGTTGACTTTAACCGGCGACTGGTCGGCGTCGTGCTGCCGGGTGCGGTTGAAGAAGAGTTCGGAAAACAAAAAACCAAAGCATTCCTGCGACTCAGCGGTATTATTGGGGGTGAAGAATTTCGAACAATGCCCCTGCACGTTCGCTCAGGAAGACGATTGTCGTGGCTGAGCATGAATATTGTTCTCAATATTATTGCCGCAAGCGTCATTGCGCTCTACCAGGACACGCTCGCTGCGGCCATCACTCTGGCTGTATTTTTGCCCATGGTCAGTGACATGAGTGGCTGTTCGGGTAACCAGGCAGTTGCCGTGTCAATGCGGGAACTGTCCCTTGGTCTGGTCAAGCCAAAAGAGATTCTCTGGGTCGTTCTAAAAGAAGTGCGGGTTGGTATCATCAATGGTGTCGTGCTCGGCCTGTTACTTGGTCTGGTTGCCTTTATCTGGCAGGACAATATCTGGCTGGGAATTGTTGTCGGTGGAGCGCTTGCCGCAAACACACTGGTGTCAGTTACCCTGGGCGGTGCGCTGCCCCTGGTACTGAAACGAATGAAAATGGACCCGGCATTGGTATCAAGCCCACTGTTAACCACCGTAACTGACATGTGCGGTTTCTTTTTCGTTCTCAGTTTTGCAGCCTCAGTTTTACCGAAACTGTAAACAACACCTACAGGATTCAAGGTTGTCTGGGTTCCATGATGCCCCGTAATATTTAACACTTGCCAGCAATTGTAATGTTTGGCACAGTGCAATTGTAATCCATTTACAAAAGATCATTGTTTAGGTTGTATTCAGGGGGTAAATAGTTAGGTTATCCTCATGTAATTGAACTGTTATTCAATGGTTGCCAGCATTTCTCTTAGAACACAAACAGCCTGCATGACAAGACCAAACTCAACGTTTCAGGAGGGACCCAGATGTTGAAAAAAATCGTTTTATCAACCGTTATTGCTCTCGTTCTCTGTGCCTTTAGCTCAATGGCTCTGGCAAAAGATCTGGTAGTGGGAGTCTCATGGTCCAACTTCCAGGAAGAACGCTGGAAAACCGATGAAGCAGCCATGAAAGGTCAATTGGAAAAGATGGGCGCTAAATACATTATGGCCGATGCCCAGGCCAGTGCCGAAAAACAAATTTCAGATATTGAAAACCTTATTGCCCGCGGCGCCAGTGCGCTGATTGTCCTGGCCTGGGATGCAGACGCAATCCTGCCCGCCATCGCTAAAGCTGAAGCTGAAGGTATCGCTGTTGTTGGCTATGATCGTCTCATTGAAAAAGAAGGGGTATTCTATCTCACCTTTGACAACAAGGAAGTCGGCCGGATGCAGGCCCGGGCAGTGTTTGCCGCAAAGCCCGAGGGTAACTATGTCTTTATCAAAGGTGCACCGACTGATCCCAACGCTGAATTTCTCTATGAAGGTCAACTTGAAGTGCTCGATGAAGCGATCAAGGCCGGTAAAATCAAAAATGTAGCTGCGCAGGGTACCGACGGTTGGAAACCCGAGGTGGCCCAACGCAACATGGAGCAGATACTCACCGCGCAAAACAACAAGGTGGATGCCGTTGTCGCCTCCAATGACGGAACTGCTGGTGGCGTTGTAGCGGCCCTCACTGCCCAGGGAATGGAAGGTATCACGCCGGTTTCCGGCCAGGATGGTGATCATGCCGCCTTGAACCGTGTTGCCCGCGGACTGCAGACTGTTTCCGTCTGGAAAGATGCACGGGAGCTTGGTAAGGCAGCCGCTAAAATTGCGGTTGAACTCGCTTCTGGAAAAACTCCCCAGGGGACCATCAAGTGGTCCGGCGGAGTCAAAGGTATTGAGATGGATGCGATTCTTCTCGCTCCAGTCCCTGTTACCAAGGCAAATCTGGATACCGTGGTAAAGGCCGGATGGATCAAACAGGACGTTCTTTGCCAGGGGGTTACCGGCAACTGTCCATAAACACTGTCGCTGTTCAGATGAAGCGGGATCGATCTGTACGAGCGATTCCGCTCAACGATCACGTTTACTCTGTTTTACGCTGCTTCTTTCAGGGTAAAGATCTGCCATAAGAGCCTTTTGCAAAATGATGATTTTCGTTCAACGTCAAGGCATGTAAAAAATTATACCGCAGGCATATAATAGATATTCCGAGGATAAAAATTTAAGCATAACGTAGAGATTGAGCAAAAAGGGCGTTTTGCAAGGGGCTCATAAAGACAAAAATTTAAGATGGGCGAGGTAATGGCCAGCCAACCCGACAGAGCAGAGAAAAGTTCTTTCATACAACGTTTAAGCACCGAACTGGAGATCGACACCCGCATGTTGGCCATGATTGGGGCATTGCTGTCAATCTGGATCATTTTAAATATTCTTACCGACGGTATCTTTTTTTCTTCAAGAAATCTCTATAACCTTGCTGTACAAAGCAGCGTTGTCGGAATTATGGCAACCGGCATGGTGCTGGTTATTGTTGCCCGCCACATAGACCTCTCAGTTGGCTCCCTCATGGGCTTTACAGGAATGGTTATCGCCTATCTTCAGGTTCATGTTTTTACCCTCGGAGCAGCCTGGAACTGGCCGATGACCGTTTTTTTCGGCCTCCTGCTCGGGGCAGCCGTTGGTTTGTGGCAGGGATGGTGGATTGCTTACCGCGGTGTCCCGGCATTTGTGGTCACCCTCGGCGGCCTGCTTATTTTCAGAGGTGGCGCCTATCTGGTCACCGATGGCCGTACCGTCGCACCAATGGATAAGACCTATCAATTGCTTGGTGGCGGGATAGACGGCTCCATCGGGGCAACCTGGAGCTGGATATTTGGCGGTGTCTGTATCCTACTGATGCTGATCGGCACCTATAGGAATCGTCTGCGCAGGAATAAATACGGTTTCAAGCCGAAAGCCCTCTGGGCTGAGATGGCCATATTGGCGGTTGGAATCGGGCTTGTCTGTGGTTTCGTATTGATCATGAACTCATACTATAAACCACGCACTGAAATTCCTCGCGGCATCCCCGTTCCCGTGCTGATCCTGATCGGTGTCGTTGTCATCATGACCCTGGTTGCGAAAGTAACGAAATTCGGCAGGTACGTGTTTGCTATCGGCGGAAATCCCGAGGCGGCAGAACTATCGGGAATAAATGTGCCCAGGGTTACCATGCTGATTTTTATGGTCATGGGAATTCTCTGCGGGGTCGCTGCAGTTATTACCACGGCCCGACTTAATGCAGGTGCCAACTCCATGGGTACCATGGCGGAGCTGAATGTCATTGCAGCTGCGGTTATAGGCGGCACCTCTCTGGCTGGAGGTATCGGCACGATTGCCGGAGCAATATTGGGAGCAGTTATCATGCAGTCTCTGGAGTCGGGCATGGTTTTAATGGGTGTTTCAAGTGCCATGAGGCAGGTCATAATCGGCCTTGTCCTCATTGTGGCTGTCTGGTTTGATGTCATCTACAATAAAAATAAGCGATAGGAGCACCAGCGTGAGCAAGCAAATTCCGCTCGTTGAAATGCGAAACATTCACAAACGCTTTGGCGGTGTACACGCGGTAAAAGATGTCTCCATCGACCTCATGCCTGGCGAGGTGGTTGGCGTCCTTGGGCATAATGGCGCCGGTAAAACAGTATTGATGAAGACACTTTCAGGGGCAATCCCCTGTGACAGCGGAGATATCATCATTAATGGAGAAAAGGTTGAAATCAAGCGCCCGAGAGATGCGCGCCGCCATGGGGTCGAATGCATCTACCAGACCCTGGCACTTTCCGACAATTTAGACGCACCAGCCAATCTTTTCCTTGGTCGGGAAATTATGTCAAAATACGGGACCCTCGATGATGGTGCCATGGAAAATGAAGCCCGCAAGGTTATTCATCGGCTCAACCCTAATTTCACCAATATTAAAGACCCTGTTCGCAATATGTCCGGTGGCCAGCGGCAGTCTGTGGCTATCGCCAGGGCAATTTATTTCAATGCCAAAATCCTGATCATGGATGAACCGACCGCAGCTCTTGGTCCCCAGGAGACGGCAATGGTCGCGGAACTTATCACACAGCTCAAGAGTGAAGGTATCGGTATTTTTCTTATTAGTCACGACCTCCATGATGTGTTTGACCTTGCTGATCGTGTCTCTGTTATTAAAAACGGTCGTCTGGTGGGCACACAATGGACTGACCAGGTAACAGAAGATGATGTTCTCGGGATGATCATTCTCGGTAAAAATCCCGGAGAAACCGCCTCTGCCTGAACCTCCCATCAAACAATCGCAGGAAACCTGCACGAATAAGCTAATATTCTTTTAACACCAGGCGATCTCTCTTGCGCCGCACTCTCCCTGCTGCTGTCACTGACATCCAAGGTTATCAATGGTTAGACAACACCGACTTTCTTCATTTCAAAGAAAATACTAGAATTTTTGAGAATATCCCGTTAATCAATGCTTAGCCTGAATCTTTCACAAGTTGCTACGGACTACTCGTCCAGGAGATTTGGGGAATGCTCTAGACGTAATATGCCTTTTACAAAAGTGACGCGGGATAACAGGCTGTATCGACTCGTGAAGCAATTACTCAGGGAGGAGTTTCCGTGCTTGTCAATAATCTCGATCACCTGGTTATTACCGTTTATGACATAACAGCCTCATGTTTATTCTATGAAAAAGTTCTGGGACTCGAAATCCTCTTATTTGACGATGACCGAAAGGCTTTGCGGGTTGGCGACCAGAAAATTAATCTCCACCAGGCCGGGCTTGAACGAACACCGCATGCAAAACATCCGACACCAGGGTCAGCAGACCTCTGTTTTATAACAGATCGGCTTATTTCTGATTATGTCAATCACCTGGGAACCTGTGGAGTAGATATTGAATTGGGTCCGGTAAAGAGATATGGAGCCCACGGGCAAATGGACTCTGTCTATTTTCGTGACCCCGACGGTAATCTGCTTGAGGTGAGCCATTATGTATGATTTTGTTTATCATCCTCACTATCTTCGCAATGACAATATGATTTCTTTGCAGACAAGGCTATGAAACCTGCCAGAAAGCATTTTGAATATATGAAATTCACCAGAATGGAACTGTCAGGATCCCTGGGAGATCTCGGCACCCTCCTGCCTCTGTCCACCGCTCTGATTGTTATCAATGGTCTGAACCCAACCAGCATTTTCCTCTGCATCGGACTGTTCTATATTCTCTCCGGAGCTTATTTTCAGATAACCTGCCCCGTAGAGCCGATGAAGGTAATTTCAGCCTATGCCATTGCCGCCGGAATTTCGGCGAGTCAGCTCCAGGCGTCCTGTCTCTGGATATTTGCGATACTGGCATTCATCGGTATGACCGGATTCATCGATGTCATAAGCCGGGTTGTTGGAAAAGCCGTTATCAGGGGGATTCAGTTATCCACCGGCATACTCCTTCTTACCCAGGGGTTCCATCTCGTTCTCGGCAAATCCTCCGTTCAGTCATTACTTGGAGCCGGCGAACCGTACCTGACTATCCAACAGGTTGGCTCTGTGCCCATCGGGATCGTTTTGGGAACCATTGGCGGAATTATCATTCTTTCGCTGCTCGACAACAAGAGAGTTCCGGCTGCACTGGTGGCGATTGTTGCAGGTGTAACGTGTGGGATCATTTTTGGTAAGCATGATGGCTGGCAGCAATTCTCCCTCGGTTTCCACCTCCCGGAGATACTGCCATACGGATTACCGACCTTAAACGATTTAACCTTTGCATTCCTGATTCTGGCAGTACCTCAAATTCCGATGACTGTCGGAAATGCTATCATTGCCAACGCCGACCTGTCCCGCCAATATTTCCAGGAGAGAAGCCACCGTGTAACCAATAAATCGTTATGCCTGAGTATGGCGCTGGCCAACCTCGGCTGTTTTTTCGTTGCGGGTATTCCGCTGTGCCATGGTGCTGGAGGACTTGCCTCCCGCTATAGATTTGGAGCCCGGACGGCAGGTTCAAATATGATAATTGGGAGTGCGTTTCTGCTGACGGCTCTTTTTCTCGGTCCACAACTGATGCTCATTATTCAGTTAATACCTCTATCGATCCTGGGAATGCTGCTCGTATTTGCCGGCATCCAATTGTCACTCACGATCATTGATATAGACAAGCGAAACGATCTTTTTATTGCCGTTGTCATACTCGGTTTAACCTTAACAACCAATCTCGCCATTGGATTTTTGGTCGGTATTCTTCTTGACCACCTGCTCAGGTGGATGGGCCGATCCATATAATTTCTCTACCCGTTACCGGCAAAATGCTTATTCCCCCCAGTACCTCCGTGTTGGGCTGAACCTGTTCACAATAACGTTATCTTTGACTACGCTGTGGTCTTGATTTTGTCCCTGTTTTATGGATGATATAGAGAACATAACCATTCACCAAAGGAGAAGAGATAATGGCCAATTTTCTGTTTGTACTGAGTTCCGACGACAACGAGAAGGCAACCCGATGTTTCCAATTTGCAAAAATTGCTCATTCCAAAGGACACTTGGTTAATATATTTTTAATTGACGGCGGCGTGGAATGGGCAGTGAGCAGCAAAGACGGCTCCCAGAAAACCACCACAGGCGATTGTCCAGCCGATTATCTACCATACCTCATAGGATCAGAAGTTGAAGTCGGTGTCTGTACACCCTGTGCCAATAATCGCAAACTAGATGAAGCAACCTTTAATACCAATATGCGACTGGACGGAGGACCACATCTGATTGACATGGCAGCCGAGGCAAAAGTTTTTAATTTTTAAGTCCGATCAAATATCACCAAAACGTCTGAGAAAAGGCGCAGCTATCATCCTTGTTTTCGCAACTGGTGTAAGCTGCGCCTTATCCTATCACGAGATATCGTCCCGGTATGCTACTTGAGCTCCACTGAATCGGTCCCAGTTGTTTATCTCTCTTAACTGCCCACATAGTTCCATACAAATCAGAAAGCCCGGTTTATTGTTTTAACTATTCACTGTATTATATATTTTTGGATACAACATTCAGGCAAACCAGGTAAATAGAAAAGCAGGTAACAAGATGAAATGGAATATTGACAAGATCGGATTTCTCCACCAGCCCGAGGACTTCCTTGGTTCATTTGACAATGATAAAATGCAATTGAGGCATGAAGAACAGGTACAACAAAAACTCAAGAGAATCAAAGCGGCCCTGGCTGAGGAGAAAGACCCGCTCCGGGCCATGCAGGTGCTGAATAAGCGGGACCACATTCAATTCCTGCAGAACAACATTGACATTTTCAAGAGTCAGGGTGCGTTCGAAACGGCGGTGCTCAAACTCTACCGCAGGAAGAATGGACCGTATTCCACCCCAGACGATATCCCGACCTGGTCCAGTTTTTTCAAACAGTGCGAAAAAGATCGCTTATACGATAAGGGAGAACCCGTCTCCTTCTCCTCGGCTACAGTCTATCGCGGTTCAGTCATTGGTTCAGCAAGGAGTCTCAGCTGGTCACCTGACCGCAGCCGTGCCCAGTGGTTCGCTGACAGATGGAAAGATCCAGCCCTTGGCGGTGGGCAGGTGTACGAAGTTGAAATTCCACTCTCAGCCCTGTTGGTTTACCTGACCGACGGGCACGAGCAGGAAATGATACTTGCACCAGATTTCATTGAAACTGCTGAAATAAAGACGTTTACTACAGATGGCTGAGAAACGGGCAGGAAGACAGTTCAGCTGTTACTCCACATGACCCGTCTGACCCAAAAAGAGCGTCATTATGTTATCGGCTCAGCGCTTCTGGCATTGTTTCTCGGAGCCCTTGATGCCCTGATCATGTCGGCTGCCATGCCGTCAATTGTTGCCGATCTTGGCGGGCTGCACCTGTATGCATGGGTCTATTCCGTCTATTTTCTTTCCCGTGCCGTCGCCTTACCGATTTTCGGCAAACTGGCCGATATCTATCACTCAAAACATCTATTTCTTTTCTCGATTGCGCTTTTTCTATTCTCATCGATTGCGGCCGGTCTTGCCCAATCCATGTCTTTTCTTATTTTCTGCAGGGTATTCCAGGGAATTGGTGCGGGCGGCAATTTTGCCCTTGTCTATATCGTCCTCTCAGAGGTCGCACCAGCTGACAAGCGCGCAAAGACCCTGTCTCTGGCCAGTTCGATCTGGGGAATATCAAGCGTTGTGGGACCGACGCTTGGCGGGTTCATTGTCTCTTATTTTTCCTGGCGGTGGATCTTTTTTATTAATATTCCGATGGGTCTGGCAAGCCTTGCCGGCATCGGTCTGTTCCTGAAAGAATCGCGGACCAAAAAGCCACATGTCTCTATCGATATAAAAGGGCTGACCATTTTTTCAACTTTTGTCCTTGGGTTGCTGACTATTTTCATAACCGGCGGCAGGAATCTGCCATGGATTTCAAGCACAATGGCAGCACTCATTCTCTTTACTGTTATCCTGGGAGTCTGGTTTTATTTTCAGGAAAAAACGAACCCGGAACCATTCATTAATCTAAATTTTTTCTCAAACCGCGGATTTACAATGGGCAACGGAGCTACCTTTTTCTCCAGCTTCACCATATTTGCTTTCTTTGCTTATGCGCCGGTATATATTCAGGGTGGGCTCGGGCTCACCCCGATGCAAGTCGGTCTGGCCATGGTATCTCTGAGCCTTGGCTGGTCATTTGGCTCACTTTTCCTGGGCAGGTATACCAACCGGGGCGGGGGGAAAAGAGCAGCGGTCATCGGTGGGTTGATCCTGCTTTCCGGATCCCTGTTAACGCTGCAATTCCAGATTGATACCACAATGACCGAGTGTTTTATTGTTTTCCTTGTTATCGGCATCGGCATGGGATTTGTCTCATTGTCCACCCTAATTATCGTCCAGAGCAGTGTGCCAAAGGAAGACCTGGGAGTCGTCACCTCGCTTCACCAGTTCGGCCGGTCACTTGGTGGAACTGTCGGTGTCGGAATCAGCGGAGGTTTGGTTACCAACGGCCTGTTCAACAATCTCGAAAAGACAATTGAGCTATTTCCGGAGCAACTGGTTCACCAGCTCGGAGAAAGCATAGAAATTATTTTGCAACCGGAATTCAACAATCTGATCCCTCCCGAGGCTCTGACACCGCTGAGGCTGGCGGTCCTGAACGGTGTTTTTTCTGTATTCTGGATTACAGTTATCGCCTCACTGCTCTGCCTCTGCTGTTGCCTTCTTCTGCCGACAAAGCAGCCATGATGCCAGGTCCGTGTCAAAGGAATACAATCTCGGCTCAGATCGATCCACTGCAAGAAAATCAAGCGAGGCCATATAGGCAATATTGCAAGCATTGACTTTGTTGCAATGAAGATGAACTGTAAAATTATTTGAGACGCTGTACTGCTTCTGCTTTATTATATGGAGAATAGCGATCAATCAGCATGTTACGCATCCGATAAGCAGGTTTTCAGCTCTTTATCCGGTTGAAATCATCAATTTCAAGAGGAGCATCTTACAAGCAGCTCCTCCAGACCTTGTGAACTCAGCCATAACCTTTCAATAAACCGTATGAAACGTTCTGAAATTAATGGATATATAGAAGAAGCGAAGAAATTATTTGAAACTATTTCTTTCAAGCTGCCTCCTTTTGCTTACTGGACACCGGAAGACTGGGCGGCAAAAGGAAATGAAGCGGATGAAATCAGAGACAACTGTCTCGGCTGGGACATAACAGACTATGGTGAGGGAGAGTATCTTAAAACAGGCCTGCTGCTGTTCACGATCCGCAATGGCAACTACCACAATCAGACGACCTACCCGAAAGGATATGCTGAGAAAGTGATGGTACTCAAGGAAAACCAGGTCTGCCCCATGCATTTTCACTGGAAGAAGCGTGAAGATATTATCAATCGAGGTGGGGGAAATCTTGTCATCGAGCTGTACCGGGCAGACACTGAGGAGACCATGTCCCAAGATGATTTTACAGTCTCTGTTGACGGGGTCCGTAAAAATTGCACAGCTGGCGAGAAGATTATTCTCTCTCCCGGAGAATCGATCTGCCTTGAGCCCTATGTTTATCATCGGTTTTATGGTGAGCAGGGAAAGGGAACCGTTGTGGTTGGAGAGGTTTCCGATGTCAACGACGACGAGCACGACAACCGTTTCCTCAATCCTCTCAAGCGATTTCCCGGAGTTTTAGAGGACGTTCCGCCACTCCACTATCTCTGCACAGAATATCCACATCCGCTGGTGCATTCATGAAAAAATTCACAATCGCAGGTATTGGTGAACTTCTCTGGGACGTTCTGCCAAATGAGGAAACACTCGGTGGCGCGCCGGTTAATTTTGCCTACCATATCAACGCACTTGGAGCCACTGGTATTCCTGTCTCGACCGTCGGTGATGATGATCGGGGGCATAAAGCGTGTGAAGCACTGGCGGGAAAGGGTGTCAATACCTCTGCAATATCGTTCAGTCAGCCATATCCGACCGGGTATGTAGATGTTCTGCTAAACGATGCGGGCATTGCATCTTATCGATTTCCAGACGATGTGGCCTGGGACCACCTGGAAATAAACGATGTCGCCCGCGAGCTTCAAAAAGAACTCGATGCGATATGCTTCGGTACCCTCGTCCAGCGTTCTGACCAGGCACAGCGAGTCGTCCAGAACTATCTCAGTGGCCTCGATTCAAATACCTTGAAAATATATGATGTAAATCTTCGGCAGCGTTTCTACTCAGCCAATGTAATTGAAGAATCATTGACACAGGCAAACATTGTCAAACTCAATGACGAGGAACTGACCATACTGGCGAACCTTCTGAACATTGGTACTGAAGAGAGCACAGTCCTGCAAGCATTGTTGAACCAGTTTTCACTGGAAATGGTAATACTTACCAGGGGCGCTGACGGTAGCCTGCTCATGACTCCCCGGCAGGTGTCAGAACTCAGGGGAGCAAAGACAACGGTCGTTGATACAATTGGTGCCGGTGATTCCTTTACGGCGGCAGTTGCAATCGGTTACCTCCAGAAACGACCACTCGAAGACATTCATGCCAAGGCCGATACATTGGCGGCTTATGTTTGCTCCAGGCGAGGGGCAATGGTTGAGGTACCAACGTCCCTTGCCATGTTTGGGTAATTTCAGCAGATGAATGCAGCTACAAGCCAAGTTCTTCGTTTATCAGGACAACGGTAATCCTTCCTTTTGGAAATGATTTTTCCGTAACAGTCCAACTGTTACAGATTCTTCCGGGACTGTTGCAGTCTGCGCACTCTGAGGTTTGTACGCAGGGCGTTTTACAATCCAGGCGCATGGCATTGGCTGGTGCCGCGTAATCTTTTATTCTCCACATGGCCGCCTCAAGATCCGGTACAATCTTGTTTCTGCCAACAAAAACAACCACTTTTTTCGGCCCGAACGTGATTGCCCCAACACGGTTGCCGATCATATCCAGGTTCACCAAAGCTCCATCCTCTGTCACTGCGTTCGTTCCGGATAAATAAAGATCGACAAGCAGACCCTGACGTCTGAGCTCCATCTTCTCTTCAATGGAGACCCCTACCTTGTTGGGTGAGATAACCTCGAGGCTTTCCATACCAGCCAGGGTATCAAGCAGACCGGTTGAACCTAGCGTCATGGATCCACCAAAGGAAAGAGACTTTGGTTTGGTCTCGGGCAGTACCGATTCCAGGAAAAACGTGGCGGCTGCTTTTGCAGACGGAACAATCACCGCTTCGAAATTATTTTCCTTCAAGCGTTTTTCTATGGCCTTCAACCGAAGCTGCCAATAATTCTCAACAAAATCTTCCATTTCACGCCCCCTTACATGTTGTTATTAACGCGTCAGTACAACACCAACTATATGTTTATCTGGTCCACACCTCAGGATCGTATGAACCTGGCGTACAGTATTCTATCCGATAAGGTTCAACAATGATCAGGCGATAGTTTGGATCGTCCGGCCCCTCAAAGATTGGTTCAAGCATGTCATTCCAGAAGGCATGACGTTCGTCCTTGTCCGTGGTAATCCTTGCCCTTCCCTGGATCTGCAGATACGGCTTCATCTCCTGCAGGCTGGTGACACCGCAGGTCAGATGGACGTTCGGGTCGTTCTCGATCTGTTTCACCTTGCGCGACTCGGAGAACGTTGCGCATCTCATGGAAAAATCTCCACCGCCAACGGTTACAACATAGCGTACCCATGGATTGCCCTGTTCCGTAATGGTTGCCAGGCAAGCGAGCTGCGGTTTGTGTATGATATCTAAAATTCGCTGTTGTAAATCTGACATATGTTTTGTCTCCTCGATTGTCTTCTTTTTGTTGATATCGTTTCTGTTACAGCTCATCGGAAGCCATATACGGGTTAGAGGATAAGCATTTTTTAGATTATGGACAGAAGAAAAAATCAGCAAACGCATACATTGGCGGGAGAGCTGATCAGCTCACCCGTTCTGCAACGAATGCGCTTGCGATGTCCCTGGCGATTTCTTATAGTGGGGGCCATTGATTAAATAGCATTTCAGCAGGTTATATTCATCCTTATCAAGGAGCCGTATAATGAATTTTGCATCAATCAATTATGTTATTGGTGCTCTGTTTCTGGTGACCGGTGGTTCAATGATTCTGCCGATCATCTGCTCCATCCTCTATGGTGAGGACGACCTGTTTGCCCTGTCGGTTTCTGCTGCAGCCATTATATTGCTGGGACTGCCACTGCGCTGGTTTTTCAGAAAAAACAATGATCTCACCATTAAAGACGGGATATTCATTGCGGTGTTCAGCTGGGTGGTAATATCGGCATTATCTACCCTGCCCTTCCTTGTTCACGGGTCCATACCGTCTTTCACCGACGCATTTTTTGAAATGATGTCAGGGTACACAACCACCGGAGCGACCATTCTCTCTGATATTGAGGCGCTTCCCCATGGCTTGCTTTTCTGGCGCAGCCAGACGCATCTGCTCGGTGGCATGGGCTTTCTCACCCTGACGATTATTTTTCTTCCCCATGGTGTGGGGGGCTTACGGATATTCAGGGCCGAATCCAGTCCCGGCCAGGTTATTACCCGGGACAAATTTGTTGCCAGGAACAAAGACGCCATGATCTGGCTCTGGTCCATCTACCTGGGGTTGAACCTTATCCAGACGCTGTTGCTCACCATGGGCGGCATGGCTACCTTTGATGCACTCTGCACCGCTTTCGGGACCGTCTCCACCTCCGGCTACTCCCCTAAAAACCTGTCCATCGGCCACTACAACAGCAGCTATATCGACTGGATCACCATCCTGTTCATGTTTCTTGGCGGCATGACGTTTGTTCTCTTTTATCGATTGTTGAAAGGTGATCTCAAAGAACTGCTGGTGAACACCGAGCTGCGCTGGTATATCGCGCTGCTGCTGCTATTCTGCGGAGCAACGACCCTGTCCCTGTGGGTAAGCGGCATCTATCCGGATTTTTTGAGTGCCTTGCGATACGGAACCTTTCAAATCGTCTCCCTGCTCACCACGACGGGCTACACCACCGCAGATTATGAACTCTGGCCTCAATCTGCCCAGATGTTTCTCTATGCAGTCTGTTTTATCGGTGCATGTGCAGGATCAACCACCAGCGGAATCAAGATTGTCCACTATACAGTTATCTGCAAGTACATCTATGCAGCGATTAAAAAGATATATATCCAGCCCATGGCCGTTGTTACGATACGACTCAACAGAAAGCCGGTTGACCGGACGGTCATCGATCTTGCGGTCTGCTATTTCATCGTCAATATTTTTATGGTTCTCGGGGGGGGGTGTATCATGGTTGTCTCAGACAGTATGAATTACACGACCGCCATGAGTGCAGTCATTGCAGCCCTGATGAATATCGGACCGGGATTTGATGGTGTTGGGCCTTCACACAACTACGGGTTTATCTCGGATTTCGGCAAGTGGTTTCTCGCCTGGAACATGCTGGTCGGCAGGCTGGAAATGTTCTCCGCTCTGGTAATTTTCTTCCCGGCATTCTGGAAAAAATAATTCGGGCCCTCAACGAGGTCAGACGGCAAACAGCTTCCTGACCTCGTTGAGCTGCATGGAGTGACAAATAACGATTACCCGGTCGTTACCCTTGATCTGGGTATCCCCAACAGCAACCTTCCAGCCGTCAGCGGTCAAAACTGCGCCAACGAGAATTTTACCAAGGTAGGCAGGATCAAGCTTAGAGAGCGGTTTTTTAGTTATCACAGATCCCGGAGCCGTCGATAGTTCCACCACTTCCGCGTCAAAACCGTGCATATGGGCAACGGAGATTAATTCATTTCTCCTGATATGCTTCAAGATTGCATTTGCTGCCATAATTTTACGGTTCAAAGCGATATCAAGACCAATGGTAGCGGCGAGCACCAGGTAGTCCTCCTTGTTCACCAGGGCGATGGTTTTTTCAGTGCCACCGTTCTGTCCACCGTGTTGCTGGATGATCATATTCTTGGCGAGCAGTGAACTCATTATGTTGGTTTCATTCTCTCCCGTTGCAGCAATAAAGGTATCGACATCCTTTACTCCGGCCAAGGTCAGGACATCGGAGCTGGAACCATCGCCATGCAGGACTTCCACGTGCGGCAGTGACTGGGATAACTCTTCAGCCCGCTCTTCATCCATCTCAATCAGCTTTACCTCGACTGATTTCTGGAGCAGGTCAGCAACACGTCGCCCCACCAGTCCGCCACCCAGCACCATCACTCGCTGCCGGTTGCCACGTGGGATCCCGGCAGCTTCCATCAGCGCCTGAAGGTAGGCACTGCCGACCATGACGAAAACTTGATCATGGGGCAAAATTTCCATATTACCGCTGGGAATGATCGTCGATATCCCCCGGGCGACAGCCACAACCCTGAAGTCGAATTCATTGAAATCAACCGAAATATCACGAAGCTTTCGATTGGCAAAAGGTGAGTCATCCGTAATTCGGGCAGCAAACAGCTGTACCTGTTCCTGTGCGATATCAATGACTTCAGTTGCATCTCGTAACTTGATCAGCCTGACAATCTCCTGGGCGACAAGCTCTTCCGGATGAATGAGCAGGTCAACTTTTAAATCTTCAGAGCTGAGGATTGAATCCTTCATTCCGAACTGCAGGGAACGAATCCGGGCAATTTTATTGGGAATGTTGAATTTTTCAGCTATCTGGGCTGCCATCATGTTGATGGCATCGTTATCGGTAACCGCAATCACAGTAGAAATTTTCTCGGCTGCTGCTTCCCGCCAGCAGCCAATATCCATGGCACCGCCTCTGATCAGCTGGATATCGAGGTTCTCGTCGGCATATCTTATTCCTGCAGGGTCCGGTTCTATGGCAGTGACCGCATATTCCTCATGTTGCAGTCGTTTTGCCAGGTAGTAACCGACCCCGCCAAGGCCGAGGATCAGAACCCGTTCCCGCTTGTTATTTCTACCGAACATATCGCTTTTTCAACGGCCTTGTTGAGTATAGATTTTCATAAACATCGTCAGTCGTCGGGAGTAAACTGTGGGTTGCCGCACATTGAGCAAATCAGATCCTGCTCTTCACGGTCAAATATATGTTCCCATCCTTCACGCTTTATCATCTCAGCCTCTTCCCGGGCACAATACTCACAGACCCAGCGATCTCCATCTTTGCTCTCAAACAAGTGCATCAGCTCACGCTCCTTTCAATCCAAACAGCATCATTTTTTCCACAGGTGAAACCAGCAGTGCCAGTTTATTCAATCTCCTGCAGCAGGTTTTTCACCAGAACACCGTCTGCACTGCTGCCAAAATGTGCCATTATCGGTTTCATGGCCTGCATCTTATTATTAAAGTTTGAAAAATCAATATTTTCCTTGATCCATCTCCGTATTTCATCCTCGCTGACCTGCTGCGGAAGATAGCCCTCCATCACCGTAATAAAATCTGATGTCTCTTGACCGGAGGCGGCGAGCAGTTCACGTTCTGACTTCACCAATTTCTTTATGATTCCAATCACCTGATCATCAGTCAGCTCTTTTTCAGGCTGGCGCTGGAACTCGCCTATCAGAATCCGAACGGCACCGGTTCGGGCCGTGTCCCTGTTCTTAATAGCTCCCTGCAGCTCTGCTGTTATGGATTGCTGTAATCCCATTGCTCTACCCTCATCTTCCTGTTCGGTTGTTCATTAAATTAAACTCCTGTTAATCCTGCCTCTCATCTGAGCTCGGCTCTATCGCTCAAACGAATAGAGCAAGTTAACGCCATTGGACTCTACGGAGTTTTTGCTCTCCACGGAAAATCCTTTGCCAAAATCATACCGTATTCTGAAAAACCCCGCATTCTTATAAAGGTTAAAATCATAGCTAATATAGAGCTCATCGAGCAATTTCTTACCGACGACCAGCGAGGTGTCATCACTGCCGCTCCCTTTAACCTTCAGGTCATCAACTGCAAAAACATCACCGATATTGCCAAGTACCTTGTTTCCACGACTCATGGTAATGGCATTCAGTGCAGCGCCGATCGCCCCGCTCTCACTATCACCAGATGACGACAGGGAACTACCAGCAATGATATATGAAACAATATCTGCATCATCCATACTCGGGATCGAAAACAACTCCATCTCAAAATCATCAACAGACCCAATGATATTTACCCCAACGACGATATCCTCACTGCCAAGCTCATCGGCAACAATGGTCTTTCTTGCACTCACATCAAGACCCGGATTGTCAACAGGCCCCCCGTAGAAGAGGACCCTGCCCCGGCTGATTTTAAGCTCACGTTCGTATAGAGAGAACAGGCCGTTATCAAGATAGAGCTCTCCCTTGCCGGCCAAAAACGTACTCTTGGTATTTGCCAGATCCAGTGAACCTTTCAAGTTTCCGGTCAGCCCATATCCATCTACCAAGACATCCTCGCCAAGCTCAATTTTTATGGCCATATTGAATGGCCAGGAACCGCTGCTTTCTTGTTCTCCCATCATAATGACGTCATCAGACTCTGATACTGAACCGGTCATTTCCTCCGGCTGGATGAGTGCTTTTGGAATAACGAGCGTCCCTTCAAGACGTCCACCATCAGGTCCGAGAGTCAGTACAAGATCAGAATCTGCGGTAATTTGAACTTCTTTTTGCTGGACGAGATCGACGTTCTCACCAATGATTTTCAGCACCCCGGCCCAACGCTCGTTTTCAAAATCAAATTCACCCTCGGCAGATGCCGTTCCCTCTCCGGATGTGGCTTCAAGGGAAACCAGGACAGATTTTCCCCGGCCTTTGACTGAACCGCTGATATTGTTCGGGGTGATGTTGAGATCTGGTATATGAATCTCGCCACCGTCAAGCACGAGGTCTCCTCCAACACCAGGATCCCCGATGCTGCCGGTGATCTCCAGGTCGGCAAACAAGCGTCCCTTAGGTTCCAGATAGCCTCCTGTCAGCAGCTTCAAGGGGGTCAGGTCGTTTATTTCAGCCTTCAGGCTGCCCGCAAGCCCCAGATCAGCAAGCGGCGCAGTCACATCAGCAAATTCATCGATAGTGAGCACTCCCTTAACAAAACTGTCATCAACGAATCGTGAAGACAATTCAGACCTCAACAGCTGGTCGTCTAGCTTGATTGAAAATGCGCTGTCCAGCCATTTGAGCTCCTGATAATACTCGTTCTCTTCAAGACCCAGAATTAGTTCATCAAGTGTGAACCCCGCCGCAAGCGTTGTTAGCCGGGTCCCTTCTCCAGCCCCCTGCGCCGTACCGTTTATCACGCCGCTCACAGCGGAATTCATTATCGACCAGTCATTCAACAATGAAAGATCGACCTTTATTTTTTCGGCTTCAAATGCCCACGTTACAGGTGCGTTCCATGAACCTTCGCCGCAGAATTCGATGAACTCGGCTCCAATGCAAAAATTTCCGATATCTGCCGATTGTTCAGAGATTTGCAGCTTGATAGTGTCGCTGTTCTGAAAAACTCCATAGCGGGGATGATCCAGACGTATTGTTTGAATCTGGCCGTGCCAGCGTTTTTTTCCTTCCAGCAACCCATCTGCTGAAAACTCTAATGCGCCCTGCTCTGAATCGATGTTGATCACAATTTGGTGATCTTCCATTGAACCATTCAGGGCAGCGGCTGCCCGGGAAATGTTTTGACCTGCGGCACGAATATCGCCAGCGTCAACAGCGACCTTGACACTTCCTCCTTTGGTCGTTACGACACTGACGTCTGAGACGAAATTTCCGATTGAATAGTCACCGTAAGAGAGTGCTTCGCCGCTGGCCTCAAGAACAAGTTCAGGAAACGTTTTTGATCCCGCCACTGTGCCATGGGCACGCAGGTTACCGTGCAGTGCGGGAACGACCCGATTGAGTTCAGTACCGTCGAGTGAAAAGACCAGGTCAAGCGTATCAGCGATCGCACCGTCAACCTCAAAATTGTTTCCACCGTTTTTCAACTGCAGGTTTTGTATTTCTATATTCCCGTTATCATAGTCAACAATGCCACCGCCCGACAGCGCATAACCTGCGAGCATACCGTTGACGTCTGATAATTCAATTCCGCCGCTTACCCCGCTCTCCGATAAAACTCCATGGCTATTGAGTGTTGCATTTATCGATCCTACAATTGTCGGCTCGATAACAGAGGGATCAAAGGTGTCAAGTGAGATCCGACTCTGCCACGTGACCCCCTCCCTCCAGCCAACCTCGCCGGCGAGACCGATGTGTCCGTCACCAAGTGCAAAATCAGATGATAAAATTTCAAGGCCGTACTCATTACCCGCGAGGATAATGCCGCCATGAACGTCGTGGCTTAATCTGTCGATTGATCCCACGATATCATGCACCTCCAGGCGATACCTGAGCGTGTCGGCATACGACCCTTCTGAGTCGATTGACATTGAAAGAGATGCTGCCAGGACGGGGTCGAGCGCCGACAGATCGATATCATCCACCTGTCCCTGGAACTGCCAAGACAGGTTGTTCTGCCAGTTGAGTTGACCAGCCAATTCTATATGCCCCTCAGCAACCGCAAAATCAGATGATAAAAGTTCAAGGCCGGACTCGTTTCCTTCAAGAGTCAAACCACCATGGATATCCGTGCGTAACCCGTCGATTGTTCCCACCAGATCAGATATCTCCAGGTGGTAGCTGAGGGTGTCCCCATAGGACCCTTTGGAACTCAGGGAGCCTGATAGAGATGGTGCCAGGGAGGGGACAAATGGAGACAGGTCAAAGTCATTCACCAGACCATTAACCTGCCATGACAGTGTATTCTGCCAGCCAACCGATGCCTCCACGTTTGCCTCGCCGCTGCCCAGCATTAGGGTTGCCGGCTCAATTGACAGGTTGAAACGATTACCCGAGAAGAGAATATCGATATCGGGCCGGATGTTTTCGTCTACCTCGATCATGGCTGTGACCCTGCCATGATAGTCGTCTATACTCCCGGCTGACTCAACTGTTATGTCGACCCCAAGCAATGGCCACTCGGGCGAGATTTCCTGTGAATTCACCTTTTCAGCACTACCACTTATCTGCCAGGAGAGCTCCTCAAAAACATTGCTGAGGGTCCCATCAACCTGCAGTTGGTATGGCCGGGATGCTGAAACATTAAAGAGCGGGCTGTTGACCGTTCCCATGAGCTTCATTGTACCGCTTGCTGCCGTATATCCTGGAATATCAGCCTCCCATATCCCCTGGAAGGCAACGGGCCAGTCCTTTGCAAAGGTGAGTGTCCCGGAAACTGTCGTATCAATTTCGGGGCTTATGACCTTCAGCTCCTCAACAACGAGCTGGTCTGCGCTCGCTTGTATGCGCAGGGCCAGCTTTTCCAGGACAAACAACGGCGTGTCGCTGCCACTATTCTTGACAATTCCGCCATCAATATTGAGTCGGTCAACAAGTATGGAGATCGGTATTGCCACGACTGGCAGTTCAAACGGTGCAACTGTTTCAGTCTGAGGTTCTTCGCTGGGTTCCTGGATACTGACTTCAAGCTCTTTTATTGATATGGCCGTTGCGTGGACATTTCCTCTGAGGATTTTTGACAGCTGCCAGTCAACTCCTGTTTCACGAATAAAGACGTGTGCACCTTCTGTTTGAATGTTCAAGCCGGCAAGCCGCCAGCCACCGGCAATACTGCCGTCGTAATCCTCTATGGTCACCGCACCGTCTGTTAACGATGAAACGACCCTGAAGACAAGGCCGAGACCGGTGGCGCTGAACAGCACAAAACTGATGACACCGATAATGATGACAAAGAAAACTGTCAGGATAACAAGAAACTTTTTCATTACAGATCTGCCCCGACCGTTAAAAACACATACTGGGAACTTCCGTCATCAGACAGTGGATAAGCGAGTTCCAGACGCACCTGACCAAATGGCAGTGCAACACCAAAGCCAAAACCGACACCCTGCGCCAGATCAACCTCAAGGTCGTCCATGGCATTGCCGATATCGTAGAATAAAGATGCCCGCCAGAGATCAGTAATTGACCACTCAGTCTCAATACTTCCCGAGAGCAGAAAGGTACCGCCAATCACGGTGCCCGATCTGTCCTCGGGGCCAAGAGATTTATAACGGTATCCGCGCACACTGTTTGCTCCGCCTGCATAAAATCGCAATGAAGGGGGAATATCCTCAATGGAATCGACCAGGATACCGCCGATGCTTCCCCGGCCAATAAGCCTCCAGTCGTCAAGTGGGCTCAGAATCAGCTTTCCATCCGCACGTACTTTTATAAATGTAGCGTCTGAAACGATATCGTCACTGGCACCGGTAAGATAGACCGATGCTCTAATCCCGTTCGTGGTATTGACAATATCGTCTGCCAATGCCCATGAGACAGAAGCATGAGGCATAAGCAGCTGGCTCGTTCCAGTTGTATTGCCCACCCGATAATCCTCACTTCTTCCTTCCAGCGAGTAAGCAGTGTGAAATCGATCGGTATAATATTCATAGGCGGTCGAGAATGAATAGAGTTGGGTGGTGGTATCCTCCCACTCTTCCTGATCCACAGAACCGGTAAAAACAACACTGTTGTAGCGAGGATCACCGGTCGGGATGCTGTATTTGAGGCGAAAATGTTTCTCCAGCTCTCCGTACAAGGCAGACATATTGGCGCGATGACCATACTGGTTCATGAGTTTGTTGTCCCACTCAAAAAGCACGTGGGCTCTCGTGTCTGTAGCGTAGCCGACACCAACACTGTAACGGTTAAATTTGTCGAGGGGTTCGACCTGAATGGAAACGGGAATCGCTAACCCTTGGCGATTCTCGGTGGAACCTTCAACCAAAACAGACTTGAAATAATCCGTTTTATAGAGATCACGCTGCAGGTCATATATTTTTTGACGACTGAAATAATCGCCTTCCTGGTATGACAGAAACCGCATCAGTAATGGTTCAGTGATAATATCCTGGTCACTGGTTGTTTCTCCAAACAGGTAGCGGGGACCGCTCTTCATCAGCAGCTCTATTTCGGCCACCTTCTCCTTACGATATACACGGATTTCATGGGTTGTGAAGGCTGCATCAAGAAAACCAAGTGATCGGGCACGTCGCAGCAACGCTTTTTTCCCCTCCTCATAGTTCAGTTGTCTGAGGATATCGCCTTGCTTAAGAGAAAAGAAGGAGTACCCATCACCAATCTCTTCTGTTTTTCCAGCTTCACCTTTTATAGTAAGGACAAATGAACGGATTATCACCGGCTCACCAGGAATAATAACATACCGGGCCAGCCAGGAGTCCTCCTCTGCCACGAGAGACGAGGTGATTGAGGCAGAATAATAGCCGAAGGGTAAAAGAGCTGAGGTAATGTCTTCTTCGGCGAGCTGGTGCAGGCGCCGGATTTCATTTTCAGTCAACTCACTTTGCTGAGCGTACAAGTGTATGCGGAGTCGAGCCATGACATTATTGTACGTTCTGCCCTTCACACCTTCGACGACCACATCGAGGTTGGGCTCGCACCACCCAATCTGGGCGGATGAAATGACAATAAGCACACAAAAAAAGAGGGCTCGAGAATACAAGGATAATGTACTATGAAATGATCTGGTTTATAAGGAGTCCAAACTGCCGGAAGATTTACCTGAAAATATAACAAAATGGTCGTCTCATTCACTATAGTCCGTCTCCCCTATGAACCCCAATAAAAACGCAATTGCAACCATAAAAAAAATTATCAACGGCGGGTACGGACTCAGCCGAACCGGCGAAGGCAAAACCCTGCTGGTTCGCCAGAGCTTGCCCGGTGAAACGGTGGAAGTCCATATTGTTGAAAAACAACACAACCTTGATTTTGGGGTAGTCAAATCTGTTGTAAAACCACACCAGAACAGAATTTTGCCTCCCTGTCCCTGGTACCCCAGTTGTGGCGGCTGCGATCTGCAGCATGTTGATTACCACACCCAGTGTACGGTAAAAAATCTAATCCTCCATGATCTGATTGAGCGGCATCAATCAGGTGCAATTTCAGGGCTGACCTCGCTGCTGGCTCCGATCCTGCCGTCTCCTGAAGCCTTCGGTTACCGGCAGAGAATTCGTCTCAAAGTTGAAAATAATACCATTGGGTTCAATAAGTTCAGGTCCCATGATATTGTTCCGATAAGGTGCTGCCTGTTGGCCCCGGACACGATTAATACAACGCTTGAACGTCTACCGTACCTCTCAGCCTTTCATTCCTTCAGTTCAGTTACAGAGGAAATCGATATACTCTTGAATCCTGTCGATACCACCCCCTGCCTGGTCCTGCGTATGAAGCGTAAACCCCGGCCAAATGACCGGAAAAATGCCCGGTCACTTGCGGCTGAAAGTCCGCCCGGAACACGGATTTTTCTTGCGGGTAAACAATTTTCAATGGAAGGCCCATTTACTGAGGGAAAAGAAGATAGAGATAACCGTCTGTGCCTTGTCTTTCCAGGTCAGGACCCGCTCACCCTCTACTGGGAGGTGGGCGGTTTCTGTCAGGTTAACACCATGCAGAATTACAACCTGGTGGACCTGGTCCTTGCATACTGTGATCCGACGCCTCCCGACAAGGTACTTGATCTCTATTGTGGAATGGGCAACTTTGCGCTGCCGCTTGCCCGGAAGACCCGCCTTGTGCATGGCATCGAGAGCCAGGGCGCAGCGGTCAGGTGTGGCCGTTTTAACAGTGATGTTAACCGGATTTCCAATATAAGCTTTGAGAAATCAGACGTCATGAACGGTTGTAAATCACTTGTTGCATCAAAAAAACGCTTTGATACCATCGTCTGCGATCCCCCCCGACAGGGCATGGCACGGATGGCACCGCTCTTGAATCAATTGTGCAGGAAGAGAGTTGTCTACATCTCCTGTGACCCTGCCACACTCTGCAGGGATCTCGCCTCATTGCAGGAAGAAGGGTTCACCGTAAAAAAGATCCAGCCAGTAGACATGTTCCCCCAGACACACCATATAGAAACGATAACCTTGCTGGAAAAAAGCAGTCTGTAGGTCTTAATTCAAGGTAGAGGAGCCTTTTGTAAAATGATGATTTTTGTTCAACGTCAAACCATGTGAAAAATTTTTACCGCAGGCATCGTTGATATTTTGAGGATAAAAATTTAAGCATAACGTAGAGATTGAGCGAAAAGGGCATTTTGCAAGAGGCTCAGAGATCAATCGATGTTCTTATTCATGCTCCCCGTATGATACCCCTCGAGATCCAGGGCGACATAGAGATATCCGCATGACTTGAGTCTTTCCACCAGCCTGGTTCGCACATTCTTACTAATTACAACTTCAAACTGATCAACGCCAATCTCCACCCGTGCGATATCCCCATGGCTCCTCACCCGTGAACCAAAAAACTGCATATCACGAAGAACCTGATCAGCTCGGGTTATTCTGTCGAGTTCCGAGTCAGTTATCTCTGTGTGATAAGGTAATCGAGAGAGCAGGCAGGCGTTTGACGGTTTGTTCCATATTTCCAGGCCGAGATATCTTGCTATTTCACGTATTTGGTTTTTCGAGAACTTCAAGGCAAGAAACGGGCTGACAATGCCTAATTCCTCGAGCGCCCGTAATCCTGGCCGGTAATCGCCAAGATCATCCTGGTTGGAACCCTCCATGACTGTCGTCATTCCCCGCTTGCCGGCTTCTTTCCTGATTGCTGCAAAAAGGGTTTTCTTGCACAGGTAGCATCGATCAGGTGGATTGTGGATAATTTCGCTGGGGGTTGACAGGTTGACCACCAGGTGGGGAATCGCAAATTTTTTAACAAATAGCAGCGAATCCTCCATCTCCCAGGCGGGGATGTAGGGTGTTTTCACGGTCGCGCCAATCATTTTCTCACCCAGCGCCTGGTGTGCAGCATAAACCAGCAGACTGCTGTCGACCCCGCCAGAAAAGGCGATGACAGCGCTCTCCAGCCCCTTTAAATAATCCTGTAGATCCTGATACATTTTGCCGTAACCCATGAAATCTCCCAAGTACCCTTTGATGGTTTAAATCAAATAGAGACAATCAGACACACTATAAGCAGATATCATTGAGATGATGCATGTTTTTTACCCGGCTAAGCAACAGGAACAGTGCCTGCTCTATTTCTTGAAAAGAATTGACAACACCGAAGAATATCGGTAAACGGTTAGATTGTTGCATCTATCATGATTACAGTGCGTTTCAGGCGGCATCGTGCCGCTTTTTTTATTGTAGCCTGTTCAGTTTCACATTTAACCCATAACTGACAGACAGTGGAGCCTTTTGCAAAATGATGATTTTCGTTCAAAGTCAAACCATGCGAAAAAATTTTACCGCAGGCATATAACTGATATTCCGAGGATAAAATTTTAAGCGTAACGAAGAGGTTGAACGAAAAGGGTGTTTTGCAAGTGGCTCAGTGATTTACCACAAACAAGTGATATCAATTATCAGACGGACATATCACCACGATCAGGACGAAAAATAATGAGTAACGACAATCAGCTTCTCAAGCAGCGTCGCGAGAAAGCAGAATCCCTCGCCGAACTCGGCGTCAACCTCTACAGCAACAGCTTTAAACCCAAACATAAAATATCCAGCCTGCTCCCCAAAGAGCGTTTGCTGGAACCGCAACAGTCAGAAGAAGGTGAACAGGTCTATGCAGTTGCCGGCAGGATCATGGCGATGCGTAAGTTTGGCAAGGCTGCCTTTTTCACAATCGCCGATCCCAGCGGGAACCTGCAGGTCTACGTCCGCAAGGATGTTATCGGAGATGATCAGTTTAACGCTTTTCAAAAAGTGGGACATTGGCGATATTGTCGGAGCTGAAGGTCACCTGTTTAAAACCAAAACGGGCGAACTCTCTATCCATGCCCATACCATCACAATGATTTCCAAATCACTTCGTCCGCTCCCTGAAAAATGGCATGGACTCACCGATGTGGAAACCAGATACCGGCAACGCTATGTTGATCTTATCGTTACCCCGGAGAGTCGTGAGACCTTCCGTAAACGTGTTGAAATCATAAAACTGTATCCGGGCGTTTCTCAATGACCGTGGCTTCATGGAGGTTGAAACGCCGATGATGCAGCCAGTCCCGGGAGGTGCAACGGCAAAGCCATTTAAGACGCATCATAATGCACTGGATATGGATCTTTACCTGAGAATCGCGCCGGAACTTTACCTCAAACGGCTTCTGGTAGGCGGGTTTGATCGGGTGTTTGAGATAAACAGAAATTTTCGCAACGAGGGTCTGTCAACCCGGCATAACCCCGAATTCACCATGCTCGAGTTCTATCAGGCCTATGCAACCTACCATGACATGATGGACCTGACTGAAGAGATGATTTCTTCAATCTGTCATGCGGTTACCGGCTCAATGGAGATCACCTACCAGGGAACCCCGGTCAATCTGGCTCCTCCCTGGAGACGTCTCACCATGGATGAGGCGCTCGTTGAAATAGGAAAAATCGATCCTGAAATCCTCAGCGACGATGACAAAATATTTGCGCTGGTCAAGGAAAAGGGCATTAAGCTTGAGAAACAGGCTGGGGTCGGCAAGGCAAAGACAGAACTATTCGAACTGCTCGTGGAGGAGAAGCTGGTCGACCCGACGTTTATCACCTCCTACCCCACTGAAGTATCTCCTCTGGCCCGGCGTAATGAAGAGGATCCGACCGTTACTGATCGCTTTGAACTTTTTATAACCGGCCGGGAACTGGCCAATGCCTTCAGTGAGCTCAACGATCCCATTGACCAGCTGAAGCGCTTTGAAAGACAGATCGCTGAACGAGGTGATGACGATGAGATTCATCCGGTCCTGGACAGCGATTACGTAAGGGCATTGGAATATGGAATGCCTTCTGCCGCTGGTGAGGGTATCGGCATTGATCGACTGGTTATGTTGTTAACCGATTCACCTTCGATCAGGGACGTTATTCTCTTTCCCCACATGAAACAGGAAAGTCTGGCCGCCGTACCATCGTCGAAAAATCGAGCTGAAGAAGGGTAACCGGTAACCTGCTATGTATGAATGGTTTATCAGCCTCAGGTACCTGCGCGCCAAACATCGACAGGGCTTCATCTCTCTCATTTCGCTGATCTCAGTCGCCGGGATCACCGTTGGAGTAATCGCCCTGATCGTAGTACTCTCCGTTTACGCTGGCTTCACGGATGGGCTGAGAGACCAGATTCTGGGTATCAACTCCCACATCATCGTTCAGAAATCCACTGGCGTCATAAAGGATTATGAACTCACCCGTGAACGGGTCCTTACCGTTTCCGGCGTCACCGGCGCCACGCCATATCTCTATGCACAGACCCTGATCAGCAGTTCCAATGGCGGGTCGGGTGTTGTCTTACGGGGTATAGACCCGGCGACGGCGGGCAAGGTGATCAAGCTTGGTGAGCAGATGATTGCAGGCGCCATGAGCGACCTGACAGCTCAGCCGGACAACCGGGTGCCTGGCATCATTCTCGGTAAACAGCTGGCAAATGATCTGCGGGTCGGGCCGGGCAGCAAGGTCAGGCTTATCTCCCCCTCCGGTCCGCTGACCCCGATGGGGGTTATCCCAAAGATCAAGACATCCCAGGTCGTCGGCATTTTTGAGTCCGGGATGTACGAATATGATTCATCGCTTGCCTTCATGGAACTCCCATGCGGTTCAGGACTTCCTGGAAACCGGTGATATCGCTCACGGTATCGAGGTTACGGTTGCCAGAAAAGATCTCAACAAAGCCGACCAGGTCGCCCGGGCAATCACCGAAAAACTGGGGCACGGCACCATCACCAGGGATTGGATGGCCATGAATCACAATTTATTCGCCGCATTCAAACTGGAAAAAATAGGGATGTTCATCTGCGTTGCCCTGATCATTCTGGTTGCCGCGCTGAATATCATCAGTGCCCTGATCATGGTCGTCATGGAAAAAGCTCGCGATATTGCCATTCTGAAATCCATGGGGGCAACCTCAAGATCGATAATGAAGATATTTTTCCTGCAGGGGTTGATCATCTCACTTACCGGAACCGTTCTGGGGGTCCTCGGTGGACTCGGACTCTGTGAACTTCTCTCCCGCTACCAGTTTATTGAACTGCCCTCGAATGTTTATCCGATGACAACCCTGCCAATCAAGGTGCTGCCCCTGGATATCGTCATCATCGCCAGTTGTTCGATCATCATCAGCCTCTCGGCGACCCTCTATCCATCATGGAAGGCGTCCAAAGTTAAACCGGCTGAGGTGCTGTCATGACGAGCGGCTTGTTTGAGGCGGTCAATATCTATAAGACATATCGTACCGGCTTGAAGGACCTTCAAGTTTTACAGGATATCAACATCTCTGTGGAGGCTGGTGAAATGACGGCCATTACCGGGGCGTCCGGTTCCGGGAAGACAACGCTGCTCCAGATTCTTGGAACCCTGGCGGCGCCAACGAGCGGTGAACTGCTGTTCAAAAATGAAAACCTTCATGAAAAGAGTGAAAAAGAACTTGCAGAATTCAGGAATGTCTCCCTCGGCTTTATTTTCCAGTTTCATCATCTCCTCCCCGAATTCAGCGCCCTGGAAAATGTGATGATGCCAGCCTTGATCGCCGGCAGGTCAAGACAGCAGGCGTTATCACCTGCCCGCGAACTGCTGGCCGCAGTAGAACTCGACCAGCGGGAAGACCATCGGGTCAGTGAACTCTCTGGTGGAGAGCAACAGCGGACCGCACTTGCCCGGGCACTGATCATGAAACCGGATCTGCTGCTTGCCGATGAACCGACCGGTAACCTCGACAGCCGTGCTGGCAGGCTCGTTTTCGACCTCCTTCAAAATCTCTGTCGCCAGCGGTCCCTTGCGGTATTGATGGTTACTCATAATATGGAGCTTGCCGACAAGATGGATCGTCGTTTAACCCTTCAGGACGGCAAACTAGTCTGAATATTTCACGAGAGTAAAGGAGATGGACAGGACGGGAGAAAAGGCTGACCAATTTGTGCTGACCAGCCAGTCAAACAAGCGGGTAAAACTGAGCGACTTCAGGGGAGAGTGGCTGTGGATGGTATTCCACCGGCACCTCGGCTGACTGCCCTGCCAGGATCACCTGTCACAGTTGTGGCACCACCAGACAACGTTGGACAACCTGAAAATTACGATTTTACCGATCAGTTTTCACCATCCGCCAATCACAGCGCTTGCCGCTGCCGGTGATGCTCCACCGCTTGACTTCTATCTCGATCTTGAAAAAGCGCTCTATCACCATTACGGTATGTTTTCCGCTGGATTCTGGGATTTATGGGGAGTCAGGACCTGGCTTGCCTACCTGAAATTGCTGGTAAAGGGCCATAAAATGAGCAAATCAGACGGTGACGTGGAGCAAAGGGGCGGCGATGTCGTCATTGATCCAGCAGGTATTATTAAGGTTCACCATGTTGGCAGTGGACCGGGGGACAGGCCGGATATCGAGACGATCCTGGAAATGATAAAAACCAGCCAATAAAGAAAAATATCTCCGGCGGGACACCTGCCGGTAATTCCACACCATTTTCGCTATGAATGAGCTTCACTTGTCCGACAGGGAGCAAGAGCAGGACATCCTTTTCGGGGTAATCAACCGTTTTATCGGCTACTTTACCAGGCAGGCGCTACCCAATACCAGTAACGATACGACCAACGAGTACCCGTTCGTGGCCATGGACACTCGGCAGGCATATGAACAGATCCGACTGGCCCGACAATTCCTGCTGGAAACAGGGGCTCCCCCCCGCCCACCTAGATTTATCGATATTGGCTGCGGGATTGGCAATATCATGCTTCTGGCCGAGTTGATGGATTTCAAGGTTTTCGGCATTGAAAAAGACACAGGTTCACTGGAAATCGCCCGCAGCCTTCTCGGCAGAGCAGCGGTCAGCGAAGAAGATATCTGGAATTTTACCCAGCTTGATGAATTTGACGTGGTTTACTATTTCAGGCCATTCTGCGAAAAAACACACCAACTGGCATTTGAGCAGCGTATTGAAGACAAACTCAAACCAGGAGCAATTCTTATTGCCAACCGGAAGATGAGCCAGGCAATAAATGACGATCTTCGCTACCAGAGACTCTCCCCGCAATGGCCGGTCTGGTATCGGGTTCAGCAGCCGTAAGCACCCTGCAACAGCCCCGTAAACGCCCTAAATCCTCAACACCATTTTAACTGTAAAACACCGGTGAGCATTCCTGCTGTTGACTGTTACATACTAGAAAAGTTGAAAATATTTGCTATTAGCAATGTTATAGATTAGCTACTGAACATGTCACGTCCCGAAAAACCCACCCGGACCAGGAGCCCGTATGCCAGATGTATACAACCTCGAACAGATCAAGTCAGTATGTGAAAATCTTAACTTCACAGATGTAATTGAAGCTGGGTTTGCGGCATATTCTCGAGGAGAGGTTGTCGTTCCTCCCGTTGGTGAACTCTCTTTTCAGGCCCCACCCGGAGACACCCATATCAAGTACGGCTATATCAAAGATGACGACACCTTTGTCATAAAGATCGCTTCTGGCTTCTATGATAATCCCGGTCAGGGGCTCCCCTCTAACTCAGGATTAATGCTCGTTTTTTCACAGAGGACAGGGATATTGCAGGCGATCCTCTTTGACGAGGGCTATCTGACCGATGTTCGTACAGCCGTTGCCGGTCAGATCGTGACAAAATATCTCGCCCCAGCCAATATTTCTTCCATAGGAATCTTCGGTACCGGCATCCAGGCCAGGATGCAGGTGTCCTATCTGAAAGAAATCACCAACTGTAGAAAGGTTATGGCCTGGGGACGTTCTGATGCAGGACTGGCTGATTACAAGATAACGATGGAAAGAGATGGGTTTCAGGTGGAAACGACCAGGGATGCCGAGGAAGTGGCCAGCAACTGTAATCTCCTGATAACGGCGACACCGTCCCAGCAGCCACTGATTTTTGCGGAGATGATTCGTCCCGGAACCCATATAACAGCCATGGGCTCAGACACCTCCGATAAGCAGGAGCTGGATCCCAGAATTCTGCAGCGGGCAGATCTTGTGATTGCCGACAGTATTGCTCAATGTCTGGAGCGCGGTGAGATTTCAAAAGCGCTCATGGCTGGATTGATAACGCAAGACATTGTTCTCGAGCTTGGCAATATTATCAGGGGGCAGGATTCCAGGCGGTCATCTGATGAACAGATAACCGTGGCAGATCTGACCGGCGTTGCCGTTCAGGATATACAGATTGCCAAGGCTGTCTGTGCAGAACTCCTGGGTCCCTCGCCCGAAAGCAAGTAAAAAATTATTAACACTGGAGCCTTTTGCAAAATGATGATTTTCGTTCAAAGTCAAACCATGCGAAAAAATTTTACCGCAGGCATCGTTGATATTCCGAGGATAAAAATTTAAGCATAACGAAGAGGTTGAACGAAAAGGGTGTTTTGCAAGTGGCTCACTGCTTCTTGTTAACTCATATGACCCTAGAAAAAACAGAGATGATTCGCTACAAAAGTACCCGGGGTACCACACCCCCTGTTGGTTTTGATGAGGCAATATTAAGCGGTTTTGCCGCCGATGGTGGGTTATTCGTCCCGGATACTATTCCATTATTTAACCCTGCCGAACTGGAGGAAATGGCTCAGCTCGAATACCTGGCCCTGGCTGAACGGATAATACGTCGTTTCATAGATCCTGTGATTATGCCGGACCATGACCTCAGGAAACTCCTTCGGAATTCGTTTCTCTACTTTGATGCAGAAGAAACTGTACCTGTGGATCTACCTTAACCAGAGCGACCTCCATGTCCTTGAGCTTTTCCACGGGCCGACCCTGTCTTTCAAGGATATCGCCATGGGGTTTCTAATCAACTGCATGGACTATTTTCTCGCACGCCGGGGTGAGAAGCTCTCCCTTGTCCTGGCAACCACCGGTGATACCGGTCCCGCCGCCGCCTACGCTTCCGCGGGGAAGAAAACGCTGGAGTGCTGGCCTCTGTATCCCAAAGGAATGATTTCTGAGGAACAGGAGCGCCAGATGACCACCCTCGATGCCGCAAACGTTCATCCGGTTGGGGTCGAAGGCTGTGCCAGCGGCGGAGATGACCTCGACATTATCGTGGCAAACCTTTTTGCAGATCCAGAACAAAAAGAAGAACTCAAGCTGTCAAGTGTCAACTCCATAAACTGGTGCCGCGTCATGGCGCAGACCGTCCATTATTTCTTTGCCTACTTCAGGACAGTAGACAAGGTTGGTGATGAAATTATCTTCTCGGTACCAACGGGCGCCTTCGGCAACCTCTGCGCCGGATCTATCGCCCGGTCAATGGGGCTGCCGGTTAACCAGTTTATCTGTGCTACCAACGATAACGGCACCCTGCACCGGTTATTCAGCAACGGAATCCTCTCGCGCCAGGAGTTGAAGCAGACCGTTTCATCGGCCATCGACATCGTTGTCCCCTACAATTTCTGGCGTTTTCTCTACTTAACCTGTGGTCAGGACCCGGCCTCCGTGAAGATGTACATGAGCCTGTTTGAAGAACAGGGAATGATAGAATTCCCCGCTGCCCTCTGGAATAAATTGCGCCAGGGTTTTATCTCATATTCCATCTCAGACACAGAGACGCTTGACACCATGCGCTCAATCTACCGGGGACCCGACGGCTACCTGCTCGACCCCCATGGCGCTGTAGCAGTCGCCGCTGCAAAACGGTATCAGGAAGAAACAGCTGCAGAATTGAAAATTGTCTGCCTGGCGACCGCTCATCCGGCAAAATTTCCACTGGTGATCCAGCAAACGTTGGAACAGGGAGAAGAGCTGCCAGAAGCTGCCCTGCACCAGACACTGGAACAGGCTAAAAACAGATTTCATCACCTGCGAACCTGTCACTATGGTAATCTCGAACAGGCACTGACCAGGGCAATGAAGCGACAATTACTCAAGTAATCATTAACAGAGCAGCAAAAAGAGATGGCACACTATACACTCCTCGATCGACACGGCCTTGAAAGGATCCTAGAAAACTATCGACTGGGCACACCTGAAAATATTACATCCCTTGATGGCGGTCAGGCCAATTCAAGCAGTATCATTTCCACCACATCCGGGAAATACGTTATTTCCGTTTGTGACGAGAAAAATTTTGAGGAGCTCCAACGATTGACCGGTACGCTGGAACATCTCGAGAAATCCGGTATCGCAACCACGCGTTTGATCAGAACGAAGGATGACCGCCCTTTCATCGAATATGACGACAAACCAGTATATATAAAAGAGTTCATTGAAGGTATTGTGCCGGATTCACTTACCCCAGGCATGACGAGCCAGCTCGGTGTTGCCCTGGCACGTCTGCACGAAGTTGTACCGCCCGATGATCTCTCAGACAGTTTTCCCTACGGAATCGAGGCGTTCAGCGAGATAATTGACGAAAAGGATTCATTCCCACGTTGGTTGCGTGAAAAAACAGCGTATCTCGAGAAATGCATCAACCCTGAGCTGCCCAAAGGACTAATACACGGCGACCTGTTTCATGACAATACTGTTTTCCGGGGGCAACAACTTGCCGCACTTCTTGACTTTGAGGAAGTCTGTAACTACTTCCTGATTTTTGATCTCGGCATGTGTGCAGCCGGCTGCTGCTGTCCTTCCGGCGAAATTTCTGAGACGCTTACGGCTGCACTGATAAATGGATACCAGTCAGTTCGACCTTTGTCGGATCTTGAAAAGAATCTTTTCAAACGCCATATCGAATATAGCGCGGTAGCCACCGCCTTCTGGAGATACCGCCAGTACAATATCAGGATTCCGGACATCGGCTTGAATGATACCTACGAGCCTATGCGTGATCTTGCAGACCAGATCGGTGTACTGGACAATGACCAGTTTATGCAGAAAGTGTTCTCCCAATGATCGCCATGTTGGATGCCAGAACGAAATGTTTGATTTTCAGACCTGACCCCGGTTATTTGCGTGGAAAGATATGATTATTCTCAGCGGCATGCAGCCTATCGGATCTGGTGATGACCGGGTGGTCTATCGACACCCGACGGCATCGGACCAGTGCATCAAGATAGCACGGGTTGATTTTCCAAACAAATTCAAACCGGTTGGCTTTAACAAAAGGCTCTACTGGCTTTCCCGGGCGGGCCAGAACAAATATTTTGATTTTAATTATGTTGATGTGGACTATGCGGAGTTTTTAAAAAAAAGAAACTCCGTCCGGACGTTCGCCCATATTCCCTTCTGTTATGGCTACGTTGACACCGACCTTGGGCCAGGAGTGGCCTGGGAATATATTGCGAATTATGACGGTTCGCCTTCCAACTCATTGAGAGACTTTACGGATAATCCAGAATTGCTTGGCGAAAAACAGAAAGAGTTGATCTGGCAGGGACTTGAAGATTTTTTTTCATGGCAGCTGGATCAGCTTGTCCTGCTCAGGGAAATTGCCAAAACCAATACCTTAGTCCAGGAGCAACTGGATGGTAGTTTTAAGCTCTACCATATAGATGCGATCGGCTGTGCTGATCTCATCCCACTGGCCAGATACAGCAGATTAGTGGCAAAACTCCGTATAAAAAGCAAGCTCGGCCGATTCAGGAAAATAATGGTCGGCTGGCTTGGGGATCCGCCAAGTCGCTAATCCTGCGGGTCCGCGCTTACCTGTCACCTTCGGGAAATTCTGCATCCGTGTCAAGAGGCGGTGACCAATCCCCTTCTTCAAAATAGGTCTCCATTTTTTGTAACAGATGGATTGGCAGGTTCAAGACTCGAAACAGCATGTCCACCGGCATGGTGACAATTTCTTTGAGGACAGAATTACTCACCTCCGGATTATCAAGATCGCCCTTTATCTTCAAGGTCACCGAGGTATCTTCACTTTTGCCTGCCACGACATAGCCGACGATCGGTATTTTCCTCATGTTTTTTCCAGCCTCGCTGGTGAGCTGAATGTCCATGTCAATCTGTCGGGTCGACATATCAATCCAGCCAGTCCCCGCAGCCTGCAAGACCGGTGACGCCACATCAATTGATTTAAAAACAGTCTTGTTATCACTGTATTTAATACCGACAATGGCGGAACGTACCGGCAATCCCTTGGTTTCATATTCGGGAACGGAAAAGGTGACAAGGGCGGGTAAGGTGTTGAGTAACGTCATGGTATTGTTCAGCGTTTTCAGATCTTTAATAACCGTATCGTCCAGGGTAATGACAACGGAAAAATCATCATAGCTGCCCATCCCGGCAAGCGCCAGTGTCCCGCCCTGGACGTACGACCCTTCAGCGAGCGCCCCCATGAATTCATCGTTCAGCTTTTCGCCGTTTATAAAATTTATCTCACCGATTCTGCGCACCTGGAGAAGACCAGCTCCATGGGACAGGTCCATCAAGAGTTCATTGTCTCTGTTAACCAGTTGAATACTGTCGGCCAGGATCTTTGACTGGGGGTTCAGATAGAGGTAGCTGTCTTCTGCATAAAGGTTCAGTTTCACCCCCTGAGCTTCATCCTGCTCTTCCCCCGGTTGCTCAAACAGGTCATCAATGAGCTCTCTGACACCAGCAATATTGAACCCTACGCCCTGTGAGCGGATATCCAGCTGATCATCATGGTAATTGACTGAGAGGTTATTGTTGACAACCGCTGATACTCCATCCTCCGACACGTTACCATTAATGACAAGGCGATCACTCATCACCTCATCCTCCATCAAGAGCAGATAAGGGGATTCAATATCCGCCGTGAAACGATATGGCATCTTCCCGTTGACAGAAGAAATGGCCCCATGACCGGATCTTATATTATAGTCTCTGAGCAGCAGGGAACGATCGTAGAGCCGGGTCAGGTCATCGAACTTAACCGACCAGCTCTGCTGATCATCAGCTGTTATCCTGACACCGAATTCTTCAAAATTAACATCGAAGACCCCGTCCTTCTCACTGATCTCGACAATGGTCCGGTCCCCGACGTTGATCCTGGTATCGAGATACTCATGGATGATATTTAAATGGGTCAGATAGAGCACTCCTTCACTCGTCAGCATATCGAAATCACCGGTAAAATTGCTCATGAGTAAATTACCGTAACTGAGGCTTCCTGAAGCAATCGTCAGATTGTTTCCCCCATACATGACTTCTGAGGGATAGAGTGTTAACGGCACATTACTCAGACTCCACTCGGAGCTTTCTGCAGCGCTGATAATCAGTTTATCTGTGTACTTAACCGTGATCGGGGTCTTTGGCTGCTCAAGCTTGAGGTTGTTAACCTGGTATTTGAGCAAATCACAGTCAAGATGAATACTACCCTTCTTGATTGAAAAATATCCGGAAACTTCAGCAAGAATAGATGACGGCATGGCCAGCGATACAGAAGATATCTGGGCAGACAAATCATCGAGCTCTACAGGCGCCCGAAAGGAGCCGATTGTTATTGGCATAGAATCCAGGAACCAGCTCGAATCACCCGCCTCGAGAAAATGTCCCTCAGGAGAAGCGTGATAGCTGACATCCGGTATTGTGTCGGAAACATCCAGGCTGAGCCTTGATTCCCCGATATCAAAATCCAGGTGCTCAAGATTTATGTCAAGATCCCACACATCCCTGTCGGCAAAGATCTGACCGGTAACATGAGCTGTAAAGAATTTTTCATAACGGACCTCAAGCTGTTCGAGCAGGACCTCAGAATCTCTGACCGAAAACCGAACATCCCTGACATTAAACTCGATACCATCATAGAAGATAACCCCGTTATCGATGGAAAATGAACCAAAGCCGCTGATCTCATCGGTTATGATATTGATTATCAGCTGGAAGTCAGCTTCTGTCTCACCCTCTACCTGCAGGAACGGGATCTCTATCGAATAGTAGCTGAGAAGATCGATGAGCGGTTGGTCAACGATTGCCCCGGTCTTGATATGGGCCGTCAGGATAAAATTGTCAAAATCATTAAAGTTGATCTCCACCCAGCTGCTGCCCACATCGTGTCCGTAGAAGACAGGGTTCGTCGGCCTGATATCCAGTATTCCGTTTTTAAAAGACGCCCCTGGCCGGTCATCGTAGATCGCTTCAAGGTCGGGTTCAAAGGTGTATGCCACGTCATCGACCTTAATTTCTGCCTCGAAACTGTGAAACAGACTCATCGGATCACCGTATACATATTCACCTCGCAATTGCAGCAGGTGATAGCGACTCGCAATTAAATAATCTGTAAACCATTTTGTGGTGTTCGGGGCCATGTCAAAGAGATCGACAAACGGTCTAATGTCGGTGATCACTCCGGCCTCTGCCCCCCAGAAAGAAACTTTTCGATCGTCTGCCTCAAAGTTCAGCTCTATAGGAAAGCTATTTTCAATATCAGCAATAATCGACCCGGAGACCACTTTATCCCCTTTCCCAAGGCGGACCCTTCCCGAGGCTGCCAGGCCGATCCGCTCATCGCTCAGGTCCCGGATCACCAGTTGTACCGTTTCCGGTTCAATTGTAATGATTCCGTCAAGCGTTGTTGCTTCTCTTTTCAGGTTCAGCAGGTAGGAGTGGCCACTATCCTGGCTCAGATCTATATTGAATTCCTGGTCTTCGATCTTCAAAGACTCAATGCTGATTCTTGAGAACAACCTGGAAAGGAACCCAGCCGCCCTGAAAGAGCGGTCAACGATCCCCTGCACATCACTATTCTCCTCACCCTGCTCCCGAGAAAGAATAGACACAGTACCCAGGTGCAATTCGAGCTTGTCGTTCCAGATAAGCGAGCTGTCTGTAATTGTGGCCTGACCGAGGTCCAGTTGCTCAACACTGATTCCGCTTTTTAACAGGTAAATCCCCGCAAGAACCGATGCACTGATAAATATCAGGATCCCTGCACCTATCCACCTGAGGATCTTTTTACGTTTTTTAACAGGTTCAATGACCATTCTGCTCTATTTCAAAAGTGACGTTTTTCAACCAGTACAAAAGCAATTATCTATAAAATCAATTCTGGTCTCCGAGTAAAGTCATATCTGGTCACCACCACTCATCAGCTCGAAGAAATCTATTTTTGATCTCTTTACATAGTCCAACCGATCTTCCGATTCGTTAGGAAATTCAGTTCTACCCCCACAAGAGATACTTCCATTGTTAGGTTTTATGCTTATTTTATTATATGTGGTTTCAAGCGGAGATCTTCCTGCATTCTCTCTTTTATTAACGCTGTCCGCAATGCGTGAAGATGATGAGACATGAGTGTTAAATGAAAAGGAGGAAGTACAATAATTTCCCCATCGAGTATTAGACCAGAACCATCCAACTATAGTAATCACCTGGCTGCCTATTGCAACGAAAATGGCGCATCGTCGGAGACCCTTTGGTGGATGGTTTGGTACAATTCAAAATTTAAATTGGGAGGGAATTATGGCGGTTAAAATTCTGATCAAGAGAAAATTCAAAGAAGGAACCATCAAAGACGCATCTGCTATGTTGATCAAATCCCGGGCTAATGCCATCGAACAAAATGGCTATATCGCCTCTGAAACACTGGTCAGCTATGACGACCCGAACACCATAATGGTATTATCCATGTGGCAGAAAAAAGAAGACTGGGACGATTATAAAAAAAGCGCTGCGCGAAAGGAAAATGAAAGGAATTATGCCAGGATTATGGATGGGGTTACGGAATACGAAATTTTCAAGATTGGCATGTAACCAGATAGAGTGCAATGAAACGTTCTCCCTGATCCTGCGGCAATGACCAGCCGTTTAAACCAGACGATCACCTACGGCTGGTCATCAGAAAACAGATCCTAGCCGCTTGCCGCCGCCGTATTGTGTGTCCATCAGCCTCTCTTCCGCCCGTCCACCCCAAAGTCAGTTCTGTTTCACTTTTTAACAGGTGCTATCAATATGTACTGGCACAATCGAGAAAGATTGTTACTAGTGTGAGACAATTACATGGTTTGACTATCAATCATTTTGCCCGAATGCAATGGGCCGGCAGATAGCTACCGTCACATTTCGACAAGTTCTCAACCAATCTGATGGATTGTGCCTGGATCTGTTTGGTTGGTGCACTGTATGCAATAACATCTCCCATGTACCCATGAGTAATAACAACCATTTCATGCGAGAAAAGAAAAATGATTGAAAAGGTCCAGCGATGAACTTACTAGTAAAAATAATCACTGATAAAACCCCGCATCCCGACAGGAGGTAGCACTCATGGCAGGTCTTGATTCCACTCCCGCATTTGTCACAAAAGTTTATGAAACAATGAGCAGAAATCTGCAGGTGGTCCGCAGACGTCTTGATCGTCCGTTAACACTTGCTGACAAAGTTCTCCTTTCCCATCTGGACAATCCAGAAGAACAGGAAATGATCGCCGGTAAAAGCTACCTCAACGTCCGACCCGATCGGGTTGTTCTCCAGGATGTGCTCGGCCAGTCAGCCATGCTGCAGTTTATGCAGACCGGTCGCAAAAAAGTAGCTGTCCCGACAACTATTCACTGTGATCACCTGATCGAAGCCCGTGTTGCAGGAGATCTCGACCTTCCGGCCTCGCTCGCAGAGAACAACGAAGTGTATGATTTTCTAAAGAGTGCAGCCGCCAAATATGGCGCCGGTTTCTGGGCACCGGGCGCAGGAATTATTCACCAGGTAAATCTCGAAAACTACGCCTTCCCGGGTGCTGTCATACTCGGTACCGACTCTCACACCCCTAATGCCGGCGGAATAGGAGCCTGTGCCTGCGGGGTCGGTGGTGCTGATGCCATCGATGCGATGGCTGGACTGCCCTGGGAGGTCCTCTACCCGAAACATATTGGTGTGATCCTCAAAGGAGAGCTGAATGGCTGGACAGCGCCAAAAGACATCGTCCTCTACCTGGCCGGAGAGCTGACCGTTTCAGGGGGAACCAATTCAATCATTGAATATTTCGGGCCGGGAGCCAACACGCTCAGCTGTACCGGAAAAGCAACCATCACCAACATGGGGGCTGAGCTTGGTGCCACGACATCCATGTTCGAGTTTGATGAGAACATTGCCAAATACCTCAGAGCAACAGGTCGAAGTGAACTCGCCGAACTGGCGAGTCAGAATATCGATCTATTGTCCGTGGATGATGAGGTCAAAAAGAACCCCGAAAACTATTACGATCGCGTGGTGGAGATCGATCTGTCAAAGCTCGAACCGCACGTGGTTGGCCCCCACTCACCGGATCGAGCCCGACAGCTTTCAAAACTGGCAGATGAGGTAAAACAGAGTGATGAATTCCTTGATGAGATTTCAACCTGCCTGATCGGCAGCTGCACCAATTCATCCTATGAAGATATGAGCCGGGCCGCTGATGTTGCCGAACAGGCCACAGCCCATGGTATAACAAGTGCGGTTCCACTGATGGTAACTCCTGGATCAGAGCAGATTCGTGCCACCATCGAACGAGACGGACAGATGGCATCGCTGAAGGAAATTGGCGGCACTGTCCTGGCAAACGCCTGCGGACCTTGCATCGGACAGTGGAAGCGAGACATCTCCATTGCCGGAAAACCAAATACCATCGTCACCTCCTATAACCGCAACTTTCCACGTCGCAACGATGGCCAGCCAACCACGATGAACTTCATTGCCAGCCCGGAAATTACCGTTGCACTTGCCCTGGCAGGTCGATTGTCCTTCAACCCGCTGACCGACGCCCTGACAGATTCAAACGGTAACGAGTTTAAACTCGATCCGCCCAAAGAGGCACCGGACGTCCCGGAGAAAGGATTTGACAAAGGCGAGTCCCATTTTCACGCACCACCGGAAGACGGAAGTGATATTGAACTTGTCGTCGCCCCGGACAGTAACCGGCTTCAGCTCTTGAAACCATGGCCCAAATGGGATGGAAAAGATATTACCAATGCCCCAATCCTGCTCAAGGCCAAAGGAAAATGCACCACTGATGCCATCTCTCCAGCCGGACCATGGCTCAGGCTCAGGGGACACTTGGACAAGTTCAGTGACAATATGTTTATGGGGGCTATCAACGCCTACACCGACGAAGCTGGCAGAGGCTTAAACGTGTTGACCAACGAAAAAGATATTGGCTTTTCAGATATCGCCCGTGATTACAAAGCCAAAGAGGTTAAATGGGTCGTTGTTGGAGACTGGAACTACGGGGAGGGCAGCAGCCGCGAACACGCAGCACTCTCACCGCGCCTTCTTGGAGCCGGCGCCGTGATCGTGCGCAGTTTTGCCAGGATTCACGAATCAAACTTGAAGAAGCAGGGGCTCCTGGCTTTCACCTTCGATAACCCGGATGATTATGACCTGATCAGGGAAGACGATCGCGTAGATATACCAAATCTTGATGGGCTGGCTCCCGGCAAGCCGGTAAAATGCATCGTCAACCACGCTGATGGTACCACTGATACGCTGGTGCTTAATCACACCTATAATGCTGCCCAGATCGAATGGTTTAAAGCCGGATCCGCACTCAATCTCATGTCATAACGACAGCAGAGGCTCCATAAAAAAACTCCATTTTGGCGGTTTACCCGCCTAAATGGAGTTTTGCATTTACCTTTTAATCCATCAAAGACTTATCTCTCCGTCCACCGCTCAGAAACCAGAACAGAACCATTGGTAACAAATCCTATGGTTCCCGGATGAGCGCCAATGAGCGCGCGTACCTCATCCGGGGAAATTTTCTCTGTGTTCATTTTTCTGCAGGTTTCTTCCGGTAAGGTGGTAACCAGACAGATCCGGATCCGTTCTGTCTTCTCCATCATTGCCAGAGCGGTACCACCGTTTCCTGCATACTTCACAACCAGATCCGAGAAGGCGGCCTCCCGGCTGCCCATCTCAAAATAGGGTAGAAAGGTGTTGGAGCCAATCCCGTCAACGCAGGCGGCAAACACGACAAGGGTCCCGCCATCGCACACGAGATTGGCCGCATTGTGTATCGACTTGTGGGACTGAATCATATTAATGTCTTTTGGATAACCACCTGCAGAAGCGATGACAAGATCAAATCGTTCATCCAGCTGGAGCTTGTAGCAGGTATCAAGCTTCGTGCACACAGCCAGAAAGTCATTATAGCTGCTGCCAAAATAATAGTCTGCAGGCTTTCCGCTACTATCCAGCAGTGCGTGTATCGACAGGTAGTCAGGCAGCAGGTCATGGATTTCTTTCAAGTCCAGGGCAAGCGGATTATCGGCAAGGTTGCCGGGCCAGCAGCCGGCTGTAAGCTGCATCTGTTCATTGTCGAGAAAGAGACGATGATTGGCATATATGGATTTCTTTTCCGCAAGTCCCGGAAAAAGCAGCTTGCGCCCACCTCCATAACCGGCAAAGTAGTGATGCGAGACAGTACCGATGGTAATAATCAAACCAGACTCTATGACATCCCTTCTAACCTTGGCGTGTGTGCCGTAACTGGTCGTACCCAGAGTAGTAAAACATCCATCATCGCTGCAGTCGTGATGAACAAACCGATAGCTGTTATACAGGTCTCCATAGGCGGCAAAACACTCATCATCTGTCTGCCGGGGATGGGTGCCATAACCAATGTAAAAACAGATCTGTTTTTCACTGATTCCGCAGCTCCTCAGGGTCTGCACGGTCCAGGGAAGAATCCGCTCATAACCGCACAACCGCGTCTTGTCAGCAACGACAACAGCGATGTTGCCAGCCACCTCTCTCTTGCCAATGAGTTGCTCGAGATTTTGGCTAAATTCCTGTTCCGAGACACGATGTGTCGGTTCATTATATTCGAGAAGTTTTGCCTGTGGGGGTATGGGCAGAAGAACAGTCTCCTGCCCATACCTGAAAGATCTTTCCACGGTCTCTGACATCTCTGCTCAATGATTCCGACTAGGATAAATCCTGCAGTGTCTCACCGAGGAGATCGAGCAGTTTTTCGGTATTCGATTCGCTTGCAGGTAAAAGTGGCTGCCGGACATTTCTCCACCTGGAATCATCTCTTTTTACAGCAAGCAATCCTTTCATGGCAGGGATGGGTGCATACCCTTCTACCGCTTTTCGGAATTGGACCATTTTCATATTAATCAGCTCAAGGTCATCCTCTTTGGCTCCTGTAGCCACGTCATACACGTGTCGAATAGCCGCAGGGTTGACGTTGCAGGTGGCTGAAATACAACCGCTGCCACCATGCTCCAGCCCCTCTTTGAGGAAATGCTCAGAACCTGGGAATACGGCAATATTGGGCGCCGCGTCGATAACACCCCTGGTGTTATCAAAATCACCTGAACTGTCCTTATAGGCGATAAAGATATCGGGAAAATCAGCGTTTAAACGGCCCGCCAGGGATGGAGTAAATCCGATTCCGGCAAGGGGTGGAATATGGTACATGCAAATTTTGAGTTCAGCCAAATTGACCGTTTCCACCAGTTTTTTAAAATATGCATAGAGCCCGTCATCACTGGCATTTTTATAAAAAAATGGTGGCAGGGTCATGACCGCTTTACAGCCAAGTTTAATGGCATGGCGGGTAAGGGTCACCGTGTCTTCAAGATTGCAAAGTCCGGTCCCCGGCATCATTACCGCCGGGTCAATGCCATTTTCGACAAGTGTGTCCACGGCAAAAAGTCGTTCTTCAACGGTCATGCTGAGGGCCTCACCGGTTGTGCCAAACGGTGAGATGTAATGAATTCCGTTATCCAGAAGCCATTTGGCATGGCTGACGTACAAATCTGCAGCAAAACTCAGGTCATCATTGAATGGCGTCAGGATTGGAGTCATTACGCCGGTCATTTTTCCTTGTATCATCTCTGTCATATCCCCTTTCAGTTCAGGTTACACAGTTGTACCTTTTCCAATTGAACGCTCCGCTTATCTGATGAAGCTGCTCCTAATCGTAAATGAGAGGTAAACCCTATCTCATTTACTTCTTTTATCCATTATCTCGAGTATTTCATCCAGTGAACCCGGTATCTCACCACCAAAATATTCTTTGAGGTTCATCCGGTTGCACCACTCCAGCTTTTCTTTTGCAGCTGAGGCCATAACTGCTGGCAGCCCCAGGTCCCTGTAGGTTTCGACAACAGCTTCCATTTCGTGGGACATTCTCCCGGCATTGACGACCCCTTTGCCCAGTTGGAGGCGGGCCGTTTCCAGGAAGGGATTTTTCTCCATTGTTTTTGCAATCGACTCAAGAACCAGAGGAATCTACCTGATATCGATGGGTCCCGCTCAGCATTTCCATCAATAAGGCAAGAAATCCTTTCATGAAAACAGAACGAAACATCTTTATTGCAGATGCCTGTCCCGGTTTTTCACCGATACAGGTAATATCCATGCCAAACGGCGTCATTTCCTTTCTAAAGCGCTCGGCACCATCGCCTGAAGCAACACAGGGCACGCGGTGTAAAAAGGTGGGAATGCCGCCAAGCATTGCCACATCGGCAAACGATGCACCGCTGCCACCAATCACCTCCCCCACTGATTCCATAACCTGGGGGGACGTGCTGTTGACGTCAACAAACAACTGGTCCGGTGCAAGAAACGGTGCAGCCTGCTCGGCAACTGCACGTGCGACGGAGCCGGTAACACAGGAAATAACCGTACCAGCTTCCCTGATTAACTGGTCCAGGCCCTGTTTATGAATCGCCCCGGTCTCGGCGGCATGTTTTTTCAGCACATCTCCGTCCGGGATACTATCCCAGAGCGGATCGAAAAAAATGATTTCGCCAAACCCGTCCTGCTTCAGCCCCTTGGTAATACCGTAGGCTGCACCGCCGAAACCGATAAAGCCAACTGTCATGGGATACACCTTTCCATAAGTGCTGCCACGATGATCAGGCTGAATCCTGATCCGGTGCCGCAGTTTTTTCTCTCATAATATCTGCGCACCTGACGTGATTGAATATACCGCAATAGCAGAATTCAGCGAGTTCCTTGGCACCTTCTTCAGGCGTTATTTTTTCCTTTCTGACACGTCTCATCACGTGATTTACAAATTTGGGAGGAATCATGTGATGCCCGCACATGGTCGTGATGGCCAGCGTTGTTTCATCCGGGAGGTTATCCTTTTTACCCCAGACCCCAAGGGAATAGTTAATCGAGTGCGGTGTTACCCCAGCCTCCTTGCAGGCAGGAACAACCTCCGACAATACACCTGAAATAATAACCGACATACCCAGATCTTTTTCCTTGATCTGTCTCAGAAACTCAACGACCTGCTCCTGTTTGGTAAATATTCCACGAATCCGTGACTTGTCGGAAATGTTATCTTTTATTTCCTCGATGGGGTATTTGAGCTTTGGGCCTGTTTTCACATCCCCCCAGTTTTCTGATCCAACCGCCTCAGCAACCGCTATAAATTCGAGCGCCTTCGGTTTAATATCGACGTCATTGACGCCTTTGGTCTGGTACATAAACCAGACATAATCTGTCTTTTGTGATTCTATATCGCCTGAACGATGAAGTGAATGGGTCATCCTGTTTCTCCTTTCGATTAATCAGTTGATAATGGTTTTCCCATTCCTGGGTTGACTTTGCCTCTATGGGGCCGGGGTATTCCAAGCTCATCGAGATACTCAAGTGCTTTGCAGTCACCATTTTCATCAACACGGCTGATCAGCCCAACCGAAAAAACAGTGTCGACCTCTTTTTCAACCTTCAAGAGTGCGTTCAATACATCTTTTGCCTTTTCGAGTTTACAGCGACCCTCGATTATCACAGAGAGCAATCGATAATCCAGACACTCATCAACCAACTTACCAGTTTTGTTATCAGGCATCAGGGCTGCCAGCGGTGATTCTTCCTGGGGCGCAAGCTTGAATCCGGCGGCAGCCATGGCCATTGCAACTTTTTCGGCATCTCTGAGGTACACGCCCATGCCCGGACGCCCCATATCTATGGAGAACCCCACGTTTCCCTTTTTTACCCGGCCTGAGACATCATTTGTTTTAACCTCTTCCGTTCCTCTACCGGTAACGCCCGTCACTCCATGGTTTTCAACCGGATCACTGATCACATGCTGGAACTGCTTGTAAAATCCAACCAGATCTTCTGCGAAAATCGCATCTTCAGGGCACACTTTCATCCGCAGACAGACATAACATTCTGTACACAAATCCGGATCAATATGACATTTCTTGTCCCCAAAGAGAATTGCATCTACCGTGCAATAGGTCTGGCAGGTTCGACAACCGATACATATTTCCTTGTCAATTGCTGGCATCTTTCTACCTTTTTTTCTAAATGATTGAATCTGTAAGCTGAGTCTCTGTCGGAATCAGCCATAACACTTCTCTTTATCGTTATCACCAACGTGTGACACTATAAAGAGGGGCCAATTCTTCGAGCAGTTCCTGGGACCGGTGAGGGTTATAAATACCGCAGGCGCATGGTTTGGCTAAAACCCAACTTCCCTCCCAGGTATCGATTTTATCCGTCTTTACCTTGCGAATGACATCCTCGACCAGCTTTGGAGATACCATGGCATGTCCACACATCGTGGTGAACTGGCGTATCTCATCAGCTGGCAGTTGTTCGGTTCCCCCATGAATTCCCAAGGACAGATTTATGGTATGCGGATTTAACCCTACCTCGGCAGCTATGTCTCGTACCCGGTCTATCAAGCCGCTGACCACGATAGAGATGCCCTCATCCGCCTCTTTAAAACCCTTCAGCAATGCCTTGATCTTTTCCCGGCTGTTAAAGACGGTAAAAACCCGCGCACCCTCCTGGATACTGTCCAGAACTTCTTCGGGTTTAACACCGCTGTACATATTTTTCCTCAAAGTGGTGGCAATCATATTCGCGGGCCCGACCTGGTAGACGATCTCCACCAGATGGCGAACTTTGGGGGCACAGCCTTTATAGTTATACCCGCGGGCAGGGTAAATAAAGACCGCGTAATCCTTTTCCAGGGATTCAACAGATCCTTCACGGTGTAAACTGTGTGTCATACTCTTTCCTATTCAGTAATTCGGCCAAGGCCCATATTAATTTTAGCATTTGGACGATAGGTAAATCCTACTGATTCTATAGAGGTCAGGACATCAGCGGGAATAGTTAGGCCCGGCTCCAGCAGAGTGGCTACATCCAGGGTAAAAACTGAATCGAGTTGCGGAATCACCTCTTTGATAACCGTTAAAATTTCCGGTAAACGCTCTGTCTTAACCTGCATTTCGATAATGGCACTCAACACCCGTTCATTAAGAAGTTCCGGTTTTAAATCCCCTGTCTGCGGGTCAAGAATCATCGAGTTAATGGGATTATTCGGTTCTATTTCATGAATTCCGTTTCGGGCAAGGGCACGGGTTATTTTCTGTATATCCTTCAGTCCCATACCAAGTGTGGGCCTGCCGATTTCAATGGCAACGCCAACCTCTCCTGGACCGCTTCGCAAGGTTACGTCATTGGTCTTTGATTCTTCTGTACCCCGTCCCTGAATACCTGTCACCGCATGGGTAGAAGTCGGGTCACTAAAGTACTTGCGAAGCGCTCGAGGGTACTCAAATACATGGGGCGGTTCTCGTAGGGCATCGACCGGGCAAATCTCACTGCGCAAACAGGTTCCGCATTCATAGCAGGATTCCTGGTCGACGACACTTTTACAATCCTCGAAATGGATAGCCCCAGCAGGGCAGTAAGGTTGACAGCGGCCGCAGCCAACACAGACCTCTTTAAAAACTATCATGAGTCAAACTCCCTGAGACGACACTATCGTCGCCCGTCGGTTATATTTGGTACAACTTGATGAGGTTTTGAGAAAGGTGTCGATTTGAGGTTCGAGTAGACCTTCGATATCGGTTCCAATCTTTTCTCCTAAATTCAACATCATATGCAGTCTTCCCACATTTGTGATATCACCAATAAGTGATCCCCCAACGATCTTTCCATCGACATGAAAGAGTTCCCGGTAAACACCAGCGTACCCCTTTGAGTAAACAACTTTTTCCGCCCCCTCAACAGGAACTCCTATAACCGCAAGGGACAACCCATTGAGGTTCATGGCATTGACACGAGACAAACAACTCAGAGAAGACGTGGCAGGTGCGTAAAGATTTGAGGCTGCCAGCTTTCCCTGTACAACGGCCTGGGGCCATGTCCATGGTGTGAATCTGTCTTTATTAACGATGGTAACCGCATCGCCAGCAGCAAATATAGTATCATCTGTGGTCTGAAGTGAAGTGGTCACCTCAAGGCGACCTTCCTTGAGCAGTTCGGAACCCTTAAGAAATTCGACTTCAGGAACTGAACCGGCGGCAACGAACATTGTCTGGCAAGGCAACCACTGCCCATCTGCCTGAACCCCGCTTATTGCTCCCTGCTCAAGTTTGATATCCTCAACCGTAGCTCCGAGTAATAAACGGATCTTTTTCCCTCTGAGATGCGTTTCCACCAGGCGGGAAGCTTCACTGCTCAGTGCCTGGGGAAGGAGTTGGTTTTCCTTTTCAATCAAGGTGACCGAAAAGTTAAAACCAGCAAGATGAGCTGCCGTCTTGACCCCCACAAGTCCTCCACCAAGTATCACCACCTGTGGATGATCGGATAGCCAGTTCCGGGCACTTCTGGCAGCAGTAAGACTTCGCACCGGAAATATACCGTTGCCATTTCCGGTACGACAGATACCCGGAACGATCGGGCGTCCTCCTGAGGCTATCAGTAACCGCCGATAATGGACTTTTTCTCTATTGCTCAGGAAAAGGGTTCTATTTCCCCGGTCAATAGTTTCAACAGAGACTCCACTAATAACTCTGAGTTGTGGGTCATCCCCGGTACGGAAAAAAAACAGTTTGTTCTCCGGCATGGACCGATTCATGAACTGGGGCAACAGGGTACGGTAATAACCGATCTCTTTTTCAGTATCGATAAGGGTAATGGTTTTTTCAGGGTGATGCTGACGAAAGGTACGTGCCGCCTGCATGCCAGCTACCCCGCCGCCAATAATTACACAGTCCACTGTTCAACCTCCTAAGGATTCGTGAACCATTCCACCAATTCTTCAACGTGTGCTGGATGATCAAAATGCAGCAGTTGACCACCGTGTAACTGAAGCATTTCAGAAAGTGCACCAATTACCGCACTGCTTCCCTGGATTGGGATAGGTGTCGCCACGCTGACTCGACACCCGAGGTATGCCAACCCGGTAGCTGTTGCCAGCTCCTGACAACTTTTTAGTCCAGTGAAGCAGATCCCTTTAAGGCGCTGGATTTGCCCTTCAGCCTCTAAACCTTTGACAACATGAAGAGGGCCCTGCTTATTCTCAAATAAAATGATTGGTACACGCTGTTCCTGTGGCAAAGTACCGGCTTTGAGTACCCACAATGCAGGGTCACCCCAGCCGGCCAGTTGAAACTGTTGATCAGTCAATTTTGTTGCCAGCGAAATCGGAAGTTTCCCAAGCGACACGTGCGGATTGTCTGAGCCGCCAAGGATCGCAATGTTGCCATCATTACTCAGTCTTTCTTGCCGTGTGATGTTATTTCCAGACATCAGGACCTGGTTCTCCTGGACAGGGGGAGCATCAGAGAACAGATCCAGTTGCGATCTGGATTCAAGAGATCTTTGAGCACGCTGCCAGATGTCTCCGGATTCAAGATTATCACGATCTGATACAACCGGAATATTCATTGTTTCACAAAGGTTGATCAGGCCAGGTTCAGTGTCCTGACCAGCGACCAGCAGGTGAATAGCCCCGCTGCTGATCAGCAGTTCAGACTCCCCTGTTGTACAGGTAATGGGGACAAACGAATCTTCAAGCTCAATCCATTCACCAAGTGAGATGAGAAGTTTTGAGGTCCCGCTATCCTTTTTTGTCTCCTGGTGGAGTGCTCCGACAAGGGCTTCAGACGGCGTGCCGCTCAGAGCTATCCGAGTCGACTGGTTTACGATCGTACCGTAACCGGTCGCGCATGTTTTTGATTCAGTTTCTGTTTACCGCCTCTCCCTGCTCCTGCAACCCGAGGGTCAGAAGGCTGAGTCGCAATGCCTGTGACAGCAGTGTGCGATAGGAAGAGGATGGCCGTTGAAGCATGCTGGTACTCTTGAATATGTCGTCCATCGACAGATCATCCTGGACATCTTTTGATAAGACTCGGCTGACCATTTTCCAAGTGATGAGGAAAAACGTATATCAGGAGTTTTGGCGCCTGGTGGTAGAGAGGCAAGAGCTTCCAGAGCTCCCTGCAGGCAGATCCTCAGAAACATACCAGCTACCATTTCATCCTGCCCCATTCCGCACACACCTTTTTGTGCCCCACGACCAAACGGGTCTATACGGCACGGGCCCTGGAGGCACCCAAAGGGACAACTCAACCCCAAACGTAAAAAACCGTCCTGGGGCTGCAGTTTTTCAAACCGATCCCACAATATCTCAAACCCTTGCTTTGAAGCGGATCGAAGCAGTTGCTGGCTGATAGGGTCAACCGTTTTCAGATGAATCGTTTCCATTTATAATAGCTCCTGTTCCTCGAAACTGCGTTTTCAAACGCTTACACCAAATCAAGTATTAATGTTCCGTTAACTTCTCGTTTTATCTGTAGATCCGCTGTAGCTTCTGCCCTCTTTTTTCGTAACAGCTCCTCATACTGGTCGACATCGATCAACTCAAGAGCCTTGGTAGGGCACACGTCAACGCAGACGGGAACTTCCATATAGAGACAGCGATCGCATTTCAAGGCAATTTTACGTTCAGGCCAGGGATAAATCACGCCATACGGGCAAAACAGGGTGCACGTCCAGCAACCGATACAATTGTTTTCCTGAATAATCACCATACCGGAGTCATCATCACGCATCAGCGCCCCTGTCAAACAGGAATCAAGGCATGGTGCCTGCTGGCATTGCCTGCACTGGAGTGCGACCGGTACCTCATTACTTCCCTCGACCCTTACCCGTGGTTGAGGTAACGGATGTTCCTGTACCGCCTGGAGCAATGTTTTACTATTACTTGCCCGTTCCGTGGCACAATAGAGTTCACAGGTTTTACAACCGGTGCAGCGATCAAGATGAACTGCTATAATTTTCACAGACGACTCCTCTCTATGATCGATCAGATCCAGTGGCAAGTCAATGATTCGCCACTGGAACTATCATTAACAATATCTGTTACGCTTCGTTTTTTGGGCCGCGATTCCCCAACCAGGAGGTAATAAGAGGCATGCACAACCCCAGGACTGTAAGAATAATGAATGCCAGTGACCAGGGTCGTGTAAAAAATACAAAGGGGTTATTGTCGAAAACGATCAGGGAGCGCCTCAGCGATACCTCGATCAATCCTCCGAGAACAAGACCCAGAACGATGGGTGCCGCAGCAAATCCATACGATTTCATCTTATATCCGATCAGGCCGCAGATGAGCATAATCCAGACATCAGCCATGTTATTGTGAAGCGCATAGGTTCCGACTACGCAGAGCACCAGGATGATCGGACTTAAAACATAATTTGGTACCCGTAGAATTTGGGAAAATATTTTCGCACCGCCAAGTCCAAGACCCAAGAACATAAAATTGGCAAAAAACATACCGATAAAAACGGCGTACACCACATCAGCATTCTGTATAAACAACAATGGGCCAGGGCGCATTCCGTGAATCAGCAACGCACCAAGGATAACCGCAGTAGTTCCGCTACCCGGAATTCCAAGTGCCATTGTCGGAATCATCGCTCCACCGGTTGCAGCGTTATTGGCACATTCCGGTCCGGCAATCCCCTCAAGACAACCGGTTCCAAACTTTTCAGGAGTTTTGGAGAAGCGCTTGGCCTCGTTGTACCCGATAAAAGAGGCAACTGTGCCTCCTTCAGCAGGTAATATTCCGATGAAGGTTCCGATTAAAGAAGAACGAACCAGAGTCGTTTTAACCGATTTAATCTCTTTCCAGGTCGGCAGAAGACCTGAAATCTTACGATCAATAACGACCTTTTTAATACCCCCCTCCGCCTGACGAAATATTTCTGTGGCGGCGAATAGCCCGATCATAACCGGTATAAAACTGATACCATCCATAAGATGAGTAACACCGAAATCATAACGGCTGAAACCGGATATCGCGTCCATGCCAACACAAGAGATAAACACCCCGATTGTACCTCCCAGCAGATTTTTGACTACCGACTGGGACCCGAGACTACTGATCATACTCAAGCCGAATATGGCCAGGGCGAAATATTCAGGCGGTCCGAATTTGATGGCAATTTCAGCAAGTACCGGCGCCAGCATAATCAGGACAACCACACTAAACAGGCCACCCAGGCCTGAACTGATACAGGCCATGCCCAGCGCCTTTCCAGCCTGGCCCTTCTGGGCGAGCGGATAACCATCGAAGGTTGTTGCTGCAGCAGCCGGTGTTCCAGGCGCATGCACTAGTATAGCAGCAATAGAACCACCAAAAGTTGCTCCACAATAGAGACTTACCAGCATGGTAATTGCGGGAACCGGCATCATTCCATAGGTAAAGGGGATTAACAGGGCAACTCCCATGGGAGCAGTTAAACCTGGCATGGCACCAAGGATCATTCCACCCAGCACACCAATAAAAACACAAAGAAAATTCATCGGCTCTATGATAGTCATGAAACCGACCATAAGTTGATCCATTACGATAGCTCCATTATATCAAGATTCCGGTCGGTAACTGCACCAGTAGAATTTGATTAAAAATTATTTGAATTAGAACAGGCGTAATTATCGCGGTAAGGATAATCACCTTTTTACCCCGTCACTCCCCAGGCCAACATAGTGGCCACGATAAACAGAGATATCGAAACCAATGTACCAAGAAAAACGCAGCCAAAACCGAACCCGAAGGCAGAGAGCATCGTCAGGGCAACTCTCCTGAAGACAACAGAATCCATCTTCTTTGCCACTTTATCCGGACCTTTGCGGATGCTCTGGATGATCATTATCACCGTCAGGAGCATGGCAAACAGCAACACGAGGCGTGGAAAAAACGAGGCCGTGGTATGCGAAGCCACCGCACCTGAACTCTGAAAGGTGAAACTTATCCCGAAAAGGACAATGAATATGACCATCAGTATGATGGCAATACGCAGATCTTTGTTATTCACTGTGTGACCCTCTATTAACGTTATCAGGGACTTGTGGACTATACGGTCCTAAACTATGATCAAATATCTTCAGGGCCGGGACCCAGCAGCAGCCGGGTCCCGGTAACGACTACTTCTTGATATAACCAAGATCTTTCATTGCGGTTTGCCAGACAGGCCATTTTGTATCGAGGAATGCATCCCAGTCAGCACCGATCAGAATACTGTCCGGTGTCATGGAGTTATCTTCCAGGTAGTTCTGGTAGATCTTGTGGCTCATGCTTTTCTCAAAGGCATCCCGTAATGTCTTGACCACGTCATCAGGCGTTCCTGCCTTGACAACCACACCACGCCAGGTAGCCATTTCGACATCATAACCAAGCTCTTTTGCAGTGGGAGTATCCGGGAACTCTTTTAAGCGTTCTGACACCAAGAATACAGCTGGTTTTACATTGCCCGCATCAGATTGACCTATAAACTCACTTGGATTCAAGACACCCATATCGACAACTTTGCCAAGAAGTGCGACTAAAATTTCTCCACCACCATCAAACGGTACAAACTCGAACTCTACTCCGGCAGCCTTACCAAATTCATAGGCAGCTACGTGATCGATACTTGCCATATGAGCAACACCAATCTTGACATTACCAGGACTTTCTTTGGCTTTGGCGAGAACTTCCTCGATATTTTTATAGGTGCCGCCATCTTTACTGGAGATAACCAGGGCCTGAGGGTCATAACATCCCCTGGCAATTCCAATCACATCTTCCCGGCTTGCGGTGGTCATCCCTCTGGCCATGGTGGCCAGATTCGAATTGGTAAACGAGTTGATGGTGTAACCATCGGCAGGTTGCTCCATCAGGTAGTTAAGCATTCGGGCGCCAGACCCGCCGCTCATTGTGCTGATGACAATATTCGTTTTTAATATCCGTCGAAGGCGAAGTGCCACCGTCCGAGAAAAAACATCGGTCCCACCACCTGCTGAAGAATGGATATACCAGTTAATCTGCTTGCTGGGATATTTATCCTCAGCAGCAACTGTCGTTGCTGACTGGCAGATAAATCCCATTGCCATAACTGCCACTGACATGTTGAACAGTAATCGTTTCATAAGTTCCTCCTCACACGTTTTGATAAAAGGCAGAGTCAATGTAAAATCTGCCGCGGGTTTGCCAACTCGTACTTAAGAATCTACTTACTAAATTTACGTTCCTGTGCAATTACTACGATTGGTCGCCATTGCTGTTGTATAGCTGTTCAATCAAGAGGTTGAAGTGCTCTTCAATTACCAAAATTGCTTCATATGAGTTTCGTTCCTGGACTGCCTTGATCAACCTCGTATGTATGTTGAGTGTTTGTTCTACCTGGGCTGGGTTCTTTTCCAGATACAGCTCTCTCATACGCGGCCATAAGGGTTGATCAGTAATATCGAGAAGTCGCTCAATCACCGATATAACAATTCTGTTTTTAGAGGCCTTGGCGATAGAGAGGTGTAGCTCATTACCCATCTGGGTATACCCCTTGTAATCGCCGGAACGGCCTAATTCATACTTTTCGTTCCAGATATCAGTGATTTTCTGTATTTCTTCATCCGTTGCCTCTTCGATCGCCAGACGGACAGCACCGGTCTCAAAGACTCTCCGAGCCTGCAGAATCTCGTAAGGGCTATCGCTCTCATCGAAAATATTTTTTAGCTGATAGGACAGACCACCAAAGTCCAGAAGTTCTGCGACATAGTTGCCATCTCCAGGACGACTTTCGATAATACCAATTATCTGCAGGGCACTGATGGCCTCTCTGGCAGAAGGTCGACTGACCCCCATTTGCTCAGATATCAATCGTTCTGCCGGCAGTTTGCTGCCGGCAGGATACTCTCCAGACTTGATTTTATTCAATATTTGTTCTGCAATGATTGCCCCTTTGCTTTTGTATTTTGCAAAGGGCATTTTCCCAAAAGGAGCCATCTCCAAGTCTTTCCTGTAAAGGTTATTTTTTATGATCAATAGTATTTACGGTAACAGTGCTGACTCAAGCACGCCGAGCTCATCGAGGATGGGCTCCAACCGTTGTTTACTCAACAACCGATCTTCATTGCTGCGAGGCAGTTCAATATTAAGTGTTCCTTTGAAGTCAATATCAATAAGTCTTTTAAAGACCGCCTTGAAATCAATTTTCCCGTCTCCCACTGGTAAGTGATGATCGAGAACCAGATCATTATCGCTGATATGAGTACTGACAATTCTAGCAGGAAATTTATCAATAAAAGGATCACACCCGCCCGGAAGCAGGTTGGCATGGGCAACATCCAGCGTCACACCAAAATATTTAGAAGGTATGGCATCCAGCACACGCGATAACTCCTCTGGAGTAACACCGAGATAGGCAACTTCACAATCCTCGTGCATCTTGTTCATGTTTTCGATGCCGATGGGCAACTCATATTTTTCAGCCAATTCTACAACCGGTTTATACGTATCGATCAGACAACGAAAAACTTCGTCCATGAACAGGCTGAAATGATAGCCAAAATGAAGTACGACATACTCGGCCCCAAGATCATGGGACAACTGGACATACTTGAGCAGGTGCTCCTGGGCGGCAACTTTTACTGTTGGTTCAATTTCTGCAGCATTGACAAAGGAGGCTGAATGGAGACCGTAACGCAGTCCATACTTATCTCTGAGTCGCTTAACGTTATCAATTCTTTTTTGATTCCAGGTATTAAGGAAGTTATTAGGATTGTTACAGCTTAATTCCATCCACGGAAACCCGTTTTCATGAGCGAAAGCAAAATAGTCTTCCATTGGCTCCGGGCCTGCGTTAAAACAAAGTTTCATTAGTTCCCTCCGTTAAATAAGTATTCGTGCTCATACCGTGCACCACTACTCATGCCACGATACGAACTTTCAAGTTGGAATCTTTAACAAAACAAAATTGGTCTGACCGGTTTTACCTGTAAGTCCATTAGTACGATACTTCTTAATCCCTGTCAACTCAAAAGAGCAAAAACATTTGCTTACTGAGCCTTTTGCAAAATGATGATTTTCGTTCAGCGTCAAGGCATACGAAAAATTTTTACCGCAGGCATATAATTGATATTCCGAGGATAATAATTTAAGCATAACGCAGAGGTTGAGCGAAAAGGGCGTTTTGCAAGTGGCTCTTACTGGTAATCAAATAAGTCACCATTGCAGAGGGGTACTGACTATAAAACGAACTGTCAGGTTAAAAAAGGATTGGTTCACTTCAACACTATTGACAGCTGCCGATTCCTGTTTAGACATTTAAGAAGACATTTCAGGCGATTTGGTGGGGGTAAAAAGATTCAAATGGTTACCCCGAACCTCCTTAAATCTCTCTCTACAGTTCCACATCAGTTCTTATGAATGTCCTTGGCATGGCTGGAGCAATAGAGGCAGCCTAGGCCAAACAATTCCATCTGTAATTTTATATTTTTTGGGAGAACGACACCATGAAACACTCGAGTCCTCAGTACTTCACCCCCCAGATCGATTCTTCGATTGGTGAAGGTCTGACCCAGGAAGTTGCCGATTTTGCCCTCTCCACCACGTTCACAACCATTCCTGCAGCAGTGGTCACATTGGCAAAAAAATCAATCCTGGATGGCTTTGGACTTGCTCTCTCGGGTTCCGTTGCAGAGTCAGGAGACATCGTCCAGAAATACCTGAAGAAAATTGGAACGTCAGGTGATGCTGTCGTGATTGGCACTGGTATGAAAACAGCAGCGCGTTTCGCTGCCTTTGCAAACGGTGTGGGAGTGCATGCTGATGACTATGATGACACACAACTGGCAGTGGCCGCAGATCGTGTCTACGGTCTTCTCACCCACCCCACCGCTCCCTGCTTACCGGCTGTTTTCGCAGAAGCACAGACCTGCGGACACAACGGTTTGGAATTTTTAACCGCTTATCTTGTTGGCGTTGATGTCGAATGCAAAATAGCCGAGGCAATTTCTCCGCGGCATTATCAGCATGGATTCCATGCAACTGCAACATGCGGTACCTTTGCATCATCTAGTGCTGTCGGCAAACTTCGAGGATTTGACCTGGACACAATGAAGCGGGCACTCTCCATCGCTGGAAGCCAGAGTGGCGGTTTGCGTGAAAATTTTGGTACCATGACCAAACCCTTTCATGCCGGGCGGGCAGCCGAAGCTGGATTTGTTGCCTGTGATCTTGCCGAACTGGGATGGACAGCAGCAGACAAAATTCTCGAAGCCCCACGTGGGTTTTTCCAGGCCCACGGCGGAGGATACGATCTGAGCGCAATTCGTGGTAAACTTGGCTCACCATGGTCTTTTTCTGACCCTGGTATTTCCATCAAACCTCACCCTTCCGGATCACTAACACATCCCGGCATGACTAAAATGCTCCAACTGATTTCAGAATATGACATCAAACCGGATGATATCGTCAAAGTAGATGTGGGGACAAACCATAATATGCTCAATGCGCTTATCCATCATCGTCCCCAGGACGAACTACAGGCAAAATTCTCAATGGAATTCTGTATGGCCGTTCTGCTCCTGGAAAGACGGGCGAATTTGCCGGAATTTACCGATGAAACAGTCCTGCGCCCCGATGTCCAGGAAATGATTGAGCGTGTCCATTTCACTGTCCACCCCGAAGCAGAAGCCGCCGGTTATGCAAAAATGACGACCCTCATCGATATTCAACTCCGTGATGGACGCACGATTTCCGGCAGGGCTGATTTTGGCAAGGGATCTCCCGAGAACCCGTTCTCCTATGATGAGGTTGCCGATAAATTTCGTGGCTGTGCCGAATTTGCCAGATGGCCCGAAAATAAAACAGAAAAGATCATCACACTTGTGGCCGATCTTGACTCTCTTAAAAACCTCAACGAACTGGTAGCTGCACTGGTCATCTCGGCCTGAGATATATTGATTTTCGAGCCTGGTGACTTTACGGTAGCAATGAGACGCTAAGAGTTGTCGCTAGAGATCTAACATCGTTGCAACTATCCATCATTGACAATTTCCCAACATCCCCAAGGTGGAAAACATGCGTTACAGTATCGCAGCTGAACAAGTTAAATAGGAGACAGCATTACCTATCAGATCAGCTCTTGATTGATGATTTATATTACGCTTGATTGGTATCTCGATGCGACTATAGAATTTACAATATTGCTCCTATCTGCCACGGAACAAAATCACTTCCACCAAATCCTAGTACTTCGCTCTTCGTTTGTTTCCCCGAAGCAGTTGCAATAATCTCCTCAAAGATTTCTATCCCCATCTGGTCAATATCACATTCGCCATCTAAAATTCGCCCACAATTTATATCCATATCACCCTCAAGGTGATTGAACATAAAAGAGTTGGTTGCAAGCTTCATCGCTGGTACCGGCCTGAAACCGCTCACCGTTCCTCGGCCTGTTGTAAAACAAATGATATTTGCCCCTCCGGCGATCATGCCAGTTATTGAAACTACGTCATACCCTGGAGTATCCATAAATACCAGGCCAGGCCCTTTGACTGTTTGTGCATATCGATAAACATTGGTGAGATTGCTTGACCCTCCTTTTGTAACCGCTCCCATAGACTTTTCCAGAATTGTTGAAATGCCTCCGGCCTTGTTGCCCGGTGTCGGGTTGTTGTTAATTTGTGCATTATGCTGGGAGGTGTAGTCTTCCCACCATTCAATCCTGTCAATAAGCCTGTTCCCAATTTCTTCTGACTGTGCTCTTTCCACCAAAAGATGCTCTGCACCGTAAATTTCAGGAGTTTCGCTGAGAACTGCCGTACCGCCATTTTTAACGATCAAGTCAACAGCTGCACCAAGAGCGGGGTTAGCCGTAATCCCTGAGTAGGCATCGGAACCACCACACTCAAGGCCAACAACAAGATGCTCTATGGAAACCCGTTTCCGAGAGTGACTATTAAGGGTAGGAAGCATTTTTTCTGCAGCAGCTACTCCAGCTTCGATCGTTGCAGTCGTGCCTCCTTCAGACTGTATTGTAAATGAGGAAAGAAAATCACCTTCTTGCAGACCGGTTGTTTCCATCAAAGAAGAAACAAGATTTGTCTCGCACCCCAGCCCGATGATGATCACGCCACCGAAGTTCGGATTGTTGGCATAGCCACTTAACGTTCGTCGCAGAATATCCAGCCCCTCACTGTTAGGTGCATGGCAACAGCCACTACCGTGGGTAATCGCCACAACACCATCCACAGATGGAAAGTGGGAAAGTAATCGCCGGTCTATCGCATCAGCCACAAAATGAGCAACGTCAGCCGAACAGCTCACTGTTGAAAGAACACCAAGGAAGTTTCGAGTACCGACTCGACCGTTGTTGCGCACAAATCCTTCAAACGTTCTTCTTGATGCTGATGGAATCAGCTCTGTTTCAATTGCTGATTTAGTCGAGTAATATCTTTGTGTTCTTGCTTTTAAGAAGACATTATCAATGTGCACATGTTTCCCCTTGCTAATCAACCGGGAAGCATAGCCGATGACCTGTCCGTATTTAATGATTGCACTTCCGCTTGCAATTGTATTGACGGCAATTTTGTGTCCTGCAGGAATAGTATCCAGTGCGGTGGTCTGATTATATTCAAGTCCTCGCCCTTTGGATATCTCTACAAGGGCGACGGCAACGTTATCGCGAGGGTGGAGAACAAGAAATTCTGGTTTGCTTGGTGACATATTGCTCCTTAATTAATCATTGTCATTATAAAGGCATACAATAAACCTAGGTAAGACGAGTACCTTCCCTGGATATTATACACAATTATCCTGAAGGGGCAGGAGCCTCGACAATCATGGCCGCTATCAAATATAAAGAGAGACAAACGTTCTAGAAAAACTGTCGACTACTTATGACACATGGTCCTTCATATACACAAGAATAAACTACCAATCGATATGAGATATTCGAGTGATACGTGTTTGTTGAAGATTCTTGTAATTTTCAGCTCTTAACAGTTTGGTAATCCACTCATTAGTACCACTGAAAATTTGATAGAGTCACAATTCACTGCCTGCGTTTTTTTAAAAGAACATATTCTTCTTGTGTTTTCTTCTCTTGATCGGCTAATTAAGTCCTAATCTCTTTCAATTACTTTACGTATTCATTGCTCGTGGTTTAACAGTTACCAACTCAATATTCTGTACCCGCAATTTACCGCAGGAGCGTAAAGGCATGGATCCTATCTCTGTGGTGTTCTGGTATCAACTCATCGACCTGCTAGGAAGTATTTCAGATCAAGCGGAAAACTTAGCTGACCGCGATTTTCACTTTGCCAATGTAGAAAAGGTGTTCGCCCCAATGATGCTCTTTACAGCCTGTGCCATGGCATTTGCTCATGGTTCAAATGATGTCGCAAATGGTATCGGACCGCTTGCTGCCGTCATCTCCATTATCAGCTCTGGCGGTGAGGTTATGCAGGAGTCTGATTTGCCAATTTGGATACTGCTGCTTGGCGGCAGTGGTATCGTTCTTGGGCTGGTCACTTGGGGGTACCGAGTGATGATAACCGTTGGCAAGAAGATCACCGAACTGACTCCGTCGAGTGGTTTCTGCGCTCAGCTTGCCGCTGCAACGACTGTCGTTATTGCCAGCCGAACCGGTTTGCCTGTCTCCACGACTCATATCCTCGTGGGTTCAGTTCTCGGGGTCGGTCTTGCACGCGGTATTGGAGCCCTGGACTTAAGAGTTGTGACTGACATTTTCATTAGCTGGCTTGTCACCCTGCCGGCCGGGGCCATTATGGCAATGCTCTTCTTCTTTGTCTTAAAAACCATTTTCAGCTGATATTGGCCGCAGAAAAGGTCGATAAATTCGAACAAAAGGCCGTCAGGGATGGTTTAACTTTTTTTCTGAACATCTATGTTTCTGAGGCAGCCAGGTCAAATAACAACAAAAAGAGCATTCACTCTAAATTGACCCAATTTCTATAAAACTACTGAATCAAGTGGTACACAAATAGAGATATTGATCTGCTGTAAGCCTTGCCTTCACAGGAATAACCGTCAATTATGCCATTTACTCTTTGATTGAGAGTTGCCATAACCAATATTCTAAAATGAAGATCTGAATATGTTGTTACATGGAGTGTCATTGCATATAGATTATTACCCTTCTCACGGCCCTGTTTTGAGTGTTTGTTTCATATCTTCCAAATTATCAACATTGCCAAAAGAATAACAACGGATACTGTTATTGGAATATAGCATACGTCAACCTGATATAATTCAATCAGCCAATGCAACATTCTATATACGATGATTCATTTTTGAGAACTTTTTAAGAACATGTTTCCTACTTATGAGTCCCCCGCCAGTGATAAAGCCCGACTAACCTTTATCCTCCATTCCTCTGGAAAATTGGCAGGAATGGTATTTAAGAAAAGGGAAGGGCCAAGGGAGTGACCCTTCCCTACCGCTAGAAACGAGGGTTGATATGGCAGTCTTATTTCTCTATTCCAGCGAAACTTTGGTAATGCCAGATAGTCAGGCTACTACAGTGCGAAATAATCTGAAAGGCAGCTTAAATACGATCCAGCAACATAGAATCAAGAGCGGCAAAACAATCTGAAGAATAACTGGAAGGATCCATAAGAACAGAGTCATCGTCGAAGAATCAACCATTGTCGTACCCCCTTTTGGTTGGAAGTTAAACTGTTACGTTTAGTAAGTCAGAAGATGGTTACTAGGTAAAATTACCCAACAAACTATTGGTATATTCACCTACCTGGGCCTGGGCTAAAAGTAATATAGTTGACAAGCTTCAAGTGGTTTGTAATATTGAGTTATTAGTCTTATCTGACTATTTATTACATAATATTTCTGTCAAGGTTCTTCTTCAGTCCAAGTTACTAGGTGCCACCTTACAGATCGCTTACACATAAAAGAAAACTGAAAAATCGTGTCTGAATGAAATCACAGATGCGGTGTATTTTGTGAGGCATTATGGAAACGATGTATCCAATCAAGATCCAGAGACCTGCACTTTCTAATATTTTCATCAGACAAAGATTATTCGACTTAATTGACAAGCACTCTGATAAAAAAATTTATTGGATATCTGGCCCGGGTGGTGCTGGGAAAACCACGCTGATTAACTCCTATCTCTATGAGCAGAAAATTCCATGTATCTGGTACAACGTAGACGAAAGTGATCATGACTTGGCCGGTTTCTTCTACTACCTTGGTCTCGCAGGGAATGTTGCAGCCTCAAATCATGAGGTTAAGTTTCCCAACTTCACACCGGAATATATGTTCGGCCTGCGGGAGTTCAGTAGAAACTTTTTTGAAAAACTCTTTCAGATACAGCAGCAAAAAACATATTTAATCCTAGATAATTGTCAGGAATTACAGGAGGATTCGGAACTCTTTACTGCCATTTTGAGTGGCATGTCTCGGATGAAGGCAGGGTCTCGCATCATTTTCATTAGTAGGAATGAGTTGCCAACTTCGTTTCTTCGATTGAAAGCGAATAATGAATTAGGCCTCATTGGCCCAAATGACCTCCGGCTGACAATTGATGAGCTTCAAGCGTTCTCAAGTTTGAAAAACTTACAGCTAAAAAGCGATCAACTTCAAAAACTTCATCATCAACTCGACGGATGGACAGCCGGGTTTCACATCATAACAGGAGCTGGGAATTTCGAGGATCAGGTTGATATCTCATCTGAAAGAAAGTTGGAAGATTCAAAAGAAGCGATCTTTAACTATTTTGCAGAAGAGATCTTTCGACACTTCAATGACTCAAAGCAGGAAATCTTACTTATAACCAGTTTGCTGCCTCACCTCGACGTATCGCTGCTGGGCGAATTATGTGGTTCCGCTGAAGCCACTGACATCATTAAAGACTTATGTAGAAAGAATATTTTCATTAGTAAGCAGCTTGGTCTTCCTGGAATCTATAACTATCATCAGCTTTTCAAAGAGTTTCTCCGGAATCGTTGCGAGCAAGTACTTTCAGCTGATCAGGTTAAAAACATACTATCTGATGCCGCGACCTTATACACCAATCAAGGAAAAATCGAAGAAGGTATTTCTTTACATATTCAGGCTGAGAATTGGAAGGATGTCATTTCGCTGATATCAGAACATGGACCAGCGTTTCTGATGCAAGGACGTTTTCGCACATTGGGGAGTTGGCTACAGCAATTCCCAGAAAATATAGCGAGAACTGACCCCTGGATTCTTTACTGGACAGCAATGTGCCTGATGCTCCAAGCACCAGATAAAGCCCAGAGCCTTTTTGATCAAGCCTTGACAGTGTTCAAAAAGAACGGTGATGTAGTTGGAGTGTATCTGACATTAAGCGGTATGGGTGAGTCATTAGCCTATCGGTTCGATACATTTGTCCTTTATGACCAATGGATTGAAACACTGGAAGTACTCCTGGAAGAATATCCCTCCTTCCCCTCCATGGATATTGAAGCTCGCATCACACTTGTGATGATGACTGCCATAGCCTTGAGACAGCCATCATATGTACACGCCGATGAGTGGAGAAATCGAGCACTAACTCTTGTAAACAAGGGTAATGGCCTGGACGATTCAATCAGAATCCATATTCTCAACTCCCTCATTTTGGAACGAACATTGACAGGTCATCTGACCGAGGCTGATCTTCTCATTACAAGCTTTAAAAATTCAATAGGTAACCGGGATATACCACCAGTGGTAACTATTAATTTAAAAAATTTTGAGGCATTATATAATTGGAGGAGTGGGAATGCCAAGAAGTGCTTAGAGGCAGTTTCCGAAGGGTTGATGCTGGCAGAACAAAGCGGTGTTCACATCATCTCTTTTATACTGCTTGTAAACGGAGTTGCGGGTGCACTGATCGATGGTAATCTCAAGCAAGCCGATAGCTACCTTGACCTCCTGGAGTCACAGCTAGACCACGCAGGTTCTTACGGGAAGTTACTTTATCATTTCAACAAGACCTGGAGATATCTCGCAGATAACAGATGGGGGGAGGCTCTTGCTCAATGCAAATATGCCCTGCAAATAGCCCCTCTAGTAGGGAACCCGGAATCCTTAGCCATATCATATCTTGCGCACTCACTTGCATTACGTGCATCTGCTGATTTTGACTTTGCTGAGAGTGAACTCGAAAATGCCATCGCGTTATGCGAGTCTCATCCTATACATCAAGTAGCTTTCGGCTGTCACTTAACAAAGGCGGAAGTATTTTTCTCTTCTGGTAATGAAGTTAAAGGCCTGAAATCACTTCAAGAGGGTTTCGATATTGGAAGTAAAATGGCCTATAACATGTTCCCACTGTCGAGGTGGAGCGTAATTTCAGACCTTTGTGTCAAAGCCTTGGCGTCAGGGCTGCACGAAGATTATGTTCAGCGGCTAATCAAGCAAAGAAAACTCTTCCCCGTTCGTTCGCCTGTACATCTTGAGAACTGGCCATGGGAACTGAAAATTTATTGCCTGGGTTATTTTAAGATAGTGATAAACGGAGAGATACTGAGGTTTAAAGGAAAGACTCAGCAGAAACCATTAGAACTGCTCAAAGCGCTGATTTCTTATGGTGGCATGGATGTTTCCGAGTTTCTGCTTTCAGATATCTTGTGGCCCGAAGCGGATGGTGACATGCAGCATCAGAGTTTTAATACAACTCTACACAGGCTCAGGAAGATATTGAAAGTGCAAGATATATTATCTTTAAATGCAGGAGTGCTTAGCCTAAACGAAGAAAAGTGCTGGATCGATGTCTGGGCATTTGAACAGATGATCTCTGAGTTAGATGCAACGCATCAATTTGACAAAGAGGTATCCACCCGAACACTCAATTTCAATAAAGCAATTAACTTTTACCAGGGATCATTTCTACCAAACGACAGCGAGGGCTGGGTGATTAGAACAAGAGAAAAACTGCATCGCCAATATCTCATGTCTATTGAGGGGCTCGCTAAAAAATTTACGGACAATTGTCAGTGGCATGAGGCAATCAACCTTTATGAAAATGGACTTGAAGCCGACCCATCAGCAGCAAATTTCTATTATCAACTTATGCTATGTCATTCGAAATTAGGAAATATGGCATCCGCCCTTCAAGTTCATGGTAAATACCTGAACAAATTTGGGTCCAGTGATGATCACATGTCCTTCGACATTCAAAAATTAATTCAAAAGATTAATGAAGTCATTCCCTCATAAGAATCCAGGGTATTACCTGAGCTTATTTATTTAATCATAACGCTATTTTTAATTGAGACTTGCTCTTGCCAAAACATATCTTTGGCGAGTAGATTTTCGAAGGCTTCTGACCTGACCACCACCCTTGACCTTCCTGGGACATTTTACTTAGGAATAGTCAACGTGTACAAATCGCCCGCCTCATATGAAGCGAAATGGGAGAAAATGCAAATTATGCTTTAACTGATTGGCCATCGGAATGGGAAAAGATCAGCTGGTAGAGGCAATAAAATAGCGTTTGGCATGGACCCACCCTGAAAGTATACACTCTAACGGTATTGAGGATCGGTGAAGTGTCGCCGTTGTAGTATTAATAATGTTAAATTGACGCGCACTTGTTTCCAACCATCATTGAACGATAGTGACCGATATGCGTGGGTTCTTCCTGGTGCTGAGCCTGGAACACATGGTTTTACCTCGATTTCGTGGTTAATCGCAGGTATTATGAACTCTGAAACCATTGCTTTACCAGGATGCCCCGGCACCTTACACTCAAACTACGGCAATCCACACATGAGCATGTTGATTCGATTCACTCTGTTGAGCTGGATTCTTTTCTGTCTGATTGTTTCAGGAATCCTGAGTTCGACTTCGACCGTTTTTGCTGCGTCTTCATATGATGGTACGCGTCAGGAAATCCAGTTGATCCTCGACTCGCTGGCCACCGATCCTTCTATTGAACCGGTAAAAGACCAGAGATCCAAAGTTCGAGGATACGTCGAACTTTACGCCCAGAGAATGTCCCTGATACAGAAAGAGATTGAGCAGCTCGACAGCGCGCTTGCAGGAATCACCAGGCCTGAAGGCACTGATTCCGCCGGATCAAACAGCCTCTCCGGACTGGTCGCCCTGAAACAGCAGAAGGAACTCGAACTGGTCGAAAGCAGGCTGCTGCATATGACTGCCCAGGATGCTGTCTCCCAATTGGATCGTTATATCAACATCAGTGAAACAAAAGATCTTTTGAGCAAGACAGATCCGCTCTGGCGTCTGTTCGTCATGAGTGACGGGATTGCACCCAAAACTCAGCCTGCAGCCACCGGCCGCTCGAAAGAGGTTCATTCAACGCTGTTGTATCTGGCATCGTTGACCCTTCTGATTTTTGTTCTGTCGATAATGCCCAGAGTACAAACTTTCGCAGGCCGCCATCTGCCCATCACCAACATGCTTTATATCGTTCTGTTCAGCATCGCCCGGTCGACCAGAATGAGCAAAGTCGTGTTGGGTAGCGCTGCGACTCTTGCCCTGTCGATTTCGCTCACTACTTTTATATTCTCGGACCAGTTCCTGCTCCCGGCAGCTATCCTGATTATCTTCTTCTCCGTTCTCCTTCAGCTGCTCCTCAGCAGCCTTCTGGCGCGCTACCGAATCACGGAGAATGAGGCAGGGACGGTAAAGACTCAGGCAGTCTCGAACAAGCGGATGTGCGCTGGGTTCAGCCTGATTACCGCAGTAGTCATCGTCTTCTCATCAGTATTCGCCCCGCGCGTCGAAATCAGTTCCAGTGGCGTGTTGAGCTCGTCCCTGTTCCTGCTGTGGCTGGTAGCTCTGTTTGCGTTCTTCCGTCATTGCTGTCTTTCCCTCACGCCAAAGCTCTACCCCCCACTGCGGCTTGCCTTCGCTTTTATTTTGATTGTTCTGGCCGGTCTCGAGATTCTCGGCTATCGCAACTTAATTGACCACCTCACCTTGGCACTCGGTTACACGTTTATTATCGTCGGATTCTCCCACCTGTTTTACGATTCAATAGAACTATTCATGGAGCTGTTTCGCTCAGGAAAGGAGCGACTGGCCAAACATTTTTCATTGACTCCGGAGGAAAGCAGACGACAAGTCAAGACTCACAGAATTCTCGGTTTTTTCCTGAAGATCTACATTATGCTCGGAGCGACCATTCTGGTTTTGCATCAATGGAGGGGAACCGCTCGGGATAACGATGAATTGCAGGATTTCTTCTTTCAGGGATTCAGCATTGGCGGCTTTGCAATTTCGCCTGCCCGCGTCACCCTGGCGCTCCTGCTTTTTGTGGTCGGATGGCCGGCAATCGAATATTTCAAACAGGTGCTCAGCCGGGGATGGCTGACTTCGGCAGGACTGAATCAAAACGACCGTGAGACCTTTCTGACCATTTCCGGATACCTCGGTTATGCCGCCGTCATTCTCGTCGCGCTCTCCCTTGCAGGAGTCAAGCTCACGGGGCTCACGGTAATCATCGGCGCCCTTTCGGTTGGTATCGGTTTTGGACTCCAAAACGTGGTCAACAACTTCATTTCCGGACTCATACTGATGTTCGAGAAACCGATAAAGAAGGGCGATTGGATTCTGGTCGGGGCAACCGAGGGTAATGTCAAGAAAATCAGCATCCGATCAACCATCATACAAACCTTTGACCGGGCCGACGTTATCGTCCCCAACTCAGAGCTGATCTCGAATCAGGTGATCAACATGATGTTCGATGACCAGCGCGGTCGGCTGCGAGTCTCCGTGGGTGTGGCCTACGGCAGCGACACCAATCTGGTCATGCGGCTGCTGCTTGATGCGGCACAGAGCCATGATCAGGTGATCGTCGACGGATCCACGCCGCAACCGCGCGTATATTTCCAAACCTTTGGTGACAGCTCTCTGAACTTCGATCTTCTTGTCCACCTCAAGGACATTGATATGAAAATGACTGTCCGTACCGATCTTCACCTGATGATTGACAAAACCTTTAGGGAAAACGGTATAGAAATTCCCTTTCCTCAACGTGACATACATATCAAAGATGAGCTGAAAGGAGTCAGGGGTGATCAGAAATGACCACCGAGCATTTCTTTGGGGTCATCCGGCTGTGACCTATTCTTCCCCGCTTTGCCAGGTGTGCACACAACCGTACCTCCTTCAGCCTGGGTATTTGCCAGACAGGTTACGTTCTCATACCTAACATACCTGCGCTTGCAGAAAGCCCGGGAATAGTTACCTAATTTTACATAAATTAAACAATTACTTGATCTTGTTCTGATGATTCCTGACCAGAATTTAAGCAGCGTATTATCCAGAAATGAATTTGTGATGGTTTGAATAATAAAGATGTGTTGTAAGTCGTATGGCCTGATGGAAGGTACCTCCATAGCCCGATCACTACTTGGAAGTTGAACAAATTATGAGCCGTTCATATAGTTGAAGAGTCGGTGATAAGCACCGGAGCGTATTATTCTTTGCAAGAAGGGTTCTCTACTATGTCAAAAATTAAAAACCAGACCACACCCGTAGCACTTGTTCTTATTATGCTGTTTACTGCCATGATGCTGACTCTGCCTCAAGGTGTGTATGGTGCAGACTCCAAAATTGAAGATCAGCAGCCGCCTTTCGGCAGCGAGATGAATGGTGGAACAATTGCGCAGGGTACTGTTGCAGCTGATGATTGTTCACCTTGACAACACAAACAGTGAGACTATTTCCCGCGGAGCATTCTTTTTTTCTTTTTTCATTGTTCCCATCTGGTTGGTAATGAACAGAATGGTCCAGTGGATTTTACAAATGGGTGTCAAGACCCTGAAAATTTACGACGACAATCTACCTGAAAATAGTACGGAAGAGGAACGTGAACAAAACGAGAAAGGGAAGATTTTTTACATGCGCGGCAAGACGATGAATGGGGTGCCGGGGCAAACCGGGGGAGATCGTACACCCTTCTGCCGATGATCAGGAAGTTTATCGGGTCCATCCTGGTTGTCATGGTAACCATGACCGTCCTGTCCTCGATGGGTGTCGATATCGGTCCATTGCTTGCCGGGGCCGGGGTTGTCGGGCTTGCGATCGGCTTTGGTGCCCAGAAACTCGTTGCCGACATGTTTTCTGGATTCTTCTATCTGCTGGATGATGCCTTCAGGGTCGGTGAATACCTGGAGGCGGGGACTGTATCCGGTTCGGTTGAGAGCATTACCCTGCGCAACGTAATGCTTCATCATCACCGGGGTATGCTGCAGGTTGTGCCCCATTCAGAGCTCGGTCCCATTACCAACTTCATGCGGGGTGGTATTGTTGTAAAATTTAATCTGGATTTTCCCTATGATGTGAATATCGACAAGGTCAGGAAAATTATAAAAAAAGTCGGCCAGGCGATGCTTGAAGATGAAGAGCTTGGAAAGGACTTTATCAAGCCGTTAAAGTCCCAGGGAGTCAGAGAGATAACCAATTCAGTGATAACCATCAGGGCGAAGTTCACCGCCCAGCCGGGCACCCATTTTGTCATCCGGCGGGAGGCACTCAAGCGTATCACGGAAGCATTGGCTAAGCAGGGTATCAACTATGCGCATAAAAAAGTAATTGTAGACCTGCCTGTCGCAGCAACAGAAAACTTAACAGAAGAACAGGCGCGGGCGGCTGGTGCCGCTACCATGCAGGCACTTGAGGAGGAAAACAAATTGCCTGCCACCAGCTGATGGGCCCCGCAGTTATACTGGCTTGCTCGTAGTGATGCATCAAAGACGTAGACGATTAAAGGGATCTATCATTGCCTGTTTTGGCGGCTCCAGTCGGGCTGTATAGACTTCAAGTTTTAGGTAAGGTTGTCCTTTGTGACATCAGGCATACTCTTTGCAAAGTCTATCTGATATGAATTGCTGTATAAAGCACATCTAACAGAGCATCTTCCTAAAACTAATACGTCGTGCAAATGAAAACCTCTTTAGACCAGTCAAAAAATTCAATCTTGGATAAACAGAACAAGGTTGTAACCGCCTCCGAAGCAGTTTCAGTGGTTAAAAACGGCGACATGATCGCCACCGGCGGATTCGTCGGCATTGGATTTGCTGAACACCTTGCAATTGCCCTCGAAGAGCGATTTCTTGAGTCAGGAGAACCTCGTGAATTAGGGCTCATTTATGCCGCCGGTCAAGGCGATGGTAAAACCAGAGGTCTTAACCATTTCGGAAAGGAAGGAATGGTTTCCAGGGTGATTGGGGGACACTGGGGATTAGTCCCCAGTTTGCAGAAACAAGCGGTGGAGAATAAGATTATCGCCTACAACCTCCCCCAAGGTATTATTTCAACGATGTTTCGGGATACTGCTGCTAAAAAACCCCGAACCATCAGTGCCGTTGGCCTCGGCACCTACGTGGATCCCCGAAATGGTGGAGGGAAAATCAATGAAAAAACCACCGAGGATATCGTTGAACTAATGATCATCGATGGCGATGAATATCTCGCGTATAAAACAATACCTGTCGATATCGCCCTCATTCGCGGTACGACTGCAGATCCAGCCGGCAATATCACTATGGAAAAAGAGGCACTTACTTTGGAAGTACTTGCGATCGCCATGGCGGCTAGAAACTCAGGAGGCAAGGTGATCGTTCAGGTTGAACGTGTTGCAGATCATCGAACATTGAATGCCCGTGACGTACAAATACCTGGAATTTTTGTTGATTATGTCGTGGTATCAGAGCCGGAAAATCATTGGCAAACATTTGACGAAAAATATAATCCTTCCTTTAGCAGTGAAATCAAGATTCCAATGAAATCAGTTCCACCAATGTCAATGGGCCTGCGAAAGGTCATAGCCAGACGAGCAGCATTTGAACTCAGGAAAGGCGATATTGTCAATTTAGGAATAGGCATGCCTGAAGGGGTTTCTCGTGTTGTTAATGAAGAAGGTATTCTCAATCACATTGTGTTAACGGCAGAACCTGGCGTTATTGGCGGTCTTCCTGTTGGCGGCCTGAGTTTTGGAGCAGCAATAAACACCGAGGCATTGATTGATCAACCTTACCAGTTTGATTTTTACGATGGAGGAGGGCTCGATATCGCCTTCCTTGGGATGGCCCAGGCTGACAGATATGGAAATGTCAATGTCAGTAAATTCGGCTCCAAACTTGCCGGTGCCGGTGGATTCATTAATATCAGCCAAAATGCAAAAACAGTTGTATTTGTTGGGACATTCACCACAGGAGATCTTGAAGTTTCAATCGAAAACGAAAATTTAAAAATTGTAAAAGAAGGAAAATCTAAAAAATTTGTCAGTAATGAGGTGGAGCATGTAACCTTTAGCGGCAAATATTCAACAAAACGTGGGCAAAGAGCAATTTACATAACAGAGCGTTGTGTTTTTTCTCTAACAGAAAATGGAATGGTACTGACCGAAATAGCACCGGGAATCGATCTGCAAAAGGATATTCTGGCCCAGATGGGATTTGAGCCGATAATTAAAGAGCCACTTGGTATCATGGACAACAGAATATTTGCCCACCAGGTGATAGATCTCCAACTCACGGAACCGGACTGATAGGAGCCGGTGGGATGGATTTCCGGATAAAGAATAAAATGATCATTGCTCAGGAATAAGTGATATCCGATATTTTTTTATTTTCTTGTAGAGCAGTGTACGGTGTATTCCGAGTAAATCTGCAGCATGTACCTTATTGTAATCTGTGATTTTCAAGGCATCTTGAATTGCCGCTTTTTCTGCTTTGGCAACGACATCTTTGAGCAGTGATTGGCTGGATTTTCTTGGAGATATTTTGTTCTGAAATAAATAAAACGGCAGATCAGCAGAAGAGATCAAATTTTCTTCGCAGGTGGCTGCTGTTCTCTCGATTACATTGTTCAATTCCCTGACGTTTCCGGGCCATCGATGATTGAACAGAAGTTCTTCGGCACTATCTGTGAGGGCCAGTTCAGGTTTACTTGTATCTTCAGTTATTTTTTTCAGAAAGTGTTGTGCAATCAGCAAAATATCTCTTCCCCTTTCGCGCAATGGCGGAATCTGAACGGGAATAACATTTAATCGGTAGTAGAGATCGGCCCTGAATGTCCTCTCGTTGACTTTTGCCTCCAGGTCCTGATTACTGGCGGCTATCAATCTGAAATCGGAACTCAGCATACGGGTGCCTCCAACCCGCTCAAACTCCTTTTCTTCAAGTGCACGTAATAATTTAGGCTGCATCTCAAGGGGCAGGTCTCCGATTTCGTCAAGAAACAGCGATCCCTGATGGGCCAATTCGAATTTCCCTTTCTTGCCACCGGTTTTTGCGCCAGTAAATGCACCCTTCTCATATCCGAACAATTCCGATTCCAGCAGCTCACCGGGAATGGCTGCACAGTTGAGCCTGATAATTGGTTTGTGTTTCCTGGAGCTGGCATTATGGATAGACTGAGCGAAGAGTTCCTTGCCAGTACCGGATTCTCCCGATATCAAGACAGGGAGACTGGTTGCGGCTGCTTTGAGCGCTTCTTTCTTGGCATGCCTGATTGCTTTGCTTTCGCCAACAATGCTTTCAATTGAATACTTGGCCATGCGCAGCGAATCAAGATCTTTCTGGTAGATGCGAACCTTGGATTCCAATTCGTTCAACTTTCGTGCAAGTATTCCGACTTCTTTTGCATCCTTAAATATAACCTGGCCAAAGACACCGACTACTTCTCCGTCTTTTTTAATCGGAATACGCTGAACGATCATGTCCTGTCCTTTTATTGACTGTCGATCGTTTATTTCCGCCTTGCCCGTTCTGGCCACAATATGCATGCGGGAATTTTCTACAACTTCGGTGATATGCTTGCCGATCTGCTCCATTGGTTCAATATTGAGGAAGCGTCCGTATGCCTGATTGAAATGAGTAATAATACCATCGGTATTGATTACGCAGGATCCTTCACCAATATGCTCGAATATCAGCAGCAGGGATTCCAGTTCCTGCTCCGTTGACAGCCCGTCCTTTTGGCTGGACAGAGTAATCGAAGATGTTGACCTGCTCAATTGATAGCCCTTGGTAGAGTGTTCTCTTTTTGCTACATGTTTATCTTTTGATACACATAATGGTGCCTGTTTGTCAATGCTTCAAGATCAGATACTGCCTTGAAAAATATAATCTTCCTAACAAGTCAAGGTACGTAGGAAATTTTACTACAGTTACAGAAGTGAGCTGCCGAGACAGCGTGGGGGTAATATGCAGATGTAATCAATTTCAATGAACCGCAGGTCTATTTTTTTGGGGATAATGAGGGCGAAAGCCCGAGTACCTTCATTTTACGGTAAAGAAGGGTTCTATGTATGCCTAAAATATCGGCAGCTTTAGTCTTATTATAGTCAGCTTCAACCAGCGCTTGCTGAATTGCAATTTTCTCTGCCTTCTTCAAGTGATTCCGGAGTGATGTTCCCTTTTTGTGATGCGAATGCTCAGAAAGCGCTTTTATGTGGTTTGGGAGATCGCTATAATCTATCAGGGCCTTGTCCGTCCTGAACAGAAGACTCTCTGTAAAATATCTCAATTCTCTCCCGTTCCCTGGCCAATCGTATTTTTCCATCGCTTGTTTAACCTTTGAACGAAAACGTACCCCTTTGCCAGTCGGACCTTTTTCAGCATGCTGAATAAAATGATAGGCCAGCGGCACAATATCCTCTTTTCTCTTCCTCAATGGCTCTATGTTGATCTGAATTGCATTCAATCGGTAAAAAAGATCCGATCTAAACATTCCGCTTTTGATTAATTTTTCAATATCCTGATTGGTTGCCGCAATTACCCTGAAATCGGAATGGATTGTTTTGTTGCCCCCTAACCTCTCCACCTCTTTCATTTCAAGAACCCGCAGCAATTTAGGCTGCATTTCAATCGGCATGTCGCCTATTTCATCAAGAAATATTGAGCCCATATGGGCGATCTCGAATTTACCGATTTTTCCTTTCGGGTCGGCGCCAGTAAAAGCACCTTTTTCATAACCGAAGAGTTCTGACTCCAACAGATCTTTAGGTATTGCTGCACAGTTGATCCTTACAAAAGGGTAACCACTCCGAGCGCTGGCCTGATGGATCGCGTGAGCAAACAACTCTTTTCCGGTCCCTGATTCTCCGCGAATCAACACAGGTAGCCCGGTCGTAGCAGCCTGAAATGCCTCTTTCTTGGCCTTTTGAAAAGATTGACTGTCCCCTATGATCTGTTCAAAAGAATACATTGCCTGGTGAATGGCAGATAATTTTTTCTGGTATTGTTTAAGTTTCTCTTCCAGATAGGAGAGTTTTTCGGCAAGCTGGATTGCAGTTGTCGCATTATCAAACAACACGAGGCCAAGAACGGCAACAACGACGCCATTATGAGATATGGGTACCCGGTGTACCAGGTACCCGGTTCCTTTGTGCTTATGAGGATAATTTATCTCGGCCTGACCGGTCTGGGCAACGATATGAAGACGTGTGTTGGAGACCAGTTCGGTAGCGTGTATACCCAGTGCTTTTTCTGCATCAATACTCAAGAACCGGGCGTAGGTTTGATTGATATAGATAACAACGCCTGCCCCATCCGTGACAATGACCCCAATCTGCATGTTGTCGAACAGGGTCTTGAAAAAACTGTCTGGATAGTTGATGGTCTCTCCCTTTTCCATTGACGAAAATCCTGTACTCAAGCATTGAATGTACTAATATTGCTACAGTTGGGCAAGATGCAACCGTCTTTTAGCTACCAGGTTGCCAATAAACCGTTGTTTCGTCTGAAAATATCATAACAACTATCCTCAATACTCAGGCTGACACTCTGAAAATATCGATTACCGGTTGATTATTTGCGTCGCACCAGTGTCGTAACACAATTTGTTGCAGCTGAGCCGCCGACATTGAAAACGACCCCGACTTCAGGAGAACCTTTCTCAGGGCATCTGCCTATAGGTTCACCGACCAGTTGCTTATAGCTGAGGGCGTGCATTGACACGCCTGTGGCACCAACGGGATGGCCTTTGGCCTTCAAGCCTCCTGACAGGTTAACCGGACAGTCATCATCGGATTGAAAGCGGCCGTCAATATAATCCCAGCCGGCCCGCCCGTCCTTAGAAAGTCCAAGCGCTTCAGTACACAAAAGCTGATTTATGGTAAAACAGTCGTGGACTTCAGCAAAGTCAACATCATCAACGCTCATCCCGGCCTCCTGAAAAGAACGATTAACGGCGATCTTGCCGGCAGTCAATTCATGCATGTTGGGACGGACGCTCTCCTGCAAACGCTCGGTGGCCATTCCCAACCCTGCCAGTTCAACAACTCGTGAACTTATGGATCTTGCTTCATCAGTATCGGCGAGCACAACTGCCGCCGCACCGTCTGAAATCAGTGAGCAGTCGTGTAAACGTAGCGGGTCTGTGATCATCGGGTTCGACCCTTTCCCGGTATCAGGCAGATTCAGAATCGCTTCTGCACTGAAAAGACCAAGACGGTCAGGAGGGCTGTTCTTGCCAAAGTGGGCAAGAGGGTTATCGACACCGTTCCTATAAGCCAGCGCAGACACAGAGGCGAGCATTTTCTGCAGTTCTTCCGGTGAATAACCGTAATGCGCCGTATAACCTTTGGCGTACTCGGCAAAAAGTCCGGGAAAGGTCATCCCCCTCGAGCCTTCCTCAGGCCAGTATGATGAACAAGCAAGTGTATGGGTGGTTTCCTTGGTGCTTAGAAGGGTCATTTTTTCAACACCAATGACCAGCACCTTTTTGAATCGGCCGGACTCAACAGCCCAGGCAGCATTATAAAGAGCGACCGACGACGATGCACACGCACCTTCGGTTCTTGTTGTAGGCAAAAAACGAAATTCTTCGGGGGCAACCTCCAATGCAAGCGGAGCAACATGCTCCTGGTTGACAAACAGGGACGGAGAACAGGCGCCTACCCAGATTCCATCAATATCCTTTGCTTCCAGACCTGAATCTTCAAGGGCTCCCCGACCGGCTTCAATTAAAAATTCATAGTATGATTTGGTATCTGTCACTTCGCCGGTTTCTTTATTTTTCTCAACAAAGGCGCCGAATTTTGTGTTGTAGGCACCTATTATACTGACACTGCTCATAATTTTCTCCTCTTGGGATGTTGTGATTATTGACGGTACCCTGGCATCCTCGACGTCATCCTTTAGAACCCAATCTCAGACCACCGTGGATATAAAAGACATCGCCAGCAAGAGCCTCATTTCGGTAGAGCTCACAAACGAGAGAGGCAACCTCCTCGGAATCGACCAGACGGCCTATCGGGACGTTTTCAAGTATTTTGGAGAGCGCCTTCTGGTTCATGCCTTCAAGTATGGGGGTGGCTACATAGCCAGGTGCTATGGCAACGCAACGGATACGGTCGGCAACGCCCCTTCTGAAAAACTCAGCGGTAATGACTTTAGGCATTACGGAAACCGCTGCCTTGGATGAGGAATAGTTAAGTTGTCCGGCCGTGCCCAATGAACCGGTGGAAGAAACCAAACAGATCAATCCCCGGTCTCCGTTGTTGATCATCTGCTCGGCACAATCACGGACGGTGAGAAAAACCCCGGTTATATTGACATCAATAACCGAGCGAAACTGGTCAAGCGACATTTTTGAACTGACTTTACCCGTCTTGCGATCAGGGGACACCATCAATCCATCTTTGATAATACCTGCAAATGGAGCGACAAGATTTATTTTTCCGTAGGCTCCCATAGCAGTATCGGCAAGTTTCTGGCTGTCTGTTTCGCTCGTTACATTACAGGCAATTGTGACGACAGAATCTCCTAACTCCGTTTGAGCTGCTTTCAGGTCGGCATCAGATATGTCAGCAAGCACCGCTTTGCCGCCGCCTGCAGTCCAATACCTTGCAAATGCTAATCCAATACCACTGGCACCCCCGGTAATAACAGCAACTGATCCTTTTATTTCCAGCATGTATCCTCCCTGACATGACGGACATGGCCTGCCATGGTGATAATTTGAATGATGATTTTTGCTACAACACGACAAACAGTCGTGATTACTTTAAGCAATTTCAGTGCCAATAAACGTTTCTGGTTAACCATCAACAATCATTCGGATTTATGAGAAATATTGGGAATTGCGGCTTGAATTGCAGCTCGAGTATTCAAATTCTGTTACCAGAAGAACACTGGAACGTTACGCTGAATTGAAAGTTCCATGATAAAAACGTATGATTTGAACATGCGTTGTCCGGAACGACTCACGAGCTGCGAGAATGAACAAGTGTCAGGTCTTTATGCCATTTTTGATTCGATACCCGGCCTCAGCGAGCTATGGATATTCAATCCTGTGATGTACAGACGCCAGGGAGCTCTATTCTCGTTAGTAAAAACTGTAGTATAATTGCAACAAGTATCATTTTTGATACACCTGGCTGGTCAATACTTGTTCCCTTTCTTTTGCAGTAATCTTCCTCAATCCATGGCAGTTAATAATGAATGACCGAAATATGCTATTCATCATGAATGGCATGACAATTGCTACGAAACTGTTGAGATGACTGCAGCAATGACGGTTTGTGTCCGCTGCGGAGTTTTGCGGAAAATCAGGTCTGAAGCAAATGTACTTGCTGGCAAGCCTGTTTGTAATGGAAATCTGATACCTCTGGATACTTAGTAACAAGGATTCAGGGCAATGGATTAACCAAACTTAACTGAGGAGGCAGATGCAATGAAAAGGTGTACCATAATTACAGCAATTTTATTTTTGTTGTTTACCACCGTAAATGTCAGTCTGGCGCAGGACAAAAAGAAATCCAGCCGAACCAAGTTCGGTGCAGACGACAGAATTGAACAGGTCAAAGGACTGAAAGTAGAGACCAGCACGGAAAAACATCGTTGGAAGATGGTAATGCCCTGGTCCAAAGGACTGCTATTCTACGATATGGTCGTGCACTTTACTGACACGGTACGTCTGGCTTCCGGCGGCCGCCTGGACATCAAACCGTTTTCCGCCGGGGAGTTGATTCCGGCTATGGAAACCTTTGATGCTGTAAGCAAAGGTTCATTCGATGCCGGTCATGACTGGCCGGGATATTGGAAAGGCAAGAATGAAGCATTTATTGCCTTTGGTTCGGTCCCCTATGGGCTCGATGCTGAATTGTACAACATCTGGCTGTATGAAAGAGGCGGACTTGAAGAATTGCAGGCTCTGTATGCTCAATACAATCTTGTTGCCCTCCCCGGCGGCCAGGCTGGACAGGAAATGGGTCTCAACTCCAACAAGAAAGCTGCCAAAATGGAAGATTTCAAAGGCATGAAGGTACGAACCTGGGGATGGTATCTCGATATTCTCAACGAACTTGGTGCTGCTGGAGTTGCAACCCCTGGCGGCGAAGTATATCTGTCTTTGCAGACCGGTGTGCTCGATGCAGCAGAATTCTCCTCACCGGCGGTCAACTACCCGATGGGTTTTGACGAAGTTACCGATTACATTATTGCACCCGGTGTCCACCAGCCGGCCTGCCAGTTTACCCTTTTCTTCAACAAAGATTCTTATGACAAACTCGGAGACGATCTGAAATGGATCCTTGACACTGCCGCCAAGGAAACCCAACTCTGGAGCTACAGCTGGCTGAATAACCTCAATGCTGAAGCTGTTCGAATGTTTAAGAAAAACTCAGAGATCGTGGCCATGGATGAAGCAACGGTTGTTGATTTTGCCAAAACCACCCAGGCATACCTTGAAAAGGTAAAAGAGCGATGCCCGGACTGTAAACGGCTGCTGGAATCTCAGGAAGAACTCAAAAAAGATTTTGCAGACTGGCGTGAAGCACGGGCGGGTGTAACTCCCTGGCCGATGGAAGATGTGATTCAAGGAAAACTGCACGAATAACAAAGCGACTGTTTCAAATTCGCTGATTATGAGGGAGTCTCTTCGGAGACTCCCTCTGATGTTGTCGCATCTCTTATCGCTGTTTGCGTTAAAGCAGGGCGGTGACAGGAGGATGACCATGAGGTCACTGACAAAATTTATCGATCTGATTGTAGAGAAACAGGCCGAGTTCTTCTCGTTGTCGATGGCGGTGCTGGTCCTTCTCGTGTGCTATGAAGTGATCAGGCGCTATTTTTTTAATGCTCCAACCATTTGGGGACTGGAGTTGACGACGTTTATTTTCGGTGTTCATTTTGTCATGGGCTTCTCTTACACCGAACTATACGAAGGTCATGTCAGAGTCGATATATTCAGCTCCAAACTGCCTAAAAAAGTACAGGATCTGGTATATATCATATTGACCATAGGTATTACACTTCCCTTGGTGGCCTTGCTGGGAATATGGGCTTGGGATAACGCGGTCACGTCTACAAAAATAACGGAAAAGCTCTCTTCCGCCTGGGCCCCGCCCATCTGGCCAGTCAAACTTTTGATGGCTCTGGGGTTTACCTTCCTTTTCCTTCAAGTCCTGTCAAACCTTCTAAAACGCATTGTAACTTTCGGGCAAAAGCCCATTTCATCTTAAAGGGCTGCCATGAGTATTGAATTACTGACACTGAGTATGTTCGTGACCCTGATCTTTCTGATCGTGATGGGGTTACCCCTGGCCTATTCACTGGCTGGAACGGCGGTTATTTTTGGATTGATCGAAAACGGCTTTAACCTCGATGGGCTGTTCGGGTTTTATATTAATAACGCCTGGGGAACAATGAACAATTTTGTTCTGGTTGCAGTCCCCCTGTTTATTCTTATGGCCCAGCTGCTGGATAGAGCTAAAATATCGGACGCGCTTTTTGAAGCCCTTTATGTGGTTATGGGCGGAATCAGGGGTGGTCTTGGATTGGCGGTGATTTTTGTCTGTGTGATTCTAGCCGCAACCACGGGGATCGTTGGAGCCTCTGTTGTCAGCATGGCGCTGCTGGCCGGTCCCAAACTGATCGAGAAAGGTTACAATAAAGAGTTGGCTGCCGGTTTGATCTGTTCGGGCGGAACGCTTGGCATACTGATTCCACCAAGCATCATGCTCGTCGTCTTCGGTGGTCTAACCGGGCTCAAAGAAACCTCCGTTGGCGCTCTTTTTGCGGCTGCGATTCTACCAGGTCTCCTTTTGGCTTTTTTGTATATGTCTTATGTCTTCATCCTGTGCCAGATAAAACCGTCCTACGGTCCCCCTATCAGCAAAGAAGAGGCTTCTACTTATAGCGGCCAACAGAAATTCTGGATGGTCATTAAATCGATGATTCCGCCGCTGGTCTTGATTTTTGCCGTTCTCGGCACCATACTCGGCGGCATCGCAACCCCGTCTGAAGCAGCCGGGGTTGGCGTCTTCGGGGCAGCTATCTTGGCCATAGCGTCAGGGAATTTTAACTGGAATGTGGTTTTTGAATCCTGTAAAGCAACGCTTAAAACCACCTCGATGGTCATGATTCTTGTTCTGTTCGGTAATCTGTTCAGTGCATCGTTTTTGTTTATAGGTGGCGGCGATGTTATTACTGACCTGCTCATAGGCGGCAACCTTCCTCCGGCAATGGTCATGTTCATCATGCTTTTCGCGATTTTTCTGCTTGGCATGTTCATCGACTGGGTCGCCATTCTGCTGGTCTGTCTACCGGTCTATATGCCAATTTGCATGGAACTTGGATTTAACCCGCTCTGGTTTTCGATGCTTATCTGCATAGTCCTGCAGACTTCATTCTTAACGCCGCCTTTCGGTTACGCCCTCTTTTACTTTGCAGGGGCTGTACCTGAGGGCCAATACCGGATGATGGAAATATACAAAGGCGTGCTGCCTTTCATTATTCTGCAGGCCATTGGTGTTATCATTTGTGTCATCTTCCCGTCAATCATCACCTATCTTCCAGGTGTCGTCTATCAGTGAGATAAAAAAGAAATCATTATGGGTGGCTGACAAATATAAATTCATCCGGTGAGATTGATGGAGATTTCATTCGTCTATGGAGAATGGTCATGAACAGAAATAAGGTTATCACTCTAGAAGAGGCCATATACCAGATTCAGGATGGCTGGACCATTGGGGTTGAAGGGTTCGTCGGTGCCGGTACGCCGGACGATCTGTGTGCAGCGCTGGGCAAACGGTTTCTAGACGAGAAAAATCCGAAGAATCTGACTCTGATACATTCCTCAGGTCCCGGCGATGCGTCAACTCGAGGCGCTAATCGAATTGCCCATGCGGGCATGTACAAGCGCGTTATCTCAGGTCATTATGGCCTGGTACCGGAAATCGGCAAATTGGCGCTTGCCAATGATTTTGAAGCCTATAACCTTCCCCAGGGTATTCTCACCAATTTCTATCGGGCTGTTGCTGGAAATCGCCCGGGTGTTTTAACGAAAGTCGGGCTGGGTACGTTTGCTGACCCACGAGTGTCTGGTGGGAAAATAAACGATAAGGCGGTCGAGGATATAGTAGAGATTGTTGAACTTGGCGGGGAAGAATGGCTTTTCATGAAAGCTTTCCCTGTCGATTGCGTGTTAATCCGGGGCACCACTGCAGATACACGCGGCAACATAACCATGGAGAGGGAGATCCTCACGGTAGACTCACTGGCCATGGCCATGGCTGCCAGAAATTCTGGAGGCACCGTAATTGTTCAGGTTGAGCGAATCGCCAACCCGGATTCCATCAGTTCTCGGGATGTGATAGTTCCAGGCATCATGGTGGATCATGTCGTTGTCGCCAGGCCCGAACACCACATGCAGACGTTTGGTACACAGTATAAAGCGGAATTATCCGGGGAACTGAGGGTCCCGCTTGCCCATATAGAGCCGCTTGTGATGAACGAGCGCAAACTTCTCGCGCGGCGTGCCAGTTTCGAACTGCAGCCGTATGATGTAATCAATCTGGGAATTGGATATCCTGAATCAGTGTCCACTATAGCTCATGAAGAAAATATTTTAGATTACCTGACTATGACGGTTGAACCCGGTATCATTGGCGGCATGCCTCTTGGCGGCATGGATTTTGGCGCAGCGGTGAACGGTGAGGCTGTGATAAGTATGCCCGATCAGTTTGATTTCTATGACGGAGGCGGTCTGGATTTGACCTGTCTGGGGTTTGCCCAATGTGATCGCAACGGAAATGTCAACGCCAGCAAATTCGGCCCTCGAATAGCAGGTTGCGGCGGATTTATCAACATCAGCCAAAACACCAAGCGTGTTCTTTTTTTAGGAACCTTCACCACCGCAGGCCTCAAAATAGCAATCGAGGATGGAAACGTTCGAATTGTTCAGGAAGGAAAGATACGAAAATTTATAGACACCAGCGACCAGATCACATTCTGTGCCAGATTTTCCGATTCAAATACACAAGAAGTTCTGTATATCACCGAGCGCTGTGTCTTTAAATTGATTGAAGGACAGTTGGAACTTGTAGAAGTTGCACCTGGGATAGACATTGAAAAAGACATACTTGCAAATATGGACTTTAAACCGGTGGTAAAAAATGTCACCCAAATGGATTCTCGTATTTTTCGTGAACAACCCATGGGGATTCGTGAACTGTTTATGCTGAAAGAATTACGCACCCGAATAACATATCATCAAGGTAGTAATACCTTGAATTTGGATTTCAACGGTCTTGAATTAGAGACTAAGGAAGACATCGACAACATTAAAAAAATTGTCGAAGAAATGTGTAAAAAGGTTGGCCGGAAAGTAAACGCCATCGTTAATTACAACGGTTTTCGTCTGGCTGATGATATCTTCGGCGCATATATGGAAATGGGACAATTTGTCATCAACAGCTACTACCATCGTGTCGCGCGGCATAACACGAACGAAAATACACGCAAAAAATTTGACAGCGAATACCGGCGCCGGGAACTGGCCGCCAACATTTTTGCTTCAAGAGATGAAGCATTGGATTACTTAGCTCAGAAATAAGTCAAACCTGAAATTAGTATTAATCTTAAAATCTTCGGTGTAGAAATAATCACGCTGAGGTGAGCGGTTTTAGGGCTGTTGCCACATCATTTGTATCCATCGAAATCACTGCCGGGTTTTATGTTGGAATACCTCCTCATAATCTCGAGAATCAGTTGAGATCAAATAGCCATCACGGACATGCCCCACAAGAGTTAACCGAAGATTCAGCTCTTTATTGTCTCCATGATCTGGGTCGCATTGGTCAGTTTGACAGTCTTTATTAATAGCTGGAGAAATACTCTGGCACGCCGCGACAATGGCCTTTTTTTTAGATGAAGCAGGTAATATGATGCATGATGATTGATCCCTGACCAATTTAACTGCTTAAGCCACCCTGCAGCGAGTTCTCGACCAACGGCTATCTCGGGAATAATTGTCACCCCCACTCCCTGTTCGACCAATCGTTTCACCGTTTCTACATTTTTCACTTCGATAACATTTCGAAAGATTGTGGAGCCTTGTGACCCAACCATCATTTCTTCCATCTTCCGGCGAATCAGGGTCCCATGTTCTCGCCAGATAAATGGGAAAACTTTGAGATCATCCACCGAAATCTGGTCCCGTTTAACGAGCGGATGATCTTTGCCGACTACAAAAATATAGGGCTCCTGATGAATCAGGGAGAATGTAATATCCGGTTCAGCCTTGACTACTCCGCCAAAACCAAAATCTGTCCCCCCTTCAAGCAGCTTGGTGATAACTTCATGCGAGTTGCCTGTATGTAATTCAACTTCCACCCCGGGATATTTTTTAATAAAATCTCCCATTGCACGGGGGAGAAAATAGGTACTGAAAACAGCAGTAGCTGCGATGTCAATTTTACCCAGATCAAGCTCTGAAAGATCCTCAAAAACTTTTTCTATATCGCGTAATTCATTGAGTAGATTGTTAACCTTGGAGAAAAGAATCTCACCTTCGAGCGTAAGTTTTATTTTTTTCCCTTGTCGGTCAAAAAGCCTTATCCCGTATGAATCCTCAAGGGCCTTGATCTGTTGACTGACCGCCGGTTGGGTCAAGAATAGTCCTCGGGCAGCTCTGGTAAAACTGCCGGTGAGTGCAACTTTCTGGAATGTACGAAGTTGATCAATCTTCATAAGAAAATCTTATAGTAGTCAGAATAACTTATAATTTGCATTTTATCCAAAAGATGAGAAAGATAGTGTTTATGTATGCGTATACTACTGAGGCTCTATTGCTTTTAAAATAAAGTAATAAAAAAACAATGCCAGCAAAAAGATAGTTGGCAGAGTATTGTATGTCCGAATGATGGTAATAGCCTTGGTTCTGTAATAAATTATTCTTATACTACTCTGGACAAACACTTCAGATCCGTGTGTGCCATGGGCCTTGAACATGCTTATATTGTAGATTTGTGCCCCACCCCCTACCTATGCGACACCAAGGCACATCAAAACTTCCCCTGGCCGGCTGCATTAACGATTACGGATACGTACGATCATCAAACAGGCTGACATAATTCAACATAGACAAGGAGCTGAACATGGGCATAGAAATCGAGAGGAAATTCCTGCTCATCGGTAGCCAGTGGAAAGAACTTGCCACAGCGACCCCATATCGCCAGGGATACCTTAACTCAGTGAAAGAACGTACGGTACGTGTCCGGACCATTGCTGATAAAGGTTTTCTCACCATAAAGGGTATCAGTGTCGGAGCTACCAGAGTAGAGTATGAATATGAGATTCCCCACAATGATGCGGATGCGCTTCTCGATGGACTCTGTGAAAAACCTCTCATCGAAAAAAACAGATACAAGATTGCCCATCAAGGATTTACTTGGGAAGTAGACGAGTTCTTTGGGGAAAACGATGGCCTTGTTGTGGCTGAAATTGAACTGGAGAGTGAAGACCAGCCTTTTGATAAACCACAATGGGTTGGGGAAGAAGTAACGGGAGATCCACGATATTTCAACTCAAGCTTGATCAAAGAACCATACGCTCAGTGGAAATAATCTGGTACCGCCGAACGTGATAAATTACTCACAAAAATAAGTTTCATTGCAGGGGATCACCTATGAGCACAACCGAGTCAAACAAAGCAACATCAGTTGAAGAGGCTGAGAAGATAATACCTCGTGCAGAGTTCAGAGTTTTCGGCCAGGGTGTCATTGATATTGTCGGCCTCTCAATGTGGAAGGCCCAGGCAAAACTGTTCAAGATCCGCCAGAGCAAGGAAGTATATATACTTTCCCGGCATACCAACGAGGCCAATGTCAAGATACGCGACGGCCTGCTTGACATCAAAATAAAAGTGGGAGAAACAGCAGAAGGCTATGAAATCTTTCAGCCACGAGGAAAGTTCGAATTCCCGGTAAAGCAAGACGAATTAGCTATTATTTTCGAAAACCTCCTGACGCCAATAACTCCCGATAAAACAAGCTGTACCTTTGAAGAGTTTCTCGACCTGGTCGAATCACATACGGACCTTACAGCCGTGGATGTTGAAAAGGAGCGGTATGGTTTTTCTGTGGACGGGGTGATTTGCGAATATGGTGAGGTCTTGTTTAATGGAGCCCTGATAGAGACAGCCTGCGCTGAAAGTGAGGACTATTCAGCGATGAAGGAGGTAATCAACAAATTAGAGATCGCTGATTTTGAAAATACCAATTACCTGATTGCTGCAAAACGTGTGGTCAAAATCTAGTGGACATTCAAACCTATTTGAAGCGGGTATCGAAGAAGATATCACCATTCATGTTAACAGAGAAAAACCCGAGGAGGATGTTATGAAAAAAGGATGTATTGCACTTCTTGTCGCCTTAGTTTTTGTTGCTGGATCGTTCTCTACTGCCCTGGCAAAGTTTCCAACAAAACCCATCAAACTCATAGTCTACACCAAGCCAGGAGGAGCAATTGATGTATTTGCCCGGAAATTCACAACCATCGCGGCAAAATACACAGACGCAACCTTTGTCGTGGTAAACAAGAGCGGTGCTGGCGGAATTGTTGCAATCAAACATATCCTGTCAGAAAAGGCTGATGGCTATAATTTCGCGGCGGTAACCAGGTCAAACGTCGGCAAAATCGTATCAACCGGCAACGAAATTAACGTTGAAGACCTGGACTGGATGGCCCTGATGGTCTCTGATCCGGAAGCCATCATAACCAGCCGCCTGTTGCCCGTAAACACCTGGGAACAGATCGTCGCAGATGCCAAGGAAAAAGACGGATCACAGATATGGGTTGGTCCTGCGGCCGGCGGCAATGATCACATCATGGCCATGAAAACATGGAATGCAGCTGGAATCAAAGCCAAGTGGATCCCATACGCCAGTGGTGGAAAAGCCATGGCAGCGCTACTCGGCGGACATGGTGTTGTCTATGTTGGAAACCCCCAGGATGTTATTGGCCGCCCGGACCTGAAAGTTGCAGTTATCTCGAGTCCAGAGCGGTTGAGTGGCGATTTCGCAGACGTGCCCACGTTCAAAGAGGTGGGAATTGATGGTCTCGATAATGAAATATTGTGGCGCGGATTCATGGCTAAAAAAGGCATGCCGGATGACGCCAAGGCGTTCTATTATGATTTGTTTGACAAAGTTAATAAAGATGCCGAATGGCAGGAATATGTCCAGAGGGGCGGTGCAGTTCCGCTTTTCGATAAAGAGGAGAAGTTCCTGGCTACAGTTAAGAATGACCAAAAAGAGTTTGCTGAAGCTTTGAAACAAATAGGCGCTATAAAATAAGCTGATTTACTTTCTAAAACTCCACTGCCTCGCCCCTGCCAACTAGTATAATTGCTGGTACGGCAGGGGCTAACTGGAGAAAACGTTATGGAATACTTCAGCGATGGGACAGGATTGTTTGTCTGGACAATCGCCCTCACTCTGATCTGTTTTGGAATCTATGTTGGATTTAGATATTCGAAATTGAAAGCCTATTCCGGACAAACAATCATTCCGCTCGTTATGATTGTATTCTCCCTCGTGCTCTGGGTAGTAACACTCGGTTTCCCAAGCGAAGAGGCCGGGCCGGCAGTTATTCCACTTCTCTGGATATTCTGGCTGATCCTGCTTTCCTTGGTAATACTTGTTTTCTGTTTCACCGGCAGGATTGATAAAGATCCCAAACGCGGTCAGAATGGGCTTTCTCGGACTTGGCGTCGGTTTGGTTGTTGTTTATTACTTTGCCATGGACTATCTGGGCTATTTCCTCAGTTCATTTTTGTTTCTTGTTATTGCCATGTACATGCTCTCTTACCGAAAACCACTCACCATACTCCTGGTGGGCACCGGCTGGGTCCTCTTCTCATACCTGGTATTTTACAAATTTCTTTATATCCAATTGCCCCTTGGGTTGATAGAAGATTTTATTTAGTGAACGACATGATTCTCAATCCAATGGGAGAACGAAACCTCTATGGATCTCATTGATAGCTTTACAATAGGATTCTCGGTAATACTTGGCTGGAAGCCGATCCTGATAATCGTCACAGGAGTTATTTTCGGGATCCTGGCCGGTGCCATGCCAGGACTCTCACCGTCTACGGCGGTTGCGCTGCTGGTCCCATTCAGCTACACCATGAGCCCTGCCCTGGCACTCATTCTCCTCACCTCAATCTACATAGCCTCGAACTATGGGGGTTCGATCACAGCGGTACTCATCAACACGCCGGGAACACCATCGGCTGCCGTTACTGCAATGGATGGCTATCCATTAACCCAACAGGGAAAGGCCGGCAAAGGATTGGGAACTGCCCTGGTGGCTTCAACAATCGGCGGAGCAGTCGGGGTTATCATACTGATTCTCTTTGCTGTTCCACTGGCCCGGGTTGCTTTGAAATTCAGCCCTGCCGATTACTGTGCCCTTGCTCTGTTCGGCCTGGCCACGGTTGCCTCGATGAGCCGGGGCAATGTCATAAAGTCTATGGTGGCCATACTCTTTGGGCTCCTTATTAAGACCATAGGAATCGATCCGATCTCAGGGGTCTCTCGGTTCACCTTCGGCAATGACATGCTCTATGACGGTTTCACGCTGATTCCAGCCCTGATTGGCCTGTTTGCCATCAGTGTTGTTTTCTCCAAGTTCGAGACCTGGACCGGTGTCGGTCGGGTAATGGACAAGATAGACAACAAACTTCCGAGTCTGGAAGAATTTCTAAAAATCAAATTTACCATCCTGCGCTCATCCATCATCGGCACAATTATTGGAATTTTTCCGGGAGCAGGCGCAACAATCGCTGCGTTTATCAGCTATGATATGTCCAAGCGGGCAAGCAAAGAACCTGAGAAGTTCGGCCATGGTTCTCTTGAAGGAGTTGCGGCGGCGGAAAGTGCCAACTCCAGTTCCGTCGGAGGTGCTCTGGTGCCGCTTCTTGCCCTCGGTATTCCAGGAAGTGCCACAGATGCCGTGTTACTCGGAGCATTCATGCTCCATGACCTGGTGCCGGGCCCCATGCTCTTTCAAAACAACCCGGAAATCGTTTACGGCATCTTCTCGGCGTTGATTGTTGCCAATATTGTCATGCTGTTTCTAGGATTGTATGGAAACAGGCTGTTCATCAAGGTTGTATCGGTGCCTGAAGCCATTATGTATCCGCTTATTCTGGCAATCGCCATTATTGGCAGTTTCGCGGTAAATGGCTCAATGTTCGATGTCGCTGCTTGTCTCGGCTTTGGTGTTGTCGGCTGGTTTTTCAAAAGATACGGCTACCCGGTCGCACCAGTTGTACTCGGTATCGTACTCGGAAAAATGGTTGAGGAGAATTTCAGGCGTGCTGTCATGATGGATGGATATGGGGTCTTTTATCGCGACAAGCTTGCCTTCATTGTATTGCTTATCGCATTTTTCTCTTTTATCTGGCCCTTGTACAAGGCATGGCGTCACCATCGTCAATCAGGCACCTCAGGAGACAATGAGGCTAAGATATGAAAATACTCAGGACTAGAACAGGGATTGAAAAACAGGTCGAAAATTTTCTGAATCAAGTCAGCCTTTCGGGCTTAATTTTTCGGCAGGGATGTGAGCATTACCTCTCCGGTCATGAAGAAGACTTCGAGCGAAAGATCCAGGAAATTGCTGACTGTGAACATACGGGAGATGATCTCAGACGATCAATAAACGAACATCTCTATGCCAAAACACTGATTCCTGAATCACGGGGTGATGTCATGGAATTACTGGAAAACATGGACTCGCTGCTGGACCGATTCAAAGGAACTTTGTGGCGATTCAGAATAGAATATCCTGAAATTTGTGAAGAATTCCACTATGACTTTAAACAATTAATTAATGCTGCGATAGAAGCTAATGAGGCACTTGTCGCGTCATGCCGGATGTTTTTCACCGATATTTCCAAGGTCTCAAGTTATTTGCATAAAGTGTCTTATTGGGAATCAGAAAGCGACAAAATCTCCATACGATTGCAGGAGTCTATTTTTGCTAAAAAAGAGCTGCGATTGAGCCATAGAATGCAACAGCGTGATTTTGCGCATTCTCTTGACAAGATTGCCGACCGTGCAGAAGACATTGCCGACAGGCTGAATATCTACGTCATCAAAAGAAGTCTCTAGAGGACTCATCTCTTGTTTTCCTTCTTCCTATCAAGCGGGCTTTTTCTCGGCTGGTCCCTTGGCGCCAACGATGCGTCAAATGTATTCGGGACTGCTGTTGGCTCCAAGATGATCCGGTTTAAAACCGCAGCAATTTACTGCAGCCTGTTTGTTATCCTTGGTGCCGTGATCAGTGGTGCCGGTGCATCTCACACACTTGGGAAACTTGGTGCAGTCAATGCTATTGCCGGTGCATTTCTCGTGGCATTTTCAGCGGCTCTGAGCGTCTATCTGATGACACTGGCCAGGTTTCCAGTCTCCACTTCACAAGCAATTGTCGGAGCAATAATTGGTTGGAACTCTATTTTCCGGTTCTGTTACTGACATGAATGCCCTGACAAAAATAGTTTCAACCTGGATAATCTGCCCGTTACTTTCAGCCTGCTTTGCAATCTGCTTGTATAAGGCAACAACAATTTTTATCAGCCGATTCAAAATCCGGATGTTCCGGCTCGATATCATTACCCGATATTCTCTGTTATTGGCTGGAATATTCGGTTCTTTTGCCCTTGGAGCAAACAATATTGCCAATGTCATGGGTGTGTTTGTCCCCGTTGCCCCATTCAATCATCTTACAATTCTCGGTATTACCTTCAGCCCTGCCCAGCAGTTATTTTTTATTGGAGGCGTGGCGATAGCAGTCGGGGTCTTTACCTACTCAAGGCGTGTTATGATGACCGTCGGAACTGGCATCTTTCCGCTTACCCCTGTTGCCGCTTCGGTGGTCGTCTGGTCACATTCTGCGGTTCTCTTTATCTTTTCTTCACAGGCTCTTGAAGCCTGGCTTCAGAGCCACCATTTGCCGACGATTCCGCTTGTTCCGGTTTCCAGTTCACAGGCCATTGTCGGTGCTGTCATAGGTATTGGACTTTTAAAGGGCGGCCGGGGAATCAGGTGGAGAACGGTAGCCGGAATAACCAGCAGCTGGTTGACCACCCCGGTGATTGCTGCTCTGGCCTGTTTCATCTCCCTGTTTTTTCTACAGAATGTTTTTCAGCAGAAAACCTATACCCCGGTGGAATATAATATTACCCAGTCGGCAATGCAGCGGTTAATTGATTCTGAACTTCCTCACACGCCTTTTGAGCCAATCATGTGGGAGACCTACCCCAATGGAATGTCATTCAATAAAGCCATTCATTCCGCAGCAGACCTCAACAATGAGCAAGCACGAGCCATACTCGCCATAGCAGAACTTTATGAAGTGGAATTCTCTACTGATTTGCTTCAGACACTCAGGAAAGGCCCATTTACCTGGGAACAGCTAGAGATTATAACCCAATTGGAAGGTCGAACATTTCAGCATAAATGGGAAATCAAATCAGCACTCGGTGAAGAGTCTGACATGTTCAAATACCGGCCGGCAGACAAGCAGTGGAACAATCATCTTGACGATTTCTTTTATCAACTCATAAGCCGATTACAAACCTGAGACTCGCCTTACCCACAATCATACAAGGGCCGAATAAATCATTCTCAGCGCCATGACCGTCAGCAGAATCTTCAAAACCTGGCTGAACCAGCGATTACTGATCTTTTTTCTCAGAAACGTTCCCCAAAAGGACCCGATCAACGCCCCGCTGACCATGCATACCAGGAGGGTGGAATACTGACTGAACTTGAAACCAATCATTCCAAAGGCAAGGAGCTTCAAACCGTGGCTTAACGACATGAACATGCCACTGGTTGACACAATACCATCCCTATCTGAAATTTCTTTAAGTAACCGAGGCATGACCAGGTGGCCTGTGGACCCAACCAAAATCCCAAGACCTGTCTGTAAAAAACCGAGAACAAACAGGCTGTCAAAACTGCTCAACAGCTTCCCCATACGCTCAGACCAGAGTTTTAGAAGTATATATACTCCTACAAAAACAGGTATATAGGAGGTGGTAATATTGATAACCAGGATGCCAAAGAGTGCTGCCCCCAGAACCGAGCCAGCAAAGAATAACGGCAATAACCGCCATACAATCGATCGGTACGAAAAGACTGCGCGGCTTGTATTGCTCGCCAGTTGAGTAACACCATGGAGAGGAACAATTGCATCGGCGGGCAAAAAATCTGGAAGAAAGCTGATTAATAGTAGACCTCCACCAAGTCCGAATATTGCTGCAGCCGTTGAAGACACCATCGAAATAATGCCAAGAAGTATTTCCATAGCTTTCTAGATCTATCCCCGAGTTTGTTGCACATTGTAAGGTGCGGTTGGCCTATCGAATTGTAGCATATCATGGTCTCACACAACGATATGATTTATCTGTGGGCATCAGAATTTGAAGCGTTAGAAAGAATATAAAGTGCTCTGAATTCATATTATTACACCTGCCGTTCGCGAACTCCGTCGCATTGCTGGTTGACAAACGTCAACCATTTCGTGTATACTGCTTTGTAGTGTAAAAAAACAACCTCCTGATAATGCTTGGAAAAAGGCATATTCTTGGAGAAATACAGACATCTCGTAAATTATGAACTGCTCGCTCTGCAATGCTGAGACCACCCGTAAGATTGAAGATTTTTTCTGCGAAAGCAAGATAATAGGTGATGTTCTCGTGCCCTCGGTCGAGGTAGAAAAATGTTTGGGTTGTGGTGCATTGAAGTTGTCAGCAGAGGCTGAAAATGAGGTTTCCCATTATCTGAAGATGCTGGAGACAAATGCCATAATTAGCCTGCCAGCAGACAACCTGATAAGCGCCGGCCAGGCAGCAGGGATTCTGGGAGTAACAAAACAAGCTTTCAGCAAGAATCCTAAGATCAAAAAAGGATTTGTCTATTTCACATACGTCGGAACAAAAAGAGTTTATTTTAGATCTTCTGTTGAACTATTTAAGACAAGCGGTGATGGAAGATTCCCAATAACACAATGGAAGTCTTCTTTGCCTTACGATCGAATATCACATCATGCTGCCAACGACGACTGCTGGCAACAGGTCAGCTGCCAGGCAGATAAAACAGATTGTAATGTATACACCTGGAGCACATCTTCATAGGAAAGGCGATGGTCAAAGAAGAAAAACAAAAAAAAGACGAAATCCTGAACATCAATACCAGTCTGCCAAATCTCTTTGTTGATGACATCCGCATTTCCATGAGAAATGATAATATCGAAACCTTGAATTTTTTTAGCGACACTCCAGAAGGGAAATTTGAACAAACCCGAGTGATCACGAAAAAGGAGCGCTTGAAAGTTTTTATTGATGCAATGTGTAAACACACTGGCTATTACCCGACGCAACCAGTCGATGAAAAAGAAGAAGAAAAGAAAAAGAAGAAATAGAATTCCATCCCTTATTTTCAGAAGGATGGGCTTTTAGCAAACTGATGATTTTCGTTTAGTGTCAAAACATGCGAAAATTTTTTACCCAAGGCATCGTTGATTTTCCAAGGATAAGAATTTTAGCATAACGCAGAGGTTGAACGAAAAGGGCGTTTTGCAAGGAGCTCGGAGGTATAAATGAATCAAACATCATGGCTCGAACTAACAATAGACAAGGCAAAACAGCGCCTTGATTCAGCTCGTCAGGCTCTCAAGAAGAATCCAAAGAGCTATAGCGCCAGAGTAACAGTTCAATCCGCTGAGAATCGTTTGGCGAATTTACATGAGCGTTTTAAAAACCTAAAGAACTAGCCATTCCTTTTCATTAAAGCGGATGGATCAGCTTCCCTTCTTTCACAACTTGGAGTTTAAAAGGACTTCACCCACCATCGCTGCAACCTGATAAACAGAGCCATAAAGACTGGTATAGCAAAGAATATCTTTGTTGCTGAAGCAGACGTAAGATGATAAATTCCGCAGCATAACTGAAGAGGCACTGCTTTGAAGCTCTTGTCTTCAGACTTTCCTGGAAAACAATTCCCTCTTCCATCAAAGCACCTGACAACCGAGCCGGAAGGCTTAATCGTGAAAAAGCAACAACGGGTTGACACTGTTTCTCCCCTGCTTTTTCCACAACTCAACACCAAAGAGGTTCACATGATAGATCTTATGTCCATCGCCCGCACGGAGCACCAAGGCGGCGACCTTTTCGGGCTCTTGTCTAATCTTTTCGAGCCGGCAGATGAAAAACCGGAAAGCTATCCGGATGCCGTTATCTGGAAGGGCGGAAACTTTGACGGAACCATAAATCCCGTCGCTCACTCCTTGACCGATGCCTTTGCACTAATCGGTACACTGGCAGCAGTCGATGTCCTGGGCTTACCTTTTTACGCGGTTCCAATGTGGTCCCAGTATCGACATGACACAAAACTGGCATCGCTTGCCTGGTTCGGCAATATGGACTGTACCTCGATCAAATGGTCAACCGCAGGGGACGCCTATGTCAATGACGGCAAAGGCGGAAAAGTTGTGGTCATGGGAAAATCAGCCAACGCTCCACTGCGAACCCAGGCAGGCGTATTCTGTAATGTCCGCCCCTATGGACCGATAACCGTTGTCCGCTGCATGCCCTGTCTGCCGTACTCGCAGGATCGCGCGGTCTTCAATGTCAACGAAGAGACGGGTATTATCCATTCCGAGATGAACTCCCCGGGCATCCAGATGGCCTACGCCAATCGGCTCTTTCTCAAAATGGTTCACGAGACCGGAAAACTTGGCCGGGTTGCAATGAAACCGACCCAGGCCATGGAGGACGGCATTAATGCCGGTCTGCACTCATGGCTGCTCCAGGGCACCAAGTTCCAGGTTGGTCGCAAATATGCGGTGGATGGCTATGTGGAGCACAAAGAGGCTGTCGATAAGATCATTGCCCTGCTGCCCAAAGATTTCAAAGCCGGTATGGAAAACTGGGGAGGACAGATCGAACAGCACATCTCCGACACAAATTACGGCCTGCTGCTCTGGGATCTCATTGAAAAACAGGACTGTATCATTCTGGCCACCGATCTTGACGGTGATCGCCTCACCGACCTGCTCGCTGATGTTTCCGATCCGCTGCGCGCCTTCAGCGGTATTGTCGCCAAACAGCTCGGCCATGAGGTAGATACCGCTGAATTATGGAACGATATGGGTTACACAACCGGTAACGGACGGGACATGACATCGGTCATGCATCGCATGTCTGGTCCACCCATCCACGAGCAGACACTCGGGTCTGCTGATGCCATGCTTCTCCGTCTTCTGGACGGCGACGAGTCCATGGGCGGCACAAAACAGCCCTACGATCCACGAATCCATTTCGTACTGATCCGAACTGCATACCTTGATGCCAACCCCGGCAACGAAAAACTGCGTAAATGGCTTGATGACGCACTTGCCACCTTCGACAAGGTGTATAGCGGTAAACGACCTGGTTTTCTTGAAGGCTACAAGGCATTAAAAGATGCTATCACACCCTGGGGATCCTGATACCATTTCACGGTAAAGTGGGCATGCCAAGGCTCACTCTACCGTGATGACCATGCCGGCAGTATTAAAGAAAAAATGATCTCCAAATTCTGCGGCCATCATAGCCCCGGCTTTTAAACCGGTGCAGTGGGAAACTCCGATCCTGTCAATGCCAAACTCCTTTAATGCATCAATGGTTTCATTTATATAGTCATCAGAGGCCTCAAACAGGTGACAGCCACCAACGACCAGATGTATACGCTCCTCACCTGTAACTTTTCTTGCATGATGGAGCGTATTTATCAGACATCGATGAGCACAGCCGAGCACGATAACCAAACCGTTGCTGGTCTTTACGATCAGAGCCCGGTCATCAAGAAATGAATCACGCTGGAACTCACCATTTACTTTGATTTTTAGATAGTCCTCACCCACTTGTTCAAAATTGGTAACAACAGCGACCTCACCGGTCGTCACGACATTGTCGGTAATGAAAACGGGGTCAGGGGTCAAGCTAAATTGAGCACCAAGTCCTTCAAGGGCTTCCCGGGTAAATGGAATACCGATATATCGCTCTTTTTCGCCCTCCCTGACACTATATTTAGCCGCCCACAAATCAGGCGGGGCAATTATCTCAATCTTCCGGTCAATTTTCTTCAATACCTTTTCAATTCCTGTCGTATGGTCATAATGGGCGTGGGACAGTACGATTGTATCAACCGTCTTAAAATCGACTCCCAGTTGTTCAGCGTTGTGAAGCACTGCATGGCCCGCACCGGAATCGAGTAGCACCGTCGCTTCTTCTGTTTCCACAAATGCACAGAAACCCCATTCACCAATGATGTCTGGTTTGCCGGAAGTATTATCTGCCAGCGTAGTTATACGACACTGCATAGGTATCTCCTTTTCATTACAAGGCCATGCTCTTTACCAATAATCTTTAACATCTCACCAGGTGCCTGAATATTATTATTGACGTTGCTCAACGGTGCCAACAATCAAACACAGCCCATCAGAAAACCTAGGCTGACGCCACAGGATACAGCAAGTTGTATTCCATCAAATATCGATTTTTATTTACTGCTGCCGGTATGGCCATCACGGAATCGCTATGGCTGCCAGTTTCCATAAATATTTCTTACTATCCTCAATAGTCTTGAGGTTTGAGCTGCATGTATTTACCGACATAATGTCTGCATCTACCGTAATCTAAAAAGTACCCGGGTATTTACCGCCATCCATCAACAGGTTCTGGCCGGTAATAAAACCAGCCTGATTACTGCATAAATAGGCACAAAAATCCGCGAGCTCTGCAGGGTCTCCAAAGCGACCGGCAGCAACTGCTGCGGTCCTGATTGCCTTCATTTCTTCGTAGGTCCGCCCCTGCACCTTTGCCAGCGCCTTGGTATTGGCCGTGTGCCTGCCGGTTTCAAAATCTCCGGGAAGCAGGTTGTTTATGGTCACGTTATGCTTGGCAACCTCACGTGAAGTCCCGGCGACAAAACCGGTCAGCCCGGCCCTGGCACTGTTGGACAGCCCGAGAATACTGATCGGAGCCTTCACTGCACTGGAAGTTATATTGACGATACGACCAAATTTGCGTTCGATCATACCATCGACCGTTTCCTTGATCATGAAGATAGCGCCAAGCATGTTGTTGTTTATGGCAGAGAGCCATGCCTCACGATCCCAGTCACGAAAATTCCCGGTTGGCGGGCCACCCGAGTTATTGACAATGATATCCGGCTCTGGGCAAGCATTCAGCACAGCAGCTCTCCCTTCATCGCTATTGATATCAGCTGCGATGGGGATCACCTCTGTCCCTGTTGCTCCACTTATTTCCTCTGCAGCTTTTTTTATATCCTCCTCGGTGCGCGCGACAATCACAAGTTCAACACCCTCACGAGCCAACGCCATCGCACATGCTTTTCCAAGCCCTGAGCTTGCACCACCAACAACTCCTTTTTTTCCTGCTATTCCGAGATCCATTATTTATTGTCCTCCTGTCAGTGCCGGTAAGGCATTGTCCAACTCAACGTCTTGTCTGTGTTTGCCAGATTTCCTCCAGCACCGCTGCCGCCAACTCTTCCCCCCCATCCATTTTTCAAATAAAACAATTATGGTGCATTTATGTCCGCTTGTGATTACTGTTTCCGCCATTGATCAGGACACATACTGGACATCTGGATATAGATCCTGATTTTAAGAATGTCTCCGAAGGAATCGTTACCAAAGGATGTGGTAGTAACAGCAACCATTCATCAGTGGTTCATTCGAACAAGGATCGATTTACTATGAATACATTTAAAATTAATCATCTCCATATAATTTGTCAGGACCTGCAGAACATGATTGAGTTCTGGACTAATGGACTTGGAGCACGCTTCAAGGAATATCGAAGCTTTGGCCCTGCTGACGGTGCAGTTTTGATGGTCGATACCCTTCAGGTTAATCTGCGTGTTCCAAAGGAAGATGAAAGTTCAGCAGACGATTCGGCATCCTGCCTTGGCTATGACCATGTTGGATTCGAAGTCGACGACGTCGATGCTGCCTGCTCGCATTTGGCTGAGTTGGGTTGCACCATTGATTCCGGGCCGACGGAACTGAGCGACCGGAAAATTGTTTTTCTCAAGGGTCCTGAAAATATCACCCTGGAGCTCATGCAGATGTATTAGCGGGTTACGGTACTATCATCACCTTTTCACACGGAATGGAACACGCAGGACATGAACGCTAAAATCACGGTAAACAATATAGAAATCAGCTATCGACTTGACGGTCCTGAACAGGGCCAGGTCGTTCTGCTCAGTAACAGCCTGATGTCAAATTTTTCAATGTGGGATGCCCAGATAGAGGCACTTGCAGACAATTACCGAGTTCTGCGATATGATCAGCGCGGCCATGGTGGAACACAGACGACGCCAGGCCCCTACAGTATCGATCTCCTGAGCGAAGACGTCAACGGGCTTATCGATGCCCTCGGCATCAGTTCAGTGCATTTTGTCGGGTTGTCCATGGGCGGTTTTACCGGGCAGCTTTTTGCTTTCAAATATCCTGATAAAGTCCGATCGCTCTCGCTCTGCGACACCGCCTGTGTCATGCCGCCAAAGTCTCTCTGGAACGAGCGCATCGAAGCAGCTCGAACTCACGGAATCAAAGCATTAATGGAGGGAACCCTGGAACGATGGTTCACGCCACCTTTTCACCAGGCTGGAGCGCAACAGCTGGCAAAGGTTCGCGAGATGATCCTCGGTACCGGTGTTGAAGGCTATGTTGGCTGCGCCCAGGCAATCCGGGATATGAATATATGCGATAATCTCGGTGGGATTTCAGCCCCGACCCTGGTCCTGGTCGGCGAAGACGATCCTGCCTGCCCTGTCTCTGCGGCAAGAGCGCTCTACGATGGAATAATTGGTTCAAAACTCGTGGTGATACGGCATGCAGCACACCTTCCAAACATCGAGCAGACTGAGATTTTCAACACCACTCTGATCGATTTTCTCAGCCAGCATCAATAAAGACTCGTGTGATCACTGTAACTTGAAAAAGAACACCTTACTTATTATCTGCTTTTTCTTCGGTCATGCGATATTTCATTTCATGGGACAGAGTTTTGCCGTGCTGCTGCCCTCTATCCAGCAGACATTTCTCGTTACCCCGATACAGATTGGAGCCCTGATCACCACCAGGGAAATTGTCTCTGGCTTTATTGCCCTTCCCGGGGGAATGGTGTCAGATTATTATGCCCGCTACCGCGCCTTTATCCTGACCATCTGTATCGTCGTGTTTGCAGGCGGTTGGTTCATCATTGCAGTAACCCCAGTCTACTCTTTTCTCTATCTCGGCATGCTGCTGATTGCTGCGGCCAGTGCCATCTGGCATATGCCGTCCATTATCGAACTTGGTAACCGTTTTCCAGACAAGCGTGGGACCGTTTTCGCCATCCACGGAGCCGGTGGTAGCAGTGGAGATATCATCGGGCCGATGGCAACCGGTATATTGCTTGCCTATTTCTCGTGGCGTGAAATTCTCTCTATCTATATCGTCCTTCCCCTTATCATGGCAATATGGACCTTTTTGTTGCTGAGAGGACTCTACCGTGACCAGAATGACCAGGAGGATAACCCGACCAGCGGGGAGCAGGCATCCCCCCTGGAACAGGTGCAGGTCTCATGGCAGATACTGAAAAGCACTGATATCTGGAAGGTTAACATCGTTGCTGGACTGCGCAGTATGTGTTTTGCTGTTCTTATAACTTTTCTTCCCATTTTCATGCATGACAGCGGCTTCAGTTCACGCTCAATCGGGTTTCATTTTGGGCTTCTCTGGACAATCGGCCTGCTGGTCAGCCCGCTCATGGGATATCTGTCTGACCGATTCGGCAGGAAGATCGTTCTCGTCCCCGCCCTTCTCTACTCGAGCACACTGGTTACCCTACTTGCCTTTTTCGGCACAGGCGGAATGTTTACCGTCTTGATCATACTCCTCGGGGTCAGCATCAGGAGTGACTATTCTCTGATCAACGCCACGCTCATCGATATGGTCAAGGGGCGAGTGGAAAACACCATGCTCGGCATCCTGACATTCTGCCGTAGTCTGATGGGCGCAGCCGCCCCGCTGATTGCCGGTGCCCTCTACCAATATAGCGGCATGCGATCCACCCTGTTGTTTGTTGGTGTACTTTTTCTTTTTGCAGGAATTATTTTCGCTCTGGTCAAGATAGAACCAGAAGGAAGTTTACCCGAACAGGTATAAAAGAGCGTCTCTTGCCCTGCTGAAATTGTTTTACAACCACTGACGGAATGGAAAATGAGGAAGGCCGACTCACCGTTTGACTAAATTGAGTCGTTATATTATTTGTGACACCAGTGATGAAAAGAATTGTTAAGGTGCGGTTATCATTCTCATTGCCCAAAACGTGCTGCAGAACGATTACATCTTCATGATAAAGATGAGCTATGACACATGATATGAAGAACGAACTGGCATCGCTTGATCTTGGCACTCAGGTCAAGAATCTTCGTAACATACGGGCGATGACCTTGAAGGATCTGTCTGTCATGACCGGTCTTTCCAAGGCGAACCTGTCCCAGATTGAGAACAATCTGGTTACCCCTCCGATCGCCACTCTGCTCAAAATTTCAACCGCTCTCGGTGTTTCCATAGGTCACTTTTTCCAGCAGTCGGTGCAGGATTCAAGCGTCGTCGTGGTCAGAAAGTCAGATCGCTACGGGGTGGCCAAAGGACCCCATATATCACACGTCGGTTACCAATACGAGCCGCTGGCATATCCCAAGATTGATAAAAACATGGAACCCTTTATTGTCCATATGGTGGAACGGGAGGCAGACGATATCGTTTACAATAACCATCGCGGCGAAGAATTCCTGTTCGTTCTCGATGGTACTTTGGAATTCAGATGCGCCGACACGCTTGTTACCCTCAATGAGGGAGACAGCCTCTATTTTGATTCGAGTATACCCCACGGTTACCGCGGCATTGGCGGAGCCGCCAAGAGTCTCGTTGTCATTTACCGACCTGACTGAAAATTTCTGCTTATTCTCAAATCGACCGGTCCAACCACACGAGTCAGCTTAAGCTGTTTTTTTCGACTCTGTATATCGTTTCAACGTAAACCAAATAGAAAGAGATTTTGTTCACTATAGGCTAAATATATTTATTCCATTCCGTCGTATAGATTTCCCCCCTTACACTGATTATATTTATCTATATACTTGTTATTATATGTTTTAAATATTTTACTTACCGATCATTTTGTTTGGGTATAATAAATTTAGTTATGTTATAATAAACTATATTTAGAACTACTGAGTACCCCACTGAAGGTGCTTTATTTACAGTGCTCACGCTGCACCCCGACTCGTGTGAGGAGGAGGTCTCAGATGGCAAGGAAAATCAAAGGTACCGTCACCATTTCTGTCGATCGCTGCAAAGGGTGTGGTCTTTGCACGGTCGCCTGTACGCTTGATCTGCTCAAGTTATCAGACACTGAATTAAACGCTTGCGGATATCATCCTGTCTTTATTGAACCAGGGGACGATTGTATCGGTTGCGGTAACTGTTTTTTGATGTGTCCCGATTATGCAATTACCGTTGAACGCTTCGTGTACCAAGGAGAGTGCTATGGCCAGGACATTGATGAAAGGCAATGAAGCCCTTGCCGAAGCTGCAATAAGAGGTGGGTGTACACATTTCTTTGGATATCCGATTACCCCCCAGAATGAAATTCCGGAATATCTGGCCAGGGAGCTGCCAAAGAACGGTGGTGTTTACCTCCAGGCGGAGAGCGAGGTGGCGGCGATTCACATGGTTTATGGCGCTGCCGCTTCAGGTGGCCGGGTGATGACCTCGTCATCTTCTCCAGGGATCGCGCTGATGCAGGAAGGTCTGTCGGTGCTTGCCGCAGCTCAGCTTCCCTGTGTCGTTGTTAATGTGCAGCGGGCAGGACCTGGAATTGGCGGAATCCAGCCAAGTCAGGCTGATTACTACCAGATGACAAGAGGTGGCGGAAACGGTGATTATCGAATCCCCTCGCTCGCCCCGGCTACCATCCAGGAATCTGTGGAAATGATGCTCGAGGCATTTGAAATTGCTGAACACTATAGGACTCCCGTCTACATTGTCAGCGATGGCATGCTTGGACAGATGATGGAGCCGGTTGAATTCAAGAAGCGGACCCAGAAACCAGTCCCAACAAAAGCGTGGGCAGCTGTTGGTCATAATGGAAAAAGAAAGCCGCTCGTCGTAAAAACCATGTCGCTGGTGCCTGAAATTCTCGAGGAGAACAACAGAAAGCTTCAGGAAAAGTATCGAAAGATTGAAGCGTCGGAATACCAGTACGAACGGTTTCGCACCGAACAGGCAGAGGTCGTTCTGGTTGCCTATGGCTCCACCTCCAGGATTGTCAAGGATGCCATTGTGCTCCTGGCTCAATCAGGTATCAGGGCTGGCCTCATCAGGCCCAGGACCCTCTGGCCGTTTCCAGCCGAACCGCTTACCAGGCTCAAGCGCGTATGCAAACAGATCGTCTGCGTAGAGATGAACCATGGCCAGATGATCGATGATGTCCGGCTCGCTGTTGGTGACCACTTACCCGTCAGCTTCTACGGCAGGTCCGGTGGTGTGATCCCAACACCAGCAGAGATAGCAGAACATATAAAAGGACTGATTAAACAGGGGGTGACCGATGTCTAAAGTATTTACCAAGACCCCGGGGTTGCAAGACCAGGCTACCCATTATTGTCCCGGCTGTACGCATGGCATCATCCATCGCCTTGCCGCTGAAGCGCTCGTTGATCTCGATGTTCTTGGTGATGCTGTCGGCTGCGCCTCAGTCGGCTGTTCGATACTCTCCTATAACTACCTTAACGTGGACATGATTGAATCTGCCCACGGTCGCGCTCCTGCTGTTGCAACAGGGGTAAAGCGGGTCAACCCGGATAAAGTCGTTTTTACCTACCAGGGAGATGGGGACCTGGCTTCCATTGGCACTGCTGAGATCATCCATGCCGCACATCGCAGCGAAAATATAACCGTAATTTTTGTCAACAACGCCATATATGGCATGACCGGCGGACAAATGGCCCCAACGACCCTGGTCGGACAGAAGACGACAACAGCACCGGAAGGACGAGATGTTTCCCATTGTGGCAGCCCCCTGAGAATTTCCGAAATGTTTGCCGAGATTCCCGGGGCGAGTTACATCGCCAGGGTCTCTGTCCATACCCCGAAACAGGTTCGCCGGGCCGCCCGGGCAATAAAAACCGCATTTGATTACCAAATACAGGGTCGGGGGTTCACCATGGTAGAGGTGTTGTCAACCTGTCCGACCGGTTGGGGGCTGAGTCCGGTTGATGCGCTCAAATGGCTCGAGGAACATATGATCCCCTACTATCCACTCGGGGTTTATAAATCATTGGAGGACAACTAGATGATTTCTCAAAAATTGATCTGTGCTGGGTTTGGCGGACAAGGAGTGATGTCACTTGGCCAGTTGCTCGCCTATGGTGGCATGTTAGAAGGAAAAGAAGTCTCCTGGATGCCTTCGTATGGCCCGGAAATGAGAGGGGGTACGGCCTATTGCTGCGTCAACATATCTGACAGACCGATTGGCTCGCCGCTCATTGCTGACGACGCCAGCTGTGCAATCGTCATGAATTTGCCATCCTTTAAAAAGTTTGAACCGCGGGTTGCTCCGGGAGGCGATCTGCTGGTAAACAGTTCGCTGATCGATCAGCTCAGCTGTAGAAACGACATCCATGTTCACTACATCCCTGCCAACGAGGAAGCAGTGGCATGCGGTAATGTGAAAATGGCAAACATGGTAATGCTGGGCGCCTTTCTTGAGTTGACCGGAATCGTTCATCGCTCCAGTATCGTAAACGCTTTCAAGAAAGTATTTGGCAAAAAGGCAGCCCAGCTGCTCGGTAAAAACCAGAAAGCACTGCAAAGAGGAGCGGAATTTATCCGCAGCCAGGTTCCGTTAAGCGCAGCTGTTTAGAGCGGTTTTACTGATCAGCCAATTACAGATAATCTTCGCCAGTTTTACCCCTCAATGAATCTACAAGAGCTTACGAATGCGTTTAAATCCCGCTTTGAGCTCTTCTGCTGCTATTGTAAGTGCTGCGCCTGTATTTTCGGCTGTCTGCTCGACCTCATCGGTAAGTGGCTTATGCCTGGCAAGAAAGGAATCCCACTCTTTTTCCAGTCTTTCTAGTTCCTGCTTCGCCTCTGCCTTGCCAAGATGCGCCTTCAATTTCACTTCATCGTTCAGCTGCTCGATTTCCGCCTTGATTTCAGCTATTTTACTTTTCATGTCTACCATCACTGACCCCCGTTCATCTAATAAAGATAAATATTCTGTCATATACTCCTGTATCTTCGGCGAACAAAAAGACCAATAAATTTATCAGTCCACTCGCATTGTCGCTTCAACCATGTAAATATAACAACGCTGAGAGTTTGTGGTAGTTGAAATATTGAAGATTAATGCGGTTCGCGCCCGGGGAAACGAAATTGGAAATAAGAACGTCCACCACATCAGATATGGCAAATATCGAGCAAATCCATTTCAAGGCTTTTGGAAGTGATGAAGGCAGCGAAATTGTCCTTCTTGTCAGGAGTTTATTTAAGGATAAAACGGCTCTGCCATTACTATCCCTTGTTGCACTGGTTAACGATCAGATTGTCGGCCACATCCTGTTTTCAAACGCCCATATCGTCGGTACGGCCAAATCTGTTTCAGCAAGAATTCTTGCCCCACTTGCTGTCTCTCCTGAATTTCAAAATTCAGGCATTGGGGGCAGCCTGATAGAAAAAGGTCTTCAGTCCCTGGAAGAAGAAGGAGTAGATCTGGTGTTTGTCCTTGGGCATCCGGATTACTATCCTCGTTCAGGATTCAAACCGGCAGGAGATCGAGGGTTCAGCGCCCCTTATCCTATCCCTGAGAAAAATGCTGAGGCATGGATGGTGAGAACCTTACCGACCGGGAGCGCAGAAAGCATGGAGGGAGAGGTTCAGTGTGCGGATGCACTCAATCGTCCTGAATTATGGCGTGAGTAAAGAAACAAAATATCAAAATACTTGTATAGACAAACGTTTAAGGTGCCGATATATAGTGATCGGATTATAATAACGATTCTTAAATATTGAGAACACCCGGACATCTGTGGTACTATTTTATAGCCCAGCCAGGCCTATATAGCTGATTTTATCCTATTAAATCAGAGGAAAAGAGAGAATTGCAAAATTGAACAAACGCAGATTTTCTCATACCTGGAACATGATTGAACATTTAATTGTGGATATATAATGAAAAACCGCCCCTTGCTATTAGAGCAGCTCGAAGAGCGAATATTCCTTGATGCAAACCCGCTTATAATCGATGTTCCTGTTGAAAATCCGGATACTGGGCTTGTTGAAGCGAGTCCCTCCCAGGATTTTGTTGACGGCCCAGCACCTGATGCAGCAGATCAGGAAACTGTTGATGAGGCAGAACAGGAAAACCTGGTCCAGGCTCTGGATGAAGCTATAGATAGCAGCGACCCTGTAAACGATAACCCTGCAGAAGATGAAGACAGCAGCGAATCTGCCATCGCTCCAGCAACTAACGACGAAAATGATCAAACAGTTGTGGGAGAAGACACAGGAACTGACCAGGCTGTTGACAGTGCATTGTCTGAAAGTACTGATGAAGCAGAACCAGGCGGCTCCCAGATCATTGTTGTCGACTCGAAGGTGTATGATCATGAGACGCTTATTGAAGAGATCAGATCCACAACGAGTGCAGAGAGCAGAGACAGTGAGGTGCTTGTTATTGGGGAACAGGAGTCAGGAATTGAACGGGTTACCGACCTGTTGAGTGAAAGGGAGGACATAGGAGCGCTTCATATTTTTTCTTATGGTGGTGATGGCACGATATCCTTAGGAACCGATGAGCTGAACAATGAATCATTGGCAGGATATGGTGACCAGCTTCAAAGCTGGGCGACTGGCCTCAACGAGACCGGCGACATTCTGCTGTATGGGTGTGATATTGCCCAGACCGAAGAAGGGCAGAGCTTTGTCCAGCAGATAGCCCAATACACCGGAGCCGATGTTGCCGCATCGACTGACAGCAGTGGAAACACTTCTTCTGGGGGAGACTGGGATCTGGAATATCAATCTGGATCTATTGAAACAGCATCTGTTTTCGGACAAGAGGATGCGGATGGGTGGCTCGGTGTTTTAGACCCGACTCCGACCGCTACAATCTCTATGCCCGCTGAAGGGCTCATCGAGGAAAATATCGATTTTACCGTCAGTTTCACCAATGGCGGACTATCCGGAGAAGTGGGCTATGGTCCGTATATGGACGTATATGTGCCGGCAGGCCTCAATGTTCAGTCCGATCCTGCCTACGGTAACGCCGGACTCAACTTCCAGAAATTTACCTGGGATGACAGCACATTAACCTGGAATGACGGTGCGGGCACTGTCATTGCGCCTGGCGTTGACAATCATCCCTTCGATTCACTGGGCAGCGTGATACCCGTTGATCCGGGTACAAACAGCGGAGATCAGTGGTTTGTTCTCGAGCTCCCTTTCGGTTCCTTTACCCCGGAGCAACCGAGTGCTGATATCACTTTTTCCGCTGAGCTCGACGAAGATGCTGTGTCGGCATCGATGGTGTCAATGATGACAGCAGTGGCTATGCACCTGGTGATGCCACGGTAGGCGAGCCCCTGGTGGTAAGCGCCCGGGCCGGTTTTCGTTTTGGAGCAAACGCTCATTGGATAACATCCGACAACTGATCCGGTTATTGTTCAGGGCGGAACAGCCACCGGAAGCGTTACCCCACAACTGATAACCATCACCAAATCGGCAGACGTCTCGGAAGGACAAACCGTTACAGGCCCCAACTTCCCGGTCACCTATACCGTGGTTAGTTGATATCGCCCCAGATCAGACCATAGATTCACTGACCCTCACGGACTACCTGCCCAACAACAGTTATTATCGAGATGACTATGTCATTACTGGTGCCACAGTAGACACAAGTGATGCCAACTTATTCCATCCCGATCAGCTGGCAACCAAACGCTTCAGGAGATAATGACTTCGTCCTGCCATTATTAGACACGGTGACGGGGTTAAGCTCGATAACGGGAAACGCTGCCGACGGCACACCTGAAATCACCCTCACCTACTCGGTTTATTTTGGCGAAACCGATGCTGCAGGTGGTGAAGTTGTCCCATCTGACAGTGGCGATGCACAATCCGCATTAAACGAAGCAAACGCAACGGGGGAGTATACCCACCCAGTCAATGGCGTAACCTCCATTACTGCCGGTGATAGTAATTCCGATGACGGATCCCCCGGTAGCCTCGACCCCGATGGTTCAGATTATCAACACGAGATAAACTCGATCACGGTTGAAAAAAACGTTGATTTCGCCCCCGGTGGTGACAGCCCTGTTGCCGGTTATACACCAGATGATACTCTCGAGTATACAATTGATTTCGAGATCTCTGACTATTTTGGTTTTCAGGATATTTTCGTCTCTGACGAGCTTGGCGACGGGCAACATATCCTAAACAGCTTCAACCCGACCCTGGAAATATATGAGAACGGCACTACCTCCAGCTATTCCTGGGACCTCAGTACATTAAATGTTGGCGTGACGGTGACGATTTCACCTTATCAAGAGGCACGGATGGTATAACTGACTCTATCGCTTCGATGTCTCCGAACTAATGATCGAAGTCGAAGAATGGAGATAAGCAAAATGGTGAACTGCTCGGTGACCTGTTTGCAGGGGATAGCGGAACAAGTACAAACGACAATACAATTAACAACCCCGGTGCGGGTACCAGGGGTACCATTACCTTCCGGAGTGTCATCGACGAAGATTATATTGACAGCTCTGTCGGCGATGTCAGTGTCGATGCCAGGGACCCAATCGTCAACTCGACAACAATCGTCGGCAACGTTTTATCCACCACCCTTGACACCTCCGATTCAAGTGCTGATCCCGATGACATCAATGGTTACCTGCCAACGGGTGAGGACCAGTCAGACGGTTCCAGCACTGTTGTGACGATTGAAGGCATCACCACAGAAAAAGATATAGCCTATCTCAACGGCGTTGCTTATGACCCGGCAACGTCCACGATTACACCTGGCGATATTGTCACCTATCGCCTGGAAATGGTTATTCCAACCGGCGACCTGGAAGACTTCATGCTGACTGACTACCTGCCGCTTCCGGTCTATGATGTGGATGAATTTGGTGCAATCCCGGGTTCAGCAACTCGATTGTCGTTGGCGAAAACATCGTTCCGGCTCAATTGACCTGATGACCGGTGGCAGGATCTACTGGGGCACTGGAACAACTCTGCAGAACGCAGAAAATATCATCTTTGCTCAACCGCCAGCCTTAAACGAGTGGACAACAGCGGTTAGCACCGACCCCAATGCGAACAGTCTGACCATCGATATGGGAAGCTTTGAAGCAGATTCAAACGCTGGCCCGTGGGTTGTTGAAATTTTATTTACCGCTACCGTGCAGAACACGCCCTTTGCCGATGCACTTTTCCTGACCAACCAGGCGACCTGGGAATATAACAACACCTTTAGTTCCAGTGTTAATTCAGATGATATCGACCAGATTCAACTATCGGCGCCGAAAGTTCTGATCACCAAGGGTGTTGTGGCTACCAACGGTGATGGATCCTTCGACCCGACTACCCTGGCAAAACCTGCAGATGTAACCTTTTCTGACCCAGGTCTTGGTCCTGCCGACTCCCTGGCCATAACCGGTGATGTCGATGCCGGCGAGATGTTCAATGACCCCATTGACGGGGATTTGATCGACGCCGATGGCGGAGACCTGGTCACCTTTGCTGTTTCAGCCTACAATATTGGCGGATCTGCCGCCTACGACCTCCAGGTTCGTGATACCCTGGCCGGAACAGGGTTCATAGCCCCTGCGAGCATCGCGGCTATGAATCTGCAGGTCTGGAGCGGGACAGGAACCAGGCTTACTGATGGATCAGAATATACAGCAAGACTGAATGGGGGAGAGCTGGAAATTGACTTCGATCATGATTTAGGGATTCTTGATGGTGACCGCAGGGGAGATCTGATAGACGGCACTGCAGGTGATGATGTTTTTATCATCACCTATGACCTGCAGGTCGACAATGAAACCAGTATTGATGCTGATATCATTGAGGTTGGCAGCGATCATACTAATACCGCCTCAATTGCCTACTACACCGGCCAGCAGATAGCGCTCAATGACAACGGTACACCTGGCGACCCGGCTGATGATTTTCCTGATCCCGATTTTAACTGGGTTGACCCCACTGATCCTCCCAATGATCAGGCAACAGTAACTATTGATGAACCGATCATATCCAAGGTACTGATTGGAACCACCATTGATGATGGCAGCAGCGGTACTGGAAATGATGAGCCGGGTGTCAATGAAAACCTCGAGGCCGTCATCGGAGAGACGGTTGATTACCGGGTAACTGTTGATATACCCGAAGGGTTTACCCCTTCCTTTGCTATCCAGGACAGCCTCGACCCGGGACTTGCGCTGGTCAGCATTAATTCGATATCGGTAAACGGCGGGGCAACCACCCAAAACTCATTTCCTGGGGTCACCCCAGCCACCCCCATCACTGATACTTCTAACTCAAATATCAGTTATTCGGAAAATGTTGGTGGCCGCGATATCCTGAGAATTGACTTCGGCGATATCACCAACCTGGAAACCGATGATTCTGACCCTGAAACGATCGTTGTCGAATACACGGCAATCGTGGTCAATAACAGCGGCAACCAGTCCACGCTTGCAGAAACTCCGGTTAACAGCCCATACCTGAACAACAGCGTTCAGGCTCAATGGGGAACTGGTGATTTTGTCAATCAGTTGGTGCCCACCGAGACAATCTCGGTGATAGAACCTGCGCTTGAGGTGCTTAAAAGTGTATCCGTTAATGGCGGCCCTTCGGCCCCGGATGAGGCCAGCGGCGATTCCGGTGACTCGGTTACCTACACATTTGTTATCAGGCACACCCCCAGTAGAAGTGAAGCCGACGCGTTTGACGTTCAGTTCTCTGACACCTTGCCAGCAGCAACGTTTGTTGATTTTTCAGACGTTGATTTTTTTGCCGGCACTAATGTTTCTGTTATTGACAGCAACACTGGTGTCGATGCCCTTGATTCGAACGATTTTAGAATTCAGAATGGAACCCTCCAGTTTGCTCTGGCTGGTGATACCAATGCTGATACTATTGATATAGAGTGGGGCCGTACCATAACCCTGAGTATTACCGGAGAGCTGGAAGCCAATCAAGATGTCGGCAACCTTATTGAAAATGATGCTGATATCACCTGGTCAAGCCTTGCCGGCCCCACTTCAGGCAACTCCAATCTCTCGGGATTTGTCACCAGCGGTGACAGTGAACGGGATGGGAGCGGCGGCATAAACAACTATTCCGATACCGATCCAGCAGACATCCTGATTGGCTCCAACTCGATTGACAAAACCCTCGTTGACAGTGAATTCACCCAGCCATTTGATCCGTCAAACCCCGATCAATTTCTACTTGTCAACGACAGTGATCAGCTCAACAGCAGGCGTGAAGTGGTGATTGGTGAAGAACTCACCTACCAGCTGGTTATCACCCTTGCTGAAGGAATCAGCCAAAACCTTAATATTACCGACACACTTGACCCAGGACTGTCGCTTGTGAGTATCGACAGCATTGGCCTATCGTCTCCAGCAGACATAGATATAACCAATTCCAATATATCTGACCTGCAGGCTGCCCTTCAGATAGATGACCCAACCGATTCCAATTTCATAAACTATAATCATAGTGCGAGTGGTGAAGATATCCTTGGAATTTCGCTTGGAACCATCAGTAACAACAACGTGGAGAACGATACCGCCGAGACCATAACAATTACTTACACGGCAATGGTCACTGATATCGCCATCAACGAGGGGCTGGGTAGTGGTACTCAGGGCAGTCAACTCGATAACAGTGCAGAACTCACCTGGGGCGGCAGCGTTGGAGGCTCTGATTCCGATAGTGCCATCGATGTGGAGGTCATTGAACCGGCTATTGAGGTTCTTAAGACAGATTCTATCGGTGGGTCCGGAGATGCCGGCGACGAAATAATTTACACGATTACCATCCAGCATCTGCCAACCAGTGAAAACGAAGCATTTGATGTAAGCCTCACTGATATGCTTCCGTCTGAGGTTGATTTTTCAGAGATCAACTTCAGCACCGGTGCAAACATTTCAGTATCTGATAATGATTCAAATCCATTAACATATAATGATTTTCTCATTGATAATGACGTTCTGCAATTTGCACTGGGTGGCATTTCGTCTGCAGACACGATCGATATGCCATTTGGCCGGGAAATTACCGTTGCCCTTACCGGAACTCTTATCCAGGGAGTACAGGCCGGTGAGTTAATCGAGAACGAGGCTGAGGTCAGCTGGTCCAGTATTGATGGCGAGCGATTAGATCATTCCGGCTTTGTTCCTGACTCTGACACTGCAGAAGATCAAGAACGTACGTACGATGCCAGTGCGATAAACCAGATCACCATTGCCACGCCAAGTTTTGAAAAAGCGTTAACTGACCCAACTGACACCGATGCCACCATCGGCGAAACCGTCTCTTATGATCTGGTTGTTACCGTTCCCGAAGGAACCACGAACAACGTTGTATTAAACGACGATCTGCCGGACGGAATGTCCTTTCTCTCCGCAAGCCTTGTCACCGAAGCCGATGAGAGTGATTACCTGACAACTGATTTCGCCGGAACAGTTCCCAACCTCGCTGTCACCACAACCGGCCTCAACGGTGCGGATGTGACAATAGCGCTTGGCAACGTTGAAGCAACTGGCAGTCTGGCTACTGCCAACAACCAGTTTGTCGTCCGTGTCGTTGCACTGGTGCTCGATGTATCCAGCAACGACGGTTTGACTCCCGGACAGACCGTGCTCGTCAATGATGCAGATATGACTTATGCGACATCAACCGGCACAGTTGTCGATGAGACCACCGAACCGGGTCTTGGCGATTCCACCCCTGATGACAATACGGTCACGGTCATCGAACCCAACTGCAGATCGACAAAACTGTCGATATCCTAGGCAATAATTACGGTATTGCAGGAGATCCTGTCAGCTATACACTGGTTGTTGATCATACACTTTCAAGCACCAATGACGCCCAAGAGGTATCCATCAATGATGTTTTACCGGTGGAATTTACCCCCACTGGTTTCACGGCTGTTCTCGGCGCTACCGATATTGCAGCCAATTTTTCATTGACAGGACAGAATTTCACGACGCTCACACCGTTTGCGATCAGCCAGACCGAAACACTTACTATTATTATCAGCGGAACGATCAGCAGCAGCGTTACGAGCGCAACCTTCGTGGATAATATCGCCAACCTCAACTGGAGTTCGGCACCCGGCACCGGCGAGAATTCACCTTTTATCGGCAATCCGGGTGACAACCTCGATAATAACATAGACAGCGATCGTGAGTATACGAGCGCGGATGATGCCGAGTTCAGTGTCCCTGAATTTGAAAAGAGTCTTGTCTCCACCTCCCTGGCAGATACTGGAGCGGCTGAGTATCTTCCAGCCAATGAGGATCTGACTATTGGTGAGATTGTCACCTATCAGCTGACCGCGACCGTACCCAATGGCACGACGGCTCCGGTCATTATCAGCGATTCCATGCCGGCCAATCTTGAAATAGTGTCAGCGACCGTACTGTCGATAGGAGCAGATATTGGCGGCTCAGCAATCGCTGTTGGCGGAGCCGGATCAATAACCGGTTCAAATGTCAGTTTTAATTTTGGAACGCTCACTGTAGCAGATGATGACACCGTTGATGAAGATGCGAATCGCATCGTTATTGAAATTGAAGCGGTTGTGGTCAATGATGCAGCAAACAGTGACGGTGACGTAAAACAAAACAGTGCAAACTTCAGCTTCGGCGGTTCCACAGCACTGACCGACACGGTGGCTGTGGATATTGTCGAGCCTGAAATCAGTATTACAAAAACGTTCTACGATGAACTGAACACCAGTGAGGTGGAAGTCGTTGACGCCGGAGACCGGGTGACGATCCGGATGGTGGTTGGTAACAGTGGCACAGCACCCATCTTTGATGCCGAGGTAGCTGACACGTTGGATCCATTTTTTGATCCCGCCACCGCCCTCGTTGTCGGCGCCCCGACAAACGGTTTTGTCTTCAACCAGAGCGGCACGAATATATCCTTTTCAGGAGGAACCCTGCAGGCAGGAGAGAGCGCGACCCTTACTTTTTCTGTGGTGGTAAGCCAGGCAGTGAACCCCAACACTGCGGTTGTCAACACGGCAACGCTGACTGGTGATACCCTTCCCGCCGGTCAGATCAACAACGATGATAGGGGCTACGACAGGTTCTATAGTGAAACCTCCAGCGATAATCTTCTTACCCCCAACATCTCGGTAACCAAAGCATTTGTCTCGACAGACAACCCCGATACCCCCGACGCTCCAGGTGATGGTACCCCTGATCTCAATATAGGAGAGACAGCAACATTCCACTTTCTGGTAACCTTGCCCGAGGGAACCACACCGAGCCTGATTTTTGTTGATCAATTGCCCGAGGGTATGCAATTTCTTGACGGAACCGCCCGGTTAATCCTTGACTCTGCAGCGCTTGGTGTTACATCGCCGCTCGGTGATGTGCAGTTTGATGGGACAATCAACGGAAGCAGTGGTCCTTTAATTAACGGAGATTTTTTCCCTGCCTCTGATCTCGACAGCGCCTCAGGTGACGGCAATGATGTCAGGATCGACTTTGGCCAGATCGCCCCCTCGGGAGATCAGGGAGCTGAAAACCGTCAATTTATCATCGAGTTACAGGCTGTGGTCATCGATGTAGCAGCAAATCAATCGGGCAGTGAACTGGTTAATACAGCCACCGTTGACGTTCCCGGCGACAGTGCTGACCCGCTCGAGTCGGACCCGGTCGTACTTGAGGTCGTGGACGCCAACTTGGGTATTGCAAAACGCTTCTACAATGCATCCGGGACAGCCGAAATTGAAACGGTACCGGGAGGTTCAACGGTTACGGTCTCATTGTCGTTGATTAACTCGGGTACCGGCCCGTCCTATGACCTGGAAGTACAGGATCCACTTGATCCTTCAAAATTTAATATTGCCACCATCGCCCCGGCCACAACTCCGTCAGGTTATACATTCTCAGTTTCTGGGAACACTGTCATATACCGTGGAGATGGCGCCATCATGCCATCAGAGACCGTGACCTTCACCTATACGGTCCAGGTGTTTGACGGGTTCCGTCAGGCAGACAATACTGCAGTGGTAACTGCCGGTGACACAGTTCCTGGAGAAAGCCCTTATGAACGTGACCACGACGGAGCCCGGGATACCGACACCATATATGAGTTTGTGGAGCCAGAGCCACCTGGCAGGCTCAAGTCACCCACGCCACCTCCTCCGGCAGGCATAACTCCTGATCCAGCTGATGCTGGCCTGCAGTATCTGGCCAATCAGGGCTCTATCGTCCATGGTGAAATTTTTCCGGTTCCTGACCCTGATCAGACATTCCTTCCCCCTCCCCTATCGGTATCTCCGATTTATACGGGACGGGCAGAACCGGGGACCACCATTCGGGTCGTACTCTCTGATGTCATGGGCAACAAAGTCGGCTACCAGACGGTAATGGCCGATGCAGCCGGCAACTGGCTTGCAGGTTTCAGTGGGACCTTATTGTATGATATGCCCCACCGTATGGAAATTACCCAAACGGTATCAACACTCAACAACTCAACAGATGGACTGTTTAACTTCCGGTCCCATTTTAACCCGACCATGATTGGTTTAATCTCTTCATCTGTAGAACTCGATGTCCCTTCTATTTCAGCCTATCAGGCAGGAGTGGTGCTGGAGTCGATTCACCAGAACAACAATGGACTGACGAGCCTTGACTGGGATAATTTTTACGGGTATGAATTTTTTGCACCTTCAACAAATCCATCTCAAAACAAACGGTAACAAAATGAGAAGAAACGAACACATTATTGCCTCTATTACATTTTTTGCGCTACTCCTAAGCGTCTCCATGGTGTACGGAGCAGATCCTGTTACAAATGTTCAGAGATCATGAAACCCGCCATCCGCAGCTGAAAACAAGCGGGATGAAGAGTACAGGGAATTTCGCGACAAGATCCTCGCCCGGTATACACCGGTCGTTGAGAAGATTGACCAGGCAGAACAAAACTATGTATCTGTTTTTTCAGCGAGCACAACTTCAGCTCTAGGCCAATCAACCGTTACCGTACCGGAAGAATTTAGCCCCTGGTGGCGCAACGGAGTTAAAGAACAGATAAATAGTAACTTGAACGGTCTATCCGAAGATATTACCTCCCTGTTCAGCAAGACGATGGAACATTCTTCCCAGGTGAAGGTATTTGAAGATCTACCCCTCATTCGACAGACGACAATCCAGGAAGCAGAAGGACCTTTTGATTACAGATTGTTTCTGGACGGTCGCTATTCAGACCTTGACGAGCCTGTCGGCGATGAACTGAGAACCGGAGGCCCGAACCGCTACCTGGAAGACTCCAAGAGTTTCGAATATGGCGTGTCGAAAAAGTTTATAACCGGTACGGAGGTCACCTTAAAACAGCGAATTGGTGATATGGACACCAACTCGATCTATTTCGATCCGGAAGACCAGGCCAGGACCGGTACGTTCTTAACTGTTCGTCAGCCATTATTAAAAGGATTTGGTATTGGCTATCAGGAAACCGCGCTCAACCTTTCCAGGATTGATTTTTCAATTTCAGGCAATGAGCTGCAACGACAGGTTGAGAGTCATCTTCTGGAAGTTGTTCGCTCGTACTGGGGCCTTTACCTGGAAAGAACCCTTTTCCTCCAGAAAAAAAGACTTGCTGAGAAATCCCAATCAATCCTGCAGCAGATGCAGGGACGAGCAGAAATTGATGTTCAGCCAAGTTTGCTGGCCAGGGCTCGATCACTGGTAGGTGCCCATCAACTCGGAGCAACGCAGGCAGAATATGCCATGCGAAATGCTCAGTCCAGGATACGGGCATTGGTAAATGACCCCGGTTTCCTCTCGGAGATGGGCATCGAACTCGTAACAACCCAGCCACCGGTGATGCATCGGGCTGATCAGTCATTTGACAATGTCCTGCAAATTGCACTCTATAACCGTCCTGAAATAGCCCAGGGTATCAAACAGATTCAGGCCACAGCACTGCGTGAGGCTAAAACGAATAACGAGTTGCGCCCCAATCTTGACCTGGTCTTCGATACCTATGTGAAAGGACTGGAAGGAGACTATGACTATAGCAGCGCCTATTCAGATCAGTTTAACGAGGGTAATCCAAGTTATATGCTCGGCTTACGATTTGAATATCCCTTTGGGAACAACGCTGCAGAGGCAAGAAACAGGCGGTCGCGCATAGAAATGCGGCAGATGCTCAATCAGCTTGATGTGACCGTAGAAAATGTTCTCCTGGAAACACAGATTTCCTATCGGGAAATGGACAAATATTACGAATCCATGATTCAGAGTTATCAGGTGATGAAATCTGACAAAGAGGAAATAGATGCGTTGATGGCACGTATCGATTATCTGCTTGCCCAGAATGAACCCTATGGCGACATGCTCTATCGATTGATGGATGCCAGTGAGCGATTGACTGAATCAGAGGAAATTTATGCTAAAAGCGAACTGACCTACAACCTTGCCATTTATAATTTGTATCGCGCCATGGGAATTCTTGTCAGCAAGAACGATATCGCATTTGTCCGGGATGAGGATGAAGACAAGCTGCCTGTTTTAAAAGCGGCAATCGGCACCCAGGAACACGAGAATGAATTCATCATCCAATAGCTGCGTGATATATGTCTAAGAATCTGTTATTAATCATTTTAATCGCACTCCTTAATCCAGGATCAGGGTCGTGCCAGGAACTATTTGAAACGTTTTTGGAGCCGAATCAGCTTGTCGACATGGCCTCGATTAGTCGAGATCGGCTAACCGTGCTGCATGTAAAGGAAGGTGACCGGGTAAAAAAGGGACAATTGCTCGCCGAATTTGACAGCAAAGTTGCCAGGGCCCGACTTGATCTCGCCAAAACGGCGGTTGGTTTCCACGGAGATCTTGATTCGGCAAAGGCCCTTGTCGAGCAGAGAAAAGCAAAAGTTACCGTTCTCACGAAACTGAAGCAGAGCGGTAATGCCAGGCCTCAGGAGCTCGATTCCGCCTTGACAAACCTTGCTATGGCCGAGGCCCAACTGTTACGGGCGATTGAAGAGCAGAGTATCAAGGTGGCAGAACTTGCCGTTATCCAGGCCCAACTTGAAGAAAAGAAACTGCTCTGCCCCCTCGATGGCATTGTCCTCAAGATATACAAGGCGGAGGCAGAACTCGTTGGGAGCGGAGATCAGCAGCCGATCATGACACTCGTGCAACTGGATCCCCTGCTTGCTGTTTTTCACCTTCCGCTGGAATATGCTGTCGATCTCAAGGATCGAGAAAATGCGATCCTTGAAATTGATGGTCGTCATGTTGATGCCGAAATAGACTTTGTATCGCCCGTTATTGAGGCCCAGAGTGGAACAGTAACGGTCAGATTCCGATTAGCAAACCCGGATGGCAGGATTGTCAGTGGCAGCCGCGTAACGTTCTCTCCCAACTAACTCAAGGAGTAGTTCAATAATGTCTCAGAAAAAAAATTCAAAACCAAAGCAGATAAAAGTCCAGTATGCAGAAACCTCTGCCATCTATGCCTCCCAGTTTATTTTAAATGCGTCTGAAAATGATATTACCATAAATTTTTCATCCGGCCCTATGGTCGATTCTGCCAGCGGAGAAACCATTTTACCAATGCATACCCGTATCGCCATGGGAAAGGAAGGTGCAAAGCGGCTGCATGCAGTCCTGGGGCAGGTGTTGTCTCAATCATCGCCCGATGAAACGGTTCCGGAAATCGCCCAGGCACAGCTCCCCAAAATGCAGCAATAGAGCCTTGGTATATTTGTACTTCCCGCAAGGAATAAACAGACGCCTTACCTCTCGACATATGCCGTGAAGATAAAACCGCCCGATCCAAGCAGGCTCGCAGCGCAACTCTCAGAAATACTTGCTGCCGATCTCTCTTCGCAGGAGAAAATAGACTCTGTTCTGCAATTGACAGTAAGTATTGTAAATGGTGCAGGCGCTCTGTTCTACAGGGAGCAGCAAGGCCAATTACGTCCCGTCGGACAGCTGTTATCTCGCCAGACCGCGTCGATGTCTGAAGACCTCCAAGCCGAGCTCCTGGAGGACGCGAGGGCTGCTTTACAGGAAAAAAAAGCATCTGTAACATCACTCTCGCTGATGCCTTCAGCTTACATTATCTCCTGTCCGCTTTCAGGAATATCCGGGCTGCCGAACTCCTGCCTATCGGTCCTTGTTCTGCTGGGTGACAGTCCCAGGGAACCATTTCTTATCATCCTGCAATTGCTCGCCTCAACCATGGCCCATCTGGGAGTAGACGAAGATAAAAAGCCAGCACTGCAGAAGTCTGGACTCCTTTCCGCACTAGCCGGTATTGAAGATAAACTGGAATATGGAAAACTGATCGAAACATTGAGGGAATGGCTTGGCTGTAATCTGGTGGCCGTTGGTTATGGACAGCCTGGAGGAAACGTACGATTAAAGAGCATAAGCGATGTGGTAAAAGTTGACGCCAGAACCCGCCAGGCACGTCTTTTTGTCAATGTCATGCAGGATTGTCTGCAGCAGGACACGCTCACTTCCTGGCCGGCCATAACGAAAATATCAGCGGATGAATCACTTGTGATGAAAGGGCTCGTCCTGGCTAATAACATGAAAGCTGGTGTTGCAGCCCTTCTTCCCGGAGCATCAGGAAAATCAACAATTCTGGTGTTTCTCTGGGCCGATGCCCGAGCCTCAGAAGAGCGAGTCAAAGAATTTACCCAGACAGCCCCGTTGATCGGTTTGATGTTAGAGGCGCTTGGTTCAACCGATAATGTACCACATCATGCCCACCCAAAATCCGGAAAACCGGCAATAAAAAAGATAGCTGCCGTGTCTCTTCTCGCCGCTTTACTTGCGGGTTTCAGTCTTTATCCGGTAACCTATAACATTCATGCTGCATGTCTGGTGGCACCCGTAAAGATACGCTATATCGTCTCACAATTCGATGGATTTTTGAAAGACGTCTTTGTCGAACCGGGTGACAAGATCAAACGTCAAGACCCGATGGCATCTCTTGACGGCCGTGAACTGGAGCTGGAATTGCGCTCAATTGAGGCCGACAGCTCCAAGGCCCTTAAACTTCGCGACAATCACCTGGCATCTGGAAATACAGCAGCGGCCCAGATTGGCCTGCTCGAATATCAGCGACTGCAGGAGCGGGCCCAGCTCTTGCTTAATCGGCAGAAGCAGCTGCACTTTACCAGTCCTGTGGACGGTATCGTCTTAAGCGGCGAATTAAGACGCGAAGTTGGAGGACCGGTCACAAAGGGACAGGTGCTTTTCGAAGTGGCTCCCCTGGAAACCATCCTCATAGAGATCGCCATTGGTGATGATGATATATCCCACGTCGAGGAACAAGCTCCGGTAACTGCCCATTTTAATGCCTTTCCCAGTCGAAGCTGGCAAGGAACAATCAGCCATATCGCCCCAAAATCTGAGCTTGTCCAGGGGCAGAACAGTTTTATCGTATCCCTCCAGATTGCCAATACAGAAAACCTTCTTCAGCCGGGAATGCAGGGTCAGGCATCAATAGAAGCCGGCAGAAAAAGTCTGGTGTGGATCTACTTCCACAAACCGTGGCATGCCCTTGTCAGGCTGCTGCGCTCCCTTGTATAAACCATGCCTGATCCTCTACCTAGAATTCGTGATGACCTCAAGATCACACCGATTGATGAGGGTGGTCAGAAAAGCTACATCATTGAAGATCCCCTGCGAAACACATATTACAAAATCGGCCTGAGAGAATATCGTTTTCTCTGCCGTCTGAGTCAGTTGAAAAATCAGGCTGAACCTTATCCGGAAGATGGTTTACCAGCTATTGATATAAGCGAGGAAGAAGCACTTTCGATTCTTCAGTGGCTGGCGGCCAAACAACTTCTCCAGAACCAAAGTCAGGAAACCATGAAGACCATTGAGGCTGCAGATCTGCAATCCCGACAAAAAGGACTCCTCAACCGGTTGAATCTAATAATCTTTCGCCTGCCGCTGTTTAATCCCGACCCGTTGCTTGATCGTTTTCTCCCTTGGATCAGCTGGCTGGCGGGACCGATGTTTTTTATTTTGTGGCTGATCCTGGGTGCTCTAGCTGTCGCTGTGTTTCTCACCAACTGGTCCCGGTTTATTTCAGAAAGTTCCGGTTTTTTCTCTCCAACCAACGTTGTTATCGTCTTCCTTATCTGGGTTGTCCTTAAATTACTCCACGAACTTTCCCATGCACTTGCCTGCAAGCGCTATGGAGGCGGAGTTTACGATTTTGGTATCCTGTTTATTCTTTTTATCCCGTTAACCTATGTTAATGCTTCCACCTCCTGGGGTTTTGCCACAAAATGGCAGCGACTTCATGTGGCTGTTGCCGGCATATATATAGAGCTGTTCGTTGCCTGGTGTGCCACCTTGTACTGGGTAACTCATACTGGTACACCAGGTGGGTTAATTGCCCACAATACTGTGCTGGTCGCAGGGGTCAGTTCGTTGTTGTTCAACGCCAATCCACTTATGCGTTTTGACGGCTATTTTATCCTTTCTGATCTTACCTCAATTCCTAATCTCTACTTTCGTGGACTCAGTTATGTGCGTCATGCTGCCAGAAAATGGTGGCTCGGGCTGGACAAGGATAGTCAACTCAACGAATATTCTCTATTCGTAAAAATCTATGGTTTTGGAGTTTACTGCTGGCGTCTTCTTGTTCTTTTAACCCTGAGCTTCATTGCCAGCAGAATGTTAAGCGGCTGGGGGATGATACTGGCAGCCATAGCAATTATTACCTGGTTCTACCAGCCCATACATAAATTTTTTCTAAAATTCTCCGATTATCAATCAGAAAATCCCCGTGTTGTCTCACACCTGGTGACTAGGTTTATTATTCTCGCCATATTCACCGGTTTCGTTCTATTTGGCGTCACCTGGAACAAAACCCTGTCTGTTCCTGCTGTGGTCCTGTTTGAAAAACAGCATATAATCAGGGCGGAGGCATCCGGCTTTGTCCAGGACATTTTTGTCAAGCCCGGTGACTATGTGCAGCAGGGAGATCAATTGATGTTATTGGTGAATGAAGATCTTCAGAGCGACAGAAAGCTATTGGAGCTGGAACTGAAAAAGATAGAACTACAGAAGAGAATGGCTCATGTGCAAGACAAATACAATGAACTGCAAATTCTCGAAGAGCGTCAGAAAATAATCACCTCCCAGAAACATAACCTCGATGCAGATGCACAGAACCTGGTCCTGCGAACTCCCGGCAACGGCAAGATTGTCGGAAGGACGATTGGCAACCGACACGGCACACTGGTCTACAAGGGAGAGCCCTTGTGCCTCGTCGTGGATCCTGAACACAAACACCTGGTAGCCTCAGTTGATCAAAATGACATCGCTGCGATTCAAAAGCTGTTTCCTGGAGATGTGGTGATCGACATGAGTGAAGCTGGTCTTGGCACATTTACCGGACAGATAAAAAAAATAGTCCCAAAAGCCTCAAGAAATCTTGTTCATTTTTCCTTTGCAGCACCTTTTGGCGGGTCATTTGATGTAAAACCCGGGGAAGGAGGAAACTACCAGTTATTCTCCCCACGCTTCAATGTACACATTGCCATTCCCGAATCTGTCCGTCCTACCCTTCGGGACGGTCAGCAGGCCGTTATTCGAGTAGATGGCATCAGCCAATCCCCGGCACAACTCATCTGGAAGCATGGGAAATCATGGTTCCTTGAACGACAGGGTATTAATTAGCCTGATCTCTAATTCATTCCATCTCCACCTAGTACCATTTACCTGATAGGCATTGTGCTTATTGTATATAAAAAATCCTGGATTGGTCGTAGTTCAATTGTTAAATTCTGAAACCTGAAAAGGAGGATATCAATGCCAGTATACGAATATTTATGTCAAAAGTGTGATCATAATTTTTCCATTGTCATGACTATATCAGAGTACGAGACGAAAAAGATTATCTGTCCGGAATGCAAAAGTAAAAAGATAAAACGGCAAATCTCATTGTTTCAGGCCATTACCACTAAAAAAAGTTAAGCCTGAGCTGAAACAAATCGAAGTAGAACTGGCCTCTTTAAGTTTGAGAGCTGAGCGAGTTTTGGCCCAAAACACCCCCCTTCATACCATTTCAAAACGTTCAGACAATACTCTTAATTGCTTTTATTACGAGCCTTTTGCAAAATGATGATTTTCGTTCAAAGTCAAGGCATGTGAAAAAATTTTTCCGCAGGCATCGTTGATATTCCGAGGATAAAATTTTAAGCATAACGACGAGGTTGAACGAAAAGGATGTTTTGCAGGTGGCTCTTGCTTGAGAGATTCAGGTTGATGATGAAAAAGTGCCGACAGATCGCCTACAAATGCATTATTATTTACCAGGATAATCCTGATTTAATGAATAACTGATCGTTGTAGAGGAAAATCACAGCTCTGTTTATCCGGCACTCAAATATAAAAAAATACAACAAAGGAGTTAGAAATGGGTATTTTATCCTGGATAGTAATGGGTCTGATCGTCGGTATAGTGGCAAAAGCGATTATGCCAGGAGACGATCCCGGTGGTGTATTCGTAACCATAGGGATTGGCATAGCCGGTGCATTCGTTGGTGGTTTCCTGGGATCAGCTCTTGGCTTAGGAGAAGTAACCGGTTTCAATTTCGGCAGCCTGCTGATAGCAATTGGTGGCGCTATACTTCTCTTAGTTCTGTTCAGGATGATCAAGAGATAAGCATCGTTTACCGGGCGTCATCCGACCTCCCATCAATGCCCTGGACCGCGTCCTCAATATTTTTTTGAACATGCAGCCAATAACCTCGTGTTAGAGCTGCACATAGTGTTTAATTCTTCCGGTTACTGATACGCAATAGGAAAAGGATATGACAGAAACGATAGATGGTCACCTGGAACCAAAACCTAAAAAAAGTTTTTCAGGAATGCAGGTTCTATGGCTGGTTATCGCCTCGATGGGTCTGGCCATCATTGCCACTGTTTTTACCATTAAGGTTTTTTTATTTCCCGGTCCCTTTAAACCTGTTGTTTTATCAGCTAAAGAGGAACAGCAATTGGCTTCAAAACTTGAAGCCTTCGAAGGTATCAGCAGTCAGAGTTCTGAAACCCTGCCCCAAAAAAAAGCAAGTAGTGAACTTGCCAAGGACACCACTTTGAAGCCTGAGAAATACAGTGAGGAAGGGCTGTCTCGCGAGATAAGCTTCACTGAGCGCGAGCTCAATGCCATGATTGCCAAAAATACCGACCTGGCTGAGAAGGTGGCAATTGATCTGGCTGAAAACATGGTCAGCATCAAGCTGCTGATACCCGTTGATCCTGATTTTCCTATGCTCGGAGGTAAAACCCTGAAAGTCAAGGCCGGGGCAGAACTGGCCTATCGCGATGCGCGGCCGGTTGTGGTCTTAAAAGGTGTCAGTATAATGGGGGTTCCCATGCCCAACGCCTGGCTGGGCGGCCTGAAAAACATTGACCTTGTCAGAGAGTTTGGGGGCGATGAAGGTTTTTGGAAAACATTCTCCGACGGCGTTGACTCCATCAGCGTCGTGGAAGGTTTTTTGAAGATACAACTCAAGGAATAATAATAAAACGATCTTTGAGCTTAAGGTTGCCATGAATATCACTTATAAATTCCCCATTTCTTCCCAAAAAAAAGTGCAAAAGATAAAGCTTACTGCACTCTTCCAACGCCCATCATCAAAACGGAAAAACAGCAGAAATCTGGTAAAACGCTATTTCAGGCTTATTAGGTAATCATTCCCCTGGTTCTCTTCTGCATATTGATAAAATCACAATTGATAAACCTACTCGATAAACCGTAACCTTGGTTAGACTTTGATTAATGAGGATTGGTAGAGCACATCTAAAAGAAGTGTCCATTTTTTTTTATCACTGTCAAAGCCGATCAAGTCATTCGGAAAGCTGCTGAGTTATTTTATAGATTTTTAGAGATGTGCCTTCTTCCAGATCACTTCACCCAGTGCAACACATCTCGGATGATTGACCACCGCGGTGCGTGTGTTTTGCCATGTTGACCTAAGATCCAGTAATTATAGAGGCTGGCAACTGTCCCTTCTTTCTCTTTAAGGGTGAGCCAATTGTTGAGGGTATTGGCCAAGCCATCTTCTTCGAGAGGAATAGGGAAGGCTGCTGGTACCTTAATGCTGTTTCCAAAAGGGGTAGCCACTGCATATTCCGGATAGACGAGGCTCCAGGCGGACCCCATCTCGGCAACCGTGACAAGAGCGTCAGCCTTTTCACTGTAATTGTCAATATAACTGGAATGAGAATCTACAAAGAGTAATTCTGCCCTTGGGAAAAAGGCGTGGATAATTCTTTCGTAGTAAGGAGCGTCGCTCAGCGCAATTACCAGATCTTGTTGTTGGAGAAAGCGGAGATCCTTGAACTTGTGACGGTCGTGGTCCTTTACCAGAAAAGCAAGAGTGTAATCAATATACGTATGGGAGTAGTCCTGTATTGTTGATAGTTTTGGAGATAAGGGTTGGCCGGTTCCAATATCACAATAACCCTCTCTAAAATACCTGCTTAAATTACCAAATGTTGCTGGTACAAATTCAACTTGAACATTTAAGTCATCACCGAAAATCCCAAGGAGTTCTATGTCAAAACCTACAAGCTGATTGTAATTGTTAAAATAAGAAAATGGCATGGTGTTATCTTCGTAGTAACAGACTCGCAACATGCCTCGTTCTAAGATTTGGTTCAATCTGGTTTGGCCTGATCGAGCTTGCTTCAGTGGCCCTGGTGGTTCGCTGTATACTTTACCCACAAAACTCTTGCGCGACAACGGCATTGAAGTGACGAGAGTGCCTTTGACGTAACTGTCTTTAATTATAGTTGTCAAAAAAAGCCTGGATCCGGTGACCACTAATAAGAGCAGACTACAGGAGATGAGCACGTATTTGAGGAGTCCAAACCACTGAATCCTAACCTGACCATTCATTGCAAAGGCTGTTAGCAAAGTCAAGGCCAAGACGTGTACGGCTGCAAGCAAAGTGCCGAAGCGGGCATTGATTACCGAGGTAGCAACAAAAAACTGAAAAGTATCACTGGGAATTTGCAGAATATCCAACATAAAGGGTACAGCGATGTTCACGCTGGCAAAGAGACTCATAAGGCCGCTTCCAACTAAAAGTGGATAATCAGCAGGCGAGACATCGAATCCAGAAAACCAGCCCGCAAAGAGGATAAAGCTGAATGTGAACAGTTTACCGGCATGGGGAAAGTTGAACGATGCCGGGATGATGACATCTATGGCTGATCCAGCTTCATCCTGATCGATATCGCTCTGGCTGACCATTTCTTTACATCTTTCGGCCAAGATTGGTAGAACAATAAATAAACTGGAGGTTGCGAATGCCGTGACCAGGGCATCTTTTGTCAATCCAATGACCTGCCTGTATTTCAGAGGTGTCAGTGTGGTCACAAGGGCAGGCAGAATCCACAATGACATGACTAAAGCAAAGGCAACATAGGTAAAAAGATACACTTCCATTCGCTTTAGTTCAGCAAGGCCGATGGTACCAGAGGCACTGGCCGTTATAGCAAAAACACCAATGGGAGTAAGTCTAACAACAAAATTGGTCACCCGGGTTAGCGCGTCCATGAGCACGCTCATATCTTCCATCAGACGCGATTTTTCTTTAATACCGATCAGAGCAACGCCAAGGAAGACACAAAAAATTACCACCCCGGGGACCAGGTTATTTGCAATGGAATGAAAAGGATTAGAAGGAATAAAAAGTTTTACGAAATCAACTGACTCCTTTGGCTGAGTCAGTGAGGTGGAGAAAAAAGATGAAGAATACCAATCAGGAAAGGCAGAGGGAAAAAGAAAAACAACACCGATACTAATGGCCCATATAAGCAGTAGCAGCAATCCTCCCTTTTTGGCCAGCAAAAAGGCTTGTCTGTATTCCAGGCTACCAAGGCCAAAAATCAGAGACAGGATTACATATGGCAGTACCGTCATCTGCAGCAGCTTGATAAAGATATCACCGACTATTTCAAGAAAAGCAACCATGTCACCAAAAAACAAGCCAGTACAGATACCAAGAATCAGGGCTATAAGAATTTTAGTGGAGAGGCTGAATGTAGGTTTTGTTTTCGAATCCATTTTAACCAAAGAGTATATCTTTAACTTTTTCTTGGGTGTAATAACCATATAGCAGGCTAGAGTTGTCAGTTACCCTTGATCAAATAGATGAGGCCAGCAAGAATGCTATCACACCACACTTAATCACAATTAAAATAATTTTGACAGAAATATTGATAGATACATGAGGAAAATGTAAGGAGGGAACAGCAACTCGAGGTAGAAGTTTGCTTCCAGAACAATTCCGTAGAACATGAACTGCTTTAGGTTGCCAAATCAAATTACAACAGAAAGGAAAACGCTCTACATTGACCTTGTTCCTGTGAGGGTAGAATCGGCTAAACACTTAAATTTGATTGGTTAAAGCCGGCCAGAGGAAACCTTATAAATAGAAAAATTGTTAGATGTAATAAAGATTCAGGAAGAAGCATCTCTATCTGAAATCGATACAATTTTAGATGTTTGAGCTAGCGACATCAAGGTATGAGCTGTGGTGCGGCACGAGCGTAAGCAAGAGGTAACACAACTAGCTACTGAGTAGGTGTAATTTCTTATCACTTATGGTTTACTTTTCTCCCGGAGAAGGTAACGAAGATAGTATCCTCATCCACTTTATAGAAAATGATCACAGGAGAGAAATATGAGTGATATCTATAAAAAACTTGCCGAGCATCTCGACAATTTGCCGGGTGGATATCCTTCCACTGAAAGTGGTGTTGAACTGAGAATTTTACACCGATTGTTTACAGAGGACGAGGCCGCTATTGCGCTTCGCCTGACCTTGAAGCCGGAAAGCATCGCCAGTATTGTCGAGCGGACGGAATTTTCGTCTGAAGTACTCACGGAAAGCCTCGAAGAAATGGCTCAAAAAGGGTTGATATTCCGAAGCTATAAAAATGAGGTGGTGATGTACTCTGCCGCTATGTTTGTTGTGGGTATCTGGGAATACCATCTCAACGACCTTGATCCTGAACTGGTCAAGGATGTGAATGAATACCTGCCGCATATAATGAATGAGGTGTGGACTAAAACAAATACAAAGCAAATGCGGGTTGTACCTGTCTCCAAATCGATTGTTCAGGATGTGGAAATCGCCTCGTATGAAGACGCGGAAGCGCTTATCCGCGCCCAGTCAAAAATTACGGTCCAACCCTGCATCTGCAGAAAAGAGCACGAAGTGATCGGCGAACCGTGCAAATACCCGCTGGAAGTCTGTTTTGCATTTGGTGCAGCCGCTTATTACTACGAAGAAAACAAACTCGGCCGGGCTATCGAAGTCGAGGAAGCCCTGGAGATTTTAGAAACAGGGCGAGAGGCAGGGCTTGTCGTACAGCCGGGTAATGCCCAGAAATCAGCAAACATCTGTATGTGCTGCGGTTGTTGCTGCCAAATCCTCAAAAACATGAAAAAGCTGGGGAAGCCGGCAGAAGAAGTGCACAGCAACTATTATGCAGTGATTAATGAGACAGAGTGCGTGGCCTGCGGCTTGTGCGAGGAACGTTGTCATATGGATGCCATTACCCTGGATGATACGGCAGTTGTCAACCTCGACCGCTGCATAGGCTGCGGTGTCTGCATCCCGGTCTGCGACGCAGATGCCATTAAGCTCCTGGCAAAAGAATCTTCTGACCGATATATTCCACCGAAACTGACGTATCACGCTTACCTGAAGATGGCCAAAGAACGGGGCAAGCTCTGATGGCTAGTTAAAAACCAGATCGGCTTTGTTATAGATTTTGCTTCCTCAAGAGCTCTTGGACATAAGCAGGAAAAGAAAGTGATATGCATGAATTACCTGTTACAGAAAAGATCCTCGGTATCGCGCTGAAACATGCGAAGAAGAATGACGCGAAGAAAATTCATTCCATCACCCTGCGGGTTGGTGGTCTGACCGACCTGCAGGGTGAATGGCTGCAACACTATTTCGATTATCTCAGTAAAGATACTATCGCCAGCGGGGCGAAGTTTATCATCATAGCGGACGGGATCAGGCTTCGGTGCGGGGAGTGCAAAACCCTTATCGAGACGGAAAAACGGGATCTGCAGGATCAGCAATGTCCCCATTGTGGTGCGACCGAGGGATTTTCGATTCTTTCCGGTCGGGAGTATTTTATAGAGGAGATGACAGCGGAATGAGTGATGCGATAAAGCTAATAAAAGTAAAAGAAGATATCCAGGCGGACAACGATCTGTTGGCCCAGCATCTGCGGGAAAGATTACGCGAACAGAAAACCTTCCTTGTCAATCTGATGTCTTCACCCGGTGCAGGCAAAACAAGTCTGCTGCTGCAAACCACCGGTCTCATGAGAGATGATTTTCGTATGGCGGTCATCGAAGCGGATATCGATTCCTCGGTCGACGCCGAGCGTATTGTGGATTCCGGGACCACAGCAATCCAACTACAGACCGACGGGTTTTGTCATCTTGACGCACCGATGGTCCAACAGGGGCTCGATTCCCTCGAAGCAAACGAGCTTGACCTGATCTTTATCGAAAATGTCGGAAACCTTGTCTGCCCGGCAGAATTTGATACAGGTGCTGCACTCGATGTGATGATCCTCAGCGTACCAGAAGGTGATGACAAGCCTTTGAAATACCCATTGATGTTTTCCAAATGCCACGCCCTCATCGTCAACAAGATAGATTACCTGGAAACATCGCTCACCGATTTTGACATGAGTCTGCTCGAAAATCGGGTGAGGAAGATCAATAAGGACATCAAGATTTTTCCGCTCTCATCCCGAACCGGAGCGGGAGTAAAGAGCTGGACCGATTGGTTGTCGAAAAAGGTCTTGGAGCACAATTCCTGACCAAACACTGCTTGCAGATGGCAAACCATGGCTGACACCCCGGCATATATTATTGTAGAAACTGAGCTTTACCGATGCAGAAACATAGCACGAACACGCAAAAGGTTTTTCCCCGTCCTGTAAAGGTTCAGCTTTACCGGAACCGTGGCAATATCCATCTTTTGCCAATCTTGCTTACGGCCGATGCTTCCTGTTTCACCTCAAGCTGCTGTTAGTTTTTTTCTGCTTACTATCAGAGGCGAAAAGTTTTAGAAAATTTTTTGGAATACCCGTGTCAAATCGGCACAGTTTCCCGCTTGTCGGATGCGAGAATTCAAGTACCTGGGCGTGCAACCCCATACGACCCAGGGGGTTGAACTTTGAGCCGTACTTTTTATCACCAATCACGGGGAAATTCAAATCCTGCATATGCACTCTTATCTGGTGTTTTCTGCCAGTTTCCAGATTAATCTGCAGCATGGACAAGGTTTTGTTTCCCGCAATTTTTCGGTAATGAGTTACGGCTCTTCTCCCTTGCCCTTGCTTCTGGGAGGAGTATACAATAAAGGCTTTGCTTTCGTTCAGCCAGGAAGCGATTGTTCCCTCTGGCGGGAGTCACTGCACCTTCCACCACCCCGATATAGGTACGCTGGCTAATGGTCGAATTCCAGCTCTTCTGAATCTGCTGCTTGATTTTTTCACTTCTTGCAAAGATGAGCAACCCTGAGGTTTCTCGATCAATTCGGTGAATGATGAAAATCTTATTATCCGGATTTTCCGCTTTGACATAGTTACTGAGAATTGAATAGGCAGTTCTGCGTTTTTCCTTATCCGTGGCAATTGTAAGGAGACCAGGTGGTTTGTTGATGACAATAATATCCTGGTCTTCATGGATGATATCCAATTCGCCTAAGTGCATATTCTTTACTTCTCGGTCCCAACGCACCTCTACCTGCTGCCCAGGCCATAGGCAATGGTCGAATTGTGTGATGGGTTTTCCATTGACTAAAACCTGCCTGTCCCTCAGCACTGCCTTGAGAAGTTTACGTTTTTTGTTTGGAAAATGGCTAATCAGAGTTGAAAGCAGTGAATCTTTTTGCTCGATGATAAAAGAAGTGAGATTCACTTTTTTCTTTTTGGGGCTATTTGGACGTCGACTTTCCATCATCTTGTTATCGATTTATGAATAATTCTGTATCTGAGAGAAATTGCTTTATTCTGCAAATTACTCGTTCTCTCTAAACAGTGAGTTCACAGAAATGGTTCTAAGCTGAGAGGAGCATTTCAAAATATAACCGTTAGCCTACTTGTTTAGCACAGATAATTACCAACACCTTGACTTCTCCCTATGTTTAAAAAGGTCGATACTCAACCCTATTTTTTTCATCAATGGCTCTGTAATATTGTCTAAAGTTGCCATAATATCTTTATTAAGCTCAACATCCAGTACTTTCAGATTATCGAGGAATTGAGCTTTGTCACGAGCTCCAACAATTGTGCATGTAACATCTGAATTAGCTATTGACCAAGCTAAGGCAATCAGATGCATAGGTAATCCCAATTCATTTGAAATTTCACGGATTTTTACTAACGACTTCGAGGGTCTCTTTTTCTGCACCAGCCTCACCATGGCGAGCCCCAGGCCGGTCTCCCCTAAAATGCCTTATTCGTGTTCGATTTGGAGGCATAGAATCAGCGTCCTTGTACTTACCGGTCAAAAGGCCCTGCATAAGGCTCATGTAACCCATCACCCCGATACCGTTCTTTCTACAATAAGGTACTATTTCTGGCTTAATCTGATGAAACAGTAGGCTATAAGGCAGTTGATTAACCGCAATTTTCACCCCGGTCTCAAATATCTCACTCATCTGTAACACCCCGAAGTTGCTAATTCCTATATGCCTTATCTTTCTCTCTTCTTGAAGTTCTTCAAGAGTCTGAACAGCCTGATCCAGTCGGGGGGGGATTGGATATTAAACTTTCATCCGTTGTGGCGCGAGACACTGAATGAGAATTAAGCGGCCAATGAATCATATTAAGGTCTATATATTCCGTCTCAAGACGTTTAAGGCTGGCCTCACAATGCAGCCGTAGTGATTCCGGCTGACAGTTTGATGGTAAAATCTTAGTACCGATAATCGCCTCGTTACGTCGGCTTTTTATAGCTCTGCCTAATGCTGACTCACTATCACCATTATTATAGGCCTCGGCAGAATCAAAATAATTGCACCCTGCATCCAGCGCTGTATTGATCACCTCATCCACATCACGTTGTGACTGATCCCCCCAGTAATCGCCTCCTCCATAAGACCAACAACCAACTCCCATGACAGGCAGCCGAAGCCCTGAATCACCACAATCTCGATATTTCATTTCACACTCCTTTGGTCATCAAGGTTTTTGTCTATTCTCTTTGCAATACAGCAACGCATACCAACTAAATCTTAATTAAAATAGAGCGAAATACTACTTTCATATGTCCGATGAATGAGATTATTCTTCTTAATTATAGGTCTGTCTATTTATATCTCTATAGCGACAGAATAAATGGCCTTCACTAATAGAGTTACAGCCAAGACTGCCAGCACGCATAACCCTACCTTCTTGTAAGTGTCGACATTGCTACTTTCAAACCTCCGAGAACCTATCCACACCCCGAGAAATAACGCAGGCAAGGCCCAAATGGAACGAATACAAATCGTGCTGTTGATTAATCCTTGGCTAGATCCTGTCAAAACTGCATAGGAATTGGCAGTAAATAACAGAGCAACCAATGAAGCACGGACAGTTGATGCTTTGATCCCAGAACCGAGCAGAAAAATCATTGCCCACATGCCACCCATCGCCAACAAACCATTCATAAATCCAGACACAATCCCGATAAAAAACCATCCCTTGGGGGAGTTTTTAATAGGGACAGACCTGCCTGTCGCAGTTAATGCTACCGCTACCAGCATCAAAATGGCAGCGATTACTCTCATAAATTCAACCTCTGCCCATAATAAGACATACTGGCCAAACGGGATGAACAGTAATGATGCAGCGAGGATAGACAAGACCATCCTCCAGTTTACGTGTTGCCAGACTTGAGCGGCCATTTGTAGACTCGCTACAATTTCCAAGATTATTGCCAGAGGCACCACTTCTCGTGTCGGCATAAAAAGTGATGCCCCAGCCACCAAAATAGCTGAAAAGCCAAAGCCCGCATAACCGCGAATAATGGAAGCAACGAGGATGATACTCGATAATGCTAACAGTTCAGAGATACTCAAACCAGATATTTAGAGTGAGGTAACTTCTAGTAAATATAAGATAAAATCCATAGGAGTTATTTAGAAGAGGTAATCAAATTCAACAAATTTTAAATCAAAATCCCTTTAGGAAACGGCACATTGAAGATATTAACGAAAATGGCATAAAAACCAGCCGAAACAAGCCCCGCAGTCACAATGTTCTTTGCCAATCCTTTGACCCTTATTTCTGATGGAGACAAAAACCAGCCTAATATCACCATGACCGCGAATGTCATTGTGAAGAAACCAATATAATTTATGAACACAACATACAAGATGGCCATGGACAGTGCAATTAGGGTGGAGGGAATATCCCAGGGTTTCGTTTCACCCAAAGTTGCGCCTTGATGATAAAGTGTGAACGCTTGGATAAACAACAGAGCCGCGGCAATGACGATCAGACCCGCTGAAGCCATAGGGACAACAAGAGTTTCTGGTTCAACCTCTTCCGCACTAAGACTTACGTATACGATTACGGCAATTCCAACGCTTAGAACCGCCAAGCAGATGTTGGCGAGTACCGGATGTAGTGAACCCGCCGGCAGTTTTACTGGTTTACGATCGGATTCTTCTTCATTTCCCTGCTTCTTACGTTCCTTGTAACTGATGAAAAACGGCCATGCCGCCGATACCACTGTAATGGCAATTAGCAAAATTGATATCGGTCGGGAGAACAATAGTTCCGCCAAACCACCCGACGCCCGTGACAGCATCATGGATTCTACAAGACCACGTTCCATTATTGGGCCGAGAATTACACCGAGCGCAATGGGTGCGGCACTGAGGCCCACCTTGGCGCCCAAGTAAGCGATTATTCCCAATCCCAACATAAGCACAACATCGAAGGGGCTGTTGCGTCCGGCAAAAGCGCCGACTACTGAAAGTGCCAAGACAACAGGCATGAGCATATTGATGGGAAGATTGAGGGCGCGAGCATAGATGCGCGAGGCCGAGATGCCGATAATGAACATCATGGCGTTGGCTATAAACAAAGAAAAAATAAAGGTATAGGTTATCACCGCCCCGTTTCCAGAAAACAACTCCGGACCTGGGCGCAAGCTGTGCAGCAATAACGCACCATACAAGACTGCGGCTTGAGGCGCACCAGGAATTCCGAGGGTCAACAACGGTACTAACGAGCCTTCAACAGCTGCGTTATTCGAGGTTTCTGAGGCAATGACTCCGTCGATATTGCCACGGCCAAAACTGCCCCGGTCTTTCGCGGCACGTTGGGCCTCCTGATATGCAAGAAGACCTGCGACGTTTCCACCAGCACCGGGAATAATGCCGACGATGGTGCCGATAATAGCCGATCGAAGCAGATTCACCCAACGGGTCAGTACGAATTTAATTGTTCGAATGGTGGTTCCCTTCGCAGGTTTATAGAGCGAGACACCGGCTTGATCACGTGCCGTTTCAGCCATACTAAGCACCTGCGGGACGCAGAAAAGACCGATCAGGGCAACAATGACGTCGATACCACCTAGCAGATTGGAAGAATCGAAAATCAGTCGTGCCTCGCCAGTACTGGGTGACAAGCCGATGGTGCTTAAAAGCACCCCAATAACGCCACCAAGCAGGCCCTTAATCATCGATTTGGCTGATAAACTGGCAATGATCGTCAGGCCAAGAACGCCAAGCCAGAAGTACTCCGGCGGACCAAACTTCAACGAAACGACGGCCAGAACCGGTGCGAAGAACAGTAAAACCACCGTGCCGAACATACCGCCGATGCCGGAGCCTGTGGCTGAAGCAGCTAAAGCCTCCTCAGCACGACCCTGCTGGGCCATAGGATATCCGTCAAAGGTGGTGGCGATAGCCGCTGGTGCACCCGGTGTATTTATTAATATCGCAGAGATGGAGCCGCCATACATGGCCCCGACATAGACTCCGCCAAGCACGATAAGCGCCGACTCGGGTGATAAAGTATAAGTGAACGGAACCATTAGGGCGATTGCCATCGTGCCCGTCAACCCTGGCAGAGCACCAACCAGGATTCCACCGGCCACAGCAGAAAATAGGAACACCAAATTGGTAATCGCAAACACATTACCAAGCGCCGGGCCAATCAATTCCATCACACGCTCCCCTACATCTTTATAACTGATAATAAGTGCAGGTGATGGGTTCACCCGCACCTACACTTATTCAAACCGTTTAGTCCAAGAAACCACCGTTTTTCAAAATTTCAGTGTACTGCACCCTACGTTTCTCTATGAACTCACCATATTCTTTGGGACCAAGATTCACAAGATGAAAGCCGAGCTCAGTCATACCATCGATGAAACCTTTCTGCTTAGATGCATAGTCAAGAGCGCTGGCAAGCATGTCGATGCGGGATTGCGGCGTGCCGGCAGGAACCGTGATACCTCTATCTATACCACCAACAAGATCGTAGCCCAACTCTTTGAACGTTGGAACATCTGGGAAATCTGGCAGGCGTTCCTCTGTAGCGATTGCCAGGACACGGAGTTTTTCTTTGTTGTTAGAGAACACGAACGTACCTCCATATGTTGCCATGACATGGCCACCTAAAAGTGCCGCTGTTTGCGGAGCCGCGCCATTGAAACTAACATAGCTCGTGTCGATACCGGCCATTTGAGTGAACTGCAGAAACCCTAAATGGTTGCCGGTGAATTTGCCGGTGCCGCCAATGGACAGCTTCTTGGGGTTTGCCTTAGCGAATTCGACCAGGTCCTTGAGAGTGTTAAAAGGACTGTCGTTGGCAACGGCGATACCCCCCGGTGATTGGGCATAGAGATAGACTGGTGCCAATTGCTCGGTTTTGTACTTAACACCCTTTGTTTTCAGTGGCTGTACCACGATATGCGGTAAATTGGTAATTGCCATCATGTAACCATCTGGTTTTTGTTGAGACAGCATGGTCCACCCAACTGAGCCACCACCACCCGGCCGGTGCTGCATGACCACCTCCTGGCCCAGTTTCTCCTCAAGACCAGGGCGGAGCAGCGTCGCCGCCACATCTGACTGCCCTCCAGGATTGAAGGGAATCAGAAACTGAATAGTTTTCGTGGGGAAATCATCTGCAATTGCTACCGATGCAGCCAGCATACAACCTAATGAAACAACAAATAACGTTTTGAATGCGCGCATAATCTTCCTCCTGTTTTTTATTAAAAGTGTAACTCCTTCTCTTCATGCTCAAGTGCAATCCCTCGCAATGAGTTCCTATATTATTTCTTTTCACCTAAGTGTTTTTGGTGTGTCGACAGGTTGAATTGCAAATTCGTTGGTCATTTCTTTGTTTTGGCAAGAATGAGATAAATCACAAAATAACCAACCGCATGACTCGCCTCATTCATACCCTTATGTACCAGTTTACCAACGAGAATACCAACTTTAGCTACATCATCAAACATTAAGCTGTAGCTGTGGTAGATAGCGGTATCACTAGAAAACCCTATAATTGTCCAAGGTACAGTGTTGCCGAAACCGACTATCCGATAGGGGCAAATTTTGCCAATAACTATTCTGTAGTCTGTTCAAGATAAAACTTTGTCTATATAGGGAGAGTGGACGATTGTAGGAGTTTATAATTTCTGGTCTTCAAATAAAGACGAGAGAATCTTTTGTAGGCCTTTTATATCCGCATACTGGTGGTCATCTCCAGGTACCTCAACAACCCTTACATTTTTATGGCCTTGAACCACCTCGGTCAATTCGAGGTATGAACCATTAAAGTCAGATGTCTGTTGGATAAACAGAGTGGGTACCGAACTAATAAACTTAGACAGCAATTCAAAGTTATTTGCACTATGACGTTTGATGGGTGTGCCAATAAAAACTGCATTTTGAGGTCTAAAATTAAAAGAATCAAAAGCTACTGTAGAAATAAATGTACCAAGCGATTTAGCGATGACATACTCTACTGATTTATTTGCATGGCAGAAGGCTTCGAATTTGACATCTAAATTCTGATCATCAGACCAATGACGATACTCTGCAACTTGAAAATCAAAGGGAAACTCATGCATTTCTATCAATAGATCTTGCATCCATTTTTTGGTTTCGAATTTTATGCCAGGCAACCCTAGAATTTTCATTTTAAATTATCATTTATATATAATATTAATTAGTTAGGCGTTACTAGTAATAATAGTATTTCTTAATGATAGCACTCCAAAACGAACGATTACTTTTTGTTATCAATCTAGCAACCCTTTTTGGCGGAGATTATCATCTAGGAATAGTAATATCCAGTGACTGGGTAATGTCAATATATTGCATTATTAGATTATTCAGCAACGTTTACCATTGTAGAAGTCAACATAAGATGAGTTCTACAATGGTAAACGTAATATCAGCAACTGAGCAATGAATTTAAATTGCCATATCGAAGGTAAATATTTTTACTTACACTTTTACTGGAGGTATGGATCTCTGGTGACGGTATTCTGTCATTTTCCGTCAGTCGATAACTAAACCAAAGCGGAAAATATGTGAGGCTCAATCTCATTTTCTAAATATTCGTTTTGCAATGGTATCAAGCTGCTTTCATAACCGATAATAGTATCGTTTACAAAAGACTCAACTACTAATTTATTTCAACCCTGATGCAGGTTGTTGCTTGAGCGTTGCCGTTCAGCAGTATCCTGTCGATAATATGCACATAAGACGACATACAGATCAGGGTACTCACGTTTCATTCTAAGCGGCCGATCAAAAAAAAGCTCAGTAGCTACGGCAAAAAACTCAGCTTCATGCACTGCACCATAGGGGTCAAGCAAGCTTTTACGCCCTTTTTCAGCATCCTTTTTCAGCTTAAAGAATTCTTTACTGCATACCTCTACCCAGGCATGATAGAGTTTTCTGTTCGAAAGTTCTGGGGTGCCATCAGCAGCACCGTCTCGCATATCGAGAATATGGGCGAATTCATGGTACACCACATTATGCCCCTGCTCAGGATGACGTGCTCCTCGCTGCACTGCATCCCACACCAGAATGACAGGTCCCCGTAACGATGCCATACCTAAAATAGCCTGTTGATCTGGCACAATCATCGGACTATCAGCAAAAACACTGAGCCTTGAAGGAGGCAGCGTAACAGTTGTGGGATAAATCAGGACCGATTCAAGCTGGAGGTACTGAAAGTCTGGTAACCCAAGAACCAGGAGGCAGGCTTGTGCAGCCACAACAACCTTAATCTCATCGGTTAATTCCAAGCCGCCACACCCTTCAAAATTTTTCTCGGCAATAAATATCTGAACGAGCTGTTCAAGCCGATTTTTTTCTACATGATTAAGATAAGAATAATGCGTTACCGTCTCTATAATGATGTCCCGCCACGACTGCGGGAAAGGAGTTTTCAATATCTTTTGCCTGCGTCGATTTCGTAGCCAGTTAAACATTTTCCATTTCGTTTTATATAGTTATTAAGTTTTTTTTGTTCAAAGCCTTGAGTCCATACACTCAAAACAGTCGCTAAACGTCTTATTTTCATAGTAGAGCTAAAGCCCTTGTCATACGTTTGTTGTAAGGACAAAATATCAACCTTATTCCTGCATCTTCAGTTTCACCCAGGCCACAATTTTTGGATAAGAGCATGAGAGATAAACAGAAATTAATTTACTGGTTCTGGAAGTAAAGAAAAAGAGATATAAAAGCTGGTAATCTCAACTTGGAGTTGAGCGGCACATACCACAGCAAGGCCTACCCAGCAATGTACTTCTTGGAGCGTCCGGTAATCTTTCAACGGTAAGGAATGCCACCAGCAGCCAATCAGAATAGTATATCTTTTTAAATGAATTGCCCCTTATGCGACGAAAGAGACCATCTTTTTCGCTAGTAGAAAAATAGCAACAATCAGAATAGAACCAAGTATTCTCTGCATGGTTTGTGGTTGGAATCGACCAGCCCCCATGATCGTTCCAGCTATTCCACCAGCAACGGCAGCTATCACAAGAGAGAGATATGGGCCATGGTCGATGTTATTATATTGCACACGAGCCAGTAAACCAGAAACTGAGTTCACCCAGATAAAAAATGATCCACACGCTGCAGCTTCTTTCGTAGTACCAAGACCCAACAGTATTATGAGCGGCACAAGATAAACCCCGCCACCAATCCCAGTTATACCAGCAACCAATCCAAGCAATGCCCCCCCTCCGAGAGCAAAAACCAGTCTGTATTGTGGATTCAGCAAAAAAGGTTTGGCATTGTTTGGGAAATAGATACGGGCCGCTGCAAAGATCAGCGACAGTAGAAGGAACATATAAAACACAAATACAGGCAGGTGCAGCATGCCACCCAGATAGGCCATCGGAATTGAAGTAAGAATAAAAGGGGCAATCAACCTGAACCGGGCATGACCATGCATGAGAAATACAAGACTGCCAAAAGTAGTCACCAATATATTGAGGGAAAGGGAGACCATCGGTATGGTTGCTGCACTGGCTCCTGCAATTGCAAGCAAGGCTGTGTACGAGGAACCTCCTCCAAGCCCGACAGATGCATAGAAAAAAGCTACAAATGCAAAGATAATTGCGAGTACAGTCATGGGAATATAAAGATCGGTCATACTACCATCCTCTCTTTCTCGCAATCTTGCTTAAAGAAGCTTAAAGATCCTTCCCAAAGACATCAATCAAGGAACCTAACCAGGAGATTCAAAGAGGTATTTATCTCTATTTGTATTCGTGCTTACGCCGCTCCTCAACGGGGGATGTAAGGTAATTGCTTCTTTTTTACAAAACAACACACACAGCCGGCAGCCGCTGCAAAGGGAATTATCAATCAGTATTTTTTTCTCCCCATCAGAGCGATCGACCTTGATCGCACCAGTTGGGCAAATTCCTTTACAGAGCGGACACGGTGTACAGCCTTCGGATATTTCGACGGAATAATCACTCAATGATGATATCAGTTGCTTCCTTTCTTCATCAACATGCGTACTCAGATATCTCTTCAGGTATATACTTTTTGGTATGCGCCTGCTCTTTATAACATTGTCATCAGTATCAGCAGAAGAGTAGGTAACTTGGGGACTAATTGCTGTTAGCAGGTTACTTTTAAGGCCTGAAATATAAGATCTCCTGCTCTCGTGAGGAATAGAAGTAATCTCTTCTGGTTCTGAAATCACAATGAATGTGGTATTCAGTAAATTTCCAGCGTGTTCCTGAAATTCTGTCAGGATACTGAGAAAGGAATCCGCTGCCGTTCTGTTCTCGCAATTGTAACAGGCCATTGTGTTAAATGCTGTTACAGGAGAGCCAGCCAGACCCAGTACAAGCAAATGCTCAAGCGAAAGACTACCAAGACAGGGGATGACGTGCTCTTCCGGGTACACCTGCTTCTGACGTGAACAGGAAATCACGATCAGCTCTCTTTTCTCCTTGGCAAATATGTATTTCTCGATATCAGCCAGCGGAAACTCAAAAGCATCATTGGGGCACACCGTAGAACACAACATACAGCCAGTGCATTTTCCCCTATCAAGTTTAACTTGGTTGTTATGGATGACTATCGCATCTGCCGGGCAACAACTTAAACAGTTATCACACTCACAGCTGTTTAACCGACGCCTCAGACATCGGCTCTTGATAAACCCTATAACCTTCTGGGTACTCTTGGATACTAAATCTTCTATTAAAAATGATGCGGACATCAGTCTGGCTCTAGATAATAGTCAAGCAGCCTGTACCGTCTGCTTTCCATAAAATTGTTCACAGGTTACAATGAACCCGCTCAGGCAATCAGCAAGACTTGTATAAAACTGATTATCTGAGCCTTGGCGGATAGAATCACAAAATTGTGTCACCCACTGCAAAGATAATTGGAAAAATTCCTTTTGCTGAATACGATAATTTTCCGATTCTTCTTCTCTACCAAGAGATTCTGCTTCAACTTCTTTAGTGCAGAGGTAGTACATGAACTCCAACTCTATGGCGATATGGTCTGGTGGCTCTTTGACATCAACTGATAATCCAGCATCCTGGTAACTCCTCAGAACACCGATCGTTGAATCACCCATTACTTGCCGGTTCTTTTCCAAATAGACAGACCCATATGGTGCTGCCAGCAATTCGAATGGTCCGACAAAAAGAGCCGCGTGATCTAGGCTGAGTTTATCCTGGGGACAATTCCTGAGGCAAAGAGCCATATCTGAGGCAGCCTCTGCAGCCCCGGGTGCCCAACCGCTGAGGAGGTCTCTCAGATTCTCACAGACCCTCTCTTCAAGGAACAGGTCTTTGTCAGGTTCATAAAAACAAGCTGCAAGTAATTTAAAACAATTACCACGGGTTATAATATCGCTCTTGTGAATCATAGCTATTCTGGTGAATGTAATAGGGCCAGGACACATTTAATGTAATTATGACGTGCCCTGGCTCGTTATAGTTTCCCCTACCGTGCAGAGTACTTTCGAATGTAATAAACATTCGGTTGTGTACCCTCTTCTGGCAGCAGCACGAAATTCTTATGTTGCTTCAACAGTTTTGCTGCTTCACTGTTGACATCCTGGATGTCTCCAACTACCCTGGCATCCGATGGGCAGGCATTCACACAAGCTGGAAGCTCATTATTTTTTAAACGATGATCGCAGAGGATGCACTTCTCTACAACATTGTCACGACGAACACTCTTATAATCAGGATGGTTGTACTTGGTCTGGTGTGGCGGATTTGTACCGGTTATCGCAACCAACTCGGCACCAGTGGTCGAACCGTCTGCAATAAGTTGCGTTTTGTCAGTGAAAAATAGCTGCGTAGGTTCGCCTTCCTCATTGTAGCTGATAACGCTGTATTGTCCGTAAGCACCGTCTTTTTCAACCTCATCCATGCTGTATGGACAGGCCTCCTGGCAGGCCCTGCAGCCGATGCACCGTTCTTCATTGTGCATAGTAAGGCCTTCCTCAGTCTTGAACATGGCCTTCGGTTCGACAGGGCACGCATCCACACAAGCAGCGTTACTGCAGTGATTGCATAGCACCGGCAAAGTCCGGTACTGCGTGTCGGGAAATGTACCTGTTGTTTCGTGGATAAAATCGGCCCAATTATAGGTCTGCCCGTTTCTTCTCAAAGATGTATTATTTTCAGTTTTGCAGGCAAGAGCACAGGCACCGCAGCCAACACATTTTCTTAAATCTATCACCATTGCATATTGTGTCATTTGTATGTCCTCCCCTACCTATATCTTTTCGATGCGGACGGCGGCATGGCCACCATTGCGGGCGTTTGACCCGGATAACCGTTCAAGTTCCCAGGGGATGATCGTGTTGTTGTTCACCCCCCTCGTAGCACTCATGGCAAAATCGTCTGTGGCAGTTTTTCCATAAGCCCAGTGGCCCTGGCCATATGATTTGCTGACTGTTCCAGGACGAACTCCCTCCCAGACTCTGGCGACACACTCACCGCTCGCAACCATTGAGGTTATCTTAACTTTGTCACCATCTGTAATTCCAAGTTTCTGAGCATCTATAGGATTGATTCTCAACGTATCCTGTCCGCTGACATCACCTGGATCAACGTGCTTGAACTCATAATACCAAGGAGAGTTCTGGCTTCTACCTTCCCGATTCAGACGAGACTTATAATCTATAAAGTCAAATGGATAATCTTTCTTGCTACCGTGTCGAAGTGGCGGTTCGTGGTGCGGAACAAAAGCGAGCTCTCCACGGGCAGTATAGTTGCTTTTCTCCAGAACTGTGTCGATATCGACTTTGTGTTTCTCGGCATGGCCACCAAGTGCTTTTTTCAGCGTCTCACTGTAAAATTCAAATTTCTTGCTGGCTGTTTTAAATTTGCCGCCCCAGTGGGATTTATACGTATAGGCTTCGGAATTCCACATTCCCTTTGCGAGCATGTCGTCCCAGCCATTGATTTTGTCACCATGGGTGTCCTTTTGCCCATCCCAAAGTGGCTTGGTGTAGTATTTCAGGGCATATACCGTAAACTCTTTCGAATCCTTCGGCTTTGCTCCAGTTTCCGGGTCTGAGTACATTTCTACCAGGCAGTCATAGAGATTGGAGAACCCTCTTTCTTTGAGCTTTTCAGCGATGAGAAATGGAAATTCAGATTCATCTTGAATGACATCCCAGAGCGGGTCGACGACCGGCTGCAACAACGAGCAAGTTGCATACCGATTCGCTTTGGTCTTGATGAACCCATACCGTTCATACATATTTACGGTGCATGGCAGAATTATATCGGCAAACATGGAAAACTCGGAAGCGTTGGTCGTCAGGTGAACCGTAAACGGCACCGATGCCAGAGCCTTTTCCCAGCGGTCTGTACCGTTGCAGGAAAAAACAAAGTTATTCATGTAACCGACGAGAACCTTGATGTCATAAGGGTCTTTATCAAGGATCCCTGTCGCAGCATTATTTGTCGAAACACCACCCCCCGATTTACCCTTGGCAATTACCGGGAGTTCAAGCCTTCCACGCTGATCTATTTTCTCTTTCTTGGAATGTTTCTTGGCAATATCATCCTGATATTTCTTCAATATATCGGAATTGAGTTTGTTGACTGGAATCTTGGCCGTCTGCAGCGAACCACCTTCATTGTCGATACCACCTACCAAACCGCCTAACGCATGGACTGCCATGGCAGAATAACCACCGCGAGCCTGCATCGCCGCTCCGGGTCCCATCCAAACAGCAACATTTGGTGCCGCAGCACCCATACCCGTTGCAACGCGTATGATCTGATCAGCAGAGACACCACTTAATTCTGCAGCTTTTTCTGCAGTCATGTCTTTTACGGCGAGATTCCACCACTTGACGATACCGTGAGTCTCCTTCTCGGTAAAATCTGCCTCATTGACAGCTGCACCGGCTATAAACTGATTTTTACCATCATTGAAATCACCCACGAACCCTTTATACCAGATTCCTTTGGTGAGAATAACATGAGCTATGCCGAGCGCCAGTGCTCCATCTGTCCCGGGCATGAGAGGAAGCCATTCATTCGCTTTCGCGGCACTCGTGGTTAAACGTGGATCAACTGCTGCAACCGTTGCTCTGTCAAGAGCATCACCAAGCCGTTTAATAGTGGCAGGCACCATACGATTACTTGCCACAGGATCACAACCCCAGATCAGGATATATTTTGAGTTGGCAAGATCGTAGTCACGATAATCCCAGTAGCCCTCAGTGTAGAAAGCACCAAATTTCTCTGCTTCGGCACAAGTAGAACTATGGGAGATGTTGTTGGGAGAACCAAAGACTTTTGGCATAACATCATAGATGATATCACGCATGTAAGTATAGCGACCCCGCATGAGACAATACTTTTCTGTCTCGTTATTTTTACGGAGCTCCATCATCTTGTCGGCAATAGTGTTAAGTGCTTCATCCCAGCTGATCGGAACAAATTTGGGATCTTGCCCCTTGCCTTTTTGGGGATTGGTCCGTTTCATCGGAACCTTGACCCGATCGGGATCATATACCTGTTGCAGAGACAGGTGCCCTCTTGGGCACACCTTCCCTTCATTTTGCTTTGAATATCTATTTCCCTGCACTTTTACGGCTCTGCCTTCCTGCACGAAAACTTCTACCGGACACCAGGTTGTACATCCCTGGCAGGTAGACGGTTTCCATTCGCCTGGACTCACTCCTACTTTTCCATCTCCATGATTTGAAGCAAAAGCATTCATGTCCGTCCCTTTATTCAATCCGCTTAAAGCAGCAGTTGCGCCAGCAGCCGCGGAAAGTTTTAGAAATGCTCTCCTCTTGATCTTCATAGTCGCCTCCTTGGAAAGGATTGCTTGATCTGTTTCCCAATGCACTACAGCATATGAGGTTGTCTCTTAACTTGTCATAGACTACGTCTACTTGAAGGTGTCTTGGGGACGTTCTATCCCTCGAGTATTCTTCATATCCACCTAACAACTTTAGAAAAGATGTTGCCTCCAGACCTTCTGGGGGTATTTAAATCTAGCCAGATGGTATAACAGTCCTATGGATTTTAAATATATCTATCCCTAAGACTTGGAGAACTTGAATCCTAGCTGAAGAAAATCCTCCTCATTTCCATAAAAATTTTTCTTAATTGAGATAGATAATTGTTTTTCTTGAGATTTATTTTCTTCTTGCGAATTGATCTGAAAACGTATCTCATGCACGGCTATATTGTGGAGAATATCAGGTGTGATAATAGGTGGGACTAAATAACACATTGGTTATCCAATAGAATCAGACATAAAACGGAATATTTCTGCCATCAAAGAAAAGTACTACGATGTAGCATACTCTATACTGATAAGAATTACTAATGATTAAGTTAAGAAATGCTGATAGAGAGGATGGATGTTCGAAAAAATCATAGATTTTAGCATCAATTCACTTAAAAATAGCCGCAAGCAGAAACGAAGATAGTAAGCAGTGTACGAGTTAAATTCTTACCAGAACTAGTTGTTTTGATACTCACTAGGTGGGTTAGAAAATGAGAGGCTTATTTAAATTGAATCAGTACCAACCATAACTATTCTATGAAAGATATTTTGTGAATAGAGTCTCTTCCTGAGCACCTGTAATCATGCTTTTCCCAAAGGCCGAAGAGATCCACTGGCAATATTAACCTTTGAAAATTAAGTCAAAAATCACCTCCGGAACAAGGTAAATTCTCGGTTCCTGAAATCAGATAATCATAAAATGGAGGCACGATGAAAGTCCAACGAATCCACCGGGTAAAGGATTTACGAGCAATAAAAAAGCTGCTCGCTAATTGACCGCGTGATGCGGCTATTTTTGCTATCGGAATAAATACCAATTTGAGAGCATCGTACATTCTCGGTCTGAATTTAGGCCAGATGAGGGTGGTGAAGCCAGGGACTGAAATTGAAATAATTGAGAAAAAGACGCAAAAGCGGCGAAGAATCACGCTTAATGATGAGACAGCAGGATTGATGTATCTGTAGAGAACAACCTCTCATTAACTTTTATAAATATTATTGATCTAGAAAGAGATGTAAAAAAGGGGTAAACTGAAAAACGATTTTAAACGAAGGACTCATCAGGGTTCAAGAGAATATTGAAGTAGCAGAAATTTTAACATCCACTTAGTGGAGAGGGTCTTGAAATGATTAATAACAAAAAAGCATTGGTTTGTATCGACTTGTCTGACTATTCAGAGATGACAGCAGAATATGCCTTTTCGTTAACGAGTGATATCGTTTCACAGTTTGTGGTGTTAAATGTAATTAACAGTAGAGATATTGAAGCTGTAAGGTCTGCGAGCCACTTTTATCCCAGTGAATTTGATGTTGAAGACTTTATAAAAAAAACCAGAACCGAGCGCCAGCATCAAATTAGTGAGATGATTCAACAATATTCGCCACCAGAATCTTCCCAGATATCTATCCGAATAAGAGAGGGAAATCCATTTAAGGAAATAATGAGCGCTATACAAGAAGAAAATATAGATCTTGTGATAATAGGTAATAAAGGCCGGAGCGATATTATTGGCACTCTTATGGGCTCCATTGCTGAGAAAGTATTGCGCCATTCACCTGTCACAGTGATGAGCGTCAGAGACAGAGCACAGTTGCATCGAAGAACTGAAATATGAAATAAGAACTTTTTATGTTAGAGCGTTTTGCAAATGACTCTGTTTAGTAAGGAATATTATTCCATGCATTTATACACAGAAAAAGTCCTGCGCCCGTTGTCGGCAGGTCCCTCTGCAGCAATAGTGTCACCACCCATCTCGGCAGCCTCATTTTGAGCGATTGTGGCGAGCTCTGTATTGACCTTTTCCTCGGATCGATTTAAGGAACCTATTTTATGTTTCACTATAGAGGTGATCGATCCCAGTTTTTTACATGTTGAAAGAGTTTCATTATGTTGATCAACTAGTTTGATTTGACTTCCCGTTGAGGTAGGTTCAACCCAGGTACATGCTGAAAGTAGCACTAGAATTGGGATAGTCAGAAAAATGGATGCTTGCATTTTGGGCCCTTTTTCCAGGTCAAATAGTTTTACCGATTCAAATCATTTAATCTTCTATTATTACGAATAGATTTGAAAAGCAACTTTTGTAAACAGAATTGGTTGATGCGCTAACCTTAACTGAATGAAAAAACCATGACAGATATATGAGACGCACAATAAGCCTGAAGATAGTGCCTGTTTTGAATGTATATCTGCCATGAATTAATTGTTCCGTTGTTATCTCTTTATTAGTATGGGGGATAATTCCAAACTCTGGATAATTGATTACGACTAGTTTCCAGCCCATTTGTTTTCACTGACAATTGATACTGGAAACGGGCCAGTGGTGGCTCCAGTGTAGAGGGTGGTGTGCGGGATCGGTATTTCAATTCCGGCTTCATCAAATGCTTCTTTAACACCAAGGAAGATACTGTTTCGCAGATCTAAAAAGTTTTCCTTTTTTGCCCACACAGAAAACTGAATATCCAACGAAGAGTTACCAAATCCCTGGAAAATAAAAACGGGTTTGGGTTCTTCGAGACACAAAGGGTTATTGTGGGCTACTTGGAATAAGATTTGTCGGACCTTTTCTAAATCCTCTTTGTAGGCGACACCAACCTGTAAAACAAACCGACGGATAGGGAATTTTTCAGGGTCGTCACTTCGCTTTTGATTATTGTTTCGTTTGGAATTCTGACGTATAAGTTGTCAAAAGTGCGTATTTTAAGTGACAAGAGATCTATGGAGAGCACCTCTCCAGAAGTTGAGCCGACACGGATCACATCACCTACGGAGAAAGGACGCTCAACCAGCAGAAAGTTGGAATCATCCCTGAGTTGCATGATTTTCTTGGCATCTTGATTACCCTTCTTCCTTTCAACTTCAAGACGCAATCGACTGATGCTGAAAAAGCCAGGTTGAGACCTGAAAACATAGCTGATTGCGATAAACAGAAAAGGATCCCAACCCAGTAGAATATTTCCATGGTTAAGAGTACCTTAAGATGAATCAGTATAGTTACTAAATGTTACAACATCTCGGTATTTATTGATTAGCGTATTTACCAGTTAAACTTTAGGTTAGTTATGGATCGTGTTTTGAGCGCTGTAAATAAATATCGTTAATATTTAATACTATCTGCACACCTATGCTGTGGTTTAGTATAGATATTACAATAGCTTATTAACGATAAAAGACGTACGTGAATGGAGTACCAATTATGAGTAAAGCATATTTTATAATCAATGAACTTCTCAGTTGGCGAGCAGCGCTTGATATACTGCTCATTAGTGCTGGTCTATTCTTTCTACATCGGACTTTAGTGCGCCTTGGCACCTGGAAAATACTTGTGGGAATCGCTGCCGCCTTCATCCTTTTTGGCATAGCCAGCTTGCTCAATCTTGAAGGAATTGAATGGATTTTGCAGAATGTCAGTCAGGTCACTGTGTTAGCGCTTATTATAATATTTCAGCCTGAGCTTAGAAAAATACTGGAGAAATTTGTGTCTCTGTATGGACGGCGTAAAACTTCTGCAGATCCAAACCTGACTCAAATTGTTGCAGAAAGTTTGTGGGAGTTGGCCGAGAAAAAACAGGGCGCCCTTATTGTGTATCCTGGGACAGAGCCGGTGGAAGAAAAATTGTCCGGTGGTTATCACTTGACAGCAGAAGCCAGCCCGCCACTGATTATGAGTATTTTCGATCCAAATTCACCCGGTCATGATGGTGCAATGATCGTTGAGAACAATAAGCTTTGCAGATTCGGTGTTCGTCTTCCGATTTCCCAAACTTCAAGGTTAGCTGATCAATATGGCACAAGGCATCATGCAGCAATGGGGTTGTCAGAAGTGACCGATGCTTTGGTTTTGGTTGTTTCGGAAGAACGTGGGATGGTCTCGACATTCCTTAATGGGAAGATGACCAAAATGGAGTCACCCCAACAAATACATGAACATATTTTGCAGCACCAAACCAGTCATGGGTTGATAAATATTCCGAAACTGACCCTCATAGATCGACGAACATCTATCCGGATAGTAGGGAGTCTGATGGTTGCCACAATTTTTTGGACTGTGCTTGCCAGCTCAAACAAGGAGGTTGTCGAGAGGTCTATCACCCTTCCAATAGACTACAGTACTCCGGTCGGTAATTTAATATTGGTTGGAGAACGGGTTGAGGAGGCACGTGTGCGTGTTGCCGGCCCTCGTTCAGTTGTGAATGATTTTATACTCACCCAGCCGTCCCTTAGAGTTGACTTATCAACCATGGTTGAAGGTACGCAGATATCACTTATAGTTCCCAATCAGAATAGTACTGACAAAATTGCTTTTCTTGAAATTACCCCGGCACAAGCAGAGATCACTCTTGCAAAGATGGTTAAGAGATCGGTTCTCATTAATCCACAATTTCTCGGCAACCTCCCGCCTAACAAGAAACTGAAGAGTGTTACGGTCATTCCTTCAGAAATTAAGGTTTTAGTGCCGCCAAATAAAAATGGTAAAGACATCTTGTCTGTATCAACAACCCCTGTGTACCTCGATTCACTACAGTCAAATAGTCGCATCATAACCAAAATTATTGCACCCGCTGATATTAAGCCAGAAACAAAGCCCTGGCCAGACGTGGAGGTGATAATTGAAGTAGAATCCTTACTCAAAACGGAGAAGGAGTAAATTATGAGCAATGCAGCGCAATTGATTCCACTAACGATACAATTGATAGAACGAGATATTGTTGAGGCAGCAAAAATAATTGAAGGCCTGCCAAGAAGCAGTGCAGCAGAGATCTTGGTCATGCTTCCCGTAGAATTAACCAGCAAAGTTCTGCAAAGGCTCCAGACAAGTTATACCGCGTCATTACTCGACCAGAAAGATCCTGCTTTGGTGAAAAAGATAGTGTCGAGGTTGTCCCCTCAAAAGGCGGTATCGGTGGTCATGCACCTATCTCCTGATGCCCGCGCGAAACTTATGCCCAGTGTCACTGGAGCACTCGCCGAAGAAATAAGAGAAATGCTTACCTATCCGGAAAGTAGTGTTGGTCGGTATATGTCTTCAGATTTCCTCACCTTCCAGAAAGAAGAATCCGCCGGTGATGTTATAAGTAAAATGAAAAAACTTGCTTTGGAAAAGAATTTTCCTGCATCCTACACATATGTTATTGATGAGGACAGTATCTTGATCGGTGTACTTAACACTCGTGATCTTATGCTGGCCGTACCAGAACAAAAACTCGAATCATTTATGATAACTAATGTCTTTTCCCTGCATTGTTTTACCGAAAGAGAAGAAGCTGCACGGGAAATGAGCAAACGAAAATATTTTGCTGCTCCGGTTGTCGATAGCGAAAACCGTCTGCTCGGAATCATCAAGGGGGAGAATTTAATTCATGGCCTCAAAGATGACCTTACCAGGGACATTCAGATGATGGTCGGTGTCGGCAGAGATGAAAAGACATTCTCGCCGATTATGATTGCACTGAAAAAGAGACTTTTCTGGTTGACAGTCAATCTGGGTACAGCCTTTCTTGCAGCCTCTGTTGTAGCGATGTTTGAGGGTATCATTGCCAAGCTTACGATTCTCGCCGTATTTTTGCCTGTTATTGCTGGGCAGGGAGGAAATGCCGGCGCCCAGTCACTCGCAGTGGTTATGCGTGGGTTGGTAATGCGAGAAATACCTCCTAAGAGAGTTCCCGAACTTATCCTCAAAGAAACAAAGCTTGGGATTTTAAATGGCTTCATTATCGGCCTAATAACAGCGGTCATTGCCTGGGGATGGTATGGCAACCCCTGGCTTGGCGTCGTAATCGGCCTTGGCATGATTCTAAATCTCGTGATTGCCGGCCTTGCAGGAAGCTCGATACCGCTCATCATGAAAAAAATGGGGATTGATCCAGCCCAGAGTTCAAGCATTATTTTGACAACGATTACTGATGTTATGGGCTTTCTGGCATTTCTTGGGCTTGCAGTTATTTTTCAGAATTTCCTAATTTAGTGAATCCATAGTATCTTAGAATGATTTCATATAGTTAGACAGGAACAAGAACAGGTCATCTATTCCCTGCATCACCACCAGAAATCCACCAAATTTTTGTAATCATAATAATTAGTTGTTTAAGGTTCTATACTGGCGCATCAGGGTGGATCAATCCCTGATGCGTCTTTTTTTCTGGCTCATTGTACCTCAAATTCTATGAAATGCAGGTATGAGTCATGTCCCGAAGAGTTCCTTCTTATTTACTCCTATAAGGTTTTAATGTCTATCACCTGCGCTTGCCCGTTGTCTCTTGCAAAAAGTCCATCTGCAGTTAACATGTCATAAATTCTTGCACTGAAATAACAAATAGGTGTTCAATTCGGTTTCTGGTTGGAATGAGCGAGCAATCCAGAGTTAATATTTCTGGTTTTGAGGTGAATTTAGACGCAATTTAGCATTGGATAAGAAGTGTTCACCTCTTCGTAAAGGGCAGAAAAGAATTATTATCAAGCAGCTTTCTTCCACACATATCGGTGATGCAATCCACTAACACGGGGCAAGGTGACTATCTTGCATTTACCGGTAGGCTTTGGTTCTACCGACCGATTATTTGGTGTGTTTTCTCAAGACCTAGATGAGTTCTGTCATCATGACAATAAGCAAAGTATTCTGTCAGGATTCTTTTCAAATGAGCTCTGTTTAAAACGAGGACATGATCTGTATATTCTCGACTAATTGATTCGATGACTCGTCCAACAAACAGGCT